>NZ_JAAJBT010000001.1 GCF_011392115.1 Flavobacterium difficile
ATGGAGATGTTTACGGTACACCAGAAAACTTAGGGGCAAATGTAAACACAGAAGCTAACGAGAGTTTTCCATCGATTCAGGATGATAACATCTTATTCTTTTCATCTAATGGAAGACAAGGATTTGGTGGGTATGATGTGTTCAAATACAACACTACAACAACTAATGAAAAAGCCACAAACTTAGGCGAGCCGGTAAACTCACAAAAAGACGATTTTGCATTTAGTTACAATTTACAAAAAAATGTAGGGTACTTTTCAAGTAATAGAGAAGGCAACGATGACATTTATCAGGCCAATGCAGTTTGTGGAGTGGATGCTACTGTGGTTGTAAAAGATGCTGAAACAGGAAAATTACTTTCAGGCGCAAGCGTAGCACAAATGAATAGCAAAGGCGTAGAGAAAGGCAATCAGGTTTCAAATGAAATGGGAGAAGTAAAGTTTGGTTTACCATGTGAAGAAGTAGCAAATTTTAATGCGACAAGATCGGGTTATGAAAACGCAACCACAACGATGGCTAAATCACAAAACGGAGCCCAAACTCTTGTGATCAACATGACGCCAATCAAACCAATCATTACAGAAAAAGAAGTGATTTTACAACCGATTTACTTCGAATACAACAAATCGAACATCACGGCTCAAGGTGCAGAGGAGTTAGACAAATTGGTTCAAGTAATGAACGAATATCCAAACATGGTAATCGATGCGAAATCGCACACGGATAGTCGAGGCGCAGATAATTACAACTTAAAATTATCAGACAGAAGAGCAAAATCAACGGTGCAATACATCGTATCGAAAGGTATTGCTAAAAACAGAATCACAGGAAGTGGAATGGGAGAAACCCAACCAAAAGTTCCATGTACAGCATGTACAGAAGAAGAACACGCTCAAAACAGAAGAAGTGAGTTCTTGATTATTAAAAAGTAAGTTAAGATTTCATGTGTATTTAAAAAAGCAGTTTAAATTTTTAAACTGCTTTTTTTTCAATAATATCAAGTTCATATAAACTATTCTTTTTAGTGTATTTTGTCGATAAATATTACGTTTTGTCGATTATATTAAAGAATAAAGAAAAAATATCATAGTTTAGTTAGCTTTTTAAATTATTTTAACACACAAATTTTTATCAATGAAAAAATCTTACTCTTTTTTTGAGAAGACAATAAAAAGTTTTGTGCTTTTTATTGGACTTTTTTTGTTTGTAAATAGTGCGTTTTCTCAAACAACTTTAATTTCTCCAACAGGTGATGGTGGTTTTGAAAACGGTACTTCATTTACAGCTAATGGATGGACGTCTGTCAATCCAGCAACTGACACATGGCAGATAGGATCCGTACCAGTTGTTTCATCTGGTGCAAATTGTGCTTACGTATCTGCTAATTTAGGAACAGCTTGGACCTATTCGCAATTATCTGTTTTTAACCACATATACAAGGATGTAACAATTCCAGTAGGTGAAAGCAAAATAACTTTAAATTTTAGATGGAAAGTTGGTGGCGAAGGTACTACAACATCCGATTGGGATAATCTTAAATTATTTTGGGCTCCAACTACTGTAACTCCAGTCGCTACGTCAGCAGTAACAGGAGCAACCCAACTTATTGGCCCAGGAGCAGTAAGTGGTATGTACAAGCTTAGTAGTGCTGCTTGGAATAATGAAACAATTATATTTAGTGCTGCTCCAGGAACTTACAGACTAATTTTCCAATGGAAATCTGATGTTTCTACTATTGCTAACCCGCCGGCTGCAGTTGACGATATTTCATTAGTTTCTAGTACACCTGGAAACTTTATATCTATTGCTACAGGAAACTGGGGAGCTGCTTCGACTTGGGATGCAAATGCGGTACCAACTCTAGGAGATAATGTGACAATTGCAGCTGGACATACAGTAACAATTGATGCTAGTGGACAAGGGGCTACTAATTTAACAATAAATAATACAGGTGTACTAGGATATGGTGTAACTCCAACTTCTTTTAGTGTTTTAGGTAATCTAACTGTAGATAATGGTGGTCTATTTAATTTATTTAATGGAACAACAGGAAAAACATTAAATGTAGCAAGAGATATAGTTAATAATGGTCGTATAAATACTTTTGTTGGTACAGCTAATCAATTAGTTTTAAATGGTTCACAAGTACAAAATGTTTCTGGTACTGGAGTTTTTGGTGGTACAGTGTTAAATACCACAAATACAAATGAAGTAGATGTTATTAGACAATTAATTTGTGCAAATACAAATACTTCGACACCAAATATAAATTGGAATTTTAACAATATTAGAATTATGGGTGTCTTAAACACTACTGGAGCTAGAATAGCTTTAGGATCTAATAAAATTTATTATGGAAATTATGCTGCTGGTACTACTCATACTGGTCCAGTTGGGACAGGGTTTATTGGTGGTTCTTTTTCAAGATGGTGGACAGCAACAGCAACAGGTACTACTATAACTGCTGGAACTGATCCAACTAATACAACTTCACGTTATCCATTTTTATCTCCAACAGGTGCTCAAAGAGCTTTATATATTACCAGAAGTACTGGTGGAACTAATACTGTAGGATATTTAACAGTTGCTTACAACAATGCTACAACGGTAACAACAGGACTGTCTCTTGTAGATGGAGCTTACACAGTAACGGATAGAGCAGATGCTAACTGGGCGATTACTGCAGAAAACGGATATTCAACCACTACAGCAACACATACTGTAGCGATTGTTGCAAATGGTTTATTAAATGCTGCCAATGCAAGTACTAGAGTTTTAAAAGCTGGTACTTTTGTTGGAACACATCAAAATGGTACTTCAACACCAGGAGGACAAAGAACAGCTATAACAACAGCCGATTTAACTTCTGGAGCTTTTTTCTTAGGTTTAAATACTGCTGATGTTTCAAATGTATCAATAGCTTCTGGAGATTGGAATGCTCCAACTACATGGAGTAAAGGTGTTCCACCAACTTGTACTGATGGCGCTACAATTAGTGCAGGTCATACAGTAACAGTAAATAGTATTGGTAATACTGCTGCCAATACAGTTATTTCAGCTGGAGCAACTTTAGTTGTAGCATCTGGTGATTTAACAATCGGATGTACTAATAACAACACTAGTTTGACTAATAATGGTACATTAACAGTATCTGGTGGTACATTAACTGTTAATGGAAATATTAATAATGCGCTTACGACATCTATTTTTAATCAATCAGGTGGAGCAATTATAATCGACGGAAACTCAGGTACTGTAGCTACTTCTGTGGCTACTTCTGTTGCTATTTTTAATTCTGAATCAACAAATATTAATTTAACAGGCGGTACTTTAACTTTTGTAGATCCTCATGCAAGTACTACATCTGGAAGTAATTTTGTTATAAGACTTAATAATTCAACGGCATCTTCTATATCATTATCGGCATCATCAAATCACACTACAATTTTTGGCGATGGTATTTCTACTACTCAAGCGGGTGTTCCAGCAGATGGTTTTAGAATAAACAATTGGGTTGCTACTGCATTTTTATCTCTAGGAAGTATTGAAGTAAATGGGAATGCAACAACAGGAAGATCAGTAACTTCTGTTTTTCAATTGGGTGTAAACGGAAATGTTACGATCAAAAACAATAGTATTTTGAGTTTAACTTCTGCCTTAGTAATTGGTGGAAATTTAAATGTTGAAGTTGGCGGTACTTTTATAAATACTTTAGGAGTATCTGCATCATTAATTGGATCTAATACTGGTTCTACTCTGAATTTTGTTCCAACTCCATTAGCTCAAACCTTTACAAATAATGGAACATGTTCTAACTCAGCAACATTACCTACAGCTAATTTAAATTCATTAACCATCAATAATTCGGATTCTGCTGGTTTAACTCTTGCCTCACCATTTAGAGTAGCAACGAATTTAACTTTTATTTCTGGTATTGTTAATACTTCAAATACGAATTTATTAAGTCATGGAACAATTACTGCGGCGGGTACTTTAACCATGCCTGCAACAATTCCAGTTAATACCTTTGTAAATGGACCATTACAAAGAACAATTGCAAATGCAAATACAAATACAACATTTGCTTTATTCCCAGTAGGAAAGGGTAGTACTTATGCACCAGCTTCATTTGCGCCAGCAACTACATCAGTTGTTGAAATGAAGGTTGAAACTTTTGGTGCAAATGCAGGTACTGCAGATGCCACATTATTAAACTTATCTACTACAAGAAGATGGGAAGCGCCAATTATTTCTGGAACTGTAACTAATTTAAATGTAAGATTAGCAGATTCAGGTATAGTAAGCGCATCAGTTCCTGCTGTAGGAGCTAGTGCTGCAGGAATTTACACAGGGTCTTTTGGACCAGCAACATTCACTGCTGCTGCTAATGGAACACCAAATTTAATTCAATCTAATTCCGCATTAGCATTAGCTGATTATACTGGGTTTTTATCGTATGCAGATTCTAATTCATGTAATGGTGCGCCAACTCCAGGAAATACAACAACAACAAGTTCATTAGTTTGTCCATCTGTTAACTTTACTTTAGGTTTGCAAACTACAACCACAGGAACAGGAGTTACTTACCAATGGCAGTCCTCTCCCGATGGAATTGCTCCTTATACAAATATTACTAGTGCAACTAGTGCAACATTAACAACTTCTCAAACTGCAAGTACTTTTTACCAATGTATAGTAACTTGTACTTCTTCAGGTGTATCTACAATTAGTACACCAATTCAGGTTAACATGAATTCAATATATGCTTGTTACTGTGCCTCTACTTATTCAAATGGAACTGGAGCAACAGCTGGTGATGCAATTACTAATGTAACTTTAGGTACATTAAATAATTCTTCAAATGCTGCAGCTACTCCAACGCCATCACCTTATTATACTTTCTATAATGCTGTCACTATTCCTGATTTAACCCAAGGTTCTGGTCAAACTATTTCAATTTCATTTGGTTCGGATGGTTCACAATTTTCAGGAGTTTGGATAGATTACAATCAAGATGGTGATTTATCAGACGCAGGAGAGTTTGTTGCAAATAATACTACCTCTGCAGGTGCTAATGGAACTTCAAATTTAAACTTTACAGTACCTGTTGGAGCCGCATTAGGAAATACTTTAATGCGTATACGTGGTGGTAATGACACAGTTTTAACTAATACTCCTTGTGGAGCATCTTCAAGTGTATGGGGAGAAACTGAAGATTATATTGTAAATATTACGGCATGTGTAGCTCCGGCTATAACAACACAACCAGTTGCTACAGTTTCTGTTTGTGAAAACACTGCTGTAAACTTATCTGTAGTTGCTACAGGTACAGGTTTAACTTACCAATGGAAAAAAGACACTGTTGATATTCCATCAGCAACATCTGCAACCTATTCGATTCCTTCAGCTCTTGTAGCCGATTCAGGAAGTTATACTGTTTTAGTAACTGGCGCTTGTGGATCAATTTTGTCAAGTGCATCAGTAGTAACTGTTACTGCTAATACTTCATTACCAGCAGAAGTAGTTTCTGCATGTGATTCTTACACTTGGGCTGCAAACGGAACAACGTATACAACAAGTGGAACTTATACTAATGTTGTAAACTGTGAAACAAGAACATTAAATTTAACTATCACACCAAGTTCAACTTTACCAACAGAAGTTATTTCTGCATGTGATTCTTATACATGGGCTGCAAATGGCACTACTTACACAACTAGTGGAATGTATACTTCTACTGTAAATTGTGTGACTAGAAATTTAGATTTAACCATCACACCAAGTTCATCATTACCTACAGAAGTAGTTTCAGTATGTGATTCTTATACTTGGGCAGCAAATGGAACAACGTATACGACAAGTGGAATTTACACTAATGTGGTAAACTGTGTAACAAGAACTTTAGATTTAACTATCACTCCAAGTTCATCATTACCAGCAGAAGTTGTTTCTGCATGTGATTCTTACACTTGGGCAGCAAATGGAACTACTTACACAACAAGTGGAACTTACACAAATGTTGTAAACTGTGTGACAAGAACTTTAAATTTAACAATTAATGCAAGTACTACAACTACAACAAATGTTACTGTTTGTGATACTTATACTTGGGCTGAAAATGGTGTAACTTATACAACAAGTGGAACTTACACTAATGTAACCACAAATGGTGCAGGATGTCCAAATACTGCTACATTAAATTTAGTAGTTACAAATGCTTCAATTGATTTTGCAAATCTTCAATTCCCAGCATCTGCTACAATTTGTGAAGGTGGAACAATGACTGCTTATGGTCAGGTTTATGAAGCTGGATTAACTGAAGCTGCTGGTCAAGCTGCAGGAATTGAAGTTCAGTTTGGTTATAATACCACAAATACAAATCCAAATACTTGGTCTACATGGACACCAGCTACTTTCAACGTTCAAGTTGGAAATAACGATGAATACATGTTTACTACTAGTAATGCATTAACAGGTGGAACTTATTATTATACTTTCAGATACAGATTAACAGGTTGTTCAACTTGGCAATATGGTGGAAATAATAATGGATTCTGGAATGGTACAACACAAAATAGTGGTGTATTAACAATTAATTCAGCTGCAACTCCAACTGGTGCGTCTACACAAACACTTAATGGTGGTGTAGCTTCAGATGTAACTATCGAAGATATAGTAGTTTCAGGAACTGGAATTATTTGGTATCCTACATTAGCAGATGCAAATGCTGGAACTAATGCTATTTTAGCTGGAACAGTATTAACTGACAATACAACTTATTATGCGGTTTCAGTTAATGGAACTTGTAGAAGTACTGCTTTAGCAGTTACTGTAACAGTAGTATTAGGAAATGCAAGTTTCGATTTATCTCAATTGAATTATTATCCAAACCCGGTAAAAGATATCTTTAATGTGAAATACAATAAAGAAATTACTTCGGTAGACGTATATGATTTAACAGGTAGAAAAGTAATCGAAATGAAACCAAATACATTAGAAGTACAATTGAATATGACAAACTTGTCTAGCGCAATGTACATTGTAAAATTAAAATCAGTTGATGGAATAACTGAATTGAAAGTTTACAAAAACTAATACAGGTTTAAATAAATTTAAAAACCTCTCCTCTAGAATTAGAGTGAGAGGTTTTTTTATGACTATTTTTTCGAATAATGCAAGCTTTTTAACGAGCGGCGAATATTTCTTTTACTGCTTGTTCATAAACTCTGCTGTTTTGTGCTTTTTTAATCTTCTTAAACGTTTTTTGTGTATCTGGAAAAGCCTGAGAAAAATATTCCCAAAACCCTAACATTTTCATTCGAATGGGAGTAGGACCTTGTAAAAACGCATCATATGCCTGGTAAATTTCATCATGAAAAGCTTGGAAAATCTTGAATCTATCTTCAGGATATTCAGTTGTATTGTTTTTAATCATACTTGGTAAAAACGGATCGGCTATCAAACCTCTTCCAATCATAAAATGATCAATGCTTGGGAAACGCTCTCGCATTTCTCTAAATTTTTCAACTGAAGTAATATCACCATTATAATATAACTTATGTTTAGAAACCTCTAAACAACGTTGAAACGAATCTAAATCTACATCACCTTTATAAAGCTGTTTTCCAATTCTGGCATGTATGGCAATATTTTTTATCGGATATTTTTCTAAAATCGGAAACACATCTAAAATTTCTGTTGGATTTTCATAACCCATTCGCATTTTCATCGATACGATAATATCAGTTTCACTATGTGCGCGGTCTAAAATATTGTTGATTCTTTCTGTATTGCTAATTAATCCAGAACCCATGCCACATTTTGCAACCATCGGATACGGACAACCTAAATTCCAATTTAATTCTTTGTAACCTAACGATTGTACGTATTTCGCCACGAATAAAAATTCATCGGGATCATTGGTAATAACCTGAGGAATGACTTCTAAAGTAGTATTATTTTCTGGAAGAATATCACGTTCGTAGGAAGCTTTAATTTCTAATTTCCCATTCAATCTAATGTAGGGAGAATAAAAGGTATCGATACCACCAAAATGTTTGTGAAAGGCATTTCGAAATCTGAAATCGGTAAAACCTTGTAAAGGCGAAGATAATAATGTAATGCTCATTTATAGATTATCCGAAGCAAACCATTCTGCAAAAGACGATTCTGTTTCTTGTAAACGTAACGAATGCAATTGAATGTCTTTTGGTAAACGAGCTTTAATTTTTTCGGCAAAATCAACTACCATATTTTCACTGGTGGGCTGATAATCTACCAAAATTACATGATGACCTCTGTCTTTTAATTCTTTGGCTAATTCAACATGAGGTGTATTTTGATTAAAAACAGTAGCGTGATCAAACACATCTACAATGTCTTCTTTCACAATTTTTTTCAAATCAGAAAAATCAATTACCATTCCGAATTTCACATTATTCGAATCGGTAATTGGTTCACCAATAACGGTTACAGAAAGTTTATAACTGTGTCCGTGAACATTTTTACATTTGCCATCATAACCATAAAGGGCATGACCGGTTTCGAAATTGAACTGCTTGGTAATTCTAATTTTACTCATGATGTGATTATTGAACTGCAAAATTACGAAAATATTCACATATCTTTGCTTTAAATATTATCACAATGGAATTGAATCCACTTTACGAAACTATAATTACCGATTTATTAGAAAACCAATACGCGGTTTGCGATGCTTTTTTTTCAGAAGAAGCCGTGCAAATTATGCGTGCCGAATTGGATCAAAAATACGAAACGTCGGAATTTAAGAAATCGGCAATTGGGCAAAATTCGGATGAAATTATAAAAGAAGAAATTCGTGGCGATTATATTTTTTGGCTGAATGAAGAAGACAAAAACGAAGCTTCAGAAACCTTTTTCCATCAAATCAACGATTTTGTAGCCTACATTAATGCAACTTGTTATTTAGGGATTTCAAACAAAGAATTCCATTATGCCATTTATCCAGAAGGCACATTTTACAAACGTCATTTAGATGTTTTTAAGAATGACACCCGAAGAAAATTATCTATAGTTTGTTATCTAAACGATGAAAATTGGCAACCCGAATTTGGTGGCGAATTAGTCATTTACAAACCCGAAGAGGAAATCAAAATTTACCCCTTAAAAGGTAGAGTAGTCATTTTTGAAAGTCAACTTTTAGAACACGAAGTCAAACCCGTTCAAAGAAAAAGATTTAGTATTACGGGTTGGTTGAAAACGAGTTAGGTTTTATTATTGCTTTGTCATGCTGAACTTGTTTCAACTTCTTATTTTTTTGAAGCAGCCGTTTTGTATTTCAGTTCACTTGTTGTCCCGCTATCCGTTATATTCCCGAAGAAAAATCGGGAGATGCCGCTCCTATCAGGGCTAGAATACAAAAATGGTATTTTTTCGACTACTTTTTAAACCCTTCCAACGCCTTTTTCGTAAAAGCACTCAACACTAATTTTCCAGAAATTTCGGCACGTTCGTATAATAAAGAACTCCAATGTGAAGTGTTTTGCCAAAGCACTTGTTTCATTTCTGATAAAGCTTCAGGGTTGTAGCTGGCTAATTGTAAAGCAAATTTTTCTAATTCAGTATCTAATTCTTCTGGTTGTACTAATTTGGCAAATAAACCTTTTTCAAAAGCCCAAGAAGCGGGTTTCCATTCGTTTCCAGCTAAGGTTAATTCGCTCATGGCAGTTTGTCCAATTTTACGACTCACAGCTGGTTCAATTACAAAAGGTCCAATTCCAATGGTTAATTCTGAAAGTTTTACATCGGCTTTTGTAGTGGCAATCGCATAATCGCAAGCGGCCACAATTCCAACGCCACCACCAACGGCTTTACCTTGCACTTTTCCTACAATTAGTTTCGAACAATTTCGCATCGCATTAATCACGTTAGCAAAGCCAGAGAAAAATTGTTTTCCGTCAGTTAAATTGTCAATTTGTAATAATTCATCAAAGGAAGCGCCGGCACAAAAGGTGTTTCCTTCACTTTGTAAAACAATAAGAGTTACGTTTTCATTTTTATCTAAATTTTGAATCGTTTCCACCAATTGTTGCAACTGCGAACTTGGAAAAGAATTTCCTGCGGGATGATAAAAAGTGATATATCCAATAGTATTTTTTACTTCTTGTTTTACGAAAGCTGTCATGGTTTTTTATTTTACCGCAATTTCAAACTTTTATGTTACTCTGAAGTTGCGGTTTGTATTATTACATTTAATTATCTTTTTAAACTAAAGTGTGATTTAAATTCTTTCTGAACACCATCTTCTTTGTATTCAATTTTAAACCAATAATCCGTAGAAGGCACTTCTTGTCCGTTGAATTTTCCATCCCAACCATTTCCGTAGGCATCAATTTGTTTTAATAATTTTCCGTAACGGTCAAAAATGTAAATTTTCGCATCAAATGTTGGTGTTAAACCTTTGATATTCCACGTATCGTTATACCCATCTCCGTTTGGTGTAAAATAATTTGGATACGAGATAGTTGTAATTGCATTTGAACTTTTTTCTCCACAACCATTAATATCTCTTACATAAATGGTATAAATATCATTTTCTAAATTAGTAAAAACCGGACTTGTTTGCCAATCGATTTGATTTAAACTGTATTCGTAACTACCAAATCCACCAACAACAACTGCTTGAATGGTTGATAAACCGCTGGCAAAAATTTCTGAAACTAATTCTACTTGAACGGTTTGTGGCGCAGAAGAAACAACAATTTCAGTTTGATCTTCTTTTGAACACATCGTATTCATATTTGTAACCACTACTTTATAGATTCCATTTGCAGAGGCCATAAATACCGCGTTTTCTTGTCCGGCTGTGGTATCTGGATTTGTAGGTGTCCAAAGATAAGAATAGTTTCCAGGTGTAGCTGGTGTAGCATTAATAGGAAAGCTTCCAACTCCAGTTCCTGGTGTAACGCACAAAACTTCCAATCCTGTAAGATTAAAATCAGGTAAAGGATTGACTCTTAAATCAACATACTGACCCAATCCTACACAAGCATTGTTTATGTTAGTATCAATTCTAACCCAAATATTTTGGAGGTTCGGCACTATGTTTCTGTATCCATCTGGATCAGTGGTGTCAATTGGGTTCAATTCCGCTAATGCATCAGGTTCATTTTCATAGTAGGTAACAATTAAATTATTGCTACTTGGAAATTGAGCTAAAAGAGTTGTTGTGGCACTTGAAAAATCAAAATAATCAAATCCGTCTGTATCTGTATCTGTGGCATCAATAAAATCATCACATTCTTCTAAAACAATTTTTTGAAATGTAGCAGGAATTTGTGTTGCTGAAACAATTAAGTTCACCTGCGCCACTCGAATACAATTATTTTCATTTTCAATTCTTGCCCAAACTGTTCCGTTATTTGGAGAAGTATATGCGGTTTCATTCGGAATTCTATTTACATTATTTTGAGCATTTGCTGGAGAAGTAAAGTAAGAAAATACCAAGTTGGCTTGAGTAGAAATGGATGCGTTAGCTTCAGTTAAATTGAAATCAGAAATTGCATCAGTATCATCATCGCATTGTCTTAAAGTTATTGGATTTGAAATCATTGGTAATGGAGTTACTACCGCATTAAAACTAGTTGTGTTGTAGCAATTTGTTAAAGTATTAAATAATCTAACATAAATTATTTTGTTTGCACCTGAATAACTCGTTATGGCGTTAGTTCCAGAAATAGCCTCGTTAGGTAACAAATGGTAAGTGACAGAAACATTCGTTTGACCATTAATAATCTCCGTATTTTTAGAAGTTAAATTAAAAGTTGTTTGTCCGTTTGTATCATTACCATCGGCAGCATCATCACAAACTTTAAAGTCTGAAATAGCAATAACGGTAGGGATATCAAAATTTGTTACTTGAACAGTTGATGATAGTGCAGGACAAACGCCACTTGCTGGAATAGTATAAGTATAAGTCCCACTTAAATCGGTTGCAGGATTAAAATCTCCATTAGGTCTGTTTACCCCGTTAAAAGACCAAGTTCCGCCAGTTGTTACTCCTGTTCCAAGTAATGGAAACATATCGAATGTACTTTCGTTTTTACAAGTGTTTTTTGTAGTACTTGTTCCTGTATTTCCTGCTTGTTCTACAGTTACATTCACTTTTACGCTTAAAAAGGTTAGAGCGGTATTACAAGTTTTTGTAAATGAATAAATATATTCTCCAGGAATGTTACTAGCAGGATCAAAAACATCGCCTGTTAATGGAGCGCCACCCGCAGGAACTGTCCAGTTTCCACCTGCGCCAGGATTTCCTATGATGGCATCAAATAAGTTGGTAGTAGTTGAAGAACAAACAGTTACTGGTGTGTCTTGTGGAGCACTACCAAATCCTGAATAATAACCGGCATAACCAGCTGCACCACTAGCACCAAAAACGCCAACTGCCAAAGGTCCGGTTGAAACTACATTTACATTTCCACTGTAACCCGCAATTCTGTAGGTTACCCAATCTGTATTTCCTAAAACAGTTTGTGCTTGTGAAGTTGGAATTGCAGTTCCGTTTACAGTTATTGAAGCAGTTGAATACGTTAAAATCATCAAATCTGCAGTATAAAAAGAAGAACCAATCTGATTAATTGACGGGATATATACAGAATTTTGGAAAAAACAACTTAAGGGTGGAATAAAATTTAAACCAGAAGTAGGATTAGAAGCTGCACCACCAATCAACTGATAAGCAAAAACAGGCTTAGATGCTTTTACATAAATATTTCTGTTGATAGTTCCTTGGTATTGAGAATTTGGAACTAAGTAATAATCACCTGCATTTAAAGTAACAGCAGGCGTTGTGCTTCCGTTTACGAAAACTTGTGTATTGTTTTCATCTGCTATAATTAAAGGAGATTCCATTGCTGGTAAACCATTTCCTTCAATAAAAATATATTCAGTTCCGATTTGAGAAGAAGAAACTATTTGGTCTAAAGTAAAATCCGATCCATTATTCGAAACACCACCTGTGGCATTACCTGTATTTACTGCTACTGGTTTTGTGGCAGTTAAAGAAGCTCCAATAAAACCTGTCCAATTGTCTATATTATCAGTATAACCACTAAAAGTTACTGTTTCGCCTTCATTCAATACAAAAGTTTGCGTATCAGCTGTCACTAATCCTGCACCTGAAACAAATTCAACATTAGTATTATAGTCAGAAAGTACAATTGTGGTGTTGTCTTCTGTTGCCATAACACTAGATACAAAATTTCGAATTGATATGTCTCCGCCTTGTGGCGTACTTCCTAAACGAAAATTAGTTCCAATTCCAGGTCTTCCTTTAGATATTAAGGTTTCAGCATGATTTTGTTGACGCATTCTAAAACTAACATAAAAATCTTTTGCGCCCTCTAAAATTAAGCCTTTGTCGCTTTTTACAACATTTACATCGCTCACATCTAAGAACATTTGTGAAGGTTGTCCGTTTCCAATTAAAATCATTGCAGGTGCAGACTGAGAAATTGTAAATGGAGATCCTACAATTGGCGTACCATTACCAGTAGTTACATTTACTTGAAAAGGGGTAGCTTCTGCTGTTGAAATGTAAATATAATGGTCTTCAATAGCAGAACTTTCTCTTGTATGTAAAGGTGGTAACCAGTGTTTATTACTTAATTGAGCTTGACTAATAAAGAACGTTAAAAATGAGAGTAGGAACAGATAGTTTTTCATTATGATTTTTAATTTACAACAAATTTATTCTATTTTTAGTGAAATCAAATTTTTATCAAAAAAAAGGTGAAAAAAGAAGGTTATTTTAACAAAAAATTAAGGGTTTGTTTGTTAAAAAAAAGCTCTTAATTGAACCGTTCCGGTATGAATGGTTTTACTCGTTTCCGATTTTCGACCATTATAATTGATTGAAATATCTAAAAATTGAGTGATGTTTTTCTGAAATAACAATTGCCATGTTGTGTTTTTTCCATTTTGTAAACCTTCTAATAATTGAAAACCAACAGGAGAAGAAGCGCTTCCTGAAAAATCATTGTTAATGTATGTGAAAATTCCGTTCATAGAAAAACCTTTTTCAGTATTCCAATTAAATGATGTTCCCAACTGATTTTGTGTCAATCGTTCTACGTTATTAATGGTGTTCTCTTTTTTGCTGTTTTCGTAAAAAATATCCCAACTTGCATTTTTAGAGAAAATATAAGAGACTTTCGGCGCTACTTCTAAACTAGCAATATTAAAATTTCTACTGGTATAATTATCAGAAATACTTTCAGAATTTGAAGTACTAGTTTGCAATTGCAACAACCAAAATTTCTTGATCAAATGTACATATTGCAATTGATGACTTTTGATGTAATTTTCTTGGCTTCCAAAATTCAACAAGTTTTTCAACGAACTTGAATTGTAGGTATACGTTATAGAATTTCGCTGTTTGCCTTTGTGAAAGAACAAACTGTTTCTGAAATTATTGTTCAAACCAATTAAATCTTCTTCGCTTTTTGAAAACGGATTCCATTCAAAAGAATTAGAATTTCTAGCCACTTTTTTATCAATAATTAAAGATGTTTGGTTATAAAAGTTCGATAAAAATTTCTTGAAACCTGATTCGTTTTGCCACACATTTCCATTAAAAGTTAAAGTCTGACTTAATTTATTCTGATAGGTTCGAATAAACGTCTGATTGGGCAAAAAAACTTTTACATATTTGGCTAAATCGGAAAAAGTAGCAATTTCAAATTCTTGTAATTCTTGAATCGTATTATTGTTATAATCGTTCCACATGTAAACGCCTCGGCCCGGGTCGACTTCTAAATAAGTAAACTCTTGCTGAGCAATACTACCCGAATTGTTTTCGTAAAATGTGGTAGTTTGAATTAAATTATTAAAAAAGGAATCAGAATAATTTAATCTCGAATTAATGGAAGGTTCCGTAGCACGATCATCTGTAAATTTTAAGGTTCTGTAATTGATAAAAATGCCTAAATTTCTTCGGTCGTTTTTAATCAGTTTTGCTTTCAAATAAGTGGAAAAAGAAGTATTTACACGTTGTAAAATTGTGTTCTGAATGCTGTCATTTTGTCGAGTCAAATATCCAATCTCTGTGAAAACTTTTGTAGAATCGCCTCGACCAATAAAATTACCAAATTCGGTAAAACGTTGACTAAAATTGCTTAATGTTTGTGTTGGAGCAACCACTTCTTTCGTGTTTTCGGCTCTAAAACTTCCACCAATATAATTTTTCTTTACGTGATATTTAACTACATTCTGATTTCTAAAAAAATCTGATTTGCTCGTGTCACTTTGACTATTCATCAAGCTACTTTGCGTTTGAAAAACCAATGATTTGTTTTTTGCAAAAGCCTGAAAACTATGTTTATTTCCAGAAAAATTAGTGGTATAGTCTAATTTTTCAAACTGATATTTCCCAAAAGTTTGCCATTTTAAAGTATCATTTTGAACCGTGTTAAATTCTAAGCCACCAACAATTAAAACCTGATTTCCTAGCGGATTTGTGATGTTCCAATCGCGGTTAAATTCAATGTTGTACAAACGTTCAATGGGTTTGAAATTTTCTTGAATGTAATTGATATTCGCATAAGATTGTACATTCAATCCTTTGGAAAATAATTGTTGCTTGATGTTAAATTTGGAAGCAATTCCTTGATTGTTAGCATCGTCTAAACCGGAAAATAAATTTTTATCATTATTAGAAATGGCAATTTCTGTTTCAATTTCTGTTTTTTCTGATGGCGAATATTTACTTACAATAGTTGCAATTTGAATTTTCGTAGGTGCAATTAATTTTACAATCGGTTCGTAATTTCCTTGTGGAATTCCTGCAATTGGTGCTACATATTCGTAAATTTTTCCAATAGTATTATTACTGGCTAAAACGTAGTTTCCCAAATTATTGCCCACGAAGGTAAACCTAACTTGAAATAACGTTTGAGTTTGATCTGTTGAAAATTCAAATATTTCGGTTGAGCCAAATAGTGTTTTTTTGTACAAAATTTTGTTTTCAGAAAACGAATCTTCAAAGGCAGAAGGTGCATTCATTAAAGTAGCATCATCACCTGCATTTTGTAAAATTTCCACTTGTTCTTCTGATAAACTTTGTTGCAAAGGCTGGTTTTTCACATCGTTTTCTGAATATACATAAGCACCAATACTTAATTTTTCACCTTCATGATTGAATCCACCATAACTTAAAAAACGCGTAAAATTTCTATCCGAATACTGATATTCCATAACAATTCGCATTTCTGAAGTTATCGGAAAAGTAGCATTGAAAATAATTTCACCAGCATTATAATCGATTATATAATCTTTGTTTTCACCACGTTCTTTTAAAATTCCATTCACATAAACTCGTTCTGAACCTGAGATAATTAACACAAATAATTCACCGTTATTTCCACGTAACTTATAAGGACCTTGGTTGCCTTCTTGTCCCGTAAAATTGCTTCTTGCATATTGTCCACGAACTAATGAAGCTGCAAAAAATAAATCGTTTTTATTGGTAGTGCCCCAGTTAAAATTAGAAGATAAACCTTGTACTTTTTTATTGAAATTTAAAAATGAGGTTTTTCTATTTTCTAAAAATAAATCGCCTGCGCGTACGTTCCAGTTTTTTGATGATAGTTCAATAAATATTTGATCAAATTCATCCAGTTTTTGCGAATATCCGCCTTCTTGTAAAGGAATATTGCTGTCTTGAATAGAGGCTTTTAAACTTACATTATCGGCTAATTTTCCTGAAATTTGTAAATCTAAATTCGAATTTAATACCGTATTTTGGTTATTACCAATGGTAACGCCACGAGAAATACTTCCATTAGTTTGTAAGCCATTAAAAAGAGATGTTGGTTTTTTTGTATTATCTGAAAAAGTTAATAACCTGCCATTTTCATTCGGTACAATTTTTTTCTCATCGTAAATCGTATAAGTTTTAGTTAAGAATTCTGGCAATTGATAATAGGTTATTTTTACTGAATCTTGAAATTCTTTCTTAAAAAGTAGTTTTTTGGTTTGGTAATTAAATGAATAATAAGAAGTGTCAATTTCCTGATTTTTTTGATTGTAAATTTTAAAGGAATTCGGATTTAAGGCAATCGTATCAATTTGAATTACTTCTTTGGTATACACTATTTTTCTACTTTTAAATGCTTGGTTTTTCTCTTGAGCAAAGCCAACAGAAAATACACATAAAAGTAAAAAAAGAAATAGCGGTTTCAACATACGGTAAAAGTACTGATAATTGTATAAACGAGAAAATTTTGGTTTTTGGTATTTAGTTGAGTTGAATTCTGCGTTATTTTAAAAAATAGCGTATTTCTTAAGTTTCAATTTAGTATTTTTGATGCTTTATAAAACATTGAATTTGGAATCTTTAAAAACCATTTTATACTTTTCTATTTTTAGGTATCCGTTAACGCTCGAAGAAATTCATAGTTATACGAATCATAAAAATATTGTGGAAACTAACCAAGAATTAGAAAACTTAATCCTGGATAAAATTCTTAGAAAAGTAGATGATTTTTATGTGTATGCCAACGATTTAGAAAGTGTTACGAAACGATTAAAAGGCAATTTAAATGCTCAAAAAGCTCTAAAAATTGCAGAAAAAAAAGCGAAATTTATTTTTCAATTTCCTTATGTAAAAGCAGTAGGTGTTTCTGGTTCACTGTCTAAAGGTTATTATGATAATGAAAGTGATATCGATTTTTTTGTGATTACAACACCAAACAAATTATGGATTTGTAGAACGTTATTAATGCTATACAAAAAGATTTTTTTATTGAATTCTAGAAAGTATTTTTGTGTTAATTATTTTATTTCAACGCAACAATTAGAGCTTGAAGAAAAAAACAGATTTACCGCTACCGAATTAAAAACGCTAATTCCAATGCAAGGAAAAGTTGTTTTTGAAGAATTTTATCGCTCAAATAAATGGATTGAAAGTTATTTTTCAAAATTTGAAGTAAATTTAAAAACGGTTCCAAATATAAAAAAAGCGGTATTTCCAACTTGTATAGAAAGTATTTTGAATAACAAAATAGGTTTTTATATTGATGGTGTTTTCAAAAAAATTACCCTAAATAAATGGAAGTCTAAATTCGAATTTTTAAATGCGGATGATTTTAATATTGCACTAAAATCAACGCAAAACATATCTAAACACCATCCATCCAACTTTCAGAGAAAAGTAATTGAAGCTTTAAATGCCAAAATTGAAGAAGTTGCAACTAATTTCAACATTATTTTACCCAAAGAAAATGTCTAAGGTTTTATTTTCACATTCGTATTATTATAAATTAGACCCTAAACAGTGGAAAAACAAAATGCCTTTCCCACCATTGGGAACGTTATATGCTGCTTCTTTACTTCGTGAAAATGGATTTGAAGTTGATTTGTTTGATACGAATTTACGTGATAATCCTTTTGAAATTGAAACTCTTTTAGTTAAAACGAAACCTAAATATCTTATTATTTATGATGATGGTTTTAATTATCTAACCAAAATGTGCTTGACCAACATGCGTGAAGCCTGTTTTGAAATGATTCAACTTGGAAAAAAATACGGTTGTCAAATTGTAGTTTGCAGTTCAGATGCATCAGATCATTTTGAGAAATATTTAGAAAAAGGTGCGGATTTTGTCATTCGAGGTGAAGGTGAAATTACATTATTAGAATTAATCGCTACTATTGAGAACGAAAATACAACTGATAACATTCTCGGAATTGTCTATAAAAAAGATGGAGAAATTATTCAAAATCCAAGCCGAGCTGTTTTACAAAATTTAGATGAATTACCACTTCCAGCTTGGGATTTAGTAAACATCGAAAGTTACAAAACAATCTGGAAACAAAGTAAACAACCTTTCACTTTAAATATTGCTACTACACGCGGTTGTCCGTATAAATGCAATTGGTGTGCCAAACCAATTTACGGAAACCGATACAATGCCCATTCACCAACCTATATAGTCAATCTGATTGCATTTCTGAAGGAAAAATTTGGGGTGTCTCGTTTTTGGATGTGCGACGATATTTTTGGTTTAAAACCCAATTGGGTACAAGAATTTAATGCCGTTTTAAAAGAAAAAAATATAACAATTAGCTTCTTTATTCAAAGTCGAGTCGATTTGTTATTAAAAGAAGATACCATTGAAGCTTTGGCAGAATCGGGTTTAGAAGAAGTTTGGGTGGGTGCTGAAAGTGCGTCACAAAAAATTTTAGATGCTATGGATAAAGGCACTAAAGTGGAAGAAATTTATGAAGCGACTCGATTGTTAAAATCAAAAAAAATTAAAGTAGCTTTCTTTTTGCAATTTGGATATTTAGATGAAAATCAGGAAGATATTCAAAAAACAATTGCCATGGTTAAAGAATTGAAACCACACAACATTGGTATTTCTGTTTCTTATCCTTTGCCAGGTACCAAGTTTTATGAAAAAGTAAAAGACGACTTGCTATTAAAGTCAAATTGGACCGATTCTGACGATTTTGACATGATGTTTCAAGGGACGTATAACTCAAAGTATTACAGAAAGTTACAACGTTTTGTGCATAAAGAATTCAGAATAAGTCAAGGCCTTGAAAACCTTAGGAATTTCTCTTTTACAAAAGGGAAAATAGTATCAATATTAAAATTAGGCTATTACATTCCAAGTAGTTTTATAGATAAAATGGTATTGAAAAAAGTACAACATGAAAGCTGATTTCGACCAAGCGGCTCCAAATTACGATTCCCATTTCACCTTTTCTGAAATAGGAAAAATGCAGCGTCACTTAGTTTATAATCAACTTCAAAAACAACTAAAAAACACAAAGAAAATTTTAGAAATTAATTGCGGAACTGGTGAAGATGCGATTTGGTTGGCCATGCAGAATTTCCAAGTTACAGCAACGGATATTTCTGAAAAAATGATTGAAGTCGCCCAATCAAAATCAAATGTAGAAAATCTTACTTTTAAAGTTCTTGACATCAATAAAATTTCGAAAGAATCAGAAAAATTTGATATGATATTTTCAAATTTTGGCGGATTAAATTGTTTGACGAAATCTGAGTTAGGACTCTTTTTTGCTGCAGCAACTAATGTATTTACAGATAAAGGGAAAATTAGTTTGGTAATTATGCCCAAAAATACGCTTTGGGAATCGTTATATTTTTTGTTAAAATTCGATTTTAAAAATGCTTTCAGAAGAAAGAAAGAAGTGGTTTTCGCTAATGTTGAGGGTGAAAAAGTAGCCACATACTATTATAATCCAAAAGATGTTGTACTTTTAGCTAAAGTATATTTTGAAATTGTAGCCATCAAGCCGATTGGTTTTTTTATTCCACCATCGTATTTAGAGCCTTTTTTTACAAACAAAAAAATACTTTTAAAAGGGTTGCGTTTTTTGGAAAAGGGCATTAAAGAGTGGTCATTTCTTTCAAAATATGCCGATCATTATATCATAACTTTACAAAAAAAATGAGTATTCTATTCACACATGCTTATTATTTGTCCGATGATCCTAAGGAGCAAAAGATAATGAAACCTTATCCACCATTGGGTTTGTTATATGTTTCTGGTTATTTGAAAAGTAAAAATATAAGTAATACTGTTTTTGATAGTACTTTTTCTAGTTTAACCGAACAACTTGATTTTATTCTTGAAAATAAGCCTAAAGTTATTTGCATTTATACCAATTTAATGACCAAAATTGAGGTGATTAAGTTGATGAAAATTTTAAAATCTGAATCCTATCATTTTCCAAAAATAGTTTTAGGTGGACCAGATGTAACGTATAATGTAGAAAATTATTTAAAAGCTGGTGCTGATTTTTTAGTTATAGGTGAAGGAGAAGAAACGACATTTGAATTGTATCAAGCTATAATTAATAATTCAGATATTCATCAAATCAACGGCATTGCTTTTTTAGAAAACAATCAAGTAATTCAAACTCAAGCCCGAACAAAATTTAAAGAATTAGACCAATTGCCTTTACCCAATCGTGAGGCAATTTCCATGCAAAAGTATTTAGATACTTGGAAAAACAATCACGGAAAAAGTTCTATGACGATTTCTACACAACGTGGTTGTCCTTATACTTGTAAATGGTGTAGTACTGCGGTTTATGGACAAAGTTACAGAAGAAGACCTGCTCATTTGGTGGTGGAAGAAATGAAACTTCTTAAAGAAAAATATCATCCTGATGCGTTGTGGTTTGTGGATGATGTGTTTACCGTGAGTCATAAATGGTTAACCGAATTTCATTCGGAAGTTATCAAGCAAAAGGCTATTATTCCTTTCGAATGCATCACAAGAGCCGAACGCTTGAACGATGAAATATTACAACTTTTAAAAGAAATGGGTTGTTTCAGAATTTGGATTGGTGCCGAAAGTGGTTCTCAAAAAATCATTGATTTGATGGACCGACGCGTAGATATTAACCATGTTAAAAAGATGATTCAGGATACGAATGCAATCGGAATTGAAACAGGAACTTTTGTAATGGTGGGCTATCCAGAAGAAACAATAGAAGATATAAACAAAACAATTACTTATCTAAAAGAAGCTCAACCTACTTTATATACGATTACAATTGCCTATCCAATAAAAGGTACAAGTTTATACAACGAAATTGAAGATAAAATTACGGTTCAACCCGAATGGCAAACATCAACCGATAGGGAAATAGATTTTGAAAGAACGTATTCGAGAAAATTTTATAAATACGCCGTTAGTAAAGTGGTAAATGAAGTAGAGTTTTCCAGAAATTGGAAGCAAAAAAAATATAAAAAAGCGATATTTCAAAAAAGTAAATCTTTCGTATTAAGTTGTATGTTGCCTTTTTTTAAATCATTATGAAAAAAATAATACCACTCTTTTTTTTACTAATATTATGTTTTTCTTGTTCTAAAAACAAGGAAAATATAATAGAAGAAAGCATTCTGCTAAAATGGAACAAGTCTTATCCAGATGAAACTATTCAAAGTGTTGAAATTGGTTTAAAATGGGCTTTGTCACAAGTTGGAGCTAGTGTTTTAAATTCAAATAATATAAAAAAAGAAAAGGATTTTTTTACAATAGAAATTTCCAAAATGGGTTTTAGTAAAAATGCAGAAAAAGCACTTCGAAAAATTCACCAAAAAGTAAAAGAATCTGAAGAATACAAATTGAATAAGAGTATAGATGTTGGTCGATATGTAGCTTTATTACTAGGTTCATCCGAACATTATTATGCTTTAATCGGAACACCAAAAACACTTGATGAAATCACTAAAAATTATACGTTACTTCCTGAGAAAGGATATATTAACAATTCAAGTGTTTCTAAAGTGCATCGCATCATACAATTTTCAGCACAAAAAAGATTTAATCAATTGTTTTTTTCTCAGGAAATTGATTCAGTTACAGGTAAAATTTATGAATTTGAAACTATAGAACTTCTTAAAAATGGACAACTTCGATTTGGTATTTTTGATGCAAATGGGAAAAGGAAAATGGCAGCAGATAGTAAACATACAGAAGCAGGGAAACCAGCCAAATGTATGTGGTGTCATGAATCGAATATTCAACCCATGTATAACGATCAAAAAAATATAAAAGGATTTCTTCCTTACATGAAATTACAAGAAACATTTGATACCTATCGAGAAGCAAACCAAAAGGATAAAAAAGAATTCATTGACGTCTTAAATTATATTGATTACCAACAAACTCAAGAGCATACATTTACAGAAATTTTATACACTAGTTTTATGGAACCATCAGCTAAAAGATTAGCTTTGGAATGGAATATGACTGAAAAACAAGTACAAACTAAATTGAAAAACTATACAACACATCAACATCACGAATTTGATTTTTTAGGTGAATTGTATTACAGGAACGAAATTGAACATTTGGCTCCGATAAAAAGCCTACCAGTTTCTGGAAATATTAGAGAAAAAAGCAATAAAGAAGTCAATTATATTTACTAAAATGTTGTGCTTCAATATAAATTGAAAAAAATAAAAGTAAAAAAGTTAAAATAGCACACGAATTAATGAAGTTTAATTACAAATTATGACAAAAAAACACATCCTATATTTTATTCTAATATTTTTTTGGATTATTTGTTATTTTGGACTCCAATTCGATGGTTTATACGGACAAGATGCCTATGAGTATTTGCGTTACACAGAAGCTTTAAAGTATTATTTTAAAACTGGAAAATCACCAGGTGATTATTTTTGGGGCGTTTACTATCCGCTTTTTGGTAGTTTTCTATCATTTATTATTGGAAATTCCGCTTTGGCTTTACAACTTATTTCATGCTTTTCATTATTAGTATCTTTTCTATACCTGAATAAAATTATCGAATTAATTTATAAAGAAAAAACAAATCAATATATCACATTTTTGTTCTTTTGTATGTCGCCAATTATACTAATCCATAGTTTTTTGGTAATGTCAGACATGTTAACCTGTGCTTTGCTACTTGTTTCCATTTATTATTTTTTTTCTTATTTATCTTACTCCAAAAAAAGTTCGTTTTTATTCGGAGTTGCATTTTGTTTAATAGCTATACTTACCAGATATGCAGTTGCAGTTATTTTGTTTCCAATATGTCTTATAGTTTTATTTCAACTTATAGCAAGAAAGCATTTTAAATTAGTAGCTTATTCAATTCCTTTAATCATCGCACTCTCTTTACCACATGTTTTAGTGAAGTCTCAAAATAGTTTAAATTTTTTATCTCATAATTGGCTTACCTCATGGGATTTTTTAAATTTATTTAAAAGTCATTTTATTACAGTTGATGGGGAAAATTCTAATAATTGTATCAATTTAATTTATGTTTTTTTTCAAATAGTTCATCCAGCATTTTTTGTCTTCGGAATACCACTTATCATATACTATTTGAAAAAAAGAAGATTTATCCTTACTAAATACCAAAAGATATTACTAATTGCAATAGTATTATATGCTTTGTTTTTAGGAGGAATTCCTTTTCAAAACAAACGATTTTTAATTCAGTCTTTTCCATTACTACTACTTTTTATTTATCCGTATTTGCAGAAAATAATTTTAAAACTTAAAAAACAAAATATTGTTTTTTCTATACTATTTTTAATTCAAATTACACTTGCTATTTATGTTGGTAAACAATACTATGATAGAAATCTGTTAGAAAAAGCAATAGTAAACGTGATGAAACCGTATCAAAACAAAACGTTATATGTATTTGACATTGATGTTGCAATGAAAGGGCGAGGATTGCAGTTTAATTATAAAAACTTATTCTCAGATAAATATATCAAATTTGAAAAGGATGCTTTAGTTTTGATAAATGAAAAGCAATTAGAAAAACAATGGAAAGGAAAAAATCCATTAATTAATTGGGAAAATATTCAAAAAAAGTGTGTACTTGTTAAATTAAAAACATCTGATAAAAATTGGAGTTTGTATAAAATTAGCGCATTAAAATAATGATTTGGATCAAAATTAAATACAGATTTTATTTATACGTACATACTTTTTTGTTCCAATTAGGTTTTGCAAATAGGTTGCTTAAAAACCGTTTTGGCGAACGAATTATAGTTTTCCATGGCATTGATGAAACTGGAGAAACTAAATACAATAGTCGGTTCCATTCTGTTCAATTTTTTGAAAAGTTTATTCAATATGTAGTAGCTAATTATAATGTTATTTCATTAGAGGATTTTTATGCTAAAAAATTTAAGCCAAACACTCTAAATATTGCGATTACTTTTGATGACGGATATTTGAACAATTACAAATATGCAGTGCCAATTTTAGAAAAATATGAAGTACCTGCTACTTTTTTCATTACTACAATTCAAAATAAGGCGAATTATTTATGGCCCGATTTTTTAGATTTAGTTTCTTTTTATACCTCAAAAAATGAAATAATTTTTGAAAATAATCTTTATGTTAAAAACAAAAAAAAAGAGTTTGTTTTTAATGGTGTTTCCTTAAAAAACAGGTGCAAAAAATTAACTTTTGATGAACTAAAATCTATATTTACTATCTTCGAAGAAGAATGGGAAAAAATTCAAAAAAAACCATTAGAAGATTATTGGCAATTAATGAATGATACTCAAATCAATTTAATCGCCAAAAATAAACTTTTTACAATTGGATCACATAGTTATACACATGCAAATTTGACTATGATTCCTTTTGAAGAAGCCAAATTTGAAATTTTAAAAGGGAAAGAAATTTTAGAGACTATTGGTTCAAAATCTATTGTAGAGTTCGCTTTTCCTTTTGGTAGTTATAACTTAGAATTAGTTAATTATTGTCGAAATATTGGTTTTAAAAGAGTACTTTTAGTTGACTACAACTCTGAAAAGGATCAAAGAATTGCAGCATTAAAAAGTAGATTTGTAATGAATCCGTATGTTGGTTTTGAAATGCAAATACTGTATTTGTTAAAAGGAAAATATGTTTGATATGGACGATTTACAATTTACTTACAAAAGATTAGAAGACCATTTATTTGAAGATGTTCAATTTTTGTTTCTGACTGTTTTTAACAAGAAAAAATCAATTACCTATTTAAAAAACAAATACAACACGTCTTTTTTAGGAAGTAAATACATTTGTTATTTGGCCTATCACAATAATCAACCGGTAGCTTTTTACGGAACAATTCCGCAACAATTCACCTCAAATTCAAAGTCAATTTTAGTGGCACATGCTTGTGATTCATTTACATTAAAGAATTTTCAAGGCAAAGGATTACATTATAATTTAGCTATGAAATCCTATGAGTTAATGAAAGCTGAAGGCATTAAGTTTGTGTATGCTTATCATAGTGAAAATACTTATTTTAGTACAAAAAAGCTAGGTTGGTTAGAACATAAAAATATGAAAAGGTTTCATTTTTATATTCATACAATTCCATTAGCTAAAGTAATTCAGAAATTAAATTTAGAAAGAATTTATACTAAGTTTTGTGCTGTTTATTTGAAGAAATATTTAAATAGTAAGGAAACTGACAGTTCATCAAAAAAGTTAAAACAAGCCTACAATAAAGATTTTATTAAATATAAAAATGGTTTTAATTCGCATTATTTTATTCAATTGAATTCTTGTAGCTTTTGGATTAAAATAGATGCTGTTTTACATGTTGGTTTTTTTACATGTGATACGGATGAAAATTTCAAAAAAGCCATTAGCAAATTAAAAAAAATCGCCTTTTTTTTAGGTGTAAATGAAATATTATTTCAGGTTTTAGAGGATTCTAAAGAGTTTCAATTTCTTTCAAAGTTAGAAAAAGGAAAACCTTCTTGGCTAATTGGTTATTTACCATTTGACACCATTAATTTAAATGATGTAGAATTTAATTATGCCGATTTAGATACTTTTTAATTTGAAAAATACACTTAAACATATCGTTTTTTTAACACCTGGTTTTGCTCAAAATGAACAAGACACGACTACTATTCCTGCACTACAAGAATATATTTTTGCTTTAAAAAAAGAGCAACCCGAATTAAAAATTACAATAATTGCGTTTCAATTTCCATTTACAAAATCCAGTTACGATTGGCATAATTGTAATGTCATTCCTTTAAATGGTAAAAATAAAAAATGGAAAAAGATTCTAATTTGGAATTCCGCTTTTCAGTCATTAAAGAAACTAAATAAAAAACAACCCATTTCCATAATTCATAGTTTTTGGTTGGGTGAATGTGCTTTTGTAGGGAATTTATTTTCAAACAGATTCAGAATAAAACACATTTGCACTCTCATGGGACAAGATGTAAAGAAAAAAAATTTCTATTTAAAATTGCTTCCTTTACAAAACATGAATCTGATTTGTTTGAGTACGTTTCAAAAACAATACCTTCTAGGAAACGATTCATTTCAACCCAAAATTATTCCTTGGGGAATTACCAAAACTAAGTTTTTACCGTCAACACAAAAAACCATTGATATAATTGGTGTAGGTTCTTTAATACCAGTAAAAAATTATGAACTTTTTATCGATATTATTTTTGAAATACATAAAACATTGCCACTAAAAGTAGTTTTACTTGGCGATGGAAAGGATAAAGAAAAACTTCAGAAAAAAATTAAGCAATTACAACTGGAAAATGCTATAACATTAACCGGGAAATTATCCTATATAAAAACTTTAGAATACATTTCAAAAGCTAAAGTACTTTTGCATACCAGTCATTTTGAAAGTTTCGGTATGATATTTCCGGAGGCATTAGAAAGTAAAACTCTTATTGTCTCTAAAAATGTGGGTTGTGCGTTTCCTTCGGAAAATTGGTTTATTGCAGAAACAATTGAAGAAATGATTTTGGCTTGTAAAAAAGGATTAATTTCATCGTTTGCAACTAATTGTGATAATCCATTTTTGATAGAAAAGACAGTTGAAAATTATCTAAAAGTATATAATGAATAGGTATTTGCAATTATTTTTCAGTTTGCTAAAAATGGTTTCTGTGCCACTTTTAAATTTTTTGACACTATTTATAGGGATTAAATTTTATGGTAAAGAAAATTGGGGCGAATTCATTTCTATTTCGATTTGGATTTATTTTATCGCGTTTGTGGCAAAGTGGTCGGGTCAACACTATTTAATTAAAGAGTTAAGCAAAAACGTATCCAATTATTTAAGTGTTTTTTATTCTAATCTTTTTGAAAGAGCCTTTTTATTATTGCCCAGTTTGGTGTTGTTTTTCTTATTGCCTGTTCCATTAGCTTGTTCGGCATTACTTACTTTATTGTTGCTTTTTGTGTCTACAAGTTTTGAAACACTACTTATTTTTAAACAAAAGTTACAACTTCATTTTTTTATTGAACTTGCAGGAATTGTGTCACTTTTTACTGGTTTTTATTTATTTCCTGAATTTAATTTAACGACCATTTTTTATCTGTTTTCAGCAAGTTATTTAGTGAAAATTATTTTGGTAGTAACATGTGTTAGACTTTCGTGTCAACCTGTTTTTTTGAGTTTTTCATTACGAAATTTAATCAAAACTTTTCCCTACTTTTTAATTGGTTTTAGTGGATGGTTGGCGTCTAAATGTGATATTTATGTGGTGAGTATTTTTTTCACAAAAAAAGAAATTTCAGAATATCAGATTCTTATGTCGAGTTTTCTAATGCTACAAGCTTTACCTGCGTATTTAATTTTACCAATAACTACTCATTTATTCCGTATGTCGGATGTTTCTACTAATAAAATACAAAGAAAAATAAGTTGGTTAGCCTTGCCAATTGTAGCTTTTTTTAGTCTAGTAATTTGGTGTATACTCGTATTTTTTATGCATATAAAGTTTTCTTTTTTAATTTACTTTTTTGCCGCTCTTTCTTGTTTGCCCACTTTTTTTTATACGGTAGAAGTCACACGCCTTTATAAACAAAATAAGGAAAAAACTATAATGTATTCTTGTTTTATGCTGTTTTTAGTAACGCTTTTTTTTATGTGGCTGTTGCTTCCAATATTTAAAATATTAGGAATGGTTTTGTCGGTTTGTATTGCACAATGGGTATATTTGTTTTTTATTTATAAAAGGTCTAAAAATGTTTAAAAAGTGGTGGTCTAAATCGGTCCAAAAAATAAAACAAGATGATTTTATTTCAAGACTACGTTGTTCAGTGATTGGCGAAGGCATGTTGCACGAAGGAAATATTTTCTTACTGGATTACGCCATTCAAAACATGCCTAACGAAGGAATTGTTCTAGAAATAGGATGTTATGGTGGCCTTTCTACAAATTTAATTATACATTTATTAAAAAAACACAAAAAAGGGAATCCATTTATGGGATGTGATGCTTGGGTTTACGAAGGATATCACGATCATTTAGGAAATAAGGATACTTATATTGACGGCAGAATCGATATTAGTAGAACTGCTTATACGCAATACATTAAAAACGCTTTTATCACATCAACTTTATTTTTACATGCTAAAAATTTACCACATACTTGTCATTTAACATCTGATCTTTTTTTTGATAAATGGCAACATAATGAAGTTTTTACGGATGTATTTGATAGAGATTTTAAAATTAACGAAAGAATTGCTTTTGCTTATATAGATGGTGATCATTCTTATGAACAAACCAAAAAAGATTTTGAAAATGTTGCTTCAAGATTAATGGTTAACGGCTATGTCTTAATAGATGATTCAGCTAAAAACATGACTTTTGGAAGCGCGAAATTTATTAAGGAAATTCAAAAAAATAAAGATTTCAAATTAATCGATTCAAATCCCAATTTTCTATTTCAAAAAATAAACTAATGCCCACTAACAAAATCATCCTATTCAACCCAAAAAGTGCCAACAGTAAGCACCGAATTCCCAATTCTATTTTACAAGTTGGAGCATCTATTCATGGTAAATATGACTATGTTTTTGTAGATGGAAATTTAGAAGAAAATCCTTGGCAAACCATTAAAAATTATCTTAATACTGGTGAATTTAAATATTTTGGCTCTACCGTTATGCCTGGCCCACAATTACGTCAAGCGATTCCGTTTACCAAAAAAATCAAAGAACAATTTCCTGATGTTACAACTATTTGGGGTGGTTATTTTGCTTCTAATCAATATCAAGTTTCTCTAAATTCTGGTTATGTAGATTATGTAATTAATGGACCGGGCGATAACACTTTTCCCGAATTAATCACTGCGATCGAAAGTGATAATTTAGAAAAAATTGCTTCTATAAAAAATTTAATCTATAAAAATGAAAATGGCGAAATTATAAAAACTGCGGTTGAAGCCTTATTAGATCAGGATACACTTCCAAAATTTCCATATGAGTATTTAGATACTTTTTATTCGGTTAGGAAGTATCTGGCTAAAACCTTCATGGGAAACCAAACCTTATCGTATCATTCCAGTATGGGTTGCCCGTTTTCTTGTTCGTTTTGTGCTGTTGTGCCTATTTATAATGCGAAGTGGAAAGGCATGTCGGCGTCTCGAATTTATGAAGATGTAAAATATTTCAAAGAAAAATATAACATTGATGCTATAGAATTTCATGACAATAATTTTTTCACCTCCAAAAAAAGAGTGTTAGAGTTTTCGGAATTAATAGTAAATGATAACATTAGTTATTGGGGTGAAGGACGAATTGATACCATTAACATGTATTCTGATGAGGACTTAAAACTGATGCGAAAAGCGGGTTGTAAAATGATTTTTCTTGGAGCAGAAACCGGTAATGATGTCGTTTTAAAACAAATGAATAAAGGCGGTACACAAACTGGACAAATGATTAAAGATTTTGTGTTGCGAATGAAAAATGCAGATATAATTCCGGAATTGTCTTTTGTTTTGGGAATGCCTGCGCCAACTGAAAAAGAAGTATACGATCAAATTTTGTGGGATATTAATTTTATTAAAGAAATCAAACAAATTAATCCGAATGCAGAAATTATTATTTACTTGTTTAGTCCAGTTCCAACTGAAGGCTCCGATTTGTACCAACAAATTTTAGCTGCCGGGTTTTCGTTTCCAGAACAATTAGAAGATTGGATTTCTCCAAGTTGGGAAAATTTCGACCTGAGAAAAAATCCCTTAACGCCTTGGTTAAAACCCTATATGATTGATACGATTAAAAATTTCGAAACGGTTTTAAATGGCTATTATCCAACCGTTTCCGATTTCAGAATTGCAGGATATAAAAAAACTATTTTAAAAACAGTTTCTAGTTTAAGATATAATACAGGCATTTATCATTTTCCATACGAAATCAAAGCTTTACATAAATTATGGAAATACCGTCAACCTGAAATAGAAGGTTTTTATTCGGAATGATGAGAAATTTTATAAAAAAAATAACGCATCCTTTTTTAAAATATGGTTTAAAATTATTCTATTCTAAACCAAGAACTTATTGTTATGACAACATTTGTATTAAAGTACATCCCGATGTATTTCCGCCACATTTAACAATAAGCACTAAAATACTGTTAGATTTTATAAAACCCATCAATTTAAAAACTAAAACGTTATTAGAATTAGGTTGTGGTAGTGGCATCATTTCTTTACTTGCAGCCCAAAAAGGAGCCAATGTAACCGCCACTGATATTAATGAAACAGCATTAAACTATCTTAAATTAAATGCAACGAAAAACAAGTTAAATGTAAACGTTGTTTCCTCCGATTTGTTTGAAAAATTAGAAAATAATACTTTTGATTACATCATTATAAATCCGCCTTATTATCCCAAAAAAGCAAAAAATATTAAAGAACAAGCTTGGTTTTGTGGCGAAAACTTTGAGTATTTTGAAAATTTATTTCAACAATTACCAAGTTTCCTAAACCAGAATAATTTTTGTTTTATGATTCTGTCTCAAGATTGTGAAATTGAAAAAATTATTCAAATAGCAGCAAAGAATCATGTAAACTTTCAACTTATTTTTAATAAAAAAAGTAATTTTGAAATGAACTATATTTATCAAATTACTAAAGCGTGAATCATCGAAATTTTCTAATGTAAATCATACTATTTTATAAAAAAAATCGTTTAAAAGAAGTGTAACATTTTAAAAAATTCACACACAAATTACAAAACATAAAAATTATGAAAAAACAGCTTTCTATTTTATTTTTATTGCTTTCACTAAGTACTTTTGCCCAAGAGTTAACGGCAAGTTTAGGTCGAATTGATAGTCTTTTAACGCATTTGAATGAATATGATAAGTTTATGGGTTCGCTTTGTATCATGCAGGGTGATGAAGTAGTTTTTAAACAAGCTTATGGTTATTCTGAAGCCACAAAAGGTATTCGAGCTACAGTTGGTACAAAGTATAAAATTGGTTCTATAACAAAAACTTTTACAGCGACTATGATTATGCAGTTGGTAGAAGAGAAAAAAATTCTGCTAACAACAAAATTAAATCGTTTTTTTCCTAAAATTGACAATGCCGAGAAAATCACCATCGAACAATTACTGTATCAAAGAACCGGAATTAAAGACTATGCAAATGCAGATGCGACTTTAACAGATGTTTTAGATAAGCCCAACATGAGAGCGCTAATTATGAAGAAAATTGAAAGTTACACGTCTACTTTCGAACCCGATTCTAAACATGAATACAGCAATTCTAACTATTTTATTTTAGGTGAAATTATCGAAAAAGTAACCAAAAAAACCTATGCAGAAAATTTAAAAAATAGAATTACAGGAAAATTATATTTAAAAAACACGTATTATACCACTGAAAAAACGGATGTGACAAAAAGAGAAAGTTATTCGTATACTTTTAATGGAGAATATTGGGACAAAGTGGACGAATGGAACAATGATATTGCTTTTTCTTCAGGCGGAATTATTTCTACACCAGAAGATTTAACCAAATTTATTCGTGAGCTATTAAAAGGAAAGTTGCTTTCACCTGCATCAGTGGAATTGATGAAAACTTTAAAAGATACATACGGAATGGCGTTAATTCGTTTTCCTTTTGGTGAAAGAAAGTTTTTTGGACATAACGGAAGAATTGAAGGTTTTGAAGCTACTATGGGATATTACCAGCAAGACGACATGACGATTTCATTAATTTCAAACGGTGTAAATTATAGTCAAAATGATATTATGTTGGGTATTTTGAGTATTTACTACAAATCACCTTATCGTTTTCCGGTTTTTGAAACCTTAAATCCGGAGAAAATTAAAGATTATGTAGGAACTTATGCTTCAAAAGATATTCCTTTGAAAGTTAAAATTTTCGAAAAAAGTGGCGCATTATATGGTCAAGCAACCGGGCAACCAGAATTTCCAATGACTTATGCAAGTGAAGACCTTTTTTATTTTCAAGCTGGTGGAATTGAAATGGAATTCTCCAAAAATAGTTTTGTTTTAAAACAAGGTCAGAAAAAATTTAATTTCACGAAAGAATAGATTTTTTATTTATTTTTGTATTTGTATGATATCAACGGAACAAAGAAATATTATAATTGAAACGCTAAAGCCATATAATCCAAAAAAAATTGGAATATTTGGTTCCTTTGCACGTAATGAAAATAATGAATCCAGTGATATTGATGTTTTATATGAATTTAATACAACAATTAGACTTTTTTCTCTTATCGCGTTAAAAGAAGAATTAGAAAAGAAACTAAATAAAAAAGTTGATTTAGTTTCTGAAAAATATCTTAATCCAAAATTAAAGTCAAAAATTTTAAACGAATTAAATTTAATTTATGGACAATAAAGATGTTTTTAGGTTAGAACATATTTTAGAAAGTATAAATAAAATTCAATATCTTGTATCGAAATTAAATTCTTTAGAAAATTTTGAAAAGGAATGGATTGAACAAGACGCTTTAATTAGAAATTTTGAAATTATTGGACAGGCTTCCAATCATGTTTCAAACGAAATTAAGGAAAAACATTCAGAAGTTTCTTGGAAAGAATTAAAAGGAATGAGAAATTTTATTACTCATGAATACTTTGGATTACAATTAGATACCATTTGGGAAACTGCCGTTTATGATTTACCAATACTACAATCTCAGATTCAAAAAATTATTGAATCATTGAATTAATTTTTTGAATAAAAACTACAAATGAAATATTACATCATAGCTGGTGAAGCATCTGGAGACTTACACGGTTCTAACTTAATGAAGGCTATTTTAGCAAAAGATCCAACCGCAGAAATTCGTTTTTGGGGTGGCGATTTAATGCAAAATGTAGGCGGCACTTTAGTGAAACATTACCGCGATTTAGCTTTTATGGGTTTTGCTGAGGTAATTATGAATTTACGAACCATTTTAGGGAATATTTCGTTTTGTAAGAAAGATATTTTGCAGTTTCAACCTGATACTATTATTTATATCGATTACCCAGGCTTCAATATGCGAATTGCGAAATGGGCTAAGAAACTAGGTATTCAAAATCAATATTATATTTCGCCTCAAATTTGGGCTTGGAAAGAAAATCGCATCAAAGATATCAAACGCGATGTAGATAAAATGTATGTGATTTTACCTTTCGAAAAAGATTTCTACGAGAAAAAACATAATTTTCCTGTTGAATTTGTAGGTCATCCATTAATTGATGCCATTTCGAACAGAGAAAAAACAACTTTTGAAAAATTTACTTCAGAACATAAATTATCGCAAAAACCTATTATAGCTTTATTGCCAGGAAGCAGAAAACAAGAAATTGAAAAAATGCTTTCTATTATGCTTTCTGTAGTCGATACATTTTCCGAATATCAATTTGTAATTGCTGGCGCTCCAAGTCAGGATTATGAATTTTATCAGCAATTTTTAACTACAGAAAATGTCAATTTTGTAAGTAATAAAACCTACGATTTGTTAAGCGTTTCTCACGCCGCTTTAGTTACTTCTGGAACGGCTACATTAGAAACCACCTTGTTTAAAGTACCACAAATTGTATGTTACAAAGCCAACAGAATTTCTTATGAAATTGCCAAACGGATAATTACTTTAAAATTTATATCTTTGGTTAATCTGATCATGGATCAAGAAGTAGTCAAAGAATTAATTCAATCGGAGTTACAAACTAAAAACTTAGAGCTAGAATTAAATAAAATTATTACTGGAAAACACAGACAAGAGATGTTGTCTCAATATGAAATTTTAGAACAAAAACTCGGTGGAGTAGGCGCTAGTGCCACCACTGCCGATTATATCATCAAAGCCATAAAAAAATAAATTAGTAAATTAGCTGCCATAAAAAAAATCAAAACCATGAGAAATTCTATTTACATATTCGCACTCACAATTTTCTTATACAGTTGTAAAACAGTTCAAAAACCTACAATTGTAACTTCTAAACAAGTAGCTCAAAAAACGGGAACGTATTCATTTACTGAAAAACCAGAATTGAATAAACCACCAAAACCGACTAAAAAAGAATTAAAAGCTATCGAAAAAGCTAAAAAAATAGCTTATAATGATAGTGTGGAAAAAGCCAAAATTAAAGTTGTGGTAGAAGAAGAAACTCCACAAGATTTCACACCCACTTTTGAAGTTTCCGATTATATTAAACAACAAATATTAAATGTTGCAGCCGAAAATTTAGGTTCACCTTATCGTGGTGGAGGATCTACTCCTGCTGGTTTTGATTGTTCTGGATTTGTAAATTACACGATGAGTCAGTTTGATATTGAGTTGCCAAGAAGTTCTCATGAAATGGCAAGAAGTGGAAAAAGAATTCTAAAAAAAGAAGCCAAAGCAGGCGATTTAATTTTCTTCAATACTAGCGGTGGTGGCGTTAGTCATGTTGGTATTGTTACCGAAAATAATGACGGAATTATAAAGTTTATTCATTCATCAACCAGTAGCGGTGTAATTTACTCATCAACGGCAGAAAGTTATTATGCCAGAACTTTTGTTGGTGTCAACAGGATACTTGAATAAATCCACATGAAGTTTATTAAGCTTCCAATTGTTCCTGTTTTAGCGGGATTAATAATTGGTATTTTAACTCAGCATTTTTACGATGTTTCTCTTTTTGCTATTCTAATTTTAATTTTTAGTAGTAGTTTAGGATGTTCCATTTTCTATTTCTTAAATACTAAGAAAAAAGTACAAAGCCTTTTTTTTGAAGTTTTTGTGATTTTGGTTAGTGTTTTTTTAGGTGTTTTTTCAGCTTATTTGCATAAAGAAATTAATTCTAAAAATCATTTTTCTACTTTCCTTTCGGATAAAAATATAGTTCAAGGGATTGTTACAGAAAAATTAAAATCGACTGTTTATTACAATAAATATATAGTAAAAACTACATCGGTTGACCATCAAAACTGCCAAGGAACATTCATATTTTATGTGCCAAAAAAGAGTAAAAAGCATATAGAGGTTGGTAATAAAATTAAGGTATTTGAAACGCCAACTTTACTGCAAAATTCGTTCAATCCACATCAATTTGATTATTCGAAATATTTACAAAATCAGAATATTTTTTACGAATTAAAACTCAAAACAAGCAAGACATTAGAGGTTTCTGTTGCGAATAATTTTTATCATTATATTAATTTTATTAAATCGAAATTATTAAAAAGTTATCCAATTGAAAGTTTCAAAAAAGACAATTACAACTTATTGATGGCCTTGCTTTTCGGAGAAAAAACCGAATTATCCAAAGAAATTAGTTCCAGTTATACAGAAGCTGGAATTATTCATATTTTGGCGATTTCAGGTTTACATATTGCTTTAATTTATGGTATTGTACTTTGGTTAACCAAACCCTTACAACGCTTACAAAAAGGGAAAGTTTATATATTTTTTATTTCATTAAGTGTGTTGTGGTTTTATGCTGTTTTAGCCGGATTTTCAGCTTCTATAGTTCGAGCAGCCGTAATGTTTTCAGTAATAGCTTTTGCTAAAATTTTAAATCGTCAATCTAATATCTATAATTCACTAGCGTTATCCGCACTAATTTTGTTGTTATATAATCCCAATTATTTGTTTGATGTTGGTTTTCAATTGAGTTTTGCAGCAGTTTTAAGTATCGTTATTTTTCAACCCTTCGTTAGAAAATTTAGTTATTCGAAATATTATATAGTGAGAGAAACAAAAGCGTTGTTACTAATTTCATTTGTAGCTCAAATAGGTGTTTTACCCTTAACTTTGTATTATTTTGGACAATTTCCTTTATTGTTTTTGTTGGCCAATTTAATTGCGATTCCACTATCTAGTGTGATTTTAGTTTTAGGATTGATAATGCTGCCCTTAAACTTTATAATTCCAGAAGCAGCAACTTATTTGGCTGTTTTATTAAATGCATTCATAGATTGGATGAATGCATTTACAACTTGGATAGTTCAGTTTGATGCTTTTATTATCCGAAACATTGCTTTTCATGAAATTTTAGTTGCGCTTTTATATCTCATTATGGCTTGTGTCATTTATTTTGTATACCATCCAAAAATTAAATTTATGATACCAATTTTGATTGCGATTATTATGTTTCAAATGGGTTATTTCTTTTTGAATATTACTGAAAAAAGCAATGATGAATTTGTAGTTTTTAATGTGATGAAAAACAATTTATTTGTAGAAACTAGAAATAACTTTGCTGTTTTTTACACAAATAATTTAGAAAAATCTCAACCCATTATTACCGCTTATACACGTGGAAAGTTTATTCAAAAGTATCGCGTTGATTCGATAAAAAATGTTTATGCTTTTAAAAGAAAAATTCTTTGTATTGATAGTTTAGGGGTTTATAATCCGAAACAAAAGCCAGAAATTATAGTGTTAGCTCAATCGCCAAAAATTAATTTAGAACGATTAATTTCTACCTTACATCCGAAACAAATAATTGCAGACGGATCTAATTATAAAAGCGATATCAAACTTTGGAAAGCAACTTGTAAGCAAGAAAAAATCCCTTTTCATGCTACAGCCGAAAAGGGATTTTATAGTTTAAAATAAAATTATCTTACTGCTATTTTGTACGTAGCTCCGTTGTAAGTTACGCTACCATTTTGAGCTGGTGCTGCATTTCTAACTTGCATTATACCTGCAACGTGTGGTGTAGCCATACTTGTTCCTGATAGTGTTGCATATCCGCCATTTTTGTATGTGCTATAAACACTAGAACCTGTCGCAATCCAATCTACAGTTGAAGTTCCAAAATTAGAAAAAGAACTACTAAATGTTTTAGAACATGTCATTGAAGCTACCGTATATATATTAGTTCCATTTAAACATCCTGGTTGATATAAAGTCGAACTTGCAGCATCATTTCCAGCTGCAATAGCAATTTTAGAAGTTACAGCTAATGAAGTCACTGCTGATTTATAAGATGAATTTGTAGCGCAGTTGCTACCAAAATAACCACCTAAACTCATATTTACTACATCGCCGGGAGCATCATAAGTTGCTACATGGTTAATTCCATTAATAATTACAGATGTTGAACTTCCGCCAGTTGCTCCGAAAACTCTAACTGGAACGACAGGTGCATTAGGTGCAACTCCAATTACTCCAATAGTGTTGTTTTTTGCTCCAATAGTACCAGCCACGTGCGTTCCATGCCCGTTTTCATCATCAGGAGTAGTAGTTCCTGTGGCAAAAGTTTTGGCATAGGTTGTGTTTGTAATCACGTTTAAATCTGGATGATCTAAATCAATACCCGAATCGATTACCCAAACCCATCGATCTGTACTAACAGTGGTTGCTGCTCCACCTGCATTGGTAATTCCGCAAGGAGTAGTTTGAGCTAATACAGCTTCTGTTGCATTACCAGTTTTCGATTCTTCTACTTGAAAAGTTGGAATTTCTTCAATTCTATCACATTCAATAAAGTTGATACTTGGGTTTCTTTTAAGTGTATTAAAAGCATCAGGTGCTAAATTTACTGTAAAGCCAACAAAAGTAGTTTTATGCTTAAATACTACAGCTGTTGATGGGATATTATTTTTCGCTAGCCAATTGTTTAATTCACCTTCAACAATTAGGTTTAGCGCTTCCATTTCTTGTGCTTTTGATTCTCTAGTTGAGTTCGCTTTCCATTCGAATCGTGCTCGAGCTGATTTTATTACCTCGTCTTTTAAGACAACGATATATTGGTTTGGAATAATTTTCCCCTCTAAACTAGAAGGCTCGGTAATTTTCTGTTGTGGATTTTCAACAATTTGTTCGTTTTTTTCGTTATTACATGACATTACCGAAAAGGTAAGGATCGCAATACACAATGGTTTTAAAATTTTTTTCATACAAATATTATTATTTTTTGGTTAGTTAATAAGGACTAAACTAAAAAATAATTATCATATTAATAATAAAAAACATTAAAAATTAATAAATAATCTATAAAAAACAAATTTTACAGATTAAATGTTAAAAAAAACACCAAAAAATGATATTTTATGTAATTGTAGGTAAAGTTATAATTTTATAGACTGGTGTAAAATAAAATTCCCTTTTCTAAAAATTTAAAAAAGGGAATGTAAATTGTAATTTGTTTTTTTACTTCGCTAGAAAAGTATTGGCATTAGTAATCCAATTTACGGCAGATTTGTCATACCCTAATGAACCTAAACCGGATAAATTCACTTTATTGTCATCGCCTTTTACAGGTTTTACAAACCAAACTGTAGGGTAACCTTGAATTCCGAAAGTTTGAGCCAATTGCTGGTTTTGTGATTTCAATACAGCATCTTGAGGTTTACTTCTAGGAAAATCTAATTCTACTAATATAACATTTTGTGTCGCCCAATTGGCAAATTCCGTGGTTTTTAAAACATCTTTTTGAAGTTTAATACACCAACCGCACCAATCTGAACCTGTGAAAAATAACATTAAAGGTTTGTTTTCTTTTAAAGCCTGTTCTGTTGCTTTTGCCATATCGGTATGCCAATTTAACTCTTGTGCTTGTGCTATAAATCCACTTAATAGGAATGTGAATATTAAAATTATTTTTTTCATTTTATTTTTCATTAAATTATGTTACAAATATATTCAATTATTATGCCTAAAAAAGTAAGTTACTTAACATCTTGCATTAATTTTTTTATCAAAGGCGATATAATTATTAAAATGACTCCAGCAATTAAAGCATAAATGGCCAATTGATAATAACCATCAGCATAGGTATTTAGTTTTTGTATGTTCGTGGCATTTTCAGATGCGCTAGCAATTCCAGCACCTAAAATTCCAGCAAAATATTGACCATAAGCACTTGCTAAAAACCACATTCCCATAATTACTGCCTGAGTTTTTTGAGGTGATAATTTTGTCATAGCACTCATTCCTATTGGGGACAAGCATAATTCTCCAAAAGTGATGATAAACCATCCAAAAGTAAATACATCTAATGAAGTTTTTCCTGACGCATCCGCAAAAAATTTAGTGTAATAGAAAATCCAAAAGCCACCAGCTAAAAACAAGAAAGCGATTCCGAATTTAACAATAGTGTTAGGTTCAATTTTTCTTTTTGCCATCCATAGCCATACCATTCCTATTAGAGCAGCAAAAGCGATTACAAAGAAAGAATTTGCCGAGTTATTCACCCCATTCGGATCGAGTTGTATACCTAAAACTGTTTGGTTTAAATTTTCTGCTGCGAAATCACTTAATGAACCGCCGCTTTGTTCGAAAAATGCCCAAAAGACAATAGAGAATAACATAAAAATTACTGCAGCAATTAATTTTTTATTTTCTGCTACAGAAAATCCTCTCATTTCATAAGCTAAATAAATAATAGAAATTGGACCAATGGCATACATGAAATAATCCGTGTAAACAGTATTAGAAACCATTGCAATAATGATTGGAACAATGAGAATTGATCCTAGATAAGTTAACCATTCATATAGCTTTCTTTTAGACGCACTAAGATGTAATAGTGGTGAAAGGCCAATTTCTCCTAAACTTTTTTGGGTTTGAAGGAAAGTTAAAAGACTAATTATCATTACAACTGCAGCCAAACCAAACGCAACATTCCATTTTAAATGATTTGGAATTAATGTTGTAAATATTTGATTTTTTCCGATAGCGATACATAAATATCCGCCAATTAATGCACCAAGATTTACACCTGCATAAAATAATGAAAAACCGGCATCTGTTCTTGTGTCGCATTCTCTATATAGTTTTCCAACCATTGATGAAATATTTGGTTTAAAAAAACCGGTTCCAACAATTGTAAAACTAACACCGACAAAGAAAAAAGTTTTTGGATTTACAGCTAAAATGACACTTCCAAGAATCATTAATAAGCCACCCCAAAAAAGCGATTTTCTAAACCCGAAAATTTTATCTGCAAACAAACCTCCAATAAACGTAAAAGCATATACCCAGGCTTGTGTAGCGCCATATTGTAAATTTGCAGTCTCTTTATCCATTAATAAATGGTGTACCATGTAGAAATACAACATGCCACGCATTCCATAAAAACTAAATCTTTCCCACATTTCTGAGAAAAATAAATACCACAATTGTTTGGGATATTTGCCTTTAAAATTTTGAATTTCTTCTATTGTTTGCATTTTTTTTATTTTAAAATTAGCATCAGATTGGGTGATCCATTATCATTTCTTGATACGGTAAAATTGTTTGATAGCCTTTTGATTTGAAATAATCGGTAGGGTTTTCTTCTGAAAGTACCATTACAAAATCGCCGCCCCAAGCACCTAAGCTTTTAATTGTACCTTTAAAATCGGAAAATAAACGTTCTTTCGTAGTTTGTGTTTCAAGAATATCACTCAGAATAATTTCATGATGTTCAATTAAATTTTTAGTAGTTTCGAAATCTTTAGAAAGTAAAATTTGGTTTGAAATTTCTGATATTGATGCTTTTTTTTGAGATAAAAATTGTTGTTTATTCATGTAGTTTTGAATGGCATGTCTGCTGTTTTGTTTTTTATTCAAATACACAAAGTAAATAGCATTTTTATAGGTTGGATTAAAGTTTACGACATGCACAACTGGTTTTTCATTTTCATTTAACTGATACATAATAGCTGTATCATGTTGTGCACATGCAATATCATAACCGCTTCCGCCGAAACTTTTTCTTAGTAACTCGAAAGCGTCAATTTGTAACCATTGTGCAATATTATTGATTAGTGTAGAGGAAGTCCCTAAACCCCAATTTCTTGGAAAAGTTAATTCGGTTTCAATTTTATAACCTGTTTGAGTTGTTAAAAAACTTGGATTTTGAAGATTTGCTTGGTGTAAAATTTCAACAAGCGTGTGTTTGATTGGGTGTTCTTCTTCAAAGTTTTTTTGTAAAAGGATGTCTTCGAAAGTTAATTCCGTTTCAAACCAGATACTTTTATCCGCATCAAAACTTGTCCAAATTATTTTTTTTTCTTCTAAAGATGAAACCGTTAAAGTTTGTCCGAATTTTGTTGGCAATGCTAAAGCTTTGGCACCATTTAAAACCAAATATTCTCCTGTAATTAGCAGTTTTCCGTTAGAGTAGAATGTTTTTTTCACTTGGTTCTTTTTACTTTTCACTTGGCTCTTAAGTTCTCCAAAAAATCCACTACTAAATTATGTGAAGCCGTTTGATTTTCAAAATGTGCAATAGCTAGTCGTTTTTCTTCTTTTGTGGCTTGGTGTTGGTTTAAAATATTATTAAGGTGCATTTTCATATGTCCTTGTTGAATTCCAGATGTAGTTAATGAACGTAAAGCGGCGAAATTTTGTGCTAAACCTGCAACGGCAACAATTTCCATTAGTTCAGTAGCAGATGGATTGCCTAACATTTCCAGAGAAAATTTCACTAATGGATGTAAATTGGTTAATCCGCCCACTGTTCCTAATGCTAACGGTACATCTAGCCAAAAAGTAAATATGCCGTTTTCAATTTTAGCATGGGATAAACTGGTGTATTTTCCATCTTTACTTGCGAAGGCATGAACGCCAGCTTCAATAGCTCTGAAATCGTTACCAGTTGCTAAAACAACTGCGTCGATTCCGTTCATGATGCCTTTGTTGTGCGTTACTGCTCTAAAAGGTTCTACTTCAGCTATTTTAACAGCCGTTACAAACTTCTCTGCAAATTCACTTGATGTAATGTTCGCATCTTCATTTAATTCAGATACTGGACAAGAAACTTCTGCTCTAACTACGCAATTTGGTACAAAATTGCTTAAAATACTCATGATAATTTGAATGGAAGGTAAACCGAAATTTTCTGAGTTGTTTTTAAAAGTTTTAGCAAATTGTTCTAAACACGAATTGATAAAATTAGCACCCATGCTATCTTTTGTTTCAAAAGTAGCATGTAATTGGTAGTAATTTTCTAATATTTCTGTTTTGTCAATTAATTCTATCTTAGAAATACCGCCGCCACGTTTTTGCATGTTTTTGGTAATTTCTTCCGTTTCAGTAAGTAATACAGGTTGTATGAAGTTAAAATATTCTTTTAATTTTTGTTTATCGCCTTCATATAGAAAATGCACTTGCCCGATTTTTTCGGTTCCTAAAATTGTAGTTTTAAATCCGCCACGAGCGCCCCAAAACTTAGCGGCTTTACTGGCAGCTGCTACAACAGAACTTTCTTCAACAGCAAATGGAATTGTAAAATTTTTACCATTTATGTTGAAGTTGGGTGCTACACCTAAAGGCAAATAAAAATTAGTCAGTGTGTTTTCAATAAATTCGTCGTGAAGTTTTTGCAGTGCTTCATTTGAATTTTGATATTGATTTAAAACAGAAATTGCTTCTTTTGGGTTGGCAAAATATTGATTGGCAATCCAATTAATTTTTTCTTCTTTTGTTAGTTTTGAAAAACCTATTTTATTTTCAGTCATTTGTTACGAATTGATTAGCAAAGGTAGTAAAAGTTAGGTTTAAAGTGTTTTAATCCATTTTAAAAGTTTGGTATCAAAAATTTCTTTGTTTAGAGGTTTTACCACAAAATCTACCATTCCAATCTCAATACATTTCTCTCTTTCTCCTGTAAATATTCCTGCTGTTAATGCGATTATAATAGCTTTAGGATCTATTTGTAAAATTTCTTCCGCAGCTTCATAGCCATTTTTTATTGGCATTTGTATGTCCATTAATACAATGTGAGGCTTATGTTGTTTGAATTTTTCAATAGCATTTTCACCATTTTCGGCTTCAATAACCACAGCATTTTTAAACTGTTTTAGTAACAGTGTTTTTGTTAAAAGCATGTTTACTTTGTTGTCTTCAACCACTAAAACTTTTATGGTATTTTCGTTTTCAAGATGGTTGTTTCTTTCTCGAAGTATGGGCTCTGGTATGTTAGTTGTTTTTAAATTGTTTAATTCTTTTTGTAAAGCATCTATTTTAAAAGGTTTTAATAAAATTTTAATTTTTTCATTTAATACATTTTCAACATTGGTTGAAATTATAGGCTGTAAAATGTATAAATAGAAGTTGTTTGTTTTTTGTGCTTGAAGAATGTTTTGCCACTGCACCTCAGATATTGAATGATAGTCTACAAAAAGTGCGTCATTTTCAGTTAATAGCAATTCTTGATAATTTGAAAAATAGTTACTGTTTATGTTATAGTTGATTAATAAATCGTTTAATACAGTTCCGGCTTTTTCATTTTTATCAATTATTATGGCATTTTGAATGCTGATGTTTTCTGTTTTATTGTGCGATTTACAAAATTTAGCTTCCACGGCTATTTCGAAGTTAAAATTACTTCCTTGATTAATTTTGCTTTCAATTTTTAATTTAGAACCCATTAAATCTAATAATCTGTTGGTAATTGAAAGCCCTAAACCAGTTCCGCCATAATTTCTGGTAGTTGAAGAATCTTCTTGTGAAAAGGCATCTAAAATTTTATCGGTATTTTCATGTTTTATTCCAATTCCCGTGTCTATAATTTCAAATTTTAGTTTGGTTTTATCATTAATTTGACCTTGATTGGATATGATTAATTCAATTTGTCCTTCATGCGTAAATTTTACGGCATTACTTAAAAGGTTGATTAAAATTTGTTTCAGTCTGATGTCATCTACAATAATATCGCAAGGCACATTATTTTTAATGTCAACTATTAGTTCAATATTTTTCACATTGGCATTAAATCTAATTAAATCTATGGCCTGATAAACAATTGGATATAATTTGTTTTTCTTTAAATCTAATGCTAGTTTTCCAGCTTCAATTTTCGAAATATCTAAAATATCGTTAACAATATCTAACAATGATTCAGCAGATTGGTTAACTGTAAGTAAATATTCTTTTTGCAGCATGTCTATATCGGTGTTCAAAAGAAGTTGACTAAATCCGATAATTCCGTTTAAAGGTGTTCGGATTTCATGACTCATATTGGCCAAAAATTCCGATTTAGATTTATTGGATGATTCGGCTAATTCTTTTTCGATTACAGCTTTTTCAGCTTGTTTCCTTTCTGTAATATCAATTAATACGCCTTCTAAATATTCTACTTTCCCGTCTTTAAGAATCCCTTCACCATATTCTTCAATCCAAACAATTCCGCCATCTTTTCTGATAATTCTACAAGATACTTTGTAGGGTTTTTTTTCTTTTAATGCCTTTTGAATAATTTTTATTGCATTTTTTTTATCTTCTGGATGATATAAATTATAAATATGGAAATTAGTATTTAAAATTTCTTGTTTAGAATAGCCAGTTAAAACTTCAATTTCGTCGTTAATAAATACAATATTTCTCGATTCGTCTTCTTTAATTAGATATACTGTAGCGGGAATATTATTGGCTAAAAGCTTAAATTTTTCTTCACTTTCTTTAAGAATTTTTTCATTTTTAATTTTTATGATTGTAGACGATATGTTATTGGCTAAAATTTGTAAAGTATGCACTTCTTCTTCTGTCCAATCTCTCTCATTTTTCATATCATCAAAGCCAATTAATCCAATTAAAGTATCATCTCTAAAAATAGGAATGATAAGTTTAGATTTAATATTGTTTTCCTTGAAGAAATTATACATTACACCATTTTTTTCTATTTTAGACCACAAAGCTTTGTAGGGTTTGTTAGCTAAAATAACATCAATAAATTCTGGATAATAAGAATGTGGAACCAATTGATATTCTGGATCGTCTATGGCAAAAGTATTGCCTTTGGCTATCCATTCAAACTTATGACTAAGTAAATTGTTTTCATCATTTTCATAATAATAAAAACGGTCTGCCTTAATTACATCTCCAATAAAACTATTGGCATTTTTAAATACTTGTAAGATGTCATTACTAGCTAAAAGCTGTTCTGTAAATTTGGCAACTTCTAATAAAATTTCGCTTTTGTAAATAGCTTGTTTTTCTAGAGCTTTTCTGTTAAATGATTCTATAGAAATGGCAACTATATCTGAAATTGTTCTGGCAAAATTAATTTCATCTTCGTCCCAATGGTACTCGTTTTTAGTGGTTTCCATGCAAAAAATACCTTGTAAAGTACCTTGTAAATAAATAGGGAAATCTAATAATGATTTAACGTTAAATGTTTTAACATATTCTTTAACAAAAAATGATTCTTCCGGAAATTTTTCAAATGAATTGATTTCAATATAATTTTGCTCTTCAATAGCTTGGAAGTATTCTACAGAATCCTTTTTATAGAATGTAAATTTATCTTTTGGAGTGATATTGTCATTATTGAAAATACATTGTAGCTCAATTTTATCTTCATAATTTTTCCAGAAGCTTAAGGTGTCTACACGAATTGTTTTGTAAGTTTCCTCAAAAATTTCTAAAATAATATTTTCGATAGATTGCTCGTCTTTGAATTTTTTTGACGTTAAGACGTTAAGTGTTTTGTTAAACTCTTCAATTCGTTCTTTCTTGAGGTTGTTTTTAATTTCGAGTTCTTTTTCTTTAGTAATGTCACGTGCAATGGCAGAGAAACCTGTAATTTCATTTTGGTCGTTTCTTTTAATTCGAACTTTTTGAGACAACCATATTAATTTATTGGTTTTAGATAAAACAGGAAATTGTACATTATCAAATTCGTTTTTATCTTGGTTTATTGTTAAATAGATATTGTAAAGTTCTTTTTTATAGCTAGGATCAATTATTTCAGAGAAATGATATTTTCCAACGTCTGATGCTTCATACCCCAATAAATTTAAACCATACGGATTTACATATGTAAAATAGCCTTCCACATTCGTTTCGTAAACTACATCTGATGCGTTTTGAATTAAATTTTGGTATTGTTTTTCAACTTCTACTTTCTCGGTTACATCATAACCAGAAGCAATAAAAAGGTTATCACTATATTTTGAATCGCTCCATTGAATGTATTTTGTTTCGCCAGATTTCGTTTTCACTTTTCTAACATAAACCGCATTTGGTTTAAAAATTTGATTGTAATCTATATCTTTAAACTCTGCGTCACCTGTTAATAGCCAGAATCTTTTATCTAAAACTTCTTGTGGTGAAAACCCTAATATTTTGGTAATGGAGTCACTACAAAACTTTACATTTCCCAAACTATCACATGCCAATGTTATCGTGTTAGATTGGTTAATGATGTTGTTGGTAAAGATGAGTTTTTCATTAGCATTTAATAAGTAAGAGCGTCGAGAAAAGTTAATAATTAAGATGATTACATTAGCAATAATTAGAATTAAAAATATGTCTCTATTCGTTTTAATTTTAAAGAATAAGACAAATAGTGCAAATAAAATTAGTGTTGAAAAAATAATGTATGTTTTAAATTTATCAAATACATTATAGGCAAAAAATAAAATCATTAAAAATTCTATAGTTACATAGGTTGGAATAGAGTTTAATGAAAGTTTTTGGAAACAGATAGCTGTAAGTAAAACAAAGTAACTTATAAAAATGTATTTTAAATTTTTAAGTACTATACTGTAATTAGATAAAAAATACATGATTAAGCAGGAAGAACCAAAAAGTATTCGGGTTATAAGTTCGTTTTCATTTAAGATTTTTAGTAAAAAATAGAAAGCACCTGTTACAATTACAATTATTCCATAATATAATAAATAGTTTCTTTTGTACTCAATAAAGTTGTTATCTGAAAGTGATTTTACATATTCTTTATTAAATTTTAATGATTTCTGAAATGCGAAATTTAATATTCCACCGAAAATAAGTGCTAATATGGAAAAAAACCACCAAGTAGCATAAAAAGGTTCTTTTATAGAAAACGAATACGTTGAAATAACGCCTAAATGGTTAGAAAATAAATCGGCTTCTCTAATTTTTAAGATGTAGTAGCCAGGAGATAAATTGTTGAAAGAAATTTCATTGTCAGATTGTGGTTGGCTCCACTGTTTATTGTAGTTTTCTAATTTGTAGGAGTAGTGTATTTTTTTATTAACTTCACTAGTAGATTGGCCTATTTTAAAGGTTAAAAAATTCTGATTGCTTTCAAACTGATAATTTTGTTTTGGCACATTAAACCAATAGTTGTCTTTAATATATTCGTCGTTAAATACAGATAAAGACGTTATTTTTAAATTGTTTTTGTTGTTGTTTTTAGGATAAACATAAGTGATGTATTTGTATAAACCTTTGATGGTTCCAAAATATACATTACCATATTTGTCTACATAACCAGAATTGAAGTTGGTTTCTAAACCATCAAAACCGTTGGTATTATTTAATGCTTCGATTTTATTAATGGCACCATTTTTAGTGATTTCAATTTTATCGATTCCTTTATTAGAGCCTACATATAAATATTCTTTAAATGAATTTAAACTATAAATTAGAGTAGAAGACAAGCCGTCTGTTGTTGAAAAACTTTTAACCTCAAGTCTGTTGTTAATTGAAATTATTGAGTTTTCAGACGAATACCAAAAAGTGCCGTATTGGTCTTTACATTTTAAAAAAGTAAATTTATCAGTAATTAATTTTACATAATTTAATTTTTTGTTTCTGTATTCAAATAAAATAACACCTGTATTTGTAGCAATTAAATATTGATTTTTTTGATAGGGTTGTATCGAATAAATGTAAACAATATTTGATTTCTTATTAATGTATTGATCAGTAATTTTAAAGGATTCATCTAAAACATAAATACCTTTACCCGGTGTACCAATTATGTAATTTTTACTTGTGGGGTCTTGATAAATGCAATTAGTTGGTTGGTTAAATTTTACATTTAATTTTTTTCCGTCATAGGCCGAAATTCCGCTTTTAGAGGCTGTAAAAAGTGTGTTTTCGTTATTTTTGTATAGTTCAGCAATTCGTTCAGTAGTAGGAATTGTTTTGTTATATTCTAAGTCGGTTAGGTTAGAATTGTCAAATTCAAGAATTCCTTTTTTGTCAGCTACAATGTAAAGTTTGTCTTTTACATCGATTATATTAAATAAGTAAGGACTATTTAATTCAGGTGTAGCATTATACTTAATAAAGCTTTGTTTGCCAAATTGAAAAAAACCTAAATAATCGGTCCCAATATTTACAATACCATTATCAGATAAAATGCATAAATATTCTGCGGATGGCACACCGTTTTTTTGGTCTAAAACAGTATAATTATTTTCGTCATATAAAATGCCTATACCGGTTTCTTTGTTTCCTGTAAACCAAATATTTCCATTTAAATTTTGTAAAATGTTTGTAATTCCAAAAACGCCACCATTTTTAGATTTTATGGTAGCCATCAATTTTTTTTGATGTAAAATGTTCGATTTAAAAGTGGTTTTGAAAATGTTTCCTTCAAGGTCAGCCACTAAAACTGTGTTTTGTAATCCTTTACATATAGTAACCTGATTTTTAAATTCAGTAACACGATGAATGCTGTTTTTTTGAATATCGTATCGAAATAAACCTACATTTGTGGCTAATAAAATCGTGTTCTCATTGATAGTTTCTGCTGCAGTTATTTCAGAAATTGATAGTTTTTTTAAGTCTTTCTTTTGTGTAACTATGTTGTTTTTATCAATGAAGTAAATGTTGAGCGTGCTAAATCCAACTATTCCTTTTTTTGTTTTAGAAAACTTTGCAATATGTGTTGGAGTTTCAGTGTCAGTCCTGGTTAATCTTGTAACTTTTATGAATTTTGACCCTTCGAAAAATAAAATTCCAACAAAATCCGAGGATAAAACAAGCTGTTTTTTGTCGTTTTCAATGATGTCTTTAATAAATAAATTTTCATGTTTATTTATTTTGTTATAGTTTTTAAATTCATTACCATTATAACTAAATAATCCAGCCCCATCGCCACCTACCCATAGTAAACCTCTGCTGTCTTTATAAATTTTATTGACACTTGATGAGAACAAACCTTTTTCGTGGTTTATGACATCAAATTTAAATTCTTGGGCCACAGTAAATTGTACCAGAAAAATTAAAAACAGGTGAAGAATATATTTATAAAATTGGGTCATTTAGTTTTGTGAGTGTTGAACTGATAAATGTATAAAAAAAATGTTAAAATTCAAAATATGAGTCTTTTTTATGGATATGTCGTAAATTTTCACTAAAATTGGGGGTTAATTACAATCAAAATACATGAAAAAAAGAATATTAGTAGCTGTACTTTTACTAACAACTTCTATATCAGTAGTTGCACAAGAAAAACTAACTTTAGAAGAAATCTGGAGCGGCGCTTTCAGAACCAAAGGCATGAATGAATTAAATGCCATGAAAAATTCCAATCAATATACGATTTTAAATACAGATCGAGCTGCTCGAACCCAACAGATAGATTTGTATGATTATGCTACATTAACTAAGACAGCAACTTTAATTGATACTAAAGATTTTAAAGTTTTAGAGTCAATTGATAGCTATACGTTTGACCATGCAGAAAAAAAGATTTTAATTGCTACCAATTCCAGTCAGATTTTTAGACGTTCATTTACAGCGAATTACTTTGTTTTTGATATTGCTTCAAAAAAATTATCAAAATTTACTGAGAAAGCCATTCAAGAACCTACTTTTTCACCTGATGGCACAAAAGTGGCTTATGCTTTTGAAAACAATTTATATGTTTTCGATTTTCTAACCAATAAGGAAACTCAAATTACTACTGATGGAAAGAAAAATTTCGTAATTAATGGTATTACAGATTGGGTTTATGAAGAGGAGTTTGCTTTTGTTCGTGCTTTCGATTGGAACGCAAACAGTACCAAAATAGGTTACATCCGTTTTGATGAAACCCATGTTCCAGAATTTTCAATGGACATGTATTTGAAAGGTGATTATCCCACACAAACTGTTTTCAAATATCCAAAAGCTGGTGAAAAAAATGCTGAGGTTTCTTTGCATATTTACGAGGTAACTTCCTCTAAAACTCAAAAAATAGATTTAAGTACGTATAGTGATTTTTATATCGCAAGATTAAAATGGACAAATGACGCGAATGTTTTAAGTGCTCAAGTGTTAAATCGCCATCAAGATAATTTAGATTTGTTATTTATAGATGGGAATTCTGGAGCTAAAAAAGTCGTTTTAAACGAAAAAGACAAGGCTTATGTTGATGTTACGGATAACTTAACATTCTTAAAAGATAACAGTTTTATTTGGACTTCTGAAAAAGACGGTTTCAATCACATTTATCATTATGATAAATCTGGAAAGCTGAAAAATCAAATTACAAAAGGAAAATGGGAAGTTACTGCCTATTACGGTTTCGACGAAAAAAACAAAACAATTTATTACCAGTCGGTTGAAAATGGTTCAATTAATAGAGATGTTTATTCAATTTCAATTGATGGAAAATCTAAAAAAAGATTATCAGTAAAAACAGGAACTAATAATGCTACTTTTAGTCCGAACTTCCAATATTTTATCAATACTTATTCTAGTGCAACTTCAGCGCCATATTATTCTTTAAATGATTCTAAAACTTCAAAAGAAATTAAGAAAATTCAATCTAACGAAGCGGTAGAGGAAAAGTTAGCTAAGTACAATGTATCTCCAAAAGAATTCTCAACTATCACCACTGAAAAAGGACATGTTTTAAATACTTGGATGATTAAGCCTAAAGATTTTGATCCTACAAAAAAATATCCAGTATTTATGTTTCAATATTCTGGTCCAGGTTCACAACAAGTAGCCAATACTTGGAATGGGATTAATGATTATTGGTTTATGATGTTAGCACAAAAAGGCTATATAGTTGCATGTGTAGACGGAAGAGGAACAGGTTTTAAAGGTGCAGAATTTAAAAAATGTACACAAAAAGAATTAGGGAAATATGAAGTAGAAGATCAAATTGATGCTGCAAAAGTTTTTGGAAAATACACTTATGTTGACAAATCAAGAATCGGAATTTTTGGTTGGTCTTATGGTGGATTTATGGCTTCTAATTGTATTTTTCAAGGTGCAGATGTTTTTAAATCAGCCATAGCAGTTGCACCAGTTACTTCTTGGAGGTATTACGACAGTATTTATACAGAAAGATACATGCAAACACCAAAAGAAAATGCAAGTGGGTATGATAACAATTCGCCAATTACACACGTAAATAAATTAAAAGGAAACTTTTTATTAGTTCATGGGACAGCAGATGATAATGTACACGTTCAAAACACTATGAAAATGGTTGAAGCTTTAGTACAAGCCAACAAACAGTTCGATTGGGCTATTTATCCAGATAAAAACCACGGAATTTCAGGTGGTAAAACACGCTTACAGTTATATACCAAAATGACTAACTTTATTTTAGAAAAACTATAAACTAACCAATATTACAAATAAATTAAAAACAAATGAGCGAAACAGTTAAACAAGGACATCCAAAAGGACTTTGGGTATTATTTGGAACAGAAATGTGGGAGCGTTTCAATTTCTACGGAATGCGAGCAATTTTAACATTATTCATGGTAAATGCCTTAATGTTAGGAGAATCAAATGCATCAATTATATACGGAGGTTTTTTAGCCCTTTGTTATCTAACACCTCTTTTAGGTGGTTTTATCTCTGATAAATATTTAGGAAATAGAAGTTGTATCATGTTAGGTGGTATTCTTATGGCTATAGGGCAATTTTCCTTATTTTACAGTGCTACTATTTATGATAGTAACTTAGATTTTTCTAAAGGAATGTTCTGGTTAGGATTGTTTGTAATTATTTTTGGAAACGGTTTTTTTAAACCAAATATTTCATCAATGGTTGGAAGTTTGTATCCACCTCAAGAGAAAAGTAAATTAGATTCGGCCTTTACAATCTTTTACATGGGAATTAATATTGGCGCGTTACTTAGTCAGTATTTTGTACCGCTTTTTGCTGACGTAAAAGTAAATGGTGTTCAAGATCCAACAGTATTCAAATGGGGATATTTAATGGCGGGTGTTGCAATGGTTCTTGGAACTTTAGTGTTTTTCTTTTTAAAAGATAAATATGTTATTTCTCCAGAAGGACTTCCAATTGGCGCTAAACCAAATAAAAATAGTGCAAATGGAGAAGTAGAAGAACAAGCTAAATTTTCAAGCAAATCCATTGGTATTGCAGCAGTATTGTTTGTGATTTTATTTTTTACTTTCAGATATTTGTTAGTTTCTGAAATTGGATTTAGTAATTTTGAAATAGGAACTTTAGTAAAAGGGATTATCTATCCAATTATCTATGCTGCAGGAATTTCACTAGCTTTCTTAATTATGAGTTCTGCAGAAAATAAAATTGAAAGAGAAAGAATTTGGGTAATATACATTGTTTCTTTTTTTATTATTTTCTTTTGGGCTGCTTTTGAACAAGCAGGATCTTCATTAACCTTTATCGCTTCTAATCAAACAGATAGAACTTTCTTGTTTGGTTGGGAAATGCCAGCTTCAATGGTTCAAATTTTTAACGGCCTTTTCGTTGTAATTTTAGCTGTGCCTTTTAGTTTAATGTGGGATAAATTAAGAGCCAAAGATAAAGAACCAGTATCTCCAATGAAGCAAGCCATGGGATTAGCGTTAATCGCAATAAGTTATTTAATTATTGCTTATAATGTGAAAGATTTAGGGAATTCTGGATTATTAGCGATCAAGTGGTTAGTCTTATTATATTTTATTCAAACTATGGGTGAATTATGTTTATCGCCAATTGGTTTGTCATTAGTTGGTAAATTAGCTCCAAAACGATTTGCTTCTTTATTATATGGCGTATTTTTTATTGCAAATGCAGCAGGTTATGCATTAGCTGGTTCTTTGGGTGCTATCATGCCTGCTACAGGCGACAAATTTTTAGCAGCAGCCGAACAAAGTATTGATCTGCAAAAAGTATTAGATAAAACGTACGAACCTACTTCCAAAGAATTGTTTTTATTAGCTCAAGCAAATGTTGTTGAAACAAGTTTTGGAGAGGATAAAGTTTTCCAAAAAAGCATGAAAAAAATAATGTCTGAAAACGCAAAAATTATTGAAAATCAGAAAAAAGATTTTGAAAGTAAACAAAAAGAATCAAAATCAAAAGAGACATTCAAAACAGATTTATCAAAATTAAAGTACCCTTCAGATGAAGATTTAAACAAAATCAAATCTGAAGAACTTATTAAATGCGAACATAAAACTTTTGCAGGTTTTAGTATCCAAAATTTATTCGAGTTTTTTATGGTATTTGTAATATTATGTGGAATAGCTGCAGTTATTTTAGCTATTATTTCTCCACGATTACAAAAAATGATGAACGGAGTATAAGTAGCACAAATCAAAATATTTTTATATCTTTCAAGCCTCGAAGTAATCGGGGCTTTTTTTTATAATTAATAAATCAAAAATATTATGTGGAAGTCACACCCAAAAGCATTGCCTTACTTGTTCTTGTCTGAAATGTGGGAACGTTTCGGTTATTATCTAATGATTGGAATTTTTACGCTATATCTTAAAGATGTAAAATCAGGCTTTGCCATGACAGAAAAGGAAGCCGCTGATTTATATGGAACTTTCATTGCATTAGTTTTTCTTACTCCTTTTATTGGAGGTTTAGTGGCAGATAGATATTTAGGATATAAAAAATCTATTGTACTAGGTGGAATAATGATGGGTGCCGGATATTTTATGATGGGAATTCATAATTTACCGATGCTATATGTTGCGATGACTCTTGTTATCATTGGAAATGGATTTTTTAAGCCTAATATTTCAACTTTATTAGGTAACTTTTATAATGAAGAAAAATATTTGGCTAAGAAAGATGAAGGCTATAATATTTTCTATATGGGAATTAATGTAGGTGCGTTCATTTGTAACTTTTTTGGTGCTGCATTGCAAATTTTATTAGGTTGGCAATATGCCTTTATGGCCGCTGGTTTAGGAATGTTTATTGGAGTACTTGTATTTTTATTAGGAACCAAACATTACGGAAATAAAACAGATAAAAAAGGAATTCAAGAAGGAGATATGCCTTTTTCTAAAATCGTTCTTTACATTTTAGTTCCTTCGGTAATATTTGGAATTATTGGTTGGTTATTAAAAGGCGTAGCTTCTGATGTAAATTTAGATAGTGCAATTTTTGGTTCAGATAGTACTGATGCGTTTATATTTGCTTGTATTCCGGTAGTATATTTTTATGGAAGTTTATATTTTAAAGCGAAAACTGAAGAGAAAAAACCAATTGGAGCGTTGCTTTCCATTTTTGCCGTAGTTATATTATTTTGGGCTGTCTTTAAATTAAATGGTTCGGCGTTAACAACTTGGGCAGATAGATATACAGATAGACAAGTTACCGGTACAACTGAACAAGTATTTAAAAAATTAGTACAATCTAAAGAAGTAAAATATTCTAAAGATTCTACAGAATTATACGATTCCAGTTTCCGACTTCAAAAAGAAAATGGTGAAGTTAAAAAAGTTATAGATTATCCTGTTTATTTTAGAAACTCTGCAAAAGAAACTTTACCTAAAGAAGGCGAAACCATTTCGGTTTGGGCTACTAGTATCAGTCAATCTATAAATCCGGGTTGGGTAATTATTTTAACTCCACTAGTTGTCGCTTTTTTTACTTATTTGAGAAGTAGAAAGAAAGAACCTACCACACCAACTAAAATTGCCTTTGGATTATTAATTTCTGCTTTATCTGTTTTAGTAATGGTAGCCGCTGTTCATATTGGAAATAATGGAACCGAAAAAGTATCTGTTTGGTGGTTAGTTGCGAATTATGGTGTAATTACAATCGGGGAGCTCTTTTTAAGTCCGATGGGATTGTCTATTGTTTCCAAACTATCTCCAAAAAACATTACAGCTTTAATGATGGGTGGATGGTTTTTGGCAACTTCCATTGGAAATAAATTATCGGGAGTTTTAGCGAGTATGTGGGATACTTATGAAGATAAAGCCAATTTCTTTTGGGTAAATTTCGGATTGTTATTATTTGCTACACTTTTAATGTTTGCGTTAGTTAAAAACTTAAATAAAGTAATGAAAGATCACGGAATTAATTAAATTTTAAATTTAAATATAATTTTCAAAGAACGATAGGTACAACACTTATCGTTCTTTTTTTATGAAGGTATTAGTGAAAAAACTAAGTATTAGCTTTCAATTTCTTCTAATTTTAAGCTTGAAGTTGTTTTTTTGCTGAAGCGGCAAGTTTTATAATAACGGTATAAATGGTCATAAATTACAGTTTCGTATTGTCTTTGACGAGAGGTGAATTGCCGATTTATCATCATATGAATATGGCTTGATAAAAAGGAATTCATGTTAATTTGAAGTTTCTTTTTCAAGGTCTCAGCAATTGGTTTTATTTGTATTTCTTTTTCATATATTGTTGTATAAAGTGCATGTAAATTGGAGTTTAAATTTTTACTAAAAGAATCTAAAATGTCACATTCTAAACTTCTATAATGAATATCAAGCTCACTTCTCAAAACTTTAGTAGCCTTAAACTCATTTTTAAAGCTTTGTTGCATATCGTAAAGTAAAATAAATTTTTCATCAATTGATAAAGAAAAACTATTTAAAAATGAATCGATAGCAAGTAAACTAAAGAGAAGTTGAACAGTTTCGTTTTTAAAATTATTTTTTATGTTTAAATAGTTCATTATCATTTTACTATCAAAATAAAAAAGTTGTTCAGAATCTTCCATAGTTTCCAAACCATAGCGTTCAATTTCTCTTAAATACGTGTCGCTTTGAATTTTCCAAACAAAATTAATTGCTAATAATTCATTAAAAATGGGATGTAATTCTTTAATAACATAAGAAACATCATCTGAATTAAGAAGCTGGAAACGAATTCTTAAATGACTGTCGGTGTCATTATATCTTATAAAAAACCATTTTTTTATTATTTTTTGGGTAAGTAATTCTTCAATTTTTTCTTTCAGAAAGTTAAGAAGAATGATATCTGCTGTTTTATAGCCAGAATATAATTTAAAATAAATCCATTCACTGCCTAAACTTAATATTCTACTCATTTTTTGATTGATAAAAAGATAATATAAATTGATTTGCGAAAGAATTATTGTCAACATCTTTCACAGGAGAATTATTTGCGAATAAAAATTCTTCTAGAATAATTTTAGATTTTGGTTTGATAGAGTTTAAAAAAATTGTGAAACCAATTTCAAGTTCTATGTCAATTAAAAGAGTATTGTCGCCGTTTACTATGTTGACATATTTCGGCATTTTTTTGTTGTTTTTCCATGTTATAAAATCAGGAAAAGCCTTTTTTATATCGTTAATTTTTGTAAAACGTTCTACTTCTTTGTACTCAATAATCCATTTTGCTTTGGATATGATAACGTTTGAATAAGAAACTCTCGGAAAATAATTGTAATGATTTTCTAAAATGCCCCAACTGAAACTCGGGAGTAACTGTTTGGTTTGTCCTTGTAAATCCGATAGAAAATGATAAACAGGAATTGAGTTATGGGAATAATTATGAGCATTTGATAAACATGGAATAATTTCTTTTTGAAATGCTTTTGATGTTAAAACAACAGCGTTGTTTTTTATACTTAAATACAAATCTTCACTATTTATTTGATTTTTTTTTGCTACCAGACTATTTGCTAAATACGGAATTTCGTATGTTCTTAAGTTTGGTCTACGTAAAATGTTTCCGGTTCTTGACTGAGGTAGATGAACAATTTCAGCTAAAATTTTATTTGAATTAAGCGTTGTTTCTTTTTGAACAATTTCTTTTGCTAAATTATGAATCGCTTCATCTCCATTACAAAATCTTCCAATTAGTTTTGCGGCGCTATAATTTCCGGAAGATTCTATCGAAATGATTTCATTTTCATTTTCTAAGATAACTTCAATAAGCACGGAAAAAGTATCTGGAATATTTTGTATTTCACTTTCGTTAAAATCGAAATCTTTTTCTGTTAAAATTATTTCACTATCTGAATTTGAAATTGCTTTTTTTAATTTTTTTTCTAAAATATAGTCAATTTTCGTCCAATTTTCCGACAAAATAATTGTGTCATTAATGTTTTGAAAAGAAAATGAGTCTAATATGGGATGTGAGTCATTTGAGTAATTATTTTGCAGATAACCAATTCCTAATTCTGAATCTAATACAATTGAAAGAGGCATTTCTCTGGTTTCGTATCTTCTTTGAAAGGTTTTTTTAAATTCTGTTAAATTACTGTTTTCTCTATTTTTTCTAATTTTACTTAAAAATTTTAAAGCTTTCGTTACTTTATTACTTATGTTTTTATTTAAAGTTGAAGTTTTTGTTTTTTTATACAAATCTGTTTGAAGAATATATTTTTCCTCAAAAGGAGTCTCAAATTTTTCAATTAAATTTTTTACATTAAGGAAAGTAGTTGCAGAATTTGTAATTAAACATCTTTTTTCTATTTGAGATGATATTTCTTCAAGAATTCCATATTCTACAGTAAAGTTTGAAATTTTATCGAGAATTGTCATTACTCTTTTACTTTCTAAATCTCCAGTTACACAGGCATCAATTTCGTTTACCAAAATTTGATTATCAATTAGTTCTAATAAGAATTCTTCTGCTTCACTTATTTCGGTTTCATCTTTGATAATTAAATTCAGTATCTCGTTGAAATGAAGTCCTAATTTTGTAGCATTTATAATAGTTTCTAAAATTTCATTACTTTTAAAAGAAGATAATTTATGTTCTCTTTTTTTATTTACGTGTTGGTATTCTATATATCTGTAAAAATTAGCGATTTTATAAAGAGAAGAATTTGGATAGTAAACTAATTCCTTTAGAATTTCTTTTTTCTTAGAAATATCTTGAAGTAAGTTGATCCAATACTGCATGTCAAATTGCGTATAAACTTCATGTTTTTCAATTGCATCAAGCGCAATAGTTGTTGTGTTAGTTAGTTTACCAGTAGTGCAACCAGCAAAAATTCCGAATGGAGTAGCTCTAGAAGAAAGCCTTGCAATATATTTTAACAAGGCTAGTTCTAGTTTAATTTTTTTATTAGTTGAAAAACCTTCTGGATTCTTAATGAGTTTATCAAATTGTGATATTAGTTCAGGAGAAGCAATTTGTATGGCTTCTTTAACAAATTTTTCTCTGTATGCATTTAATAATTTTTCTGTTGAATATTCATTAAGCAAATTGGTATAAAAATGAATAGGATATAATGGTGTTCGCAAAACAAAAGTATCGAAACAGTTAATTGAGTTTGGTTTCATTTTGATTCTGTTTACTTACTTTTTCGGCTAATAGCATGGCGTTGTATGCATTAAGTACACCACCTGATTTTGATAGTTCAGAAAATTTTACTTTTTTATCTGTAGTTCCAGGAACAATAACATCTAAATCATATTTTACACTTGATTCTAAGATGATATCTTTTACTTGTTTAGCAGTTAGTTTAGGGTAATACAACCAAATGAGTGCAGCAGTTCCAGAGACCATTGGTGCGGCTAGTGAAGTACCACTGTCCAATTCGTATTTATTGTTTGGAATACAAGTGTAAATATTTTCACCAGGAGCAAAAATATCAACGTTTACTTTTCCATAGTTTGAAAATGTTGATGCAAATAAACTATCTGTTTTTTCGGAAATAGATCCTACTGAAATAAAGTTATTACATATTTCTTCTTTTTTTTCAAAGTCATAGTCATCAGGATAATCTTGGAATTTATCAGTGTTTAAAGCTTCGTTACCTGCAGCATGTATTATTAATACATTATTTTTTTCTGCGTACTTAATGGCGTCATTTACCCATTCTTTTTCTAATGTGATTTCTTTACCAAAAGACATATTAATAACTTTAGCCCCATTATCTACAGCATAATAAATTGCATTAGCTATATCTTTGTCATGTTCATCTCCAGAAGCTGAAATTACTAGTGGCATTATTTTAATTTGATTCGAAAAACCTTTTGTTCCTCTTTTATTGTTTCTATTTGATGCAATTATACCAGAAACTTTCGTACTATGATAATTTAAACTTCTAATGTTTTTTATATTCATATTTAGTTTATTGGTGCCATAATTGTTATCAAATTTTTGATTATTTTCATCAATATAAACTCTTTCGTTATAATCTAAATTTAAATTTTTATTTATGATAGAGTCAAATTGTATAATTTTGTTTTTTATTTCATAAACAGATTTAATATTGTATGAATGTGCAATTGAAGTATATTCTATTAAAGCACCAAAATCGTCATCTAAATCAAACATACGTTGTTTAAAAGTTTTGTCATTTAGTTTATATCTTTCATACATACTGTCTAATTGTATAATACTATAATTTTCGTTAGGGAAGTAATGTTTTAATGTGTCTTTAGCTCTAGGGTACATCTTAGATATAAAGCTAAAAGTGTTAATTTTAGTTTTGTAAAAATTAAGATAATATTCTTGCATTTTTTTTGACCAATTATAAATTTTAAAATTCTTCAAGTTTTTAGAATCAATTTCAGATTCTGTTTTATTTTCAAAACTTGATTTCCACTTTCTTATAAATCTGATATATTCAAAGTTTGTCCAGACAATATAGTTACTACTTTTAGTTCCTAAAAAATTCCAACCATTTATATCATCTATAAATCCATTTTTATCATCATCAATATAATTATCAGGAATTTCTTTTTTGTTTATCCATAATTGGTCTTTTAAATCTTCATGAGAAATGTCTATTTGAGTATCAAGTACAGCAACAATAATTTCTTTTTGTTTTACTTTTTTATCTTTAATTTCTGCATACCATTTATTTAAAGAAATACCCGGGATTTTGTCTTTTTGAAAATCTAAATAGTACCAATTATCATAATTGTTTTTCTCTAAAGTTTTACAACTTGTACAAAAAATAATGATAAAAAAAAGTAAGTGTTTCATGTAATTTAGTAACTGAAAAGTTTTTAAATTGTTGTCGGTCTTACTGGAACATCACCTACTGTTGTTTTATCTTTACAGTTTGGTTTGTTGGAACAATCATTACTTGTTCTAGTTACAGTCTCTGGATCTCCACCTACTCCTGTTCCGCCAGTAATTTTTTTGTAATTTTCTAGTTTTGCTACTTCAAATTTTTCTATTGAAAATTTTTTGTTTTTAATTTGTTTCATAATATTAATTTTAATTACAGATTCAAAAGTATAAAGTTAATTACTAATAAAATTTATAAATAAAACAGAATTTCACGAAATTCACGAATTTCGAAGTTTAAATAAAAATAAATTATTGAAAATCAGACGTATTTTTATTTAGTTCTTTTATGAAGAATGTTGGTTTAATTTTAGTTTTTTTATAAAATGCTGATGTGAAAGATTCAGAACTATTAAATCCAAACTCTTTAGTTAAAGCAGTTATGGTATATTTTCTTAAAATAGGGTTTGATTTTAATTGCTTCAAAGAATATTCAATTCTTAAATCATTTATATAATTAATGAAAGATTTTTCTTTATACTCATTAATGATTTTAGATAAATATTTTGTGTTTGTGTTGAATTCAATTGATAATAAATTTATTGAAATATTTGAATTTAAAAATCCTTTTGTTTTTTCGAAATGATCAAGTTTTTCCAATATCTGTAAAACAATATCTTGAGATATTCCAGTATTATTTAAAGATTTTTCTTTGTTTGAATCAAAAAGTATTTTGTTTTTTTCGGAGTCTGTATCCATGATTTCCTTATATCTATTTTTATATAGCTTTTTTAATTTAAATTGTTTGTAAACTAAAAAAACAACAAGTGCAATCAATAAAAAAAAACTAATATAAAATAATAGACTTTTCTGTTCTAGATTGTTAATGAGTTTTTCTTTTTCTTTAAATAAAATTGGAATTTCATATTTTTCTTGTATGGTTTTATAAATTTCTTTATAGTTTTTTTGGAAAGTACTGTCAATTTTCATTAAAGAGTTTATATATTTTAATTGATTAACATTATCACCATTACTTTTGTAATATGAAATTAAATAATGATACCCGCTAATAAACTCTGGTGTTATATCTTTATTTTTTTCATATAAAGAATCTACCTTTTTAAAATTTTCTACTGCTTTTTTTTTGTTCCCTAAACCTTCATGTATTTTTCCTAAGTAGAAATAACTTGCTAAAATGTTACTTTGATTATTAAATTTTTTTAATACTGGTAGTGCTTTCATTACACTATCAAAAGCTGCAGTATAATTTTTTTTAATGACTTGATTTGCACCTTCATTGAGTATGAATAAACTTAACATTTCTTCATCATTGCTATATTTTGCTTCTTCGTATCCAAGTTTATTATAAAAAGAAGAAGAATCAATTGCTTTTTTAGCTTTATAGGCGTCTGCTATATCAAACAAAATTTCTTTGTAATATCCGTTATATTTGGTAAGTCTTACTCCTTTTGATATATAATAATTATGACATTTTTTGTATAATTTTAAAGCTTGTTCAATCTCACCTAAGTTTTCAGATTTAATTATTGCAATATTTAATTTTATGATATATTCATAATCCGAGTCATTGTTATATTTTTCAGCTAAAATAAGATTGTCTATTGCTTCTTTATATTTAAATTGTCTACTTTTAATTCCAGAAATGTCAAAATATATTTTTACAATAATATTGTTGTCTTTACTTTTTTTTGCAAATTTTAAAGATTTATTATAATAATAAACTGCTTTAGAGTTATTTATTTCAAGACAATTGTATGCATATAAGTATAATCCTCTGCCGATTTCAAGATCCAAATTTTCTTTTTTTGCTTTTTTGAGATAAGTTTCTGCATATTTTATTCTGTTTGTTTTATCATTTTCAAAAAAAGATATCCATAATTCATCAAAAGATTTATAATCTAATTTGTGTTTTACGTTCTGTGATAAAATTGTGATAGGTAAAAAAATAAAATAAAATAATACGATCTTAAGAAATTTGCTCATTTTGAATCTTTATAGAAGTAAATATCAAAATTAATAATTTTATTGTGAAAATATTAATAAAATTTAACATTTATTAACATTTTAAAAATCAATTATTTACATATTATCTTTTTAAAAATTCGGGAATATAAGTACCGAAATTCCCGAATTTACCACACTAACATTTGCATGTAATATTAAAATTCTCATTTCTTTGCAATGTTCTGAAATCAAAAACTTGCAAGTACAAATTGATGAACAATAGAAGTGTCAGATTCTTAAAAACTGATTATTAGAAGTAAAGAAAAAGTTGGCTTTGCTTTTAATATTGAAATTACCAACTATAAAAAAGCAGTCAAACTTTTAACTAGTATTGGCGTACTAAAGCTGACTGCAATTAATCTTAAAAATACAAATGTAATGAAAAAAATGTTATTTGGCTTAATTGCCACAGTTATGATGAGTGTAAGTGGAAATGCTCAAAAGATTTCTAATGAAGAAGCCAGATTATATTCTGCAAAAGTAATGGTGGAGTTTAAAAACACATTACAACCTGCTTTTAATGAGTCGAAAAGTTTTGAGGAGTTTATCAAAAATGTTACTGGACCTTACAATCCTCAGGGAAAAATTACAAATGTTGGACATGACGTTTTAAAAGTTGCTTATACTTTTATGTTAGAGAAAGTTTCTGATGATAAAATAGTTCAAACTTATAATGGCTTAGAAATTGGCAACGTTTTTAAATACTTAAAAGAAAATCCATCTTTATCAGAAGGGAGTATATTCGGAATAAAATCAGATGTAACTAAAAATGTAAATGCTTTTAATAGTACAGTTGTAAACAATTCAAATTTTAGATGTTGCTTTTTTTGTTTTAGATGTCATTTACAAACTGTGTTTGGTGAAGAAGCTGGTGATGTAATTTTAGATGCTATTGTTGAGGCGATTGTTACTTTCGTAAAAAATCTTTCGAAAAGATAAACTATAAATGAATCTTTTTACTTGTGTTAGTCTAAAGAAAGACAAGTTAAACATTTTAATAAATTAATTTAATAATAATTAATAGCATGAAAAAACTTTTTTTACTATCGTTATCATTTTTACTATTTGGATGTAAATCTTTTTTAATCAATAAAGCACTTGAAAAAGTAGGTGTTTACGATGATGAAGTAAAAATTAAAATTATTTCAAATGCAAATAAAAAAATAGTTTTTATTCCAATGAAACATATTGGTACTGAGAGTTTTTATGATGATGTAAGAGCTAAAATTGACTCTCTAGATAAGCAAAATCATTTTTTCTTTTATGAATTAGTTACTGGTGAAGAAGATTCTATAACCTCAAAAAAATTTAGAAAGATTTCAGGTCTTCCAGAAAATGATAAAGGATACTTAGAAATATTAGATTCAGTTTTTAAGAAAATAAAGTACAAGAAAAAATTAATTGACCAACCCAAAGATCAAATGGAGCTTGGTTTTAATAAGAATAAATCTAAAAATGTTGATGTTACTTTACAACAAATAATTGCTCATTATGAAGCTGAAAATGGTGAAATTGTTTTAGAAAAATGTGATTATGATACTCCAATTAATAAAATGTCAAAATGTAGCAATGTGAAATTGGATAAAAAAAAGTTAGACAAATCAATTCTTGACTTTAGAAATGAAAAAATTGTTCGTGAAATTTATCTAAATACCAGTGAGAATTTAGTTATTGTTTATGGGGAAAATCATTATAGTGGTATTTTAAAAATACTACAAGAAAGAGATTCTACTTGGACAGAAATTAAATAATAGATTTCATTCTTAATTTAAATTTTCAATTTATACTTTAAAAAAAGACCCAAGCCAAAAACAATAATTTTTTATAAGCCATTAAACACAAAAATGGGTCTTTTTTTTTAATAAGTTTAGTTTGTCATATCTACTATTAGTTAGTTAATTATTTAAAGCGGTAAATTTATTTGCCGCTTTTTTAAAATCAAAAACAAAACAAATGAAAAATATAAGTATCACTTTAATACTATTAATAAGTTCTTTTCTTACAGCACAAAGTAATGAAACAAAATTAAATGCAGACATTCGAGGTAGAGATTGTAAGGGAGGATTGAGTTTATGTACAGTAGAAATTAATTCTAAAGGTACTTCAATTTCTTCAAAGTTTACATTAGTAAAATTATCAGAAACAGAATTACAGTTGGTTATACCGTTAAATGAATTGTCTTTAGAGGAACAAAAGTATATTTTCAAAAAAAATATTGAAGATTTTTCTGAAAATGAAGTATTTATATTTACTCAGGATTATGATTACGAACTAAGTCCAAATTGTAGTAATGCCTTAGATTTGAATTCTAAAAACGCAATTATTAAAACAGGTAATTATCCAATTAAGTTTGAGAAAAATACCGCTTTTGTAGTGTTAAAGATGTCGACTAAAATTTAAACTTATGGTACAACGTAATCTGGCTTTTCTATTGCTTTTTTTTTCAGGTTTTGCCTTTTCAAATGATGTATTAAATGATCCAAATGCTCTTTTGAATGAATTGCTTAAAGAAATTAATGTTGTTAATTCAAAATATGAAGTTTTAATATATCAAAAACATGCTGAATTAGACAAAATTAACTACACGCTACATACTTCTCTGAATACTAAAAAAAAGGTTAATTTACTTATTTCAAAAGACTTGTTGGAAAGTGAAATTAAGCAATTAATTACAGATAACTCAAGTGATATTTCTAAAATTAGATACATTAAAGGTTTACAAATAATTAAAATTTTGTACGAGAAAGTATTAAGTTTGGATCATCATTTTGCTTCAATTCGGACTTTTAGTGAAATAAACAAAATTGCGAATCCAAATCAATATCCAGAATTTGAAAAAATGAAAAATCTGGTTGCTGCAAAAAAAGATAAGAAGTCTGGTTACGATTTAACTTCTGTTTTAGGAACTAATACTATAGTTTCAGTCATCCAAACTTTTACAAACATGTTGAGTTCTTCTTTAACGAAAGAGGAAAAAGAAAAGGAACTTGCTAATATTGAGTGTATTTTAGATTTTACACTTCGCATGCAAAATGATCTGAATACGATTTATTTTGAAACCGCATTTCTTCAAAAAAGTAATGAGAAAATGAAAAGTGAAATCGAAATTCTTTTTAAAGATTATACGAAACCAATTACTTATTTTACCACATTAGAAGCTTGTAGAACCAATGATGATTGGGAGAATGTGACCTCTAAAATGGATGAATATTTATCTAAAATGAAAACCACTACTGGACAAGCACAATATAAAATGCAAGTGAATTTAGAATTTCCTATAGATAGGTTGTTACAATTTATTACTTTGTACAATAATTTTATTGATCAAGGTGGTAAATTCTACGAAAAATTTAAAGTGATTTTAAATAGTTATGAAAACGAAAAACAATGCGATTCTAAACTGCCTCTAGAATATAAAAAACTAAAGACAGATATAGATGTTGCAATTGATAAGTTTAATATTGCATATAAGCCTGTAGAAATTAACGGTACAAAAATGAAAGAAATTCTTTATGGCTTAAATGAGTTTGATTAAAAAAGGTGTTATTTTTTTAAGTCTTTTATGACGCTAAAAGCAATGTCAATTTGATTTTCATTTACAATTATTGTAAATTCATTGCTAGTAGAAATTACTTCGTCTATTGTAATTCCTTCCCAAGCTAACGATTGAAAAATATAGTAGTAAACTCCTGGTACTGAAACATTTTCATGAGGAAGTTTTATGGTAATTGAAGATAAATTTTCGTTTTTGCTTAACAATTTTTCATTTTTCATGCATTCTTCCACAATTGCATTAACTTCCGAACTTACAACAATATTTGTTTCATTAACACCACGTGATGAGGTATAAAATACATTTTTGTTTGTTTTAATTTCAAACATTAATTTGGATTGATTTTCCAATAATGTTTCAGAAATTTCGAAAGTGTAATCGGTAAGGGACGATCGAACTGTAATTTCCCCTAAATTCTGAAGTACTTTAGCAACTCTATTGCTAATTTTAAAGTCTAACTCTTCTGAAATTCTTTTTAAGGCCATAACCACTGCGCCTTGCTTGATATCTTTGCCAAGATGCATTTCAATTTCAGGCATGATAATTCTTGCTAAAGAAGTTAAATTTATAATTCCTTCAGATAAAGAACTTAATAAAAATGGTTTTGTTTTTAAGTATTTTTCTACAACGGATGCTACAGTTTTCATATATTTTCAGTGTGTGTGTGTTAGCTACAAATATATAAACAAATTGTTATAATTTAAACTAATTGTCAAAATAATAAAAAGCTTCTTCTAAATGTTCTATTTCAGATTCTTTTCCTTTAACTTGAATGGCAATAATATCAAATCGAACATCTAAATCTAAATCGTTTGCGAGCACATATTCATTTATGGCTTTCACTAATAGCTTTATTTTTTTTGGTTTTACGAAATCCTGTGGCGAACCAAAAGTGATACTGCTTCTTGTTTTCACTTCAACAACCGCTAAAATATTATCTTTTTGCGCGATAATATCTACTTCCGCTTTCTGAAAAACCCAATTTGTTTCTAAAATATCATATCCTTTTTTTGTAAGAAAATCAACAGCTAATTCCTCGCCAATTTTTCCTAATTCGTTGTGTGCTGCCATGATTTCAAATTTGAATTATCGATGTGTCGATGTGTCAATACCTATTCAAAAGTTAATTTGATTTCAGATTCATTGACTTCAAAATAAACTTGGCTTCCTAAAACTAAAGTTCTGTTGTCTTTTTGATGTCCGGCACAAAATTCGAAAGCAATTGGAATGTTTAAATCTTTAGCAATTTCAGTAATTAATTGTACTTCATTTTGACCAAAAGGAATTTCATTATCGTGCATGTCTCGCATACTTCCTACAATAATTCCTTTAACATTTTTAAAATAATCATTACGTTTCATATTTTGTAGCATGCGATCTACGTGATATAAATATTCATCTAAATCTTCAATGAAAAGTATTTTATCTTTTGTATCAATAGAAGATTTTGAACCTAATAAACTGTAAATGATTGATAGATTCCCTCCAACTAATTCGCCTTGAGCCATTCCTTTTTTATCATACGATTTGGAAGGAATAGTGTAAGAATTTTTAATTCCGAAAAGAGCATTTTTAAAAGTTTGTTTTACTTCTTCTGGAGCTTTTGGCACAGTAAAAGGCATAATAGAATGTAAAGTCGCCACGTTCAAAGTATTGATATGACTATGTAAAACGGTGACATCACTAAATCCCATTACCCATTTTGGCTGTTTTTTAAATTTCGAGAAATCTATCAAATCTATAATTCGAACGGTTCCGTAACCACCACGTGCACACCAAATCGCTTTAATATTATCATTGTCTAATTGCTCCTGAAAATCTGCCGCACGTTCGGCGTCTGATCCGCCGAGTTGACAACTGTCTAAACCAATTGTTTTTCCTAATTTGACTTTTAAACCCCATGATTCTAGTAAATCAATAGCGGGTTTAGCATCTTCTGGAAAAAATTTACGAGCAGTACAAACTATAGCAACGGTGTCGCCTTTTTTTAAATAAGGAGGAATTTTCATTTTATTTTGTGAATATGAAATTAGTGATAAGAAAAGTACTAGTGAATATTTAAACATTAAGTTTTTTATTAAAAAATCTTGAATTCAAAAATAAACAAAATCAAAATAAATTCGCCTATTAGTCCGTAAAAACTTATTTTTGCAATAAATATTATTTCAAATGTTACAAGATCCAAAAAGATATACCATCACAGCGGCTTTGCCATATACAAACGGTCCAATTCACATTGGTCATTTAGCAGGTGTTTATGTTCCTTCAGATATTTATGCAAGATATTTGCGTTTGCAAGGGAAAGATGTGGCATTCATTTGCGGAAGTGACGAACATGGTGTGGCGATTTCAATGAAAGCTAAAAAAGAAGGCATCACACCTCAAGAAGTGATTGATAAATATGATGGAATTATCCGAAAATCGTTTATTGATTTCGGAATTTCGTTTGATAATTATTCGCGAACTTCTTCTGAAATTCATCATAAAACGGCTTCTGAATTTTTTAGAAAATTATACGATAATGGAGATTTCATTGAAGAAACTACAGAACAACTATATGATGCCAAAGCCGATCAGTTTTTAGCTGATCGTTTCGTAACTGGAACGTGTCCTAAATGTGCGAACGAAGAAGCGTATGGCGACCAATGTGAGAAATGTGGTTCGACTTTAAATGCAACGGATTTAATTAATCCGAAAAGTACAATAACTGGAGAAACTCCGATTTTAAAAGCTACAAAACATTGGTTTTTACCTTTAAATAGGTACGAATCTTTCTTAAGAGAGTGGATTTTAGAAGGTCATAAAAACGATTGGAAACCTAACGTGTACGGACAAGTAAAGTCATGGGTTGATGGCGGTTTAGAACCAAGAGCCGTTACACGTGATTTAGATTGGGGAATTGATGTTCCCGTAGAAGGTGCCGAAGGAAAAAAATTATACGTTTGGTTTGATGCTCCAATTGGATACATTTCATCAACTAAAGAATGGGCGGCCAAACAAGGAAAAGATTGGGAACCGTATTGGAAAGATGAAAACACAAAATTGGTTCACTTTATCGGAAAAGACAATATTGTATTCCATTGTATCATTTTTCCTGCGATGTTAAAAGCCGAAGGAAGTTATATTTTACCAGATAATGTGCCCGCTAATGAATTCCTAAATTTAGAAGGAAACAAACTTTCAACTTCTAAAAATTGGGCGGTTTGGTTACACGAATATTTACAAGATTTCCCTGAAAAACAAGATGCATTGCGTTATGCATTAACCGCGAATGCGCCAGAAACAAAAGATAACGATTTCACTTGGAAAGATTTTCAAGCCAGAAATAATAATGAATTAGCTGCTATATTCGGAAATTTCATTAACCGTGTTGTCGTTTTAACGAATAAATATTACGACGGAATTGTACCAACTCCAAACGAATTTTCTGAAGTAGACATACAAACATTAGCGGAGTTAAAAGCTTATCCAGCAGTAATTGCAAGTTCTATTGAAAGATATAGATTCAGAGAAGCTTTAGGAGAATTGATGAATGTAGCGCGTTTAGGAAACAAATATTTAGCGGATGAAGAACCATGGAAAATGGTTAAAGAAAATCCAGAACGTGTAAAAACTCAAATGTATGTGGCGCTACAAATAGCTACAGCTTTACAAATTTTATGCGAACCTTTTTTACCTTTCACTTCTGAAAAATTAGGTAAGATTTTACAGAGTACTATTTCATCTTGGAATGATGTTTCCTCTAAATCTGATTTATTGGAACCAAATCATAAAATAGGTCAAGCTGAAATATTATTCGCTCAAATTGAAGATGTAGAAATTCAAAAACAAATTGACAAATTGGAAGCTACAAAAACAGCCAATCAAATAGAAAACGCAACGGTAACCCCGCAAAAAGAAACAGCCTCTTTTGAAGATTTCGCAAAAATTGATTTACGAATTGGAACGATTATCGAAGCAGAGAAAATGCCAAAAGCCAACAAATTATTGGTTTTAAAAGTCGATACTGGAATTGATGTAAGAACAATCGTTTCCGGAATTGCAGAACATTTTACACCTGAAGAAGTTATTGGGAAAAAAGTTACGGTTTTAGTCAACTTAGCACCAAGAGCTTTGCGCGGTGTAGAAAGCGAAGGCATGCTTTTACTAACGAATACACCAGAAGGAAAATTAGTTTTCGTTAATCCAGATACGGATGGTGTGAGTAATGGAGCTGTAATTGCATAAGACCAATATCATGACACAAAAAATAATCGCATTTGATGCTGACGATACGCTTTGGCACAACGAACCTTATTTTGATGAAGCGCAAGCAAAATTTTGCGAATTGTTTCAGGATTTTGCGTCGAAACAAGAAATTTTACAGTTGATTTTAAATCACCAAGTTAAGAATTTGCCTTTGTATGGTTTTGGAATTAAAGCCTTTACACTTTCTATGATTGAAGCAGCATTAGAGTTGACTAACCATCAAATCAATGGAGCAGTAATTGAAAAAATTATATCAATTGGTAAAGAATTATTGGAAAAACCAGTTGAGTTAATGCCTAATGTTACAGCTGTTTTAGAACAATTAAAAGGTAAATACAAATTAGTGGTAGCCACAAAAGGCGATTTAAAAGACCAACACAGAAAATTACACGATTCAGGTTTGGGTCATTATTTTCATCATATTGAAGTGATGAGTGATAAAACGGAAATAGATTACACCAAAATGCTAAAGCGTTTAGAATGTGATCCAAAAGATTTTGTAATGATTGGAAATTCGTTAAAATCTGATGTTTTACCTGTTTTAAACATAGGTGGAACTGGAATTCACATACCTTATCATACTACTTGGGAATATGAAAAAATTGATTTCGAAATTCAACACGATAATTTTAAAGCGATTGCTGATTTAAATGAGATTTTTCAAATATTATAACTAAAAATGAAAAAAGAATTAGATGTATCAACTTGGAATAGAAGAGAACACTTTGAGTTTTTTAGTAAATTTGAAGAACCTTTTTTTGGGACTACCATTCAGTTGGATTGTACAAAAGCTTATGCTAAATCTAAAGAATTAGGAGTTAGTTTTTTCGCTTATTACCTGCATAAAACATTAGTAGCGGTGAATACTATAGAGAATTTTAGATATAGAATTCATGATGGAAAAGTATTTATTTACGACACCATAAATGTTTCATCAACAATATTAAGAGAAGACAAAACCTTTGGTTTTTCAGAAATTGAATACCATGAAAACCTAAATACATTTATTGAAAATTATAATACTGAGGCCACTCGAGTAAAAAATACACCAGGTCTTTTCACTAGAGATTACAATGAAAATATCGTGCACTTTTCGGCTTTACCTTGGATCAATTTTACTTCAATTTCACATTCTAGAAGTTTTACATTTCCAGATAGTTGTCCAAAATTTTCATTTGGAAAAATGATTACAGAAAACGACAAAAAATTCATGTCTATGTCTGTGCACGTGCATCATGGTTTAGTTGACGGCTATCATCTAGGCCTGTTTTTTGAAGAATTTCAACGCTTGATGAACTTATAAAACAAGTAGAGCAACAAAACAGTTACTCTACTTGTTTAGTTATAAGTTAGACGGCATTTAAAATGGCTAAAATATCATCTCCAAATTTTTCAGCTTTTTGCGGACCGAAACCTTTAATTTGTTTTAATTCGTCGAGGTTACTTGGCTTGAATCTTGCTAAGTCAATCAGTTCTGAATTATGACAAATCATATAGTTTTTTTGCTGTAATTTTTCTGCTTTAGTCGTTCTCCATTCCTTTAAGTACAGATAAACTTGTTGGTCTTTTGTGCTTAAATCTTCAAACGATATACGTTCCAAACTCACTGGATTTGTTATCTCATTGTCATCATAATGTACTAATAAGGACCAATAATTTCCTTTTTCAACAAATTGTGTACTAGATTTTTTAAATGTTACAGTTGTTAAAAATTCATTCAATACCATTTGATCTTTTTCCAACATATCTGCTTCTAATCCGATAGAAAACACTTTAACCTTCATAGTATAGCTACTTGCTTAATAATAAAATTTCATTCGCAATGACTTCAGTGATATAACGTTTATTTCCGTCTTTATCATCGTAACTTCTATGCGTTAATTTTCCTTCAATGGCAATTTCTTTACCTTTAGTAACATATTTTTCAATTAATTCCGCTAATTTTCCCCAAGCCGTTACTTTGTGCCATTCGGTTTTTTCAACTTTATCTCCATTTTCTTTGTAATATGTATCGTTTGTGGCAATGGAAATATTGGCAACTTTTTTTCCTGCTTCTAAATTTTTAATTTCTGGTTCTTGACCAACGTGTCCAATTAATTGTACTGAATTTTTCATAATGGCGTGTAATTTTAAATTTGGTTTATATATAATATTATTTATTTCCTTTTAATAAAAGAATTTCGGAAACGATAATTTCAGAAACATAACGTTTAATTCCGTCTTTATCTTCATAGTTTCTATGTGTTAATTTTCCTTCAACGGCAATTTCTTTTCCTTTGGTTACATATTTTTCAATAATATCGGCAGTTTTTCCCCAAGCTGAGATTCTGTGCCATTCAGTTTGCTCCACTTTCTCACCTTTTGCATTGGTGTAATTTTCATGGGTTGCAATAGATAAATTCGCTACTTTACCGTTTTCTAAATTTTTGATTTCTGGGTCTTGCCCAACATGTCCGATTAATTGTACTCTGTTTTTCATAATGGCGTGTAAAATTTTAAAGGTTATACTTAATTATAATTTTTTAAAAACACAGATTTAGTGAATTTGCATGATCTAAAAATGTATTGTTTATTTTTTTTACGAACTGAAATATGTTGTAATCATTTAACTTAGAATTAAAAGTGTTTCATTTCGACAGTGCAAAGATGTGATGTGTGCTAATTATTATTCGGTAGTTATTCATTTACTATCGATTGTAAATGTTTGTTGTCGTTTGTAATTATAAAATAAAGTTTATATTTACTTGAAATTAAACATACTATTATGAAAACTAACACGATCAAAAAAATCATATTACTTTTTGTGGTTTTTATAACTTCAATAGGTTTTTCTCAAAATACGTTGCAATACAATGACGAAAAAGGTTCACCAAATGCAACTTTAGAAGATGTAAAATGGTTGGCTGGTAATTGGAAAGGCACTTCTCCTTTCGGAATTTGTCAAGAAAATTGGGACGAACCCAGTGGTAAAACGATGATGTTTAGCTTCAAAATGATAAGTGACAACAAAGTTTCTTTTTATGAATTTGGTCAAATCATCGAAAAAGATAAAACGATTCAATTGCAAATAAGACATTTTAGCGGCGACTTAAAACCGTGGGAAAGTGAAAAACCAGAAATTTTTCGTTTCATAAAAATAGAAGATAATAAATTATATTTTGACGGAATTACTTATGAGAAAATTGGAGATAAAATATTAAATGTTTATGTCTATTTTGAAGAAAGCAAAGAAGAAATAAAATTTAGTTTTACAAAATAAATAATAACTTAAAAGCCATGAAAAACTGTTTAGAATGCCACGAAAAAATTGTTGGAAGAGAAGATAAAAAATTTTGTAGTGACGGATGTCGAAATGCCTACAATAATAAGATGAATAAAGACCATACCAATTTAATGCGCAACATCAACAACAAACTAAGAAAAAATTACAGGGTTTTAAACGAATTAAATCCAGAAGGAAAAACAAAAACCACTAAAAATAAGTTAATTAGTAAAGGTTTTGATTTTGAATTTATGACTTCCTTCTACACTACAAAAACTGGAAATAATTATCGTTTTGTTTACGATCAAGGTTATTTGGCAGTGGAAAATGAAGGATATGTGTTGGTGAAAAAAGAAATTTAAATGAAAATAAGTATATTAGGTTGTGGCTGGTTAGGATTTCCTTTGGCTCAAAAATTTATTGATACAGGTTACAAAGTCAAAGGTTCTACGACTTCTGAGAATAAATTAGAACTTTTAAAATCTCATAAAATTGAACCTTATTTAATAGCACTTTCCGAAGATAAAATCACAGGAAATATAACTGAATTTTTAAACGATTCTGAAATATTAGTTATTGATATTCCGCCTGGTTTAAGGAAAGTTACAACAACGAGTTCAGAAAAAACATTTGTAAATAAAATTAAAACATTACTTCCATTTATTGAGAATTCAACTATTGAAAAGGTAATTTTTATTAGTTCGACTTCTGTTTATGGTGATACTGATTCGATTCCAACTATTACAGAACTTAGCGATTTACAACCGGATACAGAAAGTGGTAAACAATTAGTGGAAGTTGAACATTTACTTAAGGCCAATTTATGTTTTCAAACCGTTATTATTCGTTTTGGAGGTTTAATAGGAGAAGATCGCAATCCAATTTTTATGTTAGCTGGAAAATCTAATATTTCCAATCCAGATGCTCCAATAAATTTAATTCATCAATTTGATTGTATAAATATTATTGGTGAGATAGTAAAAAAGAGTAAGTTAGAAAATTTATTTAACGAGACATTTAATGCTGTTTTTCCTTACCATCCAACAAGGAAAGAATACTATACAAAATTAGCCTTAGCTAATAACTTAACTGTGCCAATTTTTACAGTGCAACAAAAACCGTTGGGTAAAATTATTTCTTCAGCTAAATTACAACAGGTTTTACCTTATACTTTCAAAACTTCAATATGATTTTTAAAAAAAAGAGTTGGTACTTTTTGTACCAACTCTTTTTTTTAATCTTCTTTCTTAGTATCCATTACCCAAGTGTCCATAAAGGCAGTGGTGTAATTTCCAGCAACATAATCCGGATGATCCATCAATTGTCTGTGGAATGGAATAGTTGTTTTGATTCCTTCAATATAAAATTCATCTAAAGCGCGTTTCATTTTATTGATAGCTTCTTGTCTAGTTTGCGCAGTTGTGATCAACTTAGCAATCATTGAATCATAATTTGGCGGAATAGTATAACCAGCATAAACGTGAGTGTCTAAACGAACTCCGTGTCCACCTGGCGAATGTAATACTGTAATTTTTCCTGGTGAAGGTCTGAAGTCATTGTAAGGATCTTCAGCGTTAATACGACATTCTATAGAGTGTAATTGAGGTAAATAGTTTTTTCCTGAAATTGGAATTCCTGCAGCAACCATAATTTGCTCACGAATTAAATCGTAATCGATAACTTGTTCAGTAATTGGGTGTTCTACTTGAATACGAGTATTCATTTCCATGAAGTAGAAATTTCTATGTTTGTCTACTAAAAATTCTACAGTTCCTGCTCCTTCATATTTGATGAATTCGGCTGCTTTTACAGCTGCTTCTCCCATTTTATCTCGTAATTCGTCTGTCATAAAAGGAGAAGGTGTTTCTTCAGTTAACTTTTGATGACGTCTTTGAACAGAACAATCTCTTTCAGAAAGGTGACAAGCTTTACCAAATGAATCTCCAACTACTTGAATTTCAATATGTCTTGGTTCTTCGATAAGTTTTTCCATGTACATACCGTCATTTCCAAAAGCAGCAGCAGATTCCTGACGAGCGCTTTCCCAAGCTTTTAATAAGTCTTCTGGTTTCCAAACGGCACGCATTCCTTTTCCACCTCCACCGGCTGTAGCTTTAAGCATAACAGGGTAGCCAATTTCAAGGGCTAGTTTTTCACAAGCTTCAAAATTTTCAATCAAACCATCAGAACCTGGTACACAAGGAACTCCTGCAGCTTTCATTGTAGCTTTTGCAGTAGCTTTATCTCCCATTCTGTCAATCATTTCAGGTGAGGCACCAATAAATTTGATATTGTGTTCTTGACAGATTTTTGAAAATTTAGCATTTTCAGATAAGAAACCGTATCCTGGATGAATGGCGTCAGCGTTTGTGATTTCAGCTGCAGCAATAATATTTGACATTTTCAAGTAAGATAAATTACTTGGAGGCGGTCCGATACATACTGCTTCGTCAGCAAATTTTACGTGTAAACTTTCTGCATCAGCAGTAGAATAAACAGCAACTGTTTTAATTCCCATTTCTCTACATGTACGAATAACACGTAGAGCGATTTCACCTCTATTGGCAATTAATATTTTTTTAAACATATTTTTTTAATTAGATAATTAGACAACCCCGAATTGTCGGGAAAAGTTGTGTCAATTAGACTATTAATGAAGGCAGAAAACTTCTAACCTCTAATTTCTAACTTCTAACTTTTTATGATGGATCAACTAAAAATAAAGGTTGATCAAATTCAACAGGAGAAGAATCATCAACTAAAACTTTTACAATTTTACCTGAAATTTCTGATTCAATTTCGTTGAATAATTTCATAGCCTCAACTACACAAACTACATCACCTTTATTGATTGTACTTCCAACTTCAACAAACATTGGTTTGTCTGGTGCTGGTTTTCTGTATAAAGTACCAATCATTGGCGATTTAATTGTAATGTATTTAGAATTGTCTTCTGTCGCTGCTGTGTCAGCTGCTGGTGCTGCAACTGGCGCAATCGCAACTGGCGCAGCTACTGGTGCGGCTTGAATGGCTTGTTGTATTGGTGCTTGTTGCACATAAGTAACATCTGGAGTATTGCCTTCTAAAGTTGTTCTAATTGTAATTTTTACGTCACCAGTTTCTAATTTTACTTCTGCTACACCAGTATTAGATACAAATTTGATTAGGTTTTGAATTTCTTTTAAATCCATAATTAAGTGGTTTTAGTTATAGTATGTTATTGTTAATAGGCCCATTTTAAATAGATAGATCCCCATGTGAATCCTCCACCAAATGCGGCAAAAATTAAATTATCTCCTTTTTTAAATTTATTTTCGAAGTCGGCTAAAAGCAGGGGTAAAGTGGCAGAAGTTGTATTTCCATATTTATGAATGTTTACTAAAACTTTAGACTCATCTACATTCATTCTACTAGCCGTTGCATCAATAATTCGTTTGTTGGCTTGATGTGCTACTAGCCAATTTACATCTTCGTGCGATAAATTATTGCGTTCCATTATTTTTTCACTAACATCAGCCATTCCTGATACCGCATGTTTGAAAACGGTTTTTCCATCCTGAAATACGTAATGTTGTTTGTTTTTAATGGTTTCTTCAGATGGAGGCATAATAGATCCACCTGCTTCAATTTTTAAAAACTCTCTACCAATTCCGTCAGATCTTAGAATTTCATCTTGTAATCCTAAACCTTCGTAGTTAGGTTCAAACAGCGCACATCCTGCACCATCTCCAAAGATAATACATGTTGCACGGTCAGTGTAATCTATAATAGAAGACATTTTATCTGCTCCAATTAGTAATACTTTTTTATATTTTCCAGATTGAATAAAAGCAGAGGCTGTAGACATGCCGAAAAGAAAACTTGAACAAGCTGCTTGTAAATCGTAAGCGAAAGCATTTGTTGCACCAATTTGTGTAGCTACATAAACACCAGTTGCTGCCACAGGCATATCAGGAGTTGTAGTTGCCATGATAATTAAATCTATTTCTTTAGGATCAAGTTTTGCTTTTTCTAAGAGATTTTGAGCGGCTTTGATGGCAAGGAATGAGGTTCCTTCTCCGTCTTCTTTTAAAAGCCTTCTTTCTTTTATTCCGGTTCTAGATGTTATCCATTCGTCATTAGTATCAACTAAAGTTTCTAAAACTTGATTTGATAATACGTATTCTGGTACATACGAGCCAATTGCAGTAATTGCGGCAGTAATTTTATTCATAAATAAATAATTTTCTTTGCAAATTTATGTGCGTAAAGAGGCGAAAATTACGAAATATTTCGGAATTTTCTAAAAATACTATTATATAATTTTACTTAAAATAAAAAAACTCTCACGTGAGTGAGAGTTTCTCAATTATTTTGATGTAATTATAACATTGCTTCAGTCTTGTCGATAACAACTTGACCTCTGTAATACATTTTACCTTCATGCCAGTAAGCTCTATGGTATAAGTGAGCTTCACCAGTTACTACGCAAGTTGCAATTTGTTGTGCAGATGCTTTGTAGTGTGTTCTTCTTTTGTCTCTTCTAGTCGATGACTGTCTACGTTTAGGATGTGCCATTTTACTCTATTTTTTATCCGTTAATAGTTTCTTTAAACCGTCCCATCTTGGGTCTATTTCTTTAATTTCTTCTTTTTTTGTTTCAGCTGGAGAAAATTTTTCCAAATTTCGCAATGCTTCTGTTTGTAATGTTCCGTCTTTTATGCCGGTATGAATTCTTTTAGTTGGAACAGACAATACAATCATTTCATAAATATATTGGGCAACATCTACTTGAAACTCATCATGGGGTAAAATGATAAATTCATCGTGCTCATCATTGAATTCATCACCAAATCTAACAATCAACTTCATTTTTCCCTTGACAGGTAAATCAAAATCTTCATTGGTTAAATCACAAGGTACGTTAACTGTTCCTTTATGTGAAAAGCTCAATAAAAGCATGTTGCTTTTTTTCTCTAATATGGTCTTCACTTTGATGTCAGAATCGTTAAATTCATCATATCCAAAATGAGCAAAGAACGTATTGTTTACTTGAAACTCAAACTGGTGTTTACCCAGTTTTAATCCTGAAAATGGGATTAAAAAATCTTTTAATTTTTCCATACTATCAGTTTTCCCCTTTTTATAAGGGTGTGCAAAGATACAAAAATATTGTAATTACAATACTTTTCTTTGCTTTTTTTTAAATTAAACTTTTCCTGAGGCTTTTTTCAAAGGATTGCTGGTTAGTTCTTTATATTCGATCCTGTTTTTATAGATATCAATCGCACTATAAACCGCTTCTCTAAACGAACTTTCATTCGCTTTATTTTTTCCTGTAATGTCAAAACCTGTGCCGTGATCTGGCGAGGTTCTTACCTTGTTTAAACCTGCTGTAAAATTTACACCTTCACCAAAAGAAAGTGTTTTAAAAGGAATTAATCCTTGATCGTGATACATGGCTACAACAGCATCAAAATTTTTATACTGGTTCGAGCCAAAAAAACTATCCGCTGAAAACGGACCAAAAACTTGGATGCCACTTTTAAAAATTTTCTCTAAACTTGGTTTCACAATTTCATCGTCTTCTTTTCCAATTACGCCATTATCACCACTATGAGGATTAAGTCCTAAAACTGCAATTTTAGGTTTGTTAATTTTAAAGTCTGCTTTCAAGCTGTTGTTGATGGTTGTTATTTTTTTCTCAATTAATTTCGAATTGATATGTTTTGATAATTCTGCAATAGGCACATGATCTGTTATTAAACCTACTTTTATGTCTTCATGAATCATAAGCATTAAAGCGTCTCCATCTAATTGTTCATTTAAAAAATCGGTATGACCTGCGAATTTATAATCTTCAGCTTGAATGTTATATTTGTTTATTGGTGCGGTAACTAATACGTCAACTTGATTGTTTTTCAAAGCATTTGTTGCTGCTTGAAATGATTTAATGGCGTATTTTCCAATTTCTTCATCTAACTTTCCACTTTCTAAATTCACACCTTCTCGCCATACATTTAGCACGTTTATTTTTCCGACTACAATTTGATCTATTTTATCAATTCCTTGTATGAAAGCATTTAAATGGTACGATTTTTTTAAAAACGAAACAATTTTAGCATTAGCAAAAATAACCGGCGTACATATTTCTAACATTCTGGTGTCTTCAAATGTTTTTAATATTACTTCTGGTCCAATGCCGTTCATGTCACCAATAGAAACACCAACAATTATATTTTCTGAATGTTTTACCATTTTTATTTCTTATTTTTGATGCAAATTTATAAAAATAAACCGTCATATGTTTACAGGTATCATAGAAACTCTTGGAATAATTTCAGATATTAAAAAAGATCAGGAAAATGTACACTTAACAATTCAAACAAATATTACAAATGAGTTGAAAATCGACCAGAGTGTAGCGCATAATGGTGTGTGTTTAACGGTTGTAGATTTATTTGACAACAAACATGTTGTTACTGCAATAAAAGAAACAATTGATAAAACAACTTTAGGATCGTGGGAAATAGGTGACAAGGTTAATATTGAAAGAGCTATGAAATTGGGCGACAGATTAGATGGGCATATTGTGCAAGGTCATGTAGATCAAACGGCAGTTTGTTCGAGTATTATTGATAAAGAGGGTAGTTGGGAGTATACTTTCGAATACGATTCTTCTTTAAATAATATCACCATTGAAAAAGGTTCAATTACAGTAAATGGTACAAGTTTAACAGTTGTAAATTCTAAAAAAGACAGTTTTAGTGTGGCAATTATCCCATATACATACGAAAACACTATTTTTCATACTTTTGAAATAGGTACAAAAGTGAATTTAGAATTTGATGTTGTAGGAAAATATATTGCCAAAATGTACGAACTTCAGAAATAAATTATTTTTTTATAATTTTTGAAGATTGTCTTCCGGTATTGTTGTGAAAATCGATAAAATAAGTTCCTGATGGATAAGGAAAGTCGAAAGTGTATTTTTTGACTCCAACAAAATTGATATCGTCCTTAATTAGTTTTTTAACTAATTTTCCATTGTTATCGTACAAATCAATTAAAAGATGATCTTCGGCTAAAAAGTCTATTTCTATATTTAATTTGTCGGATAAAGGATTGGGTGAAACTTTGATGTTTAAGTTGATTCGATCTTGCTCTTCAAAACTCGTATTTGATAGAGTAGAACTCATTTTGTATATTGTTGTACCACTGGCGTAGGCTGTATTTCCAACAAAAAATAATCTATTTAAATTGCTACCAACTCCGGTGTTTGTCCAGGTTAAACCGCCATTAAAAGTTTCATAAAAACCAGTTGTGTGTCCGCCCATCCAACCATGGTTTTCATCTAAAAAGCCAACGGCTTGTACAATGGTTTCTGGAGCATTGGTGAAGGTCCATGTTATTCCTCCATCAGTGCTTTTTGCTAATCTTCCTGGGTTTGGAGCGACAGCTTCAACAGATCCGAAAATTACATTTTGGTTAGAATTTAAGATTTGAATTTTCCAAATATAATCTCCATTTGTTCCAGAGTTTAGTATTGGAGTCCAAGTAATTCCACCGTCAGTAGTTTTTAAGATAACGCCTCCAGTTGCATTGCTTCCAGAAACAAATCCGACATTTTCATTTATAAAATTAATATCTACTAAAGCAGTAGCGTAAGCAGACATGTCGATAAATTGCCATGTATTTCCACTGTCGGTTGATTTAATCACATGAGCTGGCGTAAAATAAGCGCCACATCCATAAACAGTTGAAGTTCCAACACAATCTAAACCGCAAATTGCTACTGGATTTGGAGTGATATTTGTTATTAAGTTCCAGGTGGTACCACCGTCTACAGTTTTGTAAAATTTTTGATTTAAAGTTCCTAAGAAGCCAATATTTTCATCTAAAAATTCGATATTTCTAAAATAATGGGAACTTCCAAGCAAAGTACCTGAGGTTTGTAATGTCCAATTAACACCACCATCTATGGTTTTGTAAACTGCCGAATAGTAGCCGTTAGCTGCCCATCCTAAATTTTCATTTAAGAAAAAAACATCATCAAAACGTTGGTTGTTGCCATTCACTAAAATGGAAGTTAAAGGTTGCCAAGTTTGTGAAAGTGATAAATTTGAAACCAATATAAAGAGTAAAGTGAGCTTTTTCATCATCAAGTATTTTGAAACAAAAAAAAACTCCTAATTAGGAGTTTTCTTGTTATATATTTTTTGAGTAATAAAATATCCAGTTATCAACGCTATAAAAAATAACACTACAACTCCGCTGTCTATAGGTAAACCTGGCGGCGGCGGCGCAGGCGGCGGCGGCGGTGGGCCAGCAGCAAACATTTGCACTGAACTTAAAGCCGTAACTATAAGAAAAAAGATTTGGGCAAAATTATTTTTCATGTTATTTTTGTTTTTTTTAACAATTGATTTTACGAAAATATAAAATAAATTGATAAAAGCAATTAATTTTTACTTTTTTTTTAAAAAAAAGTGGTCCCACCTGGGCTCGAACCAGGGACCACCTGATTATGAGTCAGGTGCTCTAACCAACTGAGCTATAGGACCAGTTTTGAGAGTGCAATATTAAGGCTTATTTGTTTTAGGTGCAAATTTTTTTTAAAAGATATTTTAAAATTAACGATAACTTATTGTTAAATAGGAATTTCTTGACACAGTTCTATTAAGACTCCATTTGTACTTTTTGGATGTAAAAATGCTACCAATTTATTATCTGCTCCTTTTTTTGGAATCTCATTTAGAACTGTAAATCCTTCATTTTTAAGACGTTCTATTTCTGTATGTATGTCTTCAACATCAAAAGCAATATGATGAATCCCTTCTCCTTTTTTCTCTAAAAATTTAGCAATTGGGCTATTTTCGTTAGTAGCTTCTAATAATTCAATTTTATTTGGACCACACATAAAAAAGGAGGTTTTTACACCTTCACTTTCTACTTCTTCTATTTTGTATGCAGGCTGTCCAAAAAGTTTTGAAAATAACGCGTTTGAATTTTCTAAATCGTGAACTGCAATACCAATATGTTCTATTTTTCTCATTTGAATAAATATTAAAGTGCAAAAATAATCATTCAAAAACGTATTTGTGTTTATTTTGTATCTAAAAATTGTATTTTTGCCAAATGGAAACAAACAGACAAAAAAAAATTGGCGCATTATTGCAAACAGATTTAGTAGATATTTTACAAGGTGAGATTAGAAGAAACGCTATTTCTAACCTAATCATTTCTGTTTCAAAAGTAAATGTAACTTCAGATTTATCAATAGCAAAGGTTTATTTAAGTGTATTTCCTTCAGAAAAAGGACCAGAATTGTTAGCTGCCATTAAAACAAATGCACCTTTAATTAAACATGACTTATCTCAAAGAGTGAAATTACAGTTACGCCGTGTGCCTAATTTAATTTTCTTTATTGATGATAGTTTAGATTATATCGAAAAAATTGACAACGCCCTTTCTGGAAAAGAAAATCCAATTGAAAATCCAGATTTATTAGAAAAAAGAAAAAAATCGTAAATTGAATTTTCCGTTTTACATAGCCAAAAGATACGCTTTTAGTTTGTCTAAAACTACCGCAATAAATATTATTACTTTTATTGCATCTTTCGGAATTATTGTTGGAGCTATGGCACTTTTTGTAGTGCTTTCTGTATTTAGTGGCTTACGAGATTTTAGTTTGAGTTTCACTAATGCTACAGATCCAGATTTAAGAATTGAAACACTAAATGGTAAGTCTTTTTTCATTTCTGAATCTCAAGAAAATCAGTTAAAAACATCAAAAAATTTCACAAAATACACTAAAATTGTAGAAGAACGTGCGTTGTTTTACTATAAAAACAAGGAGCACATTGCCTATTTAAAAGGTGTTGATGCTAATTTCATTAAAGTCAACGGATTCGGTAAATTTTTATATGCTGGGAATTGGTTAGAACCAAATACCAATCAAGTAGTTGTAGGTTCTGGAATCTCTAGGAAATTAGCTTTAGGTCTTTTCGACTTCAATAATATATTAGAAGTATATGTTCCAAAACCTGGTTCGGGTATGATCGAAAATCCTGAAGACGACTTTAATAAAGCGCCATTACTGACATCTGGAATTTTTCAAGTTAGTGAAGATATTGATGAAAAATATATTTTTACTGGGATGCCCTTAGCGCAAAGTTTATTAAATTATAAACCCAATCAGTTAACGTATATTGATTTTAAATTGGCGCCAAATATTTCCGAATCAGATGCTATTGAAACTATTAATAAAATATTTCCCAATCAGGTAAAGGTTAAAAACAGAGCCCAATTGAACGACGCTTTGTATAAAATGCTAAATACGGAAAACATTGCAGTGTATCTTATTTTTACTTTAGTAATTATCATCGCTTTATTCAATCTAATTGGTGCGATTATTATGATGATTATTGAAAAGAAAAGCAATTTGAAAACGTTGTATAATTTAGGAACTGAAATTAAATATCTAAAAAATATTTTTTTATTTCAAGGAAATATCATATCTGTTTTTGGTGGAATATTGGGTTTGATTTTAGGGATTATTGTAGTGTTAATTCAACAACAATTTGAATTAATTATGATTACGCCAACACTAGCCTATCCAGTAGTTTTCGAAGCAAAAAATATTTTAATCGTACTGTTCACTATCGTGGTTTTAGGTTTTATTGCATCTAAAATAGCAAGTAGTACAGTATCTAAGAAGTTACTAGAATGATGAAAAAAGTAGTTTTTATATGTTTTGGATTGTTTTTACTTGGATGTAAATCTGTGCAACCAAAAAGTAGTGAAAAATCTAAATCAGAAATTAATTTTGTTTTGAATAATTGGCATCAAGCTGCTGCTGAAACGAATTTCAATAATTATTTCAATACTATGGCAGATGATGCGATTTTTATCGGAACGGATGCAACAGAAAACTGGAACAAACAAGAATTTATAAAATTTGCCAAACCTTTTTTTGATAAAGGGAAAGCATGGAATTTTACAGCTTTAGAAAGAAATATTTATTTTTCATCCGATTTGAAAACAGCTTGGTTTGATGAATTATTAAATACACAAATGAAAATATGTCGGGGAAGTGGCGTTTTAGTTCTTGATGAAAATGGGAATTGGAAAATCAAACAATATGTGTTGTCTATGACGATTCCTAATGAAAATACAAATGAAGTAGTTAAAATAAAATCTTTTCTCGAAGATCAACTTATAGAAAAACAAAAAAATAATAATTAAATCCCAGTTTTGGGATTTTTTTTTGTTTTAAAAAAAACCGTGTTTCAATTTTTCTCGTATATGATACTAAACTAATACGAAAAAATTATGAAGATTAACAAAAAAATTAAAATTATTCTGCTTTCCATATTCGGGATTGCCTTCTTGCTTTTTGCCATATTGGTGTATCATATTGCCAATGCCAGACCAATCGAAAATGCCACTATTCAAATTAGTCGCATAGATTTTGATAAACCTTTCGACTCCTTATCTACAGAAAAAGTAAAAAAACATTTATTATCTATTGATGGAGTGAAAAGCGACATTATTGTGAAAAATAACGTGGTTGTTTATTTTCATGATAACAGATTGGCAGATTCCAAAAAAGTTTTCAATCAATTGATGAAAAAAGACAATTATAAAGCGTCACGTTTTGTTTTACCTGCTAGTCTTGCCAATAAACAAGTATGTCCTGTTATACAAAAGGATGGACTTAGTTATAAGTTTACCAAATTCGTTCAATCTGTTTTTAATTAATCTTTAAATATTTTTACTATGACCAAATTTTCAAAATCATCGATTTTAGCCTTGTTTTTAGGTGCTTTATTGATGACATCATGTAATGATGATGACACAGTTGCTGCAACGCCAGAAAAACCTTCAATCTACGCGAGATTAGGTGGGACTACACTAGTAGCTGATCCAGACAATGCTGGACAAATGATTGAACAAGGTAGATTAAGCTACAGAAAAGTAGTTAACACTACTGTAGGCTTAATAGTAGCTGATGTACAAAACGGTGCTTCAGGAAACTTAGGCGCACATTTCGCACCAGTATTAGGTGAAGTTGGTGCAGGTAACACTACAAATTTAGGTATTTTAGTGGACAACTTAACTGACTTTTTCTCTTTCAATACAGGAGGAACAAATCCAGTTAACACGTATTCAGGATTAGACATGGTAAATGCTCACAACCCTGCAACAAACCCAAGAATGGGAGTGAAATCAACAAACGCAAACTACGATAAATTTGTAGGTTATGTTGGAGCAGCTGCTGTTCAAAATGGCGTACCAGCTAACTCAGAATTATTTACTGATGTAGTTGCGGTTTTAGAGTCTTTAAGAGCTCCAATCGTACAGCAATAAGTTTTATTAAAATGTAAGCAAAAGAAAAGCTACCCATTGGGTAGCTTTTTTTATTTGTAAATCGTTTCTTTTAAATTTTTAAACATATCAACCGTCATGTTTTCAATGTCGAAATCGTTTTTCCATCCCCAATCTGTTCTTGCAGCACTGTCATCAATACTCGCAGGCCAACTGTCGGCAATTTTCTGACGGAAATCTGGTTCGTAATTGATGGTAAAGTTCGGGTAATGTTTGGTAATTTCTTCAGCTAATTGTTTCGGTGTAAAACTCATTCCAGATAAATTATACGAAGAACGAATTTTAATGTTTTCAGCATCCGCTTGCATAATACTGATGGTTGCCTTAATAGCATCGTCCATATACATCATGGGTAACGCAGAATTTTCAGATAAAAAACTTGTAAACTTTCCATCTGTAATTGCTTTATGATAAATATCAACTGCGTAATCTGTAGTTCCGCCACCAGCTTCTGTACTCCAACTAATTAAACCTGGATATCTAATACTTCTAATATCAACACCATATTGATTGTGGTAATATTCTGCCCAGCGTTCACCAGTTTGTTTCGAAATTCCGTAAACCGTACTTGGTTCCATTACGGTGTATTGTGGCGTATTTTCTCTAGGAGTAGTTGGTCCGAAAACCGCAATACTTGAAGGCCAAAATATTTTTTTAATTTTCCCTGCTTTGGCTAAATTTAAAACATGAAACAAAGAATTCATGTTCAAATCCCAAGCAAAAGCTGGGTTTTTCTCGGCAGTTGCAGATAATAAAGCTGCCATTAAATAGACGTCAGTAATATGATATTTTTCGATTAGTTGCTCAATCTGATTGTAATCTAAAGCGTTTACTACTTCAAAAATGCCATTATTTACCACATCATTTTCTAATTTTCTAATGTCGGAAGCAATTACATTTTCAACGCCATAAGTAGCGCGTAATTTCGCAGTTAATTCTGTGCCAATTTGTCCACAAGCACCTATAATTAATATTTTGGTTTGCATAGATAGTAGTTTTGTTTCACAAAGATAAAATATTGACAATAATAACCCATTATTTTGACTGTTTTTTTCGAATTCCATAAAAAAATATCCTCATACTAATAGAATGTCTAAAGTTGCGAATTTTTGAATGAATTAGTTTTGTTTAAAATAATGGCATCGATTTTTAAAGTCAAATGATTCGAATTTAATTTTTTGGATAGTTAATTATTAATGAATTCGTAGCAAATTTTCCTATCAATAAAATAAGGAATTGAACTGTCTATATATTTAACGTATTTTTTTAAAAAATCCTATAAACATTTGTAAATTTGCAATTCACAATTTCAAAAAAATGAATTTTTTTAAAATACTTATACTATCTGTTTTTTGTAGTTTTTTGGTTTTTTCATGTAAAGATGAAAATGAGCAGCAACTTTTAATCGAAAAAATGGAAAAAAAAAGATTGGAATCTTTCAATCAAATAGATAAAGCTTGGGTGTTAAATGTTCCAGCTTCTAGTCCAGAGGTAAACATGGTTTTGAATTCATGGCAAGATTGGCAAAGTTTCGAACAAGAAATCAAACAAAAGCCTAAATCTACTATCAGTGCTTTTAAATTAAAAGTTTTAAATTTAGTTTCTAAATCCGATAGTTTGCATTTAAATGTGCCACCAAGATTTAATTTACCTCAAGTAAGAAGTAGAATAGTGGCGCTACAAACCAAAATTTTAGCCTTAGACACGTATTTTTCTTTAGATATTGTACCAGAAGATAAAGTGCAGAATTTAATAGCAGCTATCAACAAGGAAATTATAGCTTTTCATATGCAATGTGAGGAAATTATAGTAAAAAGTAACATTCCTACAGAAATTGGCGAGCCAAAAATTATTAGCATTAGCGATACTACTAGAAATGCAAAAGCTATAAATTTTGACGAGTTAGAGCAAAAAGATATATTAGAAAAAGATAAATCAAATAGTAAAAAGTAATTAGTAACAAGTAAATAGTTAAACATTTAACTTTCTGCTTTCGTACTTAATGACTTTTGGCTAAAAACTAAAAACATTGAGTAAATCAGAAATCCTTCAAAAATATCAGCAAAATCCTAAAATCGGACAAATTGCTGAATTTTTTGCGTCTCGTAAAAAAATAAATATTACCGGTTTAGTAGGTTCTTCCTTATCATTTGTTGTAGATGCCTTGTTTAAAAAATCGGAATTGCCTTTTTTATTGTTGTTTAATGATAAAGAGGAAGCCGCGTATCATTTAAACGATTTAGAAGCGCTTATAAACGATCAAGATGTCTTATTTTATCCAGGTTCTTTTAGAAGACCGTATCAGATTGAGGAAACGGATAATGCTAATGTTTTGTTACGTGCTGAAGTTTTAAATCGAATCAATTCTAGAAAAAAACCTGCCATAATTGTTTCGTATACAGATGCTATTTTCGAAAAAGTAGTAACCAGAAAAGAATTAGACAAAAACACGCTAAAAGTCCAAGTAAACGATAAATTATCTATCGATTTTATCAATGAAACGTTGTTCGAATATAATTTTAAACGTGTCGATTTTGTCTCAGAACCTGGTGAATTTTCAGTTCGTGGTGGAATTATTGACGTATTTTCTTTTTCAAATGATATTCCTTACAGAATAGAGTTTTTTGGTGATGAAGTCGACAGCATTCGAACCTTCGATATTGAAACCCAATTGTCGAAAGAGAAAGTGTCTAAAATTGCCATTATTCCAAATGTAGAAAATAAAGTTTTACAAGAAAAACGTGAAAATTTCTTGGATTACATTTCAGAAAAAACAGTACTTGTACTGCAAAATACAGAATCAACTGGAAGTAAATTAGACCGATTGTACGATAAAGCCAAAGAAGCCTATTCGAATTTAACATTAACCATCAATCATTCTAAACCAGAAGAATTATTTATCAATCAGGAAACCTTTTTAAAAAGAGCCTTAGATTTTTCGGTTATCGAATTAGATAAAAGTCCTGTTTTTAAATCGGAAAAAACATTCGAATTTTATACTCAACCCCAACCGTCGTTCAACAAACAATTCGATTTGTTGCTAAATAATTTGAATGATAATTACCATAACGGCATTAAAAACTTCTTGTTTTCTTCGAACGAAAATCAAGCCAAAAGATTCAAAGAAATTTTTAAAGATATTGATGAAGATGCCGCTAAAAATGTAAAAGATAAATACGAAACTATCGTTTTTCCATTGTTTTCTGGATTCATTGATGAAGAAATGCAAATTGCTTGTTATACCGATCATCAAATTTTTGAACGCTATCATAAGTTTTCTATCAAAAATAATGCTTCCAAAAAGCAAACGGTTACGTTAAAAGAATTAACGGCTTTGTCTATTGGCGATTATGTCACGCACATTGATCACGGAATTGGGAAATTCGGAGGCTTGCAAAAAATTCAAGTGGAAGGGAAAACACAAGAAGCGATAAAGTTGGTGTATGCCGATAATGATATTGTATACGTAAGTATTCATTCGCTTCATAAAATTTCAAAATATACGGGTAAAGATGGCGCGCCACCAAAAATATACAAATTAGGAAGTGGCGTTTGGAAAGCATTAAAACAAAAAACTAAAGCTCGAGTAAAACATATTGCATTCAATTTAATTCAATTGTATGCGAAACGTCGTTTGGATAAAGGCTATGCTTTTGGTCCGGATTCTTACATGCAAAAAGAATTAGAAAGTTCATTTATTTATGAAGATACTCCTGATCAAATTACCGCAACTCACGATGTGAAAATGGATATGGAAAACGACAGGCCAATGGACAGATTGGTTTGTGGTGATGTGGGTTTCGGAAAAACAGAAGTCGCCATTCGTGCCGCATTTAAAGCTGTTGATAACGGAAAACAAGTGGCTGTTTTAGTGCCAACAACTATTTTGGCCTATCAACATTATAGAACTTTTTCTGATAGACTAAAAGACATGCCTGTAACTGTAAGTTATTTGAATCGATTTAGAACGGCGAAACAAAAAGCGGATACTTTAAAAGATTTAGAAGAAGGAAAAGTGGATATCGTAATTGGAACCCATCAATTGGTGAATAAAAACGTAAAATTCCGCGATTTAGGTTTGCTAATTGTAGATGAAGAACAAAAATTTGGAGTAAACGTAAAAGACAAACTAAAAACGATTGCTGCCAACATCGACACTTTAACTTTAACAGCCACACCGATTCCAAGAACGCTACAGTTTTCGTTAATGGCAGCGCGAGATTTATCAGTAATTACAACGCCGCCGCCAAATAGGTATCCTATTGAAACGAACGTCATTCGCTTTAACGAAGAAACCATTCGTGATGCGATTTCATACGAGATTGAACGTGGTGGACAAGTGTTTTTTATCAATAATCGAATCGAAAATATTAAGGAAGTTGCTGGAATGATTCAGCGTTTGGTACCAAATGCCAAAGTCGGAATTGGACACGGACAAATGGATGGAAAAAAGTTAGAAGAATTGATGCTAGCTTTTATTGAAGGTGATTTTGATGTTTTAGTGGCGACAACCATTATCGAAAGTGGTTTAGATGTACCTAATGCGAATACTATTTTTATCAATAATGCCAATAATTTCGGATTGTCTGATTTGCATCAAATGCGTGGTCGAGTGGGAAGAAGTAATAAAAAAGCTTTTTGTTATTACATTACACCGCCAGATTCGGTAATGACAGATGATGCAAGAAAACGAATCAATGCTTTAGTGCAATTTTCAGATTTAGGAAGTGGTTTCAACATCGCCATGAAAGATTTAGAAATTCGTGGTGCTGGAGATTTATTGGGTGGAGAACAAAGTGGTTTCATTAATGAAATTGGTTTCGATACGTATCAAAAAATCATGAACGAAGCTATTGACGAATTAAAAGAAAACGAATTCGCCGATTTATACCAAGAAGAAAATGATATCGAAACCAAAGAGTTTGTAAAAGAATTTCAAATTGACACTGATTTCGAATTGCTGTTTCCAGATGAATATATTAATAACATTTCAGAACGATTAAGTTTGTATAACGAATTAGGTTCGGTTAAAAATATTGAAGAATTAGAGGCTTATGAACAAAGGTTAATTGACCGATTCGGACCGTTGCCAAAAGAAGCGGTTTCGTTATTAAATAGTGTTCGAATCAAATGGAAAGCCAAACAAATAGGTTTAGAAAGATTGATTCTAAAGCAAAACAAAATGGTTGGTTATTTTATTGGCGATCAACAATCTAATTTTTACCAAAGCAACCGATTTATGCATGTGATGAAATTCGCGCAACAAAACGGAAATTTATGTAAAGTAAAAGAAAAAGAAACCAAAAATGGATTGCGACTTTTAATTACATTCGAAAACGTAAAAAGTATCAACAAAGCTTTGGAATTAATTGAAATGATATAATCTTAAAAAGTTGTGACTATCTTTCAAAAAAAAAACTTATTTTTACACGTTTGCATACTAAATAACCAAATTTAAAGTTATTTATAAAAATCATAATACATTGAAAAAGAAAAATTTAAAATATATACTTTCTTTCGGGATAATAGCTATTCTTTTGGCTTGTTCGACAAAAAAAGACAGTTTTGTAAATAGAACTTGGCATACTAAAAACACAAAATATAATACGCTTTATAATGGTGATTTAGCTTTACAAAAAGGAATTTTAGATGTTAAAGCAACTTATTCTGACAATTTTTGGGAAGTGCTTCCTTTAGAAAGAATGCAAATTACAGAAGAAGAACAAAAACCAGGCGATACTAAAAATGCAAATTTTGAACGTGCTGAAACTAAAGCAACCAAAGCGATTCAAAAACATTCTATGAATATTGGTGGTTTTGAAAAAAACAGTCAAATTGATGAATCGTATTTAATGTTGGGTAAATCTAGATACTATGAGCACAGGTATTTACCAGCAATGGAAGCATTTAATTACATTTTGTACAAATATCCGAACAGCAATAATGTGTATCAAGCTCAAGTTTGGAGAGAAAAAGTAAATTTAAAATTAGAGAACGAACAATTAGCTATAAAAAATCTTAACCGAACTCTTAAAGGTCAAGTTAAAATTAAAGCCCAAGACTTGGCAGATGTGCATTCCGTATTGGCACAAGCTTACATTACTACAAATGTTTTGGATAGTGCAATAGCTTCTGTTAAAATTTCGAAAAAAGAAACTAAGTTAAAAGAAGAAAGAGCGCGTTATACTTTTATTTTAGCTCAGTTGTACGAGAAGTTAAATTATAAAGACAGCGCTTTCGTAGCGTATCAAGAAGTGATTGACATGAAGCGTAAATCGCCACGTAATTATACTATTTATGCACACTTACGACAAGCACTTCAATTCGATTTTGAAACGGGTGACACAATTGTTTTTCATAAAAAATTAGATAAATTATTAGAAAATATTGAAAACAAAACGTTTAGAGATGCAATTCATCATCAAAGAGCTGTTTTTTATGACAAAAAAGGGAATGATAATTTAGCCATTTCAAATTATAATAAATCGCTAAGAAACATGTCAACAGATAGGTATTTAGCAGCCTCAAATTACAGAAACATTTCTAGTATTTATTATAAGAATCAAAATTTTCATGCTTCAAAAAAGTATTTAGATTCTACTTTAATTCACTTGACTGAAAAGAGTAAAGAGTTTAAACCCTTAAAAAAGAAATTAGATATTTTAGCAGATGTAGTCAAATATCAAGACATTATAAAGCAAGCGGATAGTGTTATTGTGATATCAAAAATGTCATCATCGGATAAGGTGAAATATTTTCAAGATTATATTAATAGATTGAAAATTTCCGATTCTATTGCTGCTAAAAAAATCGTTGAAAATAAAATCGACATTGGTCAAAATTCAAATCCAAAAATGGATATGATGTCGCCGGATAAGCCAAATGAAAATATGTTATTGCCTCCTGGTCCTGGTGGTCCTCCTTCAGGTGGAAAATCTCAAGCCAAACAAGATGCAATTGCACCTCAAAAAATAAACGTACCAAGCACGCCAACCTTGCCAAGTGCCTCAATTCAAGCTAATACTGGCGGATTACAAAGTAGTTTTTATTTTTACAATCCCGCAACAGTTGCGCAAGGGAAATTAAATTTCAAGAAGAAATGGGGTGAAAAAGTACTTGGCGACAACTGGAAAATTTCTGGTAGTTCTAATCAAAATTCAGACAATATTACTTCTGGTGATGTAATAGAAGATGAAATTATTTCTACAAAAGAAGAAGGTGTAGCGCCAAAATATACAACTGCTTTTTATATAGAAAAATTACCAAAAGATGTAAAAGTTTTAGACAGTTTAACCCTTGAAGCTAATTATGCACGATTTCAACTAGGTTCTATTTTTAAAGAAAAGTTAAAAGAAAATAAATTAGCAATAACTTCTTTTGAAGATATTTTAGTAAACCAACCTGAAAGAAAATTAATTTTGCCAACGTATTATAATTTATACCAATTATATGACTTGGAGAAAGATGGGAAAGCAACTGTTTACAAACAAAAGATTATTTCAGAATATCCAGAAAGCCGATACGCATCTTCTTTTAACAATACAACTATAAATGCAGATGTAACGGCGGATTCTGAATTTAATGCTTTGTATGCTAAAATAGAAAAAGGCTTGTTTAGGGAAGCTAATGCTGAGGTTGATGCCTTAGTTCAAAAGTATGATGGCGACGAATTGAATGCAAAATTTGATGTGTTAAAAGCGAAAATTTCAGCACGTTTATTTGGACTTTCAGCCTACAAAATAGCATTGCAAAAAGTGGTTAAAAATTATCCAAAAGGAGAAGAAACAAAAAAAATTGAAGCGATTTTGGCTACAGATATTCCAGCATTAGAAGCATTGGATTTTGGATCTCCTGCTAAAAGTTTTAATTTGGTTTTTGTTACGAATTATCCAAATGAAAGTACGCATAAAAATTTATTGGATAAATTAAATAAATATGCTAAAGAATCAGGTGATGTTAAAATAAAAGTCTCCAATGATATTTATAATGTAGATAAAAACATGATAGTTTTACACGGAATTATAAATAAAATGACAGCAGAATCAATTGTTAATTACCTAAAAGAACACAAAGATTACAAGTTAAAAGACTTGCCAATAATTATTTCTAATGAAGATTATAAAGTGGTGCAAGTAAAGAAAAACTTAGAGGAATATTTAGCTAAAATCAAGTAAAAATGCTAGATAAAAAACAAAAATCAGAGTACGATTTATTAGGAAAAACAAACCGAATAGTAGAACAAACTACAATTCTTGGTAATATTGTTTGTGCTGCCGATTTTCGCCTAGATGGTGAATTAATTGGAGACATTACATGTAAAGGAAAAATTGTTTTAGGTCCGAAAAGTAAAGTGCAAGGAAATATTACTTGCAAAAATATTGATATTGAAGGTAAATTTAACGGCAAACTAGTAGTTGAAGAATTACTTGGGATTAAAAAAACGGCTAAAATTTCTGGCGAAGTAACAGTTGGAAAATTAGCCATCGAACCAGGTGCGATTTTTGAAGCAAGTTGTGAAATGAAATCGAAGTAAATTTTAAATTTATTTTAAAATACTTAAAGTTGTATGGCGAAGAAACCCATAAATCATTGGTTGCAGCTAATAAGTATTCCTTTTCAAATGGGGAGTATTATTTTTATATTTGCGAAAATAGGGATGTATGTAGATGAACAATATCCAAACGAATCTAATCTTTGGTTTCTAGTTTTAACCTTATTGGGTGTAGCGCTTTCACTTTATAACGTAATTCGACAAGTAAATCAAATCAATTCTAAAACTAAATAAGCATGTTTTATCTACTCAGTTTTCTTTTTCTTGCAGCAACAACAGTCTTCAATTTGATTTTTCTGTCTAAATTGAATTTAGCCAAAAATGATAATTTAGGTTTTTGGTTTATTTTTTTTATTACTTTAAAAATGGTGTTTTTTTACTTATTTTTAGTGTATTTCCTTCAGGTTCAATATGTATTTGATTTTAATTCAAAATTATTTGTTTGTGCTATATACATGTTTTTCCTTATTTTGGAAGTTTATTACGTGTCAAAATTATTGAAAAATCAAAATTAAGCGTTTAAATTAAAAATTATTAAAAAAAAATTATTTTGAATCTTGTAATATTAATAAAAATTGTACTTTTGCAAAAAATTAAACAATAAAATCTAATAATCAAATGGTGATTTCCAACAAGCCACTGAATTTATTTTTAGCTATAGTAATTTTAACTATGCCTTTTCTTGGTTTCTCAAATGCAGAGAAAGATAGTCTTACAGTTGAAAAACATGCAGCAGAAGCTGGTCATGCGGCAACTGAACACAAGGTTGAAGGAGCTGTAAAAACAAAAGATGCTGTAAATGCTTACATTGAACATCACTTACAAGATTCTTATGATTTTAATTTTTTCTCAGATGGAGAAAAAGGTGTGCATTATGGATTTTCATTACCTATTATATTATGGGATAATGGTTTGAAGGTTTTTTCTTCTTCTCAATTCCATAATGATAAGGAGGTAGCTAATGTAGACGGTACATTCTACAAGTTACACCACGGTAAAATTTATGTTTCAGATGCAGAAGGCTCTTTAGCCCTTGACGGTCATGATCATCCAACAAATGTGAAGCCATTAGATTTTTCAATAACAAAGAATGTTGTGTCAATGCTTTTTGCTGCTTTTCTAGTTTTCTTTATGTTTACTAGCTTAGCAAAAGCATATAAAAAGAATGGTGGTTTGCCTTCAGGTTTCGGTCGTGTTTTAGAGCCGCTTATCATTTTTATCAGAGATGAAATTGCTATTCCGAATATTGGTGAAAAAAAATATAGAAAGTTTATGGGTTATTTGTTAACTGTATTCTTTTTTATTTGGATTTTAAACTTATTAGGAATGACTCCGCTAGGAATTAATGTTACTGGAAATATTGCTGTAACGGTTTGTTTGGCTTTATTTACATTTTTAATTACTCAATTTAGTGCTAACAAAGACTATTGGAAACATATTTTCTGGATGCCAGGAGTTCCTGTTCCAATGAAAATCATTTTAATGCCTATTGAATTATTAGGAACACTAACTAAGCCTTTCGCATTATTGATACGTTTATTTGCAAATATTACAGCGGGCCACGTTGTAATTATGAGTTTAATTGCTATGATATTCGTGGGTAAAAATTTAGCTTCTGATATGCCGATTTCAATTGGTTTAACTTTGTTTATTTCAATTATTGAGATTTTAGTAGCTTTCTTACAAGCCTTTATTTTTACTATGTTGTCTTCATTATTTATTGGGATGGCAGTTCAAGATCACGATCATGATGATCACCATTAATCAAATTTAATTCAAGTTTAATTTTAATATATATATTATGAACATTCCAATGTTAGTAGGTGCAGGTTTAGTAGTAATCGGTGCTGGTTTAGGTTTAGGTAAAATCGGTGGTTCTGCAATGGATGCAATTGCTCGTCAGCCAGAAGCTGCAGGTAAAATCCAAACTGCAATGATTATTATTGCTGCATTATTAGAAGGTTTAGCATTCGCTGCTTTAATCTTAGGTAAAGCTTAATTAAAAAGAACAAAACCTGTAACGGTTGGTTGCAGGTTTGTTTTATTCAAAAATTAAATTAATATCAACTCAAATATAAAATGGATAAGTTAATTAACGATTTTTCATTCGGATTATTTTTCTGGCAAGCAATAATTTTAGTAGTTTTAATACTTCTTTTAGTTAAATTTGCTTGGAAACCAATCATGACTACTATCACAGAACGTGAAGAAGGTATTAAAGATGCTTTACTTTCTGCGGAAAACGCAAAGAAAGAAATGATGGCTTTAAAATCTGATAATCAAAAATTATTAGATGAAGCTCGTGCTGAAAGAGATGCTATGATTAAAGAAGCTACTGCTATCAAAGATAAAATGATTGCAGACGCTAAGGAAGATGCGCAAGCTCAAGGTGCAAAAATGATTGAACAAGCGAAAGCAACAATCGAAAGCGAAAAAAATAATGCAGTTGCTGAAATTAAAAATCAAGTTTCTTCTTTATCTTTAGAAATCGCTGAGAAATTATTAAAAGAAGAATTATCTAACACTGAATCTCAAACTAAATTAGTAGAGAAAATGTTAGCTGATGTTAAATTAAACTAATCTTAAGTTATGTCAAGAGCTGCGATTAGATACGCAAAAGCAATATTAGATATCGCTACAGAAAGTAATACTACTTCTGCCGTAAATAACGATATGAAAACTATTGTTACTGCAATCAATGAAAGTGAAGAGTTAAAAGACTTTTTATCTAACCCAATTGTGAATGATGCAGTAAAAATGAACGCTTTAAGCGAAATATTTCCATCATTGCAAACTGAAACTAAAGGTTTGTTTCAACTGTTATTAGCCAACAAAAGATTTGAAATTTTAGGTGCTATTGCCCTACAATTTAATAATTTATTTGATCTAAAAAGTGGTGTAGAACAAGCTGTAGTAACTACTGCTGTTCCTTTAACTGCCGAATTAGAAGCTCAAGTTTTGAATAAGTTAAAAGAGTTTTCTTCTAATTCTATATCAATAACTAACATAATAGACGCTTCAATTATTGGTGGTTTTGTAATAAGAATTGGAGACAAACAATATAATGCATCTGTTGCTAATAAATTACAACAGTTAAAAAGAGAATTTACATATTAAATAAATACCATTAAATATATATAAAATGGCAGAAATTAAACCAGCTGAAATTTCAGCAATATTAAAGAAACAATTATCAGATTTTCAATCTGGTGCTACGTTAGAAGAAGTAGGTACTGTACTACAAGTTGGTGATGGTATTGCTCGTGTATATGGTTTATCAAATGCTCAATACGGAGAGTTAGTTCAATTCGACAACGGATTAGAAGCTATCGTATTGAACTTAGAAGAAGACAATGTTGGTGTGGTTTTATTAGGACCATCAACAGGTATCAAAGAAGGTTCTAACGTAAAAAGAACTAACAGAATTGCTTCTTTAAAAGTTGGTGAACAAATGGTTGGCCGTGTGGTTGACACATTAGGTAACCCAATAGATGGTAAAGGACCAATCGGTGGTGAATTATATGAAATGCCTTTAGAGCGTAAAGCACCTGGAGTTATTTTCCGTCAACCAGTAACTGAACCATTACAAACTGGTATCAAAGCTATCGACGCCATGATTCCTGTAGGACGTGGACAACGTGAGTTAGTAATTGGTGACCGTCAAACTGGTAAATCATCAGTTTGTTTAGATACTATCTTAAATCAAAAAGAATTTTACGATGCTGGTCAACCAGTATTCTGTATATATGTAGCCATCGGACAAAAAGCGTCTACAGTTGCTGCTATCGCAAAAACATTAGAAGAAAAAGGTGCTTTAGCTTACACAGTTATTGTAGCAGCTAATGCTTCTGATCCAGCTCCAATGCAAGTATATGCTCCTATGGCTGGTGCTGCAATTGGAGAATATTTCCGTGATTCAGGTCGTCCTGCTTTAATTATTTATGATGATTTATCTAAGCAAGCAGTTGCTTACCGTGAAGTATCTTTATTATTAAGAAGACCTCCAGGTCGTGAGGCATACCCAGGAGACGTTTTCTACTTACACTCTCGTTTATTAGAAAGAGCATGTAAAGTAATTAACGATGATGAAATTGCTAAAAACATGAATGATTTACCAGATTCTTTAAAAGGAATTGTAAAAGGTGGTGGTTCATTAACAGCTTTACCAATTATCGAAACACAAGCGGGTGACGTTTCTGCTTATATCCCAACAAACGTAATTTCGATTACTGACGGTCAAATCTTCTTAGATGGAGATTTATTCAACTCTGGAGTTCGTCCTGCAATTAACGTTGGTATTTCTGTATCTCGTGTTGGAGGTAACGCGCAAATCAAATCAATGAAAAAAGTATCTGGTACATTAAAATTAGACCAAGCACAATTCCGTGAATTAGAAGCTTTCGCGAAATTTGGATCTGACTTAGATGCAGTTACTTTAAACGTAATTGAAAAAGGGAAACGTAACGTGGAAATCTTAAAACAAGGTTTAAATGATCCGTTTGCTGTTGAAAACCAAGTAGCAATTATTTATGCTGGAACTAAAAACTTATTAAGAAATGTTCCTGTAAATAAAGTTAAAGAATTTGAAAAAGATTATATTCAATTCTTAAACTTAAAACATAGAGATGTTTTAGATGCACTAAAGGCAGGTAAATTTGATGACAACATCACAAATGTATTAGAAGCTGCTGCAAAAGAAATTTCTGCAAAATACTAATTAATTTTCGATTAGCCAATGTGCCCATTAGTCAACTAATTGGCACATTGATAATTGTCAAATTGACACATTAATAAAATGGCAAACTTAAAAGAAATACGTAATAGAATTGTATCTGTATCGTCAACGATGCAAATCACTTCTGCTATGAAAATGGTTTCGGCTGCTAAATTAAAAAAAGCACAAGATGCTATTACTGCAATGCGACCTTATTCAGAAAAATTAACAGAGTTAATTCAAAGTTTAAGTGCTTCTTTAGAAGGTGATGTAGCTGCTGAATATACAACTCAAAGAGAAGTAAAAAAAGTTTTAGTAGTAGCAATTACGTCAAACAGAGGTTTGTGTGGTGCTTTAAATTCAAATGTATTAAAACAAGTTAAAGTTTTAACTGAAAAATACGGTCACGATAATGTTGGTATTTTTGCCATTGGTAAAAAAGCTAATGATGGTTTACACAAAACCAATTATGTAATTGCCAACAGAAGTGATATTTTCGACGATTTAACTTTTGACAATACTGCTGATATAGCGCAATCATTAACACATTTATTTTTAGATGGTGAGTATGACAAAATCGAATTAGTGTACAACCAGTTTGTAAATGCAGCTACTCAAATAGTTGTTAACGAACAGTTTTTACCTTTAGCACCAATTAAAGGAGGTAGCACTAATTCATCAGATTATATTTTCGAACCATCAAAAGAGGAAATTGTTTTAGAATTAATACCAAAATCATTAAAAACTCAATTGTACAAAGCAGTTAGAGATTCTTTCGCTGCAGAACACGGTGCTCGTATGACAGCTATGCACAAAGCAACTGACAACGCAACTGATTTAAGAAACCAATTGAAGTTAACCTATAACAAAGCACGTCAAGCTGCAATTACTGGAGAAATCTTAGAAATTGTAGGTGGTGCTGAAGCCTTGAATAATTAATATTCTTAATTAAAGTTAATTTTTATATAAACTAAAAGTCTCAATTTATTGAGGCTTTTTTTTTGATATAAATTCTACTATTTAAAGAGATACAATTTCAAATTTTGTTTCAGTAATTCAAAAATCCTTGTTAATCTGTATAAATCTTGGCAAAAAAAAATTATATATTTGTATAAACTGATAAACATGAAAAACATTCTTACCGCTTCTCTTTTACTATTTTCTTTCTTTTTATTTTCGCAGTCTCTTCAACTTGAAGAAATCATGAAAGGAAATGAATTTATTGGTCAACAACCTTCAAATCAACGTTGGTCTGTTGATGGAAAAACAATTTATTTCGATTGGAATCCGAAAAACGAATTAGGTGATCAAACTTATTATTGGCAACCAGGTTTTTCAGAACCGAAGCTTTTGCCAAAATCAGAATTTCAATTCTCAGACATTCAGTTTCAAGGACAAGATAAATTTGAAATCGTTTATTATACCAATCAAGGTGCTTTGTTTTCGTATAATAAAAAGACAAGAGAAAATAAAATCATATATCAAACTACTTCAACTATTAACGCCATTCAAAGAAGTGTCAATCCTGATGTGATTTTTTTTCAACAAAATAGAAATATTTATCAGTTGAATGTAATGAATTTCCAATTGGTGCAATTAACTAATTTCAAAAACGGAACAGCTTCTACTGATAAATCAAATGAAAATTTTCTAACTTCTCAACAAAAAGAATTATTTCTTTATGTAAATGAAGAAAATGCGAAATCGGATTGGAATAAAAAACAATCAGAAGCTAATAAACTAAAATTCCCCTCTGAAATCTTTTATGGTTCGAATACTTTAGAAGCAGTAAAAATCAATCCAAATGGTAAATATGTAACTTATAGAGTATCAGAATATCCCACTACAAAAGATACTAAAGTAGAAAATTTTATTACTGCTGACGGTTATACAAAAAATAAATCTGCACGTGAAAAAGTATCTGTTAATAATCTTAGTAAACACAAAATGTTTGTATACAATGTCGCAAAAGATACTATACTGCAAGTTTCGTTTTCAAAGTTAACAGGTATTAAAACTTTTCCTAAGTATTATCAAGAATATGATAATTTAAAAGAGTTGGAACCAGTTGAAAAACCGATAACCATGCAAGCACCTATATACAATGCATCAGGAAACTTAGCGGTTTTTGAAGCCAGAAGTCTTGATAATAAAGACCGTTGGATTATTCAATTGAATTTAGAAACTGCTACAATTACAGAGTTAGACTATCAACATGATGAAGCATGGATTGGTGGGCCAGGTATTCCAGGTTATAATTTCGGAAACGGGACATTAGGTTTTTTAGCAGATAATAAAACCATTTATTTTCAATCGGAAGCTACTGGTTTTTCTCATTTGTATACTTTAAATTTAGAAACCAAAAAGAAAACACAACTAACATCGGGTAAATGGGAAGTTCGTGAGGTGCTTTTATCGAATTTAAGTAATGCTTTTTATATTACAACTACAGAAACACATCCTGGTAATCGATCGTTTTACAAATTGGATATTCAGTCAGGTAAAAAAACACCTATTTTAACGAAAGACGGTGCTTTTGAAGTAGAGCTGTCTCCAGATGAAACGAAATTGGCAATTCGTTATTCTTACATCAACAAACCCTGGGAAGTGTATGTAGCAGATAATAAACCTAATCCATCATTAAAACAAATTACATTTTCAACTTATAATGAATTCAAAAAGTACAATTGGAAAACACCAGAAGTAATTTCCTTTAAAGCTGCAGACGGAACGGATGTTTATGCCAGAGTATATAATCCGAAAACTGAAAATAAAAATAAAGCGGCTATCATTTTCGTACACGGTGCGGGATATTTACAAAATGCACATAAGTATTGGAGTACTTATCATAGAGAATATATGTTTCATAACTTGTTATCTGATTTAGGGTACACGGTTTTGGATATAGATTACAGAGCAAGTGATGGTTACGGTAGAGATTTTAGAACAGGAATTTACCGACATATGGGTGGTTTAGATTTATCAGATCAGTTAGATGGAAAAAAATATCTTGTCGAAAAATTAGGAATTGATGCAAATAGAGTTGGAATTTACGGAGGTTCGTATGGTGGATTTATCACTTTAATGGGATTATTAACCAAACCTGGAGAATTTAAAGCTGGTGCAGCATTGCGCTCGGTAACCGATTGGGCACATTACAATCAAGGTTACACCGCAAATATTCTGAATTTTCCTGAAACAGATGCCAAAGCTTACCAAAAAAGTTCTCCGATTTATTTCGCTGATAATTTACAAGACAAATTATTAATGTTGCACGGAATGGTAGACGATAATGTGCAATTTCAAGATATCATAAGAATCACTCAGCGCTTTATAGAATTAGGTAAAAAAGATTGGGATTTAGCTGTATTTCCAGTTGAAGCTCATGGTTTCCAAAAATCGTATTCTTGGACAGACGAATACCGAAGAATTTTAGAATTATTTAATGAAAACTTATTAGGTAAGAAGTAATGGAAATACATACATTAACTCAAAAAACAGAAATGTTAGCGCAATTTCCAATTATCAAGGAGTTATATCCTGATTATACCCTTGAAAAATATAGCACGCTTTTAGATGAAATAGTTAAAGGAAATTATAGTCAAATTATCGTTACTGAAAACAACGAAACAATTGCTTTAACTGGAGTTTGGATTGGAACAAAATTATGGTGCGATAAGTATGTAGAAATTGATAATTTTATAGTTGCGGCAGCTTACAGAGGAAAAAAAATAGGGAATTTATTAATTAATGAAGTCAATAAAATCGCTAAAACCGTAGGCGCAACACAAATTTGTTTAGATGCTTATACGAACAATTTTACAGCAGGAAAGTTTTATATTAATCAAGGTTTTGTTCCTAAAGGTTTTCATTTTGTTAAATTTTTAAATCCGTAATTATGAAGGTAATTGCATTAGTTTTAGTTGCTTTTTTTAACTTAAATAGCTGTACAACAGGTAAAATAAATCAAGATAAAAAACAGTACATAGAAAAAATTACCTATCAAAATTGGGTAGGTGGAGTTAAGGGAGCTGGAGGCGGAACCATTTTAGATATTACCTTATTGAAGAGTTTACCATCTAATATGGAATTGATAAAAATTCAATTTCAAAACAGAGAGGAAACCATAATGAAAGTGAACGATTTATCTTATCAAGCTTCCATTAAAACATTCGATAATAAAGAAGAAACCATTCCAACTCCAACAATTAAAACAGATTTGAAACCGAATCAAGCAAAGGTGTTTTTTAAAATAGACGGTAAAGAAAGTTTCCTTATTATCGATAATATAAAAGAAATTCCAATGTTAGCTTACCCTACAATTAATAAAAGAAATTAACTATTTTTGTTACCACTAAAAATTACAAATTGAGCGCCAAAAAAAGCCTTTTAAAACAAACTCTAATTTACGGAATAGCTACTGTATTACCTCGTGTTATCAGTTTCTTGTTGGTTGGTTTACACACAAATTACATGCCTAAAACTGAAATGTATGGAGAGGTTACAATTTTGTATGCTTATATGATATTTTTTAACATTGTGTTGTCTTACGGAATGGAAACTGCCTTTTTCAGATTTTATCATAAAGAAGAAAATAAAAAGGAAGTAATTAGTACAGCAACTGTTTCTATATTTTGGAGTACGATATTATTTTTGTGTATCACACTTTTATTTCAAAAAACATTAGCCGGATTGTTAAATGTAGATAAAGAATATGTAAACTACGCCATTTGGATTTTAGCTTTAGATGCTTTAGTAATTATTCCTTTCTCAAAGCTTCGTGCCGAACAAAAACCAATTAAATATTCTGTTTTTAAAATTTCAAATGTCATTATTAATATGTTGCTGAACGTATTTTTATTGGCTATTTTACCGAATTTAGCGCTAACTAATCCGCAAGGATTTTGGAGTACTTTTTATTTTGAAGATTACCAAATTGGCTATGTTTTCTTAGCAAATTTAATTGCAAGTTTGTTTACTTTTATCTTATTCATGCCACATTATTTTCGGCCTAATTGGTTGTTTAATAAAGTACTATGGCAACAAATGCTTACATACGGTTGGCCTATTTTATTCGCAGGTTTAGCTTTTGGAATCAATGAGCATTTAGATAAAATATTACTTTCAGAATGGTTAGATCCTGAAACGGCAAAAGCAGCTGTTGGAGCTTATTCAGCGTGTTATAAAATCGGATTGTTTATGGTTTTATTCAGAACTGCCTATACACTAGGAATCGAACCGTTTTTCTTCAGTCAAGCTGGAAATGCAAATGCACCACAAACGTATGCCACCATTACGAAATATTTTGTGATTTTAGGTTCATTGATTTTATTAGTAGTTATTGTTTTTGCAGATATTATAAAATTCTTTTTAGTACGACAGCCTGAATACTGGGAAGCTATGAAAATTGTCCCGTTAATTATTATTGCCAATTTCTTTTTAGGAATTTATACAAGTTTATCCGTTTGGTACAAGTTAATTGATAAAACCATCATTGGTGCTTACATTTCTGTAATTGGCGCCATAATTACGCTAAGTTTAAACTATGTTTTAATAGTAACATTCAACATGAGTTACTTAGGATCTGCTATTGCAACCATTTGCGCTTATGGAAGTATGATGGTAATTTCGTATTATTTAGGAAGAGAAAAATATCCCATTCCTTTTGAAATGAAAAAGATACTAACCTACCTTTTCGCTTCGATACTTTTAGCTTGTATTTCCTTTTATGTAAACGTTTTAAGAGAAACTTTCGTATTCGGAATTCTTGCAATCATTGGGTTTAGTTATTATATTTACAAAAATGAAAAAGAAGTAATTTTAAAAATTATTAAGCGAAAATAAAATCGTGCGAACTTTTCCAAAAACCTTCGCAACTTTGCGGTAAAACAATATAAAAATGCAAATAAAAATCATCAATAAATCGCAACATCCTTTACCAAACTATGAAACAAACGCTTCAGCTGGAATGGATTTACGTGCCAATTTAACCGAATCAGTAACTTTAAAACCATTAGAAAGAACGCTAGTAAAAACCGGGCTTTTTATAGAATTACCAATTGGTTACGAAGCACAAGTTCGACCAAGAAGCGGTTTAGCCTTTAAAAAAGGAATTACGGTTTTAAATTCACCAGGAACTGTTGATGCCGATTATCGTGGTGAAATTGGAGTAATTTTAGTAAATTTATCCAATGAAGATTTTATCATCGAAAATGGTGAAAGAATTGCCCAACTAATTATTGCCAAACATGAACGTGCTGAATGGCAAGAAGCTATAGAATTAACCGAAACCTCAAGAGGTGAAGGTGGATTTGGTAGTACGGGAATTAAATAAAGCCCCCTAACCCCCAAAGGGGGAACCGACAAGATTGCAGAAAAATAGAAAGTTGAATTAATAAAATCCTATTTACCCCTAATAGGAATTCCCCCTTCGGGGGTTAGGGGGCTAACATATGAAAATAATTGTACCTATGGCAGGTCGTGGTTCACGTCTTCGTCCACATACTTTAACCATTCCAAAACCATTAATTCCAATCGCAGGAAAACCAATCGTACACCGTTTGGTAGAAGATATTGCCAAAGTAATCAATCAACCAATTGATGAAGTGGCTTTTATCATTCACGAAAGTTTTGGTGCAACTGTTGAAAAAGATTTATTAGCCATTGCAACAAAAATTGGAGCAAAAGGAACTATTTATTACCAAAATGAAGCTTTAGGAACTGGTCATGCAATCATGTGTGCTAAAGATTCTTTATCCGGTCCTGCAGTAATTGCTTATGCAGATACATTAATTCGTGCCGATTTCGAATTGGACGCGACTGCCGATTCAGTAATTTGGGTGAAACAAGTTGATCAACCAGAAGCTTTTGGAGTAGTCAACTTAAATGCTAACGGAGAAATTGTTGAATTAGTTGAAAAACCAAAAGAGTTTGTCTCAGATTTAGCCGTAATCGGAATTTATTATTTCAAAGATATTGCAGTACTAAAAAGTGAATTGCAAGCGGTTTTAGATAACAACATTATTCATGGTGGTGAATACCAAATTAATGATGGAATCAAACAAATGATGGCAAAAGGCATGAGGTTTGTACCAGGAAAAGTAGACGAATGGATGGATTGCGGAAATAAAGATGTTACGGTTGATACCAACAACAGAATGTTAGGCTTTTTGCATAATGATGGAGAACATTTAGTGGATTATGATGTAAAAATAGAAAATGCAACCATCATTCCGCCTTGTTATATTGGTGAAGATGTAGTTTTGGTTAACGCAACTGTCGGACCAAATGTTTCATTAGGGAAAGGGTGCCACGTTGTAAATAGTACTATTAAAAACAGTTTAATTCAAACACACGTGCACATTAAAAACGCAAATTTAGATCATGCGATGATTGGAAATCACGTAAACTATAATGGCGAATTCACCAGTGTAAGTTTAGGCGACTATTCAACAATGGAATAATTTTTGATACTCATAAATCGCATGAGGTTTTCATAATTTTTAGATAAATAATAAATTTTGCGGTACTTTGCTTAAGGCTTTGTGTATCTCTGCGTAACAACAAAAACATGAAAAAAATAGTAGCTTTTCTTTTCCTTTTTCAACTTTCTTTCGGACAAGTTAATCCAGAAGAAGTAGAACCTGTAGACAATGAATTTGAATCTGATTTTTATGAAGCCTTGAAACAAAAAGCTATTGAAAATTATGACAAAGCTATTATTTCATTAGATAAATGTTTGCAAAAGCAACCCAATAATCCTGAAATTCATTATCAGTTAGGAGTCAATTATCTCAATCAAAAAAATTATGTGGAAGCAGAAAATGCCTTTCAAAAAGCTGTCGATTTAGAACCTAAACAACGTTGGTATTGGAACGGTTTGTACGATGTGTATTACCAAAGTAAAAATTATACTAAATCGATTCCAATTGTTGAAAAATTAGTCACTTTTGATGCCAATATGAAAGAAGATTTAGTTTCTTTATATATGACTACTCAGCAATTCGATAAAGCAAAAACTGTAATTGATGATATCGAAAGTAAAGGTACGCTTACAAAAGCTATGGAATCCTACCAAATGCAAATTCAAAGCATGCAAAAAGGCGGAAAACCAAAAGTTACTGAATTAGAAGCTGCCATAAAAAACTATCCAAACGTAGAACAAAATTATATCGATTTAATTCTTTATTATTCTACTACAAATCAGGAAGCAAAAGCATTTGAAACCGCTTTATTATTGGAAAAAGTAATTCCAAATTCCGATTTAGCCCATGTAAGTTTAGTGAAATTTCACATCAATGCCAACGACAGTTCTAAAGCTACAGAATCATACAAACGAGTGGTTAAAAGCACTAAAATTGATTTTAAAATTAAACAAAGAGTTTTAAATGAATATCTAATTTTTGCTACCAAAAACCCACAATTACTTACTGAAATCGACAATACGTTAACGTATTTTGATGCGAGTTCAGGAATGGATGTCAATAAAGAATTAGGCAAGTTTTTTTACAATAAAAACAATTTCGAATTGGCACAAAAGTATGTGGAAAAATCCAATTCAAATGATATTGAAGCCATCGATTTGCTACTAAATATATACGATTTCAATAAGCAGTATGAAAAAATGGCCAAAAAATCTGAAGCATTTATCGACTTATTTCCAACCAAAGCCAATTTGTATTATTATGCTGGGAAAGGCTATAACAATCTAAAAAATTATAAAAAAGCAAAAGACTTTCTGGAAATGGGTATCGAATATGTAATTGACGACCCAAATTTAGAATCTGGTTTTTGTAAACAATTTATAATTTGTGCCGACGGATTAGCTGATGCCAAAATGAAACAAACCTATCAAAAACGATTAGATATAATTTCTAAAAAATAACACTAAGTTTGTCGTTCTGAACTGTTTCAGAATCTCAAAAAACATAACAACCATTTTTAATGAAAAAAATCATCACATATACATTAATTGTCTTTACTTTGGCTTCTTGTAAAACCAAAAAAACGGTTACAGAACAAGCTGTATCTCAGGAAGTTGTTGTAGATAAAAAAGCTAAAGAAATCATTCAAAAGCATTATGAAAATGGACTTAGTTTTCAAACGGCTTCTATTCGATCTTCTGCAGAATATCAAGATAAAAAACAATCTATTTCTATTAACGCCGATATCAGAATTAAAAAAGATGAAATCATTTGGATCAATTTAAAATTCTTTGGAATTCCTATGGCAAAAGCTTTCATCACGCCAACTCGTGTAAGTTATTATGAAAAAGTTAATAATTCTTATTTTGATGGGGATTATTCAATTTTAACCAAAATGTTGGGAACCGATTTAGATTTTCAAAAAGTACAAAACTTACTTTTGGGAAGACCAATTGACAACTTAACCAAAGAAGAATTTATCGCAGAAATTGCCGATAATTTGTTCCAACTAAAATCGAAAAACAAATCAGATATAGAAAAAGCCTTTAGTTTCGAAACGGCTAATTATTTGTTGAAGAAACAATATATCAATCAACCTTCTAAAAACAGAAATGTATTGATAAATTATCCTTCTTTTACCAATCAAGACAATATGTTCTTGCCAACTGGCGTTTTTATTTTAGCCAATCAGAAAGATCAAGTGAAAATTGAAGTAGAATATAAGAAAATTACGTTTAATGAAGAATTATCGTATCCTTATTCTATTCCAGATGGTTATTCTCAAATAAAAATAGATTAATTTTGCAAAAAAAATTCTAGCATGAACAAATTTCTTTTAACCCTATTCGTTGTATTTTTTACCTTATCTGTTTCTGCGCAAATAGACGAGAAAGAAAAATTGGAACAAAGAAAAGAACAACTTTTAAGAGAACAAGCTGAGTTAAAAGCCAAACTTCAAAACGAAAAGAAAAAAGAAAAATCTGTTTTAAAAGAGATTGCCGGTCAAGAAGCGCAAATTAAAATTTCTGAAAAAATTATTTCTACTATCGCCAAGCAAGCCAGAATTTTAGATGATAATATTTATTTAACGCAATTGGAAATCAATAAGTTAAATAGAGATTTAAAAATCATGAAGGAAGATTATGCTAAAATGATAGTAAAATCATATAAAAGTCGTTCCGAGCAAAGTCGTGTGATGTTTGTGTTGTCGTCTTCAAGTTTTTTACAAGCCTATAAACGAGTGCAATACATGAAGCAATACGCAGGTTACAGAAAACGTCAAGCGGAAGAAATTAAAATCAAACAAGCCCGATTAGGCACTGCAGTTGCTAGTTTACAAACGAATAAAAAAGAAAAAGAAGTAGTAATTGTTGAGAAAACAAAAATTAAAGAAGAACACGAAAAATTAAAACAAGAAAAAGAAAAAACAGCGAAACTGATTCAAAAAGATAAGAAAAAAATTACCGCAGAAATAGCAGCCAAACAAAAAGAATCTAAAGCTATCGATAAGAAAATCAAAAAAATGATTAACGATGCGATTGCAGCAGAAAATAAAAAAAGAAAAGCAGAACAGCTAGCAGCTGCTAAAAAATCGGGTTCAACAACACCAATTAAAACTACGCCAGTTTCCTCTACTAAAATCGAATTGACTCCAGAAGGTAAATTGTCTTCTGATAGTTTTAAAGCTAATAAAGGACAATTGCCTTGGCCAACAGAAACGGGTTACATCTCAACAGGATATGGTGATGTTCCGCATCCAGAATTCAAAAATATCGTAATACATAATAGCGGTATCGATATTACAACCGATTCTGGAGCTTCAGCAAGAGCTGTTTTTGCTGGAGAGGTTTCAGGTGTACAAATATCTCAAACCACTAATACTTATACTGTTCTGGTTCGTCACGGAGATTTCTTTACAGCCTACAGCAATTTAAGTAGTGTTTCGGTAGCCGTAGGAAACAAAGTTACAGCGAAACAAACTTTAGGTAAAATCAAAACCAATGCAAAAGGAAATTCGGTTTTAAAATTTGTAATCAATCAAAACACGACGGTTCTTAATCCAAAAAGTTGGTTAAAACCAAGATAGTCCCGACGCTTCGGGATTAGAAGCAGAAAATTAGTTTTTCAAAAGACAATTGGTCCCGCTATCCGCTATATTCCCGAAGAAAAATCGGGAGATGCCGCTCCTATCGGGGCTAGAATTCAACTGTAGTTTTTATAAGACATTTGTACAAAAATCCGTTTCATCAGCGTTTTTTATGTGCTCTCTTGTTAAGCGAAGCGTCTCCATCTATGTTTAAAACCTATGTGCCTATGTTTTTAAAATACCCAAAATAGGTTTTATTAAGTATATTCTATATGTTCTGATTTTAAGCGATACGTGTCAACACATTCTAAAAATCTATGTGTCTATATGTTTAAAAAAAAATCCCAACTTCCAACTTCCAACTTCTAACTTTGTATTATCTTTGCACCATGCCAAAAATAGGAAACATTATCTTACCTGATTATCCCTTACTTCTTGCTCCAATGGAAGATGTAAGTGATCCACCATTTCGCCGTTTGTGTAAAATGCACGGTGCCGATTTGATGTATTCGGAATTTATTTCTTCTGAAGGTTTAATTCGTGATGCCATGAAAAGCCGAATGAAACTGGATATTTTCGATTACGAACGTCCAGTAGGTATTCAAATTTTTGGTGGTGATGAAGAAGCGATGGAACTATCTGCTAAAATTGTAGACACCGTTCAGCCTGATTTGGTAGATATTAATTTTGGTTGTCCAGTAAAAAAAGTAGTTTGTAAAGGCGCTGGCGCTGGCGTTTTAAAAGATGTCGATTTAATGATTCGTCTTACGAAAGCTGTTATCAAAGGCACTAGTCTTCCCGTTACAGTAAAAACGCGTTTGGGTTGGGATGAGAATTCTATTAATATCGACGAAGTGGCCGAACGTTTACAAGATATTGGTGTGCAAGCTTTAACGGTTCATGCTAGAACGCGTGCACAAATGTATAAAGGGCATTCGGATTGGACGCATATAGAACGTATTAAAAATAATCCAAGAATCACCATGCCAATTTTCGGAAATGGTGATATCGATTCTCCAGAAAAAGCTTTAGAATACAAAAACAAATTTGGTTTAGATGGTATGATGATCGGTCGTGCCGCCATTGGTTATCCTTGGATTTTCAATGAAATCAAACATTTTTTCAAAACAGGAGAAAAATTAGCGCCACCAACGGTTGCAGATCGAGTAGAAGCAGCTCAAAACCATTTAATTTGGTCTATGGAATGGAAAGGCGAACGCGTTGGAATCGTAGAAATGCGCCGACACTACACCAATTACTTCAAAGGCATCCATGATTTTAAACAATACAAACAACGCTTAGTAACCACTGATGGTCACAACGAATTATTTGAAGTTTTTAATCAAATAAAAGAAGTGTATGCGGATTATGATGTTACATCTATTAGTTAGCGATCTAAATTTTTTTAAAAATCAATTTTATATTATAAGACTCAATTCGTTGGGTCTTTTTTTTGAACAAATTATAATTAAAAGTTAAATACACAAAACTAATAGTAAAGCTATCAAATTTGTGTATATTTGTATTAATAAAAATAGTATAAATATTAAAATTAATTGTGAAATGAAAAATTTAGTATTCTTATCCGCAACCTTATTTTTTACCTTACTGTCTTTTTCCCAAAAAAAAGAAAAAAAAACCACTAAAATGATAACCGATTCTGTAGCATGGAAAAAAGACCATTACGTAGTAGATCGTGATTCTGCTTACGCTGATCCAAGAATTGGTTTGAAGAAATTAATGGGTGGAAATAAACGATTTGTTGAAGGAAAAACGATTAAACCACGACAAGACATGAATGTCGTTAAAAAATTAGAAGATGGTCAAGAACCTTTTGCAACTATTGTTGGTTGTAGTGATTCGCGAGTACCAAACGAAATGATTTTTGATCAAGGTCTTGGTGATTTATTCATCATACGAACTGCAGGTCAAGTTTCTGCTGCAGCATCTTATGGTAGTATGGAATTTGCAACTTTAAAGTTAAAGACAAAGTTAATCGTAGTATTGGGACACACAGAATGTGGTGCAGTAGCAGCTGCTGTTGAACGTCCTGAAAATGTACCTGGACATATTGTGACACTTATTAATGAAATTAAACCTGCAGTTGCTAAATGTTCGCATTTACCTGGAAATCAAGTTAATAATGCAGTAAGACAAAATGTTATCGATCAAGTGAATAATTTAAGAGATTTAGAACCAATTTTGCATAAAAAGTATGTTGATGGTGAAATATTAATTGTTGGAGCAGTATATGACATTCACACAGGTAAAGTAGAATTTTTAGAAGAAACCTTAATCAATTTACCACAACCAAAAAAAGATGATGAAAAATAGTATAGTATTTTCTATATTCTTGTTTTTTTGTAATAGTACATTTTTGTTTGCACAAAACACCCGTTGGAATGATGCCAATCAAATTGGTTGGTACAATTATTTCGGAACGTTTAAATTAAACGATCAATTTAGTATTCACTCAGAATATCAATGGCGTCGAACGGAATACATTACAGAACAGCAACAAGGATTATTGCGAATAGGTTTAAATTATCAATTGAATGCTAAAGTTCAATTTAGACTTGGATATGCATGGATTGAAACAGCTCCATATGGTGAAATACCTATAAATAGTATGGGAAGAGATTTTACCGAACATCGCATTTTTCAAGCTGTTACTCTTTCTGATAAAATTTCGATAGTAGAATTATCGCATCGTTTTATGTTAGAACAACGCTTCGTAGGAAGATATTCTACACCAAACGTAGTATCAGAAGACGATTTCCCGATGCTAAACCGTTTTCGCTATATGTTCAGGATGCAAATGCCTTTAAAAGGAAATACCATAGGAAATCACACTCCATATGCCGCTGTGTATGATGAGATTTTTATAGGTTTTGGTCCAAATGTTAATGAAAATGTTTTCGATCAAAATCGAATTGGTCTTTTGCTTGGTTATAAATTTAATTCTAATCTTCGTTTAGAAGCAGGATATTTAAACCAAACCTTGCAACTCGGTCGAGAAGTAAATCAACAAAACGTTTTCCAAAACAATAATGGATTTATTCTGAATACAATTTTAAATTTTTAAGCTTTGTTTTGATACTTCAAGAAGCCATCTCATAATTTTGAGATGGTTTTTTTATTTTTTGAATTCTATGACAAAAAATTAAGCAACAATTCAAATGTTTTTTTAATTTGTTTTTAATAGCATTCATTTTTGCGAATCTCTGTGTAAAACCCTAACTTTCCACTTTTATATTCAGCAACATGTCAGATGTATCTAAAGTTAAAATCCTTCATATCGATTCCAATCATCCTTTACTTTGGGAACAATTGGAACATGCTGGTTTTACTAACGAAGCCGATTTTTCTTCAACCAAAGAAGAAGTCGAAAATAAAATCGAAAACTACCACGGAATTGTCATCCGAAGCCGTTTCAAAATTGATAAAGCGTTCCTCGATAAAGCTAAAAATTTACAATTTATTGCCAGAGTTGGTGCTGGTTTAGAAAGTATCGATTGTGAGTATGCAGAAAGCAAAAACATTAATCTAATTGCCGCTCCAGAAGGAAATTGTAATGCTGTTGGAGAACATGCTTTAGGTATGATTTTGTCGCTTTTTAACAAATTAAACAACGCAGATAAAGAAGTCAAATCCGGACAATGGAACCGAGAAAGTAACCGCGGTACCGAATTAGATGGAAAAACCGTCGGAATTATTGGTTACGGAAATATGGGAAAATCGTTCGCAAAAAAATTACGAGGTTTTGATGTGGAAGTTTTATGCTACGATATTTTACCAAACTTGGGCGATGAAAATGCGAAACAAGTTACTTTACAAGAACTTCAGCAGAAAACAGATGTGTTGAGTTTGCACATTCCTTGGACTCCAGAAACCGATAAAATGGTAGATGAAGATTTTATTAATCAATTCGAAAAGTCGTTTTGGCTAATTAATACTGCTAGAGGAAAAAGTGTAGTAACTGCCGATTTAGTAACTGCATTGAAATCTGGAAAAATTTTAGGAGCTGGTTTAGATGTTCTAGAATACGAAAAATTATCGTTTGAAACCTTATTTGAAGGTGATAAGCCAGCAGCTTTCGATTTTTTATTACATGCGACTAACGTTTTGTTGACGCCACATATTGCGGGATGGACCTTCGAAAGCAAGGAAAAACTTGCCCAAGTAATTGTAAACAAAATAATCAGTTTATATGTGTAACAAAAATAAAAAATAATCAACTAATCATAACTAAAACTAAAAACTATCAAAATTATGAATGAAGTTACAAACCACGAAGAATGGAATAATCCAAAACCAAATATTCCAGTATTCAAAGTAGATCCAGTAATGGTATTAATTTTCGGAATATTAACTTGCGGATTATACTTAATTTATTGGAACATTAAAGCAGCAGAAGTAATGAATGCTGTAACAGGAAAAGAAGTTATTTCTTCACCAGTAGCTATTTTAGCTGGATGTTGTATGCCAATTAACTTGTATTACTACTGGGTAGCAGGTAAAGAAGCTTTGCCAAAAATTTATGAATTAACAGGTCAGCCACAAAAAGATGAATCTGTACTTTTATTGGTATTAGGATTTTTCTTCCCAATGGTATCTGCCATGATTATTCAAGGTGATATTAATAAATTATACAATTAAGCCTTTTATAAAAAATAGAATTTTAGGAATAATTGGTGTACTCGTTACACTGATTGTTCCTTTTTTTATTCAACAAACTAATTCTGGAAATTTAGATAACGAACAATCATTTTGTCCGTTTAAAATGCTTACTGGATTTCCTTGTCCGGGTTGCGGAATTACAAAATCAATTGTATACTTCTATGAAGGTGATCTTTATAGGAGTATGTTACATCACTTGTTTGGACCTCTATTTGTAGTATTCTGTGTGCTGGTTTTATTGAAACTTATTGCAGAAATAATCTACAACAAACCTTTTTTTGATAAAATATTCTACAGCATGAAATTAGGCTACATTATGGGACTAGCTTTAGGAATTTATCATCTAATCCGATTGTTTTTTTACATCAAAGACCATAATTTAGATGCTGTTTTGAAGCAATCTATTTGGCAATAATTAAAAAAGAGTCAGGTAAAAAGAGCCAAGTAAAAAGAGCCAAGTAAAAAGTAAAAAGAGCCAAGTAAAAAGTAAAAAGAGCCAAGTACAAATTACAAAGAGTCAAGTAAAAAGAGAATGTCTTGAAATATGTTCAAATCGTTTTTGCTTCTCAAACTCCAAAACTTACAATCCAAATAATTACCCTTTGTGCTTTCTTTCTAATTCTGCTTGAAATTCTTCCATAACTGGTTTTACAGTACTTTCAGGAATATCAGAAATTTTAATATACATCAATCCGTCTATCGCATTGTTAAACATTGGATCAACGTTAAAAGCTACCACTCGAGCGTTTTGTTTGATGTATTTCTTAATTAATACAGGTAATCGTAACGAACCTGGTTCAATTTCATCAATAATTTTGTCGAACTTGTTTAAGTCTGCTTCTGCTTCGTTAAAAACGAAATCTTTATCAGCATCTTTAAGTTTTACTTTGTATTCTTGCTTTGGTTTGATGTATTGTGCCACATAAGGATCATAATAATTTGATTTCATGAATTCAATCATTAATGATTTTGAAAATTCCGAAAACTGATTACTGATACTCACACCACCAATTAAAAATTTATGTTCAGGATAATGTAATGTGGTATGTACAATTCCTTTCCAAAGTAAAAACAAAGGCATAGGTTTTTGTTGGTATTCCGAAATGATAAAAGCGCGACCCATTTCAATAGATTGGCTCATCATGTCATTTAATTCTGGTTCGAATTTGAAAAGTTCATTCAAATAAAAACCTTCTAAACCATATTTTGGAAATATTTTCGATCCAAATCCCATTCTGTAAGCACCGGCAATCATTTGAGCGTCTTCATCCCATAAAAACATGTGATGGTAATATTGGTCATATTTGTCTAAGTCAATGGCTTCGTTAGTTCCTTCTCCGACTTCTCTAAAGGTAATTTCTCTTAAACGACCAATTTCGTGTAAAATATTAGGGATTTTTTCAGCGGTAACTAAAAATACTCTGTAATTCTTACTTTGTAATAATTGATAATCGCCTTCTTTTAAGAAATTGATTTCTTCAATAATTTGCTCATGATTAGCAGGTTTTACAATTTGTTTGGCTGCTTTTGGACTACTAGTAAATTTTGGAAATGTTAATCGGAAGTTTTCTTCTTCTTTTTCTTCAAAAGATTTAGAAAGCATGTAAGTTTTCTTTCTTAAAAACTCTCCAAATTCAGGAATAGTTTCATGCTCATTTAATTCATTTACAGAAATAGGTTTTCCAATACGAACTTTAATTACTCGGTGTTTTTGTGTCAATAATTCACTTGGTAATTTTGCAGTTCTTAAAGTGTCATTTAATTTAGATAAACGATAAAATAATTTACTGTTTTGGGCATGAAAATATATGGGTACAACAGGAACTTTTGCTTTTTTAATAATTTTTAAAGCACCTTCTTCCCATGGTTTGTCGACAATTAATTTTCCGTCTTTATAAGTGGAAACTTCACCTGCAGGGAAAATACCCAATGGTTTTCCATCACTTAAATGACGTAGGGTTTCTTTAATGCCAATCACACTTGATTTCGCATCTTTATGATTTTCAAACGGATTTACCGGCATAATGTACGGTTTCATCGGTTCAATTCTGTGTAATAAAAAGTTGGCAATTATTTTGAAATTAGGTTCGCGTTCTAGCATTAATTTCAATAATAAAATTCCGTCAATTCCACCTAAAGGGTGATTTGATATGGTAATGTAAGCGCCGTCTTTTGGTAAACGTTTTAAATCTTCTTCCGGAATTTCAAATTTTATTTGAAACTCATCTAAAATCGCATTTAAAAATTCTAAATCGCTGAAATGTTTGTTTCGGTTGTATATTTTATTTAAGGTAGAAATCTTAAGTACTTTCATGAGTAACCACCCAGAAAAAGTTCCTAAAATTCCATATTTATCCGTATTTATTGCTTTGGCTACTTCTTTTGCAGTAACTAATCCCATCTATATTGTGTTTTGAGCAAGTAACAAAGATAACAATTCTATTGAATTAAGAGTCATCAAAAATACACAATTGCTAACATTTTAAAAATTAGTAAAGTTTCCTAAAAATTTTATAAAATACTTGTTCTATAAGCCGTTTTATTGAAAACTTTTTCTATTTTTGAGAATTAGAAAAAACAAAAATGAAGATTATCTCTTACAATGTAAATGGTATTAGAGCTGCCATAACCAAAGGTTTTATTGAATGGTTACAAAGTGCCAGTCCAGATGTAATTTGTTTGCAAGAAATTAAAGCTACCGAAGATCAAATTCCAACGGAAGAAATTGCAGCTGCAGGTTATCCTTTTCAATATTATTTTTCTGCTCAAAAGAAAGGATATAGCGGTGTAGCTGTTTTATGTAAAACGGAGCCTAAAAATGTAGTTTATGGAACTGGAATAGATGCAATGGATTTTGAAGGTAGAAATTTACGTGTAGATTACGATAATTTATCTGTTATGAGTATGTATTTACCTTCAGGAACAAATATGGAAAGATTAGGATATAAGTTTCAATATATGGACGATATTCAACAATATATTGTAAATTTAAGGAATGAAATTCCACATTTAGTCGTTTGTGGCGATTATAACATTTGTCATGAAGCGATTGACATTCATAATCCTAAAGGAAATGAAAAAACATCAGGTTTTTTACCTGAAGAACGTGCTTGGTTAGATGGTTTTATGAAAACAGGAATGATTGACACTTTTCGTCATTTGAACAAAGAACCCCATCATTACAGTTGGTGGAGCTATAGAGCCAACGCCAGAAATAATAATAAGGGTTGGAGAATCGATTATTGTTTAGCGGCCGAACCGTTAAAAGATAAAATAAAAAGAGCTTTAATTTTACCAGAAGCGAAACATTCAGACCATTGTCCGGTTTTGGTTGAAATTGAATAATGTGAGAGCAAGGTAAAAGTACAAAGTATAAAGAGCCAAGTATAAAGAGCCAAGTTTAAAGAGCCAAGTATAAAGAGCCAAGTATAAAGAGCCAAGTAAAAGAGCCAAGTAAAAAGAGCCAAGTACAAAGTATAAAGATTCAGGTGTAAGTTTGAGTCATACAACCAGTTATTAAAAATAAACGTCTAAAATAGAGGAATGATTCTAGCGGAATCAAACATTTATAAATAAAAAGAATTATTCACAAACCAGATTCCAGCGGAATCATATATTTACAATATTTATAACATGATAAGAAGAGTAGCCCTAGCCGTATTGGTATTAACCGTGAGTACTTCATGTGTTTCTAAAAAAATCTATCAAGATTTAGAAAACAAGTTTGCCGAACTAAAAAAAGAGCGTAACACATTAGCGGATGAAAATGATGGTTTAAAAACAGAAAATGGAACGTTAAAAACGGATTTAGAAAAGTATAAATCCGAAGCCGAAAAATTAAAAGCGGAACGTGATAAACTAGCTGCCGATTATGCTGCAACAAAAAAGAGTTTAGACAATTTAAAATCGTCTTACGCGGCACTTGAAAAAGATAGTAATGAAGCGTTGGATGCGAATATTAAAAAAAATCGTGAATTGTTAGCAGAATTAGAAGCCAAACAAAAAGCGATGAATGCTGAGCAAGATAAACTAAACAAATTGAAAGCTGATTTGTTAAAATCATCAACTCGATTAGCAGAATTAGAAAAAATTATGGCCGACAAAGAAGCGGCTATGAAAAAATTAAAAGAAACCTTGTCTAAATCGTTAAAAGCGTTTGAAGGAAAAGGATTAACCGTAACAGAAAAAGATGGAAAAGTTTATGTTTCTATGGAAAATAAATTACTTTTCGAATCTGGAAGTTATACAGTTGGAAGTGAAGGTAAAAAAGCAGTTGATTTAGTTGGTAAAGTTTTAGGGGACAATCCAGATTTATCTGTTTTAATTGAAGGGCATACCGATAACGATAAAATTACAGGTACTTTAGCAGGTGGAATAGAAAGCAATTGGGATTTGTCAACAAAACGTGCGACTTCAATTGTAAACATTTTAACGGCTAATCCAAAAGTAAATAAAGCGAATTTAACTGCTGCAGGAAGAAGTGAATTTGCACCCTTATTAAGCAACGATTCTGCTGAAGGAAAAGCAAAAAATCGTAGAATTGAAATTATTTTAACACCAAAATTAGACGAATTGTCTAAATTGTTAAATGAAATGTAATTTTCTAATTAATATAATTTAAACCTAACAATTTTCAAGTTGTTAGGTTTTTTTAAATCAAACCATCATGAACGCACTTCACAATCATCTTCTGCAGTTAGAAAAACATCTTCCTAATTTAGACAAAACCAATACTAACGTTTCCAAAAGCACTATTGGCTGGCAAATAGACCATTGTTTAATGGTGATAAATGGCGTGATTAAACAATTAGAAATTTCAAACCCATCTGAATTTCAATCCAAATTTAATTTTCTAAAGTTTTTAATTCTTACGTTTAAAAAAATTCCTAGAGGAAAAGCAAGAGCTCCAAAAATTGTAACGCCCATTGAAGTGGCCACTTCAGAAGAATTGAAATTAAAAATCGATTTAGCAATAAATAATGTTTCAAAACTTCCCACTTTTTCTGATAAATTATTTTTCAAACATCCTTATTTTGGTGATTTAAGTAAAAAACAAACGGAAAAATTCTTATGCATTCATACGAAACATCATTTAAAAATTATTGAAGATATCTTGAAATAAATAAAATCTATTCAACTACAATCCTTCTTTTTACTAAACTTCGTAACTTCGCCATTCAAAAAAAATAGTTCACTATAATGAAATTCACAACCCTTCCAAATACTCATTTAAAAGTTAGTAAAGTCTGTTTAGGAACCATGACCTTCGGTAATCAAAATACTGAGGCTGAAGCACATTTTCAATTAGATTATGCAGTAGAACGTGGTATTAATTTTATTGATACGGCAGAAATGTATCCTATTGGTGGGAACGAACACATTTTTGGAAGTACAGAACGTTATATCGGAACTTGGTTAGCCAAAAACAAACACAAACGTGACGATTTAGTAGTAGCTACAAAAATTGCAGGACCCAATAGAGGTATGACATACATTCGTCAACCACTTGATTTCTCTAAGAAAAGTATTACGGAAGCTGTCGAATTAAGTTTGAAAAACCTCCAAACGGATTATATCGATTTGTATCAAACGCATTGGCCAGAACGAGTGATGAACATGTTTCAAAAAAGAGGTTTAGAGAAAATTGATACGAATTGGAAAGAAAATATTTTCGAAGTATTAACCATTTTTGATGGATTAATTAAAGAAGGGAAAATCAAACATATTGGTGTTTCTAACGAAAATCCTTGGGGCGTAATGAAATTTTTAAATGAAAGTGAGAAGCATAATTTGCCTAGAATTGCAACGATTCAAAATCCATTTTCGTTATTAAACAGGCTATATGAAGTGGGTTTATCAGAAATTGGAATGCGAGAAAATGTAGGTTTATTGGCCTATTCGCCATTAGGTTTCGGATTTTTATCTGGGAAATACTTAAACGGAATGCCTGAAAATTCCCGAATGAAAATGTTTCCGAATTTTGTACGATACACGAATGAAAACTGCTACAAAGCCACAAAATTATATCAAGATTTAGCGCATAGTTTAGGTTTAACCCTAACCGAAATGGCAATTGCCTTTGTCAACCACCAAGAGTTTGTTTCTTCCACGATAATTGGCGCCACAACTATCGACCAATTAGAAGAAAATATCAATGCATTTGATGTGATGTTAACTGATGCGGTTTTAGAAGAAATTAATAAAATTCAGGAATTAATTCCTAATCCTGCACCATAAACTTATTCGACTACTAATTTATATTGCGAATATTCATTACTTTCATTTTGTATTGTAACGAAGTATAAGCCTTTGGAAAGTGGACTAATATCAATTTTATTTTGAATAATTTTTTCGGTTTCTTGTTGTAAAACTAATTTTCCATTGACATCGTAAATTTCAACTTTTGTGGGATAATTCGATTGTGATGTATCTATAAAAAGTATGTTTTTTGCTGGATTTGGGTAAATCGTAAACAAATTTTTATCGAAACTTTCATGGCTTAATGATGTGTCAACTATTTTGTAAATGGTTCCACTGGTGATATCTGAAATGTATAATTCTCCTGTAACATCTTCTCCAAAACTCGCGAAATTTCCAGGAAACGTTGCGCTATATGTTGTGGTTCCTGTTGAGGTTGTAATTCCAATTTTACCCAAACAATAATCGGAAAACAAATATTTTCCTACTAAATTGGGATAGGTTGTACCTCGATATACATAACCACCTGTTATAGAACAAGCTCCGGTAGTATGATTCACAGCCACTAATGGAGCAGTAGTGCCAGTAATCGTAGCGCAATTTCCAGCGTTATTGTATACTGAATTGGCTTCAAAACAACGCCAACCATAATTTACATTCGCCAAAGTTGGTGCTACTTTATTCACTTCTTCAAATGCACTTTGGCCTACATCGGCAATCCATAAATCGCCAGTCAATTTATCGAATGTAAATTTCCATGGATTTCTTAGTCCAATTGCCCAGATTTCATCATTGCCTGCTATACCAACATAAGGATTGGTTGGTGGATTCGTATAAAATGGCGCAACGGTTGAATTGACATCAATTCGTAACATTTTTCCTAAATTTTCATTGATATTTTGGGCTCTATTTCCGGGGTCGCCGCCACTACCGCCGTCGCCCATGCCGATATATAAGTATCCGTCTGGTCCAAATTTTAAACTTCCACCATTATGATTGTCGAAGGGTTGGTTTACGGTAAGTAAAATGGTACCTGTTGTATTGGCAACATTCGGATTTGCAGACACGGAATATCTTGCAATTACAGTATTTCCAGCTGTATTGGTATAATTCACAAAGAAAAAACCATTTGTAGCATAATTTGGATGAAAGGCCAATCCTAATAAGCCTCGCTCAAAGGCATTTGTACTAATTAAAGAAGAAATATTTAAAAAAGGAGTAGCGTTTACCGATCCATTTGAATTTAGAATTTTAATTCTACCCGTTTGTTCAACCACAAATAAACGGGAATCTCCAGCGTGTGTAATTTCAACTGGTGAAGTGAAACCTGTACTAAAAGATTGAAGACTTAAGGTTTGAGCAAAAGTCAAATTGAAAAGAAAAAGCAAGATAATTGAAATAGTTGTTTTCATAACTGACATAGTTTTTAGTTTTAGTAAAAATAATCAAAAATTCCAACAACTTGTTATGTAATTATTTTAAAATCATATAGTTATGTTTTTTTTGATGAGTTTATAAATTTAATTTTATATGAATAGCTTGAAGCGACTCGTTACCAACCACACGGGCTTTGTGTCCGTGGATTTTAGCATCAAATTCTATGTTTTCAGGTAAATTATCTTTCGCAATGAAGCAATCTCCAATATTGAATATTTTATACTCGCCGTTTTGCAATTCAATTTTTAAACTTCCTTTTTGGATGATAATAAAAGTAGCATCACCAGCTAAATGAAAATCAGTGGCATAACCAACTTCACTTTTTCGTATTCTGAAGTTTTTCGAACCAATTTGTTCGGTTAAAAATAAACCGCCGCGTTGTTGTGCCGAAAAGTCTATATTTTCAAAAACAGAAATCCCATTTTCGTTAGTGGTTATGGTTGGAATAATAAAAGGCTGGTTCATAGATTTAGTTTTATTCAAAAGTAATAAAAAACCCAACAAGTAGTAAAACTTATTGGGTTTAAAGAAACATGCATAACAATTGACTTAACTAAAGATTTCCAATCACTTTATCTTTAGGATATTTTACTTTATAACTAATTCTGTATTTCTTGGTTTCGTTGGGTTTTAGTTTGATTTCCCAAGTTAAAACACCTGTTTCTTCATTCGCTTTAGCGCCGTCTTTTTCTAAAAGCTCTACCGTCATTTCTTTATCAGAACTTAACGGATATTGATCTTTTAGCAACATGTTAATTTCTTCTTTTTTATTGTTTCGAACAGTAATGTCATAGGTAAAAGTTTGTTCTTTATAAGAAGATAAAAATTTCGTTCCCGATTTATCTACCACTTTTTCACGTTTGATAGAGATTTTTTTATCTCTTCCCATGCTTAAATTTAACGTGTCTTGTGTTTGGTTAGGATTGATTACGGTTTTGCCTACATACATGCCTTCGAAAATGATATTTGCTTCACCAGGTAATAAATTATACTTAGAATAATCGTTCAATTCGGCTAATAAAAAGGCTTCATTTTCTGCTTTAGGTACAGCGTAATATTTGTAAGTGGCAGGCAATTTTAAATCTTTCAACGCCACACTATGCGCTTTTCCGTTTGACAAAATGTCGTAGGGAATATCAATATCGAAAGAAACGTTTAGTTCTTGCTCTTCGATTGTAGTATAATCGTCCATGTTTTTTGTTGAAATAAGAATTACGCCATTTGACCCACGATTTCCGTATTGAGCAATTGCATTTGCATCTTTTAAAACGGATACAGATTTAATACTATTTGGAGATAGTTTTTTAAAATCATCAGCATTTGTTGGGAAACCATTAATCACATATAATGGGTCAATATCAGCATTGTTGGTACCAACACCGCGAATTATCACTTTTTGATTAGCTCCTGGTTGACCGTTTGCAGAAGTAATATTTAAACCAGCTAGCTCTCCTTGAAGTGTATTTATAGTAGACGCGTTAGGTCTGTTATCAAACTCTTTAAATCTGTTTTCATATCTCAAAAACCATGCTTGTAACAATGGCGCCACATTGTTTTGATTTGGATTGCCACTGGAAAGGGTTAGTTTGACTTTTTTCCAATCAATTCCTGTGCTTTGCATAACTTTGGCTTTGTACATTAAGTTAATTGGCGAGTTGATATTTTCCGCACGTAAATCGTAAAAGGGTTGCCAAGAAGCGGAGTTAGTAATATACGTCACATCTAAATTTACGATTCCAGCCACTTCATTCATCACCTGTAAAATTAATTTTCCTTTAGATGATTTATCTTCTTTTTGGGTATTGATCACCAATTTGTTATTTAAATCGGTAAGTGTTTTGTTCCATTTCGATTCTTTCTCTTCTAAAATAACAATGGCATTGTCTAATTCCGTTCTTTTGGCTTTATAATACTCGACTAGTTTCATTAATTCTGTTACATTTAGACCAGAATTGGCACCACCAACTGCTTTGTTTTGATCCAACATTTCTATAGTTTGTTGATGCGAATACTTGTCAATTTGTATTTTCTTAATTTCTTTTTGAACAAAAGCAATACTGTCACGAACGCGTTTAATGGTCGGATTACTTTCGTCAATTTCATATTCTGAAATGTAATTTTGTGTAAACTGAGTAGATAAAACGGTAACACTACTTGGAGCGCCGATTTGAATGGTTCCTTCGTTTAAGTAATCAGCCACGTTTTTTATAACGATTTCGCTAGTTCCAACGGGTAAATTAACGGATGTGGTTTGAAACAATTCGGCTCCAGAAAAATATACAGTTGCCGCTTTAGTTTTTGCCGAAGTAAAAATCGGTTTTTGTGCTAGTGAAATAGCAGTTACCAATAAAGTTATGGTTAGAAGTAGTTTTTTCATGTTTTTATTTTTTTTCTTGAGTATAATTTTTTGTTTTGGCTAACTCGATAATTGAATTGCTAATGGCGTTTCCTAAATCGTCTTTCGTATTTTCTTTTTTTGCTTCAGCGTCTATATACGCTTGACGTTGTTTGGCTAATTCGGAAATTTCTTTCTGAATGGTTTCTCTTTCTTTTGTTTTTTCAGCTACAATTGTTTTAATTTCTGTTGCCGATTTCCCTTTTAATTCTTCGGGTAATTCTTCGGGTTTTATTTTCAAAAGCGCAGTTGAATCTGCTTTAACTCTATCCACTAAATCCCAATTGGTATTGGTGTAAACGGCTTTTGATTTACTCACAGCTCTTTCTGTAATATTAGCTACAGAAATACTTTCTGCATTTTTATCTTGTACCGCTTGGTTCATTTTTTTCATTTCTCCTTCTGCGCCGTATCCAATATATGTTGCATTAATTTTGATGTTCAATTCGTTTATTCTAACGTCGTAAGGTGTTACAATATATCTTATGGTTTCATTGCTATTGATGTTGAAATATTTTCCTTGTGCTACATCAGCGCCATCTTTCCATAATAATTGTATGCCATCATTTTGATTGCCACAGAAAATCGTATGGATATAAATCCCTTTTTTTAAAGCCTCACTAATCGCTTCTTTATATTGAATTGGTCCTTGGTTGAAGCCTTCATTGCCACAGATATACACCAATTTCATGTTGTTTTTTCCGTCGTCCCATTTTAATTCTTTAGTCGCATCGCTTATTACAGCGCCACAATATTCTGATCCACCATTTGTTCTTAAGGAAAATAATTTTTCAGAAATTAAATCTAAATCTGTTGTTAAAGGTGCAACTTGTCGGATGTAGTTTTTTTCTGCTGCAATTCCGTCGTTGCCATATTCGTACAAAGCAATTTCAATGGTTGGCGTTTTACCAGAATATTTTAAAGTTGTAAGAGTGTTCACAATATTCCACAATCGCGATTTGGCTTGTTCAATTAAACCATCCATACTACCTGATGTGTCAAGTAAAATAGCGACCTGAATTTTTGTGTTTTCTTCAATTTTTGAAGCTTTAGTTGCTGCAACACTATTAAAGCTCATTAGGCTAAAAGTTGTCAATAACAGACAAATGTTTAAAAATATTTTTTTCATAAGTACCATTTTAAAATTAGGAATTGTTTTTTTTATGTGTTTGATTAATAATACCTAAACCGCCCATAATCATATAATTTTGTAATTCTTTTTCTGGATTGATGTAGATGTTTAGAGCTAAGGTGTTGTTTTTGATGTTTTTTAAATCAATTTGAAACGTATTGGTATAGTTTTTGGAATCTGTACTAATGCTAACACTTATTTCTTTAGTGTTTTCATTCAGTAAAACAGGAACTTCAAATTCTCCTGTTTTTGGATTAATTTTCATGTTTTTCGAAGCTCCATTGATGAAGATAGTTAAGTTTGGATATAATTTTTCAGAAATTGGTTTTTTGGTTTTATGATCTAAAAGTTTTCCTTTAATGTTAAATGATAAGATTTTTATCGTTTGTTCTTTATATGCTATTTTGCCAACTTTAAAACCTTGATTACTTTTTGCATCTACTTCCGTTTTTGCAGGTTCTTTTTCTTGAGCAACTACATTTGTAGTCAACAAAACAGAAGCAGCAATGGCAGTTGTATATTTTAATGTCTTTAATTTTGAAGTTTCGTTATGTTCGAAAACCTGTTCTAATTGAGAGGTTTTTAAACGTGCACAAATAGAAGTGTCTTTGGAATTCGCTAAAATTTTGGCAATTTCAGAATTTGTTTTGTAACTTAAATCGATGACATTTTTTGCACATGATTTACAAAATGAACCATTTGTATTGGGAGTCATTTCGCTAAATTTGGCAGTGCATGGGTTTTGTATTTCTAAAGAAAATTGTTTTTTCATAATTACTTTTTTTAAGTTGAAACAGCCATCGTATATATGTCATATTTATATAGATGATGTAATTATGAAAAAGGTTGGAAAGGTTGGGATTTATTTTTCTAAGTTTTCAATAAACTGCTCAATTTCAAGTTTTTGACGGGAATATTTTTTTTGTAATTCACCATCTTTTTCCATTCGGTTGTAATATTCGAGAGCTTTGTTTGCAAAAAATTTTCTCTGAAATTTAGAAGCATTTGGTACTTTTGGAAAGATTTCATGGAAACACATTTCGTAATAGGCTTGCCATTCTCGTTCGTTTCGGTCTAGAATTTTATATTCGGCAGATTTCTGAATTACATGAACCATTTCGTGTGCCAAAAGATTAATGATTAATTCAAATGGAAATTCGAATGTATTTTCTGGAATTCTAATAATTTGAGAATCACCAATTTCACCTTCAGCAGTGAACAAAATGAAATTAGGCTCGGCTTTTTCTCTGAATTCGATGCCTTTAAAGTTGGGATGTTTGATGTCGAACTCTTCTAATAGAAATAAAGCGGCAGCTTCTGTTTGTCCTAATTCGTGATAAGATTGAAGAATTTGAACTATTTCTGCTTTGGTTTTCATTTTTATTGATAAAAAAATAATTTTTCAGATAATTAATAATTACAAAATGTCATATTGTTTAAATTATATTCAAAAAAAACAACCTAAAAAATAGATGTTAAATTAAAAAATGTTAAATTAATAATTTATTAATAAAAAAATTATTACTCAAAAAGATATTTTTTTTAAATTTGAAACAAATAAAAACTAATTATATGAAAAAAAAAATTATTTATTTGATTCTGCTTTTTAGCAGTATCGGTTTCGCACAAAAAGATATTGTTTTTTCGGGAGGTAATGGTTCCGGTCCTGGTGGATCAGTGAGTTTTACTTTTGGACAAATTGCTGTAACTGAAATTTCAGGGACTAATGGAAAAATGTCACAAGGGGTTCAGCAGCCAATTGAAATTTACACCTTATCTAGTGAACAATTTATGTTGGATTATCAGATTGGTTTATTTCCAAATCCAGCAATTCATTCAATTACTTTAACATTAGACAAATACGAGGAATTAAATCAAATTACTTATTTAATGTTTGATGTTACTGGTAAGTTAGTAAGAAATGGAAAACTTACTAATAATGAAACTATTATTAATGTGTCTGACTTAGCTTCTGCAACTTATTTTTTAAATATGTTAGATGGTGGGAAGTTAATTAAAACTTTTAAAATAATCAAAAACAACTAAATTAAAACTATTATGAAAAAAAGCAAAAATTTATTTTTAATACTTCTTTTAATTGGATTTGTCTCATTTGGACAAGCTCCACAAGGTTTTTCATACCAAGCAGTCATAAGAAACGCGTCAGATGCAATTGTAGCAAATGCTTCAGTTGGTATGCGAATAAGTGTTTTACAAGGTTCAGTATCAGGTTCGGCAGTTTATGTTGAAACTCATGTTAGTAATACAAATGGAAATGGGTTGTTGACACTAAATGTAGGTGGAGGATCTGTGGTTTCGGGTTCTTTGGCAACTTTAGATTGGACAGCGGGGCCTTATTTCATTAAAACAGAAACTGATCCTACAGGAGGCACATCATACAGTATTACAGGTACAGCGCAAATTTTGAGTGTTCCTTATGCTTTATATGCTGTAAAAGCAGGGTCTTCAGCAGCTGCAGGTACAGATACTCAAATAACTTTTAATAATTCAGGTGTAGCTTCAGGTAGCGTTAATAATACTTGGGATAATGTAACGAACACGCATACTGTTGTTGGTACTTCTGTAACTACAAACGAACGTGTCTCTTCTTTGGCTGGATTAGGAACTCGTGTCGTTTTAACTGATGCTTCTGGAAATTTAACTGTATCAGGTGCTACAGGTGCTACAGGAACTGGTAATACCAACTATCACACTAAATTTGTTAATGGACCGGCTGGTGTTATAGGTAACTCGATGATTCAAGATAATGGAACTTCAGTAAGTATCAACTATCCTGTTCAATCGAATTCTCAATTATTTGTATATCGTCAACAATTGACAGCAAACGGGGATGGTCAGTCAACTATATACGGATATCGTGATCGAAATAATCAAAATGTGGGAGCTAGCTATGGACAAAATGGAAGTAATACAGGACTAACAGGTATGTCATTTTGGGGCGATGATTATTCATTTGGTGTAGGAGGATGGAATTATAATGACTTTTCTCGTACAGGAGGAGTAGTTGGTGGAGAAATTTATGGTAATTATTGGGGGTCTTTAGGATACAAAGCTGCTAGTACTGTTACTTATGGAGTATATGGTTCTAATGCTTTTAACAGTGGAACTGGGCGATTAGCAAATAATTTAACTCAAGGAGTTGGAGGTGGATTTTTTGGTATGATTGGTTCTATGACTAAAGGAAATGTTATTGGTCAAATTAATGCAGGAGATTTATTTTCTTCATACAATTCTGGAAATGTTTATACTCTAGGTAAAAATATCGAATTGGTTGAAAATGTGGATCAAACTAAAACGGCTGTTTATTCAGTAACTAGTACAGAATCAACAATATATGCTAAAGGGAAGGCGCAGTTAGTGAATGGTGAAGTTTATATTGCATTCAATGATTCATATAAAAAATTATTGGGTGAAGAACCAGAAGTTACGGTTTCACCAAAAGGAAATTGTAATGGAATATATATCGCTTCAATAGATAAAAATGGATTTACTGTAAAAGAATTGAATAATGGAAATAGTGATGTAGCAATTTCATGGATATCAGTAGGGAATAGAATTGATAGTCGTTTAGATGCTGCAACAAAAATGGTTGAGGATAAAAATTTCGACAAAAATATTCAACAAGTATTATTTAATGACGGATCAAATTTACAAAGTAAAGGAACAGGAATTTGGTGGAATGGAAATAGCATTCAGTTTGGAACTATGCCAGAGAGTTTATCTAAAGTAGTGCGAACAAGTAAAGAAGTTAAGTAATAATCATTTATTTTATAGACAAAAGGAGAGTAACTATTAGTTAGTCTCCTTTTTATTTTACCCAAACAATTGTTCCACTAAATCTTCAATTTTGCTTACCATTCGTACATCAATTTTAAAATCTTTTGGATTGATTTTATTGTGTTTCGATACGAAAATGGTTGAAAAACCTAATTTTTCTGCTTCATGAATGCGTTGTTCGACTTTATTCACTGGACGTATTTCGCCAGTTAAACCTACTTCGCCAGCAAAACAAAAATCTTTATCAATCGTAATGTCTTCGTTAGAGGATAAAATGGCTGCTACAACCGCTAAGTCAATCGCAGGATCATCAACATTGATTCCGCCAGTGATATTTAAAAATACATCTTTCGCACCTAAACGGAAGCCTGCGCGTTTTTCTAAAACGGCTAAAATCATGTTCAATCTTTTCAGATTATAACCCGTAGTACTGCGTTGAGGTGTACCATAAACGGCTGTAGAAACAAGGGCCTGAATTTCTATCATTAACGGTCGCATGCCTTCTATTGTAGTAGCAATTGCGGTTCCAGATAAATAATTGTCTTTATTAGAAATTAATATTTCAGACGGGTTTGAAACTTCTCTTAATCCGTTGCCTAACATTTCATAAATACCTAATTCGGCTGTAGAACCAAATCGGTTTTTTAACGCTCTTAAAATTCTGTATACATGATTTCGGTCGCCTTCAAATTGTAAAACGGTATCGACCATATGTTCTAAAATTTTCGGACCTGCAATAGTTCCGTCTTTGGTAATATGACCAATTAGAATTACAGGAACATTGGTTTCTTTAGCGAATTTTATCAGTTCGGCAGTACATTCTCTAATTTGAGAAATACTTCCTGCTGAAGATTCTATGTATTCGGTATGTAAGGTCTGAATCGAATCAATAATTACCACTTCTGGCTCAATTTCTTCAATTTGACGAAAAATATTTTGAGTTTTGGTTTCGGTTAAAATGAAACAATTATCCGTTTGACCCGTAATTCTTTCGGCACGCATTTTTATTTGTTTCTGACTTTCTTCTCCAGAAACATATAACGTTTTATAAGGTAATTTTAATGAAATTTGTAATAAAAGCGTACTTTTTCCAATACCAGGTTCGCCACCTAAAAGTGTTAAAGAACCTGGAACTAAACCACCACCTAATACGCGGTTTAATTCGCCATCAGTGGTGTTCATTCTTACTTCCTCTGATGTCGAAATTTCATTAATTTTCAAAGGTTTGGCCACTTTTTTTGCTTCAGATGAAGCGCTTCGCCAGGCTTGTTTTTCTTCTTTTTGAATAATTTCTTCTACAATGGTATTCCACTGTTTACAAGAAGTACATTGTCCTAACCATTTTGCATAGTTAGTGCCACAACTTTGACAAAAGAAAGAAGTTTTTAGTTTAGCCATTTATTTTTGTTGGATTAATTTGAGGGTTACTCGTCTTTTTTTGGTTCTTCTGCCGGAGTTTCCGCTGGTTTTTCTTCTTTTACTTCTACTTCTTTTTTAGATTTTAAGGCTTCTGCACGATCTAGAATATAGTTTTTTGTTAAGTCACCAATTTCAGATTTGGTATAAGCGTTCTGATATTCTTTAGCTGCTCTTTTATATTGTCCGATTTTTTCAAAGTATAACCCTCTGTGGTAAGTTCCTAACATAGTTTTAGGATATTGTTTGTCGGCATAATCACCCAAAATTTCTAAATCTGAGTACGCTTTGTTTTTCATGATGGCTGCTTCAATAGCTTTAAAATCAGAATATCTTGGTTGCATTTTTAATCCGATTTTTTTCTCGATATAATCGTATTTGTCTATTAAATATTGCGCATATCCGCTTTCTAGTTTTAAAATTTTTTCATTGAATTCTAATTTTGAAATCGGTTGGTAACCCTTAAAAATGAAGTAAAAAGCACTTGGAATAGCCTCTGCAACTAAAGAGTAATGTGAAGTATTTTGAAACACATCGTATCTGTAAGTTACATTTGGATTTTTTATTTCTTTAACAAAATCGTCTAACTTTTTAGTGTTCTCTTGAATTTCCTCCAAATCAGCTTTTGAAGTTGCTTGGTAATAAAAAATAGGTTGTTGAATTTTTGATAATCTTTCAGCAATTCTTTCTTCCATCGATGGTGCCATTTCAGGTGAAAGAGAAATAAATGCATTAAAAATAGGGTCGTCTTTATAGATGTAAAAATTCAAAAACCCTGCAGTTGTATCGTGTCCGGCAATGATTCTAAAAGGTAAAGTTCTATATTTTTGTTGTACATAGGGTAACAATTCGAAACCGATAAATTCGAAAAATTTTGCCCCTGAATCTTTAGGTAAGCCTTCTTCTCCAAAATTACTATCGTTAAAACGTGCTTCACCGTAATTTTGATTTATGGCTACAATAATCATTTCCGGTAGATCATCCCAATAGTTTCCGTATTTCAATATTCCTGAAAAAGGATCTGCTAAATATTCACCATCTAAAAGTACTAAAACTGGATATTTTTTTTCAGGATTACTTTCATAAGATGCTGGGAGTATGATTGAAAAAGTTCTTTCTTCATTGAGTTTTTTAGACTGAATTTTTTCATCTACTTTTTGAGCAAAAGTAGCAAGCGAAACCATTATAAATAGTAGGAGAGCTTTAATTTTCATGTGTTATTGGTTTTGTAAATAAAGCAGCAATATACTAATTATTTTTTATTGTATAGTGGTAAAAAAGCGTAAGATAATAAACCAAGTAAAATGGTTAAAATAGTTTGTGAAGTCCAAATCAACCAACCAAATGCTGTTCCAATATCATTTGAAATTCCATAAATAGAAAAAATCATTGCGATGGCCAATGGATAAGCTCCTAATCCACCATTGGTAAAACCGACTGCTAAACTTCCAAAGATAAAACCCATAATTACAATGTCAAAACTAATATTTGTAGTTTCTGGTAAGGCAAATATGGTTACGTAGAACATTAATAAGTAAGAAAGCCAAATAAAGAAAGAAAAGAAAATATATTTCCATTTGTCTTTCATTTTTAAGATGCTTAGCATGCCTTCTATCAAGCCTGATAATTTATTTTTTAATTTTTTTATGATGTTCCATTCTGCATAAATCCAAATTAAAAGAAATAGTAGGGAAAAAATAATTCCAACACCAGCATAAAGCATAATTTTTTCGAAGGCGATTTTCTCTTTAATAAAGCCATATAATTTTTCAAATTGAAGGATAAAAGCTAATCCTACAAACAGAAAAAAGATAAGCAAATCAACAATTCTTTCGGCTACTATAGTTCCAAAACCTTTGTCAAATGGAACATTTTCGTATTTTTTTAGTAAGGCTGCTCTTGTTATTTCTCCAGATCTTGGAATCGTTAAATTCATAAAATAGGAAACACAAACAGACATTAAATCATTTTTAAAATCGGTTTGATAACCTAAATGTAATAAAGAGTACTTCCAACGATAAGCACGAGCCCAATAGCCGAACAAAGCAATAAACAGCGAAAGATAAATATAAAAATAATCGGCTTGTTCAAAACACGATTTTATTTTATAGAGTTCTTCCTCAGATAAGGTAGTGTATTGATAATATATTAGTCCGAAACCTAGAAGTAACGGCACAAATAACGAGGCAATTTTACTTAAACTCGCCTTCAAAACTACGTTAAAGAATTGTCTTTTTCATTAGGGAAAACCAAACAAGGTTTGAATGTTTTAGCTTCTTCAAAGTCAATAATTCCATAAGCGATTATGATGATGATGTCGCCACGGTGAACTTTTCTGGCAGCAGGCCCATTTAATGTAATTTCTCCAGTGTTTCTTGGGCCTTTGATGGCGTAGGTTTCTAATCGTTCTCCGTTATTAACGTTAACAATAGCTACTTTTTCACCTTCTACAATATTTGCTGCTTCCAATAAAGCTTCGTCTATTGTAATACTTCCAATATAATTTAAATCGGCTCCAGTAACAGAAACTCTGTGTATCTTAGATTTTACTACTTGTATTTGCATTTTGCAAAGTTAATTATTTCACACAAAAATAATAATTTATTTTAACGAAATAGTGTCAATTAAACGAATATTTTCAATAAATACGGCAATAAAAGCTCTGTATTTTTTATTCTTAATTTTTCTTTTGCAGGTTAAAAGTGTGTCTTCTGCAGCGATTTCGAAGTATTCTAAGGTGAAATTGGGATGTTTTTTAAATTCATTTTCCACAAATAAAACTGTTTCATTTGCCGATTTAGTTTCAAATTTTTCTTTAGCTCGAGAAAGTATTTCATATATTAGTTTAGATTCTTTTCTTGCGCTTTCAGAAAGTCTTTCATTTCTGCTACTCATCGCTAAACCACTTGTTTCTCTGAAAATTTTGCAACCGACAATAGTAACAGGAATTTTATGTTTCGCAACTAACTTTCTTACAATTTGAAGTTGTTGGAAGTCTTTTTCTCCAAAATAAGCATTTGTAGGTTGTACAATTTCGAAAAGTTTTTTTACAATCGTACCGACCCCATCAAAATGACCAGGACGGTGTTTGCCTTCCATTTGATTTTCAAGTCCATCGTAGTTGAACGCTGTAGAAATGGTGTTTCCTTCGTAAATGTCAGATACACTTGGTGCGTAAATGAGAATATTTTTGTTTAATTTTTCAACTAATTCAACATCTTTTTCTAAAGTTCTTGGGTATTTTTTTAAATCTTCTGCATTATTAAATTGCGTGGGATTAACAAAAATACTTAAAACAGTAATTTCGTTTTGAGATAAAGATTGCTCTAATAACGAAAGGTGTCCTTTGTGTAAAGCGCCCATAGTAGGAACAAAACCAATGTTTTTAGATTTATTTTCTACTTTGTTTAGCTCGTGTTGAAGTTCTTTTTGTGTTTGAAAAACGTACATAGGATAATATAATAAAGTGCAAACTTACTATTTTAGTAGATAAGTCCATAAATTTTTATAATTTTGCATATTAAACAAAAATATAACATTTTTTTTATGAATGACAAGAGGATATTATATGTATCATCTGAAGTAGTGCCTTATTTAGCTGAAAATGAAGTGTCATTACATTCTTATGAACTGCCAAAAATGATTAACGAAGTTGGGGGGCAGATAAGAATTTTTATGCCTAGATATGGGAATATTAACGAACGCAGACATCAATTACACGAAGTAATTCGACTTTCTGGGATGAATTTGGTAGTGAATGATATGGATATGCCTTTGATTATTAAAGTAGCATCCATACCCAAAGAAAGAATTCAGGTTTATTTTATAGATAATGATGAATATTTTAAAAGAAAAGCCACTTTTTCTGACGAAGAAGGTGTTTTGTATCCTGATAATGATGAAAGAGCCATTTTCTTTGCAAAAGGCGTTGTTGAAACAGTTAAAAAATTAAATTGGGTACCAGATATTATTCATGTTCATGGTTGGTTGGCTTCATTGCTTCCTGTTTATTTGAAACATTATTATAAAGACGAAGGTATTTTTGAAGATACTAAAATTATTACTTCTGTTTATGCAACCGATTTTGAAGGTGCGTTAGATAAAGAAATGATAACTAAATTAGCTTATGATAATTTACCAGAATCGGCAATTTCCATTTATAAAGAACCGGTTTTTAATAATTTAATGAAAGCAACAATTGATCATTCAGATGGAATTATTATTGCTTCAAATGACTTGTCGTCAGATTTAACAAAATATATAGAAACTTCGAAAAAACCTTTTTTACCTTTCACACCGAAAGAAATGTTTAAAGAAGCATATTTAGAGTTTTTAAAAAATAAAGTAGAATAACAATAATGAAAAAGAAAATAGCACTTTTATTTGCAACCGTTTCCGTGTTTTTTATTTCTTGTGATCAAGATTTTAATACAATTGGAGCCGATTTAGTTGGTAATGAACATTTTGATTTTGACACGTACGAAGTACAAGGTTTAAAAGCATATTCTGTTCGAACAGGAGAAGTTCAAACTAATAATTTACCTATAAATCCACTTGGTTTTTACGACAATCCGTATTTCGGAGAAACTAAGGCAAATTTTGTTACTCAAGTTGCTTTAGGAACAGAAAAGCCAACATTTGGAACAAATGTTCAGGTAGAAAATGTTACGTTGTATGTGCCATATTTTAGTACTGTAAAAACTACTAATAATGATGGTTCTAGAGAATATACATTAGATTCTATATACTCTAAAAATGAAACAGGAAAAATCAGCAAAATGAGATTGAATGTCTATGAAAATGGTTATTTTTTAAGTTCTTTTGGAGGTGCAAACCAAGATGAGATGGCAAAATACTATTCAGATATGGGTAATTTAATCGAAAATCAGAAACGAGGTCATGATGGTGCTGGTAATTCAACAGCCAATGGGACAAGATTAAATGATAGTCCAAATACTGCTGAAAACGACCAATTCTTTTTTAACAATGCTGAAATTGTAATTTACAAACAAAAATTTAATACTACATTAGGTATTTTACAATTTGTTGACGTAAATGATGTTCCTTTAGCAGATCAATCGGATAGCCCGAGTGCTATTGCTTTACGAGTTGTGAAAGAGCGTTTGTCACCAGGAATTTATTTAACACTAAACAAAGCTTTCTTTAAGAAAACTATTTTAGAAGCTTCAAGTACAAACTTGTTTAATAATAACAATTTTAAACAATACTTTAAGGGTTTGTATTTCAAAATGGAACAATTACCTGGGCAACAAGGCGCAATGGCTATGCTTAATTTTAACAATGCAAAACTTAACATTAATTACAGTTCGATTGATGCAGGTGCAACCACGGCAACTTCTAAAACGCTTTTGTTAAGCTTAGGAACAAACGCATCAAGTAATACGGTTTCGTTACAAGACTACACTTATGCAGGTGATTACAATACAGGTTTGTCTAATCCTGCGAATGATTTTACTAATTCTTCTAGCCCAATATTCGGTCAGAATGAAAGATTGTATATAAAAGGTGGAAAAGGCTCTGTAGTTTATATGGATGTTTTTGGCGATACAGATGTAAAACAAATTATTAATGGAGTTTTCGTTCCTGGGTCTAATCAGGTACCAGATGAATTAGAAGAATTAAGGCTTAAAGGATGGCTAATTAATGATGCTTATTTGGAATTTTATGTAGATAAGTCTAAAATGATCGGTAATTCTAAATACCAAGAGGCAGAAAGATTATATTTATTTGATGCTACTAACCAAAAGGTATTGGTAGATTATGCTTTTGATGCTAGTACTTCTTCAAATAGTAAAAGAAATAAGCTTATTTTTGATGGAATTGTACAAAGAGACGAAACTGCTGATAGGAAAGCCGTTAAATATAAAATAAGAATTTCTCAACATATTAACAATCTTATTAATAGTAGTAATGTTAATATTAATAAAAATGTGAGACTAGGTTTGTGTATTACAGAAAACATTTCAATTACAGGTAATTTTTACTATAAAAATCCTTTAGATATTAGTAATACACCTTCTAATACTGAAGATGATATTAAATTTTTCCCGGCATCTTCAATTATTGCGCAACAAGGTGTGGTATTGTATGGAACTAATCCTTCTTTACCATCAGAAGCAGATAAAAAATTAAAATTAACAATTCATTTTACAAAACCAAACTAAACTCTTATATATATGTGTGGAATCGTAGGTTATATTGGTCATAGAGACGCATATCCAATTATAATTAAAGGATTAAAAAGATTAGAATATCGTGGTTACGATAGTGCTGGTCTTGTTTTATATGATGGTAAAGATTTAAAACTTTGTAAAACTAAAGGAAAAGTTTCCGATTTAGAAGAGAAAGTAGCGAAAGAAATATCTACAGAAGGACATATTGGTTTTGGACATACACGTTGGGCAACACATGGGGTGCCTAATGATGTAAATTCGCATCCGCATTTTTCTAACTCTGGAAAATTAGCCATTGTACATAATGGAATTATTGAAAATTATGAACCATTAAAAAAAGAATTAATTAAAAGAGGGTATGTTTTTCATTCGGACACAGATACAGAAGTTTTGATTAACTTAATTGAAGATGTTCAGAAGACAGATAATTTAAAATTAGGAAAAGCAGTTCAAGTTGCCTTAAACCAAGTGGTTGGAGCCTATGCAATTGTGGTTTTTGATGTAAATAAACCAGATGAAATTGTTTGTGCGCGTTTAGGTTCGCCATTGGCAATTGGTATTGGTGAAGAAGAATATTTTGTAGCGTCAGACGCTTCTCCATTTATAGAATTTACTTCAAATGCTATTTATTTAGAAGATGAAGAAATGGCTGTTATTCGTTTGAATAAACCAATGAAAGTTCGTAAAATTAAAGATGATTCTTTAGTTGATCCTTATGTTCAAGAATTACAAATGAATTTAGAGCAAATTGAAAAAGGTGGTTACGAACATTTTATGTTGAAAGAAATTTACGAACAACCAAACGTAATTAAAGATACATATAGAGGTAGATTGTTAGCAAACAAAGGCATTATTCAGATGTCTGGTGTAGAAGATAATTTAGAAAAATTCACTAACGCCAAACGAATTTTAATTATTGCTTGTGGAACTTCATGGCATGCTGGTTTAGTGGCGGAATATATAATTGAAGAATTTGCAAGGATTCCTGTTGAAGTTGAGTACGCATCAGAATTCAGATATAGAAATCCAATTATTAATAAAGATGATGTGGTAATTGCTATTTCTCAATCTGGTGAAACAGCAGATACTTTAGCAGCCATAAAATTAGCTAAGGAAAACGGAGCGTTTGTTTTTGGAGTATGTAATGTGGTAGGGTCTTCAATTTCTAGAGAAACGGATGCCGGAGCTTACACTCATGCTGGTCCAGAAATTGGTGTAGCGTCTACCAAAGCATTTACTACTCAAATTACAATTCTTACGCTTTTAGCTTTACGTTTAGCAAAAGCGAAAGGAACGATGAATCACACGGATTACCAACGTTATTTGTTAGAATTAGAAATGATTCCAGAAAAAGTTCAGGAAGCTTTACAAACTAATGATGTTGCTAAAACGATCGCTGATATTTATAAAAATGTACCTAATGCATTATATTTAGGAAGAGGATATAATTTTCCAGTAGCATTAGAAGGCGCGTTGAAATTAAAAGAAATTTCATACATTCATGCAGAAGGTTATCCAGCTGCTGAGATGAAACATGGGCCAATCGCATTAATTGACGAGCAAATGCCAGTTATTGTAATTGCACCAAATAAAGGACATTACGACAAAGTAGTGAGTAATATTCAAGAAATAAAATCAAGAAGTGGAAAAATTATCGCTGTTGTAACTAAAGGTGATATTCAAGTTAAAGCGTTGGCAGACCACGTAATTGAAATTCCGGAAACTTCTGAAGCCTTAACGCCATTATTAACTACAATACCATTGCAATTATTGTCTTATCATATTGCAGTATTAAGAGGTTGTAATGTAGATCAGCCTAGGAATTTGGCAAAATCAGTTACTGTAGAATAACATAAAAAAGCGAAATAATTACTATTTCGCTTTTTTATTGAAAAAAATTCAAAAAATATATTGCATAATTGCATCTAAAAAAACTATCTTTTCACTCTGAAAAAAGTATGTTTTTTTCATTAATAAATAGCTATTAAATAAATACATAAGCAATGTCTAAAGTTACAGGGAAAGTTGCACAAATTATTGGACCAGTTGTAGATGTAGTGTTTGACACTACTAACGGCGAACTTCCAAAAATTTATGATTCATTAGAAATTACTAAAAAAGACGGTACTAAATTAGTATTAGAAGTACAATCTCACATTGGGGAAAATACAGTTCGTACTATCTCAATGGATTCTTCTGATGGTTTATCAAGAGGTACTGAAGTGGTTGGAACAGGAAATCCAATCAAAATGCCAATTGGACCAGATGTTTATGGTCGTTTATTCAATGTTATTGGTGATGCTATCGATGGCTTAGGTGAATTGCCTAAAGACGGAGATAATGGAATGTCTATACACCGTGCGGCACCAAAATTTGAAGATTTAGCAACTTCTTCTGAAGTTTTATTTACAGGTATTAAAGTAATTGACTTAATTGAGCCTTATGCAAAAGGAGGTAAAATTGGTTTATTCGGAGGTGCTGGAGTAGGTAAAACAGTATTGATTCAAGAATTAATTAACAATATCGCAAAAGGTCACGGTGGTCTTTCTGTATTCGCAGGAGTAGGAGAAAGAACGCGTGAAGGAAATGACTTACTTCGTGAGATGTTAGAGTCAGGTATTATTAAATATGGTGATGATTTCATGCACTCTATGGAAAATGGAGGATGGGATTTATCTAAAGTAGATATGCCAGGGATGAGAGAGTCTAAAGCTACTTTCGTTTTCGGACAAATGAATGAGCCACCAGGTGCTCGTGCTCGTGTAGCTTTATCAGGATTATCTATTGCAGAATATTTCCGTGATGGAGCTGGAACTGGACAAGGTAAGGACGTACTTTTTTTCGTTGATAACATTTTCCGTTTTACACAAGCAGGTTCTGAAGTATCTGCACTTTTAGGGCGTATGCCTTCTGCAGTAGGTTACCAACCAACTTTAGCAACTGAAATGGGTGCGATGCAAGAGCGTATTACTTCGACTAAAAAAGGATCTATTACATCTGTACAAGCGGTTTACGTACCTGCGGATGACTTAACTGACCCAGCACCAGCAACAACGTTCGCTCACTTAGATGCAACAACAGTATTATCTCGTAAAATTGCCGAGTTGGGTATTTATCCAGCAGTAGATCCATTAGATTCTACTTCTCGTATCTTAACTCCTGAAATTTTAGGTGATGATCATTATGATTGTGCACAAAGAGTAAAAGAAATTTTACAACGTTACAAACAATTACAAGATATTATCGCGATTTTAGGTATGGAAGAATTATCTGAAGAAGATAAATTAGTCGTATCTCGTGCTCGTAAAGTACAACGTTTCTTATCTCAACCTTTCCACGTAGCAGAACAGTTTACAGGAATTCCAGGTGTTTTAGTAGATATTAAAGACACTATCAAAGGATTTAACATGATTATGGATGGTGAATTAGACCGTTTACCAGAATCTGCTTTTAACCTTAAAGGAAGTATCCAAGAAGCTATCGAAGCTGGAGAAAAAATGTTAGCAGAAGCGTAATAATAAGTATTCAGTATACAGTATCAGTTAGCAGTAACTGAGACTTATAACTGAGACTGAAAACTAATAAAATTATGATTTTAGAAATAGTATCACCAGAAGCTACCTTATTCTCAGGAGAAGTTACATCAGTATCGGTTCCAGGAATTAATGGAGAATTTCAAATGTTAAACAATCACGCGGCAGTGGTTTCCATTTTACAAAAAGGAAATGTAAAAATCAATGCTACAAGTTTTAATATTGATAAAGCCAATGAAGCAAAATTTACGAAAGTAAACGAGCAAACGTATTGGTTAGCTATTAACTCTGGTACTATAGAAATGAATAACAATAAAGTAATTGTTTTAGCCGACTAATTCAGTTTTTTATTAAAATAACAATCCCGATAAGTGTTTTCTTATCGGGATTTTTTTATTTTTACTTTATGAAACTTCCACAAAATCTTCAGCAAAAATTACTACTTCGTGAAGAGGCAAATGCTTTACGTGTTTTACCAATTTCTAAAAACAATATCGATTTTTCATCTAATGATTATTTAGGTTTCGCAAAAAATGAAGACATATTCGATGCCACTCACCAATATTTAGTGGATCATAACATTAAAATAAACGGTGCCACAGGTTCTCGATTAATTTCAGGAAATCATGATCTGTATGCTGTTGCAGAAAACTATATTTCCGAGTTTCATCACTCAGAAGCGGCTTTAATTTTTAATTCAGGTTACGATGCCAATGTGGGATTTTTTAGTGCAGTGCCACAACGAAATGATATTATACTTTATGACGAATTATGTCACGCCTCTATACGCGATGGTATTCAAATGAGTCACGCCAAATCATATAAATTTCATCATAACGATTATGAAGATTTAGAAAGATTACTTCAAAAACTAACACTTGCTAACTCACATCCTCCAACTATTTACATTGTTACAGAATCTGTTTTTTCAATGGATGGCGACGCTCCAAATATGGAAACTTTAGTGAGTGTGTCTGATAAATTTAAGGGGCTTTTAGTAGTTGATGAAGCCCATGCTTTAGGTGTTTTTGGTGATAAAGGTGAAGGATTGGTACAATCGCATCAACTTCAAAATAAAATTTTCGCTCGAATAATGACTTACGGAAAAGGCTTAGGTTGTCATGGTGCTGCAATATTAGGGAGTGCAAGTTTAAAAGCATATTTGGTAAATTTCGCAAGAAGTTTTATCTATACGACTGGACTTTCGCCGCATGCAGTAGCTACGATTTTAATCGCATATCAAAATTTGAATTCGTCTGCTGAACTTCAAAAATTAAAAGATGTTATAAGTATTTTTAATCAACAAAAGCAATTGTTAGGTTTAAAGTCGATGTTTGTATATAGTAAATCGGCAATTCATTCTGCTATAATTCCAGGAAATAATAAAGTGAAACAAATTGCTGCTCAACTACAAGAGAAAGGTTTTGAAGTAAAAGCAATACTTTCACCAACTGTTCCTGAAGGGCAAGAAAGATTACGCTTTTGTTTGCATTCTTTTAATTCGGAAAAAGAAATGCAAGAGGTTTTAACAGAATTGAGTACCTTAGTATTTAAATAAATCATTTATGGAAAGTGTAAAGTTTAATCAAATTGCCAATTATCAATATACTTCTGAAGCGTATTTGTTTAAAGGGAAATTGGAATCAGAAGGCGTAGAAGTTTTTTTGCAAAATGAAAATACGATAAATACCGATCCTTTATTAAGTAATGCAGTTGGTGGTGTGAAATTGTTTGTAAAATCGGAAGATGTTATGAAGGCCAAGCAAATTTTGGCAGCTATTCCTGAATATTCTGTTAATGATAAAGGTGAGTTGCTAACTTGTCCGAATTGTGGCGCTACAACTATCAGTATGGTAACTAGTATTAAAGATGTGAAATCGTTTTTAGCTTTTATGTACGGTCTACTTACTTTGTCTATGCCTTTATTTGCCAAGCAAAAATACAAGTGCGAAAATTGTGCTTTTGAATTTTAATTTTAGCAAGCAAAATTTCACAAAATATTAAGACCAATTCTTTGTGAACCTTGCGATTTCTTTGCGAACTTTGTGGTTAAATATTATATATGAAACTATTTATAACAGGAATTGGAACAGATGTAGGAAAAACCATTGCCTCATCTATAATTGTTGAAGCTTTACAAGCTGATTATTGGAAACCTATTCAGGCTGGAGATTTAGAGCAATCGGATTCTCATAAAGTAGAAAAGTATATTTCTAACGCTAAAACTAAATTTCATAAAAATGCTTATGCGTTACATACTCCTGCAAGTCCACATTTAGCAGCAGAAATTGATGGAATTTCAATCGATATACAAAAAATTTGTACTCCAGAAACCACAAACCATTTAGTAGTAGAAGGTGCTGGAGGTGTTTTTGTTCCTTTAAACGATACAGATTGTGTGATCGATTTAATTCAACCCGATTATAAAGTCGTTGTAGTTTCTCGTCATTATTTGGGAAGTATCAATCATACGTTATTAACTTTAGAGGCTTTAAAATCTAGAAATTTAAATGTAGCTGGGATTATTTTTTCTGGTGATGAAAATAAAGCTACTGAAAGTATCATTTTAAGTAAGACTAATGTTCCAATGATTGGGAGAATTAACAACGAACCGTATTTCGACCAAAATGTAATTACCTATTACGCCGATTTGTTTCGAGAAAATTTAGAGTTATTCGGTTAATTTTTATTGGATGATCTTTTGAATGCTACTTTTGCATTAGTGGGTGAAGTGGCATCCTTTTTTTTGTTGGGAATAAGAAAGGGAAAAAAGATATAACGGAACACACGACCTCGTTGTTTAAATTTATATGATTTATAATTCATTGTTCTACAACGAGGGAATGCCCGATAAAAATGTTTGCTTATCTTTGTATCCTCGACTAACTATTAATTACTAGTCACCATAACCATGACACTTTCAGAAAAAGACGCTTTATACAACTGGCATCCTTATACACAACATAAAATATTTTCGCATTTTCCAGCAATTGTAAAAGGAAATGACGAATTTTTGTGGGACGAAAACGGCAAACAATATATTGATGCAATTGCCTCTTGGTGGGTCAATCCGTTCGGACATAGTAATGCCTTTATTGCGGAGGCGATTTACAAACAATTAACTACTTTAGAACACGTGTTGTTTGGTGGTTTTACTCATAATGTTGTAGTAGAATTAGCGGAGAAATTAATAGAGATTTTACCTGCGAATCAGAGAAAGTTTTTTTATTCTGATAATGGGTCAACAGCTGTAGAAGTAGCTATTAAAGCGTCTTTTCAGTATCATTATAATAAAGGAATTAAAAAAAATACCATTATTGCTTTTGAAGATGCTTTTCATGGCGATACGTTTGGTGCGATGGCAGTAAGTGGTATTGGTTTGTTTACAGAAGCGTTTCAAGATGCACTAATAAATGTAATTCGAATTCCAGTTCCGACAAAAGGCAATGAAGAAAGTTCGAAAGTTGCTTTGCAAAAAGCTATTGCTGAAAATGAAGTCGCAGCCTTTATTTTCGAACCCTTAGTTTTAGGTGCGGCAGGAATGGTGATGTATGAAGCTTCGGAATTAGATGCATTGATTGCCATTTGTAAACAAAATGCGGTATTTACTATTGCTGATGAAGTGATGACAGGTTTCGGAAAAACAGGAAAACTTTTTGCCTCTAATTATCTGAAAAATTTACCGGATATGATGTGTTTGAGTAAAGCACTTACCGGTGGAACGATTCCGATGGCCATTACAACGTTTACTCAAGCTATTTTTGATGGTTTTGTTAGCGATAATAAAAGTCACGCCTTGTTTCATGGGCATACGTTTACAGCGAATCCAACAGGTTGTGCAGCAGCTTTGGCGAGCATAGAATTATTAAAAAACCCAACCACTTTAGAAAATATCCATAGAATTCAGGCTTCTCATCTTCAATTTGAAAAGCATATTCAACAACATTCTAAAGTAAAAACAACACGCGTTTTAGGTGTAATTTTTGCTCTTGAAATTCAAGTTTCCGAAAAACAAGACTATTATAGCGATTTACGCAACCAGTTTTATAATTATTTTATAAATAAAGGTGTGATTTTAAGACCAGTAGGAAATACTATTTATATTTTACCTTCCTATATAATTTCTAACGAAAGTTTGCAACAAATTTATTCTACAATCGAACAAGCCATAAACGAGATTTCATGTTAAAACAACCTGTTTATATTCATTCTGTTACTTCTATTTCTGCTTTAGGAACTACTTCTGAAGAAATTTGGAATAATTATTTACATGAAAATTCTTTGTTTAATAAGCTTAATGCGAATAGTAAAAACTATTGGGTTGCTGAGTTTTCTAAAAAAGAAAATCAACTTCTAGATGAAATAATATTATCTGATACTAAATATAAACATTTAGACAAGTCAGTTGTAATGGCTATTTTGGTCGCAAGAACTTGTTTTAAAAATAGTGGTTTTACGGACAAAAATATTGGAATCAATTTTGGTTCTTCTCGTGGTGCTACAATTTTATTTGAAAAACATCATGCTGATTTTATAAACGATGGAATGGTGTCTACATTCACATCACCTTCTACAACTTTAGGAAATATTTCTAGTTGGGTGTCTCACGATTTACAATCTGAAGGTCCTGAGATTTCTCACTCAATCACTTGTTCCACAGGTTTGCATTCTCTTTTAAATGGTATAGCTTGGTTGCAATCGGGCATGTCGGAAACTTTTTTAGTAGGTGCTAGTGAAGCGCCTTTAACTCCCTTTACACTAAGCCAATTATCAGCTTTAAAAGTATACTCAACAGAGGAAAACGTTTTAGCCAACAGAAGTTTAGATTTTCAGAAAACTAGCAATACTATGGTTTTGGGTGAAGCGGCAGCATGTTTGTCTTTGTCACTTTCTTCCAAAAATGCCATTGCAAAAATTATTGGAATAGGTTATGCTACAGAAGTTTTATCAAGCAGTACTTCTATATCAGCTGATGCAAAATGTTTTCAAAAATCGATGCAAATGGCAATCGGTTCAAATGATCTCAAGGATATCGATGCAATTGTCATGCACGCACCCGGAACAATTCAAGGTGATGCAACCGAATTCGAGGCTATTAAAACCGTTTTTGGAAATCATTTACCATTGTTGACTTCTAATAAATGGAAAGTAGGGCATACGTTTGCAACTTCAGGATTATTAAGTATTGAATTAGCCATTTTAATGTTGCAAAAACAACATTTTGTAGCCACTCCATTCTATAAAAATTCGAATTCTAACATTCCTAATAAAATATTAGTAAATGCAGTAGGATTCGGCGGAAATGCAGTTTCTGTATTAGTAGAGTTGTAGTCTTTTAGTAGTACTTCTTTTTTATTTTAGGAATAATCTTTACTTGTAAGTTTATTTCTTACAAAATCTTCTTTTTTATATGTTATCTGCTTGTTAAGTGTTTTGTGTCGGTTTTTTATGTCAGATGGGCGATGTTTTCCTAATTAAAAAAATTAATATATAAAATCTTAACAAAAAATATTTTAATTGTTATAAATTCATTTAAATTAATATGATATTATCAATTTAACATATTAAAGTTTTTTAGTTAGAATATAATTTATACTTTTAACATAATATTTGAATAAATTTCAAAAAAAATACATTTAATTAACTATTCAATAACACTAAAATAATATGAATGCAATGACCTAAGTTTAATCTCAAATCGCCTCAGATTATGAAAAAAAAAATTACTACTATACCTAAAAAACTATTTCTAATAATTAGTTTTTTTATTTTTACTGTTACAAGTTATTCTCAAAATGCAAATTTAGTCATTTTGGGAAATGCATTGCCAATTGCTAATGGAGATGTTACTCCAAGTTTAACTGATTTTACAGATTTTGGAAATGTAAATATTGGCTCTTTTCAAAACAATACATTTGTATTAAGAAATTCTGGAACTGGAGGTACTAATGCTTCAAGGCGTATCACTTTCGCTAATCCATCTGTAGTGATCAGTGGAGTAGATGCTGCCCAGTTTTCCATTATTTCTGGTCCCAATTCTGGAAATACATTAAATGGTTTAGGTACTGTTTTTTCTCCAAATTTAGTTGTACGTTTTACTCCACTAGGACCAGTAGGAGTTAAAAATGCTACAGTTACTGTAAGATATACAAATAATGCAGGAGTTTTAACTTATGTATATGCTATTAGAGGAACTGCAATTTCTCAACCAGAAATCGATGTACAAGGTAACGCAAATTCTATTGTAAATGGAGATGTTACTCCGTCTATAATAGATTTTACTGATTTTGGTACAACAGGAGTAGGAGCGGCTGTATCTAGAACATATGTAGTAAGTAATTCTGGATTTGCTACCTTAAATTTAGGTGGAATTATTTTTTCTGGAGCTAATCCTGGTGATTTTTCCATCACAACAGCTCCAGCATCTTCTGTAGCTCCAGGTGGTTCAACTTCTTTTACTGTAACTTTTAATCCCTCAATAATTGGAACCAAAACGGCAATTCTATCTTTTGTAAACAATGATTCAGACGAAAATCCATTTCTCTTTTCTTTATCTGGCGTTTGTATACAAACCTTTTTTGACAGTGACAACGATGGTGTTTTTGATAATATCGATATCGATGATGATAACGACGGAATTCGCGATGCTATTGAGGAAACAAATTGTAATAATGCTAACGGTCCTAAAGTCAATTATAAGTTTTTAAATGAAACTTTTGGAGCTGGTCTAAGAACTACAATCAATACAACTTATAATGCTATTACAACCTATTGCTATGAAAACGGGGTTGGAGCTGCAAATACTGTTGCTTGTCCTACGTTAAGTTCTATCGATCTAAATGATGGAGAATATGGTGTTTTTTCTACTTCACAAATCGCCTCTTGGGCTGCCGCTTATTGGCATTTAGGAGGTGATCATACTGGCGATCCAAATGGGAGAATGGCCATTTTTAATGCTTCTTATACTCCAGGTATTTTTTATACTGCTTCAATTACTGGTGCTTTGCCAAATATTCCAATTACATATAGTTTTTGGGTTTTAAATTTGGACAGAACTGATGCTCCAGGTATTGCTACGCGTTTAAGACCTAACGTTAGAGTTGAATTTAGAGATGTAAATAATAATCTTTTAACTTCAATTAGTACGGGTAATATCGCACCAACTACTGCTGGAAATTTGGCGGGCGATTGGTACCAATTTACGGCAAGTTTAAATTTAAATGTAGATGCTTTTAATGTAATTTTTATCAATAATGAAACAGGTGGTTTAGGAAACGATTTGGCGTTAGATGATATCTTAATTACACAAGCTTTATGTGATTTAGATTTAGATGGAGTGGCCGATGTTTTCGATTTAGATTCTGATAATGATGGTATTGAAGATATTATTGAAGTGGGTTTAGGAAATTTAAGTAATGGTAAAGGTAAAATGGATGTAGCTTGGATAGATGCCAATATAAATGGTTTACACGATGCTGCTGAAGGGTTATTAATTACTCCCGATTTTGATGGTGATGGTGCTCCAAATTATATGGATTTAGATTCAGACAACGATACTGTTTTTGATGTTGACGAATCTGGTGCAGGAAATACCAATGCAATTCCTGGTTTTATTAATGGTGATGGAGATATTACTGGCGATGGAAAAGGTGATGGTGCAGATACAGAAACGTTTAGAAGTAAAGATACTAACGGTGATGGTGTAGTTGAAGGTTATGGAGATGGTATTTTAGATGCATACGATTATGGTTTAAATAGTTACGGTAATTTAGATCAAGGTTCTATTATTGCACCCTTTTTAGATTTTGTATTAGACACGGATGGCGATTTATTTCCAAATTATTTAGACGTTACAAGTAATGGAATCTTTGATATTTCAACTACGCTTTATGCTGCTTTAGATGCCAATAACGATGGAATAATCGATGGAAATACAGATATAGATAAAGATGGAATTTTAGATGCTTTTGATACGAACATTGCTTATTTTGGATCGCCAAGAGATTTAAATAGAAAGCTCTTACTAGAATTTGATGGTAGAAACGATTACGCACAAAGTACAGCTGTTTTAGGTGGTTTGTCATCAGCTACATTAATGTCTTGGATTAATTTAGCCAACGGATTTAATACAGATGGTGTGATAATTGGACAAAATAATTTCCAATTAAAAATATCAAATATAAGAAGGTTACAAGCAACTGTTAACGGTACGACTGTTACTTTTAATACTGCTTTAAACACCAATCAGTGGTATCATGTAGCTGCAATTTATTCTGGAGGAAGTGTGAGACTTTATTTAAACGGATTGCAAGTTGCTTCACAAGCTTTAGCGGGTAATATCGCACCAGATGTATCTTTATTGACTTTAGGAAAAAATCCTACCAGTAACACTGAGTTTTTCAGAGGAAAATTAGACGAAGTGCGTGTGTTTAACATAGGGTTATCCAACACGCAACTACAAAGAATGGTTTATCAGGAAATTAAAGATAACGCTTCACAAGTTCGTGGAGAAATTATTCCCAAAGATATCGGCGTGCTCCCTTTTTCTAATTTAATTAGATACTACAGAATGGATGTATACAAAGATGATATTATCGACGATTTAACTACGCCAGCTATAGACTTAACTGGAACAAAAATATTTAATCATAAAGTGATAAATATACAACAAGCACCATTGCCTTTTTTAACAGAAAGAAATGGGGATTTTGCTACAGCAATTAACAGCCCAACTAAAGAAATTAGAGGAATGGATGCCATGGATTACGATTGGTCTATTGTTAATGTATCTCATACTATTACCGAAACTTCAAATTCTACCGATTTAGGATTACTAATAAATTCGGGTGCTTCTATTTTTATGAATAACGATACGAAATTACAAAACGATTGGTATTTGTTGTTAAACGGAAGTATCGATTTATCTGGTCGTTCTCAATTGCTACAAACTACTCTTAGCGATCTTGAACCTACAAGTGAAGGTTGGATCGAAAGAGACCAACAAGGATCTTCAAATTTGTTCAATTACAATTATTGGTCTTCGCCTGTGGGTCCAATTAATTCAAGTGTAAATAATAGTAATTATACGGTAGCAACTGTAATGCGAGACGGCACAAATGTGGCAAGTCCCACAGCCATTAATTGGGTGGCTGGTTATAATGGATCTCCAACAAATCCAATTAGTATAGCGCGTTTTTGGATATACAAATTTCAAAATATTTCAGGTAATTATGCCAATTGGACACAAGTATTAGAAACCGGGGCATTAAGTCCTTCACAAGGATTCACTATGAAAGGAAGTGGTGCTATTACTCCAAAACAAAATTATACATTTATCGGAAAACCATATAACGGCCCTATAACAAATCCTATTTCGGCAAATAATTTAAATTTAAGTGGAAATCCATATGCATCTGCTCTAGATGCCGATAAGTTTATAGACGACAATGTTAGTTCATTAGCGGGTCCGTTTGGTGCTACTAATGGTACTTTATATTTTTGGGAACATGCAGCGGTTAATAATACTCATATTTTGCAAGGATATCAAGGTGGCTATGCCGCATATACAAAAGTTGGAGGTACACCGCCAATTGCTCCTCCTGGAATTAGTGGTTTAGGTGGAAATACTAAATTAGCACAACGATTTATCCCTGTAGGTCAAGCTTTTTTCGTTTTTGGAAGTAGTTCAGGAGGAAATATTACGTTTAATAATTCGCAAAGAATATTTGTAAAAGAAGACGCTCCGTCATCCTTCGAAATGTTTAAAGTTACTAATCCAATTACAGAATCAAATCCGAATAATAGTACTAATTCTGATGATACTTTTATAACACATAATTTTGCCAAAATACGTATAGGTTTTAATTCTGCTAACAACTTTCACAGACAAATTTTACTTGGTTTTATGAATGAAAAAGCCTCTGACGGAATAGATGCAGGTTACGATGGTTTACATATTGACAATCAACCAAGCGACATGTATTTTTCATGTAATAATACGAATTTAATTATTCAAGGAGTTGGTTTTTTTGATGAATACAAAAGACATCCTATTTCGGTCAAAGTAGACCAAACAGGTATTGTTGAATTGCTTTTAGATGGTGTTGAAAATTTCGACTTAAACCGAAAAGTTTTCATTTTTGATAATCTTACAGGCTTGCATCATAATATTAAAAATCAGCCTTTTAGAGTTAAATTAGTTGCTGGTGAACATAACAATCGATTCTATTTAACTTTTAATAATAGAAATGGTATTGTAGCGACTGGAACAAATCTAGTTGAAACTTCAGCATTAGAGCAAACTAATACGTTGGAACTTGATGTTTTCTATCATGCTACTGAAAAAGTATTTAAAATTTCAAATCCAACTGGAAACAGCCAAATAACAACCGTAACTTTATACAATATGGTTGGACAAGTAGTAAATCTTTGGGATGTTAGAAACGAAGAGCAAAGCAATATGCAAATACCAATGAATACTTTTAGTTCCGGAGTTTATGTTGTAAAAGTTACTACAACTAACGGAAGTATAACTCATAAAATTAGTATAGATTAAATGTTAAATTGACCACTACAAAAAATCCCAACTTCTATTTTAAAAGTTGGGATTTTTTATATTTTCTAGTATAAATTATATAAGATTCATAATTGCATCTGGAAACAGACCAATAAGAACTAATAAAACAGTGGCAACAATTCCTACAATATAATATTCAGAATGGTTGGCAAATTCTTTACCATAAGTTGGTTCTTTTGTATACATTGCAACTACAATTTTGAAATAATAGAATACTGCAATCATAGAATTAATTATAGCAACAATAGCTAAACCAATAAATCCGCTTGTAATGATTTGATTTAATAAGAAAAACTTAGCAAAAAATCCAGCTAAAATCGGAATTCCAGCCATAGATAATAAAGCGATTGTCATGATAAAAGCCATTAATGGATTAGATTTTCCTAAACCGTTAAAGTTTTCTATTTGATCGTTATCTTCATTTTTTATTACAAATAAAATTACTGAAAATGCTGCTAAACCAGCAATAGCATATGAAGTAGCATAAAACAATAAATTATTTTCTGCAGCATTGATATTAAGTAGAGTCATTAACATAAAACCAGTATGAGAAATACCAGAATATGCGATAACTCTTTTAATTTTCTTCTGACGTAATGCCATTATATTTCCGAAAAGCATAGTTGCAATAACCACCACAATCATAACTTCAGTATAACGGTGCTCCATAGTACTGTTTAAAATTGTAATTAACTTGAAAAAAGAAGCCATGGCTGCAACTTTAGCCAGAGTACTCATAATTGCAGTAACTTGAGTTGGAGAACCTTCATAAACATCAGGTGCCCAAAAGTGCATTGGTGTAGCAGCTACTTTGAATAACATTCCTATAGTAATTAATATCACACCAATGTAAAACCAAAATTCTGTACTTGCTGAAATAGAGGCTTCATATAGTGTTCCTACATCGAAAGTTCCAGTTGCTCCGTAAAGCATTGTAATTCCGAATAATAAAATTCCTGATGCGAAAGAACCCATAAGGAAATATTTCATACCTGCTTCGTTACTTTTGATGTTTAACCTGTCGCTTCCTGCTAAAATGTATAAACCTATAGATAGCACTTCGATTCCTAAAAAGAACATTGCCATGTTACTAAAACTTACCATAGCTACTGCGCCAGAAAGCATAAATACTTTTATGGATATGAAGTCAGATAATTTAGAACTGTTTTTATAGCTCGGTGCGCTCATTAAAATTAAAAGAGCCGTTAATACTATAAATAAACTTGAAAAGTATTTGGCAAATTTATCGCTTATTATCATCGATTCATAACCAGTTATTTCAGGTAACTCACCGGCTAAGTTTACACTAAATAATGTCAATAATGCCACTATTGATACAGGAATAATAATCTTTTTTAGATTCATTATTTCTGCTAATAAACAAAATATACCGATTCCTATTATTGCAATTAATGTAGTCATTTTATGATGATTATTATTTAATTTGTGTTAAAATTGATTGTAAACTTGGCGTAATTAAATCGATAATTGGTTGAGGGAATAATCCGAAGAAAATAGTTAATCCTACCACAATTATTAAAACAATACTTTCTTGTTTTGATATTTTTTTAAATGATTTTGTTTCGCCACCTAACATTACTTTCTGAAACATTCTTAACATATAAAATGCTCCCAAAATAATCGTAGTTCCTGCTAGTACAGCATACCAAATATTTACTTTGAATAAACTGTATAGTAAATTGAATTCACCAATAAAGTTAAAAGTTGTTGGTAATGCCACTGAAGCCAACATAATAATCATAAACAACGATGCGAAATAAGTGTCTTGAATTCTAATTCCACCCATTTCTTTAATTTCATACGTGTTATATCTGCTGTATATTAATTCTACAACATAGAACAATCCCACAATTACAATTCCGTGTGAAAGCATTTGCAATACTGCACCTTGAAATCCTTCGAAAGTTAAAGAGTATAAACCTGCTGCAATTAAACCAACGTGAGACAATGAAGAATAGGCTAAGAATTTTTTAAGATTCTTTTGTTTTAAAGTAACTATTGCTCCATAAATAACTCCAGCTATAGAAATCCCAACAATATATGGAACATGAGCTTTTGCTACTTCATCAGTTAATGGTAATTGCCATCTTAAAACACTGTACAATCCCATTTTTAACATAATTCCAGATAATAACATTGTACCAACTGCTGGTGCTTTGCTATATGTATTCGCTTGCCAAGTATGGAATGGTATTAAAGGAATTTTAATCGCATATGCTAAAAAGAAAGCAATAAATAAATAGGTTTTCTCTGTTGTGGTTAATTGTAAAGCATACAATTTAGTAATATCAAAACTTCCACCTTTAGTGTACAAATAAATAAATGCCAAAAGCATAAATAACGAACCAGCAAAAGTGTAAATAAAGAATTTTAATATGGCTTTTTTACGTTCTTCAACATCACCATTACCCCAATTTAAAGCAATGAAATAAATCGGAATTAAAGCAATCTCCCAAAAGATATAATATAAAAACCCGTCAGATGCTAAAAAGGTTCCTGCCATTGCAAATCCCATAAACAACATCAACGCATAAATTGATTTTGAATTTTCGAATTTGGTGATAAATCCAGATAAAATAATTAATGGTAATAATCCTGTAGTTAACACCAACATTACTAAAGATAAACCATCAACATGTAAGGCGAAGTTTATATTAAGTTGTGAAATCCAAGGTAAGTTTACATCTAAATCTTCACCATTTTGAAATGCGTTTAAGCTAATTATTGTTGCTCCAAAAGCGGCAATACTTGAAATTAAAGCTGTTTTAGAAGCGAATTTATTTCCAGATAAATAGGTGACTAAAGCGCCAACTAATAATACAATTAAAACGATACTAATATCCATTATTTTACTCGAATTACAAATACATAAACTAAAAACCCAACCATTCCGAATATGAATGCAAATAAATACACACCAATATTACCGTTTTGAATTTTCTTTCCTTTTATAGATAATGCATAAGTGGCACCACCTAAACCAATAACTGCTTTTGAAATGAATTTCTCCACATATTTTTTAGCAAAATTGGAAATCATATAAATTGGTTTCACAATTGTTGCCATATAAATTTCATCTAAATAATATTTGTCCGATAAAACTTTATGTAAGCCTTGTACTTCAGAATCAGCTACTGGAATTTCTTTTTTCTTCAAATATTTAGCATAAGCAATACCAATTCCGACTAAAGCACCAACTGTTGCAATTGCCATTAACATATAAGCTTGTCCATCTAAATGATGTGCTTCATGTTTTTTGAATAAGGGAGCTAAATAATGGTTTAACCAACTGTTTCCTGGTAAGCTAATGGCTCCACCGATAGCAGCTAGAGCAGCTAAAATTACTAATGGAATGGTAATTAAAGCTGGACTTTCATGTAAATGATGTTTTTGTTCTTCCGTTCCTCTAAAGTCGTTGAAGAATGTTAAATACATCAGACGGAACATATAGAAAGCTGTCATTATTGAAGCTATCGAACCTATAACCCATAATGGAATATTTGCATGGAAAGCTGTCATTAATATTTCGTCTTTTGACCAGAATCCTGAGAAAGGAAAAATTCCTGAAATCGCTAGGGTTGAAATCATCATCGTCCAGAAAGTAATTGGCATTACTTTTCTTAAACCACCCATGTTTCTCATGTCTTGTTCTCCATGTAAAGCATGAATTACAGAACCTGAACCTAAGAACAAACAAGCTTTAAAGAAAGCGTGAGTAATTACGTGAAATACGGCTACTTCATAAGCGCCTAATCCTAAGGCTAAAAACATTAATCCTAATTGCGAAACTGTAGAATAGGCTAAAACTTTTTTGATATCGTTTTGAACTAAACCAATTGATGCCGCTACGATGGCAGTGATCGCACCAACTATAGCAATAACATTTTGAATTTCTGGTGTTAAATCAAATAAGAAATTCATTCTTGTAATCATAAAAATACCAGCTGTTACCATCGTTGCCGCGTGAATTAAGGCAGAAACTGGTGTTGGTCCAGCCATTGCGTCTGGTAACCAAGTAGCTAAAGGTAATTGTGCCGATTTTCCACAAGCGCCAATGAATAAACATAAAGCTGCGATTGATAAAAGGCTAGGTGTAATAAGATCTTTTCCTAATAAGGCTTTGATTTCTAAAAATTCTAAAGTTTGAAAATGGAAACCTAAGATAAAAATCCCAATTAAGAAACCTAAATCACCAATACGGTTCATAATGAAGGCTTTTTTTGCGGCATCATTATAATCTTGGTTTTTATACCAAAATCCGATTAGTAAGTAAGAACATAATCCAACGCCTTCCCAACCAATGAACATGATTAATAAGTTGCTTCCTGCCACTAATGCAATCATGAAGAATACAAACAAATTTAAATAAGAGAAAAATTTGTGCATATTTTCGTCTTCATGCATATAACTGATAGAGTATAAGTGAATTAAAGATCCAATTCCTGTTACAAACAATAACCATAAAACAGATAATTGATCGAATAAGAAAGAGAAATTTATTTTTATGTTTCCGATTGAAAACCAATCTGCAAGTTTGAAAGTAGCAATAGTTTCACCAGCATTAATCTGTGAAAATAAGCTAAGTGTACATAAAAATGAGATAGCAACAGCAGCTGTTCCAATTGCGCCAGAAACTGTTTTTCCTAACTTTTTTCCAAAGAAAAGTGTAATTAAGAACCCAGCAAGAGGTGCAAATAATAAGAGTAATATAGTAGTATTCATTTCAGAATTATCCTTTTAGATTTTTTAAATTATCGATGTCAATATTCCCAATATTTCTAAATACCGAAACTAATATGGCCAAACCAACAGCTACTTCTGCTGCGGCAACTGCCATTGTGAAAAATACAAACACTTGCCCTGATGGATCTTCATGATAAGAAGAAAAAGCCACTAAAAGTAAGTTTACTGCATTTAGCATAATTTCAATAGACATAAACATGATTATGGCATTTCTTCTGTATAAAAGACCAAACGCACCAATACAAAACAGCAATGCTGAAAGTGTAAGATAGTTTTCGATACCAACGTGTTCTAATATGTTCATAATTATATTTTTTCTTCTTTTTTAGAAATTAATACCGCACCAATCATAGATACTAAAAGTAGGATAGAAGCAAATTCAAATGGAACTTGATATTCGTTAAGTAAAACTTTACCTAATACTTTTATAGATTGATAATCAACTCCAGAATTCACATATTCAATATTTTCTGGTTGTGCTTTACGTAAGGCAGCAATTAATACTAAACCTAAAATACCAGCAGAAAAAACTGCGGCCAATTTGGCAAATAATGGTTTTTTAGTTTCATCATCATTATCTAAATTCATTAACATTAAGGTAAATAACAACAATACCATAATCGCTCCAGCATATACAATTATATGAACGATAGCTAAAAATTGTGAATTAAATAATAGGTAATGTCCTGCTAAGGCAAAAAAGCAAATGACCAAATAAATTGCACTGTGAATGGCGTTTTTACTAACAACTGTTAAGAAAGCAGTTCCCAGTGTTATGGCTGATAATATATAAAATACTATTTCTAACATAATTACTGTATTGTATTAGATTGGGTGTTTTTAATAGCCATGTCTAAAGGCATAACCAATTTGTCTTTTCCATAAATAAAGCTTTCTCTCTTGTATCCTGAAGCAACAATTTTTTTAGAAGTTGTTAAGTAAATAGCTTCTTTCGGACATGCTTCTTCACATAAGCCACAGAAAATGCAACGCAACATATTTATCTCATATATTTCTGCATATTTTTCTTCTCTGTATAGATTTTTTTCTTCTGGTTTACGTTCTGCTGCTTTCATGGTAATAGCTTCGGCCGGACAAGATAAAGCACACAATCCGCATGCGGTGCATCTTTCTCTACCTTGGTCATCGCGCATTAACATGTGTTGTAAACGAGCTACTTTGCTCATTTCACGTACTTCTTCTGGATATTTAATGGTCACTTTTCTTTTAAACAAATGTTTTAAAGTGGTCCATAAACCTTTCAGAATCGTCCAAACGTAAATTCGTTCTAAAAATGACATTTCCTTATTGGAAACTTGCATTTTTCTTCCTGATAATGATATTTGTTGTATTGACATTTCTTTATTAATTAAATAGAACCATTACAATTCCTGTTATAATAATATTAATAACCGCTAACGGGATTAATATTTTCCAACCTAAATGCATCAATTGATCGTATCTGAAACGTGGAATCGTCCATCTTACCCACATGTAGAAAAAGATAAAGAAACATATTTTTGCAAATAAAGTTAAGAAACCTAACAAAGCTCCAATGTTAATTCCCCAATTTTCATTTACCCATGCCATTCCAGGGAAGTGATACCCACCTAAGAATACAACTGCTAAAATCGTTGATGATATAAACATATTGGCATATTCAGCAAATAAATAGAATCCCATTTTCATTGAAGAATATTCGGTATGATAACCACCAATTAATTCTGATTCACATTCTGCTAAATCGAAAGGCGTTCTATTTGTTTCTGCGAAAGAACAAATTAAGAAAATTAGGAAGGCAAGTGGTTGGTAAAAGATATTCCATCCATCATTGGCTTGCATTACTGTAATGTCTTTTAAAGATAATGAACCCGACATCATTAAAATAGATATCATCGCTAATCCCATAGCTACTTCATAAGAAATCATTTGTGAAGAAGCACGCACAGCAGACATTAAAGAATATTTATTATTTGATGCCCATGCACCAATCATTATTCCGTATACTCCAATTGATAAAACTCCAAATATATATAAAATGGATACATCAATATCTGTAGCTTGTAAGGCTACTTTTCTCCCAAAAACTTCAATTTGATCTCCCCATGGAATTACTGCACTTGTAATTAATGCTGTACTCATGGCAATAGCTGGACCTAAAATAAATAAAAATTTATTCGGTGTATTAGGAAAAAATTCTTCTTTAGTAAATAATTTTGCTCCATCGGCAAGTGGTTGCAATAATCCACCCCAACCTGCACGGTTTGGTCCCACACGATCTTGTAAAAATGCAGCTACTTTACGTTCTGCCCAAGTCGAATACATCGCCATAAGCATAGTTAGAGCAAATACCGCTACGATAATTATACTTTTTTCTATGATAAATACGCTATCCATTACTTATTACTATTTTTTAATGGTACACCAGACATACTAATTTTAACACGATCTTCATCGCGACCTAAAAGTATGTTTTTCTCTGTTTCAATAATTACTTTCTCTAATGGACGTTTGTAATTGTTTTGATTGATTACAGAATCTTTATTGAATACTTTCGGACCTTCAATTGTCCAATCCGATACTTCTTTTTTATCGAAACGACAGGTGTTGCAAATGAATTCTTCTACTTCACCATATTGATCTTTTCTTCCTGTAACTCTTTGAATTTCGTTTCCGAACATCCAAACCGTAGTTTTTCCACAACATTTGTCACAATCTCTGTGTGCATTGAAAGGTTTATTAAACCAAACTCTACTTTTAAATCGGAAAGTTTTGTCTGTTAATGCCCCAACAGGACAAACATCAATCATATTTCCAGAAAATTCATTGTCGATTGCCGCAGATACACAAGTTGAAATTTGTGCATGATCACCTCGGTTTAAAACACCGTGAACTCTTTTGTCAGTTAGTTGATCAGCTAAAGTTGTACAACGTTGGCATAAAATACAACGGTTCATGTGTAATTGAATTTTATCACCAATGTTTTCTGGTTCAAAAGTTCTTTTTTCTTCAATGAAACGTGTTTCTGATTTTCCGTGTTCGAAACTTAAATCTTGTAAATTACATTCTCCAGCCTGATCACAAACTGGACAATCTAAAGGGTGGTTGATTAATAAAAATTCTGTTACTGATTTTCTGGCTTCAGTTACTCTTTCTGAATTTTTACTATTCACTTCCATACCATCCATACATCCTGTTACACAAGATGCCATTAATTTTGGCATAGGTCTTGGGTCGGCATCGCTACCTTTAGCCACTTCGACTAAACAGCAACGACATTTTCCACCGCTTCCTTTTAATTTAGAATAATAACACATGGCTGGTGGCACTAAATCGCCTCCAATCATACGTGCAGCTTGCAGGATCGTTGTTCCTGGTTCTACTTCAACGCTTTGTCCGTCTATGGTTACTTTCATGTTATAAATGTTTGATTCTTAGCGGAATCATTTTTGAGTTTTTATTAAACAGTTTGTTTTCCAATTAAGTGACGTACTTTTTCAAAAGGTTCGTTCACAAAATGGTTTCTATCTTTAATTTTTTCAGGGAATCTTACATGGTATTCAAATTCTTCTCTGAAGTGACGTATTGCAGCAGCTACAGGCCAAGAAGCAGCATCACCTAAAGGGCAAATGGTGTTTCCTTCAATTTTAGATTGAATGTTCCATAGTAAATCGATATCTTCTTCACGACCTTGGCCGTTTTCAATTCTCCATAAGATTTTTTCTAACCAACCTGTTCCTTCACGACAAGGTGTACATTGTCCGCAACTTTCATGGTGGTAGAATCTTGAGAAATTCCAAGTATTTCTAACGATACAGGTTGTATCATTATATACGATGAAACCTCCAGAACCTAACATCGAACCTGTTGCGAAACCTCCATCAGATAATGATTCGTAAGTCATTAATCGGTCTGTTCCGGCAGCAGTTTTGTATATTAAATGTGCAGGTAAAATTGGCACCGATGAACCTCCTGGAACTAAAGCCTTTAAAGGTCTGTCGTCAATCATACCGCCACAGTATTCGTCAGAATTCATGAATTCTTCAACAGTAATACCCATTTCAATTTCGTATACTCCTGGGTTTTTAATATGTCCAGAGGCAGAAATTAATTTAGTTCCTGTAGAACGTTCTAAACCAATTTTGGCATATTCAGCTCCTCCATTTAGTACAATCCAAGGCACAGCGGCAATAGATTCTACATTATTTACCACAGTTGGGTTAGCCCATAATCCTGAAATCGCAGGAAATGGTGGTTTGATACGAGGATTTCCTCTTTTACCTTCTAAAGATTCAATTAAAGCCGTTTCTTCTCCACAGATATAAGCTCCTGCGCCAACATGAACATATAAATCTAAATCGTAACCCGAACCTTTGATATTTTTTCCTAACCAACCAGCGGCATATGCTTCTTTAATGGCTTTTTCTAAAATTTTGAAAACCCACATGTATTCCCCTCTAATATATATGTAAGAAAGGTTACAACCTAGTGCGAAACTAGAAGTGATCATTCCTTCAATTAGAAGGTGAGGAATAAATTCCATTAAATAACGGTCTTTGAAAGTACCTGGTTCAGATTCGTCTGCATTACAAACTAAATGACGAGGTTTTCCCGACTTTTTATCGATAAAACTCCATTTCATTCCAACTGGGAATCCTGCACCGCCACGACCGCGAAGTCCTGAAGTTTTTACCTCTTCAGTAATATCGTCTGGTTGCATGGTTAACGCTTTTTCAACTGATTTATAACCGCCATTTTCGCGGTATACTTCATAGGTTTTAATTCCTGGAATATTGATTTTGTCTAATAATATTTTCTTTCCCATGATATTATTTATCGTGTAAAGTTATTTTTTCAGCTTTGCAATCTTCTATCAATTTGTCAAAAGAATCTTTTGATAGTTTTTCATGATAAAAATCGCCTAATTGCAACATTGGAGCATAACCACAAGCGCCTAAACATTCTACTCCAACTACTTGAAATAATCCGTCTGAAGTTATTTCTCCTTCTTTAACCCCTAATTTAGAACAAGCGTAATCCATTAAATCTTCTACACCACGAGTGGCACAACATGATGTTCTGCAAAATTCGAACATGTATTTGGCTACAGGTTTCGTATTAAACATAGTATAGAAAGTAACTACTTCGTATACTTCAATTGGAAGAATGTCTAAGATTTCAGCTACTTTTTGTTGTAATTCAACACTTAACCAATTGTCATGAGCGTCTTGAACTTCGTGTAAAACTGGAATTAAAGCCGATTTCTTTTTATCTGCAGGATAATGACTGATTAATTCGTTAATACGAGTCATTAACGCTTCAGTTATATTTATCTCTTGTTTGATATTTGATATTTCCATTTTTCTTTTTTGTATATTGTATAATGTAAATTGTATGTTGGTTTACATTATACGGATCTCATTATACATTTATTCAATATATCTTATACAATATTATGCGTCTAATTCACCTGCGATTACGTTAAGACTTGATAAAATAACAATCGCGTCAGAAAGCATTGCGCCTTTAATCATTTCTGGATACGCTTGGTAATAAATGAAACAAGGTCTTCTGAAATGTAATCTGTAAGGCGTTCTACTTCCATCTGTAACCAAATAGAATCCTAATTCACCATTACCACCTTCTACTGGGTGATATACTTCAGCAACTGGAACTGGAACTTCTCCCATTACAATTTTAAAGTGATAAATTAAAGCTTCCATATTATTGTATACGTCTTCTTTTGGAGGAAGATAATAATCTGGAACATCAGCATGATATACATTCCCTTCAGGCATTTTATCTAAAGCCTGACGAATAATACTTAAACTTTCCCAAACTTCTTGATTTCTAACACAAAATCTGTCGTAAGTATCTCCAGATTTTCCTACAGGAACATTAAATTCGAAATCTTCGTATGAAGAATATGGTTGTGCTACACGAACATCGTAATCAATACCAGCTGCTCTTAAGTTAGGACCTGTAAATCCATAAGCCATAGCGTCTTCTGCGGAAATAGCGCCAACATTGACAGTTCTGTCAATAAAAATTCTATTTCTAGTAAATAAATCTTCAAATTCTTTCCATGCAACAGGGAAATCTTTTAAGAAAGTATCTAATAATTCAAAAGCTCTTGGAGACCAATCTCTTTCGAAACCGCCAATTCTTCCCATGTTAGTAGTTAAACGAGCTCCACAAATTTCTTCGTAAATTTCGTAAACTTTTTCACGGAATTGGAATACATATAAGAAACCTGTGTAGGCACCTGTATCTACTCCTAAGATAGAATTGCAAATTAAATGGTCGGTTATTCTGGCTAATTCCATAACGATAACACGTAAATATTGTGCGCGTTTAGGAACTTCTATATTTAATAATTTTTCAATTGTCATCCACCAAGCCATATTGTTAATTGGTGAGGAACAATAATTCATACGGTCTGTAAGTGGTGTAATTTGATAAAACGGACGGTTTTCTGCAATTTTTTCAAAGGCTCTATGAATGTATCCGATTGTAGGTTCTGCATCTAAAATTCTTTCTCCATCCATTAATAAGATGTTTTGAAAAATTCCGTGAGTGGCAGGGTGAGTGGGTCCTAAGTTTAAAATTGCTAATTCACTTCCGTCTTCATTGTGACGTTCTTCGATATATTTATAATATCTGTGATCTGCTGCTAGTGTTACTTTTCCCATGTTAAATTGTTGTATTGTTAACAGTTCTACCAAAGAAACGGTCGTCTTTATCTGTTCTTCCTGAATCTTCCATTGGGAATTGTTTTCTCATAGGGAAAGAAACCATTTCATCCATATTTAAAATTCTAACTAAATTTGGATGACCATTGAATTGAATGCCGAAAAAATCGTATGTTTCTCTTTCCATCCAATCGGCACACTTATATAAAGATGTGATAGATTTTACTTCAGGAGTAGTACCGTTTAAAAAAGTTTTAACTCTAATTCTTTTGTTTTCAAACCAATTGTGTAAATGATAAACAACACAATATTGTTCGTTCACCTCACTATCTGGATAATGAATCCCACAAACATCAGTTAGAAAATTAAAGTTTAAAGAAGGTTCTTCTTTTAAAAATTTTATTACGTTATACACTACATCTGCATTCGCTTCTAAAACAAACATATCGTACTCCGTTCTGAAATACTTTACATGTTCACCAAAAGTTTGTTGCAACTTGTTTTGTATGTCTAATGATTCTAAAGCCATTATTATTCTATGTTATAGGAAGCCAACAATTCTTTGTATTCTTCAGAATGTCTTCTTCTTTGAGATTCACTTTTCACTAGTTCTTGTAATTGCATTACGCCATCAACAATTTGTTCTGGACGTGGTGGGCAACCTGGCACATAAACATCAACAGGAATTACTTTATCAATTCCTTGTAACACAGAATACGTGTCAAAAATACCGCCTGAAGAAGCACAAGCTCCAACAGCAATAACCCAACGCGGTTCTGACATTTGTTCGTAAACTTGACGTAAAATTGGCGCCATTTTTTTTGAAATCGTTCCCATTACTAATAACATATCGGCTTGACGAGGAGAAAAACTCACACGTTCAGAACCAAAACGAGCTAAATCGTAATGAGAAGCCATTGTTGCCATAAATTCAATCCCACAACATGAAGTAGCAAATGGCAAGGGCCATAATGAATTGGCGCGAGCTAAACCAACTACTTGATCTAGTTTCGTTGCGAAGAAACCTTCACCAGCATGCCCTTCAGGAGCGTCTACCATATTTACTTTATTCTTTTTCATATGTTCCAATGTGTTGTTATTCCCAAACTAATGCTTTCTTCTTAATTACATAGAAGAAACCAATTAGTAATAGAGTCATAAAAATAATCATCTTAATTAATCCATCTGCACCTAAATCTTTGAAGTTTACTGCCCATGGGTACATGAAAATAACTTCAACATCAAAAAGTACAAACAAAATAGCTACTAAAAAGTATTTTACTGAGAAAGGAATACGTGCGTTTCCTACAGATTCAATTCCGCATTCAAAACTTTTATCTTTGTTTGCAGAAGATCTTTTAGGGCCTAAAAGACTTGAGCCAAATATGGTTAAAGCAACAAACCCTACTGCAAGTAAAACTTGCATTAAAATTGGAATAAAATCGATTTGAGAATTTTGCATTTTAGTCTTAATTTGAAAATAGCTACAAAAATAATTTGTATTGCCGTATTATCAAAATTTAAACTCTATTAAGAATTGTATTTTTATTAAAATGAATACATTTATAATCATTCTAAATAAAAAAATAGCACAAAAAAAACGCTCCTTTATGGGAGCGTTTTTAGACGGTAATAAATTAATCGTTTAATATTACAACATTTGTTGCTACAATTCCTTTTCTTCCTTCTTCTTCTTCGTAACTAACACGGTCTCCTTCGTTTAAGTTTTCAACCTTGATTCCTGTAGCGTGAACAAAAATGTCCTTACCTGTATCTTCGTTAGTGATGAAACCAAAACCTTTAGTTTCATTGAAGAATTTTACTGTTCCTGTTTGCATTATATGCGTATTTAATTATTAATAATGAGCAAATATATACATTTATTCGACACAAGCAAGAAAATAGTGTTTTTATTTTGTGATATTTAACTTAATGCTTAATTCTTCTAGTTGTTTGTCATCAATCTGCGAAGGAGCATCAATCATGACGTCTCTTCCAGAATTATTTTTAGGGAACGCAATAAAATCTCTTATGGTTTCTTGTCCGCCTAAAATAGCAACCAATCTGTCTAACCCAAATGCTAAACCTCCATGTGGTGGGGCACCATATTGGAAAGCATTCATTAAGAATCCGAATTGATTTTCTGCTTCTTCTTTAGAGAAACCTAATAATTCGAACATTCTAGCTTGTAAATCTCTGTCGTGAATACGAATAGAACCTCCACCAATTTCATTTCCGTTTAAAACCATATCGTATGCATTAGCTCTAATTTTACCTGGTTCGGTAGCGATTAAATGCATGTCTTCTGGTTTTGGAGATGTGAAGGGGTGATGCATTGCGTGATATCTTTCCGTTTCTTCATCCCATTCTAGTAACGGGAAATCTAAAACCCAAAGTGGGGCAAAAACTTCTGGATTTCTTAAGCCTAAACGAGTAGCTAATTCCATACGTAAAGCAGAAAGTTGCGTTCTGGTTTTATCAGTATTTCCACATAACACAAAAATCATATCGCCTGGCTTTGCGCCTGTAATTTCAGCCCATTTTTTTAAGTCATCCTGGTCGAAAAATTTATCTACAGATGATTTTAAACTTCCGTCTAACTCATATTTACAATAAATCATTCCAGTTGCTCCGATTTGAGGACGTTTTACCCAGTCAATTAAAGCATCAATTTCTTTTCTGGTGTAAGAGGCACAACCAGGAGCAGCAATTCCTACTACAAATTCTGCGGCATTAAAAACTGGGAAATCCTTATGTTTGGTTACTTCGTTTAACTCACCAAATTCCATTCCAAAACGAATATCTGGTTTGTCATTACCGTAAGTTTTCATGGCATATTCGTAAGTAATTCTTGGGAATTTTTCTACTTCAATACCTTTTACTTCTTTTAATAAATGACGGGTTAAGCCTTCAAACTGATTCAAAATATCTTCTTGTTCTACGAAAGCCATTTCGCAGTCAATTTGTGTAAATTCGGGTTGTCTATCCGCACGTAAATCTTCATCACGGAAACATTTCACAATTTGGAAATATTTATCCATTCCACCAACCATTAGTAGTTGTTTGAAAGTTTGAGGCGATTGTGGTAACGCGTAAAATTGACCTTCATTCATTCTACTTGGCACTACAAAATCACGTGCGCCTTCTGGTGTAGATTTAATTAAATAAGGTGTTTCTACTTCACAAAAACCTTGGTTCGATAAATAGTTTCTAACTTCTTGTGTTACTTTATGACGAAATAATAAACTGTTTTTAACAGGATTTCTACGAATGTCTAAATAACGGTATTTCATTCTGATGTCTTCCCCGCCATCCGTTTCATCTTCAATGGTGAAAGGTGGTGTTTGTGAGTCATTTAAGATAGATAACTCAGAAACTAAAATTTCAATATCACCAGTTGGGATATTTTTATTTTTAGATTCACGCTCAATTACCGTTCCTTTTACCTGAATAACAAATTCACGGCCTAAAGACTTTGCTTTTTCGAATATGGCTTTGTCTGTTCTGGTTTCGTCTAAAATTAATTGTGTAATTCCATAACGGTCACGCAAATCCACCCAAATCATAAATCCTTTATCACGTGTTTTTTGCACCCAACCGGCTAAGGTAACTTCCTGATTAATATGTGTAGCATTTAATTCGCCACAAGTAAAACTTCTAAACATTATTTTTTATTTTTTGCAAAAGTATAATAAATTTAAATTTTATTAAGTTTAATACTCAATAATCTTAACAATTTTTTAGTCATTTATATTTTTAAATCTTTTATATTTACGCTTTGTATTTTAAATTTAAAAAAATGACATCAAACAAAACATTAACATCTTTAATAGTAGCGGGTATTTTTTCATTGTCAGCAAATGCTCAAGCTAAATTTTCAGCTAAAATTGTAAATAAACCAACCGATACCATTTATGTTAAAGCTAGAGGTTTTAGCCAAATGATTGTAGCTGATAAAAAAGGGAATTTCAATGCTACTTTTAATGTTACAGATGGTATGTACAAACTAGAAGTTGAGGAGCAGTATGCAGACTTATACCTAACAAACACTTCAGATTTACAAATAGCTTTAGATTATAAAGACTTTGATAATACTATAAAATTTAAAGGAAAAGGTGCTAATGAAAATACTTTTTTAGCAGCAGAGACATTAAAACAAGCCGATCAGACAAAGTTTGAACCCATGCTTAAAGCCGAGAATTTAGAAGTTTTGAATGCTGAAGTTGCAAAGTTTAAAGAAGGCGTTTTTGCTTCAATGCCAAAAAATTTAGAGGCAGGATTTGTAACTAAATACAAATCTATCGTTGAGAAAGATATGAAAGGTATGGTTGATTACTTAGCCGCTGCTTTCGAAATGAAAAAATTAAATGGAACAGTTTCACCATCTTTCAATTACGAAAATCATAAAGGTGGTTTTACGTCTTTAGAAAGTTTAAAAGGGAAGTATGTATATGTTGATGTGTGGGCAACTTGGTGTGGTCCATGTCGTCAGGAAATTCCTTTCTTGCAAAAAACAGAAGCGGCTTATCACGGAAAAAATATAGAGTTTGTAAGTATTTCTATTGATGTGATGAAAGACAAAGAAAAATGGAACAAATTTGTTACTGAAAAAAACTTAGGTGGCATTCAATTATTAGCAGATAAAGATTGGAAATCTGATTTCGTACAAGGATATAAAATTAATGGAATTCCAAGATTCATTTTAATAAGTCCAGAAGGTAAAATTGTAAATGCAGATGCGCCAAGACCTTCTTCTCCTGAATTAGTAACTTTGCTAGACTCATTAGTTAAATAACTTACACAAAAATAAAAAGGCTGCTTTCGGGCAGTTTTTTTATTTTATTAACTTTTTTTGTGAAAATTGTTATCAATAAGTTTTATATTTTTGCCTAGTAAAATAAATAATTTATTACCTCAAAAATAATCATAAATCAAATGAAAGTAGCCGTTGTTGGAGCCACTGGAATGGTGGGAGAAGTAATGCTTCAAGTATTAAAAGAAAGAAATTTTCCGGTTACGGAATTAATTCCTGTTGCCTCTGAGAAATCTGTTGGTAAAGAAGTTGAGTTCAATGGGAAAAAGTACAAAGTAGTTGGTTTACAAACTGCTGTAGATATGAAAGCAGATGTAGCGTTATTTTCTGCAGGTGGAGAAACTTCTTTAGCTTGGGCACCAAAATTTGCTGCTGCCGGAACAACAGTTATTGATAATTCTTCCGCTTGGAGAATGGATGAAACTAAGAAATTAGTAGTTCCTGAAATAAATGCTGATATTTTAACGAAAGAAGATAAAATTATTCCAAATGCTAATTGTTCAACCATTCAATTAGTGATGGCTTTAGCACCGTTACATAAAAAATATAAAATCAAACGTATTATTGTTTCTACTTACCAATCTATTACAGGGACTGGTGTAAAAGGTGTGCAACAATTAGAAAATGAATATGCAGGTATTAAAGGCGAAATGGCTTATAAATACCAAATTCATAGAAATGCGATTCCACAATGTGATGTGTTTGAAGAAAACGATTACACTAAAGAAGAAATGAAATTGGTTCGTGAAACGCAAAAAATCTTAAACGATAAAACTATCGGTGTTACCGCTACCGCAGTAAGGATTCCGGTTGTTGGCGGTCATAGTGAAGCGGTGAATGTAGAGTTTTACAACGATTTTGATGTTAATGAAGTGCGTTCAATTTTACACAACTCACCAGGTATTACTGTTCAGGATAATTTAGATACTTTTACCTATCCAATGCCTTTTTATGCAGAAGGTAAAGATGATGTTTTTGTAGGGCGAATTCGTAGAGATGGAAGTCAACCTAACACGTTAAACCTTTGGATAGTTGCAGATAACTTACGAAAAGGTGCAGCAACTAATACCGTGCAAATTGCAGAGTATTTAGTAGCACAAAACTTAGTTTAGTTAAACAAAACATAAAAGAGCTTTAAAAAAGCTCTTTTTTTTATTTTTTATTTTACAATGATGATTTAATTAGTATTTTCGCAAAATGATTGTTCGTAAAAGACAAATACTACTTAATGTTACTCTAGCGATTGCAATTCTTTTTGCTTTCTGCTACCAATCGTTGCACGTGTTTTTCGAAAAATCTCACCAATTTCATGATGAATTAACTGTTGTAAATACCTCGAAAACGTATTTGTCACAAGATAATCATGAAGATTGTCCGGTCTGTGATTTCGAATTTGCAGCTTTTCTTTCTACAGAAATTTTCACTTTTGACTTTATAAATCCTCAACATAATTTCCATTTTTCTAATATTTACGAATCAATTGTAAAAGAAAAGGAATTTTTATGTTTCTCACATCGAGGTCCACCTTTAGTTTAATATTTTTAAAATAAAAGCCTTTCTATACGGGCTTGTTTGTAAATTTAAACTATTAAAATGCGATTTATTTTTAGCTTTTTATTTGGTTTGGTTACTCTATTTGCATACTCTCAGTTTCAAGTTTCTGGTAAAGTTGTAAATACGTTTAACGAACCAATGGAAAACATTCATGTACACACCCACGGCAAAACCACTTCTACAGATGTAAATGGTAATTACACCATTTATAATTTGAAGGAAGGAAACCATGTTATTGAATTTTCTTTTTCAGGATACTTACCCTATAAACAAAAGTATTTCTTAAAAAGCAATTTGATAATCAATGCAGTTATGATTATAAACGAAACTCAAATTGAAGAAGTTGCCATACAATCGAAAAATTCAAATGTCACCAAATCGCAAAAAGAAAATGTGATTTCAAAAAGTACAATTGAAAGATATGGTAGTCAAAATTTAGGTGATGTTTTAAAAGAAATTGCGGGTGTAAGTGCTTTAAAAACCGGAAATTCAATTGTAAAACCTATTATTAATGGTTTGCACAGTAATAGAGTGGTGACTTTAAATCAGGGAATTCGTATTGAAGATCAACAATGGGGTATCGAACATGCTCCAAATATTGACATCAATTCCATTCAAAAAATTAAGGTTATAAAAGGTGCTTCCGCCTTACAATATGGAGGTGATGCCATTGGCGGTGTAGTATTGTTAGAACCAAATCTTATTCGAGTAGATACACTAATTGGAAAAACTATGCTTTCTCTAAATTCGAATGGAAGAGGAGGAAGTGCGGCTACTAGCTTGTTTCGAGCTAAAGAAAAAGGTTTAAATTGGAATTTTAATGCTTCCTTGAAGTATTTTGGAGACAGAGAAACAAGAAATTATGTTTTGAGTAATTCGGGAAATAGAGAACAAAATTTTTCTGGAGGATTGTCGTATCAACTTGCCAAGCATAATTTGTCTACTTATTACAGTTTATACAATTCTCAAGTTGGAATTTTAAAAGCGTCACATATCGGTAATACTAACGATTTGTATAATGCTATTGTGAATTTTCAACCCGCAGTTATTGAGGATTTTACCTATAATTTAGCGCATCCAAAACAAGAAGCTACACATCATTTTTTGAAGGTTCAAGATCATATTTCTTTAACTGATTTTTCAAGTTTAGAGGTAGTGTATTCTTTTCAATGGAATAACAGAAAAGAATTTGATGTAAGAAGAAACAGTCAGAATACCAATGCGGCTTTAGATTTAGATTTGAAAACACACATTTTTAAAGTAGATTTTCAAACTCAAAAAGGGAAATTTGAACTTAAAAATGGAGTGAATTTATTTTTGCAAAACAATGAAGCCAATCCGTTTACAGGTGTTCGCCCTTTAATTCCAACTTTTTCTAAAAACGAAATAGGTTTTTATGGAGTTTCTAACTATAATTTCAATGAATCGTTAGTTTTTGAGTTAGGTGGAAGACTAGATTTCAGTACTATTGAAGCGTCAAAATATTATTTAAAATCAAGATGGAATGAACGCAACTATAATGAAGCATTTAGCGCTTTTATTCAAAGTGAAGTTGGCAATCAGTATTTCACAAAACCAAAATTTAATTATGTTAATTTCTCAGGAAATATTGGATTTAAGAAAACGTTTCATCACGATTATGTTTGGTATTTTAACGTGAACTTAGCATCTAGAAATCCGAATGTTTCTGAATTGTTTAGCGATGGTTTACACCATTCTAACGGACAAATTGAATTAGGCGATTTGAGAATTCAGCAAGAAAAATCGTTTAAAATAGCCTCAACAGTGACAAAATCTTGGCAGCAAACTGGTTTTGAAATTCATCCGTATCTAAATTTTATCAACGATTTTATTTTTTTAAAGCCTATTGGTTTTGAAACTACAATTAGAGGTGCATTTCCTGTTTGGTCTTTTCAGCAAACCAATGCTGTTTTATCTGGAATAGATATTGCTTTTAATGCTGTTGTTTTTAAAAAAGGGTCGTATAATTTAGGTACTGCTTATGTGAATGGATGGGATACATCAAACCAAAAACATTTAATAGATGTGCCGCCTTTAAAAATTATGAATGGTTTCAAATGGCATGAAAAAAACTGGTACAATTTTAAAGCGGAAGTTAAAAATGAATGGGTTTTTACTCAAAATCAATTTCCTAATTATAATTTTTCGGCAAATATCATTCAAAATAACCAATTGGTTGCGGTTGAGATTCCTATTAGCGAAGCACCAAAAGGCTACAACTTATGGCATTTTTATTCGGAGTTACAATTCGAAACGTCTAAAAAAACCAATTTAGTTATCGCATTTAGTATCGATAATTTAACAAACGAAGCGTATAGAGATTACCTAAATAGACAACGTTTTTTTGTTGACGAAATGGGTAGAAATTTTCAATTACAAATAAAATTTAATTATTAAAACAAATTATGAAAAATTTAAAAAATATCAGTTTAGCTTTATTAGGATTATTAGTAATTTCATGTAACGACGACGATACAGTTGCGCCGCCAGTTACTAATGAAGAAGAATTAATTACAACTGTAAAAGTAACTTTAACTAATGGGAGTAATTCTGTTGTGTTACAATCTAAAGATTTAGATGGAGACGGACCAAATGCTCCAGTTGTTACTGTTGTTGGAAATTTACTGGCAAACACCACTTACACAGGTTCAGTAGAATTTTTAAATGAAAGTGTAAATCCAGCAGATAACATCACAGCTGAAATTTTAGCAGAAGATGAAGATCATCAAATTTTTTATCAGTTGACTTCAGGTTTAGGGACAATCTCTTATACAGATGTTGATTCAAACAGCCAACCAGTTGGTTTAGCGATTACCTATCAAACTAACGCTGTTGGGTCTGGAAATTTAGTTGTAACATTAAGACATCTACCAAATAAATCTGCAAATGGTGTGGCTTCTGGAAACATTGCTAATGCAGGCGGAAGTACTGATGCAGAAGTTACTTTCCCTGTAACAATTCAGTAATTCTTATTCGATAAAAAAATCCCGAATTTATTCGGGATTTTTTATATTTGTAGAAAACAAACACTTATGAAAAAAATTATCTTATTTACAACTTTAACTAGTTCTTTTTTAATGCATGCCCAAAATAAAATTAACTATCCTGTTACAAAAAAAATTGATCAAAAAGATGTATATTTTGGAACAGAAGTAAATGATGTATATCGTTGGCTGGAAAATGACAGAAGCCCTGAAACAGAAGCATGGGTAGCTGCACAAAATCAAACCACTTACAATTATTTAGATAAAATTCCTTATCGTCAAGATTTGAAAGATAGATTGACTAAATTGTTCAATTACGAAAAAATTTCTGCTCCATTTGAAGAAGGTACTGAAACGTATTATTATAAAAATGATGGGTTACAAAACCAATCTATTCTTTACAAAAAAGGGAAAAAAGGTCAAAAAGATGAAGTTTTTTTAGATCCTAACACTTTTTCTAAAGATGGTTCTACCTCATTAGCCGGTTTAAATTTTACTAAAGATGGAAGTATTTTGGCGTATTCTATTTCAGAAGCTGGTTCCGATTGGAGAAAAGTTATCGTAATCAATACCAAAACGAAAGCTAAAATCGGGGAAACTATTATTGATGTTAAATTTAGTGGCGTTTCTTGGTATAAAAACGAAGGGTTTTATTATTCAAGTTACGACAAACCAACAGGTAGTGAATTGTCAGCTAAAACAGACCAACACAAGTTGTATTATCATAAATTAGGAACTTCACAAAAGGATGATAAGGTTATTTTTGGTGCAGATATTAAAAGACGATATGTTGGTGGTGGAGTTACTGAAGACGGTAAATATCTTATCATTTCTGCAGCCAATTCTACTTATGGAGGCGAATTTTATTATAAAGATTTAACCAAGCCAAACTCTAAAATCGTCACTTTAATAGATAATATGAATAACGATTATAATTTTGTAGACAATATTGGGTCTAAATTTTATATTCAAACCGATAAAAATGCTCCTAATCAAAAGTTGGTAATCATCGATTTAAAAAATCCAGATGAAAAAAATTGGAAAACATTAATTCCTGAAACAGAAAATGTGCTTTCAGTTTCTACAGCTGGTGGCTATATTTTTGCAAATTACATTAAAGATGCAGTTTCTGTGATTTTACAATACAATTATGACGGATCTTTAAAAAGAACAGTTTCTTTACCTGGTATTGGTACTGTAGGAGGTTTTGGAGGTAAAAAAACAAAAAAATCTTTATATTATTCTTTTACAAACTATGTTAACCCAAGAAGTGTTTATAGTTTTAATGTAGATTCTGGAATTTCTTCGTTTTATATGAAGCCAAACATCGACTTTAATTCTGAGGAGTATGAATCAAAACAAGTATTTTATACTTCAAAAGATGGAACTAAAATCCCAATGATAATTACCTATAAAAAAGGTACAAAATTAGATGGGAAAAACCCAACCATTTTATATGGTTATGGTGGTTTTAATGTAAGTTTAACACCTTCTTTTAACGTAGCAAATACGGTTTGGTTTGAAAATGGAGGTGTGTATGCTGTAGCTAACTTACGTGGTGGTGGCGAATACGGAAAAAAATGGCATGATGCAGGAACGAAAATGAACAAACAAAATGTTTTTGATGATTTTATTGCAGCAGCTGAATTTCTAATTGCTGAAAAATATACTTCACCAGACTTTTTAGCTATTAATGGTGGTTCTAACGGCGGTTTATTAGTTGGAGCTACAATGTTACAACGTCCAGAATTATTTAAAGTGGCACTTCCTTCTGTAGGTGTTTTAGATATGTTGCGTTATCATACTTTTACAGCAGGTGCAGGTTGGGCTTATGATTACGGAACTGCTGAGGATAGTAAAGAAATGTTCTCTTATCTGTATAAATATTCACCAGTGCATAATGTAAAATCGGGTGTAAAATATCCTGCAACAATGGTTACAACTGGAGATCATGACGATAGAGTAGTACCAGCACACAGTTTTAAATTCGCTGCCGAATTACAAGATAAATACACCGGAGACCAACCTGTTTTGATTAGAATTGATGTGAATGCCGGACATGGCGCAGGAAAATCACTAACTTCTACAATTAATGAAATTGCAGATGAATTTGCATTTGCCTTGTATAATATGGGAATTGAAAAATTAAAATAGTTAACAAGAACGAAATTTATAAACATATAAATTAAGGCAATACCTAAATTTGGGTGTCCTTTTCATACCTTAATTTATTTGAATAATTAACAGTGAAATCTTTTTCAATTTGTTATATTTGGGCAACTTTAACCTAATTATTTTCAAATTGAAGAAGATTTTATTTATATTGACTTTTTTGTCAATTTCTGCATTAGCTCAAGAAAAAAAATACCAAAGTTTGTTTTGGGAAATCTCGGGTAACGGATTAACCAAAAAATCTTATATGTACGGAACCATGCACGTTTCCGACAAGGTTTCTTTTCATTTGTCTGATGCTTTTTTTGAAAAATTATTAGCGTCTGATTATATTGCTAACGAAAGTGAACCTAATACTTGGACAGAATTATACGATTTGTTCAGCTTTTATAGAACCACAAGATCTTTTGGTGGTTTTTATTCCAATTTTTATACTACACCCATAAAAAAAGACAATTTATATTCTCTTTTTAAAGGTACGAATTACAACTTAATTGGTTTGTTGTCTCGAACCAATCAAGCCAATCAGGAATACCAAGAAGAAACGTATTTAGATATGTTTATTTACAGAACAGGAAGAAAATACGGAAAAAAAACATTAGGATTAGAAGATGTAAAAACAACCACATTAAATATTGAAAAAGCGCAAGCTGAAATGGATATTAGTGAGATTGATGAAAACAAACAAGCCTTTTTGAAAATCTTAAAAAAGCGTTCTTATGCAGAAGTTCTAAGAGATGCTTACAGAGAAAAAGATTTAGATTTAATCGATACATTAAACATGCTTTCTTCACCAAAATCTTACAACAAAGCCATGCTTTTTGATAGAAATGAAGTGATGACAAAAAGTATGGATTCAATCATGAAAACAGGAAGTTTATTTGCAGCAGTAGGTGCAGCGCATTTACCTGGAAAAAACGGAATGATTGAAATGCTACGTAAAAAAGGATATACGGTTACACCCATACTTTCAGACTATACCCAAAAAGGGAAAAAACTAAAAAAACAAATTGAAGAGTATTTTGTAAAACCTGTTTTTGAAATCAATACCACATCAGATGAAATGATTTCTTTACCCTTATTTCCATTAGTTTTAAAAAATGATGAGAATTTGGAATCTCCAGATTTAGGAAATGGTGGCTATATTAACGTAAAACGAATGTTGCTTAAAGATTTCATTAGTAAAAAAGATGAAAAATTTAATCATAAAACTTTAGACAGTTTGTTTTTTGAAAATATTCCAGGTGAAATTTTAGAGAAAAAATCTTACCAAGAAAAAAATAATTTTGTTTACGATATTAAAAGTAAAACTAAAACTGGCAAAAACGAACGCTACAGATATTATATAACTCCGTTAGAAATTATTGCTGTGATTATGAGTGGCGAAGGAGAATATGTTAGAAAGTATGAAGACGAAGTATACAATAATATTAAAATTAAATCGTACAAACAAGATTGGGCTACTGTTGTGCCAAATAAACAAAATTTTAAAGTGCAATTACCTGCTTATTACTCGTTTGTGGGAAATAAAAAAGATAATAAAAAGCTAGAAGATACCGAGATTTATGCTTTTGATGAGCAAGAAAATGCACATTATTTTTTAATTGAAAGTACCTTAATGGATAATGCTAATTTAGAAGATTCTGAGTACGAATTAAAAAGAATGCATTACGAATTTTATAATGTACACGAATTAGATTCTACTCAAACTAGTTTTGATGCTACTAAGTTTGAATTTGTTTCTCAATCCAAACTAAATGAAAAAAATATTTATTTAAAATCGGTGTTAAAAGCCAATAAATATTACTTGTTAGGAACAGTAAATGCTAGTAAAAATAAAGTAGATTCCTTTTTTAATTCTTTCGAAATTTTACCAGCAAAAGAAGAGATTGTTTACAGAGTACTTACAGATTCTACTGCTCATTTTTCTGTTGAAATTCCAAAACAACAAAATGAATATTTAGATTTTAAATTCGAAAGAAAAAACAGGTATCAAAAAGAAGATAAAACCAATCATTTTGAAGTAAAATACAAAACATATGAGATCTTTTCTCCAAATAAAAATGTGGTGGAAATTTCCTATTCTCAACCGCATAAATATGAAAGTTATGCCGTTTTAGATTCCTTATTTAATAGAATTAAGAAAAATATTTCAACCGATTTCGAATACAGAAATTATACTAGAGCCAGTGAATTTGAAGATGTAGATTATGCAACTGTAGTGGAAGCGACTTCTGGAAACATTCAGGATTATGATGGTTCCGCACTTTTAAATGAAGATAAAAAAGAGGAATTTGATCCCTTAGATTATAAATATTCAATTTGGGATAAAACTTTAGCCTTATCATCCAATCAGAAACTAGAACTAACAAACGAAAAATTCACCAAAGACCCTTCTACTGATTTTTACGTTTACGAAGTTTTAGCAACGAAACCTAAAAGTACTCAAGCTATCAAGTATAAAATTGTACTTAAAAAAGGAGAATATTATACCTTAACTACGTTAGTTGATAAAAAGTATAAAAATGACAATCCGTTCATAGAAAAGGTATTTACATCTTTTAAAGTAGACGATAAAGTAACTTCCAGAACTTTTTTTGAAAATAAGTTTGCATTGTTTGAAGAAGATTTAAATAGCGAACACGACAGTATCCGATTTTCTGCTATAAAATCATTTGATAATTTAAGAATTGAAGAATCCGATTTTCCAAAACTTAAAAACTTAATTGAAAACTTCGAATTTCGTAAAGAAGAAATAGAATTTAAAGGTGATTTATACGAAAGAATTGGTGCTTTAAAAGTTCCTGAAGTTATACCTTTTTTAGAGAAAGCTTATAAAGAAGAAGGTGTTGCTACACAAACACAATTTTCAATTTTACGTGCTTTAACTTTTCAAAAAAGTAAAATAGCGTATAAAAAAATTGCCGAATTGCTAGAATACGATTTGCCAATTTCAGATAATTATGTTATTTCGGGCTTATTTAATTTATTTACAGCTGATATCGAAAATTCTCAAGTGTTATATCCGAATGTTCTAGAATATTACAGTATTAATGAATTTCATGAACCAGTAGTTGATTTTGTAACTGTTTTATTGAATTCTGAAAAAGTAGCGGCAAAAAAGTTAAAATCGTACAAAAAAATGTTGCTTACAAATGCTAAATTAGAATACAAACGTTTGGCAAGTTGGAAATCTGAAGACGAATCTTCTGAAGATGACGACTATAATTATCGTGATGAAAATAATGCACCGATTGATGAATTTAACAGTTATTTATCGCTTTTATATTCATTCAAAAGTGAAAAAAATGTAAATGATTTATTTGTAAAAGCTGAAAATTTAGATATTGACGATTTAAATGTAGCTTTAGCAGAAAGAGAATTAGCTAAAAATAAAAAATTAGGTAAGGCGACAATTAATAAGTTAATAGCTAATCCGAAAACAAAATATGCAGCCATTCAAATGTTATATCACAACAAACAGATGAATGATATTTCTATGTATACCAAAGATTCTATAGTAATGAATGCCATTCATTATTATGAAGATTTCGATGCGGAAAATGACTCTATAGTGTTGTTAGATGAAAAAATTATAACTTTGAAAGACAAAAAAATTTCCTACTTTTTCTTTAAGAAAATAAATATTGAAGAAGATTCTTATGGGAAAAATTCTGAAAAATTATCGGCTATCGCTTTTGTTCATGATGAAAATAATAAACTCAATTTAAAAGCATTTAGAAGATTTGATGAGGAAAAAATTATCGATGATAAAGAAATTGCTCAGAAAATAAAAGTTATGATTAACGAATCGTTAAACGACAACCATTTACGAACTAGTTTTTCAAATGGAAGAGATGAAGATTACGAAGTAGAAGAATATTATGAAGAGTAAATGTTAAAAACAAAGAAAGAAATAGTATACCTAATTTTAGCTGGAATTTTTATCACTAATGCTATTACAGCCGAACTTATAGGAGGAAAATTAATTGAAATTGGACCATTTGTACTGAGTATGGGTATTTTGCCATGGCCAATTGTATTTATTACCACCGATTTAATTAATGAATATTTCGGGAAACAAGGTGTGAAAAGACTAAGTTATATTACTGCTGGATTAATTTTTTACTGTTTTATCATTTTGTTTTTTTCTATGGAAATTCCCGAAGCTAAAGGAATTAGTCCAGTTTCTAATGAACAATTTAAAGCTGTTTTCGGGCAAAGTAACCTTATAATTATAGGTTCTATAGTTGCGTTTTTAGCTGCTCAGTTTTTAGATGTAACTGTTTTTAGCTACTTCAAAAAGAAAACAGGTAATAGAATGATTTGGCTACGAAGTACAGGTTCTACAGTAATTTCTCAATTAATCGACTCTTTCATTGTAGGTGGAATTGCTTTCTATTTGCCAGGAATTTGGACTACCAAACAATATGTAGAATTTTCATTAACAGGTTATGCATTCAAATTAATTATTGCAGTTTGTTTGACACCATTAATTTATTTAGGTCATTTTTTAATCGAGAAATATATTCATAACGAAGAAGATGAAGAAATAATTAGAATTGGACATGACTAAGATACGTTGCGCTTGGTGCGAAAAAACCGATTTGTATAAAGACTATCATGACAACGAATGGGGAAAACCTGTTTATGATGAGGTTGCTTTGTTTGAATTTTTAATTTTAGAAACGTTTCAAGCAGGATTAAGTTGGTATACGGTTTTGGTAAAACGGGAGAATTTCAGAAAAGCTTTTGCTGGTTTTGATGTACAAAAAGTAGCCAATTTTAAAGATGCCAAATTGCAAGTTTTAGCTGAAGATGTCGGTATTATAAGAAATAAATTAAAGATAAAAGCAGCAGTAACAAATGCGCAAGCTTTTATAAAAATACAAGAAGAATTTGGAAGTTTTTCGAAATACATTTGGGGTTTTGTAGATGGAAAACCAATTGACAACAACCCAAAATCATTAAATGATGTTCCTGCGACTACTGAAATTTCAGATAAGCTAAGTAAAGATTTAAAAAAACGAGGATTCAAATTTGTTGGTTCAACGGTTGTTTATGCATTCATGCAGGCCACAGGAATGGTAAATGATCACATTGAAGCTTGCTGGCTGAGAGCTTAATGTAAAGTCGCAGTAAACAATCGCAGTTGCAGTTTTCAAAAAAATAATTATCAGATATATTAAATCATATATTCCAAATCAAAAATCGTAAATAAAATGGATCCATTACACGGCGTAACATTAAAAACAATTGTAGAAAAATTAGTTGATTATTATGGTTTTGATACACTTGGTGAATTGATAAAAATTAAGTGTTTTAATGAAAATCCATCTATTAAATCTAGTTTAACTTTTTTAAGAAAAACCGAATGGGCACGTAAAAAAGTTGAGGAATTATATGTTAAGAGTTTGAAGAAATTTGATACCAGATAAATCTGTGTCAATTTTTGAGAATCTGTTTTTGTATGCCACTATACGCTTTTCTTAGTAATAATTAATTATTTAAAATTGCTAAAAATTCTTCTCTATCAATTTCGACGCAGCCTAAACTTTCTAAATGATTGTTATGAACTTGACAGTCTAACAATTTGTAATTGGCTAATTCTAATTGCTTGGCCAAGTGAATAAATGCCACTTTACTTGCGTTTGGAACTTTAGAAAACATACTTTCTCCGCAAAATACATGTCCTAAATCTATTCCGTATAAACCGCCAACAAGTTCATTATTTTGCCAAACTTCTACACTTTTTGCATGTCCTAAATCGTGTAGTTTGCAATAGGCTTCTACAATTTCATCTGAAATCCAAGTGCCGTTTTGCTCTTTTCTAGGCGTTTTTTGACAATTAGAAATGACGTCTCTAAAAGCAGTATTAAAAGTAACTTGAAATTCTTTTTTTATTATAATTTTACGCATGCTTTTGGTGATTCGTAAGTTTTCGAAAAACAATACCATCCGTTGTTCCGGACACCACCAAAGTTTAGGTTCGTCTGAGTCATACCAAGGAAAAATACCATTTTGGTACGCTAATAATAGTCGTTCTGGAGATAAATCGCCACCAACGGCAATGATTCCTTCAGGAGAAGTTTCTGTTGCTGGCGGAAAATAAAGTTCGGGTGTTAAAAAATACATAATGGAAAATTCTAATCTTTAAAATTCCAAAAAACAATAAAAAAATCCAAATCCCAATTGAAATTATTTTAGCAATTCTTGGAATTTGGAATTTTATGTTTTGAAATTTAACTTTTAGAAAGGTAAATCGTCGTGTTCTTCTTCTTTAAAGTCAGTTGCAGGTGCAAAAGCTTGTGCGGCTGGCATTGGTGGCATTTCTGGAGCTCCAGCTGGTGCAGCTGCGGCCATTCTTTCAATTCTCCAACCTTGAATTGAGTTAAAATATTTTGTTTCACCTTGTGGGTTCACCCATTCTCTACCTCTTAAATTGATTGAAACTTTAACTTGTTCACCAACTTGGTAAGCATTTAAATCGTCCACTTTTGCTTGTGTGAATTCTACCATAATATGTTGAGGATACTGCTCTTCAGTAGTAACAACTAATTCTCTTTTTTTGAATGAAGCACTTACATCTTGAGTAGCGCCAATCATTTTAATCTTTCCAATAACTTCCATAATCTCAATAATTTATTTTTCTGCTAATAATAATTTCCAAGCGTTTAAAACTTGATTGTTGTCTAAATATTCTTTTGCTTTTGCAAATTTGGTGTCCAAATCATCTGAACTTAAAACAGCTTTCACTTCAAAATTTTCCTTTACAAATATAGTAATTTCTTCTTCATTTGGAATAGCTTCAATGTTTCCTAATTTACCTAAATCATTTCCATTGAAATATCCGCTTTCTTTTACAAATTCCGGAATCGAATCTACACCAATTCCTAAAGTAGTTAGTGGTTTTTCTACTTCAAATAATCCTGCATTAGCACGGCTGTACCAATTGCCTCCTAAACGAGAAACTACATCAATTTTATGTTGGTCAATCATTTGATTTTCGTCTAAAATAGATTCATGAATATGGATTTTCACCACTTCGCAAATTACCAAATTTCCCGCGCCACCTTGATCACCTAAAGCAATAATGTCGTTAATTCTGCATTCAAATTGAACCGGACTTTCAGCTACCCTAAACGGTTTTACAATATCTGAAGGAAGCATAGTAAAGCCTGCTTTTTCAAATTCATTTACACCATCAGGATATTCTGTACTCGATAAACTCATTTGTTGTACAATATCGTAATTCACAATATTAATAACTACTTCATGGGTGTTTTGAGCATTAATTAAAGTATGTTTTATTGTATTATCTCGAACTCTTCGTGCTGGCGAAAAAATCAATATCGGCGGGTTGCTGCTAAATACATTAAAAAAACTAAAAGGCGACAAATTTGGGTTTCCGTTTAAGTCTAGAGTACTTGCAAAAGCTATAGGTCTAGGAGATACAGCACTTTGTAAATACCCTTGTAATTTTACTGGTGAAATTTCTTTTGGATCGATGCTTAACATGAGAATAATTTTTTACAAATATAAAGCAAATCAATGGAAATGATATTTCTTTTTACAAATGTTCGTATATTTTTGTTTTGAATTTCTTTCACTGAAAAACGCACTCGTAAATTTTTATTCGTATGAATCTAAATGAAAGTCGATGCAAACCTTTTTATATTTTACAGATAGATTTGTGGTTGGATAAAAAAATCAAAAAACTATTCATGAATGACCATTCACTACACACTTTTTATTATTTTTACTCAAAATACATTATATGCAGTTTTCTGAAAAAAGAAATCTTACCCGTTGGGTTATCATTATTTCCTCGTTTTTAATCGCAACTTTTATACTTTGGAATACGTTTTTACTTTTTCAAATATTTAAAGAAGAAGAACGCATTAAAGTTGAACTTTGGGCAAAAGCTTTAAAGAATATTAGAAATTCGGATATTGATTCAGATATTTCCTTACCAACATTTATTATTGAGAAAAATGAAAATATTCCATTAATTCTTACCGATAAAAAAGGAAAGATTTTAAGTGATTTGAATCTTGGAGAAATTTCTAATGATAGTATTAAGGTAAAAGAATATTTAAACGTAATTAAAAACCAAAACAACCCAATAAGAGTACAATTTGCTTCAGATGATTATCAATTGGTTTATTATGGCGATTCTCCGATGTTAAACAAACTAAAATATTATCCGATTGCTTTATTATTGGTGGCCTTTTTATTTGGTGGGGTAGTGTATAATTTTTATCGAGCTACTAAAATGGCAACACAAAACAAACTTTGGGCGGGTATGGCTAAGGAAACGGCGCATCAAATCGGCACACCATTATCATCCTTAATTGGTTGGTTAGAATTATTGAAATTGGAAAATATTGATGAAACTACTATAGAAGAAATCCAAAAAGATATCAATCGTTTACAAACCATTACTGATAGGTTTTCGAAAATTGGAAGTGAACCTATTTTAGAAAAAAGAGATATTATTGAAGAAACAAAATCGTCTTTCGAATATTTAAAAGCCAGATCGTCTAAACAAGTGGGTTTCGATTTTATTGCCCCTTCAGAACCTATTTATGTTTCTTTAAATCCAACCTTACACAGTTGGACGATTGAAAATTTAGTTAAAAACTCCATTGATGCCATGAAAGGTAAAGGAAAAATTAAAGTAGAGCTACTTTTGCAAAAAAATAAAGTAGCCATTCAGGTTTCCGATACAGGAATTGGTATACCAAAAAATAAATTTAAAACTATTTTTGAACCAGGTTATACATCCAAAAAAAGAGGTTGGGGTTTAGGCCTTTCGTTAACCAAAAGAATTGTTCAGGATTACCATAACGGTCAAATAAAAGTTTTACAATCAGAATCTTACAAAAACACTACAATAGAAATTTTATTGAATGTTTTATAAAACTAAAACATAATATGCTTGCATAGTATTTTTGCATTTTATACTTTTGGCCCGACTATAAAAAAAAAACTATGAAAAAAAAATTAAAATTTTACATTTTAATTGGGTTTATATTGTCTTGTTTTTCTCACGCTCAAACGACAATTTTCAATTCAAATTTTGCCAATTCAATCGGAAACAATAACTGGACAGTTGATGCCAACTGGGTAAATAACAGTTCAAATTCTTTTGCCGGTGTCGGAAATTATCTTCATACACTTCAAAACGGGGCAAATAATTACAATATAAATGTTAACAACAATCGTGCAACTTCACCCACAATCAATTTAACAGGCTACGAAAGATTAACTGTTGAATTTAGATTGTATTTAAAAACTTCAACTGCTGCTGGAGATCTTGACAGATTGTCTTTAGAATATGAAACAAACAATATACCAACAATAGCAAATGGAAATTCTAATGCTCTAACTTGGTTTACATTAGGACGTTTGCAATCTCAAGAGGTTCTTTCAAATAATTGGTACAATAGTACAATGCTTTTACCAGCAGCTACATTACCAACTTTTTATTGGAAACAAAATAATGGGGGTTGGTTAGATTGTAAAATGGAATTACCAGCGCAAGCTTTTGATAATAAACCAGCTGTAAGATTCAGATTTAATTTTTCTTCCGACGGAAATGGTTCTGTTGGTAACGGTGTTGCAGTAGACGATTTTGTGGTTAAAGGATATTTGACTACACCAAAAACGTATTTAACAGCTTCATGTTCCCCTACATTATTTAATAATTTAGAAGGTTGGTGGAAAGCTGATGCATTAAGTGGAACATTCACACACGGACAAGCTATACCTAATTGGACAAATAGTGCTAATATTTTAAATAACTGGACAGATTTAAAAAATGCCAATGTTGCAAATCAACCGGTATATATTGATACTCCAGCAGAAAACATTAACTTTAATCCGGTAGTTAAGTTTGATGGAATTAATGATTTTTTAATGGCTCGACAAGGTTTTTACAACGATGAAATTTTTATCGTTATAAAAACAGCCGATCCCATCCAAAAAGGAACCGCAAGAGTCGATGTAATTATGGGTGAAGATTATACCAGAGATGGAGGAAATCAGGATGTTACAGGTATTAGTGTAAATGAAACGTCCTCTAGATATACTCCAAATAATGATTTCGCAGCTTATAATCAAGGACCGAGAGACAATTATGGAAAGGCCTTATTACATCCTACATTAGCGTATGATAGACCTGTGGTTTTTAATACGAGAATAAATACCACTAATAATGGTCAAGATTTACTGTTAGACGCTATTAATTTGGCAGCAGCTCCTTTTCCACCAACACTTTCAGCGGAAGTAAATCCAACTACTTATCACAAAGTTACCAATTCTAAATTTCTTTTAGGAAGGTCTACTTATTTTGATACCAGTGGTTTCTTAAAAGGGAATGTAGCAGAAATATTAGTTTTTTCAGCGACAAAGTCTGCTGCAGATAGAGATATTATTAATACTTATTTGGCTTTAAAATATGGTGCAAATTTAGGGTTGCATCCTAATCCAGCAGCTGGTGTACCACACGCACCTTATCCATATAAAAATTCAGCAGGACAATTTTTGTTTTTAGGACAAATTCCTGGACATCCAGACTACGGTTTTACTTATAATGTTTGTGCAATTGGTAGAGATGATTGTATGGGTTTAAACCAAAAACAATCGTATAGTGTAGATCCTCAAACTTATGTTACTGTTGGTTTAGGAGATATTTATGTAAAGAATACTTTAAACCCAAATAATTTTACATCCGATAAAGATTTTTTAATTTGGGGTTCTACTTTAGAAGACTTAGCTAGTCCGACTACCGATTTAGCTATAGGATTAGGTCCAGCAGTTACCACATTTACAAGTGTGACAAATAGAACATGGAAATTTAAAGAAATTAAAGGTTTGCCAACTTCTGATGTTGGAACCGTTAAACTTCAAATTGAAACAGCTGGTTTGCTAATTCCAATTACTGGTCCGGAAGATGCAATTGTAATGATCGTTAGTGATTCTCCAAATTTCGATCCAGCTACAGATAATATTGAAACCGTTTTTATGACGCAAAACGGAATTTACCATCAATGTTATTACGATTTTGATGGAACAAAATTCGTTAAATTCGGAATAGCACATGAAACGTTAGCTCCTTTTCACATGGATTTTGATGGAGTAAATGATAAAATTCAGTTAGGTAATAACTTAAACCTAAATGCTAATTTTACTATTTCTTCTTGGGTTAATACGAGTGGTTCTAATGCCACACTTTCAGACAAAACTATCGTATCAAAATTTAATAGTTTAACTGCAGACGGTTATAGTTTTTCATTAACAGATGCAAATAGAGTGAAATTTATTTCAAAGAAAGCAGGTGTTACTACGACAATTATTTCAAATACTGTTTTACCAATTAATACATGGAGAAATGTAGCCGTAACCTATGATGGCACAAATTTGAGAATGTATATTGATGGTATATTAGATAGAACTAACGCTTTATCTGCTCCAAGTACCTCTAATAATATTTTTAGTGTAGCTTCAAATTATATTGATAAACTGACTATTTTAGACGTTTTTAAAGGAAAATTAGACGAATTAAGAATTTATAATAAAGCCTTAACGGTAACAGAGTTACGATTTGTAATGAATCAAGAATTAGAAAAAATTGGTTTAGCAATAAAAGGAAAAGAATTACCTCTTTCAATTACTAAAAACGATATTTCTGCAAAAGTTTGGTCAGATTTAGTATTGTATTTTAATTTTAATTCTTACTTAGGAACACATATTAACGACTTGTCTAATAACAGATTAAGAGGTTCTTTAATTGATAGAACAGGCTATTTAATTAATGTTCAAACTTCTCCAATTCCATACATAACAACTAATGATGGAAATTGCAATTTAGCCGCAACTTGGTCTGGTGGAAGTGAATTATATGTTCCTGGAAGTACTTTAAATGTAAATGGTGTTAATACGGAAGTTACCTGGAATATTATCAGAAATTCTAGAAATGTTGTCTTTAACAATGCTTCTCAGAGTTTGTCTGTTTTAGGATTAATAAATACAGCAAATGTTTTTTCTATTGCTAACGATTCGAAACTAGAAATTAGTCACTATTTAAAAAATGATGGTGGAATTGATTTGGTTGGTAAATCGCAACTTATTCAGCCGATTAACTCTGATTTAGACGTTACAAGTGCAGGGTTTTTAGAAAGAGACATTTTGGGTCAATCGAAACGATTTAATTACAATTTTATCAGTTCACCAGTTTCTACTTTAAGCACGGTTTCTAATAATAGTGGTTATGTAATAAATTCAGTTTTAAAAGATGCTACTATAGAAAGTAGTTTACAAAATATTACCTGGACAAATTCCTACGATGGATTGCCAACTACACCAATTACTTTATCTAGAAGATGGTTGTATGCGTTTAGAAATACAGCAGGAACATATAGTAACTGGGTAGCTTTAAATGAAAATTCGAGTTTAATTGCAGGTAATGGGTTTACTTTGAAGGGTCTAAAACCAACAAATGGAACACAAACATATACTTTTACAGGAAAACCTAATAATGGAACTATTTCATTTCCAATTAACGCTAATAACTTAACTTTAGTAGGAAATCCTTATCCATCTGCTTTAGATACTAATGCGTTTTTAACTACAAATGCATCTAGTTTAGTTGGAACGGTTTATTTTTGGGAACATTCTGTATTAAATGATTCACATATTTTAAGAGAATATAGAGGTGGTTATGCTGCAAGAAATTTAACAGGTGGTGTTCCGCCAGTTGCTCCAGTAGGAATCTTAGATTTAGGTGGTAACGTTAAAACGCCTAATCGATACATACCAGTTGGTCAAGGTTTCTTTGTTACGGCGAGCGCATCTGGTGGTACAATTACTTTTAATAATACCATGCGTGCTTTTGTTAAAGAAGATCAGGCGAATTCAAATACTTTGTTTAGACAAGATGTATCGAATACTAATTTAAGAGAAGTAGATGAATTTAAAAAAGTCAGATTAAAAGTAACGCTTCCAGAAGGAAATAGTAGAGAATTACTTTTAGGATTTATGAATGAAAACGCTACAAATAAGTTTGATAATTTATATGATGGTGAGATTTATGATCAATTCGAATCAGATGCTGGTTTCTTATTAGAAAATAAAAAATTATGTATTTTAGGAACTGGTTATTTCAATAAATCTAATGTGTTTGATTTAAATATTAAAACTAAAATTTCCGGAGTTACAACTATTGAATTAATCGATTTTAAAAATCATCCATCAGAAGAACCAATTTATTTGTATGACAAGAAAAATAACACATATACCAATTTAATTCGTTCAAGTTTTACAAATGTTTTAGAAAATGGTGAATATTCTGATAGGTTTCAATTAGTATTTGAAAAGCAAGCTGCAATTGATACCGCTAACGATTTTGTAGTATATTATAATAACGCTGCACAAACATTAAATTTATTTAATGATGTACAAGGAACGAAATTAGTAAAAGTTGAAATTTTTGATATTCAAGGAAAGTTATTATTTACTCATGATGTTTCTGAGAACAAAGCAAGTTATTCTTTTAATAAAGCTTTTGCTACAGGTGTGTATTTAGTAAGAATTACAGCTAATAATAAAGTACAAAATACAAAATTTATAGCAGAATAATTTACTATGAATTTCAATAAAAAAAGCCGTTCAATTTAAAGAACGGCTTTTTTTATGAGTGTTTTTTAGAGGAAAAATTCTATTCTATATATTTTCAGCAATTTGTTTGGCTAAAATTGAAAATTCTTCTGGTGTTAATGTTGTTTTTCGTTGGAAACGCATATCGTCCATGTCTTGAAGTGGAATTAAATGCACATGTGTATGTGGAACTTCTAAGCCTACAACTGCCACTCCAATTCGTTTACAAGGAACAGTTTTTTCTAACGCAATGGCTACTTTTCTGGAAAACGCCATTAATCCTAAGTACAAATCTTCTTCCATGTCGAAAATTTTATTGACTTCTTGCTTGGGTACACATAAAGTGTGTCCTTTTGCATTCGGATTTACGTCTAAGAAAGCAATAAAATCCTCGTTTTCTGTAATTTTATAACAAGGAATTTCTCCGTTGATTATTTTTGTAAAAATAGAACTCATAAAATTAATTTTCAATTTGACAATTAGCCAATTTTCAATGCTATCTTTTTGAAAAATGAATACTTATTGTTGTTGATATGTTTTCAAATTGGCCTATTGATTATTGCCTAATTGAACATAGTCTTAGTCACGTGTAATTTCTAAAATTTCAAATTTTAACACCCCATTTGGAACACTAATTTCTGCAATTTCACCAACTTTCTTACCTAACAATCCTTTTCCAATTGGAGACGTTACGGATATTTTTCCTGTTTTTAAATCGGCTTCACTTTCTGCAACTAACTTATATTGTAGTTCCATTCCGTTCGATTGATTTTTAATTTTCACATTAGATAATACCAAAGCTTTTGATACATCTAAAGTAGATTCGTCAATAATTCTTGCATTAGAAACCAATTCTTCCATTTTAGAAATACGCATTTCTAATAAACCTTGGGCTTCTTTTGCTGCATCGTATTCCGCATTTTCAGATAAATCGCCTTTATCTCTTGCTTCTGCAATGGCTTGAGATGCTTTAGGGCGTTCTATAGATTTAAGTTGATCTAACTCGGCTTTCAATTGTTTTAATCCTTCTGCTGTGTAATAAGATACTGTGCTCATAACTTCATTAATTTATAAAATAGAAAAAATCCCACAACTATGGGATTCCCTTTTTGCAAAGATATAATTTATTTAACTATTTTTGTTTACTATATTAGTTTGTCAAATATAAATAAATTAAATTTGATAAATCAAAAAAATAAAAAAAATGAAAAGATTTTTTTACCTTCTCGTTGTAATTGTGCTAAGTTTTTCTTGCGAAAAAGATACACAAAGAAATAATGAGAATCCTTTTTTACCTAATTATTCGTTTGAAGTTAATATAAACATGAGTTTTCCTCAATACGCCACTTTAGCATTTCCTTCTACAGGAGTTTATGTAAATACTGCAGGTGCTGGAATAAGAGGAATTATAGTTTTTAATGCAGGCAGTGGTAATTATGTTGCTTATGATGCGGCTTGTCCTAATCAAGCTTTGGCAGATTGTTCTACCATGACAATTAACGGAATTAATGCTAAGTGTCCGTGTGATAATGCGGAATATAGTTTGTTTACAGGTTTAGCAGCAGGTAAACAATATCCGTTAAAAGCTTATCGTGTTCAGGTAATTGACGATACAACTCTAAGAATTTTTAACTGATGTTTGAATTTTTAACCTCTTTTTTCGGATCCAACAAACCTAATCAAACTTTAGGTTCTATTCATTCTTTTGTGGTGAAAGACTTACAAGGAAACGACTTTGATTTTTCTACTTTGAAAGGAAAAAAAGTACTTGTAGTAAATACAGCTTCTAAATGCGGTTTAACACCTCAATATGAAAAATTGCAGAAAATTTACGATAAGTACAAAAATCAAAATTTTGAAATAATTGGATTTCCAGCCAATAATTTTTTATGGCAAGAACCAGGAAATTCGAATGATATTCAACAATTTTGTAGCATTAATTATGGGGTTACTTTTCCCATGATGGAGAAAATTTCTGTAAAAGGAAGTACTATGCATCCAATTTATGAATTCTTAACTAAGAAATCGAAAAATGGTGTAAAAAATTCATCCGTAAAATGGAATTTTCAAAAGTATTTATTGAATGAAAATGGCGAATTAGAAAAAATAATTCCACCAAATACACAACCAGACGATAGAAGTATTACCGCATGGATAGAAGGAAAATGAAAAAAAGGTTAGAAATTCTTCTAACCTTTTTTATACTTGTGTGAATTTAAAAACGCAAATTTATTCCAGCTAAGAAATTAATCCCAGCTTGCGGATAAAACCCAACACCTTCAATAGTTGTAATTGCTGGTGGATTACTAAAGTCATCATCATACGTATAAAAATAACCGTTAGATTCGTAAACTCTGTCGAAAATATTGTTTATTAATCCAGAAAATACAATAGATTTAATGCCTTTATTGATTTTCCATTCATAATTGATATTTAAATCTGATGTTGTGTAATCTGGTAAAACTGATTTTTCAGCATCAATATTTCCCATGTATTGTTCCCCAACAAATTTGGTTAAAAAGGAAATTTGTAAAGCTTTAATTGGAGCAAATGTAATGTTGTTTCCAATAATTAAATTAGGCGAATACGCAATATTGGTATTGCCTAAGTTGGTTAAAACACCATCTCTTTGAAAGTAAAAATCTTCATTTTTATTGGTACTTACAGTTACATTTGGTTGAACCATTATTTTTTCAGTAACTTTAATTGACGATTCAATTTCAAGTCCTAAACGGTAACTTTTTCCACTATTTTCAAAAACTGGGCTTCCTACATCATTCAAAGCACCTGTTGCTACCAATTGATCTTTATATCTCATGTAAAAAGCATTAATATTTACAAATGCTTTGTTGTTTCTAAATTTATAACCTAATTCGAAATCTTGTAAACGCTCTGGTTTAATGCTTCCATTTTCATAATCATCACGTCTTGGTTCTTTATTCGCAATTCCGAAATACCCATAAATAGAACTTGCGGTGTTTAAAGTATACGTAATTCCAGCTTTCGGATTAAAGAAACGGAATGTATCATTTACATCATTAAATTTAATACTGTTGGCTTGGTAAAAAACCATACGGTATTGTAAATCAGCAAAAACATTAAGTTTTCCTACTTGTTGTGAGGCTTTCGTGTAAAAATTCACATCGTTTTTATTTCCGAAATTATCGTAGTATCTGTTCGTGTTTGGTACATAAAATTGCGTCCAAACTACTTCTCCATAATGTTTTCCCTGATATTTATTTGCTGCTCCACCAATAATTACATCTGTGTTTGGAGTTTTGTAATTTAAAGAGAAAGTTGTTCCAAAGAAGTCATTGTCTAACCAACGTTTTCTTACTAAATCAGTTGTGGTGTTACTGCCAAAATCGGGTAATAAATAATCTGCAAAAGCTTCATCTTCTCTGTATTGTTCGAAATATCCTTTTCCTAAAGTATAATGTAACGCTACATTAGATTGCCATTTAGAAGTTAATTTTTGGTTCCAATGCAATTGAAAATGATTTTGCCAATAGTTATCGGTTTCATTTCCATAAAACTGGATGTTTCCAAATTCATCTGTGTATTGTCCAACAGAATTATAGGTTCTGTCGTTTCTTAGCTTTTCTTCATCTTCTAAACCATTCCATGATTGATACGTTTTTTCTTTTCCTCCAAAAGCAATAGCTTTAATTATGGTGTTTTTTGTAATGTAATTGGCATCAAAATAATAGCCAAATAAATTAGATGAAGCTCTGTCAATATATCCATCCGATTCGATTTTTGAGACACGAGCGTTCATTTCAAAATTATTGTGTAAACCTGTACCAAAAGCTAAAGTGTGTTTTCTGGTTGAAAAACTTCCAATTGAATTGGAAATATCAGCATAACCATTTTGTTGAGACGCTTTGGTTTGTAAATTTAAACTCGCACCAAATGCACCGGCTCCACTTGTAGAAGTTCCCACACCACGTTGCAGTTGAATGCTTTCTAACGAAGAAGCAAAATCGGGTAAATTTACAAAAAAAGTTCCTTGACTTTCGCTGTCGTTAAAAGGGATACCATTTAAAGTAACGTTAATACGCGAACCATCAGAACCACGTACACGCATGTAGGTATAGCCAATTCCTGCACCAGCATCTGTGGTAGTAACTACAGAAGGTAAATAATTTAATAAAATCGGAATGTCTTGACCTAAATTTCTAGGTGCAATTTGTGCTTTTGAAACGTTAGTAAAAGGAATCGGGTTTTTTTCTTTCGCTCTTACGCCAGAAATTAATACTTCTTCGATTTGTTTAACAGAATCTTTTGGTTGTTCTTGTGCACTTAATACAATGGGTAAAAAGCATAAAGCGCCTAGTGTTACACTCTTTTTTAATAGTTGCATAATTCGTAAAATAATACGAATAAAAGGGGTAATTACTCTTGGTTAAAAAATAATTAGTTAAAAAATGTTTTTGAGAATTTAGATTCTGTACTTGTAATAAACAAGAAAGAATGACAAGAATTTCTCTTTTTCCTTAGCAGCATTACCTGCTCAGGTTCTATGGGTATAATCTCAGCCTGAAAAACAAGCACCCCTTTGAGACGGGGCAAAGATAGGAATTCCATTTCAAAAATCAAGAATAATTTTAAAAATCAATTTTATATGATGAAAACTATGGCTTTTAGAAATCTAATTTTCTTCTTCCAGCTTTAATTTCTCCTGCCTTTTTCTTTTCTTGAATGCGTTTTTCATTAGCGCCTTTTGTCGTTTTAGTGGCAATTCTTTTCTTTGGTTTCTCTAAAGCCTTATCTAACATTTCGAAAAATCGTTTGATAATTATTCGTTTGTTTTTTAGTTGACTTCGGTCTTCATCACAAGTTAAAATCAATAAGTTTTCTTGTGAAATTTTCGATTTTAATTTGGTTTGAAGTGTGCGTTTTTCTTCCTCATCTAAACCTAAAGAAGTAGCCACATCAAATATTAATACTATTTTAGAAGAAACTTTATTTACATTTTGACCACCAGCGCCACTGCTGCGAACCGCTTTAAAATTAAGTTCAGATGCAAGTATCTCCGTTTTCATTATAAAGCAGAATTAGTGTCTAAATTGTTCGGTTGATGCGCAGGTTTTAGCAAATCAATCACTTTTTTTACCGGATTGAAAGTTTCTATGGGAACTTCTACAAAAATAGTGGTCCATTTGGCCATGGCGCCATTCCATAATCCCGGTAATTCAAAGGCTTTAATTGGTTTTCCGTTTTTTGTTTTTTCAGTAATAAAAGCGGCTTTGTCATCCACAAATTTGGTTAAATCAAATTTATTTCCTTTGTAATCTTTTAAACTGCAAACAATATCAACAGGATTAAAATGTGTAGAATTTTTAAATATCTTACGTTGGTTTTCATTGGTTAAATCTACTTGAGAAGATTCTACGATTTGTAAATTATGACGTCCTTTTTCATCTTTAACCCAAAAGGGTCCACCACCTGGTTCGCCTTCATTTCTCACCATTCCACAAACACGAATTGGTCGGTTTAATATTTTTATTAAGTATTCTTTTTGATATTCAAACTGAAACATTTTGATTTCTTCTGGTAATGGAAAAGACATTTTTGTTTCTACAAATGCAATGATTTCTTTAATATTGTTTTCGTCAATTTCGTTATTTAAAAGTTTTTGTAAAGAAATTTCAACTTGTCGTTTGGTGTACAATAAAATCCCACCAATTAACTTTTTATAGTTTAATATTAGCTCACGATTATTTTGCGAGACATTATCGATATTCTTAATAAAAACCACATCAGATTGTAATTGATTTAAATTTTCAATTAATGCACCATGTCCGCCTGGTCTAAAAAACAATTCGTTTTCTTCTACACGAAAAGGGGTATTGTCTGCGTTAACTGCAATGGTGTCGGAGGTTTCGTTTTGATACGAAAACGTAACTTCAATATCCTTATATTTATTGGTAATGTTTAAAAAATCTTTTTCAAATTCCTTTGATATGGTAAAATGAATTTTTGATTTTTCATTTGATTTTTTGTAAAATTCTGTTTCAAAAGCATGTTCGTCTATCGGAGTTAAAATCTCATCATTTTCAATGTGAAAAGGTAAAATGCCTTTTGGTTTGTTAGCAAAATTTAAACCTTCTTCTGTTAATAAAGTTTTTACAATAGCGTAAACTTTTTGATCCGAATTATAGTTGGAATACTCTTTAAAAAGAGCTTTGGTTTTTTCCTTTAATTCATTGTAAAATGGGAAATTTCTTAAGCCTACAATAAAAAGTGATAAATCTTTATCCTTATTGATGTTCACATACGAATTGATGGTATCTTTTTCTGGATTGAATGTGTTTAAAAATTCATTTAACGATTTGAACATTCTAGTTGCAGCGCCACTTGCTGGAACAAACTTTTCAATAACATATTTGTCTTTGTGTTTGTCAAAATACGTGCAAAATTCTTCAATTTCTGAATCTGTAAATCGAAAAATTCCATCATTAATTGAAGCGATTTTATGTAAGTTGATGTTAGGAATTCCATTTTTGAAGTAATGCAATTGTTGCATGATTTTTTCTAGAGAATTTCCTCTTTTAACAATTTGTTGTAAATCTATTTCGCTAAATATTTTTTCCATTCTAAGTAAGCTGAGATGGCTAAAATAGTAAAAATTATGTATTGAAGAGCAATAATGTAAAGTTGTCTGTCGAAAAAAATATAAATGCAAATCGCATCACCAATGATCCAAAGTGTCCAATTTTCTATTTTTTTACGTGCCATATACCACATAGCTGAAAAAAATAAAGAAGTAGTAAAAATATCTAAATAGTTGTTTATTTGTAATTTATAGTCGAAAAACTTGTAAATTAAAACACAAACAATTGCTGTTATCACAAACAATACAACGCCAATACTTTTTTCTTTAGGGTTGGTTCTGGAGATTAAAAGTGTTTCGCCGTTTGTAATTTTTTTCCATTGCAACCATCCATAAACACTCATAATGGAATAATAAATGTTGATGCTCATGTCTGCAAAATAGTTGGCATGATACATAATGTAAATGGATAATACTGTGGCGACGATTCCGGTTGGATAGACTAAAATGTTTTCTTTTTTTGCAAAATAAACACTCAAAATGCCAAAAATGAATACTATGATTTCAATGGCAATTTGCCAATTCGGGATGTTTTTGTATTGATTGATGATGGTTTCAAACATATTATGAAGTAAAAAAAGTAGGATCATTTTCAAAAGCCGTTCCAATCACAATTATATCCGCTCCAGCTTTAAAGATTTCTTGAATTTTTGATAAACTTCTAATGCCGCCACCGACAATTAATGGAACTGAAATGTTTTTAGACACATATTCTACCATTTCAAGTGAAACGTGATGATTGGCGCCACTTCCGGCTTCTAAATAAATAAGTTTTTTACCTAAATATTCTCCTGCTTTAGCCGTTTTGAAAGCCAAATTAATATTGGTGTTTTCAATTGGTAAGGTCTGACTCACACGCTGAACGGCAGTTTCATTTCCGCCATCGATTAAAATATAACCTGTTGAAATTATTTCTAATGAAGAGTTTGTTAAAATATCTACTGAATTGATGTGATGTTCAATTAAATAATCTGGATTTCTTCCTGAAAGTAAACTTAAAAATAAAATGCCGTCTGCTTCATTTGAAATTTGTGAGGGATGACCAGGAAAAATTAAAATAGGTAAGTGGCAATATTTTTTGATTTCGATAATTAGAGAATCGATGCAAATTTGTTCCACGATGCTGCCTCCGATAAAAATATGAGTGGCAGGTGATTCATTTATTTTTTGAGATAAATTTTCAATTTCTTCCGCTTTCGTTTTATCAGGATCAATCAAAATAGCCAAGAGTTTTTGGTTGTTTTGTTTGGCGATTAAAATATTTTGGTAGATGTTTTTCATAACGATACGAAAGTACAATTTTTACGGATTAACCGCAAAAAAACGCAAAGTTTGTCGCAAGGCTCGCAAAGGTTTTTATTTTATTGCAATACACAAACGAAAACATAATCGTCTACAAAATCAAACTGAAAATTAAATTCTTCTTTTACCTCGTTAAAATGCAATTGTACTGTTCCTTTTTTGTCTTCTAATTGAAAAGGTGATTCGGAAATATGATTGGGAAAACTAATACCTTTTTCATTCTTTAATTTGAATACACTTTCTTTTACACCCCAAATCACAGTTGCTTTTACAATTTTATCAGATTCAGAAAGGTATTCTAAATGTGAAACATCCATGAATCTAGGTGCGATTTTTAGGGTTTTTTCTTTTCTTTTTTCTAAATCAATTCCAATGCTTTGGTTGCTGATGCAAATACAAGAAAATTCATGAGAATGAGAAATTGAAATATGTTGCGGCAGTATACTTTTATCTTTTGCCTTTTTACTTTTATCTTTAAGATGCGGTTTTCCAAATGCATCATACAACAAATCAGAATCAGTAAAACCAACATGTTGTAATAGCATTCTCACGGCTAAGAATCCTTTTTTGTGTTCAATAGAACTCATGGTTTCCAATCGGGAAATCGACTTATCGTTAAGTTGAACATTTTCAAAAAGCCACTCGATAGCTTCGGAAATTTTCCAAAAATAAGCAGTCGTATCTTCATTAATGTTAATTTCTTTGAAAAATGGCATACCTCAAAAGCGATTTAAAAATTTTATACAATTGTATTTCAGTGGATTAGCATTATAAACAAAACATAAATATCTAAAATATATTTCTTAATTAGAAACTTATGTTGTACTTTTGCACTCTCAAATAATAAAATAAATTAATAAATATAATGAGTACAAAAACAGTTCCTTACGTACCATACAAAGTTAAAGATATTTCTTTAGCAGCATGGGGAAGAAAAGAAATTTTATTAGCAGAAGCTGAAATGCCAGGTTTAATGGCGCTTAGAGAAGAGTTTGGTGCAAGTCAACCTTTAAAAGGTGCTCGTATTGCTGGATGTTTACACATGACCATTCAAACTGCGGTTTTGATTGAAACATTAGTAGCTTTAGGTGCTGATGTTACTTGGTCTTCTTGTAATATTTTCTCTACTCAAGATCACGCTGCTGCTGCTATTGCTGCTGCTGGAATTCCAGTTTATGCTTGGAAAGGTATGAATGAAGAGGAATTTGATTGGTGTATTGAGCAAACGTTATTCTTCGGTGAAGAGCGTGCGCCTTTAAATATGATTTTAGATGATGGAGGAGATTTAACTAATTTAGTTTTCGATAAATACACAGAATTGGTTAAAGATATCAAAGGTTTATCTGAAGAAACTACAACTGGTGTACACCGTTTATATGAAAGAATGAAAAATGGTACGTTATACATGCCAGCTATCAACGTAAATGATTCGGTTACTAAATCTAAATTTGATAACAAATATGGTTGTAAAGAATCTGCAGTAGATGCAGTTCGTAGAGCAACTGACGTTATGTTGGCAGGTAAAAGAGTAGTAGTTTGTGGATACGGAGATGTAGGTAAAGGTACAGCGGCATCTTTCCGCGGAGCTGGTTCTATTGTTACAGTTACAGAAATCGATCCAATCTGTGCTTTACAAGCAGCTATGGATGGTTTTGAAGTTAAGAAATTAGATACAGTTATCGCTAATGCTGATATTATTATCACTACAACGGGTAATAAAGATATCGTTTTAGGTCGTCACTTCGAAGCTATGAAAGATAAAGCTATCGTTTGTAATATCGGACACTTCGATAACGAAATCGATATGGCTTGGTTAAATACAAACTTCGGTCATACTAAAAATGAAGTTAAACCTCAAGTTGATATTTACACTGTAAACGGTAAAGAAGTTATTATTTTAGCTGAAGGACGTTTAGTGAACTTAGGTTGTGCAACAGGTCACCCAAGTTTTGTAATGAGTAACTCGTTTACTAACCAAACTTTAGCACAATTAGAGTTATGGCAAAATAGCGCGAACTACAAAAATGAAGTATATATGTTACCAAAACATTTAGATGAAAAAGTAGCTGCGTTACACCTTTCTAAATTAGGTGTTGAATTAGAAACATTACGCGACGATCAAGCTGAATATATCGGAGTTAAAGTAGCTGGACCATTCAAACCAGAATACTACAGATACTAAAAATTAGCGAGCAGTTTACAGTTTTTAGTAAGCAGCTTTTAAATATTAAGAGTCCCCATTCGAAAGAATGGGGATTTTTTATTTAATTATTCTCAATAAAATCATGTAAAAATACTAAATAATGTAAAAATTAACAATTTATTAAACGCATCAATAATATATTTTGTAAATTAGTATAAAAAATTAAACTACTATGAAGATAAAGATGCTTTTTGTGTTCTTGTTGTTCATGATCAAGAACTTCGGTCAGGTTGGGATTGGAACTACAACACCAACCACTCAATTAGATGTTAATGGAGATTTAAGAATTAGAACTTCAGTTTTAACAAATAGGCTTTCTGCAGCTAAAGATTCAATTTTAGTGGTAGATGATGTTGGGAATGTAAGTAGAGTTTCCTCAAAAACGGTTTTAGAAAGTAATTTAAAATCTTGTGTAAAAGGCTACTTTGCTAGTTCAAGTGATGTAACGTTAACTTTGCTCGCTGGAGCAAGTAAAATAGGATTTGATTCTGAAGATTTTGATTTAAATGATGAATTCAATACTTCAACTTCTGAGTTTACAGCAAAACAAAACGGTATTTATCAAGTTTCAGTGCAAATTAAAGCAACGTCTGCAATTGCTATTGCAACTAATTTTGGAGTAGCAATTCTAAAAAACGGAATAGTAATTAATCGAACTTCTTTTGCTAATGTAGGTGTTTTGGGTGTAAATGTTTCTCCGCCAATCCGAACAGTTACAACGCTCGTTAGTTTGAACACAGGCGATACCATAAGTTTTAATGTATTAAGTACTTTGCTTAGTTTAAATGTTTTAGGTACTCGAGAAGATTGTAATTTTACGATTCTACAAATTCGATAATGGTTTTAATTGCAAAATATACAAAATCCAGATTTATATAATTCTGGATTTTTTTGTTAAATTTTACTTCTACGTTTGTAGAATTAAAATATTATTCTACATTTGTAGAGTTAATTCTAAATTCGTAGAACAGATGACATTATCCAATACAGAAGAACAATTGATGGAACATCTTTGGAGGCTGGAAAAAGCCTTCATGAAAGATATATTAGAAGTTTATCCAGAACCTAAGCTTGCAACAACAACAGTTGCGACACTTTTAAAACGAATGATTGATAAAAAATTTGTGGCTTATAATGAATTTGGAAATTCTCGCGAATATTACCCATTAGTGAAAAAGTCAGATTATTTTTCCAAACACGTAAATGGATTGATTAAGAATTTCTTCAACGATTCGGCTTCACAATTTGCTTCTTTTTTTACAAGAGAAACTAATTTGACGGAAAAAGAATTGGAAGAATTGAGAAAAATTATCGATGTTGAACTTCAAAAAAAGAAAAAATGATCGACTTTTTATTAAAATCAACCATCAGTTTAATTGTTTTTTTAGGTTTTTATCATTTGGTTTTAGAACGAGAAAAAATGCATCATTTCAATCGTTTGTATCTTTTGATTTCAATTTTAATTTCATTGGCAATTCCATTTATAACTTTTGAATACATCAAAATTATTCCTGTTGTAGAAAATATCCAACCTGAAAATAATAACTTTATTTCGAAATCTTCAGAGGAATTAATTTTTAATGAAAACAAAATTCAAACCGAAGACACTATAAACTACATTCCATATCTAATTTGGATGGCTTATGTATCTGTAACTTTGTTGTTGTTGGTTCGATTAGGGAAAAATTATCTCCAATTACTTACTAAAATCAAATCAAATTCCAACATAAAATATAAAAATGCAAATTTGGTTTTGATGGAAGAAAAGATATTGCCACATACTTTTCTGAATACAATATTTGTTAATTCTGAAGATTATAAAAATAGTACTATTGAAGAAGAATTATTTGCACACGAGCTAGTTCATGTGACTCAAAAGCACACATTAGATATTTTATTTCTTGAGTTGTTGAAGGCTATTTTCTGGTTTAATCCCCTTTTTATTTTCTACAAAAAAGCCATTCAACTCAATCATGAATTTTTGGCGGATGAGGAAATTGTAAAAACATATGATAATGTTCCGTTTTACCAAAATTTACTTTTACAAAAAGGTAACGACAACCAAACAGTTTACTTAGCCAGTAACCTGAATTATTTAGTAACCAAAAAACGATTACTTATGATGACAAAAAAAACATCTCAAAAATTAGCCGTTTTGAAAAAAATTGCAGTAGTTCCAATTCTTGCTGGATTAATTTATTTTTTCTGTGTTCAAGTTGTTGCTCAAGAGAAAAAAGTTTATTCAAAATCAAATGTCAAAATAAGTGAAACTGATAAGGATCGGTTGAGAGATGCTTATTATTTAAATGTGAGAATATTATTAAAAGATTTAAGAAAAAATAAAAATATTTCCATAAATAAAATGTATGAAGAATTGAGTCTTCAACAAAAAAGAGAGTATTTAAATTGGATACCCAATAAAATTGTTGAAAAAGAATTGCCTCTTTCGTTATTTGAACAAATGAAAACTAAGAATTTAGCAGTTTGGATTAATGGGAAAGTAAGTTCTAAACAAGAAATCAATCAATATAAACGAACTGATTTTAAGTATTATACCTTTAGTTTTGTTCATAAAAATGCAAGGTCTAAACGTTTTCCTCAGGAATATCAATATTCTTTATATACAAAAAAATATTTTGATACTTATTTGAAAAATAGTCATTTACATTATAGTAACGATACTTGCAAAATGGTTTTTTCAGATAATAGTAATAAGGTATTAAAAAAGAAAAATAGTTATAAAAAAAACACTGCAAAAGCTAAAAAAGAATATAGTATTCATCTAAATCTCAATAAAGAGGAATTTGTTGAAGATAAAAAAACCAAACAAAAAAGAGATTTTGCTTATGAAGACATCATGATTACTATTATTGATAAAGATAATAATGTCAATGTAACAAAAAAGTATAAAGATTTAGACCTGAAAATAAAGCAAAGATATCTTAAAACACATATGTTTTATCTTGTTGGAAAGCGAATTCCAAATCAAGAGTTGTTTGAAAAATTTAAAAACGAAAAAAAGTATTTAATTTTTATAAATGACAGAAGAGTTGAAAATGCAGTATTAAGTAAAATGAAAAGAACAAATATTTATTATTATGCTGAAATGGTTAATCCGCCAACTTCAACTCGAGATAATTTGTATTTTCTATATACGAAAGAATTTTATGAAAGTCAACTTACAGGGCAATTAAAAAACAGAACAAAAAAAATCGAATTGAAATATCAATAATTTTAAAAACCATCATCCCAAGATGATGGTTTTTTTATTCTAAAATATTCGACATAATTCTGTATAATTTTGAGAGAATTTGTATTTGAAATAATAGTTTCTATACGTTATTTTAAACGTTTTAATACAACTATTCAATAATAAAATCAAAATCTTGTAACAAAATACCATTTTTGGCAACAAATTTGTAATCATCATCAATCATCAACTAACCATAAGTGTTTTCTCGATACATCGGGGCAAGTTTGTGGTTTTAAACGAATCGTTATGCTAAAATCATTTTTTATTCTTTGTTCTGGAGCGGACAAAGATATTGTTGCTTCATGCTCCAACGGAGAACAGAATAAATATGCCGGAATTGGCGCTACTGTTTTCTTTACTGCAGTTATGGCTTTTGTAGCCTGTTCTTATGCTTTATATACGGTTTTTGACAATGTATATATGGCTACTTTTTTCGGATTAATTTGGGGTTTGTTAATTTTTAACTTAGACCGATTTATTGTATCGACTATCAAAAAAAGAGATAGTTTTATAGATGAATTTATTCAAGCGTCTCCGCGAATTGTGTTGGCTATGATTATTGCTATTGTAATATCAAAACCTCTGGAAATTAAAATTTTCAAAAAAGAAATTGATACGGTTTTGTTAAAAGAGAAAAATGAAATGGCGATTGCAAATAAAAAGCAAGTGGCAAATTTCTTTAAAACAGATGTAGATAAAAATCAAGCTTCAATTGACAGTTTAAAAAGTCAGCTTAATGCAAAAGAGAAAGAAGTGGCTGCTTTGTATCAATCCTATATAACAGAAGCAGAAGGAACGGCTGGAACTAAAAAAATGGGTAAAGGTCCAATTTATAAAGAAAAGCGTGAAGCTTACGACTTAGTGGCTAAACAATTAGATTCTTTAAAAGTGTCAAACGGAAAGTTAATTGCAGAAAAAGAAGCAAAAGGTAAAACCTTACAAGCAGATTTAGATAAGAAAGTAACCGATTCGCAACCAATTATTGATAGTTTTGACGGTTTAATGGCAAGAATAAATGCTTTAGATAAATTGCCTTTTTTGCCTTCTTTGTTTATCATGTTGTTGTTTTTAGCCATTGAAACTTCTCCAATTATAGCAAAATTATTAGCTAGTAAAAGCGAATACGATTTCAAATTAGAAGATGCTGAAATTAGTTATAAAACATTAATCGAGCAAAATAGTTACCAGCGCGATTTACAAAAGAAAACGGATGCTTCTATTTATGATGAGGTGTATTCAGACATCAAAACCGATAAGGAATTATATAACTTGAAGAAAAAAAACGCAACTGAAATCATGAAAATTCAATCGGAAAATTATTTGGCTAAGTTTAAATCTTAAGTTGTTTATAGTTCGAAGTAATTTTTAAACACAGATTGGAGAAATTTGAATAATTATTCTAATTTCTCCAATCTGTGTTTTGTTTTTTTTAAGTTTAAGAAATAAATGAAGACAAAAAACCCGTCAAGTTTAAAACAAGACGGGTTTTGTATTTGTAATCTTAAGATTATGCTTCGAATGGAAGAATAGAAACCCAAGATTTGTTCTCACCTTTTTTCTGGAATTTTACAATTCCATCAACTTTAGCATGTAAAGTATGATCTTTTCCCATGTAAACATTTTCACCTGGGTTGTGTTTTGAACCTCTTTGTCTAACAATGATATTTCCTGCAATTGCAGCTTGACCACCATAAATCTTCACGCCTAAACGTTTTGATTCTGATTCTCTACCATTTTTCGAACTACCGACACCTTTTTTATGAGCCATGACGTTTTGGTTTTATAAGTTAATACTAAAATTAAACAGCTTTACCACCGTTTAATTCATCCTGTAATTTTTTTAATTCATCCATTTTACCATCAGCAGCTAATTGAGCTTGTTGTGCCCAAGTAGTTGGATCTAAATGTTGTACTTTAGCTTCAGCAGCATCTAAAATTGCATTTACATCAGCAGCAGCCGTAGCAGCTAATTTAGCAAATGTGTCAATTCCAGCAGCAACTAATACTTCAGCAGCTTTAGGTCCGATACCTTCGATAATTTTTAAATCATCACCTTTAGCAGCTTTGGCTTTAGTAGCTTTTGGTGCAGCAGGAGCATCAACTAACTTTTCTGCTTTAGGAGCAGCTTCTTTTTTAGGAGTAGCAGCTTTTTTTACAGATCCAGAAGCATCGATGCTTTCAATGATAATTTGTGTAAAAGATTGACGGTGACCGTTTTTCTTTTTGTAACCTTTTCTTCTTTTCTTTTTGAAAACGATTACTTTGTCACCTTTAAGGTGTTTTAATACTTTGGCTTCTACTGAAGCTCCTTCTATAGCTGGGGCGCCTAATGTTAATGCTCCATCGTTGTCAATTAATAAGACTTTATCAAAAGAAACTTTTGCGTCTACATCACTTGCTAAACGGTGAACAAATAACCTTTGGTCTTTGCTTACTTTGAACTGTTGCCCTGCTATCTCTACGATTGCGTACATAACAATATGTTTAGATTATTATTTTTTCAGTTTGCAAATATACAACTATTTATGAATCACGCAACATATGTTTTGTTTTTTCTTTGCTTTAAATAAGTTGGTAAAGTTTTTTAGTTTTTTTGTAACAATTTGTACCTTTAGCAGACAAATGAATATCATTTATTATTATAAAAATTAATTATGAAAAAAACATTAATGGCTTTAGGGACAATAGCAATGTTAGGAAGCACGGCAAATGCACAAAAAGTGGCGTTTGAAGAATTTGATTTAGACAATGGCTTACACGTTGTTTTGCATCAAGATAATTCTGCACCAGTAATCATTACTTCTGTAATGTATCATGTTGGAGCAAAAGATGAGCAGCCAAATCGTACAGGTTTTGCACACTTTTTTGAACATTTATTGTTTGAAGGAACAAAAAATATTGAAAGAGGTGAATGGTTTAAAATAGTTACAGCTAATGGTGGACAAAACAATGCGAATACTTCAGATGATAGAACGTATTATTATGAAGTTTTCCCATCAAATAATTTAGAATTAGCCATTTGGATGGAATCTGAAAGATTAATGCATCCTGTTATCAATCAAATTGGAGTAGATACTCAAAATGAAGTGGTAAAAGAAGAAAAACGTTTAAGAATTGATAACCAACCTTACGGAAATATCTTCAAAGCTATCAAACAAAATTTATTTAAAAATCACCCTTACCGTTGGACAACAATTGGTGAAATGGAGCATTTAGATGCTGCTACTTTAGAAGAGTTTCAAGCTTTTAACAAAAAATTCTATGTACCAAATAACGCGGTTCTTGTAGTTGCGGGTCAGTTTGATACTGCTCAAGCTAAAACTTGGATTAAAAAGTATTTTTCTGCCATACCTAAAGGCGCTCCTGTACAAAGACAAAAATACGAAGAAGCACCTATTACTTCAACAATTAATGCTACTTGGGAAGATCCGAATGTACAATTACCAATGACATTGGCTGCATACAGAACACCATCAATGAAAACTAAAGATGCTCGTGTTTTAGATATGATTTCTACTTATTTATCTGATGGTAAAAGTTCTAAACTTTACAAAAAAATGGTAGATGATAAAAAAGTAGCACTTCAGGTTGGTGCTTTCAGTAACTCTCAAGAAGATTACGGACAATATATTATTTATAGTTTGCCTTTAGGTGAGGTTTCATCGGAAAGTTTATTAAAAGAAATTGATGAAGAAATTGTAAACATGCAAAACAATTTAATCTCTGAAAATGATTTCCAAAAATTACAAAATAAATTTGAAAACAACTATGTGAATTCAAATTCTACTGTAGAAGGAATTGCAGAGAATTTAGCTTCTTTTTACTTATTGTATGGAGATATCAATTTAGTAAATACAGAAATTGAAATCTACCGTTCTATTACTAGAGAAGATATTAGAGAAGTGGCTAAAAAATATTTAAACCCAAACCAACGTTTGATTTTAAATTATGGTCCTGCAAAAGAAAAAACAGCTAAATAATTTTATTTAAGAAAAATGAAAAAGTATTTATACATAGCAGCCAGTTTATTACTTACAGTAACTATGGAAGCACAAGATAGACCAATGCCGAAACAAGGTCCGGCACCAAGTATTAATATTAAAAAACCGGTTACTTTCGTTTTAGAAAATGGTTTAAAAGTATTGGTAGTTGAAAACAATAAATTGCCAAGAGTTTCTTACAACTTAACTTTAGATAACGCACCTTTCGCAGAAGGAAGTAAAAAAGGTGTTACTGATTTAGTAAGTGCCATGATTGGAAATGCTACAGAAACCATTTCTAAAGAAAAATTTAATGAAGAAATTGACTTTTTAGGAGCCAATATTAATTTTTACGAATCAGGTGCTGCTGCAAGTGGTTTGTCAAGATATTCTGGAAGAATCTTAGAATTATTAGCAGACGGAGCATTAAATCCATTATTTACACAAGCTGATTTTGATGCGGAAAGAGCTAAATTAATTGAAGGTTTAAAATCTGATGAAAAAAGTGCTTCTGCCATTGCTAATAGAGTTCAGAATGTTTTAACGTTTGGAAAAGAACATTATAATGGTGAATTTACTTCTGAAGAAACATTAAAAAATGTGACTTTACAAGACGTAATTAATCACTACAATACGTATTTCGTACCTGCAAATGCTTATTTGGTGATTATTGGTGATGTGAAAACAAAAGACGTTAAGAAAAAAGTAGAGAAATTATTTGGAGCAGATGTTTGGAAAAAAGCTACGGCACCAAATTTAACTTACAACGATCCAAAAGATTTACAGTATTCTCAAATTAATTTTGTGGATGTGCCAAATGCAGTTCAAACTGAAATTGCATTAATCAACTTGTCTACATTAAAAATGAATGACAAAGATTATTTTGCTGCTATTTTAGCTAACCAAATTCTTGGTGGTGGTGGAGAAGGTCGTTTGTTCTTAAACTTAAGAGAAAAACACGGTTGGACATACGGATCGTACTCGAATATTGGTGCAAGTAAATACATTTCTAAATTTTCTTCAACAGCATCTGTTAGAAATGCAGTTACAGATAGTGCAGTTGTAGAAATTTTTAACGAATTAAAAAAAATCAGAACAGAATTAGTTTCTGAAGAAGATTTAAAAAATGCAAAAGCAAAATACATTGGAAACTTTGTAATGCAAATTGAAAAACCAGCTACAATTGCTCGTTATGCATTAAACATCAAAACATTAGGTTTACCAGATGATTTTTATGAAAATTACGTAAAAAACATCAATGCTGTTACGCCAGAAGATATCAGAAATGCAGCTAATAAATACTTTTTAGCTAATAATACAAGAGTTGTAATTGTGGGGAAAGCTACAGAAGTTTTACCTGGATTAGAAGCGATGAGTGCTAAAGAAAAAATGCCTATCTTTTATTTTGACAAGTACGGAAACAAAGTAGATAAACCAGTTGTGAAAAAAGAAATTCCAGCAGGCGTTACAGCTCAATCTGTAGTTAAAAAACACATCGATGCTATTGGTGGAGAGAAAGCTTTAAAAACGGTTAAAACTGTTTTACTTACTGCTAAAGGAACTATTCAAGGACAGTCTTTAGATATGGTTTCTAAAATTTCTAATAAAGGAATGTCTACTACTGAGATTTCAATGATGGGTATGTCTGTTATGAAACAAGTTATAGGAGATAAAGTTGGTTATCAAGCAGCTCAAGGTCAAAAGAAAAATATTGAAGGTGAAGAATTAGTTAAAGAGAAAAAAGAAGCGGTTCCTTTCGTTGAATTAGGTTTATTAGCTGATAAATCAATTGTTTTAACTGGAATTGAAGCAGTTAACGGTCAAGATGCATACGTAATCCAAGCAGGAACAACAAGATATTTCTTTGATGTTAAAACAGGATTGAAAGTGGCTTCTGAAAACGAATCTGGTGAAGGTGCTCAAAAGCGTAAAGCAATGACAACTTATGCGGATTATATTGATGTTAAAGGTGTGAAATTTCCTTACAAAACAACAATGGATGTAGGTATGCCATTAGAATTTATTACACAAGATGTAAAAATCAATGAAGGTGTTACAGATAAAGATTTCGAATAAATTTTTATTTTATTAAGTGAAAAAGGATTGCGAAAGCAATCCTTTTTTTTTGGAATTTATTTTCTATTCGTAATATAAACGCCAAATAATATAACTACTGTTCCTAAGACTTGTAATAAGGTTACACCTTCATTAAAAATCATACTCCAAATTGTTGCTACAATTGGTATTAAATAAGTAACGTTCGAAGCGAAAATAGGTGACGACATCTGTATTAATTTATAAAAATAAATATTGGCTAATCCAGTTCCGATAATTCCTAATATAGCCACATAAAATAATGGATGTATGTTAGTTGTAAGGGCTAAACCCTCTGATATTTGAGCTGTGGTTTGGAAATCCAATCCATTATAAAGTAATATTCCTAATGCTGGAAAAAGTAAAAAAGCAAAATTTCCAACAGTTATGGCTAAAGGTGATACGTCAGATAAGTATTTTTTGACCATGTTAATATTTGCAGCATAACACCAAGTGGCCACGATTACTAAAAGTGCAAACCAATAATTTTTGGATGGATTTCCTGAAGCACCAGCATATACTAAAATCAAACAACCTACAATGCCAATTAATAATCCAATAATTTGTTTTCGATTAAAGGTTAATCCAAATAGCAAACTTCCGATAATTAGTGTGTTAAGAGGTGTAAACGAATTTAGGGTTGAGCTTATTGAACTGCTAATTTCGGTTTGTGCTAAAGCAAACAAAAAGATAGGGAAGAAGTTTCCTAATAAGCCTGCTAAAATAACATATTTAATTTTAGTTGAATTTATTTTTAGTAGTTCTTTTCCAGCGATTAAAAGCAAAAATACAGAGGTAAATATGATTCTGAAAGCACCTAATTGGTAGGCATTCATACCGCCATCTAATCCTTTTTTCATTAGTATAAATGAACTTCCCCAAACTACTGCTAATACTAGCAATATAAACCATTTTGAATTGTTGCTTTTCATTGTTTGTTTTACTTATTAATACGAAATTAAATTTTTCACTTTCCTTTGTAGAAGGTTGGAGTGCGACCAAAAAAATAAGGCTGCCAAATTGGACAGCCTTAAAGGTATAGCTATTTTTAAGATATATTAACCTAAAGCAGCTCTTTTGAATCCAGTTACAGTTAAATCTGCGTTTACAGATTTGATGTAAGCAGCAACACTCATTGAACTATCTTTGATGTAATCTTGGTTTACTAAAGTATTGTCTTTAAAGAAACGTCCTAATTTACCTTTTGCAATATTATCTAACATAGCTTCTGGTTTTCCTTCAGCACGTAATTGATCTTTTGCAATTTCGATTTCTTTTTCAATAACTGATGCGTCAACTCCAGATTCGTCTAATGCGATTGGCGCCATCGCGGCAGCTTGCATTGCAACGTTTCTTGCAGCATCAGCAGCACCTTCTACGTTAGCAGATAAAGCTACTAAAGTAGCGATACCGTTTCCAGCGTGAATGTAAGAATTTACGAATGCTCCTTCTAATTTTTCGAAAGAACCGATTTCAATTTTTTCTCCGATAACACCTGTTTGCTCAATTAATTTTTCAGCAACAGTAATTCCTCCAAAGTCTGAAGCTAAGAAAGATTCTTTATCAGTAAAGTTTAAAGCTAAGTTAGCGAAATCATTTGCTAATTTAACGAAACCTTCATTTTTACCTACGAAGTCAGTTTCACAATTTAATGAAATAACAACACCCGCAGTATTATCACTATTAACAACAGCGATAACAGCACCTTCAGTTGATTCTCTATCCGAACGGTTAGCTGCAACTTTTTGACCTTTTTTTCTTAAAATTTCAATTGCTAATTCAAAATTACCTTCAGCTTCAACTAAAGCTTTTTTGCAATCCATCATACCAGCACCAGTTGTAGTTCTTAATTTGTTAACTTCAGCAGCAGTTATATTTGACATTTTATTTTATTTTAAATTATTAATGTAAAAAAAGAAATTCCAATCGTAAAAATCCAAATTCCAGTTTTATATAATTTATAACAAAACGTTATGAAATTAATTTGGAATTTGGAATTTTACTTTCGGAATTTATAGTATTTATGCTTCAGAAGAAGTTTCTTCAGCTTCAGCTACAGGAGCTTCAGTTGCAGATTCTGTAGTTTCTTCTTTGTCTGATTTTCTTTCAGTTAAACCTTCTGTGATAGAAGTAGTTACTAAAGATAAAATTTTATCGATTGATTTAGAAGCATCGTCGTTAGCTGGAATAACGTACTCAACCAAACGAGGGTCAGAGTTTGTATCAACCATTGCGAATACTGGAATGTTTAACTTTTTTGCTTCTTTAACCGCGATATGTTCAGCTTTAATATCTACTACGAATAATGCAGCAGGAATTCTAGACATGTCAGCAATTGAACCTAAGTTTTTGTCTAATTTTGCTCTTAAACGATCAACTTGTAAACGTTCTTTTTTAGAAAGCGTCATGAAAGTACCGTCTTTTTTCATTCTATCAATAGAAGCCATTTTTTTAATAGCTTTTCTAATAGTGATGAAGTTTGTTAACATACCACCTGGCCATCTTTCAGTGATGTAAGGCATGTTACAAGCAGCAGCTTTTTCAGCAACGATATCTTTTGCTTGTTTTTTGGTAGCTACGAAAAGTATTTTTCTACCAGATGCAGCAATTTTTTTCAAAGCTTCATTTGCTTCTTCAATTTTTGCAGCAGTTTTATATAGGTTAATGATATGAATACCATTACGTTCCATATAAATGTAAGGAGCCATATTTGGGTCCCATTTACGAGTCATGTGTCCGAAATGTACACCAGCCTCTAGTAACTCTTTAACGTCAATTTTGTTTGCCATTTTGTAATAGTTTACGTTCCGTGTTCTAGCAATCTTTAAGTAGTCACTTGCGTTAGTCTTAAAGATTTAGATGCTAAACTAATTTCTTCTTCAATAAAAAGAAATATCGACAACTTGTTTTTAAATTCTAATTTAATTGTAAAAATGTATCTGAAAAAAGATACTGAAATACTTCCAGTATTAACGTTTCGAGAATTGGAATCTCTTACGTGCTTTCTTCTGACCGAATTTTTTACGTTCTACCATTCTTGGATCTCTTGTTAGTAATCCTTCTGGTTTTAAAACCAATCTGTTTTCTGCTTCTACTTCGCACATTGCTCTAGCAATAGCCATTCTTACAGCTTCTGCTTGACCAGTTGCTCCACCACCATAAACATTAATTTTAACGTCGAAATTGTTTTCGTTGTTAGTTAATGTTAAAGCTTGTTTTACTTTGTACTGCAATGTAGCAGTTGGAAAGTAAACAGCAAACTCTCTTTTGTTAACTGTAATGTTACCAGTTCCTTCTGTAACATAAACACGTGCAACTGCACATTTTCTTCTTCCGATTTTGTGAATTACTCCCATTACTTAAGATCGTTTAGGTTAACAGTTTTAGGTGATTGTGCTGCATGTTTATGAGCATCTCCTACGTTAACATTTAAATTACGGAATAATTGAGCTCCTAATTTGTTTTTAGGCAACATTCCTTTAACTGCTTTTTCTACTAATAATGCAGGATTTTTTTGTTGCATTACTTTTGCAGTTAGACTTCTTTGTCCTCCTGGATAACCTGTGTGACGGATGTACGTTTTCTCATCCAATTTGTTTCCAGTAAGATTGATTTTTTCTGCGTTAATAACAATTACGTTATCTCCACAGTCAACATGCGGCGTATAACTTGGCTTGTATTTACCTCTTAATAGCATAGCTACTTTAGAAGCAAAACGACCTAAGTTATGACCTTCAGCATCTACCACAATCCACTGCTTGTCTGCAGTAGCCTTGTTTGCCGAAATTGTCTTGTAGCTTAATGTGTTCACAATACTAATTTTTAATTAAACATTCCATTCCTAATCCCGAACTTCGGGTTTAGGGGTGCAAAAGTACAATTAATTATTAAAATTACAAACTCTATCCTAAATTTCTTTTGTATTGATTTTGAACTCTTTGAAATGCTCTCAAAATTTATATTCATTTTTATACACATATTTTAGTCAATTTTTATATTTTTGAAGTTGATAAGTATTAGAAATGAAATCAAAAGCCACTTTAAAAGAATTAGCGAGAGAATTAGGTGTTTCTACTTCAACGGTTTCTAAAGCGTTAAGTAATAGTCCGGAAATCAGTGAACAGACTAAAATTAAGATCAAAGAATTCGCACTTCTTAAAAATTACAAACCTAATAGTATTGCTAAAAACTTAAAAAATCAGCGTTCTTATACCATAGGTGTGATTTTGCCAAACATTCTAAATCCGTTTTTTGCTAAAGTTTTTTCTGGTATCGAATTATATGCGAATGAAAAAGGTTATAATTTGATTACTTGTACTTCTAACGAATCTTTGGAAAAAGAAAAACAAATGATTGAAATGTTAGACAATGGTGCGATTGATGGTTTTATTTTAGCTTTAGCAGAAGAAACTCAGAAAGAAAATAATTTTACTCATATATATAATGTGCTAAGACATGGAACACCAGTTGTTTTATTTGACAGAATTGCTGAAGAGTTAAAATGTGATAAGGTAATTGTGGATGATTTTGATTCCGCTGTGAATGCCACGCAATATTTGATAGATACCAATTGTAAAAAAATTGCATTATTCTCAACGATTAATAATTTAAGTGTTGGCGATTTAAGAACAAACGGTTACAAAGAGGCGTTGCGTAGAAATAAAATTAAATTTGATAAAAGCTTGGCTTTGCTTACAGATTCAGATGAAGGCTTTGATGAAAAAATGGGAGCACTTATTTTAAGTAAAAAACCGGATGCTATCTTTGCAATTGATGAATACGCTGTAGTAACTGCCATGAAATTTTGTTTAAAAAATGGTTTACATGTTCCAGATGATATTTCAATACTAGGATTTGCAGATGGTTTATGGTCGCGCCGAATGACGCCTAGTTTGTCTACTATTAGTCAGCATGCGCCAGAAATTGGTCAGAAAACAGCCGAATTAATCATCAAACGTATCGAAGAAATTCCAGATTTTGAATCGGAAAAAATATTTGAAACAGCTGTAATTAAAACAGAATTAAGAAAAAGAGATTCGGTCAGAAAACTATAAATTCCAACTATTCAACTGTTGCATCGCATGGTATGCGGTTAAATCAAAATGAACAGGAACAATAGAGATGTAATCATTAGCTAAAGCCCATTCATCGGTATCTTGGCCATTGTCGTGGTTGACAAATTTTCCAGTAAGCCAATAGTATTCTTTTCCCATGGGATTGATGCGTTTGTCAAATTCTTCTTCCCAGGCTGCTTTCGCTTGACGACAAATTTTAATGCCTTTTATGTTGTTTGTTTTCGGAAAATTCACATTTAAGACTACACCTTCAGGTAGTCCTTTTTCTAAAACTTCGAGTACAATTTTTTTGATATAGGGTTTGATGAATTCAAAATTGGCGTCCCAACTGTAATCGCATAACGAAAATCCAATCGATGGTATCCCTTCAATGCCACCTTCTACAGCGGCACTCATCGTACCAGAATAAATTACATTTACAGAAGAATTTGAACCATGATTAATTCCTGATACACATAAATTTGGACGGGTTTTCAGCACTTCATGTACACCCATCTTTACACAATCTACAGGAGTTCCAGAACAACTGTAAGCGTTTTCAGTACCTAAAAATCCGGGAATATGTTTCAATTCTAATGTGTTGTTTATCGTTATAGCGTGTCCCATTCCGCTTTGTGCACTGTCTGGAGCAATAATATAAATTTCACCTAATTCGTGCATTACTTCGGTTAAGGCTTTTATGCCAGGAGCAGCAATACCATCGTCATTGGTAATTAGAATTTTTTTCATTTCGTGAAGGTGTTAAAATATTTGCTAAATTATCATATTTTATGATTTAATTGTAGATAAAAATATTAAATTTGTGTTCTTAGTTAAAAAGAAACAAAAGCATTTACTTTTGGCACGATTTTAGAAATTAGAAATGAAAAATATAGTAGAATTTATGAAAAGGAATTATAGAGTTTTATTAGTTGTAGGAATATTAGCTGCAGGATTGTGGAGTTTTATGCCATCCAAAACTTCGTCTGGAGACGAGAAAGATAAAATGTTACTTGAGTTGTTGTCTTTTGTATTAGAAAAAGGACATTTTTCTCCAATTGAATTGAATGATGACTTTTCCAAAAAAGCTTATGCTTCTTACATTGAATCTCTAGATCCAACCAAAAGATATTTTATTCAGTCGGATATTAATGAATTTCAAAAATATGAAACTTCGATTGATGATATGATAAGAAGTAAAGATTTGTCGTTTTTCGATTTAACTTACAAAAGGTTAATGCAAAGAATGAAAGAATCAAAAGAAATTTACAGTTCGATTCTTTCTAAACCTCTAAATTTAAACGATGATGAAACGATAAGTGTTGATTATGAAAAATTACCTTATGCAGCTTCAAAAGGAGATTTGACTACCAGATGGAGAAAGCAATTAGAATTTGCCGTTTTAAGTGATATTACAGATAAAGAAGACATACAAAACGGAATTGATAAATTAGATGCAGAAACTACAGAGAAAAAAGAAGTAGTTAAAGCTGAACCAAAAACATTTGAACAGTTAGAAGAAAAAGCTAGAAAAACAACGGAGAGTAACCTAAATAATAATTTTAGTTTTATTGCCGAATTAACTCGTGAAGATTGGTTTTCAATTTACATTAATGCCATTGTAACACAATATGATCCACATACTTATTACTTTTCTCCAGAAGATAAAGAGAAATTTGATGTAAGCATGAGTGGTAAATTTGAAGGTATTGGTGCCCGTTTACAAAAGAAAAACGAAGGCATTGAAGTTTCAGAATTAATTAGTGGTGGTCCAGCTTGGCGAGGAAAATTATTAGAACAAGGCGATATTATCATAAAAGTTGGTCAAGGTAACGAAGAACCAATCGACATTGCAGGAATGCGTTTGGATGATGTGATCAAAAAAATTAAAGGACCAAAAGGAACTCTTGTGAAACTTACTGTAAAGAAAGTTGATGGAAGTGTTAAAGTTGTTCCAATTATGAGAGATGAAGTGGAAACAGAGGAAACTTTTGCCAAATCGACAGTAGTAAATAAAGACGGGAAACTATTTGGAATAATTTATTTACCTAAGTTTTATATTACATTTGAAAATAAAGCAAATAGAGATGCCTTTAAAGATGTTGCACAAGAAATTGAGCGATTAAAAGCTTTAAATGTTCAAGGAATTGTAATGGATTTACGTGATAATGGAGGTGGGTCTTTAGAAACTGTTGTGAAAATGACAGGTTTATTTATCGATAAAGGTCCAGTAGTTCAGGTAAAACCTGCAGGTGGAAAAGCACAAGTTTTACCAGATACAGATTCAAAAGTGCAATGGGATGGGCCGTTAGTTGTTATGATTAATAATTATTCTGCATCGGCTTCTGAAATTTTTGCAGCTGCCATTCAAGATTATAAAAGAGGAATTGTTATTGGAAGTAAGCAATCTTACGGAAAAGGTACGGTTCAGAATGTATTTGAACTTAACGAATTTGTCCGCGGAAATCAGTACGGAGATTTAGGAGCTTTGAAAACTACAACTCAAAAATTCTATAGAATTAATGGTGGTTCTACACAATTAGAAGGTGTAAAAAGTGATATTGTAATGCCAGACCGTTTTAGTTTTATGGAAACAGGTGAAAAAGACGAAAAAAGTGCATTGCCTTGGGATAAAATTGAACCTGCAATTTATACTCCTTTAAATGTGAGTTTTGATAAAGTTATTGCGAAGAGTAAAAACAGAATTGCTACGAATGAAAACTTTAGTTTAATTTCTGAAAATGCAAAATGGATTAACGATAGAAAAGAAGACAATACGATTAGTTTAAATTATGCTTCTTACAGAAAAGAATTGTCAGATATTGAAGCCCAAACTAAAAAGTTTAAAGCGATTGAAAAATTTAAAAACAACTTAACTTTTACATCATTGCCTTACGAATTAGAATTAATGGCAAAAGATGAATTGCTTAAAGAAAAACGCGACAGATGGCATGCTGAATTAGTAAAAGACGTTTATATGACCGAAACACTAAACGTTTTATTCGATTTAACGTTAAAAGAAGTAAGTGCAACAACTCTTGAGAAAACTAAAAAAACAAAAAAAACGAAAGAGAAAAAGTTAGCTTCTAAATAAATGAGATTTATAAATAAAAAAATGCCATTCAATTTGAATGGCATTTTTTGTTGTTAAAGTTAAGGAGTCGCTTATCTTATTTTGTCTAATTTGATTTGCGCTTTTTCTAGTTTGTTTTGTAATTCAATGTTTTTCTTCAGAAGTTTTTCTATTTTTTCTTGACGTTTGATTTCATCATTTGGCGATAGTTTCCCTTTTTTCTTATCCTTTTCAAACTTTTCTTTTTCGTCTTCTGTTTTCTCTTTGTTTTTAAGAATGTCCTTTTTTAAATCGGCAACTTTTTCTTTAGCGTCAGCTAATTCTTCTCTTTCTTTTTCAATCTTTTTGCGCTCTTTTTCTGCCTCTTTTCTTTCTTTTTCAGCTGCTTTTCTTTCTCTTTCAGCGTCTTTCTTAGCTTTCTCTAGTTCTTTTTGCTGGTTTTTAGCCTCTTTTTCCGCTTTTTCAATTTCTTTAGCAGCTTGTTTTTCTGCTTTTTCTTTTTCTTTTAAAGCTTCTTTTTTTTCTTTTTCTAATTTAGAAAATTCAATTTTTTTAATTGAATCATTACTTTTTAAAATAGAATCGGTTTTTATTTCTTGTGCTTTTAGACTGCCAGCTATGAGGCAAAATCCTATAATTGCGACTAATTTTTTCATATTGATATGAGTTAAGTTTTACGTATTTTATTTACTTTTACAAAGATAACAAACATAATTATGCGAATATTCTTTTTAAATATATTTCTTCTTTCCTTTATTTCTTCTTGTCAATTAAAAAATGAAAATACGAAATTAGATACAGATGCTACTTCCACAAAAGTATCGAACAATTCAACAGATTCTTCTGAGTTTTCTCCATTGCCGACTTCTACAACTAACGCTGTTTATGAACGTGAAGGTTATACGTTTTCCTATGCGGAAGCTTATGAGCAAAGCGAATGGGTAGCCTATTTGTTAGAAGATGGGAAATGGAAATATTCCGATTTAGAAAGACCACTTTTTGAACAAGACCCACTTGTAAAAACAGAATCGGCACATTGGGGAAATTATAAAAAATCAGGGTATACGAAAGGTCATTTGTGTCCCGCTGGCGATAGAAAACAAAGTCAGGAATTGTATGAGGAAACTTTTTTTACAAGTAACGCCTCACCGCAATTATATGATTTTAATGCTGGAGTTTGGAACCGTTTAGAAAACAAAGTACGGTATTGGGCAGGTAAATATGATGGAGTTTATGTAGTAACGGGTGGTGTTTTAACTGAAGATTTAGAAACTATTGGTAGAGAAGAGGTTGCTGTGCCAAAATATTTTTACAAGGTGTTACTAACGAAAGACAAAACCAGAATGATTGCTTTTTTAGTGCCACATGAAAAATCGAATCAGCCTTTATACGAATTTGTTGTATCGGTAGACGAATTGGAACAAAAAACAGGAATTGACTTTTTTCCTAAATTAAATGATGCTTCTGAAAATAAATTAGAAGCCAGTAAAGATTATAAAGGTTGGAGTTTTTAAGAAATCAATTTTTTACCACTCATTTACCTTATTCGCATCTAACTTAATAAAGATAAATAGCATAATGGTAAATGCCCATAAACTCGAACCTCCATAGGAGAAAAAGGGTAGTGGTACTCCAATAGTTGGAAACAAACGAATAAGCATCGCAATATTTACAAAAAAGTGGGTGAATAAATAGGTAGCCACACAATAGCCATATACTCGACTAAATCGGGTTTTTTGCCTTTCTGCTAAGTATAAAATTCGAATAAATAAACACACGAATAAACTCATAACTAAAAGGTTCCCCACAAATCCCCATTCTTCACCAACGGTTGTAAAAATATAATCAGTGTGTTGTTCTGGTACAAAGCCTCCTTTCGTTTGAGTTCCTTCTAAATATCCTTTTCCAAGTAAACCTCCAGAACCAATCGCTATCATCGATTGATTTAAGTTGTATCCTTCTTTTTTCATGTCTACATCATCACCTAAAAGTACATTAATTCTGTCTTTTTGATGTGGTTCTAACACATTATCATACACATAACTTACAGAAAAAGCAAAACTTGAAATGGCAATAAAAATCAAACCATAAACTATTGGATTTCTCGTAATTAGACGATTAAAAATATAATGAATTACCATGAAAACACCCACAAAGGAAATTAAAAATATGGGTTTAATAATTAGCGCTAATAAGAATGTGGCAATGGCTATTGCACCTGTCCATAAATACCAACTCGGTAATCCTTCTCTGTGTAGCACAAATATTAGCGATAAAAATATCATGGCGCTTCCTGCATCAGGTTGCATTAATATTAAAAAAACAGGCAGTCCAATGATTGCAAAAGCGATATATTGAAAATTTTTCTTTGCTAAATTTACTTGTGCATCACTCAAATATTTTGATAATAATAAGGCAACAGCTGTTTTTACAAATTCCGAGGGTTGAAAACCAAAACCACCAAATTGATACCAATTGGTTTGTCCTTTTTTGGTAACTCCAAAAACAAACAATCCTAGAAGTAGAAATATTCCGAATCCATATAATATAAATGAAAACCGTTCAAATATCTTAGAATCTACAAATAAAATAGTAAAAATTAAAGGAATAGAAATAATCATAAATATCATTTGTCTTCCATAATTTAAACTAAAATCAAAGGTGTATTCTTCATCTGGCGGCACCGTAACAGAATAAATAGTCATCCATCCAAAAACCACAAGGATGATGTATAACATTATCGTTATCCAATCGATGGAATTACTAATATCTTGGTTTTTCATTTTACTTCCTTTATTTGGAATTTTTATAATTACGAAATAGCAGTTTTTTTTAGATATTTAATTGATTACGATCTCAATTTTGATATTTCGTGACGGTTTATTTTTTTACTGAATCTTTCTTTTTTTCTTCTTGTTTTTTCTTTTTTTCTGCTTCTATTTCTTTTTTCGATTTTAATTTTAAGCGAAGCGAATCTATTTTTGTTAATTTAGGTTTGTGAATAGAATCTTTACTTGGATATAATTTTCGATATTGCCAATTTAAATTTCCTTCTAACATTCTTTTTTCTAAATCCTTTCTAGTAATTTTTTTGTTTAAATATTTTTCAATCATTAAAGTAGCAATAGGTCCAGCCCAAGTATTTCCATAATGACCGTTTTCTACAATCACAGCAATAGCAATTTTGGGTTGAATTCTTGGCGCAAATGCCACAAATTCAGAGTGGTCTTCTAATTGTACTCGTTTTCCGTTAATTTTAGCGAAATTTTCTGCAGTTCCAGTTTTACCACAAATTTCTAAGCCCGTAACACCTAAGCCAGCAGCAGTTCCACGATTGTAAACATCGAATAAACCGTTTATTATTGGGTCAAAATGTTTTCTGTCAATTGTTGTAACATGTTTTGTCGTGTATTTCGAATCTATTTTTTTTCCTTTAATATTTTTTATGATATGAGGTGTATAATAGTAACCACGATTAGCGATAGTGGCCATCATGTTAGCCAATTGAATAGGTGTCATAGAAACTTCTCCTTGACCAATCGAATTGGAAATAATGGTTGTAGCACGCCAGCCTCCATTTGGGTAAAATCGTTCGTAAAATTTTGAAGTTGGAATGTGTCCTTTTCTACCAGTTGGTAAATCGTATCCCATGAAATCTCCAAGTCCAAAACTTTTTAAATGATTGGACCAGGCAGTTACGCCGTCTTTTGGTTTTTTATATTTTTCGATAGTTCGTTTATAGGTGTTGGCAAAATAGGTGTTACACGATTTATAAATTCCGAAATTTAATTTTATGATTCCACCTGGACAGTGGCATTTCATGAAGGCACCTCGACCATAAGAAAACCCATGTCCGCATGTAAATGAGGTTTCTTCATTAATTACACCTTCTTGTAAACCAATTAAACCTGTTAAAATTTTAAATGGAGAACCTGGTGGAAACTCGCCAAGTAAACCTCTGTCGTAAAGAGGTTTTGCGATGGAATCGTTATATAATTTGGTATAGTTTTTAGATCTTTGTCTACCCACTAATAGTGAAGGATCAAAGGTTGGTGCGGTAACAAGTGCTAATATTTCACCGGTACTTGGTTCGATGGCAACAATCCCACCACGTTTGTTGATCATTAATTCTTCACCATATTTTTGTAGTTCTGAATCTATAGAAAGTGTTAAATCGCTACCTTGTTTCGCAATGGTGTCAAATTTTCCTTCTTTGTAAGAACCAATTTCTTTGTTGTGTTTGTCTTTTAAAATGTATTTTACACCTTTTACGCCACGTAAAATTTCTTCATAGGCTTCTTCAACGCCTTGCATTCCAATCAAATCCCCACTTTTATAATAAGGTTTTTTAGCAATAATGGCATCATTCACTTGCGTGATAAATCCAAATACGTTGGCGCCATTTTTGGTTTGGTATTCACGAAGAGAACGTTTTTGAATGTAAAAACCGTTGTATTTTCTAATTTTTTCTTGAAAACCTGCAAATTCCAATTTATTTAATTGAGGAAGGAATAACGAAGGTAATCTCGGACTATATTTTTTGGCTTTTTCTATTTTTTCGGCATATTCTTTTTCAGTAATTTGAAGAATTCTGCAAAATTCGGTTACATTTATATCTTTCACTTCGTTGGGCACAACCATGATATCATACGAAGGCTGATTGGCTACAAGAAGTTTTCCATTTCTATCATAAATATACCCTCTTTCTGGAAAGTCATATTTGATTTTTATGGCATTGTTTTCAGATTTAATTTTTAGTGAATCATCTATAATCTGTAAATAAAAAAGACGTGCCAAAAGAATTACCGATGATACAATGATGATGGTTGGTAATAAGGTCTTTCTCATCGTTTGCTAGGTTTAATTAAGTAAATACTAAGAATACAAATTATGAATGTAAAAAGTGTACTTAATATAGTACGAGTTATGATTTCGAAGAACAAATCGAAACGATACAATTCTAAGCTAAAAAGTACTAAATGATGAAATAATATAGCAGACATGATAAAAGTAAATCGGTCTACGGATAATTTATCGGCAATTCTAATGGTTTGATATTCGTAACTTAAACCAAATGCAAATTTTAAAAACCCAGGTCTGAAATAGGCTAAAAGTAAACTCGCTGTGGCATGCACTCCACCGCTGTCGCAAAATAAATCCATCACTATTCCTAAGCAAAAACTAGCAGCAATGAAACCCGATTTGTTAGAGTTAATAGGATATAAAATGATGAATAGTATGTATAAATACGGATTAATCCAACCGCCAAATTTAATTTGTTCGAGCACAACGATTTGTATCGTTAATAAAACAATAAAACGGATTAAATTTAAAATAAAATTACTGTTCATTATTTTTTTGTTGGATCTTTTTCTGTTTCAGCTTCAAGTGCTTGTTTTTCTTTTTTCTTTTTATTTTCAACGATGTACACATATCCAAGTGCTGTCATATCGTTAAATAATCGGATATTGATTACGTACTTATTGGTGTTTTTTTCTTCAAAAATTCTGTCAATCTTTCCAATTGGAATATTTTCAGGAAATATGGCAGATTGCGCACCAGTAACAATAGTGTCTCCTTTTTTCAAAGTTGCTAATTTGGGAACATCAATCAATTGTACATAACCTGCATTTTTTCCATCCCAAGTAATAGAACCAAAATGTTCGGAATTTTTTATTTTTCCATTAAGTGGATTTTTAGTGTGCAAGATGCTAATTACTGTTGCGAAATTTTTCGAAGTTTTTTCAATGATTCCTACTACACCTTTGTCACTAATTACTGCCATGTCTGGTTTTAATCCTTCAATAGCACCTCTGTCTAAAGTTAAAAAATTTTCTTGTTTGGTATAAGAATTTTTAGTCACTTTTGCTTGACGCACTACATAATTGGATAAAATATCTGGAACTACAATTTTACCTTCTAAAATGGTATCTTTTTTATTGAAAAGAATTTCTTTTAAACGGGCATTTTCTCTAGCTAAATCTTCATTTTTTTGACGCAAACCAAAATATTCTTTCACGCTATTAATTTGACTGTAGGTATAACCAGATACAGCGTTGGAAGAGTTAATATACTGGCTTCTGTGGTAAGAATGCGATTTTACCGTAAGTGTTAACGAAACACCCAAAAGCAGCAAAAACAGCAGTTTATAGCTGTTTTTTATAAGAAAGTTTATAATTTGCTGCATGTATTACGTGCTTATTTAATTAAGATGTTTTTGTATTTATTTAAGTTTTTAAGTGCCATTCCTGTTCCACGAACTACAGCTCTTAAAGGATCTTCAGCAATATAAACGGGTAAATCTGTTTTTAAAGAAATACGTTTGTCTAATCCTCTTAACATAGAACCACCACCAGCTAAATAAATACCTGTATTATAGATATCTGCAGCTAATTCTGGAGGCGTTTGAGATAGCGTTTCCATAATGGCATCTTCAATTCTTTGAATCGATTTGTCTAATGCTTTGGCGATTTCTCTATATGAAACATCAACTTGCTTTGGTTTTCCTGTTAGCAAGTCACGTCCTTGAACCGACATGTCTTCAGGAGCGCTTTCTAAATCTTCGATAGCCGCACCAATTTGAATTTTGATTTTTTCCGCAGTTGTTTCACCCACAAATAAATTGTGTTGTGTTCTCATGTAGTAAATGATGTCGTTTGTGAAAACATCTCCCGCAATTTTAACCGATTTATCACAAACTATACCCGCTAATGCGATTACGGCAATTTCTGTTGTTCCACCACCAATATCAACAATCATGTTTCCTTTTGGTTGCATGATGTCGATTCCAATACCAATTGCTGCTGCCATTGGTTCATGAATTAAGTAAACTTCTTTACCATTAACACGTTCTGCGGATTCTTTTACCGCACGCATTTCCACTTCAGTAATTCCAGAAGGAATACAAATGACCAAACGTAGCGCTGGAGTGAATAATTTTTTCTTTAAGGCTGGAATGCTTTTAATAAACATTTGAAGCATTTTTTCAGAGGCATCAAAGTCGGCAATAACTCCATCTTTTAATGGACGAATTGTTTTAATGTTTTCGTGTGTTTTACCTTGCATCATGTTGGCTTCTTTTCCAACAGCAATAATTTTTCCAGTTATTCGGTCCCTTGCTACAATTGAAGGGCTATCTATTACAACTTTGTCGTTGTGAATTATCAGTGTATTCGCGGTACCAAGGTCAATTGCAATGTCCTCGGTCATGAAGTCAAAAAATCCCATATTTAAATCAAGGGTTTAGTATTTTGTTTAATTATATTCAACTAACAAAAGTATAAAATTAATTTGGAATTATTTAAAATAAAAACGCATTAAAAAAAATATTTTTAATGCGTTTTAAAATACTGTTTTTGTATAAAATTTTTAATGTTTAAAATGACGAACTCCAGTCATAACCATTGCTACTTTATTGTCGTTACAATAGTTGATGCTCAATTCATCTTTTATCGATCCACCTGGTTGAATAATTGCAGTAATTCCTGCTTTGTTGGCAATTTCTACACAATCTGGGAAAGGGAAAAAGGCGTCGCTTGCCATTACAGCTCCAGTTAAATCGAATTCAAAAGATTTTGCTTTTTCGATTGCCTGATTTAAGGCGTCAACTCTTGAAGTCTGACCTGTTCCAGAAGCACATAATTGTCTGTTTTTAGCAAAAACAATTGTATTTGATTTGGTGTGTTTGCAAATTTTAGAAGCAAATAATAAATCTTCAATTTCTTCTTCAGTTGGAGCAGTTAATGTAACAGTTTTTAAAATATCTTTTGAATCTGTAATGTTGTCTTTATCTTGAACTAAAATTCCATTCAAGCAAGTACGAACATTTTTAGCAGGTAATGCTACGTCATTTATTACTAGAATAATTCTGTTCTTTTTTTCTTCTAAAACATCAATAGCTTCTTGGTCGTAAGAAGGAGCAATTACCACTTCACAAAATAGCTTATTAATTTCTTCAGCCGTTGCTAAATCGATATTTCCATTGGCAATTAAAACACCACCAAAAGCAGAAGTTGGATCACCAGCTAGAGCGTCTAAATACGCTTCTTTCATTGTAGCTCTGGTAGCTAAACCGCAAGCATTATTGTGTTTTAAAATAGCAAATGTTGGTTCGTTGTTTTTAAATTCGTTCATCAAATTTACAGCTGCATCTACATCTAATAAGTTGTTGTAAGATAATTCTTTACCGTGTAATTTTGTAAACATTTTATCGAAATCACCAAAGAAAAAGCCTTTTTGATGTGGGTTTTCACCATAACGTAAAACTTGTCCTTTATCTTCACTGATTTTTAAATACGTATCTTCAGTATTGAAGTAATTAAAAATTGCCGTATCATAATTAGATGAAGTGTGAAAGGCTTTTGTAGCTAATAATTTTCTTTGTTCAATTGATGTTGAACCGTTGTTTGTTGTATAGAAATCAAGGAATGTAGCGTATTCATTTACAGATGCAACGATTACGGTATCTTTAAAGTTTTTAGCTGCTGCACGAATTAAAGAAATGCCGCCAATATCAATTTTTTCAATGATAGCTGCTTCACTAGCTCCAGATGCAACAGTTTTTTCAAATGGATATAAATCAACAATCACCAAATCGATTTGTGGAATATCAAACTCAGCCATTTGCGCTACATCACTTTCGTTATCTTGACGGTTTAAAATTCCACCAAAAATCTTCGGATGTAACGTTTTTACTCTTCCGCCTAAAATCTCAGGAAATGAAGTAATGTCTTCGACTGCTACAACAGGAATGTTTAAATTTTGAATAAAATCTTGTGTTCCACCTGTAGAATAAATAGTTACATTGTTTTGGTGAAGGGCTTTTACGATAGGTTCTAAACCCGTTTTATCAAATACAGATATTAAAGCCGATTTGATTTGTTTGGTGTGAGTCATTGTGTTGTTGTTTGTAAAACTGAAAATGTTTCCGTTTTAGTTGAAATTTATTTAGTAGTTGTTTCTAATAAGAATTTGCAAAAGTAAGAATTTGAATAAGAAAATGCAACAATTGAATTTTCTAATTTACATTTTAAGTTTCTAAATTTTAAGACTTAAATTGTAACAAATTTTATTTTTTAACTACATATAATCAGAATGATTTTTTATGATACTATACATACGTTTACTAAAAGAAAGTTTTGCTTTTGCAATTAATGCATTAAAAAGCAATAAATTACGTACTTTGTTGTCTCTGTTAGGGGTTACCGTTGGTATTTTTTCAATTATTGCCGTTTTAGCTGCTGTAGATTCCATGAAAAAGAACATTGTAGATAGTTTAGACGGTATGGATCGAAATACTATTTATTTGTTTGATGGTTCATTTGGTCCTACTGATGTTCCCAGATGGAAAAAAGAACAATTTCCTAATGTTAATTACGAAGAATTTCAGTTTTTGAAAAAAAGCGTTAATAATATTGACAAAATTTCTTACAACTTTTTTACTCAAAGTCAATCCATAAAATTTGAAGACAACACTGTAAATTCAATCGAAATAAAATTAAGTACTGAGGAATTTTTTGAAATAGAACCTTTTAAAGTCGAAAAAGGTAGGTTGTTTAATGAAGCGGAATCCAATTCGGGTACATCGGTAATAGTTTTAGGAAATGAAGTTGCAGAAGGATTATTTAACGGAAATGAAGCTATTGGAAAGCAAATTCGTTTGTATGGACAAAAGTATACTGTAATTGGCGTGTTAAAAAAAATGGGAGAAAATATGATTGGCGGCTCTAATGATGTGGCGGTTTTTATCCCAGTAAATAATATTAGAAAATTATACGGTGAAAATAGTAACTTGTTTAAACCAATTATTATAATAAAGCCAAAAAGCGATGTAGATGTAGAAGAATTTAAGGCAGAATTAGCCAATAAGCTTAGAAATTACAGAGGAATAAAACCAGATGATATTAATAACTTTTTTGTAAATATACTTTCAGGGTTTACCGATTTTATTGATGATATTGTCGGTCAAATGAATATTTTTGGTTGGATGATAAGTGGATTTTCTTTATTAGTGGGTGGTTTTGGTATTGCCAATATTATGTTTGTTTCTGTAAAAGAAAGAACCAATTTAATAGGAATTCAGAAGGCTTTGGGAGCCAAAAATAAATTTATATTATTTCAGTTTTTATTTGAAGCGGTAATTTTAGCCATGTTTGGCGGATTGTTTGGAATTGTTTTAGTTTGGATTATTGCCATGATTTTAACGAGTGCTTTAGATTTTGAATTTGTGCTTAGCGCATTTAATATATTATTAGGTTCAGGTTTGTCAGTTTTAATCGGTTTAATTTCTGGAATTTTACCTGCTATTTCTGCTTCTAAGTTAGATCCCGTAGAGGCTATTCGTACCGGAATGTAAAGTTTGTAAATACCAATAGTTAAAGCCATTACAGTTTTGTAATGGCTTTTTGTTTTGTGTAAAAAAATAAAGGTTTGGTGAAAATATAATAGAGTTTTAATCCTAGTACTAATAGTTGAAGTAAATAATACGGTTTCGGGCATTTTATCTTCGAAAGATTTTAATTAAAAAAATTTCAACCTAAAATCTACCCAAATCCAATTTCAAATGCCTTTACAATTGAAATGGAAAACGGAGTAAAATCTATTGAAATGTATTCTTTACAAGGGCAAAAAGTGCTAACTACAATACATAAAAATGTTAACGTTTCTAATTTGTCTAAAGGGCTTAATTAAGTAAATGTTGAAGGTGTTGATAATATAGTAGCTGCAAAAAAAAAAAAAATAGTAGAATAAAATAAGATTTTGAATCATGAGTGAATTGGTTATTTACCGTCGTGAAAAATTTCACGACGGTTTTTTAAAAACTAAACGAATCAAATTTTTCTAATTAAGTTGTTGTTTTAGCTAAGGTAATAGACAATTTATCACCATAATCTATAAAACAGTTCTGCCATCTTGTTTTAAATTTTTTTATTGCATTTTTAAGTTATAATGTGACTTCAAAAATTCGCATAAAATTGCCAACTTGTTCTAAACGTTCAATATCAGAAATTTTTTTACTAATTGTAATTTTATTCTTGTTTGAAAGAAATTACGCGCAAGAATCATCAGTTATTACGTACAAAATTTATGATAATTAAAGAAATGCAAATCCATCACTAGTTTGTAAAGCAATTTTTTTTTCGAGGAAGGTTTGACTTGCTTTCACAAATAATAAGTTTAGATTCATGTGTTTTTTTTTACAATTCTTTTTTTTATCTTAGCATCCCCCTAAAGAAATAAAGGTATGTGCGGAATTTCTGGTTTTATAAATAAAAGCATTTCTGAAAATAGAAAACAAAAATTAATTGAAGGTTTAAGAACACTTCAATCGCACAGAGGACCAGATTTTTCCGGTGATTGGAATGCCAATGATAAGGTGCATTTTTTTCATCAAAGATTGTCTTTAATTGATGGAAACAGTAGATCCAATCAACCTTTTTTTAACGATAATTTTGTGTTGTGTTTTAATGGTGAAATTTATAATTATTTGTCTTTAAAACAGCATTTACCAAGTGTAAAATTTACCACAACTTCAGATACAGAAGTGCTTTTTCAATATTTAGTTCATTTTGGAATAGAAAAAACACTTCGCGATATCAAAGGTATGTTTGCTTTTTCTTTTTACGACATTAAGAAAAATGAACTTTTTTTAGCTCGTGACAGATTCGGAATAAAACCTTTGTTTTTTGTAAATAATTCTGATGTATTTGCTTTCGCTTCCGAATCGAGAACTTTGGCAAAAGGGTTACAATTAAAGCCGGATAGTTATAAAGCAATGCTGTCGTTAAACAGTACTTTAGAAGGAAGTTCTACATACACTTTATTTAATGAAATTGAAAATGTAAAGCCAGGAACTGTTGTAAAAATAGCATCTAATCTAGAACTTTCGGAACACTATTATTACAAAATATCAGATCAGGTTGATGCCAATTATCATAAAGAGTTAGCCCAAAAACCTAAGTTGGAAATTGTAAAAGAATTTGAAACTTTATTGTCAAAATCTGTTGATGAAATGTTAGTTTCAGATTTTCCAATGGGTGCATTTGTTAGCGGTGGAATTGATTCCTCAGTTTTAACTGCAATGGCCAAAAAAACCCAACCAGCCATTCAATTGTTTACAGCTGATATTATTGGAAAACACTCAGAATATTCAGATTCATTGGCTTTGGCGAATCATTTGGGCTTACAATTGCATAAAACAGAATTTTACCCAGAAGATTTTTTAAAACATTGGATAACCGCAACAGAATATAATGCTGGACCAATTGTGTATTTTACCAATGGCGTGCCCATTTCAAGAGTAGCACATTTGGCCAGACAAAATAATATAAAAGCCGTAATTTGTGGTGAAGGATCAGACGAATTGTTTTTAGGCTATTCGAAATTAATGGCGGCGCGTTATAAAAAGGCATTGTTACTACCACAAGAAATTTTAAAGAAAATTTACAAAATATATCCTGCTTTAAACAATTATTTATTTCCTTCTGAAGTTTCTAATTTAGATAGTTTCAATGTCCGATTAGCAAATGGTTATAAAAGTGAAATGTTATATGAACAGGGTTCGGAATTATTTTCATTCGTATCGAAAAATGAACAAAAGTATTATTTGGATTCTTTTGAAATGATGCAAAAACACTTGCAAGCATTATTATACAGAAACGACAGAATGGGAATGATTTCTTCTATAGAAGTGCGTTTTCCTTTTTTACATGAAGATGTGGTGAAATTCGGTTTAAACTTACCTTTAGAATATAAAACGCGTTGGACCACACAATTGCATAATAAAAAACATCCTTTTATTACAGATAAATGGATTGTTCGTGAAGTAGCCAAAAACTATTTACCTAAAAATTTAGTAGCTAAAAAGAAAAATGGTTTACCAATTGACGGATTAAATGGCGTATGTTTTACGAAAGAATTTTTTAAAAACGGATATGTAGCGCAACATTTACAATTAAATGATGCTAGTTTAGATTATATGTTGCGAAACGAAAATCCGTATTTTATTGGAAAATTGGCTTCAGTGGAATTGTTTGGTTTGTTGTATGATTTTAATGAATCGCATCAAAGTATTCAACAAAAAATAGACAAATTTGCTAGAATGAAAGTATAACAAAAATCCCGATTTTCAATTGAAATTCGGGATTTTTGTTAGCAATTTATTTCTTCATATTGTTCAATGCATTTTCAAATTCTTCAGAACTTATTTTCATTTCTTTTGCTAGTGCAACGGCTTTAGTTTGAATCATAATAGCTTCAGATTTTCTACCAACTGCAAAATATAATTGTCCTAAGGTATCTAAAGAATACGGATTTTCTTTTTCAATAATGTTAGATACTTCCGACCATTTAATCGCTCTTTCAAAATCTTTTGTTTTATTAAGTTCGAAAATATCCCATGCTTGGGCATTGAACAAAGAATTAATTTGATTTTTAAAACTGATCCAATCTGTTTTGTAATCTGCTGTGGCATTCGATTTAATATACTGCTCGTCAATATTTTCAAAAAGAGGTTTGTTGTTAACTAAAGTCGAGTAGTACAAATCTACTAATTGGTTAGCTGCTTCAGATGCTTTTTCTTTCTGATTATATAAGTTTAAAACACTATTTAAAATAGTCAAATCGTTGTCTGAGTAGGCTATCAAAGAATGTGCAATAGCAGTGTAAGTTGCTGAATCTGGATTTTCACTTTTATAAGCAATAACATTATTTATTACTTTGGCGATTTTATTTTTAATGTTTGCTTCTTTATTGTATTTTAAAATATAATTGATGTACTTTATTTCTTGTTTATTGTAACCGTTGTTTTCATTTTTAAATAAATCAAAAGAAATATGATTTCCTGAAATTTCACCAAGTAAAATAGCTACTAAATTTTCGTTAAGGATGTTTTTAGAATTGTAATATTCGAAAATAGTATTTAATTTTTCGGCTAATAGTTTTTCTGAAACTTCTGTTTTGTAAAATGTAAAATCATTGGTGTCATACGCTGCAACTGCTGCTTCTACTGCTTGATCTACAGCTATTTTTTCATCATTATTTTCATCGTTATTTTGGTAATCATCCATTACTACTGCTGTATCAATAGTGGTATTTGCGAAATAAAATCTTTCAGTATAAATATCTTTATAATTTTTGTTTAAACTTTTAGTTAACTCTGGAATACTTGTTTTTTTGTTTGTAACAGAATTCGATAGAGCCATGGCATTTTCTGTTTCCTTTAGTTTATTAATTAAGAAGGAATTATCGTAATTTAAAATATTTGCTACATCGTCTAGCGATTTGGTTGATGTAGCAATAATTTTACCGTCTTTATTTATAATAACAACTGATTTTTCTTTGATGTTGTTTTTCTTAAAAAAGGCTTCATCTGAATTTGTGGCCAAGTAAAAATTATAAGTATCATATTCAGAATTATACCCTTCGTACATGTTGTAGCTTGCATTTTCATCGTAATTATTCACGAAAGTATTGAAATTTTTAGAGGCTCTCTGGTCCTTTAAGTTGTAATACACCATTAAGTATTTAGCAGTATCTTTCTTTATGTTTAATAAAGCTTCTTTTAAGCTGTTTTCTACTTTCGATTTAAACTCGTATCGGTTTTCAGAAACGGCATAAGCGGTATCCACTACAACTGCAGTTGAATCGTCATAATCGTAATACTCTTCGTTGTTTTTCATGCCTGGATAGCTCCAGTTTTTTTCAGAAGATTTTGTAGTTGGCGAAATATAATTGGGCTGTATAAGGGCACTTTTTTTAGTGAAGTTTAACGGACTTTTTCCGTCTGTTAAGAACAAGACATTGTTTGCTTTGTTTATTTTTCCTGTCAAGTTTAAATTGGCTAAATAACTATTTTCAAATGTTACATCAATAACATTAACGTTTCTCGGTACGATGTATTTTTCAATAACTGAATTGTAATCGCTCTTTTTTACAAAATAAAGTGCATGTATTCGGTCGATTTCAAAAGTTATTTTTGTTTCCGTTTTTTCTGTATTAATTTCGTCATTTTCTTTTACAGCTTCTGCAATTTTATAGGCATTTTGTAAATAATTTTCTATGTCATTTTTGTTAAAATAATCTTTTAAAGGTTGGTATTCAATTTCAGAAGTTTCTGTTTTTTGAATACCTAAATAATCACTTTGAAAAATCGAATAATAATTAATTGGTTCTACTTTGATTGTTATTTTTTCTGAATATTTTTTTCCGTTTTCAAAAAGTAAATGATAGGAATTTTGTTTGTTATCGTTTTCAAAAACTATAGAATCGTTAATTACTTTATACTTTCCAGAAAATACAGTAATTTGATACGTTCCGTCTTCTTGAAAAAACAGTTTTATTCCGTTTGAATTTTTGGTTGTGCTAACATATTCACCAACAATAGTATTTTGAGCTTGAATTAACTGAACAGCGCAAATAATAATAAAAAGAAGTTTTTTCATTTTTTAAGTATCAAAATTTTATGTAAATGTATCGATTTAAATAGAATTGAAAACAAAAAAATCCCAAGCTTTTTTGCTTGGGATTTTCCATATTATTTTTTGAAATTTTTATAAATTATACTTCAAACTTAAAATTAGAAACCTAGGTTGTACGAAATAACTTGAAAAATTAGTAGAACCACCCAAAGCATTAAAACTATTTTCGTTTAAAGCTAACGTATTTAATAAGTTAGTTGCGCTTATTTTGTACTCTAATTTACTGTCTTTTTTCTGATACGATAAAGAGGCAGTTAAAAAATCGTATTCAGTGTCAATTGTTTTTTCTCTATTTCTGTTATGAAAAAAACTATATTCTGATGTAAATGAAAATGCATCTAAAAAGAAATATTCTAAAGTTACAGATGGATTATCTATATAATTTACCTGATCTTGAAAGTCGTTAATCGTAAAATCATAGGATAAATCTATGTTTGGTAAATTTTTAAGATTAGTTGAAAATCCAATACTATAATTTTGAGTAAACGATTCTGTATTTTGTATAAATTCTGTATTATCAGGATTCACACGAATGTTATTGTTTTGACTCCAATTTACACTAGCTCTACCATTTGCTTTGAAATAACGAGCAAATGATCGACCGTAATTAAAACTTCCCGTTAAACTTTCATTTGGAAAATTAGAATTGATGTTTACAGAACTTGAAACCTGATTTACACCTGTTAATAAAGCTCTGTTGGTAATAATATCCGTTTGTTTAGTATAAGTCACATTAGCAAAAACATTCTCCATATTAAACATAGAAAATTTTCTGAAAAATAAACTGTGAACTTGAGAAACCGAGTTTTCTAGGAAACGATTTCCACTATACAAACTGTTGTAGTTAGAAAATACAAATCCTTGAGAAAGTTTTATAATATCTGTAAAATTATTCGTTAATGAAAAATTATAAATTAACGATTGCGATTTTTTTATTTGCCATAAAGCGTAAAAATCAGGCAATACTCTATTAAAACTCATTTTGTTAGTAGTGTTTAACTGCTCGTCTAGAGTGTTAAATTGATGTAAAGAAACTCCAGGATTTAAAGTAAATTTTCCAAGTAACATTTTATAATGTACTCCAATAAAAGCATCATTAAATGCATAATTTACATCGTTGGTGTTAGAAGTATCTGTTAAATCGTTTCGCGAACCATTATCTAAAATTTGAAACATGTTGGAGTTGAAATTTTGATAAGAATACGTATTCCCAACAGTTACGTTAATATTACTTTTTGGAGTAACCATATAGTAATAATCAAATTTCGCATCTGTTTTATTGGTTCTTATGAAGCGGTTTTGATTGATGTTGTTTCTACTTTGCATAGTATTATAACCGCTTAAAGCAAACGGTTGTATTTGTAAATTAGCATTGTAAAAAGGATCTTCTTGTTGGTATAAATTTTGTACTTCAAAAGCAAAAACATTTTTGTCATTCAAAGTATAATAGTAATTTAAGTTTTGATTGATAGATAGTGGTTTCTGACTTTTTTCAGTAAAAATGTCACCTTGTAAAGTAGAAATAACACCTTGGTTTTCAGTCTGATCAGATGTTTTTAATAAAGCATCGTAATCTAAATGCATTTTAGCAGATGGGATATAACTTGAACTCAATTTAAACAAACCTAGATTGGTTTTTTGTTTGGAAATATCTTGACGGTTTTCTGTAATATTTACCGTTGTTCCGTTTGGTAATCTATCGATACGATTGTAAATATTTTCGGTTTGTAAGTCGGTTTTGTTATACGAGTAAATTCCGAAACCGCTTATCGTCCATTTTTTTGTTGGATTATAAGAAAAATTCGCAGCACCAAATTTCGCATCTATGTTTTTAGCGCGATTGTTTCTTGTGCCCATAATTCCTAAATCGTTACTCGTAACATTAAAACTCGAACCGCCTTTACGCATCATGTTTTTAAAACCTCCAGTAAATTTGAAGTAATCTTGCATGGTTAACGGTAATTCGCCAATATTATTTAGGTTTCCAATAAGGTTTACGCTGTATTTCGGACTGTAGTAAAACAACTTCGGATTTAAAATACTTCTATCGGTTGTGTCGCCAACTCCAGCGCCTGCCATCATGTCTCCAAACCAAAAATTCTTTTTTCCTTCTTTTAATTTGATGTTAATAGCTACATTATCATCGTTGTTTTCTAATCCTTTTAAATTAGAAACTTCATTATAGTTTCGTAAAACTTGAATTTTATCCAAAGCATCAGCCGGAATATTTTTTGTAGCAATTTTAGTATCACCATCAAAAAAATCTTTTCCTTCGACCATTACTTTTTGTACTTTTTTTCCTTCTACTTCAATTTCACCATCTTTATTCACAGAAACACCAGGTAGCTTTTTTAATACATCTTCAAGTTTTTTTTCTGTACCATTAGTAAATGAGTCAGAATTATAAATAATGGTATCGCCACTAATTCTTACAGGCATTTCTTTCACAATTTCAACCGTTTCAATAGTATTTGATCCTGTTAAAATGATGTCTAATTTCATGTTTTCTTTGGTCGTAGTAATTTTTTTTTCAAATGGGGCATATCCAATATAACCGGCTTTTATAATATATTCGGTATTTGGTTTTAAGTTTAATGAAAACTCACCTTTTTCACTTGTAATGTTATACGCATCCATGGCTTTAGTAACTGGATTTATAGCCATAACATTAGCCGTTTCAATGACTACATTTTCGGTATCTTTTAGTATTCCTGTAACTTTAACGGTTTGTGCAAATGATAAACTTGTTAGGAGAATAGTTAGTAATAAAATTATTTTTTTCATTGTGATAAGTATTGTTATATATAAGGAAGTCGCCTTTTTTGGCGACTTGTTTTTTTAAATTATCTTCCCATTCTCATTTGCATTCCACCACGACCTTGACTGCCCATTTCACTCATTTCTTTCATTTTTTTAATCATAATTTCATCAAATTCTTTTTGAGTTACTTTGTCGCCACCAGTTGGTGCTTTAATTTCAGTTTTTTCTTTAACGTTCATTACTAATTTAGAACACATAATTACTGTTTTTCCATCGTTTACTTCCATAATTAAACCTGGTAAACCCCAATATTCATCCGGACCTTGACTAACAGGGATTTCTGGACAATACCAAGCGGTAACTGTAATCTCTTTAGGTAAATCAATTTCTTCAAAAAAGTTAGTTTTCTTTTCGTCTTTCTTTTCTGTAGCCGTTGTTTCCTCTTTTTTCTTTTCTTCTTTTCTTCTGTAATTTCTAAAGTCAGATTTGCTTGCCTCTTTTACTGCAGTAGCTTTAAAACAAGTGTAATCGCCAATTTTCTTAGTTTCCTCGGTTAAAACCCATTTTAAATTTGGTAAAGAATCTTTAATAAGAAACTCTTTACCAAACACTTCTTTGTCAACAGTATATTGTTTTTCTTTAATGTTTTTAAAATACGTTCCGCCGCCGCCCATAAAGCTAGCCATCATTCTTGCGCCACCATTTTGTCCCGGAGCATCTAATTTTTCTTCTTCTTTATAAATAGAAGCCGATTTATCGAAATTCAGAATAAACGTTTTTTCAAACATTTTTTTCATTCTTTCCATAATTTGCGTTTTCATTTCGGGTGTAATGTCTTTATTTCCATCGAAATTCTTAGCAAAATCTGATGTTGAAGTTTTAGATTCATAAACGGCCATTCCTTGAAATTCCTTTTGTGCAGAGGCCATAAAAGTGGTGAAACCCAATACAGCTATAAATATTTTTTTCATGATATATTTTTTTGTTTTAGATAAGACTACAATTTTACTAATTCGTTACTATTAAATTCGTTATTTTTTGTTAATATTGTTTGTATGAAATTTTTACATTTTTTTATATTAATTACTTTTTCTTCTTTTGCTCAAAATATGCATTTTGAGAAGGTAGGAGTGAAGCCTGCAAAGTATGATGTTTTTTGGGGAAATGACATTTCTGGAAATAATTATTTTTCTTCAAGCAATAATTTATTCAAAGTAAATGAAACTGAAACGTTAAATTATACGAATAATAAATTTGGAAAAATTACAAGTGTAGAAACGTTTAACATGTTGCAAACACTTATTTTTTACAAACAAAATAATGCATTTGTTTTGTTAGATGCGCAGTTTAATGAAATTAATACTACTATTTTTTCGGATATTACAGCGGAGTTTTTAAAGCCGGCTTCTCAAAATGAAATTTGGTTTTACGATAGTTTGAGTCAACAAATAGGTTTGTATAATTTGAATTCTCAAACCATTAAATTTCTTTCAAATCCAATAAATTCAGGAATTAAACAGGCCCATTCAGATTATAATTATCTGTATTGGATAGATAGCCATAATGAAGTGTTTTCAATAAATAAATTTGGAAAAATTGCTGCTTTAGGAAAAGTCAATCCATTTGAAAAAGTGATTTTTTCTGACAAAAGCGATTTATTCTTTCTATTAGATGATAAAATATTTTATTATTCACTTGAAAATCAGTTGCCAATAAATATTAAAATTGATGAAAAAATGATTAAAAATTTCTTCTATAAGGATGGAATTTTGTCTATTTTTACCGACTATCAAATAAGTACATATCAAATTAAAAAATAAAGTATGCATATAGCTATTGCTGGAAATATTGGAGCTGGAAAAACAACTTTAACTAAAATGTTATCCAAACATTTTAAATGGGAAGCGCATTTTGAAGATGTAGATGATAATCCGTATTTAGACGATTTTTATCATTCTATGGAAAGATGGAGTTTTAACTTGCAAATTTATTTTTTAAATAGCCGTTTCAGACAGATTTTAGAAATTAGAAAAACTGGTAAAAATACGATTCAAGATAGAACCATTTATGAAGATGCTTTTATTTTTGCGCCTAATTTACATGCCATGGGTTTAATGACTAATCGTGATTATACCAACTATAAATTGTTGTTCGATTTGATGGAAGATTTGGTTGGTCCACCAGATTTAATGATTTATTTAAGAAGTTCTATTCCGAATTTAGTGAAACAAATTCACATGCGTGGTCGCGACTATGAAAACACCATTTCAATAGAATATTTAAGTCGCTTAAACGAAAGATACGAAGCGTGGATTCAAACTTACGACAAAAGTAAATTAGTAATTATTGATGTAGATAATATTGATTACGTAAATAACCCAGAAGATTTAGGAGCGATTATTCAAAAAATAGATGCCGAAATAAACGGATTGTTTTAAAATTAAGTTATGCCATTAGTCCATCCCTTGCCACCAAACCATGATGAAGAAACTAAAAAGCTTGCAGCGTTTTTTAATGAAACCTTAGGTTTTTGTCCTAATTCGGTACTTACCATGCAACACAGACCTGCTATTTCAAAAGCTTTTATAAATTTGAATATGGCGGTTATGGAAAATAAAGGTAATGTTACTTCTGCTTTAAAACGTATGATTGGCTGGGTAAGTAGTAATGTTACAGGTTGTCGCTATTGTCAAGCACATACCATTAGAGCAGCAGAACGATACGATGCAGCACAAGAGCAACTAGATAATATTTGGGATTATAAAACACATCCTGCATTTTCAGCTGCTGAACGCATAGCTTTAGATTTTTCTGTAGCAGCTACTTTAGTTCCTAATGCTGTTACTGAGGATATTAAATCGGAATTATATAAATATTGGACAGCAGGTGATATAGTTGAAATGCTAGGTGTAATTTCTTTGTTTGGTTATTTAAACCGTTGGAATGACAGTATGGGAACCGTTGTTGAAGAAGGCGCAATTGAAAGTGCTGAAAAATATTTAGGAAAAGCAGGTTGGGAAGTTGGAAAACACCAATAAAAATAAAATTTAAATCCTCAAATTAAATAGCACTTGAGGATTTTTTTATTGCATCGTATCAAACAACGACATCACTTCAATATCTTTAGCTGGTTTTGAAGTTTTAATAATTCGCTTTTCATTGGGTAGTAAGTCGAAATAATTATCAACAAAGAAAATATCTTCGGCTTTTAAGAAAACATTCTTAGCTAAAGAGTTTGTGGTAATTTCAATAAGTGTTTCGCCTACACTTTTTATCTCAATTGTTGGATTTTTCAATTCTAAATCTTTTGGTTTTACAAAAAAGAAATTGGTTTCAGCATGATCAAATTTTAGATTTAAAACCGCTTGTTTCAAATTGAATTTCTCAAATTCTTTCAGATTAATTTCAGAATAAACTATACTAGTATTGGCATCAATTCGAATTTCTGAATTTTTATTCCACAATATATTTCCATTAAAATCTATAAGTTGTATCTCGAGCTTTCCTTCTTTAGAAATTAATTCATCATTAATAATGTAAATTTTATACTGATTTTCTTCTTCATTTACAGAAATCAAAATATTTTCAAAACTTTCTTTCGCTTGATGTTGCACCGCTTTCCAATTGCCAAAATAATCCACCGAACTCCATGACGTAACAGGCCAACAATCGTTCAATTGCCAAAATAAGGAACCCATGCAATACGGTTTGGCTCTTCTGTGCGCTTCTATAGCGGTTTTCATACCTTCTGCTTGAAGCAATTGCGAAACATAAACATAGTGGTCAAACTTAGTTGAGACTTTATAATCGCGCTCCATATAGGTTTGAATGGTTTGGAAACCTGTTGGATGTTTTTGATGGGCTTTAACCGCATCAGAATTCAAATTTAAGTTATCGGAATTCGCGAATTTCGAGAAAGTTTCTAAACTTGGCATACCTTGAAAACCGTATTCCGACATAAATCGCCCGACTTTTTTCTTATAAATTTCAAAAGGTTCCATGCCCCACCAAACGCCCCAATAATGGGAATCGCCTTGCTGTAAACTTTCTTTTCTTCCCCAACCAATTGACGGAGAAGACGGCCAATAGATGTTTTTTTCCTTAGATACTAAACTGTCTAAAGTTTGAGGGATGATTTCATGAAATAATTTCTGGTACCCGTTCCAAATTGCTGTAGAATCAGATTTTGAATAGTTATATTGTTTTTGCCAGCCCCAATTTTTCCAGCCTTCATCGTTTTCATTATTCCCGCACCAAAGCGCAATACTAGCATGGTTTTGTAAACGATTAACATTGTCAACGACCTCTTGTTTTACAGTCGAAAGAAACTTTTCATCACTCGGATACATCGCGCAAGCAAACATAAAATCTTGCCAAACTAAAATTCCGTTTTTGTCACAAGCCTCGTAAAACGCCTCATCAGCATACACGCCTCCGCCCCAAACGCGAATCATGTTCATATTCGCATCTACCGCATTTTTAACTATTTTATTATAAGTAGAATCCGTAACTCTTGGTAAAAAACTATCTGGCGGAATGTAATTCGCACCTTTCATAAAAACGGGTTTCCCATTTAATTTGAAATAAAAACTTTTACCGATTTCGTCTTTTTCCTGAACTAATTCTATGGTTCTTAATCCAATATTTAGTTGTTTAGAGTCAATAATTTTCTTATTTTTTACAATATTGATTTGAAACGGATACAAGTTGGCTGTTCCCAAACCGTTGCACCACCAGCGTTTTGGTTGGGCGATTTCATATTGCATTTTGACATTATTCTTTCCTTTTTTCAGATGGAAAGTAGTTGATTTTTCATTGATTTGTAGTTCAATTGAATATACTTCTGAAACATTGATTTCGGTAGTGAATTCTAAAACAGCTTTAGTGTCTGTTAGTTCCATTTGACTGTATTTTACAGTTTCCAATTTTACTTCATTCCAAAAATGAAGTTTAATAGGTTTGTAAATGCCGCAGGTAACAAATCGTGGTCCCCAATCCCAACCATAGTGATACTGCGCTTTTCGAGTGAACACTTTTTCATCGCCAGGTAAAGTGTAAGGTAGTTTTTTAGCTTCTTCTTTTCCGAAATTTGAAGCCGATTTGAAGATTATTTTCAGACTATTTTCTCCAATTTGTAATTTGTCTTTTACCGATGTTTGCCAAGTTCGGAACATGTTATCGGTTTCTAAAAGCAATTTTCCGTTTAAGTAAACTGTCGCATACGTATCTAAACCTTCAAAAAGTAAATCTATATTTTGATTTTTTAATTCCGATTTTGAAAGGTTGAATTTCGTTTCATATTCCCAATTTTCGTTTTCAATCCATTGCAAATCTTTTTCATTTGTTTCTAAAAAAGGATTGGGAATGAGTTGGTTTTCGAATAAATCGGTATGAATCGTTCCTGGAACTGTTGCTTTGTTTTTTTTAGTGTCGTTTTGTTTGTGAAACGTCCACTTTTCAGTTGATAAATTGCGAAAGGAATTTTGAGCAGTCAATAAACTACAAGATAAAATCGCTAGTAAAAGAAATAAATTCTTAAGCATTCAGTTGGCTTTTTAATTGTTTTACTTCTTCTGGATTGGCAGTTTCACTTCCATCGGTAATAGCAGAAGAATGATAAAATGTAGCTTTAGTTTTTTCTTGTAAAAATTCAATATTTGTTGCACGCAATCCGCCACCAGGCATAATTGTAATTCGGTTTTTTGCTTTTTCAACTAATTCTGCTAATCGATTGGCACCTTCCATTACATTTGGTTTTTGACCAGAAGTTAAAATCGTTTGAAATCCACAAGCAATCACTTCTTCTAAAGCTTCAAAGGCATCAGTAACTTCGTCAAAAGCACGATGAAAAGTACAAGGAATAGGTTTTGCTAGTGCAACAAGTTCAGCATTTTGAGTACAATTTATGGAATGATCTTCATTCAAAATTCCGAATACCAATCCGTTTACGCCAATTTCTTTAAACAGATGAATTTCGTTTTTCATTTGTTGAAATTCAGCTTCCGAATACACAAAATTTCCACCTCGAGGTCGAATCATCACATTTAAATCGATGCTAATGAGATCTTTAACTTGCTTGGTGAGTTCTAAATTTGGAGTAGTTCCTCCAACTTCTATTTCTGCACAAAGTTCTATTCGATCCGCACCATTTTCTTGAGCGATTTTGGCTGAATTTAAATTAAAACATGCAATTTCTAGCTGATTCATCTTGTGCTGAATTAATTTCAGTATTTATTTCAAAAAGTAATTTGCATCAATTAATTTACTTCCAGAAGCATCTTGAACGGCATAATTAAATCCGCCTTGAACACAATACGAACCATATTCGCCATTCTTATTTAATGCAATAAAACCAACTTGAATGTCTTTCAATTCTTTTCCTCTGTTTTGGGTTAGTTTTACGATTCTAGAAACGGCTTCTTCACACGCTTTTTGAGGCGATTTTCCTTGACGCATCAATTCTACCACCAAATGGCAACCTGTAATTCTAATGACTTCTTCTCCATGACCAGTTGCAGTTGCGGCACCAATTTCATTATCTACATATAATCCTGCGCCGATAATTGGAGAATCTCCAACTCTTCCGTGCATTTTAAATGCCATGCCGCTAGTAGTGCAAGCTCCTGATAAATTTCCATGTGCATCTAACGCAATCATTCCAATTGTATCGTGGTTTTCAATGTTGGCAATAGGTTTGTATTGACTGGTTTTTAGCCATTCTTTCCATTCTTTTTCGGAATCTTCTACTAATAAATTTTCTTTTTTGAAACCTTGAGAAAGTGCGAATTGTAAGGCGCCATCGCCCACTAACATCACGTGAGGTGTTTTTTCCATAACCGCTCTAGCCACAGAAATAGGATGTTTGATATGTTGTAAACACGCCACCGAGCCAATATTAGAAAATTCATCCATGATACAAGCGTCTAGTGTGACTTTTCCATCTCTGTCTGGTCGTCCACCGTAACCTACACTTCTTTCTTTTGGGTCGCCTTCTGGAATTTTCACACCAGCTTCAACAGCATCTAAAGCGCGACCATTGTTTTTCAAAACTTCCCAAGCCGCTTCATTGGCTTGAATTCCGAAATTCCATGTGGAAAGTACAATGGGTTTGTTTACTTTTTTGTTGGTGTTTCCAATTGTTACTTCTTGTTTCGATTTAAAAGAATTTAAAGCAATCGCTACCGAACCAATTGCTGCAGTTTTTATGAAATTTCTACGATTTGCCATAATTTTAATTTTTTATTCTATCCCAATTTCATCTACAAATAGCCAAGCATTTGAGCCAGCGCCTGCTTTTCCCTCTGGAATTTTCCCAGCATTTCTGGCTATAATTTTTATAAATTGAGTAGATATGTTGTTGATTTTTAGTTCTAATTCGCCTTTAGCCAATAAAATAGTTTCTGTTGCAATTTGTGTATAGGTTTGAAAAGTTATTCCGTCATTAGAAGTCAAAATTTCTATGCTTTTTGGGTAATGAATCCAGCTTCCTTCACTGGCTAAAGTGCTAATAGAGATTTTTTTTATGCTTTCTTTTTTTCCTAAATCGATTGTAGCAATTAAGTCTTTTCCTGAAAATCCTAGCCAGTCTTTACCTAATTTACTTCGATTGGCTTTCACACCATCGACCAATGTTAATGCGCCACCAATACTGTAATTTTCATGCGGTGGATGTTCTAGAATAATTTTTTTTCCTGTTGCTTTGTGAAAAGAAAAAGTTTGTTCAATTACAGCGCTTTTTGGTTTGTTATCATCGAAATAAGCGGCTTTTACAGTTTGGCTTTTCAGAATTTCGATGGGTTTGGTATAAGGTTTTGATGATGAAGTAGGTAAGGAGCCATTGGTTGTATATCGAATTTTATCAGAATTATTTGCTGATTGTAATTCAAAAAGAACTCCAGTTCCTGTTTCTGAAGGCTTTATTTTTGTTGTTACTTCAAAAATAGATTTGCTGTAATTGATTCCTTTTGTTTCTAGAATATCAAAATGTTGGATCAATCTGTTTTGAAAATCGGAAAATTTTTCTGGATTGGAAGTTCCCCAAAGGACTTCTGATAAGGCTAACATTCTAGGGAAAATCATATATTCCACATGATTGGGCGTTGCTATATATTCGGTCCAAACATTGGCTTGTGCGCCTAAAATATATTTAGTTTCTTCGGAAGTTAATTCTTTAGGAGTTGGCTGAAAAGAATATACTTTTTCTACCGTAGTGTAACCACCAATAGCTAAGGGTTCATTTTTTGGTTCACCTTGATAATGATCGAAGTAGCAATGCGAACCTGGCGACATAACTACAAAATGTTTTTGTTTGGCTGCTGCAATTCCGCCTTCAGTGCCGCGCCAACTCATAACAGCTGCATTTGGTGCTAACCCGCCTTCTAAAATTTCATCCCAGCCGATAATTTTTCGTCCGTTAGCATTCACAAATTTTTCAATTCTTTGAATGAAATAACTTTGCAACTCATGTTCGTCTTTTAGTTTTTCATCCTTCATTCTTTTTTGGCAATGCGGACAAACTTTCCATCGAGTTTTCGGACATTCATCGCCACCAATATGAATGTATTCTGATGGAAATAAATCGATTACTTCGGTTAAAATATTTTCTAAAAAAGTAAAGGTTTCGTCTTTGGGACAAAATACATCGTCTAAAACTCCCCAAATTTTACCTACTTCGAAAGGTCCGCTTGTACAAGAATATTCAGGATAAGCGGCTAAAGCTGCAACAGCGTGACCTGGCATTTCAATTTCTGGAACAACAGTTATGTGGCGTTCAGTGGCGTAGGCAACAATTTCTTTTATTTCTTGTTGGGTGTAAAATCCGCCGTAGCGTTTGTCATCGAATTTTTGATCGTTATAATGTCCAATCATGGAACCTTTTCGCCAAGCACCTACTTCGGTAAGTTTTGGATATTTTTTAATTTCAATTCGCCAACCCTGATCATCTGTTAAATGCCAATGAAAGGTGTTGAATTTATACATCGCCAAATAATCAATATATTTTTTTACAAATTCCACAGAAAAGAAATGACGCGCACAATCTAAATGCATGCCACGCCAAGCGTACTTGGGTTGATCATTTATATTTAGAAAAGGTAATTTGATTTCAGCATTTTTTTCGAAAGGAATAATTTGCGATAAGGTTTGAATCGCATAAAATTGAGCTTGATAAGAATTAGATTCTATGAATACACCATATTTATTGATGGAAAACGAATAATTTTCTTTTTCGGTTTTCGTTAATTTTGGCAAACTCAATTGAATTATAGAATTAGAATTTGTTGAAGTTGCTATTTTCAATTCTAAGCCTGTTTTTTCTTTAATAATTTCTTTTAGAAATTGAGTTTCAAAGCTAGATGTTTTTCCTAGGATAACTGTGTTTTCATTTAGAATAAAATGGCCTTCGTATGTTTCAATAGTTGTAGGTTTCGGAATTAATGCCAATTTTTTTTGAGAAAAGGCAAGATTAACAAATAGTAAAAGTACAAGAAGGTATTTTTTAAGCATTTTAGTTGTGTTTGTTTGTTGGCTAAAAATACAAAAAAAGCCTCACATTAAGTAAGGCTTTAAAAAAATCTGTTTTTTGAGAAATTATTTTTTATCTAATTCTGCAATTTTTTTATCAATTTCTGTTGGAGTACCTTCGAAAACTTTAGTGGCAACGCTTTCTTTTCCTTCGATTGAAGTGGTTATAGTAACTGTAGCTTTTTCTTTTCCATCTTTTAAGATTTCTCTTTTAATTTGAATTTTTTGTTCCTCTTTTTTAGTAACTACTGGACTATTATCTTGGTGACGTTTTTCATAATCTGCATCATGACCATGATCACAATTTGGACCGTGAACATGAGCATCACCAATATATTTACCATTTTCATCGTATTGAGACATGCATTTGTCTTTACATTCTTGAGAACATCCGTTGTCTTCACACATTTTGGCACATTCTTCTTTGGTCATGGTTGCACATTTAGATAAATCACATTTACCATCTTTGCAAACCATTTCTTTTTTATCTTTAGAGCAACAAGCTCCCATTTTATGATCTTCAGAAGCATGTCCACTTCCTAAGATTGGTGCGATTACTAATCCAATTAAACAAGTTAATTTAATTAAGATATTCATGGATGGTCCAGATGTATCTTTAAATGGATCTCCAACAGTGTCACCAGTTACAGCAGCTTTGTGTGCGTCTGAACCTTTGTAAGTCATTTCACCATTAATCATTACACCAGCTTCGAAAGATTTTTTTGCATTATCCCAAGCTCCACCAGCGTTGTTTTGGAAAACTGCCCAAAGCACACCAGAAACTGTAACTCCAGCCATATAGCCACCTAACATTTCGGCAATTAATTGGTTGTTGTCGCTATAAACTAATTTACCTAATAATACGATAGCGATTGGGAAACCGATAGTCATTATTCCTGGCAACATCATTTCGCGTAAAGCGGCTTTTGTAGAAATGTCTACACATTTGGCATATTCTGGTTTTCCAGTTCCTTCCATAATTCCTGTAATTTCTTTGAATTGGCGGCGTACTTCGTAAACCATATCCATGGCTGCTTTACCAACAGAATTCATAGCTAATGCTGAGAACACTACAGGAATCATTCCTCCAATAAATAGCATGGCTAAAACGGGTGCTTTGAAAATATTAATTCCGTCAATTCCAGTAAAAGTTACGTATGCTGCAAATAAAGCTAATGAAGTTAACGCTGCCGAAGCAATTGCGAAACCTTTACCAGTTGCAGCAGTTGTGTTTCCTACTGAATCTAAAATATCTGTTCTAGTACGAACTTCTTTAGGTAATTCGCTCATTTCAGCGATACCACCTGCGTTATCAGAAATGGGTCCGAAAGCGTCAATGGCTAATTGCATAGCAGTTGTGGCCATCATTGCAGAAGCTGCTAAAGCTACTCCGTAAAATCCTGCAAAAGCATAAGATGCCCAAATAGCAGCTGCAAATAAAATGACAGTTGGGAAAGTAGAAATCATACCAGTTGCTAATCCGGCAATTACATTTGTTCCTGCACCAGTTGATGATTTTTGAACGATAGCCATTACTGGATTGGTACCTAAGCCAGTGTAGTATTCTGTTACTGATGAAATTGCACCACCAACAACTAATCCAACAATTGTGGCATAAAATACACGCATTGAAGAAATTTCTTTTAGTCCTTCTCCGTAAAATTCCATTTTCATTGTAGTTGGTAGCATGTATTGAACTAAGAAGTAACAAGCAATTAAAGTTAAACCGATTGAAACCCAGTTTCCGATGTTTAATGCTTTTTGAACTTGAGCTTCTTTAGCGTTATCATTTGAAATTTTTACTAGCATTGTTCCGAAGATTGAAAATAAAATTCCGAAACCTGCGATGGCCATTGGTAATAAAATTGGGCCAATTCCACCAAAAGCATCTTCTATTTTTCCGCCCATATCTTTGATAACATAATTACCTAAAACCATTGCTGCTAAAACTGTTGCTACGTACGAACCGAATAAATCGGCACCCATACCGGCAACGTCTCCTACGTTATCACCTACGTTATCTGCTATTGTTGCAGGATTACGTGGGTCATCTTCTGGAATACCAGCTTCTACTTTACCTACTAAATCGGCACCTACATCGGCAGCTTTAGTGTAAATTCCACCACCAACACGTGCAAATAATGCTATAGATTCTGCTCCTAAAGAGAATCCAGCTAATGTTTCTAGAACGATAGTCATGTCTTCAGTAGAAGTCCAAGTACCATTCATAAAATATCTAAAGAAAAGAATAAAAAAACCTGTTAATCCTAAAACGGCTAAACCAGCTACTCCTAATCCCATTACTGTACCACCGCCAAAAGAAACTTTTAAGGCTTGCGGTAAACTAGTACGAGCAGCTTGAGTTGTACGAACATTTGTTTTCGTAGCAATTTTCATTCCCATGTTTCCTGCCAAGGCAGAAAAGAAAGCTCCAAAAATAAAGGCAATTACAATTAGCCAATGTGTTGTAGGTACAAAAAAAGAAATGGCTCCAAGAACTATACTTGCGCCAATCACAAAAAAGGTTAATAATCGGTACTCTGCTTTAAGGAATGCTAAAGCACCTTCATAAATATAATCTGAAATTTCTTTCATTTTACCGTCTCCGGCATCTTGTTTTAAAACCCAAGCACGTTTCATTGCCATAAAAAGCAATCCAATAATTGCCATTACAACAGGCAAGTAGATCATAAAATTATTCATAGTAATAGTAAAATAGTTAATGGTTAATTTTAATTCGTTTTAACAAAAATAAACAAAAAAGGCAATTATCCTAATGATAATTGCCTTTTTTAATAAATATATTGAAAATTTTTTATTTAGTGCTTCACAATTTTGTTGGTGCTAATTCCTTCAGTTGAACTTATTTTGAAGAAATAAATTCCAGAAGATAATTTTTCAAGATTAATACTGTTTCTTTTATAATTTAGTATTTCTGTAAATAGTAATTTCCCAGAAACATCATAAACTTCAAGTGTAGCGATTTCATCAGTTTGAAATTCTACATTGACTTGGTTTGAAGTTGGATTGGGATAGATGTTTAATTTTTTGTTAGTATCAAAATCGTTGACACTAAGGACAGGAGTACTTACTTGAATAGAATTAATACTATGATTGGTAAAGTTTTGATTGCCTTCATATCCACCAGCTGAAATATAAAATCTTACTTCATCAACATTATCAAATGCATTATTTAAAATAATCGTATTTGGTAAGAACGGATTATTAAACCCTTGAAAAGTAGTGGAGGCTACTTCTATTCCGTTTTTATATCCTTTGATTGTATTCACGGCACCTCCAGTTTGAGTTTCTCCCCAGTTTAAATATTGAAATTGGTTTAATTTGAATTCGGCTCCATTTTCAGATTTAATAGCCATTCCTTTTCTACCAGTGGCCATATTTGCGGTTAAACCTGTGTAGCTTCCTGCTGTATAAAAACTAGCATCTTCCCAAGATAATGGCATAGTTAAAGTGCCATTAGTGTCTAGAATAGAATATATTTGAATGTTAATATCTGAAATATTTACAGATCCGCCATCGCCATCAGTAGCTATGTTATCAGAAGAAATTCCAGTATTATTAGTAAAAGTTAGCGTAGGAGCTGAGCCAAGTGTTTGGGCAGTGTTGAATTGAAAACTGGCAACAACAGCTAAAAATAAAATGTAATTTTTTCTCATAAAAAAAGGTGTTAATCTGTTGAACAAATTTAACACCTTTTATTTGATTTATAATGAGTTAGCTTATTTAATGCTAAACAATCCTTCTGGTTTGTTTTCAATAGCATCAAAACGATCAGTACAAGCTTTGATAATAGCACGCGCCTCGTTTACATCTCCCCATCCTTCAACATCTACTTGTTTGTTTTCTAAGTCTTTGTAAACTTGGAAAAAGTGTTCAATTTCTTTAACTAAGTGTGGGTTTACATCGCTTAAATCATTTAAAGAATTCCAAATTGGATCTGAAACAGGTACACAAATGATTTTTTCATCTGGACCTTTATCATCAGCCATATGGAAAACACCAATAGGTTTCACTTCGATGACACAACCAGGGAAAGTTGGTTTAGTTACTAATACTAAAACATCTAATGGGTCGCCATCTAAAGCTAAAGTTTCAGGAATGAAACCGTAATCTGCTGGATACATCATTGAAGAGAAAAGCATTCTGTCAAAACGCATTCTTTTCAAATCAAAATCATATTCATATTTGTTTCTACTTCCTCTTGGAATTTCTACCAAAACGTCAAACGTTGTTATTTTATCTGCTGTCATTTTCTTTTTATTTGCGGGTGCAAAGGTAGTGAAAAAGTAAAAAGTAAAAAGTAAAAAGTAAGAAGTTTTTCGAATAAAATTAACGATTGCGTTTTTTTAGATAATGATGCCACAATAAATATGTCGCTAAAGAGCGAAATGGTTTCCAGTTTTCAGCGTGATTTTCCATTTCTTCTAAAGTTTCTAAATTAAAAAGTTCACGCATAGAATGTTGTATGGCTATATCTCCGATGGGAAAAATATCTTTTTTTTGCAAACAAAACATTAAATAGACTTGGGCAGTCCATTTGCCAATTCCTTTTAGTTGAATTAATTCATTGAAAACTTCTTGTTCTGTTTTGTATTGGAAACTTTCTAAATCCATATGATTTTGTTGGATGGTAAATGCTAAGTTTTTGAGATAACTTATTTTTTGTCGCGATACACCACATTTTTTTAGTACTTCATCTGAAGCTTCAAGTATTAATTTTGGAGTAAAACCATTTAAATAGTTTTCGATTTTGTCGTAACAAGCTTTTGCAGAAGCCATAGAAACTTGTTGTTCTAAAATTAATTGTGATAAAGCTATAAAACCTGATGGGCGAGTAGTGATAGTAGGAAGTCCGTAAGTGTCAATGATTTGTTGAAACTTAGGTTCGATTTCAATTAATGGTTCAAGAAAACTTAACACAAATATTCAATTTTGAAAAACGAATGTTGCATGTTGAACAATTTAAAAATAGAAACCAAAACCAACACGAATCGTAAACTTACGCGCATCTGGAATGTTGAAATAGCTTCCACGCCAAGCCCCATCAATTCGCATAACTTTAAAAATATTTCCAATTCCTGCTGAATATTCATAATACCCATCTACTGGAGCTTGGTATTTTTGTCCAGAAGCATTTAAAGCAATATTTTCATCAGAAACAGAGCCATAAACGGCTTTTACGCCAATAATTTCTCTCCAGTTTAATTTACGTAATAACGGTACTCTTGCAAATAATTTTCCATTAAAATTATGTTCTAAGTGTAGGGAAGTATATTGGTCTGCCACAAAATCGTAATAGTTTAATAGGTTATAGGTGTTATCGATAATAAAATACGATTGATTTCCAGGAATAATACCCATTAATGATAAAGGTACGGCACCAAAAGTTTTTCCAATTTCTATAGTAGAAAATAATCTTCCGAATCCTCCAATTAATAAGGGTTGACGGTAATATAATTGTAATTTTGAATAGTTGAAATCACTATCAAAAACACCTTTTAAACCTTGAGAATAACTCACGAAAAATCTAGGATAATTTAAATCTACATCAATTCGGTCAACGCCATATCCAACCATTTTTCGTTTGGGTGTATAGTTGATTAAGAAATTAATTTCAGATTGCGTAATTTTATTTGAAGTGGTTGTAAAAGTGTTATCTGTAAAATAATCTAGTTTAAATTCAGGTGAGGCTGAAGATAATGTTCGGTAGGAAAAGCTACTTTCTAAGACTAAATTTTTAACAGGTTCGATTTCGAAACCTAAATTGGTAAGGTTGACATTAGTTAATTTGTTATTAATACCGTTTGAAAAGAAAGATGAAGAAGCGAAACTTCTGCCTAAAACATCATTTGAAGTGGTTAAACTTACACCAATTTGTTCTACATCTCTTCGGTTTCCTAGCGAAACGATAAATCTATTTTTCTTATTTAACATTACACGGGCATTGATTCCGTATTTCACTTTGTCGTCTTTAAAGCCATAAGCAGTGTAACCTTGAATTCTCCAAGGGTCGTTGGCTCCAAAATACGTTCTTCCTCCAAAACGAATGCGTTGTCCTTCTACATCATTATAACCCAAAGTGGAGAAAACAGGTCCAATGTCGAATTTTCCAACCTGAATATAACCGCTTCCTAAAATAGAAACTAAATTGTAAAAGCGTTTGATTTTTGGTACTGTTTTTAAGGTGTCAAGCATTTCATAGATTCCTTTTTCGTTGGAATTTAAACTTTCAAAACGGTTTTCTTCCCAATAATCATCTGTTTTGGTATATACTTCTTTATCAAACGTATTTACATCTTCTCGGTAAAATTTATCATCTTTAGGTTGGTTGAATTCATGATTTTTAAACATGGTGGTTCTTTTTCCGTACATTCCGTTAGCACCTTCTTTTTTGGTTAAGGCGAAATCGGTCATCATATAATCGCGCTTTAGTAAGAAAACAGAATCGTTTAAAACATCAAATTCTTGTTCTATGTAAATGTCTCGGACCCAGTTTATATTTGCACTTTTGCTGGCTTCCATATTAATACTTTTAATGGCGAATGTTGAATCGTTAACCCAAAAATCACCTTTAAAAGTAAGTTCGTTTTTTCTTCTTGGGTAATACACAATATTGTAACACCATTTGTTGTCAATAAAAGTACTGTCTGATAAAACATAATTGTATACTTGAATTCCAGTTCTTGAAAGTGGACTTATAAAATCTTTATCGAAAAATTTTAAATAATTATTATAAATGTCATAATCGGCATATAAATCTTTTAAAAAGGCGTTAACACCATCGTTGTTGGCATTTCCAAAACCGGAGTATTTGTTGGCTTGCAATACATCTTTTGTGCGGTTTTTTGTATTGTCTCCATATACTTTGCTTCGTGTTTCGTTGATAAATATAGGTAAAAAGTTTTTACCTGTTATTGCAGATGTATCAACGTGTTGAAAAATAAATTCTACATTTTTAAAGATTTTACTCTTCATAAAAGTACTATCGATAGAGTTGATGTCAAATTCAATTTTTTCGTATTTATCATATTGATAATGCTCAAATTGACGCAAGCCATTTTTCTTTTTTCGTTCCCAAATTTTTCGTAAAATATCTATTGCAGGATTATTTTTTTTAGATGTTTTACCACCGTAGACTTTAACTTCAGCAATTTCGTTGGAGTTTTCTAAAACTATTTTTAAGTCGTAATTGTGTTCGCCAGTAAGTTCAATTTCTTTGTCTTTGTATCCCACAAAAGAAACAGATAAAGTCGTGTATGTTTTTTTAGATTCTAAATAGAATTTACCGTTTTCATCTGCAATTACACCTTCAGATGAGTTTTTAAAAGCTACAGTTGCATAAGCTACAGGTTGTTTTACATCGTCTAAAATTATACCACTTACTTTTGTTTGAGAAAAAGCAAGAGTTGAAATTAAAAAAATAAAGGCAAATAGGTTTTTCATTATTATGTTTTTAAAAAAAAATCCCGATACAATCGGGATTCAAATATATAATAAAAATTATGTACTATGACTTGTACATCACTTTTTTAACAGCTTTTATTACATCGTTACTGTTTGGTAACCATTCTTTTAAAAGAGTTGGTGAGTAAGGTGCTGGTGTATCAGCAGTTGTGATACGTTGAATAGGTGCATCTAAATAATCGAAAGCACGTTCTTGCACCATATATGTAATTTCTGAAGCAACTGAAGCGAATGGCCAAGCTTCTTCTAAAACTACTAATCTATTTGTTTTTTTAACCGAATTAATAATACAGTCGTAATCCATTGGACGTACTGTTCTTAAATCGATAATTTCACAAGAAATACCTTCTTTGGCTAATTCTTCTGCAGCAGTGTAAGCCTCTTTGATGATTTTTCCGAAAGAAACAATAGTTACATCAGTTCCTTCACGTTTGATATCAGCTACACCTAAAGGTAAAACATATTCGCCATCAGGCACTTCACCTTTATCGCCATACATTTGCTCAGATTCCATGAAGATAACAGGGTCATTATCTCTGATGGCCGCTTTTAGTAAACCTTTGGCGTCATAAACATTACTTGGTACTACTACTTTTAAACCCGGTGTATTTGCAAACCAGTTTTCAAAAGCTTGTGAGTGAGTAGCGCCTAATTGTCCTGCCGAAGCTGTCGGACCACGAAAAACCATTGGCATAGGGAATTGTCCGGCCGACATTTGACGCATTTTCGCTGCGTTGTTTATAATTTGATCGATTCCAACTAAAGAGAAATTGAACGTCATGTATTCGACAATTGGTCGGCATCCGTTCATGGCTGAACCTACTGCAATACCTGCAAAACCAAGTTCTGCAATTGGAGTATCGATAACTCTTTTTGGTCCAAATTCATCTAACATTCCTTTTGAAGCTTTGTAAGCTCCATTATATTCCGCAACTTCTTCACCCATTAAATACACAGATTCATCTCTACGCATTTCTTCACTCATCGCTTCCGCAATTGCTTCTCTAAACTGTATTGTTCTCATAAATTAATTCTAAAACTTAGTGAAACGCAAAAATAATAAATTTTAACGAGTACTAACATTATTATTAAATAATTTTACTAAATCGATTTCTTTAATAATTAATTAATGAATTCTTATTTTGAGCTAATAAAATTAAACAATTCATAAAAATCATCAATTTTAGATAAAAATTACATATTTTATATGCACGCATAGTATTTTTTTAAAACATTTTTTGTAATTTCGTACCATCAATATAAATTATTTAAAAATGAAAATATTAGTTTGCATCAGTCACGTTCCTGATACTACTTCAAAAATTAATTTTGTTAATAACGATACAGAATTTGATACTAATGGAGTTCAATATGTTATTAACCCAAATGATGAATTTGGTTTAACCAAAGCAATTGTATTGAAAGAGCAAAATGGTGCTCATGTTACAGTTGTAAATGTTGGTGGTACAGATGCCGAGGCTACTTTAAGAAAAGCACTAGCAATTGGTGCAGATGAAGCTATTCGTGTAAACACTAATCCAACGGATGGTTTATTTGTAGCCAAACAATTAGAAAATGTGGTCAAACAAGGTGGTTACGATTTAATTATTGCAGGTACTGAATCTATTGATTATAACGGAGGAATGGTTCCTGGAATGTTAGCGGGATTATTAGGTTACAATTTCGTAAATGCTTGTATTGGTTTAGAAATTTCTGGTACAGAAGCTACTACAATTAGAGAAATCGATGGTGGTAAAGAAACCGCAACAGCAAGTTTACCATTAATTATTGCAGGTAAAAAAGGATTGGTAGAAGAAAAAGACCTAAGAATTCCAAATATGAGAGGAATTATGACTGCTAGAACTAAAGCTTTAAATATTGTAGAAGCTTCAGGTGATGCTAACGCAACTTCTTCAATCAAATTTGAAAAGCCAGCAGCTAAGTCAGCAGTAAAATTAATTAGCGCAGATAACATTGATGAATTAATCAGTTTATTACACAACGAAGCTAAAGTAATATAATTCATAAATCGAGTTCGTAAATCATAAATCGTAAATCGTAATTAAAAAAGATATGTCAGTTTTAATATATACAGAATCAAACGATGGTAAATTCAAAAAAGTAGCTTTTGAAATTGCCTCATACGCAAAAAAAGTAGCCGATATGTTAGGAACAACCGTAACAGCTGTTTCTATCAATGCTACAGAAAATCAAGCTTTATCTGCTTACGGAGTAAGTAAAGTATTAAAAGTTAACAATGATAAATTATCTTCATTTAGCGCTAAAGCTTATGCAGATGTAATTAAGCAAGCCGCTGAAAAAGAAGGTGCTAAAGTAGTAATTGTTGCTTCAACTACAGATAGTTTGCATATTGCGCCATTAGTTGCTGTAAGCTTAAATGCAGGTTTTGCTTCGAATGTAATTGAAGCACCTATCAGTGTTGCACCATTTCAAGTAAAAAGAAGTGCTTTTTCAAATAAAGCATTTACAATTTCGGAAATTGCAACAGAAGTTAAAGTCTTGGGAATTTCTAAAAACTCATTTGGTTTAATTGAAAACGCTACTTCATTAACAGAAGAAGATTTTTCACCAGCTTTATCCGATGCAGATTTTGGTGTAAAAGTAACAAATTCAGAAAAAACTACAGGAAAAGTAACTATTGCTGATGCTGAAATTGTTGTTTCTGCTGGTCGTGGATTGAAAGGTCCAGAAAATTGGGGAATGATTGAAGATTTAGCTTCTGTACTTGGTGCAGCAACCGCTTGTTCTAAGCCTGTTTCTGATATTGGTTGGAGACCACACGGAGAACACGTTGGACAAACAGGAAAACCAGTAGCTGCCAATTTATATATTGCAGTGGGTATTTCTGGAGCCATTCAACATATTGCAGGAATTAACTCATCAAAAGTTAAAGTAGTTATTAACACAGATGCTGAAGCACCTTTCTTTAAAGTTGCCGATTACGGTATTGTGGGTGATGCTTTTGATGTGGTTCCTAAATTGGTTGAAAAATTAAAAGCTTTTAAAGCAGCAAACGCATAATTTTTTATATATTGTGCCTCCTAAAAAAGGCTATCTAAATAAGATAGAAATAGCTTGTTTAGATAGCCTTTTATTTTATGGAAAATATTTTTATAGTACATTTGAATAAAGTTTAAGTACAAAATGAGTTTAGTAAAATTAACCATTAAAGGAATATCTTATAGTCAAACACAAAATGGTGCTTATGCGCTTATTTTGAATGAAGAAGATGGAGATCGAAAGTTGCCAATTGTTATTGGTGCTTTTGAAGCACAATCTATTGCAATTGCCTTAGAAAAAGAAATAAAACCACCGCGTCCTTTAACGCACGATTTGTTCAAAACTTTTGCGGATAAATATGATATTGTAATCAAACAAGTGATCATTCATAAATTAGTAGATGGTGTCTTTTATTCTAGTATTATTAGTGAAAGAGACAGCATTGAAGAAATTATTGATGCCAGAACTTCAGATGCCATTGCCTTAGCTCTAAGATTTAACGCGCCAATTTTCACCTATAAAAACATCTTGGACAAAGCTGGAGTATTTTTAAATTTAAATACTCAAGAAGGTAATCCAGAAGATACCCATAATGATGGAGTTTTAACAGAACCAGAAACTTTTGGAGACGATAAGGAAGAACAAAGTGCCTATGCGAAATATAGTTTACAAGAATTGCATAACCTCTTAGAGGAAGCCATTCAAAACGAAGATTACGAGAAAGCAGCGGTATTAAAAGAAGAAATCGATAAAAAAGAGAGTTAAAAAATCAACCAAAATACTACAAAATGAGCATAAAATTTAGATTGACAATAATGAATTTCCTCCAATTTTTTGTTTGGGGAGCTTGGTTAATTACAGTTGCTAACTATTGGTTTGGAACAAAAAATTGGGATGGAGCTCAATTTGGAGCTATATTTTCAACGATGGGAATAGCTTCAATTTTTATGCCAACACTTTGCGGTATTATTGCAGACAGATGGTTAAATGCTGAAAAATTATATGGAATTCTACATATTTTAGGTGGAATTACATTGTTTTATGTTCCTCAAGTTACAAATCCATCAGATTTCTTTTGGGTAATATTAGTAGCTATGATTTTTTATATGCCAACGATAGCCTTATCGAATTCAGTTGCATATAATGCCTTAAAAAGTAATAATTTAGATGTAGTTAAAGATTTTCCTCCAATTAGGGTATATGGAACTGTAGGTTTTATTGCTGCCATGTGGATAACAAATTTAACAGGAAATAAAGCTTCAGAGAATCAATTTTATATTGCTGCAATCGCTGCAGTGATTTTAGGTATTTATTCTTTTTCACTTCCTAAATGCGAACCAAAAGGAAAAACTATTGAAAATAAATCTTTTTTAGATTTAATGGGTTTAACTTCTTTTAAATTATTTGCTGATTATAAACTAGCATTGTTTTTTGTTTTCAGTATGTTTTTAGGTGCTGCTTTACAACTAACAAATGCTTATGGAGATGTTTTTTTAGACGATTTTAAGCATGTTGCAGAATATAAGGATTCTATTGTTGTAAAATATTCAACAATAATAATGTCAATTTCACAGATATCTGAAACACTTTTCATTTTAGCAATTCCATTTTTCTTAAAACGTTTCGGAATTAAGCAAGTAATGTTATTTAGTATGATTGCTTGGGTGCTTCGATTTGCATTATTTGCATATGGAAATCCAGGTGATGGACTTTGGATGATTATTTTATCATGTGTTGTTTATGGAATGGCATTCGATTTTTTCAATATTTCAGGTTCATTATTTGTCGAAACTTCAACTGATTCGAAAATTCGTTCTTCTGCACAAGGTTTATTTATGATGATGACTAATGGATTTGGCGCAGTTTTAGGTAGTATAGTGAGTGGACAAATAATAAGTCTTTATTTTACAGATATTAAAACAGGAGCAAAAGACTGGCACAACATTTGGCTAACATTTGCTATTTATGCGCTTGTAATTGCTGTTGCTTTCGCTGTTTTATTCAAACACAAACACGATCCTAAAGACGTAGCATCATTCAATCATTAAAAAGGGTTAAAGGTTTTGAACTATTTTTACACTTTTAACTTTTAACTTCTAATTTCTAACTTTACTATGAAACAATACCACGATTTAGTTAAGCACGTATTAGAAAACGGAACACAAAAAGGCGACCGAACTGGAACTGGAACTATCAGTGTTTTTGGATACCAAATGCGTTTCGATTTAAGTGAAGGTTTTCCCATGGTAACTACCAAAAAGCTACATTTAAAATCAATAATTCACGAATTGCTGTGGTTTTTAAAAGGACAAACTAATATTGCCTATTTGCAAGAAAATGGTGTGAAAATTTGGGATGCTTGGGCAGATGAAAATGGAAATTTAGGGCCAGTTTACGGACACCAATGGAGAAATTGGAACAGTGAAGAAATTGATCAAATTACAGAATTAATCGAAACCTTAAAAACCAATCCAAATAGCCGTAGAATGTTAATTTCGGCTTGGAATCCTTCTGTTTTGCCAGATACTACAGTTTCGTTTTCAGAAAATGTGGCAAATGGAAAAGCTGCATTACCACCGTGTCATGCCTTTTTTCAGTTTTATGTTTCAGACGGAAAATTATCTTGTCAATTGTACCAACGCAGTGCTGATATTTTCTTAGGAGTACCATTTAATATTGCATCTTATGCCTTATTTACTATGATGATTGCTCAAGTTTGTAATTTAGAAGCGGGTGAATTTATTCATACTTTTGGTGATGCGCATATTTATAATAACCACATTGAACAAGTGAATTTGCAACTGAGTAGAGAACCAAGAAAATTACCAACTATGAAATTAAATCCGAATGTGACAAACATTTTCGATTTCACATTTGACGATTTCACTTTAGAAGGTTACGAACCTCATGAACACATTAAAGGAGCCGTTTCGGTATAAATAGATTTTATGAAGAAGATTGTTTTACTCTTAGTTTTGTTTTTTAATGCCTTTTTATTTGGACAAGAATACAAAACAGAATTTTTTGATTCTCTAGGAATGAGGTCCGTTAATGAGACAGGTTTTAGAAAAATTGTGTATGAAAAGAAAGATAGTTTATATAAGATATCAACTTTTTACAAAGGCAAATTAAACGCTGTAAAAATTGTAGTTGATACAATAAACTATGCAAAAAACATTGAGGAAACTGAGTATTTCGAAAATGGAAAAATATCAAAAACAAGAAAATACTTAAACAATAAATTAGATGGTGATATAGTAGAATATTACGATAATGGCTTAAAAAAAGCAGTATATCAAATGGAGTATGACCAATCATTAAACTCTGTTTATAAAATTAATGAATTTTGGAACAAAGAAGGCGAGCAACAAGTTATTAAAGGCAATGGAAAATTTGAGTTCGAAATATCAGTTAATTTTGGTTTAAATGAGAAACTTTTTCTAACTGGTAATGTAGTTGATGGTTTATTTGAAGGTAAATTTAATTCAAATGATGAGGTGTTTCCTTATTTTGAAGAATATTATTCAAAAGGAAAACTGTTAAATGGAATGCGAAAAGTTTCTAAAAAAGAATCAAAATATTACACAGAAATTGCTATTCAGGCAAAACCAAATGGAGGAATGAGTAGTTTTAGAGGACTAATTGGTTCGCAAATGTCAACAAAAAGACAAAAATCTGCCCTTAAAGGTCAAGTAATAGCTAAGTTCATTGTAGATACAAACGGATCGATTAAAAATCCAATAATTGTTAAAAGTTTAAATTCTTATTTTGATAATCAATTGCTTGATATTTTGAGAAATACGGAAAAATGGACTCCTGGTGAATATAGAGGTCTGAAAGTAAAACAATATTTTACAATTCCTCTATTAATTGATGTGGAGGAAGCTAAGTGATAATATAAATTGGTTTCGATGTGTTTTAAAAAATCATAATTTGCTTTTAAAACAATTCATATACATTTTGTAAATTTCTTTTATCAAATACTCTAAATAATTATGCTAACACTAATCGCCGCAACATCTACAAATAACGCTTTAGGAAAAGACAACCAATTGGTTTGGCATTTACCTGACGATTTTAAGCGTTTTAAAGCTTTAACTACAGGACATTACATTATTTTAGGAAGAAAAACGTTTGAAAGTTTCCCTAAACCTTTGCCAAACAGAACGCATGTAATTATTACTCGAAATAAAAATTACGAAGCACCAGAAGGATGTATTGTGGTTTCAAGTTTAGAAAATGCTATTGAGGTTTGTCCAAAAAATGAAGAAATTTTCATTATCGGTGGTGGTGAAATTTATAAGCAATCTATAGATATTGCTGACAAAGTTGAATTAACTCGTGTGCATACTATCGTAGAAGCAGATACTTTTTTTCCTGAAGTTGATCCAGGTAAATGGAAAGTTGTTTTCGAAGAATTTCATCCCAAAGATGAAAAACATGCCTTCGATTTTACTTTTTTAACTTTTATTAAAGCAAATCCTAATTCGTAAATCGTAATTTTGAATTACTTTTGTAGCACAAATAAAAAATCATGTCTAAAACCATAAAACCATACCAAGATTCCGACACCAGTAAGAAAGAGCAAGTTGCTCAAATGTTCGACACTATTTCCGGGAATTATGACGGATTGAACAAAATTATTTCTTTGGGAACCGATGCCGCCTGGAAAAAGAAGATTCTGAAAATGGTGCAACTTCAAAATCCAACAAATATTTTAGATATAGCTACGGGAACTGGGGATTTAGCCATTCTTTTCGCTGCAACTTCTGCAAAAGAAATTATTGGCTTAGATATTTCTCACGGCATGTTAGAAGTTGGAAAGAAAAAAATCTTAGATAAAAAACTAGAATCAAAAATTCAAATGGTTTTAGGTGATGGAGAACAAATTCCGTATGCAGATAATTATTTTGATGTAATTACCATTGCTTACGGAGTGAGAAATTTTGAGAATTTAGATAAAGGTTTGTCAGAAGTTTTAAGAGTGCTAAAACCAAATGGCTTACTGTTAATTTTAGAAACTTCTGTTCCTACAAAATTCCCTGTGAAACAAGGTTATTATGTATATACCAATTTTATTATGCCAGCCATAGGTAAATTGTTTTCTAAAGATAAAAAAGCCTATGCCTATTTGTCCAATTCGGCACAAAATTTTCCTTTTGGAGAAGCTTTAAACAATATTTTACGAAAAATTGGGTTTATAGATGTAAAGCACTTGCCTCAAACATTAGGTGTGGCAACAATTTATAAAGCATCAAAAAAGTAAGACATGCAATTCAAATCAATTTTTATACTACTATTCATTACACTAAATTCGTTTGGACAAGGCGGAACATTTGGTAAAGATCCAATTATTCAGCAAGAAAATTTCGACAAACAAAGGGTGCATTGGGGTTATTTTTTAGGCTTTAGTAGTTATAATTATCAATTTAATTATTTAACTGTTGGAAAAGATATCGAGTTAAAAACTTCTACAGGTTTTAATGTCGGATTAGTTGGAAATCTTCGTTTAAATGAATTTTTAGATTTGCGTTTTGAACCTGGTTTTTATGCTACTCAAAGAAATTTAGTATATCCTGATATTGCAAATAGTGTAGATAAACTAAGAGAAGTTAAAGCAGCCAATTTGCATTTTCCACTATTATTAAAATATTCTGCTTTGCGTACCGGAAATGTTAGGCCTTATTTATTAGGTGGAGTTTCTTCAACTTTAAATTTAGGAAGTAACGAAAAAGCGCCCGACGATAATTTTTCTGACAGATTTAGAGTGAAAACTTGGACGCAAAATTATGAGATTGGATTTGGTTTGGATTTGTATTTAGAATATTTCAAATTCTCACCCTCAATTCGAGGTGTTTTTGGTATGAATGATGAGTTAATTCGTGACAACGACCCAAATTCTCCTTGGACGGGTAACATACAATCTATGAAAACTAGAGCTGTTTTTATCAACTTCACGTTTCATTAAAATGCCATAATTTATTTTTAGAGTAAAGTAGTCTAAAACAGTTAGTTGCTATAATATTTTTATTTCAATTGCTTTAAAATAAGTTATTGCATTCTTTTAAATTCCGATAAAATTATTGCCGTCGCAGTTGCTACGTTTAAACTTTCTGTTTGTTGTAAACTGCCAAATCTTGGAATACTGATTTTTTGAGTTACCAAATTCTCAATTTCTTTTGAAATTCCATTGGCTTCATTACCCATAACAATGATTCCTTTAGGAGGTAGTTCCGATTTATAAATGTTTTCACCTTCCATAAAAGTACCAAAAATGTCTAAATCGGTAGTTTTTAAATAGTCCGTTAAGTTCGTATATACAACTTCCACACGAGCCAAACTTCCCATAGTAGCCTGAACTACTTTTGGATTGTAAATATCAACCGTTTCTTCCGTACAAACAATTTTAGAAATTCCAAACCAATCGCACAGTCTAATAATTGTGCCCATATTTCCAGGGTCTTTAATATTATCTAAGGCCAATTCTAAATCAGAAGAACCTAATTTAGAGCTAGTTGTTTTAATTTTAAAAACAGCCAAACAATCATTTGCGGTAGTTAATGCAGATATTTTTTTAAGTTCACTTTCAGAAATAAATTCTGTTTGAAATTTTTTATCAAATAAATTTTCTTTAGTTACAAATAAATGTTCCAAGCTAAAATTGGCATCAATAAGCTCCTGAATTACTTTTTTACCTTCCGCAATAAAAAGTTGATGTATTTTTCGGTACTTTTTTTGCTGTAAGCTATTAATTAGTTTAATTTGGTTTTTGCTAACCATAAAAAGTTGTATTTTTGAATAAAATTAAGTGTTTGAAAAAATTCACATCAAAAATAGTACTATTTTTTCTTTTTGGACTATTTTTTTACTCCTGTTCTGAAGTAAGAAAACTCCAAAAGAAACAGTTGCTAATTCATAATAACGAAATTATAGTTAATGGTAAATCTACAAAAGCGGAAGATTTACAAAATCAGTTGTACCAAAAACCCAACAGTAAATTATTAGGTTTTAAGCCAAGATTACAACTTTTTAATTTAAGTAAAAAAAACGCAGATTCTTCTTATCAGGCTTGGTTACTTAAAAAGCCAAATCGCGTAGCGAAAATGACGAAGTTATATTCCAAAAAACAAGTGAATCGCTTAGGAAAATCATTTCTTGTTTCAGGTTACAGCGATTTTTTTAAGAGAGTTGGAGAAGCACCTTCTATTTTAGATACTTCAAGAGTAAAAAAATCTGAAAAAAGATTATTTAAATATCATTTTAATCGTGGTTTTTTTGATGCGAAAGTAACCTCAAAAATTGATTCTTTAAAAAAGCAAAAAGTAAAAATTTCATACCTTATCAATTCAGGAAAACCTTACCTAATTGATAGTATTTTTAGAAATATAAATTCTCCAATTATAGATTCATTATATGTGGAAATATCTAACCGATCTTTAATAAAATCTGGAACTTCTTATAACGCCGAGAATATTGCAATTGAGAAAAAAAGAATTACTACAGAATTTAGAAATCGTGGCGTATATCATTTTCAGGAAAACTACATAAAACAACCTGATGCCGATACTATAGATAAACCTAAAAACACACTAAATTTAACTTTTAATATTGGAAATCGAATTGTAAAAAAAGGCGATTCTAGCTATACAGAACCTTTTAAGCTGTATAAAATTAATAAAGTCAACATTTTTACAGATAAACAAGTTAAAGAAAAAGTTGTTGGAATTGACAGTATTGCCTACAAAAATTATAATTTTTACAGTTCTGGAAAATTAAAATACAAACCCAAAGCCATAACAAATTCTATTTTTATTGAAGAAGGTAAATTGTTTAGTGATCAAGATAAAACGTTAACTACAAGGGCTTTATCCAACTTGAAAATCTTTTCTTATCCGCAAATTCAGTATGTTGAAGATGCTAGTGGTGAAGGATTGATAGCTAACGTTGTTTTAACACCTTTAAAAAAATATCAATTTAACATTAAAGGCGATTTAACCCATTCTAACATTCAACAATTTGGTATTTCCGGATTTACAGGTATTACTTTTAGAAATATATTTAAAGGGGCCGAAATTTTAGATTTTTCCATTCGAGGCAATCTTGGAACTTCAACCGATCCGAGTATCAAAAACAGTACAAATGCTTTTTTTAACATCTTAGAATATGGAGGTGATTTAAAATTGACATTTCCAAGGATTTTCTTTCCAATTAATACCAAGAGCATAATTAAAAAAGAATCGTTACCCAGTACATCTATTACTTTAGGACTCTCTAAACAAACCAATATCGGTTTAGATAAAGAAAATTATAACGGAAGTTTCTATTACGATTGGGGCTTAAATAAAGACGAAACTAAAAAATTCAGATTCGATTTGTTTAACCTACAATTTGTTAGAAATCTAAATATTGGAAATTATTTTAATGTATATAATTATTCGTATGATACGTTGAACGATTTAGCATTAGTTTATAACACTAATCCAAATTTTAATGTAGGACAAATTTTAGGGAATGATTTAACTTTTCCAGGTGCAGTTGAGTTTATTAATCAAGTTGGTGCTGGATTTATAGATGTTGGAAGTGAAGAAAATTTCAAAACCATCAACACTATTGGTGAAAGAAGAAAAAGACTTATCGAAAACAACTTAATTTTATCCTCTAGTTTTTCTTATAATTTAAGTACAAAAAGCGATTTTAACGATGTGCAGTTTTATAATATAAAAGCCAAAATAGAAAGTTCTGGTAATATTTTAAACGCAATTGCAAAACAAAAAAATGAAGGCTTTAGCGACAATAATAAAAGAACACTTTTTGGTGTAGAATATGCTCAGTACATAAAAACAGAACTAGAATACATCAAACACTTACATCTTTACAAAAAAAGTTCTTTAGCTTTCCGATTTTTTGGAGGTATAGCAATTCCTTATGGGAACTCCAATTCTGTTCCGTTTTCACGAAGTTATTTTGCAGGTGGAAGTAATGATAATAGAGGATGGCAAGCTTATTCGTTAGGGCCAGGTTCAAGTGCTAGTGTAAATGATTTTAATGAAGCCAATTTGAAATTTTCTTTAAATTTAGAATATAGATTTAATATTTTTAACAGTTTAAATGGCGCATTATTTGCTGATGCGGGAAATATTTGGAATGTTTTTGATAATGTGGAAGATGAAAAACTTAAATTTAAAGGAGCAAAATCTTTCGAAGAATTCGCCTTAGGAACGGGTTTCGGATTGCGTTACGATTTTGGTTTTTTCGTAGTTCGTGGCGATTTTGGGTTTAAAGCTTATAATCCAGCTAAGCGTTATGAAGAAAGATGGCTTAAAGATGTAAATTTATCAAAAACTGTATTTAATATAGGTATCAATTATCCTTTCTAGAATTAATAAAATTATTACTTTTGTAAATTCAACAACACAAAATAAATTATTAAAAATAAAAAACACATTATGAGTCATACTATTAAACCAGGAGTTGCAACAGGAGATCAAGTTCAAGAAATTTTTAGATATGCTAAAGAAAAAGGCTTCGCGTTACCAGCCGTAAATGTTACTGGTAGTAGTACAGTAAATGGCGTTTTAGAAACTGCAGCAAAATTAAACGCTCCTGTAATCATTCAGTTTTCAAATGGTGGTGGTCAATATAATGCAGGTAAAGGTCTTTCTAATGCTGGTGAAAAAGCAGCTATTTTAGGTTCAATCGCTGGTGCCATTCATGTGCATACTTTAGCAGAAGCTTATGGTGCAACTGTAATTTTACACACAGATCATTGTGCTAAAAAATTATTACCATGGATTGATGGTTTATTAGAGGCTTCTGAAAAACATTTCGCAGCTACAGGAAAACCATTATATTCTTCACATATGATCGATTTATCTGAAGAACCAATTGAAGAAAATATCGAAATTTGTAAATCCTATTTAGCACGTATGAGTAAAATGGGTATGACATTAGAAATCGAATTAGGTATAACAGGTGGAGAAGAAGATGGTGTAGATAATTCAGATGTGGACAGCTCGAAATTATACACGCAACCAGAAGAAGTTTCGTATGCTTACGAAGAATTAATGAAAGTGAGTCCGCGTTTTACTATTGCAGCTTCTTTCGGAAATGTACACGGCGTTTACAAACCAGGAAACGTAAAATTAACACCTAAGATTTTGAAAAATTCTCAAGAATTCGTTCAAAATAAATTCAATACAGAAGCAAATCCAGTAGATTTTGTTTTCCATGGTGGTTCAGGTTCTACTTTAGAGGAAATTAGAGAAGCAATTTCTTACGGTGTAATTAAAATGAATATTGATACTGATTTACAATTCGCATATACTGAAGGTGTAAGAGATTACATGGTGAACAATATCGATTATTTAAAAACTCAAATTGGAAATCCAGAAGGAAGCGATGTGCCTAACAAAAAATATTACGATCCAAGAAAATGGGTGCGTGAAGGTGAAGTTACATTCAATACTAGATTAGAACAAGCTTTCGCAGATTTAAATAATGTAAACACGTTATAATTTACAAATTAATTGTACAAAATATAAGATAATAAATTTTTAATATGTTAGATAAAGTTATGTTTTGAAGGCAACTTCTAACTTCCAACTTCTAACTTCTAACTTACTATTATGGCTTGGTTTAAAAGAAAAGAAAAAGGAATTACTACCGCAACAGAAGATAAAAAAGATGTTCCGAAAGGATTGTGGTATAAGTCTCCAACAGGGAAAATTGTTGATTCTGACGAATTAGAAAGAAATTTATGGGTTAGCCCAGAAGATGATTATCATGTTAGAATTGGTAGTGCTGAATATTTTCAAATTTTATTTGATAATAATGAATTTGAAGAATTAGATGCAAATTTAACTTCTGTAGATTCTTTAAACTTCGTAGATACTAAAAAATATAGCGACCGTTTAAAAGAAGTAACAGAAAAAACAAAATTAAAAGACGCAGTTAGAACAGCTGTAGGTAAATCTAAAGGAAACGACATCGTAGTAAGCTGTATGGATTTTGCCTTTATTGGTGGTTCAATGGGTGCGGTAGTAGGTGAAAAAATAGCACGTGGTATTAATTATGCGATTAAGCATAGGTTGCCATTTGTGATGATTTCAAAATCAGGTGGTGCTCGTATGATGGAAGCGGCACAGTCTTTAATGCAATTGGCTAAAACTTCTGCAAAATTAGCACAATTAGCTGAAGAAAGATTACCATACATTTCATTATGTACCGATCCAACAACAGGTGGAACAACCGCTTCTTATGCAATGCTAGGTGATATCAATATCGCAGAACCAGGAGCTTTAGTAGCTTTCGCTGGACCGCGTGTGGTCAGAGATACAACGGGTAAAGATTTACCAGAAGGATTTCAAACTTCAGAGTTCTTACTAGATCACGGTTTTTTAGATTTCATTTCACACAGAAAAGATTTAAAAGACAAAATTAATATGTACGTTGATTTAATTTTAAATCAAGATATTAGATAAAACAAAAAACCCCGATTTTCAACTAAAAATCGGGGTTTTTTTATGATTGTTTAGAAAAGATTAAATTCCAAAAGCAGTTTTAATATCTGCAACTCGGTCTAATTTTTCCCAAGTAAATAATTCAACTTCTATAGTTTTAACGTCACCATTTGGAGATTTAAACGTTTTGGTAACTACTTCGTTTTTACGTCCCATGTGTCCGTAAGCTGCCGTTTCGCTGTAAATTGGAGTTCTTAATTTTAAATTTTGCTCAATAGCATAAGGTCTTAAATCGAACAATTGTGCCACTTTATCAGCAATTTGAGAATCTAATAAACCATTATTGGCTGTACCATAAGTGTTAACGTAAATGTTACATGGTTTGGCAACACCAATGGCATAAGAAACTTGTACTAAAACTTCGCTAGCTACACCAGCAGCAACTAAGTTTTTAGCAATATGACGTGCTGCATAAGCCGCACTTCTGTCTACTTTACTTGGATCTTTTCCTGAGAATGCTCCACCACCGTGAGCACCTTTACCACCATAAGTATCTACGATAATTTTTCTACCTGTTAAACCTGTATCTCCATGTGGTCCTCCAATTACGAATTTTCCAGTTGGATTAATGTGGTACTCAATTTTGTCATTAAATAAATGTGCGTATTGCGGATATTTAGCTAAAATTCTTGGAATTAAAATAGTAATAATGTCCGATTTGATTTTGGCTAACATGGCTGTTTCTTCATCAAAATCGTCATGTTGAGTAGATACTACGATTGAGTCAATTCTAACTGGAATGTTGTCATCGTTATATTCTAAAGTTACTTGCGATTTTGCATCCGGACGTAAATAAGTAATAGCCGAATTTTCTCTTCTTAATGCTGCTAATTCTTGTAATAATTTATGTGCCAAGTCTAAAGCTAATGGCATTAAGTCTTCTGTTTCGTTTGTAGCATAACCAAACATAATTCCTTGGTCACCTGCGCCTTGTGCGTTAGCTTTCGATTCGAAATCTGTTGCAGCAGCTCTGTCAACACCTCTATTGATATCGTCAGACTGATCATGAATAGCAGATAAAACACCACAAGAATTTGCTTCGAACATATATTCACTCTTAGTATAACCAATTTTCTTGATCACATCACGAGCAATAGTTTGAACGTCTAAATAAGTAGAAGACTTTACTTCACCAGCTAAAATAACTTGTCCAGTGGTAACTAAAGTTTCACAAGCTACTTTTGACGCTGGGTCAAATGCTAAAAAATTATCAATTAATGCATCACTAATTTGATCTGCAATTTTATCTGGATGTCCTTCACTCACAGATTCCGACGTAAATAAATATGCCATAATTATAAAAATAAATTATATAAATAATACCGAAAAAATTGCAAGGAAATACTAAAGGAAGAAAGTTCTGCTTTAGCATTTTTTTTACGAGGTTGCAATCAGTTCAAATTTTTCCTCTTTTAATTCTGTGCAAATTTACTAATTAGTTTTTTAAAATCGAATAATTATTTTTTTTATTTTTTGAATCCAATTTTAATTTCTTTTCGTAGTTAGATTTAAGTAATAATAGTTTTAAAAGTTAATGATATGAAAAAGTTTGTAGTGATGTTTGTTTTGGTGTGTTTTAGTCAATTTTCAATAGCGAATGAAAAGGATGAGTTTTTGTTGGAAAAAGCAAAATCGTTAGTTAAAGTTGAAAATTATGCTGCTGCAATTCCATTATTAAAACAATATATAAACGAATTGAAAACAACTGCTCCTAAAGAAGTATATTTAGAATTAGCAAACGCTTATTTCGGATTAAACAATCAAAAAGAAACGTTGGCTTATATAAAAATTGCTATCAGTAAAGCAGGTTTAACCGAGCAAGATTTTATTTATTCAAACACGTTAAATGAAGAAGTGTCTAGTTTTGTGTGGGAATTTTTCTATAACAATTATGATGATCTAAGAGAAGAATATCTTAGTACTAAATAAGTTTAATCTAAAATTAATTTTAAATTAGTTTTAAATCTACTAGACGGTTGCTTTTTAGATTTATTTTCTTATTTTTATGTTTTAAATAGTAAAATTTAGATAATTTAACTAGAATATTTATTTTATTAGAAAATTATTCTATTTTTGCCTCGTTAAAAAAAACAACAAAGTGCAAATAGTAACAAATAAAATGATGATGCAATTGATGATGTGGAAAAGTTCCGCAGGGTATTCTATTTGTTAAATCTAAAATAATAATATAAATAGACCTCTGCTTTTGTAGAGGTTTTTTTTTGTCTAAAATTTAAAACTCAACCAACATGCAACTTGAAACTCTATTAGCTAATATCACTCAACATGCCAATTTAGTCGATGCTTATGGTGCGACTCATTTGCCGATTTACAATACCGCAACTTTCGATCATAAAAGGCAATTTCCTAATCATAAAAACTACGATTATTCCAGAACTGATAATCCAACTAGAAATGCCTTAGAAGATATTTTTACAATTGCAGAAAACGGTGCTGGCGGTGTATGTACTAATACAGGTGTTGGAGCATTAGCACTTCTTTTTGATACGGTTTTAAAATCAGGCGATACTGTTTTAGTCGAAAGAGATTGTTACGGTGGAACTTACAGAATGTTAAATATTCTACTTGAAAAACAAAATATTAAAACATGTTATGCCGATTTTACAGATGCAATTGAAGTAGAAAATGTATTGAAAAATAATGCTATAACACTTGTTTTATGTGAATCTCCAACCAATCCAAGTTTAAAAATTGTAGATTTAAAAGCAGTAGCAGAATTAAGTAAAAAATACAATGCTTTATTTGCGGTAGATAATAGTATGGCCACATTTGCTTCCCAAAAACCATTAGATTTAGGAGCGGATTTTTCGTTGTTTTCTGCCACAAAATTTATTTCTGGTCACGGAAGTGTGGTGGCTGGAGCTATTATAGCAAAAACTGACTATTGGGCAGAACGTTTATGCTATTTTTCTAACGCAAATGGGAGAGCGCAAAGTCCGTTTGATGTGTTTTTAGTATCATTAGGTTTGCCCACTTTAGTATACAGAATGAAAACGCAAGAGCAAAGCGCCATTCAACTTTCAGAATTTTTACTTTCGCTTTCAGAAGTTGTTGAGGTAAAATTTCCAGGGTTGCCCTCGCATCCGCAATATGAATTGGCTAAAAGACAGATGAAAATTATTCCTTCGGTGTTAACCATCACTTTAAAATCGGCAGAAAAATCGGAACAATTAATTCGAAATACGAAGTTATTTGGAGAAAAAGTATCTTTCGGCACTTCAGATTCAAGATTAGAAATTCCATCAAAAATGAGTCATGCTACTTACTCGGAAGAAGATTTAAAGAAAATAGGACTAACTCATGCTACAGTTAGAATTGCTGTAGGATTGGAAAATGTTGACGATTTAATTGCTGATATACAACAAGCTTTAAAAATAGAAACTAGTAAATGTGTGTAAAATGAGTACAACGGTTGAAAATTATTTTAATGAGATTCCATGTGGCGCAACGATTCCTTTAAATAATCCGCATGCGGTTTCAGTTAGTTTGCCGAAAATTCAGGATGTTGTCGATTATGAAGAAGGAAAATCACATGTTCTTGAGGTAATGAAATCGGGTTATCCGAGGTTTTTTCAAAATCATTTTGTGAAACAATTAACGGATTATATCAAAGCAAAAAATCAGATTTCAGATGAAAAGAAACTGATTCCAATTTCTTCGATTCAAGCTAAAAATAATATCGAAAAAGTGTTTCAAGTGGTTTTCGAATATATTAAAGATGAATTTGAAAATGTGTTTTTAATTTTAGATTCCAATGATGAAAACGCTAAAAAATATACAGATTTTATCAGAAATGCGGGATTGATTATTAGTTCAAGAAAAGCGGAAGCAACTTTATATGAATTGCGGGTTATCGATACAATTTTTAAGGAAGAAACGGTGGAAGAAGCGGAAGCTATTTCGAACATTAAAAACACCTTAAGTGAAGCTTACGGTTCTTCTTCAGAGAATATTGTTTTGTCTAATTGCGGTATGAATGCTTTATTTGCGGCTACTGAAGCTTTAGTTGCTGTTCAACAAGAATTTAGAAAAACAAAAATTGTACAATTGGGTTGGTTGTATGTCGATACCATGGAAATTATCGAAAGAAAAGGAAATTTTCATCTTCAAGTCAATGTTTTCGATTTAGTTCAACTAGAAAATTGGCTGGAAATTCATCATGAAAGTGTTGCTGTGATGGTTACAGAAGTGGTGAGTAATCCGCTTTTACAATGTGTAGATTTGCCTAAATTATATGAAATATGTTCGTGGTTTTCTGTTAAATTAATTGTAGATAATACTTTAGCCACGCCGTTTTGTGCAGATGTTTTGCCGTTTTGTGATGTGGCAGTAGAAAGTCTAACTAAATTCGCATGTGGTAATGCCGATTTGCTTTTAGGAGCAATTATAGCAAAAGATAGAAGTTTAATTGCGTTGCTTCATGAATATGTAATTCCACCTTTTGAAGGAGAAATTAAAAGGTTGGGTTTTGAAATATTAGAGTATGAAAATAGAGTTCGTAAAGTTTCTGAAAATACAATTTTACTTTACGAATATTTAAAAAAGCAAGCAAAAGTATTGGAAGTAAAAAGTGTGTTTCATACTGCGAATGGGGAAAACTATTCGAAAATTCAAAAAGGAAATGGTGTTCCGGGTTTATTATCGATTGTGTTTGATAAAAGTTTAGCATTTTATTACGATAAGTTACAAATAGCGAAAGGCCCTAGTTTAGGAACTGAATTTACATTAGCAATGCCTTACGTGTATTTGGCTCATTATGAGTATTTAAAATCGGCAGAAGGTTTAAGTCAACTCAGTGAATTGGGAATCAATCCGGATTTATTGCGAATTTCTGTTGGAACAGAGCCGATAGAAGCTATTGTCAAAGCTTTTCAGTGGATTTTAGAATAAGTTAAAAAATTACAATAAAAACAGCATGATGAATAATATTCTGTAAAAATAGAATTTTAAAGATTATTATTCGTTTATAGTTTCATAAAGTAGCAAAATATAGAAAATTTATCTATAAAAATTGGTTTCATGGAAAATTTGTATATCTTTGTACCATAAATGAATCAAAAATGACAAATAAATTTTGCAATAAGTGTTGTTGTATGGGGAAAATTTCCACAGAGTAGCCTATTGCCTAATTTTAAATATATAAAATAGCTAAAAGCCTCTGTTTTGCAGAGGCTTTTTTTTTAATCATATACAAACCAAAAAATGAATTCAAAATCAAATAATAATACAGTTTCAACTTTAATTTGCTGTGGTTGCTTTTTCCAAAAGGAGCACTAATTTGGTATGAATATAATTCAAAACAGGTATAAGAGCTCCTTCAAATAGAAGGAGCTTTTTTATTTAAAAGTAAATCAAAATGAAAGAAAAATTATTAAAAATAGTAGCTGAAAGTAAAACGTTAGAAGAAAAATTAAAACAAATATCTAATTTAATTCCAGGTAAAATAGTGTTTTCAACTAGTTTCGGAATGGAAGATCAAGTTGTTTCTCACGCTATTTTTTCGCAAAACATTGAAAATATTGAAGTGTTTACATTAGATACAGGTCGACTTTTTCCTGAAACTTATTCGGTATGGGATAAAACACAATTGCAATACAATGCCAAAGTAAAAGCTTTTTATCCGAACTCAGAATCCATTGAAAGGTACATCAATGAAAACGGAATTAACGCTTTTTACAATTCAGTGGATTTAAGGAAAACATGCTGTTTCATTCGAAAAGTAGAACCGTTAAATCGGGCTTTGGAAGACGCAACAATTTGGATTACGGGTTTACGATCAGAACAATCTAATAACAGAAATGGGTTAAATGAAATAGAATGGGATCAAGAAAAACAACTGTTCAAATTCAATCCACTTCTAAATTGGTCAACTGATGAAGTAATGGAATATTTAAAACAAAATGCTGTTCCTTATAATCCATTACACGATGAAGGTTTTATTAGTATTGGATGTGCGCCGTGTACTAGAGCTATAAAACCAGGTGAAGATTTCCGAGCTGGTCGTTGGTGGTGGGAAGAGCAATCCAAAAAAGAATGTGGATTACATAAATAAAAAAAAGGTAAAAAACTTAAAACAATAACAATTCGAAACAAAAAATATGAGTCAGAAATATAATTATCTAGAACAATTAGAAAACGAAGCCATTTATATCCTTCGTGAAACAGCCGCACAATTTGAAAAACCAGCCTTGCTTTTTTCAGGCGGAAAAGATTCAATCGTATTGGTGCATTTGGCTTTAAAAGCTTTTCGACCTGGTAAATTTCCGTTTCCTTTGGTACATATCGATACCGGTCATAATTTTCCTGAAGCGATTGAATTTAGAGATTATTTAGCAAACCAAATTGGCGAAAAATTAATAGTAGCTTCAGTTGAAGACAGCATTAAAAAATACAATTTGAAGGAAACTGCGGGTCGTTTTCCTTCAAGAAATGCCTTACAAACCTACGCACTTTTAGATGCCATCGAAGAAAATGAATTTGATGCGTGTATCGGTGGCGCACGACGCGATGAAGAAAAAGCCAGAGCAAAAGAAAGAATTTTTTCAGTTCGAGACGATTTCGGACAATGGGATCCCAAATTACAACGCCCCGAATTATGGGATATCTTAAACGGAAAAGTCAAAAAAGGACATAATGTTCGCGTGTTCCCAATTAGCAATTGGACCGAATTAGACGTGTGGAATTACATTCAAAAATACAATATCGAATTGCCAAGCTTATATTTCGCACATGAAAGAGAATGTATTGTCCACCAAGACAAATTGGTGGCTACTTCAAAATTTATCCAACCGCTAGAGCATGATAAAGTAGTTGTCGAAAAAGTACGCTACAGAACGGTTGGGGATATGACATGTACCGCAGCAGTTCCATCAACAGCAACAACGGTTCAAGATATCATAGACGATATCATTCAAACAAGAATTAGTGAAAGAGGCCAAACGCGTTTAGACGATCAACTATCCGAAGCAGCCATGGAAGACAGAAAAAAACAAGGATATTTTTAAACTTGAAACTTGAAATCTGGAATTTGATCCGAGGCGTAGCCGAACAGAATGGAGTGCAGCGGAATTAAACAAAAACAATTTGAAACTAAAAAAATGAACACATTAAAATTTATAACAGCAGGAAATGTCGATGATGGTAAAAGCACTTTAATTGGGCGACTTTTATACGATTCGGATAGTATTCACACCGATCAATTAGGGGTGTTGCAAAAACAAACCAAACAAGAAGGTGTGGATATCGATTTGTCTTTAATTACAGACGGATTAAGAGCGGAACGTGAACAAGGAATTACAATCGATGTAGCATACAAATATTTTTCAACGAAGAAAAGAAAATTCATCATCGCTGATGCACCTGGTCACGAACAATATACTAGAAATATGATTACAGGCGCATCCAATTCCGATGTCATTATCATTCTAGTCGATGCACGAAAAGGTATTACAGAACAAACGAAACGTCATGCAAGTATTGGATCGTTAATGGGAATAAAAAAAGCAATTATCGCGATTAATAAAATCGATTTGCTCAATTATTCTGAAACGGTTTTCAATCAAATTAAAACGGATTTCGAAGCCATCAAATCAGAATTATTGTTTAATGAAATTCATTATGTTCCTGTTAGTGCTTTAATCGGAGATAATATTGTGTCAAAATCTGAACGTACTAGTTGGTACGAAGGGAAAGCGTTATTAGAAACCTTGGAAGCCATTGAAATTGAAACTACTGAAGATTTAGACTCAAGATTTCAAGTACAATGGGTAATTCGTCCGAAAGATGATGCGCATCATGATTATCGCGGTTATGCAGGCTTGGTGTTAAGTGGAACGTATAAAGTTGGAGATACCGTAATTGTTTTGCCAGCAAATATGGCTACTAAAATTGTAAAAATTGAGAAGAATTTAGAAAGCGTTCAAGTAGCGAAAGCTGGTGATAATATTGTGTTGCATTTTGAAAACAATATTGATATCAGTCGGGGTGATGCTATCGTTTTATACCATCAATTACCAAAAGAATCTACACAAATTCATACTTGGATTTCTTGGTTAGACAATGAACCATTACAAATTGGAAAAACCTATTTGTTAAAACATCGTTTTAAAAATGTTCGTGTGAAAATTCAAGAAGTGAACCAAAAATGGAACATCAACGAATGGGAATTTACTAAAGAAACGGAAATTAAATTAAATGATATCGGACAAATTAGTTTAAAAACCAATCAGCCTTTGTTTTACGATGCTTTTGATAAAAATCCAAAATCGGGTAATGCGATTTTAATTGACGAAACTAGTAATAATACCGTAGCAGCTTTAATGTTTTTATAAAATGTCTTATTCTATTTACATCAGAAATCAGGAAAGAACCAAAAACCCAATCAACAAAAATCAGGTTGAAATTTGGGTTGATGCCTTGATAAATTGGTTGTTCGACATCAATCAAGAGCATCATAATTACAGGTTTTTTCAAAATAAAGAAAAGTTGTTGCACTTGCAGTTGCAAGATGTTTTAGCAAAAGTGACAGACGACACGCATCAGGTGATTGTAAATTCAAATTATTTTTTTGATCGCTTAGAGCAAATTCATTTTGTGCTTATTAACGACCTAGAAACGATTGTCAATTTTGATCCAGCAGCAAAGTCTAAAGAAGAAGTTTTGTTAGCGTATCCTGGTTTTTTTGCCATTACAGCTTACCGTATTGCTAATGTATTTTGGAAACTAAATATTCCAATTATTCCAAGAATTATCACAGAATATGTGCACAGCAGAACAGGAATCGATATTCATCCGGGTGCAGAAATTGGAGAAAATTTCTTTATCGATCACGGAACTGGTATCGTAATCGGTGAAACCACAAAAATTGGAAACAACGTAAAAATCTATCAAGGTGTAACTTTAGGCGCATTATCCGTTGCAAAAGACAACACTTCTGCCAAAAGGCATCCAACCATTGAAAATAATGTTACGATTTATGCCAATGCTACAATTTTAGGAGGAAAAACTACCATTGGAGTCAATTCTGTGATTGGGGGAAATGTTTGGTTAACACATTCTGTTCCCGAAAATTCATTGGTTTATCATAAAAGTGAAATCGAAATTAAAAAGAAAAGCGAGTTTCCAGAAGCCTTAAATTATGTGATTTAAGAACCTGAAACTTAAAATTTAAAACAAAATAAATGAATAGGTTAAGATAACTTGAAACCTGAAACTTGAAATTAAAATAACATGAAAGCAAATAATATATTAGAAACGATTGGAAATACACCAGTTGTAAAAATTAACAAACTATTCGGTCCGAATAAAAATGTATTTATAAAATTAGAAAGAAATAATCCTGGAAACAGTATAAAAGATAGAATTGCTCTTGCGATGATTGAAGATGCTGAGGCCAAAGGCTTATTAAAACCAAACAGTGTAATTATCGAACCAACTTCTGGAAATACAGGAATCGGATTAGCGTTAGTGGCAGCCGTAAAAGGCTATAAAGTGATTTTAGTTATGCCTGAATCTATGAGTGTAGAACGCCGAAAACTAATGGAAATTTATGGGGCAACTTTCGACTTAACTCCAAGAGAAAAAGGAATGAAAGGCACCATAGAAAGAGCTGCCGAATTGGTAGCTGAAACGCCAAATGCTTGGTCGCCTTCTCAGTTTAAAAACCCAGCCAATGTAGTGGTGCATCAAAGAACTACCGCACAAGAAATTTTAAACGATTTCCCTCAAGGTCTAGATTATATTATAACTGGAGTAGGAACGGGCGGACATATTTCTGGCGTAGCAAAAGTAGTAAAAGCGAAATTCCCAAATGTGAAAGTAATTGCAGTGGAACCAGAATTATCACCGGTTTTGAGTGGTGGAAGTCCATCGCCGCATCCACTACAAGGTATCGGAGCCGGATTTGTTCCTGAAAATTATCATGCAGAATTTATCGATGAGGTGATTCCAGTTTCTAAAGAAGAAGCTTTTGAATTTACCAGAAATATCGCTAAACAAGAAGGGATTTTAGTTGGAATTTCAACAGGTGCTTCCTTAGCGGCAGTAGCCAAAAAAATAGCAACATTACCCGATGAAGCTGTAGTATTAACGTTTAATTACGATACGGGTGAACGTTATCTTTCTATAGAAGGATTGTTCTAAAAATCAATTATTTATTGTAGAATTTGTCTTCCGATATTGGTCGGAACAGCCCTTTCTATGCCAAATTTTAAGAGAAATATGATACAAATACATAAAAAAGGAAAGGTGATTTTAGCAGGAGCAGGTCCTGGTGATCCCGATCTAATTAGTTTAAAAGCATTAAAATACCTGCAAATTGCAGATGTAATTTTAACCGACCGATTGGTTTCTCCCATACTTATTGAGGATCATGCGCGAAAAGAGGCTGAAGTTATTTATGTGGGTAAACAATGTTCTAAAGGCATCTGGACACCGCAAAAAGACATTAACGATTTACTCGTAGCCTACGCTTTGCAAGGTAAATTGGTGCTTCGCCTAAAAGGTGGTGATGCCTCATTGTTTTCCAACGTGTTAGATGAGTTACAAGCCGTTAAAAAGAACGCGATTACTTATGAAATCATTCCAGGAATTTCTGCTGCTTTTGGTGCCGCAGCTTATACCGGTATTCCATTAACAGCCAGAACGTATTCTCGTGGTGTCCGATTTTTAACCTTATATGATTTGAATACTGTGGATTCCAAACAATGGAAAGACTGGGCAACTACAGAAGATACTTTGGTGTTTTACATGAGCGGACAACGCTTAGACGTATTAACAAAGCAATTACTAAATAACGGAATTGAAACAAGTAAAGGAATGGCAGTTGTTCAACAAGCTACAACTCCAAATCAGAAAACTTCTGTGTATTCTTTTGAAAGCTTACAAACACAATCTTTACCCAATTTTGAATTTGTTCCTACTTTATTAATCATTGGGAAAGTGGTGAATTTACACCATCAGTTTTCATGGTTCACAGAAAATTATACCACCGAATCTTATTTCGATAATCACAAAAATATGTATCAAAATGCTATCTGAAACTAAATTAACTTTATTACAACAATTTACCAAAAATGCTTCAAAAGAAGAAGTGATATGGGCTAATGGCTATTTTTCAGGTTTTTTAGATGCAAAAGAATGGTTGGGAGGCACTTCGGAAATTGTAGAAAAAAACAGTACGGCTCAAGTAGCAGTAAAACCATTAATTGTATACGGAACAGAAACTGGAAATTCTAAAAAAGTAGCTTCTGGTTTATTAGCTTCTTTTAAAAAGAATAAAATTCAAGCCAAAGCCATCGAAGTTTCGCAATACGATGCGGATAAACTACAAAAAGAAAATGTAGTTCTTTTTATAATGAGTACACAAGGCGAAGGCGAATTCCCACAAAATGCCGTGTCGTTTTACGAAAAACTTAAAAGTTCAACGGTTCATTTAAATCAATTGTCTTATGCCGTTTTAGGTTTAGGTGATTCATCTTATCCGTTGTTTTGTAATGCTGGAATTTTATTAGATGAAGTGTTAGCAGAAAAAGGGGCGAAACGTTTATTGCCTTTAGTGAAAGCAGATGTAGATTTTACGGAAACAGTTTCAATCTGGGAATCGGATTTGCAAAAAGCCTTTCAGAATTTAGGTTCGAATGTAACGAATGAAGTAAAACCAACACCTGCAACAGCTTCTTCTCAAAAGAAAAATTATATCGGAAAAATTAGTCATAAAGTAGTTTTAAATGACATAGGTTCTAATAAAGAAACTTATCACATCGAAATTGAATCGGATGAAGCAATTAGTTACGAACCTGGCGATGCTTTAGGGATTATTCCGAAAAATAAAATAGAAGAAATTCAAGCTATCGCTGCGTATTTTAATGAAAATAACTATTCAGATTTAGAAGACAAAAATATCCGTGGTTTATCAAAAAAATCACTAGAAGCTTTTTCAAAGTTGTTCAAAATTGAAATTACCGAAGAGAAAGCGAATCTGTTAGATGTCATCCAAAAATACCAACCAAAAAAGGTAAAATTAGAAGAACTAATTGCATTGCTTTTGCCAATTTCTCCACGATTGTATTCGATTTCGTCTTCTTCAGAAGCACACGATGGTCAGGTGCATTTAACAGTAAATTTAAATACGTTTTCAGTAAATGGTGAAATAAAAAAAGGTTTGGCTTCAGAATTTTTAGCTGAATTGTCACAGCATTCAGATGTGGAATTTTACATTCATAAAAATCAAAATTTCAGACTACCATCAGAAGATACAGATATCATTATGATTGGCCCAGGAACAGGAATCGCTCCTTTTAGAAGTTTTTTAGCAGAAAGAGACGTTAGAGGTGCCGAAGGGAAAAATTGGCTGTTTTTCGGAGAACAACATTTCGTGCACGATTTTTATTATCAAACAGAAATTCAAGAATGGCTTACTACAGGTGTGTTAACGAAATTGGATACAGCTTTTTCAAGAGATCAAGAACAAAAAATTTATGTGCAAGATAGAATCAGAGAAAAAGGAAAAGAGTTTAATAATTGGTTAGAAAACGGAGCCAGCATTTACATCTGCGGACAAAAGAATCCAATGAGTCAAGATGTAGAAAATGCGATTGTTGCTGTTATTGCAAAAGAACGAAATGTCTCAGAAGCTGAAGCCAAACAAATTTTAGAAGCATTAGAAAACCAAGGAAAATATCAAAAAGACGTGTATTAACGGAGCGTAGCGATTTATCGCATTTAAAATAAAAACAAAATGAGCGAAAAATTATCAGCAGTAGAATATATAAAGACCAAAAGCGATGGTCTTAGAGGTACTTTAAAGGAAAGTATCGATTTAGATAATCACACCGGAAGTGTGCGTCCAGACGATGAAACCCTAGTAAAGTTTCATGGCATGTATGTGCAAGACGATAGAGATAGAAGGGCAGAAAGAGCCGCAAAAAAATTAGACAAATTGTATTCTTTTATGATACGTTTGCGAATTCCAGGTGGCGTAATCTCAGCAGAACAATGGTTAGCAACTCATGAAATTTCAGAGCAATACGGAACTGGAACGTTAAAAATTACAACCCGACAAACGGTGCAATTACATGGTTTGTTAAAACATCAATTGCGACCAACTATTCAAGCTTTTAACACGGCAAAATTAGATTCTATTGCTGCTTGTGGCGATGTAAATAGAAATGTTATTGTGAGTTCGCATCCGCAAATTTCACCAATTCATCAAGAAATTTATGAGTATGCGGATAAAATTTCAACCTTGCTTTTGCCTAAAACGCAATCGTATTATGAGGTTTTTATCGATGGTGAAAAAATTTATGAACGTTCTTCTGAAGCCGATCCGTTATATGAAGATCGTTATTTGCCAAGAAAATTTAAAATTGCCATCGCTATTCCACCAAGTAATGATGTGGATGTGTTTACGAACGATATCGGTTTGATCGCCATTATCGAAAATAATGTACTGAAAGGTTTTAACATCGCTGTTGGTGGCGGTTTGGCTACCACTCATGGAAATCCGAATACGTATTCTCGCTTAGGAACTATCATTGGTTTTACAGATACAGAAGAGAGAACGTTAAAAGCGGTGTACGAAATTTTAACGGTACAACGTGATTTTGGAAATCGTGTCGACAGAAAATTATCTCGATTGAAATATACAGTAGATAAATTAACTGTGGAAGGTTTTAAAAAAGAATTGGAAAGCCGTATCGGATTTCAATTAGAACCTGCAAGAGCGTATGTTTTTACTGAAAGAAGTGATCGTTTTGGGTGGGAACAAAATCACCAAGGAAAGTGGTTTTATACGTTGTTTGTAGAGCACGGAGTTGTTAAACCGGAACTGAAGCAATTCTTGTACGAATTGGCGCAATTAGGCATCAATAATTTTATTTTTTCAGGAAATCAAAATCTAATTTTAGGCGAGATTGATGCTGCTAAAAAAGCTCGTGTGGAAGCCTTATTGCAACAACATAACATAGAAAAACAAGTAAGTGCTTTACGAAAAAATTCAATGGCTTGTGTGGCTTTACCAACTTGTCCGTTAGCGTTAGCAGAAGCACAAAGATATTTGCCGGTTTTAGTTACAAAAATCGAACCCATTTTAGCCAAATACCAACTATCAAATGATGAAATTACCATACGAATGACAGGTTGCCCGAACGGTTGTGGTCGCCCTTATGTGGCCGAACTTGGTTTTGTAGGAACAGGTCCGGAACAATATAATTTTATGTTGGGTGGCGACAGATTCGGACAAAGGTTAAATACTATTTACAAAGAAAAACAAACCGAATCGCAAATTCTAGATGAAGTAGATGTGCTATTGGGAAAATATGTAAATGAGAAATTAGAACAGGAAACCTTTGGAGATTTTGCCTACAGAACCATTTTGAACAAATGAGAAAATTAGTCTTACTTCTATTTATGTTGCTTTTAGAAGTTGTTGCTGCTCAAAAAAAAATAGAAAAACAACAACTTATGTGGTATGGGTATTACAATCAATTTAAGTGGAATGAAAATTGGAGTGTAAATAGTGAAATTCAACAGCGTCAGTTTTACAATCCTACAAGTCAACATCAATTGGTTTTTAGGTCGAATTTAGAGAGAAAATTAGCTGGAGATTGGAATACTTCAGCAGGTTTGACGTTTTTTTTGCAGAATCCGAATGATCCAAATTCTGAAAGCAATTTAACTGTTCCAGAATTACGACCGGACATCGGATTTAATCACAAACAAAAATTGGGTTTCATCACCATTAACCACAGATATAAAGCAGAAGCAAGATTTTTTCATGATGTGGAAAACAACAAATTAGTTGGAGGATATCGTTTTTCTAATTTTCGATTTCGTTATCAAATAGGTCTCGATTATTCTTTTTGGAAGAATAATAAAGATCAAGAGTTAGTAGTAAAAGTTAAAGATGAATTGATGCTAAACATGGGAAATAAAATCGTTAATAATACCTTCGATCAAAACAGAATTTATGCGGCTTTATATTACAAAATAAATAATTCATATGGTGTAGAATTAGGATATATGAATTGGTTTCAGCAACAAAAAACAGGAACCGATTTTTATGATAGAGATATTTTAAGATTGTCTATTTTCCATAACATCTATTTTAAAAATAAAAAAAATGACTAATACATTATTTCCAGTTTTTCTAAAAACAGAAACCGCACAATTTTTAATTGTTGGTGGCGGAAATGTCGGTTTAGAAAAAACAGAAACCTTATTAAAGCAAAATCCGCACATTCATATCGTAATTGTTGCGCCGCTTTTGCATCCTAAGTTGAGAGAAATAATTAAGATACATTCAACTATTACTTGTTTTGAACGCCCTTTTGAAGTGGCAGACCTAGAACATAAAGATTTTGTAATTATTACAACTGATCAACCTAAGGTAAACAAAGAAGTACGTGAGTTAGCCAAAGCAAGAGGAATTAAAGTGAATGCCGCCGATCAACCCGATTTATGTGATTTTTATTTGGGTTCGATTGTAAATAAAGGGAATCTAAAAATTGCCATTTCTACCAATGGGAAATCGCCTGTTTTAGCCAAAAGAATGCGAGAATATTTCACAGAAGTTATTCCCGATGAAATTGATGAAACTATTCTGCAGTTGAATACATTTAGAAACCAACAAAAAGGAGATTTTAAAGAAAAATTAGCCGTTTTAAATGAAGTTACTGCCGTATTTGAAAAGAAAAATTCAGAAAAAAAGAAATATAAAAATTTAACGTTTCAATTAACGCTTTTATTTTTTGCTATTTTCTTTGGATACGGACTTTCAGGTGTAATTTCAATCGATCAAGTTAAAGAATATTCAAGCCAAGTTCCAAATGTTTTTTTCGGAATGTTATTAGTTGGTTTTTTTGCACAATTGGTAGATGGTGCGGTGGGTTTAGGTTATGGAATTACATGTTCTACAAGTATGATGTTGTTAGGGATAAAATTGCCAGCTATAAGCGGAAGTATCCATACAGCAGAAATGTTTTCAAGCGGAATCAGTGGTTTTTCGCATTACAGATTTGGGAATGTAAACAAAAAACTACTTTGTTGGTTGGTTATTCCTGGTGTTATTGGCGCGGTATCTGGTGCTTTATTATTAGTGTATTTAGGCAATAAATATGAAAAAATTACATATGGCGTTTTAGCAACTTATACCATGATTATGGGGTTTAGTTTGTTGAGAATCGCCATCAGAAAACAAATTCCAAATAGAAAAAGTAAAAATACTGGATGGTTAGGTTTTGCTGGCGGCTTTTTAGATGCTTTTGGTGGTGGTGGTTGGGGACCAATTGTAACATCAACACTTTTGTCAAGAGGTAAAAAATCTAAATATGTTATTGGAACAGTAAGTTTAGCTGAATTTTTTGTCACAATGGCCGCATCCATTACCTTTTTTGCATCAATCGGAGTAAGTCACTGGTATATTATTGCTGGTTTGATTATTGGTGGTGCTGTCGCAGCGCCAATTGCAGCTAAACTAACTGGGAAATTACCTCAAAAAACGGCCATGTTATTAGTGGCGTTTTTGGTAATTGTTTTTAGTTTGAGAATGTTATTGAAAATTGTATAAACTAAATTTTTCTGTTTCATAGAATTATTTTTGCTTCAGAGATATAATTTACGAAATAAAATCTATTTTTAAACATCAAAATAATAAAATTTAGATAAATTATCTACTAATTTTTATTTTACAGAAAATTATTCTAAATTTGCCATATCAAAATCAATATAAATGAATTTAATAATTGACAATATGCGCTTTATGATGTGGAACCTTTCGCAGCGGGCTAGTATTGTATGATTTTAAATATTTTAAAAGTTATAAGATTTAACCTCTGCAATTTGTAGAGGTTTTTTTTTACCAGATTTTATAAATAACACATTTTAAAGATGAAACAAACAATCCAAACCATAAACTACACAACAATGAAAATGCGTACAATGTTTAGTATGCGTGAAAACTATTGCCAAAAACGGAAGATGTAATCTTAGTATTAGTTCAACTAAAAACCCTTTTGGCAAACGTTCAAAAGGGTTTTTTTATTCTGAACTTGTTTCAGAATATTAAGGAAAAGCGCAATGTTTTAAAAAAACAACAATAGTTTAAAATAAATGAAAACAGTACAAAATATAACAATATCAAATTTTTTACTTCAATCTGGTGAGGTTTGTAGAATCAATTTATCCTTTCAAACTTTTGGTTTGCCAATTGGAATGGCGCCAATAGTAATTGTCAATCACGCATTAACAGGAAATTCAAATGTAGCTGGTGAAAACGGTTGGTGGAAAGAAGTTGTGGGGGAAAATAAAGTAATAGATCCCCAAAAATTTACCATAATCGCCTTCAATATTCCAGGAAATGGGTACGATGAAATTCCTGAGAATTTAATTGAAAACTATAAAAGTTTTACGACTAAAGACATCGCGTCTCTCTTTTGGAAAGGGTTAGAATATTTAAAAATAGAACAACTTTTTGCAGTCATTGGTGGTAGTTTAGGCGGTGCTATCGCTTGGGAAATGGCTTTTATAAAACCAAAATCTATTCAAAATCTTATTCCCATTGCCACAAATTGGAAAGCTAATGATTGGCTAATTGGAAATGTTTTAGTACAAGATGCGATTCTGAATCATTCAATCAATCCAATTCATGATGCCAGATTGCATGCGATGCTTTTATATCGAACACCAGAATCGTTAACCGCGAAATTTAACTCAGAAAAGAATGGCAATCAGGATAGTTATAAGGTTGAATCCTGGTTGCTGCATCATGGCGAAAAATTAGCAGGTCGATTTCAATTAAGTGCCTACAAATTAATGAATCATCTTTTAAAGACTATTGGTGAAAGTTATTCGGAAAAAGATTTGCAAAATTTCATACTAAGCAGCAATACAAAAATTCACCAAATAGCGATTAATAGCGATTATTTTTTCGCTCCAAATGAAAATATCAAAACACATAATTTGTTAAGCAATCTCACAAAGAACATTACGTATCATGAAATAAATTCTATTCATGGTCATGATGCATTCTTGATAGAATATGAACGATTAAACTATATTTTAAAAACAATTATTAACGCAAAACACACAACTTAATTATGTCAATTTTAAAATCAGAACAAAAAGCAATCAAGTACAAAGAATTAAAAGAATTAACGGTCTTAGATACTGTTTCTTTGCTAAATTTAGAAGGAAAAGGCTTGCTTGGAAAAGCAGGAATCGATGCGCGAATTTTCAGTGTTATGGCGCTCCATAATATTAGTGTAAGTATCATTTCACAAGGTTCTTCGGAAAGAGGAATCGGAATCGTTGTTAACTCGGACAGGGCTACAGAAGCTTTGCAGGGATTGGAAAAAGAATTTTCAAAAGAACTACTTTTTGGCGATGTAAGTAAGGTTTCAGTTGATACAAATATCGCTGCTATTTCTATTACGGGTCAGGATTTGAGTACTTTTCATAAGTTGTATTCTGCTTTAATAAAGAATAAAATTACACCAATTTTATTCAATACTATCATCACAGGAAATAGTGTAAGCTTAGTGGTGAAGAAAACCGATTTAAATCGCGCTTTGAATGTGATTAATGTTGAGATTTTCGGACAAACTAAAAAAATCAATATTGCTGTTTTTGGTCATGGTTTAGTAGGTGGAACGCTTATCAATCAAGTGTTATCATCTGCAAAAAATATTGAAGGTAGAAAAGGAATTCAGCTGCATATATTTGCGATTGCGAATTCTACCAAATTAGTACTTCAAAAAGCGGGAGTAAACGAAAACTGGAAGGAGGAAATTATTAAAAATGGAGCAGCTTATACCATTCAAGATGTAATTCAATTTGCTAAAGAAAATCATTTAGAAAATTTAATCGCTGTGGATAATACCGCAAGTAGTGTTTTTGTTGAAAATTATGTAACACTTATTGAAAATGGTTTCGATGTAGTATCTTCTAACAAAATTGCCAATACTTTAAGTTATGATTTTTATAAAGATGTTAGAAAGGCTTTACAAATTAACCAGAAAAATTATTTGTACGAAACTAATGTAGGTGCAGGTTTGCCGTTAATTGATACGATACAATTATTGCATCTTTCAGGAGAAAATATTACAAAGATTAAAGGTGTTTTTTCAGGAACTTTGAGTTATATTTTTAATCATTTTTCTGTACAAGACAAACCCTTTAGTGAAGTGTTGAAAGAAGCCATAGCACAAGGTTTTACCGAACCCGATCCTCGTGAAGATTTATGTGGAAATGATGTGGCCAGAAAATTATTGATTTTAGCACGCGAATTAGATTTACAAAATGAATTGAGTGAAATTGAGATTCAAAATTTAATTCCAGTCGAATTAAGAACTTTAACGACTTCCAATTTTTTAGAAAATTTAAAGTTGTTGGATTTTCATTATAAAACAATAAAAGACAACCAAGAAAAAGGAAATGTGTTACGTTATATCGGAGAATTATCTGGCGATTTGCAACAAGACAAAGGAGTGTTACAGGTGAAATTAGTTTCAGTTCCAGAAAGCTCAGCATTAGGTCAATTAAAAGGCTCCGATTCCATTTTCGAAATTTATACCGAATCGTATGGAGAACGACCAATCGTAATTCAAGGTGCAGGTGCGGGTGCGTCAGTTACTGCTCGCGGAGTTTTTGGAGATATTCTAAGAATTATTGATAAAAAATAACTTAAAATTCGTTTTTTTAGTTTTTTGTTCTTTTTTTATGTGCTAATTGTGATTAAAAAACTATTTTTTGTGATTATTTAATTAATAAATAGAAAATATTTCTATTTCACATTTTTTTATTACATTTGCATCGTTCATAAGCATAATGATTGTTATCACGAAAGGTGGAGGGATTAGACCCTGCGAAACCTTAGCAACCCTACGCTTGTAGAAGGTGCTACATTCTATTTCGATTTTAATCGGAAACAGATAACCAGAAAATTTTCACCACTTTTCGCTGATACCAATATAAAGTTTACACTCGCTACAATTTAGCCCGTGTACACTTGCTATAATTTATACTTTAAAAAAAACAAAATGTCAGATACGAGCACAGCAGCTTTAACCAAAAAAAGTACTATTTACCAAGCCATTAAGGAAAGGATTCTTGTGTTAGATGGCGCTATGGGAACCATGTTGCAACGCAATAAATTTGAAGAAGAAGATTTTCGTGGCGAACGTTTCAAAGATTTTCCGCATCCTTTAAAAGGAAATAACGATTTGTTGTCGTTAACCCAACCCGAAGCCGTTAAAGAAGTACACCGTTTGTATTTTCAAGCTGGTGCTGATATTGTAGAAACGAATACATTTTCTGGAACTACTATTGGTATGGCCGATTATCATATGGAAGATTTGGTTTACGAATTAAATTATCAATCGGCTAAAATTGCTAGAGAAGTAGCGGATGAATTTACAGCCAAAAATCCAGAGCGACCAAGATTTGTAGCAGGTTCTATCGGACCAACCAACAGAACCGCTTCTATGTCGCCAGATGTAAATGATCCAGGATATCGTGCGGTAACATTTGACGATTTAAGAATTGCGTATAAACAGCAAGTCAATGCCCTAATTGATGGTGGTTCAGATGTACTTTTAGTAGAAACGATTTTCGATACTCTCAATGCAAAAGCTGCATTATTTGCCATTGAAGAAGTCAAAGAAGAACGGAATTTAGATATTCCCATCATGGTTTCAGGAACGATTACAGATGCTTCTGGTAGAACGTTATCTGGTCAAACCGTAGAAGCCTTTCTGATTTCCATTCAACATATTCCATTATTAAGTGTGGGATTCAATTGTGCGTTAGGAGCCGATCAACTAAAACCTTATTTGAAAAGATTAGCACATCATACGCAGTTAAATATTTCTGCACATCCTAATGCAGGTTTGCCAAATGCTTTTGGAGAATATGACCAAACACCAAAAGAAATGCAAGTACTTATTCGGGAATATTTGCAAGATAATTTAGTTAATATTATTGGTGGTTGTTGTGGTACGACTCCAGAGCATATCCAATTAATTGCTGAGGTTGCAGCCGAATTTCAACCTAGAAAATCTGTTTAAAAAATTCATTTAGCTTTTTATGATTCTAAATGAATGGTAAAAAGTCTATCATGAAAAAAACGATATTAAAATTTAAAAAATATTATAAGCAAAGCAAAATCTTCTGGAAGGAAGTTGCTGAAAATTATAGGAAAATAAATAATGTACTTTAATTAAAAAGTACAAGCGTAGAAAAAGATGTCAAGAAATAATAAAATAAATTTACAACTTTCAGGTTTAGAACCACTTTTCATTACCGAAGAGTCGATTTTCGTAAATGTGGGTGAAAGAACAAACGTAACGGGTTCTCGTAAATTTCTTCGATTAATTAAAGAAGAAAACTATGAAGAGGCATTGGATATTGCTAGAAATCAGGTTGAAGGTGGCGCGCAAATCATCGATATCAATATGGATGAAGGCATGTTAGATGGCGTCTATGCGATGACAAAATTCTTAAATTTAATTGCTGCCGAACCAGATATTGCTCGTGTTCCTGTTATGATAGATAGCTCGAAATGGGAGATCATCGAAGCAGGTTTAAAAGTTGTGCAAGGAAAAGCTGTTGTAAATTCTATTTCATTAAAAGAAGGAAAAGAAACATTTATTCATCATGCTAAATTAATCAAACGCTATGGTGCAGCTGTAATTGTTATGGCTTTTGATGAAGTCGGACAAGCTGATACCTATCAACGAAGAATTGAGATTTGTAAAAGAAGTTATGATATTTTAGTCAACGAAGTCGGTTTTCCAGCCGAAGACATCATTTTCGATCCAAATATTTTCCCTGTTGCTACGGGAATGGACGAACATAAATTAAATGCTCTAGATTTTTTCCAAGCCACAAAATGGATACGAGAAAACTTGCCGTATGCTAACATTTCGGGCGGAGTAAGTAATGTTTCGTTTTCTTTTCGCGGAAACGATAAAGTGCGTGAAGCGATGCATTCAGCTTTTTTATATCATGCCATTCAAAATGGAATGACAATGGGAATCGTAAATCCAGAAATGTTAGAAATTTACGATGAAATTGATAAGGTTTTACTAGAGCATGTAGAAGATGTGCTCTTAAATAGAAGAGAAGACGCTACTGAAAGATTATTAGACTTAGCCGAAAGTTTCAAAGGCGATATCAAGTCGAACGAAAAAGCGGTTGCCGAATGGCGAAATGAATCAGTTCAAGAACGATTAACACATTCTTTAGTAAAAGGGATTGATGAATTTATTGAAATTGATGTAGAAGAAGCCCGATTACATGCTAAGAAAGCTATCGAAGTCATCGAAATCAGTTTAATGAACGGAATGAATGTAGTGGGCGATTTATTCGGAAGTGGAAAAATGTTCTTGCCACAAGTAGTTAAATCTGCTCGTGTGATGAAAAAAGCCGTGGCGTATTTATTACCTTTTATTGAAGCAGAAAAAGACGACACCGCTTCTTCGTCAGCCGGAAAAGTATTAATGGCTACCGTAAAAGGAGACGTGCACGATATCGGTAAAAATATTGTTTCGGTAGTGTTGGCGTGTAATAATTTCGAAATCATCGATTTAGGTGTGATGGTTCCGCCAGAAAAAATTATTGAAGCCGCTGTTAAGGAAAATGTTGATATTATTGGTTTAAGTGGATTAATTACGCCATCGTTAGATGAAATGGTGTATTTGGCTAAAGAAATGGATAAGTTAAATATCAAAATTCCAGTGATGATTGGTGGTGCGACTACTTCACGTGCGCATACGGCTGTGAAAATTGCTCCAGAATATCAAGCGACAGTAGTTCATGTAAATGATGCTTCTCGAGCTGTAACTGTCGCTTCTAATTTATTGAATTCAGAAACTAAAGCTGATTTTTCATCAGCATTAAAAGAGGAATACGATTCGTTACGTGAAGGCTATTTGAACAGAGCCAGAGAGAAAAATTTTCTGACCATTGAAGAAGCTCGAAAAAATAAATTCAAAATCGATTGGGACGCTTTCGAACCGATACAACCTAATTTTATAGGAACAAAAATTGTTGAGGTGGAACTTTCTGCACTAGTTGATTTTATCGATTGGACGCCGTTTTTTCAATCGTGGGAATTATTTGGGAAATTTCCTGCTATTTTAACTGATGAAGTTGTTGGGGAACAAGCATCAGACTTATACAAAGATGCTCAAAAAATGCTTGCTCAAATCGTTTCAGAAAAATGGTTTGAAGCGAAAGGTATTTTAGGAATATTTCCAGCAAATACAGTAAATGATGATGATATCGAAGTCCAACTTCCAACTTCTAATTTTCAATTTCTAACGTTACGTCAACAATCACAAAAAACAGCAGGCGCTCCTAATTTGGCTTTAGCTGATTTTATTGCGCCAAAAGATAGCAACAAACAAGATTATATTGGCTGTTTTTGTGTTACAACTGGTTTTGGTGTAGATGAAAAAGCAGCAGAATTTGAAAGTCAATTAGACGATTATAATTCGATTTTAACCAAAGCCTTAGGCGACAGATTAGCAGAAGCTTTCGCAGAATATTTACACTTACAAGTTCGTAAAGAAATTTGGGGTTATGCCTCAGATGAAAATTTATCCAATAACGAATTAATTAAAGAAAATTATAAAGGAATCCGACCTGCGCCAGGTTATCCAGCTTGTCCAGACCATTTAGAAAAACCAACCATTTGGGAAATTCTGAAAGTGGAAGAAAATATTGGAGTTAAATTAACCGAAAGTATGGCGATGTGGCCAGCAGCTTCGGTTTCTGGTTATTATTTTGCCAATTCTGAAAGTAAATATTTCGGATTAGGGAAAATTAAAAAAGATCAAGTGGATGATTATGCTAAAAGAAGAGGCGTTTCAAATGAAGTAGCCGAAAAATGGTTAGCCCCAAACATAACAGATTAAAAATAGTTGTTTCAGAATTAAAGTTTAAAAACCTGAAACTTAAACCTGAAACTTGAAACAAAATAAAACGATGAAAGTAACCGAACATATAGAAAACGCCAACGGAAAACCTTTGTTTTCTTTTGAAATATTACCGCCTTTAAAAGGGCAAAATATTCAATCAATTTTTGATAGTATCGATCCGTTAATGGAATTCAATCCACCATTTATTGATGTTACTTATCATCGTGAAGAATACGAATTTAAAGAATTAGAAAACGGACTTCTTCAAAAGAAAATTGTAAAAAAACGTCCCGGAACAGTTGGTATTTGTGCCGGAATTCAAAACAAATATAATGTAGATGCCATTCCGCATATTTTATGTGGTGGTTTTACCAAAGAAGATACTGAAAATTTATTAATAGATTTAGATTTCTTGGGTATTGATAATGTGGTAGCGCTAAGAGGTGATGCGGTTAAAAGTGAAATTTATTTCAAACCGGAAAAAGAAGGTCATGCTTTTGCTTCAGAATTGGTTTCTCAAATTCACGATTTAAATAACGGGATTTATTTAGATGCTGATTTGCAAAATTCTTCTAAAACCGATTTTTGTATTGGAGTGGCAGGTTATCCCGAAAAACACATGGAAGCTCCAAGTTTAGATAGCGACATTCATTTCTTAAAACAGAAAATTAAAAATGGTGCCGATTACATCATTACGCAAATGTTTTTCGATAATAAAAAATTCTTCGATTTTGTAGAAAAATGCAGAGCAGCTGGAATTACTGTTCCTATCATTCCTGGTTTGAAGCCTATTGCTACAAAAAAACAATTGAATTTAATTCCACATCGTTTTAGTTTAGAATTACCAGACGATTTAATTATGGCAGTGGTAAAAGCAAAAGATAACGAAGCTGTGAAGCAAATCGGAATTGAATGGTGTATTCAACAAAGCGCCGAATTGGTTGCAGCTGGAATTCCAGTATTGCACTATTACTCAATGGGTAAAGCCGAAAATATCAAAGCTATTGCTAGTAAAATATTTTAACACCTTGTAAAGCATTGTAAATTAAGATGTTATAAGTTGTGCTTAAAAACGGTTAAATTGTATTTAATCGTTTTTTTTGTGTTTGTGTCGATTAAATTAGAGCCCAAATCAAGTTTTATATAATTTTGCTTTGTAAATAAAACCCCTAAATTCTAAACAATGAAAAAATTAGTAATCATCTTAATCTTGAGTTTATCATTTCAGTTAGGATATTCAAATGACAGAGACGTTGTCCTTAATCAAGCAAGAGAATCTAAAGAAAATAAAAATTACGACAAAGCCATAAAAGAATATGTTTCTTATATTAAGATGTTTAAAAATGAAGCAGTTAATTTAAAGGATGTATATTTCGAAGTAGCAAATTGTTATTTTTTAGATAACAACAACTATATGGCTTTCAAGGTAATAAAAGAAACGATTTCGAAATACGGAGTTACCAAAGAAGATTTAGAAACTAGTCCAGTTTTGGATAAAAAATTGTTTGAAGTTGCATGGGCTGATATTTATCCAGAATACACAGCTTTAAGAAAGCAATTTGTTAAAAGATTAAATAATGTTGATATTTATGTTGAAAATAACGTAGTGGAATTGAAAAGTAAATAATTTTTTTACATATTACTAAGAATACCTCATTAAGTTTGTAAGAATTTAATGAGGTATTTGTTTTTTTTTTATTTTTTGCATTTTTATCAGATTGTTTGTTTTTTGAATTAAATGCTGTTTTTTATTCAAAGTTTCATCTTTAGATTTACAAATATTGATGAATAGTCAAAATAATCGACGAAATGCAAACTCCTATCGTTCAAAAACACATATAATCGACAAGTGAAAATTTGGTGGGTAAAATTAATATGCCTAATTTTAGATATATAATTCAAAACCAAATGTGTTATGAGAAAAATTACCTACCTATTCGTTATGCTATTTGCTTGCCAAATAACAATTGCTAAAGATAAAGATTTGCTTTTATCAGAAGCCAGACAGTATGCATTAAATAAAGAATATTCTGAGGCCATTAAATCTTATAACGAGGTTGTAAAAACTGCTACAGATGCCGAGATGAAAGAAATTTATTTCGAAATGGCCAATTGCTATTACAAAAATAATGAGACCAAAAAAGCAGTTAAAACATTAAAAAAATCAATAAAAAAATTCGGATTAACAGAAGAAGATATTATTTATAGTAAAGTTTTAGATGCCGATTTATCTTCTATAACTATTGCAGAATTGTATAACGATTTTACACGATTAAGAAATAAATACATTACTTACCAAGAAAAAAATTAGTTTTATTTTAAAAAAAATATCTTCAGAAATGAAGATATTTTTTTTATAATGGGTTTCATTCATTCAAATAAAACTTTATACAATTAACATCTAAAGTGTTTTTGTTTTTTCTCTAAAAACTTTTTCTAAATTTTTTCCTAAATCAGCTAATTGTGCATCTTCAACAATTTGACCTTTGTGAATTATAATAATTCTATCACAAATCGCTTCCACTTCTTGCATAATATGTGTAGATAAAAATACGGTTTTGTTTTTTCCAATATTCTTAATTAGTTCTCTTATTTCAACCAACTGATTTGGGTCTAATCCTGTAGTGGGCTCATCTAAAATCAAAACATCTGGATTGTGTAATAATGCTGTTGCTAATCCAACACGTTGACGATAACCTTTAGAAAGCGCTCCTATTTTTTTATGACATTCTGGAGTTAAACCAGTTAATTCAATAACTTCTTGAATTCTAGATTTTTCTGTTTGATATACATCTGCACTAAACTCTAAATATTCTCGAACATATAAATCTAAGTATAACGGATTGTGTTCTGGTAAATATCCAACCGATTGTTGTACCTTTTTTGGTGCTGTAGTTACATCAAAACCATTAACTGTAGCTTCGCCTTCATCTGCTGTTAAATAGGTAGTCAATATTTTCATTAATGTCGATTTTCCAGCACCATTCGGACCTAAAAAACCTACAATTTCACCTTTATTTACAGAAAAACTTACGTTATCTAACGCTTTTTGAGTTCCGTAAGTTTTAGTAATTTTTTTTACTTCTATCGACATAATCTTGTTTTCAACAAAAATAATAAAATTATAGGAGTTCGATATAAATAATTTAATTTTTATTGCTTTTCGCAGATTTGCTAAAAATTCACAAATTATATTTTTTCTGAATTTGAAAATTTATGTTTCAAAGATGATAATTAGTATTAAATTAAAGTAGAACCTCTAATTTTTGACTCAACTTTTATGTGACCTTATGATTTAAATCAATTCTTTAATTAATAATTTTTAGTTAATATTGATTTTATTGTTTACTTTTTTTGTATATTTGTTAAACAAAATTAGAATGATATGGCTGCACCAAAAAAAAAGAAAACAATTTCAGAAGATTTAATTGTTTCTGCTTACACAGATTATTGTTTAACTCATGGTAAAAAACCAAATTCTGTATACGAATTCGCCAAACTAAATGGTATGGATGAAAGCGATTTTTATCAGTTTTTTGCTTCGTTTGAGTTTTTAGAAAAGCAATATTTTGTATCTATGTTTACTTATACACTTGAATTACTAGAAAAAAATGAAGCTTTTCAAACGTATGACAGTGCCAATAAATTGTCTGCTTTTTACTTTACCTTTTTCGAAATGGCAACTGCCAACAGAAGTTTTATCATGCATTTATTAAAAGAGAATAAAAATGCAATGAAAAACTTAGGGAAATTATCAAAACTTAGAGAAGTATATTTAGATTATGCATTAACCGTTTTAGACAAACCGATTAAAATTGAACAAGAAACGGTTGTGAAAATTCAGGATAAAGTTTTACAAGAAGCTTCTTGGTTGCAATTTCTTTCGATTTTCAATTTTTGGATGAAAGACGAATCGGCCAATTTTGAAAAAACAGACATCTTCATTGAAAAATCAGTAAAAGCAAGTTTCGATTTAGCCTATAATATTCCAACTCAAAGTATTGTTGATTTTGGAAAATTTTTATGGAAAGAACAAATGAATGGCATGTTTTCCAAATCATAAATTCAACAAAATATAATGAAAAAAATAGACAGTATTCCAACAGGAAAGATAGAGCGTGTAACAAAATTAGTTACAACTGGAGTGAAAGTTGGAGGAAATTACCTAAAATATTATGGCGAAAAAGTAATCAATCCGTCTTTAACTAAAGATAAATTGCACGAAAATAATGCTACTGATATTTATGATGGGTTAAAAGAACTAAAAGGAAGTGCTTTAAAAGTGGCACAAATGTTAAGCATGGAAAAAAACTTGTTGCCGCAATCTTATACAGATAAGTTTTCGTTGTCGCAATTTTCTGTTCCGCCTTTGTCAGCGCCTTTAGTTCGTAAAACTTTTAAAACGTATTTTAAAAAATATCCAGAAGAATTATTTGATACATTTTCTCCTGATTCTATAAACGCTGCAAGTATCGGTCAAGTGCATAAAGCGAAGAAAAATGGAAAAGAATTAGCAGTTAAAATTCAATATCCAGGCATTCGCGAAAGTATTGGATCTGATATTGCTTTGGTGAAACCCATTGCAATAAGAATGTTTAATTTACAAGGTACATCAGACGAGTATTTTCAAGAAGTTGAAGACAAATTAACGGAAGAAACCGATTATAAATTAGAAATTTCGCAATCGATGAAAGTGATTCAAGATTGTGAGAAAATTGAGAATTTACTTTTCCCACATTATTATCCTGAACTTTCGTCAGATAAAATTATAACCATGGATTGGATGAACGGAATCCATTTGTCTGAATTTTGTTCTAGTAATGCAAGTCAAGAACAACGCGATAAAGTGGGGCAAACCTTATGGAACTTTTACATGTACCAAATTCATCAATTGAAAAAATTTCATGCCGATCCGCATCCTGGAAATTTTTTAGTAGATAAAAACGATAATTTAATTGCGATTGATTTCGGTTGTATGAAAGAAATTCCAAATGATTTTTATGTACCTTATTTTGAAGTTTCTACACCAGAATCATTGAAAAATATGGATTATTTTACAAAAAAATTGTTCGAATTAGAAATCCTAAAATCTACTGATAAACCTAAAGAATTGGAATTTTTTACAGAAATGTTCCATGAATTGTTAAGCGTATTTACACAACCTATTCAATCCGAAATTTTCGATTTTGCACAACCTGAATTTCAAGCGCAAATTGCAGTTTTAAGTGAAAAGTTTGCAAACGATAAAACATTAAGAAAAATGAACGGAAACAGAGGTTCTAAACATTTCATATATGTGAATCGTACATTTTTTGGCTTATACAATTTAATGTTTGATATCAAAGCAAAAGTAAGGATTAACGATTTTGAAAAATATTTAAATTAGAATTACACTATTAATTGTAAAATTATAAAATTAACTTAAATGATTAGCTACGAGTTATAAAATTTTAATTTGTTAGTAATTGACGAAAATTCGAATAGAATTTAACAAATTTAAAAATTTGTGAATTTGTGGTACAAAAAATAATATCTATGAAAAACTACTTAATTATTGGCGGAAGCAAAGGTGTCGGTGAGCAAATTGTAAAAGAATTATCTGAAAAAGGAAATTTTTGTCACGTCATTTCACGTTCAGAACCTTCTTATTCTTTTAACGGAAATTGGCACCAATTAGATGCTTTAACTGGAGAATTACCCACAATTGAAACTATTGATGGTTTGGTGTATTGTTTGGGAAGCATCAATCTAAAACCTTTTAACCGTCTGAGTTTAGAAGATTTTAATGCCGATTTAAATGTGAATTTTTTCGGAGCACTAAAAGCTTTTCAGCATTATTTGCCAACTTTAAAAAAGTCGGAACAAGCTAGTGTGGTTATGTTTAGTACGGTTGCGGTACAATCTGGAATGCCATATCACGCAAGTATAGCAGCTGCAAAAGGAGCAGTAGAAGGATTGGTAAAAAGTTTAGCTGCAGAATTTGCACCAAAAATTAGAGTGAATGCCATTGCACCTTCTTTAATCGATACACCTTTAGCTGCTGGCATTTTACGTTCAGATCAGATTAGAGAAAATATGACAGCTAAACATCCTTTAAAACGAATTTTAAATCCAATTGATGTTTCAAAAACTGCTTGTTTCTTGCTTTCAGAAGATTCTAACGGAATAACTGGGCAAATAATTGTACAAGATAATGGCTTAGTCAGTTTAAGTTATTAAAAATTTTATATATTTGTATCGATGTTAAGCAACAAATTAAATATGGTAGCAACTTGGTGGAAAATATTTCGCTAGGGATTACTATATATTAGATATAAATCAGTGAATCCCGAATTTTTCGGGATTTTTTTATTTTAAAAACCATGGAAATTACAAAAGAACATAAACAATGGTTGGTAGATTTTGAATTAAATCACCCATTAGTTATTGCTGGTCCTTGCAGTGCAGAAACCGAAGAACAAGTTTTGAAAATCGCACACGAATTGAAAAATTCTGATGTGTCAATCTTTCGTGCAGGTATTTGGAAACCAAGAACTCGTCCGGGTGGATTTGAAGGTGTCGGTGAAATCGGACTCAAATGGTTACAAAAAGCAAAAGGGGAAACCGGTTTGCTAATGGCTACTGAAGTTGCCAATGCTAATCATGTAAAGTTGGCGCTAGAACATGATATTGATGTGTTGTGGATTGGTGCAAGAACAACTGTAAATCCGTTCGCAGTTCAGGAAATTGCAGACGCTTTAAAAGATACAGACAAAATTGTTTTGGTAAAAAACCCAGTAAACCCCGATTTGTCTTTATGGATTGGTGGAGTAGAACGTTTGTATAATGCTGGAATTAAAAAATTAGGCGTCATACATAGAGGATTTTCAACGTATGAAAAAACAAAATTCAGAAATAATCCCGAATGGCAAATTGCTATTGATTTGCAAAATAAATTTCCTAATTTGCCACTTATTTGCGATCCGTCACACATTACTGGAAGACGTGATATGATTCAGGAAGTTTCGCAACAAGCTTTAGATTTGAATTACGACGGTTTAATTATTGAAACGCATATTGATCCAGATAATGCATGGAGTGATGCCGCTCAGCAAGTTACACCAGCAACTTTAAAACAAATTTTTGTCGATTTAAAAATGAGAAAAGAAACCGATGAAAATGCAGAATGGAACAAAGCAATGGCTTTACAACGCGCCTATATTGATGAATTAGATACTAAACTAATTGAAATTTTAGGGAAAAGAATGAAGTTAGCTGAAAATATTGGAGCGCTAAAAAAAGAAAAAAACGTTGCTATTTTACAGAATAAACGCTGGAATGAAATTTTAGGTCGAATGATCTTAGATGGAGAAGATAAAGGTCTAAATGAAGAATTTGTGCTTAAAATTTATAAAGCAATTCACCAAGAAAGTATTGCGCATCAAGAAAAAATTATAAACAAATAAAATAATTAATAACTATATTTGTTCTATTAAATGAAGTTAGTGTTTAGAATTCCATTTCTATTTCTAACTTCTAACTTCTAACTTTTAATGATAGGAACCGTATATAAATCTACCGGAAGTTGGTATTATGTAAAATCTGAAGATCATCAATTTTATAATTGTCGAATCAAAGGTAAATTCCGTATGAAAGGAATTAAGAGTACCAACCCAATTGCAGTAGGTGATGTGGTCGATTTTGATTTAGACGAAACTGTAGATGAAGTAAACGGAATTATTACAAATATTCACGATCGTAAGAATTACATTGTTCGTAAATCGGTAAATTTATCGAAACAAACACATATTATTGCTTCTAATATTGATATAGGTTTTTTAATTGTAACGATCAATAATCCAATAACTACAACAAGTTTTATTGATAGGTTTTTAGTAACAGCTAAAGCTTACGGAATTGAAGCTATTTTAATTTTCAATAAAATTGACACTTTTGACGAGGCTACTTTAGATGAACAATTGTATTTGCAACACACTTATGAGCAAATCGGTTACAAATGTTTACGAGTTTCGGCAACGGATAATAAAGGTGTTTCGGAATTAATGGATTTAATGAAAGGTAAAGTTTCAATGTTTTCTGGCCATTCTGGTGTGGGAAAATCGACTTTAGTAAATGCAATTGAACCAACCTTAAATCTAAAAACCAAAGAAATTTCGAATACGCATTCACAAGGACAACATACTACTACTTTTGCAGAAATGTTCGATTTGTCTCACGATATTCGAATTATTGATACGCCCGGAATTAGAGGTTTTGGAATGGTAGATATGGAAAAACAAGAAGTTTCTGATTATTTTCCAGAATTTTTTGTGCTAAAAGAAGATTGTAAATTTAACAATTGTTTACATAAAGAAGAACCTCATTGTGCGGTAAAAAAAGCATTAGATGAAGATAAAATTGCTTGGAGCAGGTACCAAAGTTATTTGAAAATTTTAGAAGGCGATGAAGAAAATTATCGAAATGATATTTACGGCGAAGACCGAATTGCCAGCGATGAAACCCGAAAATCGTAGAGACGCAATTTATCACGACTAATTAATTTAATTCAAGATGAGAATAGTTATTCAAAGAGTTTCTGAAGCTTCTGTAACCATTAATTCAAAAATTGTAGCACAAATTAATACAGGTTTATTGGTTTTGGTCGGAATTGAAGAAGAAGACACAACAGAAGATTGTAACTGGTTGGTTTCAAAAATTGTAAATCTTAGAATTTTTCCCGATGAAAATGAAGTAATGAATCTTGCTGTAAAAGATGTAGACGGCGATATTATTGTGGTGAGTCAATTTACACTACATGCATTAACTAAAAAAGGCAACAGGCCAAGTTATATCAAAGCTGCAAAACCAGAATTTGCCATTCCAATGTATGAAAAATTCGTAAAACAAGTTGAAACAGAATTAGGAAAAAAAATACAAACTGGTCAGTTTGGAGCCGATATGAAAGTAGCTTTAATTAATGACGGACCAGTTACCATAATTATAGATAGTAAAAATAGAGAATAAATGAGATTGTTTTTTTTAGTATTTTTTTTGGGAATTAATAGCGCATTTTGTCAAAATGTAAGGCTTCCAATTATCACTCAAGAACAAAAAGATAATGCAAACGCTATTAAAATTTCTCAAAGTTTAGTAGTTGATTACAAAAGTTTTGATAAGGTTAATGTTATCAATAAATATGCTGTTTTAGTATTTAACGAATCGGGTTATACTAATTTAGATATCTCCAAAAGCTATGATAAATCTAATAAAATAAAGAAACTTTCGACTACAATTTACAATCTTCAAGGCGGAAAAATAAAACAATTTAATAAATCCGACTTTAAAGACAGAAGTGTTACTGATGAAGTAAGTATATTTTCAGATGATAGGATTTTACAACTTGACTATACACCATTGTCATATCCTTTTATTTTAGAGTATGAATGCGAAACGGAAAGTATTAATACTGCTTTTTTGAAAAGTTGGTCGCCCATTTCAAGTTTGTATGAAACTGTATTAGAATCGAAATTGGAAATTATTAAAAATCCATTATGCCCTGTTAATGTTAAAACTCAAAAATTAGAAGAATACGGTGTTGAAAAAAACGAACTAGCTGATAAAATTATCTATTCTGTAAAAAATATTTTGGCAATTAAAGCTGAAAGTTATGCCGATTATTCTAGAGAATTTCCATCAGTAAAGATGTTTTTAAATAAAGCATCTCTAGAAGGACATAGTTTTGATATGTCTTCTTGGAAAGAATTTGGTAAAAAATATTATGAATATTTTATTCTAAATAATAGTACTATTTCAGAAGAAACAAAGCAAAAATTAGATAAAATCATTTCGCCTAATGATAAGAAATTAGATGTTCTAAAAAAGGTTTATAAATATGTTCAAGACAATACAAGGTACATAAGTGTTCAAGTTGGAGTTGGTGGTTGGAAGCCTATGGAAGTATCTGATGTAGAGAAATATGGCTATGGGGATTGTAAAGCATTAAGTAATTATACACGAGCAATTCTTAAAGCTTACAATGTTGATTCGTATTACACTCTTCTATACGGAGGCAATAAAATGAGCTTTGAAGAAGATATAGTAGCAAAACAAAGTAATCATGTCATTTTAACTGTTCCTGATAATGATAGTTATATTTTCCTAGAATGTACTAGTCAAACGAATCCGTTTGGATACCAAGGAGAGTTTACCTCAAACCGAAATGCTTTTCTTCTTAAACCAGATGGTGGAGAAGTAATTAAAACGAATTTTTATAAAGCAGAAGACAATACTCAAATTACCAAATCGAAAATTTTTCTTTCAGAAAATGGTAGTATTTTGGGCGATGTAGAAATTGTTTCTAAATTAACACAATATGATAATGTAGCCCATTTAGAACTTAGAAATCCAAAACAAAAATTGGATTATTATATAAATCATTTCGGACATTTAAATAACTTAGAGATTTCCAATTTGAATTTAATTAATAACAAAGAAGATTTTTCTTTTACAGAGAAATTTAGTTTTAAAGCTCAAAACTATTACGAAAACGGCTTAAATTCGATTATATTACCTTTGAATGTTTTCAATAGATTTGAAAGTATTCCTGCCAAACAAAGAAATAAAAGGTTTTCATTTGAAATTGATTATGGATTTACAGATACCGATGAACTTGAAATTTTATTACCAAATAATACAACGGTAACTCAATTACCAGAAAAAATTGATTTAGTTGAAAAATTTGGAGAATATCATTCTGAAGTATTATTAGAAAATAATAAATTGATTTATAAAAGAAAATTAATAATGAAAGATGGTGTGTTTGCTAAAGAAGATTTCGAATCATTCAGAAAGTTTAGAGAGCAAATCAATAAATTAGAAAATGTTAAAGTAATAATAGATAAATTATAAGTATGAATAAGTTTAAATTATTTTTTTTAAGTGTGTTATTTCCAATTTTGATATATTCTCAAAAATATGAATTAGGAGAAGTAAGCGTGGATGAGTTACTAGAAAAAACTCATAAAAACGATACTTCAGCCGTAGCCTGTAAGTTATTTGAAATAGGAAAAACATATTTTACTTATAAATCGAATTCAGGCTTTTCATTGGTAACTGAAGTAAATGTAAAAATTAAAATATATAAAAAGGAAGGATTAGAATGGGCGAATAAAGTTGTAAATCATAGTATTGGAGATGTTGAGGAAAAAGTAATGTTTTCTAAAGCTGTAACTTATAATTTAGAAAATGGTAAAATTGTAAAAACTAAGGCGTCTTCAGAGTCTGAGTTTAAAGAAAAAATAAATGAATATTGGGGATCTAGAAAACTTGTTATGCCTAATGTTAAAGTAGGTTCAATTGTAGAATACAAATATGAATTAACCTCACCTTACATCTATAAAATGGATCAATGGAAATTTCAAGATAAAATTCCTGTGAACTACTCAGAATTTACTAATTCTATTCCAGAATATTTATTTTATAACACCTATACAAGAGGTTTTTATTTCATACAAAATGATTCAGAAATCAAGCAAAAGACTCTAAGTTATACTACAAATGTTGGTTTAGCAAGTATGAGTTTTAACGAAACGATAAATAAATATTTCTTAAAAGATTTACCTGCAATTAAAGAAGAATCATATTCAAATAGTATGGAAAATTATATCTCAAGTATTGAGTTCGAATTGGCATCAACAAGATTTCCAAATGATGGTCTAAAACAATTTACGGAATCTTGGGAAAGTGTAGCGGAATCCATAAATAAAAATAAATATTTTGGAGAAGAGTTAAATAAAACTGAGTATTTTGAAGAAGATTTAAAAAGACTAATTGGAAATAAACAACTTAATGAAAAAGAAAAAATTGCACTTGTCTTTGAGTTTGTGAAAAATAGATATGTTTGGAATAAGAATAATTCTATTTATACTGATAAAGGTGTAAAAAAAGCTTATCAAGAAAAAACAGGAAATGTTGCTGAAATTAATTTTACTTTAATTGCTATGTTAAGAAAATTAGGGATAAGTGCTAGCCCTATTTTAATTTCTACTAGAAATAAACCAATTAATTTATACCCAAGTAAAGCAGCGTACAACTATGTAATTTGTGGTGTTGAATTTTTAAATGATATCATATTTTTAGATGCAACAGATAAATATGCTGCCATGGATGTATTGCCTCTTAGAGCATTAAATGAAAATGGTAGAATTATTAGAAGTACAGGTTCTAATGCAAATATTATAATAACTCCAGATAAAGCTGCTACCAACATCATTACAATTGAAACCAAAATATCAGAAGATTCAAAACTTTTTGGAAAAATAACGGAAAACCTCTCTAAGAATTTAGGATTAAATTTTAGAATTAAATATAATGAAATGTCTCTAGACTCATATTTAGATAATGTTGAAAAAAAGGTGCCAGGATTAGAAATCTCAAATTATTCTGTTAAAAATAAAGACAAAGTTGAAGAGCCAATTATAGAAGAATATGACTATGTATATAATTCAGATATTGAAATTGTAAGTGGAAAAATGTACATAAAACCATTAATGTTTTTTGGATTAAAAGAGAATCCGTTTAAAGAAGAGTCTAGAACATTGCCAATAGATTTTGTATATCCATTTAATGAATCGTATAATGTAGTTTTTGAAATCCCGAAAGGATATGTCGTTGAGCAATTGCCAAAACAAATCAAATTAGCAACGGAAGAAAATGAACTTGCTTTTTCATATCTTTATGAGGTTAAGGGTAATACAATAGTTTTTAATGTGAAATTTGATGTTAATTTAGCTCTTTTTCCAAGTGATTACTATGACGTTATACGACCTGTTTTTAATGATGTTTTCCTAAAAATGAATGAGAAAATAGTTTTGAAAAAACAATAATCTATGAGTAATCTTAATCTTAAAAAAGCCCTTTTAGAGTTTTTATTTAACGGTACAATTTGTACGGTTTTAATATATTATTTGCAATTTCACGATTGGAATAAATCCTTGAAATTTGGACTCGTTTTCGGATTGGTTATGGCTATTTTATATACTTTTATTTTACCTAAATTCAAAAAGAAGTAATCTAGATTGCTTCATAAATTCGCAATGACATGAACATACAAAACGCACAACTTGAAGTTGATAATTGGATTAAAAATCACGGTGTTCGTTATTTTAACGAATTGACTAATATGGCACAACTAACTGAAGAAGTTGGTGAAGTAGCCCGAATTATTGCACGTCGCTACGGAGAACAATCTGAAAAGGAATCCGATAAAAATAAAGATTTAGGCGAAGAACTTGCCGATGTAGTTTTTGTAGTTCTGTGTTTAGCCAATCAAACGGGTATTAATTTACAAGAAGCTTTCGATAAAAAATTAGATTTAAAAACCAATCGCGATCACGACCGCCATAAAAATAACGAAAAGCTAAAATAGAATGAACTGGATTTTACTTTTAATCGCAGGTTTATTTGAAGTGGGTTTTGCTACTTGTTTAGGTAAAGCCAAAGAAACTTCAGGAACAACTGCCTGGCTTTGGTATGGCGGTTTTTTGATTTGCTTAACCATTAGCATGCTTTTATTAGTGAAAGTCACCAAAGTTTTACCGATAGGAACAGCTTATGCAGTTTGGACAGGCATCGGTGCAGTTGGAAGTACGATAATTGGTATTTTAGTTTTTAATGAACCCGCAACTTTTTGGAGAATTTTCTTTCTCTTTACTCTAATTTCTTCACTTGTAGGCCTAAAATTTGTTTCTAACTGATGAATCTTTATTTAACAAAATCCGAAATCAAAAATCCGAAATCAAAAATCAATATAACGGGTTCTAAATCGGAAACCAATCGTTTGTTGTTGTTACAGGCTTTATATTCAAATTTGGTTTTAGAAAATGCTTCTAATTCAGATGATTCGGAAGTGATGTTAGAAGTATTAAAAAACTTCCAACTTCCAACTTCCAACTCGCAACTTTTCGATATTCATCACGCAGGAACAGCCATGCGTTTTCTTACCGCTTATTTCGCTATTCAAGAAGGAAAAGAAGTCGTTTTAACAGGTTCTTCCCGAATGAAAGAACGCCCGATTCAAATTTTAGTTACAGCCTTAAAGGCATTGGGTGCTACCATTTCTTATGAAGAAAAAGAAGGTTTTCCACCTATTAAAATCATTGGAAAAAACTTAAATCAATTTAAAGTTACCTTGCCTGCAAATATCAGTAGTCAATATATTTCTGCTTTGTTGTTAATTGCTCCTAAATTAGAACAAGGATTAGAAGTGACTTTAGAAGGTGAAATCACTTCCATTCCTTACATTAAAATGACTTTAGCGTTATTAAACGAAATAGGAGTACAAACTGCTTTTGAAAGTAATGTTATAAAAGTAGACAAACTTAAAACCTTAAACTCCAATGTTATTACTGTAGAAAGTGATTGGTCTTCCGCTTCTTATTGGTACTCTATTGTTGCTTTGTCTGAAATTGGTACAGAAATTAAGTTATCTAGTTTTAAAGAAAATAGTTTACAAGGTGATGCTGTTTTAGTTGAAATATATAAACATTTTGGAGTAGCAACTACTTTTGAAAATAGTAGTATCCTATTGACGAAAATTGAAAATTCTAACCTTCCAGTTACTATTGAGCTAGATTTAAAAAATGCTCCTGATATAGCACAGACCATTGCGGTTACTTGTTTCGGTTCAGGGTTAGCTTGTCATTTAACAGGTTTGCATACACTAAAAATAAAAGAAACAGATAGGTTAGAAGCTTTGAAAACCGAGTTGACAAAACTTGGTGCAATTATTTCTGTAACAAATGATTCCTTAACACTTCAACCAGCTGAAAAAATTAATGAAAACGTAAGCATTGTTACGTATCAAGATCACAGAATGGCGATGGCATTTGCTCCTTTAGCGTTAAAAGTTCCGATTGTTATTGAAAATGCTGAAGTGGTTTCCAAATCGTATCCAACTTTTTGGGAAGATTTAAAGTGTGTAGGATTTTTATTTGATTAGATTTGTAAAGTAACATTTTGTTAAATGCGCGAAATTTTAATCAACGATTTAAAAATTTCAGTATCTTGTAACAAATTATTTCAATGAAGAAATTTTACTTCGTTTTATTATTAGGATTTATCCAATTTGGTTATTCTCAATTGTCTAATTTTAGTTTGCAAGTTACTGCAACAAATGAAACTTGTTCAGGAAATGGAACACTAAGTTTTACGGTTTCTAATACAACTGTTGGCGCTTCAATAGTGTATAATGTTTTCTTATTGCCAAATACTACAACTCCTATTGGGATAACTTCTAATGCGACTTTAACAGGACTAAACGCAGGAAATTACTTAGTGACAGCCTCCCAAACGCTTGGCTCAGAGACCAATTCGCAACAGCAAAATATTAGTATTTTAAATCAAATACAAAATTTAAGTTTTGAGATTGCTCATCAAAAAGTAAAATGTGGTAACGATGGGGTTTTAATAGCAAATGTAACAACAGGAAATCCTGTAAGTTATGAATTGTTGACAGGTCCGGTTACAATGCCTGCACAAAGTTCAAATGTTTTTTCTGGGTTACCTGCAGGGAATTATTCCATTCGTGTTTTTGATACTTGTGGGAATGCTGTGGTAAATAGCTTTACACTTATTCAAAGTTACACACCACTATTAATTTATTCTGCTAATGAAACAGATTTAACCTGTAATACAGTTAAATTAAATGCCATTACAAATTACTCTAACGGAAATATTGCTTACCCATTAAATATAGAATTTAAGGTATATCCTCCAAATAATGCGCCACCGTTATTTTTCTCTCAAACTTTAACCTCTTACAGTAATCAAGGAATATCTCAAGTCATTCCAAGATTTGATGGCAATCATTCTTACGATGTTAAAATTGTTGACGCTTGCGGTAATACGACAACTTTAAATGATAATTTTATTTTTATTAATTTTAGTTTTGCTGTAATTACTTTACAAGGTTGTTCTCCAAAAATTAATATTTCAACAAGTAATGCAACATTTCCCTTTATGGTAGAATTTTTAATTTCACCATCTAATTACAATCCAACAGTGTTAAACTCAGGTTTTCCGGGACCATATTTTACTCCAGATATTGATTTGAATGTTGTTGTTGGAAATTATTCTGTAAAATTAACGGATGCATGTGGGAAAACACATGTAGTAAATTTTCAAGTCGCACCAGTTGAAACACCAGTAGTAGGTTCTGTATCCAATAATGGTTGTGGAGGAATTTCTTTTTCTATTGATGAAATTCATGAAGTTACAATTCAGAGTGTAACTCTAGTCTCGGCACCAGCAACTTACACTGGAACTTTACCAGAAAATTTATCAGCATATATAAATCTTTCGGGTTATAATTGGACACAAATTGGCTTTCCTCAAGGCGTTTATTTGTTTCATATTTTAGATTCTTGTAGTGTTTTGCACATTAGAAGCATAACCGTTTTACCTGCACAACCTGCAAATGTAAATTATGTAAATTATCCAGAATGTAATCCTGAAAATATTTCTGTTTATGTATTTTATTCTTCTACTACTATCGGTAACGTAACCATTTTGAATGCACCAACAAGTTTTCCTTTTCCTTTACCTTATGTGGTTACAAATACAAGTAACAATGCTTTTAGTTTAGTAAACGTTCCTGTTGGAAGTTATACGATACAAATGACTTCATTATGCGGAAATATACAATCAAATGTTGTGAATTTTGTTGGTTATGTTGACACTAGCACTTCCATAGAAATTGAACAGTTTTGTAGTTCTTTCAATTTGAAATTTACCCAGCAAGGAAACGCAATTTCACCAAGTTATGGGCTTCAAAAATTAAATGAAACTACCGGAAATTGGGAACATCCAGAAACTGGTTTGCAAATTATAAATAATCAAATTAATTCTGCAAATTTTTATACAATCGTACCTAATCAATGGAATGTTAATTTAATATTTTCAGGGAAATTCAGAATTTTAGAAGCCTATTCCACTTTTAGTTCACAAACTTGTGTGCAATCCATTCAAGAATTTGAAATTTTTAGTCATCCTCAAGTTCTTAATCATGATGTTATAAACTGTGGAAGCGGTACTTCAGTTTTGCAATTAAATGCGATAGGAATAGGACAATTAAATTATAAAATTACAGAGAAAAATAATTTACCATTTATAGTGAATAACGGCACGAGTAATGTTTTTGCTAATTTGCAACCTGCGATTTATAATTTTCAAATTGAGGATTCTTGTGGTAACATTTTGAATCACCAAATTGAAATTAATACTAGTTTTCCAATTCAAGTTATTCCTAACTTATGTGAAAATCAGTTGTCTAATTTGTCAGCTGATACCTATTCTTTTCTACAGTACGAATGGTGGAAAGCAGGCGCACCTTCCACAATTTTAAGTACAACAAGTGTTTTAACTTTTAATCCGTTTGTCTCTTCAATACATAGTGGATTGTACTATTTAAGAATCACTCACATTGGAAATCCTACTTCTTGCTTAAATGGCGTTTTAACTTACACAATTTCTTCACAAGCACTACCTTTAGCTGGTTCAGATAATATGGTTAATTTATGTGGTTTACAAAATGTTATCAACTTGAATTCTTATTTGTCTGGTACATTTGATTCTAACGGAAATTGGGAAGATGTAAGCACTTCTAATAGTATACCAAATGGCATTTGGAATGCTACTGCGGTTTCATATGGGATGTATCAGTTTAAATATATTGTAACCGGACATTGTTCCAGTGTAGACGAAGCGATTATTACCATTCAAATTAATGAAATGCCAGTTTTAAATTCTTTACCAACATTATATACTATTTGTAAAGAGGGAGATTTAGAAATCAATTCAGGAGTCAATAATACTAATTATACTTATCAATGGACGGGACCAAATAACTTTTCTTCAACAAATGCTATTTTGCAATTTGCTTCGATTCAGAACAGTGCAAATGGTCAGTATTCTTTAATTATTACGAATAATAATTGTGTTTCGGATCCTTATCATTTTATGATAGAAGTAATTAGTTTACCCGAATTTACGATTAGTGAAACTTGTGAAAACAATATTAAAACATTAACAGCTATTCCAATAAACGAATCGTTTGATACAACAATAAATTTCAACTGGGTGGGTCCAAATAGTTATACAAACATGAATAATCCCATTTCAATTCCTTCTGGTAATATTGGGCAATATACTTTAACAATTGAAAAAAACAATTGTGAAATTTTTAAAGAAATTACAGTTTCTTCTACAGCTTGTGAAATTCCAAAAGGTATTTCTCCAAATGGAGATGGCTTAAATGAATTTTTTGATTTATCTGGTTTTGATGTGAAGACAATCAAGATTTATAATAGATATGGTTTGGAAGTATATGCCAAACAAGGATATATAAATGAATGGTATGGACAAGCAAATAACGGTAATTTATTGCCAGATGCTACTTATTTTTATGTATTAACACTCAATTCAGGTGAAGCCAAAACGGGTTGGGTATACCTGTTAAGATAAACCATTTACACATCATCTTCTAAATACATTTTTCGTACCCGTTTGAATAATTCACTAGAATATACAAAGTCGGTAACCGCTGCATTATCAGTTTTGAAAATTTCTTTATTGCTGCCTTCCCATTCTAATAACCCGTTTTTTAAGAATACAATTTTTTCGCCAATTTCCATTACGGAATTCATGTCGTGAGTATTTATTACTGTAGTAATATTATATTCTTTAGTAATTTCTTGAATTAAATTATCAATTACAATGGCTGTTTTCGGATCTAAACCCGAATTAGGTTCATCGCAAAATAAATATTTCGGATTGTTTACAATGGCTCTTGCAATGGCTACTCGTTTTTGCATTCCACCAGAAATTTCTGAAGGTTTTTTATGATTGGCGTTAATTAAATTTACTCGGTCAATTACAAAATTCACACGTTCTTTAATTTCTGCGGCTGTTTTATTAGTAAACATTTTTAAAGGAAAACCGATATTTTCTTCCACGGTCATGCTGTCGAATAATGCACTGCCTTGAAATACCATTCCAATTTCTGTACGAATATCACGTTTTTCGTCTTTATTCATGTCTTCGTAAATTCTTCCGTCAAAAGCAATATGACCACTATCTACATGATGAACACCTAATAAAGATTTTAAAAAAACTGTTTTTCCTGAACCGCTTTGTCCAATTACTAAACTAGTTTTTCCAGCTTCAAAACTCGTAGAGATCCCTTTTAAAACCATTTGGTCTCCAAAGCTTTTTTTAATGTCGTGTACTTCAATCATTAGCTTAAAAGTAATTGGGTTAAAATATAATTCATCAAAATAATGACTACCGATGTCCAAACAAAAGAAACCGTACTGGCTTTACCCACTTCTAAGGCGCCACCTTTCATAAAGAAACCATGAAACGAGGGAATAGTTGCTAATAAAAAGGCAAAGACTAAAGTTTTTATAAATGCATAGGCGATATGAAAAGGGATAAATTCATTTTGTAAACCCGTAATGAATTCTTGGCTTGTAGTAAAACCACCATAAACTCCAGCCAAATACCCACCAAAAATACCCAAGAACATAGAAATTCCAATGACAAAAGGATATAAACTTGCAGCAATCATTTTTGGAAAAACCAGATAATTAAGAGCATTTACACCCATAACTTCTAAGGCTTCAATTTGCTCCGTAACACGCATAGAACCAATACTTGATGTAATAAAGGAGCCCATTTTTCCTGCCATAATGATAGAAATAAAGGTTGGTGCAAATTCTAATACTATCGATTGACGTGTAGCAAAACCAATTAAATATTTTGGAATTAATGGGTTGGTTAAATTCAATGCGGTTTGAATGGCTACAACTCCACCTACGAAAAACGAAATGAAACATACAATTCCAAGTGAATCGATAATTAAATCGTCAATTTCTTTCAAGATAAGTTGTTTCATCACGCTCCATTTTACAGGCCGATTGAAAACGTCTTTCAGCATAATGAAATAGCGACCTATTTGCGATAAATATCTTACGAGCATCATAGTTTAAAAATATCTGCTAAAATAAGAATAAGTTTGTTTTAAATGTATTAATGATGAATTAAAATATTTTAGTCTGAATTTAATTGCATTTTTTTTTTTTTTAAATTGTATATTTGATTTTTAAAATAAGTAAAATGAAAAAGATTATACCACTAATTTTATTCTTTGTTTTCAAATTAGGTTATTCACAGGTAATAAGCCCAACAGAAATTGATGAATCATATAATTATAAGGCAAATGTTTTTATAAACACAATGTCAAGTCCAGTAATTCTCCAAGATGGTAAAATTTTAACTGTTTTCAATGGTACAATAAATAATGTTAGTCATGCAAATTGTCTTGTAAGATTGAATGCTGATTTGTCATTAGATGAATCATTTCCAGTAGGTAAATTTACTGGACTTAATAGTCTTCCATCTATTTTAAAGCAACCTGATGGTAAAATATTACTTAGTATTAATGCAACATCTTCGACGTCCACTGCTGTAAAATACAATGATACTGTAATTCATGACGGTATCTTTAATAGGTATTTTTTGATCAGATTGAATCAAGATGGGACATTAGATAATACTTTTTTTTCTTACAATATAGGAAATTCAATTTTAAAATTTAAAATATTAACTGATGGTAAAATTTTGGTGCATAAGGCAAATGAAATATTAATTATGCTTGATGCTAATGGAAATTTTATTAATACTCCCTTGTCTGGAAATTACTATGTAGATAATTTTTTTCAATTATCTAATGGAAGAATATTTATTGTTTATGGAAGTTCTAGTAGTTATTATATTAGAGAAATGAACAATAATGGTCAAATTGCCACTAATTTTCAAATGGTATCTTTAACTTCTACATATCAACATGATATTTATGGTCCTATTTCAGATATACAAATGCAATCAGATGGTAAGTTAATCATAGCAGGTAGATTTAGTCATATAAATAATGAGCCAAGAGAATATCTTGCAAGATTAAATATAAATGGTGCGCTTGATAACTCATTTGCTTTAAGTCCATCAGGTATGCAAAGTGGACTTAATGCAAATCTTCAATACACACAAATTAAATCAATTTCTATTCAGCCTAATAATAAGATATTAATAGTTGGTAATTTTAGTTCTTATAATGGTATTAGTTCAAAAGGGTTAATAAGATTTAATTCAGACGCTAGTATAGATTCATCGCTTGATATGAGTTTTGGATTTGATGTTCAATATAATAGTCCTAGTAAAGTTATATCTTTATCAGATGAGCAAATGTTAATTTGGAGTGCTGTTAAATTTAAAGAATATTCTACACCTGGTGTTTTTAAACTTGATGGTTTAGGTAATTTAATGAATCTGCCAAGCTTTAACCATCAAACTAAGAAAGTTATATATGATTCAAATCAAAATATATTATTAGTTGGGAATACCACATATGCTAGTCAAAGAGGTTTAAAGTTAAATGATGCGAATGGTAATATTATAGATAATTTAAATTTAAGATTAGGTTTTAATTCAAATGGGAATAGTTTTTATCCAGATTTATCATGTAATGATGCAATAATTCAACCTGATGGTAAAATTTTAGTTTGTGGTTTATTTCAAAAATACAATGAGAATCCAGCTAATAAAATAATTAGATTAAATCAAGATTATAGTATTGATTCTACTTTTTTGATAAATGGATTCAACAATAATAATGTGGTAATTAATAATTTAGCGCTACAAGCTGATGGGAAAATATTTGTGACAGGTGATTTAGGCGATTCCTACAACGGAAACTCAATTACAAGTAAATTAATCAGACTAAATGCAGATGGTACTTTAGATTCAAGTTTTACAATGCAAGTGAATCAGCCAGTAGGAAAAATGTTTATACAATCAAATGGCAAGGTAATACTACCAAGTACTAATGGGTTAGTTAGAGTTAATTTAGATGGAACAATAGATAATACTTTTACTTCAACTCCTTTAACAAATGTCTTGTTATTATTAGAGGATGACAAACTATTGGTTAGATCAAATAATCAGATTTTAAGATTAAGCGCAGATGGAACTCCTGATTTAAATTTTGTTCCTATTCCAATTGTTGGTACTTATGATTTTGCAATCTGTATTCAGCCTGATGGGAGAATCCTAAAAAGTGAACAAACATATAGTGGTCAAGCTTATGTATACAAAATTGTTAGATATAATATTGATTCATCTAAAGATTTAGCTTTTCAATCTGGTTTTTTCAATAGTAATATAAATCATATATCTATTGACTCGTATGGGAGAATTTTTGTAGCTGGAAGTTTTACTCGATATAATGGGGCTTGGTGTAATGGTACGATGAGATTATTGGGTGGTGAGGCTTATTTAGTAAACGGAACCAATAGGTTAGATTCCAATAATAATGGTTGTGATTTAAGTGATTATTTGTATCCATTTTTAAAGTTTAATGTTAGTTATAATGGAATTTTAAATGATTATATTTCAAATTCTTCAGGGAATTATGCAATCCCATTTGCAGTAGGAACTCATACTATAACTCCAACAATAGAAAACCCTGGTTATTTTAATATTATTCCTTCGAGTATTTCTGTTAACTTTCCAAATGAACCAAGTCCATATCTTCAAAATTTTTGTATTACACCAAACGGCAATCATGCTGATTTAGAAATTGTAATTTTTCCAACAACACCAGCAAGACCTGGTTTTAATGGAAGTTACAAGATTGTTTATAAGAACAAAGGAAATCAAATGCAATCAGGTACAGTTTCTTTATTATTTGATGATGCAGTTTTAGATTTTGTTTCTTCTATACCATATCGAACTAGTTTAGTTGGAAATACTATTACTTGGAATTTTAGTAATTTAGCTCCAATGGAAAAAAGAGAGATTACATTAACTTTTAATGCAAATTCTCCAATGGAAAGTCCATCATTAAATGGAGGAGATGTTTTAAGTTTTTCTGCAAGTATTTCATCATCTTTGGTAGACGAAAATCCTAATGATAATGTTTTTGATTTCAATCAAACAGTTGTGAATTCGTATGATCCTAATGATAAAACTTGCTTACAAGGTGAAAATGTTACTTCTGAAATTATTGGAAATTATGTTCATTATGTAATTCGTTTTGAAAATACAGGAACTTATAATGCACAGAATATTTCAATTACGGATTATATTGATACAAGTAAATTTGATATTTCAACATTAATTCCTTTGACAGGTAGTCATTTGTTTGTTACAAAAATATCTGAAGGTAATAAAGTAGAGTTTTATTTTGAAAATATTAATCTACCTTTTCAAGATGCTACTAATGATGGGTTTGTCGCTTTTAAAATAAAAACAAAACCTAACCTTACAGTTGGAGATTCATTTAGTAATTCCGCTAATATTTATTTTGATTACAATTATCCTATAATTACAAATGAATTTGTGTCTACAATTCAAGCTTTAAGTTCTGAGAATTTTGATTTTAAAAATTACTTTACTGTTTATCCTAATCCTTCAGATGATATTTTAAATATTAGTAAAAATGATAATATTTTAATTAACAATATTGCAATCTATAACGTTTTAGGACAACTTGTAATTTCGATACCTAATGCAGAAAGTGTACAAAATATTGATGTGTCAAAATTAATTGAAGGACAGTATTTTATAGTTGTTAAGACTGAGAAAGGAATTTCTAATACTAAGTTTATTAAGATGTAACAAATCTTTAAAAAAATAAAGCTCATTTTATGAGCTTTATTTTTTTAAAACAACTTCGCTTTCATTTTTTTCCAACGATAGTTTCGTATCCATTTGGCTTGTTCAGGAGTAACAAATAATGATTTTCCTGAAGATTTGGCTTTCCAAAACCCCATGATATAATCGATAAATAAGAAAGGTTTTCCTTTTCTGCTGGCTAGTTTTAAAGAAGCAACTGCTGTTATAAAAAAACCATAGCCTAAGCTATAAAACGCTTCACCTTGTTTGTAACGTGCGGCTTTGTTATAACTGGCACCAGTTGGTTTTAAATGTTTTACCTGTAAACTTTCATCTGTAACTACTTTCCAATTGTAAAATTTACAAAGTAATTCGTCTACAGTATCCCAACCCATAGCAGGTTTTAAGCCTCCAATTTGTTGGTAGGTTGCTTTTCTGTAAGCTTTCAAAGCACCACGAATATGGTCTTTATCTGTTAGGTTTTCTAAAACCCAATCACCATTTTTTTCAATGTAGCAAAAACCACCAGCCATTCCGATTTTGTCATCTGATTGGAAATGTTTGATAATCGTTTCGAAATATTTTTTTGGAAAAATTAAATCGGCATCCACTTTTACAATGATATCATACTTATCATCAATGTGTTTTTCACCTTCTTGAAACGCTTGAATTACCTTGCTTCCTGGAAGATGAATCGCATCCGATTTTTTATTCACTAATGTTATAAACGGGAATTTTTCAGAAAAAGAAGTTACAATTTCAGTCGTGCTATCTGTAGAATTATCATTCACCACTACAATTTTTGTTGGTAAAACAGTTTGTTCTACTAGCGATTGTAAAGTTAAGCTTATAAAAGCTTCTTCATTGTATGCTGGAATGATAATGTAGTAAGCCCCCCAGCCCCCGAAGGGGGAGTTGGAAGTATTTTGTGTTGATTTTATTTTGTTCATTATAAAACTTTTTTTGCGTTTTATATTCCCCTTTTGGGGGTTAAGGGGCTTCGTTCTGCGTAAACTAAATAATATCTAGGAGTAAACCATCTCAATAACGGTCGAAAACCAATTTTTTTAACGGGATGTGTAAATTTCACGCTATCGATAATTTTGAAGCCTGTTTTTTCTAATAACCAGTCCAATTGCCAATCTTCAAATTCGTGGTAATGTCTGTCCCATTTGTCGGTTTTACTTCTGTAAGCCGATGAAAACCATAAGCGTAATGGGATAGAAATCAAAACTTTATCACATTTTACGTTTTCTAAAACGGTATATGGATTTAACAAATGTTCGAAAATTTCAAATCCTGTAAACACATCATAATTTTCTTCGCGTAAAGCGTTCTGATTTGTATCTAAATCTTCCCCTTTCGTATTAATTACTTTATAGTTGTTTTCTAACATAATTTTAGAAAACGGATTCGGAACACCTAAATCAAAAATCGTTTCAGAAGTTGAGATGTGTTTTTTTAAAAAATCTAAAGTAATGTTGAAGCGCTTGCTAGGATATGTTTTTTCGTACATTTCTTATTTTAAATTTATTTGTGCAAATATAATTAAATAGTTGTATTTTTGATTTCTATACACACATCAATTTCTTCAAACTATTAATTATGAAATATTTCTTTTTCTCATTATTTATAAGCTTTTTGTCTTTTTCTCAAAATAAGACCGTTATTAAATGCGGAAAATTAGCAGATGTAAAAACGGGTAAGGTGCTTGAAAATCAAACGATAGTTATTCTGAACAATACTATTGAAAAGATAGTTTCAGGCGATTATAAACTGCATGAAACTGATGTTTATTACGATTTGTCGAAATTTACTGTAATGCCTGGTTTGATTGATATGCATGTTCATGTAGAGCATCAAACTAATGCTAAGCAATATTTAGAAGAGTTCACTTTAAACGAAGCTGATGTAGCCTTTAGAGCAGTTGGTTATGTAAAAACAACTTTAAATAGTGGTTTTACTTCAGTACGTGATTTAGGTGGAACTGGTGTGAATATTTCTTTAAGAAATGCAATTGATAGTGGTTTAATTGAAGGTCCGCGTATTTTTACAGCAGGTAAATCGATTGCTTCAACGGGCGGACATGCTGACCCTACAAATGGATATAGAAAAGACTTGATGGGAAATCCTGGTCCAGATGCTGGTGTAGCTAATGGATTAGATGAATGTATTAAAGCGGTAAGACAACGTTACAAAGATGGAGCAGATTGTATTAAAATTACAGCTTCTGGTGGTGTTTTAAGTGTGGCAAGAAGTGGCGAAAATTCGCAATTTACGATTGAAGAAATCAAGAAAATTGTAGAAACTGCGAAAGATTATGGTTTTAAAGTGGCTGCACATTGTCATGGTGAAGAAGCGATGAAAAGAGCGGTTTTAGGTGGTGTGCATTCTATTGAACACGGTACATATATGAGTGAAGAAGTCATGCAATTAATGAAAGATCGTGGCACGTATTTGGTACCAACAATTGCTGCAGGAAAAGCGGTTGGAGCTTTCGCTAAGAAACCAAATTATTATCCAGACGTAGTAGTGCCAAAGGCTTTAGCTATTGGTCCGAAAATACAAGGTACTTTTGCAAAAGCCTATAAATTTGGCGTAAAAATTGCTTTTGGAACCGACGCCGGCGTATACGAACATGGGGAAAATTGGAAAGAATTTGTATACATGAACGAAGTAGGCATGCCGTTTATGGAAATTTTAAAAACAGCAACAATGAATGCCGCAGATTTATTAGGGCAAGCTGATAAATTAGGGAGTTTAGAAGCAGGGAAATTAGCAGATATTATTGCGGTTGATGGCAATCCTGAAAAAGATATTAATGCGATGGGTAAAGTGGTTTTTGTTATGAAAGGTGGTAAAGTATTTAAAATATTAAGTAAGTGATATTTTTAATGTAACACGAGTTCCAATTACATTTCTGTTTGTGTCATGTAAATCTTCATAAACTAAAGCATCATTTATGTTTTCGTTATCGTTAATTATTTGTAAACGCTGTGCTACTGATGTTGTAGAAAACGATTTATGATTGTTTTTATATTTAATTTCTTCTGATTTTTTTCTGCCTATTCCATTGTCTTCTATTGTACATAACAAAAACGTTTCGTTAGCATTTAAGTCAAAATGAATAACTAATTTTTTTAAACCTTTTTTGTGTAACAATCCGTGTTTGATGCTGTTTTCTACAAATGGTTGAATTAACATAGGTGGTAATTCGATGTATTGGTCGTCAATGTTTTCGTTTACATGAATTGCATATTCAAAATCGGTTTCGAAACGCATTTTTTCCAATTCTAAATATTTAGTTAAAACATCTACTTCTACTTCTAAAGGAATTTTCTTTTTACCCGAAATCGTTAATATTTGTCGGGTTAAGGTTGTGAAATTTCCCATTTGTTCGTTAGCCACTAATTTATCGCCAAACATAAATTGTTCTTGTATAGAGTTTAATGCATTAAAAATAAAATGCGGATTCATTTGGCTTTTTAAGGCTTTTAACTCACTTTCAGAAGCTTTTCTTTCGGCTGTAGTTTTTGCAATTTCAGACTTTAGTATTTCGTTTTGTTTATTGATTTTATATCTTTTAAAAAGTAAGTAACTAGAAATAATGACAGAAAATATTATTAAAATTAACAAATAAACTGTAAATTTTTGCTTTTTGTTTTCGAGTTCCGAGATTTTTTTTGCTTGGGAAAGTTGCTTTATTTCTGCTTCTCTTTTTTCGGTTTCGTATTTAAAAATATTTTTTATGGCAGAATTTTTAGTGTTTACAGCGTTTAAACTATCATTCATATTCAGTTCGATGACTGCAAAATCTAACGCATTAGATTTCTTATTCATTGCGATATAAATAGATTTTAAATTTTTTGCAGCGCTCATTATCAGTTCTGTGTTTTCCAATAATTGGGCCTTTTTGTAAGCCTGTAAACCAATTTTTTCGGCTGTTTGGTAGTCTTTTCTTTGTATTAAAATTTCTACAAATCTTAACAATGATTTTGTGTAGGCGGGTTCTTTTAAACTTTTCTCTCTAATATCTAGTTCTAGTTTAGAGTATTTAAAAGAATTTTCTATTTGTTTTTGGGTTAAATAATATTTTGCTAAAAGACCATAATTTGCAGCAATTGTATTAGTTGAATTTATTTTTTTTGAAAGTTCTATAGATTTTGAAGTGTAGGTAAATAAGTTTTTAAAATCTTTTAAAGCATTATATGTTGAAGCTATCGAAAAATAAGTTAAAGCTAACGACTCTTTATCGTCTATTTCTTTAAAATAGGATGCTAGCTCATAAGAATATTGTAACGCTTTTTGATTTTCGTTTTGGCTTTTTAATACTTTAACTATATGTTCCAGTGATCGTATTTTCGATTGTTTACTTTTTATAGAATCGGATATTTTTAACGATTTAACTAAATATTTTATTGCTTTTTCTTCGGAACCATTTTCTGCGTATTGGTAACCTAAATCGGCATAAATATTTGCAACACCTGCATAATTATTCGTTTCTTTGTATAATTTTAAAGCTTTATTGCTGTATTCAATATATTTTTGAGGTTCACCTTTTTTTACAAAAATAATACCAATATTAGATAAAGTATTGGCCATAGAATTGTTTTTTCCTGCTTTTTTATAAAACCAAATTGCTTTTTTGTAATATAAAATAGCAAATTCATAGTTGTCTTTACTTCCATAATAAAAGCCTATGTTGTTGAAATATGTGCCGATATAATAGTAATATTTTTTTTTGAGTTCGTTTGAAATCCTCAAGTTTATTTTTTTAAATGCAATATTATACATATCAGTATTATATTTCATCCAAATATTTTCATCATTTTCCAGTTCGACATATAAACTCAAACGGCTACATTGTAAAGTATCTTGTAATTTATAATTTTTAATTACTTGTAATAAACTATCTTTATTTTGACTAAATATAAAACAAGTAAAAAAAAGAAATAGAACATATTTTTTTTTCATTTACACACTAATTTTACCAATAAATTCATCAAAACCATTTTTCTTTTCACGAGCAACGGGTATTACTTTATTATTTTCAACCACTAAAGTTGCGCCATCTTTTTTACTGTATTTGGAAATTTTCTGTATGTTTACTAAAAAAGAACGATGGACTCTGTAAAAACGATTATCGTTGTTTAATAAATCATCAAACTCTTTAATTTTTTTGCAAACTAAATAGTTTCCTTTTGTAGTAATTACTTGCGTGTATGAGCCATCAGCTTCAAAATAAAGTAAATCGTCTATTTTTATAAATTGTAATCCGTCAGAAAGTGGTAAGCCAATTTTTTGTAAATGTTGTACCGATAAATTTTCTTTTAAAATAGAAACTTGCTCAATAATTTTATTTTGCCCGCGGGTTTTTATTGCTTTTTCAATTGCTGCTTGTACTTTGCTAACGCTTATTGGTTTTAAAATATAATCAATAGCCGAAACTTCAAAAGCCTGCAAGGCATATTCTGAATAAGCGGTACAAAAAATAGTTTCAAAAGGCGGAATATTAAAATAATCAAATAATTTAAAACCATTTTCGTTAGGCATTTCGATGTCTAGAAAAACTATTTCAGGTTTTTGTTTATTAATAATTTTTATTGCTTCGTTTACACTTTGAGCTTCTTCAATTTGATTTATTCCTTTGCAATATTCTGAAATTATATTTCTTAGAATAGAACGTGCTTTGGGTTCGTCGTCTATAATTAAAATTTTCATGTATTGTGTTTTTCCAAAAATAATAAAATTTTTTCACTTCAAAATTTAGAATTAATACGGTTTATGAAGTCAAAACAACCATTTATAGTAACTATCCTGAAAATTGGATTTGTAAAAGCAAAATTGTATTAAAATCCAATAATCTATTTATAAAGTTAAATCGACTGTTTATGAATTCATATAGTATAATAAAAGGGTGCATTTGTAATTTCGTTTAAAATTTTAAAAATATTTTATTATGAAAAAATTATTACAACTATTTATTTTATTGGTATTTGTAAAATCAAATTCTCAAGTACCAATTCAGGAGTTTAACTTTAATTCGAGTTTGTCGAATACAGCTGGTACGGCCACATTTTCAGTTACAGGTAATTCAATTTCTTATGGTATAGATAGAAATGGAGTAGCAAATAATGCCGTTCAAATAAATGGATCAAGTGGAGGAAGTTATTTAACAGCAAATTTGACTAATTTGCCTACAGGCAATATGGCGCGAAGTATTTCAATTTGGTTCAAATCTATTGATAACTTAAATAATGTTTATAATTATCCATTTGGTTATGGTACACAATCTGCTAATCAAGCATTTGGTCTTCAGCAAAATCCTGCAAATATTACTGTAAACCCTAACAGAGTTGAAGTATATGGTTTTGGACCTGCATCAAACAATGTTGGAATAAATGCACCTACTTTTCAATTAAATACCTGGTATCATTATGTTATAACACACGATGGTATAAATACTACTAAAATTTATAGAAATAATGTTTTGTTGGCTAGTTTTTCGAAAACTTGGTCTACATCAGGAACGTTAGCAACAATAGGACGAATTATAGTAGGATCCTTTAATGATAATTCAAATTTTACGGGTTTAATTGATGACTTGAAGATATATAATACAGAGCTTACAGCAGCACAAGTTGCAAACTTGTATAATCCGGCCTCAACTGCTGTTTTACCTGTTGTTTCTAATGTATCTTCTTCATTAATTCACGAAGGCGCCAACATTTCTTATACTGTAAATGCTGGTGGAGCTTCTACAACTACTACTGTTTTATATGGTCAAACAGCAGCAGCTAATGAACTTACCGCAACTGGAACTACCGCAACTGGAACAACAAATACTGCTTGTACGGCTACAACACAATATAATTTATCAACCGCCGCTGCAGGAACTACAATGTATTATAGAATTCAAGCAACAAATAGTGTAGGAACTGTGTTTTCTCCTATTAATACCTACACACAAGTTGCAAGACCTACTTATGAAGTAAATGCTCCAACAAATATAACTACATCTGCAGTGCAAATTAATTATACTCTGAAACCAAATGGAGGTAATTCGACTTCTGTAATAAGATATGGCTTGTCGTCTTCTAACTTAAATAATACCACTACAGGTTTTTCAGCATTAGGGTTTACAGATAACTTTAGCAATGTGCAATTAACAGGATTAGCTCCAAATACATTATATTATTATGCGGTAGAAGGAACAAATGCTTACGGAGTTTCACAATCTACAGTTTCAACATTTACTACACAAGGTAATGGACCTTTATTAAGTATGGTAAATGTTTCAAATATTCAAACTACTTCTGCTACTGTAAACTTTTCTTTAAATACAAGTAATGCAAGCACTACAACGGTTATTAATTACGGGACAAGTTCTAGTAACTTAAATTTATCTGCTTCAGGACCAACGGTTACTTCAACAACTGCAACGAGTTATAACGCACTTTTAGCTGGTTTAACACCGAATACAACTTATTATTTTAGCGTAGTGGCTACCAACGGAAGCGGAACTGCTGCATCTGGAGTAAGTCAATTTACTACTGCTGCACTTGGTGCTATACCATCACCAATTTACAACTTTGAATTTAATAATAATTTTAATAGCCAAGATGGTTCAGTTACTTTAAACACACCAATCGGCGGATCTCATGCTTTTGTTTCTAACGGAACAGTTTCAAATGGCGCATTAGAATTAATAAATGCAAGAACACAAACTTCATTACCAAATTTACCAGTAGGTTCATCAGCAAGAAGTGTTCATATTAAAGTAAAATATGACAATGGAGCTTTTCCTGGTGAAAATTATTTATTTAATTGGGGAACAGGTGCCACAGGTCAGGCTTTTGCAGGTCATCAAACTGCATCCACAGTTAAATTATTGGGTTGGGGTGGAACAAATTACGACTATGATTTAGTTCCAAATTCGGGTGCAACGACAGGTGTTTGGTATGAATATATGTTTGTTTATTTTGGAACTGAGATGAATGTTTATAGAGATGGTCAATTGCTTGGTAGTAAAGTGATAACAGCTTTAAATACAACTGGTGATAGTTTTAGAATGGGAATAAATCCTGGAGGAATTGTAGGTATAAATGCTGATATTGATTATGTTAGAATTTTCAACCAAGCATTAACACAAGGACAAGTAACTCAAATTTATAATAATCCAAATTTATTATCTTCAGATAATTTTAGTTTGAACAATCTAAAATTTACTTTATACCCAAATCCAGCTTCTGATATTTTAAACATTGAAATTAATGAAGCAATCAAAACAGTTGAGATCTATTCATTACAAGGTCAGAAAGTACTTGTTTCAAAAGATAAGCAACTAAATGTTTCTAACTTATCTAATGGAATTTATATGGTTAAAGTTGAAGATGTAAATGGTAATATTGCCACCCAAAAATTGGTGAAAAAGTAAATTTTAAAATATAATGATTAACAAAAATAAAGATTTTTACAGATTAGAGATAACAATTATAATCTTATATGTTATACTAGTAAGTTTAGGTTATGTTATTTTATTTTAATGATTAATGAGAGGGAATGGGAATCTATTTCCCTCTTTTTATCTTTTAACTATTTTAATAAAATCAATTATTTTATCTACCTTTTCTTGTGCAATTGGAAGATGTTCTTTATTAGATAATTCAACACTACCGCCTTCAGATTTAGTATAGGATATAATCTCATTCACATTTACTATATATGACTTGTGGATTCGCAACAATTCGGAAGAATCTTCTATTGTTTCTTCGAAATTTTTTAAATTTCTACTTACGGTGTATTTGGTGCCATTTTTAAGAATTACAACAGTATACGATCCGTCTCCTTTGATATATAAAATATTTTTGGTTTCAATAAATATTAAGGTATTTCCTGATGGAATTGCAATTCTATTTAAATTTATATTCGATTGTTGTTCTTTAAAGGCTTCTAAATTTTGTTTAGTAAAGTTTTGTTTTTTTGCACGTTGAATTGCCTCTTGGAGTATGACTTCATCTATAGGTTTTAATAAATAATCCACAGCGGATAATTTAAATGCCTTTATAGCAAATTCGTTATATGCTGTAGTGAAAATAATTTGAAATTTCACATCATCTTCATCAAAAAAATCTAATAGTTCTAATCCACTATGGCCAGGCATTTCAATATCTAAAAAAACTAAATCTGGTTTTTTTTTGATGATGCTTTTTACACCTGACGATAAGTTTTCACATTCATCAACAATTTCTACTTCTGGACAAAATTCATTCAGTAAAACACGTAATGAAATTCGAGCACGTAGTTCATCATCTATAATAATGGCTTTCATAAATTGATTGGAATTTTTATGGTTACTATAGTTCCATTTTCATCAAAGGTAGAGGTTTCCTTATCAGTATAATCTATACTAATTTTTTCAGATTTGTTTTTATTTAAAAGTTCTATTCTGTTATTCATGGCTTGTGTAGCAAAAGAAGTAGGTTTCCCTTTTTTAAGCAAGTTTAATTCCATACTTTTTTTACGTCCAATTCCATTATCCTCAATTCTTATCGTTAAATAGTTTTTTTTTAGCGTAAGAGAAATGATTAGTTTTTTTAGTCCTTTTTTGTGAAGAAGTCCATGTTTGATAGCATTTTCAATATATGGCTGAATTAGCATGGCCGGAATTTTAATATTTTCTGAAATATCAGGTTGTGTTGTATGAATTTCAAAAATAAAATCTTCTTCGTTAAATCTTGCTTTTTCAATTTCCAAATATAAACCTAGCGTGTTTATCTCTTCTTTCAAGCAAATAGTTTCTTTTTCAGAATATTCTAGTATATTCCTAGTTAACACTGAGAATTTTTTTAAATAAAATAAAGCTTTTTTATTATCACTTGTTAATATATATGATTGAATGGTGTTTAAAGCATTGAAAAAGAAATGGGGATTCATTTGCGATTTGATTGCTGTGAGTTTTGATTTGCTTAATTCGCTTTCTAAATTGATTTTTTCAAGTTTTTCTTTGTTTCTTTGATTGATCTTTTTTATGTGATTTTTAACGATAAAATAGCCTATACCAAAAAATAAAGTCAGCACAGCAATTACAAAAAGTGGTTTTTTCCAAAACGGGTATTTTATTTCAAAATGATAGTGTAAAACATCGTTTTTTTTGGTGAAAGAATTATAAACTTTAAACTTTAGTGAGTAATTTCCCGGTGGAAGTTCATTTAAAATTAAGTTTCTACTGTTGTTTTCAAGACTGTACCAATTATTATTATTTATTTTATAAGAGATAGGATTGGTATAATTGTTATTGTAATTTAAAATGGAAAAATTAAGTTTGATATTATTTTGATTATGTGTCAAAGAAGTTGGAAATGTATCATAAACAAGACCATTTATTGTAATGTTGTTGAGTAAAAAAAATTGATTGTGTTCTGAATTTAAATCTTTTAAGTTTTTAGAAATAATTCCTTTTTTGGTTGCAAACAAAAGTTGTGTTTTAGTTTCTTCAATATCAGCAACATCAAATTCTTGATTATTCGTTAAAACCAAAATTTTACTTTTATTAATTAGGTTGTATCTAATAATGTTTTTTTTAGTAATTAAGTATAAGTTTGTACCAATACGTTTTAATTTTGAAATTTCTTCATGGGTTATTGTAGATTCGGTTACTTTATTTTTTTCATTAAATTGTAATAATTTTCCATTGGCATTAATACCGAAAATAAGGTTTTTATACGCAATTAAATTGTTTATATATAACGGCTTATTCTTATAGAAAATAGTTTTCTTATTTCGAAATGTCTGAGAAATTACTCCTAAATTTGTACTTACATATATGGTTTTATTATATGTGTTATAGGCGATGGATTTAGCCTTTATATTAGATTCTATTCGAACTTCATTTAAGATATCTTTTTCTTTTTTTCTATTTTTATAAAATTCATCCCATTCACTTTTTAATTTTTCGTTGAAACAAAATATTCCACAAAATCCACTAGCTGCTACGGCAAAATATTTTTTATCTATAGCAATTATATTTTTTACAGCTAATTTTTTTTCAGAGATTAAACGCATTTTTGCATCGTAAATTCTAAACTTTGATGAGGTGCTGAAATAGTAATCATTTACTTTTTTTAACAAGTAAATTTCATGATTATCAGTGTTTTTGATTATTTTTTTTGAAGTGTTTTGGTCAATTTGGAAACTGTATATGGAATTTTTTTCTGTACTTACTAGTAAATCATTTTGAAAGCGAGTAAATTGGGTGATGTTTTCAGGAAAAGGAATTATTTTAGTGTTAAAATTAGGTATTAACAATACTCCTTCTGTAAGAGTGCAAATCCAATAGTGTTTGAAGCTATCCTTAAAAAAGTAAGAAATATTATAATTTTCGAAAAGATGCTCTACTTTATTTTCATCATTAAGTTTGAAAATACCATTTGTTGTACAAAGCCATATTTTATCATCTACAAATGAAACATTTTGAATGATGTCCTGATCTATGGGTAAATCATACTTTTGGAATGAGTTAGCGCTATAAACAAAATATTTTTTTTGGTATTTGTTAAAAAAATATAATTTGTTACCTCCATATTTTATCAACTTGGCTTCACTGTTGTTTTTTAATTCTTCAGGTAAATTTATCTTCTTAAGTTGTAAAGAAGCATCAATACAGTATAAATAATCACTTAAAATGTAATAGCAATTGTTTCCTTTTGTAGCGGTGATAAAGGTGCTATGATTAAAAGGGATTTTTTTCACTAATTGAAGTGTTTTGGTGTGGTATACTACAATGTTGTTTTTTTCGGTAGTTAATAAAAAATCATTTAAAATACATATAGGGTTATACCCTAAGGGTTCATTTTGTGGTAAGGGTTCTAAAACTTTATTTTTCTCATAATAAATGTAACCATCAAAATTGCAATAAAAAATTTTATTGTTTTTACCAACAACTAGGCTCGATCCGGCTTTAGAAGTTACTTTTTCAGTATTTAAATTGGTAAAAGAAACACCATCATATTTGCAAATGCCTTCATTTGTAGCAAACCAAATAAACCCTTTTTTATCTTGAGTGATATCGTAAATGGTATTACTTGGCAATCCTACAGACTTATCTATTTTATTAAAATACGGATTTTGTCCGAATAAATTAGAGCCTACCATTAAAAATAGCAGAAATAGAAAAGACAGGTATTTGTTCTTCATGATACTCAAATTACTTGGTTACAAATGTATAACTATGTTTTTTTAAAAAAAATAGTTACACAAACTCAAACAGACTTTTCACAAACTTGAAGAATTTTCACACTTCAGTCTCAAATACATTTGTTAAAATATTAACTTAAAAATTATGAAAAAATTAGTTATAGCTCTTGTATTAAGTTGTGTTTCCATAACAGTCTCTCCTGCACAGGGATTACTAGGAAAATTAAAAGAAAAAACCACTTCGAAATCAAACTCGAATGGAAATTCAAAAGAAACGGAGAAAGATAGTTTGGCTCAGGATTTAGAAAAGCTAACTTTTAAAAATGACAGAAATGGTTTAAGTGGAATTTATTATTTCCAAAAACCACTAATTCATAATGGTAACGATCAAGGTTGGGGTCCAAAGCAAACTAAATTCAAAAAAGTTTTAGTTGAAGTAGATGCTGATAAAGGTTATGTGTGGATGCGAACTAAAAATTGGGAAGACCAATTGTTTGGAAAATTATTGTTTTCAATGGGTAGCGAAAGTTGGGTAAAAGATTTGGCAAGGTCGAATATTGTAAGTGGTTTAGATGGGTCGTCAGCACAAGAAAACATGCGCTATCATTATTTAGATTTAAGAAAGTTAAATACCACAGATAAAGCTGAATTGATGCCTTTTGAAATGAATAATGTTCAAATCTCACTTCTTGAACCAAATGTTTTTGTAATTCATACCTCGATTAAACTTAATAAAAGTTTAAAAGTTTGTGAAGGCCCTTCATTTATTAATGGTGAATATCTAGACGAGCAAAACTTTAATTTAGTATATAAAGCAGGTACAGATGTAAGGAAATGGACTGTACAAAAAATTAAAGAACGCATTTTTGAATTAGCACTAAACAGATGTCAGTTTTTCTTAGCAGACGCTATAGCAAAAAATGCAATGCCAAATAAAGTAAATGGTTTTAAAGATGAACCTTCAAATGGAGCAATTCTAAAAGCAGCTCAAGAAAGAGCGGCATATTATAAATACGCAGAAACTGTAGATTATGTATATGCAACAGGAACATGGATAAACATGTATGAAAATATTTGGAATGGAAATGCTTTTGTGAGAACATTAACCAAACGTAGAATGAACTTCGTTGTGTCGTATAAAAAAGAAGGTACAAAATGTTATTTTGAAGAAATGACTCTTGAACAACCTAACACATTTACAGCAGGAACTTTAGAGGAAAAATTTGGAACCAATGGTGTTTTTGTAAGTGCTAATATGGGTTTGAAAGCACTAGATTGCTCCAAAGTAAAAAAATAAAAATTTTAATTTAATACAATGATAAAAAATTTACTAAAAACAGTTTTTGTATTCATGTCGAGTTTTGTAATAGGACAAACTCCCGTATACCAGTTTAATTTTGATAATTCAGTTGCTAATGTAGGAAATACAATTACATTATCTAACTTAGGCGATCCTGTATCTTATGTTACTGACAGGTTTGGGAATGCCAATGCGGCTATTAATTTTGCAGCTAATAATGTGTTGTGGAGTAATTCGATGACAAATTTACCCGCTGGAAACGCTACACTATCTGTTTCTTTTTGGGTAAAATATAATATGGTTGCTAATAATGATGTATTTGGTTATGGTACAAATTCTTCTTATGGTGCCATTGGTTTTCAAGAGAATGTTACCAATAGTACCACTACCACTTCTGGAATAGCAATCAGACAACCTAGTGGAACTGTTTCTTTGTCAAGTAATCATTTTACTTTAGTTAATACTTGGTATCATTATGTAGTTACTACTGCACCTGGTTCTGGGGGTTCTGCAACAAAAGTATATCGCAATGGAAATTTAATTTTAAACACAACAGCACCTTTTAGAAACATTCAACTCGATACCTTTACTATTGGTAATTATATTTTTTCTGCTAACTCTAATTTTAATGGTGCTGTAGATGATTTTAGAGTATATAATGTGGAGTTAAATACAACTCAAATTAATCAAATTTATAATGCAAGTAATCCAAATGTTAGTGCTCCTGCTATTAGTTCGGTTACAACTTCTAATATTACTGCTTCCACTGCAACTATAGGTTACGGAATTAATGCGAATGGTGCAAATGCTACAACTGTAATACGTTATGGAACCAGTTCCTCAAATTTGAACCTGACTTTTAATTGTCCAAGTACTACATCAACTGCTGTTTTTTCAGAAATTTTAACTGGTTTAACACCAAGTACTACTTATTTTTATAAAATTGAATCTTCCAATACTGCTGGTACTACAATTACTCCTACTACATATACTTTCACTACAACTGCTGCTACCTCAACTATAGGGAACGGATTAGTGGCTTATTACGGTTTTGAAAATTTTAACAGTCACAATGGTTTACATAATTTAACACCATCTGCTTCTACACCAATATTGGATGGAATAGGAGGTAAAGTAGGTTTAGGTGCACGATTTGAATCGGCAAATTCTCAACAGTTAGTAAATTCTTCCTCACTAAATACAGCATTAGATGGTACAGAATTTACCATTTGTTATTGGGTAAATTCACAAGCAAATTCATCAAGCATGACATTTCCTACTCATTTTGAAATGTTTGGTTCTGGTTTTGTTAGGCAACAACAAAATACGGGCTATGCTTCTTTAACTAAGGGATATGCAATTAATGCAACAACTTTTAATACAGGTAACACCACTGTAACTAACATCAATGGGACTTGGAAACACATTGCATTAGTGCACAAATCGGGTACCACAAATAACAAGCAAATAGAATTATATGTTGATGGCGTTTTACAGGGTGGATTTCCTCCAATATCGAATGTGCCAGTTTTGTACAAATTTAACACTGATTTTTACATTGGAGGTGGTGGTTCGGCTGTTAAATATTTTAAAGGCTATATTGATGAGTTTTATATTTATAATAGAGCATTAAATGGTACAGAAATTAATGCAGTGAAGGACAATACAAATGCAGCTCTTTTTTCTGAGCAATTTAGTGCAGCTTTAAAATTCAGTATGTATCCTAATCCTACGAATGATTGGGTTACTATAGAAACAGATGAAGATATTAAACAAGTAGAAGTGTTTTCTCTACAAGGACAATTGGTTTTTAATACAACTACTTCAAGTTTTTCATTAGCCAATTTGAATTCAGGAATATATATTGTTAAATTAGAAGGTGTTAATGGGGAAATAGGCATCCAAAAGCTGATTAAAAATTAGTCTAAGTATTAATTAAAATTTAAATAATGAAAAAAATATTTATCACTCTAATGATTCTTTTGCAAGTAAACATAATACTTGCACAAAATGATGCTGATGTAGATTATAATTTTGTCTATGGTCCAGGACCAAATTCTGCAGCAACAACTTATGTAAATACTGTAGCTTTTCGTTCTGATGGAAAAATGTATGCAGGTGGAAATTTTACCTTTTACAATGGCTTAGCTCAGAATAGATTTGTAAGAATCAATATAGATGGAACAAAAGATACTAGCTTTAATATAGGAACAGGTTTTAATGATAATGTGTATTGCATAGCGCAACAGTCCGATGGTAAAGTGTTAGTTGGTGGAAATTTTATTAATTTTAATGGAGTAACACAAGGTAGATTAATTAGATTAAACACAGATGGTTCTAAAGACACTTCGTTTAATATTGGATCTGGTTTTAACAACACGGTATATTCAATTGCAATTCAATCCGATGGTAAAATTTTAGTAGGAGGTTTTTTCTCTACTTATAATGGTACAACACAAAATGCTTTAGTTCGATTAAATTCAGACGGATCAAAAGATACTTCATTTAATATTGGCACCAGTGTCAACTTTAATGTTTGGTGTTTCGCCATTCAATCTGATGGAAAAATTCTTGTTGGTGGAGATTATACTACTTTTAATGGTGTTTCTCAAAATGGGTTAGTACGATTAAATACAAATGGTACTAAAGATACATCTTTTAATATTGGTAGTGGTTTCAATACAATTGATGGTGCATTTGTAGCCTCTTTAGCCTTACAATCAGATGGTAAAATTATTGCTGTTGGTGGTTTTACAAGTTTTAATGGGGCTACCCAAAATCGATTAATTCGTTTAAATACTGATGGATCTAAAGATACTAGCTATATTGTGGGTCAAGGATTTAATGCCACTGCAAGTGCGATTGCTTTACAATCGGACGGAAAAGCAGTAGTTGTCGGAAATTATTCTACGTATAAAGGTCAATTAGAAGCAAGGTTAATTCGTTTGAATTCTGATGGTTCAAAAGACACAACATTTAATATCACCACGGGTTTTAACAATTCTACATCATCTGTAGCCATTCATTCAGATGGAAAAATTCTTATAGGTGGATTTTTTAATATTTATAAAAATAACCCTGCTGATTATTTAGTTCGACTTAAAGGAACTTCTGTTTTGTCATCGGATTCATTCCAAAAAAACAATTTTTCTGTTTTTCCGAATCCTGTTAATGATATTTTAAATATCCAAATGGATTCAGAAATAAAAAAAATAGAAGTTTTTTCATTGCAAGGACAATTAGTTATGCAATCTACTTTAAAAAGCTTTTCACTAAATTCATTGAATCATGGAGTTTATCTTGTAAAAATTACAGATGTAAATGGGGTTATTGTGACTCAAAAAATTATTAAAAATTAAATTTAAACATGATGAAGAAAATATTAATATTTACCATAAGTCTTATGTTTTTTTGCTCTTACGCACAAACTCCTGTATATCAATTTAATTTTGACAATTCATTAGCGAATGCGACAAATACTTTTTTACTTCAAAACAACGGTGTAACAGAAGTTTATGCGACTGATCGATTTGGAATAGCAAATAATGCAATCCAATTTACAAGTTCTAATTATTTAAGTAGTGATATTATGACTAATTTGCCTTCAGGTTCTTCTTCATTCTCTGTGTCCTTTTGGGTAAAATATTCTTCAACAGGTGCGTCAACTCCAATTTTTTGGGGGACAAATACAAATAACCAAGGTTTTGCTATAAGAGAATTAGTGCAAAATAGTAGTAGTACGAATTCTAATTTTTTAGTAAATGGTGGTGGAACACTCAATTTATCACATAATGTAAATCATTTTACTTTTTTAAATCAATGGTATTTTTACACGGTTACACATTCAACAACAGTTGGGACTGCCGCTCCGGTTACAAAAATTTATAGAGATGGTGTATTAATTAAGTCTCAAAATGTTGCTGAAAGAAATATTGTTTTGAGTAATGTTTTTAGAATAGGTGCTTTTCAGACTCCATCTGTAGTTGCTCAAATGAATGGAGTTCTTGATGATTTAAGAATTTATAATGTAACATTAACAGATTCTGAAGTGCAAAATTTGTATACTAGTTCAGGTTTGCCAACTGTTTTACCTCCTACAATTTCTTCAATAAGCACTTCAAATTTCACACCAACTTCTTCTTCTGTAAATTATACGATTCAAACAAATGGTGCTACTACTTCAACTGTTATTAGATACGGCTCTGCTTCTAACAATTTGAACCAATTTTTTACGGCTCCAGTAACAACAAGTACCTCTGCTTCATACAATGAAGTGATTACTGGTTTAAATCCTGCAACTACGTATTTTTATCGAGTAGAATCTGTAAATTCGGGTGGTACAACTTTTAGTGCTGTAAATTCTTTTACCACAGCGGCAAATGCTAGTATTGTTCAAAACGGTTTAATTGCATACTATAGTTTTGAAAACAACTTTAATAATCATAATAATTTACACGAATTAATACCAACAATTTCTGTACCCGTGCGAAATGTAACCTCAGGTAAATATGGTAATGGTGTGCATTTTAATTCAGCTAATCAACAAGAATTAGTCAATACAAGCTCTCTAAATAGCGTGTTAGATGGCTCTGAATTTTCAATTTGTTATTGGGTGTATTCGCTAGTAGATCAGGGAGGTTTATCTAATCCAACTCATTTTTCTTTGTTTGGTTCGGGTTTTATGAGACAACAACCGTCAAGTAGTTATCAAACTCTTTTTAGAGGTTATGCACAGGGCTCCGCGAATTTCAGATTACTTTCAGATACAAATAGTGGTGGTTTAGGTCAGTGGCAACATATTGCTGTAGTGCATAAGGCCGGGACTAATGCAGCACGAGAATTTGAAGTTTTTGTAAATGGGATACAGTTAAGTAGTTATCCAGCTCAAGCTACCATACAAAATCTATTCAAAATTAATTCCAATTTTTATTTGGGTGGTGGCGGAAGCACTACGCAGTTTTTTAATGGAAATATAGATGAACTTTACATTTACAATAGAGCTTTAAATACAACTGAAATTAATTATATTAAAGATTATTATGATGTCGCTCTGAATGTTAGTGATTTTGAAATTTTTTCAAATGATGTTTTTGTGTATCCTAATCCAGTTGAAACAAAGTTTAAAGTTGAATCTAAAGAACCAATTAAATTTATTGAAATTTTCACTATGGATGGAAGAAAAGTGATTACTTCAAGTGAAAGTTTAATTGATTTATCAAGTATGCCTAATGGTATGTATCAGATAAAAGTTACAAAGGAAAACAATAAAATTGAAGTTAAGAAAATTTTAAAAAAATAAATAAGATGTTAAATAAAAATAAAGATTTTTATAAACTTGAAGTCACGCTTTTTATACTTTACACAATATTAATAGGTTTGGGTTATTTTATTTTTTTCTAATGTTTAAAAAGGAGGGAAATTTTCCCTCTTTTACATTTTATACACAATTGCATTAATATTCATTCCAGCACCAACGGATGCAAAAATGATGATGTCACCTTTGTGGATTTCTTGATTTTCAATTTTTCCATTAACTATCAAATCGTATAATGTTGGAACAGTTGCTACACTAGAATTTCCTAATTTATGAATGCTCATTGGCATAATTCCTGCCGGTAATTCTTCATTGTGTAGTTTGTAAAAACGTTTTATTATGGCTTCATCCATTTTTTCATTAGCCTGATGTATCAAAATTTTCTTCACATCTGTGATTTTATATCCGCTTTTTTCTAAACACAATTTCATAGCATTTGGAACATTACTAAGCGCAAATTCGTAAATTTTTCTGCCGTGCATTTTGATGTATCTCACATCTGCATCTAAATTTTTATTAAAAGAATTTCCGAAAAATAAATAATCGGCTTCATCAGTGGCAAAAGTAGCTGAAGCATGACTAATAATTCCACCTTCTTCTTCAGTAGCTTCAATAACTGTTGCGCCAGCTCCATCAGAATAAATCATAGAATCTCTATCGTGAATATCAACTACTCTAGAAAGTGTTTCAGCTCCAATTACTAAACATTTTTTAGCCATTCCAGCTTTTATGTACGCTTGTGCCTGAATGACGCCTTCTACCCAGCCAGGGCAACCGAAAAGCATGTCGTATGCTACACAATAAGGATTTTTTATTTTTAATTTTTGTTTCACACGTGAGGCTAAAGTTGGTACAGCATCAGCTTGAATAGCACCGTGTTTTACGTTTCCAAAATTATGTGCGAAAATAATATAGTCTAAGGTTTCAGGATCAATTTTAGCGGCTTCTATAGCGCGTTGTGCGGCAATTAAAGCTATGTCAGAAGTCAATAAATTTGGGCTTGCATATCTGCGCTCCTCTATACCAGTAATTTCTAAAAATTTTTGAGCGACCACTTCATTAGAGTAAGGAAAAACAGAACCATCTTCATTTAAAAAAGTATGTTTTGCGAAATCTAAATTCGTCACTCTTTCTGTAGGTATGTAGCTTCCTGAGCCAGTAATTTTTATATTCATTTTCGAAAAATTTTAGTCTAAATTACTAATTAGAATTTCAAAAATGATTCAACAATTCGTAAATTAAATAATTATTACGAAATTGTTAAAATAATTCATTTTTATTATTGAATTCAGAATTTTTTCGGTTTTTAATTCTTACTAAAGGGTCATTGAACTAAATTATATATAATTACCAATATAAATATTCAAAATAATAATAGTTTCAAATTCCCTTTACTACATTTCTAAAATAAAGAACAAGTGTGTAATTCGTTAATTCATCTATTTTATACTAAAAATAGTTTTTTTATATATTTGTAAAAAAAAAATATGAAATTAATAAGGTTAGTTTTTTTTCTGTTAGTTTTTATTTCATCTTACAGTCAAAATGATTTATGTTCCAATGCGATTTCAATTACACCAAGTTCTGCTTGTAATGTTACAGTAGGATCTTTTAGTGGTGCAACAATAAATAGTGCAGCGCCCAATTGTGCAACTAGTGCTTCTCAAGATGTTTGGTATAGTTTTGTGGCAACAGAAAAAATGATGGGTATAACATTGTTCGGAACTTCTGGAATAAGTAATGGTTTTGAAGTATATGAAAATAGTTGTGCTGGATCATTAATTATCTGTAGAAATGCAAATAATACTGTAGGTTCAGGTGAAAGTATATTGTACAATTCTTTCAATGTTGGAACTACTTATCTTTTAAGAGTGTTCAATGCTTTTACGGCAACTACAACAAATACTTTTTCTTTTTGCATTCAGAGTTACCCTGCACCCGTGAATGATGCATGCGCAAATGCTATTACTTTGATACCTAATACTACTTGTCAAACTACAGATGTGAATTTATCTGGTGCAACATTAGATGGTTCGGTTTCCACTTCTTGTTCACCTAATCCGTCTCAGGATGTCTGGTATAAGTTTGTAGCCACAGATAAAGTTATGAGTGTATTGTTAACTTCTGGTGGTGCTATTAGTAATGGTTTTGAAGTGTATCAAAATAACTGTTCTGGAAATTTAGTAATTTGTAGAAATGTTAATGGTAATGGATCTGGGGAATTTTTAAGTTGGAGTGGTTTCATTATAGGCGAAACGTATTTCATCAGAGTTTTAAATGAATTTATAAATCCGGTGAATGTACAGTTTTCAATTTGTGTTCAGAATTATCCAGCTCCATTAAATGATGTTTGTTTAAACGCAATTTCACTACCTGTAAATTCAACTTGTACTACAAATACTGTGGCTTTAAGTGGAGCCACTTTAGACGGACAAGCTTCTGCTTCTTGTTCCCCTAATCCTTCACAAGATGTTTGGTATAAATTTGTCGCAACTAACGCAAGTTTAACAATTACTATTTCTCAAGTAAGTGATATTAGTAATGGTTTTCAAGTGTATGAAAATGGATGTAATGGAACGCTATTAGTTTGTCGAAATAATAATGGGAATGGACAAGGTGAAACTTTCACTTATAATAATTTTACAGTTGGAAATGAATACTATATCCGTGTTGTTAATGAATATATTACTCCTCTAACCACATCTTCCTTTAATTTATGTGTTACAGATGCAACTTTATCTGCTGATGGTTTTAATCGTAGCAACTTATCTGTTTATCCTAATCCTGTTAACGATCTGGTAACTATAGAATTAGAAGATTCCATTGAATCGGTTGAAGTGATTAATTCCATCGGACAAGTAGTTCTTAAGTCGAACCAAAAACAAATTTCTTTAAAAGATTTACCAAGTGGCATGTATTGGCTTTCTGTAAAAGCAAAAGATTCAGCAACCTTGTTCACACATAAAATCTTAAAACAATAAAAGTGTAGGGTATTAGGTTAATCCATTTTTAAGTAAATTTTATTTTCATTACAGTTGCCATATTTAAAGCCATGGTTTTCATTTGGTCGGCTTTGTTGCCTTCGAAATTTTCTGTAATGGAAGTATAAAAATGATCTAACCAAATTTCAAAATGTTCGTTTGTAAAAGGATATTTGTCATGAATGTCTTTATGAATTTGGAACATGTTATTGCTGTAGCCGCCTTTTAAAAACAAACCTTGTTCCCAAAATGTTGCTAATAGTTCAAAATGTTCTTCTAAATGTTGGTCCACATGAGTGGCTTTTGTAAAAAAGAAATTGATTGATGGATCTTTCAGTAATCTATCATAGAAATTTCTAATGATTAAAAGGATATCTTCTCGGGTTGCTATGTCTTTCATGTTTTATGTTTCTGATTCAAATTTACAATAATAGTTCATGAAGAAATTGATATTTATCCTATTTCAAAAAAAATCCCAAAAACCGTATTGGAATTTGGGATTTAAAAGATAAACTTTTTTAAAGTTCGTAAATCGTATATCTAAATTCGTACTTTAATATTACATGTACGCTTCAATTGGTGCACATGAACAAACTAAGTTTCTGTCACCATACGCTTCATCTACACGACGAACCGTTGGCCAGAATTTATTTTCAGAAATATAGTCTAAAGGAAAGGCTGCAGTTTCACGAGAATAAGGGAAAACCCATTCGTTTGCGGTTACCATAGCTAAAGTATGTGGTGCATTTCTCAGGATATTATTAGCGTCGTCTTTAGTAGAAACTTCTATTTCTTTACGAATAGAAATCATCGCATCACAGAAACGATCTAATTCCGCTAAATCTTCAGATTCAGTTGGTTCAATCATTAACGTTCCTGCTACAGGGAAAGAAACCGTTGGCGCATGGAAACCATAATCCATTAAACGTTTCGCAATATCTGTAACTTTAATACCGTTTTCTTCAAAAGCACGACAATCTAATATCATTTCGTGTGCCGCTCTTCCCATTTCTCCAGAATATAAAATTGGATAATGAGCTTCTAAACGCGCTTTCATGTAATTCGCATTTAAAATAGCGTATTTTGTAGCATTTGTTAAGCCTTCAGCGCCTAACATACAAATGTATCCGTAAGAAATTAAACATACTAAAGCCGAACCATATGGAGCAGAAGAAATAGAAGTAATGGCTTGTTCACCACCCACTTTAACAATCGGATTGGTAGGTAAAAATGGCACTAATTTATCGTTCACACAAATTGGTCCAACACCTGGTCCGCCACCTCCGTGAGGAATTGCAAATGTTTTGTGTAAGTTTAAGTGACACACATCTGCGCCAATTGTTGCAGGATTAGTTAATCCAACTTGAGCATTCATGTTGGCACCATCCATATATACTAATCCACCATTTTCATGTATGATATTGGTAATTTCAATAATTGAACTTTCAAATACACCGTGAGTAGAAGGATAAGTTACCATTAAAGCAGATAATTTATCTTTATGTAAAATGGCTTTTTCTCTTAAATCTTCTACATCAATATTTCCTTCTGGAGTAGTTTTTGTAACAATAATATCCATTCCAGCCATAGCTGCAGAAGCTGGATTGGTTCCGTGTGCCGAAGAAGGAATTAAACAAACTGTTCTGTGGTTGTCTCCACGTGATAAATGATACGCACGAATAGCCATTAAACCAGCATATTCTCCTTGTGCACCTGAGTTAGGTTGTAAAGTGGTACCTGTAAAACCAGTAACTACATTTAATTGTTGTTCTAGTTTTTTAAGCATGGTAAGGTAACCTTCAACTTGGTCTAGTGGTGCAAATGGGTGAATGTTGTTCCAGTTTGCCATAGATAAAGGCAACATTTCAGCAGCTGCATTTAACTTCATCGTACAAGAACCTAAAGAAATCATCGAATGATTTAACGATAAATCTTTACGCTCTAATTTTTTGATATAACGCATCAACTGACTTTCTGAATGATGATTGTTAAATACATCGTGTTGTAAGAAAGTAGAGGTACGAATTAAATTTTCTGGTATAATTGTTTCATTAGCTAATTGAGAAATAGCTTCAGTTGATTTCCCAGTAGCTTCTGCAAAAATAGCAATGATTTGATTGATATCTGCAATTGAAGTAGTTTCATTGAAAGAAATCGAAATGGTTTCAGCATCTACATAATAGAAATTCACTTCATTTTTCTCAGCAATAGCTTTTACTTTTGCTGCATCTGCTTTCACTAAAATCGTATCGAAAAAAGAAGTATTGGTTTGATACACTCCTAATTTATTTAAAGCTTCAGCTGTTGTGCTTGCCGACTCATGAACTTTGTTAGCAATATATTTTAAACCTTTTGGTCCGTGATACACGGCATACATTCCAGCCATAACTGCTAATAAAACTTGTGCAGTACAGATGTTTGAAGTTGCTTTTTCACGTTTAATATGTTGTTCGCGAGTTCCTAAAGCCATACGTAACGCGCGGTTTCCGTTCACATCAATAGAAACTCCGATGATTCTTCCTGGCATAGAACGCTTGTATTCGTCTTTTGTAGCGAAAAAAGCCGCATGAGGACCACCATAACCCATTGGAATACCAAAACGTTGAGTTGTACCTACAACTACTGCAGCACCCATTTCACCAGGAGATTTTAATTTTACTAATGATAAAATATCCGCAGCAACAGCTACTTTAATTTCACTTTCAGCTGCTTTAGCAATGAAAGAAGTATAGTCGTTTACTTGACCGTATTTTCCTGGATATTGTAAGATAGCTCCGAAAAATTCAGTTGAAAAATCGAAAGTTTCGTGGTTACCCACAACTAATTCCACACCAATAGGAGTGGAGCGAGTTTGTAAAACAGATAAAGTTTGTGGTAATATTTCTTCGGATACGAAAAATTTCTTTACGTTATTTTTCTTTTGATCACGTGTTCTTACGTCGAATAATAAAGCCATTGCTTCTGCGGCAGCTGTACCCTCGTCTAATAAAGATGCGTTTGCAATTTCCATTCCTGTTAATTCGATAACTGTGGTTTGGAAATTTAAAATTGCTTCTAAACGACCTTGTGCAATTTCTGCTTGGTACGGAGTATAAGCGGTATACCAACCCGGATTTTCAAAAATATTTCTTTGAATTACTGCAGGAACAATTGCTGGATGATACCCTAAACCAATATACGACTTAAACACCTTATTTTTTTTGCCTAATTCTTGAATATGATTTAAGTATTCATATTCCGTCATTGGTTCTTCTAAGTCTAATTCGTTTTTCAAGCGAATATCTGTAGGAATCGTTTCAAATATTAATTGGTCTAACGAATCCACTCCAATAGTTTGTAACATATGGTTAAGGTCGTTTTCACCAGTTCCAATGTGTCTTAAAGCAAAAGCATCTGTTCTCATTATATATAAAAATAGGTTGTGTTAAAATTTGATTACAAAAGTAATTATTAATCTGATAAAAATAATGGCTTTTGGATTGATTTTTTATCATTTTTATCAACTAATTCGACTTGTTGTTAACAGTTTGATTATTTTTGTTGAATGAAGTTAGTAAAGAAAATATTCGACTTTTACATCAGAAGTAGTTTGCATGTGGCTTTAGCGATAGTTTCGTTTGTAAAAGTAACGGAGTTGTCGTTAAACATTTCTTTTTCAAGCCATTTGATACTTGCCATTTTTTTTGGAAGTGTAGTTGGATATAACTTTTTAAAGTATGAAGGTTTTTGGTTGTCAAAAAAGTTTAATTTTCAGAAAAATAATGGCGTATTTTTTGTTACGATGGTGGCTTTCCTTTTTTTTGTTTTTTATTTTTTTCAACTTTGCAGATTACAGCAAGTAGCTTTTGTAAGTAGTGCTTTTTTGGTTTTGTTTTATCCTTTTCTTAGAAAATATTGGTTTTTTAAAATTGGAATGGTAAGTTTTTGTGTCACTATTGTAGTGAGTTGTATTCCTTTTTTAAGTACAAACCCAATCGAACTCACGTACACTTGGTTTCCATTGAAGTTATTTGTTTTAATTGGAGCTTTAATGCTACCATTTGAAATTTACGATTCGCAATTTGATGCCATGACTTTACAAACGATACCTCAAAAATTTGGAGTAAGAAAAGCCAAACAAATGGGTTATGTTTTTTTGCTTGTTTTTTTACTTGTTGCTTCCTTTCATTCCAAATTAACTTTATTTCTAATAGATCTTTTTATAGCTGTTCTCGTTGGTATTTCGATATATTTTGCATCGGTAAAAAACTCAAAATATTATACAAGTTTTTGGATAGAAGCGATTCCGTTTTTTTGGTGGATGTTATTGTTGTTTTTGAGTTGCTAACCACCACAGATTCACAGATTTCTTTTATTTATTAATTTACATAATCTGTGAATTTGCGGTTATTTTTTCTCTGCTAAATTTTTCAAAACTGCGTTTCTATGAAGAATGAAATTAGTTAAATGTTTTTTCAATACAATCTTGTCGAAAAGTGTTCCGAAAATGCCATAAGGTGTTTCGTATTCTAAAACATCAGTAACTTCTACAAAGTTTTCTTTTTGTTCGAAAAAATGTTGGTGTTTGAAACTTTTAAATTGCCCTTTTAGTTGTTCGTCTATAAAATAAGTAGGATAAATCATTTCGGAAATAAGACTTTGATGGGTTAAATACACGCCAAAATGTTTGCCTTTCCAAGTCACGGTTTCGTTTTTATTTATTAAACCTGATGTAATTCCTGCAATAGCAACTTCTTTGGTTTTACTTGCCGATTGCTGATGAATATCGATGTTTCGATTGGTATCGAATACTTTTTCAATGGGTGCGAAATAGTTAGTGGTAATTTTTATGGTTGTCATTGTATTGAAATCTAGTTTGATTTTTTTTAAAGTTTAAGTTGTAAATTAAACCAAAAAATATTGATGTTAGTGAATACGCTAAAGGTAAGTTTTTATCTTTGGTATCAAAAATTAAATGGAATGATATCAAAATCCCAATTACAGTTATGCTTATTAATATTATTTTAGTAAAGTTTTGTTTTATGTCTTTTTTAGCTAGCCAAGAATATATAATTCCATATACTACATACGTTGGAATTGAGAATAGAAATCCTAAAATAAATGTAATTGGTAGAATTGTTGTAAAAGCGAAAAGTGTTTGATTGTGAGTGTAATAATTTATTAAATCATATAAAGATGGTGCAACAAGTAAAATTGTAAACCAGTTTTTAAAAAGATAGGACCAGTTCATTTAATAGTGTATTTTAGATTTTTTAGAAGTTTTAAAAAGTATTTTTCTTTTCTATTTCAGGCAAAGCATTATCAATTCTTCGGGCTAATTCTGGTAATTTTATGGTGGGAACAGCAGGAAACAAATGATGTTCTAAATGGTAAAACATGCTAAATGTTATTTTGTTTTTCCATTTGCCTCTTTGTGTTCTTGCAAATTCAGGTGTTTCTTCTGTATCATGATGAACCGTCCAAACTGCGAAAAAAGCCATTAAAAATTCTGCCAAAATCATAATTAGAATATGATAAATTAAGTAATCAATTTTGAAATAAAATGCGATTGTTATAAATATAGCTGTCGAAATTAATTCTAAAATGACATTTTTTTTATACTTTTTATTTCCAAGTTGTAACGTAACTTTATGAATTAAAAACATATGGATTGGCCCGTAAAGGATGGCGCCATACCATGTCATTTTTGCCGATTTTCCTTCGTAATCTTCTTCAGACAAACAATATTTATGATGTCTGATGTGATTAAATTTCACCGCATGAATAGAAACTAGTAATAGAATGCTATTGGAATAAAGCGTAAACCAAGTCAAAAATTTATTAGTTCCTAACGAATTATGAAATCCATTGTGTACTTGTCTTAGACCCGCTAAAAAGAAAAAGGCAGAAAACGGTAGCGCTAAAATATAATATTCAAAATAAGCTAAGGTTATGGAAAGTACAAACCATGGAATCGTTAAATTGTTTTCAATTAGCATTTCTTTAAAACTCAGATTTTTTAAATCTTTCCATTCTACCTTTTTTAGTATTTCTTGATGTGTCATCGCTTATAATTTATAAAATCCTACTATGTTTTTAAGAAAAAGTAACGTATTCACTAAGGCAAAAAGCACAAAAAGGGTGTTCATAAAATAACTTCCAATTTTAAATAATCGTCTTTTTGGAATCTCATACATCGGATAATAGGCAATTTGTGTTGCTACTTTTCCAACCCAATAAGCTGCAATTAATCCAGTTAATGCAACGGCAAGTTTCGTCTGATTTTGTAATTCGTTAGTTAATAAAATGGCAATCGTTCCGAAAGAAAAATTTAAGCCTTGAATGTATCTTCCATAGGTTTTTGCAATTTCTTGATTCAAGGGTTTCAGTTGTTTAACATCATTATACCAATCGAAAACTTGATGACGAATGTAGGGATAAATTAGCGCTGTAAATATTTGACCTATTCCACTCAGAATAATTAGCCAATTTGGGATAGATATATTCATGATTTCTTTATCCGTTGATTACGATTCTTTGTTCTACTTGAGTTTGACTGGCTTTGCGTTTTCCTCTGAAAAAGAAATATAAGTTTAAGAATAACATGATTCCTAAATAGATGGCAAATCCCCCAATTTTATAACTTAAAGCTTCAATTAAACTTTGATAATCGTTTTGGTAAAGTGTCATTTCTAAAATCATTAGGGCAAAACCCAAATTAAGTAAATAAAAACCGGTTTCAAACAATTTATTAGTTGCAGTAGCAATTTCTTCTCGACCTTTGAAAATATCTAACATGAATATTTTACTGTTTTTAAATAAGGTTTTGCTTACGTAATAGGTTAAAAATAAAGCAATTGGTAAGTAAATAGCGTATCCGATTAAAATTTTTGTAGTTTCCATAATGTGTATGTTTAATTTAAATTTATGATTGTTTGATTATTGATTTAATTTTGGCCGCGAATTATCGAATTTTTTCTAATTTTTTATCTTTATTTTGAATTTGAATTATTAATCGACTTTGTCGATTCTTATGTTTTTGATAGTTTTTAATTCCATGATTCGTGGCTAATTTTATTTATTATGTAATTTTAAATTAATTTGTTAATGTATTTAGTTACTAAAAATATGTTGATATAATGCATAATGCCGATGGTAAGAATAATTATTGCCGATTTTGTTGCAATGATTTCAATAAGTTGCGTGCTATTTTGAATTTTTTCCCATGAAATAATTGTCATCGCACAATATCCCAAATTCAATAAATAATAACCCATTAAAAGCATTTTGTTTATTTGATGACACAATGCTTCATGATTCGGAATCAATTGCGACACAAATAAGTTTCCGTTATCGTAGCATAATTTTCCAACTTTTATGATAATTATGCATGTGAAACTTAGATAAATTAAATATCCTAAAATGTTGAGGTTCATGACTTAATGATATTATATTTTGATTCTGAAAAACTACAATAATGAACATATAAATTATATAACGCAATTAGGATGCAGAAGTAAAAATAATCTCGAATTATAAATTTAAAAAAGAGAATAACTATAAACCAATAGATTATAAATAGCGCAAATAAATATTTATTCTTAACAACTGAAATTATAGTTAAAACAAATGAAGTACATACTTGTAATGTTCCTAAAGCTAAAAGTATTACAATATTTGCTTGGTCGTTAGTGTTACATATCAAATTCACTAAAATTAAAATTAGGGCGATTGAGACAGCAGTTGCATTGATGTAGAAATTAAGTTCTTTCATAGTTCTTTTTATTTTTAAACTTTCAGAAAAAAATGAAAGTTTTAATTAAATTTTTTTATTATATCTAGGTTACTTCATGAATTTCATCAGAATCTGTGCCAACCAATTGTCTTTGTATTCTGTGATTTTATCTAATACATTGTCTGCTTTTAGTACGAAATCGTATAATTTTTTGGTTTGATCTACGAAATGTTTTTCTTCTGAGGTGGTGTTAGCAGAAATCGACGAGACTTCTTTTAAGACTTTCAAAGCCGGTTTAATTTCTCTTTTACTTCTTTCTTTGGAGATTTTTACGGCTAATTCGTCCAAGTCTTTTTCAGCAGTGAAAAATTCACGTCTTTCGCCTGCTTTATATTCTTTATATACAATTCCCCAATCCATTAAAGCACGAATATTCATACTAGCATTTCCACGAGAAATTTGTAATTCTTCCATAATGTCTTCCATAGAAACTGCTTCGTTAGAAACCATCAACAAAGCATGGATTTGCGCCATCGTTTTGTTTATTCCCCATTGAGAACCAAGTGCTCCCCAAGTTTGTACGAATTTATTTTTAGCTTCTTTGAATTCCATTTTGAAAGTAATTTCATTTTGATGACACAAAGATATATAAAAGTTTTTAAACTTTCAAAAAAAAATGAAAGTTTATTGTGAAAAGAAACCGAAGTGATTTTCTTCGGCTTCTATATATCTAAAATTTAATACTCTAAATCAATCCAGCTCTTTTCAACAAAGCATCTGGTTTTGGTTCTTGACCTCTGAAATTTTTGTATAAAGTCATTGGATGATCCGTTCCGCCTTTTGACAATACATTGTCTTTGAATTTGGTTGCGACTTCTTTATTGAAAATGCCGTTTTCTTGAAAATACGCAAACGCATCGGCATCTAAAACTTCTGCCCATTTGTAACTGTAATATCCAGAAGAATAACCGCCTTGGAAAATATGAGAAAAGGAAACGCTCATACAATTTTCAGCTACATCAGGATATAATGAGGTGTCGCCCATGGCTTGTTTTTCGAACGCTTTTACATTTTCAATAACTTGATTTTTTCCATGATATTCCATGTCCAATAATCCGAAACTCAACTGACGCATTGTTGCCATTCCTTCTAAGAAACTTGACGATTCTTTAATTTTTTCGACATATTCTTGTGGAATAATTTCTCCTGTTTCATAATGTTTCGCAAATAAAGCCAACGCTTCTGGTTCGTAACACCAGTTTTCCATAACTTGAGAAGGTAATTCTACAAAATCCCAAAATACTGAAGTACCAGACAAACTTGGATAAGTTGTATTCGCTAACATGCCATGTAATCCGTGTCCAAACTCGTGAAACAAAGTTGTCACTTCATTAAATGTTAATAAAGAGGGTTTTGTAGCGGTTGGCGGTGTGAAATTACACACATTAGAAACATGTGGTCTCTCATTATTGCCTTCCTTAATATATTGTGGTTTGAATGAAGTCATCCAAGCGCCATTTCGTTTGCCTTTTCTTGGGAAAAAGTCGGTATAAAATATCGCTACTAAATTTTTATTCTCATCTAAAACTTCAAACGTTTGTACATCTGGATGGTATTTGTCGATATCAAACACTTCGTTAAAAGTAATTCCGAATAATTTTTCTGCAATGGCAAAAGCACCGTTTAAAACGTTTTCTAATTTGAAATACGGTTTTAATACTTCATCATCTAAATTGAATAATTTTTGTTTCAATTTTTCAGAATAATAAGCGCCATCCCATTTTTCTAATTGCTCAATGCCGTCTAATTCTTTCGCGAATGCTGCTAATTGTTCAAATTCTCTTTTGGCAGCAGGTTTGGCTTTTTCTAAAATATCATTTAAAAACGATAATACTTTTGTTGGGTTTTGAGCCATTCGTTCTTCTAAAACAAAATGTGCGTGTGTTTCATATCCTAATAAATTGGCGCGTTCATGACGAAGTGCCACGATTTTCTTAGTAATTTCTTCGTTGTTGTATTCGTTATTTTGAAACGCTTTTTTTCCGTAAGCAATTGCCATTTTTTTTCGTAATTCACGATTGTCAATATAAGTTACAAAAGGCACATAACTAGGAAAATCTAAAGTAAAAATCCATCCGTCTAGATTTTTAGATTTGGCTAAATCTGCAGCAGCTTCTTTGGCACCTTCTGGTAAACCTTTTAAATCGGCCTCGTTGGTAAGGTGTAATTGAAAATTATTAGTTTCTGCTAAAGTATTTTCTCCAAAAGTCAGTTGAAGTTTGGCTAATTCGGTGTCAATTTCGCGTAAACGTATTTTTTTATCTTCAGCTAATAAAGCTCCATTTCTGGCAAATCCTTTATATTTTTTTTCTAATAAAGTCGCTTGTTCTGTAGATAGATTTAAGTTGGCTCTGTTTTCATAAATCGCTTTGACTCTATTAAATAAATCTTCGTTTAACGCAATGTCATTGCCGAATTCTGTAATTAAGGGCGTAACTTCTTGTGCAATTTTTTGCATTTCGTCTGAAGTTTCTGCTGAGTTCAAATTGAAAAATACATTTGATAAACGATCCAATTGTTCGCCAGCAAAATCTAACGCTTCAATCGTGTTTTCAAACGTTGGATTTTCTGATGAATGAATGATGTTGTCAATTTCTAAACGTGCTTTTTCAATATTTTGAATAAAAGCAGGCAAATAATCTTCAACTTTTATTTTTGAAAATGGTGCCGTATTATGTTTTGTGTTGAATTTTTGAGTTAAAACCGACATATGTTTATAAATTATGTAATTTAAATGAATTATTATATGTTTTGTAAAGTCCTTATTTTATTGGGTTTTTCATGAAATGAAGAAAAAAAATAAGAAAAAAGCCGACCAAAAGTTTGTTTTTGTCGACAAATCGCATATATTTGTAAAAGAAATGATGCGAAATTATTCGCCCTTTTTTCCCTAATAGAATTTTTTTTATAGTTGTCACTTAATTGTGAATAGATTTTTGACCCCGAATTAGTATTATTTCGGGGTTTTTTATTTCTTCAAGTTTTCAGAGGCTTTTAAAACGGTATCGCGTAAGCCTTCTTTGTAAAACACAATTTTATCCAATACGCATTTATCAGCGCTTCCAATAATTTGTGCGGCTAAAATCCCAGCATTTTTTGCGCCATTTAATGCTACAGTTGCTACGGGAACTCCGCCAGGCATTTGTAAAATGGATAAAACAGAATCCCAACCATCAATAGAATTACTTGATTTCACAGGAACTCCAATTACAGGAAGTGGACTCATAGAAGCCACCATTCCAGGTAAATGTGCCGCGCCACCTGCTCCAGCAATAATTACTGAAATGCCACGAGTATGTGCGTTTTTACTAAAATCGAATAATTTTTCTGGCGTTCTGTGTGCTGAAACAATATCTACTTCTGTTTCTATATCAAATCCGTTTAAAATGTCTATGGCTTCTTGCATCACCGGCATATCCGAAATGCTTCCCATTATAATGGCTACTTTACTCATTTTGTTGTTTGTTGGTTATAGTTCTTTTTTTAACTAATTGCTGAATACTGTGACTGAAAACTGCGACTGAATACTAATTACTGAACACTAATCACTCTAATACTATTTTTCACTTCTTCTGCAATTTTTCTTGCTTCCATCATGTCTTCATTTACGATAGTTACATGTCCCATTTTTCTGAAGGGTCTTGTTTCTTTTTTCCCGTAAATATGAGGTGTTACACCATCAATGGCCATAATTTTTTCTATGTTTTCGTAAACAACTGGACCAGAAAAACCTTCTTCACCTACTAAATTTACCATAATTCCAGCCACTTTACTATCGGTATTTCCTAACGGTAAGTTTAAAACCGAGCGCAAATGATTTTCAAATTGTGAAGTATAACTGGCTTCAATCGTGTGATGTCCTGAATTATGTGGTCTTGGTGCGACTTCATTTACTAAAATCTCATCGGTTGTTGTTTGAAACATTTCAACGGCCAATAAACCCACATGATGGAAAGCTTCTGATACTTGTAAAGCAGTTTCAATAGCTAATTGTGCTACTTTTTCATCAATTCTTGCTGGACAAATTACATATTCTACTTGATTCGCTTCAGGATGAAATTCCATTTCAACAACTGGATAGGTTTTTACCTCGCCATTTGCATTTCTAGCTACAATAACTGCAAGTTCATTTTTAAATGGAATCATTTCTTCTACAATACATTCCACTTCAGGTAAATGTAATAAATCAATTGTAGAGCGACAAATTTTCACGCCGTTTCCATCGTATCCAAATTGAGCACATTTCCAAACGAAAGGAAATTCTAATTCGTTTTTCTCTAAAGATTTTTTCAAATCATTTAAATCAACAAATCTTTGGTGTTTGGAAGTCGGAATGTTATTTTCTACATAAAAATCTTTTTGTTTTCCTTTGTTTTGGATTAATCGCAACGTTTTAGGTGAAGGAAATACAACATGTCCTTCTTCTTCCAATTGTGCTAAGGCGTCTAAATTTACATTTTCAATTTCAATGGTAATGGCATGACACATTTTACCAAATTGATAAACGGTTTCATAATCCATTAAACTTCCAGTAAAGAATTTAGTTGCGCCAAATTGTGCTGGTGCGTCTTTACTTGGATCTAAAACGAGAGTTGAAATATCGAATTTTCGGGTTTCTGTCAAAAGCATTTTACCTAATTGACCGCCACCTAAAATTCCTAATCTAAATTCTGATGAGAAATAATTCATTGTAGTTCTTGTTGTGTTTGCGCAAAGATACTAATTTGAATTTGTTTCGCAATTGGCATTTATTTTAGTTTTTTTAAAATGTCCTTTGCTGCAGCTTTATAGGCTGAGGAATGATTGGGATAATCTTGTGAAAGTATCATTTTTAGTTCATCCTTAATCCAAGTGTGTTTTTTACTAAAATGATACAAAGCTCTCATGGAATACGCTTTTGAAGCTACTTTTTTATCTTGAATTAACCAATCTAGACAGTTTTCAATGATTTTGTTTTCTTGATTTTCGGTAAGTTTTATGGTTTTCGATATAGATAAAAACAGACAGATTTTAGAAACCGGACGAATTGCAGAATCATTTTTATAATTTGCCATTTTCGAAATAAAGTCTTCTAAAAAAGGGAGAATAAGTGCTAGTTTTAGTTCGAAAATTAATTCTAAACTCCAACATGCTTTTATATGAATTTTATCATTTTCGTTCAGTGCAATTGCCATTAAAAAATGTAGTTTATCCGGATTTTGAATTACATAATCACGGATAAATTCCCGATTTAAACGGTGTGCAGTACTATTTTCAATTAATTTATAAAATGATTGATCCATCTTGTAAAAATAACGATTTTTTAAAAAAAGTAATATTTATATTTTTATATGTTCAATAGTTTGTAAATTTGCCATTTATTTTAATTATCACAACACAATGATTAACATAGTTTTATTCGGTAAGCCGGGTGCTGGTAAAGGAACTCAAGCAGAATTTTTAAAAGAAAAATACACTCTAACACATTTGTCAACTGGAGATATTTTTAGATTTAACATCAAAAACGAAACAGAATTAGGTCTTTTGGCTAAAACTTTCATGGATAAAGGAGATTTGGTGCCTGATTCGGTAACGATTCAAATGTTACAAAGCGAAGTAGATAAAAATCCAGAATCTAAAGGATTTTTGTTTGATGGATTTCCAAGAACGATTGCACAAGCAGAAGCTTTAGATGCTTTTTTAACTTCTAAAAATGAAGCAATTACAGCAACAGTTGCTTTAGAAGCGGATGACGAAATTTTGGTAAAACGTTTGTTAGAAAGAGGGAAAACATCTGGAAGACCAGACGATCAAGATGAAGAAAAGATAAGAAATAGATACCAAGAATATAACGAAAAAACAGCGCCTTTGATGGATTATTACAAATCACAAGGTAAGTTTTATGCGGTGAACGGAATTGGTACAATTGAAGAAATTACAGCACGATTAAGTACAATAATCGATAAATTTTAAGTATATTGCATTTAATTCAACTACATAAAAATTGGAAATAGTCATAATATTCTTGTTGATACTACTCAATGGAATTTTCTCCATGTCAGAGATTGCACTCATATCAGCAAGAAAAAACAGGTTAGAAACCGCTGCCAAAAAAGGCAATACGAGTGCAAAAACAGCTTTGGATTTAGCCAATTCGCCTAACAAATTTTTGTCTACGGTGCAAATTGGTATCACTTTAATTGGTATCTTAACAGGTATTTATTCTGGTGATAAAATTACTACCGATGTGGAAACTTTTTTCGCATCGTATGAATTAACTTTTCCATACGCACACTCACTTGCAGTTGGTGTTGTGGTTGTTGTGTTAACTTTCTTTTCTCTTGTGTTTGGAGAATTATTACCTAAAAGAATTGGTTTAAATTATCCAGAAGCTATCGCAAAATCTGTGGCTGTTCCCATGAAATTAATGTCAGTTGCAACGGCTCCTTTCATTTGGTTGTTAACGACTTCAACCGATTTTATTCTAAAAGTTTTTAAAATTAAACCAACTGCAGACGGTAAAGTTACCGAAGAAGAAATTAAGGCTATTATTAAAGAAGGAACTGAAGTAGGGGAAGTTCAAGAAATTGAACAAGATATTGTGGAACGTGTGTTTCATATTGGAGATAGAAAAGTGAATTCTTTAATGACGCATAGAAGCGAAATTGTATACTTGTTATTGTCTGATTCCGTTTCAGAAATTAAAGAAAAAGTATTGGTGGATTTGCATTCTTTTTATCCGGTTTGTCAGGAAAATTTAGATAATATTATTGGAGTGGTTTCACTAAAAGATTTATTTTCAAATTTTGAAAAAAACAATTTTAATTTAGCAGATTTTTGTAGGCAACCCGATTATTTGATTGAGCAAACATCTGCATACAAAGCTCTGGAAAATTTCAAGAAGACCAAAGTGCATAATTCATTTATTGTAGACGAACATGCTGTTTTTCAGGGGATAATTACTTTGAATGATATTTTAGAAGCTCTTGTTGGTGAAGCTTCAGATTTTGATGAAGACGAGTATCAAATTATAGTGAATGAAGACGAAACTTGGACAGTTGATGGACAATATTCGTTACATGATTTTTTAACTTTCTTCGATATGGATGAACTTACTAACGATTATGAAGTGACTACAGTTAGTGGTTTTATCGCAACAGAGTTAGGTAAAATTCCGAAAGAAGAAGAGAAGTTAATTTGGAATAAATTAGAGTTTGAGGTTTTAAAAATGGAAGGTACTATTATTGATAAAGTTTTAGTAAAACCTTTAAAAGAATAATTTAGAATAAATCACAACTAAAACAGCCTGAATTGGATTCCATTTTAGGCTGTTTTTTGTATTTAAATAAATAGGCTAAAAATTGTATCTTTGCCGAATAAATATAAATAAAGATTAAAAATAGTTTAAATAACATTCGTATAAATATATAAAACTGAATTTTAAACTGAAAACTTAAGAAAATGACAGAAGGAAATTTCGTAGACTACGTAAAAATATATGTTGCATCTGGTAAAGGCGGGAAAGGTTCTTCTCATTTACACAGAGAAAAATTTATTGAAAAAGGTGGTCCAGATGGTGGAGATGGTGGTCGTGGTGGTCATGTTATTGTTAGAGGAAGTAAAAATTTATGGACCTTGTTTCATTTAAAATTTTTGCGCCATGTGAAGTCAGGTCACGGTGGTGATGGAGGTAGCAGTAGAAGTACAGGTCATGATGGAGAAGATAAAATTATTGAAGTTCCGTTAGGAACGGTTGTGAAAGATAAAGAAACTGGTGAAGTTTTATTTGAAATTACAGAAGATGGCGAAACTAAAATTTTAGCTCGCGGTGGAAAAGGTGGTTTAGGAAACTGGAATTTCAGAAGTTCTACTAACCAAACGCCAAGATATGCGCAGCCTGGAATTCCAGGTGAAGAGGTAGATGTAATTTTAGAGTTGAAAGTTTTAGCTGATGTAGGTTTGGTTGGATTTCCAAACGCTGGAAAATCAACATTACTATCTGTATTAACTTCGGCAAAACCAAAAATTGCAGATTATGCTTTTACGACTTTAAAACCTAATTTAGGAATTGTAGCATATCGCGATTTTCAATCTTTTGTAATTGCGGATATTCCTGGTATTATTGAAGGTGCCGCGGAAGGAAAAGGCTTAGGTCATTATTTTTTACGTCATATCGAAAGAAATTCAACGTTGTTGTTTTTAGTTCCTGCTGATGCAGCTGATATAAAAAAGGAATATGAAATTTTGTTAGATGAATTAAGACGTTACAATCCAGAAATGTTAGATAAAGACCGGTTAGTGGTCATTTCTAAATGTGATATGTTAGATGATGAATTACAAGCTGAGCTGAAAGTGCAATTAGATAAAGATTTTAAAGGCACAGAATTTATGTTTATTTCTTCCGTAGCGCAGCAAGGATTAACAGAATTGAAAGATAAATTATGGAAAATGTTAAATGCCTAACATAAATTTATTGTTTTTTCATGGTTTCTATTACTTTTCTTATATTTGAACACCAATTTAATCTTATTGAAAATGAAAACTAAATTACTATTATTATTATTTGTATCCACTTTTGGTTTTGCACAGCAACGTACCTGTGGAATGCAAGAACATATGAATCAAATGATGTTCAATCCAGTATTAAAAAAGCAATATGAGGAAAGACAAGCTAAATTTAAAATTGAATATCAAAAAATAATAGATAAGCAAAATGCTCAGAAAAATGGGAATGTAATACAAAGTACAAATGCAGTAATAAGAATTCCTGTTGCTGTTCATTACCCATCTGCGGCTTCTGCTAACGCTACTCTAAGAACTTGTTTAAGAGGTTTTGCACAAAATCAAATTGATATTTTAAATGCCGATTATAACGCTACCAATGCAGATTTATCAAATTGGATTAATGATAGTGCTTTTTACCCAGGAATAAATGTAGGTGATTTAGATGTAGAATTTGTTTTGGCAACTCAAAACCATCCAGCAGGAACAGGTTTAGTGAATGGAGATGTTGCTGTGACCTTTGGTACAGATTTTTTACCAGGTGCTAATGAGGATCAAGATCCAACTTGGTCTGGATACATGAATTTCGTGGTTAGAAATATTTCTGGTGGTATTCTAGGTTATTCTCCACTTGGAGGTTCTCCAAATGCTGGACAAACAGTTGTTATGGATAATAATGCTTTTGCTTCTGGTGCAGGTTGTACGGGTTATGTTCCTGGTGCTCCATATAATTTAGGAAGAACTGTTACTCATGAATTAGGTCATTTTTTTAATTTAGATCATACTTTTAAATCTGGTAATCAAAATGCAACAAATTGTGCAGGTGCTGACCAAGATGGAATTGCAGATACACCAAAACAAGCTGCTGCTACTTATGGTTGTGCAGCTGCTGGTTCCATTGATGCATGCAATGCTCCAGAAAAGGTGTTATCTATGAATTATATGGATTATTCAAATGATGCTTGTATGTACATGTTTACAGAAGGTCAAAAAAATGTTATGTTGGCTTACATTAATTCTATTGTAAGCGATTTTAAGCCAAATGTGTTAAATAATTCAACTTTTGCTACTTCAGGTTTTTCAATTTATCCTAACCCAAGTACAGGAACTTTTAATTTACAATTTAAAGAAATCATATCTGATTTTAACGTAGAAATTTACGACATAACTGGTAAAATGGTTTATGTTAACGAGTTTTATCAAAATACGGATTTAGTTAAAGAAATTAAAATTCAAGATGAAGTTAGTAGAGGTATTTACTTCTTGAAAATTAAAACCAATGAAGGTTTATTCACTAAGAAAATTATTATCGATTAAGTGATACAAAAATAAAATTAAAGCGTTCTCCTAAAACAGAACGCTTTTTTTATGGCTAAAAGTTAAAATTTTCTTAACTGCTTTTATTGATTACTAAAAATTTAGATTTTTTTTTAAAAATAAAGTATATTCGCAACACAAATAACAAACTATTTTACGAAATCTGTAAATTAAGATTTTAAAATTTAAACTAACTAATTATGAAGAAAGTTATTCTATCCTTAGTGGCGGCATTTATGCTTGTTCCATTTAGTGTTAAGGCCGACGAAGGAATGTGGTTTTTGATGTTTATCGAAAGATTGAACCACCGCGATATGCAAAAAATGGGGTTACAATTAACGCCAGAGGAAATTTATAGTATTAACAATCACAGCTTAAAAGATGCCATTGTGCAATTTAACGGAGGTTGTACAGCTGAATTAATTTCTAAAGACGGATTAGTATTAACCAATCACCACTGTGGTTATGATGCAATTGCAGAACTATCAACTGCTGAAAAAAATTATTTAAAAGACGGATATTGGGCAGCTAATAGAAAAGAGGAATTAAAACCTTCTAGTTTATTCGTGCGTTTTTTCGTTCGTATGGACGATTGTTCTAAAAGAATTTTATCTGTTGTAACACCAGGAATGAGTGAAGCAGATAGAGAAAAAGCAATCAATGCTGAAATTGCAAAAATCGAAAAAGAAAATAACGAAGGCGGAAAATATACGGTTTCTGTTCGTCCATTTTTTCAAGGAAATGAATATTACTATTTCGTTTATCAAGATTATAAAGATGTACGTTTAGTGGGAACACCTCCAGAAAGTTTAGGGAAATTTGGTGGTGATACAGACAACTGGGAATGGCCTCGTCATACAGCAGATTTCTCAATGTTCAGAATTTATGCAGATGCTAATGGTAATCCAGCAGAATATTCTCCGAATAATGTGCCTTTAAAACCAAAACACCACTTACCAGTTAATTTAGGTGGTGTAAAAGAAAATGATTTCGCCATGATTTTAGGTTATCCAGGTCGTACAAACCGTTGGATGCCAGCAGGTGGAATTGAGCAAAACGTAAAATTTGCTTATCCAGCTTGGGTAGAAGGTTCTAAAACAGGTATGGACAACATGAAAAAATACATGGTGCAGTCGGATGCTTTAAACTTAATTTACGCTTCAAAATTTGCTGGTGTTGCCAATTACTGGAAAAACCGTCAAGGTATGATTGATGCCTTAACTAAATTTGGTACTGCTAAATCAAAAGCGGCGCAAGAAGCTAAATTTAATACTTGGGCTAATAAACCAGCTAATAAAGCCAAATATGGTAATGTAGTAGCTACAATCAATAAATATTATGCCATGACGAATGAAAAATCTCGTCACGATAACTATTTACAACAATTATTCAGAACGTCAGCTTTCGGAACAGTGAGTAGATCTTTAGGAAGACAATTAGATGTATATACTAAAGCAGATGCTGCGAAACGTGCTGAAATGGCTCCTGCTATTTTAGAAATGGCAGATGAAATGTTTAAAGAAGTTCACATTCCTGCTGAAAAAGACATTTTAGCGGCTCAGTTAAGTTTATATACTAAAAAAGCAGGTTATGCATTAGCTCCAGTTGCAGAAAAGTTAGCTAAGGAAAATAATGGTGATTTTACTAAATATGTAAGTGCTGCGTTCGATTTAAGTATTTTTACTTCTAAAGACAGAATTAAAGCTTTCTTAGATTTACCAAGTGAGGCAATGCTAACAAACGATCCATTATATGTTTTATCGAACGATTTAACGGCTCATTTCGGAAAAAGAAGTGATGAGTTAATGAAAGCGCAAAACGATTTCGGAGCTTCTTTCCGTTTATTGGTGGAAGGTTTAAGAGAATCTAAAATTGGTACTACTTTATATCCAGATGCAAACTCAACTTTACGTTTAACTTACGGAAAAGTTCGTTCGTTACCAGCTGATAAAAGAAATGACGCTACAATTAACAACTATACTACTTTAGCCGGACAAGTTAAAAAATACAAAAAAGGAGATTTAGAATTCGATTTACCTACAAAAGTTTTAGACATGAATGCTAAAAAAGAATACGGTCGTTATGCAGATAAAGACGGTTCTTTACACGTTTGTTTCTTAACTGATAACGATATTACAGGTGGTAACTCAGGTTCTCCTGTATTAAACGGAAAAGGTGAATTAATCGGATTAGCGTTTGATGGAAACATTGAAGCTATGGCTGGTGACGTAATTTTCGATAAAAAACTACAAAGAACAATTAACGTAGATATTCGTTATGTACTTTGGGTAATTGAAAACTTCTCTGGTGCCAAACACATTGTAGATGAAATGACTTTAGTGAAGTAATTCATTAAGTTTCAATAGTAAAAAAAGTCTCGAGTAATCGGGACTTTTTTTGTTTTATGAAGTTTTTTTGGGCGTTCCCTCGTTGTACAAGTTTGCGTTTAATAGAAAGTTTGTTGCAACAACGAGGTCGTGCTGTCCACTATATTCCCGATGAAAAATCGGGAGATGCCGTTCCCATCACTAACGCGAATCCGGTTTTCAAAAGTTACATGTCTTTTATTGATAATTTTCCAAGGTTTTTGTATGACTAAGAACACCTACGAGGTTTAAAAAACCTTGCAGGTGATAACGTAATTGGATAAGTAGTCTAAATTTCTAACAAAACGAATGACTCTAGCCCAGATTGCAATGGAAAACATTTTGGTTCCGCTTTTTTAGCTTTTTTAGTGGTGAAACGCGACCTAAGAAGCGCTTTTATCACTTTTAAAAACTTAAAGTGGAACCAAAATTTTGTAATGGAAAGCTGGATTGAGCTACAAATTATCAATTTCTCCTTGTACGATTTCCCAATCTTCTAATAACTTGTCTAATTCTTGCTTTTTCTTGTTGTATGCGGTGAAAAATGCGGCATTTTCTGCATGTTTGTCGTAGTTGGATGCCAATTCTTTATCGTCGTTTTGAATGTCTTTTTCTAATTGTTGAATCTGACTTTCGATTTTAGACAAGCGGTTTTGTAACGATTTGTTTTTCTTTTGGTCTTCGTAAGAAGTTTTAGAATTATTGTTTGCCGTTACTTCTTTTTTCTCGGTATCTTTTTTCTCCACTTCGCGCATGTTTTCCAAGTTGCGTTGTTCTAAGAAATAATTGATATCGCCTAAATATTCTTTAATTTTTTGGTCTTTGAATTCGTATACTAAATTCGACATGTCTTGTAAGAAATCTCTATCGTGAGAAACGAGTAGGAGCGTGCCTTCATATTTCTGTAATGCGGCTTTTAATACATTTTTCGATTTAATGTCTAAGTGATTCGTAGGCTCATCCATCACCAACACGTTGATGGGTTGCAACAACAACTTACACAAAGCCAAACGATTTCGCTCGCCTCCAGAAAGTACTTTCACTTTTTTCTCTACATCATCACCGCGGAATAAAAACGAACCTAACATGTCGCGTACTTTTGCACGATTAGTATCAGTTGCAGCATCTTCCATAGTTTGTAGCAAGGTAATTTCACCATCTAAATATTCTGCCTGATTTTGCGCAAAATAGCCGACTTGCACATTGTGTCCTAATTTTATAGAACCTTCATATTCAAATTCGTTTACAATCGCTTTAATGAATGTAGATTTTCCTTGGCCATTCTGACCTACAAACGCAATTTTACTGCCACGTTCTACTAAAAGCGAAATGTCTTTTAAAATGGTTTTGTCGCCGTAAGCTTTCGTTACATGTTCCGCTTCAATCACCACTCTTCCTGGAACTTTTGAAACTGGAAACGAAATATTCATCACTGAATTATCGTCTTCATCGACTTCAATACGTTCTACTTTATCTAATTTTTTAATTAAAGATTGTGCCATCGAGGCTTTAGAAGCTTTAGCGCGGAATTTCTCAATTAATTTTTCTGTTTCTTCAATTTTTTTGGCTTGATTTTTTTGAGTAGCCAATTGTTTCTCGCGAATTTCGTGACGTAATTCTAAATATTGCGAATATGGTTTGTTGAAATCATACGCTTTTCCTAAAGAAATTTCAATGGTACGATTTGTCACATTATCTAAAAACATTTTATCGTGCGATACAATTACTACCACGCCAGGATAATTTCGTAAAAAACTTTCTAACCAAATGATACTCTCGATATCTAAGTGGTTGGTGGGCTCATCTAAAAGTAAGATGTCGTTGTTTTGAAGTAATAATTTCGCTAATTCAATACGCATACGCCATCCACCAGAAAAGGTTTCCGTTTGATTTTCGAAGACATCGCGTTTGAAACCTAAACCTAATAAGATTTTTTCGGTATCACCCACATAATTATAGCCTCCGTGAATTTCATATTGGTGTTGGTAATCACTTAATTGCTGAATCAATTCGGAATACGCTTCACTTTCATAGTCTGTTCTGGTTACCAATTGATGGTTGATTTCTTCGATTTTTGTTTCGTAAAGTTTAATTTCTTTAAACGCTTGGTAGGCTTCTTCTAAAACCGTTCTTCCGCCTTCAAAATCAATATCCTGACGTAAAAATCCGATGCGCACTTCTTTTTCTGTTGCAATTTGTCCAGAATCAGGTTTGAAATCTCCAGCTAAAATTTTAAGCATGGTTGATTTACCAGCCCCATTTTTTCCAACCAAACCTACGCGGTCTCCAGCGCCCATTCTAAAGGTTACTTCTTCAAATAAATACGTTCCACCAAAGGAAACAGAAAGATTGTGTATATTCAGCATGATTTTTTTCTAATAATCTGCAAAAGTACTACTCTTATCTTACCTTTGCATAAAAAATAGACAAATGTTTGGTAAAGGATCAAAAATTTATGCGATGGTAACAGGTTGTTGTCCAAAATGTCATGAGGAAAGTATGTATTTAGATGGCAATCCGTTTAACGTGATGAAAATTTATGCCATGCATGAAAAGTGTTCCCATTGTGGTCAGGTATATAAAATTGAGCCTTCTTTCTTTTTTGGTGCTATGTTTGTGAGTTATGGTTTAGGAGTAGGAATTGGAATTATCACATTTTTGATTGCACATTACGGATTTCAAGCTACTTTAAAAACTTCCTTTATTGCTATTGTTGTGGCGTTGATTTTGTGTAACACTATAATCATGCGCTTATCGAGAAATATTTGGATCAATTTTTTTATTGATTTTGATAAAAATTGGAAAGAAAAATTAGCGCAATAATTTTTTGTAAATTCTATTGATAGAAATTTCGTTGTCTAATTCGACATTGTTTTCAATAAATTGGAATAATTTGTCGGATAGGTAAGGAGCAAAAAGTACGCCTCTTGTTCCCATTCCGTTTAAAATATATAGATTTTTTTGTTCATGGTGTCTGCCTAAAAGAGGTCTTCTATCTTTTACAGTTGGTCGGATTCCGGCTAAGTGTTCGATAATTTCAAATTCACAACTAATTAAATTTTTTAAGTTAGTTAGTAATTCGTTTTTACCTTCTTCAGTTTGGTTAGTAGTTTTGTCTGCCCAGTTGTAAGTGGCGCCTACTTTATATAAATTATTTTCAATAGGTAAAATCCAAATGCTAGAATTGATGATTTCTTTTAAATTTAAGTTTTCAGCTTTGATAATAAAAAGTTCACCCTTTGTACCGTCAAGTGGTAAATTGTTGAAATACGGATTGTTTTGTAAGCCAAAACCCTCTGCAAAAACAATTTGTTTGGCTTTAATGGTTTTATATTCAATATGATTTTCTTTAATAACTAATTTAGAGTGTTCAAAGGTTTCTTCTAAATAGCTATTTATAGAAATTAAGTACTTTGTATACGATTCTTTAAGTTTTTTTGTGTCTAAAAATCCAGTTTGATTTACTTTTCCGAATTTATAGTTGTTTGATACGAATTCATTTTGCAAAGTTTCTAAATTAGGATCTAGATATGTGGATAGCGTAGGTTTGTCTGATGCGGTAAACCAATTGTTTTGTTCTTCAATGGAATTTAATTTTCTTAGTAGCGGAATTTCATATAAAAATTCTTCTTGTAATAAAGTTTCTAATTTTTTGTAAAAAGGTATAGCAATTTTTAATTGTGCTTCAGCTTCCCAAATTTTAGTAAATCTTTTTAATACAACTGGGTTGTATAACCCTCCAGCAATTGTTGTTGAGTTTTGCGAATTATCATTTAGTACCAAAATTTTCTTCTGATTTTGTAGACAAGTTTGTGCTAAGGATATTCCGGCTAATCCAGAACCGATAATAAGATAATCAACTTCCATTTTTATTTTTTAAAACTGTTACAAATTTAAACTTATTGCGTGTATTACTTTTATAAAACAAAAAAAAACTCTTACCGAAGTAAGAGTTTTTGTATATTATGATTGGAGAAATATTTTAATTAGTAATTCCACATATCTAATTCGAAATTACGTATTTTTTCTTTTACTCTTTCGGATTCTAATAACTGCATTTGAGAATTTTCTTTCATGTAGTCTTTAATTAATCGGTCTCCGTAAACATTTTCCTCTAAGTAAATTACTGCGCCAAAACGACGAGCATTTAATAAGTGGTCAAATGAGAATGGCATGGCAGAGTTTTTTTCATTGAATGCTTTCGCACCATGTAAAATTTCTCTTGCTGCAGGAAAGTAAACCCAAAATAATTCAATTGGTGGTTCATTTTTACCAGCTTCAGAATTCATGGTGTAAACATCTGGAACTAATGGACAAATACCCATCAATCTATATTTTAGTTCTCCTTGACGTTTATCAAAATACCATAATCCTTTGATTTTGTATCCTTGAACATCAATTGCTTTAATTTCAGTTTTTACAATATATTCTTCTGAAACAGATTTTGCTCCAGCATTTAACTCTTCAATACCTTGATCTGTAGTATCAGTAAATACCAAAGATTTTTCAATATCTTCTAATGTTTTCTTAGCAGTAAAGTAACCAGAGTCATAGACTTCAGTGATCTTTTTGTCTCTCATTGCCTGAGTTAAAACATCATATAAAGGTTTTCTATCTGGACCTAAATCACCTTCAATTGGGTAGTACATTGGAAAATTGACTCTTTGATTAACATCAATAATTTCCCATACTGTTTTTCCCATTAAGACATCTCTATCACCAACGTATCCGTAAGGTAAAGGTTTGTCATTGTCAGCAATCATTTCTGCTTCTGTTTTTTTACCAATTTCAGCAGGTGTTTTTGCATTTAGTAAATTAGACTGAGCAAACGATAACGTGCTTATACTAAATACTGTTACTAATAAAAAATTTCTCCAATTCATTTTATTATTTATTTAAATTACTTGATTTCGTATGTACAAGGCGAAATGCTTTTTGGTCTTTGGTCGATTCCAACGAAAGTAGCTTTAATTTCAGAAATAATTACAACATCGCCTCTTCCTGCTTTCTTAATTGCGGCTTTAGCTCTTGCGTCCATTCTGTTTCCTTGAACTACGATAGTTGGTTGTCCCGGAACTTTAACGTTAAATTGAGTTACGTTAGCTGTTACAGGGAAATCGAAGTCTTCCATTTCAGCTGAAATTGAAACAACTTCTAAATTTGAAGCAGGTCCACTAGCAGCAACCATACCTCTAACTTTTCCAGTTGGAGCAGGTAAACCTTTAATACGGAACTCTTTTTTATCTGAAACTACTTTACCGTCAGGTAATGTAGCGCTAACGTTAATCATTACTGTATTACCAGCACCTGGTCTTAAAACATATTTACCATTAGAACCTGTCATTCCAGGTGCACTTGCTTTAACTTTATCATTAGAAACTCCTGCGAATGATATAGTCATTGGGTTATTAACACCACGATAAACTACGTTCATCTTGTCAGCAGAAATAGTAGCCGAGTTTGGTCTTGGTACAACCACATAAGTACCTTCAAATTTTAATGGTATTTCTTTACCATCTTCTAAGAATCCAAATTGACCAGAGATTGTTTGTTCTCCAATTCCACCAGCAGTCATAGAGATAACAGCTTGTCCATTTTGAATTTTACCTGGTCCTTTGAATGAAGTTGGTTGAGTATTTGCGTCATAACGACCTAAAACTACTTTACCTGTAACTTGTTCCCCTTGGAAATATGCATTTTTATCTAAAACCACAATAGCTTGAAAGTTTTTCATAGAAGCTGCAGTTTTTAATGCATTTCCTAAAAATAAGTTGTAAGCTCCAGCTTCTGTGTTTTTTGCATCATTTTGTAAAGCTGTTAAAAAAGTAAGAGTAGAAACATCAGGGAAACCTTTAGTTTTGTAATCTAAAAATTTAATACTTAATCCTTCTCTGTTTTTGATATCAGCAGTTGAAAATTTCTTTTCAATTTCTTTTATGAAAGGAATATATTTAACATCTGATCCTAATACCTTTTTAATATCAGCAACATATTTATCTATTCTTCCAACAATTTCTTTTCCTCTTGCACTGTATCCGTCACCTAAAAACCATTTTTCATCAATACTTGATTTATCCATTGCTTCAAATGGTAACTTTCCATTTTCATCAACTTCATAAGCTGAAGTAACTTCGCCTTTAACACTCTCAATGAAAGTAACAAAATCTTTTGAAATTTTAGCTACTTCTGACGCTTTTTTTGCAGATTCAGCATATTTTGCTGGTTCATCACTTGCTTTTGTATTTAAAGCAGAAAGTAAGTTTCCATTTGCTTCGTCAGTTAATTTGTTAGATTCAGTAAATTTATCGTTAAAATTACCGAAAGCTGATAATACTTCTTTTGACATGTTTAATGCCAACATTGCGATGAAAACCAAGTACATTAGGTTTACCATCTTCTGTCTAGGGGTTAATTTTCCTCCTGCCATTTCGTAATAATTAGTTTAGTTAATTAAATTGTAATTTATTTGATAAAACTAATTATCCTTTGTTTTGCATTGCAGATAACATTCCACCATAAACAGCATTTAATGAAGAAATGTTTGATGTCATAGTTTGCATTTGTTGTTTTAATTTGTCTGCATTTTCTGCAATTTGAGCATTAGCTTCAGCGTTTTTCTGAGCTGCATCTACTTGAGCTGCGTATAAGTTGTTTAAAGCTTCTAAAGAACTAGATGCTTTAACCATTTCTTCAGCATATTTCTTTTGTGAAGCCATTGCATCAACAGTAGGAGCGATGCCTTTAGCTGCACCTTCGAAATTTTTAATGCTATTTCCTAAACTAGCCATTAATTCACCATCAATTTTAGCTTCTTTTAATAAATTATCTAATTTTTGAGATAATAAACCTTGAGCTTCTGCAGGATTTTCTTTTTTCAAAGATTTTGGTTTAGCGTCACCTCCAGCTAATTCTGGATATACTAATGACCAATCTAAATCTTTTTCCACAGGTTCAAAAGCTGATAAAGCAAAAATTAATGCTTCAGTTAATAATCCAACAATTAACATAGGTCCCGCACCTGGCCAGTGTTGAATTTTAAAAAGTGCTCCAACAATTACTACTGCTGCCCCCATTCCATAAAGGAACCCCATTGTTTTTTTGTTTAATAATGCCATAATTTTTTAATTTTTAGTTAGTTAAGTATATTAATTTAGTTAAGTTAATTCTTTAAATAATTATTTTGGTCTTGTTCCAGTAGCATCTGTTCCCATATAATCTTGAACTGTTCTGAAACCGATGTAACTTCTAGCAGAATCTGCATATTCGAAATCACGTGTTGAAACTTGTAAAAAGAAAGCCACATCTTTCCATGATCCTCCGCGAACTACTTTTCTTTGGTTTTTAGGATCTGCTACATTTGGATTCATACTTGAAACGAATTCATATGCTCCAGCATCGTAAGCTGTTTCTGTCCATTCTGAAACGTTACCAGCCATGTTGTATAAGTTAAAGTCATTTGGCTCGTATGATTTTGCTTCTACAGTGTATAATGCACCGTCAGCAGCATAATCTCCTCTGTTTGGTTTGAAGTTAGCTAAGAAACATCCTCTGTCATTTTTAGCATATGGACCTCCCCAAGGATATGTTCCTGATTCAATACCTCCTCTTGCCGCATATTCCCATTCTGCTTCAGTTGGTAAACGGAAAGAGTTTACTTGGTCTCTACCTTTTTGTTTTTTTACATATGAGTTTTTGTACATCGTTCTCCAAGCACAAAATGCTTTTGCTTGTTTCCAAGAAACTCCAACCACTGGATATTCTCCATAAGCTTGGTGCCAAAAATAATCATTATGCATTGGTTCGTTGTAAGAGTAAGCGAAGTCTTTAATCCAAGCCGTAGTGTCTGGATAAATTTCTAAAGGTGGCACATCATCATAAAATCCTTTACGCCCTTTTTTCTTAACTGCTTTGTTTAAATCAACTTGATTGTATTTGAATTTTAATTTACTTACATCAATCGTTTTTAACCCATTAAACGATTCTGATTCAGGTAAATACATAGAATCCATTACTTCAACATAATCCGCATCTGGATATTTAGATGTTTCTGTAATCAATTTTATTTTTTTATTTGTTTTTCTGTTTGCATACATGTCATCTTCTGTACCTACACTATAATAGTTTTCGTACATATATTTGTCATATGCTGTCATTTTCTCTGGATCTACATCGGCAAAACCATAGTCGCCAATACTACCACCTTTTTTTCCGCTTCTTCCTCCTTCTGCTGGTTTAGCACCTGCTTCTTCTGCCTGAATAGCTAATCTAGTTCTGATGATTGAATCTTTGACCCATTCTACGAACTGACGGTATTCACTATTTGTAATTTCGGTTTCATCCATATAAAACGAACGAACTGTAACAGTTTTAGTTGGAGCATCTTGAATGTTGGCAATGTCATCATCTGACTTACCCATAGTAAATGCACCTCCAGGTATCAGTGACATGCCATAAGGTTTTTCAGAAAACCATTTCTTGCCTTTAACTCCTACCAGTTCACCTTTATCGCCTTTACCACAGCTTGTTAATAAAGCTAATGCTGCCGATAATACTAAAAACTTTTTCATATTAATTGGGTTATAAAATTTTATTTTATTTTAGGGTTCAAACCTATCTATTTATTTTGACATATACAATAGCTATTTTAAAAAAAACTAAAAAATATGTATTTTGCCGATAATTGTTATCTTTTTAACGATGCTTTAGTAGCTTTTTTTGTGTGCTTTCCACCATCTTTCCGGGATTTCAGCATTACAAGCAGCTATATAATCTTCGTTTGTACAAGGTAGTAACGTTTTTTTAACATTTTTATTGTACAAATTATTGTAATTTATTTCAATCCACCATCTTTCAGAGCGATTACTTTTATAAAAAACTAATTCTTCGTCATCAGCTAAAACAGTATATCTATAATAATTTGTTTTTTCTTCAAATGGATATTCATAAGTTCTCAAATGAAAACCCTCGATAAAGTACCAAATTATTTGAGCGATTAACTCATTTTCATTTTTTGAATAAAATTGATTGAAAACGCCAAAAACACTTACTTTATCACTTATTCCTGCATATCTTGCAAGTGTGCAAATTTCCCTACCATCTAATCCATTAGGATAAAATTCAGATGTATTTCCAGAATCTGAAGATTTTATTGCTTTCAAATCTAAACTAATAATATCTGCATCTCTAAAAATGGGCTCTACAATTGCTGGATTTTTTATAATTTCTCCAAGTCTATAGGTGTCAAAATATAATTTCTCAATCAAATCAATTTCTTCTTGAGATGTGTAATATGTTTGGTAACCTACGCTAGAAAAGTTGTACAAGTTATTAGGTTCTTCTACAATTATTCGGGACAAATAAGAGTCAGATTCTAACTTTTCTTCTTTAGCAAAATCGAATTTATTGTCAATAGTTACTAAATTAACCATTTGATCTAGCTTATCAAAAGCACGATATATTGCGTAGGTTAAATCTTGCGATCCACCGATGACCAAAGGTATGATTTTTTGTTTAATTAAATCTGTGCAAATGGTTTTTAACACAAAATAGGTGTCACTTGTTTCATTTCCAACTAATGCATCACCTAAATCGGCAATACCTTTATTCCAATTTCCTGGAAATAAGCTGTATAATGTTTTTCTGAAATTATCGAAATTATATGTTTCATTATCTAAATCTGCACCTCTGTTTTCGTTAACACAAATAATAGCTAGCGAAATATTATCTAAATTAGGATAATCGGTTTCCGTATGCAATACAACCTTTTTACCTAATGTTTGATTAGATAAATTTTCTGTAAATTTCTGAATTTCTTCCGATACAGGTTGTAAGTATTCGAATATCATAAATTGTTTTTTAATTGTATTAGTTGCTGAAATAAGAAAAATGATAAATGGGGTATTATTTCTTTTTGGCTACTGCTTTTTTTGATGGAGCTTTTTTTGTTGCTGTTTTTTTTGCAGGAGCTTTTTTCTCAATCATTTCTTTTACTTCTTCCAAAGTTAATTTTGTGGCGTCAACGTCTTTACTTAATTCAATTTTTATTTTTCCTTTTGTAATTACTGATCTTCCCCAACGCGCTTTTTCCACTTTTATCCCTTCATCTGTCCAATTATGAAGTACTTTTTCAATCTCTTTTTGTTGTTTGTCTTCAATTAATTCGTTGATATCTTCTTGAGATAAATTATCGAAATTGTATTTTTTATTGACATTGATAAAAATGCCATTCCATTTTAGGAAAGGTCCAAATCTTCCCACACCTTTTTGAACAGGTAAATTGTCGTAGGTTGCAATTGGAGCGTCTGCTTTTGTTTTTTCTTGAATTAATTCAATAGCTCTTTCCATCGTAACGTCTAATGGCTCTTCGCCTTTAGCTAAAGAAATAAATTGTGTTCCAAATTTTACGTAAGGACCAAAACGTCCGTTATTAACTTCAATTTCTTCCCCTTCATAAGTTCCTAAAGACTTTGGTAATAAAAACAAATTTAAAACTTCTTCTAAAGTGATGTTGCTTAAATTTTGTTCGGCTCTTAAACTAGCAAATTGTTTTACTTCATCGTCAATAGCACCAATTTGAGCCATTGCACCATATTTTCCTAAACGTACAGAAACGGGTTTTCCAGTTTTTGGATCGGTTCCTAAAATACGTTCTCCAGATTCACGTTCAGCAGTAGTTTCAACTTTTGTTACAATAGGGTGAAAATGATTGTAAAACGAACTCATCATTTTATGCCAATCTTCATTTCCTGCTGCAATTTCGTCAAAATCTTGTTCTACTTTTGCAGTAAAATTATAATCTAAAATTGTTTCAAAATTTTTAACTAAGAAATCAGTAACAATTCCACCAATATCAGTTGGAACTAGTTTTCCTTTGTCTGAACCAGAATTTTCCTTAAGTGTTTGCGATTTAATTTCGTTTGCAATTAAAGTCAATTGTTCGTATTTTCTTTCTGCTCCTTCGAAGCTACCTTTTTCTACATAATTTCTATTGATAATGGTAGAAATTGTTGGTGCATATGTAGAAGGACGACCAATTCCTAATTCTTCTAATTTTTTTACCAAAGAGGCTTCGGTGTATCTACTTGCTGGTCGAGTAAAACGTTCGGTTGCAGCAATGAATTTATTGTTAAGTTTTTCATTTACTTTTAAAGCCGGTAACATGCCTTCTTGTTCTTCTTCATCGTCATCATTTCCTTCCAAGTATACTTTTAAGAAACCTTCAAATTTAATTACTTCTCCAGTTGCAGAAAAATATTCGTTGTGTGTATTTGCAGCAATTTTCACATTGGTACGTTCCAATTCAGCATCACTCATTTGAGATGCTAATGTACGTTTCCAAATTAAATCATATAATCGAGCTTGATCTCTATCGATATCAACCGAATGGCGACTCATATCTGTCGGACGAATCGCTTCGTGTGCTTCTTGTGCGCCTTTGGATTTAGTATTGTAATTTCTTGGTTTGCTGTATTCTTTTCCGTAATAAGAAGTAATTTCAGCTTGAGCAGCTGCCATAGCTTCTTGAGATAGATTAACACTGTCTGTTCTCATGTAAGTGATTAATCCGGCTTCGTACAAACGTTGTGCAATTTGCATCGTAATTCCAACAGGTAAGTACAATTTACGAGCGGCTTCTTGTTGTAAAGTTGACGTTGTAAAAGGTGCTGTTGGTGATTTTTTAGTTGGTTTCGTTTCTAAATCGGCCACTTTAAAATCGGCGTTTATGTTTTTTTCTAAAAACGCTTGAGCTTCTTCTTTAGTATTAAAATTTTTACTTAGTTTAGCTTTTACTGTTTTTCCGGCTTCGTTTTTAAATTCTGCACTAATGGAATAACTTGCAATAGGTTTGAAATTTTGAATTTCTCTTTCACGTTCTACTATCAAACGAACAGAAACAGATTGCACACGCCCAGCAGATAAACCGCCTTTTACTTTTTTCCAAAGTACTGGTGATAATTCGTAACCTACTAAACGGTCTAAAACTCTGCGTGCTTGTTGTGCATTTACTAAATCGTAATTGATATCTCTCGGATTTTCAATTGCTTTTAAGATGGCAGTTTTTGTAATTTCGTGAAAAACAATACGTTTTGTTTTGGCGGGATCTAATTTTAATTCTTCAGCTAAATGCCAAGATATTGCCTCACCCTCGCGGTCCTCATCGGAAGCTAGCCAAACCATATCTGCTTTTTTAGATAAGTCTTTTAGTTTTTTTACTAGGGCTTTTTTATCCGGAGAAACCTCATATTTAGGTTTGAAGTTATCGTTTACATCTACACCAATTTCCTTTGATGGTAAATCGGCGATATGCCCGTAACTAGATTCTACTTGGTAATCTGTTCCTAAAAATTTTTCAATGGTTTTCGCCTTTGCAGGTGACTCCACGATAACTAAGTTCTTCGCCATTTTCATTAATTTGATTTGGCAAAAGTAGATTTTTTTTTTGATTAATGTATATAGGTATAGTTTTTTTGATTTATTAGTTTTTTTGATTTGCTACTATTTTTTAAAATATTTTGTTAAACTGATGCTGACAATTTGGCAGAAAATAAAATTTAGTACTATCTTTGCTGACTGAATTTTCGAAATAAATAGTTTCCGAAAATAAAATTATAAAACGGGTTATGGAAGAAAAGGTTATTGAAGAAAGTAAACAAGGAACTTCATTGGTTTTGGAAACAAAAAAAGAAAACCAAAAAAAGTTATTCATAGAAAGCTATGGTTGTCAAATGAACTTTGCAGATAGTGAGGTTGTGGCTTCTATTTTAGCAAATGAAGGATATAATACTACACAAGTTTTAGAAGAAGCTGATTTGGTTTTGGTAAATACTTGTTCCATTAGAGATAAAGCAGAAGTAACCGTTCGCAAACGGTTACAGGTATACAATGCAGTGAAAAGAGACGTTAATCCGAAAATGAAGGTTGGTGTTTTAGGCTGTATGGCAGAACGTTTGAAAGAAAAATTCTTAGATGAAGAAAAAATTGTAGACATGGTTGTAGGACCAGATGCTTACAAAGATATTCCGAATTTATTGAGAGAAGTAGAAGACGGTCGTGACGCAATTAACGTAATTCTTTCTCGTGAAGAAACTTATGCTGATATTTCTCCAGTGCGTTTAAGCAGTAACGGAATTACAGCATTTGTTTCCATAACTCGTGGTTGCGATAACATGTGTACGTTTTGTGTTGTACCTTTTACTCGTGGTCGTGAACGCAGCCGAGAACCAGAAAGTATCATTGAAGAAATTGCCGATTTATGGAGTAATGGTTATAAAGAAGTTACTTTATTAGGACAGAATGTAGACAGTTACCTTTGGTATGGTGGCGGATTGAAAAAAGACTTCGAAAAAGCAAGCGACATGCAAAAAGCCACTTCGGTAGATTTTGCTCAGTTGTTAGACAGATGTGCCACGCAATTCCCAAAAATGCGTTTCAGATTCTCTACTTCTAATCCGCAAGACATGCATGTGGAAGTGATTGAAGTAATGGCGAAACACCATAATATTTGCAAGTACATTCACTTACCAGTTCAAAGTGGAAGTACCAGAATTTTAAAAGAAATGAATCGCCAACATACGCGTGAGGAATATATGACGTTGATTGATAACATTTACAGAATTATTCCTGATATATCGCTTTCTCAAGATATCATTGCTGGTTTTCCAACCGAAACGGAGGAAGATCATCAAGATACTTTAAGTTTATTAGAATATGTAAAATACGATTTCGGATTTATGTTTGCTTATTCTGAAAGACCAGGAACTTTAGCGGCAAGAAAAATGGAAGATGACGTACCAGATGAAATTAAAAAACGTCGTTTAAATGAAATTATCGATTTACAACAACGTATTGCTTTAGAAAGAACCAAGCGTTTTGTAGGAAAAACTGTAGAAGTATTAGTGGAAAAAGATTCTAAACGTTCAGATCAACAATGGAGTGGAAGAAATTCACAAAATACTGTGGTAGTGTTTCCAAAAGAAAATTATAAACCAGGAGATTTCGTTATGGTAAAAATATCTGATTGTACTAGTGGAACCTTAATTGGTGAAGCGGTTGGATATTCTGAGATAATGAATTAGAAAATAATAATATACGCCACGAATTTTCGAATTTTTCGAAAAAATTGATAACGAATAATGAGTTTAGAAGATTATAGGAATAAAGACACCTTTAAGGTAATTGGTGCTTGTATTGAAGTGCATAATAGTTTGGGTCCAGGATTGCTGGAAATTGTTTATAAAGATGCTTTAGAAATTGAGTTCAAAGAAAGAGGAATTTCGTTTGAACGCGAAAAAGAGTTTAAAATTGAATACAAAGGAATTGTTCTTCCACATAAATTTTATGCAGATTTCATAGTTTTTGAAGATATTATTCTTGTAATCAAATCTGTAACTGAAATTTCAAAAGAACATTTAGCTCAAACATTAAATTATATAAAGTTATCAAATGCAGATGTTGGATTAATTGTAAATTTCAATAAAGCTTCATTAGAAAGAAAACGATTAGTAAGTACAAAATAATTCGAAATTTGAAAATTTGTAGAGTAAAAAGATTAGTCAACATAAAATAATTCGATAAATTCGAAAATTCGCGGCTAAAAAATAAACGAAATTGCTTCGTAACAACATATGGAATCAGTTCAAAATATAAAACAACGCTTTGAGATTATTGGAAACGATCCAAAACTTAACCGTGCGGTAGAAAAAGCCATTCAGGTTGCTCCTACAGATATATCTGTATTGGTTACAGGAGAAAGTGGTGTGGGAAAAGAAAGTATTCCGAAAATCATTCATTCTCTATCACACAGAAAACACGGAAAATATATTGCAGTAAACTGTGGTGCCATTCCAGAAGGAACCATTGATTCAGAACTTTTCGGACACGAAAAAGGGTCTTTTACTGGTGCAACAGGAACTCGTGAAGGGTATTTTGAAGTTGCCGATGGCGGAACTATTTTCTTAGATGAAGTAGGAGAGTTGCCTTTAACTACTCAAGTTCGATTATTGCGTGTTTTAGAAAATGGTGAATTCATTAAAGTTGGTTCTTCACAAGTACAAAAAACCAATGTTCGAATTGTTGCCGCTACTAACGTAAATATGTTAGAGGCAATTGAAAAAGGAAAATTTCGAGAAGATTTGTATTATCGTTTAAGCACAGTAGAAATTAATTTGCCTGCACTTCGCGAGAGAAAAGAAGACATTCATTTGTTGTTTCGCAAATTTGCAGCCGATTTTGCACACAAATATAAAATGCCTCCAATTAAATTGTCCGATGATGCTGTGCAGTATTTAACGCATTATCGTTGGAGTGGAAACATCAGACAATTAAGAAATTCCGCCGAACAGATTTCGGTTTTAGAAACCAATAGAGACATTTCTCTAGTTACATTAAAATCATACTTACCTACTACAGAAAGTAATTCTTTACAAGTGGTTGGTGAGAAAAAAAGTACTTCAGATTTTAGTAACGAACGCGAAATTCTGTATAAAGTTTTGTTCGACATGAAAAGCGATTTAAACGATTTAAAAAAGCTAACTTTAGAACTAATGCAAAATGGAAATGCAAAAGTTCAAGAAAATAATAAATCGTTGATTCAGAAAATTTATGGCAATTCTGAGGAAAAAAATACTATTTTTGAGCAAGAATCTAAAATCAAAGTTTTACCTGAAGAAGAGGAAATTGTACAAGAAGAATTTGAAGATGATGATGATTTTAACAACAATTACTTGTACGCAGAAGCTATTGATGAAGAGGAATTGCTAAGTTTAGAGGCAAAAGAGATAGAGTTAATCAAAAAATCGCTAGAAAAAAATAAAGGAAAAAGAAAAGCTGCAGCTGACGAGTTAGGGATTTCTGAACGAACTTTATATAGAAAAATTAAACAATTTGATTTGTAAAATAAATGAAAATAAAGATAAAAATAGTAGCTGTTTTAACCTTGTTAACTTTTGTTAGTTGTAATGTGAGTTATAACTTTACAGGAACTGGAAAAATTAATGCCAAAACCTTTCAAGTAAATTACTTTACAAATAATGCCGAAATTGTGGAAGTAGGTATTGAAAGAACGTTTACACAAAGATTACAAAATACGATATTAAATCAAACCAATTTAGACTTAGTAGCTTCTGGTGGCGATTTATTATATGAAGGAGAAATTGTAGAATACCGTATCACTCCAATGGGAGCAAATGCACAGCAGCAGTCTTCACAAAATAGAATGACAATCTCAATAAACGTAAGGTATTCAAGTAAAAATTCTGAAGACGATAATTTTGAAAAGCGCTTTTCTTTTTATTACGATTATGACGCGAATGTATTGCCTTCTTCCATCTTAAATACAGCATTAGATGTTATTTATGAACGCATTACTCAAGATATTTTTAATGAGTCTTTAGCGAAATGGTAAGGTAACTTTAAAATTTAAAACTCTAATCTTTTTACTTTTAACTTGGCTCTTTAATCAAAATGAACACCAACGATTATATTAACTTACTCAATAATTCTAAGGCCATTAACGACAAACAAACGTTAGTGTTAGAAACTATTGTGCAAGAATTTCCTTTCTATCAAAGTGCTCGTGCTTTATATTTGAAAGGATTGTATAATCAGGAAAGTTTTAGATACAATTACGAATTAAAGAAAACGGCTGCACACACCACTGATAGAAGTGTGCTGTTTGATTTTATTACTTCCGATGATTTTAAAGTTTTCCAACAAGAAGTATACGATAAATACCAAACAGAAATTCAAAATATTATCGTATCCGATTTTGAATTGGTGCAAGAAGAGGCTTTAGATATAGATTTAAGTACTATTTCTAAACCCAACGCAACTATTCGAACAGAATTTGTAGCAAATGAATCACTTATAAGTCAGAATGAAAGAGTGGAATCTGAATTGCAAATCGGCAAACCATTACAATTTGAAAAAAACGAAACTCATTCCTTTTCAGAATGGTTACAATTGGCTAAAATTACACCTATTGTTCGTCAAGAAGAAGAAAAAAAACCTAAAATATCTTCAGAATTAGAAAAAAAATTCGATTTAATTGAAAAATTTATCGAACTAAACCCGAAAATTCCTCAAGCTAAAGATACAACGTCAGTGCCAGCAAATATTGCTAAAAGTAATGAAATGCCATCGTCTATTATGACAGAAACCTTAGCGCAAATTTATTTAGAGCAGAAAAAATATACAAAAGCCATACAAGCTTATGAAATATTAATTTTGAAATATCCAGAAAAAAGTAGTTTCTTTGCAGACCGAATAAAAAATATAAAAATTTTACAACAAAATAATTAATACAGAAGTTATGTCATTTACAATTTTTTTAGCATTAATCATCATCGTATGTTTCTTATTAATCTTAACTATTATGGTTCAGAATCCTAAAAGTGGAGGTTTGTCTTCATCTTTTGGTGGTGGTGGTCAAATGGGAGGTGTTCAAAAAACTACCGACTTTTTAGAGAAATCAACTTGGGTTTTAGGAGGTGCACTTATCGTGTTGATCTTATTATCAACTTTAAGTTTTAATGGAAGTACAGGTGGTTCTAAATTAGTAGATGAAAATGTAACTCCAGTTTCTACTCCAGCAACTCCAGCAAAATCTGCAACTACAACAACACCAGCTGCCGATACAACAAAAAAATAATTATTTAAATATAAGTAATAAATGCCAGCCTGTCAGTGCTGGCTTTTTTATTTAAGTAAATTTGTCAGAATTTAGCTTTGGCACAATTTCTGAAATAGAGTCAACACATAATCAAATTAACATATTAATATGGCATTAAATATCAAACCTATTGCAGACAGAGTTGTAATTGAACCTTCTGCAGCCGAAACTACTACTGCATCTGGAATTATCATACCGGATACAGCTAAAGAAAAACCTCAAAAAGGAACTGTTGTAGCAGTTGGAGCTGGAAAAACTGATTATACTATGACAGTGAAAGTTGGAGATACCGTTTTATATGGTAAATATGCAGGTACAGAGTTAAAATACGAAGGTAAAGATTACCTAATTATGCGCGAAGACGAAATTTACGCGGTATTATAATCTTTAAATTTCAGGTCTAAAGTTTTAAGTTATAAACTTTATTTTTCTGAGAAAATTATTTATTAAAATTGATTTAAAAGTTGTTGAATTTAAACAAAAACAACCTTAAACTTTAAACAAAAAATTACAATGGCAAAAGATATAAAATTTGATATTGAAGCACGTGACGGATTAAAACGTGGTGTAGATGCATTAGCAAATGCAGTAAAAGTAACCTTAGGTCCAAAAGGTAGAAATGTAATTATTTCTAAATCATTTGGTGGTCCAACTGTTACAAAAGACGGAGTTTCAGTTGCTAAAGAAATTGAATTAGCTGATCCATTAGAAAATATGGGTGCGCAAATGGTAAAAGAAGTAGCTTCTAAAACGAATGATTTAGCTGGAGATGGAACTACAACAGCAACTGTTTTAGCACAAGCTATCGTAAAAGAAGGTTTGAAAAACGTTGCCGCTGGAGCTAATCCAATGGATTTAAAACGTGGAATTGACAAAGCAGTAGAAGCTATTGTTGCCGATTTAGCAAAACAAACACAATCAGTTGGTGATTCTTCTGAAAAAATTAAACAAGTAGCCTCAATTTCTGCTAACAACGATGAAACTATTGGTGATTTAATCGCTAAAGCTTTCACGAAAGTTGGAAAAGAAGGTGTAATTACTGTTGAAGAAGCAAAAGGAACGGATACATACGTTGATGTTGTAGAAGGAATGCAATTTGACAGAGGATATTTGTCTCCATATTTCGTTACAGATGCAGACAAAATGGTGGCTGAATTAAGCAATCCGTATGTGTTATTGTACGATAAAAAAATTTCTAACTTACAAGAATTATTACCTATTTTAGAGCCAGTAGCGCAATCAGGTCGCCCGTTGTTAATCATTGCAGAAGATGTGGACGGACAAGCATTAGCCACTTTAGTAGTAAACAAATTACGTGGAGGCTTAAAAATTGCTGCGGTAAAAGCACCAGGTTTCGGAGACAGAAGAAAAGCTATGTTGGAAGACATCGCTATTTTAACAGGTGGAACTGTAATTGCAGAAGAAAGTGGGTATTCATTAGAAAATTCAACGTTAGAAATGTTGGGTACTGCTGAAACAATTTCTATAGATAAAGACAATACAACTATTGTGAACGGTGCTGGTGATGCGGAATTGATTAAAGGTAGAGTCAACCAAATTAAAGCACAAATGGAAACATCTACTTCTGATTATGATAAAGAAAAGTTACAAGAGCGTTTGGCTAAATTAGCTGGCGGTGTAGCTGTTTTATATGTTGGTGCGGCTTCTGAAGTAGAAATGAAAGAGAAAAAAGACAGAGTTGACGATGCCTTACATGCCACTCGTGCGGCTGTGGAAGAAGGAATTGTTGCCGGTGGAGGTGTAGCTTTGGTGAGAGCTAAAACTGTTTTAGCATCATTAAAAGCAGACAATGCCGATGAAGCGACAGGAATTCAAATTGTTTCTCGTGCTGTTGAAGCGCCATTACGTACAATTGTGGAAAATGCAGGTGGTGAAGGTTCGGTAGTTATTGCAAAAGTAACTGAAGGATCTAGTGATTTCGGATTTAACGCTAAAACAGGAGAATACGTTCAAATGTTATCGGCTGGAATTATCGATCCGAAGAAAGTAACGCGTGTAGCTTTAGAAAATGCTGCTTCAGTTGCAGGTATGATTTTAACTACTGAATGTGCGTTAATCGAAATTAAAGAAGATGCAGCTCCAAGTCCAATGGGCGGAGGAATGCCAGGAATGATGTAAGATTAAGTACGAAGTTAGATTTACGAAGTACGAAGTATAAAAAAAACCGTCTCGATAAAATCGGGACGGTTTTTTCGTTTTATAACTACACTCTGTTATAATTCAAAATAGTTTCACTAGATCTTTTTTTGAGTCAGATTATAATTGGTTAAATGCTAAATTAAGTTAATAACAATTTGAATTTGCTGTTATAGCAAATAGATATAATAGTTGTATTAACTTTGATGGTGCTTCCAACTACAAAACAAATCGTATAATGGGGTACTTTTTAGTTGGAGGCAAAATGAAGTTTAAGTATCGAGTTTTTGGTTTTCTGTTTTCGTAGATGCGAAAGTTTCCGAACTGGTATTGAAATTGAATCAATCTAATTCAAAGTCGTCTTCTAATTCTGATTCTTCATGAAAAAAATCTAAATAGTCTGTGCTTTCTTCAATTTCATGAAATAACGAAAGTTTTTAAAGCATTTTTCCCGACAGAAACAACAGTGTTTTTGTTGTTTTGTTCGATAGAAAAAGTATTTATTCCATGGGTAAAAGAGAGTATCAGCCCTAAAAGAGAAGTGATAAACAGTAATTTATGGAATATTTTTTTAAGCACAGTTTTGTTTTTTTTGCATTACAAATGTACTTGTTTTTTTATCACATCAAAATAATTTAATTTTTTTTTAAGTTTTACTTGTCAGAATCAAAATAGGTTGTATATTTGCACTCGAATTAAGAAGGAGTTTTACTAATTAATTCTCGAAATTGACAAATTGATTTAAACATATATCGCGGGATAGAGCAGTAGGCAGCTCGTCGGGCTCATAACCCGAAGGTCACAGGTTCGAGTCCTGTTCCCGCTACTAAATTAGAAAAGCTTGTAGAGCTAGAAAACAAAAGGTTTTGGATACTTTCAAAGCCTTTTTTTTATGTCTAAAATTCTTCATATATTGGCAGCAGTAAACGAATCAGTAAACGTTTTTGAATTGAAGCCTAAAAGAAAATATACCGAACCTAAAATTTATACTGGTGGCATTGAGGTGTCAAAATGGTCTAAATATTCTAATGATGAAAAAGAAAAAGCATTAAAAAAAACAATGGTTTGTTTATTTTTCTTTTCGTAATCCTGAAACAGACTTATTAGAAAAACAACCTTTCATTAAAGGTGGCGTAAATCATTATAAAACAAAAGAGGAACGGTTAGAGATTTTAATTTTGTTAGTTTTGACTCAAATTTTTTACAAGGAAATCACATTTTAATTAACCATACCTATCCGCAAGGGACTTCATTTGCAAGTCGAGCAGATAGAGTGCTTTTAAAAGCATTACGAGATAAAGGGTCGCCTCAAAAATCATCTGAAATAATCCCTTCAGGTATTAAATCTACCTCCAGATTTAATCATAGTCAAGATCAAGAAAATAAATCATATAGATTAAAAGATTAAAAATGTATAAAATTGAAATAAAAGATATCCCAAGTTGTTTTTATCAAATACAATTTATAAACGTAATTAGAGAATATACTGAATATAAGCCTTTAGAAATAATTAATATGATCGATATTTTAAAAAAAGGTAATTCTCTAATTATCGAATTTAATTCTCAAAATGTTTCTACAGCTAGTAATTTTGTTATGAGATTAGCAAATATGGGTTTTAAAATAATAAGATCTAATTTTCATGAAGAAGAAAATGATAATTGGTAATATACCCAGCTCCCTGCTCCTCCAAGCATAAGGTGGCGTGCTTGTGCGAGCAACTTGCTCGTACACACAAAGTATAAAAACAACTAAAACCAGTCTAATAAAAGGCTGGTTTTGTTGGTTTAAAATAAAGTGTATATTTACACTACGTTCTTTAATCTGAACTTGTTTCAGATTCTATTTTACTGTACAATGATGTCTATCCTTTTGGAATGCTCGTACCAAATAGGCATGGTTCAAGCAGTGCCTATCGCTATGGTTATCAAGGTTCGGAAAAAGATAATGAAGTGAAAGGAGAAGGAAATAGTTATGATTTTGGAGCAAGGATGTATGATCCGAGAGTGGGAAGATGGTTTGTAAGAGACCCTGAAGAAAAATCATTTCCTTCACTCACTACTTATAACTCATTTGCAAACAATCCTATTATATACATAGATTGTGATGGGAAAAAATTTGTAATTCCAGAAAATTTAACCAAATCTCAAAAACTAAAAGTCCAGTTTATGCTAGATGTTTTAAAATTAACTAGACCAGAAATTTTTGAAGAATTAGATAAATCAGAAATTAATATTGAAATTTCTGTTGGGATTGTTTCTCAAGAAGGTGTTCCCGATAACATGGTTCTAAACGGTCATACAACATTTCCATCACAAAAAGCTAATATAATTAAAGATAAAGATGGTGATTGGAAGACTACTGATTATGAAACAAGTATCGTTAAAGCTTATGCAATAAATCCTAATAAGTATGAAAAAGAATATAACGACCCTGAAAAGCACGTTAATGATCTAATTTCAATCACATTAGAAGACGCAAATAGATTAACAAAGATTGATTTAAAAGATGGTTCTGTAAAAATATTAGTAAATGATAGTAGTGATTCTCATTTTTTAGCTACAATCGGCGGACATGAATTTGGACATGCTTATTTTGGTATTATAAATCCTGCCTTAAATTATATAATTGGCGATTTATTAAAAAATGCAAAAGGAGGCCATATAGAAAATAAACCTTATGGAGAAAGTCATCCAAGTGGAATAGTTGCGTTTGGTGTTCAAATTGATATTGGTCTCATTATTTTAAAATACAAAATTGCAGAATATGAAATGCTAGAGGAAAAGTTTCAAAAAGAATTAAAAGAAGCAGAAAAAGAAGAGAAGAAAGAAAAAAAAGATAAGAAAAGTAAGTAATAAAAATGAAAATATATTTAATCTTTACATTAGTTTTTTTTAACTGTTACAGTAATAATGTTGATACTTTAAAAACAATTCAATCATTTCTTAAGAAAGAAGTAAACTTTTTTGTAAAAAATGAATTAGGATATTCTAAGTTTAATAATTCTCAAATTAAAACAAGCGAAATTGATTTTTGTTTTGAAGATTTTTCAATTAAGAGAAGTGATTTGAAATTGGCTAATTATAGTTTGTATGAAGTTTATGTAAATAAAATTATAACTAATAAACAGAATGAAAAACAAACTTATAACGAAATTAATAAGATTCATTTTTTGCTTTTTGATAAAATTTTAATTGCGTATAGTGATGATGAAATTTTGGTTTTAAGTGGTAGAATTTATAATAACATGTTTTCGCAATTATTTAAGTTTAATGATTTAGATTTTAGTACTTACATCAGTTACCTTGAACTTAAGATGAGTATGTACGATTATTCTAAAATTGTCTTTGAAAAGAGAAAAAAAGATTTTTTGTTTTTTTCTTTAATTATAAACAATGAAAAAATATATTTTAAATTTAAAAAATCAAATCCTAATTTCGTGATTGAACTTGGTCATAAAATTTCTGGGAGATATAAGAAAAATAAATCAAATTGAAGCTTTGTCTTCAGCTGTTCCAGGATTAGGTCCAATGATTGTGGGTGAAACATTTAATTATAATTATGCAGAAAGGAAATGGGGAATTCAAACCCCAAAGAGTTTTGAACATGGAATTCTTCAAATAGGTGGTGGCTTTTTAAGTAATAAATTTGAAGGTAAAATAGAATCTAATCCAATTTTTAGAGAAGGGGTTTCAAAAACATACGGGAAAATGGCTACATTTGGAGTTGAAACGGGTTCTAATGTATTACCAAATTTAGCAGACAAATAACTAAATTTAAAAATAAAATGAAAAAAATAATTTTGAGACTTGTGTTATTGGTATTTTTAATCACTTTTGTTTATAATCTTTTTGAAAGTTACATTATAAAGTATAATACTGAAAATAAAGGTAAAGTATCTGTGGGTAAATATGTTTCTCAAGATGAATGGGCAAAAGGAGAACTTAATTTTTTTGTGTATTATATCAATGGCGTAAAACATAAAGAAAATGGAGGTCGTGCTCCAAAAGGTTTCTCTGAAAATATAGGTAAATTTTATAGGATTATATATTCTGAGAAATATGAAAATTCAATAAAAGCATTTTATGAAGAGGAAATTACAGATACAGCATTGATACTAAATGCTGGATTTTCAAAGGAGGATATTAAGGGTAGATTTTCAGATTAAGTGGGTAATGTATCAAAGTTAGTGATAGATATTTCAATATGATTAATCTATTGATAATCAGGTAAAAATAAATTTTTAAACAAAAAGGCAAGTAGAGATACTTGTCTTTTTTATTTTAGATAATGTCTTAAATCGAAGCTAATGACAAAAAATCCGACTTCATGTTTCAGAATTAGTGATGGTAAAACTTGCCCTAATTGTAAAATGATAAAAATTATAAAAAATGGCACTACTAAAAACAAAAAGCAACAATACTATTGTAAAAATTGCAATAAGAGATTCATAGAAAATTATACTTATAATGCTTATCTCTCGGACATAAACAATAAAATTATCTTGTTTACCAAAGAGGAATTAGGGATTAGAAGCACTGCCAGAATCTTGAAAATTTCAACAACAACTTTATTAAAAAGAATTATAATAATTGCTAAAAGCATAAGTCAGCCAATTATTAGCAAAGGAAAAACTTATGAAGTGGATGAAATGTGTACTTACATAAATCATAAACGAAACTTTATTTGGTTAGTTTATGCTTTGGATAAAGATTCAAAGAATGTAGTTAGCTTTAATGTTGGTAAGAGAACAAATAAAACATTAAGTAAGGTTGTAGATGCCTTGCATTTGTCGGATGCTAAAAGGATTTTTACAGATGGTTTGAAAAATTATAAATATTTAATTGATAAGAAATTTCATTCTGTAAAGCGTTTTGGTACAAATTATATAGAGAGGAAGAATTTGACATTAAGAACGCATCTTAGAAGATTAAATCGTAGAACAATATGCTTCAGTAAAAGTATGGTAGTTTTAGTTTCAATTTTGAAGATTTATTTTTGGATTTGAAGTTTTTAAAATGTTCATAGTAAGATAAAATTATATCCTAATTGAAGTTAAAAAGTATTCGTTAATTTTGTATATATTTGCATTGATGGACAAGAATCTTTATATAATTGCTGGATGTAATGGTGCAGGGAAGACAACTGCTTCATTTACAATATTACCAGAGATATTAAATTGTAAAGAATTCGTAAACGCAGATGAAATTGCGAAAGGATTATCTCCTTTTCAACCTGAGAAAGTAGCATTTGAAGCTGGGAGAATTATGCTCAACAGAATTAAAGAACTTTTAGATGGAAATGAAAATTTTGCTTTTGAAACCACTTTAGCTACTAAAAGCTATAAATTTAAAGTTGCTGAAGCTCAAAGAAAAGGTTATAATGTAACACTTCTGTTTTTTTGGTTGCAAAATGTCGATTTAGCAATTGAAAGAGTTAAAACAAGAGTTTTAGAAGGTGGTCATAATATAGAAACTGATGTAATTAAAAGAATATATAGTAACGGAATTAGAAATTTATTCGATATTTATATTTCAATAGTTGATGAAGTTTTAATATTTGACAATTCTGGGGGTAAGCCAATTTTAATTGCCGACAAGACTTTAAAATCAGAATTAAATCTAGTTGATGAAGATAAGTTTAAAAAATTAAAAAAGTATCACAATGAAAGAACATAAAATAACTCCACATCAAATGAAAATTCTTAAAGGAATGGATAAGGTTTATGATAAGCTAATCGAATTCAAAAAAAGAATGAATAGTGATTTGGTAATTCTTGAAGATAATAAAATTATTAGGATTAAACCATAATAAGATTTAAAAAGCGAGTGTATCTAAATTAATGTTAGATTAAAATTAATATATAAATATATTTTTTAATATAAAGGCAAGTAGAAATACTTGTTTTTTTTGTTTTGATAATTTAATAAATCGAGGTTAATGGAAACTACACTATTTACTATTTCAGGATAAGTGATTCCAAAATCTTAGTAAGAATTAAATTTATGAAAAGTATTTGATAAGTCCAAATAATCGAAAAGAAGTAGTTTACATATTTTGTTTGCTTTTTGTAATGTAAATTTAAGAACAAAAATTAACAATAGTTTTTTTGAGTTTAAAGACTGTTTTTAAAGTATATTTTTATACATTTGTACTGAACAAAAGTAAACAAAGCAGTAAACGTTTTTTGCTCTATCATTAATGATTTGGTTTTTTAATTAGTTGATATACAGTGTTTTGAATTTTTAAAAAGTTGTTTTTTTAAACTCATAACCCGAAGGTCACAGGTTCGAGTCCTGTTCCCGCTACTAAGAACCCTTTCAGAAATGAGAGGGTTTTTTTATGCAATTAATTCATTAACAAATGGTTAAGTTTTAATTTGTTTCCTTTTTCTTTCCTTTTTTAAATAAAAAACACTACTTTTGCACTTTTATTTTCAAAATTATATGACTACACAAAAAATTATTGGGTACAGAAAGTTACTGAATGTTACAAGAGACGCAACGTTAAAAGAATTAAAAACGATTTACAGAAATAGCATGAAGGAAGACCATCCAGATACTATTGCTGATCCAGTGGAACGTTTAGCCGCTGAAGAAAGAAGTAAGAATATTATTGAAGCGTATCACTTTTTAGTAAGTATTGCGCCAGAAACTAGAGAGAAAGTAAAAGCAGAATATATAGCTACTACGACAACGTCTCAAATTTCTGATTTTTATATGGATAAAGGTGTTTTGTACATTAGCTTTGTAGATGGAAGTAAATTCGAATACTTTGGTGTGCCAAGAAATACATATGTGAAAATGGTTAATGCAGAATCGCCAGGTCGTTTTGCTCGTCGTCATATTTACAACGAATTCATTTACCGTAGCGCAAGTAAATTAGTAGCTGCAGAATAATTAAAACAGTATTTCGAGTATTTCGAACAACAGTTTTAATCAGATTATAGCAAAAAGCCATTCTGAAACGAGTGGCTTTTTTTATGTACCTTTGCAAAAAAAAATAAATATATGTCGCGTAAAGCAGGTTTTGTTAATATAAATGATTTGATATTAAGAGGAGAATGTCCGGTGGACATTTGGTAAGACATATATAATTTAAAAAAATGATCATGACACATAAAGCAGGTTTTGTTAATATAATTGGAAACCCAAACGTGGGTAAGTCTACCTTAATGAATGCTATGGTAGGCGAGAAGTTGTCTATTATTACCAGTAAGGCGCAAACCACACGTCACAGAATTTTCGGAATTGTTAATGATGAAGACTATCAAATCGTCTTTTCAGATACACCTGGAATTATTAAACCAGCCTACGATTTACAAACCAGTATGATGGATTTTGTAAAAAGCGCTTTTAAAGATGCCGATATTTTAATCTATATGGTCGAAATTGGCGAGAAAGAATTAAAAGACGAAGAGTTTTTCAATAAAATCATTCATGCTAAAATTCCAGTTTTACTTTTGTTGAATAAAATCGACAAATCGAACCAAGAATTATTAGAAGAGCAAGTACAAACCTGGCAAGCGAAAGTTCCTAATGCCGAAATTTTTCCAATTTCAGCTTTAGAAAACTTCAATGTAAAAGAAGTGTTGAACAGAATTGTAGATTTGTTACCTGATTCACCACCTTATTATCCAAAAGATGCTTTAACTGATAAACCAGAACGTTTTTTCGTAAATGAAACAATCCGTGAAAAGATTTTATTAAATTACGATAAAGAAATTCCATACGCGGTTGAGGTGGAAACAGAAGAGTTTTTGGAAGACGAGAAAATTATAAGAATCCGTTCTGTTATTATGGTGGAACGCGATACGCAAAAAGGAATTATTATCGGACATAAAGGTGCAGCTTTGAAAAAAGTAGGCATGCAAGCTCGCGCCGATTTAGAAGTGTTTTTCGACAAACAAATACATATCGAAATTTTCGTAAAAGTGAATAAAGATTGGAGAAGTAACGCTTTCCAATTAAGAAGATTTGGATATAACCAAAAATAGAGTTGGAAGTATTCAGTTAAGAGTAAATGGGATTTGGAGACTTGCAGAAAAGGAGAATTTATTTTCTAGAAAGCGAGTGTTTAGCCCAGATGGAAGCGGCATCTCCCGATTTTTCATCGGGAATATAGCGTACAGCTGGAATAGCTTCAAATAAAAAATAATAATAGCAAAAAATTAATTTTATAATATAAATAATTAAATAGTAATCAAAGTTACGTTACAAAGAGAGTGAGAAAGTAGAAAAACGCTGCACTCCTAACTCTAAACTCCTAACTTTAAACTATCTTTGCACAAAATATAAGAAGAATGAATAATATAGTTGCCATTGTAGGAAGACCAAATGTAGGAAAATCTACACTTTTTAATCGTTTAATCCAACGTAGAGACGCCATTGTAGACTCTGTAAGTGGAGTTACACGTGACAGAAATTATGGAAAAAGTGAGTGGAATGGAAAAGAATTTTCTGTAATTGATACGGGTGGATACATTAAAGGTTCTGATGATATTTTTGAAGGTGAAATTAGAAAACAAGTAGAATTAGCAATTGACGAATGCGACGCTATCATTTTTATGGTAGATGTGGAAGAAGGCATTACGCCAATGGATGATGAAGTGGCGAAATTACTACGTAAAGTTACTAAACCCGTTTTACTAGCAGTTAATAAAGTAGATAATTCAAAACGTGTGACTGATGCGTTAGAATTTTACAATTTAGGATTGGGCGAATATTTTACTATTGGTGCCATGAATGGAAGTGGAACTGGTGAATTATTAGATAAATTAGTAGAAGTTTTACCAGAATTGCCAGAAGTTGTAGAGAATGAAAATCCTTTGCCTCGTTTTGCAGTTGTGGGAAGACCAAATGCTGGAAAATCGTCAATTATTAATGCCTTAATTGGAGAAGATAGATTTGTAGTAACCGATATTGCAGGAACTACTCGTGATGCCATTGATACAACTTATAACCGTTTTGGTTTCGAATTTAATTTGGTAGATACTGCCGGAATTCGAAGAAAAGCGAAAGTAAAAGAAGATTTAGAATTTTATTCAGTCATGCGTTCGGTTCGTGCGATTGAACATTCGGATGTTTGTATCTTAGTTATTGATGCCACTCGTGGTTTCGAAGGTCAAGATCAAAGTATTTTCTGGTTAGCTGAAAAAAATAGAAAAGGAATTGTAATTTTAGTCAATAAATGGGATTTAGTAGAAAAAGATACTATGACCGCAAGAGATTACGAGCGTAAAATTCGTGAGCAAATTCAACCGTTTACAGATGTGCCCATTCTATTCGTTTCAGCATTAGAAAAACAACGTTTATTAAAAGGTTTAGAAACTGCTGTTGAGGTTTTTGAAAATAGAAAACAAAAAGTTGCGACTTCTAAATTCAACGATTTAATGTTGCCAATTATTGAAAACCAACCGCCTCCAGCGTTAAAAGGGAAGTATGTGAAAATTAAATATTGCATGCAATTGCCTACACCGGTGCCACAGTTTGTGTTTTTTGCTAATTTACCTCAATATGTAAAAGAACCATACAAACGTTTCTTGGAAAATAAATTACGTGAAAACTACAATTTCAGTGGTGTGCCAATAGATATTTACTTCAGACAGAAATAAAATAAAAAACCCGATAAGAGATTGTCGGGTTTTTTGTTGTTTATTTCCATTTTTCAATAAGAGCAATTACTCCGGTTTCAATGCCAATAAACATTTCTCCATTTTTAAAATTTGGAAGTATTTTTTCTTGTAAAATAGTTTCGCAAATGTCGTCAGTAAGAATTTTTTCTGTTCCAGTTCCTGTACAGATTCTAATTTTTCTTAATTGGTTGGAAATCACAATCACCAAACCATTGTCTTTTCCTTTTTTGCCAACTGCCCAATTTTGAGCTAAACTAAGCGCATAGGTGTTAAAATCAGTTTCGTCCCCAATTTCACTAATAGTTACAACAACTATTTCATTAGAAGTTTGTTTTTCATAATTATGCAATAGTGTTTCTAGTTTTGTAATACCTTCTTGATTTAGTATGTTTTCGAAATCATTAACAAATCCGATAGGTTTTGGAAAACTAATTGTTTGTCCAAAAGAAAAACTAATAACTCCGAAAATTAATATTAAAACAAAATTGAATTTACTTTTCATAACTGAATACTAAAAACTGCAAACTGAACACTAATACTACCAGCTTCCACTAGCACCACCACCAGAAAAGCCACCGCCGCCAAATCCGCCACCGAAGCCACCGCCAAATCCACCACCAGATGAACCGCCGCCAAAACTTCCGCCGCCAAAACCGCCACCGCGACCCATTCGGCTTAAAATAATAACGTCCATTAAATCTGGACCGCCAAATCCGCCTGAATTCCCGCCGTTATTGCCTTTCATTTTTGATACAAGAATTAAAAAGATAGCAATAAAAACTATAAGTATTATGATAGGAATAATACCACCTTTAGCATTTTGTTTGCGTTCTCCTTTATATTTTCCAGTTAGAACTTTAAAAATAGCATCACTACCTTTATCTAAGCCATTATAATAACTTCCCGCTTTAAATTCTGGAGTAATATCGTTTCTAATTATTTGGCCACAAATACCAGCAACTAATCTATCTTCAACACCATAACCAGGTCGGATAGAAATTTTCCTATCATTTTTAGAAACTAAAATAATCACACCATTGTCTTCTTTAGCTTGACCAATTCCCCATGTTTGAGCCCAATTGGTTGCTAAAACGCCTACATCTTCACCTTTTAAATCATTAATTGTAACAACTACAATTTGTGTAGAAGTAGAATCGGAATAATAGACTAATTTGTCACCTAATTGCTTTTCTTCTGCATCAGACAAAACATTTCCATAATCATATACAGAAGTTTGTAAACTTGGTTTTTCAGGAATTGTAAATTGTGCTTGTGCAACCATTCCAAAAAGGAAAACGAATAAAATCAGTATTTTTTTCATATTATCCTTTTGAAATTTCATTAGACAATTCATTGGTATCCTCTTCATGGTTGTAAGGAAAGTATTTTTTCAATTGTTCACCAGCTTCAATAATTCCTCTTACCAATCCGTCTTTGTATTTCCCTTCTTTGAATTTTTCAATTACATGGTCTTTTGTAGAATTCCAAAAATTCGGTGCCACTAAGTCGTTAATTCCTTTATCGCCAATAATCGCAAAACTTTTGGTTTGCATACAAATGTAAAAAAGTACTCCGTTTTTCAATTCTGTGGCATCCATTTTAAGGAAATGAAAAACCTCCTGTGCTCTTTCAACAGGAGGTTTGGTATTGTTTTCTTCTATGTGCACACGAATTTCTCCCGAAGTATTTTTTTCGGCAATCACAATAGCTTGAACAATTTCTTGTTCTTCCGCTTGGGTTAAAAAAGCTTCGGTTTTAGACATTATTTAGTTTCTTTTTTGTCGAAATTAAATTCTACATCTGGAGCTTTTTCTGCGCCAGCATCTGCTTTAAATGGTGCTTTCTCTTTGTAATCTGATAAAAATATTTTACGAGGCATTTTTAAAACATAATTATTGAACTTCTCAATAGATTCATTATATCTTGTACGAGCCGTTAAAATTTGATTTTCAGTACTTGCTAATTCATCTTGTAATTTCAAAAAATTCTCATTGGCTTTTAAACTTGGATATTGCTCAACGGTTACTAATAAGCGAGATAAGGCACTACTCATTCCGCTTTGAACTTGTTGAAATTGTGCCAATTGTTCTGGAGTAACATTAGCTGGATCGATAGTAATAGAAGTTGCTTTTGCACGGGCTTCAATTACGGCAGTTAAGGTTCCTTTTTCATATTCAGCAGCACCTTGTACAGTTTTAACTAAATTTCCAATTAAGTCATTTCTTCTTTGGTAAGACGATTCCACATTTCCCCATTCTTTTTTTACAGACTGATCTACTTCAACGGCTCCGTTGTTGACACTCATGTAATACAAAAATCCTAAAACAAGTATTCCTACAATAGCTAATACTGGTGCAAACTTTCTCATAATTTTCTTTTTTTTAGTTAATTTAATCTGATTTAGATTCAGATTCGTTTTTATTTAGTTAATAATTTTTCTAATACTGCGACTGAATACTGTGACTGTGACTGCGACTGAAAACTAAATCAAAGTCCCTTTTTCAATTCTAATAATTGATGTTTGATTCCTTCTAGTTTACTAATAATTTCAAAATTGTCTAAGGTTTTCTTTTTGCCTTCTTTCAAATGAATTTTGGCGCCTTCCAAAGTAAAACCGCGTTCTTTAACTAAATGGTAAATCATTTGAAGTACTTTTACATCATCTGGACGAAACATTCTGTCGCCTTTTGCATTTTTTTTCGGATTGATTTCATCAAATTCTTTATCCCAAAAACGGATTAACGAGGCGTTTACATCAAATGCTTTCGCTAATTCGCCAATGCCATAATATCTTTTTTCTGGTAAGTTTACTTGCATTTTAGCCCCCTATCCCCCAAAGGGGGAACCTGTTAGAGGGTAACAGGTTTTTAATTTATTAAAAACAATTAAGCCGTTTATTCCCCTTTGGGGATAGGGGCTTAATCCAACGATTGATTTTCTTGATTCGCTAATTTACTAATTAAAACATATTCTTTAGCAGAAATACTTCCATAATAAAAATTTAATGGATTTACTACTTCGCCATTTTTATGTACTTCATAATGTAAATGTGGCGCTTCGCTTCGGCCAGTGCTTCCAACATATCCGATGATGTCGCCACGTTTTACTTTTTGTCCTGCACGAACTTTATATTTACTCAAATGCGCATACAGAGTTAAATAGCCGTAACCATGACTTATTTCAATATGATTGCCATAACCAGATAAACTAGCATCCGCTTTTCTAACTATTCCATCACCTGTCGCGAAAATGGGTGTTCCTGTTTTGGCTGAAAAATCCATGCCTTTATGAAATTTTCTAATTTTAGTAAACGGATCACTTCGGTAACCAAATCCAGAAGCCATTTGCTTTAAATCTTCATTTTTTACAGGTTGAATCGCTGGAATGGCTTTTAATAAATTCGCTTTTTGCTTCGCTAATTTTGTAATTTCGTCTAAAGAAACAGATTGAATCGCTAAAGCTTTCATAATTTCATCTACTTTTTTAGAGGAACCAATTATCAAATCACTGTTATTAAAATCTTCTAAATCTTTATATCTGTTTACACCACCTAATCCAGCACGTCGTTCTTCGTTCGAAATGGCTGCGCTATTAAAATAAACCCGATACAAATTATTATCTCGTTCTTCAATAGCAGATAATCCTTCTTCCATTAAAGCAATTTTTCTATTCAATAAATTGTAATTCAACTTCATGGTTTCCAACTCACGCGCTTGTAATTTCGATTTTGGAGTTTCGAAAAAACTAGTGTTACTTAGAATAAAAAAACATAAAAAACCAAACAACGCACTAGCCAATAGAAACAGCATAGCATAACCAATTTTCGTACTGTTTTTAGTAACGATTTGTTTAAAGGCTAATTTTTCGGCGTCGTAATAATATTTTACTCTCTTCATATTTGAAAAAGTTGCTTTTTAAGAAACTTTTTGTTGTTAGCGATTTCATTAAAATTTACTATTTTTGTGCTCGTTATCACAAAGTAACACTTATTATACGAAAGAACTTAAAATTTGTTTCATATTTGCGAACATTTTTTTAAAAATTTCAATCAACTAAATTATTCGATTCAATACCATAAAAATGAAATCACAAGACATAAGAAAAGCGTATTTACAATTTTTTGAAAGCAAAGGACATACCATTGTTCCTTCAGCACCAATTGTTTTAAAAGATGATCCAACCCTAATGTTTAACAACTCGGGAATGGCTCAATTTAAAGAGTTTTTCTTAGGAAATGGAACGCCAAAAAGTCCGCGAATTACGGATACGCAAAAATGTTTACGTGTTTCTGGAAAACATAACGATTTAGAAGATGTTGGTTTTGATACGTATCACCATACCATGTTCGAAATGCTTGGAAACTGGTCTTTTGGCGATTATTTCAAAAAAGAAGCGTTGCCATGGGCTTGGGAATTTCTAACAGAAGTATTGAAATTAGACAAAGACCGTTTGTATGTTTCTGTTTTTGAAGGAAGTACAGAAGATAATGTGCCTTTCGACCAGGAAGCTTGGGACATTTGGAAGCAATTTGTACCAGAAGACCGAATCATTTTAGGAAATAAAAAAGACAATTTCTGGGAAATGGGCGATCAAGGTCCTTGTGGTCCATGTTCGGAAATTCATATCGATTTAAGAACAGATGCGGAAAGAAATGAAGTTTCTGGAAGAAGTTTAGTAAACGCTGATCATCCACAAGTGGTGGAAATTTGGAATAATGTTTTCATGGAATTCAACCGTAAAGCTGATGGTTCTCTTGAAAAATTACCTGCACAACACGTGGATACCGGAATGGGATTTGAGCGTTTGTGTATGGCGATGCAAAACGTAACATCCAATTATGATACAGATGTTTTCACGCCGCTTATCGCGAAAGTGGAAGAAATTACTGGATTAAAATACACTTCAAACGAAGTTAAAAATATATCAGAAGAGCAAAACAAAACGAATATTGCCATTCGTGTAATTGTAGATCACGTTCGTGCGGTGGCTTTTGCTATTGCAGACGGACAATTGCCTTCTAACACAGGAGCTGGTTATGTAATTCGTAGAATTTTACGTCGTGCCATTCGTTATGGTTTTACGTTTTTAGATACAAAAGAACCTTTCATAAATAAATTAGTAGCTGTTTTAGCAAACCAAATGGGAGAATTTTTCCCAGAAATCAAATCGCAACAACAATTGGTTACGAATGTAATTCGTGAAGAAGAAGCTTCGTTTTTAAGAACATTAGAACAAGGCATTCAGTTGTTAGAAAACGTAATGGTAAATACTTCTGGAAAAGAAGTTTCTGGAGAAAAAGCCTTCGAATTATATGATACTTTCGGATTTCCAATCGATTTAACCGCTTTAATTCTTAGAGAAAGAGGTTTTAGTTTAGACGAAGTGGGTTTCGAAACAGAATTGCAAAAACAAAAAGCACGTTCTCGTGCCGCTTCAGAAGTTTCTACAGAAGATTGGAATGTTTTAATTGAAGGAAATGTAGAAACGTTTGTAGGTTATGATCAAACTGAAAACGAAGTTAAAATTACTCGTATTCGTAAAGTAGATTCTAAAAAAGACGGAATTTTATACCAAATCGTTTTAGATAACACGCCTTTCTATCCAGAAGGTGGTGGACAAGTAGGAGATAAAGGAACTTTAGTTTCAGCCAATGAAACGATTGACATTATCGATACGAAAAAAGAAAACAACTTAATTTTACATTTCGCCAAACAATTACCAGAAAATGTAAATGCGGTTTTCACTGCTAAAGTCAATACCGATTCAAGAAGTGCTTCTTCTAAAAATCACTCTGCAACTCACTTAATGCACTTAGCTTTAAGAACGATTTTAGGAACGCATGTAGAACAAAAAGGTTCATTGGTGAATCCGAATTATTTACGTTTCGATTTTTCTCATTTTTCTAAAGTTACGGAGGAAGAATTACGTCAAGTGGAAGCTTTTGTGAATACAAGAATTTCGGCTCAATTGCCATTAATTGAAAGAAGAAGTATTCCGATCCAACAAGCTTTAGACGAAGGTGCAATGGCTTTATTTGGTGAGAAATACGGCGATAATGTGCGTGCGATTAAGTTTGGGGAAAGTATGGAATTATGTGGAGGAATTCACGTAAATAATACCGCAGATATTTGGCAATTTAAAATAGTTTCAGAAGGAGCTGTTGCAGCTGGAATCAGAAGAATCGAAGCCATTACCGGTGATGCCGTGAAAGATTTTTACACGAATCAAGAAAATACTTTAGCAGAAATTAAGGAGACTTTGAAAAATCCACAAGATGTTTTGAAATCTGTTATTTCTTTGCAAGAAGAAAATGCGAAGTTGAAAAAACAAATTGAACAATTAGTAAAAGAAAAAATCGACGGATTATCAGCGAGTTTGGTTTCTGAATTTCAAGATATTAACGGAATTAATTTCTTAGTCAAACAAGTAGATTTATCGATGAGTGCAACGAAAGATTTAACGCAAGCGATTGGAACATCGAAACCTAATTCATTTGTAGTTTTAGCTTCTATTGAAGAAGGATTACCAAATATTCATTGTTACATCGCAAAAGAATTAGTCGCAGATAAAGGTTTAAACGCTGGAAATGTTATCCGTGAATTAGGAAAACTAATCGACGGAAATGGTGGTGGACAACCTTTCTTTGCATCTGGAAAAGGGAAAAAATCTAATGGAATTGCTGCTGTTTTAGAGAATGCGGTTAGTTTTGTGAAGTAAGTTAAAATATTTTTAAAACACAGATTAGAGAAATTACTATAATTTTAAAAATTTCTTTAATCTGTGTTTTTGTTTTTATCAATCACCGCCGTAGCTTCTATCTCAATTAACCAATTTCTATTTCCTAAAACGGTAACACCAACTAAAGTACTGGCTGGATAATTTTCAGCACCTAAAAAGTCTTTTCTTACTTTTCTAAAAATGGGTAAATCCACTTCCGGATTGAAATTTACGATATAGGTAGTCATTTTTACTACATCTTGAAAACTAGAGTTACTTTCTTTTAAAAGGGTTTCTAAATTTTTAAAAGTGGCTATAGTTTGAGATTCTAAATCATCTCCTTCACCAATTTGACCAGATATATGTAAGGTTTTGGTTTCCTCCGTTTCTATAACTACAACTTGTGAGAAACCTTCGTTTGGATGTAAATATTCTTTTTTAAACATAAATTAAAGCTTTTTTTAAAACACAGATTGAAGAAATTTTTAAAATTATAGTAATTTCTCTAATCTGTGTTTCTTTTTAAATACTGGTAGCACTTATTTTCTTTCCCCAATTTGTTGGCGCCACATCGCGTAGTACAAGCCTTTTTCAAGTAATAAATCTTCGTGTTTGCCTTGTTCGATAATTTTTCCTTGTTCTAAAACGAATATTTTATCAGCGTGCATAATGGTGGAAAGTCGGTGTGCGATTAAAACTGTAATTCTATTTTCGTCTGAAATATTTCGAATCGTACTATTAATTTCTTCTTCTGTAATCGAATCTAAAGCAGAAGTGGCTTCATCAAAAATTAATAAATTCGGATTTCTTAAAATCGCTCTCGCAATAGATAAACGTTGTTTTTCGCCGCCAGAAATCTTAATTCCGCCTTCACCAATGGTTGAATTTAATCCGTTATCAGCTCTAGCTAATAAATTGTCACAACTGGCTCTGTGTAATGCGTTTAGTACTTCTTCGTCGGTTGCTTCTGGTTTAACGAATAGTAAATTTTCTCTAATCGTACCTGAAAATAACTGAGCATCTTGAGTCACAAAACCTAATTGTTGACGCAGTTCTAACATGTCAATGGATTTCGAATCAATTCCATTATACAATACATTTCCAATTGCGGGTTGGTATAAGCCTACTAATAATTTTACTAAAGTGGTTTTTCCTGCGCCAGATGGGCCAACAAATGCAACCGTTTCACCTTGTTTTATAGCAAAATCTATGTTTTCAACAGCTGGTTGTTTTGCCGATTTGTGTTGAAAACTCACATTTTTAAATACTAACGAATTTATTTTTCCGAAATGTTCAGGAGTTTCTGGTCGGTGTTCTGATTTGGCATTTAATAATTGTTCGAAGTTTTCCATCGAAACTTTAGTTTCATTTTTCGCGATGATAAACGCACTTAATTCTTGTAACGGATTGAAAATGAAAAATGTGAAAAACACCATTGTTAATAAATCGCCCACTACAATTTTTTCACTAAACAAGAAATAATACAAAGCGAAAACTACACAAGTTCGCATGAAATGAACCGTTGTACCTTGAATGAAACTCAAACTTCGAATAAATCGAATTTTCTGAATTTCTAATTGTAAAATTTTCAGGGTATTCGAATTCAAACGACCTTCTTCTTGCGCGGTTAAACCCAAACTTTTTACCAATTCTATATTTCGTAAACTTTCTGTTGTTGAACCTGCTAAAGAATTGGTTTGCATGACAATGGTTCGAGAAACGGCTTTAATTTTTTTGCCTAAAAACGAACTGATATAAGCAATAACTGGCGCTGTAATTACAAATACGAAAGCAATTCTGTAATCGATTCTAGAGATGTAAACGATCACAAAAATAAATCCAATTATCGTTTGAAAAATCAACGAGATAGAAAGTGTAATCAATTTTTCTGAATCGGTTCTGGCTTTTTGTAATTTATTTAAAGTTTGTCCGCTACTTTGGTCTTCAAAATCTACATAAGGTAAATCTAACGATTTTTTAATTCCATCCGTATACATTTCTGCACCCGTTCTTTGAATGACAATATTGGTAAAATAATCCTGAAAATTTTTAGTAATTCTGGAAATCATTGCCGCACCAAGCGAAAGTCCTAACCAAAATCCAACCGCTTTGATAAATCCGATTTCATTGCCTTTGTATTTTGCAATTCCAACCCCACAATCTTGCATTAATTTACCTGTAATGATTGAATCGGATAAACTAAAACAAATATTGATAGTAGCCATTAATAAGGCGAAAAACAGGAGTAATTTGTGTTTTTTTAGATAAGAATAAAGTAGCTTCATTTGAAAATTTTTGTACTACAAAAGTAAGGAATAAAAAGTCTTACCGTAATTTTTCACAACTATTTAACTAGTTTTTGTATTTTTGGATTAAGATTTAAAACACGATGAACTTCCAAACACAAATACCCATTCAAAAATCTGATTTTCCTATAGATTATACTTCTAAAGTAATGTTGTTAGGTTCTTGTTTTGCCGAAAATATGGCTCAGAAATTCGAGTATTTTAAATTCGATACAGTGGTCAATCCATTTGGAATTATTTTTAATCCCGTTTCTTTAGAAAAATTAATGGTTAGAAGTATTCATAAAACCTATTTTACAGAAACGGATATTTTTTATCATAATGAAGCTTGGCATTGTTATGAAGTACATTCGGAACTTTCCAACCCAAATAAAGAGGAGTTTCTTGAAACTTTGAATCAATTAATAGATGCCACCAATCAGCACATTGTCACATTGACACATTGTCTCATTACTTTAGGAACTTCTTGGGTTTATAGACATGTTGAAACCAATGAAATCGTAGCGAATTGCCACAAAGTGCCACAAAAACAATTTGTAAAAGAGTTGCTTTCGATTGCTCAAATTGAAGCTAGTTTGCAAACTATAATCTCAGAAATTCAGGCTGTAAATCCGAAGGCCAAATTTATTTTTACAGTATCACCAGTGCGACATATTAAAGACGGTTTTGTGGAAAATAATGTGAGTAAAGCACATTTAATTTCAGCTTTAAATGCTCCCAACTTCCAACTTCCAACTTCTAACTATTTTCCAAGCTACGAAATCATGATGGATGAATTGCGTGATTATCGTTTTTATACTGAAGATATGTTGCATCCGAATCAAACAGCAATTGATTATATTTGGATAAAGTTTTTTGAAAATTATGTGGCTGAAAAAGAATTTAGTTTGATGAATCAAGTTTGCGAAATTCAACGCGCTTTAAAACACCGACCTTTTAATCCAGATTCGGAAAGTCATCAAAAGTTTTTAAGTAAATTGGAAGAAAAAAAACAAAAGATTACCAAAGAAAATCCTGCTATACACTTTTAATTATGTCTACAACCACCACCTTATTTAGTAAAATCGCCGAATTTAGAAAATTACTTTTAGTACTAGGTTTTCTAGTTCTTTTGTATTTAGTATATCAAAATAGTATTAAAAATAACAGCACTTCTACTATAGAATACGATACCGCTTTAATTCAACAACAAATTAAGAATGTTGGTAAATTAGTAGTTACAGAAGGGCATTTTTCTGAAGTGATTACGTATAAAGATCAAAAAAAATATTTGGGAGATTTACTTTCATTTGAAAAAAAAGCCATTGTTGTAATTAATGCTGATGTTACGGTGGGTTTCGATTTAAGTAAAGTAAAGTTTGAAGTAGATTCGATTCATAAAGTATTGAAGATTTCAAATCTTCCCAAAGAAGAAATTAAAATTAGTCCAGATTATAAATATTATAGTATTGATGAAAGTACTTTCAATGAATTTGAAGGCCAAGATTATAATAAAGTCAATAAAATAGCACGAGAAAATTTAAACAAAAAAATTAATGCTTCGTCTTTAAAAACAGATGCAAAAAAACGATTGAAAGAAGAATTATTTAAGTTATATTCCTTTGTAGAGATTATCAAATGGAAAGTAGAAATTGAAGGTGAAACGGTATCCGACGAAAAAGAAATTCAAAAATTTTTAGATTAAATACGGCATATAGCGTATTTGAATAACATATAATATTATTCAAATTTGTTGATTGATTAAAATGTTATGTATGATGTATTATTTGCTTTCTGTTCTGATATTAGTTGTAATTGTTTTGCTATTTGGTTTTTTAAAATACTTTATTGAGTCAATAAAAAAGCACGAAAATACAATTGAAATTTTAAATTATAGAAAAGAGATTTTATTGAAAGAACAATTTCTTCTGAATAAAAAAACAGTAATTTGTTTAATGTTTAATTCTGCATTTAAAGAAAGGTTGAGTGTGTTAAATATTGAAATTGTTAGTTTACAAAAGTCATTTTTAGAGCTAATTTTAAAAAAATAATAATGCGTTTATTTAGAGTAGTTATATTTTTCTTTTTTTGTTATCAAGTTTCGTTTAGTCAAAGTATAGATGAGTTACTTTATAAAGCCTATATTTCTAAAGATTCTTCAGAGTATTTTTTTTTAAAAGCGAAAAACAAATTAAAAAATACTGAGGATGAGGCTTTATACTTTCTTTCAAAAAATGCCAGACATTTAGATTTCGGTTCACCAGATAGTGCTGTTTATTATGGTAAAATAGCTCTTGATAAATATAGAAAAACAACTAAAAAATCGCATTTGTTTACGACTTACAATAATATAGCAAATGCCTACAAAAAGAAAGGAAGTTATAATGAAGCGATACAATATGCATTAACAGCACTTCGGGAAGCTGAAAAAGAAAAGAATGATTACTGGATAGGTACTTTTAATGTGGCTTTAGCTTTGCAATATCATGATTTTGAAAATTACGAATTGGGTGTAAAGTATGGCAAAGCAGCGCTTGAAGTTTTTCAGAAAAATCAAAAAAAAGATCTGATGAGTTTGTATTCCGCTATTAATGCTATTGCGATTAACTATGACGATTGGAAAAAGCCTGAATTAGCCTTAAAATATCATTTTTTAGTATTTAAATATATAAAAGGAAAAGACACCTTAAACATTTCTTCTACCTATAACAATATCGGGAATACCTATCTCAAACAGAAAAAATATAAAGAAGCCAAAAATTGGATTTCAAGAGCTGTTGCCATTGAAGAACAAAGTCCTTCGAGAGAACAAAATGTCAATTATTATTACAGTCAAGCTACAAATTATACCAATTTAGCTACAATTGCCTCAGAATTGAATCAAATTAAAGAGGCAGAATTGTTGTTTGAAAAAGCTTATGCATTTGTAAAACTTTCCAAAAGTGCAGAAAAAAAGCGAGATTATTATTATCAAAAAATTCAGTTCAGTAAAAAAAAGAATGATTTACAAGAAGTAATAAACAATCAGGATAATTATATACGGATAAGAGATTCATTATTTATTTCAGAGAGAACTAAAGCGGTTGCCGAAGCTGAAGCAAAATATCAAACCGAAAAAAAAGAAAAGGAAATTCTACTGGTAAAAAATAATTTATTTAAAGAAGAAGTTGCCAATAAAAAAAAATCATATTGGTTAATTGGTAGTGCTTTATTTATACTAATTTGTATCCTAATTGGTTTTTTACTTTATCGCCAGCAAAAATTAAAATTAAAGCAACAACAACAAGAGTTTCAATTAAAAAATGCCATTCGGGATATTGAAAATCAAAACAAGCTCCACGAACAAAGAATTGCAATTTCAAGAGATTTACATGACAATATTGGCGCACAACTGACTTTTATTATTTCCACTTTAGATAATTTAAAATTCGGTTTTCCAAATTTGGATAATAGTATTAAAAATAAATTATATAACATCAGTACTTTCACTAAAGATACTATAATTGAATTACGAGATACCATTTGGGCAATGAATACCAATGAATTTACTTTTGAAGACTTAAAAGTTAGGATTTTAAATTTCTTAGAAAACGCCAAAAAAGCACAAGAAGAAATAGGTTTTAATTTTACTATTGATGATTCCTTAAAATCATATTCTTTTTCTTCGGTATTGGGTATCAATGTATACAGAACCATTCAAGAAGCCGTAAATAATGCTTTAAAATATGCTAATTGCTCAGAAATAAACGTTAATGTTACCAATCAAAATGGGATCTTAAATATTGAAATTATGGATAATGGTATCGGATTTAAAACTTCTGAAATCCTATTGGGAAACGGATTGAACAATATGAAGCAAAGAATTGAAGAAATTGATGGTGTTTTTTCAATACTATCAGATAAAGAAATAGGGACAAAGATTATCATACAACTAAAAATAGATTAAATGATTAAAGTCGCAATTGTAGATGATAATGCTTTTTTACAAAAAGCTATTATTGATAAGTTGTCCTTTTTTGATACAATAAGGGTAAAGTTTACTGCAAATAATGGTATCGATTTATTAGAAAAATTGAATGACAATCATACGATTGATCTAATTTTAATGGACATAGAAATGCCTAAAATGAATGGAGTTGAGGCTGTAGAAAAGGTAAAAAAGCTTTACCCACAAATTAAAATTATCATGTTAACGGTATTTGATAATGATGTGCATATTTTTAATTCTATTAAAGCGGGTGCAGATGGCTATTTTTTAAAAGAAGTCAATCCACAAGATTTGTTTAATGGTATAGTTGAAACTTTAAATGGAGGAGCGGCCATGACTCCATCTATAGCCATGAAAACATTAAAATTATTGCGGAATCCTTTCCAAATAGAATCTACTGAAAATCAGGATGATATACAGTTAACGACTCGTGAAATTGATGTGCTTGAGCAACTTAGTAGAGGATTAAAAAACAAAGCGATTGCAGAAAATCTCTTTATTTCAGCGGCAACTGTTAAAAAACATATTGAAAATATTTATCGAAAACTTCAAACACACAATAGAATAGAACTCATTCAAAAAGCACGAGAAAATAGACTAATTTGAATAAGTCAAATGGCGTATTTTTTTTTGTAAGCATTCCATTTAATTTTAAAAAATTTTAATTCTCATACTATGCGTCACAATTTTTTTATTTTACTTCTGTTTTGTTTGGGTACTACACAGGCGCAATATGCCGATTATACCGACATGATTAGAAGAGAAGCGCGTGCTACCCAAGAATATATTAGCAGAATGAACTCCTATTACAACAAACCTAGCAGCTCAACAAGTGTTTTCTATGATTACAAATCTAAAAGTGACGAAGAAAAAGAACGCGCAAAACGCGAGCGCGAACAAAAAAATATTGAAGTTCAAGCATTCTTAAAGCAACAAGAGAAATTAGAAAAAGAACAACGTGAGAAATGGGAAAAATATCGAGAAGTTGAAGAATCTGTTTATCGAGCAACAGCCCATAAAGCTATTTCGTATGTAGCAGAAAATGGAATTCCATTGAGTACAGCAGAAAGAGATACTTATATTAAGTTTGAATTAATGAGTAATGGGGTTTTAAAACCTAATTATGAACAAAAAATGACCGAATTATTAGCGTTAATTGAGGTCGAAAAGACTATAAATACAGCCGGATTAGATGAACTTTTAAGCAAAATATTGAAGTTAAGTTCGTTAGAAGGTTTGAATGCCAATCAAAATTTAGAATATGTATTTCAGCTTCAAAAGCGATTCCCACAGGAAGAAATAAAAATAGATAATGCATTTATTACTCTTTTTGTGAATTTTTATAATAGTCGAAACGATTCCAAAATTTTGTTTGGTAATTATGATAAATATTATGATTTGTATCAGTATTTAGAACAAAAATATCCTGAAACGGTTTTATTGCTTATGAAAGGTTTAATCGAAGGAAATTACAATCCAATTGAGCACGGCAATATTATATTTAAAAGGGATAATGAAAAAGCAAGTTCTAAAGAATGGGAAAAAAGACATAAAAAAAACGATGAAAAAATAAAGGATATTAAATTTGGTCTCATTGGATATTCTGAAAAAAGCAAAACACTTGAAGGTATTCTTGAATTATGTGATCGGTATGGTTTAGAGCCTATGGAAGTGGTGCTTTTAGACGACTTTAAAGTATTAAATTCGGGAGGAAAAGGAACAATTTATAGTACTTATTATACTTCATTTGATAAGAATAATCCTAAGTTTAAATTTTTTAAGTCCTTAGCAGCACTCTGCGATAAAAATAGTATCAGAGCTTATATGTTTTACTTGGATGAATTGGGTTATACAGATTCTAGTAAAAACAAAATATTAGATTATGCTAATAGTATGTTAGAAAAAGGGTGTAACACGGCATTTACTTTATATTTTATAGATCATTTACCAACTTATTATGTGGGTGCCGAAAATGCATTAAAGTCTATGAAACAATTTAAAGAAACTGTTAGTCCTGAAGAGTTTAAATCAGTTACAGATGAGATTTTTAAACAGAATAGAATTTTCGATTCGGATAGTAAGTTTTATAATAAAATTCAAGAAAATTTGGTTAATCAACTCAAACAATTAGTACTCTAATGAAGAAATATTTTTCAATAATCATAATGTTGTTAACGCCTTATTTGCTTTTTTCCCAAAAAGAAGTATCTTCTATGATTTCAAAAATTTGGAAAGAGGCACCCAATCAGTTTGCTAATTTCAAAGGTAATTTTTTAGAAGATTCTGACGAATTTGAAAAATTTACAGGGCGAATTGAAGTAAAATATGGTGAGGTTCAGATTGTAAAAAACAAAGCACAAAATGTAACATCCTTTTTTGTAGCATGGAGTTATAACGACAACACTAAAGCGTATATTGACGAGGAAGTGCAAAAATGTGTCAAACAGTTTGAAGAAATTGCTGCTAAAAATCAGCTTCAAGCAATGTCTTATGGAAAAGAGGAAAGTTTCAGTTTTACTGCACTAGAAAATAAAGAGAACTTACCTGTTTTTACTATCGTGATACAAGAAGATAAAATGCTGCTATTAATAACAGATGTTTTATACCGAAAACCTACAGCAGAAGTAGCAACAGCAGTTTCATCGAAAAGTTCGTTAGTTTCAAATGTAACCTTGATTTTAACTGATGCAGCTCAATCTTTTGAGAAAATAAGAACTACAGTTAAAAACCCTAGAACTTATGATACTACTATTTATGATGTAAATCAAGGGATTTTCGATGATGAAAAAGGACATATTGTTCGTTACGAAGCCAATTATAGTTTCACTCTCAAAGAGTTTTTTCCTGATGAATATTATTATGTAGATTACATTCCAATTGGTAGTGAAAAAGAAAAACAATTTAATAGTATTTTGCTTCCATATATCTCACAAATAGCCAAAGAATATAATTGGAAATCTAAAAAATACACACAAGATAAATTGGTTAAAGATCAGGTCAATGGCGTAATTTATTATGATGCTAATAAAGAGAAAGTTTTGGAATATCATGAAAACAGAAGTTCTAAAAGTATCAGTTTAAAAATATTTTCAAAAATTAATCCTATTAGAGACTTTACTTATAAAGGAGCCATTATTTTATATCAAAAAAATATTGGTGGAAAGGATGTAGCGAATGCTCGAATTTATCATATTACCGATGTCGCAGATCCAGATTATGAAGTACTTAAAAATAAATTAATTAAACGATGGCAAAATCCAGAATTAATTGTACAGGTTGAATTTAGAGAAAGAGCCACACAACAAAGTGTAATGTATCCGTTTCATGGTACTAAATTAAACGTTGTTGAATATGATATTGACGCTCAAGGTAACGATAGATAAATAATACATACAAATATGAAAACTAAAATACTCTTTTTTCTTTTTTTCTTGATAAAGATTCATGCTCAAGAAAGCTATAAAACTTCGGAATTTAAATTTCCAAACAATGTTAAAGAAGTAGAAGTAAACGAATACGAAATTAATCGTGTAACAGGAGATAAAAAATGGTTTAAAAAAACAAGTTATTTTTTTTCAAATAACCTCTTACAAAATAAAACAGAATCCTATGATAATGGAACTGCAAGACAGTTTACCTATACGTATGAAAATGATAAGCTAGTGAAATACGAAGCAACAGACGCGGATTTAATTTATACTGAAATGTATTCGTACAATAGAAAGCAGCAGTTGCAGGAAATAAAGGCTTTAGATCAAAATGTGGTTACCAACTTGATGCTCTTCAAGTACAATGCTGATGGGACTTTAAAAACCAAAATTTTTAAAGAAAATGATGGTTTTATTTCGTGTCAAGAAGACTTTATTTACACTTCCAAAAACAAGTATACCAAACGAGTTGAATTTAAATATACAACACAAGATCATATTATTGACGAATATTATTATGAAAACAACTTGCAAATTGGTTCTAAATCTGATATTACAGGTAAACAACCTTTTGAATTGTTTAAAAAATACGACGATAAAGGGAATTTAACAGAAGTGAGAGAGCCTGTCACTTTATATTTCAATAAATATGATGCTAACGGATATCTCACCCAAACCAATATTAATACAAATGATAATTTATTGTATACGATTATAGAATACCAATATAAATTTTAAAAACTAAATATGAAATCAAAATTATTATTTCTTGTTTTATTCTCAATTGTTCTGAGCTCTGCAGCAATTCAGGCACAAAAATTAGATGCTAAATTTTCAAATGAAATTGAAACCTATATCACAACAAGTTTTTATAAAAAGCAAGGTGAAAATTTGGGTGTTGAAAAAGGTACTCGCTATGAAATAAATGAATCGAAATTGAAGATTAAAGATTTCAAAACCTTATTGTATAACGACTTTGCCACTTATTATGCAGTATCAGAATATCAGAAAAAAGGTTCAGAAACACTTATGGATGAAATAAATGCTGCTTTTATGTCGTCTAAAATTATAAAATATAGAAATGATAGTAAGAATACATCCACTCTTATAACTGACGAGGATAAAAAAAAAGGTATTACTAGAAAAATAGAATTACAAAATACCACTTTTAAGGTTTTAGCTACAGTATTGTTGTATGCAAACAATAAGATTACCATTCGTTTTGCTGAGAGCGCAATTTAATTTTATATGTAAAAATACGCTTTTCGGCTAATGGATTGCCTTCATGATAAATTAGATATTTGTTTAAAATTTTACAATTATGAAGGCATTTTTTTATTTTTTATGTTTGATGATATTCGCTACCTCGAATGCTCAAGAATATCAGTACCATAGTGCACAACTTTATGAAAGCACTAATGGTAACATTACAATGAAAAAAGTAGTGAAAGATGATAATGGTAATTATTACATCTGTGGTGTTTTTATAGGTACAGTCGATTTTGATCCTAGTACTGCAGTCTTTACTGCTACTTCTACTAATAAACTTGTAGCGTTTGTACAAAAATTAGACGCCAATAGGAATTTTATTTCAGTTAAAACCCTTGTTGGTATTGGCAGTAATGATTTAGTCGACATAAAAGATATGGTCATCAAAAATAATGAACTATTACTTGCAGGTGCTTTCACCGGCAGTGTAGATTTTGATCCATCAGTTGCTACAAATATCCAAACGGTTACGACAGGTTCTTTAATTAGCAATGGTGATTTTTTTGTTGCAAAATACAATTTAAACATAGATTTACTGTGGGTAAAAAAAACAGGTTCCACCTCTTCTGATGTTATCAACTCTATTTATGTTGAAGAAAATGGAAAAATAAATGCTGTTGGACAATTTACAGGCTCTACAGACTTTGATACTGGCTCAACTAATTTAATTATCAGTACGAATGGTCAAGGTGATGCCTTTTATTGGCAATTAGACACTAATGGTGCTTTTCTAAAAGCCTTTAAACTTGGCGGATCATTTAATGATGAAGCTTTTAAAGTAAAAGTTTATAACAATCAACTATTCATATCAGGTGCTTTTTCTGCAACTGTAGATTTTAATCCTTCTACAACCGTAACCAACAATTTAGTTTCTAGTTCTGGATTTAATGGATTTGTAGCTAAATATGCTTTAAATGATCACTCGTATCTTCAGGCGGTTAGAATTACACCTCAAATTTTGGATATGGATATCGATGGAAGTGGAAATGTATTTACAACAGGTTTGTTCAACGCAGCAACAGATGATTTTGATCCTTCACCAACAGCTACTTTCAACTTATCCAGTTCTACTTTTGCTAAAAATTATATCGTAAAATTAGATTCTAATTTGAATTTTATATGGGTTAAAGATTTTGCTAAAAACGATTACGGGAATAATGAATTTGTAGATTTTGATATTGATCAAAATGGGAATTTATATTCAGTGAGTAGATTTAAAGGTGTAGTAGATATGGATCCTAGTACTGCTGTTTTCAATTTAACACCTTTAGCAGTTAATTTATACACCAAATACCACATATTCTTACAAAAATTAACCAATGAGGGTGTACTAACTTATGCTGGTTTTGTTGGAAATACTTCTTCTGATTATAATTTTTTAAATGATATTTTAGTTTCAAATGGAGAAATCATTGGCGTTGGCGATTTTGATAATACTATCGATTTAGATCCTAATAACACAAATCAATATAAGACCAATCCCAACGGGCAAAAAGACGCTTACATTTTGAGGTTAACAGAAAATACACTTTCACTTTCAGATTTTTCTAATGTTAGGTTCGATGTTTTTCCTAATCCAACTTCAAACATAGTTTTTATTACGGCAAATGACGCAATAAATGAGATTGCCTTATTTTCATTAGATGGAAAACAAATTTCGAAGCAAAAGTGTAATGCGTTTCAGTATGAAATGGATCTTTCAGCCGTACAATCTGGAGTTTATTTAATACACATTCAAACTGAAAATCTACAATCTAAAACTTTAAAAATTATAAAAAACTAAAACCTTAAACACATGAAAAAAGGAATTCAAATTTTACTAATACTTTGTGCAATGGTAATTGCTTCTTGTTCTAATGATAATCAGGAAAATAATAACGATACCTCACCAAACCCAACAGGTTTTGTTTGGCGTGAAAACCTTATAGATGCTCCTCTTAATAGTGCCAGTAGTGCTTATTTTACAGCTGCTTTTAATACTCTAATTGCAAAAGATGCCAACAATATTACGCTATTCGAAATTAACTTAACAGGTGCTAGTCCCGGAACTTATGCAATTGATAATTCTAGTGTGCTTTTTACTTATACAGGTGTTAATCCGATGTATGTAGCAACTGGAGGACAGGTTGTAATCACTACTAATGCTAGTGGTAAGATATCTGGAACTTTTGAAGCATTTAGATCAGGTACAGGACTTACCAGAATTTATGGTAGTTTTACAGATGTAGTGATGCAATAGCGATAAAGAAAAATCCCGATTGATATCGGGATTTCTTTTATAATTTTTTTTGTAAACTATTCCAGCCGCCGCCATTCATAGCTTCGATTCCGTGTTTTTTTAAAATCATAGCTGCAATTCCGCTTCTTCTTCCGGTTCTGCAACAAGCAATAACGGGTTGGTTTAGTTTTTTTATGTCGTTTATTTTTGATTCGATAACTTGCAAAGGCATGTTTTTGGAGTTTTTAATATGTCCGCCAGCAAATTCTTCATACGTTCTTACGTCAATTATTATTGCATTTTTGGCTGTAAATTCTGCAATTTGTTTGGACTTATCTCCAAAACCTAAAAAATCTAAAATTCCCATATATATAATTTTATTTCAAAAATACAGACTCGATTTTTCACAAACGGTTACATTTGTTACATAACTTCGAAATAATTGGATTAATTTAAGGTTTAGATGTTTGCTGATATTATTGCAATTAACAACCTTTATTTTTACTCAAGTCTCGTTGAAAAAGTATCTTATTATCTTTTGAAATGTAATCGCTAGATAAAATTAAATAAGGATGATTTGGCGAATTGGAGGCGCTGTGACTTTTTAGAATTATTTTGTCATTTACTTTTAAGCTTTTTAACTTTTCAAAATCCTTTTCAATAAATTGCAGCATGTACGTTTCATTATTGATAGCAACTAAAAGCCATTTTGGTCCGGATGAATTCGCGTTTTCACGTTTAAAAGTAACAGATGAAACTGTAGCTTCCATAGCTGAGAATGTTTTTAAGTTCTTTTTTATTTTATCGTAACTCGTATTTACTTTTTTACCTTCTGATGAATTTTCCCATTCTTTAAACTTTATACCATCAGGAGAAGCTTCCCATTTTTTTCTTTCTTTTAACATTTTGATTTTTCTCTCAGTTAGAGTTAGCTCTTTTTCTGAAGGATTTGTTTCATTTTTAATTTTGTAATTTGCGAAGATTACTGCACTCACCACAACTAGCGATGCGAATAATACATAAATGATTTTTTTCATAAGTTTATTATTTTAAAATTATAGTGCTAAAATAAATTGATTTATGTTGGTTAGTGAAATCGGAATTGTAAATATAATTGTAAACTTTGTAAATAAATGATTGACCAGATGTATTTTGTTTTAAATCAGAATAGTATGAATCGAAAATGTATTTTTGGATTGATTTTATTTTCCTTATTGTTTGTGTTTTGTACTTCATTTAATGCAACTGGTAGCGATGCTTTCGATTTGGCTAAAAGGGAAGTTTTACTCAGAAGAATAGGACACGAAGTACTTTTGCAATCGGGCGACAGTACATCAAGAATACTTCCAATTGAAAAAATATCAGACCATGAATATCAAATTAAATTTGAAAATACGTTTACTTTTAAACCTGAAGCACTAGTAACTATATCGAAGCGTTTTTTAATAAAAGATGTTTTATCAGATGAATATTTAGTTAATGTCTTGAACTGTAATAACTCTTCCATTGTTTATGGTTTTACCATTTCTAAAAATAAAAAAGATGCGCAAATAACTTGTATAGGAAGAAAACAACCCAAAGCTTGTTATACGATTAGTGTTAAATTTAAAACGCCACCTAAATCGATAGGAAACTATCTATATTTATGGGCTGGTTTATGTTTGTTAGTTTGTATGGGTTTTATTTTTTCAAAAAGAAATAAGGCTAAAAAAGCTATAGTTAAAGAAGAATATGATAAGAGATTTAATATTGGTCTAACAGTATTTGATGTGCAGAAACGAGAGTTGCAATTTCATGATGCTACTGTAGATTTAACAAAAACTGAAACACGTTTGTTACTTATTTTTGCCTCATCTCCAAATGCAATTATTGAAAGAAGTCGTTTGCAAAAAGAAATCTGGGAAGATGAAGGTGTTATCGTAGGCCGAAGTTTAGACATGTTTATTTCAAAACTTAGAAAAAAATTAGAACAAGACTCTAACATAAGTCTAGTAGTAGTTCGCGGCAAGGGTTATAAACTAGAAGTAACAACATAAGTTGTATTAAAAAAAACATCCTTGAAATATAGTTACAAGGATGTTTTTAGTAAAATTTATCGAAAAGTGAATTAGATTTCTGTTGCTTTTTCGAAAATCAATTCTAAACCACCATCAATTAAATGGGCCACTTCTGGACGATTGATTTTTAATTTTTCTAAATGATTTAATACTTTATCAATTAAGTCAGAATGGTTTTCTTGCTTGGCTAATTCAGCAATCTCAACAGAAAGTAACCAATCATTTTCGTGAGAAGCAGTAACGGCACCAAAGGCTTCTTTTAAAGTGATTTCAGCTGGTTTACCTTCTCTAAGTAGTCTGACATTTTTGTATAAACTTTCTAATTCTTCTCTTTTTGCTGATTTTTTTTGTTTGATAGTATGACTTGAAGGCACATGGCTAATCATATCAAAACTATTTACATCAGCAGGTCCAGAAAAAGCTGAGGTGATTTTTTTACCAACGGCCATATCATAAATTCCCCATTCAGGAGCAAATAATACCGTTTCGCCATGAGTAACAGTGCAATTTTTGAATTTAATCAGTAAAATTTCACCTTGTAAATTTCTTGTTCCGGTAATAATTTCTCCAGAAACTTTTATGTTACCTTCAAACTCTAAAGTAATTTGTTCGCCTTCATAAATATCGTAAGCTCTTAAATCTCTAGGACCCATATCTTCAATCGCTAAATTGATCCCTTTTAGCATGCCGACTGGCGAGCCAAAACCGTCAGGATGTGCATCTGTACCATGACTTACTAATTCTTTTTCTCTGTAAGACAAAGCGGTTTTTCCAGTAGTTTGGATATAAACTGGTTTGCCTTCGTTTTCAATTACATTAGTAAAAACTCCTGAAATTTGTAAACCAGTACTTAATTCTACAGTTCCTAAATTTTTTGAATTTATTAGTTTTTTAATTCCAGATAAACCACCAGTTCTTAAAGCCATTTTATTAGCAAATTCTTCTAAAACAGAGCTTAATTGTGCAAAATCTGGTGTGACATAAAGTTGTGGTTGAGGTTTTGTAATATCGAAACTTTGGTCTGCAGCCGAAATATCATAAGGAATTTTGGTTACATTATCTGTCATACACCAAGCACTTTCTCCGATAGAAGACAACAAACCAGCACCATATATTTTTGGATTTTCGACAGTTCCGATTAAACCATATTCTACTGTCCACCAATGTAAATTTCTAATTTTTGACATCTCAGACAATTCGCCCATGTTGTTTTGTAAAAACTCTACTTGGTCTTCTGCAGCTTTAATTTCTGCTTCTGGCGTTCCTTCGGCTTCTTTTAAGATGGAAAGTAAACGTATGGCTTCGTACAATTCGTAATCACGTGCAGAAGAAATCGCTTTGCAACCAATTTCACCAAAACGACGTAAATATTCTGCATATTCTGGATTGGCAATAATAGGAGCGTGACCAGCTCCTTCATGGATAATATCTGGAGCAGGTGTATATTCAATATGTTCTAATTGACGAATGTCGCAAGCTATAACTAAAACATTATAGGCTTGAAATTCCATAAAAGCACTTGGTGGAATAAATCCATCAACGGCGACTGCAGCCCAACCAATTTCTTTTAAAATACGATTCATACCGTACATGTTAGGAATATTATCTATTTCTAATCCGGTTTTATCTAAACCTTCTAAATAAGAATTGTGCGCAACTTTTGATAAGTAATCTACGTTTTTACGCATTACATATCTCCAAACCGCTTGGTTTATAGGTGTGTAGTCGTTATAATCTTGTGGGATTATGAATTGTTTTAAATGTTTAGGTAACCTGTCAATCAATGGGTTACTTTCAAAATTTGCTTCCATAATGGTTTTTATGTTGTTTGATGTAAAATTACGATAAATTTTATATCAATTTATGATTTTTATCATGCAAAATAAAAATCTTGTATCTTAATTGGTTTCTTGTTCGAGTTGGTAATTTTTTGCTTTTCTGTTTTTAAGAATATTGATATATCGTAAAGCAATTTTGTCGCCATAATCTGTATATGATTTGGTTGCCCAATCAATAGCCTTGTCTAAATCGCCATTAATTTCATTTATAATTGCCATGTTATAACAAGCTCTTCCTGCAATTTTAGAATCTCTATTATTGGTTTCTAAAAGCCATAATTCGGCCGCGCTATCCCATTTTCCTGCTTGTGCTCTTCTTTTTCCGATTTCGAAATTGTTAGTTCCTTTTACATAATAATCTCTTGAAACTCTGATGTTAAAGGGTAAAATTCTATAGCTATAATTGATTCCGATATTTTTACTTGCATCTAAAACAGCATCTTTTCTAGTTAAAATTGCTTCAAAAGCTTTCATTGGATTTATTCCTCTGCCAGTAGTTGTTAATGTTGTAGCGTCTGAATATACATCTCTAATTTGTTTATCTACATTGTCATAAATTCGCCAGCCATATTTTACTAGTGTTGAAACCGTAGCTTCTTGTTCTATAATCGGAATTTTCAAGCCTAAATTGTTATTAACTTGACTTGTAATTGTACGATAAGCAATTTTAGAATCGGTATCAAAAAAGGAAAGTTCATAAATGGCTTCAACATTGTGTTTCTTGCAAATTTCATCAATTTTTGCCCAAGATAATTCTGCTGAAAATTGATCAATTCCATATTTTTTAAAATCGATACTATCAATTAAAACTACATTTTTAATCCTGTTGTTTTTTAATAATTCGTCTTTTAAATTTTCGATTGCAACAAGACTTCCTTTTTTGTCTAATTCTTTTCCTTCGATCGTTAGAATTTTATCAACCGCATCAATGGCTTCATATTTTTTATCAGTTATGCTTCTGTTAATTATTCCTATTTTTGTAATTTGTTTGTTAATGTAAACTGGAGCTGGTTGCGTAACAGGAAGTGTTAAGTCATTAGTAGCGCTACATGAACTTAAAATTACGACTAATATTACTGCTAATTTTGAAATGTATTTTTGTGTCATATTTTCTAGTATTTAATTAGAATAAAAAAACCGCAATGTGATTGCGGTTTTAAAAATATAGTTTTATTTTATAATAGGCGGATATTTTTCTAAAATCTTAGCTACAAACTCTGCAATTCTTTCGTCTTTTTTCTCAGAATTGGTGGTTAGATAGCCTGTTCCAATACCTTGCCATACTAATTCTTTTGTTTTAGCATCAATTAGGTCGATGTACAATGTTCCTTCAGGCGTGGTGGTGGTTCTGGTGTAACCCATTCCCCAACCTGGTCCCCAGCCCCAGCCCCAGCCAAAACCTCCGCCAAATCCCCAGCCCATGTTGTTATAAACGTCCACTCTTTCACGTTCTTTAGTAAACAAACTAATCAGTACATCTGGAGTTTCAGATTTGGTGAATCCTTTTGCAGGCATGGCGTTGTCAATTGCATATAGAATTCTCTTTTTGTCTAAATCTGAGATTTCTAATTTGTCAATGCTAGATTTGCTGAAAGCGTAAGTTTTGTAAGAAGCAAAATTAGCTTTTTTGTCGTAATCTGTATTTACTGATACAGTAGCACAAGAAGTTAGGATGAAAAATCCTAAAACGGTAAGTAGTTTTAATAATTTCATAGCATTTGTATTTAAGTTAATAAATTTTCATCCACTAGGTTTGGAAGCGTTACTTTTAATAATGGTTGTGTAGCCATAGCGCGTTGGATTGCAAATATAGCACCTTCATTTCTTGCCCAATTTCTTCTAGATATTCCGTTGTTTACATCCCAGAACAGCATCATTTCCAAACGTTTAGAGGCTTCCTTAGTTCCATCAAGAAGCATGCCAAAACCTCCGTTTATGACTTCGCCCCAGCCAACTCCACCGCCGTTGTGAATAGAAACCCATGTAGCACCACGGAAACTATCTCCAATTACGTTTTGAATGGCCATATCTGCAGTAAAACGAGAACCGTCATATATGTTAGAAGTTTCTCTATATGGAGAATCAGTTCCTGATACATCATGATGATCACGACCTAAAATTACCATTCCGATTTCACCACGAGCAATAGCTTGATTGAAAGCTTCTGCAATTTTAATTCGACCTTCAGCATCGGCATATAAAATACGTGCTTGCGATCCTACAACCAATTTGTTTTCTTGAGCGCCTTTTATCCATTGGATATTATCTGCCATTTGTTGTTGGATTTCTTCTGGCGAATTTTTCATCATTTCTTCTAAAACCTCACAAGCTATTTGATCTGTTTTAGCTAAATCTTCTGGGTTTCCTGAAGCACAAACCCAACGGAATGGGCCAAAGCCGTAATCGAAACACATTGGTCCCATGATATCTTGTACATAGCTTGGGTATTTAAAATCGATATGATTTTCTGCCATAATATCTGCACCAGCACGAGACGCTTCCAATAAAAAAGCATTTCCATAGTCGAAGAAATACGTTCCTTTTGCTGTATGTTTATTTATGGCTATTGCATGACGACGTAAGGTTTTTTGGACTTCTTCTCTGAATTTTTCCGGTTGATTGGCCATCATTTCATTCGATTCTTCAAAAGTAAAACCAATAGGGTAGTAGCCACCAGCCCAAGGATTGTGTAAAGAAGTTTGGTCTGAACCTAAATCGATAGGTAAATTTTCTTGATCGAATCGTTCCCAAACATCAACTATATTACCTAAGTATGCAATGGAAACGACTTCTTTATTTTCTAATGCTTTTCGAACTCTAGTCACTAAAAGTGTAATGTCTTCTACAATTTCATTGATCCAACCTTGTGAATGACGAATGTGAGTAATTTTTGGATTGACTTCAGCGCAAACTGTTACACAACCTGCTATATTTCCCGCTTTTGGTTGTGCACCAGACATGCCACCTAATCCTGAAGTTACAAATAAACCACCAGTTGGAGATTTTTTAATTTTTCTAAAACCATTTAATACCGTTATAGTTGTTCCGTGTACAATTCCTTGTGGTCCGATATACATGTAACTTCCTGCTGTCATTTGTCCGTATTGCGAAACACCTAAGGCATTCATTTTTTCCCAATCATCTGGTTTCGAATAGTTGGGTATTACCATTCCGTTTGTAACTACGACTCTTGGTGCATCTTTGTGAGATGGGAATAGCCCCATAGGATGACCAGAATACATAGATAAAGTTTGTTCGTCTGTCATTTCAGACAAGTACTTCATCGTTAATAGATATTGCGCCCAATTTTGAAAAACGGCTCCATTTCCACCATAGGTAATTAGTTCATGTGGATGTTGTGCTACCGCATAATCCAAATTATTCTGTATCATCAACATAATAGCTTTTGCTTGCTCCGAATTTCCAGGATAATCTGAAATTGGTCGGGCTTTCATTTCGTAATCTGGACGAAAACGGTACATGTAAATTCTTCCGTAAGTTTCTAACTCCGCTTTAAATTCTGGTATTAATTCTGCGTGATGTTTTGGATCGAAATAACGTAATGCGTTTTTAAGTGCTAATTTTTTTTCTTCAGCAGTTAATATTTCTTTTCGCTTTGGGGCATGATTTATAGCAGTTTCGTAAACTTTTGGTTGTGGTAAAACTGATGGAATACCTTGTTGTATTTGTTCTTTGAAAGTCATTTGTTTTGGCTTTAAGTTTTATGCAATACGCATTAGGCTTTTTATTTTTTATTAGTTCCTGTTTTTTTGTCGAATCCATACGGACAATGACGGCAGCCACTTTTGCAACAATATCCGCGTTTTAAATGGTATTTTTCAGTAAAACATTTGTATCCTTCGGGTGTGTAATAAAAATCTTCACCTTCTTTTAAATTATTTGGATTTATTTCATTGTTCATATTCGCAAATTTAGCAACTTTGCATCAAATGATTGTAATAGTTTTTAAATATTTAACGCCAAAATGGGTGAGAGGAATAACTTTATTTCCTTTTATACTTTTATCTGAGAAATTGGATAGAAATGATGTTGTTTTATTAAATCATGAGAAAATTCATATCAGACAGCAATTGGAAATGTTGGTGCTTCCTTTTTTTATTATTTATATTACAGAATTTTTTATAGGTTATGTTAAATACAAGAATTGGCATTTGGCTTATAAGAATATTTCTTTCGAGCGTGAAGCTTATGCCAATGAAAAAGACCTTTACTATCTAAAGCAAAGGTCTTTTTGGAGTTTCTTAAAATACTATTAGTAAATAATTTTTCTTACTTCTTCGGAGTTGTCTTCTAGAGTAACTTTTACAATCATTAAACTGTTTGTTCTGTTTAAGTTGTTAACTTCAAAAGTATTTAGGTTAACGTTGTTCTTACTAAGTAAGAGTTTTCCTAAAGTATCAAAAATTTCTATATTTTTAATTTTTAGTTTTCCAGATTCAATAGTCATAACGGAATTGTCATAAACCGTCAATTGGTTTGTTAACTCAATTGTGTTTTCTGTCGATTTTTTATATCTAATTACGAAACGATCAGTTATTGTTCCTTTTTTGTCAATAAATGAATAAGGAGCTTCTCTTAAATTAAATATTATGCCTATTGTTTTATCCTCTAAATAGATATTTTGTTGTGGATTTAAAAACAGGCCGTCTACTTGGCTTAATGCTATTTTATATAGACCATCTTGAGGAAGACTTACACCGATTTTAACTTGGTCGTTTGTATCGAATGGAAGTTTTCTACCTTGAATTAGAAAATGTTCTTCATCAATTAATGAGAAAATATTGAATGACAATTTTTGATTAGAGAAGGCGTCATATAATCTGTCTTTTTCGTTTGTGGCTTCAGAAGCATATCCTAATAGGGATTTTACATTTGTTCCTGAAGGCGTTACTAGATCGAACCAAATCCTGTGTTTTTCTTCACTTTCACCTTCGGTAGTATTATTTTCTGAAGAATTTCTGTAAAATTGACTGTTATTGTATGCACTACTTCTTAATGAATTATTAAAGTTTAAGTTTTCTGTTGTAGCAGTACTTGTATGTAACATTGAAACAAAGAAACCTTGTCCGCCTGCAATTCTACCATTATAACCGGGAGGTGTTGAGCCAAGTGCGTTATAGGTGATGTAATCTGTAGGGGTGTAATTATACGTATAATTAGCATAAAACGGATCTGCAATTGCTGTTGAAGGTAGAGTACCATGAGACCATACATTGATAAAACCAGCAATATTTGTATTTAAGGTTAGGAAGTTAATGGCATGAATGGCTGATGGATATGGGTTACCCACTAAGTTCCAATTGTCATCTTCTTGAGTTCCTAATGTTGTTGAGACTCCAGTTGAGTAATTAGGACCATTGTAAGTTCCTCTACTAATTGGCACAACAATATTACCATTATTTGGAACGCCGATAAAAGTTGCTGTATAATTTGCTGCTACTGAATAAGAGAATGAATCAGGAGCTCTTAAACAATATCCTTTTCCAATAACCATTGTTTCGTTTGCAAAAGCCCAATTTCCGAAGAAATTAGTATTTGTAGGTATGGTTGGTGTCCATTTGTATTGAAATCCTAAACCTGTACCTGGAGATACAGCACTATTAGCAAAACCAGCAACTGGTGAAGACCAATACACATAGTCTTGTCTTCTTACATTAGCAGTTCTTCTATATTGTATGTTTCCAACATTTGGAACGTTATTGGTTTGAATAATACTAGCATCATCTTGTACAATTAATGTTCCGGTTGGGTTAACATTTATGGCATCTGTGATAGTTGCAGAGTTAGAAGCGGTTATGTTTAAAAATGCATTGGCATTTACAGCTAAACTTCTTCCTAAACCATTGAAATTAGTTCCAACAATAACTGGATCATTTGTAACATCTGGTATCACAACACAATCTGTACTAGTTGGTACCCCAACTGGTGTCCAGTTAGAAGCAACGTTCCAATCGGTACTAGTAGAGCCATCCCAAATTTTATTACCAGATACGGTTACAGTAACTTCGTCAGTTTCTATTAAGGAAGTTCCATTACATAAACTATATTCAATTTCTGCTGTATAAGTTGTAGTTGTAGCTGGACAAACATTTATAACGTCTGTAGTTCCAACAACTGGTCCTGATGTTCCTGATCCTTCATACCAAGTAATTGTACTTATTGATGGTCCAGATGGTGTAAATCTCCATGCTTCATTGGTTGCTGTCCAATCTGCAGATAAACCGTTTCTGTTTGGTGCTACTGTTGCTATGGTACCATTTCCGTTTTGTACTCCAACAATTGCATTTCCACCATTCCAAGTAGAGCAAATTTGTTTGTTGTTGATATATACTTCGATAATATTTGTGTTTTCATATAAAATCATCATTCCACGATAAATATTTGTGGTACAACTAAACATTGGGACATTGCTCCAAGAGGCTACTAAAGCTCTACAACCTGTATTTAAAGTAATTAATTCCCACCCTATTTCTCCACCTAGAGCAGGGTTGATATCTTGATAAACTCCGAATATAGAACTTAAATATAAGTTTGGATTAGGTAAGTTATCATCTATTACATAAGTTGAAAAATCTAAAGGTTGGTTATTTACTAAATCAAATGTAATTACTCCATTGGCGCTAATCAAACACTGGTTATAATTTGTGCCATAAAAACAAAAATCAAAAGGTAAATTTACAACATCTGACCATCTATCATCTAATGTTACATTCAATTGATTTCTTAAGCAATTGAATTGATAAGGTGGTGCATATGGTATAGATTGTACAGTGTAACTAGTTGTATTTCCTATTGATAAATAACTTGCTTCTAAGTCCGTGCAAGTCGATCCTGCACCACATGCAATACTCGCAGGGTCGGCACCATTTAATCCTAATCCTCCTGAAACTACTTGAGGACATCCCAAAGAAGTTGTGCCAGTGCCTGGACCTACTGCACAAGTTGGCATTGTATATCTTGTAGGACCAATCCAAGTACCAGAACCAGTGCCTCCGCAATTAGATCTTACCCAAAAATAATAAGTAGTACCAGGTGTTAATCCTGTTATTGTAGCAGATGTAACCGTAGATGCTGTAGCTCCTGTTGGAGCTGTTGCATTTGAAGGTGCGTTTGCGTTTGTTGTATTAAAATATTGATAGCCACTAGCTGGAACAGGAGCTGCTGCTGACCAACTTAATGTAACAGATGTTTGTGAATTTAAATAGGAAGTTACTGCAGATGGGTTCTGACTACAAGGTAACGGAGCTAATACTGTAAATGTATAATCTTCAGTTTCTCCAGCTGATATGGATCCACAGTAAGATGGGTTAGTCGAATTAAAATCGGATCTAATTCTCATTCTATGATTTCCTATTGTAGCTGTAATAGGTACAGTAAATGTTCCTGATGCAGCGGTAACATAATTACCTGAGGCGAATACTAATTCATTTGCGTCATTAAAATCAAAATCATTATTCCAATCTATCCAAATGTTAAAACCAGACGAACCTCCAACTAAAGTTGTAGAAAAACTTACTGATCCCAATTGTTCTTTACTTACAGCCAGTCCAATAAAGTTACCATAACCTGTAGCAGAATAACCTGTAGCGTTTGTTATATTAGCTGTTCCACCAACTGTTGTGAAATTGCTAATATAATTTCCAGTGCTAGTTGACGTTGATGAACAATAACCAGTAGTAAAACTTATAGTACTCCATGTGCTAAATCCGTTGATGGCTCCACAATCACTTCTAACATGTAAATAGTATAAAGTATTAGCTGTTAAACCCGTAGCATTTATTGATGTTGCTGTAGTTGCAGTTCCAGAACCTGGAGGAGTTGCGCTTGTAGTTATGGCATATTGATAGCCATTTGAAGGAGTATAAGCTGTTGGTGCTGTCCAATTTACTGTTGCGGTTGTAAAAGTTATATTTGTTGCAGCAGTAGCGGTAGGAGGAGCGCAAGTTATGCAACTTCTTGATATTGTAAAAGTTCCTGTTGTAGTTCCTGATGTCCAGTAAGCTACATAAACATAATAAGTAGTTCCTAGAACTGTTGTAAATGTTGCAGTTTCTGGCGATATATCTGTACAAACTATATTTGTCATTGAAGCACAAGTTCCTGTAGAAATTGATAATTTGATATCAAAGGCAGGGTTTGTAGTTATGGTTGTAGGGTTTCCATCTCCAACAAAGGTATACCAAACCCCATAATTAGACATAAGACATCCAGATCCGTGTACTATGTTTGCAGTATTTACAGTTGTACCAGCTAAGTTTGTTGTTCCGCAAGGTAAAACAGTTGCATTGGTGCATAAGTTATTTGCTGGTGGGACAGGTGCGGGAGCACAACTTCTTGAGATCGTAAATGTTCCAGTAGTTGTACTGCCTGATGCATAATCTGCAATATAAACATAATAGGTTGTTGCAGCTACAGTAGTAAAAGTAAATGATTCTACGCCACCACTCAATCCTGAATCTTCACATGCTAAATTGGTTAAAGCACCACAACTTCCTGATGAAACAGACATTTCGTGATCATAACCTGCTCCTGCAGTAGAAGTTATAGTGGTTTGTTGTCCATCACCAACGAAAGTATACCAAACTCCATAATCAGATATAGAACAACCTGTGTTATTAGTAATACTTGTAGTGCCTACAGTTGTACCTGCTAGATTTGTTGTGCCACAAGGTAGATTTGTTGCACTAGCACATGTGTTATTAGAGGGAGGACTACTAACACTAACAGCATCTAAGTTCATGTTGTTATTTGCAGAATTGACAACTCTAATGTAGTAAGTTGTTAAGGCTGTTAAACCTGTTAGGTTCATGGTTTCAACTTGTGCGCCAGCAGCGGTATTAGTATTTGCACAATTAATTTGAGTCAAGCCAGTACATATTCCAGAGTAAGCATATATAACTAATTGTCTGTTGGTTGAACTAACTGTTACTGTGGCTGTAGTATTTGTGGCAACAAATCGATACCATCCGTCTCTAGAAACACCACCTCCGGCACATGCTGCAGCTGCTGGATCGTTTACTGTTGCGTCGCTTATAGTGCCTGTTATCGGAGCTGCATTAACGGTTAGCAGTGTTGCAGCAGCACAATTAGCACCTTGGGCATAAGTTTTAGTGCTAATAAATGATAATAATACAAGTAGTACATGTAGTACGAGTTTCAAACTAGGGGGGGTCGTTCTCATTTTATTTTTATTATGTATTTGTCAAATAATTAATTATTTTTTATTTGATTAATTAAATTATTTTAATTTATATTGTATATTCTTTGAGCAATATATAAAAATTAAACATATTTGGTATTAAATGTGTATTTTTTTCGATACAAAACACATTTTATCGACAAAAAACACCTTTATGGGTTATAATGCGTATTTTTTTTACTATTTTTTTTAATTATTTATAAAATAATGTTAAATAATTACTTTTTTGTACAAAAAAAAAGCCTTAACATACATATGTTAAGGCTTTTGAAATTATTAGTGATTTTATTAATTTTTTACTTCTTCTTTCTTTTTGGTTTTCGGTCTTTTTGCTAATTCAGGAATGTTTGTACCTTCGTGACTTTCTTTTGGTGCTATTTTTCCAAATTCTAATGAAGTACCATTCCACCACATAGCCTTAGAAGTTTCTTTTGCTTCTTCATCGATAGTTAAAAAGTTGTCTAAATTGGCATCAAAATCTTTTGTTAGTAGTTCAGATGGAACGTTCATTGCTTGAGCGTTATTTTTTTCTCCAATCGCAATCCAATAAAAAGAAACATTTGAGTTACCATTTCCATTTTCTTTAACTACAAAACCATCAGCAGTAACTTCAGATACATAAACACCTTTTGTTTCTCCCATTGGAGATACAGTAACGATTGTAGGTTTGTTTTTATCTGTTAAGCTGGCGTAATTCTTGTCAAAATATATTCTTGCTGTTCCATTTACTAATTTTCCTGTTCCTTTTGTGGAAACATCAACAGTTGTAGAGGTAGGGACGTAAGTGGCAACTTTTTCACCATTTGAATTTGTGTTTACCACTGCATATCCTTTGTTGGAAATTGATGAACCATCTGTATACTGACCTACTATATCTCCTTTCGTAATTAAACCGTATTGATTCCCTTTTAAATGACCGCCTAAAAAGCCGCCATTAATTGCTAAACCTATCGAAGAATTATTTTCTTGTGAAGCTGTTTTAAAAGTAGCATTTGTATAAGCCGTATTTCCTAATACTCCAATATTGTTACCATTACTTCTTTCGTAACCTAAAATCCCATAAGTTCCATTAGTATTGTTTATTCCCATAACACCTCCAACAACTCTAGCGGTATTTCCGGTAGTTTGTCCTTTAATACCAAAAGCAAAATCAGAAGTGGTACCTAATTGTCCATTAACACCTGTATTTGAATCATTTAGTGTTGAACCGGCTCCAGTTGAATTACTTAAACCTCTTACTCCTGGTCCTGCAGAGTTTGTACCTTCGTATTCTCCTTGTACACCTGCAAAAGCAGTATTTCCACCTTGTACAAGTCCGTAGGTTGCTGCTCCGTCTTGGTCTGTATACCCATTAATTGCGAAAGGGAAAGTTGCATTGCCTAAACTAACACCGTTCATTAAATCTCCTGGTAATACCGTATTGAATGCTCCAATAAAAAATTCACCTAGAGCAGAAACACGTGCTCTGTGTAATCCGTTAGTTCTGATATCCATATTGGTATTGTCATAAGTTCCTAGAAAGTGTGTTCCACCAGTAGTGGCAGTACCTCCATCGATACCTCCATTTCCAATAATAGACCAATCTAATCCACCTGGTGATCCGGCTAATGAAATCCAACGGGTTCCATTCCAATAATACATTCCAGGCGCTACAGCAGTAGCAACGGTTGGTGAATTTGTGTTAGTATTCCAAACTAAAGTACCAGCTACTAAAGGTCCGCCAGTAGGGTTTACAACTGGTGCTGCTAAAGCTGTTGAAGTTAGGGCTACTCTTGGTGGCACCATACCTTGTGTGGTTGAATTGATATCTAATGCTCCGTTTGGTGCGGTAGTTCCGATACCTACTTGAGAATGGCCCATATAAAAGGTGCCAACTAGTAAAGTTGAGAGTAATAAATTTTTCATATTTGGGGGGTTTTATGATAAATATATGCAAATGTATAATTTTATGTATAAAATACAAATAATAGTGTAATTTTTTGGTGTTTTTTTGATTAATTTGTTTTTTTTTTGTTTTATGTTAGATTGATTTTTTTTTAAATTATCACTATTTTCACTTATTGGCACAAAAAAAGACTTCTATTAATTTATAGAAGTCTTTTTTTTAATTTGAAATAATTTTTTAATAAAGTACTTTTCTAATTTCTTCTGTATTATTTTCTAATACTATTTTTACTACAATTAAACTGTTTGTTCTGATCAGGGAGTTGATTTCTATATTTTTATCATCAATATTATCTTTGTAAAATAGTTGTTTCCCTAAAAGATCGAAAATTTCAATTTTTTTAATTTTCATTTTGCCAGATGCTACAGTTAATACTTTATTATCATATACTTGAATCAAATTTGGAAGTTCATTAGTATTTAAAGTTTCATTATCTTTCTCAAAACGTATAACAAACCTATCAGAGATTGTTCCTTTATTTCCAATAAACGAATAAGGAGCTTCTTTTAAATTGTAAATGACCTTTATTAATTTATCTTCTAAGTATATATTTTGGTTAGCTTCTAAAAATAATCCGTCAACAGCACTTAAAGCAATTTTATAAAGGCCATCTTGCGGAATTGTAACACCGATATTCACTTCATCCTTAGGGTCAAAAGGTAATTTTCTACCTTGAATTAACATTTTTTCATTGTTGGTAATAGAAAAAATGTTTAGACTTAATTTTTCGTTTGAAAAAGCATCGAATAATCTGTCGACATCGTTAGTTGCATTTTCGGAATACCCTAATAGTGCTCTTACACTTGAACCTGTTGGTGGGATTAAATCAAACCAAATTCTGTGTTTTTCTATGCTTTTAGTTTGTGGTGATTTTGAATTACCAGTTGTTTTGTAAAATTGATTATTGTTATATCCATTACTTCTAAGTGAATTATTAAATATTAAATTTTCAGTTGTAGCTGCTGAACCGTGTCTCATTGAAACAAAAAATCCTTGCCCAGCATTAATATATCCGTTGAATGTTCCGGGACCACTTGATGCGCCTAATGAATTATAAGTAATGTAATCGGTTGCAGTATAATTAAAGACATAATTTGCATAGAAAGGATCTGAAATTGCATTTGAAGGTAAAGTTCCATGAGTCCAAATATTTACAAAGCCTTCAATATTTGTATTTAAAGTTAAGAAATCTATAGCATCGATAGCTGATGGAAATGGGTTTCCTACCAAGTTCCAGTTGTCGTCTTCATTTAATCCTAAAGTTGAAGAAACGCCTGTGGAATAAGGGCCGCCATTCCAAGTTCCTCTACTAATTGGGATTGTAATGTTGCCGTTATTGGGTACACCAACAAAAGAAGCTGTATAATTAGTAAAAGTTGAGTTAGGAAGACTATTGTCTCCTCTGATAGCATATCCTTTCCCAAGAACCATCGTTTCATTCGCATTTGTCCAATTTCCGAAATTGTTTATGCCACCAGTAGTTGGAAGCCATTTTAATTGGAAGCCCAATGGTGTTCCGGGCGAAACTGCACTGTTAGAAAAACCAGCAACAGGTGAAGACCAATATACATAATCTAATCTTCTAATATTTGTAGTTCTTCTATAAATTATATTGCCTATATTAGGCATGTTGCTAGTTTGAAGTAAGCTAGATCCATTTTGAAAAGTAGCGGTACCACCAACTTCCACATTAAGATTGTCTGTAATTGTAAGTGTATTGTTACTATTAACTAATAAATCTCCATTGGGTCTCACAATTACATATTTTGCAAAAGCATTATAAAATGATCCAATAATTCTTGAGTCATTTGGTCCGTCATAAATAATAACACAAGTATTTGCATCCGGAACACCTGCAGGTTCCCAATTATTTGCGTCGTTCCAGTCTGTATTTACAGTACCTTTCCAAAGTTTTGTTTTATTTTCAATAGTAATCGGTATGGAAACTGCACATCCATTATTTAAAGTTGCTGTTGCTGTAAATGACCAACTTGTTGATGCTAATTGTAGTGGAGTAGGTCTAACATAGACTGTTGGTACTAATTGAGCAACATATGGAATTGTACAAGCAGGGTCTATAAATACATCTATTGGAGCACCGCCCCAAGTAAATGAAGTACTCAGTGGTTTAGTACCGTATAGCCTAACATCATCAACTGCCCAACCGTCACAAAATTTAGCATTATATCTAAATCTAACTTTTAAATTAGTTTGATTGATATAAGCGTTCATGTTAATTGTTTCTGAAACAAAGTTACTTGCTTGTCCATCATCTGCTACTATAGTCTGTAAAGGAATGTAGGTTGTACCCCCATCTGTTGATACTTCAACATACCCCACGTCATATGGAACACCATAGTAAGAGTAGTAATGTCTGAATGTTAGAGTTAAATCTGAGTATGGAGAAGAATCTAAAATTATAGATTCTAATGCAGTGTTTACGTCTAAGTTATAGTCAGATGTAGCCATAGCGAAACCATCGCCAGCACTTCTGGAAATAATTGCTGGTTTCCAAACTCCACCTGCTGGAACGTATGGACTTACTTGACGTTGCCATCTTGTTAAGGCGTCGCCAGCTCCACCGATTATTACAGAGGTTAAAGCTCCTAAGTTTGTGTTGAAATTTTCATCAATTAAATAATCAACAACATAATCTCCAGCTGCTGTAATTGAAATGATATTATTTTCTCCACATACTTCAGGTGTAGAAGGAGTAATAAACATATTTGCTACTGGATTGATTGTTGCAATGATTTTCTTTCTATATAAACTTTCACAACCTCCAACGGTATTAAAGGCCGTAACCCAATATTCGGTTGTGGCTGATATAATTGGAGTAGTCCATGAAGAAGCATTAGCAACAACGTTAGTTGTAGCTAGTAATGTTCCGCCTACTTCAGCATCATACCATCTTACATGTGTTGCGGGCGGTACTCCATTTGTTGTTACGTTTAATGTTACAGTACCAGCAGCACATCTACTGTTGTCTGTAACAGTTGCTATTTGGTGTACGCAATCTTGAATTACGCTAATGGTGTAGTCTTCCGTTTCTCCATCAACTGTAAATCCATATGGTAATAAATTAGTTACAATAGCAGGTGTGTAAGTTCTGTTGAAATTTGTTGATCTCACTCTAAATCTATAATTTCCTACGGCAGTTGGTCCTGGAATTACAAATCCAAATGAAGTCGCTATTGATAATATCCCAGAAGAATTGTAAACCGTTTCTGTAGCATCATCAAATAATCCGTCGCTATTCCAATCTACCCATGCTTTTATTAATTGCCTTGATTCCCTCAAGCCTAGGTCAACGTTTATACCACCTCCGGCAACTCCTACAGCTGCTGTTAATCCTGTGTAATTTTTGTAACCTGTAATACTTCTTCCGGTATTCATATTAACCGTGTTAGTTAAAGTTCCTGTAGTATTATAGTCTTGAATAAATCTATTGCTGAATCCAGCAGTTGGATGAATAGTATAGGATGCGGGTGCAGCTGAATTGCTACTATGTGTTGCGTTTCCGGTTGTTACACAAACTGTAAATTTTGTTCTATTTGCTCCTGAACTGTGTACTCTAATAAAATAAGAGGTACCAATAACTAAGCCACCAATGGATTGTGATTCAGTACTATTTGCATTATTATTTACACATGCTACGCTTACTGGAGTGCCACAAGTTCCTGAAAGAACTTGAAATCTTAAATTTGCATCTGTTATGGTTGAAGCTACATAATCAATAAAAGGTTGTGGAACAACTGTAATTCTATGTGTAACAGCAGTTGCTGTAAATCTATACCAAACATCTACATTGTTGTTTGAGCCACAAATAGTAGCATTGGGTGTAACAGAATTTTCTAATGTTCCCTCAACTGCAACATCACAATTTGTTCCTGCATTTACAGGTACTACTATTGCTCCTGCGCAAGTGTCATTGGTTAAAGTAGTAATGAAGTTACCCATACTATTCCAAACACCATAATCGCCACTTCCGCAATTTCCTCTTATCCATACATAATACCTCACACCAGGAGTAAGTCCTGTTGCGTTATATGGTGAGGCTAAGTCGTTTACTGTTGGAATGGTTTCAAGAGGAGGTAATGGGTTAGGCGCAGTATTTATAGGTGAAATATAAAGGTCATATCCGTTAGCAGGTGCAGGTGTTGCGGCTGTCCAACTTATTGTTGCTGTTGTACCAGTAACTGCTGTAAATGAGAATCCTGCTGTCGGACTAGTGCATGTTTCTGGGTTTATATTTATTATATAGTCTTCTGATTGTCCGGTTCTTGCTCCTACTTGACAAGCTGTTGGGTAAGCCATGTTGTTGTTGTGCATGGCAATTCTCATTCTGGTTTGTCCTAAAGAAGCTGTTAGAGGAACTTGAACATATATGGATGTATTGAAAGTGACATTATCAATTAATCCCATGCCAAATGATTCACCTGCATCAATGAAATCTCCATCTTTATTCCAGTCAAAGAAAGCTATAACTGAGTGTTCAGTAGCTCCATTTGTATTGCCTGACATTGAAAGTTGGTAAATTTCACCTCTTTCAGTTTGTCCTACAGGCATAAAAAATATTTCATGATCAGGTGTTCCGTTTACAACATTTGAGGTATTGTTAATGATGTTTGAGAATGTAACATTTGTAATTGGGTGAACTGCAGTTGTATATGTATTCAAACAATATGGTGAACAAGCAGGTCCAGATAGAGTATTTACTACTATATTGTCAAAAACCGATCCGCATGAACCATTAGAAATAGTCCAACGAAATGTTGTGCTAGTACCAGGTACTAAATTTGAAATTGCTGTTGTAGCAGAATTTGGGGAAGCTATTGTTCCTGGTCCTGTGACAATAGACCATGTGCCAGTCATTCCGGCTGGTATAGCGCTACCTGTTAAAGTTGTAGTAGTTATGCATGTCCCAAGATTTTGATCTGCTCCTGCATTAGCTGAAATTAAAGGACAAGTAAATGTGATGTGAACTTCACCATTAGCACCGTTACCACCATTTCTTGACCCACCTCCGGTTCTTTCAGCACCACCACCTCCACCGCCAGGTACGGTTCCATTAGAACCAGTAGCGTTTGTAACGGCAGCACCTCCACCTCCAAATATCCCTATCACGACTCCGGAATTACCACCTACTTGTCCAGATGCGTCTCCTATTGTTCCGTTTTGTCCTGAGGAATTTATGATTCCACCTGTTGCAGTTCCGCCTGTTCCCGCAGCACCTCTATTTCTTGCGCCACCAGTACCTCCGTTTCCAAGTAGGTTTATTCCTAAACCAATATTGATAAAAGTTGAATTCCCTCCATTTCCTGCGAGTGTTGCATTGGCAAGACCTCCGGGTCCTCCAGCTCCTACAGTATAGGTGAAAACATCGCCAGGAGTTACAGCGATCGTAAGTGTTGTGGCACCACCACCACCACCACCGGATCCACCTTCTCCATTAAGGCTAGATCCACCACCACCACCGCCAGCACCCCATACAGAGGCTGTAATTGAGGTTACACCTGCAGGAACAACAAAAGTTTCTGTTCCGTTAGGTGTGTTATCTATAAAAGGTGATTGACCGTAAGATTTTATAGTTCCTAATAGAACGAAAATTAAAAAGAATAAGATGTTAATTTGTGGTTTGAATATGTTCCAATCTAGTGTTTTTAAGAAAAAATTACATGGAACCTGGAAGGTGTATTTTTTTTTCATACGCGGGGGCATTTGGGTTTGTTTTTTATTTTAGAACAATATGTGTTTATTCAAAGTTATTAAATAAAAACCAAATTTAACAACATATACTTGTTTTTTTTTGTTAAAATTTTGTGTTTATTTTGTTTTTTATCTTTTTTTACTAAAAAACTCTCTTTTTTGTAGATTAAAATTTATCATTATAATAAACCCAATTGATGTTTTTCTTATATTTATGATAGATTTACTTATGATTAATGCATTTTTGATATCGTAAAATGTTAACATATAAATACATATATCAAAAAAAAATATATTTTTAAATTAAAATATTTTTAATAAAACTTTAAAATATAATAAATTAATCGTACTTTTGATTTTAAACCAAGTCGTAATAATACTAAAATATGAAAAAAATATTACTTTCAGGTATCTTGCTTTTTTCAACATATGTAGCTAGTGCTCAGTTATTTGTAAGAGATGGTTCTTATGTTTTTGTTACTAATCAATTTATAACGGTTACACAAGATGTAAATTTAAATAACACTGGTAACATTTTTTTAAGAAATACTTCTCAGTTATTGCAGAGAGGTACTGGTAGTTCATCAAATTCAGGAACAGGAGCTCTATCTGTTTTTCAAGAAGGTACAGTTAATAATTTTCAATATAATTATTGGTGTTCTCCAGTAGGATCTGGTGCTGCTGGAAATCCATTTGGTATTTCATTATTTAATAGACCAACAGGATTAATTTCATCAACTTCTGCAGAAATTTTACCATTAGGTAATTATAATGGTACTGCTACAGGTGGTGTTGGTGGAACAATACAAATTGCACCTTATTGGATATGGAAATTTGTCAATCAAACTCCAGTTTATGCAAATTGGCAGTTTGTAGGAAATACTACAACTTTAAATCCAGGTGAAGGTTTCACAATGAAAGGGACATCTGGAACAGATGCTTTAGTTGTAGACGCCGATGGTGTAGCAAATAAAACAGGTTTGGCACAAAGATATGATTTTAGAGGGAGACCTAATGATGGAAATATTATTGTAGCGGTTTCTACTGGTAATAGAACTTTAATTGGTAATCCTTATCCAAGTGCAATCAATTTAAATATGTTTTTAATTGAAAATAGTGGACGTTCTTTCAATGCTTCTACTGGAGTTGTTTCTGCAGGTGGTAATCCTAATGTAATTAGGGGTGAAGCCTATTTCTGGGAGCATAGTAAATCAGGTGCTTCACACAACCTAAATACGTATGTAGGCGGTTATGGTACTTATGTAGCAAATGGTTCGAATGTTGGAACTCCAGGTACTTGGGCTTCAGCAACTTGGAATACATATAACGCATCAGGTACTGTTAATACAACTGGACCATCAACAGGTTCGGATTTTAGAAGACAATTTTCTCCAATAGGGCAAGGTTTTATGGTGGAAGGTGTTGCGGCAGGATCTGTAACTATGAAAAATTTATACAGAGTTTTTGTTAGAGAAGGTTTGTCTAATCAATCTACTTTTGAAAGAAATGCTTTGGTAACATCAACTTCGGTTTCTACTTCTCAAAATTGGGAAGACATTCCAAACGTTGCGGGCTTAGACTATACACAAATTTCTAAATTACCTGTGCCTCAAATTAAATTGGAAGTTGTTTTAAATGATACACAATCAAGAGAAGTTGTAATGGCTTTTAATCCAAACACTACCGATGGTTACGATATTGGTTATGATGCTATAGCTCCAGATGATACAACTAGTCCTAATTTAGTTTATTTTAATCAAAATGAAAATACCAAAAAAGCTGTAATTACAACGCTGCCATTTCATTCTGATAAAAGAATTCCAATTGCTTTTAAAGCGGCAGAAAATGCAACTTACAAAGTAAAAGTATCGGAATTGATTAATTTTTATGATTCAAATGAGGTGTATCTACATGATAAAATATCTGGTTTGTATCATGATATCACAAATGGTTTTTGTAATTTGAATGTTGCTGCAGGCGAAAATGTTTCTCAATATGAAATCACTTTTAAAAACTATGATGTTTTACTTAATAACGATTTAAATTTGGTTGCAAACTCATTCAATATATTTCAAAATAATACTACTTCTATGTTGAATATCGTGAATAATTCAGCTAAAGAAATTGCTACTTGTTCTGTATTCGATGTATCTGGAAAATTAATCATCTCTAAGAAAAATTTAGGAAAAAATAGTTTAATTGAAATTCCAACAAATGTTTTAAGTGATGGGGTTTATATTGTAAAAGTAGTTACAAGTGATGCTGTTTCTGTTGAAAAGAAAATTATAGTAGGAACAAAATAAAAATAAATAATTATATTTAACCCGAATAAGTTATTCTTGTTCGGGTTTTTTTTATGGCAAGAATTCAAATCATCAATCAAGAATTTCCCAATAACATTTCTTTATCTATAAAAAGAGAAGATGAGTTACATCCTATAATATCGGGAAATAAATTTAGGAAATTAAAATATAATATTGAAGAGGCAAAAAATCTAAGTAAAAAAAAGATCTTAACTTTTGGAGGTGCATTTTCTAATCATATTTTGGCAGTAGCTGGTGCAGGAAAAGAATTTGGATTTGAAACAATTGGAATAATAAGAGGCGAAGAACTTTCTGGTAAGATTTCGGAAAATCCAACTTTAAAATTGGCAGAACAACTAGGAATGAAGTTCGACTTTGTTTCAAGAACGACTTATCGGCTTAAAGAAACTAAAAGTTTTATAGCAGAATTAAAGGAAAAATTTGGTGATTTTTACCTATTGCCAGAAGGAGGGACCAATTCATTAGCTGTAAAAGGTTGCGAAGAAATTGTAAGCAATTTAGATTTAGAGTACACTCATATTTGTTCAGCTGTAGGAACAGGTGGTACAATTTCGGGAATAATTAATGGTTCTAAAAATAAACATAAAATTATTGGATTTTCTTCACTAAAAGGTGATTTTTTACAAAAGGATATTGCTAAATTTGCAAATAAAGAAAATTGGTTAATAAATTGCAATTATCATTTTGGAGGTTATGGAAAAGTAACAGATGAGTTGATTCATTTTATAAATAAATTTTACTTGGAACAACAAATTCCATTAGATCCTGTTTATACTGGAAAAATGATGTTTGGTATTCTAGATTTAATACATAATAATTATTTCCCTGCCAATTCTAAAATACTTGCCATTCATACTGGTGGTTTGCAAGGTATAGTTGGTATGAATAAGGCTTTAGAGAAAAAAGGAAAAACGACGCTTATAATATGATGAAGAAAATTGTAATAGTATTGATTTCGCTTCTTTTAGTGAGTTGCGGAAGTACTAAAATAAGAACAACAAAAAAAACCACAAGTACTAAGAGTTATCCGGTTACTAAAAGGTATCCTGTTAAAACTGCTCCTACTGCTAAAGAGAATTCTCCAAAAGAAAATCCTACAAAAGAAACTAAAGCAACAGGTAGTGAAGTATTAGTGGCGACTTCTAAGGTAAAAGCAACAACCGAAGATGTTAAAAAATATATTGAGGATTTTAAAGAAACAGCTAAAAATAACATGAAAGTTCATGGTGTTCCGGCAAGTATAACAATGGCTCAGGGAATTTTAGAATCGGGTGCTGGTTTTGGTCAGTTGGCCAAGGAAGCCAATAATCATTTCGGAATTAAATGTCATACGGGTTGGACTGGCGAATCTGTAAAATACGATGATGATGCAGCACAAGAATGTTTTAGAAAGTATAAAGATCCAGCTGAATCTTATAAAGATCATTCTACTTTTTTATCAACAAGAAAACGATATGAAAATTTGTTTAAGTTAGATAAAGGCGATTACGAAGCATGGGCCAATGGTTTAAAGCAAGCAGGTTATGCAACCGATGTTTTATATCCTACAAAATTAATTGGGATTATTGAACGCTACGAATTGTATAAAATTGATAATGAAGTTTTAGGAAGAAATTTTGTGCCTAAGCCGAAAGTTGTTACTTCAGTTGATGGAGAACATATTGTACAACAAGGAGATACTTTGTATTCCTTATCAAAAAAGTATAATTTAACTGTAGAGGAGTTAAAAAGTTTAAATAATATTCTAGATTCTGGAATATCAATTGGTCAAAAATTAAAAGTAAAGAAATAATGTTATATCAAAGAAGTAGTCAGTTATTTGTTGAAGCTAATGAAGTAATTCCTGGTGGTGTGAATTCACCAGTAAGAGCATTTAAAGGTGTTGGAGGTTTTCCTATTTTTATAAAAGAAGCTAAAGGAGCTTATTTATTTGATGAAGATGGAAACAGGTATATCGATTACATCAACTCGTGGGGGCCAATGATTTTGGGTCACGCTCATGAACCTGTTGTAAATGCTATTGTTGAAAAAGCTAAAAAAGGAACATCATTCGGAACACCAACAGAATTAGAAACTAAAATTGCGGCATTAGCCATTTCAATGGTTCCTAATATTGATAAGATCCGATTTGTAAATTCGGGAACTGAAGCTTGTATGAGTGCCATTCGTTTGGCACGTGGCTATACTAAGCGCGATAAAATTATCAAGTTTTCTGGTTGTTATCATGGGCATTCCGATTCGTTTTTAATTGCAGCTGGAAGTGGTTTAAGTACTTTTGGTGTGCCAAATAGCCCTGGAGTTACTGTTGGAACTGCAAAAGATACACTTTTAGCAAAATACAACGATCTAGAAAATGTAAAAGGTCTTTTTGAAGCGAATAAAAATGAAATTGCTGCAATTATCGTAGAGCCTGTTGCAGGAAATATGGGTTGTATTCCTCCAAAAGAAGGTTTTTTAGCGGGTTTAAAACAACTTTGTGAAGAAAATGGCGCAGTGTTAGTTTTTGATGAAGTAATGACTGGATTTCGCTTAGCTAAAGGTGGAGTTCAAGAATTATACAATGTAAATGCTGATATTGTTTGTTTTGGAAAAGTAATAGGTGGAGGTTTACCTGTTGGTGCTTTTGCTGCTAGAAATGAAATTATGAACATGTTGTCGCCACTAGGTCCTGTATATCAAGCAGGAACTTTATCTGGAAATCCACTTGCAATGGCAGCAGGTTACCAAATGTTACTAGAATTAAATGCAAGTTCAGAAATTTTTACACGTTTAGATGAAAAAACAGCTTACCTAGAAAAAGGTATTCATGAAGTTTTATCCAAAAATAATATCGAATTTACTATAAATAGAGTAGGATCAATGATTTCTGTACATTTTGATAAAAACGAAGTGTACGATTTTGAAACAGCTAAAAATGGTGATAACGAAACTTTTAAAAAATTCTTTCACGAGTTGTTAAAACGCGGCATATACATTGCACCTTCTGCATATGAAACTTGGTTTATAACCGATGCATTAACGTATGAAGATTTAGATTATACCATAAAATGTATTGACGAAGTAGCAAAAGTTTTATAGAAAATAGGTTAAAAAAAATTCCCATCAATTAGATGGGAATTTTTTTATTTTAGTTGGTTAGCTTTTTCAGCAAGCCTTCTTTCTTTTCAATACTTAACATCTGATCTGGTGTAAGTGTTGCTCTTAACTTTAATTCGATTATTCTAGTTAATTCAGCCTTTCTTTCAGCAGATAAGTTTTCATTTAAAGTTCTGTATTTGTATTCAAATAAGCCAATTAAATCTTGACTTAATTTTGCATCCAATTGAATAACTTGCGAAAGCGCTTCTAAATTAGTTTTAGCCTCAACTTTTTCGTCAACTTTTCTAAACTTCTCTTGTGCACTAGCATTCATTGAGAAAGCTAAGAATAATACAAGAGCACCTAATAAATTTTTCATTGTAATTTGTTTAATAGTTTCTTCAAAAATAAAAAATATTTTTAATATTAAAGCCTTTTTATCAATTATTTATCTTTTTTCTCTTTTTTTGCCTTTCTAACTTTTTTAATTTTTTCTTTATTTTCGTTTTGTAAGGCTTCCCATTTTTTAAATTGTTCTTCTGTAAGTACCGTTTTCATTTTTGCTTTTAAAGTTGCTTGTTGTTTTTTCATTGCCTCAATTGCTTCGGCACGAACTTTTTCTTTTTCCTTTTTAATGTCTTCTCTTAAAGCTTGGTTTTCTTTTTGTTGTGAAACAAGTATTTCGCTAACTTTCTTTTTCTGGTTTTCATCTAAGCCTAATTCTTCTGTAAGTTTATCGGTTCTTATTGCTATTCTTTCTTCTGGAGTAGCATTTTTAATCTTTTCTTTTCTTTCCTGAGCCGAAATTCCAATTGAAAATACTAACGCCACAGCCACAACTAATTTTTTTACAACATTTTTCATAATATCAATTTTAAAGTTTAGTATTTGACAAATATTATTGTATAAGGTTTAACTAAGAATGTAAAATTTATTATCTTTACAGGGTGAAAAAAATCGCAATTATAGTAACCTTTTTATTGTTGGCAAGGCCTATTTTGCCTTTTTTAGATTATTGGGTTAATTATAAGTACATTGCGAATGAGCTCTGCGAAAACAAAGACCAACCTGAACTAGAATGTAACGGTAAATGTCATCTTAAAAAAGAATTAGCGAAAGCAGCTACTGAAGACTCTTCTCCTACAAAAGATAAAAAACAAGTAAGCAAACAAGAAATTGAAATTCTTTTTTATAAAGAATCATTTCAATTGGAATCTAAAAAAGTACATTTTGTTTGCACTCAAACACCTACTTATTATTTCAATAACTATTTTCACTTAAATAGTTCTCAGATTTTTCATCCACCCACAAGTATTTCTTAAAGTTTCAAGAATAAGAGAACAGTTTCATTCCTAAATTGTTTCTTAATCGTAAATTGTTTTCAATTCTAATAAAGATTTGAATGGACTTTTTATGTCCAAAATATTTGAAAAGCACGCTTTTCGAACACATTTTACATACACTTTAATTAATAAAAAAATGAAATTTCAAATAAAAAATATAGTAGCTGTAATAGCTATGGCTTTCGCATTGACATCTTGTAATAATGACGATACACCTGCAGTTGCTGCTGATGAAAAAGGTGCTTTAAAAGTTGAATTTGATAATACGTATGGTGGAGCAAATTTGGCATTTGCTACAAATTATACAAATTCAAACGGAGAAGTAATACAAGTGGATAAAGCAAAATATATTGTTAGTAATATTGTTTTAACTAAAACAGATGGTTCTACTTACACAGTTCCAAAAAGTGAAAGTTATTTTATCATTGACGAAGCTACTGCTGCTTCAACTGTTGTTACCTTGCCTAACATTCCAGCTGGTGATTATGCTGCCATATCTTTTGGAATCGGTGTAGATCAAGCACAATGGGAATTAGGAGTAACGGGACAAGGTAACTTTTGGGCGCAAGCACAACAAGCAGGAATGGAGTGGGGTTGGACAGCAGGTTATCGTTTTCTTGTATTAGAAGGTACATTTACAACTCCAACTAATGCAACTCCAACAAATTTTCAAGCACATACAGGACGTACTTCTCAAAGTTATAATTACACCACAATTAACTTAAGTTTTCCAACAGGCGATAAAGCTTTAGTAAGAAGTTCAATTACTCCACAAATTCATGTAATGGCTGATTTGTCTAAAGTATTAGACGGAACGAATACCATTAATTTGTCTGAAGGCGCAGGTATTCATGGTGGACCAAAAGTATCTTTAATTACTCAGAATCTTTCTGAAATGTTTGAAGTACATCACGTACACAACGATTAATAAGAACTAACATGAATTTTAACTTAGAAGTTAAGATTATTTGTAAGTATTGCCTGTTTTTTGTTTTTTTTACCACTTTATTAAGTTGTTCAAAAGACGAGGAAGAAGAATATGAAAATTTGCCAATAGTGTTTGAAAAACCAGCTAATTTTCCCAATACTACATTTAATTTTGAAAATAATCCTTTAACTCAAAAAGGTTTCGAGTTAGGAAAAAAGTTATTTTATGATGGCAGATTGTCTTCTGACGGAATCATATCGTGTGGTTTTTGTCATATTCAACGCGATGCTTTTACGCATCATGGACATTCTTTTAGTCATGGTGTCGGTGATAACATTGGAACACGAAACGCACCACCTATTCAAAACATGGCCTTTCAAGATGTATACATGTGGGATGGTGCAACTAATGATTTAAATTTATTGTCAATTCTTCCTATTTCAAATCATATCGAAATGAATGGAAATTTCAATACGATTTTAGCATCGCTTTCTGCTGATCCGGCTTACAGAAAATTATTTCAACAAGCATTTCCCGGAAAGCCTATAGATACCGAACACATGCTTAAAGCATTAGGGCAGTTTTTAGCGCTTCTTACTTCAAGTAATTCTAAATTCGATCAGTACAGAAGAAATGAGAATAACGTTTCTTTAACTACAACAGAAATGGAAGGGTATGCTATTTTTAATCAGAAGTGTGCATCGTGTCATGCCACCGATTTGTTTACGGATAACAGTTTTAGAAATAATGGCTTACCTATAAATATTCAGATTAATGACTTAGGACGTTATAATGTAACTCAAATAGAAAGTGACAAATATAAATTTAAAGTCCCAAGTTTGCGAAATATTGAAAAAACAGCTCCATATATGCATGATGGTAGATTCTATACATTAGAAGCTGTTTTAAATCATTATTCTTCTGGAATGGTGAACTCAGCCACTTTAGATCCTAGTTTAACTAATAATGGAACGTTAGGAATTCCATTAACTAGTCAGGAAAAGGCAAAATTAATTGCCTTTTTGAAAACCTTAACGGATAACGAGTTTTTGAACAATCCAAAGTTTTCAGAATATTAAAATGTAAAAAATGAAAAATATACTAATTGTGTTTTTTATAGTTGCAGTAAGTTTTGCAAATGAAAAACCAAAAGCATCAAATCCTTTTCCACTTAAGTCGGTTATGGAAAGTCCGTATTATTTTGGAAAGAAACAAAATGCAGCGGTGCCAACTTATTTTTGTGATGGTTGCGGTTGTGGAGCTAGTGGTGGAAGTATGGGTTTTGCTTCGATGCTAAATTCTAACTTTATTGGCATGCGTTATTTCAATCAGCAATACCGTTCTAATGACGGATTGTATACCAATTCGCCTTGGTTAGAAGAAAATTTTAATACGGTGCAAGTTTGGGCTCGAATTCCGGTGTATAAAGGTTTTCAAATTTCTGCTTTTGTGCCTTATAATTATCATGATAGAGAAACAACTACAGGTAAAAAATCGATTCGTGGTCTGGGCGATATAACGGTTTTAGCATTAGCGACAGTTTGTAAAACTAAAGTCGACACCATTTCAAATTCATTTCAGCATAACATACAAGCTGGTGTAGGAGTGAAACTTCCAACAGGTGAATATAAAGAAACTAATTCTGGAAGTATAAATCCTAGTTTTCAATTGGGAACAGGAAGTTGGGATGTGTTATTCACTACTGAATATGTATTGAAGAAAAATAAATTGGGTTGGAACAATATGGTGAATTACATTGTAAAAAACCAAAATGAAAAGTACTATCAATTTGGGAATCAGTTTAATTATGCTTCTACGCTTTTTTATTTGTTAGAAAATGAACTTTTGGCTTTTGCTCCACAGGTTGGAATTTCGGGAGAAGTATATGAAAGTAATTCGCAATTCAATCAGGAAGTGAAAAATACTAGCGGTGATGTAGTTTTTAGTAAGTTTGGATTTGAACTAGGCTATAAAAAATGGTCTTTTGGAACTACAGTACAAGTGCCAATACATCAGAATTTGTTAAACGGTTTAGTGGAAGCTAAGTCGAGATGGAGTTTGAACATCAATTATAAATTATAATTAAAAAGCGACCTAATTTTAACAGGTCGCTTTTATTTTTATTATTGATCAGCAAATTTTCTTCTGATGTTAGTTAGCAGTATTTCCTAATTTTGGAACAAGTACAGATAGGTAATTATAAATAGTAAGCATTCCGTTATAGTTAATATAATCTGGATCATCTGTGGTAGCATGGTAATCGTTATGTATGCCTGTCGTAAAATTGATACAAGGAACATTTTTGTTATAAAAAACTTTAGTGTCTAATTGAGAGAGTTTGTCTTCATCGGTTATATTTAAGGAAAATCCGAAGGGTTGTGTATCAATTTCTTTTAAGATAGAATTGAAAATTGGTGAAGTCATACATTTTATTTTTTTTTGATCATCAGCCATTCTGCCTACCATGTCGAAGTTGACTACACCGCTTATCGATTTGAATTGATGTTTTTTCTGCTCAATCAATTTCGCAAAGGCTTCCGAGCCAAACAATCCGATTTCATGTGCCGCATAAAATACTATAAGATAATTTACCGTTTCTTTTTGTGGTTTGATGAGAAATTCCGACATCCCTAAAAGTAATGCAACACCCGATGCATTATCATCCGCGCCATTGTGAACTACATCAGATTTTTTACTCATAGATAAGGGACCACCCAAACCGATATGATCATAATGTGCACCCACAATAATGGTTTTTTTAGCTTTATTATTGATGAAATAATAACCATTTACACCTTGAATTTGAGTAGAATCGTTTAATTGTGCCACAAAAATTTGTTGGTTAAGCTTTTTGTGAGTCAGCAATTGGAATTGTTTATTGATAAATTTAAGAGATTTGATGGCTTCCGGTGAACCTGAAGCTCGGCCTTTCATGCTATCATTGGCTAAAGTATAAATTACTTTTTTAAACAATTGCATTGTTATCGAATCCTTACTCTTTTGAGCAAGTAGGGATGAACAACAAAAAATAAAAATAACGATGAGGTTTTTCATATAAAAAAATGAGGACTCTAATATACTTAGAATCCTCAATTTAATTGAATAAATATTGAATTATTTGCGGTTTACTTTCGCCATGTGAGCTGGAAGAGTTCCGAACTGGATATTTGTTCCATCCCACCATATAGCTTTTCCGTTAGCATCTTTGTTTCCATCATCAAATAATACTTGTTGGATATTACGGTTGAAAGAAGGATCAGAAACCATTTTTGTAGCTTCTTCCATACGGTTATCAATACGATCACCTACAGCAATCCAAGAAAGCGCCACAGTACTGTTTCCATTATTCATTTCACGAACGGTGAATCCGTTTTTGTCTACTGAAGCGATGTAAACACCATTACAGTTTCCATTTGGTGATACTGTTACTACTGGATTTTCACCCAATAAAGCTTTATAGTTAGCATCAAATGCGATGTATGCTTCACCGTTTACCAATTGAGCATTTCCTTTAGAATAAATAGTCGCATCGATACTTGTTACTGCGTAAACTGCAGTTTTTGGAGCCCCTTCAGCGCCAACTAATTCTACATTTTTTCCAGTTGTATAAGTGTTTCCTGAGTTGTATGAAGCAAATAAGTCACCTGAGTTCAATTGTCCGATAACACGACCTTTTGTAACCGAACCAATCATCGCTCCGAAGAAACCACCACCAACACCTGTTAATTCAGAAGTAGGTAAATATCCACCACCACTTGCGTAAGCAGCAGAACCGTATACACCATAGTTTAATAAACCACTACTACGGTATCCAAGAGAACCCCAATAAGTACCATTTACTTCAGCACCAAATGTACCACCACAACGAGAATAGTCATTATAATTCCAACCTGCTACACCAAATGTGTACACATCACCCCAGAAGTTGTAACCAGCAGTTGCAGAGTTAGCAGCTATTTGAGAATAAGCTGTACCATCGTTTTGTGAGTCGCGTGTACGGTATCCAAATAATGAATGTTGACCATCTCCGTTAGCAGTTAATTGCTGGCGGTATGTATATAATTGGTAAATAATAGATGGTGTTGCAAGACCAACAGAAGTACTTGTACCATTGTCTTGAAATAATGAATTACCAATAACAGAGCCTGGACCATTTGTCCATTTAGTCATGAAGTTATTTGTACCTGTACCAGTAACAGCTCCAGCAGCTCCAGCAGATAAATTTCCTGCAGCATCAGTTAATACAACACGGCTACCCACACCAGCCAAAGCTGTCACACGTTCATTAGTTGTTACAGACGTTCCTGTAACTGTGTGCGTACTTGTACCATTGTTCCATGTGTTATTGGCACTAGCGCCAGCTACTCCAGCATTATTGTATATAATTTGTGTATCAGCACCTGCTACTGGTCCTGCAGGTCCTGTAGCACCAGCTGGTCCTTGAGGTCCTGTTGGTCCAGTAGCACCTGTTAAACCTGCTGGTCCTTGAGGTCCTGTAGCACCAATTGGTCCTGTAGCACCTGTTGGTCCTTGTGGTCCTGTTGGTCCAGTTGCTCCATCAAGTCCGTTTGTTCCCGCTGGTCCTTGAGGTCCTATTGGTCCTTGAGGTCCTGGAGCTCCATCGATACCATTCATTCCTGCAGGTCCTGTAGGTCCAGTAGCACCATTAGCCCCCGGTATTCCTTGCGGCCCTTGCGGTCCCATTGGTCCAGTCGCGCCATCAAGTCCATTTGTTCCTGCTGGTCCTTGCGGTCCCATCGGTCCAGTTGCACCAATAGCTCCTTGTGTTCCTTGTGTTCCCGTTGGTCCTGCTGGTCCTTGAGGTCCTTGAGGTCCTGCTGGTCCAACTGCACCATTGATTCCGTTTGTTCCCGCCGGTCCTTGAGGTCCCGCTGGCCCTGGTGTGCCATTGGCACTAAATAGAGCATAAGGTACACTCATTAGTTCACTTGTACCTGTTATACTATAGGTTGTTCCTCCCGTTGGGTCGGTTTCTGTTTTTATAAAATAAGGTCCTGTTGCCCAATTAATACCAGAGAATGTACCAGTTACTGCTGTCCCTGTTCCTATTTCTACACTTACTAGACCATTCGCATTGGTACTTGCTGCTTGAGTTTCTTCATAAACTACGGTTCCAGTAGCGCTACCTTGTAAAATACTTATTCTCATGCCCACTGGTGTTGACGTCACTAAAGCACTACTACTGTTGCGAATTACTGCTTGGTAACTCATTTTTTGTGGGGCTTGTGCTAATGCGCTAGCTGATATAAGTAAACCTATTACTGCAAAATAAATTTTTTTCATATTCTAATATTTTTAATTTTTAATAAGTTTGAATGTTTTTACTTCTTTATTGTTTCGGGTTACTTTTAAAAAATAACTGCCACTAGATAAATTTTCCATGCGGATGGTCTCAATCGACTTTGTAATTTTATTGGTTTCAATTAATTTACCTGTTATGTCAAATAATTGAAAACTTAAATTAGTACGGTCAAAATCTCCAATATTTAGTGTTAAATAATTGGAAGTTGGATTAGGATAAGCCTGCATATTCAAACTTATTTGATTTTCTTCTATTCCCAATACAATAGATATTTCAAAGGGTTGTTGTACACCTTGCGCTACAGAACCCGTTGTTCCTGTTTGTGTGGTGTAACCTACTTGACCAACGGTGTAAGCTACGCTACCACCGCTTCCTGAAGCATCACCACCAGAGGTGTTGGGTGCTTGTTGTGCTTGTACTGTGGTTAAGCCAAAGCCTAATAACAGTAATGCAACTGGTTTTGTGTTTTTTTTCATTTTGGATTGTTTTTATAGTTGACTTAAATTTTCATGAATATAAAAGAGAACTGTATACACAGCATTTTGTACTTGTTTAACTCTTTTGTGTTTTTTTTCTAAATGGGCAACCCTATATAGAGTGATGAAATCGCTTATTTGGGATTAAGCTTCATCTTTTTAACGTATTTATCAGTAGGTATTTTTAATAAATAGTTGATATTCAAATATATGAATATTTTAACAAAAAAAGTAAATTTTTGTCATGAACTAGAGATAATGTGTTATGAAATGACAAAAAGTTAATATTTTGACTAAGGTTTTCAAGTAAAGTTAACTTGTTTTTGGTTAGGATCACAAATCTGAATAGTGGTTTTAATTAGACTTGTTTGCTTTTTAGTAAAGAATTTTAAACGATTATATTTTTTTTAAGTTGCGATATCAATTGTTTAAAGTTGACGAGCATTACAGTTTTAGTCTAAAAAAAAGCGACCGAGTTAAATTCGATCGCTTTTTGATATCATTTTATTAAAAAGTACTTTTTTCGGTCTTACTATTTTCTGGAAGTTGAAATTCTTTATCGTCAAGTTTCATCTCTTTAATTTCTGTTGCCGTGCTGACAAGTGTAAATTGAGCATTTTCTATAATTGATTTTAAAGGAAATGCTTTAGCTTCTTTTAAATAATTGTACCAATTTCCGTAAAGATGTTCTTCAAATAAGCTAATGTCTACTCCAAATGCTGTATTGAAATAGTATTTTTGAATGCCACTTTTGCAAGTTAAAACTACTTCATCACAAGTGTACCCCAAAACTTTAGTCACTGCTTTATTTATTTCAATTTTTACTACTTCATCTGCATTTATAGAAACATCATTCCAAAAAATAATTTCAGAATTAGCCATTTTAGTATAAAGTTTACGGTCTGCTTTAGAGTAAAGTTGCCATTGTAAGAACTTACCATTTGTAATAGATTTATAATTTCCGTTTTTGGTTAAATATTCTTGATTGTTTCCCATCATTACAGTAAATTGTTCACTTGACATATTTGGGAGTTTACTTTCATACGTAGTATTATAAAATATTTTGCCTTCGAAAGTTTGACCGAACACGCTTGCAGATAGTAGCGTTAGGATAAATGCAAATTTTTTCATGTATTTAGAATTTAGTTTTCAAAATTGTTATGGAAGAATTAATTGCATTTTGAATAGAATAGGAAAGGTTTGAAAAATCTTCTCCTTTTTTCCAATTTCCATCAATTTTAGCAGCTGTTTGAAAATTATCTTGTAGTAGCAGCGAATTGTCAGTTAAATCTATAATTTCGGTTCCTATGCTTACATAACCTTGTTTATTTATTTCAATTACGCCTTGATACGTTACTAATATTCCATGTTTTACTTTCACATATAAAATTTCATCCACATTATTTGTAGTTTTAAATTTTCTAAAATCCTTTTTATTAAATTTTTTATCAGATTTTGGTTTATCGAATTTCTCAAGTGTTTGGTAATCAAATTTCTGGTCTATAAATACAAATTCTTTATTTTTAGATTTTAGAATAGAAGTTATTTCGGCCTTAATTTTTTCATTTAATTTTAATTTTGGCTCGATACTTTTTAAGGGTTCTGTAAATTTATTACCAGGTGTTAAAGCCATATCTAACAAGCCTTGTCCACCCGCTTTAGCCATTCCGATTTCATCTACTTGTAAAATTACACCTACTTTTTTTGTGTTGTAAAATTGTTGATTTATAGGTAAACTAGTCACACAACTTGTAACCATAAATAATAAGAAGCAACCAAGAGTTAATTTAAATAATTTCATTTTGTAATAAAAGTTTAGTTTTTTCAGTAAATATAGAAAATTCTCACAAAAAAATCCTCACTTATGTTATAAAGAGAGGATTTAGTGTAATGAAATTTTAAAAAATATTATTTTATGATTTCTATTTTCAACGATTCATCTATGTTTTCGGAGTCTAAAAAACCTTGTTCTTGCATCCATTCGTCGCTGTAAATTTTACTCATATAACGCGAGCCGTGGTCTGGAAATACTACAACTACGTTGCTGTTTGCGTCAAAAGCACCCATTTCTGCATATTGTTTCACCGCTTGAAAGGCTGCACCAGAAGTATAACCTACAAACAAACCTTCCGTTCTAGAAATTTCTCTGGCCATAATGGCACTTTCTTTATCTGTAACTTTTACATATTGGTCGATAATGTCAAAATCGGTTGCGGTTGGAATTAAGTTCTTACCCAAACCTTCAATTTTGTACGAGTAAATTTCTTTTTCGTCAAATTCTTTGGTTTCGTGGTATTTTTTTAACACAGATCCGTAAGCATCTACACCTAAAATTTTAATCGCAGGATTTTTTTCTTTTAAGTATTTTCCAATACCTGAAATGGTGCCACCCGTTCCGCTGCACACTACCACGTGAGTGACTAATCCGTTAGTTTGCTCCCAAATTTCTTTACCTGTACTGCAATAATGCGCATCAATATTCAACGCATTAAAATACTGATTGATGTAAATGGAATTGGGTGTTTCTTCGTGTACTCTTTTGGCTACTTCATAATAACTTCTTGGGTCGTCTGCTGCTACACTTGCTGGACAAACATATACTTTTGCACCCATACTTTTCAGCATGTCTATTTTATCAGGTGAACTTTTATCGCTAACCGCTAAAATACATTTGTAGCCTTTGATAATGCTAATCATGGCCAAACTAAAACCGGTGTTTCCAGAAGTAGTTTCTACGATAGTTGCCCCAGGTTTTAAAATGCCTTTTTCTTCTGCACTGTTGATAATATGTAACGCAATACGGTCTTTAGCCGAATGTCCGGGATTGAAAGCTTCTACTTTAGCGTAAAAGTTTCCGGTTAATCCGACGGCAATTTTATTTAGCTTAATTATGGGTGTGTTCCCAACTAACTCTAAAACAGAATTGTGGGCCTTGATTTCGTTTTTCATCTTTTTTGTTTTAAACACATAGGCACATAGTTTCTTTAAAATTGTAAGGAGTCGCTTCGCTTAAAATAGTTTACATAAGTGTGGTGTATATTTTTATTGGAAAGACTTTACTTCAATTTATTAGCTATGAACTTAATTTATTTTTAAACACATAAGCACATAGTTTTTTTAAAATTGTATGGAGTCGCTTCGCTTAAAATTGTCTTTATAACTATGTTTACTATTTTAAATGAAATGACTAAAAATTAAAATAATTCTATGTGCCTATGTGTTTCAAAATTCAATACTTTATTTTTTAATTCCTTCTAAATCGAATAAAAACGCAAATTCTTTAGCCAATTCTTTTAACGCTTCAAAACGTCCAGAGGCACCACCGTGACCGGCTTCCATATTCGTATCTAAAAATAATTGTTTGTTGTTCGTTTTCATCACTCTTAATTTCGCAACCCATTTAGCTGGTTCGAAATATTGCACTTGACTGTCGTGTAATCCTGTCGACACATACATGTTTGGGTAATCTTGTGCTTTCACCTGATCATATGGCGAATAAGACAACATGTAATCGTAATATTTTTTATCGTTCGGATTTCCCCATTCGTCATATTCTCCAGTAGTTAACGGAATAGTATCGTCTAACATTGTAGTGATTACATCTACAAAAGGAACTTGAGCGATTACACCGTTGTATAATTCTGGAGCCATGTTTACAATCGCACCCATTAATAAACCACCTGCAGAACCACCTTCCGCATATAAATGTTCGGCTGAGGTATATTTTTCTGCGATTAAGAATTTACTGCAATCGATAAAATCGGTAAATGTATTTTTCTTTTTTAATAATTTTCCGTTTTCGTACCATTCTCTTCCTAAATCTTCACCACCGCGAATGTGTGCGATTACATAGATAAAACCTCTGTCCATTAAACTCAAACGTGTGCTTGAAAAATAAGGATCCATAGACGAACCATAAGAACCGTAAGCATATTGTAAAAGTGGGTTTTTTCCATCTTTTTTCATGCCTTTTCTGTACACCATACTCATTGGAATTTTCGTGCCGTCTGTTGCGGTAGCCCAAATTCTTTCTTCGATGTAGTTGTTTTTATCGAATGTTCCACCTAAAACGGCTTGTTCTTTTAAGATGGTTTTTTCTTTAGTTTTCATATTGAAATCAATCACAGACGAAGGAGTTGCCATAGATTGGTAGCCGTAACGTAAAATATCAGTATCAAAATCAACGTTGGAAGTTGTAAAACAAGTGTAAGTTTCACTTTTAAAAGGCAAGTAATAGTCGCCCGAACCATCCCAAGGTTTAATTTGAATTTTGTTTAATCCGTTAGAACGTTCTTCAACCACTAAATAATTTTTGAAAATTTCAATCCCTTCAAGTAAAACTTCTTTTCTGTGTGGAATTAAATCGGTCCAATTTTCTTTAGCCGTTGCGTTTTCAGGCGTCGTCATCAATTTGAAATTGGTTGCCTTATCTGCATTCGTTAAAATATAGAATTTATCTTTATAGAAAGAAATAGAGTATTCTAAACCTCTTGTTCTAGGTTGAAAGACTCTGAATTTTCCATCAGGATTATCTGCTTCTAATATTTGATATTCTGTAGTAAGCGTACTTCCAGAACCAATGATGATGTATTTTTTCGATTTTTCTTTGTACACAAATGTGTTGTATGTATCGTCTTTTTCGTGGAAAACTAAAACATCTTCAGAGGCATTTGTGCCTAATTTGTGTTTGAAAATTTTGTCAGAACGTAAAGTTTGCGCGTCTTTTCCTGTGTAGAACAAAGTTTTATTGTCTGTTGACCAGCTAGAACCACCAGTAGTGTTTTCAATTTTATCTGGAAGAATTTCTCCAGTTTCTAAATTTTTAATCTGAATGGTGTATTGTCTTCTTGAAACTAAATCTAAACCGAAAGCTACTAATTTATTATCGCCGCTTACGCTCATTCCACTTAAATTGAAATAGGCTTGTCCTTTTGCCATTTCATTACAATCGAATAAAATTTCTTCTTTGGCGTCTAGACTTCCTTTTTTTCTGGCGTAAATGGGATAATCTTTACCAGTTTCAAAACGTGTGATGTACCAATATTCGTTGTAAAAATAAGGAACCGAACTGTCGTCTTCCTTAATTCTTGCTTTCATTTCTAAAAACAAATCGTCTTGTAAGGGTTTGGTGTGCGCTGTTGATTGTTGGTAATATTCGTTTTCTTTATTCAAATAATCAATTACTTCCGGATTTTCTCTTTCATTTAACCAATAGTAATTATCGGTTCTTACATCTCCGTGTTTTTCTAATTTTTTTGGAATTATTTTCGCTTTAGGCGGTTGAATCGTATTCATTTTTTTCTTTTTATTTTGTGAATGTAATTGTATACTAAATACTAGTAAAACTGATGCGATGATGATTTTTTTCATAGTAGTTGGTTTTTGAGAGATACGAAGTGATTTATATCTCGTTTCTCTTAATTTTCTTATTGTTGTAGTGATTGAATTTTAATATTTTACTTCAATTTAATTTCGAACATTTTGTCCCAATTTTTCCCAGTTAAAAATACTGTTTTTGATACAGGGTTGTAAGCGATTCCGTTCAAAACTTCACCATCAAGTAATGTTCTGGCGTTTTTCGTTTTTAAGGCTGAAAAATCAATAGCAGCTTCCACAGCACCATTTTCTGGATTAATAATAACGATAACATCTTTTAAATATACGTTAGCCCATATTTTTCCATCAATCCATTCTAATTCATTCAATTCTGGAATAGCATTAGTGTCAGTAAATACATTTATAGAGCGTTCCATTTTTTGAGTGTTTGGATTTAGAAAATAAATTTTACTAGTTCCGTCGCTCATAATCAAATGCTTGTCGTTGTGTGTTAAACCCCAGCCTTCAATTTCAGCAAAATAATTAAACGTTTTTTCTTGAGCTAAAGTTTCCGCATTATAAATGAATCCTACTTTATTTTGCCATGTTAGCTGATAAATCTTGTTGTTGTAAACAGTAATTCCTTCACCAAAATAGTCTGGAGACAATGAAACAGATTTGGAAACTTTTCCCGATTTGTAATCGGTTTTTCTTAGCGTTGATTCGCCATTTTGCCCTGTTCCTTCTAATAAAATTCCATTATAAAACTCTAAACCTTGTGTATAAGCATTAACATCATGAGAATAAGTGTTTAAAATAGTGTAATCTTTAGTTTCATATAATTTTGGAGTAATGTTAGAAACTAAATCAAAAAAGACTTCACAAGCCATTTCTTTGCCTTCAAAATGAACAATAGCTTTAATGTTATGATTGCCAAAAGGTAATTTATCTAATTTATAAACAAAGGTTTTGTTCGCCACAGCTGTACCTAATTTTTCATCATTTGAAGAGTAAACCACAGAATCAATAGCTATGTTTTCTGTGTTTTCAATACGTAAATTTACACTTTCACTAGGTTTATAAATCAATTTTAAGTCTTTTGAAGCAATTGAAAATAAATTTTCTTTAGTGCCACAATTGTATAAAAAAACACTTAAAGATGTGATTATAAGTAAGTTAATTTTTTTCATTTTCCTAATAATTAATACTACAATATTACAATTTATTTTAAACTAATTTTTTGATTTGTAAAAATAATAAAAGATTGTATATTTGCATCGGCAAGTCCTACACGACCAGCTCCTACAAAATCCTCCAGGGTGGGAACGCAGCAAAGGTATGTGGTTGTAGCGGTGCGATGTAGGTCGCTTGCCATTTTTTATTTCTTCGCTATAAAAATTTCATAAATTTTATTTGTATTAACTTTTTTAATTAGATTTGTATGGTAATAAATCCTTACAAATGAAAAAGTCATTCTATCTATTTGCAGCATCTTTGTTTTTACTTAGTTGTTCTACCAAAAAAAATATTGTTTCTGTTCGTGAAAGTAAAGTTGTAGACCCAACAAAATACATGAACACAATCAATGAAGCCAGCTTGTCTAAAAATCTTCATGTAATTGCTTCTGATGAAATGGAAGGAAGAAATACAGGAGAACCCGGACAGAAAAAAGCTGGGTTATACATTATAGAACAATATAAAGCATTAGGAATAAAAAATCCTCCAGGTTCTACAGATTATTATCAGAAAGTGCCTTCTGAATTTATGAAAAAAGGATTTTCTCCGAAATTAGGAGATTCTGAAAATATTTGGGCTTTTATTCCAGGTGCCGAAAAACCAGAAGAAGTACTAGTAATATCTGCACATTACGACCATGTTGGTATGAAAAACGGGGAAGTTTTTAATGGAGCTGATGATGATGGTTCGGGAACGGTTTCGTTAATCGAAATTGCTAAAGCGTTTATGGAAGCCAAAAAGGAAGGTTTTGCGCCAAAACGATCAATACTTTTTTTACATGTAACTGGCGAGGAACATGGTTTACATGGTTCTAGATATTACTCTGAAAATCCGTTATTTCCATTAAAAAATACAGTAGCCGATATAAATATTGATATGGTTGGACGTAGAGATACTATTGGTACGCACAAAGAAAACGGAAAATATATTTATGTAATTGGATCTGATAGATTAAGTTCTGAATTACATGCTATTAATGAACAAATGAATGCCAAATATGTGGGATTAAATTTAGATTATACTTTTAATGCTAGAAATGATCCGAATCAGTTTTATTTCCGTTCTGATCACTACAACTTTGCTAAAAAAGGAGTGCCTTCTATTTTCTTTTTCAATGGCGTGCATGAAGATTACCATGGTCCGAATGACACAGCTGATAAGATTGAATATGATTTGTTAACCCTGCGTGTTAAATTAGCTTTTACTTTGGCGTGGGAATTAGCAAACAGAGAAAATAAAATTGTAGTAGATAAAGACGGTAAATAATGCGATTATTACTTTTAAATGGTCCGAATTTGAATTTATTGGGGCAACGTGAAACGTCAATTTACGGCAACCAAGATTTTGATTCTTTTTTTAAAGAACTAACTTCAAAATTTCCATCAGTTCAATTGGATTATTTTCAATCGAATATTGAGGGTGAAATTATCAATAAATTACAAGAAGTTGGTTTTTCATATGAAGGTATTATTTTAAATGCTGGTGCATATACACATACTTCTGTAGCTATTGGCGATTGTATAAAAGCGATCACTACACCGGTAATAGAAGTCCATATTTCCAACACTTTTTCAAGAGAAACATTTCGTCATCAGTCCTATATTTCACCAAATGCAAAAGGGGTTATCATAGGTTTTGGCTTAGAAAGTTATGTCTTAGGAATTCAAAGTTTTTTATAACGTTTACCATTTTTTAAATTTCATCATACATTACACTAAAATCTTAAAAAAAAATATTAAAATGAAAAAAATCAACGGGTTTGTTATTGTGTTTTTTACTTTAATTTCTGCAGCATTCGGACAAGTTAAAGAAAGCAGAACAGTTGGCAACTTTACAGCGATAAGAGCTTCTGGAAGTGTAAATGTGGTGTATTCTCAAAGTGCCACACAAGCCATTGAAGTCACCTGGGAAAAAGAGTTCATGAAATATTTAAAAATTGAAGCTAAAAATAATATACTCAAAATTTATATTGAAAACGATTCAAATTTAAATACTATCGATACAAGTAAATTATTGGTATCTGTATCCAATAGAGGTATTGGAACCATTTCTTTGAGCACTTCTGCAACTTTTTCTATAAAAGGAAATTTGAATGTAAGTTTGTTGAAAATTAATACAACTACTAGTTCGGATTTTTCAGGAACGGTTACATGTAATTCCATTTTTGTTGATGCTTCATCAAGTTCAAACATTGCCTTAACAATGGCTACAGATGATATTGCAGTAAATTTAAGTAGTAGCGCAAGTGTAATGCTTAAAGGGAAAACAAATAATCTAGCAATTGACGCTTCTAGTTCGTCAGATTGTGATGCAAAGGAATTGAATTCGAATTCCATTCAAGTATTAGCAAGTACATCTTCTCAAGTGGTTGTGTTGCCTTTAAAAAGTTTAGATGCAACTGCTTCAACAAGTGCCTCTGTAAAATATTATGGGAAACTGGAAAAAGTTAAAATTTCTGAAAATACATCCGGTTCTGTAGAACTAATGAAATAATTTTTCAGCAAATTATTTGATGTAACAAAAAAGCTAATCTTACTACTTATCAGAATAAATTTAAATAAAAGCCAAATATGAAATTAAAAGTATTATTCGCCCTAGCCCTAATTTCTCACTTTTCATTCGCACAAATTAGAGGAAAAGTTACAGATTCAAAAGGAAATGCCTTGCCTTATGCAAGTGTAACAATTGAAAAAACCTACAATGGAACTTCAACCAATGAAAATGGAGAATACGAACTAACCGTAAAAAAAACAGGAACTTATACCTTAGTTTTTAAAATTTTAGGATACAAAACGCAAACCATTAGTAAAGAAATTAACGCTTTCCCAGCAGTTATAAACGCTACTTTATCAGATGAAGAATATTCAATTGAAGAAGTAGTGGTTAAAAATGGTGAAAATCCTGCGAATGCAATTATAAGAAGTGCCATTGCCAATCGTAAAAAAAACACGGATAAAACCGATAAATATGAGGCCGATTTTTACTCAAGAGGAATTTTTAGAGTAAAAGATATTCCGAAAAAATTTATGGGTGTGGAGATTGGAGATTTAGAAGGAAATCTTGATTCTACTGGTGCTGGAATTATTTACCAATCGGAAACCGTTTCCAAAATTAAGTTCGAAAAACCAAACAACATAAAAGAAGAAATTCTTGCAAGTAAAGTAGCTGGTAACGATAATGGATTTAGTTTCAATACAGCTTTAAGTACCAATTACGATTTTTATCAGAATACGATAAATTTTGGAATCCCTATGATTTCTCCCATTGCTTCCAATGCTTTTAATTATTATAAATACAAAATAGAAGATTCTTTTACAGATGGTTATAATAATTTTGTTTATAAAATAAAAGTTACACCTAAGCGAGATAAAGAACCTGTTTTTGAAGGGTACATATACATTGTAGACGATTCTTTTGCTATTTATGCTACAGATTTAGATATTAAAGGCTATAGAGCACAAAGTGAATTTTTAGAGACGCTTAAATTGACTCAGAATTTTAATTATAATCCAGACACTAAAATTTGGATCAAAAATTTACAATCTTTAGATTTTAAGGCTGGAATTTTTATGATGAAATTTAACGGAAAATTTACTCATGTATTTAGTAATTATAATTTTGTGGACAGTTTCGACAAAAAAACGTTTGGAAGTGAGTTGGTTACGTTTGCTGAAAAATCTAACAAAAAAGAAGATTCCTATTGGTCTGAGAATCGCCCTGTACCATTAACAGACGAAGAAACTACGAACTATATTAAAAAAGATAGTGTTTATAAAGTTAGAAATTCACAAGTGTATTTAGATTCTGTTGATGTCGTTTCAAACAAGTTTAAAATCTCAAAAATTATAACAGGATATACGTTTAAAAACAGCTTTAAAAAATCCAGATTTAACTATCAAGGTTTGTTTAATTTGGCTGCTTTTAATTTTAATACGGTTCAAGGTTATCATATAGGTTCTGGATTTTCTTATACAAAATTTAATGAAGAAAAAAGAAAATATACTTCCATTGCAACAGATTTTCAATACGGATTTTCAGATGAAAGAATAAGACCAACCGCTTCGTTTTATCATAAATTCAATAATACAAATGATGCTTACATTCGTTTAACTGGAGGAAATAAAGTCAATCAATTTAATAGCTCAGAGCCTATATCTGGTATAGAAAACTCGGTAAGTTCATTAGTTTTTAAAAATAATTTCATGAAATTGTATGAAAAAGAATTTATTGAAATTGCATCTGGAAGAGAAGTTTTTAATGGGTTCTTTTTAAATGCAAATTTAGCTTATGAAAACAGAAAACCGCTGTTTAATACTACTGATTTTGCTATCAATAAAACTAGTGATGTATACAGTTCAAATAATCCGTTAAATCCGTTATCTGATGCTATTGCTGCTTTTGATGAGCATCATTTAACTAAGTTTAGTTTGAGTTCGAGAATCGTTTTTGGTCAGAAATACATCACAAGACCAGATGGAAAGTTAAATATTAATGAAGGAAAATATCCAACACTTGGTTTAACTTATACGAAAGCCTTTTTAGCAACTTCAAAAGGATATGAATATGATTTTGTAGAAGCTCGTTTAAATTACAATAAAACATTAGCGAATAAAGGTGATTTACAATTGAATATGAAAGTTGGAAAATTTTTCAATGCCGATAACATTTCTTTTGCAGATTTTAAACATTTTAATGGCAATCAAACACATGTTAGAATAGACGGACAATATAATAACAGTTTTAATTTATTGCCTTATTATACTCAATCTACAAATGATCAGTATTTTGAAACACATGTAAATTATAATGATAATGGATATTTTATGAATAAAATTCCAGTATTAAATCAATTAGGTTGGAATTTAGTAGGTGGTTTTCATCAATTAGCTGCGCCACAAAATAAGCCTTATCAAGAAATGACTGTCGGATTTGACCGAATTGGTTTTGGTAAACTAAAAATTTTCCGTGTAGATTATGTGAGAAGTTTTCAAGGCGGAGTGGCTAAAGACGGTTTAATGTTCGGCTTGAGATTTTAAGACATAACTTAAAATACTTCAAATAAAAAAAACCTCGAAACTTAATTGTTTCGAGGTTTTTAGTTTCATGATGTGTTAGTTTTTAAACTAGTACGACTAATTTATTGTCCCCATCAACTACAACTTTTGTTAAACCATGTTTGGCTAAACCTTTCATGGCAGCATCCCATTTTTTGCCGCTTAAGGCTGCTTTTTCTTTTAAAATAGCTATAGGTTGATTGTTTTCTTTCTCTAACAAAGAAACAATGAATTTTTCATCTTCGGTTAACTCGTACGTTACTTTTTTCTCTGGACGCATTTGTGGGAAAAATAAAACTTCCTGAATAGACGCGTTATTGGTTAAAAACATAATTAACCTGTCCATACCAATTCCTAATCCGGAAGTAGGAGGCATTCCGTATTCTAAAGCTCTTAAGAAATCTTCATCAATAATACCATTCGCTTCATCATCTCCTTTTTCAGCCAATTTCATTTGAGCTTCAAAACGTTCTCTTTGGTCAATTGGGTCGTTTAATTCCGAGTAGGCATTTGCAATTTCTTTTCCACAAACCATTAATTCAAATCGCTCGGTTAAATCTGGATTATCACGGTGTTCTTTACATAGCGGACTCATTTCTTTAGGATAATCCGTTATGAAAGTAGGTTGAATGTAATTGCCTTCACATTTAGCTCCAAAAATTTCATCAATTAATTTTCCTTTGCCCATGGTTTCATCAACATCGATGCCCATTCCTTTTGCAGCTTCAAACAATTCAGCTTCTGTTTTTCCAGAGATGTCAAAACCTGTAAAATCAATGATCGATTGCGTCATTGTAACTCTTTTGTAAGGTGCTTTGAAACTAATTTTATGTTCTCCAAAAGTTGTTTCTGGAGTATCATTTACTTTTGTGGCACAATACTCTAAAAGGTTTTCGGTAAATTCCATCATCCAATTGTAGTCTTTGTAAGCTACATAAATTTCCATAGCCGTAAATTCTGGATTATGGGTTCTGTCCATTCCTTCATTTCGGAAGTTTTTAGAGAACTCATATACACCATCAAATCCACCTACAATTAATCTTTTCAGATACAACTCATTGGCAATTCTCATGTACAATGGAATGTCTAAACTGTTGTGGTGTGTAATAAAAGGACGTGCAGCGGCACCACCAGGAATGGCTTGTAAAACAGGTGTTTCTACTTCCATGTAGCCACTTTCATTGAAAAAAGTTCGCATGGCCGAAAATAGTTTTGTTCTTTTTACAAATACTTCTTTCACTTGCGGATTTACTACTAAATCTACATATCGCATTCTGTATCTTAATTCGGCATCGTTAAAAGCATCGTATACTTTTCCTTCCTCATCTGTTTTAGGTAAGGGTAGTGGACGTAATGTTTTGCTTAAGAAAGTGAATTTTTCAACTTTTACACATTTTGCACCTACTTGAGTTGTAAATAATTCTCCTTCAATTCCAAGGAAATCTCCCAAATCGGTTAGCTTTTTAAATACTTGATTATATTGTGTTTTGTCTTCGTCTGGACAAATATTATCTCTGTTAAAATACACTTGAATTCTGCCTTCACTGTCCTGTATTTCAGCAAATGCAGCTTTTCCCTGATCTCTAACACTCATTAATCTTCCAGCAATTACTACCTTTTTTCCTTCTTCAAAATTTTCCTTTATTTTTTTTGAAGTGTGTTTTACAGGATATAAATCTGCAGGATAAGGATTGATGCCTAAATTTCTTAAGGCTTGTAATTTCTCTCTTCTAATGATTTCTTGTTCGGAAAGTTGCATATCTTTTTGTTTTTAAGCTTGCAAAGATAGTTAATAGAAATATAGTTTCAAAGTCCGAATTTTTTAGGAGAATAATTTCTAAATTGTATCTTTGAAAAAATTAAACTTACAAAAATGAAAAAATTTAGTTTAGCCATACTAGTCAGTTTTTCTCTAATTAGCTGTTCAATTTCAGAACAAATACTATTTAATGAAGATGGTTCTGGAAAATTGACCTATAGTGTCGACATGTCCAAAATGATTGCGCTATCTAAGGATTTAGATAAATCTAATGAAATGACAAAAGAGTTGACAGAAGATACGGAAAAAGATATGGATACCGTTTTTGATATTAAAGATGTTTTGGCTAAACGTGTACTTGATGGAAAACCATTGACTCCAGAACAGATAAAAAACATGGAGTCTATGAAAAATTATACTTTTAGAATGTATGTGAATAAAGCTAAAAGTGAAATGAAATATACAATGACTACCGATTTTAAATCGATTGCTGAAGTAGGAAATGTTGGTTCGGCTTTATCTTCAATGAAAAGTTTATCTGGAAAAAAAGCGAATGCATTAGATGCTGCTACACCACAAGGGAATACAGAAGTTGTTTTTTTATTTGATGGCAAACGTTTTTCACGATCGGTAGTTGAGAAGCCTTACACTGAAGAAGAAGAAATTATTTATGAAGAAGTTTCAGATACTGCCGTTTATGAGCATGAAATGGATACTTTGCGAGCTGAAGATTATGAAGAGGAAGATGTTGAAATGGAAACGGATGAAAATGAAGTAGAAGAGAAGATGAGTAAGGAAGATATAGAAAAAATGAACAAAGAGTTTGCGAAAATTGGTGAAATGATGAAAAAAGGAATGGAAGAATCGGGTTTCGAGTTTCAATACACATTTGCTAAAAAAATTAAAAAAGTATCTTTGTCTAAATCAAATTATAAATTAAGTGAAGATAAAAAAACAATTTTTCTAAAATATAATTTCGAAACATTCTCAAAAAAAATAAAAGATTTGAATTTGAATATAGAATTTGAATAAAGTCTAATGAGTCCATCTCGCAAAAAAAATAAATCAAAACTTTGTGTCTTAATGGCAAAAAAAATCGTGTACATAAATTATGAATAAAAAAATTCAACTTTTCGATTTAGGAATCAAAGATTACAAAGCAACATGGAATTATCAGGAAGAATTGTTTAAGAAAATTGTAGATGCGAAAATTTCAAATCGAAATTCGGAGGTTCAAGAAGCTACTCCTAATTTTTTTCTTTATGTAGAACATCCTCATGTTTATACTTTAGGTAAAAGTGGTGATTTTTCAAACCTATTGCTTTCTGAAAAACAGTTAGAAGAAAAAGGCGCAACTTTTTACAAAATAAATAGAGGTGGAGATATCACATATCATGGGCCAGGCCAAATAGTTGGTTATCCAATACTAGATCTTGAAAATTTTTTTACAGACATACATAAATACCTTCGTTTTTTAGAAGAAGCTATAATTTTGACTTTAGCGGAATACGGATTACAAACAGAAAGAAGTCCTGGAGAAACTGGAGTTTGGTTTGATGTTGGTACTCCATTTGCGAGAAAAATATGCGCTTTAGGAGTTCGTGCTTCTCGTTGGGTAACGATGCATGGCTTTGCTTTAAATGTAAATGCCGATTTAGGTTATTTTGATAATATTATTCCTTGTGGAATCCGCGGTAAAGCAGTAACCTCTATGCATGTAGAGTTAGGAAGAGAAATAAACGAACAAGAAGTAAAAGAAAAAATTCTAAAACATTTTTCAACTCTATTTGAAAATTCTTTCATTTAAACATCTAAATTCAAACTAAGTTGTTCAGGAAATAATCTGAAGGTTTTTCTGTGGTATTTTGTTATGCCGTATTTTTGAATAGCTTCTCTATGTTCCTTAGTTGGATAACCTTTGTTTTTTTTCCAATTGTACATTGGGTATTCATCGTGAATTTTATCCATAAAATCATCCCTATAAGTTTTGGCTAGTATCGAAGCTGCCGCAATGCTTAAATAATTTGCATCACCTTTAATTATAGAGGTATTTGGAATTTGTTTTAAAATTTCAATTTCATGGGTGTTAAATACTTTGCCTGTTTGCTGTTTCATCCCCAATTTCCCATTTAAAGGCCTATTTCCATCAACGATTATGAATTGTGGTAATGTTTTTAGTTTCAATACACTTTCTTGCATCGCTTTCATAGAAGCATTAAGTATATTTATTTCGTCAATTTCTTCTGGATAAATATGTGTAAATGCAAAATCATATAAGTTTTCTAAGATAGGTCTTAATTCAAAACGTTTTTTTTCGGAAAGTTGTTTGGAGTCGTTAAGGTTTTTAAAAAGTAATTTCTCGATTTTTTTGTCTTCTTTAGTTAAGTTAAAGTTAGGAGAATGTAAAATTAAAGCTGCAGCAGTAACTGGACCAGCAAGACAGCCTCTGCCAGCTTCATCAGTACCACACTCTACTAAAAAACTGCTGTAACATTTTTTTAACATAAAATATTTTTTACAAAAATAAATAATTTTTACGCAACCTTTAACACTTTTTTGCATCTCATGTATAGTTGTTTCAACAATCTATTTTTTTTAGCTAAAAAAATTTAACACAATTAAATTGATGATTTTACGAACTATTATTTGTTTATTTAAGAAATTATTAAGAAGTTTGCGGAATAACTAACTCAAATAAAATTAATATGAGATCGAAGTTCAAATGGATTTTTACGCTTTTAGTAGCGTTAACAATGCAGTTTTCTTTCGCGCAACAGAAAACTGTTACAGGTACAGTAACAAGTGAAGGGGCAGCTCTGCCTGGTGCTACTGTAAGAATAGCGGGTACACAATTAGGTACTCAAACTGATGAGAATGGTAAATTCTCTATCAAAGCGGCTCAAGGTGATGTTTTAGAAATTTCATTTCTAGACAAAGCCACTGAAAAAGTTACCGTAGGAGCAGGTAATGTTGTAAATGTAGTGTTGGCTAATAAAGCAGCTACAGAAATTGAAGTAGTTCAGATTACGGGTTACCGTACTGTTACAAAGAAAACTTCTAACGTTGCTGATGCATCAGTAAGTGCTAAAACAATTGAAAACAGACCAAATGCCAATGCTATCAATACCTTACAAGGTCAATTAGCAGGGGTAAATATTACTGCTTCAACTGGTCAGCCAGGTGCTAAATCATCAGTTATTATTAGAGGTCTTGCAACTATCAACGGTTCTTCTGATCCTCTTTATGTTATTGATGGTTTCCCAACTACTGCTGATAACTTTAGAACTATTAACTCTAATGATATTGAGTCAGTTACAGTATTGAAAGATGCGATTGCAATTTCTCAATATGGTAACAGAGGTTCGAATGGTGTAATTGTTGTTAAAACTAGAAAAGCTAAATTTGGTAACAACTTAACTACATTCCGTTATTCATCTCAGTATGGTGTTGCAACTTTACAAGATCCAAAATACAGATATGCTAATGCTCAACAGTTATTGAAATTAGAGCAAGGTTTAGGTGTAGGAATTGGTGCTGGTTTAACAGATGCAGAAATTGATTCATACACTACTAATACAGACTGGGTTGACTATTTCTTTAGACCAGCTACAACTTTATCTCATAACTTAAGTATTGAAAATTCATCTAAAAAGATGTCTTCTTTCACTTCATTAGGTTACATGAGTCAAGATGGTGTACTTGAAACTACAGGTTTACAAAGATTTAACTTAAGAAATAACATTAACGGTAAATCTGAAAACGAAAAATTCAAATTCCAAGTTAATACTGCTTTTGGTTATTCTAAAAATAACGAAGCTACTAACTTAGGAGATGGTGCTATTAACAGAAACTATGCTTTAGGTGCTTATTTATCAGCTCCTCACGTATCACCAGATGTTTATCAAGGTTCTCAATCTGCATTAGACTTTTTCAACAATACTCCAGGTTTATTAGCTACTCCAATCATGCTTATTGATAAGTTACAAACTTACAAAAACTTAACTGATGAATCTAGATTTGATGTTGCTACAGATTTCTCTTACAACTTTATGAAGGATTTCACAGCAAGAGCTAAAGTGAATGGAACGTTATTAACTAACAGATTTTTCCAAGCTGAGTTTCCAAACTCTTTCAATGCTTTATTGTTCTCTTCTACTCCAGGTGTAAGTTCATTAGATGGTGGTAACTTTAATGGTTTTGAAGATATTAACAGTAGAAGAGAGTTTTACTATAATAACTTGTTTGCTTTAGAGTACAATAAAAAATTCAACGATCATACTTTCTTTGCTTCTGCTAACTTTGAATATAATCACTCAAGATTACATACAAATAACTTTAGACAAAGAGGTTTAAATCCATTAACTTTCGTACCTAATACTGGTGCTGGTTATGTTGCTGATACAGGGGCAAATGACTTTTATGTTCCACAAATTAGTGCGTCACAATTAAGACAAGACTTAGTTTCTTACTTTGGTATCTTTGATTATGACTTCAAATCTAAATATGGTATTTCTGCTAACATTAGAAGAGATGGTACTTCTAGATTTGCTGAAGATTACAGATGGGGTACTTTTTACTCTGTAGGTGCTCGTTGGAATATTGACGAGGAAAGCTTTATGGATGGTTTCAACAATATAGATGTCTTAAAATTAAGAGCTTCTTATGGTACAACAGGTAATGAAAGAATTGTTGGTGGTACTGTGTTTGCTGGTATTGTTAACCCAACTTTCTCTAACAACTTCTCTGTTGCAAATAACACATACAACGGACAACAAGGTATTACTTATGGTTTAGGTTTCCCTGAAGTTCAGTGGGAAGTTACTACTAACTCAAACGTTGGTATTGATTTAGAAATGTATAAATCAAGATTAAGAATGAACTTAGATTTCTACAACAGATTAACAGAAGATATTTTCTTAGACTCTCCTGTTCAAGCAGCTGTAGGTAGTTCAACTATTAGAAAAAATTCAGAAGCTGATATCACTAACAAAGGTATTGAATTAAACATCGCTTATGATTTAATTAACAATCCTGAAAAAGATCTTAAGTTTACTTTACGTGCTAACGGATCATACAACAAAAACACTGTAGGTGGTATTACAACAAATGATGGTAAGATTTTTGATGTTAACACAGCAGGTTATACTTTAATCACACAAAATGGTGGTTCAATTTATGAGCCGTTTGTATATCCTTATGTAGGTGTTAATCCTGCAAATGGTAACTTATTATTTGCTGATATCAATGGTAACCCAACTGAAAATCCTTTTTCAACTGACAGAAGAGCGACTGGTAAGAGTTTTATCCCAGTATATCAAGGAGGTTTCGGATTTGATTTTGATTACAAAGGATTCTTTGCATCTTCTACTTTTACATTTGTATACGATGTTTGGAGATTTGATACAGATGAAGAAAATTTATATGACGTAGGAAATATTGGTCAATTTAATGTGTCTTCAGATATGTTAAATGCATGGACTACTTCTAATACAAACACAAACATCCCATCTTTGTCAGCTACTAATTTAGCAGCTCAAGGAAATTCTGACAGATTCTTAAGAGATGCATCTTACATCAGATTAAGAAATGTTCAATTAGGTTACAGATTACCTAAGAAAAATTTGAAAAAATTATTTATTACTGACTTAGCGTTCACTCTTCAAGCTGAAAACTTATTCACATTTACTAAATGGGATGGTTTTGACGCAGAAAGTACAAGAACTGCTGATTTCTATCAATATCCAACTCCAAGAATTTACACTTTTGGTATAGATGTTAAATTTTAAAATTATTTAATTATGAAAAAATATTTTAGTTTATTTATGGGTCTTTTCTTGTTACTTTCTTGTAGCGATGAAGTGCTAGACCCTTTTATCCCAGGAGTAATTACAGATGTAGATCTTGCTGTAAGAACATCAGGTGATATGCAAAGAATGTTAAATTCTGCGCAAAATATTATGACCAACAGAGATGAGTATGTTTTCACTTCTGTTTTTACTGACGAGGCTGTTCCAGGTTTCAATAACGGAGGTCAAGGTATTGCTGGTTCAGATGCTTATTATTTATTTTTCTTAAATCCTTCTTCAGGTGCTCCTGCTAACATTTGGTCATCAAATTTGGCTGCTATGGCTAGAATTAACATTGTTTTAGAACAAGCAGAAGAAATTGTTCCAGTTAGTGCTGCTGACGAAGCTTTAATTAAAAGATTAGTTGCTGAAGCTAAAATTTTAAGAGCTTTAGGTCACTTAAAAGTAATGGCTTATTTCTCTACTGATTTAAAAAATGACGCTGCTTTAGCTGGTGTTATTGCTGATAGAGTTTTTCCATTCAATGCGGTTATTCCAAGAGCTACAAATGGTGATACTTATGCATTTATTCATAATGATTTAGATGATGCTATTACTACTTATACAACTAATTCATTACCTGCAGTAGCTGCTGCTTCAGTTAACGTTACACCAAGTTTAACTTTAGCTAGAGCTTTAAAAGCTAGAGCTTACGCTTACAAAGGTGATTATGCTAATGCAGAAATTTTTGCTGATCAAGTTATAAGTTCTTCAGTTGTAATTGCTCCAAGAACTCAGTTAGCAACAATTTTCCATACGCATACAAATGGACCAACTTCTGAAGTTATTTATAAATTCAAAAGAACAGTTCAACAAAATGCACAAGGTGCTAACTTACACAATGGATGGGTGTCTGTAGGTAATGCTAGAAATGGTTCTCCATTTTATGAAGTATCTCGTTCTCTTTATAATGCTTTAGTTAATGCTCCTGGTACAGATGCAAGAACAAATATCATTGTAAGACCTGCTGGTGGAACTACTGGTTCTTTAATTGATCCAAGTTATGCAACAAGTACTGCTGTAAAAGATTCTGATATTTTAGTTCCTTTTAAACATGGTGGTGCTGGTGCTGCTACAGCTACAAATGGTTTCAATCCAGATTTTATTCAAGTTAGAATCTCTGAAATGTATTTTATTAAAGCTGAAGCAAGAGCAAATGCTGGTGACTTTGCTGGTGTTGCAACGCAATTACAAATTATTACAAATAACAGATTTACAACGCCTCCTGCTGCTTTAGTTTTAACTTCAGCACAACAAGCTTGGAAAGCTATTCTTGATGAAAGAAGAAAAGAATTAGCATTTGAAGGTCACCGTTTTATTGATATCAAACGTTTATATTCTTTAGCTGGTGTTACTAATTTTGATAGAGATCCTGCAGATTATGCTCCAACTGGTTTAAATTATCCTGGTGCTAATCCATCATTATTCTCATTTGCTAATAATCCTAAATTAGCTTTACCAATTCCTAATCAGGAAATCAATGCAAATGGTTCATTAATTCAGAATCCTGGATATTAATCATTAGCTTATAACATTTAAACCCCGATTTATTCGGGGTTTTTTTATTTCCATAATTTCTCATTACATTTGCTTTTTAAATAACAAAAATGAGATACCTAATTATTTTGCTTAGTTTTTTTTGTGTGGTTATTAATGCGCAAGAATCTGATACTACAACAGTAAATGAACTTAAAGCCGATATTAAATTATATAAAACATTTAATACTCAAAAGGACACCGTTTTTATTGATACTTCGCTTACCATTCAAGATGAATATAAATATAATTATCTTAGAAAAGACAATTTCGGTTTATTTACTTTTGCTAATGAAGGTTATTTGTTCAATCAATTAGATTATTCAAAAAAAAAGCAGTTTGTTTTACCACAATTTGGTTTTCATGCTAAACATAGTACTTACTTACAAAATGATGACATTTACTATTATTCCGTACCAACTCCTTTGACGGATATTTATTTTAAAACGGTAATGCGTCAAGGTCAAAGTTTAGATGCACTTATCTCAGTAAATACAAAACCAAATTTAAATTTCACTGTAGCATATAAGTCCATTCGCTCTATTGGAGATTATTTTAATAATCTAACAAGCTCTGGACATTTCAGATTTATCACGAATTATAATTCTCTTAATAAAAAATACTTTTTAAAAGCCAATTTTGTTGGACAAGATATATTTAATCAAGAAAACGGTGGTATTATAGATCTTTCCCAATTAGATGGAACTAATACTTCTTTTAGTCAGCGTGAAAGAGTAGATGTCTATTTTACCGATGCATCCTCAAAATTAAAAGGGAATCGTTATTTTTTAGAGCAATCTTACCTTTTTAATAAACGAAATTCTTTACAAATCAAACATCAAACCTATTACGAAAGTAAATTTTATGAGTTCTTACAAACTACAAAAAGTTCAAGATTAGGAAACTCTATATTTTCCAATATAAACGATAAAACTCGTTTCAATGTTTTTTATAATAAAGTAGCTTTGAGTTTCAATACTAAAAATTTAGGTCAAATTAATTTTTTTATAGATGATTATTCTTTTAATCAGCTATATAAGATAGATCAAAGTGATGTGTCTTTTAATCCATCTGCTAATTACAATCTTAAAAGATCTATTAATTCTGTCGGTGGTCAATATGAGTTTTCTGCTAAAAAATGGAATTTCAATGTTTTAGTACAAAATGCAATTTTAAATCAGCCAACATCAAATTACGAAGCAACCGCTAAATATGATTTTTCGGAGGATAATTTTGTTAAAATTTCTGCCCAACAAACAAGTAAACTTCCAGATAATATCTTTGTTTTTATGGTTAGTGATTATGATAATTACAATTGGGATTCACCTTTTAAAAATGAAAAAATAAGTATTCTATCCGCAGAAACAAAAAACAAGTGGTTTGAAGCTTCATTAAAATTTACAAATCTTAACGACCATTTGTATTTCTTCAATACAAACATAAATATAGATAGTTTAGTAGTAAAACCTTTCCAATACAATAAATCAATTCAATACTTAAGTCTAAATCTTGCTAAAGAAATTAAATATAAAAATTGGGCTTTAGACAATCGTATCACTTTTCAAGAAGTACAACAGGACGATAAAATTTTAAATTTACCTTATTTCATTCTTCGTAATACGTTGTATTATACCAACAAAGTTTTTAAAAAGGCCATGTTGTTACAAACTGGAGTTACAGTGAATTATTTTAGTGAATATTACGCTAACGATTATATGCCTGTTCTGGGAGAGTTTTTTGTTCAAAATACTACCAAAGTTGGAAATTTTCCAGTTTTAGATTTTTTCGTGAATGCTCGTGTTCAACAATGTAGAATTTACCTAAAGGCCGAACATCTAAACGCTCTTTTTACCAAAAAAGTAGATTATTACAACGCACCTAATTATCCCTTTAGAGATTTTCATGTGCGTTTCGGATTAGAGTGGAATTTCTTTAAATAATAATTGGGCGTGCCCTTTCAGGTCGTGCTGTCCACTATATTCCCGATGAAAAATCGGGAGATGCCGTTACCATCACTCACGCAGTTCGCTTTCTAAATGAAAATTTTCTTTATAAACGGATTTTTCTAAAACTTTTCAACAGCAAACTTGAAAGCTGATGCAAAAAAAACTAATTTTGTAGCCCTTAATAGATTTAAAAATGAAGTACGCAAAAAACATATTAGAAACTATCGGAAATACTCCAATAGTTAAATTAAATAAAATTGCAGCAGAAATTCCTTGTTTGGTTTTAGGTAAATTGGAAATCTTTAATCCAGGTAATTCAGTTAAAGACAGAATGGCTGTTAAAATGGTTGAAGATGCAGAAGCCGACGGCAGGTTAAAACCTGGAGGAACAATTATCGAAGGTACTTCTGGTAATACAGGAATGGGCTTAGCTTTAGCCGCAATTGTTAAAGGTTATAAATGCATTTTTGTAATTTCCGATAAACAATCTAAAGAAAAGGCAGATATTTTACGTGCAGTTGGTGCGAAAGTTATTGTTTGTCCAACAGACGTAGAGCCAACAGATCCTCGTTCATATTATTCTGTTTCTAAAAGATTAGGTGAAGAAATTCCTAATTCTTGGTATGTCAATCAATACGATAACCCAAGTAATGCAACGGCACATTACGAACAAACTGGTCCTGAAATCTGGGAACAAACGGAAGGGAAAATCACCCATTTTATTGTTGGAGTAGGAACTGGTGGAACAATTTCTGGTGTGGCTAAATATTTAAAAGAAAAAAATCCAAACATTAAAATTTGGGGAATTGATACGTATGGTTCGGTTTTTAAAAAATACCATGAAACCGGAATTTTCGATGAAAATGAAATTTATTCCTACATTACAGAAGGAATTGGAGAAGACATTCTACCTAAAAATGTAGATTTTTCTCTTATCGATGGTTTTACAAAAGTAACAGACAAAGATGCTGCCGTTTATACACGTAAATTAGCTTTAGAAGAAGGGATTTTCTGTGGGAATTCTGCTGGTGCTGCGGTTAAAGGATTGTTACAGTTAAAAGAACATTTCAAACCAGAAGATGTTGTAGTAGTTTTATTTCACGATTCAGGAAGTAGATACGTAGGTAAAATGTATAACGACGAATGGATGCGCGAACGTGGATTCTTAGAGGAAGAAATAACAAAAGCAGAAGATTTAATCAAAGATCACAAAGACAAACCCTTAGTAATTGTTCGTACTGAAGAATTGGTTTCTCATGCCATTGAAAGATTAAAAAAATATAAAATTTCTCAAATTCCCGTTATCGATACAACTGGTTTCGTTGGAAGTCTAGATGAATCAGATTTGTTCAGAAGTTATTTCGAAAATAAAGACATTGCAGATTTACCTATTAAAGATGTAATGGGGAAACCTTTTCCTGTTGTATCAGCAGCTGCTTCCGTGGATGAAGTTTCTAAACTCATCAATAAAGACAACCAAGCTGTTTTAGTAGATTTAGGAAACGGAAAACACCATATCATTACCAAACACGATATTATTAGTTCTATTAAATAGAAAAAAAATAAATCAAAAATTTTAAAAACGGATAGCAAATTGTTATCCGTTTTTTTTATATTTGTTTTTATTATAAGCCAAAATTAAATTTTATTCGCCATGCATGAAGAATTTCTCCATTATTTATGGGTAAATAAGAAACTACCATTTACTCAACTTCAAACTCATCTTAACGAAAGTTTAGAAATCAATCATTTCGGACAGTATTTGCAAAATGCCGGTCCAGATATTTTTAATGCTCAAATTTCCATAAACCAACAAAAATGGGCAGGAAATATTGAAATTCATATCAAATCTTCAGATTGGTATGCACACAATCATGAAAATGACAGTAAGTATGATAATGTTATTTTACATGTTGTTTGGGAAAATGACATGCCCGTTTTTAGAAAAGATAACTCTGAAATTCCAACGTTAGAATTAAAAAAATACGTAGCGCTATCCGATATTCATTCTTATAAAGCTTTAACTACATCTAAAACATGGATTAATTGCGAAAATGAAATTGCTTCAACAGATACATTTGTATGGAACAATTGGTTAGAAACTTTATTCATTAATAGATTAGAAAGAAAATCTGCTTTAATTGACGAAAGATTGGAAGCAACAAATTACGATTGGGAAGCAGTATTTTTTGAAATGTTAGCCAAAAATTTCGGACTTAACACTAATGGCGATTCCTTTTTGCAATTAGCACAATCTATCCCGTATATAATTATTAGAAAAGAAAGTTTTGAAATAGAAAAGCTAGAGGCTTTGTTTTTTGGAAAGCTAAATATGTTAGAAGAAGATTTATATGATGACTACTATTTGAAGTTAAAAAGCAATTGGGAGTTTTTAAAGATTAAATACCACATTCAAGAAGAATTCGGGTTAGAACCTCAGTTTTTTAAATTACGCCCCGATAATTTTCCAACTATACGTTTGTCACAATTGGTTCATCTTATTTCAACTAAGCAAAATTTATTTTCTCAAATAATACTTGCTAACTCATATGAAGAACTCAAACAATTACTTAAAAGTGAAACTTCCTTATATTGGAAAAAACATTATACTTTTTCAAAATGTAGCAAAGAAAAAACCAAAAGATTAACGTCTCAATTCATCGATTTGTTGATAGTTAATACTATAATTCCAATAAAGTTTAGCTTTTCTAAAAGTCAAGGACAACTAAATATCGAAGAATTGATTCATCTTTTAGAAACTATTCCTTCAGAAAAAAATACAATCGTGTCTAAGTTTTTAGCATTTGATGTGAAAGCTACTAATGCTTTTCAATCTCAATCGTTGCTAGAACTTAAAAACGAATTTTGTAATAAAAATAAATGCCTCAAATGTGCTGTGGCTTTGCAATTGTTAAAAAACTAAGTATCTTTATCCTTTATAAATTAGAAATGTATAATTTACTTCATTTTTTCGAGAAAAACGGATTTTATGTAGCTTCACGTTTGGCCGATAGGCTTGGTATGCGCGCTACTCAAGTACGCTTGTTTTTCGTGTACATCTCTTTTATTACAGTAGGTTTGGGATTCGGATTTTATTTAACATTGGCTTTTTTGTTAAAATTAAAAGATATGATTTACACCAAGCGCAGTTCTGTGTTTGATTTATAAAAAAATCCATGATAAAATTTTCTAAAGGGCATTATTTCGGTATTGCCATTTTGCTAGCTCTAATAGGAGTGACGCAAGTAGGTTTCTATTTGTTTAATAATCATTATGCTAATATTGGGAATAGTACTTTCCAAGAAGATGAAAACTGGCTAAAACAACAAAACGGAATTGATAGTTTAAAAAAAGTTACTCAAGAAAATGCAACTAAAATATATCCGTTTAATCCGAATTTTATTTCTGATTATAAAGGTTATAAATTAGGAATGACTGTTGAACAAATTGATAAGCTTCACAAGCTAAGAAAGCAAAATAAATATGTGAATTCCAAATCCGAATTTCAAAAATTAACTGGTGTTTCTAATGATTGGATGAAAAAATATGCGCCCTATTTTAAGTTTCCAGACTGGGTGACTAATAAATCGGCTAATAAATATCCTTCTAACTTTGAAAATAAGTATCAAAAATTTGAGAAAAAAGAAGTTAAAATAACAGTTCAAGATATCAATACAGCTAGTCAATTCGAATTAGAGAAAGTTTTTATGATAGGAGAAAAGTTAGCTCTTAAAATAATCGCAGAGAGAGAAAAGTTTGGTGGTTTTTCTGATATGGAACAACTCAGTTATATTTGGGGAATTTCGCCAGAGGCTATAGAAGATTTGAATAAAAAATTTCAGGTAAAATCTTTGGATAATTTGAAGAAATATAAAATTAATGAATTGACAATTAAAGAATTGCAACAGTTTCCTTATTTCAATTACACATTAGCAAAAAACATTGTAACGTATAGAAGTATGAATGGGGAAATTAAGAGTATTGAAGATTTAACAAATGTTAAGCAATTTCCTGTTGAAAAATTAAAAATAATCGCCGTATATTTGGATTTTTAAATTAAATTAATAAAAATCAATATAAAAGGCTTATATATATGAATTCATTATACTTTACAGAAGAACACGAATTGTTTAGAAAAAGTTTACAAGATTTTTTACAAAAAGAAGTTGTACCTCACATTGAAAAATGGGAAAAGACGGGAACAATTGAACGCTTCATTTGGGAGAAATTTGGCGAAATGGGCTTTTTCGGAATCAACTATCCAGAAGCGTATGGAGGTTTAAATTTAGATTTATTTTACACCGTTGTTTTTTTAGAAGAACTTCAAAAGATTAAATCTTCAGGATTTGCCGCTGCTATGTGGGCTCATGCCTATTTAGCAATGACACATTTAAATGCAGAAGGTGATGAAAGAATCAAGCAAGAATATTTAGCGCCAAGTATTTTAGGTCAGAAAATTGGAGCTTTATGTGTTACAGAACCATTTGGAGGAAGCGATGTTGCCGGAATGAGAACCACTGCTGTAAAACAAGGCGATAAATTTGTTATTAACGGTTCTAAAACGTTTATCACAAATGGTGTTTATGCAGATTACTATGTGGTAGCGGCAAAAACGAATCCAGAATTAGGTAATAAAGGAATTAGTATATTTTTAGTAGACACAAAAACAAAAGGAATCTCTGCAACTAAACTAGATAAGTTAGGCTGGAGAGCATCAGATACTGCTGAAATTGCCTTTGATAATGTAGAAATTCCATTAGAAAATTTAATGGGTGAAGAAGGAAAAGGGTTTCCATACATCATGCAACATTTTGCTTTCGAAAGATTAATTATGGCAATCAATGCACATGCAAGAGCTGAATATGCTATTGATTATACTATTGAATATATGTCGCAACGTGAAGCTTTTGGAACTAAAATAAATTCTTTCCAAGCGTTACGCCATACTATGGTAGAACACGCTACAGAAGTAGAACATTGTAAACTTTTCAATTACGCTGCAACTGCCAGATTAGATAAAGGCGAATATGTGGTGAAAGAAGCTACAATGGCGAAATTAAAATCAACAAAAGTGGCTGATTTAGCAATTTACGATTGTTTACAAATGCTTGGTGGTTACGGTTATATGGAAGAATATCCATTAGCACGTTTATTAAGAGATAGTCGTTTGGGGCCAATTGGTGGTGGAACTTCTGAGATTTTAAAAGAGATTTTATCAAAAATGATCATCGACAAACAAAATTATCAACCAGCGGTAAAAAAATAATTTTGTTGTTTTAATCTTAAATAAATTCAAAAAACCAAGTAATGAGAGATTGTTACTTGGTTTTTTGTTTTAAAAAATAATTCACAATTTATAATTGACTATTCAAAATAAATATATACTTTTGCACCCTTAACGAGAGGAGGTGTCAATATTATGTTAATTATACCAATTAAAGACGGAGAAAATATCGATAGAGCATTAAAGCGCTATAAAAGAAAATTTGATAAAACAGGAACTGTTCGTCAGTTACGTGCACGTCAAGCTTTTATTAAGCCTTCTGTGACAAACAGAATCAAAATTCAAAAAGCAGCTTACATCCAAAACTTGAGAGATCAATTAGAAAGTTAATCGATCATTTTTTGATTAAATACTAGAACCGTTAGATTATAAATTATAAATTTGTGTCTAACGGTTTTTTTATGCGTAATAATTTACAGTCACATACAGAATATCTCGAAAAAGAGAAAAAATATTCACTGCTTACTGTGAAAGCATATTATAATGATATTGTATCGTTTCAACTTTTTTTAAATGAAAACCACAATTCTTGTAAATTAGAAGAAGTGAATTATCCATTGATTAGAAGTTGGATTGTTTACTTATCAGATTCTGAAATGGCTCCTTCTTCCATAAACAGAAAAATGGCATCCTTAAAATCCTTTTACAAATTTCTGTTAAAAACGAAACAAATTGAAATCAATCCTTTTGTAAAACACAAATCTTTAAAAACACCCAAGCAAGTACAAATTCCATTTTCAGAGAAAGAAATTAATCAATTGTTTGAAACGCAATTTTTAGATTCGGATTTTGATAGTGTTCGAAATAGGTTAGTTGTAGAATTGTTATATTCTACAGGAATGCGTCGTGCAGAATTAATAAATTTAGAAGTCAGTTCTATAGATTTTTCCGGAAAAACCATCAAGGTTTTGGGAAAAAGAAATAAAGAAAGAATTCTTCCTTTGTTGCTTTCGACTTTAGAAATTGTTACTTTATATTTAATAAAACGAAATGAACTTGAAATAATTGTTAACAAAGAAAAGTTAATATTGTCTAAAAAAGGAAATAAAATAAGTGAAACGTTTGTATATCGATTAATAAATGATTACTTTAGTACTGTATCTGAAAAGGTAAAAAAAAGTCCCCACGTTCTTAGGCATTCGTTTGCAACACATTTGTTAAATAACGGTGCAGATTTAAATTCAGTTAAAGAGTTGCTTGGTCATGCTAGTTTGTCATCTACTCAGATTTATACTCATAGTAGTTTATCTGAACTTAAAAAAGTGTACAACAATGCGCATCCAAGGAACAAATAAGAAATGTTTAATTAAATACCAATTATTATGAAAGTTAATGTTCACGCGGTTAATTTTAATATCGACAAAAAACTAGTTGATTTTATAGATGAGAGAATGACTAAGCTAGAAAAATATTATGATAAAGTAGTTTCTTCAGACGTATTTTTAAAAGTTGAAAATATAAGTGAAAAAGAAAATAAAATTGTCGAATTAAAAGTGTTAGTTCCTGGAGATGATTTTATTGTGAAAAAGCAAAGTAGGACTTTTGAAGAAGCAGCAGATTTAGCTGTAGAATCTTTAGAGCGTTTATTGGTAAAAAGAAAAGAAAAGTTAAGAGCACACAGTTAATTGAAAAAAAGATTTAAAAAAGTTTTGATTAATAAATAAATTACATACATTTGCAGTCCGTTAGAAATAGCGGACTTTTTCTATATATAGAAATGCCGGTGTAGCTCAGCTGGCTAGAGCAGCTGATTTGTAATCAGCAGGTCGTGGGTTCGAGTCCCTCCACTGGCTCTTTGAAATTTTAGGTATACTATTTATGCAACGAAGTGTGTAGGTAGAAAGGGGAGATACTCAAGCGGCCAACGAGGGCAGACTGTAAATCTGCTGTGAAAACTTCGCAGGTTCGAATCCTGCTCTCCCCACAATTTTGTAATTTGTTAAGAAGTGATTTTTAATAAATTTAGAAAAAAAAATACATAAGGTAAAAAAGAATTGAAAACAAATTTAGGTTTGTTTTTGACTTCTGAACTCACAAAAGCCGGTGTAGCTCAGGGGTAGAGTGCTTCCTTGGTAAGGAAGAGGTCTCGGGTTCAATTCCCGACATTGGCTCAAAATAGAAATAATTTTTGAACACTAATAATAAATAACTAAGATTAAATTTTAAAATCATGGCAAAGGAAACATTCGACCGTTCGAAGCCCCATTTGAATATTGGTACTATCGGACACGTAGATCACGGTAAAACTACGTTAACAGCTGCAATTACAAAAGTATTGTCAGATGCAGGTTTATCAGAAGCAAAATCATTTGATCAAATTGATAATGCTCCTGAAGAAAAAGAAAGAGGTATTACAATTAACACGTCGCACGTTGAGTATTCAACTGCTAACCGTCACTACGCTCACGTAGACTGTCCAGGTCACGCGGATTACGTTAAGAACATGGTTACAGGTGCTGCGCAAATGGATGGTGCTATCTTAGTAGTTGCTGCTACAGATGGTCCAATGCCACAAACTCGTGAGCATATCCTTTTAGGTCGTCAAGTAGGTGTGCCTAGAATGGTTGTATTCATGAACAAAGTGGATATGGTTGATGATGCTGAGTTGTTAGAGTTAGTTGAAATGGAAATCAGAGATTTATTATCTTTCTATCAATATGATGGAGATAATGGTCCAGTTATTCAAGGTTCTGCTTTAGGAGGTTTGAATGGAGATCCAAAATGGGTAGCTACTATCATGGAATTAATGGATGCAGTTGACAACTGGATTGAATTACCAGTTCGTGATGTTGAAAAACCATTCTTAATGCCAGTTGAAGATTCATTTACAATTACAGGTCGTGGAACTGTTGCTACAGGTCGTATCGAAACTGGAATTGCAAACACTGGAGATCCAGTTGAAATCATCGGTATGGGTGCTGAAAAATTAACTTCTACTATTACTGGAGTTGAAATGTTCCGTAAAATCTTAGATAGAGGTGAAGCTGGAGATAACGTTGGTTTATTATTAAGAGGTATTGATAAATCAGACATCAAAAGAGGTATGGTTATCATTAAGCCAGGATCTGTTAAACCACACGCTAAATTCAAAGCAGAGGTTTATATCTTGAAAAAAGAAGAAGGTGGACGTCATACTCCATTCCATAATAATTACCGTCCTCAGTTTTATGTACGTACAACTGACGTAACAGGTACTATTATGTTACCAGAAGGTAGAGAAATGGTAATGCCAGGTGATAACTTAACTATTGAAGTTGAATTATTATCTCCAATTGCATTGTCTTTAGGTTTACGTTTCGCTATCCGTGAAGGTGGTAGAACAGTAGGTGCTGGACAGGTAACTGAAATTTTAGACTAATTATAAGTCAATAATAAATTAAATCAGTACCGATTTTCGGTACTGATTTTTAACAAACGGGCGTAGTACAAGGGTTAGTATAGTGGTCTCCAAAACCATTGATGGGGGTTCGAATCCCTCCGCCCGTGCAAATAAAGTAAATATCATGTTAAAATATTTTTCTGAAGCATTCGAAGAATTAAAATCAAACGTAACTTGGCCAGCTTGGGCTGATGTGCAAAAGTATACAGTTGTTGTTGCTTTGTTTTCAGTGTTATTTGCTTTGGCTACATGGGGTGTTGATTTAACGTTCACTAAAGTGTTAAACGGATTCTTTAATTTGTTAAAAGGTTAATTCGAAATGGCTGATAATAACGTAAAGAAATGGTATGTCGTTAGAGCGGTAAGTGGTCAAGAGAACAAGGTTAAAGCTTATATTGAGCAAGAAGTTAATCGTGTTGGAATGGGTGACTATATCTCTCAAGTACTTGTGCCTACCGAAAAAGTAGTACAAGTAAAAGACGGTAAAAAAATATCAAAAGAAAGAGTATATTTCCCTGGTTATGTTATGATTGAAGCTAACTTAACAGGTGAAATTCCTCATATTATTAAGTCGATTACTGGTGTTATCGGATTTTTAGGTGAAACTAAAGGTGGTGATGCTGTACCATTAAGAATGGCAGAAGTTAACAGAATGTTAGGTAAAGTTGATGAATTATCTGTGAAAACAGAAAATGTGAGCATACCTTATTCTATTGATGAAACTGTTAAGGTTATCGATGGTCCTTTTAATGGTTTCAACGGAACTATTGAAAAAATAAATGAAGAAAAGCGTAAACTTGAAGTAATGGTTAAAATTTTCGGAAGAAAAACACCATTAGAATTAAGTTTTATGCAAGTTGAAAAAGTATAATTTTTGTTACATATATAAACCCGCATTAATCGCTTCCGTTGATTAATGTAAAATTTTAAAAAATGGCTAAAGAAGTTAGTAAAGTAGTTAAACTACAAGTTAAGGGAGGTGCTGCGAACCCGTCGCCACCGGTTGGACCTGCTTTGGGAGCTGCTGGGGTTAATATCATGGAGTTCTGTAAGCAATTCAATGCAAGAACACAAGATAAACCTGGCAAAGTGTGTCCAGTACAAATTACTGTATACAAAGACAAGTCTTTTGACTTTGTTATTAAAACTCCACCTGCTGCAGTTCAATTAATGGATGCTGCAAAATTAAAATCTGGTTCTGGTGAGCCTAATCGTAAAAAAGTAGCAAGTGTTACTTGGGATGTGATTAAGGCGATTGCAGAAGATAAAATGGCAGATTTAAATGCATTCACATTGGAGTCTGCGATGAGTATGATTGCTGGAACAGCTAGATCTATGGGTATAACTGTAACTGGAGATTCTCCTCTAAAATAAGAGATATGGCAAAATTGACAAAAAAGCAAAAAGAAGCTGCTGCTAAAATTGAAAAGAATAAATTATATTCTCTAAAAGATGCATCAGTATTAATCAAACAAATTGCTTCAGCTAAGTTTGATGAATCAGTTGATATCTCTGTTAGACTTGGAGTAGATCCAAGAAAAGCAAATCAAATGGTAAGAGGTGTGGTTGCATTACCACATGGTACAGGTAAAGATGTAAGAGTTTTAGCTCTTGTTACTCCAGATAAAGAAGCGGAAGCTAAAGCAGCTGGTGCAGACCACGTTGGTTTAGATGACTACCTTCAAAAAATCAAAGATGGTTGGACAGATGTTGATGTAATCATCACTATGCCAGCTGTTATGGGTAAATTAGGTCCATTAGGTCGTGTTTTAGGACCAAGAGGTTTAATGCCAAATCCTAAGACTGGTACTGTAACTATGGATGTTGCTAAAGCAATTCAAGAAGTTAAAGCTGGTAAAATTGACTTTAAAGTTGATAAAACTGGTATCGTTCATGCAGGAATAGGAAGAGTATCTTTTGATGCTGATAAAATCTATGACAATGCACACGAAATTGTTCAAACATTAATCAAATTAAAACCAACTGCGGCGAAAGGTACTTACATTAAGTCTATTCACTTAACAAGTACAATGAGTCCTGCTATCGCTTTAGATCCTAAAGCAGTATAATTGGTAGTTAAATATATTTAGTATGACTAGAGAAGAAAAATCAATTGCTATTGAAAATTTGACTGCACAGTTAGCAGATGTGAATGTTGTGTATTTAGCAGACGTATCTGGACTTGATGCAGGAACTACTTCAGACTTAAGAAGAGCTTGTTTTAAAGCAGGAATCAAATTAGAAGTTGTAAAGAATACTTTGTTAGCTAAGGCTATGGAAGTTTCTGCAAACGACTATGGAGATTTATCATCTACTTTAAAAGGTAACACTTCTATAATGATTGCAGAAACAGCTAATGGTCCTGCAAAAATTATCAAAGAATTCCGTAAAAAAGGTAAAAAACCTTTATTAAAAGGAGCATATATTAATCAAGAAATTTTTATTGGTGACGAACTTTTAGATAGCTTAGTAGCTATTAAATCTAGAGAAGAAGTTATTGGTGAAATTATCGGATTATTACAATCTCCAGCTAAACGTATACTTTCAGCTTTATTAAATAATGCTGAATCTAAAGGTGAAGCTGCAGAATAAGAAAACAAAACGCACTTAATAAATTACATATTTTAAACACATTAAAGATAGAAAAAATGGCAGATTTAAAAAATTTCGCAGAACAATTAGTTAACTTAACTGTAAAAGAAGTTAACGAATTAGCAACAATATTAAAAGATGAGTATGGTATCGAGCCTGCTGCTGCAGCTGTTGTAGTTGCTGCTGGTGGTGGAGATGCTGGTGCTGCAGCTGAACAAACTGAATTTACAGTTGTATTAAAAGAAGCTGGTGCTTCTAAATTAGGAGTTGTTAAAGCGGTTAAAGAATTAACTGGTTTAGGTCTTAAAGAAGCTAAAGATTTAGTTGATGCTGCTCCAACAAATGTTAAAGAAGGAGTTTCTAAAGATGAGGCTGAAGGTCTTAAGAAAGCTTTAGAAGAGGCTGGTGCTGTAGTTGAGTTAAAATAATCTCACCCAGTTTATAATACAGGTTTAGGTCTTGGAAGTCATTTCCACGACCTAAACCATTTTTCGTATAATAAAATTCTATAAATTTTATAGATCTACGAAAAATATTTTTTTAAATCAATACGAAGAAAAAAAGTGATTTTAAATTGTTTTTAAAGATGTATTGATTGTAAAAAAAAAGTATAAATTATTTTATAAATGTTGTGTTAATCACAAAAATTACTTTTTTTTAATCATAATATTATCCATTGATGATTGCTAATCAAACAGAAAGAATCAATTTTGCCTCGACAAAAAATATTCCTAATTATCCAGATTTTCTAGATATTCAGGTAAAGTCATTTCAAGATTTTTTTCAATTAGAAACTAAATCAGACGAAAGAGGTAATGAAGGTCTTTATAATACCTTCATGGAAAATTTTCCAATAACTGATACTAGAAATCAGTTCGTTCTTGAATTTCTAGATTATTTTATTGACCCACCAAGATATACTATCGAGGAATGTATCGATAGAGGTTTAACTTACAGTGTGCCACTTAAAGCTCGTTTAAAGTTATACTGTACAGATCCTGAGCACGAGGATTTCGAAACTATTGTGCAAGATGTTTATTTAGGAACAATTCCTTACATGGCGCCAAGCGGAACTTTCGTTATCAACGGAGCTGAACGTGTCGTTGTTTCTCAATTACATAGATCACCAGGGGTTTTCTTTGGTCAATCTTTCCACGCAAATGGAACTAAATTATATTCTGCCAGAGTAATTCCTTTTAAAGGTTCTTGGATAGAATTTGCAACAGACATTAACAATGTTATGTATGCATATATCGATAGAAAGAAAAAATTACCTGTTACTACTCTTTTCCGTGCCATCGGTTTTGAAAGAGATAAAGATATTCTTGAAATTTTCGACCTTGCAGAAGAAATTAAAGTGTCTAAAACTGGAATCAAAAAATACATCGGAAGAAGGCTTGCTGCTCGTGTACTTAACACATGGCATGAAGATTTCGTAGATGAAGATACTGGTGAAGTTGTTTCTATCGAACGTAACGAAATTATTTTAGACCGTGACACTATCTTAGATAAAGATAACGTTGATGAAATCATCGAAGCAGATGTTAAAGTAATTTTATTACACAAAGAAGATAGTAATCAAGCAGATTTTGCTATCATCCATAATACATTGCAAAAAGACCCTACTAACTCTGAAAAAGAAGCAGTAGAACATATATATAGACAATTACGTAATGCCGAACCGCCAGATGAAGAAACGGCTCGTGGTATTATCGATAAATTATTCTTCTCAGACCAACGTTACAACTTAGGTGATGTAGGTCGTTACAGAATGAATAAAAAGTTAGGCTTAGATATCCCAATGGATAAGCAAGTTTTAACTAAAGAAGATATCATTACAATTGTAAAATACTTAATCGAATTAATTAATTCAAAAGCAGAGATTGATGATATTGATCACTTATCTAACCGTCGTGTTAGAACAGTTGGTGAACAATTATCAGCTCAGTTTGGTGTTGGTTTAGCTCGTATGGCTCGTACTATTCGAGAAAGAATGAATGTACGTGATAACGAAGTCTTTACTCCAATCGATTTGATTAACGCGAAAACGTTATCATCTGTAATTAATTCGTTCTTTGGTACCAACCAGTTATCTCAGTTTATGGATCAAACGAATCCATTAGCAGAGATTACTCACAAACGTCGTTTATCAGCACTAGGACCTGGAGGTTTATCTAGAGAAAGAGCAGGTTTCGAGGTTCGTGACGTTCACTATACGCATTACGGACGTTTATGTCCTATTGAAACTCCTGAAGGTCCAAACATTGGTTTGATTTCTTCATTAGGAGTATATGCAAAAGTAAACGGAATGGGATTCATCGAAACTCCTTACCGTAAGGTAACTGATGGTGTAGTTGATTTAGAATCTACTCCTGTTTATTTAAGCGCTGAAGAAGAAGAAGGAAAAATGATTGCGCAAGCAAACATTGAAATGGATAATAATGGTAAAATTCTTGCTGATAATGTAATTGCACGTGAAGAAGGAGATTTTCCAGTGGTTTCTCCAACTGCAGTTCACTACACAGACGTTGCACCAAATCAAATTGCTTCTATTTCTGCTTCATTAATTCCTTTCTTAGAACATGATGATGCGAACCGTGCGTTGATGGGATCAAACATGATGCGTCAGGCTGTACCTCTATTAAGACCAGAAGCTCCAATTGTAGGAACTGGTTTAGAAAGACAAGTGGCGTCTGATTCTCGTGTACTTATTAATGCGGAAGGTTCTGGAGTTGTTACTTATGTAGATGCTGATAAAGTAACTATTAAGTATGACAGAACGGAAGAACAAAGAATGGTAAGTTTTGAAGAAGATGAAAAAACTTACAACTTAATTAAATTCAGAAAAACGAATCAAAGTACAACAATCAACCTAAAACCTATCGTTAGAAAAGGAACAAGAGTTGAAAAAGGTCAGGTACTTTGTGAAGGATATGCAACACAAAACGGAGAGTTGGCTTTAGGTAGAAACTTACAAGTAGCCTTCATGCCTTGGAAAGGGTATAACTTCGAGGATGCAATTGTAATTTCTGAAAAAGTAGTTAGAGATGATATTTTCACTTCTATCCACGTTGATGATTATTCACTAGAAGTTAGAGATACAAAATTAGGTAACGAAGAGTTAACTAACGATATTCCTAACGTTTCTGAAGAGGCTACTAAAGACTTAGATGAAAACGGAATGATCAGAATTGGAGCTGAAGTAAAACCTGGTGATATTCTTATCGGAAAAATTACACCAAAAGGGGAATCAGATCCAACTCCAGAAGAAAAATTATTACGTGCGATCTTTGGTGATAAAGCAGGTGATGTAAAAGATGCTTCATTAAAAGCTTCTCCATCATTACACGGTGTAGTTTTAGACAAAAAATTATTTGCTAAAGCGGTTAAAGATAAACGTAAACGCTCTAAAGATAAAGAAGATTTAGACAAACTTGAAATGGAATTCGAAGTAAGATTCGTTGAACTAAAAGACAAGTTAATCGATAAATTATTCTTAATCGTAGACGGTAAAACATCTCAAGGTGTAATCAATGATTTAGGTGAAGAAGTATTACCAAAAGGTAAAAAATTCACTAAAAAGATGTTACAATCTGTGGAAGACTTTGCGCACTTAACAAAAGGGCAATGGACTACAGACGAACATACGAATTCATTAATTAACGATTTAGTACACAATTATAAAATCAAATTAAACGATTTACAAGGGGTATTAAGAAGAGAGAAATTTACAATTTCTGTAGGTGATGAATTACCTGCTGGAATTTTAAAATTAGCTAAAGTTTATATCGCTAAGAAACGTAAGTTGAAAGTAGGGGATAAAATGGCAGGACGTCACGGTAACAAAGGTATTGTTGCTAAAATCGTTCGTCAGGAAGATATGCCTTTCTTAGAAGATGGAACGCCAGTAGATATCGTATTGAACCCACTTGGAGTACCTTCGCGTATGAACATTGGACAGATTTATGAAACCGTATTAGGTTGGGCAGGTTTAAAAACTGGTAAAAAGTTTGCAACGCCTATCTTTGACGGAGCTTCATTAGATCAAATTAATGGATATACAGACGAAGCTGGAATTCCAAGATTCGGTCATACATACTTATACGACGGTGGAACAGGTGAACGTTTCCATCAACCAGCAACGGTAGGTGTAATTTACATGCTTAAGTTAGGACACATGGTTGATGATAAAATGCACGCTCGTTCAATCGGACCTTACTCATTAATTACGCAACAACCTTTAGGAGGTAAAGCGCAATTTGGAGGACAACGTTTTGGAGAGATGGAGGTTTGGGCACTTGAAGCATACGGTGCATCAAGTACTTTGAGAGAAATCTTGACAGTTAAATCGGATGACGTGAATGGTAGAGCCAAAACTTACGAGGCTATCGTAAAAGGTGAAACTATGCCAGAACCAGGATTACCTGAATCATTCAATGTATTAATGCATGAATTGAAAGGTCTTGGTTTAGATATCAGATTAGAAGAATAAAAATAGTAAACAGTTACAGTCGCAGTTCGCAGTATTTGCTGAAAACTGTGACTGAAAACTGATTACGTACAATAGAGTTTTTAAGGATTTATACCCGTAAACCGTTCCGATTTTTTATAGCAATATAACTAGCACTTCAATGTTGAGATTGAAGTTTAGAGAAGTAAGCCGTGGTAGCGTTAAGGTCTTAAGTTTCTTTTGACTAAAACAAGATTCAATTTTAAATTGCACATAAATCAATAGTAAAAACTATGATGAATAATAGAAATAACAAAGACAAAAGTACTGGAGTTAAAAGATTTAACAGAATAACAATTGGTTTGGCATCGCCAGAATCAATGTTAAGTGAATCTAGAGGTGAGGTGTTAAAACCGGAAACAATCAACTACCGTACACACAAACCAGAAAGAGATGGTCTTTTCTGTGAACGAATTTTCGGACCAGTTAAAGATTTCGAATGTGCTTGTGGAAAATATAAAAGAATTCGCTACAAAGGAATCGTTTGCGACCGTTGTGGAGTTGAAGTTACTGAGAAAAAAGTACGTAGAGACAGAGTAGGTCACATCAACCTTGTTGTGCCAATCGCTCACATCTGGTATTTCCGTTCTCTTCCAAACAAAATTGGTTACGTTTTAGGATTGCCTTCTAAGAAATTAGACATGATCATCTACTACGAAAGATATGTAGTGATTCAAGCAGGTATTGCTAAAGGTCCAGAAGGTGAAACTTTAAATCGATTAGACTTCTTAACTGAAGAAGAATATCTAAATATCGTGGATACTTTACCAATGGAAAACCAATATTTAGATGATACAGATCCTAATAAATTTATCGCCAAAATGGGTGCTGAATGTATTATGGATTTATTAGCTCGTACAGATTTAGATGAATTATCATATAAATTACGTCATGCTGCTAATAATGAAACTTCTAAACAAAGAAAAACAGAAGCCTTAAAAAGATTAAATGTTGTAGAATCTTTCCGTGAATCTAATAAAAACAGAGAAAACCGTCCAGAATGGATGATTTTAAAAGTAATTCCAGTTATTCCACCAGAATTACGTCCTCTTGTACCTTTAGATGGAGGTCGTTTCGCAACTTCAGATTTAAATGATTTATACAGAAGAGTGATCATCCGTAACAATCGTTTAAAAAGATTAGTTGAAATTAAAGCGCCGGAAGTAATCTTACGTAATGAAAAACGTATGTTACAAGAAGCGGTAGATTCACTTTTCGATAATACAAGAAAAGCTTCTGCAGTTAAAACAGAATCAAACAGACCATTAAAATCTTTATCAGATTCATTAAAAGGTAAACAAGGTCGTTTCCGTCAAAACTTATTAGGAAAACGTGTGGATTATTCTGCTCGTTCAGTAATTGTTGTAGGACCAGAAATGAAATTGTTCGAATGTGGTCTTCCAAAAGATATGGCTGCTGAATTGTACAAACCATTCGTTATTCGTAAGTTAATCGAAAGAGGAATCGTTAAAACAGTGAAGTCGGCTAAGAAAATTATCGATAAAAAAGAACCAGTAGTATGGGATATCTTAGAAAATGTTATTAAAGGACATCCAGTATTACTTAACCGTGCTCCTACACTTCACCGTTTAGGTATCCAAGCCTTCCAACCTAAGTTAATTGAAGGAAAAGCAATCCAGTTACACCCATTAGTATGTACGGCATTCAACGCCGATTTCGATGGTGACCAGATGGCGGTTCACTTACCTTTAGGGCCAGAAGCAATTTTGGAAGCACAATTATTAATGTTAGCGTCTCACAATATCTTAAACCCTGCGAATGGTGCACCAATTACGGTACCTTCTCAAGACATGGTATTAGGTCTTTACTATATGACCAAAGAGCGTTTAACTACTCCAGAAATGAAAATCAACGGAGAAGGTTTAACTTTCTATTCTGCTGAAGAGTGTAATATCGCTTTAAATGAAGGAAGAGTTGAATTAAATGCTAGAGTGAAAATTAGAGCAAAAGACTTTAATGAAAACGGAGAATTAGTATATCAAATTATCCAAACTACTGCAGGTAGAGTATTATTTAATGAAGTAGTACCAGAAGCTGCAGGATATATAAATGAAGTTTTAACAAAAAAATCTTTAAGAGATATTATTGGTAAAATTTTAGCAGTAACTGATGTACCTACTACAGCAGCTTTCTTGGATGATATGAAAAACATGGGTTACAAATTCGCTTTCAAAGGTGGATTGTCATTCAGTTTAGGAGATATTAGAATTCCAGAGCAAAAAACAAAATTAATTGCAGACGCTCGTGAGCAAGTAGAAGGTATTTCTATGAACTATAACATGGGTCTGATTACAAATAATGAGCGTTACAATCAGGTAATTGATATTTGGACTTCTGCCAATGCGGAATTAACTGAAGCAGCTATGAAAAATATCCGTGAAGACCAACAAGGTTTCAACTCGGTATATATGATGCTTGATTCTGGGGCAAGGGGTTCTAAAGAACAAATTCGTCAGTTAACTGGTATGCGTGGATTAATGGCTAAGCCGAAAAAATCAACCGCAGGTGGTGGTGAAATTATTGAAAACCCGATTCTTTCTAACTTTAAAGAAGGTTTATCGATTTTAGAATACTTCATTTCTACGCACGGGGCACGTAAAGGATTAGCGGATACGGCTCTTAAAACTGCCGATGCAGGATATTTAACAAGAAGGTTACATGATGTATCTCAAGATGTTATTATTAATTCTGTAGACTGTGGAACATTAAGAGGTGTAGAAGTTTCTGCTTTGAAGAAAAATGAAGAAATTGTTGAAACATTAGGAGAAAGAATTTTAGGACGTGTTGCGTTACAAGATGTAATTAACCCATTCAACTCTGAAGTTTTAGTTCATGCTGGAGATCATATTACAGAAGCAATTGTTAAAGCTATAGACGCTTCTCCAATTGAAAAAGTAGAAGTGCGTTCTCCATTAACTTGTGAAGCTAAAAAAGGAATCTGTACAAAATGTTACGGTCGTAATTTGGCTACTGGTAAAATGGCACAACGTGGTGAAGCTGTTGGAGTTATTGCTGCACAGTCAATTGGAGAGCCAGGTACACAGTTAACACTTCGTACATTCCACGTTGGAGGGGTTGCTGGAGGTATTTCTGAAGAAGCTGGTATTTCTGCTCGTTTTGCAGGTAAATTAGAGATTGAAGATTTAAAAACAGTTAAAGGAGAAGATGCTGAAGGTAATACTATCGATATCGTAATTTCTCGTTCTACTGAATTGAAATTAGTAGATGTTAATACTGGTATTTTATTAAGTACTCATAATATTCCTTACGGTTCTACAATCAACGTTAAAGATGGTGATACAGTAGAAAAAGGCGCAACTATCTGTAAGTGGGATCCTTATAATGGTGTAATTGTATCTGAGTTTACAGGTAAAATTGCTTATGAAGATTTAGAACAAGGTCAATCTTTCATGGTTGAAATTGATGAGCAAACAGGTTTCCAAGAAAAAGTAATTTCTGAAGGACGTAACAAAAAATTAATCCCAACTTTACATATTTATGGTAAAGATGGTGAGTTAATTAGATCATACAATTTACCAGTTGGTGCACACCTTATGGTAGATGATGGTGAGAAAATTAAAGCAGGAAAAATTCTTGTAAAAATTCCTCGTCGTTCATCTAAAGCAAGTGATATTACAGGAGGTTTACCAAGAATTACCGAGTTGTTAGAAGCTCGTAATCCTTCAAACCCTGCAGTAGTTACTGAAATTGATGGTGTAGTTACTTTCGGAAAAGTGAAAAGAGGTAACCGTGAGTTATCTATTGAATCGAAATTCGGAGATGTTAAGAAATATTTAGTGAAGTTATCGGCGCAAATCTTAGTTCAAGAAAATGACTTCGTTAGAGCTGGAACACCATTATCAGACGGAGCAATTACTCCAGAAGATATCTTAAGAATTCAAGGACCATCTGCTGTTCAACAATACTTAGTAAACGAAATTCAAGAAGTTTACCGTTTACAAGGGGTAAAAATCAATGACAAACACTTCGAAGTAGTGATTCGTCAGATGATGAGAAAAGTTAGAATCCAAGATCCAGGAGATACTTTATTCTTAGAAGATCAACTAGCACATACTTCAGACTTTATTCTAGAAAACGATAAGTTATATGGAATGAAAGTAGTAGAAGATGCTGGTGATTCAACGAATTTAAAACCAGGACAAATTATTTCTCCAAGAGAATTAAGAGACGAAAATTCATTATTAAAACGTGAAGATAAAAACTTAGTTTCTGCTAGAGATGTAATTACTGCGACTGCAACACCTGTATTACAAGGTATTACAAGAGCATCGTTACAAACGAAATCATTTATTTCTGCGGCATCGTTCCAGGAAACTACTAAAGTATTAAACGAAGCAGCTGTTGCGGGTAAAATCGATACTTTAGAAGGATTGAAAGAAAATGTAATTGTAGGTCACAGAATTCCTGCTGGAACAGGTATGAGAGATTACGACAATATTCTTGTAGGTTCTAAAGAAGAATACAGTGAATTAATGGCTGGAAAAGAAGAATTCAGCTACTAAATTCAAAATCGCATATATCATTCTAAAAACCTAACAGATTTTTTTCTGTTAGGTTTTTTTTAATCAAATAGATATGGAATACATTCACATTCAGATCGTAAATCTTAATGAATTAGAACAATTACAAAAAATTGGTCGCCAAACGTTTTGGGAAACCTTTTCAGCATTTAACACTGAGGAAAATATGAGAATCTATTTGGAAGAAGGCTTTTCAAATGAAAAATTAACTGCAGAACTTAACGACATAAATTCTGAATTCTATTTTGCAAAATTTAACGGCGAAGTAATTGGTTATTTAAAACTCAATTTTGGAGCATCACAAACCGAATTAAAAGACAAAAAAGCACTTGAAATTGAACGAATTTATGTTACTAAAGAATTTCATGGAAAAAAAATCGGACAATTACTTTATAATAAAGCAATAGAAGTTGCAAAACTGAAAAATGTAGAATATGTTTGGTTAGGTGTTTGGGAAGAAAACCTGAGAGCTCTTAATTTTTATAAGAAAAATGGTTTCGTAGAATTTAATAAACATATCTTCAAATTAGGAAATGACGAGCAAACGGATCTCATGATGAAATTAATACTGTAAGAATTGCGATTCGTTTTTTTAAATCAAAAATATTACTTAATCTTGTATATACTTAAATGAATTCAAACCTCATATATTTATCATAAATTTAGAATTAAATTTTTATGATTTGTATGACTAAAAATTAAATTAAAAATGGAAAATAACAATCAGGAAGGTCAAATCAATATCGAATTAGACGAAAAAGTAGCAGAAGGAACGTATTCTAATTTAGCGATAATCAATCATTCAAATACCGAATTTGTAGTAGATTTTATTTCGTTAATGCCCGGAGTTCCAAAAGCTAAGGTGAAATCAAGAATTATTTTGACACCACAACATGCTAAAAGATTATTAAAAGCACTACACGAAAACATTCACAGATTTGAAAGTGCACACGGACAAATTAAAGAAGAGGAACATCCGCCAATGCCCTTAAATTTCGGACCAACCGGACAAGCGTAATTTTGATTTTTGTCATGCTGAACTTGTTTCAGCATCTCATTTATTAGATATTTAATTAAAATTTATAAATTTGAAGGTGATTGCATTTTATGTGATTGCCTTTTTTATTATGATATATTTAGAAAAAATAAATAAAACTCAATTGCCAATAATTAAAGATTTGGCATATGCAATTTGGCCTTCTACGTATGGAGAAATCTTATCAATTGAGCAATTAAATTATATGTTGGATAACTTTTATTCTATTGAAAATTTAAGTAATCAAATGGATAATGGGCAGGTTTTCGAATTATTAGTTGAGGCTAGTAATAAAGTCGGATTTGTAGCTTACGAATTGAATTGTAAAGAAACCGGTTGGCTTAAAATTCATAAAATTTATTTGTTACCAGAAACTCAAGGGAAAGGTTTCGGAAGATTTATGATTGATGAAGTGGTGAAAATTGCTAAAAAAAACCAGCAAAAAGGAGTTTTTTTAAATGTAAACAAATACAATAAAGCCCAGTTTTTCTATCAAAAATTAGGTTTTGCAATCACAAAAGATGAAGTAATTGATATCGGAAATAATTACATTATGGACGATTATCAGATGGAATTAGTGATCTAAATGAAAACGAATTTGCGTTAGTGGTTGTAGCGGCATCTCCCGATTTTTCATCGGGAATATAGCGGAAGACACGACCCAAAGGGTAACGCCCAAAAACTATCTATTCCTTTTGTCGTAATTTCTACTGCCGTAATTGGTTTTTTTATCTCTTAAAATACTAGCATCTTCAGTTTTACTTGAAGGTTCAATAAGTGTATTTAATTCGATAATTTCTTTGTCGGTTAACGGGCGGTATTTGCCAACGGGAACATCTAGAGTTATATTGATAATTCTAATTCTTTTTAAGGAAGTTACTTCGTAATCTAAATATTCGCACATTCTACGAATTTGTCGGTTTAAGCCTTGTGTTAAAACAATTTTAAACACAAATTGACTTACTTTTTCCACTTTACATTTCTTTGTAATTGTGTCCAAAATTGGTAAGCCATTACTCATTTGTCTAATGAAAACATCTGTAATAGGTTTGTCAACTGTCACGATATATTCTTTTTCGTGATTGTTTCTCGCGCGCAAAATTTTGTTTACAATGTCGCCATCATTCGTCATAAAAATTAAACCTTCACTGGCTTTGTCTAATCTTCCGATAGGAAAAACACGTTCTGGATAATTTATGTAATCTACAATGTTATCTGGAATATTTTGATTGGTCGTGCATTCAATTCCAGCTGGTTTGTGGAAAGATAAATAAATAGGTTTTTTATTCGCATTGGTTACCAATTCGCCATTAACACGAACTTCATCGCCTGGTGCGACTTTTGTGCCCAATTCTGGTGTTTTTCCGTTAATAGTTATTCTGCCTTCTTCTAATAAGCGGTCTGCTTCTCTACGGGAACAAAATCCTGATTCGGATAAATATTTATTGATGCGTACTAATTGCTCTTCCATTTGGCAAAGATAGTATTTTGAAGTTAGAAACTTGAAATTAGAATTTAGAAATTTGTTACTTAATAGAAAACCCTTCAAGAGTTTTGAACACTTGAAGGGTTTCTTAAATATAAATATCCCGTATTGTTTTGAGAAAAGATAAGGGATTTTTACTATTACATTTTGGCGAAAACTTTTTCCATTTTTTCTTTTTCTTCGTCGGCTAAAATAGTGTCAACTAAAATACGTCCACTGTGCTCATCGGTTAAAATTTTCTTTCTACCAGCAATTTCCATTTGTGTTTGAGGTGGAATTGTGAAGAATGAACCTGCAGAAGCGCCACGCTCAATAGAAACAACTGCTAATCCGTTAATGACACTTCCTCTAATTCTGTCGTAAGCTGCTAATAAACGCTCTTCAATTTTTTCTCTATATTCTTTAGATTTTTCTATCAAGAAATTTTCATCTTTTTCAGTTTCAGCCATAATATCACTCAATTCTGCTTTTTTATGCTTTAAGTGATTTTGCTTGCTTTCTAACTTTTCTTTGGTTTGATTGATAATTTCCTTTTTATTTTCCAAAGAAACTTTCATTTCTTTAATGTGCTTTTCAGCCAATTGAATTTCTAATTCTTGAAACTCAATTTCTTTAGATAAAGAATTAAATTCTCTATTATTTCGCACATTTTTTTGTTGCTCTGTATATTTTTTTATTGCTGCTTTGTGGTCATCAATATTGTTCTTTTTTTCTTTTGCTTGATGATCGATAGCATTTAAATCGTCGTTCAATTTTTCTAAACGCTTAGATAATCCGGCTACTTCATCTTCTAAATCTTCCACTTCTAAAGGTAATTCACCTCTTACGTTTCTAATTTCGTCAATTTTAGAATCGATTAATTGTAAGGCATAAATTGCTCTTAACTTTTCTTCTACGCTTAGTTCTTTTGTATTTGCCATATTGTTAAAAATATTTAACGGGATTTGTATTTAATTCTGATAAAATGATTGCAAAATTAGTGATTTTTTCTTTAAGAAAGTCAACAATATAGTTTTTTGTATACCTTTCACTTTCAAAATGGCCAATATCTGCTAAAAGCAGCTTGTTTTCGGCTTCATAAAACTGATGGTATTTTAAATCTGCGGTTAAAAAGGCATCAGCACCAGCAGAAATTGCATTTTTTATAGCGAAACTTCCACTGCCTCCTAAAACTGCTACTTTTTTTATTTCGTTAGGTAAAAATTGACTATGACGAATGCCGCCACATTCCATTTTATCTTTTACAAATTGTAAAAATTCGGCGGGTTTCATAGCGTGTTCTAATTCGCCAATCATTCCTAAACCAATATTTTGGTGTTCATTTTCAGTTTTGTAAATTTCATAAGCCACTTCCTCATACAAATGATTGGTGAAAAGGGCTTTTAAAATGTTGTTTTGAAGGTGTTTTTCAAATGTGACTTCAATTTTTATTTCGGCTTCTTTTTGTAGGATGTTTTTTTCTCCGATTACTGGATTGCTGGCATCGTTTCCTTTAAAAGACCCAATTCCAGAGGAAATAAAACTACAATTGTCATAATTACCAATCGTTCCGGCACCAGCATCGAATAAAGCGGCTTTTAATTGATTTACGTTTTCAGGTTTGGTATAAGTTACCAATTTATGTATGAAGTTTTGTTTCGGGATTAAAACTTTTGTATGGGTTACTCCTAAGGCATCGCAAAAAATTTTATTCACCCCATTTTGATGATTGTCTAAAGCCGTATGTACAGAGTAAATGGCAATGTCGTTTTTTATCGCTTTAATGATTGCTCTTTCAACATAATTTTTCCCAGTAATTTTTTTCAAGCCAGAAAACAAAATAGGATGGAAGCAAACTACCAAATTGCAATTTTTAGAAATAGCTTCCTCAATCACTTCTTCTAAAGCATCATGACAAACCAAAATCCCTGTAATATCGTTGGTGTGACTTACTAAAAGACCAACATTGTCAAAGTCTTCGGCGTAAGCTAACGGTGCTAATTGCTCCAAATGTTTCGTTATTTCAGATAATTGCATGAGTTTTTTCTAATTTTATAGTTTCAAAGATAAAAAAACTTATTTTCGTAGTATGAAATAGCCACAAAAAAAGCGTTTGCTTGCAATTGAAAATCATCGAAAACAAATGAAAATAAAATTGCTGAGATAGACACCTATCTATAATAAAGCTATACCATATGACAAATATAAAATAATAATTAGCTTCATATGAAATTAATAAGAAAAATACTTTTTCCCATCGCAATTATATATTGGATAGTCACTTTTTTTAGAAATTGGCTTTACGATATGGGTTTATTTACAAGTAAAAGTTATGATTTACCCATAATCGCTATCGGAAATTTAAGTGCTGGCGGAACTGGAAAAACACCTCATACAGAATACTTAATTCGATTATTAAAGGAAAAATATAAAGTGGCGGTATTAAGTCGTGGTTATAAACGAAGTACGAAAGGTTTTGTGTTAGCAAATGACGCTAGCACTGCTGTCGAATTAGGTGACGAATCGTACCAAATTCATACTAAATTTCCAGATGTTGCAGTTGCGGTTTGTGAAGACAGACGAACAGGTATTGAAAATTTAATTTCTATAAACAATCCAAATGTAATTTTACTTGACGACGCTTTTCAACACCGAAAAGTGAAAGCTAGTTTTTATGTTTTATTAACGGCTTATGATGACTTGTTTTCTGAAGATTTTATTTTGCCTTTTGGAGATTTGCGTGAAAGTGCAATGGGAAAAAAGCGTGCTAATGTTGTTGTTGTAACGAAATGTCCTGCCTCGCTTTCTAGTCAAGAACAGGAAAAAGTAAAACAAAAATTGCAGGTAGAAGTTCCGGTTTTCTTTACGGCCATTCATTATGATACAAAAGTTTTAAGTTTACATTCCACTTTACCAGTTTCTGAAATAATTTCTAAAGAAAAAGTAATTGTAGCCGGAATTGCAAAGCCTAAATACTTTGTTGATTATTTGAACTCTGGAAAAGATAAGGTTATGATTTATCCCGATCATCATAATTTTTCGGAACAGGAAATAGCGGTCTTAAATGATTTAGCTCAAGACAAAATACTGGTTACAACTGAAAAAGATTTTATGCGTTTAAACGGAAAAATTAATTCGGAAAAGTTATATTATTTACCCATAACCTCTATGTTTTTAGAAGCCGAATTAGATTTTCAAGAGACGATTTTTAAGATAATTAAGAAGGGAAATAAGAACTAATTACATTGTAGAAATGTTCTGGTGCAAAAGGTTTTGTTACCACATCATTCATACCGAAAGACAATAACATTTCTCTGTTTTCATTTAGCGAAATAGCTGTTAAAGCAATAATTGGTGTAGTCGTATCAAATTTTCTAATTTCTGCAGTTGCTTCCGTTCCGTTAATTCCAGGTAAATGCACATCCATCAAAACAATGTCGAATTTTTCCTTTTGCATGGTAGTAATTGAGTCTTCTCCGTTATCGATAATAGTACAAATCATCCCTTTATTTTCCACCATTTTCTTTGTAATCATTTGATTGATTTTGTTGTCTTCAACCAATAAAACAGTTTTGTTCTTTAAGTTATCGTGTGATACAATCTGGCTTACTTCAATACTAGAAATGGTTTTAATATCTGATTTGTTGAAATTCAAATTGAAGTAAAATTTTGTTCCTTCATTTACTTTACTTTCTAAATGAATTTCACTACCTAAAATTTCAATAATTTTTTTAACAATTGAAAGTCCTAATCCTGTTCCTCCATAAGTTCTATTAATTTCTACTGAGCCTTGAGAAAAACTATCAAAAATATTTTCAATTTTGTCTTCAGGTATTCCGATTCCATTGTCTTCCACTACAAATTGTAAGGTAACATGATCATTTTTTTCGGCAATAGTTGTAATGCGCAAAGTTACATTTCCGTTTTTTGTAAACTTAATAGAATTGTTAATTAAGTTAATTAATATCTGGGATAGTTTTGTAGGGTCGCCAATCAAGTTTTCATTCCCTTTTATGTTCAAGTCTAACTTAAAAGTAATGTTGTTTTTACTTATAAAACCACCAAATGATTGATTGATGTTTTTAGCCAATTCTACCATGTTAAATTTGATTTTTTCAACATGTACATTGTTAGATTCTAATCGATTGATTTCTAAAATATCATTAATGAAACTTAACAAATAATTTCCAGAAAATTCTAAAGATTTTAAATAGTTAAGCTGACTTTTTTTTGGTTTTTCTTGAAGTAACAAATATGTTATTCCATTTATCGCATTTAATGGAGTTCTTAATTCGTGACTTACAGTCGATAAAAATTCAGATCTTGCCTTCGATGCAAATTCTGCTTTTTCTTTTTGTTCGGTAAGTTCTTTGTTTTTATCTTGTAAAAGTTTGTAAGTAAAAGTTCTGATTTTATTGTTCTTATATAATGAAAAACTTAATAAGGATAAAATAGCTATCAATACAATACTCATGATGCTAATTAATCTGGAAAAGCGAATGGATTTCAATTGGTCGTTTTTCTCTTTTTCCAATTTCTCCACAATTTCTAACTGATTGTCGTGCTCTTTTTTGTTAATTAAAAATTCTGTGTTTGTGATACTTGAGTTATTTTTAATTTCATTTAAAGTCAGATATTGTTTTAAATACGCGTTAGATAATTTATAGTCTTCTAATTTTTCACTAATTAAAATAAGGTTGTTTAAAATTTTCTTTTTAGAAATTCCCACAGAATTATTTTCTACTAAATCTAATGCTTTTTTAGAATAAGTTAGTGCTTTTTTATAATCTTTCTTTAAATAATAAATTTTACTTAATTGAAAAACAGCTTCAATTTTACTGCTTTCCATATCTTTATTGTTTTCTGCAATATCTTTGAAAACATCAATTGCTTCATCTAGTTTATTGCTGGCTTTTAGCGTTAAGCCTTTTTGAAGTTCTAACAAAGGAAACGCTTCGCTAGAATTCGTTTGGTTGTAAATTGAATAAGCTTTATTAAAGTACATTTTTGCAATAGAAAATTTTCTTTTTTCTAAATATAAAGTACCAAGCGTGTAGTTAATTTTAGCAACTTTTGAAGAAGATATTTTATTAATTTCATAATAATTAGAACACTTAATTAAGTTAATAATTGCATCGTTATAATTATTGTTTTCTAAGTGTAGACTGCCTAAAAAATAATAGGAGTCATATAGTTTTTCATTGTTTTTAGTTGCTTTTGAAAATTCTATGGCTTTTTGCGCATATTTTATAGCGTCTTTAGAATTGTATTTTTCTTCATATGAATAATTGGCTAATTCTAAAAAATAATTAATGCTGTCGAGATGGTTTTTCTTACTTTGAGAAAAGGTAAATAAAGAGAAAAAAGTGAGTAAGAAAAAAAGTTTTTTCATTATTTAGTTTCAAAACAGGTATTAAATGTGGCTAAAAATACTATTTTTTTTTTGAAAAACAAGTATTAAGTCGACAAGTCTCGATGAATAGCCTATTTCATTATCATACCAGCCTACAATTTTAACCATTTTATCAATTACGGAAGTAAGCTGTGCATCAAAAACACATGAGTTTGTATTTCCAATAATATCAACAGAAACTATTGGGTCTTCTGTATATGATAAAATGTTTTTTAATTCATTTTCTGAAGCATTCTTAAAAGCCAAATTTATTTCTTCAATTGTAACTTTTCGATTTACATTGAAAGTAATATCGGTTAATGAACCATCTGGTACAGGAACACGAATGCCACATCCTCCAATTTTACCGTCTAATTCTGGGAAAATTTTAGTAATAGCTTTTGCTGCTCCAGTTGTAGTTGGAATTATAGATTGCGAGGCTCCTCGGGCACGACGTAAATCTTTATGCGGTTGGTCGTGTAAACTTTGATCTGTAGTGTAGGAGTGAACCGTTGTTATGTACGCTTGCTCAATGCCGCATAATTCTTGAATTATTTTTAACATGGGAGCAGCATTATTTGTAGTACAACTCGCATTAGAAATAATTGTTTCCGAACCATCCAAAATGTGTTCATTAACGCCTAAAACAACTGTTTTAATTTTGTCGTCTTCTGGTGGAGCAGATAAAATAACTTTTTTTGCACCTGCAATAAGGTGTAATTGAGCCGTTTCTGTAGTTTTAAATTTTCCTGTTGCTTCAATTACTATATCAATTTCCAAAGATTTCCAAGGTAGTTTTGATATGTCACTTTCATGAAAAAATTGAAATTTTAAATCATCTATAAGTAACGATTCGTTTTCTAATGAAATATTTCGCTGTAAAACACCATGAATACTGTCGTATTTAACTAAATGACTCATGGTTTTACTATCCGCGATATCATTTATGGCAACAACTTCTATGTTGGGATGATTCAGTAATAGTCGAAATAAATTTCTTCCAATTCTTCCAAAACCATTTATAGCGACACGAATTTTCAAATTTTATCTTGTTATTTTGTTGAATTTAATTTTGTCTTACACCTGAAATTAATGAATGTGTTTTTCAGCATGATAAGAAGAACGCACTAACGGACCACTTTCCACATGAATGAAACCTAATTCTTTGCCAATTTTTTCGTATTTTTCAAACTGTTCAGGTGTGATGAACTCTTTTACAGGTAAATGCTTTTTACTAGGTTGTAAATATTGCCCAATTGTAACTACATCTACTTTTGCTTCTTTTAAATCATGTAAAGTTTGAATAACTTCTTCTTCCGTTTCTCCTAAACCAAGCATAATACCCGATTTAGTTCGATTTAAGCCTTGTTCTTTTAAGTATTTTAATACGGCTAAACTTTTGTCGTATTTAGCTTGAATTCTAACTTCTCGAGTTAGTCTTCTTACGGTTTCAATATTATGGGAAACGACTTCTGGAGCCACTTCAATAATTTTATCTAGATGTTTTTCGCTTCCTTGAAAATCTGGAATTAATGTTTCTAAAGTTGTTTTTGGGTTCATTCTTCGGATCGCTTTTACTGTTTCAGCCCAAATAATTGTACCCATATCTTTCAAATCATCTCTGTCTACACTTGTAATTACAGCATGCTTGATGTTCATTATTTTGATTGAACGCGCCACTTTTTCTGGTTCTTCCCAATCTACATTTTCAGGGCGACCAGTTTTCACACCACAAAATCCGCAAGAACGGGTGCAAATATTTCCTAATATCATAAATGTAGCCGTTCCTTCTCCCCAACATTCACCCATATTCGGGCAACTTCCAGAAGCACAAATTGTGTTTAATTTGTATTTGTCAACTAAACCTCTAAGTTCTGTATATTTTTGTCCAACAGGTAATTTTACACGCAACCATTTTGGTTTTGGAGTAGGTGGAAATACGCTTTCTGTAGCCATAATTAATTTCTAAAAATCTCTTGCAAATATACAAAACACATTATGAAAACAAATCATAAAAAATCCACAAAATAATTTCTATTTTGTGGATTCATAACCGATCTATTTTAAAGAAATTAATCTTCTATTTCTGTAAGATTAATTTTTATTGGAAGTCTTTTTTCGCTTCTAACAGTTTCACCATTTACTTTGCCTGGTGTCCATTTTTTCTTCATAGCTTTTAAAACTCTTATGGCTTCTTTTTCTAGGGCTTTATCTCCTTTACCTATCATTTTAATGTCGGTCATAGAGCCATCTTTTTCAATCACAAAAACCAATTCTATCAATAAGAAATCTTTATCAAAAGTTTCAGGCACTTTATAATTGTCTGCAATAAACGCTCTAAATTTATCAATTCCACCAGGAAAACTGGCTTCTACTCCTAAAACACCTGTGTAAAGGTTATTTGAAGGTGTTGTTGTTCCTGTTCCATTAGTTGAACTTGTTGGTTTTGGGTCTGTTCCGTTTGGATTGCCAGCAGGCAACGGATTTCCATTTTCAATTCCGTTTGGATTATAAGGACTTGATGTATCTGGATTTTCAGGTTGCGGAATTGGTTTTACCTCTAGTTCATTAACAACAACAGGTGGAACCTTATCAGGAGTTAGATTTAACTTTGGTTTTTCTGTTCCCTTTTTTAAGATTGGTTTTGTTTCAACTATAGGTTTTATTTTTACTAATCTTATTTTTTCTACTGGTGTTAATGGACAGTTTATTGTTTCCTCATATTTAGGTTCTGGAGACGTAAATGAAAATAATCCAATTCCAATTGCTAGTGCTCCGAAAGTGATAAGCATCGCTTTGATGGTAGTAGTATCACTTTCTTTTCTTAATTGGTAAGCTCCGTAAGCCTTGTTTCTGTTTTCGAAGGCAATGTCTAGCCATTCTTTGTTTTGTACGTTGAAATTTGACATAATATATAGTTTTTAAGGTTGATACTTGCGTATAATGTAAACTATAATAAAAAATCGTGCCAAAAATTCAATAAAAAAACAATTTCATTAAATTATTCTGTGTAATTCATGTCTATGTCGTGCGTTTCTGCAATGGTTAAAGTAGCGTAAATGGCTAAAAGGAAAACAATAATTCCCACAATTATTGCACTATTAATAATTCCAGAAATAGGTTTAAAAAAGTCAAAACCAATAATCATAACAGGTAGCAAGCCTCTAACCATATTCGGAATTGTGGTTGCAGCGGTGCTTCTTATGTTAGTTCCAAATTGTTCTGCGCCAACCGTTACAAACATAGCCCAATATCCTGTTCCTAATCCGAACCAAGCACAAAAAAAGTAATAAGAATTTTCTGTTTTCGCGAAACCGGAAAGCAATAACGCTACTCCAATTATGGTGAAAAGTAGCATATAAAAAATAGCTTTTTTTCTTGATTTAAAATAATGAGAAATAAATCCACTTGCAAAATCTCCAGCTGAAATTCCAATGTAAGCCCACATAATTGCTTTTCCGGGTACTAAATTTTCAATCTTCATTACAGTTGCAAATTGATTTGCTAATAATGCTAAAATTCCAATACAATACCAAGTAGGTAAGCCAATTAAAATGCATTTTAGATATTTTATAAACCGATCTTTAGAGTTGAACAACAGAAAGAAATTTCCTTTTTTTACGGATGAATCGTGTGCGATATCTTTGTAAATCCCAGATTCAGATACACTTACTCTTAATACTAGTAAAACCAAACCTAAACCACCACCAATGAAATAGGAAGTGGTCCATTCTGATGTCATTTGTACCGTTAACTGTGCTACAACAGCTCCTAATAATCCAAAGCCAGCTACAATTGAAGTTCCTATAGCGCGTAAACTTTTAGGTAGCGATTCGGAAACTAATGTAATTCCAGCACCTAATTCTCCTGCCAAACCAATTCCGGCAATAAAACGCAATGCGGCATAAATTGATACGATGTTTTCTTTTGGAAATTGCGGCAAAAATCCACAAGCAATATTGGCTAAAGAATACACTAATATAGATCCAAATAAAACAGAAAGTCGTCCTTTTTTATCACCTAAAACTCCCCAAAGAATACCACCAAGTAGTAAACCAGACATTTGCCAATTGATAATAGTTGTTCCTACTTTATCTGCATCTAATCCTAAAGTGTTTAAACTGGGTACACGAACAATTCCGAAAAGTAATAAGTCGTAAATATCAACAAAATAGCCGAGAGCGGCAATGATTACTGGAATTGAGAAAAGATATTTGAGTTTTTCTGAAAAAGTAAAGTTATCCATTTGGTTTGTAAGTTTTGCCAAACCTAATGAAAATTTTTATGATGTAAAAATCTATTTTCCGCTAATAATTTCCGCTAATAATTTTTTAGCCCGAAGTAGTTTGATTTTGATATTATTCAGCGGTTCGTTTAACTGTTCTGCCATATCTTGATACGTCATTTCTTGAAAATAGCGCAGTTGTATCACTTCTTGGTAAGCAGGTTTTAACTGTTTAATTTGTTGTAATAATTGCGATAGGTTTTGTTCTGTAATCAGTTTGTCTTCAATGGTGGGTGTGTCATCTAAAACCTGATTCGCTAAACTGTCTTCTTCATCTGTAATTTCTAAAAACAAGGTCGATTTTTTCTTTCGAAGTAAATCGATATGTACGTTTTTTGCAATAGTAATTAGCCATGTATTAAAACCAAATTCTGGATTGTAAGTACTAATTTTATCAAAAGCTTTTGCGAAAGTTTCTATAACAATATCGTCTGTATCGGTTTCATTTTCCGTACGTTTTAGCATGTAACCGTACACTTCATTCCAATAAAAATCGAGAAGAAAAGTAAAAGCAACTTGATCGCCCAATTTTGCTTTTTGGATGTTTTTTAATATTTTTTCTTGTTTTATTTCCAATGTACAGGTTTAAAAATCAGATTGGTAAATGCCACCCTAAGATGTGTGATGATTAAAATTAATTCAAAAATTGGATACCAAATAATTACGTCTTTTTCGTTTAATTTTGCAGCCCCATAACCAAAAACAATCCAGTTAAAAATATATCTAAAACCTAAAACGCTAGCTACAATAATCCAATTGTATTGAAAAGATAGCAAAATTATTGCCAAAGTAATGCAAAGTACTTGTGAAATAAAAAATAATGCCAATTGAAATTTATCAAAACCTTTATAATGTTTTGCGGTTGAAACATGTCTTCTTTTCTGATTGAACCAGTCTTTATGCTTTGTTTTTGGTTTAGAATATGTAAAACTTTCAGGATGATAACTAACGGATGTATTTTCGCTATTTGCAGCTTCGTTAATAAATAAATCATCGTCTCCAGAACGCACGCGAATATGATTGATAAATCCATTCACATTAAAAAATTCCGATTTTTTATAAGCTAAATTACGACCAACACCCATGTAAGGTTTGCCAATTTTTGCCCAAGAAAAATATTGAATGGCGGTTAAAACTGTTTCGTAGCGAATGATTTTATTCAAAAACGAACCTTTAATTTTTTCGTATGCCCCATAGCCTAAAACGATAGTCTTTTTTGAAGAAAAATGTGCAGTCATTTCAGAAATCCAATTTTCAGAAGTTGGATAACAATCGGCATCTGTAAACAATAAGTATTCATTTTTTGCAGCTTTAATTCCTAAGGTTAAAGCAAATTTTTTATTTCCCCAAAATGCTTCGTTGTTTTTAACTTTAACCAATTTAATAAATGCATATTGCTTTTCATATTCTTCAAATAATTCTAAAGTATCGTCACTTGAAGCATCGTCAATTAAAACTAATTCGTAGTTTGGATACTTTTGAGAAACCAATATTGGAAGGTTTTTTTGTAAATTTTCGTATTCATTTTTGGCACATACAAGTACCGAAACGGGAATGTTTTTAGGTGTTCCTTTTTTGGGTTGCACAAAAGAAAAACGAGTGAAAACAAAAGCGTGATACACTAATTGAATGACGAAAAAAACTAAAAATGCAATAAAAAGTATAAATAAAATGGTTTCCATGTTTCTTTTAAAAGTTGTGCAAATTTAGGCTTATTTGTTTATAATTTCAAGTTTAATTTTTTGCGATTGGAGGTTAGAGAAACTAGCTTTTACTCCAAAAACACAAATTGTTAATCCCGAATTGTACATCAAATTACATTCACTTCCGCTTCGATACTAATTCCGAATTTTTCCAATATAGTTTGTTGAATGTTTTGTGCTACAGTCCAAATTTCATTTCCTGTAGCATTTCCATAATTGACTAAAACTAAAGCTTGTTTGGTGTGAATGCCTGCATCGCCAAAACGTTTGCCTTTAAATCCAGCTTGTTCAATTAGCCATCCTGCAGGAACTTTAACATGCGTTTCTGAAACTGGATAATGTGGGATTTCCGGATAATTTGCTTTGGCTTTTTCGTAAATTTCTATTGGAACTATCGGGTTTTTAAAGAAACTTCCGCTATTTCCTAGTTCTTTCGGATTAGGTAATTTGCTTTCTCGAATCGCAATTACAGCTTTGCTTACATCTTGTATCGTTGGGTTTTTGATGCCCATATTCTCCAATTCTGTATCTATTGCGCCGTAAGACGTATTGAGTTTGTGTTTGTTTTTTGTAAGTTTAAAAGTAACCGATAAAATTACAAATTGGTTTTTTAATTCATTTTTAAAAACACTTTCTCTGTACCCAAACTTACAAGCTTCTTTATCAAAAGTTCTAATTTCTTGCGAGTTGATTTTCATCGCTTCACACGAAACAAATGTATCTTTAATTTCTACACCATACGCGCCAATATTCTGAATTGGAGTAGCGCCAACATTTCCTGGAATTAAAGATAAATTTTCAATTCCACCATAATTATGTTGGATACAATATTGTACGAATTCATGCCAAACTTCACCTGCATTTCCTTTTACCCAAACAAAATCATCTGTTTCATCAATCACTTCGATGCCTTTGTTGTTAATGTGTAAAACCAAAGCATCAATATTTTGAGTCAAAAGCATGTTGCTTCCACCGCCTAAAATAAAAAGTTTTTTTTGTTGATTTTCTTTTAAAACTTCAGCTAAATTTGAAACCGAATTGATTTCACAAAATTCAGTCGCAAATGCTTCAATTCCAAAAGTGTTATATTTTTTTAAGGCTTGTTGTTTCGTAATATTCATGGTATAATTTTTTGAGCTTTCTATATGTGAAAACTGAGACTGAGAACTTTTTATAATGCTTTTTTCAAATCTTCTTCGCTAACGAATTCGTTTTTAAAGAAGGTTTGTTTTCCGTTTTTAATTACAATTACAACTGGTAAGCCTTGGTAACCTAAAGCGTTAAATAAAGATTTATTTTTATCGGCATCAATTCGGTGAATAATTACTTTATCTGCTAATTCTTTACTCATTTTATCTAAATAAGGCGCCATTTTTTTGCATGGCCCACACCATTCGGCATAAAAATCAATCACAACTGTTTTGTCTGAAACCATCAGTTTGTTGTAGTCTTCTTGAGTCATACCTGTCCAAACTGCATTTGTTTTCGGATTTGCTTTTTCCCATGCCATGTAACCGCCATCTAATTCTATAACATTTTTGAAACCTAATTCTACTAAATGATTTGCAGCTTTTTTACTTCTTCCACCACTTAAACAATATACGAAAACGGGTTTTGATTTGTCTAAATTAGCAACATCGGCATCAAAAGTATCTCCGTTCCAATCTGCATTTTTAGCATCAGCAATTTTCCCGTTGGCATATTCGCCTGGTGTTCTTACATCTAAAATTTGTGCGTCATCTGTTTTAGTAATTGTAGCTTTAAATGCTGTTGCATCAACACTTTTGAAACTTTGGCTATTGGTGCAACTGATTGATAAGCTGATAATTGCTGTTGCGATAAGGGTTCTTACGTTTTTCATGTTTTTTAGATATTAAATATTCTATAACTTTTATGTGTTTGTTTTATAATGTTTTCCGTTCGTTCAGGATGGGTGTCGGAAATGAATATTTGTCCAAAAACATCATCATTTACCATATTTACAATTTGTTGTACTCTAAAAGCATCTAATTTATCAAAAATATCATCAAAAAGCAAAATAGGTAAAGTTTTTGTATGCTTTTTTATAAAATCGAATTGGGCTAATTTTAACGCGATTAAAAAGGATTTTTGTTGGCCTTGCGACCCGAATTTCTTCACTGGAAAACCAGAAATATGAAATAAAATATCATCTTTATGAATGCCAACAGTGGTATATTGAGTAATTCTGTCTTTTTGAAGATTTTGGTGTAACAAATTGTCTAAAGTATCAAAATGCAATTGGCTATCATATTCAATAGATACTTTTTCTGCATTTTCAGAAATGACTTCATAGAGTTCTTGAAAAACAGGTACGAATTTTTCTAAAAACACTTTTCTTTTCGAAAAAATGATTTGTCCAAATTCAGATAATTGTTCATTGTAGATGCTTAAATTGTCCGCGTCAAAAACCTGATTTAGTGCAAAATATTTTAGTAATGCATTACGTTGTTGTAATGTTTTTTGATAATTGATTAAAGTATTCAAATAGGTAACATCAAAAGTTGAAATGACGTTATCAATAAATTTTCTTCTGGTTTCGCTGCCTTCTACAATTAAATCAGTATCACTTGGCGAAATAATCACTATCGGAATCAAACCAATATGTTCAGAGAATTTCTCGTAAATTTTACCATTTCTTTTTAATATTTTTTTTTGTGCTTTTTTATAACTGCAAATAATTTGTTCCGTTCTGTTTTCTTTTTCGAAAACGCCATCAATAACAAAAAATTCTTCACCATGTCTGATGTTTTGAGTGGAAAGCGGATTAAAATAGCTTTTTCCAACCGCTAAATGATAAATGGCATCTAAAATGGTTGTTTTTCCGATGCCGTTTTTTCCCACTATAGCATTAATCTTGCTTTCAAACTCAAAAGAATTTTCGGCAATATTTTTGTAATTGAGTAAAGATAGTTTTTTTAAAATCACGCTTTTTTTGTTAAAAAGTGTAGAAAATTCCACTTTCGAGTACAAATGTAAGCTCAATTTTTAAAAATATAAATAAAAGAACTTTTAAATTTAAATAAAAAGTATATTTTTGCACCTCTAATAAAATTTTAGTTAAATGGCAACATATAATAAAAGAGGTTATAAATCACCAAAACCTGAAGTAGAAAAAGATCCTGCATTTGATACAACTGTAGAAGAAATTAATGTAAACGAAAACGAAAGCACAACTGCTGGTGTTTTTAATACATTAGATGAAACCGCAAACAAAACAGAAGATTGGGTAATAAGAAACCAAAAAGCAATTTTAGGTGTTATTGCAACTGTAGCTATTGCGACTTTGGGCTATATTTTATTCGATAAATACATTGCTACTCCAAAGCAAGAAGAAGCTTTTAAAGAAATGAATCAAGCTCAATTGTATTTTCAGCAAGCTGTTGATGCTACTGAAAAGCAAGATTCTTTATTCAAATTGTCTTTAAAAGGTGGTGAAGGTAAATTAGGATTTGAAGGAATTATTTCTGAATATTCTGGAACTAAAGCTGCTAATTTAGCAGAATACTCTGCGGGTATGGCTTGCTTACATTTAAAAGATTTCAAAAAAGCAATTGAGCATTTAGATAATTTTTCAACTACAGAAAAAAACTTATTAGCGCTTGCTATTGGTGCTAAAGGTGATGCAAATTCTGAATTAAATAACAATGAAGAAGCATTAAGTTTATATGTTGAAGCTGCTAATTTAGAAGATAATGATTTCTCAACTCCAAGATTTTTAATGAAAGCGGCTAACATTGCTATTTTGTTAAAGAAAAACGATGAAGCTTTAGGATATTTAAAAACGATTAAAGAAAAATACGAAACTTCTCAAGAAGGAAGTACAGTTGATGTTTTAATTGCTTCATTAGAAAAATAATGGCAACAGAGAATAAAAATTTATCTCAGTATGATAAAAACACAATCCCAAACGCGAAAGATTTTCGGTTTGGGATTGTTGTTTCAGAATGGAATGATAATGTAACGGAAGGTTTATATAATGGTGTAGTTACCGCTTTAACAGATTGTGGTGCTTTACCAGAAAACATAAATCGTTGGAATGTGCCTGGAAGTTTCGAATTGATTTTTGGTGCACGTCAAATGCATGAAAAATTAGAATTAGACGCAGTAATTGTTATTGGTTGTGTAATTAAAGGTGAAACCATGCATTTTGAATTTGTCTGCGAAGGTGTGACACAAGGCATGAAAGATTTAAATTTACTGTATGATATTCCAACTATTTTTTGTGTGTTAACAGACAATACGATGCAACAATCTATCGATAGAAGTGGAGGAAAGCATGGAAATAAAGGTATCGAAGCAGCTATCGCAGCTATTAAAATGATAGACTTAAATAAGAAGTTTTAAATAACTTTCATAATAAAATTATAAAACTCTCAATCGCTTGAGAGTTTTTTTTATATTTGATGAAAAGCAGTTTTATGAATAATTCTATTTGGTTTTTCGATAATATTGATGTTTTTCAAATTCTTTGTCCACACCGATTTAAAGATTTTGCCAAAGAACACAACTTCAGTTTTTTGAAAAAAGGCGATTATGTTTATTTTGAAGAAGATGCTGCTAATAAAGTATTTTTAATTAATCAAGGAAAAGTTAAAGTAGGATATACTACTGAAGACGGAGAAGAAATTGTTACAGCTATTTTAGTAAAAGGACAAATTTTTGGCGAAAAAGCTATTTTAGGTGAAGAAAAGCGCAACGAATTTGCGCAAGCATTAGATAGTGATACTTCAATTTGTGTGATTAAATTGGATGTGATGTATGAAATGCTTCGAAGAAACAACGAGTTTAGTTTAAAAATATACAAATTCATAGGTTACCGATTTAAAAAATTGGAACGCCGTTTGCAAATTATGTTGTTTAAAGATGCCAAAACACGTTTGTTAGAATTTATAAAAGAATTAGCAGACGATTACGGATTTACCAATGCAATAACAGGCGATAAAGTGATCAGGCATCCTTACACTCAAAAAGATATAGCTTCATTAATTGGGTTGTCTCGACCTACTTTGAATGTCTTAATTAACGAATTACAAAACGAAAATATACTCACTTTCGATAGGAAAGAAATTATATTAAAAAAGTGATTATTGTTACTAACTTTTATAAATTTCTGTTTTTTTCACCACAAAAACCAGTTATAAATTTCATAAATTTGTAGTTTAACTTAACATAAAATACATCAGATTAATGTCTGGAATTATACAATTATTACCTGATCATGTTGCCAATCAAATTGCAGCAGGAGAAGTCGTTCAACGACCTGCTTCTGTCGTAAAAGAATTGGTTGAAAATGCTGTTGATGCGAAAGCCACTGAAATTAAATTAATTGTAAAAGATGCTGGAAAAACACTAATTCAGGTTATTGATAATGGTTTAGGAATGAACGTTACCGATGCACGTTTGTGTTTTGAACGCCATGCTACTTCAAAAATTCGTCACGCTGAAGATTTATTTGCACTACATACTAAAGGGTTTCGTGGTGAAGCATTAGCTTCTATTGCTGCTGTCGCTCATGTAGAGCTAAAAACCAAACAAGATCAAGAAGAGTTAGGAATACACTTAATCATAGAAGGCAGTAAATTAATTACTCAAGAGGTAGCGGTTTTACCTAAAGGAACTTCATTTTTAGTTAAAAATTTATTTTTCAATATTCCTGCACGTCGCAATTTTTTAAAATCAGATAATGTAGAATTGAAACACATTATAGACGAATTTGAACGTGTGGCTTTGGCACATCCGAATATTAGTTTTACAATGATTAGCAATGGAAGTGAAGTCTTTAATTTACCGAGTTCCAATTACCGTCAACGCATTGTAAATATTTTTGGAGGTAAAACTAATGAAAAATTAGTGCCAGTGGCAGAAGAAACCGAAATATTAAAAATTAGCGGCTTCGTAGGAAAACCAGAATTTGCCAAGAAAAACAGATCAGAACAATTTTTTTTAGTGAATAACCGATTCATCAGAAGCCCGTTTTTGCATCATGCGATTATGAATGCCTATGAAGGATTACTGAAAGACAATAATCAACCTAGTTATTTTTTATACTTAGAAGTGCCGCCACACACTATTGATATTAATATTCATCCTACCAAAACGGAAGTAAAGTTTGATGACGAACAAGCGTTGTATGCCATTTTACGTTCTTCAGTAAAACACAGTTTAGGCATGTTTAATGTGGCACCAGTTTTAGACTTTGAAAGAGATGCAACTCTTGATGTACCGTACGATTATAAAGATAAAACATTAGATACTCCAGTTATTCAAGTTGACAGCTCGTATAATCCATTTGCTACTGAAACAGAAACCAAAAAATATACTAGTTCATCAGTTTCATATGCTAAAAGTTCAGTGTCTCAGCCACATTGGGAAAGTTTGTATACCGATTTAAAGCAAGATACTTTTGAAGTTTCAACCGCTAATTTTGAAAATGAAGTAGTGGCCAGTAAACTTTTTGATGAAACAACAGTTGAAACTCAGACTTTAATGTACCAATTCAATAGAAAATACATTATTAAAAGTATGAAATCTGGTTTGTTAGTCATTCATCAAAACAGAGCCCATCAACGTATTTTGTACGAGCAGTTTTTAACCAATATAACGGTTCAACAAGCTAGTAGTCAGCAATTACTATTTCCTTTAGAAATTCAATTTTCTAGGGAAGAGATGATGTATTTGAAGGAAATTCAACCTAATCTAGAAGGTATCGGTTTTGCTTTTGAAAAGATGGGATTTGATGAGGTGATTATCTCAGGTTTACCCTCGCAAATTGCTGATACAGAAGTCAATGCTATTTTACACGATTTAATTTATAACTTGCAAGAAAATTTACCAGAAGATAGTTTTTCATTAAGTGATAGTATCTCTAAGTTCATGGCAAAAAGTGTTGCAGTGAAATCGGGTAAATATTTGAATACTATTGAATTAGAAAACATCGTGAATGGTTTGTTTGCGTGTAAAGATCCAAATGTTTCCCCTTTTCATAAACCTATATTTATTACATTAACCACAGAAGATTTAGATAAAAGATTTTAAGTATGTTCAACAATATGACACCAGTTGTAAAGCAACTATTAATAATTAACGTGATTGTTTTTATTTTGAGTCAAGTAATGCCTCAAAATTATATTACACTTTCTGAATATTACTTCGAAAATGCAAATTTCAGATTTTGGCAACCTTTTACCCATATGTTTATGCATGCTGGTTTAGATACGGAATCAGGATTTATGCATATTTTATTCAATATGTTTGCTCTAGTTACTTTTGGTTCTGCTCTAGAGCATTATTGGGGCGGCAAAAAGTTTTTATTTTTTTACATAGTATGTGGTTTAGGAGCTTCTTTATTTAATATGGGAATTGAGTACTATGAAATTCATCATGGTATTGAGGTTCTAACTAATGGTGTTTTTACCGATGCAGATATTTCTAAATTACTAAAGACTAATATTGTTGATGGAGATTCTGTTTATTTACAGCCTTTAATAGATGCTCATCCAAATCTATTTAATAAAATTACGGATCCTAATTTTGATTCTCAAGCATTTTTGAATGTAATTTCAAAAGGATATACAAGAGCAGTTGGTGCATCAGGAGCAATTTTTGGTTTGATGGTAGCTTTTGCTTTTATGTTTCCAAATGTAGAATTCATGATGTTGTTTATTCCTTTTCCTATAAAAGCAAAATATTATGTGTCAATTATTGTGGTAATAGGACTTTTTTCAGGTTTGTTTTCGGCAGGAGGTAATGTTGGTCATTTTGCACATGTTGGTGGCGCATTAACAGGATTTATATTAATGTTATTGTGGCGAAATAATAAGTTTAAACATACGCGTTGGAATTAATATTATAAAAACAGGTATTATAAAAACAACTAGAAATAAATGAATTTATTTAACGATATAAAACAGCACTATAAGAGTGGAGACGTTTCTCAGAAATTAATTTTTATTAATATCTTGGTTTTCATTTTGTCTGCTTTCATTTTTAGTTTTGCTTCTAATCAATTTCAATATCCAAGTTGGTTGGCTTTATCTTCTAATTATGAAGATGTGATATGGTTTCCATGGACGTTATTAACTTACGGATTTTTACATTCCGAAATTATACATTTAATTTTCAATCTGATTTTTTTGTATTACATCAGTATTTTGTTTTATACCTTTTTTAATACTAGACAATTTCTAACCGTATACTTTTTAGGAAGTTTTTTCGCAGGATTGGTTTTTGTAGCCTATGGTTTTTTCTTCAATTATGATAACTTAATTGTGGGTGCAAGTGCTTCAATTATGGCAATATTTATGGCAGTTGCTACTTATGCTCCAAATTATAACATTCGTTTGCCTTTAATTGGTTATGTAAAAATTTGGCACTTAGCAGCTTTATATGTTTTTATAGATGTTTCTCAATTGTTAACAGAAAATACAGGCGGACATATCGCACATTTATCAGGAAGTATTGCTGGGTTTATTTTTGCTATATTAATGAAAAAAGGAATTGATTTAAGTGAGGTTTTTCTTTTTAAAAAGAGAAAAAACACTACATTTAAAAAAGTTTATAAAAACAAACCGGTAAAAAAATACCAGTCGGTGCGTGTCTCGGATGTAAATTTCCAACAAAGACAAATTGACGAAATTTTAGAAAAAATAAGTAAATCGGGTTATGACAGTTTAACAAAAGAGGAAAAAGAATTCCTTTTTGCAGCAAATAAATAAAAGGTGTTTAAAGGCTTATCATTTATTTCTAAAACCATGTTGTTTTTTAATGTAGTGCTTGTAATTGCTACATTAATAGCTTATTTATTGCCTTTTTTGGCTCCGAAATGGTTTCCTTTTTTAAGTGTTTTGACTTTGTTTTTACCACTCTTTTTGGTTCTTAATTTGTTGTTTTTTATATATTGGTTGATTCAATTAAAAAAATACATTTTCGTTTCCGGATTAGTATTGTTGTTAGGAATTACGTTCATCAATAAATTTTATAATTTACAACCTACAGAATTGCCAAAAGCTACAAGCGATTTTACAATTATGAGTTATAATGTTCGCTTGTTTAATAAGTTTAAATGGGATCAGAAAGCCAATATTCCTGCTCAAATTGCCAAGCTAGTAGAAGATAAAAATCCAGATATTTTATGTGTTCAAGAATATTCCGATTTAGAAAAAACTAAATTTTCTGTTTACAAATACAAGCAAATTTTTAAAGAAGGAAAAAACATAATTGTTGGTAATGCCATTTTTTCTAAGTACAAAATTATAGATAAAGGAGTAATTAATTTTCCTAATTCTACCAATAATGCCGTTTTTGCAGATATTATAAAAGATACTGATACGTTGCGTGTATACAGTATGCACTTACAATCTATTAAAATAAGTACAGATATTGATGATGAAGAAATTCAGAAAATGGATGAATCTAAAACAAAGTACATTTTCAGAAAAATTAGTAATGCTTTTAAGAAACAGCAAGAACAAGCTTTACTATTAAAACAACATTACAGTCAATGTAAGTTTAAAAAAATTATTTGCGGCGACATGAATAATAGTGCTTTTTCATACGTTTACAGAACCATTAAAGGGCCGATGCAAGATACTTTTGAAACCAATGGTTCAGGTTTTGGAGAAACGTATAGATTTAAATATTATCCAGCACGAATTGACTATATTTTTGTAGATAAAACCATTCTAGTAAAGAGTTTTGAGACTTTAAATGAATTTCATAATAGCGACCATTTTCCTTTAATTTCAAGATTAGAAATTAAATAATATCTAAATCATATTTTTTTAAAAGTCCGCTTAAATTATCATTTGAAAATTTTGTTTTAGCTAATTTATTGTTTTCAGGATCTATTGAAAAATATAAAGCAGTTGAAAAATCGGTTTTTTCTAAGTTCGTATTTGCAAAAATAGATTTTGATAAATCGCAAGAATCAAATATTACAGCATATAAGTTGCAGCTAGTAAAATCAACATCTATAATTTTTGAATTGTTGAATTTCGAATTTTTCAAGTTCATTTTAAAAAAAGAACAAACTTGTAAAACACAATTGTCGAATGAAACTTCAAAAAGAAAATCATTGCAATATTCAAATTGCATTCCAATCAAAGTACATTCTTTAAATGCAACTTCTTTAAATGAAGTCGAACTTAATAGCGGCGATTCAAAGTTGCAATTTATAAATTCACAGTTTATAAAAGTACTTTTAGAAAGATTGGTTTTACTGAAAATACAGGCTTCGAAAACGCAAGAATCGTATTCGCCAGTTTCTAAAGATAAGCTGGTGTAATTATTTTTTTCGAATGTGTTATCCAGAATTAGTTTCATGAGTTGAGTGATAAAAAAATCCAAAATCTGTCATTCTGAAGTTGTATCAGAATCTCAAAAATTGGATTTTTTTTAATAGTTAAGAATCTGAAATAAGTTCAGATTGATAAATTGTGTATTAATTTTCTTCGTTTGCTTTTCTTTCTTTAATCCATTTAGACAGTTCTTTTCCGTATCTAGATTTTGCTGCTTTCGGACTTAACGTTTTATTAATAGTATCTAATATTTTTAAATTAGCATCTGCAATTTCTGTTAAAGCAATGTATGGCGCTACTTCATATTTCGGATTCACCAAGGCAAACTGTGCCGTATATAAATACTTTCTTACGGTTAATTTTTCTTTTTTCGTGTTTATTTCATCTGTTACTGCTTTGTTTTTTAAAGTTTCGTTTTTTAATTCTTTTTCAATTAAATCTAATTTTTCATCATTTAGTTTCGATTTAATTTTTAGAAATTTTTCGTAAATTTTATGATTTTCTGAACCAGTAATTTTCGCATTTGAATAAAAACCTTGTAAAGTAGTTTCAATTTTCATTTTCCCAGGTTCTGCGAAAAAGTGAATACTATTGTCAATAGATTCTGTTGTACCTCGGTCTAAAAAAAGATATAGCATTTGTGGTTCGTCTATTTGAAATTTTGTTTCGAAAGAAGATTCACCAGAAATTGAAATGCTATCTAAAGTGACTAAAGCCGTGTCTTTAAGTTGTTGTATGTAGAGTTTTCCTTTTTTTAAACCTTCAACATTTCCTGATAATTCGACATTTCCAGTTTTATTGTTCGATTTACTACATGAGGCTATAGCTGCAAAAATTATAACGATAAATATTTTTTTCATTTTTCTGAATTAAGAATTGCAAAGAAATAAAAAAATCCTCAAACTAATTAAAATTTGAGGATTTAATATTGTATTTTTATTAAATTATTTATCCTTTCAACCAGGCATTTTTAATCGCTTCTTTTGATGAGTCAGTAGCAGCAAAACCTGATTTTTCTTCTTTTGGTAAGTTAATTTTACCTTTTAAAACTTCGTCTTTTCCATTTCTGGTTACTGTTACAGTAATGGCATCTCCATCTTTCCAAGATTCACTTAACATTATTAAATCGTAAATATTGTCTAAGTTGTATTCTTTGTCGTTAATGGCTTTTAATACATCGTTTCCTTGAATGCCTAAACTTGTCATGAATACGTTGTTGCTCACATCAGCCAAAGCTTTAATTTGTTTTGTACTTTGATCTACAGTGATTAAAGGAATTCTACCGTCTTTTATAAACGGATTTCCAGTAACAAAAGTTTTACTTTTTGAAACGCCCATTTTAGCAAAATAGAAATCGTAAGGTATTGGAGTATCTCCAGCTACATAAGTGTTTAAAAAGTTTCCAATTTCTGGATACGTTAATTTCGTAATTCTATCGAATAATTCAGCATCATTAAATGGTTTGTTGCTTCCAAATTCATTAGACAAATCTTGCATTAAGTTTAAAATTCCTTTTTGTCCGTTACTTAGTTCTCTTAATTGGATATCGATACACATAGCAATTAATGCACCTTTTTGATATACATTTAAGTACTGGTCTTTATAAGGTTGTTCTAAAACGTTTTTACTCATTTTTGTAAAACTCATTTTATCATTCATGTTGTTGGCTTCTTCTATTTTGTCGGCCATTCTTTTGTAAAAGTCTTCCTCAGAAATTAAACCTTGATTAATTTGAAACAAGTTAGCGAAATATTCAGTAATTCCTTCATACATCCATAAATGCTCCGACATTTGTGGCGAATTAAAATCAAAATAATGAATTTCTCTGGAGTGAACACTTAACGGTGTAACGATATGAAAAAATTCGTGAGAAACCACATCTTTTAATTGTTCCTGAAGTTGTTCTAATTCCATCATTTCTGGCATAACAACTGTTGTAGATGTCATGTGTTCTAAAGCGCCGAAACCTTTTGCATCTTTAGCTTTCAAATCTGATAAATACAATAAAACAGTATATTTTTTATTGGCATTAAATTTACCTAAGAATTTTTTTTGAGCACGCATAAATTTTTCTGTCTCTGGAGTAATATCTGCGGCCTTAAATTTTCCAGTTGGCGAATATACACTAATAACAATATCCATTCCTTCTACATTAAATTCTGTGTAGTCTGGTTTAGAGTACATTATCGGATTGTCAACTAATTCTCCGTATCTTGAAGCAGTAAAAACATCAATTTCATTACTCGGATTAGTGTCTACTAATGAAGTAGCACCCCACAATGTTGCTGGATGTTTGATTTCAACGGTGTAAGGGATTTCAGATTTTCCTTCAAAATAACCAATAAATGCATGGGTATTTAACATAAAGTTTTCACCTGCTTTGATGTTAGTTCCTGCTGGAGAGAAAATATCTTCACTTTCTCCAAAGCCTGCTCCACCTTCTGTGTCGTATGTGTCACTAACATTATAAGTTACTTTTGCAAGTTTTTTAGCTTCATAAATTGTATAGGAATTCTCATCCATTTTCGCAATTTTCAGAGTGTTACCTTTTGCGTCAAAAGCTTTAACATTATCAACAAATCTACCATAGTTATCTTCAGAATAGGTTCCGGGAACAATTTTAGGAATATTAAAAGTGGTAGTTTCAGTCGTAATTTTAGGGTTGGTTATTGTAACTTTTACTTTGTCGTCTATAACATTAACCAAATCTATACTAACGGCTACATTGTTTATCGGTTCAACAGATTTGTTATTTAATTGAGCAGTTTTACAACTCATTAAAAATAATGCAGCACTTAAGGTTATGATTATTTTTTTCATTTATTTGGGTTTTTTATTTGATAAGTAGCTTTTTTTAAATTTTGTTACAAAAAAAAATCCGTCTAAGTTCTACAACTTGACGGATAACTTTTAATCTAACTTATTTTTAAAATAGTATTTACTATCTAAATCATCAATATCATCATCTAAATTATTGGTTTTAAAGACTTTTGGTTTGGGTTTTCCTGCCGCCACTTTCTTTTTCCATAATTCAAAATTATCTTTAGAAAGTTTTTTTCGCATAATTTCGGTTACTTCACTTTCCGTAATGCCAAATTCTTCTTTAATTACTTCAAAAGGTTTTTTTTCCTCTTGAGCCATACTAATTACACGTTCTGTTTCCTCGTAATTTAGTTCAATCTTTTTACTTTTTCTCATTAGTGAAAAGCATAATTTAATAGTTATAATTATTTAGTATCAAATGAAGTACCAATATTAATAAAAAAAAATATTTTCTAATAAAAAATCTATCTTTTTTTTCAAATAATTTTTCTAAAAGTTAAGTTGATTCTTGGGTTTTTAGGTTTTGTTGCTTTTGGAATTTGATGTTTGTAATTAATTTGAGCGCCATTTTTCATAACTAATAAACTGCCATGTTGTAAAATCAAAGATTGTTTTACCTCTTTTTTAGTATTGTGTTTAATTTGAAAATTGCGTTCTTCTCCGAAACTTAAAGAGGCGATAACTGGATCTCTTCCTAATTCTTTTTCATTGTCGGCATGCCAACCATTGCTGTCTTTTTCGTTACGATACAAGTTGAGCAATACCGTTGTGAAATTTTCTTGAATTTCATTTTCTATTTCTTCTTTTAAAAAAGTTAGCGCACTAGTAAAAGGATGTGGATGCATTACAATATTTGAATACCCGTAAGATTTTCCTTCATTTCCATATAAAGCGGTTAATCGGGGTTGTAAAATCTTTTTTCCGAAAATAGTAATTTCATCATGTTGCCAAGGTGTTTCTTTTTTTAGAGTATCAAAAAATAAATCTGCTTTTTCTTTTGAGATGAAATTCGGATAATAGATAAAATCGGCATCTGGTAAGTTAAGAACTATTGGTTCTTTGGAGAATAAATTAAGCATAAAAAAAGCGATGAAAGATTCACCGCTAATTTATTTATTATTTATCAGATATTTTTAAAATTATATTTTCTTTTTAGAAAAGTTGATATTCATAATCACAATTGCAAGGATAATTAATAAAATACCAAACCATTGCCAAATTACCACTTCTTCTTTTAAAATTAAAAACGCCATAAGTACCGAAACGGGTAATTCTAATGATGCTACAATGCTTCCTAAACCTAATCCCGTTTTTGGAAATCCTGCATTTAAAAGCATCGGTGGAATTATAGTTCCAAAAAGAGCTAAAAATAAGCCGTAATTTTTAAAAATATCAAAATTTAATGCGCCATTTTGAGTAAAAGCTGAAAAGGTAAAAACAATTACTGCACCACCTAACAACATATATAAACTTCGTTGTGCAGAAGAAATTCCTAAAGCGACTTTATTGGCTGTAAACATTGTTGTGGTAAATGATGCTGCGGCTAAAATCCCCCAGAAGATACCTCTCCAATCTAACTTTACATCAAATTCATATAATTTAGTCGCCAAGAATGTACCAAAAAGCACAATAACCACAGAAATAATTTTCTGCGAAGAGGGTAATTTTTTATCTAAATACCATTCTAATAAAACCCCCATCCAAACGGTTTGCATTAGTAAAACAATAGCAATAGAGACATCAATGTATCTGACACACAAATAATAAAATACACTTGTCATTCCTAAAGAAGTTCCTGCGATCATTAATTGCGAGATGTTTTTGGCACTTGCCTGAATTGCTTTTTCTTTATTATTGAATTTCTGAAATAAATTAATAAGTAAAACACCTAAAATTCCATAAATAAACTGTGATGAAGTTACTTCTGCAGTACTAAATCCATCTTTATATGCTAATTTTACAAAAGTAGCTAGCATACCGTAACTTGTTGCTCCTAAAGCAACTAAAAAAACTCCTTTTAATATTTCATTTCTCATTTCTCATTTTTTAAAAAGCCGACAAAGATAGGATTTTTAATGATTTTGTATAGCTTTTATCTTTTTAATTAAATAAAATGTTATTTTTGTTTCTACCTAAAATTTTTATAAAAAAATGGCTACATCTGAATTGGAGAAATCTATTGAAGAATTATTGCTGCATGCTCATGAAGTTAGAATAAATAATTTAGCAAAAAGTATAGATTTAGGAGAAAAAGCATTACAATTAAGTAGAAAAGAAAATTTTTTACCATTGGTTGCGAAATGTTTGAGTCAACTTTCCTTGTACTACATGATTACTGGTAAAATTGAGAAATCTATTGCGTATTCTAATGAAGCTTTGGTTTATTTTGAAGCCTTAAAAGATGAAATGGGTATTGCTCATGTTAAATATACTATTGCAGGAGTTCATTATAAAACCAATAACTATCATTTAGGTTTAATTTATTTTGTAGACGCCTTAAAAATTTATAAAAAATACGATGATTTTTTTAATCAATCAAGAGCTGAAAAATCTATAGGAACCATCTATGAATATATTGGTGACGATGTGAATGCTTTCAGTTTTTATAAAAGAGCAATAAAAAATGCTAAACAAATACATGATACCAACCTAGAATCTAACGTTTACAATAATTTATCTGGTTTATTACTTAAATCTAAAAAATATAAATATGCAATGGATTTAATTGAAAAATCTATTGCACTAAAAACGGAATCTAAAGATGTAAGAGGCTCTGCCTTCGCTTATTATGGAAAAGGTAAAGTATATTTAAAATTAAACGATTTTGAAAATGCACTCTATTTTTTTCAAAAAGCATTAGAGATTCATAAAGAAATGGGCGATGTAATGGGGGTTTCTATGGTTTGTAATAAAATGGGACAACTGTATTACAACTATGATGATCTTGATAACGCTTTGTTTTATGCCAATGAAGGTATAAAAATTGCCAAGTTTCAGAATATAACTATGATTAATATTAAGTTGTATAAGTTGTTTTATTTAATTTATAAAAGACTTAATAATTCTGAATTAGCACTTAAATACTTAGAACTTTTTGATGGAGAAAAAGCTGCGGTTTTAAATTCTCAGACTATAAATGTGATCGAGAATTACGACTTATTGTTAAAGATGAAAAAGTTAGAACAAGACGCAGAATTAGAAAAAGAACGTCAAGAAATTTTAAATAAAAAAAATGATGACGAATTAAATGCCATGCGCGCTCGTCAGGATTTTTTGTCTGTAATGAGTCACGAAATTCGTACGCCTCTAAATGCAATTACTACGATTATTCCACTATTAAAAGAACAAGTTTCAGAAGAAGGTCAGTCTTTAATTGAGAATTTAAAATTCGCATCCAATAATTTAATTAATATTGTTAATGATGTTTTGAATTTTTCGAAATTAGATTCTAAAAAAGAGAAGTTAACTTTAACGCCTGTTTCCCTAGAAAAAATAACCACAAATATTGTTAATGTATATAACAAAGTGGCTGTTGATAAAGGAATTTCTTTGATTTTAAATATTGAAATTGATCCCAAAATAAATTATTTATTAGATGAAACTAAATACACTCAAATTTTAAATAATTTAATTAGTAATGCTATAAAGTTTACAGATAAAGGTAGCGTTAAAGTAACTATTACGATTTTAAAATCTTACGAAAAATTCGATTACGTTTTGTTTGAAGTAATTGATACTGGTGAAGGAATTAAAGAAGAAAATTTAAAAGAAATTTTTGTTAGTTTTTCTCAAATAAAGCCAGTTTTAACAAGAAAACAAGGCGGAACAGGTTTAGGCTTAGCCATTGTAAAGAAAATATTAGAATTAGTTAAAAGTGAAATTAAAGTGAAAAGTCAAATTGGTGTAGGTTCTACTTTTTATTTTAAACTAAAATTAGAACGAACTGAATTGAAAACTCCAGTTGTTTTTCATGATTATACAAAATTAATAAATAAAGAAATTTTATTGGTTGAAGACACTGCAATTAATGCCATGTTAATGAAAAAGTTATTACAAAAATGGGGTATTATTGTTGATCATGTAGAAAACGGTAAACTTGCTGTAGAAGCTGTAAAAGCAAAAAAATATGATTTTATTTTAATGGATATTCACATGCCTGAAATGAACGGATATGAAGCTACTAAAATTATAAAAACTACAGAGAATTTCAACTCGAAAACTCCCATTTTAGCACTCACTGCAGATACTTTAACAGAAGCAGAACAAGATAGTATTACCTATTTTAATGGTGTGTTATGGAAGCCTTTCGAAATTGATAAATTGTATATTGCCTTAAACAAGGCATTAGGATAATTTAAAAAACACCCTCTAATTTTTTGTTTAAAATGCCAATTTGTTTGGCCTCTATTTTTAATTTTTCTTCTAAAATAGAAGCGTAAACACTACGAAAATCAATGGAGTGTTTTAAATCGCCATTATCTAAATCTGATAAATTCGGATTTTTACCAATTAGCTGACCTTTATTGTTTCCACCAATTATAAATAGTGGTGCAGCGGTTCCGTGATCGGTTCCATTACCATTGTCTTTAACGCGTCTACCAAATTCAGAAAAAACGACAATAGTTACATTTTGTAATATTTTCGCTTGTTTTAATTCGGAATAAAAGCTAAAAATTGCATCGTTTAATTCCGATAATTTATTTTTATGAATGGCTAGTTGATTGTCATGCGTATCAAATCCATTTAAGGAAGTGTAATATACTTTTGAATTTAAATTTCCTTTAATTAATCGCGCCATCCATTCTAAATTTTTTCCCAAACTTGTTTTTGGATAGCTGATTTCTGATTTAGAGTTGCCCAGCGCTTTTTGAATTTCTGTAGCACCTTCTGAAACCGAGTTCGCAATTTTTCTAACAAAGTCTAAATGTGGATTGTTAGAAACTTTTACCTTTTCGGTTTCGGAATTCGATTTGAATTTGTTCAAATCTTTAACCGTTATAAAATTAGGTTCTTTTCCTTTTAAAGCTAAGTTGTCTATCGTGTCTAAATTTATTCCAGCAATTGGATTGTGTGTTTTACATTGTAAATCTAAATACCTGCCTAACCAACCTTCATTCAAATAGTTGTTTGCATCTGAGGCTGTTTGCCAAATTTCCTGACTTCTAAAATGAGAACGATTGGGTTCCGGATAACCAACATTTTGAATTACAGATAAATGTCCATTTTGTTGTATGGTCGCAAAATCTTTTAATGCAGGATGGAATGCCATTCCTTTGTTTTTTCCAATAACATCATTTTTAGCTAAAGCAATTTTCGGACGCAAATCGTAATACAAAGGATCTTCAAAAGGGATAAATGTATTTAATCCGTCATTTCCACCATTCAGTTGAATAAAAACTACACATTCTTCACCAGTTATTATGGAGTTGCTTTGTCCAAATGCGTGTAAAAATTCTGGCAAAACTAACAAACCACCTGTAAATGTTCCTGTTAACGATAAAAAATTTCTTCTATTCATACCATTTTAAATTAATTGATATTCTGGTGTTTTAGTAATGTAATTAAATAAACGAATTACAGCTTTTTCAGCGTTTTCATTCTCAGCATCGAAATCGTATTTTAGCAGTTGCTCCATATCGTTTTGCAACTCTTCAGATGTTTGAAATAGCAGCCTATTTGTTAATTCTGAAATAATTTGTTTATTGCTGCCTTTTTTGAAATCGATACCTACTTTAATGTTTTTAATAGTAGTTAAGTTGTCAATATCGTTTCCTTTTAGGACACTTCGATTTAACATTCTACCATTACATAAAAAATCGGATGCATTATTTCTTTGCAAATACAATTGAGAACTTAACCAATTATTTCCGCCATCCCAACCTTTTACATTCGGTTGATTCATTAAATCCATACCTTGTTGATTTAAAAATAAGGCTATAATTGTTGACTTAACTTCTTTAATTTTTAGTTCATCAATAAGTTGTAAAATATAAACTAAAGGATCTTTAATTTTACTTCCAGCATTGTTTTTAGAGAATTCTTCGGTAAAAATTTTTAAAAGTAAGGGTTCTATTTCAAAATTAACACTTCTAAAGTAATCGCCATAATAAACCACTAATTCTTCATTTGGAGCATCGTAAATAAACCATTTTAATATCTTTTTAGTAATTAGATACGGAATGGCTTTTTGTTCGAAAATTATATCTACTAAGTCATCTACTTTAAATTTTCCTTTTTTTCCTAGATAGGTGATTTCTTCTGAATCTTCAAAAAACTTTCGATATTGTGCTTCAGTTTCTCCTAATCCTAATCCTGCTAATGCTTTTGCTCCATTTTTAATATCGGTTTCGGTATAATTTCCAATTCCTAATGTGAAAAGCTCTAAGAGTTCTCGACTTAAATTTTCGTTTATTTTTCCTTTTTTATTATCTACATTATCTAAATACCGAACCATCGCATTGGTTTTTAGAATTTTTTTAGTCAATTCTTTATAATTCCCAAATGCGTTTTCTCGAAGGATTTGATTGTGCTGATAAATCCAATAATTTACTCTTACTTTTTGAACAGTGGAAACAAAATGATTGTGCCAAAAACAAACCATCTTTTCTCGTAAAGGAAACTCTGCAACCATCATTTTTTCTAGCCACCAAGATTTGAGTTCTAAACTCGAAAGAAATTGTTTTCTAATTATTTGTTTTTGTTCTTCGGATGTGGCAGTTTTAATTTGCTGTCTAACCGCTTTTAATTCATTTATCGATTTCGGATCATCTTCCAAAAACGACGGCATTTTAGAATCATAAGCTGCTTGAATCGATTTTTTCAGAAATACTTCGATTCCTTTTTTTTCAATTTCAAGGGCTTGTTTTCCTGAGAATCCTAAGCGTAACGACCATAGGTTTGAATTTTTCATAGCTTTCCAAATTACTAATAAATTAGACGGTAGAATTAAGAAAAGGTTGAATCTTTATGAAATAGAAAACTCAACAAATTGTTAGGTTTGAAATTAAAATATATAGCACAATTTTATCTTCTTCTGTTTCTTTTTATTACAGTTGTTTTTCCTCTTTTTCCTTTACGAATAACGGTTGTACCTCTTTTATTTTTGACTATAAGTGTAGTTTGACTTCTTCTAGGAACATAAATTTTTCTTGCTTTTACCACACGAACAGTATAGGTTCTATGGAAATTACTTTTATAAGCTAAACCTCTAGAGCTAAATAAGGCAACATTTATTGGACGCCACGGTTTCCACCAAATCGGATAAGCATTCCATCTAAATGGCGAAGTATACAGTCTGTAATTTGGCGCATAAACCCATCTAACGCAAGGCCAAAACCAAACGTTTACCGTTGTTGTGTTTATATTAATTTCAGCATAAGCTGGTCCTTTACCTTTTTCTATATTTTCAGTAAGTTCGAAAGGTTCTACAATGGCTTCTTCGCCAAAAATACTTTCATCACCAATAATTTGAAGATCTGCTTTTTCATTTCCTGTTTTTTCAATACCAATTGTAGCGATATCTTGTTTTTCAGTTGCGTTTAACCAAACTTGTAAGATAATAACATGGGAATCGGAATCTTGAATAGAATTTACCGAAATATAATCCGCTTTTTCATCATTGTTCAAGTCTAAATTATGAACCGAATTACTTTCTAAATTAATTAATTTTTCAAATTCTTCTAGTGAATTAGCTTGTTTAAACATGGCCAAAGCACCTTCTAAGTTAAAATTGTCTGCATTACTTGTAGTAGAATCTTTATCAGTTTGTGAAAAAGAAACTTGTAATCCAATAAAAAATAATGCAATGAATGAGATTAAATTTTTCATAATTATTTCTTTAAGTTTAATATTGGACGAAAAAAAAAGATAAAGGTTTAATTGGGTTTACTTTTCTTCCATTAAATCTTTTAAATGAATTCGAAGGGCATTTACAGAAATACTAATTTCCCAAAATGAAATGCCAAGTGAAATTAGTAACGATAGTAAACTTACTCCAAAAACGTAAATACCAATAGTTTCGTAATTAAGAAAGAGAAGAAACATAGCAAAAACGGATAAAAACAAACACAAAACTCCAAAAAGTTGCATGTATCTGATTAAAGTAATTCGTTGATTTAGGTTTTTTATTTCAATTAAAATCGATTTGTTATGATCTTGATCGTAGTTTTTCTTCAAACTTCGAACAATTTGGGCAATGGTTAAAAAACGATTGGTATAAGCCAATAAAATTAATGATGTGGCAGAAAACAATAAAGCTGGTGTTTCTATAGATAAATTCATATTTACTTGTTGTTAGTTGTATTTGGTACTAAACATTAAAGGTACTCTATTTAACTGAAAAAAGAATGTAACTTTTTTGAGTTTTTTATTACTAATTATAAAAATTATGTGACTTTTTTAAGTGTCTCAATCTATAATTTGATCCTTACAATTGAAAAAAGTGTATCATATTTGCATCATACTAAAAACAAAATAATGAAAATTATCTTAAAAAGTTTACTGATAACTGTTGGTTTTACATCGGTTGTATTGGCTCAAGACACTACAAAAGTTAAAAAAGAAGACGGATTAAAAGAAGCTCAAATCGAAGAAGTTAAAATTGTAAAACAGAAAAAAGCGATAGAGCAGAAGCCAGATCGAACGATTTTTAATATTGCAGATCAACCGAATTTAAATTCGGGAACTTTAATGGAAACGATCAAACAATTGCCAGGTTTGATTGCATCTGATGTAGCTGGTATGATGTATCAGGGCAAACAGTTAGATGTGTTTTTAGATGGTAGACCGTTAAATATTTCAAGTAATGAATTGAATTCTTTCTTAGAAGGCATGCCCGCAAACTCTGTAGAACGAATTGAAGTAATTACTCAACCGGGCGCAGAATTTCCCGCTACTTCTGGTGGTGCCATTTTGAATATTATAACTAATAAAAACGCAAAAAAGTATTTAAGTGCCACTTACACTAGTAGTTCCGCTTTTAATACTTATGATAAAACGCGATACAGAACTTACAACAGTGTTTTGTTAAACGCAAAAAATAAATATTTCGGTTGGCAATTAAATTTTGGTCAGAATTACAGAGAAAATGCAGTTTGGTCCGAGTTTTTAAATACTAGTAATCAAACCATTTTGTCTAAAACAGAAAGTGATCGTATCAACAGAACACAATTTTTAAAATCGGGGATTACCATCGATTTAAAAAAAGATAGATTATTATTAAATTATGATGTAAATAAAGCGAATAGTAATAGCGAAACAGATGGTTTTGGATTAGGATTTACAACATTAGATTTAGGAAAGTCGCATAATACAAGACAAGATGCAACGATTACTTATCAGAAAAGATTTGATGATAAAAGTCAAAAATTAGATTTTGTTTTTAATTATAACAACAATAAAAATGATTTCAATTTGTTTTCGAACGTTTTAGGCAATACAGTTTTAGACAACTATTCCAATCAAAACTATTATAACGGAAAGTTTGATTATTCACAAGGGTTAAAAATATTAGATGAAGGAAAAGTTAGTTTTGGAGCTTTGTATGAGAAATTACTTTTTGAAGCGGAAAATTTCAACACGAAAAATTTAGAGTACGAACGAGTTACAGCAGCCACTTATTTAGAATTTCAAGCCAAATACAATAAGTTCGATTTTATTTTAGGTTCTCGTGCAGAAAAATATGAAATTGGAGGAAAAACGAATACTACAGACTTAATTCCTTTCGATCAATTAAGATGGTTTCCAAATGCAACCATTCAATACAATGTTACCTCTCAAATTTTCTTGAATGTCAATTACAACAAAAAAATTACATTGCCTTCCACATCGGCTTTAAATCCGAACAATACCACTTATCAAAATCAAAACATTAATACAGTTGGAAATCCGAATTTACAACCTACTATTTTTGATAATTTTGAAGTTAAAATTAGCGCTTTTGATTATGCTTATATTGGTTATAATTTAAGTAATGCTACCAATCAAGTAGTACAACAGGTGCGATTAAATGGCAATGTTGTTCAAAATAGTAACTTTAATGTTTCAGAAGTTAAAATTCATAACTTCAATTTTGCATTGCCTTTGCCTTACATGCTTTTTACAAAAGGTTTAAAAGAAACAATGAAGTTCGATTTTAATCCAGATAAAATTAACTTTTTATACTTATATACAGGATATCAATTGCATCAAATTCCGAATTTAGAAACCAAAGGTTTTTGGAATTTTAACTTGATGTCGCAAATCGTTTTGCCAAAAGAAATAAAATTTATTACCGAATTTGGTACGATTACATCAGGTGGAAATTATTTTTATTTTGTAGCCGATAAACCTTTTAATAATTATATTGATGTAACCTTCAGTAAAAAATTCTTAAACGATCAATTGACACTTACCATTTTTGGAGATGATATTTTTAATATGAATAGAAGTTATTTTAGACCAGTAAACGAACCTTTATTATCATACAATAAAAACGATACTCGAAAATTCGGATTTACCCTTAATTACAAATTACCAACTAAAAATAAAGCGGCAAAAATAGAGCAAAACATATTGAAAGAAGATAAAAAAGAAGAAGGCGGAACAGTTATTGGGAATTAATTTTTTGGTTTAAATACTCAGATAGTTTTGCTGCTCCGGCTTCATTCAAATGATCGGCATCGTAAAAGTCTTCGTTAGTAAATAAATTCGATTGTAAGAAATTGAAGTACGAGCAGTTACTGTTCTTTTTTACAAGATACGAAATGGTTCGCATTGTTTTTTCTAACTGAATCGTACTTAAGTTATTGTAATAAGAGCGATGTGTTGGTGTGGTGATGAATAGTATTTTTATGTTGTTTTTTCGACAAATTGCTATCATTTCGCATAACGCGTTTAAATTCTTTTTATAAAGTGAAAAGTTTTTAACCGTATGTTTTTTAGCGGTGAATTTCCCTTTAAATTCTTTTTTATTTTCTGTTTTAAAGCGAATTCCAAAACCCAAATTTGATGAGGTTAGGTAAGATTTTTTTAAAACATAATGTTTTATGGCTTTTTTAAAATGCAATGAAACGTCGTTATTTAAGGTTTCAAAATTATCGGTAAATCTATATTTGTTTTCGAAACCATAATATAATACATAGTTTTTAACTCGCCATTTTTCAACATCAGTTTCTAAAGTTTCAAAAAGACTGAAGTAAGAAATCGGAACTATAATAGTTTTTAGATTTTTAAGTTTTGGTTGCTGGGTTTTTAAAATTTCTAAATCTAGATCTAAAGTTTGCGAAACATAAGCCGCATTAAATGTGTTTTTCGAAAAATACGTAGGATTTAAACCATAAAAAGTATGCGAACTTCCTAAAATTAATGTGTTGATTTTGTTTTTGTTTTGGTTTAAATACTCTTTTTTTAATTGATAATCATTTGGAATCTTTCGGATAGCAATTTCTAAGACCAAAAAGAAAAGCACAATTGGTACTATAATTTTTAATAAATGAAAAAAAAATTGTTTCATTTATCTCGATTTTATATTATTCTCGCAAAGCGAAATGATTTCTGAAATTCTATTTTGTCTGGTTTCTTCTCTTTTAGCTTGATTTAGCCAATACAAATAGCTTTTTTTATAGCTTTTACTGAAGTTGTTGTAATTTTCAAAAGCATTTGGTTTTTGTTGAAAAGCTGCTTGTAAGTCTTCCGGGATTTCTAAGTTTTCAACCGCATCTAAACTTTCCCAAGAACCGTTTTGTTTGGCAGTTTCAATTTTTTTTAAACCACTTTCATACATTAAATTTTGAGCGATTAACTCTTCGATATAGTCTTTATTGACTTTACTCCAAACGCTTTTGTCTTTTCTTGGTGTAAAGGTTTGTTTTCTGCTATGTTCATCAATTTTACGCACTGTTGAATCGATCCAGCCATAACAAATGGCAACTTTTACCGCTTCTTCCCAGCGCATGCTTTCCGTTTCACTGGAAACTTTATGAAATACCAATTCAACTGCTGTATGCAAACTGTGATTTTCATGTAGCCATGCTCGCCATTCCGAGTCGTTTTTAAAATAGAGTAGTGGTTTGGTTGTCATTTTTCTTTCAAATATAAAAAAATCCTGCATGAGTTTTAAATTCTTGCAGGATTAAATTGTGATTCTGAAATAAATTCAGAATGATAAAAGCTTTATTTTAATGTTTCAAAACTTCTTTTTACAAAAGCGGTTAATTCTTCACCTTTTAATAAACCTTGAGATAATTTAGCTAAATCTAACGCGTTTTTTACTAATTCTTTTTGAGCATCATCTTTAGCTTGTAAAATAGAAGTGGCTAATTCCGAATTGGCATTTACCACTAAATTATACATTTCAGGCATATTACCCATTCCGAACATGCCGCCACCACTGCTTTGACTCATTTCTTTCATACGGCGCATGAATTCCGGTTGGGTAATGATAAATGGTGTCGCATCGCTATCTAACGATTCTAATTGTACCGAATACGCTTTAGGAATTACTGCTTCTAATGACGTTTTCAATGTTTCTTTTTCAGTATCTGATAATTTCGAAATTTGAATTTCTTCTTTATTTATTAATTTATCGATAGGATCGGCATCTACACGAGCAAAAGTTAAATTCTCATTATCCGCTTCTAATTTCTGAATTAAATGAGATACAATTGGGGAATCTAACAATAACACTTCATAACCTTTTGCTTTAGCAATATCGATATAACTGTGTTGTGTTTCTTTATTAGACGCATATAAGATGACTAATTTGCCGTCTTTATCGGTTTGTAAATCTTTAGTAGCTTCTTTTAATTCGGCTAAAGTATAATGTTTGTTTTCTGTTGTTGGATATAAAACGAAATCGCCTGCTTTTTCATAAAATTTCGGTTCTGAAAGCATTCCGTATTCTAATACAATTTTAATGTCATTCCATTTAGCTTCGAAATCTTCACGGTTTTCGTTAAATAAGGCTTTTAATTTATCCGCCACTTTACGAGTAATGTAATTTGAAATTTTCTTCACATTACTATCCGCTTGTAAACCAGAACGCGATACGTTTAATGGAATGTCCGGAGAATCTACAACTCCTTTTAACATTAATAAAAATTCAGGTACAATTCCTTCAACATTATCCGTTACAAAAACCTGATTTTGGTACAATTGAATTTTGTCTTTCTGAATTTGTAAATCGGATCCTAATTTAGGGAAATATAAAATACCGGTTAAGTTAAACGGATAATCTACATTTAAGTGAATATTAAATAAAGGCTCTTCAAATTGAGTTGGGTATAATTCTCTGTAAAAACTTTTATAATCTTCGTCTTTTAATTCAGAAGGTTGTTTGGTCCAAGCCGGATTTGGATTGTTGATAAAATTATCTACATCTATATATTCAGGTTTGTAATCGTCCCCTGCATCTTCAGGTTTAGGTAATGCCTCTTTTTTTGTTCCGAATTTAATCGGAATTGGCATAAATTTATTGTATTTCGTAAGTAATTCACGGATTTTAAATTCTTCTAAAAACTCTAGAGAATCTTCTGCTATGTGTAATACAATTTCAGTTCCTCTATCTGTTTTATCATGAGGTTCTAAGGTGAATTCTGGACTACCATCGCAAGTCCAATGTGCTGCTGGTTCGTCTTTGAAAGATTTGGTAAAAATCTCTACTTTAGAAGCAACCATAAAAGCAGAATAAAATCCTAAACCAAAATGACCAATAATTCCAGAATCTTTTGCAGATTCTTCATATTTGTTTAAAAATTCTTCGGCTCCAGAAAACGCCAGTTGATTGATATATTTTTCCACTTCGTCTGAAGTCATACCAATTCCTTGATCGATAATGTGAAGTTTTTTCCCTTCTTTGTCTATTTTAATTTCAATTATAGGGTTGCCATATTCTGTTTTGGCTTCACCAATGCTTGTTAAATGTTTTAATTTTAAGGTGGCATCGGTTCCATTAGAAATTAATTCTCTCAAGAAAATTTCATGGTCACTATATAGAAACTTCTTGATTAGGGGAAATATGTTTTCAACCGAAACATTAATTTTTCCTGATGTCATAGTATTTATGTTTTAAAATTACATTAAAAAGTATTCAAAATAAGTACCAAATTGTAAAAAGTGACAAATTGTCTGTTTTGGATTAAAAACATTTAAAGCGCTATTTTGTAATAAAATTCAATAACTTTGCGGTATAAATTTTAAATTAAAAAACTATGAAAAAAACAATGTTAATTATTGTACTGTCCGTTTTTGCATTAGGATGTAAACCTAAGCAAACTGTTGCTAATACAAAGTTAGATAACAAAACGGAAAGATTAATGAAAGGTGATTGGTTAGTTTCTTCAGTGAAATATGTAGGTTCAGATGTTTTTAAGGTTACTTCTTTTAACATTGCTGATGCAAAATGTTTTGAGGAAAGTATGTGGACATTAGTGTCTAATAATAATACCGGTGAAGTAGTTTTAAATAAAGCGAATTGTGCGACTTTCGAAAGTAAAATTACTTGGTATGTTAATAAAGATGGAAATTTTGTTATGAAGTTTTTAAGTGAAGGTATTAAGGCAAAACATACAACAAGTGGTTATGTTTTAAAGGTAGCCAATCAAACAGAAACTTCTTTTCAATTAATTGACAAAGCTGCGGTTGGAAGTAATACGGCTGAAATTGTATTTCAGTTCGATAAAATAGGTAATTAATAAAAATACTTAATTAATAAAAAATGAAAAAAAAGATAGCAATTGGCTTAAGTATAGTTTTACTTTCGTCTACAGTTTTTACAAGTTGTAAGGCAGTTAAAAATTCTAACAAAACACAAAGAGGTGCAGTTATTGGTGCCGCTGGAGGTGCAGTTTTGGGTGCAGTTTTAGGCAATAACGTTGGAAAAGGCGGAAAAGGAGCTTTGGGTGCTGTAATTGGTGGAGTTGTTGGTGGAGTTGCAGGTGGCTTAATTGGGAAAAAAATGGACAAGCAGGCTCGTGAAATTCAAGAGCAACTTCCAGGTGCTCAAGTTGAAAGAGTTGGTGAAGGGATTAAATTAGTATTAGGTGAAAATGCCGTGCGATTTGATTTTAATAAAGCAACGTTAACTTCTGCAGCTAAAGCTAATTTAGACAAGTTGGTTCCTGTGTTTAAAAACTATCCAGATACTAATATAAAAATTTATGGATATACAGATAGTAAAGGTGCTGATGAATATAATTTGAATTTATCAGATCAACGTGCTGCAGCTGTAAAAAACTATTTAGCAAGTAAAGGATTAGTTAGCTCTCGTTTTTCTATACTAGGAATGGGAGAAGCAGATCCTATAGATTCTAATGAAACAGAAGAAGGAAGAGGTAAAAATAGACGCGTTGAGTTCGCAATTTTAGCAAATGATAAAATGATTGAAGATGCTAAAAATGGACAGTAAATTTAATTTATTGCACAAAAAAAAGAGGGACATTACTTATGTTCCTCTTTTTTTTTAAAGTTATAATTTTGGATTATTTCCCAAATTTGTATGCCATACCTAATGAAGCATTATACATTAAACCTGTAAATGAATTTGCAGGTCCGTCGTACGAAACTTCACCATTAAATAAATAATGTTGAGAAACATTGGCTACAAAAGAAAAATCTGCAGTTAAAAAAAAGTTTTCTGCAACTTCATATCTTGGAGTAATACCAAAGACTAAATTTAATAGATGATCTGTTTTTTGGTTATCGGCAATATCTGAATTCAAAATAGATATACCTGCACCACCATGTGCTATAACATTAAATTTGTTATAAAAAGCACGTGTATCGGCTAAGCTACTTAAGTTAATGGTACCTTGAGCAGTCACTCTAAAATTAGAGACTCCAGTTTTCGTACCTCTTACATCATTCTGAACAGAAAAATCATCTATTCCAAAATCTAATTTTGCTCCAAATTTGTCATCAAATTCATAGGTAATACCAGCGCCAAAATGAGTGAACCCATTATAACTTGGCTCATATGAACCGTTTAATCCATAATTTGCTTCAATTCCAAATTGTGCACTTGCTACAAATGAGCAAGACACTAACATCAAGGTAAATAATTTTTTAATCATTCTTAGTTTATTTTTAATAATTTTGGGTGTTGCAAGATAAAAAAAAAATAATACAATCAATGTTAAAAATAAACTTAAATAATTTTTCATATTCTACTAGCTCAACACTAGAAAACATTAGCTTCACAGTGGAAGTTGGCAAACAATTATCAATTATTGGAGAGAGTGGATGTGGAAAAAGTTCGTTATTAAAAATTATATATGGACTTTTAGATTGCGATAATGGTACTTTTTTTTGGAAAGATACTCAGATTTTAGGACCGAAATTTCATTTAGTTCCTGGAATGCTTTTTATGAAATATTTGGCTCAAGATTTTGATTTAATGCCTTTTATTACAGTTGGTGAAAATGTGGGTAAATTTTTATCTAACTTTTATCCTGAAGAGAAACAAAACCGCATTGACGAATTGTTAGAATTGGTTGAAATGTCAGAATTTAAAAATGTTAAAGCGAAGTTTTTAAGTGGAGGACAAATGCAACGAGTAGCTTTAGCCAGAGTATTAGCTCAAGAACCAGAGGTTTTACTTTTAGACGAGCCTTTTTCTCATATAGATAATTTTAGAAAAAACGATCTAAGACGTAAAATCTTCACTTATTTAAAAGATAAACAAATTACAACTTTAGTAGCCAGTCATGACATAAACGACGTACTTTCATTTTCAGATGAGGTGATTGTCTTAAAAGATAAAACCATTTTAGAAAAAGCTTCTCCAAAAGAATTGTATTACAATCCGAAACATAAATATACTGCGGCTTTGTTTGGTGACGTAAATGAAGTGGAATTAAATGGTAAAGTTCAATTAATTTATCCACATCAATTGAAAGTTGTAGATAAATCTGAAATACGTGTTGAAGTACAAGTTTCTTATTTTAAAGGCAATCACTATTTAATTGAATCAAAATTGGAGAATCAAACTATTTTTTTTGAAAGTGAAAAAGATATTGCAAAAACCTCAATCGTATATTTAAAAAAAATCGACTTGTAATGGTACAAGTCGATTTTAGTTTGAATTAGTTTTTTAGGTACTTTTCTAAGAACTGATCTTGTTCCCATAAAAGATGTAAAATGTTATCCTTTGCCGCATAACCATGACTTTCTTTAGGTAATAAAACCAAACGAACTGGTGCGCCTAAGCCTTTTAACGCTTGAAAGTAACGCTCAGATTGTAAGGTAAAAGTTCCTGGATTATTATCAGCATCACCATGAACTAATAATAACGGAGTTTTCATTTTATCTGCTGTATTGAAAGGTGACATTCCTGCATAAATTTCTGGAACATCCCAAAAATTACGTTGTTCACTTTGGAAACCAAATGGAGTTAAAGTTCTGTTGTAAGCGCCACTTCTCGCAATTCCACAAGCAAATAAATTAGAGTGCGAAAGCAAATTAGCTGTCATAAATGCACCGTAACTGTGTCCGCCAACTGCAACTTTTTTTCTATTAATAAAACCTAAATTATCTACAGCATCAATGGCAGCTTCTGCATTAGAAACCAATTGAGGTATAAAAGTATCATTTGGTTCTGTAGTGCCTTCCCCAATAATAGGGAAAGAAGCATCGTCTAAAACAGCGTATCCTTTAGTTACCCAATACACAAACGATCCATAGTTTGGAAATGTAAATTCATTCGGGTTTTTATCACTTTGACCGGCTGAGTTTTTATCTTTAAATTCTGCTGGATAAGCCCAAATTAATAAAGGTAATTTTTCTTTTTTAGCTTTTCGGTCATAATTTGCTGGTAAATACAAAGTTCCAGAAAGTTCCACACCGTCTTTTCTTTTGTATTTGATTACTTCTTTATACACGTTTTTAATACTTTCAAATGGATTAGCAAAAGCAGTAATTTGTGTCAAACTATTTTTAGATTTAATATTTCTCATAAAATAGTTTGGATATTCATTTTTAGATTGCAACATCACTAAAACTTCTCCTTTTTTGAAATCTTCTATAGATAATAAATCTTCTTTTTTATCTGTATAACTAGACGTGTACAAACGTTTTGTTTTTAAAGTTTTCAAATTGAATTCATCAATAAAAGGAAATTGACCGTTTTTGGTAAAACCGTTTCCAATTAAGTAGGCGTTGTCGTTTTCAATTGCTAACACATAACGATTGTATTGGTTTTTCTTGGTTTCAAAGTTCCCTGGATCGGAATAAATATCTTGCGAATTTCTATCTGAAATAATTTTGGCTTCAGCCGTTAAGTTAGATGGGTTTACTAAATACGTTTTAGCATTTCTGGTATCATACCAACTATCATACACAATGGCATAGTTTTCATTTCCCCACATAATTCCTCCAAAACGTTGCTTCGTTTTAAAGAAAGATGTAGCTGCTTTTGTAAATGGCGCTTCCCATACAAAAATTTCATCTCTATGCGTTACATTTTTAGCTTGATCACCTTCGTCTAAAGCTTCAACATAAGATAAAGTAGCAGGTTGATCAGCTCGCCAACTCATGTTTCTTTTTCCTTTTCTAACTGAAGAAAATCCTTTAGGCATTATTTCTGTTAAAGGTACTTCGTTAACTAGTTTGATTTCTTTTCCTGTAACATCATATACAACCGATTTTTGAGGAAATCTACTTAGTGGAACAATGTAAGAAAAAGGCTTTTGTATAGTAGTTAACATTAAGTAGTTTCCATCAGGAGAAAAACTTTCACCCGCATAAATATCAGCAGATTTAAATAATTCCGATTTTCCTGATAACGAAACTTTATATAATTCCGAAGTTACTAACGATTCAAAATTAGCTTCATCCGTTTTGTTTTTTAATAAATCTTGATAGGTTCTGTTTTGTGATTTCGAACCGTCTGCAGTTGAAACGGTTGGTCCTTTTGGTAAACTTTTTTTCTCATCAATTAAAGGTTTTCTGTTTTTAGGCAATACTTTAACCAAAAGCGTTTCATTGTCGTTCATCCAATTGAACGGACTTCCTAAATTTGCATTCAAATTATCAGATGTAATTTTAGATGCCGTTGCAGAAACCACATCTACTATCCATAACTCAACACCAGCTTTTGTAGTGTTTGTAAATGCAATTTTCTTTTCATTTGGTGACCAACTAATATTAGTTAGTAATGCATTTTCTGGCAAACCTTTTATTTGGATTTCGTTTTTTTCTTTTACTTTTCTTAACTTCAAATTGTTAATGTAAGTAACTGTACTAGAAATGTTTGTAACTGGATTGATGCGTAAGCCACCTAAACGCATTTCTTCTTGATTCAAGTCATCTAGAGTTTTATACGTATTTCTGTAACTCAATAACATGTACTCTTTTTTAGAATCCATGCTTACAGATGGTGCACGTTGGTAGTCTGCAAGTTCCAAAATTTCTTTAGAGGGTTTTTGATACGTAACATTTTCTTGTGCGATAACACTAGAAAATCCAATACCTAAAAATAAGAATGTAACTAATTTCTTCATTTCAATTTTGCGTTAAATTTTAAGCATCTAAAGTAAGATTTAAAGTGCTGTGGTCAAATTTTTTTACTATATTTTAACATATTTGTAATTAAAGCCTACTTAATTACGAATTAATTATAAATTTCTTAAATTTGTGCTCTAAAATTTAATTATGTATCATTCAAAAATATCAGGTTTAGGCTATTATGTGCCAGAAAATGTTGTAACTAACGATGATTTATCCAAAATAATGGATACCAATGACGAATGGATTCAGGAAAGAACCGGAATTAAAGAACGCCGTCATGTAATTAGAGGTGAAGATACTACCACTTCAATGGGTGTAAAAGCCGCTGAAATTGCCATTCAACGTGCTAATGTTTCGAAAGAAGATATCGATTTTGTAATTTTTGCTACACTTTCACCAGATTATTATTTTCCAGGACCAGGAGTGCTTGTGCAACGCGACTTAGGTTTAAAAACAGTTGGAGCTTTAGATGTTAGAAATCAATGTTCAGGATTTGTTTATGCAATTTCTATTGCTGATCAATATATTAAAACCGGAATGTATAAAAATATTTTGGTAATTGGCTCTGAAGTGCATTCTACGGGTTTAGATATGACAGATAGAGGTCGTGGTGTGTCTGTAATTTTTGGAGATGGAGCAGGAGCAGCCGTACTTTCAAGAGAAGAAGATGTAACTAAAGGAATCTTATCTACGCATTTGCATTCGGAAGGACAACATGCAGAAGAATTGGCTTTAATTGCACCAGGAATGGGTAAGCGTTGGATTACAGATGTAATTGCAGATAACGACCCGAGTGACGAAAGTTATTATCCTTATATGAATGGACAATTTGTATTTAAAAATGCAGTAGTGCGTTTTAGTGAAGTGATTAACGAAGGTTTACAGGCTAATAATTTAGAAGTTTCCGATATTAATTTGTTAGTGCCACATCAAGCGAATTTAAGAATTTCTCAATTCATCCAACAGAAATTTAAATTAACTGATGATCAGGTATACAATAACATCATGAATTATGGAAATACTACAGCAGCCTCAATTCCTATTGCTTTAACGGAAGCGTGGGAGAAAGGTAAAATCAAAAGTGGCGATTTAGTAGTTTTAGCTGCTTTCGGTTCAGGTTTTACTTGGGGAAGTGTAATTATTAGATGGTAAATAAATTTTTAAGTTATATAAAAAAAGCGTCTCGATTTTTCTTCAAGACGCTTTTTTTAATTTAAGAGTGAATGGATATGTTTTGATACTATACCAAAGTTGTAACCTTGTGTAAAATCATATCCAGAGTAATTAACAGCAATCAACTGTCCACAACTATTAAAAATAGGTGAGCCACTCGCACCATGTGTTGAAGTTGTACTGTATTGAAGCTTAATTCCGTCAGATTCTTTACTTATTTTTCCATCGTAAATTTGGACTTTTAAATCTCCTTTTTTTGATTTTGCCAGTTCCATTCCCAGCGGATAACCAATTAAAATAGCTTCTGAACCTGGTTTAATATTACTGTCGCTTTCAACTGCATTCTCTAAATCTACTATGTTTTCCACTTCTTCTGGTAAAGTTTCAATTTCTAATTGTAATAGTGCTAAATCGATATCAGTTCCTTCTGCTAGTTTGATTACTTTGCATTTTAACCAATCTGAATTGGAACCATGTAAAGCTATACTTGTATCAATAAGTTTACAAGTTATTTTAATGGCTTCGCTTGCAAACTCTATTTTATCTTCATATTCATTAAAATAATATATCTTGCTGTTTTGTAAAGCTATTTTTTTCTCATAAATTTCATCTCCTTCATTTCTTATTTCGTTATATTCTTCAGTTTCAAATTCTTCGGAATTATTTACGTTAGATGTGTCATTCTCCATTGATGAAGTATCCAAAGTTGTTGAAACGTATGCTTCTTTATTTTCTAAAGTTTTTCCGTTTTCCGTATTCATTTTATAAAGTTGATTGATGGCTTCCTCATCATCAATTAAATTGATTTGAGATACTCCATCTTTCAAACTATTTTTTAAAACTTCTTTGTATTTTTTTGGATCAGTGGTAGGGCAAATATTTTCAATAATTAAACTTTTAATGTTTGCTATTTCAGGATCATAATATTCTTCATCTTCATTTTCATGTTCTTCATCCGCTTTCTTAAAAAACCAAGGCTCAACCACATGATGATTGGTTACAATATGACCTTCTTCTGAAACGAAAAATCCAGTTCCAGTAATTTCTTTTTTAAAATCTTCGAAGAAAGAACTCTTTTTCTGGCTTAATAATAATTTGGGATCTATAGAAAAAGGTTCAGATCCATTAATTGAAATTTCATAAGTATAAGTGTTTTTGACTAAAACAACGGATTTTTTATAATAGTCATAAATTTGTGTTTCGTCTTTTAAGCAAAAAGGTTCTTTTTTATTGAATTTTATCCAAATAAACAAAAGTGAAAAGAATACTACTAAACAAATTGAAGAAATAAGAATAATTTTCTTTTTATTATTTCTTGGTTTAATTGGTTGTGTTATTTCAGTTGTTGTACTATTTTCCATGGTTTCAATTTGTTCCAAACAAATGTAGGTAAAATCTCAACAAATACAATTGGTTAAATTGGTTTATAAACAAAATAATAACAAAAAAAGCGTCCTGAAATGATCAAGACGCTTTTTTTTGTTGAATCAGATTTAAATCAAAAATAGTAAATCGTAACTCAAAAATGATTAAAACATTCCACCACCTTGTGTTTCTTGTTTGTCTCTTTGTTTTCTTTGTAATTCTTTATTTTTACCACTTCCAAAATTGTAATTGAAACCTATGTAAAACGTTCTGCTTTCAAATCGGAATTCACCATCTTGACGGTAAGGAATATTTCCGTTAAATCCGAAAAACTGAGTTCTGAACATGTCGTTTAATCTGGCAGAAACGGTTCCTTTTCCTTTTAAAACACTGTAGTTAGCGCCAAAATCAGCTCTGTACATTGGTGTTCTTAAAAATTGTAACCCTAAATCTCTACTTCTGTACATTCCAAACAAGTTAAATCGTAATTTTTTTGTTACTGTAAAAGTGTTGTTTAAACGCGTATTAAAAGTAGTCACATCAATTTCTTTGTTTTCTGGTAAATTTGTGTCCGCATTAGTAACTGTTCCTCTTACTGTTTTGTAGTATAAATCGGCACTCGCATTGGTAGACCACCATTTAGTTAATTTTAAATTGGCGTTTACTTCAGCACCTAACTGACTGTTGTTATCAAAATTGTCAAAAGACATAATGTTTTGAATGCTGTTTAATGGGTTAGGAAAAATAACTCGAGATATTTCAGCGTTAATTAATCGATAAAATACAGCAGAAGTTACAGAACCTATTTTGAAAATTTTAGTATGGTTGATTTCGAAAGAGTTCGTAAATTGTGGTTCTAAAGCTGGATTTCCTCTAGATTCTAACAAAGGCGTTGTCCATTCTCTAATCGGATTAATTTGTCCGATACTTGGTCGGTCAACCCTTCTGGTATAATTAACATTAAATGTGTTAGAATCATCTAGTTTGTATGACAAATACGCAGATGGATAAGCTGTAAAAATATCATCTTCAACATTAGTAGCTTCGTAATAGTCTGGATTTTTTTCGTTTCTTTCAAATCGAGCATCTAAATTATATTGTTCTACTCTTACGCCAACTTGTGCGCTAAATTTTCCGAATGATTTACTGTAGTTGGTGTAAACAGCATGAATGTTTCTATTAAAACTAAACGGATTTGAACCGAAAAACGGTAAAGATTCATTATAAAAGTTATTTTGTCCGTCTTGAATTCTACTTTCATATCCAATTTCAATTTTTGTGTTTTCATCAATTGGATTCGTATAGTCTATGTTAAATTGTGTGTAATTCGTTTTGCTGTCTAAATCGTTCAATCGCAACACATTATTATTGTCAAAAAGCGATAAGTCTTCGTTTGTAGTTTTAGCATAATTTGCTTGAAATTCAATGTATTCTCCTTTTTTCTTGAAGTTGTGTTTGTAGTTCAAGTCATATGTTTGTGTACTGTTTCCACTGTTATTTGTATTTTTCTGTAATTCATCAATATTTGAAGTGTTATCTACATAGTTAATGAATGTATTTGAAATTCCTTTACCGTCTGCTAAGTTCCAATTGGTGAAGAAAGAAAGGGTATTGTTATCGTTAATGTAGTAATCAACTCCAACTTTTGCTAAGTGTGAAGTATTGGTATTAGTGAAATCAAAATCTTGTCTGTTTTGTAAATTTTGTCGGTCAGATTCCACAAAACCTTCACTTCTATTTCTTCCATGATTGAAACCATAATTTGTATAAAAATTTACCTTTCCAACCTTATAATTTAAGTTTAACGATTGGTTAGTTTTCGGTGTGATTCCGAATGTATAACCCGAGTTAATACTACCATTAAATCCAGTTTGACTGTTTTTGTTTAAAATAATATTGATAATTCCACTATTTCCTTCTGGATTATATTTTGAAGAAGGATTCGTAATTAATTCTACTTGCTTGATAGATGCTGAAGGAATTTGTTGAAGCAATTGCGCTGCATCAATATTTGTAGGCTTTCCGTCAATTAAAACACGAACATTTGAATTTCCTCTTAAACTTAATTCTTTAGTTTGTGGGTCAATGCTTACGGTCGGAATGTTATTAAAAATTTCTGAAGCTGTAGTTCCAGAAGCAATTAAATCTCTTCCAATTGTTACCACTTTTCTATCTGCTTTTTGCTCGATAGTAGAACGTTCTTTAACAATAGAAACAGTTTCAATGGTATTTGTACTTGCCTCTAAAGTAATATTTCCTAAATTAATTTCTTTGTTTTCCTCGGTTAATGTTACCGTTCTTGAAGCATCATTATATCCAATAAAATTCACTTTTACGGTCAAACTTTTTAATTCTAAGTTTTTAATTTCAAAACTACCATCTTCTTTTGTAGACACACCTGCCACTGGTTTTGTGCCATCTAAAATACTAACTGTAGAAAAACCTACAGGTTCATTTGTAGCTTTGTCAATAATTTTTCCAGAAATTACACCTGGTTTTGTTTCTTGAGACCACATTAAAGTGGTAGTTAGCAACATAATTGCGCTAAAAAATTTAATTAATTTCATTTCTTTTTTTTGAATTTTTGTGATGGATTGATGATTTTTAAAAACGGTGCAAAACTATTTAACTAATGTTGATTCTATGTTAATTGTTTCTTAATAATTTTTGCAATTGTAAGGTTAGACAAAATTTCTGCATTTTTGTTACAAATTGACTTTTCAATACGTTAAAAATTCTATCTTTGCACGCTATAAAAAAAACGATTATGTCTTTACAAGAAATTCTTTCCGCACCCATTCAGAATGCCGTTGAACAACTGTTTCAAATTTCAATAGAACGAGTTGAATTTCAGTCGACTAAAAAAGATTTTGAAGGAGATATTACTATGGTGGTTTTTCCTTTGGTGAAACAAATTAAAGGAAATCCTGTAGAAATTGGTACAAAAATCGGTGAGTTTTTAGTAGAAAATGTAGCTGAGGTTGCTAAGTTTAACGTGGTTGCAGGGTTTTTAAATCTTGTAATTTCAGATGAATATTACTTGAAATATTTCAATAGTATTAAAAATATTGAAAAATTCGGTTTTGTAGCGCCAAAAGAAGGTGAAAAAGCGGTTATGGTAGAATATTCTTCACCAAACACCAATAAACCTTTGCATTTAGGTCATATCAGAAATAATTTATTGGGATATTCGGTTGCTGAAATTATCAAGGCATCAGGAAAAAAAGTATATAAAACACAAATTATCAACGACAGAGGAATTCATATCTGTAAATCGATGTTGGCTTGGCAGAAATTCGGAAACGGAGCAACGCCAGCTTCAACAGGTTTAAAAGGTGATAAATTGGTGGGTAATTTTTATGTGGAATTTGATAAAGCTTATAAAGTTGAAATTGCAGCTTTAATGGCAGAAGGAAAAACTGAAGAAGAAGCCAAAAAACAAGCGCCGCTAATCTTAGAAGCACAACAAATGCTTTTAGATTGGGAAAATGGAAAATCAGAAGTAATCGAACTTTGGAAAACCATGAACCAATGGGTGTATGATGGTTTTGCAGTAACATACAATAATTTAGGTGTTGATTTTGATAGTTATTATTACGAAAGCAACACGTATTTATTAGGAAAAGATGTCGTAGAAGAAGGTTTAAACAATGGTGTTTTCTTTAAAAAAGAAGATGGTTCGGTTTGGATTGATTTAACGCCAGATGGTTTAGATGAAAAAATTGTACTGCGTTCTGATGGAACTTCGGTATATATGACTCAAGATATCGGAACTGCTATTCAACGTGTAAGAGATTTTTCAGACATTGGTGGAATGGTGTATACGGTTGGAAATGAGCAAGATTATCATTTTAAAGTCTTATTTTTAATATTGAAAAAATTAGGATACGATTGGGCTGAACACTTATTTCATTTATCCTACGGAATGGTAGAATTGCCTTCAGGAAAAATGAAATCTCGTGAAGGAACTGTAGTAGATGCCGATGATTTAATGGCTGAAATGACTGCAACAGCCAAACAAATTTCAGAAGATTTAGGAAAATTAGAAGACTATTCCGCTGAAGACAAAGCTAGTTTGTATCAAACAATTGGTTTAGGGGCATTAAAGTATTACATGTTAAAGGTAGATCCGAAAAAGCAAATGATGTTTAATCCTGAAGAATCAGTAGATTTCAACGGAAATACTGGGCCTTTTATTCAATATACTTACGCTCGTATTCAATCGATTTTAAGAAAAGCTACTTTCGATTATAGTCAAGAATCGCAACTTGATGCCTTACATGAAAAAGAAAAAGAATTAATCAAACAAGTACAATTGTTCCCAGAAATTATTCAAAATGCAGCTGAAAATCATAGTCCAGCCTTAATAGCGAATTATACATACGATTTAGTAAAAGAATTCAATTCATTCTATCAGAATGTGTCGATTTTAGGAGAAGATGATGTGAATAAAAAAGTTTTCAGAGTGCAATTGTCCAATTCAGTTAGTAACGTCATTAAAAATGCTTTCGGATTATTAGGGATTAGTGTTCCGGAACGTATGTAAAAGTAAAATTTACGAAGTAAGATTTACGAATTACGAAGTTTGAAGTACAACATTAAAATAAAAACTTTGCGCCTTAGTGCCTTCGTGGCAAAAAAATAGCGCCTTATAAAATAATAAAGTGAACCAAAACAAATCCTATTTTTTTCAATCGTGGCTAATTGTTGTCATTGCCATTGCTTCTTTTATTGGGTTTAAAACCTTTTTACCTAGAAAATTATTTCCTGATACTACTGCGAATAGCAAAAATGTAGTGGTGGATAGTTTAATGTTAGAAGCCGTGGCTGAAGGTGGAAATTTATCTGATGAAGATACATTAACCAACAAAACAATTTCATTTGTCTCGAATCCACTTGGAATTAAATTTTCTAGTGAAAAATTTGAACAATATAAAGGATATCAATATTTGATTCCATTTTTCGAGAAATTATACCAATTAGAAACCAGTAAAAAAGGAAAAGCTCGTATTGCTTATTTCGGCGATTCGATGACCGATGGCGATATGATTGTACAAGATGTTCGAACACAGTTTCAAAGTGTTTTTGGTGGAGAAGGTGTAGGTTTTGTAAATATTACTTCAGAATCTGCGGGTTCTAGAGGTTCTATACTTCATGAATTTTCTTCCAATTGGAAAGCTCAATCTTATTTAAAAACTAAAAGTCCTTTACGTTCTTTTGGAGTAAATGGTTCAGTATTTTTTGCAAAAGATACAGTTAATGCTACTTGGGTAAAATACAAAGCAGGAAGAAATCGTTTTGCTACCACTTTAAACAATCCGACACTTTTTTACGGAAGTTCTAAAAACAGAAAAGCAAGTTTGCGTCAAATATTCGGAAAAGATACAGTTTACAAAAAACTGAATCCGATTTCGATGTTAAATACCACTCAAGTTGCTGATAATGTTAAAAATGTAAAAGTGAATTTCATTAATGCAGATTCTATTCCGTTTTATGGTTTTAATTTCGATAATGGAAAGGGAATTCACGTTGATAATTTTTCATCGCGAGGAAATTCTGGTTTGCCTTTAGGTTCCTTGAATGTAGATTTAATGAACGCTTTTCAACAAAAATTAGGCTATGATTTAATTATTTTACAATTCGGAACCAACGTATTAAATTATGGCTCTTTAAATTATTCTTGGTACGAAAGAAAAATGACTTCAGTTGTCAAACACATCAAAGAATGTTTTCCTGGAGCAGCCATTTTAATCATCACAACTGCCGATAAATCCACTAAATACGACATGGAAATGAAATCAGATTCTGCGGTTTCTCCTTTAGTATTGGCACAAAAACGCTACGCTGTAAAAGCGGAAGCTGGTTTGGTAAACTTATACACACTTATGGGTGGCGATGGTTCGATGGTGAAATGGGTAGAAAATGTGCCTGCTAGAGCGAATAAAGATTACACACATTTTAATCATAGAGGTGCCAAAGAAATTGCACAACTAATTTATAAACAAATAGATACAGGATATCAAGAATATAAAAAATTACGAGCTTTAGCTAAGAAAAAAGCAAAACCAAAAGCAGTAGTTAATGATTCGGTTCCCGTAGTAAACGATACTGTAAATGAATAAGTTTTTATATCTATTACTTTTTACAACTCTTGGTTTTTCACAAACGGATTCGTTAAAAGTGGAAAAGGATAGTAGTGCTGTAGCTATCGATACCGCCAATTTTGAGGCGTTTGGTAATGTCATTTTAAACGAGAAAGCTTTAGCTAATGTTTTCGAAAAATTATATTTGTTAGAAGAAAATCAAGACAGAAAAGTACGAATGGTACATATTGGCGATTCGCACATTCAAGCCGATTTGTATACCGCTAAAATTCGAAGAAGAATGCAACAAGTTTTTGGAAACGCTGGTTTTGGATTTACTTTTCCTTACAGTTTAGCCGGAACAAATAATAGTGCTCCAATTCGTTTTACAGGTTCTGGCGGATTTTCTGCAACTAGAAATTTATATGCAGATTTATCAAAACCAGTAGGTTTAAGTGGAATTTCTTTCGAACCGAAACAAAAAAGTTTTCATATAGATATGTTGGTAAAAGATGCTCAATTCGATTTTACGAAACTGAAAGTTATTTCTCCAAAAAATGAAAATTATTTTAATGTAGCTTTTGCTAAAAAAAGTTATACCACTCAAGAAAAAGTCGCTGTAAAAACACCTGCCACAAGTTCACATAAAGTAAAACCAGGTGAAGTTTTAGGTGGAATTGCTGATAAATACAACATTTCTTTAAAACAATTAAAAGCCGCTAACGGTTTAACATCAGATAATATTCGTGATGGAAAGATTTTAAAAATTCCCGGAGGAAAATCGGTTACAACGTACAAAACGGTTACAACAGTTAAATATGTTTATGAACCAATAGCGCTAGAAAATACGGCTAATTCAAGCAATTATACAGCTACTACTCCAATTGATAAAGTTACAATTATCGGCAATGAAAATGTTAATGATTTTGCTTTAAATGGCTTGATTTTAGAAAATGAAAATCCGGGTGTTACGTATTCTTCTATTGGTGTGAATGGTGCGAAAAGTAACGATTACAATAAATTTCCTTTGTTTTTTGAACAATTACCTGCCTTAGAAGCTGATTTATTTGTGATTTCTTTAGGAACCAATGAAAGTTTTGATAAACAAGATGTTGCTACTTATTTCGAAAATTTAAAAACAATGATTGATGGCATAAAACAAAAATGTCCAGAAGCATCCATTTTGGTTACCACTTCGCCACCATCAGTTTTACATAGAAAACATAAAAATATTTACATCGAAAAATACGCTGAAAAAATCATAGAAATGGCTGCAACAGAAAAGTATGCGGTTTGGAATTTATTAGAGGTTTTTGGTGGAAATAAAAATATTAATATCAATTCGAGAATGGGTTTAATGGCACGAGATAAAGTGCATTATTCGAATGCAGGTTACGAAAAACAAGGCGAATTGTTTTTTGATGCATTCATTCAATCATACGAATTATATAAATCTGAAAAATAAAGAAGCGTGTTACAAGAATGGTTTTATAAAAATATAGGAAAGGTTACTCCAGAAGTAGTAGAAAAATGGTTCGTTTATAACGAAAAAGAACCTTTGCTTTTTAATACAGGCTTATTTTTAGGCTTATTTTTAGTTTTTTATTTTTGGTATATTTTGCTAAGAAAAGCAAATACGTTGCGTATGATTTACGTGATTATTTTTTCTTTGTTTTTCTACTATAAATCAAGTGGGATTTACTTTTTATTATTACTAGGTTCTGCGGTAGTAGACTATAATTTAGGAAATTTAGTTCATCGAACTTCAAGTGTTTTAAACAAAAAACTATGCTTAACGTTTAGTATTATTCTGAATTTAGGATTTTTAGGGTATTTCAAATACAGTAATTTTTTAATTGATACATGGAATCAAATTTCTCAAGGAAATTTAAAAGGATTTGACGTGATTTTACCTGTGGGAATTTCGTTTTACACCTTTCAATCTATCAGTTACATTATTGAAGTGTATCGAAAAGAAATCGAACCTACCAAACGATTTGTGGACTATTTATTTTTCGTTTCCTTTTTCCCGCAATTAGTAGCTGGACCAATCGTTAGAGCGAAAGATTTCTTACCACAAATTTATCAGAAATTAAATGTTACACAAGACGATATTAACCGCGCTTTTTTATTGATAATTGGAGGTTTAATTAAAAAAACAGTAATCTCTGATTATATCTCTTTAAACTTTGTAGATCGGGTTTTCGATTTGCCAAATAGTTACACGCCTTTCGAAAACTTAATGGCTTCTTATGGCTATACCATTCAAATTTATTGTGATTTTTCGGGATATTCAGATATGGCAATTGGTGTGGCTTTATTATTAGGTTTCAAATTACCAACCAACTTCCGTTCGCCATATAAATCGACATCAATTACAGATTTTTGGCGTCGTTGGCACATTTCCTTATCTACTTGGTTAAAAGATTTCTTATACATTTCAGTAGGAGGAAACCGTTACGGAACGTTTGCAGGGTTTTTATTTCCTGGTTTGTTTTTTGTAGGTTTAATTATTTGGGGAATTTCTTTTTCAGCAACAAGTACAATTCCTTTACTTATTGCAGTAGCTTCAACCGTAATTTTTGCTTTTACATTTTTATTTTCTAAAGAAAAAGAAAAAACCATGTACACTAATGTTAACTTAATGACTACTATGTTGTTAGGAGGATTGTGGCACGGTGCAAGTTTGCGATTCATAATTTGGGGTGCTTTACACGGAATGGCCTTAGCTGTTCATAAAATATTTTTAGAATATTATCCGCCAGCAAAACGTAAGATATTCTTTATTACTCCCTTTTTAAAGTTTTTTGCTATAGTTGTTACGTTTCATTTTGTAGCCTTCTGTTGGATTTTCTTCCGTGCAAAAGATTTTACTACGGCGTTACAAATCATTCAAAATATTGGAAAAGTTACTTTCGATTTCAATCAGTGGTTAACGATTACTCAAGGGTATCAAAACGTATTTGTCTTAATGTTCTTAGGTTATTTTTGGCATTATATTCCAGAAAAAGTAACTGTTGCCATTCAAAATGTATTTAAAGCGATGCCTCTAATTACTAGAGCTATTGTTTTAGGATTAGTTTTCTGGCTAGTTTTTGCAACTGCTTCTGCCGGGCCGCAACCTTTCATTTATTTTCAGTTTTAATGTAATCTTTGTTACAAAGCAAACGTTTTAGTTTTGTACTTTTACTTAAAGAATTGAAAAGATGAAGAAAATACTATTTGATAATTGGCATTTTATGCGCTATTTTAGAATTGCTGTATCAAGTTTTTGTTTTTACTCGGCTTATGAACAGCAGCAATGGGTTTTTGTTGCATTTGGAATTTTCTTTTTATTTCAGGCAATTTTTAATTTAGGTTGCGGTCCAAGAGGTTGCAATCTACCTACAAAAAACAGAAAAGATGAGTAAATTTCAAGAATTAATTAATGGAAATAAGCCCGTATTAATTGACTTTTTTGCTACTTGGTGCGGACCTTGTCAAGCTTTAGCACCAATTTTAGTAGAAGTTAAAGAAGATTTAGGTGAAACAGTAAGTATCATTAAAGTTGATGTAGATAAAAATCAAGAAATTGCAGCTCAATTTCAAGTAAAAGGTGTTCCCACTATGATGTTGTTTCAAAACGGAAAAATGTTATGGCGACAATCGGGTGTAGTTTCTAAAAATGAAATTGTGAGTATTGTGAAACAAAAAAGCAATGTTTAAAAAATTTTTCATAACATTTTTTGAGTTTTTTGAATTATGTCAAATACAAAAGTGTTGATAGTCAGAGTGTAAGCACAATATTTTGCTATTTTTTACGTTATATGATAAAACTACTATTATGAAAAAAATCAAATTAATCTCAGCTTTTGCATTATTTTTTATGCTAACCACAGCAATGACTTGTAATGACAATGATGACAGTCCATCAAACAATTCTGTAGATCCAACACCAGTGATCAATACGGTAAACAATGGAAATTGGAGAATTACGCTTTATAACGATTCTGGCAGCATAGAAACTAACAACTTTGCAAATTATATTTTTACTTTTGGTGCAAATAATGTACTAACCGCAGTAAACGGAAGTACAACAGTTACAGGTGTTTGGTCGGTAACCTCAGATAATAGTCTGGATGATAGTCCAAGTAACGATTTAGATTTTAATATTGCCTTTTCTACTCCAGCAACTTTTACAGAATTAACTGAAGATTGGAATATTATTTCTTACAATGCAACAAAAATCGAACTTATTCATGTTAGTGGAGGCAACGGTGGAACTGATTATCTGACTTTTGAAAAAAATTAAGATAATTTTATTATTTTCATTTATAAAATTTTATATATTTGAATTCTATAATTATTTAATAAATTAATTTAAAAATAAATATCATGAAAAAAGTATTGTCAATCGTTGCTATTATGGCGTTTATGGTTTCTTCAGCTTCAGTAGTAACTTTCAAAGAAAAAGAAAAGAAAAAGGCTAAGACTGAAAAAGCTTGTACAGATAAAAAAGATGGTAAATCTTGTTCAACAGCAGCTAAAAAATCTTGTTGTTCAAAAAAATAATAAGTTTTTATTAAAAATTTAACCGTTTATGAAAATAAGCGGTTTTTTTTATTTCAATAATTTGATATCTTAAAAATCAAATTACTAAATTTGCACTTCATTAAAAAGCTCAATTATTATGTTTGATAATCTTACCGATAAGTTAGATAAAGCATTCCATATACTAAAAGGACACGGAAAAATTACCGATGTAAATGTTGCTGATACGTTAAAAGAAGTGCGTCGTGCGTTATTAGATGCCGATGTTAATTTTAAAATTGCTAAAGATTTTACCACTCGTGTAAAAGACAAAGCTATAGGAGAAAACGTATTAACTACTTTACAACCAGGTCAGTTGTTGGTGAAATTAGTTAAAGATGAATTGACAGAATTAATGGGTGGTGATGTTGCGGGTGTTAATTTATCTGGAAATCCTACCGTAATTTTAATGTCTGGTTTACAAGGGTCTGGTAAAACAACTTTTTCTGGAAAGTTAGCCAATTTCTTAAAAACTAAGAAAAATAAAAAACCATTATTAGTTGCTTGTGATATTTACCGTCCGGCTGCAATTAACCAGTTGCACGTTGTTGGAGATCAAATTGGTGTAGAAGTATATTCAGAACCTGAAAATAAGAATGCAGTTTCTATTGCTGAAAACGCTATTAAGCATGCAAAAGCTAACGGTTTTAACGTAGTAATTATTGACACAGCTGGTCGTTTAGCAGTGGATGAAGAAATGATGAACGAAATTGCAAACGTTCATAAAGCAATTACGCCACATGAAACTTTGTTTGTTGTGGATGCCATGACGGGTCAAGATGCAGTAAATACAGCCAAAGCTTTTAATGACAGACTAAACTTTGACGGAGTTATTTTAACAAAATTAGATGGTGATACTCGTGGTGGAGCAGCTATCTCTATTAAATCGGTTGTCAATAAACCTATAAAATTTATCGGTACTGGAGAAAAAATGGATGCTATTGATGTGTTCTATCCTTCTCGTATGGCTGAAAGAATTTTAGGAATGGGAGATGTGGTGTCTTTAGTGGAAAGAGCTCAAGCACAATACGATGAAGAAGAAGCTAGAAAAATTCAGAAGAAAATTGCTAAAAATGAATTTGGTTTTGATGATTTCTTGGCTCAAATTCAACAAATAAAAAAAATGGGAAGCATGAAAGATCTTGTCGGAATGATTCCTGGTGCAGGTAAAGCCTTAAAAGATGTTGAAATAGAAGATGATGCTTTTAAACATGTAGAAGCTATTATTCAATCGATGACTCCAGCAGAAAGAAGTAAGCCAGCCATAATTGATGTGAAAAGAAAAACAAGAATTGCTAAAGGAGCAGGAAGAAAAATTGAAGAAGTAAATCAATTGATGAAACAATTCGATCAAATGAGCAAAATGATGAAAATGATGCAAGGCGGAGGCGGAAAAAAACTGATGCAAATGATGGGCGGAATGAAAGGAATGCCATCAATGCCTAGAATGAAATGATGTAAAGACGCGATGTATCGCGTCTTTTTTATATAAATACAACACACAAATTTATACACATGCAACTACTCGACGGAAAAAAAGTATCAGAAGAAATTAAGGAAGAAATTGCTGCAGAAGTAGCAAAAATGAAAGCTAAAGGCGAAAAAGTACCTCATTTAGCAGCTATTATTGTAGGAAATGATGGCGCAAGTTTAACGTATGTTGGTAGTAAAGTAAAGGCTTGCGAAAGAGTGGGTTTTGAGTCTACCTTAATTAAAATGCCAAGTACCACTTCTGAAACAGAGTTACTAAAAAAAATTAAAGAATTAAACGAAGACAGCAATATCGATGGGTTTATTGTGCAATTGCCTTTGCCGCCACAAATTGATACGCAAGAAGTGATTATGGCCATTCACCCTTCTAAAGATGTAGACGGATTTCATCCAGAGAATTTTGGAAAAATGGCGTTGGATATGAGCACGTTTATTCCAGCTACACCATTTGGGATTTTAGAATTATTGGAAAGATATAACGTACAAACTCAAGGAAAGCATACAGTTGTGATTGGAAGAAGCCACATTGTAGGACGGCCAATGAGTATTTTAATGGGTAGAAAAGGTTTTCCAGGAAATTCAACAGTAACGGTTACACATACACATACCAAAAATATTACTCAGATTACTTCTCAAGCAGATATTATTATTTCTGCTTTAGGTGTCCCAAATTATTTAAAAGCAGAAATGATTAAAGATGACGCAGTAATTATTGATGTTGGAATTACACGTGTAATCGACGAAACAACAGAAAAAGGTTATAAAATTGTTGGTGATGTAGATTTTGAAAACGTTTCTAAAAAAGCTTCATACATCACACCAGTTCCTGGAGGAGTTGGTCCTATGACAATTGCCATGTTATTAAAAAATACACTTATTGCAAGAGCAAATAAAAAATAAAATGAATTAAAAAAAATGAGTCTTTTTAAAGACTCATTTTTTTTAATTCATTTTCTCTTAAAACGATAAATTTATAAAATGCAAAATGAGATATTCCCGATGAAAAAATTACCATTTGATATATAGATCCGTTTTTTAAATAAAATTTATTGATAAAAAATGCACCAATCTGTATGATGAACAAAATGGAACTAATAATTAACCAATATCCTTTTAAATCATAGTTTCTATTATAATGTACAATTGCAATTCCACCCATAATAGATGTAACTAGCGAATTTGTTATCCATAAAAATTTAGTAGATCCTAAATCTGTTGCCACTAAATCTACAATTAATAAATAAATAATAAATAAAGGAAGACATAAAATTGCAATTTTTAAATAATCTTTTTTTACAACTAAAGGAAAAAGAAGATAAAGTAAACATAATTTATAAGAAAGTGATGCGACACTACCTAATATGAAAAGATTAGTACTGCCAAATGCAAAAAATAAAGATGCAATTTGATAAAGTATTAACGAGACAATATAAACTACGTTTTTTTCTCCCGAAAGTAGGTAAATTACTAACAATAAAGGTATTCTTAAATACCAAAATAGGTTATGTGTCACAGGATATTCTAGAAAAGAACAGGTGCTGTACAAAATTAAATTTACAAAGAAAATAACAATTCCAATTGTAATATAATTGTTGTTGTGTGAAAAAGAATTCATAAATATTATAGGTAATAAATTTGGGGTATTTATCTTATAATTTATTTGCAAAAAAAAAAAAAAAAAAAACACTTCTAATTGAATTAGAAGTGTTCGAGAATAATTAGGTATTGGCTACCTTATTTTTTTTAATAGTGTAATACGCTATGACTATTGCGCCTATGACTAACCAAATTATTTGGGAATCAATTGGAGCAGGTAGTGGGTCAGGATCTGCAGGTGGATCAACCGGTTGAGCTGTGGAAATTAAACTTATAAAAGTAACAAAACCAGATAAGTAGAATTTAAGTAAATTGTTTTTCATTTATTTTATATTATTGGGGTTCTTTATTCAAATAACAAAAATATAAAAAAAAAATAAAAAAGAAAGATTTATTTTAAAAACTAAGAAAAAAAAGATAGATGGTCTATAATTTTGTTTTTTGATTCTAAAATTTTAGTTAATATATCTTCAATTAGTTGTTTAATTGTAATCATTTCATATTTTTGCTTGTTGCAATCAAAATCTATTTAAAAACAATGAAATTACAAAACTTATTTTTAACGTTATTTTTAATTATCTCTTGCATTTCAAGGGCTCAAAATTCAAAAGAAGTTTTATTTTCAATTGATACTACTTCCTATAATGTTGAGGAATTTAAGCGAATTTATTTAAAAAATTTAGATTTGGTGAAAGATGATTCTCAGAAAGACTTAAATCAGTATTTAGATTTGTTTGTAGGCTATAAATTAAAAGTAAATAAAGCCTATAAATTAGGATTGCAAAACGGTTCTAAATATCAAAACGAACTAAATTCATACAGAAATCAGTTATCAAAAACGTACTTAAACGATTCAAAGGTTACCAACCAACTTATAGAAGAAGCATATAGCAGAAGTTTAAAAGAAGTAAAAGCTTCCCACATATTAATAACTTTTGATGAAAATATTAAAGGATCAGATACTTTAGTTTTTTACAACAAAGCATTAGATTTGAAAAGAAGAATTGAAAAAGGAGAAAGTTTTGAGGCGGTAGCATTAGCAAATTCTCAAGATCCGTCTGTAGCTGAAAATAAAGGTAATTTAGGCTATTTTTCTGCTTTTAGAATGGTTTACCCTTTTGAGAGTGCAGCATATAAAACTAAAATCGGAGCACTTTCTAATCCGGTAAGAACTCGTTTCGGATATCATATTATTAAAGTTACAGATATTAGAGATAATAAAGGTGAAGTTACTGTAGCGCATATTATGATTTTAAATCCTGCAGATGCTACAGAAGAAGCCAAAGCCAAAGCGAAACAAACTATTGATGATATTTCTAAAAAAATTCAGCAAGGTGAAAGTTTTGAGGCTTTAGCAAGTCAGTTTTCAGAAGATAAATCAAGTGCAGCTAAAGGTGGCGTTTTACAACGATTTGGTACTGGGCAGTTGAGTTCGGAAGCTTTCGAAAATGTTGCTTTTTCATTAGAAAAACAAGGCGAAATTTCCCAACCATTTGAATCAGGTTTTGGTTGGCATATTGTAAAACTTATAGAAAAGCATCCTTTAAAAAAGATGGAAGAATCTAAGTCAGAATTAGAAGCTAAAATTAAAAGAGATGAGCGTTCTATTATAATTACGAACACTTTAGCTAACAAGCTTAAATCAAAATATTCGGTAGTAACTAATACTAAGAATTACCAAAATATTGAAAAATTAGTTACAGACGCCATATATAGTCAAACTTGGGAACTTCCAAAAGATAATTCTGCCTTAGAAAGTGAAGTTTTAGTGATTGAGAAAAATAAAAAAGTAGCAACCAATTCATTTGCATCTTATATTTTCTCTCAACAGAAAAATAAATTAACTACTAAACCACTAAAAAAATTAGTAGCTGAGTTGTATGAGTCATGGAAAAGTGAGCAATTAATCGCTTATTACACCGATAATTTGGAAAATGAATTTTCAGATTTCAAAAACGTTATGGAAGAATACAGAGACGGATTGTTGCTTTTTGATTTAATGGAAAAAGAAATTTGGACGAAATCAAAATTAGACACCATCGGGCTGAAAAATTACTATAATGACAATCTAACCAAATACATTTGGAAAGAAAGATATGATGTAGATATTTTATCTTCTACTGATGCAAAAGTTCTAGAATCAGCACAAAAGATGCTTCTAAAAGGGAAAAGTATTGAGGATATTAAAGCCAAATTTAATAAAGATAATAAAGTGCAAATAATGGTAAAATCGGGTGTTTTTGAAAAAAATTATGATGTTTTAGATAAAATTCCTGTACTTACCAAAGGGGCTAAAAATACCTATAAAGATGCAAATTATTCTTTTCTGGTTTATGTAAAGAATATAAAACCCTCGGAAACTAAAAGCTTTGATGAATGTAAAAGCAGAGTAATCAACGACTATCAACAATTTCTAGAAGCAAATTGGGTAGATACTTTAAAAAAGGAATTTACTGTAAAAATAAACCGAGAAGTTTTTGAAAAAGTAAAACAGCAATTAAAATAATATATAATGAAATACTTTGGTTGTTCCATTTTTTTGTTACTAGTACTTTCTTGTAGTAAAGAAAATACAAACAAAGAAAAAGCAATAGCTAGAGTAAATGATAGTTATTTGTATCAGAATGATTTAGAAAATTTAATCCCTTCTGGCACACCAAAGAAAGACAGTATTGCACTAGTAAAAGATTTCATTAATCGATGGGCAATGCAGCAGTTGCTTATGAATAATGCAACAAAAAATATTAGTAAAAGTAAACAAACTGAGCTGGATGAATTAATCAATCAATACAAAATAGATTTATATTCAAAAGCTTATCTCGAGCAATTAGTAGTTACCAAAGTTGATACTCTAATTACAAAAGAAGAAATTGAGAATTATTATACACTAAATAAAAATAATTTTAAAGCCAATAATCCGTTAGTGAAGTTAAGATATATTAACTTGGTTAAAGGAAATAATAAATTAAAAAGCATTAGCGCCAAGTTTTCTAGTTTTAAAGAAAAAGATAAAAAAGAACTTAAAAATTTAGCCATACAATTTAAAGATTACGCATTTAATGATAGTGTTTGGGTAGATATAGAACAAGTATATGAAAGGTTGCCTTTTGTAAATCAGGATAATTTTTCAAAATATATTGATGCTGGTATTTCATATCAATATGTAGATGCCACTTCGGTTTGGTTGGTTAAGGTGAAAAATATGATTCCTAAAAACAATATTGTTCCTTTAGATTATATCGCGCCAACAATAAAACAAATACTTTTAAATAAAAGAAAAACAGATTTAATAAATAAAATTCAAACAGAAATAACAAATGATGCCATTAAAGACAATGATTTCGAAATTTTTAAATAAAACTAACTTTTTTGCTTTTGCATTCTTACTGATTTCAGTAGTTACTTTTGCACAAAAGAAACAAAAAGTAGATGGTGTAGCAGCTGTAGTAGGAAATTATATCGTATTAGATTCAGATATCGATTTAATGTATTTAGAATTAAAAACTCAAAATATAGATACCCAAAATATTACACGTTGCGAATTATTAGGGAAGCAGTTAGAAGATAAATTGTATGCGCATCAGGCCATTCAAGATAGTATTGTAGTTACAGATGAAGAAGTGAATACGTACATGGATAACCAGATGGATGCTTTGGTAGAGCAAATGGGTTCTAAAGAAAAATTATTCGCTTATTACAAGAAAAAAGACGAGCAAGATTTTAGAAGCTATTTTTTCGAAATCATTAAAATGAACAAATTAACGTCGCAAATGCAACGTAAAATTGTAGATGATATTACTGTTACACCAGATGAAGTGAAGCAATTTTTTAATGGTATTCCTAAAGAAGAAATTCCAACTATTGGAGCAGAAATTGAACTGTCGCAAATTGTAATTAAACCCGTTGTTTCTAAAGAAGACAAACAAAAAGTAATTGATAAGTTAAACGAAATTAGAAACGATGTAATTAATAATGGCGGAAGTTTTTATAGTAAAGCCGTAATTTATTCTGAAGATCCTGGTTCAAGTTCAAACGGTGGTTATTATAAAATGAATAAAAAAACACAGTTTGTAAAAGAATTTAAAGATGTGGCTTTTCGTTTAAATGAAGGAGAAATTTCTGAACCTTTTGAAACAGAATTTGGATATCATATCATTATGATTGATAAAATTATTGGTCAAGATATTGAACTTCGTCATATTGTAATTACGCCAAAAGTATCTTCTCAGGCCATGAGAGAAGCTGCTGAAAAAATTGAAGCTATAAGAACAAAAATAGAAAAAGGTGAAATTACTTTTGAAGATGCTGCTAAAGCATCATCAGACGATAAAGAAACTAAAACTAATGGTGGGTTATTATTAAATCCTCGTTCATCTGAAGCGCGTTTTGAGATCTCAAAATTACCACCAGAATTATACAATCAAGTTAATCTTTTAAAGGAAAATGAAATGTCTAAAGTGTTTATCGAACAAGAAAGACAAGGCACAAAATTCTTCAAAATTTTAAAAGTAAACAAAAAAACAGAAGAACACAAAGCAGATTTTAGCACAGATTATATGAAAATAAAAGAATTAGCGCTTTCAGACAAACAGTTTAAAGAAATTAACAAATGGTTGGCTGAAAAAATTGAGAAAAATCATATCAAAATAAGTGCAGATTATAAAGATTGTACATTCGAAAACAACTGGTTAAAAAAATAATTTCATTTTAAAAGAAATTTTTATCTTTTTACTTTTACCTTTTATCTTTTAAAAAATATGTCAGACGTAGCAGCAATTGAAAAATTAGTTCAAAAACAAAAGCAATTAAAACAAGAAATTGCTAAAATTATTGTAGGTCAGGATGAAGTAGTGAATCAAATTGTTTTGAGTATTTTTTCTGGTGGTCATGCACTTTTAGTAGGTGTGCCTGGTTTAGCCAAAACCTTAATGGTAAATACCATTTCTGAAGCATTAGGATTAAATTTTAAACGCATTCAGTTTACGCCAGATTTAATGCCTTCTGATATCTTAGGAAGTGAAATTTTAGATGAATCTAGAAATTTTAAATTCATAAAAGGACCAATTTTTTCAAATATTATTTTGGCAGATGAGATCAACAGAACACCACCAAAAACGCAAGCAGCTTTATTAGAAGCCATGCAAGAAAAGTCAGTTACTGTTGCCGGGCAAAGTTTTAAATTAGATTTACCGTTTTTCGTTTTAGCTACACAAAACCCTATCGAACAAGAAGGAACTTATCCGTTACCAGAAGCACAATTAGACCGTTTCATGTTCGCTATAAATCTAGATTATCCTACTTTTGAAGAGGAAGTACAAGTGGTAAAAGCTACAACATCTGATGTAAAAGTAACCATCAATCCTTTGTTTTCTGCCGAAGAAATTATAGAATATCAAAATCTAATCAGAAAAATTCCAGTTACAGATAATGTAATAGAATATGCGGTATCTTTAGTTTCAAAAACGCGTCCAAATAATCCATTGGCTACAGATTTTGTTAAAAATTATTTAGATTGGGGCGCTGGACCACGTGCTTCGCAAAGTTTAATTTTAGCAGCAAAAACTAATGCCGCTATAAATGGAAAATTTTCTCCAGATATTGAAGATATCCAAGCGGTAGCTTTCGGAATTTTACGTCACAGAATAGTAAAAAATTACAAAGCAGACGCCGAAGGAATTTCAGAAGAAGATATTATTAGAAAATTGTTTTAATATATAAAAAGCCTAACTTCTGTTAGGCTTTTTGCTTTCTATACTGATTTCATTAATCAAGCGGATGGGTTGGTTATAAATCAATTTCATGAGCATGACTTCAATAAACGAGTTGTATTTTTTATTGCCACATTCATACCACCAATACGAATCGTATATAACCTTGTTTTTCTCCATTTTATTATACCAAATGGTCTCATGGTTTCGAGTGATTTCTTTCGATTCGAAAATGCGATATCCGTCGCCTGTCCAACAAATTAAAGGTTTGTGTATTGGTGTTTTTATATAAATTAGTTTTTGCTCTTCTATAATTTTAAAGACTTCCGAATTGACCCATTTCCCGTTTTTTAAATTGTATGCTGGATTCAAATTAACTAATAAATCGAGATTTTGTTCTTTTTTCATTTCTACACTGGTAATCAACACTAAAATTAAGGCTATACCAATTGGTGCGATATTTAGATGTTTAGTTGTTGTAGTTTCGGTAGTGATTTTTGGTTTAAAATACCGAATCAATACTAACATTGGTACCACTTGATACATCGTAAAACAAACCAGTCCAACACTATGATGTAAGGCATTTTCTTGTGTACAATCTAAAAGAATTAAAGTTACAATTCTGAAGTAATTGGAAATAATATTTAAAACAATTAAGGCGATTGAGAAAAGGATAATTGGAAAAATTCCAAAATATTTTTTTTCCTTTTTTTCTTCTAAGGTTAAAAGTATGGCACCAGTTAATAAGCCTGTTTTAAACATGGAAAGTCCCATACAAGCCGTATCAATTGTAATTTTTGCACCTTCAATATAAAAATTAACGCCTTCAATTTTATCAATTTCAATCACATTTTTTAAAGTGATAAAAACCACATAACAAAGTTGTTGCTTAATCTCGGTGGTTAAATGTTCGAAAAATTTATTAAATACACTAGAAAATAACAAAATACAAATGAAAGCAATAAAAGAAAATCTCTTAGTTATGCTATAATACACCAAGCAGATTAAAAGCATCAATGACAAAAAATGTAACGACTTGGTATGCAATCTATAACTTATAAATTCAAATCCTATAATTATAGCTATAAGTAAATAATTGATTTTTATTTTAGTAGTTCTACTTCCTATTATAAATAAAATAACAGAAAACAAGATGCCGAAAAAGTCACTGTCTAATCCAAAAAATAAAATTTTATGGTTAAACGCTAACAATCCAATTACTAAAGTGGCAATTATATGTATCTTGTATTTTTCTAAGTATGAAATCATTATGCGGTTTTTCTTTGGTTTTTATAATAAAAAAACAACATTCCTAATGCTAAGAAAATTAATGCCCATTCGTGCGGTTCCGGAACAGCTCCGTCATTTTTGATGGAAGCATTTCCTAATGTGTTCACATTTTTTTCAATCCCATTTTTTTCGTAATCTTCATCTGTTTCTAAAACCAGTAATGATGAAATAGGGGTTACAATATTTGCTTCTTTAGCCAATGAAACAAACTGATTTTGAGCTGTAGTATCACTCTGTATTTTTACTTGTTCTTCTAAGACTTTATTAAAGGCATACATTCTGAAAATATGATTGTTGCCGTTTTTTTCTGTTTCAGTGGTTAAGTCATTTTCTTGAATGGAAATATTCGCCGACTCAATATTTATTAGATTCTCTGCACTTTTATTTATGGGAAAACTATGGGTTTGAATTGTGTTTATACAGTTTTTCAAATCCATTTTAGCATATGTAATGTATTTTTGTTCTTTTACCGTTTGCCAAAATGGATTTAAGTTATCCGATATATTTATAACTTTAATCTTTTTATTTTTGGTAGTAGTTTTTACTTTTTTTAAGTATTTAGAGGTTGCTAATTCTTCAAAGTTTGCAGACATCATTCCGCATTTTGTTACAACTAAACTCTTTTCTTTTAAGTTGTAAAAAGGAAGAAGCGAATAGCTAAGATTTTCAAATTTCTCAAATACAATTTTATAATTCTGATTATTGATTTCTTGTTTTTCATCATCACGAATTACATAGTATTTTTGATTGTTATTGCTCAATAGAGATTCAATTTCGTCTAATTTCCAATTGCTATTTAAATCCAAAATAATTTCACTTGGTGTAAACTGACTTTTTGTAGTTTCTATTTCATTTATTTCATACACTTTGTTTTTCCATACAAAAGATTTTGAATAGGTCTTAACGTTTAACGGCATTTCAGCATTCCAACTTTCTAAACCTATCGATTCATTTATTTGAAATTTTTCTTTTAGTTCAAAATTTTTAGATGTTTTAATAGTAGAGCTTCCTACTACTTGCAGTCTGGAAATGGTTTTGGCAGCATTAATATTTGGACCTTTTATATCCAGACTTTCGTAAATCATTTTATTTTTATCCACCTGAAGTGGAGTAGTAAAGCCACATTTAAATGTTCTAGGTAATTCGTAACTAATTGGAAATACTCTCACCACTACTCGGTTTCCCTCTTTCCATTGCATTAAAGATGGGTCTCTTGCCTCTACACCGACTATTTGTTTATATGCTTTTTCAGCTTTTTCTTTGGTAGTTAATACGCCTTTTCTTTCTACTCCATTTACCCAAAGTGATAAGGATGTAGCCACTGCACCTTCTGGAAGTTGAAACGAATAGATGGCTTCTTTTTGTCCCCAAGTTTTTTCTGCACAAGCAATATCCATAGTAATTTCTGTATACGCCAATCTATGATCTGCAAAAATCTTCACATCTTCTTTGATGTTTTTTGTAAATAAATCAGTACCACTCCATAATTGTTCTTCGGTTTCCAATCTTTTATCAAAGTTCGATTTTAAAATATTTATTCTATCATCTTTGCTAATATTTAAAGGTTCGCAAAACACATAAGCTAAATTTATAATCGGATTATGTGTTTTTCTTTCATTATATTGTTTGGTTCCAAAATCACCAAAACCTCTAAATTCAAAAAAGTTTTCTGATGCAATATAAACGAGGTCTTTTTTTAGAATGATTTCGTTAAAAAAGTTTGGGTTTAGATTTTGTGAAATGACGATGTAAGTAGGCAAATCAATACTTGTTTCTTCAAAGGAATTTGTAGTACTAAAAGCATTTATTTTTTTACTTTCATTGTTTAATAAAACGGTAAAAATGATAAAACTTACACTAGGAAGAATGAATCCTGTTGAAAAGGCAATTAAATTAGGTCGCTGATTGGGAATTGCTTTTATGATAGTTAAAACATGCACTACGGTAACAATTAGGGGAACAATTCCATAAAAGCCTAAACCTAATGCAATAATTCCAATAAATGAGTAAGGTGCAAATGGTATTAAATATACACTGTAATAAATAATCAGCAAAAAAGTACTTCCATTGATAAGATAGAATAGAGGTGAAGCATATTTATGTTTGTAGTTCGAATAAATAGCAAAATTAGTAAAGCAAAAAACAAAAGTTGTTACATACACCCATATTGGTAAATTTTCAAAAATATTGATAAATACATTTGTGGAAAAGCATCCAATAAACCAGTTTAAAAATAAAAACGGAAGTAAATGCTTATACTTTTCTTTATATTTTAATACATGATATGTTACTATAACTCCAAATGCTAATTCTACTACAATTGTAAAAAAAGCAAAAAACTCGAGCATCTTAAAGTTATTTTCATCTGAATTTAAAGCTATAATAAGCATAATTGTACTCAATATCGTAATTACGATACTCGATTTTACACCCGGTTGGCGGTAAAAATAGTTTGTTTTTTCTGTGGTTTCCATCGTTGATAAATTTAATAATTAAAAGTACTTTGAATTACAAAGTTATAATTAATTTTGAATTAGGATGAATTTTTTACTTTTATTTTAATAAAACTTTAAGGGAACATAGTTTTAGTTGTTTGGTTAAGTTGTTACATTTGTACTGATTTGAAATTAAATCTGAACCATTCTCATGAAAAAACTGATCCTTTTATTTCTAGTTATTACATTTTCTTTTCAACAACCAGAAGAGAAATTACATACAGTTATTGGAAAAACAACTTATCCATTTTGGCTTCAAATTCCAAAAACCGTTACTAAAGAAGAGAAACTTCCAGTTTTAATTTTTCTTCATGGGAAAAGTCTTTCCGGAACAGATTTAAATAGGGTAAAGCGTTATGGTGTTTTACGTGCGATGGATAAAGGAAGAAAAATAAATGCGATCGTAATTGCACCTCAAATTGCTTCGGGAAATTGGAATCCAGATAAAGTATTAGAAATTCTAACCTACGTTCAAAAAAATTATCCTACAGATGAAAAACGCGTTTATGTTTGTGGAATGAGTTTAGGAGGTTACGGAACCATGCATTTCGTTGGAAAATATCCAGACAGAGTCACCGCAGCTGTGGCGATTTGTGGCGGTGGAAATGTTGCAGATGGTTGTAATTTGGCTAAAGTTCCTATGTGGATTCAACATGGTGATAAAGATTATATTGTAAAACTATCTGAATCTCAGAAGGTTTATAATGCTATAAAAAAATGCAATCCCAATGCAGATGCAACACTAACCATAATAAAAGGTGGGAATCATGGAAGTGTCGAGAGTTTGTTTCATCAAGACGCTATGTATGATTGGATGTTTAAATATAAAAAATAGCGACTTGTTCAGATTGGTTTTATCAATTTGACAAAATACTATGTTGTTTTTTTCGAAATTCGTAGTTTAATTTCTTAAAATTAAGAATTCCTAAAGAAGTTGTTTTTTTTATAGCTATTTTTGAATTTAATTCAGTAAAATAGAATAATTACAAATAATAATTTTGCGAATATCGTTTTTTGTTATAAATTTTTTAATCCAAAAAGAATTATTTAAATTTGTACCACTTTAGAAAAAAACACAAACAAACAAACTAATTTATAATATAGAATTCGATATGGAAATGAATCTTTATAAAGAATATATTAAGGAAATTGAAGATCGTAAAGGCCAAGGTCTTCATCCAAAACCAATTGATAGCGCTGAATTATTAAGCGAAATTATAGCGCTAATTAAAGAGGTTACTAATGAATACAGAAACGATGCGCTTCAATTTTTTATCTACAATACTTTACCAGGAACTACAAGTGCTGCTACTGAGAAAGCAAATTTCTTAAAAGAAATAATTCTAGGTAAAGAAGTAGTCAATGAAATTACTCCAGAATTCGCTTTCGAATTATTATCTCACATGAAAGGTGGTCCATCTATTGGAGTATTATTGGATTTAGCATTAGGAAATGATATCGCTATTGCTAAAGCGGCTGCTGAAGTTCTTAAAACTCAAGTATATCTTTACGATGCAGATATGGATCGTTTGAAAGCAGCTTTCGAAAGTAATAATGAAGTTGCAAGAGAAATTTTAGAAAGTTACGCAAAAGCAGAATTTTTTACCAAACTTCCAGAAGTTGCTGAAGAAATCAAAGTTGTGACTTTCATAGCAGGTGAAGGAGATATTTCTACCGATTTGTTATCGCCAGGAAATCAAGCACATTCACGTTCAGATCGTGAATTGCATGGAAAATGTATGATTTCGCCTCAAGCACAACAAGAAATAAAAGCCTTACAAGCGCAACATCCTGATAAATCAGTAATGTTAGTTGCAGAAAAAGGAACTATGGGTGTAGGTTCTTCTCGTATGTCAGGTGTCAATAACGTAGCGCTTTGGACAGGGAAACAAGCGAGTCCTTATGTGCCATTCGTAAACTTCGCACCAATCGTAGCAGGAACTAACGGAATTTCTCCAATTTTCTTAACAACAGTGGATGTAACGGGTGGAATTGGAATCGATTTGAAAAACTGGGTAAAAAAGACAGACGCTAATGGAGAAGTAGTTCGTAATGAAAGTGGTGATCCAATTTTAGAAGAAGTATATTCTGTAGCAACAGGAACAGTGCTTACTATCAATACAAAAACAAAAAAATTATATAACGGAGACCAAGAATTAATCGACATTTCTAAAGCATTCACGCCTCAGAAAATGGAATTCATCAAAGCTGGTGGTTCGTATGCGATAGTTTTTGGTAAAAAAATTCAAACTTTTGCAGCTAAAACTTTAGGAATTGAAGCGCCATTAGTTTACGCTCCATCTAAAGAAGTTTCTGTTGAAGGACAAGGTTTAACCGCTGTAGAGAAAATTTTCAATAGAAATTCGGTGGGAACTATCTCTAAAAAAGCCTTACATGCAGGTTCTGATGTTCGTGTAACGGTGAATATTGTGGGTTCTCAAGATACTACAGGATTAATGACAGCTCAAGAATTAGAATCAATGGCAGCAACAGTCATTTCTCCAATTGTTGATGGTGCTTATCAATCAGGTTGTCATACGGCTTCTGTTTGGGATAAAAAAGCACAAGCGAATATTCCGAAATTAATGAAGTTTATGAACGACTTCGGTTTAATTACAGCGCGTGATCCAAAAGGAGAATATCACGCGATGACAGACGTTATTCATAAAGTACTTAACGATATTACTGTAGATGAATGGGCCATCATCATTGGTGGTGATTCACATACAAGAATGTCTAAAGGTGTAGCTTTCGGTGCCGATTCAGGTACAGTTGCTTTAGCTTTAGCGACTGGAGAAGCTTCTATGCCAATCCCAGAATCTGTGAAAGTGACTTTCAAAGGTCAAATGGCTAGTTACATGGATTTCCGTGATGTAGTTCACGCTACTCAAGCACAAATGTTACATAAATTTGGTGGAGAAAATGTTTTCCAAGGAAGAATTATCGAAGTACACTTAGGAACGCTTACTGCCGATCAAGCTTTTACTTTTACAGATTGGACCGCTGAAATGAAAGCCAAAGCTTCAATTTGTATTTCTGAAGATGACACATTAATTGAATCTTTAGAAATTGCGAAGGGAAGAATCCAAATCATGATTGATAAAGGAATGGATAACAAAACGCAAGTGCTTCAAGGATTAATCAATAAAGCAAATAAACGTATTGCTGAAATTAAATCAGGTGAAAAACCAGGTTTACGTCCAGATGCCAATGCAAAATATTACGCGGAAGTTGAAATCGACTTAGATGTGATTAATGAGCCAATGATTGCTGATCCAGATGTAAACAACAAAGACGTTTCAAAACGTTATACACACGATACCATTCGTCCTCTTTCATTCTACGGCGGTGACAAACAAGTAGATTTAGGATTTATCGGTTCTTGTATGGTGCACAAAGGTGATATGAAAATCTTAGCACAAATGCTTAAAAATGTAGAAGCGCAAAATGGTGAAGTGAAATTTAACGCACCTCTTGTAGTAGCTCCTCCAACATATAATATTGTAGATGAATTAAAAGCGGAAGGCGACTGGGAAGTGTTACAAAGATACTCAGGTTTCGAATTTGATGATAATGCGCCTAAAGGTGCGGCACGTACAGAATACGAAAACATGTTGTATTTAGAGCGCCCAGGTTGTAACTTATGTATGGGTAACCAAGAAAAAGCCTCTAAAGGAGATACAGTTATGGCTACTTCAACCCGTTTGTTCCAAGGTCGTGTGGTAGAAGATACGGATGAGAAAAAAGGAGAATCGTTACTTTCTTCTACACCAGTAGTGGTTTTATCTACTATATTAGGAAGAACACCTACGATTGAAGAATACAAAAAAGCGGTTGAAGGCATCAATTTAACAAAATTCGCCCCTTCAAATAAGCAAATGGTTTTATAATCAATTGATTACATATATATAATTTTAAAAGCTCGAGCGTTAAACTCGAGCTTTTTCTTTTTTACCTTCTTTATTTTTTGTAAATTGTGATAAATAAAAATAAAACAACAACATAAAAATAAATACTATGGCATTCGATATTCAAATGATTGAAAAAGTGTATGCAACTATGGCGGAGCGAGTAGACAAAGCTCGTGAATTAGTTGGTCGTCCACTTACCTTAACGGAGAAAATTTTATATGCTCATTTATGGGAAAAAACACCTACTTCAACTTTTAAAAGAGGTGTCGATTATGTAGATTTTGCTCCAGATCGAGTAGCTTGTCAAGACGCTACGGCTCAAATGGCTTTGTTGCAATTTATGCGTGCCGGAAAAAAAACAGTTGCGGTTCCAACAACTGTGCATTGTGATCACTTAATTCAAGCCAAATCGGGAGCTGTGGAAGATTTAGCTTTCGCCAATAAACAATCCAAAGAAGTATTCGATTTTCTTTCTTCTGTTTCTAACAAATACGGAATTGGGTTCTGGAAACCGGGTTCTGGAATTATACACCAAATCGTTTTAGAAAATTATGCTTTTCCTGGCGGAATGATGATTGGTACCGATTCACATACGGTTAATGCAGGTGGTTTAGGAATGTTAGCCATCGGAGTAGGTGGTGCGGATGCTGTTGATGTCATGTCCGGAATGTCTTGGGAATTGAAATTTCCAAAACTAATCGGAGTAAAATTAACAGGTAAGTTAAACGGTTGGACCTCTCCAAAAGATGTTATTTTAAAAGTGGCAGATATTTTGACTGTTAAAGGTGGAACAGGTGCTATTTTAGAATATTTCGGTGAAGGTGCGTTATCCATGTCTTGCACAGGAAAAGGTACCATTTGTAATATGGGTGCAGAAATTGGAGCGACCACTTCGACTTTCGGTTACGATGATTCGATGAGAAGGTATTTAGCCGCTACTGGAAGACAAGATGTAGTAAATGCAGCAGATAAAGTGGCGAATTATTTAACAGGTGATGCCGAAGTATATGCGAATCCAGAGCAATATTTCGATCAATTAATTGAAATTAACTTATCAGAGTTAGAACCACATATTAACGGTCCTTTTACACCAGACAGGGGAACGCCAGTTTCACAAATGAAAGTAGAAGCCGCTCAAAACGGTTGGCCCATAAAAGTAGAATGGGGTTTAATTGGTTCTTGTACGAATTCTTCTTATGAAGATATGAGTCGAGCCGCATCAATTGTAGAGCAAGCTGTTGCTCACGGCATCACTCCAAAAGCTGAATTCGGAATCAATCCAGGTTCAGAACAAATTCGATATACAATCGAAAGAGACGGAATTATCGCCACTTTCGAAAAAATGGGAACAAAAGTTTTTACTAATGCCTGCGGACCATGTATCGGACAATGGGACAGAGCTGGAGCAGACAAACAAGAGAAAAACACCATCATTCATTCCTTTAACCGTAATTTTTCTAAAAGAGCCGATGGAAATCCGAATACTCATGCGTTTGTAACTTCACCAGAAATGGTGGCCGCTATAGCAATTTCTGGTCGTTTAGATTTTAATCCGTTAACAGATACTTTACTAAGTGATACGGGTGAAGAAGTAAAATTAAATCCTCCAAAAGGAGATGAATTACCGACTAAAGGTTTTGATGTAAAAGATGCCGGCTTTCAAGCGCCTGCTGAAGATGGTGCTTCAGTTGAGGTTGTGGTTTCGCCAACTTCAGATAGATTGCAATTATTAGAACCCTTTGCACCTTGGAACGGTAAAAACATCGAAGGGGCGAAGTTGTTAATTAAAGCGTTCGGAAAATGTACCACAGATCATATTTCTATGGCCGGACCGTGGTTGCGTTTTCGTGGACATTTAGATAATATTTCAAATAATATGTTAATTGGAGCCGAAAATGCTTTCAATGGGAAAACGAATTCCGTAAAAAATCAAGTAACTGGTGACTATGCAGAAGTTCCTGCTGTAGCTCGTACTTACAAAGCTGCTGGTATTCCTTCAATAGTTGTGGGAGATCACAATTATGGGGAAGGTTCTTCGCGTGAACATGCGGCTATGGAACCCCGTTTTTTAGGTGTTGTAGCAGTTTTAGTAAAATCATTTGCACGTATTCACGAAACGAATTTGAAGAAACAAGGAATGTTAGCACTAACTTTTGCTAACGAAGCCGATTACAATAAAATTCAAGAAGATGATGTGATCAATTTCTTAGATTTGACAGAATTCGCACCGGGAAAACCTTTAACTTTAGAGTTTGTCCACACAGACGGCACAAAAGATGTTATTTTAGCAAATCATACGTACAACGAAAGCCAAATAGGTTGGTTTGTTGCTGGTTCCGCTTTAAATTTGATTGCTGCTGGAAAAGCGTAAGTTGGTTTTTAATAAATATCAAAAGACTCCTTATTTTAGGAGTCTTTTGTTTTATGGTCAACAGCTTTTAAATGCATTTTGTCAATTTTCTTTAGGAAAACATTTTTGCATTCCATTAATTCTTGATTAAACATAACTATATTTTTTCCAGATGGATCTAATGAACTGCAAAATCTTATTCCACTTGCCCCAGTGAAGATTTTGATAAATTCACAAATAAATTGGGTAGGAATGTACTCAATTTCACTATCATATCTCCTCATTGGTTTTGATAAGTCTCTACTTATTTCATCTCTTAAAAGTTTTGATTTTATAGTTTGTTTTATATTTGTTGTCTGAAATAAAGAAGTTTGTTCTGTGAAATCAACAATTTTAACAAAATCAATTTCTTTTTTTAGATTAAATAATCCAATACTTAATTCATCAAGATATGAAGCTCTTACTTCATACAAAACAGTTTCTGGGTTATCGCTTAAGTATAAATAAGGAATTCCAAGTGGATTAGCTCTACCGCCACCAGCCAGATTGAAAGGCGGACACATCATTTCTTTTATTGAATAGGCTTCTAGATTGCTTTTATGATGTACTCTTGCTCTGTATAGTTCATCAGAAGATTTAAGTTCAAATTGAGTGTTAAAAAAACCATCCCAACCTAAATCTTCAGTTAAATACTCAATATTTGTAATATATCTATTTGATTTTTTCAGATTATCTTTTAATATTTCCCAAAATGAAAAGTTTTCAATAATATCATCTGTATAGTCTACTAAATACTCAGAATTTTTTATTTCAGAAGTGATTTTTGATAATACTTCGTTAAGAATAATTGAGCCAATATTTAAAGTTGAAAAGAAATTCCAATTACTTTGAATTTTTGATATTAAAGGTTCGCCATCAGGCAAAACTTTAAAATTATCAATAAGTCCTTGAAAAAAATCAATAAGTTCATCAATTAATAATAAAGGTACATTTGAAGAATCACAAATTTTGCAGATTCCTATATTTTTTGAAGATGAAATGAATCCTTTAAGTTCTGCATCCTCAAAACAATTTGGGCAAACTTCCATGTTTTACTATCTATTTCTTAAGTATTGTGATAAAATCAACAAATGATTTTTTATTGATATTTTTTTTACGGTACCTAATCCAGGATAATGTTGCTCGTCAAAATAATTTTCTAATTCTATAATAGCTGAATTAGTAAGGCTATTTGCTCTACAGTAATCAACTGCTTTTTCGGCGGCTTCAGCAAATTTCCCTTGAATATTAGCAATAGAATCATTGCTTTCGGAAGTAAAATGCCTAATCATTATTTGATTTTGAACATTCAAGTATGTAAGATGAATTACTACAGCTCTAGGAGTACTTCCTCCATCTATGAATTCACTTGGTAATACCGTATAATCTGAAAAACCATCATATCCGTCTTCAGAATAATAAATATGTTCTTCGGAAAATCGATGCTCTTCAATACTTAGAAAATCACTATTTCTAGCTTGTTTTTCAAATAAATCATCTAATCTTATATAAGTTTTGTCGAGGCTTTGTGTGAATCTATGTAAGGACCTATTTCTAGATGGGTCTTCGGTGTTTATTATTGTAACTTCATCTAATTGAGCCAATTCTTTAAAATCTTCATCGTTTTCATGAATATCATTTTTACAAATCAACATGCATTGATTTAGATTGTATTTATTTATGCATTGAGTAATGTATTTTCTATTATTTCTATAATGAAAAGCAGGTAAAACAATATCATTATTTAAATTGTTTATATAATCTAAATAATGTTCAACATCACCAGTAAGTTCACCATATGCAGGATTTACGATTAAGTATACACTTTGTTTACGTTCTTCAAAAACTTTATAAGCTAAATTCAGATTGTTAAATGTAGATTTTACTGGCTCAAGTATTGGAAAAATACAGCCTTGAGTAGCGCCTTCAATTGCTAATTCACGTAAAGTTATAAGTTCAAATTGTCTAGCTCTTAAAAACGGATAATACATACTTTATAGTTTTATTTGTGATTTAAGATTTTTAATCATAATTTCTCTATCCTTCTTAGTTAACTTAAGTGCAAGGCTAATTTGATTAAATTCTTTGTAATAACGATTTGATAATGCATTTTCCAAATTTCTACTTTTCATTTTTTCAATGAATTTTTTATTTAATGTATTATTTGGAATCTTTTTTATAAGTTCTTTACATATATTATATTGATTAAAACTTGTCATAATTGGCAATTCGCCATAAAAAGATTCTACAATAGATTTATATTCATTCGTGTGAAGAACTTTCATTATAGTATCATAATCCACTTCAGAATTTGTAAAAGCATCTCTTTGTAAAATGAATTTTTCTAATTTTTCATTATTATTAAAAGATATCAATCCAATGTTTTTATCAATTTTAGAATAAATAGATAATTTTGACTCTGGAACGATGAGAAAAATTTGATTGAAAGCTTTGCTGTAATTTTCAATTTGTAAATTTAATCGCTTTGTTGAATCGAATTCAGTCTTTATTTCAAATACTTTTGACTTACCATTAAACATAACTAAATCTGCTACAGCATTTCCAACTCGAAATTCATTAAAAACTTTTGTGTTGTTTTGCCCAATCTCTTTAATTAACCATTCATTTAGAAAAGAATTTTTAAAGATATATTCATTTTGGTAATAATTTTCAAGAATCTGATAAACGTATTTGAGGTAGTCCAAATAAGTTGCGTTTGAAAAGTTTTGCCATTTTATATCATAACGTTCAATCTTATAATCAATAGATTCAAAGTTTGACTTCATCCAAAGCTCAGCGTCACTTCTAGAAAATAAAGAAGAATAATCTCTTAATTGATTTTGATTATATGTTACTTTATTTGACATTAATTAGTTTTTTACAAATATAATCATAAAAAATACTTTTATACATGGTAATTATATTAATATTCAATAAATATACTACCTTTTCTTCTCACTAATCACAATCTTAATCAACCAGAACAAATGTAGCCCTACAATTGGTAACACAATTAATAATTGCACTTTGTTTACGATATACGCCAAATAAATTAGGGTGAAAGCAATACAAATTTGTCCAAATAAAATAATTTTGGAAGTATTGTTTTTCCAGTAATAAAAAGCAAAAACTAGCAATAATGGGTTAAATAACAAGATGTTGTAATTCCATAAAATTTCTTCATGTAAGGAATACAAACCCACTAAACTGAAAAATAAACCTAATACTCCTGCGAAAATGAAATAGGTTATTTTTATGCCTTTTTTATTTAATAAAATTAAAATTATAATAGCAGCCAGTAAGGAATAAATTGAATTTACATATGAAATTGGTGCACTAATTGTTTGTTCGTTTAATACTTTAGTAGGTTGTGCTATTTTTTTTCCATTGCTAGTCGCAGTTTCTAACACTTTTTCTAATTCTAACGGTAAAAATAGGCGAGTGGCAGGTTGGTCGACTTTCGTGCCAAAAATAATTTGAATCCCTAATTTCATATAAAAATCAGACATGTAGGGATACAAAATTTCTCTATAAGTTTGTTCTGATTTTGGTTGTTTTAAGACTTCAGAACCTAAGATTTTATTGATTTTATCTACCACCATTGTCGTACAATTTTTATCAATAAATTTGTAAGTATAAAAACGTTCGTCTGAAGTTAGGCTGCTGTTAAGTTCGTTAAACAGTTGTTGTTTTTGTTGCGATGTTAAATTCAATTCTTGTGCTACAATACTTCTACCGTCTAATTTATAATTGTATTCAAAATCGTAATAATTATCGCTAGTTACAAAATATTGCAAATCACCTTTAACGAATTTCAACATAAAATTAGGCGTTGAAAAATCAAAAGCACCATAATTAAAAACCACATCAAGTTGTTGAGTGAAATCGGTAATTCGTATACCTGTATGTCCGTACATGGCGTAAGAAACAGGAGCCGTTCCGCAAGTTAAAATACTTACTTTTGAATAATCAGATAAAACAACGTTTTGTGAAAAACTAAAAATTGGAAGTAATAAGAAAAGTATTTTTTTTAGCATATTGGTTTTTTATGAGTAAAAAGATTTATCAAATTCATACTGGTTTTACTGAACACTGCGACTGAGAACTGTTACTGCGACTGAACACTCAAAATTTATCTTCTAAAAATTCCTAAATCGACTTTTACAGAAAACACATTCGAATATAAAGCGGCACTTTGATTGCCTAAATCAGTTAAAGCATAATCTACTTGAATGCCTTTGTATTTAAAACCTAAACCAATATTCGGTTGAAAACTGACTTTATTGGTATTGTCAATTTGGGTGATTTGTTGAAAATTTCCAACTCCAGCACGTAAAAATGCTAAATCAATGTATCCAAATTCGAAACCCACTGCTGGACTAATACTAGCCAAACTTGTAGAAATAATATCATTGGTTTGGGCAAATTCCATATTCAAATTGGCGGCAGTAGTTAAGGTGTAATCGTAATGAAATTCGAATTTTTTTGAAATTCCAAATTGTGCTTTAGGTAAGGTTATTTCACTAGTTTCAGGTAATTCTTGGTTTTCACCAGGAACAGCGTCTTTAATTTTTTCGTATTCTTCTTCGTTAATGGTCCAAGTGTTGTAAGTGGTTGTAATGTCACGAAGCATCAAGCCGAATTTCCAATCGTTTTTGCCTTCAAATTGTAAACCAATATCAAATCCAAATCCCCAAGAAGAAGCGAAATCTCCAATTATTCTTCGAATTACTTTCGCATTTACTCCGTAATTAAAACCTTCTAAAGGTAATTTTCTGGCATAAGAGAACGTCACGCCATAATCGGCTGTAGAAAAAAGAGAAATCCTGTTATAGTCTATATTTCCTTCACTATCAATTAATTGAGTGGTATTCAAAATGTCATCTACACCAAAACGAATTAAAGATAATCCCCAAGCACTTCGGTCATCAATAGGCATTGCAAAACCTGCGTAATCGTATTGCGCAATATTGGCAAAATAATTCGCATGCATTAAGGCAATTTGTTTGTCTTCCAATTGCAAAATTCCGGCAGGATTCCAATATCCCGAATTCACATCGGCAGTTTGCGCAGTTACGGCATTACTCATCCCTAACGCTGCAGCATCTACACCAATGTTTAAAAATTCGTTGGAATATTTACGAATAGTTTGAGCCGAAATTGACACAGAAGCCAATAGGACAAATAAAAATAGTATCTTCTTCAAAGCAAATTTAGTTCTAACAACAAATATCATAATTTCTTACTTAATAAACTCAAATTCTTTCATTTTATTGTTTACATTTGCTATAGAATTGATCACATTTAAGAAAATTTTAAGAAGATGAGCATAAAAAAACACATTCCTAACACTATTACTTTGTTGAATTTATTAGCTGGATTATTAGCTTTGATTCATGCATTTAACGGAAATTACAATGAAGCTTTTTCATTGGTTTGTTTAGGAATTTTCTTCGATTTTTGGGATGGTTTCTTTGCTAGAATTTGGAACGTTCAAAGTCCAATTGGTTTACAATTAGATTCTTTAGCTGATATGGTTACTAGTGGAGTAGTACCAGGTTTGGTGATGTATAAAATGCTTGGTGATATTCAGGAAAATCAAGCACAATATAATTTAACAGAAGATACGTATTACATGGGCGTGGTACCATATATAGGTTTCTTAATTACTTTAGCTTCTTGTTACAGATTGGCTAAATTTAATGTAGATACACGTCAAACCGACTCATTTATTGGTTTGCCAACACCGGCGAATGCTTTATTAATTATGAGTATTCCGATGATTCAGTTTCATTCAGATTATGAGGTATTAGTAGATGTATTAAGTAATCCGTTTGTTTTAGTAGGAATTACTGCTTTAAGTGCCTATTTATTAAATGCCGAAATTCCTTTATTCTCTTTAAAAGTGAAAAGTTTTAGCTGGGAAAAATATAAAATACAAGTGGTTTTTTTAATTCTTTCTTTGATTTTAATAATACTTTTAGAATTCATTGCAATTCCAATGATCATTTTATTATATGTGATTTTATCGGTTGTAAATAATACGATGCTTAAGAAAGTGTAATGGCAACCAGAAGAAAATACCCTTCTAAAAGTAAAAAACAAACGATTATAAGTCCGAAATCTGTGAAATGGATTCTTGGACTTTTTTTGTTATTGTTCACGATTATTTTTGTGTATCAGAAAAAAGATGGGATTTTATATTATTTGGGATTTAAAATCAATACAAACGAATTAACAGCTAATCAAAGAAAATTAGAAGATAAGCGAATCAATGAAATAGTTGAAAATCACAAAGGAAAAATTTTTGGAATTGATGTTTCACAGTATCAAGGCACCATAGATTGGGAGAATGTAGAAGCTATCGAAGAACAATTTGAATTGAAATTTGTTGTCGTTCGAGCTACTGCTGGTAGTAATAAAGTAGATTTGAAGTTCAAGAAAAACTGGCGAAATTTAACCGAATCCATTTACATTCAAGGCGCCTATCATTATTATCGTCCAGATGAAAATTCGACAGAGCAAGCAAATCATTTTATCAAACATGTAAAATTACGAAAAGGACATTTGCCACCCATTTTAGATATCGAAAAAATGCCAAAAGGACAATCTATGGAAAAGCTAAAAGTAGGTTTGCAAAATTGGTTAACCCTTGTTGAAAAACATTATGGCGTGAAACCTATTATTTATTCTGGCGAAAAATATTACGAAGATTTTTTGCGTGAAGATTTTCCAGAATATCAATTTTGGATTGCTAATTATAATCCATGGAAAGAAAAAATTGAAGACGAGTATTTGATGTGGCAATTTACCGAAAAGGCGAAACTACATGGCATCAACGAATTAGTCGATGTGAATGTTTTTAACGGAAGTGTGGAGGATTTAAAGAAAGTGTGTATAAAATAAAAGTAATTAAAAAAGGCCTATCAGATCGTTTTCTAATAGGCCTTTTTATATTCTAGAAATCTATTTCTGCCTCTTTCGGAGCATTGAAATCTATTTTTGTTTTTCTCAATTCGAAATTTTGTCCTAAATACACTCTTCTTACCATTTCGTCTTCTACCAATTCTTCTGGTTTTCCCGCTTTTAAAATGCCACCTTCAAACATTAAATACGTTTTGTCTGTAATGGCTAAAGTTTCTTGAACGTTATGGTCGGTAATTAAAATTCCGATGTTTTTGTTTTTCAATTGTGCGACAATTCGCTGGATATCTTCTACCGCAACAGGGTCAACTCCAGCAAAAGGTTCGTCTAATAAAATGAATTTTGGATCTGTAGCCAAACATCTTGCGATTTCTGTTCTTCTTCGTTCACCACCGGATAATAAATCGCCACGATTGGTACGAATATGACCTAAAGAAAACTCTTCAATTAAGCTTTCCATTTTGGCTTCTTGTTCTTTTTTGGTCAAGTTGGTCAATTGTAAAACCGATAAAATATTGTCTTCAATACTCAATTTTCTAAAAACAGAAGCTTCTTGTGCCAAATAACCAATGCCGTTTTGTGCGCGTTTGTACATAGGAAAATCTGTAATATTCATGTCGTCTAAATAAATATTTCCAGAATTCGGCTTAACTAAACCTACAATCATGTAAAAAGAAGTCGTTTTTCCAGCACCATTCGGACCTAATAAACCTACAATTTCTCCTTGATTTACTTCTACTGAAATCCCTTTTACAACACTTCTTTTCTTGTATGTTTTAACTAAATTTTCGGCTCTTAATTTCATGTTTTTTAATATGTCAATTGGTCAATTCGGCAATGTGCCTATGTTTTTTAATTTGTCAATTTTCAATAGGGCAATTCGACAATTTTGTGAACTTGTAAAAATATCAAAAAAATACTCATTAAATAAAATTCTGTTTTCTAATATTTAGTTAATTTTTTACATAGCCAAATTGGCACATTGTCTTATTGGCTAATTATTTAATTGGCTCATTTTCCAACGCTTCCCAAAATTCATATGCTCTTCTTAAGTGAGGAATAACAATGGTTCCACCCACTAAAGTGGCAATACTCATCGCTTCCATCATTTCTGTACGATTTACTCCGTTTTTGTAAGCAGTTTCTAAATGGTATTTGATGCAATCGTCGCAACGTAAAACGGCTGATGCTACTAATCCTAATAGTTCTTTTGTTTTTACATCTAATGCGCCTTCGCTGTATGCATTAGTGTCTAAATTAAAGATTCTTTTGATTACTTTGTTGTCATCGGCTAATAATTTTTCATTCATTTTAGCGCGATAGTCGTTGAATTCTGTGATTAAATTACTCATTATGTTATAGATATAGATTTTTTGTTTTTGTTATTTATGAAAGCACTTATAATAATACTAATTTCGAATAAAACTACCAGCGGAATAGTTACTATAATTTGACTGATTACGTCTGGCGGTGTTACAATTGCTGCGATGATTAGTATAATTACATATGCCCATTTACGGTATTCTCTTAAAAAGGCAGGCGTGACTAATCCTAACGAAGATAAGAAATAGATAATTATGGGTAATTCAAATACTAAACCTGTAGCTAAAGTTGTGGTTTTAACAGTTCCGATGTAAGAATTAACGTTTATATCATTTTTAATCACATCTGAAACAGAAAAAGTTGATAAAAAGTTTAACGATAATGGTGTCAATACGAAATATCCAAAAGCCACACCTAAAAAGAATAATAAAGAAGAAATTACGATGAATTTCACGGCATTTCTTTTTTCTTTTTTATACAAAGCCGGACTAATGAAATTCCAAAATTGTAATAAAATATAAGGAAAACAAATGACGAATCCTGCGGTGATACAAGTCCAAACCATTAATGAAATTTGTCCTTCAATTTCTGTATTTTGAATGCTAAAATTTAAAGTAGTATCGCAGAAACTTTTATCTAAATCATATGTATTCGCTAAATCACAGAAAAACTGATAGGTAATAAAATCACCTTTCATCGGTCCGAAAATAATAGTATTAAAAATAAACTCGTTAAAAAAGTAAGCAATCGCACCGCCAATTAAAATCGCTGCTGAACTTCTTACTAATAACCATCTTAGTTCTTCAAGATGATCTAAAAAAGTCATTTCGTTAATGTTTTTTTTATTCTTTTTTGCCATTATACAATTCCTTCTTTTAAAATGTCGTGTAAATGCAACACCCCTTTGTAAGTTCCATTATCAATTACCATCAATTGTGTAATTTTATAATCTTCTAAAACATCCAAAGCTTCTGAAACTAAAACCGTTGAAGCAATTGATTTCGGATTTTTGGTCATTATGTCTTGTGCCGTTAAATCGGAAAAAGTTTCTCTATCCGTTAACATTCTTCTAATGTCTCCATCGGTAATAATTCCGATTACGTTATCGTTTTCAACTACAGCGGTAACACCTAAACGCTTCTCAGAAATTTCCATAATTACTTTTTTAATAGAAGCATTTGGAGTTACTTGAGGTGTGTGCGTATTGTTTAACATGTCTTTCACTCGAAGTAATAATTTCTTTCCTAAAGCACCACCTGGATGGTATTTTGCGAAATCTTCAGCTTGAAAGTTTCTTAGTTTCATTAAGCAAACCGCAATCGCATCACCTAAAACCAATTGCGCTGTTGTGCTATTTGTAGGCGCTAAACCTAATGGACAGGATTCTTCATCTACATGAGCCAAAAGAACCAAATCTGATGAAGTGGCTAAAAAAGAGGTAGGATTCGCAGTCATTCCAATTAAAGTAGTTCCGAAATTTTTTATGATTGGCGCTAAAACTTTAATTTCCGGACTGTTGCCACTTTTTGAAATACATAGCACCAAATCACCAGTTTGAATCATACCTAAATCGCCATGAATCGCTTCTGCTGCGTGTAAAAAAATCGATGGTGTTCCAGTAGAATTTAATGTAGCCACAATTTTCTGTGCGATAATAGCACTTTTTCCAATTCCTGTTACCACTAATCTTCCTTTCGATTCGTAAATTAGTTGTACAGTTTTTACGAAATCATCTGTAAGATAATGGGTTAGTTTTTGAATACTTTCGCTTTGTGAAAGTATAGATTGCTTGGCGTTTTCTAGGATAGTTTGTGTTGTATTCAAAATTAAATGAATTATATTTTTGTTTTTAAAGAATAGTTGTATCTTTATAATTGCAAATTTAGACAAAATTCAAATAATAATTGTCTAAAATTATTTGTTTATAAGTTCAACCCATTTTTTTATGACGGAGCAGAATATTGATTTATACAAGGAATTAAAAAAATACTTTGGATTTTCTCAATTTAAAGGATTACAAGAAAAAGTAGTTACAAGTATTATATCTGGTAATAACACCTTTGTTATTATGCCAACTGGTGGTGGTAAATCGTTATGTTACCAATTGCCTGCTTTGGTTTTGGAAGGAACTGCTATTGTAGTTTCACCACTTATTGCGTTAATGAAAAATCAAGTGGATGCTATTAGAAGCATGGGGTCAGATATTGGTGTGGCGCATGTTTTAAATTCATCGCTTAATAAAACAGAGGTCAATCAGGTAAAAGCTGATATTTTATCAGGTAAAACCAAAATGCTGTATGTAGCACCTGAATCTTTAACCAAAGAAGATTACATTCAGTTTTTAAAATCAGTAAAAATTTCATTTGTAGCTATTGATGAAGCACATTGTATTTCAGAATGGGGGCACGATTTCCGACCTGAATACAGAAATTTAAGAAGCATTATCAAACAGTTAGGCGATGTGCCCATTATTGGATTAACAGCTACGGCCACTCCGAAAGTTCAAGAAGATATCTTGAAAAACTTAGATATGCCTAATGCTAACACGTTTAAAGCCTCTTTTAATAGGCCAAATCTATATTACGAAATTCGCCCAAAAACTAAAAACATTCAAAGCGATTTGATTCGTTTTATCAAACAACACAAAGGAAAATCAGGTGTGATTTACTGTTTAAGTCGTAAAAAAGTGGAAGAAATTGCACAAGTTTTACAAGTTAATGGTATTTCAGCAGTGCCTTATCATGCTGGATTAGACGCCAAAACCCGTGCGAAACATCAAGACATGTTCTTAATGGAAGATGTAGATGTAGTGGTTGCAACGATTGCTTTTGGTATGGGAATTGACAAGCCAGATGTACGATTTGTCATACACCACGATATTCCAAAATCGCTAGAAAGTTATTATCAGGAAACTGGTAGAGCAGGACGAGATGATGGAGAAGGGATTTGCTTGGCTTACTATTCGTACAAAGACATTGAGAAATTAGAAAAATTCATGTCAGGAAAACCAATTGCGGAACAAGAAATTGGATTTGCGTTGTTACAAGAAGTAGTGGCTTATGCGGAAACGTCTATGTCGAGAAGAAAGTATTTATTGCATTATTTCGGTGAAGAATTTGATGAGGTAAATGGGGAAGGTGCAGATATGGATGATAATGTTAGAAATCCGAAAAAGAAAACCGAAGCTCAAAATCAAATTGTTACTTTATTAGAAGTCATCATTGATACGAAACAATTGTTCAAACCTAAAGAGGTTATTTTAGCTTTAGTAGGTAAAATTAATGCGATAATTAAGGCTCAAAAAATAGATACGCTTAAAACTTTCGGTAGTGGAAAAGACCACGACGAGAAATATTGGATGGCTCTAATTCGTCAGGTTTTAGTTGCAGGTTTAATCTCAAAAGATATTGAAAGTTACGGAGTTCTAAAAGTAACTCAAGCAGGAAATGATTTCATCAAAAAACCGTATTCTTTCATGGTGGCTGAAGATCATGAGTATAGCGAAGAAGAGGATGAAAACATCATCGCTGCAGCAAAATCTACAGGAACGGCAGATGAAGCTTTAATGGCTATGTTGAAGGATTTACGTAAAAAAGAAGCGAAAAAACATAATGTACCTCCTTTTGTGGTTTTCCAAGATCCATCTTTAGAAGATATGGCTCTGAAATATCCAATTTCAATTGATGAATTGAGCAATGTTCACGGAGTTGGTGAAGGAAAAGCGAAGAAATTCGGAAAACCTTTCATCGAATTAATTTCAAGATATGTAGAAGATCACGACATCATTCGTCCAGATGATTTAGTGGTAAAATCGACTGGTGCAAATTCGGCTAACAAATTGTATATCATTCAAAATATTGATAGAAAACTGGCTTTAGACGATATTGCTTCTGCCAAAGGTTTAAAGTTCGACGATTTGTTAAAAGAAATGGAACAAATTGTATTTTCAGGTACAAAATTGAATATTAAATATTGGATAGATGATATTCTAGATGAAGAGCAACAGGAAGAAATTCACGAGTATTTTATGGAATCTGAATCAGATAGTATCGAAAAAGCTTTAAAAGAATTCGATGGCGATTACGATACTGAAGAACTTCGACTCATGAGAATTAAATTTATTAGTGAAGTAGCCAACTAAACACAAATACTAAAATTTTTAAAAAATCCAAATTCTAATAGGTATACATTAGAATTTGGATTTTTTATTTTGTCTAACTATTTTCTTTTTTGAACCATTTAAAAGTCATAAATAACTGTTTACCAAAGTTCAACAAAAAATAAATATCTGCTAAATTTACGAAATCGTTGTATTTTTTGTTTAACAATTACTAAATTTGTTTAAACAAAAAAAACAATTACTATGAAAAATTTAAATGTAACCCTAAAAGTTATGAGTTTATTACTTGTATCTTTTCTTAGCACAAGTTGTGATGATGAAGAAGGCACAACAACTCCTCCACAGCAAACTATTGCTCAACTAGCAAGTTCAAGAACTGAATTTTCAATTTTAGTCACTGCACTCAATAAGGCAGGCTTAACTAATACATTAAATTCTGCTGGAAATTACACCGTTTTTGCTCCTACTAATGCTGCTTTTAATGCTTTTCTAGCAGCTAATAATTTTGCAGATTTAGACGCGGTTCCTGTGCCTTTACTTAAAGAAGTTTTGTTAAATCACGTAATTGCTGACGAATTATTTTCTAATGAGTTAAGTACAACTTATGTAAAAACCTTAGCTACAGGCGGAGCTTCTACTTCTAACACATTGAGTATGTTTGTAAATGTTTCATCAAATGGAATACGTTTAAACGGTGTATCTTCTGTTGATACCAATAGTGCAAACATCGATGCTTCAAACGGAGTCATTCATAAAGTTGATGCTGTTATAGGTTTGCCAACAGTGGTAACTCATGCTACTGCCAATCCTAATTTCTCAACTTTAGTAGCTGCGTTAACTCGACCAGACCAAGCCGATCAAAACTTTGTGGCTACTTTATCAGGTACTGCAAATTCTCCTTTTACAGTTTTTGCTCCTACTAATACGGCGTTTGGAAACTTATTAACAGAATTCAATTGGGCTAACCTTAACGCTATTCCAGAAACTGTTTTAGAGAAAACTTTAAAATATCATGTGGTAACAGGTGCTAATATTTTAGCAGCTGGTATTCCATCAACTAACACAAACATTAATACCTTTTTAGGTCAAACGTTTATTGTAAATGCTACTGGTGGTGCAAAGATTACTGACTACAATATGAGAGTTAGTAACATTGTAGCAACGGATGTTCAATGTGATAACGGTGTAATTCATGTCTTAGACAAAGTAATTGTGCCTAATCTCAACTAATATATTTTTCTCTTTTTTTGAAATCCAAATCTCATCATTTATTTGGGATTTGGATTTTTTTTATGCTTTTGTTTCAAAAACCTCACCTCTATGTGGTCGTAAAGCATCTCTAAACCTAATCATATCAGCTTCTTCCACAACTAAATAAGCAATGGCATACATGTCATTTAAAATTTCAAAACCTGTAATTTTTAGGGCGTAATTCTCTTTTTCTAAAAATTCTTTCAAATGAATGTCATGATGTTCTGCTGTTTTAGCTGAAGCAGGCCCACGGAAATCCCAAATTAGTTTTATTTGTCTCATAGGGCAAAGTTACGAAGGTTTTCAATGTCTCTCAAAATTTATTTATTTGATAAATAAAGTATTCAGTTTGTTATTGATTTGATAGAAATTAAATGTATCAATACTGCTAGTTTTGAACCAACTTATAAAAAGTTAAATTTAGCTCATAAAAAAATGTGTAATGTTTTACAAGACGACATATTTTTCAAATAAAATAAAACACTTTCATAATCGTATTGGTGTCAGATTTAATGGTGAAAATTTTTTACGAAAGATTTGCAAACACTAGGCATGTAAATTAGAATATTTTTTTATTTTTTGGCCGAGATTTCTTCTAACACTTAAAAGGTTGAAGGGATAATTAAAGATTAATTTCGGGGGAATGTTTTGATAAATTCTGTTTATAATATCCTAGTTTAATTTTGATATTACTCAATTATACACATCTTTAGTCATAAGTTTAAGACTTGATTTTTTTTCTAATACTAGAATAAACATAAATAAAAGTAATTCCGAGTTGATTCCTTTTTTTAATGACTATGATTTTATTAATTTCTTTTAACTTACCCTAAAAACAATAAATAAATTATTCATATCATCAAGAAAATATAATTGGTATGAATTTGAAACAAAGTAAGCAATTTGTTTTCTAGGTGCTTCATTTATATAAAAAGTGCCGCTATAGTATGCGGCACTTTTACATTTTTTTTCTCACATTAGTGTAAGTTTTCCCATGCTGCAGGAACTGATACTCCATAATTAACAATCATATCGATGTCGAAATCTGTTACATTTGTAGAACCTTGTAATCCCGTATAATGAGCACCTCTTGGATAAGTATTATTAGCCATACCAATGAAAAATCTATTTCCATTAGTTGCTGTGAATTCAACATAATAATTTGTACCAGCCACAAAACTGAAACCACTAAAACTCCACAAACCAGTTACAAAATTGAATTCTGAACCAGCCCATGGCGCATTTATAGTATTCGTTGAGGTAGCTAACAACGTTCCGTTTGGAGCATTGTAAATTTTACAAACAATGTCCCCCGAAGATACACGTATTGCTACTTGAGCTTGAATGCTTGTTAGCGCTCCACTAGATAGTGGTTGAATTACTTGACCTTGAGCAGGACCATCATACAAAGCCCATGTACCTGAATTTCCTGTTCCATCAACAGGTGCAGGTAGAGCTGCTTTATAAACTTGAAGTTTGTTTTCAGAAGTATTAAAAATCATTCCACCGGTAGGTGTGTTAGAAATTGCATTGCGTTGAGCAGTTGTCATACGTGGCGGTAAGAATACTTGCGTTGTAGATGATATATCAAGTTTTGCAGCAGCATTTGGACTAGAAGTTCCAATTCCAACATTGCCACCATTATTGAAGATATTACTGCTATTTGTTACCCAAGAAGAACCGTTCCAATAAGGTGTATTACCAGCAATTGATCCGCTTGCGATAAGACCAGTAGGGCCTTGTGGACCCTGTGGGCCTTGAGGTCCAGGGGTAGAACTTCCTGATGTTTTCGCATATAATGCATATGGCGAACTTAACAATTGAGAAGTTCCTGAAATCGTATAAGAAGTTCCACCTGTTGGATCCGTTTCTGTTTTAATGAAATAGGGACCGTTTGCCCAGTTGATAGTAGTCATGTTTCCTGATACTACAGCACCGCTACCAATTTCTATACTTACTAAACCGTTTGTATTTGTAGTTGGGGTTTGAGTTTCTACATACACTGCAGTTCCTGTAGATGAGCCTTGTAAAATGCTAATTTGCATTCCTACAGCTTGATTTACCACTAAGTTATTTGTAGTGTTTCGTACCACGGCTTGATAGCTCATTTTTTCTGGTGCTTGTGCAAAAGCTATTGAACCAATTACTAAATTAGTTAATAATAAAATTTGTTTGATTTTTTTCATTTTAGTTTTAGTTTTAGTTTATTTGAATTTATTTTTTAATGATTTTAAAGGTTTTCAATTCTTTATTATTGTCTAACACTTTTACAAAATATAGGTTTGTAGATATGTTTTCTGTAGTAATTGTAGTTGTTTCTGAACTAATTTTGCTTTGTATAATTACTTTTCCATTGATATCTAAAATTTGATAACTTAATTTTTCAAAGTCATAATTTTTAATATCTAATTGGAACCAGTTTGACGTTGGATTAGGAAAAACAGACATTTGTAAGTTAATATTAAAATTTTCAGTTCCTAAAACGGTTTGAATTTCAAAAGCTTGTTGCACTCCTTGCGCTATGGAACCTGTTGTACCCGAGAAGGTAGTATATACAGTTTGTCCAATCGTATAGCTTAAAGAGCCATTTGTTCCACTAGCATTTCCACCAGATGTGGTAGTGGTTTCTTGGGCATTAACTTGGGTAGCGCCTAAGAACACAAGGCTGATTAGTAATTTTTTTTGATTCATAAATGTAAGATTTTAGTTAAAATGAATAGGTTTAAAAAAAATAGAATCTCGACAAAAGAAAAGTTCTAATTTTAAAAGTTTATTTAATTTTTATAAGTGTTAGGATTGAATTTGGACTAACAAACTAGTGTTGCTTTTATTTGTTTTTCAATTTCTTCTACTTCTTTAGTATTTTTTTTTGGTTAAGGAATATTGTGTTGCAAATAATTGAAATTAGCTTTATTTCTTTTGATAGTGATGAGTTGCTAATAGTTAGTAATTTTTTTGGCAAATGTCATTTAATTACTTCAAATACACTTGTTGATATAGGGTAGTTAAAGGGTAGTTAAAGGGTAGTTAAAGGGTAGTTTCAACTACCTGTTGGGTAGTGTGTTTTTTAAACACCTGTAAATGAGTGGTTCACTTTAAGGAGTAGTAATTATATTTTGAAGTTTTTTATATCAAATAATAGTGTCATTCAAATTATAACAGACATTTGTTTTTTCTTCCAATATCATCAGAAATAAAATACCAATTATAAATACAAGTATGTAGAAGTACTATTACAGGAGTGATTTTAGAAATTTATTTTTTTGAAAAAAAACCTCCAAATTGACTAGAAGGGTATTACAATTTTAAAAAAAACTACCTAAACGCATTTAATATATACATGTTAATTTTAGTGCTTCAAATGTTGATATAGTATGATTTTAAAATCACTTAACCCTATTTTTGTTGTGTCGAACTCTAATTTGACGTAACAAACCACATAGTTGACGTAATGCTTTTCAAATGAGAGGTAATCTACTTCAAGTTTTACGTTATAAACCCCAAATTTGACATAATTAACCCCAAGTTTGACGTGGTTTGCACTAAATTCTCACGTAAACAACCCCAATTTTGACGGATACAATTCCATTCATTACCTATGTGATTCCAAAGTTGAGGTATACATCAATAGTACTTCATAAAAAAAGCCTTCCTACAAGTAGAAAGGCTTTTAGATTTTGTGGTAGTGTTTAGTTTGTTGTCGTATCCTCTGAAGTTTTAGGAGTTGTAGTAGTCCCCGTTCGATTAAAAAACTGAGCCATTTCTGCTACTTTAGTTTCAAAGCCTGCTGCTTTAGTACCTGCTTTGTATTGACTGTACCCATAATCGGTTAGTGCCGCTTGGTAATTATCATAATCATGTAAAATTTTGTTGTTGTTGTATAAACCATCCATTAAGGCTTGTAATCGGGTAAGGATGCCTTCTATAAAGGTTCTAGAATCAAAATCGTTTTGAAATTCTTCCCAATCTACATCGGCGCTACTTAAGTTGGGTTGGTGGGTACGATAGGCGAGTGCCTTATTAACAATTAATTTGTTTTGCTCGTTGATACTTCCGTATTTTCTGCGTTCTTCAGGGGTTAGATTTTTGAAATTTGCAGTTAAAATGTTTTCTAATGCAGATAAAGTATCTGTTGTAGCGGTTTTTTGTGCTGTTGTGTAATGTACAGTACTTAAATTTTCGAAAGGCATATATAATAATTTTAAAGTTACGTGCGAATAATGTAAAATCAAAACTACTATTTTTTTTAAAATTAGCTACCTTTTTTTAATTTTTTTGTGATGGTTTTATTCATTCGTGTTTTCGGTTATTGTTTTATAGATTCCCACAAAACACCCAAACCATACTTGACACTTCTTTTAAAATTGATACTTGAAGCTTCAGGAAAATATTTTGTTGGGCAACTTATTTCTCCAATTTCGAAGCCATTTTTGAAAATTTGAACTGCCATTTGATTGTCAAAGATGAAATCTTCACTAAAATTATTGAAATTTACTTTTTGAAGTACCTCAATGCTATAAGCCCTGAAACCCGTATGGTATTCGCTTAATTTTTGATTGATGAGGATGTTTTGCATTAAGGTTAATATTCTATTAGCGACATATTTATAAATTGGCATACCACCTTTTAAAGCGCCTTTGCCTAAAATTCTGCTAGCAAAAACTACTGGATAAACCCCGTTGGCAATCATACTGCACATGGCTGTAATTAACTTTGGTGTGTATTGGTAATCGGGATGCAGCATTACAACGATATCAGCTTTTAATTCTAGCGCTTTGTTGTAGCAGGTTTTTTGATTGCCTCCATAACCTCTGTTTTTATCGTGTTGGATGATGTGGCTAATATTGAGTTTTTTAGCTATTTCAATAGTGTTATCCAAACTTGAATCGTCAACTAAAATTACATCATCAACAATATCCAACGGAATTTCGCTATAGGTTTGTTCTAAAGTTTTTTCGGCATTGAAAGCCGGTAGCACTACAATTATTTTTTTGTTGTTTAGCACTTTAAATTATCGTTTTACTTAGTCCTTAACGCTAAAATGGTTTCTAAATTTCGTTTGTACTCCTCATTATTAGGTTGTAATTCTATACTGATTTTGGCATTTTTAATGGCTTCATCAAAATTGTTTTGTAAGGCATAAACCGTTCCCAAAAGCAAATAAATTTCTGCTTCTTTAGGATTTATACTTTTGGCTTGTTCCAAATATGTAGTAGCTAAAGGCAAATTCCCAAATTGTTGCCCAATCAGTTTCCCATAATCCATCAAACAAATTCCCAAGTATTCAGAAGCAATTTGAGCTGTGTTTTTCCCTTCTAATTCTTTTACTACTTGATAAGCCGCTTGGGCTTTTTCCAAATACATTTTATTCGATTCTTTACCATTACTTGCTAATTGGCCCAAATAATGGTACGCATTACCCAACTTAAGCCAAGCAATAGTATATAGTGGATGAATAGTTACCGACTTTTCCAATAACGGAATCGCTTCCATTGAAGTTCTATAACGGTCGCCATCTAATTCAGTTATAGCATTGTCTCTTTCCACTTTAGAAAAGTTAGCCGTTTCTTTATTTTTTTCTCTTAGTAATTTTTCTGATTCTTCTAATTTCAATGCGGCTAAATCAAAATTAATTTTAGCACTGTTAGAAGAAATCAGTACATCTTTTGAAAATAAGGTCAAATTATCTTTCCAATCGAAATTACGCTGAATGGTTAAAGTTCCAAACAATAGGGTAATGGCTCCTAAAATGAAAGCTATGCGAGAAAATCCAAGATTTTGTTTTTTTCGATTCCAATTTTCAGCTAATTTTATTGAAAATATGGCAACTATCAAACAAAAACCGAGTGAAGGCATAAACATAAAACGTTCAGCCATATTGGCACCAATTGAAAAAAAGAAATTGGAAACAACAGAAAAAGTGATGAAGTAATACAAAATACCAAAAGCTATCCAATTTCTGTTTCGAATGTTTCTCATGGCCCAAATCAATAAAAATAAATGCAATACTACAGAAAATAGTACCACTGGCGAGGCGAATGATTTCACCTCAATGTGCCTTGGGTAATAATCAACCGTTAGCGGATAAGGCGCTATTAAAAGTTTTAAATAAACACTATATGTATAAAAATTAGTTGCCAATTCGTTGCTTTTTGGCATTTTTTGAAGCGTATTTTGGTCGATACTTTTTATTTTTTTTACATCAGCATTTGGATAAAACGCTTCGTAAGTTGCATTAGGGTTATAAACCAAAAAAGGATCATTTAGTAATTCTTTTGGGATTTCTTTTGCATCTGTTGGGTTTAAGACTGCTTGTCTAACACCTAAAAATAAAAGTACAGGAAGCATTAAAGGTGCACTTAATTTGAAAATTGCTTTGGCAGAAGCATTCGTAAAAACAAATAAAGCCATTGGAATTATAGCTACAAAAGTAATGGCAGCTTCTTTAGAGAAAAGAGCAAAAGTAAAACTAAACAAAGCCACAAAACTCCAAATTTGTTTACTTCGAGTTGAATTCGAATAGTAAGATTTTAAAATGCCATATAACGCATAAATGGCACCTAAAAGTGCTAAAATTTCGTCTAAACCTTTTACGTTAGCCACAACTTCTGTATGCAAAGGGTGAACAGTAAAAAGCAAAGTAGTTATAAAAGCAATAGAATAGTTTTTTGGACTTTCGTCTGTATGGTTTTTCGTAAAAAGCAGTACTAACGTTCGATAGATGAGCAAACAAAGTAAACCATACCAAAGCATATTTAAAAAATGAAGCCAATTTGGAAACCAAGTTGTTTCTGATATATCTTTAGTACCAACTCTTGGAGTATCAATTTCAGTGGTAGCTACTTTTGTTTCTTTTGCAAAAAATTCTGCATTTAACGCAAAAAAGATTTGAGACATTGGTCTGTATCTTCCCCCTTCAACAGCATTGACATCTTTATTATAAAAGCCGGCAAAAGCATCTTTTGTTACAATATCAGGAATTCCTTTTACACCTTTTTGTACAAATTTATTTTGATGTATTATAATTCCATCATCAACTGCCCATTTGTTTGGAATTGTGTTCACATATACTAAGCAAGCAATTGTAAAAAGTAACCATTGTGCTTTTTTGAAATTATAGAATACTTTTGAAATTTTCATATTAGGTCTTAAAGGTTACAAATATAAAAAAGGGTAGCTTGAAAAACTACCCTTTAGGTTACACTATCGTTTCTAATTGAGTTTAACAATATTTATATTGGTACTACCATCACTACTGTTTGTTGTAGTAGTTACATTTGATTGATTAAAAAAGCGAACAGAAAATGTTTGCCCTGAGGTAAGATACACCATACATTGCAATTGTCCACGACCTTTGTTTGGAAGTTGTAATTGATTATTTGAAAAAACAGTACCGCAGAAATCTTCACCACCGTTAACACCATTATTATTGACATCAACCATTGGTGCTAAACAAATCAGAGTCGATGTAGCTGTTTGAATTGAAACAAAATATAACCCTGTACTTGGAGCAGTAAACACCCCGTTTGTAAATGCATTAAATGGATCTGTTATTTCGTTATTGAAACAAGTAGCTATATCGGGTGTCGCTAAACTTGTTCCAATTGGAAACGTTTGAGATGTTGTCGCAGTAGCACGCAGCATGGACTGAGTGCCACCAGCAGCACTTCCCCAGCTTAAAGTACCTGAGCCATTGGTTGTAAGAACTTGACCATTTGTTCCTGTGTTGGTTGGGTAGGCATTGCCTCCTAAAGTAGCTGTTCCCGTTGCTGTAATGTTGGTTGCACCTGTAATGGCATTATTGTTCATGTTTAAAGATGTAGTAGCTGTGTGGTTTCCTAAGTTATCCGAGCCACTTGGTGTTACCCATTGTGTATTAAAATCAGTAGCATTTACTTTAGCTAAAACTTGACCTGTTGTTCCACCTGTTGGCACACCTTGTCCGTTAGCACCAGGGGTTCCTGCTGGACCTTGTGGACCTGTTAAACCTTGTGGTCCCATTGGACCTGTTGCACCATCTAAACCATTTGCTCCTGCTGGACCTTGTGGTCCTGTTAAACCTTGTGGGCCTTGTGGTCCCATTGGACCAGTTGCTCCATCTAAACCGTTTGCTCCCGCTGGACCTGCTGGACCTTGAGGTCCCATTGGACCTGTAGCTCCGTCTAAACCGTTAGCTCCTGCTGGACCTACTGGACCTTGAATACCTTGTGGTCCCATTGGACCTGTTGCACCATCTAAACCATTAGCTCCTGCTGGGCCTTGTGGTCCAGTTAAACCTTGTGGACCTTGCGGACCCATTGGACCTGTAGCTCCGTCTAAACCGTTAGCACCTGCTGGGCCTTGTGGCCCTGTTAAACCTTGAGGACCTTGAGGACCCATAGGACCTGTTGCACCATCTAATCCGTTAGCACCTGCTGGACCTACTGGACCTTGAATACCTTGTGGACCCATAGGGCCAGTTGCTCCGTCTAAACCGTTAGCTCCTGCTGGACCTTGTGGTCCTGTTAAACCTTGTGGACCTTGCGGACCCATTGGACCTGTAGCTCCGTCTAAACCGTTAGCTCCTGCTGGACCTACTGGACCTTGAATACCTTGTGGTCCCATTGGACCTGTTGCACCATCTAAACCATTAGCTCCTGCTGGACCTTGTGGTCCAGTTAAGCCTTGAGGTCCTTGTGGTCCCATTGGACCAGTTGCTCCGTCTAAACCGTTAGCTCCTGCTGGACCTTGTGGTCCTGTTAAACCTTGTGGGCCTTGTGGACCCATAGGGCCAGTTGCTCCATCTAAACCGTTTGCACCTGCTAGACCTTGTGGTCCTGTTAAACCTTGCGGACCTTGCGGACCCATTGGACCTGTAGCACCGTCTAAACCGTTAGCACCTGCTGGACCTACTGGACCTTGAATACCTTGAGGCCCCATAGGACCTGTTGCTCCGTCTAAACCGTTTGCGCCTGCTGGGCCTTGTGGTCCTGTTAAACCTTGAGGACCTTGAGGTCCCATTGGACCAGTTGCTCCGTCCAAACCGTTAGTTCCTGCTGGACCTACTGGACCTTGAATACCTTGCGGACCCATTGGACCTGTTGCACCCTCTAAACCATTAGCTCCTGCTGGGCCTTGTGGTCCAGTTAAGCCTTGAGGTCCTTGTGGTCCCATTGGACCAGTTGCTCCGTCTAAACCGTTAGTTCCTGCTGGACCTTGGATACCTGGAGGTCCCTGTGGTCCTGCTGGACCAGGAGTTGAACTTCCTGAAGTTTTAGCATATAAAGCATAAGGCGCACTCAATAATTGAGAAGTACCTGTAATGGTGTAGGAAGAACCGCCTGTTGGATCAGTTTCTGTTTTGATGAAATACGGACCGTTTGCCCAGTTGATAGTAGCCATGTTTCCTAAAACTACTGAACCACCACCTATTTCTATGCTCACTAAACCGTTTGCATTAGAGGTTGGGGTTTGTGTTTCTACATAAACGGCTGTTCCCGTAGCCGAACCTTGTAAAATGCTAATTTGCATGCCTACCGGTTGGTTGGTTATTAAATTATTAGTAGTGTTACGCACCACGGCTTGGTAGCTCATTTTTTCAGGAGCTTGGGCGAATGTGTTTAAAGCGAAAAGGCTTAAACCCAAAAAGAAGAGTTTTCTCATTTAATATTTTTTTTAAAATGGCACCAAGATGGTGTTTCTTGATGCCGTTTTGTTTTTAATTTTTTTAATTAAATCTAATAAAGGATTACTTAGTTTATTATCTAATACTGCACGGATAAGCAATACTACTAGGCAAACCTACACTAGCTGGACTAGCAACTTCTGTTAATGGAAATAAAGATTGAGAAATGGGAGAAGAAGTAGTGCTGCACGTGTTTGACTCCAAAAATCCATTTGTTAAAATAATTGCACTTGAAGCTAAACCTACTGCGTTTGGATTACTTAACGTATATATTTTATTGGCAGATTGTGAATATACCAAAGATCTTGCCCAACGTTTTTGGATTGTAGAGCTTCCTGCATTTAGATAAGGTGTTCCAGTACAGCCACTGGTTGTCCAATAAATTTGTGATCCTACATAATTATCATCATTCACTGGTTCTAATAAGTATACAGAAATATAATGCCCTGTGCTCGTAACAATATTAGCATTTGGATTTGTTGCAGCAGCATTTACGCTATTTACTGCACCAAGTCTAACGTTATTAGCATCATAAACAGCTAAACCACCTGTACCCCAACTTGCATTAGTGCCATCGGTAGTTAAAAACTTTCCAGCGTTACCTGTTTGTGATGGTAAACTTGAACCTCCAACTGCGGGTGTTACCCATTGCGTATTAAAATCAGTAGCATTTACTTTTGCTAAAACTTGACCCGTAGTTCCACCAGCAGGTACACCTTGCCCATTTGCTCCTACAGCTCCTTGTGGTCCAGTTGCACCGATTGCTCCCATAGGTCCTTGAGGTCCCATTGGTCCAGTTAAGCCTTGTGGTCCTTGTGGTCCTGTTGCTCCAGTTAAACCTTGAGGTCCAGCAGGTCCAGTAGCACCTGCTGGTCCTTGTGCTCCAGTAGCTCCAGTTAAACCTTGAGGTCCCGCAGGTCCCGTTAATCCCATTATACCTTGAGGTCCTTGAGGTCCTTGAGGTCCCTGTGGTCCTGCTGGACCAGGAGTTGAACTTCCTGAAGTTTTAGCATATAAAGCATAAGGCGCACTCAATAATTGAGAAGTACCTGTAATGGTGTAGGAAGAACCGCCTGTTGGATCGGTTTCTGTTTTTATGAAATACGGACCATTTGCCCAGTTGATAGTAGCCAGGTTTCCTGAAACTACTGTACCACCACCAATTTCTAGCGTCACTAATCCGTTTGCATTAGAGGTTGGAGTTTGTGTTTCTACATAAACGGCTGTTCCTGCAGCCGAACCTTGTAAAATGCTAATTTGCATGCCCACCGGTTGGTTGGTTACTAAGTTGTTGGAAGTGTTACGCACCACGGCTTGGTAGCTCATTTGCTCGGGAGCTTGGGCTAAAGCACTAAAACTTAGTGTGAATGCAACTATGGAATAAAGTAATTTTTTCATGTCATGTATATTTTTAAACAAAGTGCGATGATTACATCTTCACTATCATGAACTGGCAACTACCATTAGTATTCAAAGGCTGACTTAATGTAGATGAGTTGGCTGTTAATCCTTTTATATTTATGGTTTGACCTGCATTAAGGAAATACATCACAGACGTAAACCCTTTTCCTTTCACTCCAGAGGGGAAATTTGTGTTGTTGGCTGCTTGGTAATCAGTTATTATATTATTTACACCGGTAATACCTGCATTATCGACATCAACAAACAAGAACTGATTCGTTGTGTTCGTTGCGGGTGATGCGTCCGGGGTTCGGGTGTTAGCCTGTATGTAATACACACCAGCTTGACTTACTGTGAACGTATTGGTCGCTGTATTGTATGTACCGAAAGTCGTGTTTGAAGTGATGACATTGTTATACGTCACTAAATCGCCTGTATTTACTCCATTCGCTAATGACAAAACTTGAGGGTTGGCAGTTTTTGTGGCATATAAAGCTACTTGTGCTCCACTTCCACCTGTACTTGGCGTAACCCATTGCGTATTAAAATCAGTAGCATTTACTTTTGCTAAAACTTGACCCGTAGTTCCACCAGCAGGTACACCTTGCCCAGTTGCTCCTACAGCTCCTTGTGGTCCAGTTGCACCGATTGCTCCCATAGGTCCTTGAGGTCCCATTGGTCCAGTTAAGCCTTGTGGTCCTGTCGCTCCAGTTGCACCAGTTAAACCTTGAGGTCCCGCAGGTCCTATTGGTCCAGTTGCACCTGCTGGACCTTGTGCTCCAGATGCTCCAGTTAAACCTTGAGGTCCCGCTGGTCCCGTTAATCCCATCATACCTTGTGGTCCCTGTGGTCCTTGTGGCCCTGCAGGACCAGGAGTTGAACTTCCTGAAGTTTTGGCATATAATGCATAAGGCGCACTCAATAATTGAGAAGTACCTGTAATAGTATAAGAAGAACCGCCTGTTGGGTCGGTTTCTGTTTTAATGAAATACGGACCATTTGCCCAGTTGATAGTAGCCAGGTTTCCTGAAACTACTGCACCGCCACCAATTTCTAAGCTCACTAAACCATTCGCATTAGAGGTTGGGGTTTGCGTTTCTACATACACCGCTGTTCCTGTAGCCGAACCTTGTAAAATGCTAATTTGCATCCCTACCGGTTGGTTGGTTACTAAGTTATTGGTAGTGTTACGCACTACGGCTTGGTAGCTCATTTTTTCTGGAGCTTGGGCAAAAACTAAACTTCCTATGAATAACGAAGTAGCTATTATAAGTTTTTTTATGTTTTTCATAACGGTTTACTTTTTAATAATTTTAAATGTCTTCACTTCCTTGTTATTATCTAAAACCTTTAATACATAAATGTTTTTAGATAAGTTTTCCATACTAATAGTTGTAGTTTCTGAGCTAATTTTATTTTGAAGCACCAATTTCCCATTTATGTCAAAAACTTGATAGCTTAATTTTTCAAAACCATAATTTTTGATATCTAATTGTAACCAATTGGTAGTAGGATTTGGAAATACCGCCATTTGTAAATTAATATTGAAATTATCCGCACCTAATAGTGTATAAATTTCAAAAGCTTGTTGCACACCTTGTGCTACGGAACCAGTTGTTCCCGTGTTTGTGGTGTAAACGACTTGCCCTACAGTGTAACTCACGTTTCCGTTTGGTCCAGTGGCATTACCACCAGTTGAAGTAGTAGTTTGTTGTGCGTTTACTTGTGTGGCTCCAAATAATAAAAGGCCAAAGAGTAATTTTTTTTGATTCATAAAAGTTAGTTTAAGATTAGATTTAGATTATACAGTATAAGTTAAAAACAGAAAAAATAAAATACTATACAAAAGAAATAGTACTAATTCTAAGCGGTATTTTTCTGGATTTTTCATAATATTAATAATTAAATAAGTGGCAATAGGTAAACTTTGTCTATTTTACTTTCCTTTGTTTTACAATTTCTTCAACATCACTAATGTTATTATCAGTCAATGGAATGTTATTTTGTAAACAAGTATAAATAGCTTCATTTCTTTTAACAGAAAAGAGTTTCATATAATTTTTTAATTTTTCTAAAAGTTTCATTTCGCTTAATTTTATTCAAAATTCGTTTATTGATTTAGGAGAAACTATTTTTTACAGGGTAGTTAACGGGTAGTTTTGGCACTACCCATTGGGTAGTTTTTTGTAAATACTTGAAAATAAGCAACTTAAATTTTTTTTTTCTTTTCGGTTTTAATAACACATTTCTTATATTTGGAAAAAAATCAGGCATGAGGCAAAAGTATTTTATTACATTATTTTTTACATTTTTATCTTTTTATTCCCTTTTTGGTCAACCCGAAAAAATCAAAGTACTAGAAAATCAGATTAAAACCTTTAATGATAACTTACAATACGAAAAATCTATTGCTATTTTATCTGAAATAACAAATAGTGAAAACGCATCAGCTTACGAGAAATATTTTGCTTATTTGTTTAAATCATATACCTATAAAAGACTTTTCAATTATACTAAAACCTTGCACAACTTAGAATTAGCGTTAGCTGAAGGCTTAAAAAGCGATAAAAAAGAAGAGGTTGTTAATACTATAGATGCTGAAAAGTGTTTTGTTTATTTTGATACCCAAGAATACATAAAAGCAGAAGCCTTAATTAAAAAATTGAGAAAACTTAACTTCAAACATTTAACCATTCCTGTAAAGTCATGGATTGTTATGCAAGACGGTTACATAAAAATGCTAAATAAAGAGTACAATCTATCAGAACAATTATTAAACGAAGCCGCAGCGATGGTTCAAGCGAGTTCTCCAGAAAATTTACCCAATATTTTTGGTAAAAAAATGGAACTTTACAATAAAATGGGACAGTACAACAAACGCGATGTTGCATTTAAAGAAGGCTTAGTTTTAGCTAAAAAATACAACAAAATAAAATATGAAATGTATTTGTATCAAGTAATGCGAAATATTTTTCAGGAAAATGAAGACTTTAAAAACGCCTTTTATACGCAAAAAAAATACGATTCAATTGTGAAATTTTATGACGCAACGGATGCCAATGGAAAGTTAGAACTCGCAGAAAAAAAATTAGAAGATGAAAACCAAAAATTAAAAGAACAAAACAAAAAGTATTTTGAATATATTTTATACGGTTTGATTTTTTTCTTACTGGTTTTGTTGTTTTTTGCTTTTAGATTATATCAATCTAACAAACAACGTAGAATTTTAGCGGAAAATGAAAATATCAGAATTCACAATGAAATTGAACGTTTAACTATTGAAATTGATGAAAGAGGAAACAAAAAATTAGATTTATCTTCCTTCAATTTAACAGACAGGCAAAAAGAAATCATTCAACTGATTCAAGAAGGAAAAAGCAATAAAGAAATAGCTAATCTGTTATTTATTTCAGAGAATACGATCAAATATCATTTAAAAGTAATTTATGAAATTCTTGATATTGATCACCGTTCCGAATTAAAAAAATAAGTGGAATCCAATTATATTTCCTTAATTTTGTAGGCTAAAATTATATTTATGCCACGCGAACTACTCATTCAAGTTTCTCCAGAAATGGCGAATAACGAAGAAATGTTAACTCAATACGTTTCCAAATTAGTACATACTTCTGTAGCTGATTTGCAAAAAATTGTGGTGGTTAAACGCTCTATTGATGCCCGCCAAAAAGCTATAAAATTCAATTTAAAACTGAATATTTATTTTAAAGATGAGGTGTTTACCGAATCTAAAATTGAATTGCCTAATTATCCAAACGTAACTAATAAACAAGAAGTTATAGTGGTTGGCGCTGGTCCTGCCGGATTATTTGCTGCTTTACAATTAATTGAATTAGGTTTAAAACCGATTGTTGTGGAACGCGGAAAAGAGGTGCGTGGTCGACGTAGAGATTTAAAAGCCATAAATGTAGACGGAATTGTAAATGCAGATTCTAATTATTGTTTCGGTGAAGGCGGCGCAGGAACTTATTCCGATGGGAAATTATACACACGTTCCAAAAAACGTGGAGATGTAGATCGAATATTAAGACTTTTAGTAGCTTTTGGAGCTACCGAAGAAATTTTGGTAGAAGCGCATCCACACATTGGTACTAATAAATTACCAAAAATTATAGAAGACATTCGTGAGAAAATTATCGAATGTGGCGGACAAGTTTTATTCGAAACTCGTGTTACTGATATTTTGGTAAAGAATAATGAAGTGGACGGAATTGTCACACAAAATGGAGAAACAATCCATTCCAAAAAAATCATTTTAGCCACCGGACATTCTGCTCGAGATATTTTCGAATTGTTACATAAAAAAGAGATTTTCATCGAAGCAAAACCATTCGCATTAGGCGTTCGTGCCGAACATCCACAACAATTAATCGATCAGATTCAATATTCTTGTGATTTTCGTGGTGAGTATTTACCGCCATCTCCTTATTCCATTGTCAAACAAGTTAATGGTCGCGGAATGTATTCGTTTTGTATGTGTCCTGGTGGTGTAATTGCACCTTGCGCCACAGCAGATGGGGAAGTGGTGACGAATGGATGGAGTCCAAGTAAACGAGATCAGGCTACTGCCAATTCTGGAATTGTAGTCGAATTGCGTTTGGAAGATTTCAAACCTTTCGAAAAATTCGGGCCTTTAGCTGGAATGGAATTTCAAAAGGCAATTGAACAAAAAGCTTGGCAAGTGGCTGGCAAAACGCAAAAAGTTCCCGCACAAAGAATGATCGATTTTACACAAACGAAAATTTCAAAAGACATTCCAAAAACCTCCTACGTGCCTGGAACAACTTCGGTAGAATTAGGTGAAGTTTTTCCATCTTTTTTAACTCAAACGATGCGAGAAGGTTTTTCAGCTTTCGGAAAAGCAATGCGAGGTTATTTAACGAATGACGCCATTTTACACGCACCAGAAAGTAGAACGTCTTCTCCCGTTCGTATTCCTAGAGATAATTTTACTTTAGAGCACGTTCAAATTAAAGGTTTGTATCCTTGTGGAGAAGGAGCAGGTTACGCAGGCGGAATCATTTCTGCAGCAATCGATGGTGAAAAATGTGCGATGAAGATTAAAGAAGCATTAAGTAATTAAAAAATCTTTGCGATCCTTGCGAAAACCTTAGTGTTTTTGCGGTAAAAAATAAATTATGACATTAAAAGGAAAAAATATCCATTTGCGTGCACTCGAACCCGAAGATTTAGATTTTCTTTATGAAATAGAAAACAACGAATCGATTTGGGAAGTGAGTAATACGCAAACGCCATACAGTAAATGGGTGTTGAAAAATTACTTAGAAAACGCGCATCAAGATATTTATGAAGCTAAGCAATTGCGTTTGGTTATTGTGTTGTCAGAAACTAATGAAAATGTCGGATTAATAGATTTGTTCGATTTTGATGCGAAAAATTGTCGCGCTGGTTTAGGAATAATTATTTCCTCAACCTTTAGAAATCAGGGTATTGGAAAAGAAACCTTACAATTGATTTCTGATTATGCTTTTACCCATTTAAATTTACATCAATTATTTGCAAATATTACTACAAATAATGAAGCTAGTTTACAGCTTTTTACTAATTTTGGGTTTCAAAAAATCGGAATTAAAAAAGATTGGATCAAAATAAAAGATACTTTTGTTGATGAAGTACTTTTTCAACTAATACATAAAAAATAAAAATTTTGGGAGCAAAAAAATTATTCTTAAGAATTATCAGTATTGGAGCAATATTCTTAATACTTTGTGGTGGATATGTAATCAATAAAGCCTTTACAGGAAATACAAAATTTCAAGAAGAGGAAGTATTTGTATACGTACCAACCGATTCGAAATATGAAGATGTAAAGAAAATTTTAGCACCCTACATAGAAAATCAAGATAAAATTGATTGGGTAGCTTCAAAGAGAGGCTATGATGTAAATGTTAAACCTGGTAAGTTTTTATTAAAGAAAGGAATGAGTAGTTTCAGTATTGTTCGTTCATTACGTTTGAATGTTCCGGTGAAATTAGCATTCAACAATCAAGAAAAAGTTCAAGATTTATTCGTAAGATTGGCTTCGCAAATTGAACCAGATACCACAAAATTAAAGGAGATTTTTACTAACGATTCTTTCTTACAAGAAAATGGTTTAAACAACGACAATGTTATGTCATTTTTTATTCCAAATAGCTATGAATTTTATTGGAATATCACGCCTGAAGAATTAGCTGAAAAATTAACGAAAGAATACAAAAGATTTTGGAATGAGGGTAGATTAGCTAAAGCCAAAGCCTTAAATTTAACTCCAGCTCAAGTGTATACTTTGGCTTCAATCGTGCATAAAGAAACAGCTAAAGCAGATGAAAGACCAAAAGTTGCAGGTGTATATTTAAATCGTTTAAATAAAAATATGCCTTTACAAGCAGATCCAACAGTAATTTATGCTCTAAAACAAAAATCTAACAATTGGGATTTAGTGGTTAAACGTGTAATGAACAATGATTTAATGACAAGTTCTCCATATAATACTTACAGAAATACAGGATTGCCTCCAGGGCCAATTTTTATGCCAGACGTTTCAGCAATTGATGCAGTTTTAAGTCCTGAAAAACACGATTATTTTTATTTTTGTGCTAGTGTAGAGCGTTTTGGTTACCATGAATTTGCAACAGATTATGATGCACATTTAAAAGTTGCTGCTAAATATGCTGATTGGGTAGCGAAACAGAATTACAAAAGATAATATCTAAATAAATTCAATAGCAGTGTAAGTATTAGTTTAATGCTTGCACTTTTTTTATACTATTCCGAAACTTCTCACGTTACTACTAAATGAAATTTTTTATCACAAGTCTGTTTTTTCTTTTTGTATTTTTTGGTTTTTCTCAAGAAATCCAAACACATAAGGTGCAAAAAGGCGAAACTCTTTACAGTATTTCAAAAAAATACAAGGTTTCAGTTGCACAATTAGAAGAATTAAATCCGACGGCCAAAAAGGGTTTAACAGTAAATGCAATACTACAGATTTCTGAAAAAAAGGTAACAGAGCAAATCATAGAACATACTGTTGTTGCTAAAGAAACGTTATTCGGATTATCAAAAAAATACAATATTAGTATCGAAAAAATAAAAAAATTAAATCCAAGTATTGAACTAGAAGGTTTAAAAACAGGGATGATTTTAAAAATTTCTGATGCGAACAAGAAACCAATAACAGAAAATAAAGAGCTTGAAAAACCAAAAGTAGTTTTTGAAAATTCGAAAAATGATACGGATAAAACTGTCATTAATGCTACTTCTCAAGATGTTTTTCACACGGTTTTACCTAAAGAAACTAAATACGGACTTTCAAAAAAATACAAAATTTCAATTGCCGAGTTAGAACAGTTAAATCCTCAAATTAAATCGGAACTTTCTGTTGGAACACGATTGCTTATTCGTACAGCTGAAAAAATAATAAAAGAAGAAATACCAAATGAGATTGTTACAGTCGAAGAAATTAAGCCTAATTCAGTAGAAGGATTGTCTAAAATTGAAGCTGTAATAGCCACAGCTACCAGTAGAATAGGAACAAGATATAGAAGTGGAGGTACGGATGCTGCTGGTTTTGATTGTTCGGGTTTGATGTTTTCATCTTTTAAAACTATTGCTATGGAATTGCCAAGATCATCTTTCGAGCAGGCAGAAATTGGCATGAAAATCGATAAAAAATTAGCGCAAAAAGGCGATTTAATTTTCTTCGCCACTAACGGTTCTTCAAGAATTAATCATGTTGGGTTAATTACTGAAGTAACTGAAAATGATATTAAATTCGTACATTCTTCTACAAGTTCAGGCGTTATAATTTCATCGGTAAACGAATCGTATTACCAGAAACGATTCATTCAAATAAATAGGGTGATTACTGAGTAATTTTTTTTAAAAGATTATAGTTTTCGTTTTCGTGTGCTGGTTTGTTGAAATAAAAATATCAAGAATCATTTTCTTTTTTTATCTTTAGCGAAACTATAATTTTACAATGGAAAACAAAACAGAGTTTAAAAAAGAATTAGGATTATTAAATGCCACTAGTTTAGTCGCCGGTTCGATGATTGGTTCCGGAATATTTATTGTAACCTCTATAATGGCTAGAGATATTGGCGGTGCGGGTTGGATTTTATTAGCATGGGTTTTAACAGGTTTACTTACACTAGCAGCCGCTTTAAGTTATGGCGAATTAGCAGGAATGATGCCAAAAGCGGGTGGACAATACGTATACATTCAACGGGCTTATGGTAAAATGCTTTCCTTTTTATACGGTTGGACTGTCTTTACAGTAGTTCAAACAGGCGTAATTGCCGCAGTGGCCGTAGCATTCACTAAATATACCGCTATATTTTTTCCAGTATTAAGTGAAAATTTACTTGAAATTGGTTCCTATAAAATTCAATACCAACAACTGTTAGCTATTTTTAGTATTGTTATTTTAACAATTATTAATAATCAGGGTGTTAAAAGTGGAAAGAACCTACAATTTGTATTTACAGCAGCTAAATTAATAGCTTTATTTGCTTTAATTATTTTTGGTTTATATGTTGGATTGCAATCGGATACTTTAGCTAATAATTTTACAGATATGTGGACTGCATCTAAAACTACAGTAGTAGATGGAGTTACAAAAACAGAAATTTTAACAGGATTTGCCATTATTGGAATGCTTGGTTTTACCATGATAAATTCTTTGTTTTCATCTGATGCTTGGAATAATATTACATTTATAGCGGGTGAAATTAAAGAACCTCAAAAAAACATTCCTAAAAGTTTGTTCTTAGGAACTCTAATTGTAACTGTGATTTACTTATTAGCCAATTTGGCTTATTTTTCTTTGCTTCCTTTGGAAGGAAATCCTCTTTCCGAAGATTTTATTGGTCAAGGAATTAAATATGCTAACGAAGATAGGTTAGGGGCAAGTGCAGCTTCTGTAATTTTTGGAAATGCTGGTGTTTTTATTATGGCTGCTTTGATTATGGTATCTACGTTTGGATGTAATTCAGGCTTAATTTTAGCTGGTGGAAGGTTATTTTACGCCATGAGTAAAGATGGTTTGTTCTTTAAAAGTGCAGGAAAATTAAATAAAAATCAGGTTCCAGAAACCGCACTTTGGATGCAATGCATTTGGGCTTCAGTATTATGTTTATCTGGAAAGTATGGCGATTTACTTACGTATGCCACTTTTGCTAATTTATTGTTTTACATTCTTACGATTTATGGAATTTTTATTCTTCGCAAAAAAGAGCCAGATACACCAAGACCTTACAAAGCTTTTGGATATCCGTTTGTTCCAAGTTTATATATTGTTTTAATAACTATAATTAGTGTTATTTTATTGATTTACGATACGAAAAACACTGGTTTAGGCTTGTTTATTGTTTTGTTAGGTATTCCAGTTTATTATTTGACACAGAAAAAATCTGTTTAAACAAAATTTAAGAAGTTGTAAGTTTGTATAGGAAACACTTTTTTAAATAAATAGAATTCAAGGATTCAAAGAAATTCAATTATGAAACCAAAAAAAAACTGCCTTTATTAAGGCAGTTTTTTTATACAAAATAATCTATTTTATAACTTCATTTCAGATTTCTTAGTGATTTTAGCTATTCTTTTGCTTAAATCGCCCATAAGTTCTGTTAATGCACTTTCACACATTGGTAATATTTTTTCAGGACTCATAACAGGAATACCTCCAACCATAACAGATGTTTTTTTCGAACGTTCTGATTCAGAAAAAGCAAAAACTTTAGCGCCAGATTTATTATATAATGCCATTCTAGTTGTTGCTCTCATTTTTACAGTAGCCGTTCCGCCAATACCAAATCCTTTTTCTAGCGCAAAATCTATATTTACAAACAAAACACCATCTGCTTTATCTGCAAATAATTTAGCAACAGCCACTTCATTTGCTTGTCCGCCTAATCCCTCGTAAATGTATTTGTATTTGTTATACATTAGGTAATCTCTTGCCTGAAATTTAGATAGATCAAATTTAGGTTCAAATGCCTGATAAGAAGGATTATCAAGTACTTCGTTTTCAGGTAACAAATCAAAAGGTAATTCTTTAGAATACGTATTGAAAAAATTTGAGTGATATTGTTCTAATAAAGGAGTTAAATTGAAATTAGGATCGTCTCTTAAATTTAAAACTTCTTTTAATAGTAACTCAGAACCAATACCTAATTCATCAAAACCTACCATTTTATTGGCATAGAATGTAACTACTGCAATTTTTTTCTTTTGCGAAAATCCTAATTGCGAAACCAGTAAAATCGCAAAACATAATAGTTTAATTTTTTTCATAATTTAATATTTTTTACGAATATAGATAAATTAATGAAGAACTGTAGTTTTTTTATTTAGTTTATTACGAAAAGTGTATGTAAAATAAAAATCCGTCTCAATTTTAACTGAGACGGATTCTTAAATTTTAAGTTGCTAACTATTAGTAGTACATGTAACGTCTAACTTTAGCGATGTATTTTGCTAAACGAATAACTTGGTGACTGTAACCATATTCGTTATCATACCAAATGTATAAAACAATATTTTTTCCATCTCCAGAAACGATTGTAGCATTGCTGTCGTAAATTGAAGGTTGAGAAGTTCCAACGATATCTGAAGATACTAATTCGTTGTTCATTGAATATTTAATTTGCTCTACTAAGTTGCCTTCAAGAGCATATTTTTTCATAATTTGATTGATTTCTTTAACCGATGTTGTTTTTCCAACTTCTAAATTTAAAACCACCAATGAACCATTTGGAACAGGAACACGAATAGCATTTGAAGTTAATTTACCAGTTAAACTTGGTAAAGCTTTTGCAACGGCACTACCAGCACCAGTTTCAGTAATTACCATGTTTAAACCAGCTGCTCTACCACGACGGTATTTTTTATGCATGTTGTCTACCAAGTTTTGGTCGTTTGTATAGGCATGAATTGTTTCTAAATGTCCTTTAACCACACCTAAAGTTTCTTCAATAACGGCTAAAATAGGAGTGATAGCGTTTGTGGTACAAGATGCCGCAGAGAAAATATTTACTTCATCTGGATTGTAATCTTCGTGGTTTACACCATATACGATATTTGGAACTCCTTTTCCTGGCGCAGTAAGTAAAACTTTATCTGCACCTTTTGAAGTTAAATGTCTGGCTAAAGCTTCTTCCGTTGTGAAAGCTCCTGTGTTGTCGATAACTAATGCATCGTTAATTCCGTAGGCTGTATAGTCAATTTCTTCTGGAGAATTGGCTGTAATGATATGAACTGTAGTTCCGTTGATAATTAAAGCATTATTTTCTGGATCGGCAGTAACTGAACCTTCAAAATCACCGTGAACAGAATCGTAACGTAATAATGAAGCACGTTTTTCTAATAAAACCGCATCATTTTTATCACGAGTTACAATAGCACGTAAACGTAATTGTTGTCCTTTACCAATTTTACTCATCATTTCACGAGCTAATAAACGTCCAATACGCCCAAATCCATAAAGTACAACATCTTTAGGTTTAATTTCAGATGTATCTTTTGCATTTTTTAATTTGTCAATCACAAATGCTGTAGCGTCATTATATTTGTCGTCTTCTAAATGAAATTCGTAAGTTAATTTTCCAATATCAATTCTTGATGGTGGTAAATCTAAATTTTCAATTGCTCTGGCAATTTCAACCGAATCGAAAATGTTAATTGGTTTTTCTACAAAAGCACCAGCATATTCGTGTAAGTTTATGATGTCAGAAACATTTCTATCAATTAATTGATTTCTAAATAATACTAATTCAATAGATTTGTCGAACCATAAGTCGCTTATAATTCTAACGAATTCTACACAGGCTTTTCTCCTGTCTGCTTGAAAAGCTAATTCTTTTTCGTAAATAGTGTTGTTGTTCATGAAAATATAGATTGTGTTACTAATTTGATGCAAAAGTATATATTTCAATCGTTTTCGTAAAGCTTTTTTATACTTTTTTATTTTTCCATTTGCACCTTTTTGTTTTGTGGTGTAAAAATAAATGAGCCCGATTTTTTATCGAGCTCATTTGTAAGAAATTTAATATTTATTATGTATTGAGATTACTCAACTATGATTTTTTTAGAATATTTACCTTTTTCTGTGGTTACATTAACAATGTATACACCGTTAGCAAATTCTTTTGTAGACAATTTTACTTCACTTGAATTGGCATCAATTTCTGAACCTTTCCAAGTTTTAACATTTTGTCCTAATACATTGAATATTTTCACTTCTTTAATGGTTTCGCTCAGCATTTTTTCCATAAAGATTAATTCATTTTTAGAGTGATAAAACGAATTTGTAGTAGATTCAAACGTATCATTAGTTAAGGTAGAATCATTGTTTTTAAATCGAATAGTATAGCGATTTGCAATTTCACCGGTAGTAAGAGGAATAGTTACTTCACCAGCTCTTAAATCGTGATATACGTCTGTCACGTTATCATGTAAATAGATACCTTGACTTGTAGGCAAGTTTACTACTTCCTCTAAATAAAACTTACCATTTCCATTCACGCTTGATTTTAAAGTCACTGGGAAAATACCATTTTCGGTAAATGCTCCTTCTGCTTCAATAACTAATTTTATGTCTCCCAATGGAAAATATGCATCATTTGATTGTATGTCAAATGCTACGCCATCATACCCATTGTCATACCCAGAAGACGCAATATTGTTGGGTGTAAAACCAAGTAACAATTGTCTTTTCATGTTTTCTTCTATGGCCGTGTAACCTAAGCGAATTAATTGAAAAGGACTTTGCTCATATTGATCTTCTTGATTCGATTCTAAACTAGTAACAGATTCAGAAGCATTTCTAAACATTACGTTAGAATTTGCATTGTCTTCTTTGATGAATAAACGTTGGTTATTATTAAAGTTAATGGTTCCTCCAGTTGCATTTCCTTGTACAAAGAAAGCTTGTCCAACAGGAATAAATCTACCAGGAACTCTAGAGCTTGAACCGGCACCACTAATCATAGCAGGTGCTACTGGGGCTACACCACCTAATACCGTTCTAGTTGCATATCCGCCTTGATATCCTGCTAAAATATGTGTGTTATTAGTAGCATAATGTTCCCAAATGTATAAAGTTCCATTAATACGTGACAAGTTATCATTAATAAATGCAGTAGCATCTAAAGCAGATGGATATGGGTTTCCGATTAAGTTGTTACTTCCTGGGCCAATATTCAATCCTGTTGAATTTATTAAACCGTTATTAGGTTTTCCTACAAATACATAATTCTGAGTAGAAATAGCAGGAGGTGCAGCTACACCACTACCTTTCATAGTGTAACCTTGTCCAGTTTCTAAAGTTGAATTTTCATTAATTACTTGCCAGTTGGCATAATCTGGAGATAAGTTTGTAAATTTATATAACCATCTTCTAGCAATATTAAAAGGAGTTGTGCTTCCATTGAATCCACTAACCCAGTTGATGTTAGATGGCGTTGCAGCATTTGTTCCATTTTTCATAGCATTATTTATAGAATACCCAGTATTATTAGCAACAGAACTTGAAACGGTACTTACAGGAGATGACCAATAGTTATAATTAAATAAGTTTCCTGTTCCTTGTTGATCTCTTTCCAATATACCTGTACTGGTAACATCTAAGTCGCTATTTAACGTTTGAATTAATTGCGATCTACCAACTAAGTCGATTTTACCATTTAATAATAAATAATGAGATATTTCTAGTTTGGTATCATTTCCAATATTTAAGTTTCTAGTTGAATTTACAATTGCTCCTAATACCGTTTTGTTTCCAGTAGAGGTAACATTATTATTAATTCTTACAATATTCCAATCGATTGGTGTCGTACCATTAATTACTGAATTTGAATTAGGAATATAGTTTAGTGCACTGTTTGTCCATGTAGTGGCAGTATTCCAGTTTCCATTAGCAGCAGATTCATAAGGCAGTGGCGCCGTTTGTCTGTCTACAGTAGTTAAATTTCTTAACGCACCAACCACATTATTATCTGATTTATCTTTTAAATTAGTGAAACTAAAAGTAGACATTGGATAATATACCAGTAAATTATTCCATGATAATGAAACTACTTCATTTAAAGAAATGTTTTGCGGAATTATACTTCCTTTGATATTACCATCTGAATGTTTGTCCATTTCTTGATTCATTAAAAATCTAATTTGACTTTCGGTAATTTCCATATCCCAAACTCGAACTTCATCAATAGTACCATTGAAAAAACGGGTAGGGGAAGCCGAATTTGCAGCACCGACTAAAAAGTCGAATGTATTTGCTTGTGGTCTTAATAAGTTTACCGTATTATTTAATACCCCATCAATATACATTTTAGCGGCAGTTCCATCATAAGAAACAGTTATATAATGCCATTTTGAAGCTGGAATAACAATTGTCGAAGTGATGTTTTGTACAGCACCACCATTAGTCCAAGTCATCTGGGCATTTCCTGTAGCGTTAATGTAAAACTCGTATCCAGTTGTTGCATTTTTTTTACTTAAAATACTTCCGTTTACAGCATCTCTTTTAATCCAAGCCGATACAGTAAATTCATTTTCTAAGTTTACGTTATTTCCAGAATTAATATAATCTGATGTACCATTAAAATCTATTGATCTTGCAAAAGTTTTATCTGGAGAATATCCAAAAGTGATGTATTTTGTTCCATTAAAATCGTAATTTGTTTCTAAATTAGATCCATTTAATGTCATTACTCGATATTCTGCAGTAGCTGTGAAAGTTGGAGTGTCAGAAATTAACATGTAAAAATCACCTGGAGGTGCTAGTGTTGCAGTAAGCATTACTGAAGGTATTGAAACTTTAACAGTACCAACATCTCCACCAGTTTCTACTACTCTCCATTTTCTTTCAACTGATGTAAATTCAACATCTGTAGTAAGTGCTGGTGTGATTCCCGAACTAATATTTGCTATAAGAGGTGTTGCAGCTCCTAATGTTCCGTTATCATTACCCCAAACCAAAAATCTTCTATTTCCTTGGAAAGTATTTGTATTTAAACTATTTGTTTCAAAAATATCACTTAAACCTATAGTAATGTCATTTATTTTATTTTCTGTTTTAGATTGTTTCTGATTTAACTGTGCTAAATCATCTCTTCCAATTCCGGCGATATCGAAATTAAAACCAGCAGAAGCATTATAAATGGTTGTTCCATTAGAATCTACATAATCTAAACTGGTTCCATTTAATCCTAAAGTAATTCCATATTTTATGGCTAAATAAGATTCAATTCTTCTCCTATTGGCATCATTATTTCTGGCATCATAAGTAATCACTTCAAGTATTTCTCCATTATAACTAGCATCAAAGAACTCACTTCTTCCTAACCAATATCTTGAATTTAATATGTTTTTGTATGTTCCAGTTGCAACTGAAGTTGTAGTTAATTGTATTCCATTATTAAATAAATGCATTAAACTACCATTCGTATTGTCTCTTTTTCTTGCATTAAAAAGTTGTATTCCTGTATAAGATTTGGTTGTACTAGTTTCTGCTTCTCCATATTCTGTATTAGCAGCTTGATTGTAAGCAACTACTTCATTGCTGTATCTTGCGGAGGTACTTCCCATAGAAAATCCTGTTACGTCCTGACTTCCTTGGTTTGTATTTGTGTCATCTCCACTAAAAATATCTTGTGCGCTTGTTAACCTATCAATGGTATTAGTAGGTTTAATAACGATGAACATGTCGTGATTATTAAATCCTTGACCAGCATACATCGCACTACTTCCATCAAAATGTACAACTGGATTAAAGTTTACATTATAAGTTGGATTGTTAAAAAACATTGGATTTTTTCCTAATTTCGAGTTGGCATTTCTGGTACTACCAAAAGTGTTGTCTTGCCATGTTGTAACATTAGTACCATCGGCATATGTTCCAATATTTCTGTCTGCTTTTAGCCACAGTTTTAAGTTTGTTACAACTCCGCCTGGCGCATTTGAAAGCGTTGGTAAAGCAATTACTCGAGCTGTAACTCTAAAGGTGTAAATAGGTTTACCTGCATTTACATTACTATTATTATTTACAGTTACTGTTGCAGTAAATGTACCTGTTAAAGTTGGTGTAAAAGTTACAACAAATGAAGTTACACCTCCAGAAGGAATGTCTTGTGCTATATTTGTTGCAGTAAAACCGGTTCCATTACTTACTGTAGTTGAATTAACTCTTAAAGTGTTTGTTCCTACAGAATAAATTTGAAAAGGAATTGAAATAGGTGTCCCAACAAAAGTGGTACCAAAATCTGTTAAATCTATAGTTGAAGGAGTTACATCTCCGTCCGCAATTGTTTCCTCGTTTCCTTTTACGTTTATTTCAGTCCCTATTACCGTACCATTTCCTTGAACTACAAAATCGAAGATACTTTCGCTAGTATCATTATTTAGTATAGTAATTAAAGCCAGAAAATTATCAGCAGTTGTTGGGCTAAATGAAATGATTAAGTCTGATGTACCTCCTACGGGAATTGGACCAGTTGGAAATGAAGTTATCGTAAACTCTGCACTACCACTAATTTGAACTACTGGTGTACCTGTAAAATTTAAAGGAGCATTTCCGGTGTTTCTAATAGTAAAAGTTCTTGTATTTGTATTTCCTATTAATGTATTAGGAAAAAGGGTTCCGTTAGTTAAATTTCCAGAAGAAGAGTTGTCTGGTACATCATTTCCTAAACCTCTAATAACAATCTCAGGTTCACCACCTGTACCACTAATATTAAAATTAAAAGGATTCTCGTTTGAATCATTATTCACAAATGAAAGTTGTGCAGTTCTAATACCTAAAGCTGTTGGTAAAAACTGAACGGTAAATGTGGTTGAGCCTCCAGGTATAACAGTTGCAGCTGGTGGAGTAACTAATGTAAATTCACTTGCATTCACACCACTAAACGTAAAAGCTCCAATAGTTAAATTTTGAAACCCTGTATTTCTAATTTCAAAAGTTCTTGTGATAGAATTACCTGGTAAAATTCCACCAAGATCTGTAAAATCAGCTAATGAAGTTGCTGTATTATTGTCTGGAATATTAACATTATTTCCCCTAACTTGGATTTCAGGTGCTGTAAAACCGATTAATCTAAAGTTATCAAAAGCTGCACCTACATCGTTATTATTAGCATCAGAAGCAAAGATAACTCTAAACTGAACAGCATCGTTTCCGTTAAAATTGATATCTTGATTTGAAATATTAATAGTTCTGTTAACCCATTGCGAATCGGCGTTGCCGCCAGACCAACCATTAGAACCAAGCGCCGATACAGCACTGTTGTACCAACCTGCAAACCCGTTTCCTAAGTTTTGCCATGCACCATTATTTAAACGATATTGTACTTTAATTCCATCATCTGTGTTATCTGCTATATCAGTTCTTGTACTAATCGATAATGTAATATTCTGATAACCAGAAAAATTTATTACTGGAGAATTAGCCTGAATGTTAGTGTTACTTTGATAAGTTGTAGTATGTCTTTGTGTGTATAAACAATTTGTTGTGTTTCCAGTTCCAGCAAAAACTAATGGAATTGCTGTTCTGTTATGACCCACACCAGCTGCATTATCTACACCTCTTAACCAACTACTTGGACTGCCACCTGTGGTTGAAGTAGTCCAAGCGTTATTTCCAGTTGCATTTTCAAAATTAGCATTAAAAAAAGTTGTTTGCGCATTCGTAAAGTTTAAGAAAAATAAAAACACTAAAATAAGTATTTGTTTCATTCTTAAAAGGGGTAAGGCTACCATAATAATTTGTATTTATTTGAATTAATTTGTGATAATTTTTATATTTTTTATCATTTTGTTTTTAGTTGAAATTCGGATGACTAAAACTTGATTTCTAATGCCTTGTGTAGAAAAACTTAAACTAGTTTTATGAATATCTTTTTTAGATATTATGCTTCTACCTAACAAGTCGAAAACTTCGATTTCCTCAATTTCATCACTTAATGAATTCACATATACGTGATTTTCTGATTGATGGATGATTAAATTTGAAAAATTTTCATCAGTATTAGATAACGTTTCGTTTTTAAAGACAATTTCAAATCTATTTTCTATAGTTTCAACTGATGCATTAAACGAATACGGTGCGTTTTTTAAATCATGCATGACATTTAACTCCTTATCTTTTAAGTAAATATTTTGGTTTCCTTCAAACAATCCGTCTAAATTTTCAATTGATATTTCATAAATACTTGGCTCAACGATTGATAGTCCAATTGGAATAACATCTTCATCAGTAAAAGGCATTTTTCTTCCTTGCACAGCATATTTGTTTGTACCCTCAATAGAATATAAATGACTACCTTGATTACCAAAAGCAAATCCGTCTATAGCAAAATCCATGCCATTTGTTGCTTCAATCATGTATCCAATTAAAATTTGACTAAATTGTCCCGAATTATTTTTAAGATTTAACCAAATTCTGTGTTTTTCTTCTGAATTAAAAGCAACTACTGATGGGTTAAATGCTCTATAAAATTGATTTCCATTATTTACCAATCTCATTTCGTTCGAAAAAGAAATATAACTTGGCACAACTGCATTCACAATAAATCCTTGACCTACTTGAATAGTTCCGTTTGGAGTTGCTCCACCTGCAGTAGAGGCTGTTCCACCTAATAAAGTATAAGTTGCATAATTATTTAAAGGATAACTACCATTTACTGCTTGTTGCGTATGAGTCCAAAAGTATAAAGTTCCATCAATGGTCTGATTTTCAGAACCTCTATTGAATGTATTTTTTAAAATAAAATCGTTGGCGCTAATTGTAGATGGATACGGATTTCCGATAGCATTGTAACCCGAATTCCCTTTTTTAATAACCGGTTTAAAATATGAGTTATTAATCGTTCCCGTAAAAACTCCCAAATATGGTGAATAAACTGAACTTGACCAATTGTTTGGAGCTCTTACCAGGTATCCTTTTGTAGGAATGAAATTGTTTGAACTTGGTGCAATCGATTCATAGGCACCATTCGTTCCAGTTAAAGGATTATAGGTGTAAAAACGGTTACTAACTGTTTGTGGAGAAAACTCCAATAAATTTTGATTTCCAACTGGCGACGACCAAAGTGTATAATCTAAACGAACAATAGGTGCGCTATTTCTGTTTATTGTAGCAATTCCATTATTATTCAGATGTTCTACTTGAATTAAATTGGCATTATTTTGGACTATAATGTTCGCTGAAGTATTAATTGAAACTGCTTTATTTACAGTAACATTTGTTCCAGAAGAAATAGTTAAAACAGCTGAACCATTGACTTGAATAGAACACGCTTCTACATTTGCAGAAGTTGTAAAGTTTCCATTAAAAATAACATTCTTGTTTTTATCCGGGTTACCATTGCTCCAAGTAGTACCATTCCAAGTTGTAGATGTAGCACAAGTTTGAGGGGTAACATTTATGGTGAAAACTCGACCTCCTAATAAGGCTAAATTGTTACCTTTAATAGTAGCAATGAATTGATCTGAAGCAGAACTTAATGCATTATGTTTGTATGCAAGTTGTGCACTATTAATGTTGGCTTGAGTAAATGAATCGCCAATAAATAAACGTTGTCCATTTAATAATAAATAACCGTTTGTTGGTAACTTAGTAACCGTATAAGTTAATTGGGCAGTTGTAGCGCCAGATTGCGCCGCATTTAACAACGATGTGGTTATGTTTTGTGTAGCGCCTTGATTAACGGTTAAGGGATTATTAACTAAAGTGATATTATTTACCACTTGTAATTTTCCACAAATGGTAATGCTAAATTCATCAAATGTTCCACCAGAAGTGTTTGATACTCTATCTGTTGCTAACAAATTCCATGTTCCTTGTGCATTTGATCCTATAAATCTTGAGAAAGCTTGTCCAGGTTGCTGAGTACCTTCTAAACCTGCAATAACATTGTTGTCTACATTTCCACAAGTTAATGGAATACCATTATCATCAAAAGTTACGTTAATATTTGCACCAGAACAATCTCTATTATAAATTTCTGCAAAAATACCATTTGGAGCTCTAAATTGCATTTTTAAATCGGTTAATAATGGGTGAGTAGCTCTCATGTAAAAACTAACTTTACTAATAATTAAATTATCAGTAACATCTATTCTTGCACTTACAGCATTATTGGAATTTGTATTCCATACATTATCATTATTTTGAAAATATTCATTAGTGTAAGTATTGCAAAAATCTCTAGAAATTTGAAATGAAAAGATTTCAGAATACGAACCATAAAGGCAGGTGTTTTTAGGACGAACTCTCCAAAAGTAAATTTTTCCCTCAACTAAAGCTGTTGTTTGATATTCTAATTTTGATGTAGTAGTAGTTTCGGAAAGTGTAGTAAATAAAGGTGATTCTGAAATTTCTACAATATAATCTTCCGCACTTGCTAGTGCATTCCATTTTAAGTTTACTGAAGTAGCTTGGTTAGTAGCACCATTACTCGGAGCATTTAAAGTTAATTGTCCGATAAAATCTTCATAAACATTTAATGTAAGAGGTGTAGTTACAGTTGCATTGGTTGAAGTACCTTTTAAAATTACTGGATAACTTCCTGCCGCTACAGAAGCAGCTCCTGAAAAAGTTACGGTAACCTGACCATTAACAGAAAGCGATGTTGGTGAAAAAGCGGCACTCATTCCAGCAGGTAAATTATCTACTGAAAAAGTAACCAACTCATTAAAATTAGGTGCTTTTGCGTAATCAAAAATTAGAGAACCATTATTTGGTTTACATACTGGAATATTTGTAGTTGCAGTTATAAACTCGAATGTTCCTGCTTTAATTTCAAAATCTTGATTAGAAATGTCAAAAAAGATATTTGTTGCAGCTTCAATTTTTATTCTAGCTCTTTTGGTTATGTTGTTAGGAACTGTAACAGTCTGATTTCCATCATTTGCTGTGTTTGCCAGCAAAGTAATAGGATATGTAAATCCACCATCAAGAGATAATTTGATGTTTACATTTGCTGATAACGTATTGGTTGAGTTTACAGCCCAAGTAACATTTCTTATTTCTCCAGCATACCAAACTTCTGTTCCTAAATTAGGAGAATTAACTACAAACGGACCAGTTGAATTTACGGTAATTACTACATTATCACTATTTGTTTGTCCAACTTGTGCATTATTATCTCTTACCGTTAACCTAAAATTTAAAGTTCTTGCCACAGATGGTAAAACTTCCCAAGTTGGGGTTTGATTGGCAACAACAGCTTCCATGTTTGGAAATACCCTTTCTGGGTTAGTGGTAGGAAAAAAAGATCTAAAAATTGGACCAGCTGTATTAGTTGAAACAGGTGGTTGCGCACCGCCATCAACATTGTCATATTGCTCCCAACAATAGGTTAAAACATCACCTGATGTTGGATCAGTCGATAAATTACCATTTAAAATAAAAGGCGTACTTCTTGGGATAGTATAATCTAAACCTGCATTAGCTGTAGGTTCTACATTTGTATATGTCGTTTCTGTTTCGCATGTATGCGAATTTACTGCTGTAGTCATTTGAGCGATGCTTCTTGCGTGAAAATAGCCATCACTATTAGCTTGAACGTTTGGTGCACAAATTCCGGCATAACCTAAAATTGTTGAGGCACTTCCAGGTTCATAATCATCAGGAACTTTCGAACCAAAACAAGGATTATAATAGGTATGACCAGCGCTAAACTGATGTCCAATTTCGTGTGCCACGTAATCAATGTCAAAAGGATCAAATTCTGGAGTTACAATTCCAGTTACACCAGAACCTTTGTTAGGTCCACATGGGCCAGTTCCTGCAATTCCTCCACCACCAGTACTAAATACATGGCCAATATCATATGCTGCTGCTGTAATTAATCCAGAAATATTACCTGTATTTACAGATAGCATTTGTGTACCACTATAATTATCATACGGATCAGGATCGGGAGTAGCATCTATATTAAATCCGTTAATGTAAATTAATCTGTTGTTTGAAGGAACAATTTGAAATCTTAATCCCATATCGCGTTCAAAAACACTGTTAACTCGTGTCATAGTTGTGTTCATTGCGGCTAAAACTCCAGCTACAGTATTTCCGTGATATGCGGAATAGTCTGAAGTACAAGCAATTGCAATTTCATAGGTTCTGTATCGTCCGTCTATAATATTTCTTTGAACTTGCTTAGTACCGAATTGAACTGCTTCTTCTTTGTTTTCTTCGTCAACATAATTACATATAAAATCGTCATCTGTAGCTTTGTTGAAATGCTTTCTATTGTATATCATTACAAAATCAGATGTCCCTCTTTTGTACGGATCAAGATAGATGGTTTTTTCCCCTGTGATTACACCATAAAAGTTATCACTTGATAAACTTAAGTGTATTTTATTTAGAGGATTTTGTTTACTAACTCCAATATAAGATTGAATTTCAGGATATAAAGCATTTAAATCTTTATGTAAATACTGAACTCTTCTCATTTTAAATTCTTCCAAATGCCCGTCTTCAAATGGAAATGAGACTAAAACGTTTGAAGCATTAAGATTTTCAAAATCTTCATTTGGAGCTACAGCTAATCGGCTTTTTAAATCGGATAAACTAAACGTATAAAGGGAATAACTTGTAGGAAGCTGTTCTTTTGTTCCTTTTCCAATCTTTAAAATGACTTCTTTCAACTCAACTTGTCGCCAATTATTTTGAGCGGTTGTAAAATTTAAAAATAACACGAACAAGGTTAGTTTTAATAGGTTTTTTTTTTTCATGATTTTGGGTTTAGAACAATTCAATTTGTAGGTTTTTTTTTATGATGAAAAGCAAAAGTATATAATTTTTTTTCTTTTTTTTGCTTGAATTTTCTTAAAAAACTCACTATTAACAGTAATTTAATTTATTTGCTCTTTTTTGTTATAATTAAAGCATATAATCCGTTATTAAATTAAAATTTAATTAATAATAACTTTCGAAATTTTTTTGATAGAGGTTTTTTAAATTTTATTGGAGTAATTTTTTTATTTTTGTTTGCTATTTTGTACTCTTCCATTTTATAATTCATGAGATTTTACTTTTTTATCATTTTTAATTTGTTTTTTTCGATTTCGATTTCTGCACAAGAGATTTTACCTAAATTTAAATGGTTAAGATCAGGAATTGTTGTTGGAATCGCCTCACAAAATAATTTGATTAAACAAGAATGGGATTATACTTACGAAACTCAAATTTTTAAGTTTTCTAATCATTTCAATTGGTCAAAAAAAAGGAAACACAGTTGGGAAATTTTAGTAGAACCAAGTTACTACCGTTCCAATCATCAAATGATAAACTATTGGTTTATTAGTCACACTGTTCCAAATGGAGACGCACTTCGAGCAAAGTACATGCAGCCGAAAACTATAAATGAATACGCTTTAAATGCAGGGATTATTTACAGAAGGTTTTTAAATGTACAGGCTTCAGTTTTTGCTACGTTAAATTCCGGACCTATGTATATAGATACTGATACTGAGCGATTAAAAAAAGGATTTGCTTTTAGTGATGTAATTTCTATAGGATATAATTACAAATGGAAAAAGATTTCTTTTGATGCTAAATTCATGTTCAGACATGCGTCTAATGCGAATTTGCAAAAACCAAATTATGGTTTGAATGCAGCTGGATTTGAATTTGGAACGTTTTACGAATTCAATTAAAAAAAAATTCGCAAAACTTTTTGTGCTTTGCGAATTTCTTGTGGTTTATGTGTTTTTTTATAAAAAGATACGATACATTTGCCCGTTTTTAGCAATAATTTGATAACGTGTTTTTTCTGTAGCATCTTTTTTAGCTAAATATGCAGAAACACTTTCCATATCTGTAACACGCATATTGTCTACTTGAGTTACAATCGATCCTTTTAAATCATCTGCATATTCTGCATAATCTTCGTTAGTAACTTGTTTGATTTTTATGCCGTATTTTAAATTGAAACGCTTTTTATCATTCGCATCTATATCTTCAAATTCAATACCATTAAATTCGTAAGCGATTAATTCTTTTTTGGTTAACGGTACATTTAAAGCTAAGTTTTTCCCATCTCTTAAAAGAGTAACTTTTACTATGTCATTTGGTCTTTTGGTATTAATAACAGTAGCCATTTCTGCTGATGATGCAATTTTTTTATCATCTAACTTTAAAATAATATCGCCTTTTTCAATTCCTACTTTTTCTGCTCCTGAATTCTTATTGACTTTATTCACATAAAACCCTTCAGTTTGTTTTATGCCATATTTTTTGGCTACTTCGGCATTTAATTCGCCACCTTCAACACCTAAAATACCGCGTTGTACGTTTCCGAATTTCATTAAATCTTCAATGATTTTTTTGGTAATATTGGAAGGAACTGCAAAAGAGTAACCTGCATAACTTCCTGTTGGAGAAGATATCATCGTATTAATTCCAATTAATTCTCCATTCGTATTTACTAAAGCCCCACCGCTATTTCCTGGATTTACAGCGGCATCCGTTTGTATAAACGATTGAATGCTTGCTTTGTCTAAATTTCTAGCTTTCGCTGAAATAATTCCAGCCGTAACCGTCGAATTCAATTGATACGGATTTCCAACAGCTAAAACCCATTCACCAACTTTTATATCATCAGAATTTCCAAAAACGATAAAGGGTAGTTTTTCATCCGCATCGATTTTTAGTAAAGCAATGTCCATTTTACTATCTGTTCCTATCAATTTGGCTTTATAGGCTTTGTTGTTATTTAAAGTCACTTCTAATTCTGTAGCATCCTGAATTACGTGGTTATTTGTCACAATATATCCATCTTCCGAAACAATTACACCCGAACCTGTACCTATTTGTTCTTGTTGTTGACTTTCGCCACGACCATAGAAAAAACTCGCAAACGGATCATATACTGTTCGTACCGAAACATTTTTCACGTGCACTACACTGTGTATGGCTTTGTCGGCACCTGTTGTAAAATCTACACTTTCAGCACCTTTATAATTTACCAGTTTGTTATAATTCGGCGAAGTAGTAATAAATGAATCCGAATCACTTTTTTGATTTTCAATGAATTTATAGGCACCCAAAGTAACGGCACCACTCATTAATGATACAACAAATAGACTTCCTAAATTTTTCATTTTATTCATTTTTAAATTTGTTTACAATGTAAATATAAATAGGTTTTTTTATAATAAAATTCCGTTTAACGCACGATTAACAATGTTTAACAACTTTTTAGCATTTGGGCATTTCCTTTCAGGCCGGGCTTTCCACTATATCTCCAACTGGCAAAAAGCTACGGGTAAGCCCTTGTTTTTGTACATCGGAGGATGCCGCTTCAATCCCTAATGCAATTATCTGCAAAAAAATAAATATCTTTGTATTATGCAAATAAATTTTTTCAAATACCAAGGCACCGGAAACGACTTTGTAATGATTGATAATCGTTCTAACACGTTTCCCAAAAATAATACCAAACTCATTGAATTTCTGTGCGACCGACGTTTTGGCATTGGTGGCGATGGTTTAATTTTATTAGAAAATCACGAAAAGTATGATTTTACCATGGTGTATTATAATTCCGATGGAAGTACGAGTACCATGTGTGGCAATGGTGGACGTTGTTTAGTTGCTTTTGCCAAACAATTAGGTGTAATAGAAAATGAAGCGCATTTTGAAGCTTCAGACGGTTATCATTACGCGAAATTTGAAAACAAATTAATTGCCCTGCAAATGATTGATGTTGATGTGGTGAAGCATTTTGATACACACGAATTTATCTATACAGGATCGCCGCATCATGTGCAATTAGTGGAAGATTTAGAACATTTTGATGTTAAAACTAATGGCGCAAAATTAAGATACTCAGATTTATACGATGCAAGTGGTTGTAATATTAATTTTGTAGAGCAAATGGATGCTGACACTTTTTCAGTTCGTACGTATGAACGTGGTGTAGAAGATGAAACATTATCTTGTGGAACAGGAGCAACTGGAGTAGCAATTGCGATGCATTCGACTTTTAAAACTGATGCAAAACGAGTTAATATTAACGTTTTAGGTGGAAAATTAACTATCAGTTTCGATATAGAAAACAATATGTACAAAAACGTATTTTTAACTGGTCCAGCAGAAATGGTTTTTGGTGGAAGTATAGAAGTTTAATGTTTTAGTGCTATGGATAATATAGAGATTATTGAAGATTTAAAAAAGCAACTTGAAGAAAAGAAAATCAAACTTATAAAACATAAAAAAGCTTTTCCTAAACTATTTATAGTTGTTTTACTATCTAATTTTATTGTTCCATTTGCACCAGCGCCAAGAATTATTAAATTAGTTGAGGAAAGAGGGTATTGGGGAACTATAATTTTTGGAGCTCCAATAGTATTAATAGTTTTTATTATTGTGTTTCATTTGCAAAAATTAAAAATTCAAGATGAAATTGAAAATTCGCAAAAATTAATAAATCGTAAAATAAATCAATAGATTATGAACACTTTCAAAATTTATAACTCAGTTAATTCTCCAAACGCATCAATCTTTTTTTAATAATTTCATAGTGCGACCAAGGAATAAAGTGGTCTGCTTTTTCTATGGGAATGGTTTCTATTTTTTGGGCATTTATAAATTCTTTCTCCATAAATGCTACATTCGAATAGGGCACTAAAGAATCTTCTGTACCGTGAATGATAATTACATTGGAAGTAATTTTATTTAAATCGGGTTGTAGAATTTTTAAATCTTCTTTCAACCACCAAAGCTCTTCATTGGATGGTCGGAATGCGCCAGGAATTAAGTATTTTATAGGTTTCGACATCAAAACAGGTCGCCACTTTTCTGGATTTTCAGCTTTTGGATCGACAGCGCCAGCTAAAATCACTAAGTTTTTAAATAATTCTGGTTTTTTTGTAGCTAATTTGACAACTACTGGTCCGCCCATAGAATGCCCAATTAAAGTAATAGGCTGGTTGTTGTTTTTAGATTGGATAAAAGGTAAAATTAAGTTGGCTTGTGTTTCTAAATCTTCTGCTTCGCCAAAATTACTGTAGCCAAAACCTGGTCGGTCAATGGCAATTAAACGGTATTTTTTTTGTAAATCTAAATCAGATAGATAGGTTTTATAGGCGTCCCAACTTCCTGGTGAGCCATGTAAAAAGAAAAGAGTCGGTTTTGTAGAATCGCCTGTTTCTATGTAATGGATTTGGTGTATTTCAGAAATTTTATAACTAATGTCTTTAAAAGTAGTATTTGATTCAGAGAAATATTTCGTTGTTTTTTTTGGCGACATTCGCATTTTCATACACGATTGGCAAAAAACTAAATAGCCACAAAATAATACAAAGACTAACATTTTTTTTGACATTTTTATTTTCATAAGATGTACTTGTGTTAAAAAATTTTAAAAGTCTATTTTAGCCCCGATTGTAGTGGCATCTCCCGATTTTTTTCGGGAATATAGCGTAAAGCGGGACAGTTGTTGAACTGAAATGCGAAACGTCTGCTTCTAAAAATTAATACGCTACAATTTCTTCATTTTTGAAATCGTTTTCTATAATTCCATCACGTAAACGTATGATTCTGTGTGCGTGAGCAGCAATATCTTCTTCGTGCGTAACTAAAATTACAGTATTTCCGTTGGCGTGAATTTCTCCAAAAAGTTTCATGATTTCAACTGAAGTTTTACTGTCTAAATTTCCTGTTGGCTCATCAGCTAAAATGATAGAAGGCTTGTTTACTAAAGCTCTACCCACGGCAACACGTTGGCGTTGTCCACCAGAAAGTTGATTCGGTTTGTGGTCCATTCTATCTGCTAAACCCACTTGTGTTAACACTTCTGTAGCACGTTCGTCTCTTTCAGATTTTGAAAAACCTGCGTAAACCATTGGTAAAGCCACGTTATCTAAAGCTGTAGTACGCGGCATTAAATTGAAGGTTTGAAAAACGAAACCGATTTCTTTATTTCTAATTTCTGCTAATTCATCGTCGTGCATTTCACTAACTTGCTTTCCGTTTAAGATATAACTTCCAGAAGTTGGTGTGTCTAAACAACCTAAAATGTTCATTAAAGTCGATTTTCCAGATCCTGATGGTCCCATTAGCGCCACATATTCCCCTTTATTAATTAGTAAATCGATGCCTTTTAATACGTTTACCGTTTCAGTTCCTAATTGGAAATCACGTGTAATGCCTTTAATGTCTATTATTGGAGTTTTCATATTTTTCAGTCGCAGTTTTTAGTTTACAGTAATTACTACGACTAATAAGTAGTCAAAAAGAAGATTTTGTTACAACTAAATTTTTATTCTTTCTAAAAAGTAGGAAGACCAATCTTTTGAAGGGTTGATTATAAAATGTTCTTTTTCTTGTTCGGCTCTGAAAAATACGATTCCCCATTGAAAGGTATCAATCGTAACTTTCACTTTTGGATGTTTTTTTATGATTTCCCAGGCTTCTTCCATTTCTAAACTCCAATGAATGTCGTCAAAAATCCAAACGGAAGTATTGGTTATGGTGGGTAATAATTCTTCGAAATAAGCTAAAGTGGCTTTTTTCGAATGGTTCCCGTCGAAGTAGATGAGTTTCCAGTCGTGGTTTCCAGTTACAGTTTTTGGTTGGTAGTTTTTTAAGAAATAAGAGAACTCAGTGTTAATAAATTCAACATTATTTAATTTATGTGATTGACATTGATTTTTTGCGATTGACATTGTATTTGGACAACCTTCTAAACTTGTAATTTTTCCATTTTTATTCCCTAACGAAAGGGCAGAAGTGGCTAATCCTAAAGACGTTCCAATTTCTAAAATTTCGGTTGGTTGAAAATAACGTACAATTCTGAATAATAATTCGGCTCTTTTTGGAGAAATCCCAGCATTTTTTGCAATGGCTGATATTTTTCTTTTGTTTGATTTAAAAACGCGTGAACCCGCACCAAAATCTGTGACTTCAATGATTTGATGTTCTTTTAATAGATTGTACCTGTAGTCTTCAAGAATTTCGTATTCTGGATATTTCGTTTTGTCGTAAAAGCATTTCGTAACCAAATCAAACACAAATGGCGAATGCACACCGTGTTCGTTTTTGGAATTCCAAATAAAGTTTATGTATGTTTTTAAAATATGTAGCATTTTTTTCATGTAAAACCATTAAGATATTAAGAAAATTAAGAAATCTGAATGTAACTTAATGCCTTAATGGTTCAAATAATTACTCAATTTTGCTTGACAACTCAAACCAACGCTCTTCTTTTTCTTCTAAAGTTTGAATCACTTTTTGTAATTCTATAGCTTTGGCTTCAATTTTATCATCAGCGACTTTTCCATCCGCAAATTCTTGCTCAATTTGTTTCTTTTGGTATTCTAAATCTTTTATTTCTCTTTCAATTTTAGTAAACTCCTTTTGTTCGTTGAAAGTTAAACCAACTTTTGCCGTTTTTTCTTTCCAACTTCCTTTATCAGTGCTCACACTGTTTAAAACTTTTGGTTCGGCAGAATCTTCATAACTTCTAAAATCGGAGTAATTTCCTGGGAAATCTTCAATTTCACCCTGACCTCTAAATACAAATAAGTGATCTACAATTTTATCCATAAAATACCTGTCGTGACTCACAACTAATAAGCATCCGGGAAAATCTAACAAAAAACTTTCTAACACATTTAACGTAACAATATCTAAATCATTGGTAGGTTCATCCAAAATTAAGAAATTCGGATTTTGAATTAATACCGTACACAAATACAAACGTTTTAATTCGCCACCACTTAATTTTTCTACAAAATCGTATTGTTTTTTCGCGTCAAATAAGAAACGTTCTAGCAATTGCGAAGCAGAAATAATTTTTCCTTTCGTAAGCGGAATATATTCTCCGTATTCTTTAATAATATCAATGACTTTCTGACCAGGTTTTGGATTGATTCCACTTTGTGTGTAATACCCAATTTTAATCGTATCACCAATAATTACTTTACCAGAATCTGGTTCTATCGTTTTGGTTAATATGTTTAAGAATGTCGATTTCCCAGTTCCGTTTTTACCAATAATTCCGATACGTTCGCCACGTTGAAAAGCGTAAGTAAAGTCTTTTAAAATGGTTCTATCAGGGAAACTTTTGTTCAATTTTACCATTTCGATAATCTTGCTTCCCATACGCTCCATGTTAATCTCAAGTTCAACCACGTTTTCCTTACGTCGACTTTCAGCTACAGCTTTGATTTGGTAAAAATCGTCTTGTCTAGATTTCGATTTGGTTGTTCTTGCTTTAGGTTGACGTCGCATCCAAGCTAATTCTTTAATGAATAAGTTTTGCGCTTTATCTATCGTAGCGTTTTCAGAAATTTGACGTTCTTCTTTTTTCTCTAAATAATACGAATAATTTCCTTTGTATTGATAAAGTTTTCCGTTATCTAATTCGATAATTTCGTTACACACACGCTCTAAAAAGAAACGGTCGTGCGTTACCATAAATAAAGTAATGTTTTCTTTAGCGAAATAATCTTCTAACCATTCAATCATTTCTAAATCTAAGTGATTGGTTGGTTCGTCTAAGATTAATAAATCCGGACGATTAATTAGAATAATGGCTAACGATAAACGCTTTTTTTGTCCACCCGAAAGTTTATTGACTTTTAGTTTTAAATCGTCTAACTTTAATTTTGATAAAATTTGTTTGTATTGTGTTTCGAAATCCCAAGCATTAAAACGATCCATATCGTCAAATGCTTTTTGGTATTTTTCTTCATTTTCAGGATTTTCTAACGCTTTTTCGTAGTTTCGAATTACCTGTAAAACTTCATTGTCCGAGGCGAAAATGCTTTCTTCAATGGTTAATTCGTCTTGTAAATTAAAATTCTGACTCAAAAAAGCCATTTTAATTCCTTTTCGAATCACAACTTGACCAGTATCCGGCTCATCATAACCATTGATGATGCTCATAATGGTAGTTTTTCCCGAACCATTTTTGGCGATAAAAGCTATTTTTTGATCTTTATTAATTCCGAAAGAAATGTCTTTAAAAAGAACACGTTCTCCGTATGATTTTGATATGTTTTCTACTGAAAGGTAATTCATTTGTCAATTTATCTGTTTGTCAATGTGGCCATTCCGACTTTCGGAACAAGTTTCGCCAATTGTTTTGCAAAAATAGGTTATTGCATAGAATGAAGCAATCTTTTGTAATTAAATAAAAAAAGCTGTCGTTTCAGACAGCTTTTGGAATTATTTTAGGATTTCGACTTCGATGAAACTATCATTTAAAATTTTAATGAAAGCTTTGGTGTAGTCTTCTTTATTGGCTAAATATTGATTGTCTAAATATTTTTGCGAATTAACTGCAAATAATGGATAACAAGTACTTTGAATTTGGATTTGAATTTTATGCCCTTTTTTAAAAGTATGTAAAACATCTTGTAAACGGAAATTGACTTCAGTTGCTGTATTTGGAGTTAATGCAGCTGGCGTTTCAAAGCTGTTTCTAAATCGAGCAGGCATAATTTCACTTCGTACCATTTGATGATAATTGGCATATAAAACAGTTGGTTTGTCAGTATTTTGTGGCTCATCAATCGGATAGATATCAATAAGTTTTACAATAAAATCGGCATCTGTTGAAGTAGACATGATTTTTAATTTTGCCATAATTTCACCAGCTAAAGTAACATCTTCAGTTAAGTATTCGGTAGTAAAAGTTACTACATCTGGTCGGTTCAAAGCAAATCTTTGGTCTTCCGACATGTAATTTCTAGGAGTAAAACCATTCATGTCGCTTAAGTTCGTACTACTTGGAACGGGTTTGTTTGGATCACTGTAATATTCAGAATAACCAGTTGAAGTTGCTTTTTCATTGGTTATTTTTCCGTCTGTATTCAAATAGAAATTTAATTTGCTACTGTTTTTTGGTGGCCAATTTGCAAATTCTTTCCATTCTTTTTTTCCTGTATCAAACATGTAAGCTTCAGGAAGTGCTACTGCATTTTTTGAATTTTCTTTTAAATAATGATTGAAGAATTTGTATTCCATATTTTTTTGGTAAAACGTAGCGATACTATCTCCAAAATAAATATCATTATGAAAATGTTTCCCGGCTTCTCTCGACCAACCACCATGTGAAAATGGCCCCATTACAATAGTGTTTTTCGCTTTTGGATTGTTCTTTTCTATGGTTTTGTAAATGTTCAAAGGTCCAGCTAAATCTTCTGCATCGAACCAGCCACCAACTGTCATTACCGCATGTTTGATGTTTTTTAAATGAGGAAGCAAGTTTCTAGATTTCCAAAAGGCATCATAACTAGGATGATTTACAATTTCTTGCATGAAAAAATTATTCTTATAATGTTTATCTACACCTTCTTTTAAAGTTCCCAATTCATTATAAAATATAGAACCGTCTCTAGATGTAGTTTTAATGTTTTGATCTGAATACCATGCTTTGTTCTCTGCTTTAGTTTTTTGAACACCAAATACTGGAAACGTTTTGAAATAGCCCATTAAAAAAGCACCATTATGATGAAAATCATCAAAAAAGAAATCAGATATTGGCGCTTGTGGCGATGAGGCTACTAATGCAGGATGATTGGCTAAAGCTCCAACAGCAGAATAAAAACCTGGGTAAGAAGTTCCATATTGTCCAACCTTTCCGTTATTATTAGCTATGTTTTTTACCAACCAATCTACCGTATCATAAGTGTCAGTACTTTCGTCAATATCTTTTTTGGTTTTGTGTTCCACTTGTGGTGTCATATTGGTAAAAACACCTTCACTCATATATCTTCCTCTAACATCCTGATATACAAAAATGTATTTGTCTTTGTATAAGAAAGTATTCGGTCCCAACGATTTTTTATAGTTTTCTTCACCATAAGGCGCTACACTATAACAAGTTCGTTGCATTAAAATTGGATACTTTTTGTCTTTTGAACAGTCTTTTGGGGTATAAATGGCAGTGAATAATTTTACGCCATCACGCATAGTGATGTAAACTTCTTTTTTGGTGTAAGCTTCTTTTGAATCTACTTGCGCTTGTAAAGAAAAAGCACATAAAAGTAAAAGCGTCTTGAAAATAGATTTCATTTTTGTTAGTTTAGTTGGATAATTTTTTAGTTCACTAAGATATTACGTTTTTTTTAAATCTTTTTGTTAATGTTTTATTAAAATAAACTTTTGTTATCTTCGCAACATGCAACTATCTGTAATTATCCTTAATTATAACGTTCGTTATTTTTTAGAGCAATGTGTTTTAAGTGTTCAAAAAGCACTTGAGCACCTTGATGCTGAGATAATTGTAGTCGATAATCATTCTCCTGATGATAGTTGTGTAATGATGAAACAATTGTTTCCAAACATCAAATTAATTGAAAATAAAGAAAATGTAGGTTTTCCAAAAGGGAATAATGTAGCAGTGGCTGAAGCGAAAGGTGAATACATTTGCATTTTAAATCCGGATACGGTTGTTGCAGAAGATACTTTTACTAAAATACTGAACTCTAAAAACTGGCAACTGAACACCGGAATAATCGGGTGTAAGCTCATTGATGGTACTGGAAATTTTTTGCCTGAGAGTAAGCGTGGTGTTCCTACTCCTTGGGTAGCTTTTACCAAAATTTTTGGCTTGTATAAATTATCAAATGTTTTTGGAAAATATTATGCACAGCATTTAACGGAAAATCAATCAGGTAATGTCGATATTTTAGTTGGTGCTTTTATGGTCTTAAAACGCAATCTGTATTTGCAAGTCGGTGGTTTTGATGAAAATTGCTTTATGTATTCAGATGATATCGATTTGAGTTACATGATTCAAAAACTCGGTAAAGAGAATTTTTATTTTCATGAAACTTCTGTGATTCATTACAAAGGAGAAAGTACGGTTCGAGATGAAAAGTATATCCAACGTTTCCGTGAAGCGATGCAATTTTTCTATAAAAAACATTTTAAAAAGTCGGTGTTTTTTGATGTGATGATGCAAGTGGGAAGTTTCGTTTTTACGATTTTCAAACAAAAACAACAAAAAAATATCAGTAAAAAGATTTTTCAGTATATTTTAGTTACCAAAAACGCTGAAAATGAGAATGTTGTTTCAGAGATTTTATCAAAAAAAGAATTTTCATTTGTTCTGAGAATTTTTGATAAAATGAATGTTTTAGAAAAAGAAATTCAAGAATTTAAAAAACAGAAATGTAATTATGAAGTAATTTTCGATACTTATTCATTTAGTTTTAAAGAAATTATCGATTTTATGGAAAAAAATAAATCTAAAAATATTACTTTTAAGAATTATATTTCGCAATCAAATTACTTAATTGGTAGTAATAACGCAAACGATAGAGGTGAAGTATTGAAATTATGAATTTTTGATGATATCATTATAAAACATCAAAATAATTAGTATTTTTGCATTAAAATTTAAAGAACACAACATTACAATAATAATATGGCAAGATTTGAATTGAAACTTCCAAAAATGGGAGAAAGTGTTGCGGAAGCAACCATTACAAATTGGTTAAAAAAAGTAGGTGAAACTATTGAAATGGATGAAGCAGTTTTAGAAATTGCAACAGACAAAGTGGATAGTGAAGTGCCTTCAGAAGTTTCTGGAACTTTGGTTGAAATTTTGTTTCAAGTAGATGATGTGGTTCAAGTTGGACAAACCATTGCCATTATTGAAACGGAAGGTGGTGCTGTTTCAGCGACTCCAGAAGTAAAATTAGAAGCTCCAGTTGCGGTTGCAGAAGTTGTGAAAACAGTTGAAGCAGCTATTGAAACTAGTGCTCCAGCAGATTTTTCTGGTTCAGATAAATTCTTTTCACCCTTAGTAAAAAATATGGCTAAAGCGGAAGGGATTTCTTTAGCAGAACTAGAAACAATTGCAGGTTCTGGTAAAGAGGGTCGTGTAAACAAAGAAGATATTCTAAAATATATTGCAAATAGAGGTACAGTTGTTATTCCAGCTGCAGCAGTTGCTGCTCCGGTTGTTGCAACAGTAAAAGCCGAAGCGCCAGTAGCACAAAAAGCAGCTCCAGTTTCTGTAAATGGAGGTGACGAAATTGTGGAAATGGACAGAATGCGTAAGTTAATTTCTGGCTACATGGTAGCATCAGTACAAACTTCAGCTCACGTACAATCTTTTATTGAAGTAGATGTAACTAACATTGTAAAATGGCGAGATAAAGTAAAATCAGCTTTTGAAAAACGCGAAGGTGAAAAGTTAACGTTTACACCAATTATGATGGAAGCGGTAGCTAAAGCTTTGAAAGATTTCCCAGGAATGAATATTTCTGTAGATGGAGATTATATTATTAAGCGTAAAAACATCAACTTAGGGATGGCGGCAGCTTTACCGAACGGAAACTTAATTGTTCCTGTAATTAAAAATGCAGATCAATTGAATTTAGTTGGAATGGCTAAAGCGGTAAACGATTTAGGAAGTCGTGCTAAAGCAGGAAAATTAAAACCAGACGATACACAAGGTGGGACTTATACGGTAACTAACGTGGGAACATTTGGTTCGGTTTTTGGAACGCCAATTATCAACCAACCACAAGTGGGTATTTTAGCTTTAGGAGCGATTAGAAAAGTACCAGCTGTTATTGAAACTCCGGAAGGAGACTTCATTGGCATTCGTCAGAAAATGTTCTTATCACACTCTTATGATCATAGAGTGGTAGATGGTGCTTTAGGTGGAAGTTTCGTGAAACGTGTAGCAGAATATTTAGAAGCTTGGGATATCAATAGAGATTTCTAATCATAAAATATATTTAAAAATACCCGATAAGAATTTATCGGGTATTTTGTTTAAAAAAGAATTTTTCTTTCAAACAAAATTACTATTCTTTAATTTCTTAAAAATAGTAAAATTTTGTTTCGAAGTTCTATCTTTGCAGTTCTAAAATAGTAAAATGGAACTTAAACTTACAAGACCAATTTGTTTCTTCGATTTAGAAACAACAGGAATAGATGTTGGAAAAGATAGAATTGTTGAAATTTCTGTTTTTAAAGTGTTTCCAAATGGAAATAAAGAAAGTAAAACGTGGTTAGTAAATCCTACTATTCCAATCCCACCTCAAACTACTGCTGTTCACGGAATTACAAATGAAAAAGTAGCCAATGAACCTACCTTCGCAGAATTGTCTTCTCAAATTTATAATATGATAAAAGATTCAGATTTGGCAGGATATAATTCTGATAGATTTGATATTCCTTTACTAGCAGAAGAAATGCTTCGTGCCGGTGTAGATTTCGATATGAAAAATCGCGTTTCGATTGATGTACAAACTATTTTTCATAAAAAAGAAGAAAGAACACTTGCTGCAGCTTTGAAATTTTATTGTGGAAAAACGTTAGAAAATGCGCATTCTGCAGCAGCAGACACTATGGCCACTTATGAAATTTTATTAGGGCAATTAGAAAGATATCCTGATCTGCAAAATGATGTAAAAGCCTTATCTGAATTCACTACTCGCAAAAAATCAGTAGATTTTGCCGGAATGATTGTGATGAATGACAAAGGTCAAGAAATGTTTAGTTTCGGGAAATATAAAAATGTTTTAGTGGATGAGGTTTTTGATAAAGATCCAGGTTATTTCGGTTGGATTCAAGGTGCCGATTTTCCACTTTACACTAAAAAAGTATTAACAGGTTTGAAATTAAGAAGATTAAATACTAAGTAGTATGAAGATTATTTGTATTGGTAGAAATTATGCAGACCATATTTCAGAATTAAATAACGAACGACCAGTCGAACCAGTTATTTTTATGAAGCCAGATACGGCTATTTTACCAAAAAAGACGCCTTTTGTGATCCCAGAATTTAGTCAAGACGTTCATCATGAAGTGGAGGTTTTAGTTAAAATATGTAAAGTTGGAAAATATATAAGTACTAAATTTGCCCACAAATATTATGATGAAATTGGTTTGGGAATCGATTTCACCGCTCGTGATGTGCAAACTATGTTAAAAGAAAAAGGCCTTCCATGGGAAAAAGCTAAGGCTTTTGACCATTCAGCGATTATTGGTGACTTTTTACCGAAAAAAAGTTATTCTTCTCTAGAAAATATTAACTTTGAATTAAGGAAAAATTCCGAAATTGCTCAAAAAGGCTCAACTTCTATGATGTTGTGGAATATTGACGAAATTGTTTCGTATGTTTCACAATATTTTACTTTAAAAAAAGGAGATATCATTTTTACAGGAACACCAAAAGGTGTAGCAGCTGTTAAAGAAAATGATATTTTAGAAGGTTTTTTAGAAGGCAAACAAATGTTTAAAATTCAAGTTAAATAAATGGCATTACAATATAATTTATCCAAAGTATATGAAATATCTGAAAATGATAACGAGTTTGCCTTGCAAATTGTTTCATTATTTTTAGAAGAAGTTCCTTTAGAAATTCAATCTATGAAAAATGCTATTGAACTTAAAGATTATACTCAAACTTACGCATCAGCTCATAAAATAAAACCAACTTTAGATTTATTAGGTATGGATATTGCTTATGAAGATAATATGCAAATTATGAATTGGACAAAAGAAGAAGGAAAACGTAAAGAGATTAAAGAAGTATTTAAATCTTTAAGATCCAGAATTAATGATGCCGCAGATGAAATAAAAAAAGATTTTAATCTATAAGCTATCTTTTAATATATAATTAACCTCGCTTTAAGCGGGGTTTTCTTATTTTTGCACAAATTTTAAATATGAAAGCAGCAGTCATAACCATTGGAGATGAAATATTAATAGGTCAAATTGTCGATACCAATTCGTCTTATATCTCGAAAGCTTTAGATAAAATCGGAATTGCAACCTATGAAATGCTTTCCATTTCAGATAATAAAGAGCATATTTTAAAGACGTTTAAAGATGTGCAAAATAATTTTGATGTTGTAATTATAACAGGTGGATTAGGTCCGACTAAAGATGATATCACAAAAAAAACATTCTGCGATTATTTTGATGATGTTTTAGTTCAAAACGATGAGGTTTTACAAAATGTAAAAGATATTATTGAAGGCTTTTATAAAAAACCAATTACACAATTAAATATCGATCAAGCATTAGTGCCTTCTAAAGCGAAAGTACTTTTTAATAAAGTAGGAACTGCGCCAGGAATGCTAATGGAACATGAAAGTACAGTGTTTATTTCATTACCTGGAGTGCCTTATGAGATGAAATACTTAGTAGATAATGAGATAATTCCTTACCTAGTTGAAAAATTTGAACGACCTTATATTGTTCACAAAACATTAATGACTTATGGTCGTGGAGAAAGCTTAATTGCAGAACAAATTGAAAATTGGGAAACCAATTTACCTAATTTTATTAAGTTGGCTTATTTGCCGAGTCCGGGTAAAGTTCGTTTAAGATTAACAGCTCGTGGTGAAAATGAAGACTTTTTAAAAGAAGCTATTTTTAATGAAGTTGAAAAATTAAAACCTATTATTGGTGATATTATTGTAGGTTACGAAGAAGACGAAACAATTGAAGTGGTTTTAGGTAAATTATTTGCAGAAAAAAAAGTAACCTTATCTACTGCTGAAAGTTGTACAGGTGGAAAAATATCTCAATTAATAACAGCTGTGGCTGGAGCTTCTGCGTATTTTTATGGTGGAATTACAGCTTATTCGAATCAAATTAAAACAGATGTTTTAAAAGTTAATTCAGATTTAATTGATGAGTTTTCTGTTGTAAGTGCAGCTGTTGCTAAAGAAATGGCTCTTAATTGTAAATCCATTTTTAAAACAGATTATGCCATAGCTACTACAGGAAATGCTGGTCCGACAAAAGGAGAAAGCGATGCAGAATTAGGTACGGTATTTATTGCAATTGCTACACCAAATGAAGTTTTTGTAGAAGAATTTAATTTTGGTCAACCACGTGAAAAGGTAGTGTATAGGGCAGTTAACACAGCATTTGAAATGTTGTACAAAGAAATTTCAAAAAACTAATAAAAAATAGTTGCATAGTAATTGAAAAATCCTTTTCTTTGCACCCTTATTTAGAATAACGATATAAAAGTTTAGAATAATGTCAAGAGTTTGTGAACTAACAGGAAAAAGAGCAATGGTTGGAAACAACGTTTCTCACGCGATGAATAAAACTAAGAGAAAATTCTCTGTGAACTTAGTGAAAAAACGTTTTTACATTGCAGAAGAAGATAGATGGGTGAGCCTAAAAATATCTACAGCAGCATTAAAAACAATTAACAAAAATGGTATTGCCGCAGTTTTGAAAAAAGCTAAAGCAGATGGATTTGTAAAATCTGTTTAATCATTTAAAAATATATCAAAATGGCAAAGAAAGGTAATAGAATCCAAGTAATTTTAGAGTGTACTGAGCACAAAGAATCTGGTCAACCAGGAACTTCTCGTTACATCACTACTAAAAACAAGAAAAACACACCAGATAGAATGGAAATTAAGAAATTCAATCCTATCTTGAAAAGAGTAACTGTTCACAAAGAAATTAAATAATTAGAAATTTTTAATTTTCAAGTAGTTTATTTGAAACTTTTAAATTCCATAAAACATTAAGTCATGGCAAAGAAAACCGTAGCAACTTTACAAACAGCTTCTAAAAGATTGACTAAAGCAATCAAAATGGTAAGGTCTCCTAAAACAGGTGCTTACACATTTGTGGAATCAGTTATGAGTCCTGAAGAAGTAGATGAGTTCTTAAAAAAGAAATAATCTATATATATAGATACTAAAAAAGCTATTTTCATTTGAAAGTAGCTTTTTTTATTTTATTTTTGTTTCATATTAATGCAAATCAAATCCTTACCTAAATAAACAATGAGTTTTTTTAAAAAAATATTTTCTTCCAACAAAAGCGAACCTGTTTTAACTGAACAGGAAAAGCAAGTTTTAGATAAAGGTTTAGAGAAAACTAAAACGTCGTTCTTTTCCAAATTAACTAAAGCGGTTGCTGGAAAATCTAAAGTAGATGATGAAGTTTTAGATAATCTAGAGGAAGTACTTATTTCTTCTGATGTTGGTGTGAATACCACGTTAAAAATTATTCAACGAATAGAAAAAAGAGTTTCTCAAGACAAATACTTAGGAACAGATGAGCTTAATTTAATCTTAAGAGAAGAAATTGGCGCACTTTTATCTGAAACCAATACCGGAAATGATTCTGAATTTATCCTTCCAAAAGATATTAAACCTTACGTAATTATGGTGGTTGGTGTGAATGGAGTTGGGAAAACAACAACTATTGGAAAATTAGCTTATCAATTTAAAAAAGCTGGTTTTAATGTGGTTTTAGGTGCGGCGGATACGTTCAGAGCGGCAGCAATTGATCAGTTACAAATTTGGGCAGATAGAGTAGGAGTTCCTATGGTAAGACAGCAAATGGGTTCTGATCCGGCCTCAGTTGCTTTTGATACTTTACAATCTGCTGTAGCACAAAATGCAGATGTTGTGATTATTGATACAGCAGGACGTTTACATAACAAAGTTGGTTTAATGAATGAACTTACAAAAGTAAAAAATGTGATGCAAAAAGTAGTTCCAAACACTCCAAATGATGTAATGTTGGTGCTTGATGGCTCAACTGGACAAAATGCTTTTGAGCAAGCCAAACAATTTACCGCAGCTACAGAAGTTTCTTGTTTAGCTGTTACTAAATTAGATGGTACGGCAAAAGGCGGTGTGGTTATCGGTATCTCAGATCAATTTCAAATTCCAGTAAAATATATTGGAGTAGGAGAAGGTATTGAAGATTTACAAGTATTTAATAAGACAGAATTTGTAGATTCTTTCTTTAATTAATTTATTAAGCATGAAGAACTTTTTTACTAATATGACCAATTCTAAATTGCTGGTTATTGCAATTGTTTCAGCATTTTTAGCTTTTCCTTTCGATTTGAAATTTTTAAGTTTCATGAAAAGTGAATCTATGTTTATGGGATTACGTTTAATCTCTTTTGTTTTAATATACTATGTTATAATTAAAGTAATTGACAATAAAACCAAACCAAGAAAAAAAGATAAATAGATAGACTTGTAATAATAAAAAAAGGTCCGTTATGATTTAATCATGACGGACCTTTTTGATAAAATAAGATTAAAATCTAAAACCCACTCCAAGTTGGAAAACAGAATTCTTACTGTCAGAATTTTCAATTATTTCATTAAAACTATAAGTATACCTACCTGATATGAAAAACTCATTAAAGTTTAATGATACACCACCGGCTAAGGCAGTATCAAATTCATTAATGTCATCGTTAACTATTTGATTGTTATCATTAACAATTTTTTCATTTATTTTAAGACCAAATTGTGGTCCTGCTTCAAAAGATAGAACATTTCCAGCTTTTAGTTTTAATAAAACAGGTACGTTGATATAATCAATTTGATATTCATTTTTAAAATTGGCTCCCAAAACTGTAAAATTGTTTTCAAAACCTTGACGCGAATATAAAATTTCAGGTTGTAAGGCAAATGTGTTACCAATTAAAGGTATTTCTCCTACAAATCCAATATGAAAACTTGTTCTGGGATCTAAGCCGTCTTTGAATTCTCCTTTTGTTACGGTGGAATAATTTAATCCACCTTTAATGCCAAATTTTCCCTCGTTTGAGGTTTTTTCTTGAGATAATGCAGTAACTGTAATAAAACTAGTTAGTAATAAAATGACTTTTTTCATACTATTTAAATTAAGATTAATAAATAAGTAATGTTTTTCTTATTATATATTTTTCTATTTAGAAAATCAAAAGCAAATTCCATGCCCTTTTGTAAAATTTGAATAAAATTATAAAAAAAAGTCCGTTGTGAATTGATCGAAACGGACTTTTATTTTGCTATGAATTGAGTTTATTTGGCAATGTTTACCGCTCTTGTTTCTCTAATTACGGTAACTTTTACTTGTCCTGGATATGTCATTTCTGTTTGAATTTTGTGTGAAATTTCAAAAGATAAGTTTGCTGCTAATTCATCTGAAACTTTTTCGCTTTCTACTAATACACGTAATTCTCTACCAGCTTGAATTGCATAAGCATTTTTAACTCCTGGGAAACTATAAGCTACTTCTTCTAAGTCTTTTAAACGTTGGATATAAGAATCTAATACTTGACGTCTTGCGCCAGGTCTAGCACCCGAAATCGCATCACATACTTGAACTAAAGGAGAAATTAAATATTTCATTTCAATTTCATCGTGGTGTGCACCAATTGCGTTGCATACCTCTTCTTTTTCACCATATTTTTCAGCCCATTGCATACCTAAAATAGCATGAGGTAATTCACTTTCTGTATCTGGAACTTTTCCAATATCGTGTAATAAACCGGCTCTTTTTGCTAATTTTACGTTAAGTCCTAATTCTGCAGCCATTAAACCACATAATTTAGAAACTTCTCTCGAGTGTTGTAGTAAATTTTGTCCGTATGAAGAACGGTATTTCATTCTACCTACAATTTTTATTAACTCTGGGTGTAAACCATGAATTCCTAAATCGATTACAGTACGTTTCCCTACTTCGATAATTTCTTCTTCAATTTGTTTTTTGGTTTTTTCTACCACTTCCTCAATACGAGCAGGGTGAATACGACCATCTGTAACTAATTTATGTAGTGCTAAACGCGCAATTTCTCTTCTAACAGGATCAAAACAAGATAAAATAATTGCTTCTGGTGTGTCATCTACAATGATTTCCACTCCAGTTGCAGCTTCAATAGCTCTAATGTTTCTTCCTTCTCTACCAATAATTCTACCTTTTACATCGTCTGATTCAATGTTAAAAACAGACACGCAATTTTCAACTGCTTCTTCTGTTCCAACACGTTGAATTGTACTGATAATGATCTTTTTAGCTTCTTGTTGAGCAGTAAGTTTGGCTTCTTCAATTGTTTCTTGAATATGCGCCATTGCATTCGTTTTAGCTTCAGCTTTTAAACTTTCTACTAATTGATTTTTAGCATCATCTGCAGATAAACCAGATATTACTTCTAATTGTTCAATCTGGCTTTTATGTAATTTGTCTACTTCTTGAGATTTTTTCTCTAAGTTATCGATTTTAGTTTGGTATTCTTTAATTTTAGCTTCAGCTTCCTCATTAATTTTCTTTGCTTTCGCTAACTCATTAGAAACTTGAGATTCTTTATCTCTTGTTCTTTTTTCGGCTTCAGCCATTTTTTTGTCTTTTGACAAAATTTCTTTTTCGTGTTCCGATTTTAATTCTAAAAATTTTTCTTTGGCTTGTAATAGCTTGTTTTTCTTTTCTGCTTCGGCTTCAGATTTTGCATCTCTTAATATTGAGCCTGCTTCTTTTTTAGCATTTTTAATAAGATTAGAAACATTGCTTTTTTCTAAAAATTTAGCAATTGCAAATCCAATAGCTAATCCGACAACGATTCCAATTATTATACTTAATGGTTCCATAGTTTTGTTTTGTTTAATAAAAAAGCCCACATCAGGTGTTTGAATAAACTCGATTCAGACAGGATTTGAGCTAGAGCAATGTTCAAGGATTTCCGATAAATCGGAACGTGCTTTAGTATCGCAAATTCACTCGTTTAATTGTTAGTGTTGAGTTTATCAAATATTTACTAATGTGGGCAGTACTTTAGTGTTTTGTATGAACGTTTTTTTTTTTTTTTTTATTTATTTTGAAAGTAAACCTTCAATTTTATCGTTGAGTTTTTTCAATCTTTCGAATGCTTCTACAGTTTCTGTTGAAGTGTCTATTTGTGTTTGTTCTATTTGAGATGCAAATTGTAAAGCGCACATGGCCAATACATCTTGTTTGTCTCTTACTGCATAGCTGGCTTCAAATTTTTTAATGGTAGCGTCAATTTTTTTAGATGCTGTTCTTAAACCTTCTTCCTGAGTTGTTTCCACTGTTAAGGGATACACTCGGTCTGCAATTGAAATTTTTATTTTTAACTTTTCTGCCATAATTATTCAGAAAGTTGTGCTATACAATAGTCGATTTCTCTAATCAACGAATTTATTTTCAGTTTTGTTTCTTTCTTGTATTCTTCACTGCCTAGAAGAGAATTTGTGATTCGTAAGCTTTCCAACTCGTTTTTTAAAGTGTTTACTTTTTCTTTTTCGTGTTGGGCGGTTTGTTTTATTTCATTTAATTCTTTAGATAAACTCTCGTTTAATTGCTCTAAACTTTCTATTTTTTTAGATAATTTAAAGAACTTTACTTCTAAAGAATCAATAATTTTTGACAATTCGCTCATTTCAACTTAATTCTTTTCTTGATTTTACAAATTTAAAACTTCAATTTCGAAATCCAACACTTTTTTACAAAAATTATAAAGTTTTTTTTCTCGAGGCTTAATCTTTAATTTTCATCTTGTTTTTTACTCTTTATAAAATCTAAAATTAAAGTAGCAATTAACTTCCCAGTTAAATGATTATTGTTGGATAAATCTAAATCTGGAGCGCCTTCACAGATGTGTATATAACATGCATTTTCTTCTTTTCCAACCTGATGGATAAAATGACGTGCTTTTTCTACACTAAAACCACTTAATGTCATAGCGCTACTATGTATGTTCGGAATGGCATCTAAATCGACTTCTAAACCAAAAGGTGTATTGGAAATAAATTTTAATGCAGTTGTAATTTCTGAAGTAAAACTTTTAGTTTTTCTTACAGCCATTTCTTCATAAGTTACATATTTTACTCTGTCTTCTATAGTTTTTAGGGTATTGAAAACACTTTTAGAAACAAAATTTTCATGCAATCCAAAGATGAAATATTTTTTCAAAAAGCCTTCTTCAAAAGCATAGGTAAATCCATTTCCGCTATGACGGCCTTCCATTATTCTAAAGTCAGTATGAGCATCAAAGTTTATGGCATTTACAGGCATTCCCTTAGCTAAAGCTAATCCTTTTATGTTTCCATATGCATTGTTATGTCCGCCACCTATAATTATAGGAATTTTGTTAGCTTTTAAAATAGTACTAATAACAAAAGATACATCTTTGTCAATTTCTTCAACCATGCTAAAAAGTTTTTTTCGATCTTCTTTATTGCTGGTGTCTAATGTTCTAGAAATTTCCATTTCAGCAGAGAAATTAATTTCACCTAAAACGATCAATTCGCTTCCTTTGCAAAATTTGTTATGTTGAAAATTCACTAAACTTTTTAACGTACTTTCAAATGCAGTTGCCGTTCCTGTTCTTCCCAAATTTGCTTTTACTCCAATGTCTTCGGGTAAACCAATTAAAACGAATTTTGCCTCGCAATTTGAAATAAAATCTATCCAGTTTTCGTCAATTGGAACCGTGATGATTTTTTCTCCGAATTTTATTTCGCCGCTTCTGTGTTGCGTAATTTTAGCTAAATATTTAGAACTGAATACGTTTAATTTGTCCATTTTAACTTTTTATTATGTTTTCAAATATAATATTTTCAAGATAGATAACGTTATATAGTAGAAGAAATAAATAAAATTTTATTTTTGCACGATTAAATAACCTAAATCGATTAAATATGGAATTAAATCAATCAAACCCTAGAAATTCTGGATTAAAAGCTGCTATTGTTGTTTTAGCATTACTTCTTATGGGAAGTTTGGCATATATGTATAAGTTAAATCAAGATAAAAATGATGTAGATTCAACTTTAACAAAAACACTGACTGAAAAAGAAAAATTTCAGGCAGAGCTTGAAGCAAAAATTGCTGAATATGATACAGCTATTGCAGACAATACTGCTTTAAAAGGTGAATTAGAAGAAGAACAAGCGAAAATTGTTGAATTATTAGAAAAAATTAAAAAATCTAATGGAAGCGTAGCGGAACTTTCAAAATATAAAAATGAATATGTGAAGTTAAAACGTGAAATGGATAATTTAATTGCTGAAAATAAAGTTTTAAAAGAAGCTAATTTAGGATTAACTAAGAATTTAGACAGCACAACAGTTTTGTTATCCAATGCGAAAACTGCGAATGATACTTTAGCAGCTAAAAATGAAAATTTATCAAAAACAGTTGAAAAAGCTCAAAAATTAGCAGTTTTAAATTTAACAACTTTAGCGGTAAAACAAAGAAGTTCTGGGAAACAAATTGATACAGATAAAGCTACGAGAGCTGATGTTTTAAAAATTAGTTTTACTATAGCTGAAAATCAGGTTGCAAAAACTGGAGACAGAACGTATTATGTTCAAGTTATCGATAGTAAAAATAATGTTTTGGGTGAAAAAAAGTCTGAAACATTCGGATCTACTTATTTACCATATAGTTTCCAGAAAACTGTAAAATATGAAAATAAAACGGTTCAAGTTCAAGAAGATTTACCTGTTAAAAATATTACTTCAGGTTCTTATTTTGTAAATGTGTTTGATAAAAACGGAGAATTAGTTTCTAAAAACAGTTTCCAATTAAGATAAAAATGAATGCAATTTAATATGTAATTGGTATTAATTGTCGAAAAATAGTTGCAAAAAAGGACTTCAATTTTGAAGTCCTTTTTTTTGTTTCAAGATTTTTATTAATCTGTAGCTGTTGCCGCTTTGAATTTTTCGTTTACTTTTTTCCAATTGATAACGTTGAAAAAAGCTTCAATATAATCTTTACGTTTGTTTTGATATTTTAAGTAGTAGGCATGCTCCCAAACATCTAAAGCTAGAATAGGAACGCCTTTACTTTCAGCTTTTGGCATTAATGGGTTGTCTTGATTTGTTGTTGTGGTAATTGCTAATTTGCCAGATTTATCCTTAATTAACCAAACCCAACCTGAGCCAAATAATTTGGTTGCGCTGTCAGTAAATTTGTATTTGAATTCATCGTAAGATCCAAAATCTGTATTGATAGCCTCTAAAACTTCATCGGTTGCTTCTCCGCCATTGGATGTTAAAATTTCGAAAAAAAAATTATGATTATAGTAACCGCCTGCGTTATTTCTAATGTCGGTTTGATTCATATCTAATTTATTTAGAATTTCTTCAATAGATTTTGATTCTAAATCTGTTCCTTTGATGGCAGAATTTAGTTTGTTACAATATCCTAAATGATGTTTAGAATAATGTGTTTCCATAGTTTTGGCATCAATAAAAGGCTCTAAACTGTTGTATGCGTATGATAAGCCTTTCATTTGAAAAGCACCTTCCGGATCGTCTGCTTTTACATCAGCAGGATTTCCCATAGCTACTTTTTCAGTTTTCTCTGGTTCTGGAATAGTAACTTCTATTAATTCTTTATCTTTTCCACAACTTATAAGTGCAAAAATTACGGCGAAAGTCAAAGCTATAGATTTATTTTTCATGTTATGATTAATTTGAATTCTTACAAAAATTAAAAAAAGACAAACATTACTGTCTATCTTTTAACATTTGATTTATAATTTCGATGTATTTCTCTTTGGCTTGATCTGCACTAAGATGTCTAACTTGCATCCAGGCATTTTGTTTAAAAGCTGTAATCACTTCATCAGATTCGTAGCCATGATGACTGTAACTAATGTTTTCCGAAAGTGCTTGTTTGTAATAAGCATAGAGAACTAGCTGTACATCTTGTGGTACAGAAGCTTTAGGAATTTTTTCGTTGGCATTACGAATGGCTTCCTGGAATCTTTCATCTAACGACAATTCACTCATTTATTTTTTACTAATTATAGTTTTATTTCCAATTGCTTTTTGACCTAATTTAACATTAATTTCTGTTCCTACGGGAAAATATAAATCTACACGAGAACCAAATTTAATAAAACCGGCATCTTTACCCTGAACTACTCTCATGCCTTCTACAGCATAATTTACAATTCTTTTAGCTAATGCACCTGCGATTTGACGGTACATAATTTCTCCATAAACTCGATTTTCAATGACAACAGTTGTTCTTTCGTTTTCTTCACTTGCTTTTGGATGCCAAGCTACTAAAAACTTTCCTGGATGATATTTGCTGTATTTTACGATTCCATTAACGGCATATCTTGTAACGTGAACATTGATTGGCGACATAAAAATAGATACCATCAATCTTTTATCTTTAAAATATTCTGGTTCAAAAACTTCTTCAATTACTACTACTTTTCCATCCACTGGAGCTAAAACATGATTGTCGCTATTGTCTGCAATTCTTTTTGGGTCTCTAAAGAATTGAAGAATCATAACTAATAAAAATAACAAAACACATTGCACTACAATTCTAAGAATCTTGTTGTCGTGTAATAAATAATCTACACCGAAAATACCTAAAACGGTGATTAAAGTTGAAATTAAAATAATTTTTCCGCCTTCTGGATGAAATTTAAGCATAATTAAAATAAATTAAATATATAAGATATAAAAACGGAATTACAAAAATAACACTATCTAATCGGTCTAAAATTCCACCATGACCAGGCATGATGTTTCCGCTATCTTTTATACCGGCTTCTCTTTTAAATTTAGATTCTACTAAATCTCCAAGAGTTCCAAATAATGCAATTATAATTGCTGTAATAATCCACAAAGTTACGTTAAAAAAAGTATAAAATTGACTAATTATTACAGAAGAAATTACAGTAAAAAGCATTCCGCCTAAGAACCCTTCGATGGTTTTTTTAGGTGATACTCTTTCAAGTAGTTTGTGTTTCCCTATTGATTTTCCTACTATATATGCAAATGTGTCATTGCACCATATCATAATAAAAATGGCTAATACGATTTCGTATTTAGGTTCTTTTACCGTAATATTTGGTAGTACATTTCCAAAATTTGGTAGAGTTAATAATAGGATAAATGGAAGTGTAATGTATAAAAATAAGTGACTATATGTTTTGTGATATTTATGAAAAGAGTTGTTGTTGAATAAATTGAATACTAACAATATATTAAAAACAACACAGCCTGAAGCGATATAAATTAAATTTGCTGGCGGAAGTTGGCTAAAGAAAAAAAGCACAGAAATTGCAATTCCTCCAATGGCAAATAAATAATAATATTTATAATGAGTCATTTTAGAAAACTCATAGATACTTAGGCACATAAAAACAGTAAAAAGTATGTGAAAAGTAATTGGCGAAAAAAGGGTGCAAAATAAAAGTAAAGCAACATATATCGCACCACTGCTTGCTCTTGTAATATTCTCACTCATTACTATAAGTCTTCTAGAAGTATTAGATAAAGGTTTTTATGGCAACTACCATAATGAAGAAAATCTTCTTCTTTTGCTTTTTCAAAATACTTTATAGCGGTAATATTTGTTGGATATTCTTTGTCGTATTTGTTTTTAATGTTTCTTAAGCTGTCTCCTTTTGTTAAAGTTAATTGACTTGTTGAAGCAAATACAATAATATTGGTTGGTAATTCATCTATTTTGTTTTGCTTCAATTGTTTTGATGAAAATAGTATAGAGCCTTCATCTGCGATTAAGTTTTCACAAGCAGTAAATAGGAAGGTTGGATTTTTAATGTTTTTGTATTCTAATCGGTTATCATCTAAAAAATGAAATAATCTGGAGTCAAAACATTGTACTTCCTTTTCGAACCAGTCATTTTCTTCTAAAATATTTTCAAAGTTTTCATGAACTTCATCCATACTAGAACAATAAATAAATTTACCACCATTATTTTTAAAATTAATGGTAAATAATTCATCTACAGGTGTATGTATATCTGGTGCATATTGGCTTTTCTGGACATTTTTTTCCGAATTATCGGTTTCGTCTTGATGGCCAAATATTTTTTTGAAAATATTCATTTTAAATCAGTAAACAATTCTTAAGCATCAAATATAAAAAAATCTTAACTTAAAATTACTTTCAAGTTAAGATTTTTTATACAATATATTGTTAATAACTTATTCTGTTGGCTCTTCAGGTTTAATTTCTAAAGTTTCAGCTACAGTTTCAAACGGCCTTTTACCGAAAATTGTTTCTAAATCATCTTTAAAAATAACTTCTCTTTCGATTAAAATATCAGCCAATGCCTCAAGTTTTGTTCTGTTTTCTGTAAGAATAGAAATGGCTCTTTGGTATTGTTCTTCTATAAGTCCAGAAATTTCTGCATCAATTACTTTTGCGGTATCATCAGAATATGGTTTTGAAAAATTATAGTCAGATTGTCCAGAAGAATCATAATAAGTAATGTTTCCAATTTTGTCATTTAAACCATAAACCGTAACCATTGCTCTGGCTTGTTTGGTTACTTTTTCTAGGTCAGATAATGCTCCTGTGGAAATTTTATCGAAAACAACTTTTTCAGCTGCTCTTCCGCCCATTGTAGCACACATTTCATCTAACATTTGTTCTGTTCTAACAATTTGTCTTTCTTCTGGTAAATACCATGCAGCGCCTAAACTTTGACCTCTGGGAACAATTGTTACCTTTACTAATGGTGCAGCATGTTTTAGCATCCAACTAACAGTTGCATGTCCAGCTTCATGAATCGCAATAGCGTATTTTTCTTCTTTAGAAATTATTTTATTTTTCTTTTCTAAACCACCTACAATTCTGTCTACAGCATCTAAGAAATCTTGTTTATCTACTGCTTTTTTATCTTTTCTTGCTGCTACTAAAGCGGCTTCATTACATACGTTAGCAATATCTGCGCCAGAAAAACCAGGTGTTTGTTTCGCTAAAAATTCTGTATCTAAAGTCTCTGCTTTTGTAATTGGTTTTAAGTGAACCTCAAAGATTTCTTTACGTTCTCTAATATCTGGTAAATCTACATAGATTTGTCTGTCGAATCTTCCAGCACGCATTAAAGCCTTGTCTAATACATCTGCACGGTTTGTGGCTGCAAGTACAATTACATTTGAGTTGGTACCAAAACCATCCATTTCTGTCAGTAATTGATTTAAAGTATTTTCTCTTTCGTCGTTACTGCCAGACATATTGTTCTTTCCACGTGCTCTACCAACGGCATCAATTTCATCAATAAAAATAATTGCTGGTGCTTTTTCTTTAGCTTGTTTGAATAAGTCTCTAACTCGAGAAGCTCCAACACCTACAAACATTTCTACGAAATCGGAACCTGATAGTGAGAAAAAAGGTACGTTTGCTTCACCGGCAACAGCTTTAGCTAATAATGTTTTTCCTGTTCCTGGAGGACCAACTAATAAAGCGCCTTTTGGAATTTTTCCACCAATACTTGTGTATTTTTCTGGTGTTTTTAAGAATTCAACAATTTCTTGAATTTCTTCTTTTGCACCTTCTAAACCTGCAACGTTTTCAAAAGTTACTTTAGTATCATTCTTTTCATCAAACAATTTAGCTTTAGATTTTCCGATACTAAAAATTTGTCCACCACCGCCTGGTCCACCAGCCATTTTTTTCGAAATAAAATAGAAGAAGGCAATAAAAAGTACAAATGGTAAAATGGAAAAAATGATATCATTCCAATTGCTAGTCGGCTTTAAATCGTATACAGAAATTAAGTTTTTAGATTTTGCATCGTCTAATTTCTTTTGAAATAACTCTAAACTACCTACATCTTTAACAAAATAATGCGGTCCTTTTTCAACGGTTGCTTTTTTTAGTTCTTTATCTGTTGAGCTTATGTAAGCAGCTTTTTTTAAGGTAACTTCTGCTGAATTGCCTGCAGTGCTAGTAAGTATGTCTACTTTTTCAATTTTATTTTTGTTTAATAAATCATAAAATGAAGAAATAGAAGTCGACTTTGGACTGTTCATATCCAAGCTGCCACCACTAAAAAAATTGATTAATAAAATTATAGAAACTGCTAAAATTGGAAAAAACCATGGACCAAGTTTAACAACTTTTATAATTGGCTTGTTTTCGTTTTCTTTTTCTGACATAATTGGTTTAGAATTTGTTTGCTATTGAAGTAATTTTTGCATCACCCCAAAGGCTTTCAATGTTATAATATTCTCTAATGTGTTTTTGAAATACATGAACTACTATGCTTACATAATCCATTAAAACCCACTCTCCAACGTCGGCTCCTTCAATGTGCCATGGTTTGTCTTTTAATTCCTTAGACACGCCTTTTTGTACAGAACCTACAATTGCATTTACTTGGGTATTCGAATTACCATTGCAAATTACAAAATAATCACATACACTATTGTCAATTCCTCTTAAATCAAGAATATCAATATCTAATCCTTTTACATCTTCTATTCCTTTGATGATACTTGTTAGTAAATCATCTGTGCTAATATTTTTCGTCATCTATTATTTATTCGTTTTGTGCAAAGGTATCATTTTTTGTTTTTATTTTTGTAACTTCAACTAAGTAATAACAAAATTTCTTACATGCATATCATCAAACTCAATGCCATTGATTCTACAAACCGATATTTAAAAGATTTGGCTGTTAAGCAAACACTCGAAAATTTTACTGTAGTTACTGCTGATAATCAAACAAATGGACGAGGGCAACGTGGTTCTAATTGGGAGGTAGAAGATGGTAAAAACCTAACATTCAGTGTTTTAATTAAAGATGTGTTGCTTAGTTTTGACGAAGTATTTCATTTGAACGTGGTTGTGGCAGTAAGTTTGTTTCAGGCGTTTTCTACTTTAAAAATTCCTAATTTAGCTATAAAGTGGGCAAACGACATTTTGGCAGATAAAAAGAAAGTTTGTGGCATTTTAATTGAAAATCAATTGAAAAGTTCTGCTGAAATTGTTTCAATTGTAGGAATTGGCATTAATGTAAATCAGGAAAGTTTCTCTAATCTGCCACAAGCTAGTTCTCTTAAAAATTCTGTTGGTCAAGAATTTAACAAAGAAGAGGTATTAGTCACTGTTTTACATCAATTTCAAAAAAATATTAATTTGTATAAGAATGAAGGTGCGTCTTATTTTTGGCAAGTGTACCATGAAAATTTATTCAAAAAAAATAAGCCTATGGTTTTTGAAGATAATTTGAATGTAAAATTTATGGGGATTATAAAACAAGTTTTGCCTAATGGTTTGTTACAGATTCAATTAGAAGATGATAGTTTGCAATTATTCAATATTAAGGAAGTGAAAATGCTTTATTAGTTAAATTTTAATTGTGAATCTCAATTCTTTATTACATAAATTTTAACGTCAAATTATAAGTTGTATTTATTTTATTCTTAATTCAATTCTGTACATTTGCACTACTAAAAAAAAGACAACTTTTTATGTTACAGAAATTACTTTCCGCACTATATTCTACACGCTTAATGGCTCTTTTGTTTATTGTTTTTGCTGCAGCAATGGCAGCTGGAACTTTTATAGAAGACGCATATAATACAGAAACAGCTAGAATTTGGGTTTATAATGCTTGGTGGTTTGAGGCCATAATGGTTTTTTTCTTAATTAACTTTTTTGGAAATATTAAGCGTTACCAATTGCATAAAAGAGAAAAATGGGCCACTTTATTGCTACACTTGTCGTGGATTTTTATCATTATTGGTGCATTTATCACACGCTATGTTAGTTACGAAGGTTTGATGCCAATTCGTGAAGGTGCTTCTGCAAATACGGTTTATTCAGATTTACCTCACATTACAGCTTTTATAGACGGTGATTATAAAGGAGAAATGAGACGTAAAACTGTGGAAAAGCAATTATTATTATCTCAAGCTGCCAATAATTCTTTCGTTTACACAGATCAGTTTTCAGATATTCCTTACAAAATTGAATTACAAAAATTCATCATGAATGCTAAGGAAACATTTCAAATCAATCCTAAAGGTAGTTTGCATATCAAATTAGTTGAAGCAAGTGGTGGAAGTAGAAAAGAACATTTTTTACGTGAGGGCGAAGTGAAAAACATCAATAATGTTTTATTTGCATTCAATAAATTTACTCAAGGTGCTGTAAACATTATAAAAAACGCGGAAACCTATACCATTCAAATGCCTTTTGATGGTAATTTTATGCGAATGGCTGATAAATTTCAAGGGACTATTTCCAAAGATAAACCAAGTCCGTTGATGTTCCGTTCCCTGTATAATGCTGGTGGAAGTCAGTTTGTATTTCCAGAATTCGCTCAAAAAGGAGAATTAATTTTAGCATCTAATAATGATTATAAAGATAAAAAAACTGATGATGCTATTGTGGTTAAAGTAACTTCTCAAAACAAAGAAGAAATTGTAACTTTAAAAGGTTCGAAAGGAAAACAAGGTGAGCCCAATAGTTTTAAAATAGGAAAATTAGATTTTACTTTAATGTACGGAAGTAAAGTGCACACCTTACCTTTTTCTATAAAACTTGAAGATTTTATAGCTGAAAAACAACCTGGTACTGATAAAAGTTACTCCTCATTTAAAAGTAAGATTGAAGTGGTAAACGGCAAAGAAAGTTTTAAAGATAGCGTTTTCATGAACAACGTGTTAGATTATAAAGGCTTTCGTTTTTTTCAAGCTAGTTTTGATGAAGATGAAAAAGGAACTGTACTTTCTGTGAGTCACGATTTTTGGGGAACTTGGATCAGTTATATAGGTTATTTCTTGTTGTATTTAGCTATGATGGCCATTTTATTCGATAAAAACACAAGATTCAATGATTTGAAAGTGAAATTAGATAAAATCCGCGATAAAAAAGCCATTTTGTCAGTGTTGTTATTTTTCTTTGGATTGATTGGTTTTGCACAAGATGATCATACGAATCATGAAGGTCATAATCACGGAACAGCACCACATCAGCACGAAGCTTCGGTTACCAAACCAAAAATGCCAACCGCAGAAGAATCTTTAAAAGAGATTAGAAAATTTATGGTTTCTGCCGAACATGCAGAAAAATTCGGAAAATTAGTCATTCAAGATTACAGTGGAAGAATGAAACCTGTAAATACATTTTCTTCTGAATTATTACGTAAAGTATCAAAAAATGATAAGTTTGAAAACTATACTTCTGATCAGGTTTTAATATCGATGAATCAATTTCCTGAGTTTTGGTACCAAATTCCAATTATATATTTAGAAAGAGGAAACGACAGTATTCGCAAAATTATTGGAGTTGCTGAAGATGCAAAATATGCACCACTTATCAGTTTTTTTGATGATTTTGGAAATTATAAATTGCAAAAGCAAGCAGATGAAGCCTATAAGGAAGTTGTCCCAAATAAATTTCAAAAGGATTTTATAACTGCTGATAAGAAGGTAAACTTATTGTATTCGGCAATAAGCGGACAAATTTTGCGATTTTTTCCTCTTCCCAATTCAGAAAATAACAAATGGGCTTCTTACCTAGAATTGCAACATCCTACCAAAACTAATTTAGATACCGTTAAAAATATCATTCCGTTTTATTTTGGAGAGGCAGCAAGAGCCTCACAATCTAAAGATTACAAAACTGCAGAAAGTTTACTGACAGGTTTATCTAAATTTCAAAAAGAATTTGGTGGAAAAATCATGCTTCCTGAGGATAAAATAAATACCGAAATACTTTATAACAAATACGATATTTTTAAAAAATTATTCTCATGGTACATGTATGCTGGAGTATTAATGTTTGCATTTGTAATTGTTCAAATTTTCAATAAAAAGAAATGGGTAAATTATGTTGTGAAGTTTTTCCACGGAACTATTATTTTACTTTTCATTTTACATTTAGCAGGATTAATTGTGCGTTGGTATATTTCGGGTCATGCACCTTGGTCGGATGCTTATGAAAGTATGATTTATGTAGCTTGGGCAACTATGTTTTTTGGAGTTGCTTTTGGTAGAAAATCGGAACTTACAGTTGCTTCAACAGCTTTCGTAACTTCCATGATTTTAATGATAGCACATTGGAATTGGATGGATCCAAGTATTGCGAATTTACAACCGGTATTAAATTCGTATTGGTTAATGATTCACGTAGCAGTGATTGTTGCTAGTTATGGACCTTTTACTTTAGCTATGATTTTAGGTTTAGTATCCTTATTCTTAATGATTTTTACGAATAAAAATAACAAAGCTAAAATGGAATTGAACATCAAAGAAATTACATATATTAATGAATTAGCTTTAACTGTTGGTTTAGTGATGTTAACAATTGGTAACTTCCTTGGTGGTCAATGGGCGAATGAAAGTTGGGGCCGTTATTGGGGTTGGGATCCAAAAGAAACTTGGGCTTTAATTAGCATTATGGTGTACGCATTTGTCATTCACGCGCGTTTTGTACCTGCTTTACGTGGTTTATTTGCTTATAATTTTATGTCGGTTTTAGCTTTTGCAAGTATTTTAATGACCTATTTTGGTGTAAATTTCCACTTGAGTGGTTTGCATTCTTACGCTTCTGGTGAAGAACAAAATGTTATTTATTATGGGTATGCACTATCAATTGTTTTAGTGATTTCTGCGATAGCTTATTATCAATATAAAAAATTATACAAGAAATAATATTTTCAAGATTTACATAAAAAGGAACCTGACAGATATAATTAGTTGTCAGGTTTTTTTGTATACTAATTTCATTTTTTTATCGTTAATTTTTAATCAATCAATCAATTAACAAATTATGAAACAAAAAGCAATAGTCTTTTTATCGATTTTAGGAATCGTGCTTTTATGTAATTTTTATTTAAAAGAAACTAATACAAATAAAGGAATTTCAAAAGATGTTTTGGAAAAGACCTTATTAAAAGCGGATGAAATAAAAGCATTTCTAAAAAAGAATGCTAAATATAATAAGGATGTGTTTTTCCTTTTAGATATGAGAATTCCATCAAATAAATATCGATTTTTTGTTTTTGATGCTAAGAAAAATACAGTTACAGATTCCGGTTTAGTAGCTCATGGTTCAGGCTCGAAAACAACAACAGATGAACTGAGATTTAGTAATACAGACGGTTCGTTAATGACTTCTTTGGGTAAATATTATATTGGAAATTCGTACAATGGAACATTTGGGAAAGCTTATAAAATGTACGGTTTAGATAAAACGAATGGCAATGCATTTTCAAGAAATATAGTTTTACATGCACATTCCAAAATGCCATATGAAGAACAAATGCATCCAATTATGTGTAGTTGGGGTTGTCCAATGGTAAATGAAAAATTTTATAAAAGAATTCAAGTAATTTTAGATGCTTCAGACAAAAAAGTCTTATTATATACTTATTATTAAAAGTTAGATTTAACCCAACATTAACTTTTGTTTTCTTTATCTTTACTTACATTTGAACAATATAAAATTATTTAAAAATGAAATTATTTCACACATTCACTGGAATTGTCATGGTTGCTTTAGCTTGCACCTCTAAAACAGAAACCAAATCAGAAAATTGGGAACATTTTGAAGGAAATACAGCTGAAAACATTATGGCAGAAACCCCTAAATCAAACACTATGGAAAAAGGTTCAATTCATTCTTTTAAAGTAAAAGACTTATCTGGAAACGAATTTGATTTCGCTTCGTTAAAAGGAAAAAAAATACTAATTGTAAATACGGCTTCAGAATGTGGCTTAACTCCTCAATATGAGCAATTGCAGGAGATTTATGAAAAATATCAAAGCAAAAATTTTGTAATAGTTGGTTTTCCAGCCAATAATTTTGGCGCACAAGAACCAGGAACAAATGCAGAAATTGGCGCGTTTTGTAAAAAGAACTACGGTGTTACTTTCCCAATGATGGAAAAAATTTCAGTGAAAGGAAGTGACATGCATGTGGTTTATCAATTTTTAACTCAAAAAGCTAAAAACGGTTTAGAAGACAATACAGTAGAATGGAATTTTCAAAAATATTTAATTGACGAAAACGGTCATTTAGTGGATGTAATTTCGCCGAGAGTCTTGCCAAACGACAGTTCAATTACCAATTGGATTGAAGGGAAATAATTTAGTTTTCAATCTCAGTCTCAGTTTTCAGTCGCTGTTGACAGTCTCAGTTATCGTTAACTGCGACTGTTAACTGCGACTATTTTATTACAATATTTTCTGCATAAATACGGAATGTAACCAACGGTTAAATTTAAACCCAGATTCTTTAATAAAACCAGCTTTTTCAAATCCGAATTTTTCATGAAAAGCGATACTGCTTTCATTTTCAGAATCAATAACGCCTATCATTGTATGTAAACCTTGATTTTTAGCTAGCGCTATAAGTTCTGTAAGTAATGCGTTACCAATTCCTTTTCCGATGAAGTTTTTATTGGCATAAACAGAATGTTCTACCGTAAATTTGTATGCCTCTCTGAAACGAAATTCACTATAATACCCAAAACCAACTACTTCATTATTAAGTTCTGCTACAATAATAGGAAAACTTTTTTCTAATTTATCTTCAAAAATTGCCAATTGTTGTGCTAAAGTTCTTGGATGATAATCATACAAAGCCACACCGTTTAAAATTTGGTCGTTAATGATTTCTAGAATAGCTGGGCAATCTTCGGTTTTATAAGTTCGAATTGTAGGATTCATTTTAGTATTTATTTATGACATAAAAGTATAAAAAAATGTGTATTTATTAGTAAATTTGTATGTATCATTTTTAAACACTTAGATAAATAGTTCATTAAGATAATTAAAAATATCTATGCGTCTATGTGTTTCAATAAAAAACTAAATTGAAAGCCAACTTATACCCAAAAATACCATTAGCTCAAGCTGTAATTGAAATTTTTCGACAAAAAGAAATTCAACATATTGTAATTTCTCCAGGTTCGAGAAATGCACCATTGACTATTGGATTTACCAATCAGGATGCTTTTAAATGTTATAGCATTGCAGACGAACGCTGTGCTGCTTTTTTTGCATTAGGTTTGGCACAACAATTACAACAACCAGTTGCTGTAGTTTGTACTTCAGGTTCGGCATTATTGAATTATTATCCAGCAGTTGCAGAGTCGTTTTATAGTCAAATTCCTTTATTAGTAGTTTCTGCTGATAGACCACATAGTAAAATTGATATTGGCGATGGACAAACCATTCGTCAAGAAAATGTATTTGCGAATCATATCGTTTTTTCTGCCAATTTAACCGAAAATGCTTCTGAGAAAAACGATGATTTAATCATAACTGCAATTGATTCGGCTTTTTCTCTAAAAGGACCAGCGCATATTAATGTACCGTTTGAAGAACCTTTGTATGAAACACTTTTAGCGCCTACTTATGTGCCGAAACATACTGTTTCTAATTTTGAAAAAGCGAAGTTTAATTTAGATGCGAAATACGTTTCAGAATGGCAATCTGCTAAAAAGAAATTGATTTTAGTAGGTGAGTTGTTGCCTAATTCTATTGAACAAAAATTTATAGATATTTTAGCGAATGATGAAAGTGTAGTAGTACTTTTAGAGAAAACATCAAATTTACATCATCCTACTTTTATTGATAGAATAGACACTTTAGTTTCTACATTTTCTGATGAAGATAAACAAAATTTTCAACCTGACATTCTCTTAACTTTTGGCGGAATGGTAGTTTCAAAGCGTATCAAAGCTTTGTTGAGAAGTTATCAACCGGAACAGCATTGGCATGTAGACAAACTTCGAGCTTATGATACATTTGGTTGTTTGTCTGCACATTTTCAAACAGACATGGCTACTTTTTTAAACCAGATTTTAATTGAAAACAATACAATTGATTCTAAGTATCGTTCAGATTTTCAAAACATTTGGTTAGATAGATTGCATAAACACGATACCTATATAGCGAAAATACCTTTTTCAGATTTTAAAGTCTTCGATTTTTTAAGTCAACGTTTACCAGACCATATTCAATTGCAAGTCAGTAATAGTTCGCCCATTCGTTACATACAATTGGTAAGCATCAATAAGACAATTGAAGTGTTTTGTAATCGAGGAACAAGTGGAATTGATGGAAGTACATCAACTGCAATTGGAGCAGCGGTTGCTAATCCGAAACCTACAATTTTAATAACTGGTGATATTAGTTTTCTATACGATAGCAATGCGTTATGGAATAATTACATCCCTAAAAACTTCAAAATTATTCTGATAAACAATAGTGGCGGTGGTATTTTTAGAATTTTACCAGGTCATCAGGAGAATGAAACTTTTAACACCTTCTTTGAAACTTCACATCACTTAACGGCAGAACATTTGGCGAAAATGTTTCAATTTAATTATACAGCCGTTTATGATGAAATGGAATTGCAATCCAATTGGGATGCATTTATTTCAAATGAATCGGTACCTTACATTTTAGAAGTTTTCACACCAGAAAAGTTAAATAATTCGATTTTGTTGGATTATTTTAAAAATCTTTAATTGTAATATTCATAAGTCAATATTCAAAATTGGATATTTTGAAACTATTTTGATTCATTATTAAAAGGTTAATTTTTTAAATAATTTCTTTATGTTTTAAGTAAATTATTGTAAGTTTGAAAGATAACTAACAAAAATACAAACAATTATGAGTAAAAGAGATGAATTAATAGTTAAGTATGCTGCAGATTTAAAAGACAAATGTGGTGTAACTGCTGATATGGATTTATTAACTAAAGTAGTGATTGGTTGTGGGCCATCTATTTATAATGCAGATGCTGCTACAGTTTCTGGTTCAGATGAAAAAGAATTAGCAACAGTAAAAAACAATTTCTTAATTGGGAAATTAGGTTTAAAAGATAGTGCTGATTTAGATGCTGCTATTGATGCAGTTATTGAAAAGTATGGTCGTTCAAATAAAAATAAATACAGAGCTGTAGTATATTATTTATTAGCCGTTCACTTTAAAAAAGAATCGGTTTATAACTAAGAACTAAACAAAAAATCCTGAATACTAGTTCAGGATTTTTTGTTTCATTACATTTCATAAAGTTCAATAGGCAACTGATCTGGATCTTCAAAAAAAGTAAATCTTTTTTGAGTGAATTCGTCAATTCTTATGGGTTCTGTTTTAATGTGGTATTTTGATAATGTTTCAATAGCACTTTCAATATTTTCTACTTCAAAAGCAAGATGACGCAAACCGCAAGCTTCTGGTTGGGAAACCCTTTTTGGCGGATTTGGAAAAGAAAACAACTCAATACAATAATTACCATTTAATGACAAATCTAGTTTATAGGATTGTCGTGCTTCCCGATAGACTTCTTGTGTGATTTCGAATCCTAAAATTTCCGTATAAAAGTGTTTAGATTTTTCGTAATCGGAACAAATAATAGCAATATGATGAATTTTTTTTAGCATGTAAAATGATTTATATTTTGATAGGGATTAGAAAAATTATAATTTGATTATAAAAAAATCCCCAATAGCATTGAGGATTTCGTTTTATTTTTTACCGTCTTTAAACTTGAATTTTTCAACAGGATTTTGTTTGGCTGGCTTTTTGTCGTTACCAAATTTGTTTTTCCCAAAAGCAGGTTTTTTTTCTGAACTTCCCCCAGTTTTGGGTTTAAATTCTTTTTTATCGCCAGTTCTTGGTTTAAACTGTGTTTTACTATCTGTTTTGTTATAAGGTTTTTTCGGTTCGTAAATTTTATCTGTTCTTTCGGTTTGCGTTTCGTAATTTTTATGTGATTTAATTACTTCACGTGGATTTTTAGGGTTTTCTTTCGTTCCACGTAAATGAATAATTAATCCGTTCAAGAAATTACGTAACACTTGGTCGCCACATTCCATAAAATTCGCATGATCTTCTGATCGGAAAATATCACCTAATTCGCCTTTTGACATTTTAAAATCGACTAGGTTTAAAATTTCAACTATTTGGTCGTCACGTAATTGTAATGCCACACGCAGTTTTTTGAAGATATCGTTGTTATTCATTGTATTTTGTATTTTGTATCATGATTTTCTGTATCCATGATACATCTTTATTAGAAAAGCCAAAGATACGCTTTTGCAAATGCATTTCGCCATAATTTTTCATTATGTTCGCCGTCTTTTATAATTACCGTTTTATTTAGTTTTTTACATTCACATCGTTTAGAATTAATGAGCACCTCCATTTCTTTCATATCTTTAACCATGGCACCTGAATCTTCTTTGTCGCCACATAGCATGTAAATTTTGGTTTGAAACTTTGCTGTGTTTTCCATTTTCTGAAAAATTGCTTCTTTGTTAATCCAGAAAGCAGGTGAGAAGCAACCTACTTTACCGAAAACATCAGGATATTTTATAGTAGCATAAAAAGAAACCAATCCGCCAAGTGAACTTCCCCAAATGCATGTGTTTTTTGCGTTAGTTTTAGTGTGGTAAGTTGAATCGACATGTGGTTTCAAGGTTTTTACGATAAATTCTAAATAGGCATCAGAATTTCCACCGCCGTATTTTTCATTTGTGTAAGGTGTTAACTCGTCCAAACGTTTTTCATTACCGTGTTCAATACCAATCACAATAACTTTTGCTTTTAAACTGTCTAAAGTTTCATCAATGTTCCATTCTCCCGCAAAAGCTGCTTTTTTATCAAATAAATTTTGGGCATCGTGCATATAAATTACAGGATATTTTTGGTTCGATTTTTCATAATTTAATGGTAAATAAACCCAAATTTTCTTCTTAGTTTGAAGTTGTGGCGCCTCTATTTCAAAGGTGGTGTAGCGGTTTTGAGCTTCAATAGAATGCGTCGTGAAGAAAAAAAAGAATAGAAAAAGTCGTACTACTTGTTGCATTTTTTTATATTTGAACATAATTATAAAAGTAAGAATTTTGAAGGAAACTACTCAAGAAAAAATTAGTTTGTTACGAGAAATGATTTCATTTGCCTTAGTAGATGGTGAATTGCATGATAGAGAATATGATTTCATTGAAATTGTAGCTTACGAATTGGGTGTTGATAAACCGACTTTACACAAACTTTATGAAAATAAAGGGGAAGTTACTGTGATTAAAGACGAATTAAATCGAATCTGTCAGTTTTATCGTTTGGCATTATTGATGCGATGCGATGATGTTTTACACGAAAGAGAACGTGTGAAAATTAATGAAATTGGTATCAATATGGGTTTAGATCCGTATGCTATGAAACGTGCTTTACGACTTATTGAAGATTCTTCCAATCACATGGTAGAAGGCGAAACATTAATCAAATTGTTTAGCGAACAGTTGAATTAGTTATTTAAGAGCCAAGTAAAAAGAGCCAAGTAAAAAGGGTCAAGTAAAAAGAGTCAAGTAAAAAGAGCCAAGTAAAAAGGGTCAAGTAAAAAGAGTCAAGTAAAAAGAGCCAAGTAAAAAGAGCCAAGTAAAAAGGGTCAAGTAAAAAGAGCCAAGTAAAGAGAGCCAAGTAAAGAGAGCCAAGTAAAAAGGGTCAAGTAAAAAGGGTCAAGTAAAAAGGGTCAAGTAAAAAGAGCCAAGTGAAAAGAGCCAAGTAAAAAGGGTCAAGTAAAAAGAGCCAAGTAAAAAGAATCAAGTTAAAAGTATTGAATAGAGAATAATTTACTTATTATTTGAAACTGTGCTAAGTACTTATTTAATAGGAATCCAGATTTCTTCCTCACTTTCAGGGTTTTCATGACCTAAATAATTGTCACCCAACACTTCAAAATGTGGTTGGTTGTCTAATTTAAAACCTGATTTTGGCAACCAATCAGAATAAATGTACTGTGCTGTTTTGGCAAACATTTCCGTATTTCCTTTGTGAAGAAAAACAGCATAAGTTCCACCAGAAATTTCTAGTTTTTCAAATCCTTCTGGACAATTTTCAAAATTCTTAACTTCAACGGCTGCCCATTTTGTAAAAATTGTATCTGGTGTGAAATGGGTAAAATAATTTTCAGGATAAATTTGTAGTGAAAATAGATCGGCACTCACAGCGTTTTTGATTTCTTTTAATCGTGGCATAAATAACTGCCAAATAGTTTGAGTTTTATTCTCTAGTAAAGACATTTCAACTGAAAATCCAATTAGTTTTTTTGGACCTATGGTAACTGTTTTTGGAGTCATTATTTTCCTTTAATTCGAGTTATTAATGTGCTGAAAATTTTGTCGAAATTTTTAGGTGGATTATCTTCTATGTAATAAGAACCATCCGGATTTATACAAAGTGGAAAAAGAAATTCCGCTTTATTGTTTTTGATGTCAATCGGTCCGAATTTTGTGACTTCTACAATAATTTGATTGTTTTTTTTTCGAACCAATTCGTAGCCTTTTGCAAAATTAAAAAAGGGTTCTAATTCTGGTCGTTTTTGGAGATCTGACAGTAGTTGGTTTTCGCTTTTTTCGAAATGAAAATTGGTATTCATTTGTTTGTCGAAAATACTATAATCGCTAAAATAAAAGCCATCATTTGTTTTAATTACGGCTTGCCATAAAAACGTATTAAATGGCGTAGGAACAATAGTAATATTTTGATAAGTTATGTCTTTTTCTTTTAAAACGTTTTCAAATTTGTTTTGAATTATTGTACTTATCAATACTCCCCAAACTAAATAGCCTGTAGAGAGAAGTAAACCAAAATGGATTACTTTTTTTCTTTTTGGATTGTTATTTTTCATTACCCATAATGCAATTACGGCAAGTAAAAGCGGTAAAGTATAACCTAAATCAACCACAAAAACATTATTAAGAGAATAATACGATTTGGTTAACGGGTATAAAATTCGCGTACCATATGTGGTACACAAATCTAGTAAAGGATGAGTAAAAAGTGCTAAAAAGCAAGCCCAAACCCATGAAATATAGCTAGAGTTATACTTTTTAGATAACCATTTCCCTGCTAATAAACTCAGTATAATTGAGAAAAAAATGGAATGCGAAAATGCCCGATGAATGGCTAATTGCTCTACACTATCAAAAAAAGGGTTTAATAAAACATCTAAATCAGGAATGGTTCCTAAAATCGCACCATATAAAAGCGATTTTTTACCGATTTCTTTGTCTTTTACTAGAGCAAAAGTCGCAGCACCTAAAACAATTTGAGATAATGAATCCATTTATTTAGTAATTAGTGAAGAGTAATTAGTGAAGAGTTTTTAAATTACTCTTTTATACGAATAAAGAATTGATTGGTGTAATGTCTACCTTTGTTTCCTCTAAACGAAAAGTTAAGAGTGTAAAAGCCATCTTTTACACTTTCTTTATTTGGCTTGATTATCAAACTTGTTTTATTTTTAACGTTTGTTTTGTTGGCAATTTTAACTCCAATACCGGAAAACATCATGTTTAAAGGGTCGATATTTTTTGAGACAATTTGAACTACATTTTCTTTATCTAATTCAATAAAATCGTTACCGTTTTCTAATTCAATTTTAACGGAATAAATACTTTCTTTATAAACTAAATTGCTTTTATCTTGTGCTAAAATTAAAGATGAAAATAGTATAATAAAACAAATAAAAATCTTTTTCATAGTTGCGTTTTGAATAGATTAAAAGTTCTTAAACGTAAATCTTAAATCTCAAATCTTAAATTAAGAAATTGGTTCCGCGTACAAATCAAATTCAGTAGCTTCAATGATTTTTAAATTAACAAAATCACCTGTTTTTAAGTAGAATTTAGACGCATCAATTAAAACTTCGTTATCTACATCTGGACTATCAAACTCGGTTCTACCAATGAAGTGTTCGCCTTCTTTTCTGTCAATCACACATTTGAAAGTTTGTCCAATTTTCTCTTGATTTAATTCCCAAGAAATTTGAGCTTGAATGTCCATAATTTGAGCCGCTCTATCTTGTTTCACTTCTTCTGGAACATCATCTTCTAATAAATAAGCGTGTGTGTTTTCTTCGTGAGAATAAGTAAAACAACCCAAACGTTCGAAACGCATTTCTTCAACCCAATTTTTTAGGGTGTTGAAATCTTCTTCCGTTTCACCAGGATAACCAACGATTAAAGTGGTTCTTATAGTCATTTCTGGAACTAAAGCTCTGAAATCTTGAATAAGTTTTGTGGTTTTTTCTTTTGTAGTTCCACGGCGCATCGATTTCAATACGCTATCTGATATATGTTGTAAAGGAATATCTAAATAATTACAAATTTTTGGTTCGCGTTTCATTAATTCCAAAACGTCCATTGGGAAACCAGTAGGAAAGGCGTAATGTAAACGAATCCATTCAATTCCTTCTACTTTTACTAAGGCTTCTAATAGCTCTGCTAAATTTCTTTTTTTGTATAAATCTAAACCGTAATAAGTTAGATCTTGTGCGATTAATATTAGTTCTTTAACGCCATTTTTAGCAAGTTTTTCAGCTTCAATTACTAGGTGTTCAATTGGAGTCGATTTGTGTTTTCCTCTCATCAAAGGAATCGCACAAAAACTACAAGGTCTGTCGCAACCTTCAGCAATTTTTAGGTATGCATAATTTTTTGGAGTCGTAGTTAAACGTTCACCAATTAATTCATGTTTATAATCGGCACCTAATGCTTTTAATAATAAAGGTAATTCTGTAGTTCCGAAAAACTGATCTACATTCGGAATTTCTTTTTCTAAATCGGGTCTGTAACGCTCAGATAAACAGCCTGTAACAAAAACTTTGTCGACTAAACCTTGTTCTTTTTTATCCGCATATTCTAAAATCGTATTTACCGATTCTTCTTTCGCATTATCAATAAAACCACAAGTGTTGATTACTATAATATTTCCTTCATCTTTAGTGGCTTCATGTGTCACTTCTTTTCCGTTAGCACGAAGTTGTCCCATTAAAACTTCACTATCATATACGTTTTTAGAACAACCTAGGGTAATGACGTTAATTTTATTTTTCTTTAAAGACTTGGTTCTCATAGTATTTGTTTTATTTCAGCCTGCAAAATTAATAAAAAAATGTCGCTAAACTTGAAGTAAAGCGACATTTATGAAATATTTGTATGTATTTAGAAGTTTACAACATAAGTTAACGTAACATTATTGTTATAATTTCTAATTCTTGCAGGATCATTTAATCCTGAAGTTAATAAAGCTTCTGTTCTGTTTCTGTGTTCGTTTGTATACGATAGATCTAATCTAGAGCTACCAAAGTTATATCCGAAACCACCAGAGTATGCAAATAAATCTCCAAAGGCTGTGTCTATTTGGTAAGGGCTTTGTTCAAATCGGTAACCACCTCTTAAGCTCCATTGTTTAATTTTGTACTCACCTCCTAAACGTAATTCGTAAGTGTCTTGTAATTGATTTTTGATATCTGTATTTATGACACTGTATATTTGTTCGTTTTTAGGTTTAAATTGAGTTTTCGCATAATCTCTTGAAATAAAATCTACACTCAGTAATCCTTTTTTGCCAAATAAAAACGTTCCACTAGCTGTTAGTTTTCCTGGCGTTTGAATTTTGTAAGTAGGATATACATTCACTACATTTGGATTGTAAAAAACGACTTCGGATGTATTGGTTGAAGCGTCAAAAACATCAGATGAAATAGATTGAGTTAGTTCATCATTTAAACGGTACCAAGTTGGTGTTTCATAAGACAAACCTATTCTAACATTATTAGTAGCTTTGTAGATAGCTCCTAAATTCATGGAAAAACCTGATCCATAAGTGTATAATTCGTTGTTGAAACGAGCTGTGTTTATACTAAAGCCTGAGGTGTAAAAAGGATTCAAATTACTTTCGAATAAAGAAGAAGTTCTTACGAAATCTGTAAAATGGAAGTTCATGTTCATACCTAAATACAATTTGTCTTCATAAGCTCCAGAAAAGTTCATGGTGAATTTACCGTTATATCCTCTAGATTCTATTGTATTTCTATGGAAATAATTTCCACCAGTAGGAACATTGGTAAAGTAACTATCATTTGTAGAATCATATTCTGTGATAAATGAGTTGTATCCTAATAGAGCTTGTTGTCCAATAAAGTTTAAATCTTCATAAAAAAAGCCATTTAAATCTCCAACTCCATTACCACCATTAGCAAATCTTAAAAAATAACTATCCATTGAATTGAAAGGATTAATACCTTCACTCACAATGAAATCGTCAAAATTGTTAGTGTTTTCGTAATTCAAGCCTAAGGCAAATTTCTTCCAGCCACTTTTGGCATTTGCATCGTTAAAAACAAATACAGCACCAAGTTGATTAATATCTAATGCGTTGTCTCTAGTACTTGTTGTAGTCCCAAAGTAGTTAGCTGAATTGCTTTTGTTGAAACTGGAAACAGAAAGTGTAGCTTGATTATAATTAAAGATTGACGATCCAGCAGGGTTGATATTCATGGCTGATAAATCTCCACCAATAGCGCCAAAAGCACCTCCCATGGATCTGAATCGAGCGGTTCCATTTAAGTTTTCTACACTGTAACGTAAAGCGTCAGTTATCGTGGTTTCTTGCGCGTTAGCTATAAAGGAACCACTTATTAATAAGGTAAATAATATCTTTTTCATATTTTATTTGTATTGTTTTTGGGTACTTAAAAAAGGCGCAAAAAAAATAAAGACAATCATTTTATAGTTTATTGTGCTTTTTTTGATTGAAATAGTAATTCGAATTCAATAACCTGTTTAGTTTTAATAAACAGGTTATTTATATGAGATTTAATTATCCACGACCTCCACGACCTCCGCCGCCGCCAGATCTTCCGCCTCCCATTGACCCACCGCCTCCAGATCTTCCACCACCGAAGTCTGAACTTCTTGGTGTTGAGATAGTTCTTGGTGATTCACTTCTTGGTGCTGGAGTATAATTTCTAGGTTCAGAAGTTTGACTTCTTGGTGAACTTGTATTTGTTCTTGGTGTAGAAATTATTGTTCTAGGTTGTGGTGTTTGTCCTCTAGGTGTAGAGATAGTTCTTGGTTCTGATGTCTGATTTCTTGGTGATCCAACTGTGTTTCCTCGAGTTTGAGAATTTAGATTTCTAGGATTTCCAATTGCATTACTATTTCTTCCGTTAGAGTATCTTCCTGAATTAGCAGTATTTCCATTTCTATTGATGTAACCGCCACGTGGACCATTATTGAAGGCTACATTTCTTCCTCCATAATAACCATTCCATCCCCAGCCGTTGTTCCATCCCCAGCCATTTCCGTACCAACCGTTCCATCCCCAACCGTTACCGTACCAACCGTTCCAACCCCAGCCATTTCCATACCAACCGTTCCAACCCCAGTTGTTCCAGCCGTTATTCCAACCCCATCCGATATTCCAACCCCATCCATTTCCATACCAACCGTTCCAACCCCAGTTGTTCCAACCCCAATTGTCGTTAATAATTACTGTTGTGTTGCTGTTTTGATTTTCACCCCAACCTGCATATCTTGAGTTGCCTTCCTGTACATAAACCGTATCTGGTGTTCTGTAGTTGTCTACATCGGTAAGTACTTCATTGGTTTCAAAATCGCTTTGCATGCTTCTAAATTGTTCAGCATACTTATTGTTATTTTCTACAATAACTGTTTCGTTTTGTGTGGTTTGTTCGTATCTAACCGATTTGTCTGGTCCGTAAACGCCATCATTATCATAATATGACGAATTTTGGTACGAACCACAAGCTGTCACTGTGATTGCACCAACAAATAGACTTAAAAATCTAAGTGTTTTTTGCTGAAAAGTGTAAATTGTTTTCATATATAGTAAATTTTATTGTTGGTCTTTACAAAATTAAGTAGTTTTGTAGCACTAAATTAATACAAATTAAACAAATTTTGTGCCAATATTATAAAAATGAGTAAAAATTTAACAACTAGAAGCGAAGATTATTCTGCATGGTATAACGAATTAGTCGTAAAGGCTGATTTAGCGGAGAATTCAGGTGTAAGAGGCTGTATGGTAATTAAACCTTATGGTTATGCAATTTGGGAAAAAATGCAGGCGGAATTAGATAAAATGTTTAAAGAAACAGGTCATAGTAATGCTTATTTCCCCTTATTTGTTCCGAAAAGCATGTTTGAAGCAGAAGAAAAGAATGCGGAAGGCTTCGCGAAAGAGTGTGCTATTGTTACTCATTACAGATTAAAAAATGATCCGGATAAGCCTGGAAAGTTAATGGTAGATCCGAATGCAAAATTAGAGGAAGAATTAATTGTTCGTCCTACATCTGAGGCAATTATTTGGAGTACTTATAAAGGATGGGTGCAATCTTATAGAGATTTACCTTTATTAATTAACCAATGGGCGAATGTTGTCCGTTGGGAAATGAGAACGCGTTTGTTTTTAAGAACAGCTGAGTTTTTATGGCAAGAAGGTCATACTGCACATGCAACCAAAGCAGAGGCAATGGAAGAGGCTGAAAAAATGATGCATGTATATGCTGATTTTGCAGAAAACTTTATGGCTATTCCTGTTGTAAAAGGTTTTAAAACTGAAACCGAGCGTTTTGCTGGTGCTGATGAAACTTTTTGTATTGAAGCATTAATGCAAGATGGAAAAGCGTTACAAGCAGGAACATCTCACTTTTTAGGTCAAAACTTCGCAAAAGCTTTTGATGTGAAATTTACCAATCAAGAAGGAAAACAAGATTATGTTTGGGGAACATCTTGGGGTGTTTCTACGCGTTTGATGGGTGCGTTAGTAATGACACATTCTGATGATAACGGATTGGTGTTGCCTCCCAATGTAGCGCCAATACAAGTAGTTATTGTGCCGATTTTTAAAACCGATGAAGAATTTGATAAAATTTCTGAAGTGGCGAATGGTTTAGTAGCTCAATTTAAGAAATTAAATATTTCGGTAAAATTTGATAACAGAACTACACAAAAGCCAGGTTTTAAATTTGCGGAATGGGAATTGAAAGGTGTGCCAGTTCGTTTAGCAATTGGTCCGAAAGACCTAGAAAACGGAACTTTTGAAGTCGCTAGAAGAGATACTTTAACTAAAGAAGTTAAACCTGCGGATGGAATTGTAAGTTTCATACAAGATTTATTAGAGCAAATTCAAAAAGATTTATTTAATAAAGCAGTGGATTACAGAGCAGCTCATACTACGGAAGTAAATTCTTTTGAGGAGTTTAAAGATATTTTAGAAAATAAAACAGGATTCGTATCTGCACATTGGGATGGAACTGCAGAAACCGAAGAAAAAATTAAAGACTTGACAAAGGCCACTATCAGATGTATTCCTTTAAATAGAGTAGAAGAAGCAGGAGTTTGTGTTTTAACAGGAGCGCCATCTAAAGGTAGAGTTCTTTTTGCAAAAGCATATTAAGAATTTACGAGTTGGTATTGATGATTTTTAGATTTTTTTAAAACAGCTAAATACCTTAAAAATAAACTCTTAAGTTTTTGTCTTAAAAAAAATATAATTTTTTTTGCATCAAGTATTGCACAAATAAAAAATAGTTGTATTTTTGCACTCGCATTACAGGAAATGCAATGGTCCGTTCGTCTATCGGTTAGGACGCCAGGTTTTCATCCTGGTAAGAGGGGTTCGATTCCCCTACGGACTACAAAGTTTTTACTGGAACTTTAAATCAGTTATTGGTCCGTTCGTCTATCGGTTAGGACGCCAGGTTTTCATCCTGGTAAGAGGGGTTCGATTCCCCTACGGACTACAAATTAGTTTTGAAATAGTTTTATAAAATTGAAGAAGGTGTCTCCTCTTTAATTTTGTTAGTTAAAACTGAAGTGATTGTTTTTTTAAAATTCAATTGTGGGAGGTTTTTCTTGTTTTTACTAATAAGTAAATAAAGTTATTACAATTTAAAAATTAAGAAAATGGCAAATCATAAGTCAGCTTTAAAAAGAATTAGAAGCAACGAAAAAAGAAGAGTATTAAACAAATACCAACACAAAACTACACGTAATGCTATTAAAGCAATTCGTTTAGCGACTGTAAAAGCAGAAGCTGCTGCAAAATTACCTACAGTTATTTCGATGATCGATAAGTTAGCAAAGAAAAATATCATCCACGCTAACAAAGCTTCAAACTTAAAATCTAAGTTAACAAGATTAGTTGCTAAATTATAATTAGTAATTTAAATTATACTAAATCCCATTCTGAAAAGTTTGGGATTTTTTTTATTTAGACCTGACAGGTTTCAAAAACCTATCAGGTCTTTTTTTGTTCTGAAATACAATTTTTCTTCTCTAGCCGTGGGTGCAGCGGCATCCTTTTGTTTGCAGTTTTGTGATTGTAGGTAGTGGTTTGTAAACAAAAGATATAGCGGAACACGCGACTGTTAGTGTATTGAAAATGAATTGTTTTGCTCCTAAAATTATAAAAATGTAAACAAAACAAATAGTTGTTTGAATATCAAGATAATAAACGTACCTTTGCACTTTCAAAAAAAGAATATATGTCATCTATTAGAAACATTGCAATTATTGCCCACGTTGACCACGGTAAAACTACATTGGTTGATAAAATTATGTATCACTGTCAATTATTCCGTGATAACGAAAACACTGGAGATTTAATCTTAGATAACAACGACTTAGAGCGTGAAAGAGGAATTACTATTACTTCTAAAAACGTTTCAGTTACTTATAAAGGAACTAAAATCAACATTATCGACACACCTGGTCACGCCGATTTTGGTGGAGAAGTAGAGCGTGTATTGAATATGGCAGATGGTGTTTGTCTTTTAGTAGATGCTTTTGAAGGTCCAATGCCACAAACTCGTTTCGTATTACAAAAAGCTATCGATTTAGGTTTAAAACCTTGTGTAGTTATTAATAAAGTAGATAAAGAAAACTGTACGCCAGAAGAAGTACATGAGAAAGTTTTCGATTTAATGTTCGAATTAGGTGCTACTGAAGCACAGTTAGATTTCCCTGCTGTTTATGGTTCAGCTAAAAACAACTGGATGTCTGATCACTGGCAAAATCAAACTGAAAATATTGAGCCATTATTAGACATGGTTTTAGAGCACGTGCCAGCTCCTAAAGTTTCTGAAGGAACCCCACAGATGTTAATTACTTCATTAGATTTTTCTGCATTTACAGGTCGTATCGCGATTGGTAGATTAGAAAGAGGTGTTTTAAAAGAAAATATGCCGATTTCTTTAGTTAAAAGAGATGGTTCTATAACAAAATCAAGAATTAAAGAATTACACACTTTTGAAGGTTTAGGTCGTAAAAAAGTCGATGAAGTTGTTGCTGGTGATATTTGTGCGATTATTGGGGTAGAAGGTTTTGAAATTGGAGATACTATTGCTGATTTTGAAAATCCAGAAGCATTAGAAACTATCGCTATTGATGAACCAACAATGAGTATGTTATTTACGATTAACGACTCACCTTTCTTTGGTAAAGAAGGTAAATTTGTAACTTCTCGTCATATTAGAGAACGTTTAGAAAAAGAATTAGAGAAAAACTTAGCAATGAGAATGGCTGAGACCGATTCTGCTGATAAATTTATGGTATTTGGTCGTGGTGTACTTCACTTATCTGTTCTTATTGAAACTATGAGAAGAGAAGGTTACGAATTGCAAATTGGTCAGCCACAAGTAATTATTAAAGAAGTAGATGGTGTAAAATGTGAACCAATTGAAGAATTAACAATTGATTTACCAGAGTCACTTTCTGGAAGAGCCGTAGAATTTGTTACTTTACGTAAAGGTGAAATGCTTTCGATGGAAACAAAAGGTGATCGTATGATTATTATATTTAATATTCCTTCTCGTGGAATTATTGGTTTACGTAACCAATTATTAACTGCAACTGCAGGAGAAGCAATTATGGCGCACCGTTTCATTGGATATGAACCTTATAAAGGAGAAATTTCTGGACGTAACAAAGGTTCGTTAATTTCTATGGAAAAAGGAAAAGCTATTCCTTACTCTTTAGATAAATTACAAGATAGAGGTAAGTTCTTCGTTGAACCAAATGCTGAAATCTATGAAGGACAGGTTATTGGTGAAAACTCTCGTGGTGATGATATGTGTGTAAACGTAACGAAAGAGAAAAAACTTACTAACGTTCGTTCTTCTGGTAATGACGACAAAGCCAGAATTATTCCACCAATTATTTTCTCTTTAGAGGAAGCTTTAGAGTACATTCAAAAAGATGAATATGTTGAAGTTACTCCAAAATCTATCCGTTTAAGAAAAATTCACTTAACAGAGAACGACAGAAAACGTTTCAAAATCTAATTAGATTTTAATAAATATATTAAACCACGAAAATCAAATGAAATTCGTGGTTTTTTTATTTGTAATCACCGCAGATTTACAGATTATTTAGATTTTCAAAAAAAAAAAAACTGCGCATCTGTGGTGAAAATATTAATTTAGAATTATTTGCAAAATCCTTAGTTAAAAACCCTAACTTTGTTGCTATAAAACTTAAAGCCATGGAAATTAAATTAAAAAACGGAATTGATAGATTAGAGTTTGGTATGACTCCAAAATACGTAGAAGCTTTATACGGAAAACCAAATAAAACGTTTACCGATGATGAAAACAATACCATTTACGTGTACAACAAAGAACGTATGAAGTTAACGTTTTATGTTGAAGAAGACATGAAATTAGGATATATTACCACTACAAATCCAATCATAAAATTGTTTGGAGCTACAATTATTAATCAGCCTTGGGATGTGGTTAATGGCGATTTGGCACTGAATAAAATTACCAATTTTGAAAAAGATTCAGAAGAAGGAATTGATATTTATTTTAATGAAGACCATTGGTTGTTCTTCCATGTAGATTATGACGAAGTTGTTGAGGTTGAAATTGGTGCAATCATCAACGATAAAGATGAATTTGAATGGAAGTTTAGAGGATAAAACATAAAAAAACGGCGAAATCTATTTTAGAATTTGCCGTTTTTTATTTTCATTTAAAGTTTATTTCAACTTAAATTTTTCTTTTAAAAAGCTGATTGCCATCGCATTCGCTTCGGTTGCAGCTTTTTCATCGAATTTTGGATTACTTGGATTCGCAAAAGCATGAGCTGCTTCGAAAATTTTGTAGTTCAATGTTTTATTAGCCGTTTTCATGTTTGCGGCAAATTCTTCAACAATTGTTTTAGAAATCCATTCTTCAGTAGCAAATAAACCTAGTACATCACAGTTTAAGGTTTTAAGTTTTTCCACATCTTTTACTGGCATTCCATAATACATTACCGATCCTACAGCTTGTTTTTTTGATAAAATTGCAGATTTTAGAGACCATCCGCCACCAAAACACCAGCCAATGCTTGCTACTTTAGCTTTTTTACCCGCATAAGCTAATGCGCCAGTTACAATATTTTCTAAGCGTTTTTCATCTGCACCTTGCATGTATTTTCCTGCTTCCTCTCGAGTGGTTGCAACTTTGCCGTCATACATGTCAATGGCTAATACGTTTACATTTCCGCCCATTTCATTGTATAAAATATCGGCTTGCTTTTTAATATGATCGTTTAATCCCCACCATTCTTGGTATACAAAAAGCCATTGGTTAGATTTTACTTTAGATTTTACAAAATACGCATTTCCATCTGTTACATCTGAAGTTTTGAAGGTAATCATTTCTCCACCAACCACAGAACTGTGATTGTATTCTAACGGAATTTGATGCGAAGCGACAAAGTTTTTATCGGTTGTAAATTCTGCCATGTTTCCTTCGTTAGATGCAAATGCTAATTGACAACAGCTTTGTCCAAATGCGAATGAAGTAACAAGTGTAATAACTAGAGTGCTAAATATTTTTTTCATTTGTTAAGGTTTTAATAATTCAAATGTAAAGATAAAAAAAACACGCTCAAGGCGTGTTTTATAATTTTTAACTATTGTTAGATACCGTTTTCTTTTGTGAAGCATATATGAAGTAAAATCCAATAATGATAAAAGGGATACTTAACCATTGTCCGGTAGATAAGGCATTGAACATTTTATATTCTTCAAAACCACCCTGACTATCTTTTACAAATTCTACAAAAAAACGAACTGACCAAAGTAATACTAAAAAGGTTCCAAAAATTAATCCCGGTTTGTTTCTTGCATTTGTTCTCCAATACATATAAAATAAAAGAAAAAATACAGGAATATATAAAATAGCTTCAAATAATTGTGCCGGATATCTGTATGGAAATTCTGCTAAATATTCTTTAAATTGCGGATCATTTGCAACAGCATTATAAGCTTGTGTTGGGTCTTTTATTTGAGTTTTCTGAAAAATGGCATCTATTCCGTAAGGCGTATTGTTGGCTTCTCCTTTTATGAATTTCATTGCCATAAAACTGTCTTTTGAAGTTACTTTTCCGAAAATTTCAGAGTTCATAAAGTTTCCTAAACGAATAAAAACTGCTCCAGAAGCTACTGGAATTACAATTCTATCCAAAATCCATAATAAGGGACGTTGTAATACTTTAGTTTTAATATAATACATGGTAATAATTATGGCAATTGCTGCTCCATGACTAGCCAAACCACTAAAACCTGTAAAATGAAGTCCGCCTTGTGTACTAACTGGTAGTAAAACACTTAATGGATCTTGTGTAAATAATTCCGATTGATAAAAAATTACATGTCCTAAACGGGCTCCCACCATTGTAGCAACAATAGTATAAACAAAAAGGTTGTCTAATTTTTCAATTGATTCTTTTTCTCTTTCAAAAATAAACTTTGTAATATACCAGCCAAGGGCAAAGGCCGCGACCCATGTTAAACTGTAAAAACGAATCATGAAAAAACCTAAATCGATACCTTCTGTTGGATTCCAAATCATATTATTTTTTTTAATTGTATAGTGTAAATTGTATAATGTATTTTGATTTTTTTGTCACTTTTACTTGTTTCTTTTTACTTTTTCCTTGGCTCTTTATACTTTTGCCTTAGCTCTTTTTCCTTGTCTCTTTTTCCTTTTTCCTTTTTCCTTGGCTCTTTATACTTTTGCCTTAGCTCTTTTTCCTTGGCTCTTTTTCCTTGTCTCTTTTTCCTTGTCTCTTTTTCCTTTTTCCTTGGCTCTTCATTAAGGAACCGGATCATAACCACTTCTTCCCCAAGGATGACAACTTGAAATTCTTTTAATTGCTAGCCAACTTCCTTTTAATATGCCATGTTTTTCTAAGGCTTCTTTACTGTAACTAGAACAAGTAGGAGCAAACCTACAAGTAGCTGGTGTTAATGGCGAAATAACGATTTGATAAAACCTAATAATTACTATAAACGGAAAAATTAAAATCTTTTTCATATTTTGTTACTTATTAAAGTATCAAACTTTTCTTTTTTTACTTTTTCCTTGGCTCTTTTACAATGTAAAACTCGTTCCTTCTTTTCCGTCTTTCAATTGAATGTTTAGCGCGGCTAATTTATCTCTAATTTCATCAGATAAAGCCCAGTTTTTGTTAGCTCTAGCTTCCTTTCTCATTTCGATAAGCATTTCAATTACACTTCCTAATTTATTATTATTTCCTTCTGTTTTTTTATTTGTTAATCCTAACACATCAAAAACAAAAACATCTAATGTAGTTTTTAATTCTTCTAAATCTGTTGCGGTAATCGTTTCTTTTTTATCATTTAATACATTGATAATCCTAACCGCTTCAAATAATTGCGCCATTAAAATAGTCGTATTAAAATCGTCATTCATCGCATCATAACATGCTTTTTTCCAAGTTGCGATATCAACTGAAGAAGTGGTGCTAGTTTCAATTTTAGATAAAACAGCCATCGCTTCCATCAAACGATTGTAACCTTTTTCACTAGCTACCATCGCATCGTTAGAAATGTCTAAAACACCGCGATAATGCGCTTGCATAAAGCAAAAACGCACTACACTTGGATCGAAAGCTTTTTCAAAAAAATCGTTTTCACCATTTATTAATTCCATTGGTAAAATGTAATTACCAGTGCTTTTGCTCATGCGTAAGCCGTTCATGGTCAACATGTTGGCGTGCATCCAATAATTTACAGGATCTACTCCATTACAAGCTGTGCCTTGTGCAACTTCACATTCATGATGAGGAAATTTCAAATCTAAACCACCACCATGAATGTCGAATGTTTCGCCTAAGTATTTGGTGCTCATGGCTGTACATTCTAAATGCCAACCCGGAAAACCAGCTCCCCAAGGTGAATTCCAACGCATAATGTGTGCTGGCGAAGCCTTTTTCCAAAGGGCAAAATCTTGTGGATTTTTCTTTTCTGTTTGTCCGTCTAAATCTCTAGTATTGGCAAACAACTCATCAATATTTCTATTGCTTAATTCGCCATAATTTAAACCTCTTTTGTTGTATTCAATAACATCAAAATAAACCGAACCATTGCTTTCATAAGCAAAACCTGTTTCTATTAATTTTTGTGTTAGTTCTATTTGTTCAATAATATGTCCAGTTGCAGTAGGCTCAATAGTAGGAGGTAAGAAGTTGAAAATTTCTAAAACTCTATGAAAATCGACGGTATATTTCTGAACAATTTCCATAGGTTCTAACTTCTCTAAACGCGATTGTTTTACAAACCTGTCGTTTTCTACATCGCCATCATCTGTTAAATGCCCGGCATCTGTAATATTTCGTACATATCTAACTTTGTAACCTAAATGCAATAGATAACGATAAATCATGTCAAAACTCATAAAAGTTCTCACATTTCCTAAATGCACATTGCTATAAACCGTTGGTCCACAAACATACATACCAATTTTACCTTCGTGAATCGATTTGAAATTTTCTTTTTTTCCCGATAAAGAATTATACACCTGAAGTGGATTGATTTCGTAAAGTGGCATTTGGTTTAATTTATTGTTGTTTATTATTTTTTGAAGCTCATCCTGCTTTCCGTTACAATCTTTTTATTTGTTGTATTTGTTTTATGTGTAGCAACAAATAAAAAGGATTTTCACTGCAATCAGGGCTAGTTAAAATCTCGTATCTAATTTAATATAGTCTAAGAATTCTCTTTTTATTTTTTCTTCTTTAAATTTTCCGCCGAATTCAGATGTAACCGTACTACTTTCAATATCTTTAATTCCACGAGAATTCACACACATGTGCTTGGCATCAATTACACAAGCTACATCTTGAGTATTTAAAACTTCTTGTAATTCTTTTACAATTTGAATGGTTAATCGTTCTTGAACTTGTGGTCTTTTTGCATAAAATTCAACAATTCTATTCATTTTAGATAATCCAACTACAGTTCCGTTTGAAATGTAAGCAATGTGTGCTCTACCATATATAGGTAATAAATGGTGTTCGCAAGTAGAATAAACGACAATGTTTTTTTCTACCAACATTTCACCGTACTTGTATTTATTGTCAAAAGTTGAAGCACTTGGTTTTTTGTCAGGATTTAATCCTCCAAAAATTTCTTTGACAAACATTTTAGCAACTCTATTTGGAGTACCTTTTAAACTATCGTCTGTTAGGTCCATACCAAGTGTTAGTAAAATGTTTTCAACATCTTTTTTTATTCTTGTAATTTTTTCCTCATCAGAAATATCAAATGCATCTTGTCTAATTGGGTTGTGCGTGCTTGTAGCAATATGATTGTTGCCTATTTCGTCATTATTTTCTTCGTTATGTATCATTATAGTTGTAATTTGCAAATTAGTGCAAATATATGCAAATCTCTGAATAAAAAGTCTATAATTTTAATATGTAATTTTAAAGTATTCACGGAGTAATTTTTTTAAGTCAAATGATGTCAATCCGATAAAAAGCAAAATAATTCGACGAAACGCATGTATAATTGTTAAAAATTTAATTTATTAACGTAAAGTTAATTTTTTTTCTATTTTTGCTAGGTACAATCAACACAAATCTTACTAAATATTGCTCATAAGATGAAGAAAATTATTTTACTCTTTTTTATTTTTTTAAATATTAATTCTGTTTTTTCACAAGCAACTTGTGCATCAACATCGCCAATATGTTCCGGTAACATAGCCCCGCAGCCTAGCTTAGTTGGACCGAATTTAGGTTCTCCAGGCTGTTTAGGTTCCGCTCCAAACGGTAACTGGTATACATTTCAAGTTGGGTTTGCAGGAGATTTAATTTTTAATTTGCACCAAGGAAATAATGCTCCTTTGTATAACAATTTAGACATAGATTTTATTTGTTGGGGGCCGTTTACAGATGCTCAAATTGCTTCTGGTGCTGCGTGTAACAGTTTAGCTGATTTAACTGCACCAGCTACACCTAACAATATTGTAGATTGTAGTTATTCTGGATCAGCTACAGAAACAATTTTAATTCCTAATGCGAATCCAGGTTCTAATTATATTTTATTAATTACAAATTTTTCTGGACAGCCAGGCTTGTTTGTAATGGAACAAACTAATTCTACTGCACCGGGATCTGGCTCAACCAATTGTGATGTCGTTTGTGGAGTGAATTTAGGTCCAACTTCTACATCGATTTATCCAAGTCCACCTCAAACCAATACTGTTTCTATTTGTGATGCTGCTATAAGTACTCAAACACTACACTGTAATTTTGAAAATCCACCAGTAAATCAGAATTCTTTAGCTTATCAATGGTATTTAAATGGAGTGTTGCAACCTGCTTTTACAACAAAATCAATTACTGTAAATCAATCTGGTACTTGGCGAGTGGTGGTTACTCATCCTGATTGTGGTACACCATCTGAAGATTCAGTTATAATATCTTTTGGATCAACACCTGTTTTAAATAACCCGGGAACACAACAAGGAGCTTTAGGTGATTGTAGTCCTACTTTTAATTTGACAGCTTTAATTCCATCTATTTTAGCACCCTTAAATCCAGCTAATTTCACTGTTGATTTTTTTGATGATTTTGGAGCTTCTTTAATTTATAGTTTTCCTGTGACTGGACAAATTACAAATCCATCAGCATATCAACCAAATCCATTAGTAGATACCACTATTTATGTAAGAGCTAGAAATAATACTTCATCAGAGTGTGTGGATTCAGACGATATCTCATTTTTGTTAGATATTAGATGTTTAGCAAGTGCAACAGGAAATACAATTTGTCCGGGTAATTTTGGTGAATTAACTTTTACAGGTGCTCCTGGTACAGTGGTTACATTTACCGAAGGATCAAATGTTTATACAACTCCACCTATAGGACCTTCTGGACAATATGTTTGGACGACTCCATTCCCATTAACAAGTACAACCATTTACAATTTAACAAATGCAGCAGTTGGTACGTCTAATACTCCACTAACTTCTACAGCAACTATTACAGTTTTGAATACTAATACAGTAAGTGCTTCGTCTTCAAATCCGACCTTGTGTATTAATACACCATTAACTCCAATTATTACTCACACTACAACAAATGCTACTGGAATTGGTACTCCAACAGGTTTACCACTTGGTGTTAATGCAATTTGGACTAGTAACACGATTGAAATTTCTGGAACACCATCAGTTTCAGGTGTATTTAATTACAGTATACCGTTAACTGGAGGATGTAGTGGTGGAACTGCTACTGGTGTTATTACTGTAAATGCCAATAATACAGTTTCTGCTGCTTCTTCTTCACCAACATTGTGTGTAAATACAACATTAGCAACTCCAATAACACATACAACAACAGGTGCTACAGGAATAGGAACACCAACTGGATTACCAACTGGTGTATCTGCTTCATGGTCATCTGATACAATCACTATTTCTGGAACGCCATCAGTTTCAGGCGTTTTTAATTATTCTATTCCATTAACAGGAGGCTGTGGAGCATTTAATGCTACAGGAACGATCAATGTGATAACAACAAATACTGTTACTTCGGCATCTTCAACTCCAACAGTGTGTTTAAATTCAACTTTAACAACAATAACTCATACAACATCAGGCGCAACAGGTATTGGTGCAGCTACTGGACTACCAGCAGGTGTTGTAGCTTCTTGGTCAGGAAATACTATTGAAATAAATGGTTCACCTAGTGCAACAGGAATTTTTAATTATTCCATTCCATTAACTGGTGGTTGTGGATCAGTAAATGCTACTGGAACGATTACGGTTAATTTAGTTAATACAGTTTCTAGTGCTACATCTCCTACTTTGTGTATAAATACTGCCTTATCAATTACTCACAATACAACTGGTGCAACGGGTATTGGTACACCAACAGGTTTACCAGCAGGAGTAATTGCATCATGGAATTCTAATATAATAACTATTTCAGGTTCACCTTCAGCATCAGGTACTTTCAATTATGACATTCCTTTAACAGGTGGTTGTGGTACTTTAAGCGCTACAGGAACAATAATTGTTACACCAGACAATACTGTTACACCTGCCTCTGCAACGCCTACATTATGTATTAATACGGTTTTACCAACTATTTCTCATACTACTACAGGTGCAACTGGGATAGGTATGGCTACAGGGTTACCAACAGGTGTTACTGCTTCTTGGTCAGGAAATACTATACAAATAACTGGTTCGCCTAGTACTGCTGGGGTATTTAATTACACAATTCCATTGACTGGTGGTTGTGGCTCAATTAATGCAACAGGTACAATAACTGTTAATCCTGATAACACTGTTTCTGTAGCCTCTGCGTCACCAACTTTGTGTGTAAATACCCTGTTAATGCCAGCGATAACTCATAATACTACTGGTGCAACAGGAATTGGAACAGTAACTGGTTTACCAGCTGGAATGACAGCATCTTGGTCTGTAAATCAAATAGTTATATCGGGTACTCCTTCAGTATCGGGTACTTTCAATTATGACATTCCTTTAACTGGAGGTTGTGGTACATTTAGTGCGGTGGGAACCATTACTGTAAATCCAAATAATACAGTTACTGCAGCTTCAACTACACCTACTTTGTGTATCAATACAGCTTTAGTAACACCAATAAATCATACAACTACTGGCGCAACTGGAATTGGTATACCAACAGGATTACCATCAGGTGTAACAGCTTCATGGGCTTCAAATACAATAACTATAACTGGAACTCCAACTGTTTCAGGCATTTTTAATTATTCAATTCCTTTAACAGGTGGTTGTGGTGGAATTGCAACAGGTACAATAACAGTTACACCAAATAATACAGTTACAGCTGCTTCATCATCTCCAATTGTTTGTGTAAATAACTCACTAACTGTTACTCATACTACAACTGGTGCAACTGGGATTGGAACACCAACAGGTTTACCAGCAGGAGTTTTTGCTTCATGGACTAGTGATCAAATTACTATTTCAGGTATTGCTACGGTAACTGGTGTTTTTAATTACAATATTCCATTAACTGGTGGATGTGGGTCATTTAGCGCTATTGGTACCATCACAGTTAACCCGAACAATACGGTTTCACCGGCTTCATCGTCACCGGTTTTATGTGTGAATACCAACTTACCGATAATAACTCATACAACAACGGGTGCAACTGGGATTGGAACACCAACA
>NZ_JAAJBT010000002.1 GCF_011392115.1 Flavobacterium difficile
TCCCAACGGGACATTTTTTTTAATCTGAACTTGAATCAGATTCTTTATGAGTTTATTGCAGTAAACTCCTTCTGAAATCCTTCGCGTTAGTGGGTGAAGTGGCATCCTTTTTTTTGTTGTTGTCCTAATTTACCTATCTAAACACCAAACGCCTTCAACAAAATAAAAGATAGAACGTAACATACGACCTCGTTGTAAAATTAACGTGTGGTATAATGAATACTTCTCTAACGAGGGAACGCTCTAAAAAAGAAATGTGTGTTATCTAATTGACTTAAATTAAATATGATAAGTGGAATAAAAAAAAGCACTTCCAAATGAAAGTGCTCTTTTGTTATATATCGTCGAAATTAATATCTGTATAACTATTTGTAGATGTTGAAGTAATTTCTTCTTCTTGTTGTGTTGAGTCAGAATAGTCGGATTCTTTTTTGAAGTCTTTTTGATGTCTTTCAGAAATTACTTCTTCACCTTTATGATTAATTACATATTCTGTCATTTCACTTAAAATTTCATTGAAAGCGGCAAAATCTTCTTTGTAAAGATAAATTTTATGCTTTTTGAAATGATACGATCCATCTTCTTCTGTAAATTTTTTACTTTCAGTGATGGTAATGTAGTAGTCATCAGCTTTTGTTGCTCTTACATCGAAGAAGTATGTTCTTCTTCCAGCTCTTAATACTTTAGAAAAAATGTCTTTTTCTAATAATTCTTTGTCAATCATAATCCTTCGTTCAATTATTAGTTTGGTTTAGTGTTTCAAAAATCTAAAAAAAAATAATAGTAAACAATTTTTTAAGCATTTTCTTTTTCAGAAAGTTGTTTTAAATACAAATCTTTGTAAAATCCTTCTTGTGTGACTAATTGATTATGAGTGCCTTGTTGGACTATTTCACCTGAATCTAATACAATAATTTTATTTGCATTTTTAGCTGCTGAAGCGCGATGTGTAACTATAATTGTAGTTTTTTTATTAAATAATGTTTTGAAATTATTTATTATTTTTTCTTCTGTTTCTGTATCAACTGCACTTAAACAATCATCTAAAATTAAAATAGGAGCTTCTTTAATAATGGCACGAGCAATTGAAACTCTTTGTTTTTGTCCACCTGAAAGAGTGATTCCTCTTTCTCCAAGTATGGTATCGTATTTGTTGTGAAAGGATTGAATATTACTATCTACAACGGCCATTTTCGCTGCTGATATTATTTCTTCATCTGTAGCGTTTTCTTTACCAAATTTAATATTGTTTTTAATTGAATCTGAAAACAAAAAAGGATCTTGTGGTACAATACTCATACTGTTTCTTAGGTGAAATAAATCGTAAGAAGTTATGTTGTAATTATCAATTTTTATTTCTGATTTTTCTTTTACATCATGTATACGACATAATAATGACAAAATAGTAGATTTACCAGAGCCTGTTTTTCCCATTATAGCTATAGTTTCTCCTTTTTCAATTGTAAAATTAATGTTTTTTAAGGCTTGAATATTTGTGTCTTCATAGGTATAGCTTACATTTTTGAAAGTAATTTTTCCTTCTATATCTGTTTTAATATTTCCTGTATTTTGAATTTCAGGTTCTTCCAATAAAAATTCATTGATTCTTTTTTGAGAAGCTTCTGCTTCCTGAACTAATGAGGAAACCCAACCAAAAGAGGCAACTGGCCACACTAACATTCCAATATATAAAAGAAATTTGGCAATTATACCGATATCTTTTATTTCACCTTTTACATACATTTGTCCGCCTACATATATCACAATTAAATAACTTAAACCAATTAATAAAACCATCAATGGTCCAAATAAAGCTTGTGTTTTTGCTAATGATAAGTTTTTCTTTTTACTAATTTGCGAAAGTTTCGTAAAATAATTGTTTCTGTCATTTTCTAATGCGTATGCTTTAATAATACGTATTCCCGAAAAGAATTCTTGAGTAAATGAAGAAAGTGTGGATAAATTTTGCTGATATTCGGTACTTTTTTTATTAATTTTTTTACTTAAAATAAAAATGCTGTAGGATAAAATTGGTAAAGGCAATAGCGAATAAATAGTCAGTTTTACATTAATTGCCGACATACTGATAATAATAGCTGCAAATCTAATTACAGTATTTATAGTGTACATAACGGCAGGGCCAACATACATTCTTACTTTTCCCACATCTTCGCTTATGCGATTCATTAAATCGCCAGTTCTATTTTTTTTATAGAAGTTTTGAGATAGATTTTGATAATGATTAAAGATTTCATTCTTTAAATCAAATTCTACATAACGAGACATAACAATAAGTGCCTGGCGCATAAAAAAGGTTAATAATCCTGCAATCAATGTAAAAACAAAAATTAGAGCAATATTTTCAAGCAATTCTTTTTTTAAGAGAGAAGTGTCTTTATTTCCTGATTTTAGAAAAGTTTCAATAGAAGAAATTGATTTTCCAACTAATTCTGGAGTATATAATGCAAAAATTTGTGCTACTATTGTAATAATTATTCCAAATAAAAATCGGTATTTGTATTTTGCGAAATATTTATTTAAATATCGTAATTCTTTCATTTAAAGTGATATAATTAAAAGTTTTTATGTTTTTTCTTTGTTTTTTTAAGTGTTTTCAAATTAATATTGCATCATTTTAAATTATTGTATTCGTAAAAATAAAATAAAAAACAAGAATTATTTATAATTTATATATAAATTTGTATCTTATTATTGATAAAAAATCAAACACACTCATGACAACAGATGTAATAAATTCAAATGAACTACATAAAGTAGATCCTGTTTTTGGTCAAATTTCTTTTGATGGACACGAACAAGTTGTTTTTTGTAATGACAAAGATACAGGTTTAAAAGCAATAATTGGAATTCATAATACAGTTCTTGGTCCGGCACTTGGTGGAACTAGAATGTGGAAGTATTCTAACGAATGGGAAGCTTTAAACGATGTATTAAGATTATCTCGCGGGATGTCTTTTAAATCTTCTATTTCAGGTTTAAATTTAGGTGGTGGTAAAGCTGTTATTATTGGTGATGCTAAAACAGAAAAAACTCCTGAATTAATGCGAAAATTTGGTCAGTATGTAGATTCTTTATCAGGAAAATATATTACTGCTGAAGATGTCGGTATGGAAACAAAAGACATGGATACCGTAAGAGAAGTAACTAAATATGTAACTGGAATCTCTGAAAGTAAAGGTGGTTCTGGAAATCCTTCTCCAATTACTGCGTATGGTGTTTTTATGGGAATGAAAGCGGCTGCCAAACATAAATTTGGTGTAGATACTTTAGCTGGTAAAAGAGTTTTAGTTCAAGGAATAGGCCATGTTGGTGAAGTTTTAGTACAACATTTAACGAATGAAGGTGCGATGGTAACTATTTCTGATATTAATGAAAATAGATTACATGAAGTTGGTTCGAAATACGGTGCAAAAATTTTTACTGGAAACGATTTATATAGTTTAGATGTTGATATTTATGCGCCATGTGCTTTAGGAGCTACTATTAATGATGATACTATCAGCAAAATTCAAGCAAAAGTAATTGCTGGAGCAGCTAATAATCAATTAGCCAATGAAGTAATTCACGGTAAATTATTAAAAGAAAAGGGTATTTTGTATGCTCCAGATTTCTTAATCAATGCTGGTGGTGTAATTAATGTATATTCTGAATTAGCAAATTTAACAGCTGCGCAAGTAATGGAAAAAACAGAAAATATTTATAACACAGCAATGGATATTTTCAATTTATCAGATGTTCAAAATATTACAACACATCAAGCGGCTTTAAATATCGCTCAGAAAAGAATTGATGACCGAAAAAAAGAATTAGAAAACAAATAATTCTTTAAAATAAAATATTGTAAATTTGTCCCGATGATTTTTTTATCATCGGGATAATTTTTTAAAGTTCTTAGCCATGCTTAACAGAAGACATTTTAGAGTAAAAGTGATGCAAACCATCTATGCCATGCATCAACATGAATCTGATTCATTAGATAAAGAAGAAAGATTTTTATTACAAAGTATTGATAATTCTCAGGATTTGTATTTACTAATGCTTTCCATTTTCGATGAGTTACAATTGAAAGAAAGAACCTATTTAGAATTAGCTTCAAAAAAACATTTGGCTACCAAAGAAGAACAAAATCCAAATTATAAATTTGTAAATAACAGCTTTTTCAAAATTCTAGCCAATCACACTGCTTTTTATGATAAGTTAGAAGAAAGAAAAATCGATAATTGGAAGCGTAACGACGATTGTATTATCTTTTTATTAGAAGCTATAAAAACTTCTGATTTATACAAAAGATATATGGCTGTTGAAACGACAGAATTTAAAAAAGACATTTTCTTCATGTATGATGTTTTTAATGAAATTATCGCTCCCAACGAAAAATTATATGACTATTTGGAAGATTATAAAATAACTTGGGTAGATGATATTCCGGTTATTAATACTTTACTTTCTAAACAAATTAAGGCGATTAAAAGTTTCGAAGATACAATAGAATTACCTCAAGTTTTTAAAGATTTAGACGATAAAGAATTTGTTAGAAATTTATTCAGAAAAACAGTTTTAAACGAAGTAGAATTTGCCAAAGAATTTGAAAATAAAACACCAAATTGGGATAAAGATAGAATCGCAGAATTAGATACGATTATTCTTAAAATGGCCATTTGTGAATTATTGAAATTTCCATCAATTCCAGTGAAAGTAACTTTAAATGAATATTTGGAAATTTCTAAAGAGTATTCTACACCAAAAAGCAGTATATTTATAAACGGAATCTTAGATAATTTGGTAAAAGATTTTAAAGCTTCAGAAAAATTAAAAAAATCTGGTAGAGGATTATTATAAATTAGTAATATGAAAAAAATAGTTAACGTTATTTTAGTTACCTCTTTAGTAGTAACTTTTTCTTGTAAAAAAGAGTCTAATGATTCAGAATCTTCAGTTGTAAGAAGTTTACAAGAAAATGCCAAAGTGCCAAAAACTAAAATTGAATTTGATAGAGAAATTCATAATTTTGGTCAAATTTCACAAGGCGAAATTGTTGAAACTACAGTTTCAATTAAAAATATTGGTGAAAACGATTTATATATTGTAGATGCTCATGGTTCTTGTGGGTGTACTGTTCCTGAAGTTACAAAAGAAGCCATCGAACCAGGAGAATCTGCTCCAATAAAAGTAAAATTCGATTCTAATGGAAAATCTGGTGAAGTAACTAAAACAGTTATGGTTACTTGTAATACTGCAAAAGTTGTTGAGAATTTTAAAATTAAAGCAAGTATAAGATCTAGTGATAAATCACAAAAAAACTAATAAACGAATCTTTAAAAACTAAGAAATGGATCCAATGTTAATTGTACAATTGGTATTAATGATAGGAGTGTTTTATTTCCTAATTATTTTGCCAAAAAATAAGAAATTAAAATTAGAAAAAACTTTTTTAACTAATTTGAAAGCAGGTGATAAAATTATTACAATTGCCGGTATTCACGGTAAAGTTTCTGAAATTGCCGAAACTACAATCGTAATGGAAACTATGTCTGGAAAATTGAAAATTGAAAAAAGCGCTATTTCAGCAGAAATGAGTTTGAAATTAAACGAAAAAAAATAATATTTTTACATTTCAAAAAAAATAAATCCCAAATTCCAAACTGTAAAACAGAAGAATTTGGGATTTTATTTTATGGAATATCCAATTTTGAGATTTGGAATTTTTAAGTTGGGATTTACTTTTTATTCTGAATTGCATTTAATTCTGCAATCTTCACAATCACTTCAATTGCTTTTTGCATACTTTCTACAGGAACATATTCATATTTTCCATGAAAGTTATGTCCGCCAGCAAAAATATTCGGACAAGGTAATCCCATAAATGATAAACGAGAACCATCAGTTCCACCACGAATTGGCTTAATTAAAGGCTTGATGTTTAATTCTTTCATGGCTTGTTCGGCTAATTTTACAATATGCATTACTGGTTCTACCTTTTCGCGCATATTATAGTATTGATCTTTTATTTCTAAAACAGCAATGGCTTCACCAAATTGTTTTTGATATTTTTTGTTAATTTTCGCCACAACTTCTTCTACATACTCTTTGCGTTTTTCAAACTTCTTACGGTTATGATCTCTAATAATTAATTGCACTAAAGTTTCTTCAATGCTTCCTTGAATATTTGTAACGTGATAAAATCCTTCGTAATTTTTAGTTGTTTCTGGAGTTTCGTCTTTTGGTAATTTAGTAATAAATTTATTAGCTAATAGCATCGAATTTATCATTTTTCCTTTAGCATACCCAGGATGAACGCTTTTACCTTTGAATGTAATTTTTACACCTGCAGCATTAAAGTTTTCGTATTCTAATTCTCCAATTTGACTTCCATCCATAGTATAAGCCCAATCTGCACCGAATTTTTCTACATCAAAATGATCTGCTCCACGGCCAATTTCTTCATCTGGAGTAAAACAAACTTTTAATGTTCCGTGTTTAATTTGTGGATTTTGAACTAAATACTCCATTGCAGTCATAATTTCTGTAATTCCTGCTTTGTCATCAGCTCCCAACAAGGTTGTTCCGTCTGTGGTGATTAAAGTTTGTCCTTTATATAACAACAAATCTTTAAAATAAGAAGGTGAAAGAATGATGTTTTTCTCTGCATTTAATACGATATCACCACCATCATAATTTTTAATAATTTGTGGTTTAACATCTTTTCCTGTGAAATCTGGAGTCGTATCAAAATGAGATACAAAACCGATAGTAGGTACTTCGTAATCTAAATTACTTGGTAAAGTTGCCATTACATAGGATTTATCATCAATTGAAACATCTGACAAACCTATATGTTTTAATTCTTCTGCTAATTTATTAGCTAAATCCCATTGTTTAGCTGTACTTGGAGTAGTATTAGATTCTGGATCCGATTCTGTATCAACAGTTACATATCCAATAAAACGATCAATTATATGTTGCATCTTTTAGTGTTTTAAGAGCTGCAAATATAGTAAAAAGTACGAAGTTAGATTTACGAAGTTTGAAGTAAGATTTACGATATTTTAATATGAAAAATTATAAGTAATATTACCAGTTTGTCTATCGGCTGCTGATTCACTTGGTTGCCAGGTAGTTTGTAAGGCATATTTTTTTGCTAATGCAATTAAACAAGCATCTGCTGTTGAACCTTTTGCGTTTGAAGCTGATATGGTTTTTCCAGATTTATTTACAGTAACTTCAATGACTACTCTACCTGCTTGATTACAATCATTTGATGTTGGTGGAATGTACGCTACACGTCTTCCAGATAAAGAATAATTTGTACCTTTTCCATTTCCACTGCCGTTTCCACCACCAGACCCTGAACCACTTCCAGATCCAGACCCTGTTCCGTTTCCAGATCCGTTTCCACCACCGTTTCCACCTCCAGAACCACCACCGCCATAGTATCCATTTGAGTTGGTATTTCCATTTGCAGAACCTTGATTTCCTGATGTAGCGCTGTTTCCGTCACCACCTTTGTTTTTTCCTTTTAGCATATTACTTACCGTACTATTGTTTTTTTTAACGGGAGTTTTTACTGATTCAACAGGTTTCTCGGTCGGTTTTTTGTCCTTTGGTTTGTTTTTTACTTTTGGTGGAGTTGTCACTTCTGCACCAACATTATCTTGAGTTAAAATTTCTTCTGGCGTTGCTTCTTCTGGCTCTGAAGCAATGTTTTTCATATTAACTTCTAACGTTTCATTCAAATAATCATCGCCTTTGCCAAAATCAGTATCACCATAATTAAGCGAAACGCCGCCACCGCCACCGCCTTGAGCTATTAACATTTCAGTTTTACCATAAGGAGGCCAAAAGCGAAGAAAAAACAATAAAATTAAAATACTGCTAAATGAATAGATGGTAATTATTAGGGATTTTCTAGAATCAGAAAAATTTTGTTTTTTTAAATATTGAATCAAAACATATAAAACTACAGCCAATATCGCAAATATAAGTAGCAACATTGAACCGTGATCATTGATGTATTTTAATATTTTTATAGATTTTCTCATTCAATCAGATTATGTATAATAACGAATAAAAGTACTAAAAATTGTTTAAACAAAAAAACTACGTCAAAAATTATTCCAACGTAGTTTTATAAAGGTATTGTGGTGTGTTTATACCAATTGTTTCAAGGCAATTTCATAAGCTCTTGCACTGATATTTGTTTTACTTGAATTAGCGTCAAATGTTTTTTGAATCGCATTTCCAATTATTTCAGAAGCGTCATTAAAGATAGCTTCGTCTGTCATTTGTACTTTTTTCTCCATGAAATAGGCAAAAACTCTCGCCATTCCACAGTTTGAAATGAAATCTGGAATTAAACTTACTTTGTTGTCTGTTTCTTCCATTATTGGCCCGTAGAAAATTTCCTTATCAGCAAAAGGAACATTCGCGCCGCATGAAATAACTTCTAAGCCATTCGCAATCATGTTTTCTACATTATCTTTAGAAACAATTCTTGAAGCCGCACATGGCGCAAAAATTTGAGCTCCAATTTTCCAGATTTTATCATTAATTTCTGCGAAAGGAATCATTTGGTCAGAAACTAATTTATTACCATCTTTATTTCTGAATAATTCTGTAACTTCTTCAAATGTGAAACCATTTTCATTAATTACACCGCCATCTCTGTCGATAATTCCAACTACTTTAGCACCCATTTTTGCTAAATAAAAGGCTGCCGCTGAACCTACATTTCCAAAACCTTGAACTATGGCTTTTTTACCGATAACGCTTCCACCGTAAATTCCGTAGAAATGTTTCACCGCTTCGGCAACACCATAACCTGTAATCATATCGGCTACAGTATATTTTTTTGATAAATCTGGAGTAAATTCTCCGTTTTCAATCACTTTAATTACACCCTGACGCAATTGCCCAATTCTGTTAATTTTATCTGCTTCAGTAGGTTTGAAGTGTCCGTTAAAAACCCCTTCTTGCGGATGCCAAACACCACAATCTTCAGTCATTGGAATTACTTCGTGAATTTCATCTACATTTAAATCTCCACCCGTTCCATAATAGTTTTTTAATAATGGAGAAACAGCTTTGTACCAACGTTCTAAAACACCTTTTTTGCGAGGATCTGCTGGGTCAAAATTAATTCCAGATTTTGCTCCACCAATAGCCGGACCAGATACTGAAAATTTGACTTCCATAGTTTTCGCTAATGAAAGTACTTCGTTCTGGTCTAAACCAATTCTCATACGTGTTCCTCCACCAGCAGCACCACCACGTAATGAATTAATTACTGTCCAGCCTTCTGCTTCTGTTTCTGGGTCTTTCCAGTTGAATACAATTTCAGGTTCTTTATTTTCGAATTTATGAAGTAAGTCTTTCATATTTTAGGTTGTTAATTTTGATATGCAAATTTAGTTTTTTCACCCAATCAAAAAAGAAATTTTACTTTTTTTTTGTTAATTTGATACCGATTGGTATCTTTGCGTATGCGAGCATCAGAAATAACAAAAGCAAAAGTGCTTAAGGAAGCCACAAACCTTTTTAATACAAAAGGATATAAATCTACGTCGTTAAGCGATATTACTGAAGCTACAGGTTTTACAAAAGGTGCGATTTACAGACATTTTGAGAATAAAGAAAGTCTTGAAATTGAAGCTTTTCAAAAAATGATGCAAGCTATTTTCGTAGCTTTAAATGAGAAAATTAAGGCTGAAAATAACACAAGAGACAAGCTTTTTTGTGTGTTGAATTTGTTTCAAAGTTACATTACAAATCCACTAATTATTGGTGGTTGTCCTCTGTTAAATGTTGCTGTTGAAGTAGACGATACAAACCTAGAATTGAAGCAAAAAGCACAACAAGCTTTATCTGTTTTTCGTGATTCAGTTGAGAAAATTATAATCAATGGAAAAACGCACAAACAAGTAGGTGCTTTAGTAAACGAAAAACTTGTGGCTACCGTATTGATTTCTACCCTTGAAGGTGGCGTGATGATGAGTAAATTAGAAAATTCTAACTCAGATATTGAGATTGTGGTCAATCATTTAAAAAATTGGATTGTTTCCGATATATTACTGTAAAAAAATTTAACTAATTTGATACCAATTGGTATCTTTAAAATAAAATTATGATGAATTTTAAGATAATAATGCAAAAATTATTGGGATTTTATTTCAATTTATTGTCATTTGTATACCCAAAAAAGCTAAAAAAGGATGGATTTTTACTTTTTTGTAATCCGTTTGCACGAAAAGTAAAACCACATCAATTAGAATTTTTGCAAAAGGGAATGTCGGAAGTTTTAGATTTAGAAGGATTTCAAATTCAAACATATAAATGGGGTAGTGGTTCTAAAAAAATATTGCTTATTCATGGTTGGTCAAGTCATTCCTTTCGTTGGAAAAACTATATTGAACATTTACTTAAAAATGATTTTACCGTTTATGCCTTAGATGCCCCAGCTCACGGTTTGTCTTCTGGTAAATCTATTCATGTGGTTTTGTATGCGAAAGTAATTGACGCTTTTTTAAAAATGAATTCAGAAATTTCATTTATCATTAGTCATTCTATTGGTGGATTTGCCACAACCTATTTTCTAGATCATTACAAAACTCATAATCTTGAAAAGGTGGTCATAATGGGAGCGCCAGGAGAAGCCTCTGATTTTTTCGATTTTTATAAACAAACATTAGGCTTAACAACAAAATCTCTGCAATTAATTATTGATGAATTTCATGCACAATTAGGAAAAACTCCTAGTTATTTTTCAAGTGCTAGATTTGCTGAAAGTATTACTATTCCAGCGCTAATCGTACACGATAAAAATGATTTGGCTACGAATTATAATTATTCTATTCGGCTAAATAAGCATTGGAAAAATAGCGAATTAATTTTAACAGAAGGTTTAGGACACGATTTAAAAAGCAAAGAATTAATAAAAAAAGTTACTGATTTTATTAAAAACTAAAATGTGTTAGTTTAATGTTCAATCTAATTATGCATTTGATAAATTAGTTTGTTAACTTTTTTGGCACCACTTGGTGGATGGTTAAAAATTATAAATTTCGAATTAATTTTAATTATCTTCTATGGAATGATTTTTTTAGACATTTCGTTAAGAATTCGTGGCAACAAAATACTATTGATAAATTTCACCAGAACTATGATCCTGTTTAGCACCAGTTACACTCGCTAAAACATTAGTTTCGTTTCGTAATTTTAACACACCAAGTAAGGCAAAAATTAAAGCCTCCTTAAATCGGATTGTTTTTTCGTTTGGAATGATAATTTCAATTGTTGGCAAATGAGCTTTCATTCTTTCAATTAGAAAATTGTTGTACACACCACCACCAGAAATTAACAATTTTCCAGATTTTAATTTTAGAATTTTTCCGATTTGAAACGCTATGTGTTCAGTAAACGTTCTCATTTTATCTTCTGTTGCAATTGTATAACTTTCTAAAATTGGTAAAACAGTTTCTTTTACAAATTCAAAACCAAGTGATTTTGGAAAGGATTTGTGGTAAAATTCTAATTGATTTAATTGTTCAAACAATTCAGAATTTAAATGTCCAGTTTCAGAAATCTTGCCTTTATCATCATATTCTAATCCGAAAGTATTCGCATAAAAATTTAAAACGGTATTAACTGGAGAAATGTCAAAAGCAATTCTTTGTTGGTTCATTTCGAAAGAAATATTTGAAAATCCACCTAAATTAAGACAGTAATCATATTCTGGAAATAAAATTCTATCACCAATTGGAACTAGAGGAGCGCCTTGACCGCCATATTTCACATCTTGAACACGAAAATTACAAACCACTTTTTGTTTAACAATGGACGCAATTTGCGGTAAGTTTCCTATTTGAAGTGTGTAGCCCTTTTCTGGCTGATGTAAAATTGTATGTCCATGCGAACAAACAGCATCAAGGTTGTTAATCTTATTTTTTGTAATAAAGTCAGCAATTATGTTTCCTAAAATATTGGTATATTCAATATTTAAATCTGAAAGTTCATTTTCGTTGAAATTAATGCTATTTTTTAGTTTCGAAATAAGTTCAGGGGTATAAGAAATGGTAGTGCATTCGTAAATTTCATACGACCATTTGTGTTGATTTATTTCAAATTTTATATGTGCCAAATCAACTCCATCTAATGAAGTCCCCGACATTACACCGATAACGTTATAGTTCTGCTTAAACATGGGTTAAAAATACAATTTCTTATTGAAAATTTCATATTAAATAACTACATTTGAGCGAAATTTTTAAGAGATATTCAATTAACTTATAGTAAAATAATGGATTTTAAATTAAACGAAGAGCAATTGATGATTCAACAAGCAGCTAAAGATTTTGCTGTTACAGAATTGTTACCGGGAGTTATAGAAAGAGATGAACATTCAATCTTTCCAACAGAGCAAGTTAAGAAAATGGGCGAACTTGGTTTTATGGGTATGATGGTTGATCCAAAATATGGTGGTGCTGGTTTAGATAGTATTTCATATGTTTTAGCCATGGAAGAAATTGCTAAAATTGATGCTTCTGCGGCAGTAATTATGTCTGTAAATAACTCATTGGTTTGTGCCGGTTTAGAAAAGTATGGTACTGAAGAACAAAAAATTAAATACTTAACACCATTGGCAAAAGGTGAAGTTATTGGTGCTTTTTGTTTGTCTGAGCCAGAAGCAGGTTCTGATGCTACTTCACAAAGAACTACTGCAATAGATATGGGTGATCATTATGTTTTGAATGGTACGAAAAACTGGATTACTAATGGAGGCACAGCGTCTACATATTTAGTTATTGCACAAACAGATGCATCAAAAGGTCATAAAGGAATAAATGTACTGATTGTAGAAAAAGGTATGCCTGGTTTTGAAGTAGGTCCAAAAGAAAAGAAAATGGGAATTAGAGGTTCTGATACACATACTTTATTATTTAATGATGTAAAAGTTCCAAAAGAAAATAGAATTGGTGAAGATGGTTTCGGATTTGCTTTTGCTATGTCAACATTAAATGGAGGAAGAATTGGAATTGCTTCTCAGGCTTTAGGAATAGCTCAAGGTGCTTATGAATTAGCTTTAAAATATTCTCAAGAGCGTGTAGCGTTTAAAAAACCTATTTTCCAACATCAAGCTATTGCTTTCAAATTAGCTGATATGCATGTTAAAATTACGGCTGCGAGATTGTTAATTCATAAAGCAGCTGCTGAAAAAGATTTAGGTGAAGATATTGCACATTCAGGAGCGATGGCTAAATTATATGCTTCTGAAATTGCCTTAGAAGTAGCAAATGAAGCGGTTCAAATTCACGGAGGTAATGGTTATGTAAGCGAATATCATGTAGAAAGAATGATGCGTGATTCTAAAATTACTCAAATTTATGAAGGAACATCTGAAATTCAAAGAATTGTAATTTCAAGAGGTTTAGTTTCGTAGTTTTCGAAATAGAAATAAAAAAAAGGCAACCTAAATGGTTGCCTTTTTTTATAATAAATCTAAGGTTCTCTCTAGACTCATTCCACGTGAGCCCTTTATTAGTAAGAAGCTGTTTTCGCTTATTTGATTTGGAAATGCAGATTGAAAAGACTCAAAAGTTTCATGAAAAGTCATGTTGGTGTTTGCGTTTTTATGTGCAAAGAAATCTTTACCAATAAAGTGAAATTTGATGTCTTCATGATGGAAACAAAATGCAACAAGTTTATTGTGTTCTTCTGAACTCTCGTTACCTAACTCGAACATGTCGCCTAAAATAGCAACTTTGTTTTGTTCTTCTAATTGAAAAAAGTTAGTTAGAGCTGCATTCATGCTACTCGGATTGGCATTGTAAGCATCCAATATAATTTTATTTGAGTTTTTTTCTAATAGCTGAGAACGATTGTTATTAGGAATATAGTTTTCCAATCCGAATTTTATTTTCTCATTCGAAACCCCAAAATGTTTTCCAATTGTAACGGCTGCATTTATGTTATTTGCATTGTATAATCCGATTAAATGCGATTGAATTGTAGTGTCTTCAAATTCAATCTTTACCATAGGATTAGTTTCTATGTTTGTTATATTTACAAAATTATTAGGCGCATTGTAACCAAATGTGATTCGTTTTAAGTTTTCAGTTTTTTCGTTTTGAATGGAATCATCCGTGTTTACAAATACAGTTTTGTTGTTAGAAGAAAGAAACTGATATAATTCACTTTTTCCTTTAATGACACCTTCAGTTCCGCCAAATCCTTCTAAATGTGCTTTTCCAAAGTTAGTAATGTAGCCATAATCTGGCTGACAAATTTCGCAAAGCATTTCAATTTCTTTTTGATGGTTGGCACCCATTTCTACGATACCCATTTCTGTTGAAGTGTCAAATGAAAGTAAAGTTAGAGGAACACCAATATGATTGTTCAAATTGCCAATTGTAGCTTTGGTATTAAATTTTTGGGATAGTACAGCGTAAATTAATTCTTTTGTGGTAGTCTTTCCGTTGCTACCTGTTAATCCAATTATGGTAATATTTAATTGATTTCTATGGAAGTTTGCTAAATCTTGTAAAGCCGTTAATGAGTTGTCAACTAAAATAAATCGGTCATCTATTTTGTATTCAGCTTCATCGATTATGGCAAATTTAGCGCCATTTTCTATGGCACTTAACGCAAATTTATTTCCATTAAAATTGTCGCCTTTAAGAGCTACAAATAAGTTGTCTTTTTGAATTTTTCTATTGTCTGTTGCAATTCCACTTGATTGCAAAAAATAGTTGTAAATTTCTTTTCTTTCCATAGTGCTAAAATAAAAAAAGCCCTTTAAAATTAAAGGGCTTTTTTAAAATATTTTAAGAATTATTATCCTCTTACGTTTCCTCTAGGAGTTTTCTTATTGGATTTTGGTCCAACTTTAGACATTGCACATCTGAATCCAATGTAGTCTGTTGCCATATCTTGTGGGAAATATCTTCTAGAAGCTGGGTCTAACCAGTAAGCTCTATCTCTCCATGAACCACCTTTGTAAACTCTAACATTATCATCCACTAATGTAGTTCTGTTGTCTGCTTTATCAAATTGCTTGATTTGGTTTCCAGCACTGTCTACAGAAATTTTGTGTAATGGTGACTTGTACATTCTTTTGTTAGGATCATTTGCTTTTTCTTTCTCTTCTTCAGAAGATCCGAAATCAAAGTATCTAGTAGATTGTCTGTCTCCATCTCTGTAATTTCTGTTATCAGATTTGTCGAAATTTTGTCTTAAATAGGTTTCGTTATCATCAACTGGTACTTGTGCAATAGATCCTGGGAAATTTCTTGCCATCAATTTACCATTAGGTAATGTATCGTATTGAATGTTGTCAACAGTTACTAATTCAACAGTTCCATCTTCACCAATTTTATTTTTTGTGTAAACGTTACCTCTGAAATAGTTGAAATCATTTCCTTCATCATCAATAATAGGTCTGTAAACATCTTGAACCCATTCTGCTACGTTTCCAGCCATATCATATAAACCGAAATCATTTGGAGGATATGCTTTTACATAGTTTGTAATATCAGCACCATCATCAGACCATCCTGCAATTCCACCATAATCACCTTTGCCTTGTTTAAAGTTGGCTAATTGGTCACCTCTCATTTGTCTTTTACCAGAACGAGTGTATTGTCCTTTCCAAGGATATTTCTTTTGTCCTTTGTAAATATTATATTCTCTATTTCCTACTAAAGCTAGAGCCGCATATTCCCATTCTGCTTCTGTTGGTAATCTATACTCTGGTAAAATTATACCTGAACTTCTTTGTGCATAAACATTTTTAGCTTCAGTACTACCGCCATCTGCTTTTGCTCCTTTTGCTGGTCTTCTTCCACTAGATTTTTGACCCATTGGTTTTTTTAGTACAATTTCCTCATTTCCAGCAAAAGTTTTTGATGGTGAGTTGATGTAAGATTCAGTATCAAAATTTGATTCAGCAGTTACATCAGCACTAATTTTGTTTCCTTTTTTAAGATATCCTTCTTTTTCAAGAATATTTTCATTTACACGATTTGTTCTCCATTCGCAAAACTCTGTTGCTTGAATCCAGTTCACTCCGACTACTGGGTAATTAGCATAAGCTGGGTGTCTTAAATAGTTATTTGTCATCGTTTCGTTGTAACCTAAACGATTTCTCCAAACTAAAGTATCAGGAATTGCTCCATTGTATATATGCTTGTAATTTTCTTCTGTTGGAGGATAAACTGATTTTACCCAGAATAAATATTCAGCGTACATCATATTTGTTACCTCAGTTTCATCCATGAAGAAAGATTGAACGTGCTGCTTAGTAGGACTGTTATTCCAGTCGTGCATTACATCATCTTCAACTTTTCCCATTGTAAAAGCACCACCTTCAATAGAAGTCATTCCCGGAGGAGTTTCTTGTTTTTTGAATTTTGTGTTATACTGGAAACCACCTTTTTTGTCGTTGATTTGCCATCCAGTTGCAGTAGAGCCACCTTTAGTGCTTCCCTTTTTGCTACAGCTGGTAAAACCTATTGCTATAGTCAACGCTAATAACAATTTTAAAGTCATAATTTTAGTAACTTTCATACTTTTGTAGGTAATAATTTAAGTGCCGCAAGATAGTAATAAACCATTAATATGCAACAAAAAAATAAAAAAAAATTAAACATTAACTTAACTCGATATTATAATAACGTTCAGAGATGTTAAATATTGTATAAATTCACATATTTATTTATAAATAGCAATATTTTTTTTTATTTTGCGTTACTTAATTCTATGAAAAACTTTTTTATAATATTATTTGTAGTTCCAATTTTGACTTTTGCTCAAAATTCTAAAGTCTTTACCATCAATTGGAAAGATAATTCATCCCTAATTATTGGTGATATCAAGTATAATTTACCTCATTTTGATTCTCAAAATTTTGATTTTGATCCTGCTAATAAAACTGTCAAATATGTCAATGCTTTCAATGTTGAGGGTATAGTTACAGATCAAAATGCTTCTCTGATTAATGTTTCATATGAAAGTATAAATGTTTCTGATTTAGGGGTTCTGAATGTTTCAAAATTAGCCTCTAAATTAGACTTTATTTCTTTTTCATCTTTTGCTAGAGAGCAGTCTGTACTTTCTTTCAGTTTTAATCCAATACTCAAAGATGGTCTTAATTATAAAAGAGTTAAGTCGTTTACCGTTAATTATGTAGTTTCAAATTCAAATAAACAAGCAAACAATAACTCAGTAAATGCTATTCAGAATTCTGTTCTTGCTTCTGGTTCATGGCATAAATTTTATGTCGAAAAATCTGGAGTTTACAAATTAAGTAAGACTTTTTTACAAAGTATTGGAGTCAATGTTTCTGTCGATCCGAGGAATATTAAAATTTATGGAAATGGTGGTCGAATGTTGCCTTTATTAAACAATATTCCTTATCCTTTTGACTTAGAAGAAAATGCTGTACAATTCATAGGAGAAGAAGATGGTGTTTTTAATGACAGTGATTTTATTTTATTTTACGCTGAGGGTGTTGATACATGGAATTCAGAAAGTTTAACACATGTCAATCAGTTTTCAGATAGGTCTTATTATTATGTAACGTCATCATCTGGAGTAAGTAAACGCATACAGCCATTTGTGGAGCCTTCTTCAACTCCAAATTTAATTTTATCTAACTACGATGGGTATCAATTTCATGAAGTAGATTTAGTTAACCCAGGAAAAATAGGAAGAAGATGGTTTGGTGAATCTTTTGATGTAGAAGAAAGTCAAAATTTCGATTTCACTTTACCAAATTATGTTTCAAACACTCAGGTTTCAATTTCAGCTAATTTTGCAGCTCTTTCTTTTGTTTCGACTTCTTTTAAAGTAAAAGCAAATAATGTAGAAATTGCCACTGTTCCTATTCTTGCAGCATCTGGTTCATCTCTAGGTTATGAAAATATTTTGAATACGAATTTTACGCCAACAAATAATTCAGTTTCAATTAATGTAGAATTTAATGATAATGGTGTGCCATCTTCAAAAGGATATTTAGATTATATTGTTTTAAAATATCCTGCAGAATTAAAAGGGTATGGCAAACAATTTCTTTTTTCAAATAGTTTGGTTCAAAATAATATCGGTGTTGGTCAGTTTACAATTTCTAATGCTTCTAATGTAAAATCTGTATGGGATGTTTCTGATATTTATAATGTCACTAAAATTGATAATTCATCTAGCTCAATAATTTTTAAATTGCCATTAGGTGGTCAAAAAAAGTTTATTGCAGTAGATTATTCGGATTTGTATAGCCCTTTATCGGATTCTGACGTTGTAGTAGCAAATCAAAATCTAAAAGGGACCATTTTCAAAAACAGTCAAGGTGTTTTTGAGGATATTGATTATTTAATTGTTACTCCTTCATATCTTACATCTCAAGCAGAGAGTTTAGCAAATTTTCATAGAAACAATTCTGGAATGAGAGTTAAAGTTGTTACATTACCAACTATTTACAACGAATTTGGTGGTGGTAAACAAGATGTTGCTGCAATTAGAAATTTTGTAAAATATGTTTATGATAATGCCTCTAGTATATCAAATAGAGTTAAGTATTTGAACCTTTTTGGTGACGCCTCTTATGATTTTAAAAGTAGAATTATTAACAATTCTAATGTAGTGCCAATTTTTCATGGTTTTTCGGTTGCACAATCTTTAAGCCCAAATAATAATAGTAATCTTTCATTGTTTTCTTCCTTCATGTCTGATGATTTTTTTACATTGATGGATGCTAATGAAGGTGATATGCAATCAACTGCGGATTTGATGGATTTAGCGGTAGGAAGAATGCTTGTAAATTCAAATGTTCAAGCTGCAGAAATGGTGAATAAAGTTTATGAATACCATCAAGAACAATCCTATAAAAGATGGAGAAACAATCTAGTATATTATTCAGACGATCCCAACCCATTCATTCCTAGTGACTGGTTTTTGCAAAGAGACTTGAATAATTTAGCGGATCAGGTAGCGGCAGCAAATCCTTTTTTTAACACCAACAAAGTTTACATAGACGCTTACCCGCAACAAGTTAGTGCTGGTGGGCCCAGATATCCTCAAGCTAAGAAAGCGTTTATCGATGCCATTGAATTGGGTGCTTTGGTTGTTAATTATTACGGGCATGGTAATGAAGAAAGTTTTGCTGTAGAAAGAATTTTTGAAAAAGCAGATGCTCAAGCTTTAAATAATAAAAATAAATACCCATTATTTATTACTATTACTTGTGAATTTACCCGATTTGATGACCCAAATCGTCCTACTGGTGGCGAATTTATGTATTGGAATAAAGAAGGAGGAGCAATTGCTTTGCTGGCAACAACTAGACAAATCGGTCAGAATTTAGGAATTGTTTTAAATGAGCAGGTTTATGATAATTTGTTTACGATGGAAAATAATTCTTATTTGACTATCGCTGAAAGTTTAAGGAGATCTAAAATAGCTGTTGGAAGTTCTAATAAAAGGGTGGTTTTTTACATTGGTGATCCTGCTTTAAAATTAGCTATTCCAAGACCTAAAGTAGTACTTACAAAAGTTAATGGAGAAGATATAAATACAACAACTCTTAGTTTACAAGCCTTATCACTAGCTACTTTATCGGGTGAGGTTTTAGATGAAAATGATGTTTTAATTTCTAATTATACTGGTGATTTAGCAGTTCAAGTATATGATAAGAATTTAAATAGGTTAACTCTAGATAACGACAACACTTCACTTCCGCCATACAATCAACCAAAATTAAATTTCTCGACTCTAGGAGAAGTTATTTACAGAGGAAACGCATCTGTAATTGATGGTAAATTTGAATTTAGTTTTGTGGTGCCGCAAGATATCCAAATTCCAGTTGGAAATGCTCGAGTAAGTTTTTATGCTAAAAGAAATAATCCAATTTTAGAAGACCAAACGGGTTACAACAATCAAATAAGAGTTGGTGGTGTAAATGTTGCAGCACCAGCCGATACAACGCCTCCAAAGCTTAAGTTGTATATGAATGATACTAATTTTGTTAGTGGAGGTATTACAAATGAGTCGCCAATTTTCTTGGCGTTTTTAGAAGATGAAAATGGGATTAATACAGCCAGTGGAATCGGACATGATATTGTAGCGATACTAGATGGAAATGAAAATAATCCATTTATTTTAAATGATTATTATGAAACAGAGACTGATAATTATAAAAAAGGAAAAGTTACCTATCCTTTTAGAGATTTAGCACCTGGTTTACATACCATTTTATTTAAAGCATGGGATGTTTATAATAATTTAATTACTGGTGAAATTCAGTTTGTGGTTATTGGTGATGGGGATTTAGAGCTCAAAAATGTATTAAATTATCCCAATCCATTTGTAAGTTATACAGAGTTTTGGTTCAATCACAATCGTCCTTTTGAGCCTTTAGATGTTCAAGTGCAAATTCTTACAATTACAGGTAAGATAGTGAAAACAATAAATCAAACCGTTGTAAATGAGGGTTTTACTTCAAGAGATATTAAATGGGATGGAAAAGACGACTTTGGAGATAAAATTGGTAAGGGCGTTTATGTTTATAAGTTAACTGTTAAATCGTCTGTAACAGGCAAGAAAACAGAAAAAATAGAAAAACTTGTAATCCTATAAAAAAAATGTATATTTGTTGGCTTGCATAAAAAAAATATAATTATTGAAATAAAATTACATCTGAAACAAATAGTATTAACCAAATCAAACAGATGAAAAATCTAATTAAATTATTACCAATCCTTTTAGTTGCTCAATTTACTAAAGCACAAGATAGAGTAATTACTACTGGAGTTCCCTTTTTATTAATTGCTGCAGATGCTCGTTCAGCTGGTTTGGCAGATATGGGTGTAGCAACTTCTACTGATGCGTATTCGCAACAGTATAATCCTTCTAAATATGCTTTTTCAAAACAGCAACAAGGATTTTCTATGAGTTATACGCCATATTTAACAAGTATTGCAAACGACATTTCTTTAGGTCAAATAACTTATTTTAATAGGTTTAACGACCGTATGGCTTTTGCGGGAAGTTTACGTTATTTCGGTTTAGGAGATATCGAATTAAGAAATTCTTTCGATGATCCTGGAAGAACTGTAAGTCCGAATGAATTAGCGATTGATGGTTCTTATTCATTGAAGTTAAGTCCAGATTTTGCGATGGGAATTGCTGGTAGATACATTCGTTCTAATTTGAAAATTCCAGATGCAAATACAGATTCAAGACCCGCTTCTACATTTGCAGTTGATATTTCAGGTATTTATCAATCCGAAGAAGAAGCCTATGATAGTTTCAATGGGAAATGGAGAGCAGGTTTCAATTTTCAAAACCTAGGACCAAAAATCTCATACGATAACGATCAATTAAATGAAAACTTTATTCCGGCTAACATGCGTTTAGGTGGTGCTTTCGATTTTATTTTTGACGATTACAATAAAGTTAGCGTAATTGGAGAAGTTACTAAATTATTAGTGCCTACTCCACAAATTGCTGGTTCTCCTATAGACACAAACGGTGATGGCGATTTTACAGATCCTGAAGATGTAACGCAATCTGAACAAAATGCTATAAACAATCAAGATTATAGAAATATCAGCTGGACAAGTGGTATTTTTCAATCTTTTGGAGATGCACCTGATGGTTTTTCGGAAGAATTAAAAGAGTTTACCTGGGCTTTAGGTGCAGAATATTGGTATCAAGATTCCTTTGCGCTTAGAACAGGTTATTTTAATGAAAGTGTAGAAAAAGGAGCTAGAAAGTATTTAACTTTAGGCGCAGGTTTTAAGTACAATATAGTTAATATTGATGTGTCTTACTTGTTTTCAGCATCTAAGGTAAGAAATCCGTTAGAGAACACTTTACGTTTTTCTCTGACTTTTAATTTCGGTGACGAATACGATGACAATTAATAGTTTAAATAATCATAAAAAATCCAAATTCAATTTTTTTGAATTTGGATTTTTTTTCCTAAAAAAATAAATAATAGCTCATATCAATATGAAGGAAATACAAATAGCAACTAAATTATCAGTTTTTGAGTCTTTTGATGAATTGTCTTTTTCAGAAAAAGAATATATGAATCAGGCCATTGAAATCAGAAAGAAAGCCTACGCGCCCTATTCAAAATTTCAAGTCGGAGCGGCAGTAGTTTTAGATAATGGTGTTGTTTTACAAGGTTCAAATCAGGAAAATGCAGCTTACCCATCTGGATTGTGTGCAGAGCGTGTTGCGATTTTTTATGCGGGTGCGAATTATCCTAATCAAAAAATTGTGAAATTGTTTATTTCTGCAACACCTTCAGATAGAGATTCTGAAAATCCAATTCCACCTTGCGGATCTTGTCGTCAGTCTATCGCAGAATATGAAATCAAACAAGATTTACCTATTGAAATTTATTTTATGGGAGCAAAAGGAGCGGTTTATAAATCAGATTCATTAAAAAATTTATTGCCTTTTATGTTTGATAAAAGTAATTTATAACGATTTCGTTAATAAAAAATAAATTAAATCCATTAATTTCTAAATTTAAGCCTCAATTAATTTTTAGAATAAAATACGTTGTAGTATTTTTGTGGTTCGTAAAAAATAAAATTAAACAAACAAATCAATTATAATGAAACCAATTACAAAAGAAGTATATCTAAAATGGTATGAAGACATGCAGTTTTGGAGAAAGTTTGAAGACAAATTAGCTGCGTTATATATACAACAAAAAGTAAGAGGATTTCTTCATTTATATAATGGACAAGAAGCTGTTTTGGCAGGTGCATTACATGCTATGGAGTTAGGCGGAAAAGATAAAATGATTACCGCTTACAGAAATCACGTACAACCAATTGGTATGGGTGTAGATCCAAAAGCAGTTATGGCTGAATTACTTGGTAAAGTAACTGGTACTTCAAAAGGTATGGGTGGTTCAATGCATATTTTCGCAAAAGAACAAGGTTTTTATGGAGGTCATGGTATCGTTGGTGCACAAATTCCTGTTGGTGCAGGTATGGCTTTTGCTGATAAATATTTCGAAACAGGCGGAGTTACTCTAACTTATTTTGGTGATGGTGCTGCTCGTCAAGGTTCATTGCATGAAGCTTTCAATATGGCGATGTTATGGAAATTACCTGTTGTATTTATTTGTGAAAACAATGGCTATGCGATGGGAACTTCTGTGGAAAGAACAGCCAACCATACAGATATTTGGAAATTAGGTTTAGGTTACGAAATGCCTTGCGGACCGGTAGACGCTATGAACCCAGTTAAAGTAGCAGAGGCAATGCATGAAGCGATAGAAAGAGCTCGCAGAGGTGATGGCCCAACTTTCTTAGAAATGAAAACCTACAGATACAGAGGGCATTCTATGTCGGATGCGCAACATTACAGAACTAAAGAAGAAGTAGAAGAATATAGAAAAATCGATCCAATTACGCAGGTTTTAGATGTGATTAAAGAAAAAAATTACGCTACAGATGCAGAAATCGAAGCAATCGATCAAAGGGTTAATGATTTAGTGGCAGAGTGTGAAAAATTCGCTGAAGAATCTCCATTCCCAGAAGCGCAACAATTATACGATGTTGTGTATGAACAAGAAAATTATCCATTTATTCCTCACAGACTATAAATTATGGCAGAAAAAATCACAATGCCGCGCTTAAGCGACACGATGACGGAAGGAACTGTAGCAACCTGGTTGAAAAAAGTGGGTGACACCATTAAAACAGGTGAAATTTTAGCAGAAATCGAAACCGATAAAGCTACAATGGAATTTGAATCTTTTTACGATGGTGTGTTGTTACATATCGGAATACAAGAAGGTGAATCAGCTCCAGTAGATTCATTATTAGCTATTGTTGGAAAAGCAGGTGAAGATATTTCAGCTTTATTATCTGGAGATGCTCCAAAAGTTGAAGAAACTCCAGTTGCAGAAGTAAAAGCTGATGCTCCAGTAACTGCTCCAGCTAAAACTGAAATTCCAGCAGGAGTTAAAGTGGTAACTATGCCGCGTTTGTCAGATACGATGACAACAGGAACAGTAGCTACTTGGTTAAAAAAAGTTGGAGATACTGTAAAAGAAGGAGACATTTTAGCTGAAATTGAAACCGATAAAGCTACAATGGAATTCGAATCTTTCAATGCAGGTACTTTATTATATATTGGTGTTGAAGAAGGTGGAACAGCTCCAGTAGATACTATATTAGCTATTTTAGGACCAGCAGGAACAGATGTTTCTGGAATTGCTGCTAATTACACAGTTGGTGGTAATGTTGAAGCTCCAAAAGTAGAAGAAGTTAAAGCTGAAGCGCAAACTGAAGTAACTTCAAGCACTCCAATTGCAGCTTCTAACCCTAATGAGAGAATTTTTGCCTCGCCTTTAGCTAAAAAAATTGCTTCGGAGAAAGGAATCAATTTAGCTCAAGTAAAAGGTTCGGGTGAGAACGGTAGAATTACAAAATCTGATGTAGAAAACTTTATTCCTTCAACAGTAAGTGCTCCAGTTCAAACCGTAGCTGAAACCTCTGTAGAGGCTGCTGCTCCAGCAAAAGTTTTTGTTCCAAACGGAGAAAAATTTACAGAAGAAATCAAAAATTCGCAAATGCGAAAAATTATAGCGAAACGTTTAGCAGAATCTCTATTTACAGCACCACATTACAATTTAGTAATTGAGGTGGCTATGGATGAAGCTATGAAATCTAGAGCCGTAATTAATACTGTTCCAGATACTAAAGTTTCCTTTAATGATATGGTGATTAAAGCCTCAGCTATGGCTTTGAAAAAACATCCAAAAATTAATTCACAATGGAGAGAAGATGCAATTCTTATCAATCACCACGTGAATATTGGTGTAGCTGTTGCCGTTGAAGACGGATTAGTAGTACCAGTTTTAAACTTTACAGACCAAATGAGTTTGTCTCAAATTGGCGCTGGAGTTCGTGATTTAGCAGGAAGAGCAAAATCTAAAAAATTATTACCAACGGAAATGGAAGGTAGTACTTTCACCATTTCTAACTTAGGTATGTTCGGAATCACAGAGTTTAATTCGATTATCAATCAACCAAATTCTGCTATCTTATCTGTTGGAGCTATTGTTGAAAAACCAGTAGTTAAAGACGGACAAATTGTAGTGGGTAACACCATGATGCTTTCTCTAGCTTGCGATCATAGAACGATTGATGGTGCAACAGGAGCTCAGTTTTTACAAACTTTAAAACAATTTATTGAAAATCCAGTTACTATGTTAGCTTAATTTTTAATTTAATTATATAAAAATCCCGTCTCGTAAATACCTGACGGGATTTTTGGTTTATGTACGTTTAATTAGTATTTTTAACGTTAGAATTATAAGTAACAATGAAACCAACTATTACTATCATAGGAGCCGGTATTTCAGGATTAACTGCGGCTGTTTATTTACATAAAAAAGGCTATCCCGTACAAATTTTCGAAGCAACAGATCGCGCTGGTGGTCGAATCAAAACAGATCTTGTTAATGGTTTTCGCTTAGACAGAGGTTTTCAAGTTTTGTTAACCGAATATCCAGAAGCTAAAGCCTTGTTAGATTATAAAAAATTAAAGCTGAAAAGATTTTTGCCTGGTGCAAAGGTTTTATATGATGGGGGACAGTTTGATATTGCCGATCCATTCCGTAGACCTTCTTCTTTGTTTTCAACCCTTTTAGCACCAGCAGGTTCCATAAAAGATAAAATAAATACTTTTTTGCTAAAAAATAAATTAGTTAAACTATCACTTCCTTCTTTGTTTAAGCAGCCTCAAACGGAAACCCGTTTAAAATTAAAAGAATATGGTTTTAGTGACACCATGATATCACGCTTTTATCAACCTTTTTTCTCAGGAATATTTTTAGAAAACGAATTGAAAACGTCTAGCAATATGTTCGATTTTGTCTTAAAAATGTTTTCGGAAGGTGATGCTGCTATACCGGAATTGGGTATGGAAGAAATTCCAAAACAGTTAGTCGAAATGCTTCCTGAAGATACGATTCACTATCATCATAAAGTTGTTGCCATCGAGAATAATTCAATACATTTTGAAAATGGAACTATTTTACCAATTGAAAAAGTCATTATAGCTACAGAAGCTACTGCTTTTGCAAGTTCTTATATACCGAAAGAAAAACAAAATTTTCAACAAGTTACCAATGTTTATTTTGAAGCGGAAGAAGCACCAACTCAGCAAGCAGTTGTGATTTTAAATGCCTCAACAACTAAAAAATGGGTCAATAATATTACTGTCATGTCTAACGTTTCAGAACATTATGCGCCAAAAGGAAAAGTTTTACTTTCTGTTTCGTACAACGGAATTCCTTCAGAAGACGATGCCATTTTATCAGAAAATATGAAAGCGGAATTGAAACAATGGTTTGGTCAACAAGTAGACAAATGGAATCACTTGCAAACCTACCGAATTCCGTATGCTTTGCCTAATCAAGAGCAGGTTTCCGATGAAGTGATAACTTCACAAATTCAAATTAATGATACGCTATTTATCTGTGGTGATCATTTACTAAATGGTTCCATCAACGCAGCCATGAAAACAGGGCGTGTTACAGCAGAAGTTATTCACCAACAATTCACAAATAATTAAAACATGAAAAAAATAGTTCTTTTCCAATTGGGCCTTTTGGCAATCGCTTGTGGTCCATCAAAAATGTTGCCTACTCCAGAAATAATTGAAGAAGCACCAAAAAATAGTACTAAAGAGGTAACCGCCTTTGCTAAAGAAGAAAATGTTTCCAAAACGCTAAAATATTTAACTTCTGATGAATTAGAAGGAAGAAATTCTGGAAGTAAAGGCATTGAAAAAGCAGCTGTTTATTTGGAAAATATTTTAAAAGAAAACGGGATCAAACCGTATTTTAAATCGTACCGCGATACACTTTCGAACTATGAAAAAACATCTTACAATATTGTGGGTTATATAGAAGGTACAGATCCTGTTTTAAAAAATGAATTTGTAATTATAGGAGCGCATTACGATCATATTGGTAAAATCGCAGCTGTAAATGGTGATGATATTGGAAATGGTGCTAATGACAACGCAGCAGGTACAACATCAGTAACCGAAGTTGCTAAATATTTTGCTCAAGCTAAATCTAACAAAAGAAGTTTATTATTTGTGTTCTTTTCAGCTGAAGAAAAAGGTTTGTTGGGTTCTAAACATTTAGCCGCTAAATTGAAACAACAAAATATGAATTTGTATTTTATGTTCAATTACGAAATGGTGGGTGTGCCGATGCAAAATAGAGATATGCTAATGTATATCACTGGTTTTGGAAAAAGTAATATGGCTGCCAAAATGAATGAATATTCGGGAGATAAATTGGTAGGATATATTCCAGCAGAAACAAAATACATGTTGTTTAGAGCATCTGATAATTTTCCTTTTTATGACGAATTTAATGTGCCTGCTCAAACGGTTTCGACTTTCGATTTTGAAAATTTTCAGTTTTACCACCAACCAGATGACGAATTTGAATTGATGAACACCGCACATATTACAACTGTTGTAAATAAAACGATTCCTGTTTTAGAAAAAATGATGAATGCACCGACTAAAGAAATCAAATTAAATGAAAAATAAAAATATAATAATTACAGGAACTTCTCGCGGAATTGGTTACGAAATGGCTTTGCAGTTTGCTAATGCTGGTTATAATGTTTTAGCAATTTCAAGAAAAACACCTCAAACTTTAATCGATCACGAAAATATTACCTGTTTGCCAATAGATATTTCAGATGAAAATCAATTGCAACAAGTAGGAGATTTTGTGGAGAAAACTTGGAAGAAAGTAGATGTGCTACTTCACAATGCGGGCGCTTTATTGCATAAGAATTTTACAGAAATTACCACACAAGAATTTCAAAATATCTATAAAGTAAATGTTTTTGCTGTAGCCGAATTAACCAAAATCTGTATTCCATTTATGGAAAAAGGAAGTCATGTCGTAACCATAAGTTCAATGGGCGGCATTCAAGGCAGTATGAAATTTGCCGGACTTTCTGCTTACAGTTCAAGCAAAGGCGCAGTCATTACCTTATCAGAATTATTGGCTGAAGAATACAAAGAAAACGGAATCGCTTTCAATGTTTTAGCCTTAGGTTCTGTAAATACTGAAATGTTACAAGAAGCTTTTCCTGGTTACGAAGCACCACTTTCAGCTAAAGAAATGGCCGATTATATTTATAACTTCGCTTTAACTGGGAATAAGTATTACAACGGAAAAGTATTGCAAGTGAGTTCTACAACGCCATAATTGAAATGTACGATAAAATTTGACAACTGGAAATCATAAATTAATGTCAGAAGTTTTACAAAAATATTTGCCAGAACACGCAGTTGAAGCTGTTTTCGAACTGATAAAAGCCAATCACGTACATTTGAAGATTGTAAATGAGCGACAAACGCGTCATGGCGATTATCGAAGACATCCAGACGGGTTTCATCAAATTACAGTCAATGCCAATTTGAATAAATACCGATTTTTAATGACATTAGTTCATGAAATTGCACATTTGGTAGCTTTTGAAAAATATGGTAGAAACATTTTACCACACGGAACCGAATGGAAAATTACCTTTCAACATTTAATGATTCCGTTTATTCGCCCTGAAATTTTTCCACATCAAATTTTACCTTTAATGGCAAGGCATTTTAGAAATCCGAAAGCGAGTTCTGATACGGATGCGACTTTATCTTTAGCATTAAAACAATTTGATGAAAGAAATACAGAGAATAATTATATCTTTGAAATTCCTTTCGGAAGTGTTTTTCGAATTAAAAATGGAAAGGTTTTTAAAAAAATAGCCTTGCGTGTCAAACGATACGAATGTTTAGAAATGAGTACAGGTCGCATGTTCTTGTTTCAACCTAATGCAGAAGTAGAAGTAATTTCAAATTAAAGAAATTCAAAATAAAATGAATAAAAATTATTACGCCATATTAATGGCAGGTGGAGTAGGATCTAGGTTTTGGCCAGTAAGTACCGCTGAGTATCCAAAGCAATTTCATGATATGTTAGGAACTGGCGAAACGCTAATTCAGAAAACGTTTAGTCGTTTGTCGCAAATTATTCCAAAAGAAAATATTTTAATTCTTACCAATGAGAGTTATAACGATATTGTTTTAGAACAATTGCCTTCTGTAACTCAGGAGCAAGTGATTTTAGAACCAGCCATGCGAAATACGGCGCCTTGTATTTTATATGCTTCTTTAAAAATTAAAAAACAAAATCCAGATGCTTTAATTTTAGTTGCACCAAGTGACCATTGGATTGAAGACGAAATGCAATTTGCTGCGAATTTAAAACAATCTTTCAATTATTGTGAAACACAAGATACTTTGATGACTTTAGGGATTTTGCCAACTTTCCCTAATACAGGTTATGGATATATTGAGTACGATAAATTAGATTCTAGATTAATAAAAAAAGTAGCACAATTCAGAGAAAAACCAGATTATAAAACGGCTCAAAAATTCATTCAAAGTAGAAATTTCTTGTGGAATGCCGGAATATTTATTTGGAGTGTAAAATCTATTGTAGCTGCTTTTGAACGTTTTCAACCAGAAATGTACGCCCACTTTTTAAAGGGATTTGACGCTTATAACACCACTGAAGAAAAAGCTTTTATTGCTGAAAATTATCCATTAGCTGAAAACATTTCCATTGATTATGCGATTTTAGAAAAAGCTCAAAATGTTTTCGTATTGTCAGCTACTTTTGATTGGAACGATTTAGGAACTTGGGGTTCCTTATACGATAAATTAGATAAAGACGAATCGAATAATGCTATCGTTAATGCTAATGTGTTTTTAGAGAATGCCACAAATAACATCATCCGAACCGAAGGTAAAAAGCTAGTCGTAATTGACGGTTTGAAAGATTATATCATAGTAGACAAACAAGATGTATTGTTTATTTATCCAAAAGCAAAAGAACAAGATATTAAGAAAATTGTAGGAAAATTAAATTTATAATAATCTTTTTTCAAAATCGAGTTCTGAATCTCAATAAAAAATCCCAAATTCCTTTCATTAAAATTGGAATTTGGGATTTATAATTTTATTTATTTTTTATACTAAGCTTCTGCAGAAGGAGTTTCTTCCGTTTTATCACCAGTAACATCTTCCACTTTAGCCTCTACTGTATCTACAATTTCAGTAATTTTTTCTTTGGCTACAGTAGCTTTTTCTTCTGCCCAATCGGTAGCTTCAGAAAGTTTGTCTTTTGCAGTATCCACAAATTGTGAAACTTGTTCCGGCACACCCATTTCTTCTAATTTCGCAGAAGCTGTTTCTGCAACTTCTTCTACTTTTTCTTTTACATCCGCTACAACTTCTGTGGCTTTGTCCATCGCTTGGTCTGCAAATTCTGAAATATTTTCACTTGCACTTTCTGCTGTTTGTTTAGCTTTTCCAAATAAAGAGCTAAAAAAATTTGATAATCCCATGATAATTAAATTTTTAGTTTTCTCAAAGATAAAAGATTAGTAATCAATATGCAACATAAAATTTTTTGGAGCCTAAAATTAATAATTTGCTAACAATGGAAGAATTAATGTAAAAGCAACTTTCAAAGTTTCGCAATCGTTTTCATTTTTCTATATTTGTAATCTATCAACTAAAAAAATTATGAGTCGAGATATAGTATTTTTAATTAATAATTCCGAAATCACAGCTGGAACGAGAGGTGCATCATTAGGTCCGATTGCTGTTTTTACAGCAGCCAGGAAAAATAATAAAACTTTTTTTGCAAAGTATCCAATAGAAAATATAGTTGAAGTAAATCATCTTTTAGATCAAACTACCAGATTCCAATATGCCAAACGTATTGATGGTTTATTAGATGTTTATACCGATTTAAATCAAAAAGTTTCAACAGCATTATTACAACAAAAATTTCCATTGTTACTTGCGGCTGATCATGGTTCTGCTGGTGGAACTATTGCTGGAATTAAAACAGCTTACCCGAATCAAAGAATAGGCATCGTTTGGATTGATGCTCACGCAGACATTCATACACCTTATACAACTCCATCTGGGAATTTACACGGTATGCCTTTAGCTACTGTTTTAAATGAAGACAATATATCATGTAAAGTGAATGATTTGTCAGAAGAAACCATAACGTATTGGAATAAACTAAAAGAAGTAGGCGGAATTAGTCCTAAAGCCTTGCCAGAAGATGTTGTGTATATTGCAGTTAGAGATACTGAAGAGCAAGAAAATAAAATTATGGAACGACTTCAAATTAAAAACTATCCAGTTGATGAGGTGCGTTCGAAAGGTGTGACCACTATTATTAATGAAATAGAAACTAAGTTGAGTGCTTGCGATCTTATTTATGTTTCTTTCGATGTAGATTCAATGGATCCAGAATTAACCTCTCATGGAACGGGTACACCTGTTAAAAACGGTTTAAAACCTGAAGAGGCACAAGCTATTTTAACTTTGTTAGCGAAAAACAAAAAAACCGTTTGTATGGAATTTGTAGAAGTTAATCCGTGTTTAGATGAAAAAGTAAATACGATGGCAGAAGTTACCCTTTCTTTAGTAGAGTCGGTAGTAGATGCTTTAACAAAATAATTTTTGAAATTCAAATCATAAATCCTAATTATACTTATGAGACAAACCACAAACACCATATTAATGATTCGTCCTGTGGCGTTTCGTAGAAATGAAGAAACGGCTGTGAACAACTATTACCAAAAAGTTTTAGATGATGTAACACCAGAAACCATAAATTTCAAAGCAGTTCAAGAATTTGATGCTTTCGTAGAAAAACTAAAACATGTTGGTGTAAATGTAATTGTAATTCAAGATAAAAAAGAACCAGATACGCCAGATAGTATTTTTCCTAACAATTGGATTTCATTTCATGAAACGGGTGATGTAGCTTTATATCCCATGTTTGCTGAAAACAGAAGATTAGAAAGAAGAGAAGATATTTTAGATGTTTTAGAAGACAAAGGTTTCGAAATCACTGAAATTATGGATTATACTTCTGCTGAAGAAGATACTATTTATTTAGAAGGCACAGGAAGTTTAATTTTAGATAGAGAATTCAATAAAGCCTATTGTGCACTTTCTCCAAGATCGGATGAAGAATTAATGATTGAGTTTTGCGAAGATTTTGACATGTCGCCAATTATCTTCGAAGCGTTTCAAACGGTTGATGGAGAGAGAAAAGCGATTTATCACACCAATGTTATGATGTGCATCGCAGAAACATTCGCCGTAATTTGTGCAGATTGTATCGATGATAAGAAAGAACGCAAAATGGTTTTAGAAAACTTAAAAGCGGATGGAAAAGAAATTATCTTAATCACAGAAGAGCAAGTGAATAATTTCGCTGGAAATATGTTACAAGTTCGTGGGAAAGATGACAAACGTTATTTAGTGATGAGCAATTCGGCTTATCAAAGTTTAACCAAAGCACAGATTGATAAAATTGAAAAACACTGTGAAATTTTACAAGTAAGTTTAGACATTATCGAAGCTTGTGGAGGTGGAAGCGCGCGTTGTATGATGGCTGAAGTTTTCTTACCGAAAGTAGAATAATATAAAATATAGATTAAAAAAATCCCGACTTCTAATTGAAATCGGGATTTTTTTATTTTTGATTCGTTTTAAATTTGGAAATATTTTTTATCATGCCATCGAAAATAAAAAAGTGAAAAGGTAACATGGCATACCAATACAATCTTCCCCAAATACCATGTGGTCTAAACGTAGCAGTTTGATGTAACGTATTGGTTTTGTCAATTCTAAATTCTAGCCAAGCTTCACCGGGAACTTTCATTTCTGCAAATAATAATAAACGTTTATTTGCTTTATCTGCCAATAAAACACGCCAAAAATCTAAGGCATCACCATTATCTAAATGCGTGGGATGTGTTCTTCCTCTTCTAATCCCAATTCCTCCAAACGCTTTGTCTAAAATGCCGCGAATGTTCCATATCCAAGTGGCATAATACCAACCGCGATTGCCTCCAATAGACCAAATATTCTCTAAAGTTTGTGTAGCATCTGAAATTTTTATTCTCTTTTTGTCTTTAAAACACCCGTATTTCGGAATTTGAATGTAATTGGAAAGCGGCTGATTCAATCGGCTACTAGTTAAACTATCTTTCCAACTTGAAAGCACAGAATTTTGTTCGATTTTATCAAAAGCTAATTGTATGGCTTCTCTATAAGTTGTGCCCTCAAACGGAATAATTTTTTTAATTTCTGAATCTTTTGCAATCACTTCGACTTTCAAACTATTGATTAAATTTACTGCTAAATAGTAAGAAGTTGAGGTGACGAAAAATAACCAATACGAGGACAATCTAGGAGTCATCAAAGGGAAATTATACACTTTTAGTTTTAAGTTTCTAACTTCCGCATATTGTTCCATTAATTGTTTGTACGTTAAAATGTTTGGCCCGGCAATATCAAAAGATTTGTTATAGGTTTTCGAATTGTTTATCACACCAGTTAAATAACGTAAAACATCTCTAATTGCAATGGGATGCGTTCGAGTTAAAACCCATTTTGGAGCGATCATTATCGGAAGTTTTTCACATAAGTCTCGAATGATTTCAAAAGAAGAACTTCCAGATCCTACAATGATTCCAGCTCGTAAAACGGTTAAATTATAACTTCCAGAAAACAGGATATGTTCTACATTTAAACGCGATTGTAAATGTTTGGATAACGAATTATTATTAACAATTCCACTTAAATAAATAACTTGTTTAATAGGAGAATCTGCAACATATTTATTAAAAATTTTAGCAGAAGTTTTTTCTAATTCATCAAAGTCGCCAATGGAGGTCGACATAGAATGAATCATGTAATAAGCAATATCAACATCTTTTAGAACGGCTGTGGCTTCATAAGGTTTCGTGAAATCAACTTCCCAAATAGATATTTTTTGCAACGTTTCGTCGTCTAGTCCTAATCGGTTTTTGTCTCTAACTGCGCACACCACATCATAACCTAATTGTAAAAGCTCAGGTAATAAACGTCTGGCTACATAGCCGTTTGCTCCAGTTAGTAATATCTTCATGAGAAATTTTTATATGAAGATACAAAAAAACAGCTAGTTTTAAAACAAACAAAAGTTAAAGTTAATCGGTTAATGAATTGAAATTCAGTATTAAATTCCTCTGATGATACTTAAAGTAGCACTAATGATATATTGAATTCCGATTGCAATTGTTAAAAACCCAATGATTCTTGAAATGGCCACAATTCCAGAAGAACCTAATATTTTGGCTAAATAATGTGCGCTTCTTAATACCAAATAAATCAGAGCAGCAACAGCCAAAATGGCAACACAAGAAAATAAAATTTCTGAACTGGTAATTTTGTTACCTGATTCACTTAATTCTTGATAATAGGCAATTAATAACGAAATAGAACCTGGACCAGCTAACATGGGCATTGCTAAAGGTGTCAATGCGATATGCTGTCGCGTTTCTACTTCTTTTTGTACTTTTTTATTGATTCCTTTATTCTTACTAAAATTTCCATTCAATAAAGAAAAACCGGAACTAGCAATAATAATTCCTCCAGCAATACGTAAAGCGGTAATTGTTATACCGAAAAATTCTAAAACATATTGACCAACAAAAAAAGAAATTAACAAGATAATGCAAACGTTGATTGAAGTAATAAGCGAAGTTTTTGAACGTTCCGCTGAAGTGTAGCCTTGAGTTAATCCCACAAAAATAGGAACAGTTCCAATCGGATTTAAAACGGAAAATAAAGCGGCAAATAAATAAATAAAAATGTCCATAGTTTTTTTGCAAATATATCTTGTTATCCAAAGATAGAATTTAAAATAGAATTATTTAAATGTAAATTAAAAAACATTTAGTAATTTAGATAAAAATAAAACAGATTTTTGCCTCGAATTTTCGAATACTATGAAGGTTGTTTTCGATGAGTTTAATAATTCGTGACTAAAATTATCAAAACTAAAAATAAAATAAACATGAAAACTCTAGTATTAGGCGCAACCACAAACAAAGAACGATATGCATATAAAGCGATTCATAGTCTAATCGATAAAAGTCATCAAGTTGTAGCTATTGGTACAAAAGAAGGAATGGCCTTAGATGTGAAAATTGAAACCACAAAAATACCTTTCAACAGAGTTGATACGGTTACATTATATCTAAATCCGAAAAACCAACAAGAATATTACGACTATATTATTTCTTTACAACCTAGACGTGTAATTTTTAATCCAGGAACCGAAAATCCTGAATTTTACGAAATATTGAAACAGAATAATGTTGAGTTTGAAGTGGCTTGTACTTTGGTTTTGTTAGCTACAAATCAGTATTAATCGAAAGTAAAAAGTAAAAAGTAAAAAGTAAAAATAGTATTTTTTAAGTTCAATATTTAGCTTTTTACTTTTGTTGTTTTACTAATTACATACAATCCCATAAACGTTATCAATCCATTTACGATAATTAATTCTTCTGCGAATGCGTATGGAATTAGTTTTGGCGCTTTAGGATCAATTCCAGAATTCACACTGATTAAATAAGTAATGGCTGGTGATAGTAAACAAATAAAAGGCACCAATTTGTCTTTTACGGAACGATTTTTAATTAAAATTCCGAAAGCAAATAAACCTAAAAGCGGTCCGTAAGTATACGATGCGACTTTAAAAATTAGTTTCACAACCGATTGATTGGTTAACGAATTAAATATCAGAATCACAATAAAAATTGCTAAAGAAAATCCGATATGAACCAAATGTCTTGTTTTTACAGTGTCTTTTGTTTCTTCTTTTTTCTCCATGCCTAAAAAATCAATGCAAAAGGAAGTCGTTAATGCTGTTAAAGCCGAATCGGTTGTGGCAAAAGTAGCAGCTGTTAATCCTAACAAAAACACAACTGCCGGAACTAAGGCGAAATGATTGAACGCAATTTCTGGAAATAATAAATCGGTTCTTACATCACCATTTAAAGTTGGAACAGCAATGTTATTTTTAGCAGCATACAAATATAAAAGTGCACCCACACTTAAGAAAAATAAATTGATAACTACAAAAATCCCTGTAAAAGTAAACATGTTTTTTTGTGCTTCTTTGATGTTTTTACAGCTTAAGTTTTTCTGCATCAAATCTTGATCTAAACCAACCATAGCGATGGTTACAAAAATTCCACCTAAAATTTGTTTTATAAAATGTTGACCAGAACCTATAAAATCTTCAAAAAAGAAAATTTTCGAATATTTTGAAGTATTTATTTCTGCAATAGCTTCAGATAATCCAAAATCTAAACTTTGGCAAACAAAATAAATGGTAAAGAAAACAGAAGCCACTAAAAATACCGTTTGTAAAGTATCGGTAATAATTATGGTTTTTAATCCGCCTTTATAAGTGTAAGCGAAAATTAGTGCTAAACTGATTAAAACAGTAATTGCAAATGGGATTTTAAATTCATTAAAAACGAAACGTTGCAATACTAAAACTACCAAATATAAACGGAATGCAGAACCAATTGTTCTACTTAATAAAAAAATAAACGAAGCCGTTTTGTAGCTGAAATATCCTAAACGTTGTTCGATATAGGTGTAAATTGAAGTCAGATTCAGTTTGTAATATAATGGTAATAAAACAGTTGCCACAATTATAAAACCTATAGCGTTTCCTAAAATGAATTGAAAATAAGCAAATTGATTCGCTTCAACTGCTCCAGGAACAGAAATAAAAGTTACACCCGAAAGTGCGGTACCAATCATTCCAAAAGCAACTAAATACCATGGTGATTTACTATTGGCTTTAAAAAAAGTATCGTTACTACTTCCTGATTTTTTGTTCATGAAATAAGAAATTCCGAACAAAACGATAAAATAGGAAAGAAAAAAAATTAATATAGTACTTGGTTGCATAAGTTTTTTTTACAAAAATAACAGAATAATGTAAATTCAAAGCATATTTGTTTACATTTGGAAAAATTAAATTTATTGAGATGAAAAACCTACTTACGAAAAAGTTATTTTATTTTCTAACTCTATTATCGGTTTCCTTTTCTTTTGGTCAAGAAGAAATTGTAGAAGATTTTGAAAATGCGCCAGAAGTATTAATTGAAATGGATTTTAACAAGTCGGTTTATCCAGAGAGTGAAGGCAACGCATATTTTTCTAATACACCTAAAGCAGCTTTGATTGGAATGGTAGTGCCGAAAAAATATTCAGATTTAATTGCTGAAATGAAAAAAGAAGCGCCAGAAGGAATCAAAAATTTAAAAACCGGAGAATTTGATCATGCGGGTAAAAAAATATTTTTCTATACAGGAAATATAACAGTTGAAAATGGTACAGAAATTTTCATGGAAGTTTTAGTGAAACATTCAGGAGAAAATGAATGTATTGTTATCACATCAATGTATGAGCCTGCTGTAAAAGAAAAGTTTGGTAAAGAAGCAAAAAGGGCAATTATTTCTGCAAAAATTATAGAATAATACAGCCTAAAATCTTTTAGAAGCCTATTTATAAATGTAAATAGGTTTTTTCTTTTTAATATATTTGCATAATGGAATTCTCATCAAAATTATTAGAAAATGCGGTTAATGAAGTAGCAATGCTGCCAGGAATTGGTAAGCGTACTGCCATGCGTTTAGTGCTTCATTTGTTAAAACAACCTTCCGAACAAACGATATTATTAACGGAAGCTTTAACTAAAATGCGAAATGAAATAATTTATTGTCAAAATTGTCATAATATTTCAGATCATACAATTTGCGAAATTTGTAATAATCCAACTCGTGACCATTCCATAGTTTGTGTAGTAGAAGATGTTAGAGATGTAATGGCCATCGAAAATACAAGAATGTATAAAGGAATTTATCATGTTTTGGGTGGGAAAATTTCTCCAATAGAAGGCATTTCTCCAAGCCAATTAAACATTACTTCTTTGGTTGAAAAAGTACAAGAACAAAAAGTTTCTGAAATTATTTTTGCACTCAGTTCTACAATGGAAGGTGATACTACTAATTTTTATATTTTTAAGCAAATTAAAGCGTTTAATATCAACGTTTCTACAATTGCGCGAGGCATTTCTGTTGGTGATGAATTGGAATATGCTGATGAAGTTACACTTGGAAGAAGTTTGTTGCATAGAATTCCTTTTGAATCCTCAATTAAATCGATGTAATTCTTTTAAATTAATTTGGAAAAAGTATATTTGTAAAATCTAAAATGAACTTATGAAATTTTTTATAAAAAACATAAAAATATTCTTTATATTTCAATTGTTAGCTTCATGTATTCCGTTCAAGGATACGCTTTATTTAGAAAAAAATAAAGATAAAGTTGCAGATATTGAAATAAATGCGGATGCTTATAAGCCTTACAGATTACAAGTTGATGATATTGTAGCTATTGAAATAAAGGCTTCAAATCCGAAAGATGTTGAAATATTTAACAAAACAGAATCTAAAACTACTGGTACTGTTACTCAAGATCAGTTGTATTTTAGTGGATATCAGGTAGATGGTTATGGAAATATCAGAATTCCGGTGATTGGACTTTTAAACGTTCAAGGGCAAACCGTTGATGAAGTGAGTAAGTTATTAGAAAAAAAATTGTTAGAAGAATATTTTACCGCTGCTTCAAATTTATTTGTAACCGTTAAATTAGCTGGAATTAAATACACGATAAACGGAGAAATTGCAACCACAGGAACCAATACCGTTTTTCAAGATAAATTGAATATTTTGGAGGCGATTGCTAATTCTGGCGACATTCCAATTACGGGTAACAAAAAAGAAGTGGTAGTAATGCGAAAAATCCCAACAGGATACCAATCGGGTACTTTAGATTTAACTGATGCAAATGTAATTAATTCCCCTTATTTTTATTTAAAGCCCAACGATTATATTTATATCAAACCCTTGAAACAAAAAAGTACAGGGTTAGGTTTAAATGGCTTACAAACTTTAACAACAACACTTTCTCTTTTTGGTGTTTTAACAACAACCTACTTATTAATTAAGAATTTATAATTTCCTCAAATGTTTGATACAAAAGATATTAAGTTGTTAGGTGAAGGAGCAAGTTTTGATGTTAAAGGCTTTTTAGTTAAGTTACTTGGGCATTGGAAAATTTTCTTACTCTCTATGTCAATTACTATATATTGGGCTTATCATGTAAATATTCGTAAAGAAAGCGTTTATGGTATGGATGCCTCAATTGTTGTAAAAGATGATAGTAACCCTATGTTTTCCAACAACACTAGTTTGACTTTTAATTGGGGCGGCACTTCCGATAAAGTTCAAACGGTAATTACCACTTTACGATCTAGATCGCACAACGAAAAAGTTGTAGACAAGCTTCAATATTATATCAAATACTTAAGAAAAGGCGATTATTTTTATTCTGATGCGTACGGTTCAATTCCTTATAAAGTTGCAATAAATAAGCAAAGAGGGCAATTGGCAAATATGCTTATTAAAATTAAACCAGTTTCTAATACAGAATTTGATTTTGAAGTAGATTTTGGGGAAGCGAAAGAGGTAATGTTATATCATTATGCCGATTACTCTTCAAGCACTATAAAAGTAACAGGTAAAAAATTTACTAGTAGGTTTAAGTTCAATAAAGAAATAAATTTACCGTTTTTTAACGGGCAAGTTACTTTAGATTCCTCAAAACCTTTAACTCTTAACGAAGAAATTTATGTACAGTTTGATGATTTTAATTCAACTGTAGCCGCTTATAAAGGTATTGGCGTAAATACAGATCCTAAAGCTCTTTCTGTGATTGTTTTAGACATGCAAGGTTCTAATAAAGCTCGTTTGGTAGAATATTTAAATTCAACCGTAACCATTTTAAGAGAAAATGAATTAGATAGTAAAAATCTTTTTGCTGTCAATACAATACGATTTATCGACAGTACTTTAAATGAAATTGAAGGACAACTAAAAAATACAGAATCGGATTTAAAAAAATTCAGAAAAACCACAAATGTATATGAATTAGAAGCCGGAGGTACTAAACTATCTGAAGAAATTTCTAATCTCGATTTAGAGCAAGATAACATCAAAAGAAAACTTTCTTATTACAATTTTCTTAAAAGTTATTTAGAGAAAAATACAGATTATTCTAAACTTCCTGCTCCAGCTGTTGCAGGAATAGACGATCCTAATGTAATTGCTAGTGTTTCAAAATTAATTCAAATGTCTATTGAAAGAGCCGAAAAGACATTTACTGTTAAAAATCCTAAATTATACAATGAATTAGATTCTCAAATGGAATCACTAAAAAAAGTACTTTTAAATAATATTGAAAGTTCTAAAAATGTTTTATCCATAGATTTAAGAAGTATCAATTCGCGAATAAAAGAAGCCGAAGGTTCAATAACTGCACTGCCAGATAAAGAACAAGATTATATCAATATTTCGAGAAAATACGACTTAAAAGAAAAAATTTACAGTACTTTTCTTGAAAAAAGAAGTGAAGCAGACATTGTAAAAGCAGCTAGTGTTTCCGACATAGAATTTATAGATTCTGCCAAAGATGTTGGAGGTGGTTTTAGAGGTCCAAAACGATCTATAAATTACGTTTTAGCCATAATAGTAGGTTTCTTTTTACCTTTCTTGTACGTTTTAATCATTGCATTATCTGATACTAACATAAATACAACACAAGAAATTTTACAGTTAACCAAAATTCCTATAATTGGAGTTATTGGGAAGAAAAATTCTGAAAACAATTTATCAGTTTTTGAGAAACCTAAATCGCCATTAGCCGAATCTTTCAGAGCTGTTCGTTCATCTTTACAGTTTTTATCCAAAAAACAGAATCTAGAAGGCACTAAAATATTAATGCTTACTTCTTCTATATCAGGTGAGGGAAAATCATTTTGTTCTATAAATTTGGCTACTGTTTTTGCTATGAGTGATAAAAAAACAGTAATTGTTGGTTTAGATTTAAGAAAGCCTAAAATTTTTGGTGATTTTAAAGTAGATAATAATTTAGGAGTTGTGAACTATTTAGTAGGTCAAAAAACTGCTAATGAAATTATTCACAAATCGCATATTCCAAATTTAGATTTAATAACTTCAGGGCCAATTCCACCCAATCCATCTGAATTATTAATGAGTGATGCTATGTCGGAATTAATTGCCGAATTAAAAACAAAATACGAATATATTATTTTAGATACGCCTCCTGTTGGTTTGGTTTCTGATGCTTTAGAATTATCTCACTTTGCTGACGCAACATTATATGTAGTAAGACAAGCTTTTACAAAACGTGGTATGCTTTCTGTTGTGAATGAAAAACACTTGCGAGGCGAACTTAAAAATGTAAGTATCATTTTTAACGGGTTCCAAAATAAAGCTAAATATGGTTACGGCTATGGTTATGGTTACGGTTATGGTGCTTATGGCTATGGTTATGGTACTTATTATGAAGAAGATAGGAAACCTAAAACTTTAAAAGAAAAAATATTAGACAAACTGAATTTATTTAATAAGAAAAATAATTAATTAGTGAATTATACTATTCAAAATAAAAAAATTGTCATTACGGGTGGAGCAGGTTTTATCGGTTCTAATTTGTGCGACTATTTTTTACAAAATAATAATTATGTAATTTGTTTAGATAATTTTTCTACTGGATTTAAAGGCAATATCCAAAAGTTTTTAAATAATTCTAATTTTACACTAATAGAAGGCGATATTAGAGATTTTGAGACCTGTAAAAAAGCAGTTGAAAAAGCAGATTATGTGTTGCATCATGCTGCTTTGGGAAGTGTGCCTCGTTCTATTAATGATCCAATAACAACAAATGATGTTAACGTTTCTGGTTTTTTAAACATGTTGCAAGCGGCAAAAGAAGCTAACGTAAAACGATTTGTTTACGCAGCAAGCTCTTCCACTTATGGTGACTCTGAAGCTTTGCCAAAAGTAGAAGATATTATTGGTAAACCTTTATCTCCTTATGCCATTACTAAATATGTAAACGAATTATATGCTGATGTTTTCAGTAAAACGTACGGAATAGAAACTATTGGTTTGAGATATTTTAATGTTTTCGGACGCTATCAAACACCAAATGGTGCTTATGCAGCTGTTATTCCGAAGTTTATTTCTTTGTTTATAAATCACGAAAGTCCAGTAATTAATGGTGATGGTAATTTTTCAAGAGATTTTACCTATATAGACAATGTAATTCAAATGAATGAATTAGCTTTGCAGGCTCAAAATCCGGAGGCCATTAACCAAGTTTATAACACCGCTTTTGGAGAAAGAACCACTTTGAACGAATTAATAAAATATATAAAAGAGTTTCTAAAACCATATGATGCTGAGATAGCCAATATTCCTTGTATTTACGGACCAAATAGAGGAGGAGATATTCCTCATTCATTAGCAAGTATAGATAAAGCTAAAGATTTATTAGGCTATAATCCAAAATATGCTATTAAAGAAGGATTGAAAGAATCTATCGATTGGTATTGGAACCATTTAAAAATAAAACAAAATGATTAAAAATATTTGCTGCATAGGCGCAGGTTATGTTGGTGGACCAACAATGGCAGTAATCGCACAGAAATGTCCACATATTAAAGTTACTGTTGTCGATTTAAATCAGGATAGAATTAACGCTTGGAACCATGAAGATTTAAGTTTGCTTCCTATTTATGAACCTGGTTTAGATGCCGTAGTTGGTGAAGCTCGTGGAAGAAATTTATTTTTTTCCACTGAAGTTGATCAGGCTATTGATGAAGCAGACGCAATTTTTATCTCAGTAAACACTCCAACAAAAACATATGGAGTTGGAAAAGGAATGGCAGCAGATTTGAAATATATCGAATTATGTGCCAGACAAATTGCAAGAGTAGCCAAAAATGATAAAATCGTTATTGAAAAATCAACCTTACCTGTAAGAACTGCTCAGGCAATTAAAGATATTTTAGATCATACTGGAAATGGAGTTAATTTTCAAATTTTATCTAACCCAGAATTTTTAGCAGAAGGAACAGCTATTGAAGATTTATTTGCTCCAGACAGAGTACTTATTGGTGGTGATACTACTCCAGAAGGGCAAGTTGCCATAAGTAAATTAGTTGAGGTATATGCCAATTGGGTGAACAGGGAAAATATTTTAACCACGAATGTTTGGTCGTCTGAATTATCAAAGTTAACGGCTAATGCCTTTTTAGCGCAGCGTGTTTCATCAATTAATGCCATGAGTGAATTGTGTGAAAAAACGGGTGCTGATGTAAATGAGGTAGCTAAAGCTATAGGTTTAGACACTAGAATAGGTTCTAAATTCTTAAAATCATCTGTAGGTTTTGGAGGTTCTTGTTTCCAAAAAGACATTTTGAATTTGGTTTACATTGCAAAATCTTATGGATTAAATGAGGTTGCCGATTATTGGGAACAAGTTATCATCATGAACGATCATCAAAAAAGTCGTTTCTCTAAAAATATTATCAGTACTTTGTATAATACTGTTTCTGGTAAAAAAATTGCTTTCTTAGGGTGGGCTTTCAAAAAAGATACCAACGATACCAGAGAATCTGCAGCCATTTATGTTGCTAATGATTTAATTAGTGAACAAGCAAATATTGCCGTTTTCGATCCGAAAGTGGAAGCAGATCAAATTCTTTTCGATTTAAATTATCTAGAAACTCGTACGGAAGCAGATAATAAAAAATACATTTCTATTGAAAAAAATGGTTATGATGCTTGTAATAATGCTCATGCTATCGCCATTTTAACAGAATGGGATGAATTTAAAACGTACGATTGGCAAAAAATATACGACAATATGCTAAAACCGGCATTCGTTTTTGATGGTAGAAATTTATTAAACAAAACGGAATTAGAAAAAATCGGATTTATTTATCAAGCAATTGGGAGTTAGATTTGGGAAGTGGAGACTTTGAGAAGAGGAGACTTTGAGATGGGGAGACTTTAGGAAGGTGAGGCTTTGAGAAGGTGAGACTTTGAGAAGGTGAGACTTTGGGAAGGTGAGACTTTGAGATGGGGAGACTTTGGGAAGGTGAGACTTTGGGAAGGTGAGACTTTGGGAAGGTGAGACTTTGGGAAGGTGAGACTTTGAGAAGTGGAGATTTTGAGAAGGTGAGACTTTGAGAAGGTGAGACTTTGGGAAAGGGAGACTTTGAGATGGGGAGACTTTGGGACATGGACGTTTTGAAAAAGAGATTTTGAGATTGAAAAATTGATAAAAGAATGGCAAAAATTAGTACGCATAAAGATTTAAGAGTTTATCAATTGGCTTTTGAGCTAAGTATGAAAATTTATAAAGTTTCGAAAAGTTTTCCTGTTGAAGAAAAATATTCATTGACAGATCAAGTTCGAAGAAGTTCTCGTTCTGTTTGTGCTAATTTAGCAGAAGCATTTAGAAAAAGAAGATATCCAAAGAACTTTGTGTCTAAATTATCTGATTGTGAAGCAGAAGCTGCCGAAACTCAAGTTTGGTTAGATTTTGCATTAGAATGTGAATATATTGATAATGAATTCTATAATGAGATTTATAAACAATACGATATGGTATTAGGAATGTTAGTAAATATGATTGTTGAACCTGAAAAATGGAGTATTTAATGTCGCCAAATCACCAAATCACCCAATCACCAATTCGCATTGCTATCCTTGGATTAGGTTATGTAGGACTTCCATTAGCAAGATTATTTGCTACTAAGTATCCTGTGATAGGTTTCGATATTAATGAGCAAAGAATTACCGAATTAAACAACGGAATCGATTTGACTTTAGAAGTGGAAGAAGATTTGTTGAAATCGGTTTTAAAAACTCATAACTCAACACTTATAACCAATTATTTGCATTGTTCTAATAAGTTGGAGGATATTGCGGATTGTAATTATTACATCGTTACCGTTCCAACGCCAGTAGATAAACACAACAAACCTGATTTAACACCACTTTATAAAGCAAGTGAGACCGTTGCAAAAGTTTTAAAAAAAGGCGATATTGTTATTTATGAATCTACTGTTTATCCGGGTGTTACAGAAGACGAATGTGTTCCCGTTTTAGAAAAATTATCAGGATTAAAATTTAATATCGATTTCTTTGCAGGATATTCTCCTGAAAGAATTAATCCAGGTGATAAAGAACATACTGTAGATAAAATATTAAAAGTTACCGCAGGTTCTACTCCAGAAATAGGCGTAAAAGTCGATGCCTTATACAATAGTGTCATCACGGCAGGCACGCATTTAGCCCCAACAATAAAAGTGGCGGAAGCTGCTAAAGTTATAGAAAACTCACAACGCGATATCAATATTGCCTTCGTAAATGAATTAGCAAAAATATTTAATATTTTAGATATCAATACGCAAGATGTATTAGAAGCCGCTGGTACTAAATGGAATTTTCTTCCTTTTAAACCAGGTTTAGTAGGCGGACATTGCATTGGAGTTGACCCGTACTACTTGGCTCAAAAAGCTATAGAAGCTGGTTATCATCCAGAAATTATTTTGGCTGGTCGCCGAATGAATGACAGTATGGGTGAATATGTAGCTTCAGAAGTAGTGAAGTTAATGATTAAAAAAGAAATCGTTTTGCATAAAGCAGAAGTATTGCTTTTAGGAATCACTTTTAAAGAAAATTGTCCAGATGTAAGAAATACTAAAATCGTAGATATTGTTCATGCTTTGAAAGAATATGGCATAAATATTACCATTTATGATCCATGGGCAAAACCAGAAGAAGTGCTTCATGAATATGGTATAGTAACTACTAAAACGCTTCCAGTAACTCAATTTGATGCGCTAATTTTAGGTGTTTCTCATTCCGTATTTCATGATTTAGATATCAAATCTTTAACAAAAAACAATAATGTTGTTTATGATGTTAAAGGATTTCTTAACACAGAAGTTGACGGAAGATTATAATTGTTTGATTATGAAAGTAGTAATATTAGCAGGGGGTTTTGGTTCTCGATTGTCTGAGGAGACCAGTTTAAAACCTAAACCTATGGTTGAAATTGGTGGAATGCCTATTTTATGGCATATCATGAAAATTTATAGTGCACATGGCTTTAATGAGTTTATCATTCTTTGCGGATACAAAGGATATATGATTAAAGAATATTTTGCCAATTATTATGCACATTTGAGCGATATGACTATTGATCTTGAAAAAAATACAATTTCCTATCACAAAAATAAAGCGGAACATTGGAAAATTACATTAGTAGATACTGGATTAGAAAGTATGACTGGTGGAAGAATAAAACGTGTACGAGATTATTTAGGAGAAGATCCTTTCTTTTTAACATATGGAGATGGTTTATCTAATGTAAATATTAAAGATTTACTTGATTTTCATCAATCGCATAAAGGTGCTATTACTATGACTGCAGTTCAACCAGAAGGGAGATTTGGGTCGTTACAAATAGGTGATAACAATGAAGTTGTAAGTTTTACAGAAAAACCAAAAGGCGACGGTGTGTGGATCAATGGTGGTTTTTTTGTATGTGAAGCTAAAATTTTCGATTATTTAGAAAATGATGCTACCATTTTTGAAAAGCAACCTTTGGAGCAATTGGCACAAGATGGTGAATTGTTTTCTTTTAAACATACCGATTTTTGGAAACCGATGGACATGTTACGCGATAAAATGGAATTGGAAGAAATGTGGAAAAATGACCTTGCCCCATGGAAAATTTGGTAACTTCATCATTAGCTTATTACACGTCTAATTTTCAGGGGAAAAAAGTCTTTGTAACCGGGCACACTGGTTTTAAAGGAACTTGGCTATTGGTTTTGTTAGATAAATTAGGCGCCCTAACCAAAGGATATGCCTTAGCACCAGAAAATAATAAAAAAATTTTTGAGGAAATAGCACAAGAAATAACTTTTGAAAGTTGTATCGATACAATTTTAAATTACGATTCTTTAGAACGTGAGATTTTAGCTTTTCAACCCGATTTTATTTTTCATTTAGCAGCTCAACCGTTAGTAAGATTGAGTTATGAAATTCCTTTAGAAACTTTTCAGGTGAACGTAATTGGAACGGCTAATGTTTTAAATGCAGCAAGAAAGTTAGAGAATGCTTGTCAAATTATTTGCATTACCACTGATAAAGTATACCACAATAAAGAAGAAATGTATGCCTATACCGAGAACGATCCCTTAGGAGGATACGATCCATATAGTGCTAGTAAAGCGGCTTGTGAATTAGTTATTGATTCTTATAGAAAGTCTTATTTTAATGTTCAAGATTTTTCTACACACCAAAAGGGGCTTGCTAGTGTGCGAGCGGGTAATGTGATTGGTGGTGGCGATTGGTCTACAGATAGGTTGCTCCCAGATATCATGTATTCATTACAAAATGATGTAGAAATTTGTGTTAGAAATCCGAATTCTATTCGCCCTTGGCAGCATGTGTTAGAGCCTTTGTTTGGTTATTTGAATTTAGCCATTCATTTAAAAAATGATCCCATAAAATTTGGAACATCGTATAATTTTGGGCCTTCTGTAGCTGATAATTTAACCGTTATTGAAGTGGTGAAACAAGCCATTGCAGTTTATGGAAGTGGAAGTTATGTGGTACCTGAATTGACTCAGCAGCCGCATGAAGCCAATTTGTTGCAGTTGGATATTTCTAAAGTAAAGGCACATTTAAATTGGGAGCCAAAATTTTCTGCAGCGGAGGCCATAGCTCTTACTGTTCATTGGTATAAAAATCATTATCATTCTACAAATGCTTATCAATTAATAGCGCAAGATATCGACCGTTTTTTTAATTAATTTTTATATCATTTGCCCCATGAAAAAAATTGCAATTTTAGGATGTACTTCTTTTTTAGCTCAAAAATATGTTGCTTTTTTTGCTCCTTATTCAGACTATGAGTTCGTGTTGTTTGGCAGTAAACCTACTCACGAAACACATGCGTTTTATAACTATTCGTTACCCGATTATCCACTCGATTTAGCAGTTCTAGCATCCTGTGATTTTGTTTTTTATTTTTCTGCTGCAGGTGTACAAGCTAACGTCACAACAGCCAACTCTTTACTTTATTCTGTTAATGTTTATGAGCCTATTGCCATTTCACAGTATTTAGAAACAATTGATTTCAAAGGGCAATTTATCACTTTTGGTTCTTATTTTGAAATGGGGTATACCACTGCGCAACACTATGCATCTGTTAAGGAGCTAATTCATGCTGATGGTCAGGTTCCAAATCATTATTGTAATTCTAAACGTCTTCTTACTAGATACATTCATGGTAATATTCACCGAATTAATTGGTTGCATTTTATTTTACCTACTATTTATGGTCCGGGAGAGAATAAAGCGAGATTGGTACCTTATTTAGTAGATGCTATTCAGAATGCAACTCCTATTCAAGTGACATCTGGTTCGCAAATAAGACAATACCTACATGTTGACGATGTGGTGCATTTATTAGCAAAGATTACTCAGTCGACTTCCAACCCTAATGGGATTTTTAACGTAAGTACGAAAGAAGCTTTCAGTATTAAACATATTATTGATACCGTTTTCGAAACGTTACACTTTGTGCCTAACGCTGCAGTTTCATTAATTCAAAGAGAGGATACTATGATGTCTTTTTTAGCAATAGATGCAACGGAAACATCGCGTGTTTTTAATTGGAATGCTACACTTTCTTTACAAGATGGAATTAAAACTTATATAACAGATGTTACAAAATAAAATTGAAATTATATCTAGAAATAGAATTGAAGATCATCGAGGTTGGTTTTTAAAAGTGATTACAGGAACAGAAAACCATTTGTCTCCTACTTTAGGTGAGTTTTATGTTACGGTTGCACAACCTAATCAGTCGAAAGGCGGACATTATCATCCAATAGCCAAGGAGTGGTTTACTTTATTAAAAGGCAGTTGTGTTTTAGAGTTAATAGATATTGAAACTAAAGAATATATTTCTTTGGAGTTAAACGAAAATCAACCGCAAACTATTTTTGTGCCCAATAATATTGCTCATAATTTTAAAAATAATTCAGCTTCTGAGTTTATTCTTTTGGCTTATTCAGATATTTTATACAACCCAACTGATACGCTTGTTTATCCTTTTTAATTTTGAAAAAAATACTGTTTTCAAATATCGTTTTTTCCGTTTTAGTTCTATTTTTTGGATTAATTGGGTCAATATTAATTAGTCGGGTTTTAGGACCAGCACAGCGTGGAGAAATTGCTGCTATTTTACTTTGGCCTTCGTTATTATTGTATTTAGGCTCTTTTGGAACGTATCAATCTGTTATTTATTTTTTTTCTAAAGAAAATAGAAACCTAAAGCACATTAATGGTACATTTTTGTATGTAACAGCGCTAAATTCTATTGTAAGTATTTTAGTGGGGAGTCTTTTAATTTTTGTCACACTACATGCTTTAAGTCTGCATTTAAAGTGGTATAGCTTACTATTGTTGGTTACATTACCTTTTTCTATTTTTAATCAATTGGTTGCTTCTTTATTACAAGCAAAATCGAAATTTAAAGTTTTTAATATTACTCGACTTTTTTTTCCAGTAGTTTATTTTATTGGAATTTTATTCCTTTTTTTCTTCCATATTTTAACGGTTGAAACAATTATTTGGATCCAGATAGGCATAACTTTACTTCAGTTTTTACTGTTTTTAAAAATTTATACGATTCACTTTTCAACAGGTTTTAGTCTATCCATTCATAAAAAGACAATTAAAATCATCTATAATTATGGTTTTAAGGTTTGGGTTGGCGATTTGTCTCAGGGCCTCAATATAAAAATGGATCAAATTTTAATTTCTAGTTTGTTGCTTTCAGCGGACTTAGGTATTTATGTTGTAGCCAATAGTTTAGCTAGTTTTACTTCCATAATTCCCACGGCTTATAAAACGGTTTTTTTGCCTAAAGTTGCCTCATTAAAATCGCACTTTGATAAAAAAACGTTAGCTTCAAAGGTACTGTTGCAATTTTTTATGTTGAATGGACTCACAACAGTTTTTGCCTTGTTTTGCACTCCTTTTGCGCTTCCTATGTTATTTGGTGATGCCTTTTTAGCTGCGATTCCTATTGCTTTGATTTTGTTGGTTGGGTATTTCTTTTTGAATTTAAAAACCGTAATGGCTGCCCTTGTTCAAGGCTTTGGAAAGCCTTTGTTTTCCAGTTATGCTGAAATTTTTGGGTTAGTCATTTTAGTGTTTTTAATTTATCCTTTAACCGTTGCGTTTCAACTTACGGGTGCTTGTGTGGCTATATCAATTTCATATTTTTTTCAATTTAGTTTCTTATATGTTTTATATTTGCGTTACCTAAATCAAAATAAATGACCCTACTGTCTATTGCTTTGCCTGTTTTTAATGGTGCCAATTTTATTAGAGAAGCCATAGAAAGTATTTTACAACAAGATAGTTTAGCTTTCGAATTAGTTGTTGTAGATAATGCTTCCACAGATAATACTGTAGCGATTGTTAGCGAATATCAATCGGATTCAAGGCTTAAAATTATTACTTGTCCAGATCATGTAGGACAAGTGGCTAATGTGAACCGCTCCGTTTCTTATTGTAGTTCCAAATGGATACATTTTTTTTGTCATGATGATATCATGTTAAAAGGTTGCGTGACTGAGGTAGTTCGGATTATTTCAAATTTGCCAACGGATCATGATGTAGCTTTAATTAGTCATCAACCTGCCTGGCTCTTTTCGAATCAAATGGTAAAAGCACCTTTTAATGCGATCAATGGAGTTACCATTCATCCTTATGATGTGTTTTACAAAAGCATCGTCCTAGAAAAGACTACTTATCAGATTCATCCTAAAGCCATTACTGCTACCTCACTATTTGAAGGAGTAACTACTTATTTTCCAGCTTTAACGACTGCTGTTGTTCGGAAAGACATTTTCTTACAAATAGGTCAATTTGATGCTCAATATATTCATTTTGATATTTTTTTATGGATGAAGTTAGTACGAGATTATGCTTATATAGAAATTTCTGAAGCCATGACACTAACTCGTATTCATGGTGCCCAAGTAGCAGTAGATGCCAGAAAAACTTTTCGTACTTTTCAGGATAACAGACTTTTTTGGCCCAATTATTTGTCTTACTTAGGCTTGCCTAAAAGTTTAAAAAATAAGGCTTTTATTTTTTTGAAGTGCGCTACCACTGCTACTGGAATTTTAGCTGTTACTGTTTTAAAATCTGGATGGATTTCAGGTTTAAAATTACTTCCTTACCTTCCGTTTTGGTATTGGTGGTTTATTATATTATATTTACCCATGCGTGTTTGGAGAGAAAAACAAAATTGTAAAGAAATTGAACAATATGTACCTCTTGAATACATTTATCCTTAAATAAAACTTATGAATTATAACGATAGCAATTCCGAATATTTAGCGCTTACTAAAACGTGGCATGTAGAAGATTCACCATGGAAGGCAAGTCAAATTTATTCTCTACTACAAAAAAACAACATTTCTTTCCAAACAATGGTTGAGGTGGGATGTGGGTTTGGTGAAATTTTGTATCATCTGGATGCGACATATAATGATAGTACCAAACAATATAAAGGTTTTGATATTGCTGAAGATGCTATTCAACAAGCTCAAAAGAAACACAAAGAAAATGTTACTTTTCATTTGGAGGATTTTACCCGTTCTAACACCTTTCATGACGTTCTTTTAATGGTTGATGTTTTTGAACATGTGCCGGATTACTTGGGCTTTTTGGAGCAATGTAAAACTAAGGCTACTTATAAAGTATTTCATATTCCACTTGACATGCATGTGAGTGCTTTGTTTAGAAATAAAATGGCACCGGGACGCTATGAGATTGGACATCTGCATTATTTTTGTAAAGAAACAGCTTTGTCTACTTTAGAAGGTTCTGGATATAAAGTACTCGACTTTTGTTATACGAATGGTGCTAATGAACTACCAAATCGACAGCTTAAAACCAAATTGGCTAATATCCCAAGAAATATTTTATATCCCATTTTTCCAGACTTTACTGTAAAATTATTGGGTGGGTATTCGTTATTGGTGTTAACCACTTAATTTTACAACATGTTTTTTTTGTGTAAAAGTATTTTATCCGATTGTTTGTCTTTTCTAACTCGACTGGTTTCCTATTGCTATTGGAATAGTAAAGGTGTTAGAATTACTTTATCTTGTTCTGTTTCTATGCGAGCTAAAATACAAAAAGGGTGTGTATTTACAGGCACTACAAGTATTTCAGATCAAGCAGTTATCGGGAAATATACTTATGGTCATAATCTAAATATTCATCATGCTGTATTGGGTGATTATTGTTCCTTAGCACCCAATGTTTGCATAGGATTAGATGAACATCCATTGGATCAAAAGTCAACTCATCCTCATTTTTATACACCATTGGTTCAGAAAAATGCAATTATTGGTCATCATGTCTGGATAGGAGCACAAGCAGTTGTTGCCGCAGGAAAAATTGTGGGCGATCATGCCGTAGTAGCAGCAGGTGCCGTAGTTGTGAAAGATGTACCTGCGCATTTTTTAGTTGGAGGTGTTCCAGCCAAAACGATAAGAAATTTACTACAATGACAAAGGTGAATCAGAAATATGTGGTGCTTCATTCGGGTAATCGTGATGGCTATAAAGTGGCTGAAGCCTTATTTACAGCAAATAAGTTACAGTTTTTGGTGACAGATGATTATATTTTTAGGTTTCTTCTAAAAAAACAGAATAGTATTCCACTTACTCATATAAAAACGTCTTGGTTGGCCGTGTTTTGGTTGGTTTTGTATAAGATTTTTCAGAAACAGTCGTTCCAGATATATAAAGATAATGCTTTGTCTGTTAAAGGAGCCAGTGTTGCAAATAAGTATCAAACGGCACTTATAGCTTACAGTTACTATGCACTTCCTGCTTTTGATAGGCTTAATCCAGCATTGAAGAAAATTTTATTTCAATTGCATCCTCATCCTACATACATTCAGAAGTTGTATCAAGAGGAGATAGAGGCTCTTCCAGAAGCAAAATTTTCGCTCGCACAAGAACATGAATTACAACATTCACCACATTTAGAACAATTAAAAGAAGAGGCGCATCGGGCAGATTTGATTTTTTGTGCCAGTTCATTTACCAAAAAAACCTTAGATTTTGATCGAGTTCTTGCTCCGGTACATGTGGTCCCTTATGGTGTTACTCTCTCAAAATTTGAGTATCAACCACGTGTTTTTAAAGAAGATCATTTACGTGTCATATTTGTTGGAAGTATTAACCAACGCAAAGGAATTTATTATTTGTTGGCTGCTATAAAACAATTGCAAAATGAAAATTACCCCATTCATTTAGATATTTTTGGTAGGGGTATTTTAGATGTAAATTTGGTAGAAAGTTTTCAATTAGCGCATTGTACAATACATATTGCTGCCAGTTTTGAAGAACTTTTAACTGGATACCATCAGTCCGATGTTTTTATTTTACCTTCTATTTGTGAAGGATTCGGACAGGTTATTTTAGAAGCAATGGCTACTGGTTTGCCTGTTATTGCTACCGATAATACGTCTTTACCTGATTTAATTTCCTCTCCTTCTGAAGGGGTAGTTGTTCCTATACGCGACATTACGGCTATAGTGGATCAGTTAAAATTCATGTATCACCATCCTTCACTTAGGTTGGAAATGGGGAAGCAATCCCATCAAATAGCCCAACACTATACTTGGCAGGCTTTTCAACAACAATTTCTACAAAAATTGATGGCTTATGAATAATTTACTAGTTTTATATGCCGAAGTAATGCCTTACAATGTAGTGGCTTTTGAAACATTTGCTGCTACATATCCGGCATACCGATTGCATGTAGTTTGTTGGGATGAATCTAAAAAAATTACAGCTTATCAACATCCAAAACATGAAGCTATTACGTATTATAGGCAAAGTGATTTTTCGGAAAAAGACTTATTGGCTTTATATGATTTATTGCAACCACAACTTATTTTAGTTTCTGGTAGAATGGATAAAAGTTATTTGACCTTAGCTGCATATGCCAAGAAAAAAAAATGTATAGTAGTTGGTAATTCTGATAATCAGTTTTTGGGAAGTTTAAAAAATTATATATCAATATTTTTTTCCTTTTATCTTTATAAACGTTATTTTACTCATATGCAAGTTCCTGGTAGTTTGCAATATCGTTTTTGTAGGCTTTTGGGGTATCAAAAAGAAAAGATAATTTTTCCACAATATACAGCTGATGTATCGTTGTTTGAGGCAGCCTATTTACAAACTAAAACTAAAAGAGTGTATAAGAAGATTTTATTTATTGCTCGATTAGAATCTGTTAAAGGGATTGCTTTATTATTAAAAGTTCATCGCGAATTGTATAGTTCGCAACAAATTACAACCCCATTAGTTGTTGTAGGAAGTGGAAGTTTGCAACAAAAATTGAATTTGAGTTATCCTGGTATCACATATTATCCTTTTATGAGTCAAAAAGAAATAGTAACTTTATTAGATGAGATACAGTATTTTTGTTTGCCAAGTTTGTATGAACCATGGGGTGTGGTGCTTCATGAAGCTGCAGCGGCCGGATTGCCTATAGTTACAACATCTGTTTGTGGTGCAGCTAGTACCTTTGTTACGCCAACAGCTAACGGTTTTGTGATTGCGCCAAATTCTGAAAAAGAATTGAAAGAAGCCATGCTTGCGATGCATGCTAAATCAAATGAAGAAATTAAAAAAATGGGTGAAATAAGTTATCAACTGTCAAAGAAAATAACTCCAGAAATGTGGGGAACTAGTTTGATGCAATTAATTGAAAAACGATGATTTATTTTGATTTAATTTTAGTGGTCTCTCTATTTGCTTATCTATTTTTAAATAAAAAATTTGATTTGCTCAATCCATCTGTTATTTTCCTTCTTTTTCATGTTTTTTTCGTTACGTTCAAGTGTGTTCAAATCTTTTTCTTTGATGCTAAAATTATTTCAAATCAATGGTATAGTAATTTTGTAACTGTTGAAGAAATTGAGAAAGCGATTTTTTTAGCTGATATTTCTTTACTTGGTTTTTTTGCTGGATTTCATCTTTTCACAAAAAAGTTTCAAAAAAAAGGACAACGTTTTACTCAAAAATTTCAGGAACTTAAAGAAAAGAAATCTATTTTATTAAAAAGTTATTTGTTGTTATTAGTTCCTTTGGGAATATTTGGATTTGTCTTTTTTTCATTTGTACCTGGTTTATCAAGTGAAGAAATTGTGTATGATACAATTCCTCTAATTTTAGGTAGTTTAGGAATAGTTTCTGCGGTTATTTTACTGTATGAAAAAGGTTTTGTTTGGTATTATGTAGTTTTCTTTTTCATAATGGTTGTGGCGTATTCTTTGCAAGGAACGTTGCGATTTCGAGTTATTTTACCTTTTGTTTTTGTTTTGTTGTTGTATTTAAAAATACAGCAATTAAAGTATCCGCCTCTTAAATTTGTAGTATTGGGATTTGTATTACTTTTATTAAGTTTTCCTTTGAAAGAAATCGGTAAATCTTATCAAGAAGGTGAAACGATCCGTTTAACAGAAGTACTTTCAGATTCTTATGAAGAAGTGGTTTCGGGGGAATCGGGCGATTTATCATTTGTTGAACAAAGTGCAGCTATGGTAGGTGCCATTGATGTAAAAGACATTATTTTTTATGGCGGAACCTATCAACCTATTTTGTTTTTTTGGGTGCCAAAAAAAATATGGGCAAGTAAACCAAGATTAAATCAATGGCAATTTGATATTTCAATTTCAGGTAGAGAGTTTGGAGAATTGGGACAAATTTCAATGTTAAGTGGAGAATCGTATGCTAATTTTAGGTACTTAGGGGTGTTTTTCATTCCTTTTCTTTTGGCTCGATTTTATAGTTATTTGTTCCATGTTTACCAAAACGTGAATTATAAACATCCTGGTTTTTTATTGTTACTTTTGTACAATATGGTTTTGTTTCAAATATGGCGAGACGGTATGATATCTTTCATAATGTTTCCAATTACGAACTATTTGCCTATTATGCTTTTATATTTTATTAAAAAAACAATTCCTGTGAAATGATTATTTTAATTAATTGTTCCAACTTAAAAGTTGGTGGTGGTTTGCAGGTAGCACATTCGTTTTTATATGAAATTAAAACTAATGTGGAACACCAATTTATTGTAGTTTTGTCCGATTTTTTAAAGTACCAAATCGATCAAACCGAATTTCCAGATAACTTTAAGTTTTTTCATTATTCTATAAAGCCTTCTGCCTACAAAGCTATTTTTGGTACTGATAAATTCCTGTCTGATCTTGAAGATAAATATAATCCTGAAGTGGTTTTTTCTGTTTTTGGACCTACATATTGGCAACCAAAAGCGAAACACATTTGCGGATTTGCAAAACCAGATTATATTTATAAAAATTCTCCTTATTTTAAACAACTTTCACTCTTTCAAAAAGTTAAGTTGAAAGCTAAGGAGTTTTTCCATATGTTCGATTTTAGAAATAATAACGAAGGTTTAATAACAGAAAGTACTGATGTTACTAAAATTCTTCAAGAAAAAGTGACTCAGAAAGTACACACCGTTACAAATTATTACAATCAAATTTTTGAAAATGAATCACTTTGGGATAAAAAAGTAGTCCTAAATGAAGCTGAAGATACTATTAAATTACTGACTATTTCTGCCAATTATCCACATAAGAATTTAGGAATAATTAAAAAAGTAATTCCTGTTTTAAAAGAAAATTTTCCAGAATTTCAATTCAAGTTTTTTCTTACGATTGATAGAAACGAATTTGGAATTTCAGAATCTGATTCTTTAAATCAAAATATAGAATTTTTAGGTAAAGTGTCAATTAAACAATGTCCAAACCTATATTCTCAATGTGATTTCTTATTTTTACCCACTTTGTTAGAATGCTTTTCCGCATCGTATTGTGAAGCTATGTTTATGCAAAAACCAATTTTGACATCCAACTTATCATTTGCAACAGGAATTTGTGGAAAAGCCGCGTCTTATTTTGACGCAATTGATGCAGAAGATATTGCTAATAAAATTGTAGATTTAGCTTCAAGTTTAACGCTGCAAAAACAACTTATTGAAAATGGCTTATTACAACTTAAAAGCTTTGATACGGCTAAAGTTAGAGCGCAAAAATATTTACAAATAATCACATCAAAAGATGAAAATTAAAGACAAAATATTATTAATAACTGGTGGAACGGGTTCTTTCGGAAACGCGGTATTGAGTCAGTTTTTACTTACCGATCATTTTAAGGAAATTCGAATTTTAAGTCGTGATGAAAAAAAACAAGACGATTTAAGAAAAAAAGTCAATAACAATAAAGTAAAATTTTATCTGGGCGATGTTCGTGACGCACAAAGTATAGACGCAGCAATAAAAGGTGTTGATTATATTTTCCACGCAGCCGCTTTAAAGCAAGTGCCTTCTTGTGAATTTTTTCCCATGGAAGCCGTAAAAACCAATATCATTGGAACAGATAATGTATTGACCATCGCAGAAAAGTACGAAGTAAAAAAAGTAGTGGTACTAAGTACAGACAAAGCCGCTTATCCTATCAACGCAATGGGAATGTCGAAAGCAATGATGGAGAAAGTGATGGTTGCCAAATCTCGTAATTTAGACGATACTAAAACAATTTTTTGTGGTACTAGATACGGAAATGTTATGGCATCTCGTGGTTCAGTGATTCCTTTGTTTGTAGACCAAATGAAAGCAGGTAAACCCATTACGATTACCGATCCAAATATGACACGTTTTATGATGACTTTGGAAGACGCAGTAGATTTGGTGCTTTACGCTTTTGAAAATGGTAATCAAGGCGATTTATTCGTGCAAAAATCTCCAGCTTGTACCATTGAAGTTTTAGCAAAAGCTTTAAAATCACTTTATAATGCTAACACAGAAATTAAAATAATCGGTACACGTCATGGGGAAAAATTATTCGAAACTTTAGTGAATCGAGAAGATATGGTTAAAGCGGAAGATTGTGGTAATTATTTCAGAATTCCTGCAGATAATAGAGATTTAAATTACGAACAATATTTTTCTGAAGGTGATGTGCAAGTAACAGAATTAGAAGAATATCATTCTCATAATACAGCTATTTTAAACGTGGAAGAAATGAAACAATTATTGTTGAAATTACCTTTAATCAGAAAAGATATTTACGGAGAAGAAATTAATAAATATTTTGATTTGTAGAAGAACTAAGTGGAAAGAGCCAAGTGGAAAGAGCCAAGAGCCAAGTAGAAAGAGCCAAGTGAAAAGAGCCAAGAGCCAAGAGCCAAGTGAAAAGAGCCAAGAGCCAAGAGCCAAGTAGAAAGAGCCAAGAGCCAAGAGCCAAGTAAAAAGTGAAAAGAGCCAAGTGAAAAGAGCCAAGAGTCAAGTAAAAGTTAAATATAAGCCATATAAAATGTATTGAAAATGAGACAAAATGATTTGTTAGACAGAACTTTTAATTTTGCAGTTGCAGTTTTAAAATTTTTAAGAACCATTGAAAGTTTACCTGAAAGTAATCTTATCAGATATCAACTTGGAAAATCGTGTACTTCAGTTCGAGCGAATTATGAAGAATCTCAAGCAGGTTCATCAAAAGCAGATTTCCTTAATAAAGTTAAAATTTCATTAAGAGAAGCTAGAGAATCAAATTATTGGTTAAGAATTATTAAGGCATTAATCGAGAAAGAAAATATAGAATTAAACAATTTATTACAAGAAAGTCAAGAATTGAAAAAAATATTAGGAGCAATCGTAAACCATTCAAACAAATAATAAATGAAGCAACTCATTACTTTTCGAGAACTTGTTTCTTTTTACTTTTTACTTGACTCTTTATAATTATGAAAATAGGAATCACAGGCCAAGACGGTTTCGTAGGCAAACATTTATACCATACATTAGGATTATTTCCAGATGAATTTCAACGTGTCGAATTTCAACGTAATTTTTTCGAATCGGAAAGTGATTTGGATCAATTTGTTTCACAATGTGATGTAATTGTCCATTTAGCGGCTATGAATCGTCACGAAAGTCAGGAAGTAATTTATGAAACGAATGTGAATTTGGTTCAAAAATTAGTGGCTTCTTTAGAAAGAACAAATTCGAAACCACATGTTTTAGTTTCTTCTTCTAGTCAGGAAGAACGTGATAATTTATACGGAAAATCAAAAAAAGAAGGCAGAGAACTACTTGCCAATTGGGCTAATAAAAATGAAGCTGTTTTTACAGGTTTAGTAATTCCAAATGTTTTCGGACCTTTCGGGAAACCTTTCTATAATTCGGTTGTAGCCACATTTTGTTATCAAGTTTCTCACCATGAAACTCCGAAGATTGCTATAGATGGCGATTTAAAATTGATTTATGTAGGCGAATTAGTAGAAGAAATCATCCAACAAATCAGAACCCAAAAGCATCAGTCAAAACTAGAAATTTCTCATACTTCTGAAAAGAAAGTTTCTGAGATTTTAGCTTTATTACAACAGTATAAAACGGAATATCAAGACAAAGGAAGTATTCCCACTTTAACATCAACTTTCGAATTAAATTTATTCAATACGTACAGATGTTATATGGATATTGCCACTCATTTTCCAGTAAAATTAACGCAACACACCGATAGCAGGGGAAGTTTTGTAGAAATTATTCGGTTGGAAGTGGGCGGACAAGTGTCCTTTTCCACCACTGTTCCAGGAATAACAAGAGGCAATCATTTTCATACCAGAAAAATTGAACGTTTCGCCGTAATTAAAGGAAAAGCTCTAATTCAATTGAGAAAAATTGGAACGGATGAGGTTTTAAACTTTGAATTAAATGGAGACGAACCGGCTTATGTGGATATGCCCATTTGGTACACACATAATATCAAAAATATCGGTGATGATATGTTATATACGAACTTTTGGATCAATGAATTTTTCAATCCAAATGATGCTGATACGTATTTTGAAGTGGTTTAAAAGAGCCAAGTGAAAAGAGCCAAGAGCCAAGTAGAAAGAGCCAAGTGGAAAGAGCCAAGTGGAAAGAGCCAAGTGGAAAGAGCCAAGTAGAAAGAGCCAAGAGCCAAGAGCCAAGAGCCAAGTAGAAAGAGCCAAGTGAAAAGAGTCAAGTTAAAAGAGCCAAGAGCCAAGTGAAAAGAGTCAAGTAAAAAGAATCAAGTACAAAGAGCTAAGTAAAAAGTGATAAAATAATAAAAGTGTAGTTATTATAAACGAAACTTTTTACTTTTAACTTTTGCCTTGGAGCTTAAAAAAAGATATATGAAAAAACTAAAACTAGTAACAGTAGTAGGAACGCGACCAGAAATCATTCGTTTGTCGCGAGTAATGGCGGCTTTGGATGCTTCTGAAGCGATTGAGCATATTTTGGTGCATACCGGACAAAATTACGATTACGAATTAAATCAAATCTTTTTTGACGATTTAGGGATTCGTAAACCCGATTATTTTTTAAATGCTGCTGGAAAAACAGCTACGGAAACAGTTGGGCAAATTTTAATTACAATCGATCCGCTTTTAGACGAAATTCAACCGGATGCTTTTTTGGTATTAGGTGATACGAATAGTTGTTTGTGTGCGATACCTGCAAAGAAACGTCAAATTCCGATTTTCCACATGGAAGCTGGAAATCGTTGTTTTGATCAGCGAGTGCCTGAAGAAACGAATCGTAAAATTGTTGATCATATTTCTGATGTGAATTTAACGTACAGCGATATCGCTCGTGAATATTTACTTCGTGAAGGTTTGCCTGCTGATAGAATTATCAAAACTGGTTCGCCCATGTTTGAAGTTTTGAATCATTATTTACCAAATATTCAAGCATCTGAAATTTTATCTACTTTAAATCTAGAAAAAGGAAAGTATTTTGTTGTGTCTTCGCATCGTGAAGAAAATATCAATAATCCAGAAAATTTTAATGGTCTAATTGAAAGTTTAAATCAAATTGCCGAGAACTATAAGTTGCCAATTATCGTAAGCACGCATCCACGAACTCGTAATAAAATTGAAAGTGAAAAGGTTAAAGTTCGTGAACAAATTCAGTTTTTAAAACCCATGGGATTCAACGATTACAATGCCTTACAAATGCACGCTTTTGCCGTATTGTCAGATAGTGGAACGATTTCAGAAGAATCTTCGATCTTGAATTTTCCAGCCTTAAATATTCGTCAAGCACACGAACGACCTGAAGCGATGGAAGAAGCATCTGTCATGATGGTCGGACTTTCGCCTGAAAGAATCATGCAAGGCTTAGTACAATTGCAATCGCAAAAAACAGGTTCAGAACGAAATTTCCGCCCAGTAGCCGATTATTCGATGCCTAATGTTTCTGAAAAAATGGTTCGTATCATTTTGAGTTATACGGATTATGTGAACCGAGTGGTGTGGAGTAAGAAGTAAGAGCCAAGTAAAAAGAGCCAAGTGAAAAGTGTGAAGAGCCAAGTGAAAAGAGCCAAGTAAAAAGTGAAAAGAGCTAAGTGAAAAGTGAAAAGAGCTAAGTGAAAAGTGAAAAGAGCCAAGTAAAAAGTGTGAAGAGCCAAGTTAAAAGAGCCAAGTTAAAAGAGCCAAGTACTATAAATATTTGCCAAGCAATGAAAGAAAACGATTTATTAAAAAGAACATTTAATTTTGGGGTTGACTGTTTGAAATATTTGAGAAAATTAGAAACAAATCCTGAGAATAATTTGGTGAGATTTCAATTAGGGAAATCATGTACTTCAATTGGTGCAAATTACGAAGCGTCTCAAGCAGGTTCTTCAAAAGCTGATTTTATAAACAAAGTAAAAATTTCTTTAAGAGAAGCTAGAGAATCTAATTATTGGTTAAGAATTTTAAAGGAATTAACTGAAAATAAAGATATTCAACTTGAAATTTTAATTCAAGAAAGTAAAGAGATAAAAAATATTTTAAGCGCAATTGTAAATCATTCAAATAAAAAATAACTTATGAAACAAAACATGGAAAACAAGTATCTTTTTACTTGTCAAAAACTTGGCTCTTTTTACTTTTCAAAAACTTGGCTCTTTTTACTTTTTACTTGGCTCTTCATAATATGAAACTTATTTTCCTTGCTTTAGCTTATCCTAAAATTCCTAGTTCGAGTAATTTATATACCGATTTGATGGAAGCATTTCGCGATCAAGGTCATGACGTTTTTGTGGTGGCACCAGCTGTAAGTGATAATGAAGTTGGCTTGATTCAGGAAGAGGGTATTCAGGTTATTCGTGTAAAAACACTTCCGTTATTAAACGTAAATCCAATTCAAAAAGGAATTGCGAATGTGTTGTTGCCTTTTCAATATAAAAAAGCGATTAAAAAATATTTCAAATCTGAAGCTTTAGATTTGATACTTATGCCAACGCCACCAATAAGTTTAGTTGATGTGGCGAGTTGGTTAAAAAAGAACTATCAATCGAAATTGTATTTGATTTTAAGAGATATTTTTCCACAAAATGCTGTCGATTTAGGTATGATGAAGAAAGGTGGAATGTTATACAATTTCTTTCGAAAAAAAGAACATTTATTATACGAAGTGGCTGATGAAATTGGCTGTATGTCGCAAGGAAATATCGAATATGTAATTCACCATAATGCAAATGTTTCCACTGAAAAATTACATTTATTACCGAATTGGCAAAAAGAAATTCCACAATTTTCTGATGATGTAATTGCTTTAAGAACCAAATACAGTTTTGATGATAATTTCGTGATTATTTTTGGTGGAAATATTGGTTTGCCTCAAAAGTTAGAAAATATATTAGCAGTTGCCGAATTGTTTCAACCTGAAGATAAAGTCTTGTTTTTTATCGTAGGTCAAGGAACGGAGAAAGCGAAAATTGAAAAATTAATAAAAGAAAAAAACCTTAAAAACATTGTCATTAAGAATTCTTTACCTCGTGAAGATTATCAAAATATTATTTCAGTAGCCAATTGTGGTTTGATTGCTTTACATGAAAATTTTACCATTCCGAATATTCCATCCAAATCGTTGAGTTATTTCAATGCTAAAATTCCCGTTTTAGCAGCCATTGATGAAAATACAGATTACGGAACCATTATTCAAGATGAAGTAAAAGCTGGAGTTTGGGCACCTTCCAACCAACCCAATCTAATCAAAGAAAAAATTGATTTATTGCGTTCAAATCCGCAACTTTGTAAACAAATGGGAGAAAATGGGTATCAGTATTTTATCAATAATGTGACACCTAAACATAGTTATGAGATTATAAAGAGGCAAGTGGGAAGTGGAAAGAGCCAAGTAAAAAGTTAAAAGAGCCAAGTAAAAAGTTAAAAGAGCCAAGTAAAAAGTTAAAAGAGCCAAGTAAAAAGGATCAAGAGCCAAGTGGAAAGAGCCAAGTAGAAAGGATCAAGAGCCAGGTTAAAAGAGCCAAGTAAAAAGTAAAAAGAGCCAAGTAAAAAGGAGCAAGAGCCAAGTTAAAAGAGCCAAGTAAAAAGTAAAAAGAGTTAAGCAATATGTATTCAAAAATAGTAAAACCAATTTTAGATTTTCTACTTGCTGTGATGGGATTTATTATCCTTTTGCCAGTATTTCTATTGGTGACTGTTTTGTTGTTTTTTGCGAATCAGGGAAAACCGTTTTTTATTCAACGTCGTCCTGGAAAAAACTGTGAAGTATTTTCAATTATCAAATTCAAAACCATGAATGATAGAAAAGATGCTTCAGGAAAATTATTACACGATTCGGAGCGCTTAACGGCTGTTGGTAAGTTTGTTAGAAAAACCTCTTTAGATGAAATTCCACAATTGTTGAATGTCATAAAAGGGGATATGAGTATTATTGGTCCTAGACCCTTATTAACTGATTATGTACATTTGTATAACGAATACCAAAATCAACGACATACAGTTAAACCAGGCATTACTGGTTGGGCTCAAGTGAATGGGAGAAATGCGATTTCTTGGGAAAAAAAATTCGAATTAGATGTTTTTTATGTACATCATATTTCATTGGTTTTAGATGTGAAAATTTTACTCATGACCCTGAAAAAAGTAATAATTAGAGAAGGGATTTCGGCAGAAAATGCGGCTACAATAGAACCTTTTCAAGGACAATATTAACCCCCAAATATGAAAAAAATTGCAATAATTGGCGCTGGTGGTTTTGGTAGAGAAGTAAAAATGCTTATCGACCAAATCAATGCGGTTGAAAAAAAGTACGAATGCATCGGATATTTTGATGATGGAAAAGAAAAAGGTACATTAATTAATGGATTACCTGTATTAGGAAAAGTTTCCGACTTAAATGCTGTGACAGAAGTTTTATCTGTGGCGCTTGCTTTGGGAAATCCTGAGTATAAAAAAAAGGTGGTGACATTAATTGACAATGTAAATGTAATTTTTGAAACTTTAATTCATCCAACTGTATTAATAGGAATAGATGAAGTTACAATTGGTAAAGGCACAATAATTTGCGCAGGAAATATCTTAACGTGTAATATTGCAATACAGGATTATGTAACGTTAAATTTAGCTTGTACTATTGGTCATGATACCGTTTTAGAGAATTTTGTATCGTTAATGCCAGCGGTAAATGTTTCAGGTGAAGTGGTGTTGGAAGAAGCCGTTTATGTAGGCACAGGCGCCAAAATTATTAATCAATTAACAATTGGGAAAAATACTACAATTGGAGCAGGAGCAGTGGTTTCTAAATCGCTTCCTGAAAATTGTACAGCAGTTGGAATTCCAGCCAAACCTATCAAATTTCATTCGTAATGACACAAGAAAAAATATGGTTGTCTTCCCCTCATATGGGTGGAACCGAACAAAAATATGTACAAGAAGCTTTTGCTACTAATTGGGTAGCACCTTTAGGACCAAATGTTAATAATTTTGAAACGGATATTGAACGTTATTTAAATCAGGATGTTTATGTGGGCGCTCTTAGTTCTGGAACTGCGGCTTTACATCTAGGATTAATTATGTTAGATGTAAAACCTGGTGATGAGGTAATTTGTCAATCCATGACTTTTTCAGCTTCCGCCAATCCTATTGCTTATTTAGGCGCTACTCCAGTTTTTATTGATAGTGAATATGATACTTGGAATATGTGTCCGGTTGCTTTGGAGGAAGCCATTAAAGACAGAATGGCTAAAGGTAAAAAACCAAAAGCAATTGTTCCTGTACATTTATATGGGATGCCAGCAAAAATGGATGAAATTAGCGCAGTGGCTAAACAATATGAAATTCCAATTTTAGAAGACAGTGCAGAAGCTTTAGGAAGCGCATATAAGGGTCAGAAATGTGGTACTTTTGGAGCAATCGCAGCTTTGTCTTTTAATGGAAATAAAATCATTACCACTTCTGGTGGAGGTGCTATGGTAACGCATACTAAAGCATTAAAGGATAAAGCCGTTTTTTTATCTACTCAAGCTCGTGATAATGCGCCACATTACCAACATTCTGAAATTGGTTATAATTATAGAATGAGTAACATTTGTGCAGGAATTGGTCGTGGACAAATGGAAGTTTTAGATGCGCATGTCGCTCTAAGAAGAGCCAATCATCAGTTTTATAAAGAATTATTTGCTGAGATTTCTGACGTTACAGTATTGACAGAACCTTCCTCTGACTTTTATTCGAATCATTGGTTATCGGCTATTTTGTTAACTTCTTTTGAACAAAGAGAAGCGTTACGATTGGCTTTTGAAGTTGAAAATATAGAAACAAGACCTTTGTGGAAACCGATGCATTTGCAACCTGTTTTTGAAAATTCCCCTTTTTATGGGGCAACTGTTTCTGAAAGTTTATTTGAAAAAGGTTTGTGTTTGCCATCTGGATCTAATTTAAAAGCTGCAGAACGTTTAAGGATAGAAAAAGTTATCAAAGATTTCTTTACCTTATAAATCAGGTTTCATAAGCAAATTTTGTTACATTTGTAAGCCAAATTTTAAAAGTGAAAAGTAATAAATTATCAAATAAATCGACCTTTTCAGACTTATTCTCAAAAGATAAAATCTTACATTTTGGTTATTTGCCAAGATGGATCATTTTTTCTATAGATATATGTATCGTCATTTTTGCTAATATTGTTACTTATTTTTTAATTTCTCAGTTAACGTTCAAATATTATAATACTCTTGATTTAACAGGAAGAACAATAATTATTTTAGCGACTCAATCTTTTTTCTTTTTTGTTTTCAAAACCTATGCTGGAATAATTAGACATTCTACATTGAATGATGGTTATAATTTATTCAAAGCTACCTTTAGTTCTTTTATCGCTTTGTCGTTTTTAAACTATGCGCATTTTTACAAAGCAGGAGCAAAAATTTTTTTAATGCCAGCTTTACTTCTTACGTTCCTATTTTCTTTTATTTTTCTTTTATTTTTTAGAATAGTTGTTAAAATAGTGTATCAAGTTTATTTAGATGCAGGCAGTCAAAAAGATTTAGAGCATGTAGCTATTTACGGTACCGATTCGAATGCAATTTCATTAGCAAATGCCATCCAAGCAGAATACCCGAAAAGATACAAATTGGTTGGTTTTATTGATAGTTCTAATAAAAATGTTACCAAACAAATTTTAGGATTGCCTATTTACCACTACAACCAAAATGTGGCATCCATTTTAAAAGACTTAAATGCAAAAGTTCTGATTGTTTCTAATCATGTGTTAACAAAAAATGAACAATTAGCTTTAGTGGATGAATGTTTAGAGGATAATGTTAAGTTATTAACCATTCCTGTAATATCTGATTGGAATTTACAAAAAAATATTTCAAAGAAAATCAAAACTTTTGAAATTCAAGATTTATTAAATCGAGATGAAATTGTTTTAAATACTGAAAATATTTCAAATAAAGTATCTCATAAAACCGTTTTAATAACGGGTGCTGCCGGTTCAATAGGTAGTGAAATTGTAAGGCAAATTATCTGTTTTTCTCCGGCAAGAATACTTTTATTGGATCAAGCTGAAACACCTTTGCATCAGTTGGCCTTAGAATTAAGTCATGTGTTTGTAGAAATAATTCCAGTAATTGCAGATGTTAGAAATAAGGAACAATTAGAGAATTTATTTGAACAATACAAACCTGAATTTGTATTTCATGCAGCTGCTTACAAACATGTTCCTTTGATGGAAAAAAATCCAAGTCAAGCAGTTTTTACGAATATACTAGGGTCAAAAAATTTAGCAGATTTAGCCGTGAAATATAAGGTAGAACGATTCGTTTTAATCTCAACTGATAAAGCTGTAAACCCGAGTAATATCATGGGAGCAAGTAAACGCATTGCAGAAAAATACGTACAATCGCTCTCCATTTATTTAGATCAAATGGGTGAATCTTCTACTAAGTTTATTACCACACGTTTTGGAAATGTATTGGGATCAAATGGTTCTGTTGTTCCACTATTTACGAAACAAATTAATTCAGGTGGGCCAATTACTATTACTCATCCAGATATTATCAGGTATTTTATGACTATTCCAGAAGCTTGTCAATTGGTTTTGGAAGCTGGAGCTATGGGTAATGGAAGTGAGATTTTTATTTTTGATATGGGTGAACCGGTAAGAATTATTGATTTAGCTTATAAAATGATCAAATTAGCTGGATTTATACCTGAAGAAGAAATTAAAATCGAAGTTGTAGGTTTGCGTCCTGGAGAAAAATTATTTGAAGAATTATTAACTGATGCTTCTACAACTTTGCCAACATATCATCATAAAATTATGATTGCTAAAGATGATACAGATCATTATATTTCTTTGAATGAAGAGGTTTTAGCGTTAATTGATTTGGCTAATGCGAATAAGTTAGATTCGTTAGTGATTAAAATGAAACACATTGTTCCTGAATTCATAAGTTTAAATTCAAAATTTGAAAAGTTCGATAATTGATTGAAATAGAGCATTTATCAGTAAAAAAATTATCTTTGTAAAAAATAGGTCTAATGAACAAGCATATATTTCGTTTTTTTTTAATTTTAGTAACCATGGCATCTTGTACTTCACCTTCAAAAATGGTGTATTTAAGTAGTACAGGAAAGTTAGATGCTAACGTGAAATTTGAAACCACTTTACAACCAGACGATCAATTGCTAATTATTGTTTCTTCTGAAAATGCTGAAGCCGCTTCGCCTTATAATTTGAAAACAGTTGCTTTTCAAGGTAACTCAGAAAATATTTTAGCTCAAGAGAGAAATCAAGCGTATGTTGTTGATCAAGATGGAAATATTGAATTTCCAATGTTAGGCACCATTAAAGTTGGTGGTTTAACACGAATTGAAGCTACAAATAAAATTAAAGATTTATTAAAAAATGGTCATTTATCTGATCCAATTGTTAATGTGAGATTGCTGAATTTTAAAGTATCAGTTTTAGGAGAAGTAGCCAATCCAGGGGTTTTTCCTATTTCAGGAGAAAGGGTAACACTTGTTGAAGCCCTTGCTTTAGCAGGCGATTTAACCATTTACGGAAAAAGAAATAGTATCTTATTAATTAGGGAGAAAAATGGGGTAAAAACCTATGAAAAAATAGACATTACCAAAACAGATTTCATAAACTCGCCCAACTATTACCTAACTCAAAATGACGTAGTTTATGTAGAACCCAATAAAACACGTGTCAATTCATCTGTAATTGGACCTAATTTAACTGTTGGAATTTCAGCACTTTCCTTAGTGGTTACTATCTTAGCTTTAACTATAAAATAAACTATGCAGCCATATCGTGTACATCATGAAGATGATTTAGATCAGAATATCAACTTTAGAGAGCAATTCGAAAAGTACCTTATACATTGGAAATGGTTTGTAATCGGTGTGACCGTTTCTTTACTAATTGCCTTTTTATATTTGCGATATACAGTTCCATTGTATAATGCCACCTCTACTATTTTAGTGAAAGATGATAGAAAAGGTGGTTTGGCTTCGGAGCTTTCTGCTTTTTCCGATTTAGGAATGCTAAAAGGAGCCAAGAGTAATGTTGACAACGAAATTGAGGTTATAAAATCTAGAAAGTTAATTAAAAAAACCCTTAACGAATTAGGTTTTAATATCAGTTATATCAACGAAGGACGAATAAAAGATGGCGAAATTTACAATAATTGCCCGATAAAAATTATATTTTATAACCAAAGTCCAAATTTTTATAATGAGTTTCATCAGTTTAAAGTAGTTTCCCAAACTTCTGATACTTTTGAGGTTTTTATTAATTCAAGACTTTTCGGAACTTTTAAATACGGACAATCGATTCGTTATTTAACCGGCGATTTTTCTGTTGTTAAAGATAAATTTAATTCCGAAAATTCGTTAAAAGAATTTTCAATTCGTGTGGAGGTACTTCCTATTGAAGGTTTGGCAGATAATTACAGAAGTCGTTTGAAAGTAATGACATTAAGTAAAAATACGAGTGTTATAGAATTAAATTTTGTTGATCCGATTCATTTAAGAGCCAAAGACTTTTTAAATGCATTGGTAAAAAATTACAATCAAGACGCTATAGAAGATAAAAATTTTATAGGTGAAAACACATCTAAATTCATAGAGCAACGATTGCGTTTGATTTATAACGAATTGGAAGGGGTAGAAAAAGATGCTGAACAATTTAAAAAGTCTAATAAAGTAACCGATATCACCTCGGAGGCTGGTTTGTTTTTAGAAAATGCCAGTGAATTTGAAAAACGAGAAATTGAAACGGAAACCCAATTAAAAGTTGTTACTACATTAATTGATTATTTAAAAGCCAATAAATCGGAAGATTTAATTCCAGCTAATATATTAACCGCTGATGTTGATGCTTCCGATGTTATTAATCAATACAATACGTTAGTTTTGGAACGCAATCGTCTGTTAAAAACGGCAGGTGAAAAAAATGCTGTGGTTTTAGCACTAGATAAAAAAATTGCTTCTCTACGTTATACTGTAGGTGCTAGTTTGCAACAATTAAAATCGTCTTTACAAATTAAAAAGAACGATTTAGCCCGTCAAAATGCCATTGTTGAAGGTCGAATTTCTCAAATTCCTACACAAGAAAAAGAATTTAGGATTATCGCTCGTCAACAACAAGTGAAAGAAGCCTTGTATTTGTATTTGTTAGAGAAAAGGGAAGAAACAGCTATTTCACTGGCAGTAACTGAGCCAAATGCTAAAGTGATTGATGATGCTACTTCATCGGCTACTCCAGTTTCTCCTAATAGAAATGTCATTTATATTATTGCTTTAGCATTAGGACTTTTAGTTCCTTTTGGTGTATTCTATTTGATAAATTTCTTTGATAATAAAGTCAAATCAAGATTAGATATTGAAAGAAATACAACCATTCCATTTATTGGAGATGTGCCAAAAGCTGAAAATCCAAATGAAATTATTCAGTTAAATAGTAGAACCAATACAGCAGAAGCTATTCGTATCATTAGAACTAACCTCGAATTTATTCTAAAAGATGTAAAAGAAGGCTTAGCCAAAACTATTTTTGTAACGTCTACTTTTCCTAAAGAAGGAAAAACATTTGTTTCTGTAAATTTGGCTTCTACAATAGCTTTATCGGATAAAAAGGTTTTATTGATAGGATTGGATATAAGAAACCCAAAAATTGATACGTATTTACAAGTTCCAACTGTAGGTTTAACGAATTATTTATCTTCAAATAAATACAGTTCCATAGATGAATTAATTGTTAAAATTGATAATTATTCCAACTTTTATGTGCTTCCTGCCGGAATTATTCCACCCAATCCAGCTGAATTATTGATGGATAAGAAAGTAGCACTATTATTTGAAGAGTTGAAAACTAAATTCGATTACATAGTTGTAGATACTGCACCAGTAAGTTTAGTTACAGACACGCTGATTATAGGGTATTTAGCCGATGCATTTGTTTATGTTACCAGAGCCAATTATTTAGATAAACGCATGCTGAAATTGCCTCAACAATTGTATGATGAATCTAAGTTGCCAAATATGTCTATTTTAATAAATGATACCGATTCTCAAAAGGGTTATGGCTACGGCTATGGCTACGGCTATGGCTATGGCGTAGAAGTTGAAACTAAATCTTGGTGGAAAACTCTATTTACAAAGAAATAATTTAACGAATTTGGGTTTTAGTTTTTACTTGAAAAACTGGTTGTTTTCCATGGCGGTTTCGAGGGCTTTAATTTCTTTTATTACCACTTTTCGTTGAAACGAATCTACGTGTTGTTTATGATGTATGTCGGAGCCCACAAAGTCTATGTACTGATTTTGAAGTAATTTGTTAGCGGATTTCATGACTTCTTCGCCATAATAACCAACAGCTGACAATAAATTTATCTGAAATTTCAATCCCATTTTTTTTAGTCTTTCAAATTCCTTAAAATTTGAATGATAATACATGTATCTTTCTGGATGAGCCAATATGGGTTGATAACCGGCCAATTGCAATTCAAATAAATATTCGTGCAACTGTATAGGCGGATTTAAAAATGACATTTCCACCAAAACATAATTGTCTTTGAGGGTTAATAAGGGATTTGATTTAAAATTTTCAATAAAATTTTCATCAATAAAATATTCTGAAGCGGCTTTTAAATTTAGTTTATTTGCCAAATCAGGCCAATCATTGGATACCGTTTCTTTTGCTTTATTTATGGTTTCAATGGTGTTGTTGTACACATTTGCCATGGTATGTGGCGTTGTAATGCAATTTTTAAAACCTAAACTTACCATTGCTTCTAATAAAAATTTAGTGTCTTTTATGTTCTTAGCACCATCATCAATTCCTGGTAAAACATGGGAATGAATGTCGGTATAATCTGCAGGAATTAGTGTGGCTAAAGTAGGCTTAGATTTGAAAAGAGATAACATGTTATATTTTTTTACAAAGATAGTTGATGTTTTTGTTTTTCGCGAATTACAAAGCACGAATTACGAATTACAATTTGGGTGACAGGTGATTTTGAATTCCTATAATGGTAGTTGTATTCCATTTTCTATGTAACAGTTTGGTTTTGTTTCTTTTTTTAATTGAAAAACCAATGAATAGAAAGGCTATCACTATTTCTTTTGATGATAATGACTTTACGGTGAAGTCGATTTTTGAGGTGGTATTTGTTTTTTCTAATATGATTTCATTGCTGTATTGATTTTCACAAAGATCTTCTTTGCTATTCCAATTTGCAATTGCAAGTTGTAGGTGTACTTGATTGGCTTCTTCTTCAGGCCAATAGAAATCTTGTTCTGGATTGATTTCTTGTAAATTTAACTTGTTTTGCTCCCAAATAAAAAGGATGTTTTTTGGAAGTACTTTTTTTAAAGGTCTCATTTTGTTGGCTTCAAAACCTATGATGATTTCCTCTAGGTGTTCAGATTGTAACCCTTTTTCTATAGTTCTGCTTCCTATTTGGTTTTCGGTATCTTCACTTAAAATTTCAAATAATAATTTATTGACTCTTCCTGCAAAAGATACTTCTTTGGCTTGATCGAAAAATGTTTTAGCTAGAGTACGAAATACCGATGATTTTTTTACACAAGTTCGAAATTCAGAACTGTGCTGTTTGATTCTATCGAATATTGGATTCGTTGCAAATTGCTCTTTTGTAATTCCGGATTTCCCTTTTAGACGGACATAATTTTCACCAGATTGGACATAAAAATTCAACTCATCTAGTGTGCCTTTAATTTGAAAAGGCGCCTCTATTTTTGCCATTGGTTTCTTATATTTTATTTGAAAGCAAAACTACAGTTCTTTTTTAGCCTTGTCAAGAGACAAATGGTACTGTTTGAGACAAATGGTACGATTTAGGACTTTGGAAGTACGAGGTGAGAAGTACGAAGTGAGAAGTACGAGGTTAGAAGTACGAGGTTGGAAGTACGAGGTTGGAAGTACGAGGTTGGAAGTACGAGGTACGAGGTGAGAAGTACGAAATACGAAGTTGGAAGTACGAGGTGAGAAGTACGAGGTGAGAAGTACGAAGTACGAGGTGAGAAGTACGAAATTAGAAGTTAGAAGTACGAGGTGAGAAGTACGAGGTGAGAAGTACGAAGTGAGAAGTACGAAGTGAGAAGTACGAGGTACGAGGTGAGAAGTACGAGGTACGAGGTTGGAATTACGAAGTGAGAAGTACGAAGTACGAGGTTGGAAGTACGAGGTACGAGGTGAGAAGTACGAAATACGAAGTTGGAAGTACGAGGTGAGAAGTACGAGGTACGAGGTTGGAAGTACGAGGTGAGAAGTACGAAGTGAGAAGTACGAAGTACGAGGTTAGAAGTACGAAGTGAGAAGTGAAAAGTACGAAGTGAGAAGTACGAGGTTTGGAAGTGTGAAGTTTGATTTGTCATTTTATCTTGTTGTGACATGTTATCTTATTTTAAATAAACTATAAAAAAAATAATGTTGCTGGGTTTCATTTTGTTGGTGTATATAAAAAGATTATTTTTGGACACTAATTAATGCTAGTATATACATGAATACAGATAAAATTCCGGAAGACGATTGGTTGTATGAAATCAAACCTAAAGACAACTTTTTTTCGTTGCATTTACAAGAAATTTGGAATTATAGAGATTTGCTTTTTCTTTTCGTAAGAAGAGATGTGGTTACGGTTTATAAACAAACTATTTTAGGACCACTTTGGTATTTAATTCAACCTTTGTTTACAGCGGTTACCTTTACTATTATTTTTAATAGTGTAGCAGGAATTGAAACCGGAGTAACACCTCCTTTTTTATATAATTTAGCAGGAATTATTGTTTGGAATTATTTTACTACCTGTTTGAACGAAACTTCTGATACCTTTAAAAAAAATGCGGGTATTTTTGGGAAAGTTTATTTTCCTCGATTAATTATGCCGCTTTCTATAGTGGTATCTAATTTATTAAAATTGTCTATACAGTTACTTATTTTTATAGGTTTTTATGTGTATTACAGTTTGGCTGGTGTAGCTTTATCATGTAGTCCGTTTGTGTTTTTATTTCCAGTTTTGGTAATAATAATGGGGGTTTTAGGTTTAGGTTTAGGGATGATTATTTCCTCTTTAGTGACCAAATATCGCGATTTGTCTTTTCTTATCGGATTTGGTGTGCAATTGCTAATGTATGTATCTGCCGTAATGTATCCAATTGCATTACTTCAAGAAAAATTACCTGATTATGCTTGGTTAGTTCGTTACAATCCGTTGGCTTATATTATTGAAACCTCGCGTTATTTGTTATTGGCAGAAGGTGAAGTTTCTATGTTTGGAGTTCTTTATACCCTTGGAATCACTATTTTGTTGTTTTTTATAGGATTATTGATTTTTAATAAAACCGAGAAAAATTTTATTGATACGGTTTAATCCATCAGCCTATTTATCAATTTATCAATATGCCAATTCGTAAAATAAAAAAATAAATGCATCCAAATAGAGTCATATTAAAAGCAGAAAATATTTCTAAACAATATCGTTTAGGTACGGTTGGGACTGGAACTTTAAGTCACGATTTAAATCGATTTTGGCATACCATACGTGGTAAAGAAGATCCGTATTTAAAGGTAGGTGAAGTGAACGACAGAAGCTCAAAAGGTACTAGCCAATATGTTTGGGCTTTACAAGATATTAATTTCGAAATTAATGCGGGTGAAGTTGTAGGTATTATTGGAAAAAATGGTGCCGGAAAATCTACTTTATTAAAAATATTATCAAAAGTTACCGCACCCACAACTGGAGTAATTAAAACAAAAGGAAGAATTGCCTCTTTATTAGAAGTAGGAACAGGTTTTAATCCAGAATTAACTGGTAGAGAAAACATCTATTTAAACGGTGCTATTTTAGGAATGACCAAAAAAGAAATCACGTCTAAATTAGATGAGATCATTGCTTTTTCAGGTTGTGAACGCTACATCGATACCCCTACAAAAAGATACAGTAGTGGTATGACCGTTCGTTTGGCCTTCGCTGTTGCCGCTTTTTTAGAACCTGAAATTTTAGTTGTAGATGAAGTTTTAGCTGTTGGTGATGCCGAGTTTCAGAAAAAAGCGATAGGTAAAATGCAAGACATTTCTAAATCGGAAGGTAGAACCGTTTTATTTGTGAGTCACAATATGGCAGCAGTAAAGAGTTTGTGTACTCGCGGAATCGTTTTAGAAAACGGAAGATTAAAGTTTGATGGTACTGTAAATGAAGCACTTGATGTATATTCTGATATTAATAAATCAACTGAGTTTAAAGTAGTTTTTGACGACGAAACAAGCAGAAGTGGAAGTAAAAATATACAGTTTCAATCTATTGAAATTTTCAATCAACATCAAAAAAACACTCAAGAATTTTCCATTGGAGATGATTTGATTATCAAACTTCAAATTAAAAATAATTCAACTGAAAAAAGAAGTGAAATGGGCATTCAAATTTTCACTACAGAAGAAATGCCTGTTTTTCATATGATGCCTCGAGATTCTAATTTTGAAATTCATCATGAAAATGAAATAGAAGAATTTCAAATTCAGTTAAAAGACATTAGACTTTTTCCTGGGTTGTATTATATAACGCTCACTTCTGCTAGCACTACTGGACATCAGGTGTTTGATTGTATTCAAAACGCCTTAACTTTTGAAATTATAGATGGAGGAGCATATACTTCAAGAAATTTACCACGTGCTGCGGGTCTGTTTTTTATGAATCCGGAATGGAAAAAAATCTAAGTTATGATTATAGTAAAACTTACTTTTAATTATGATTTTCCTTTGTTCCGACAAACGTCCAGTTTTTCTCAGATTTGGGGAGATTATAAGTTTGTAGTGGATGATAATTTGAAGGAATGTGATTTTTGGATCATTTATACCGATTATAATTTACAAGTAGAAACTGTAACATGTAATCCTGAAAATATAATCTTTATTCCGGGTGAATGTTATGCTACGAGTCCGAAATTTACACAACCTTTTTTAGATCAGTTCGGCTTGGTCATAACAGTTCAAAGAGAGTTAAAACATCGTAATATTTTGTATTCTCATAATGCCAACCCTTGGTTTGTGGGAAAATCTTACGATGAATTATGTGCCAATACTTTACCTAAAAAAACGAAATTACTCTCTGTTGTTTCTTCGAACAAAGCTTTTACGGTAGGGCATAGAAAGCGACTCGAGTTTGTCCAACAACTTAAACAACATTTTGGTGACCAATTAGATGTTTTTGGAAGAGGGATTGTTGATTTTGATGATAAATGGGAGGTGTTAGCTGATTATAAATATACCATTGCGATAGAAAATGATTTTTGCGAGGATTGGGTTACAGAAAAATATTTTGATTGTATTTACGCCAATACGCTTCCTTTTTATTACGGTTGTCCGAATTTAGAAGAAATTGTTTCTGAAGCTTCTTTTATTCGAATTGATATTGGTAACTTTGATGAAGCGATTCAAATTATAGAACAGGCCATTGCGAACGATGCCTATGAAAAAAGAAAGGAAAGTCTTCAAAATCAAAAAGTAAAGAGTTTAGAAGAAGATCAATTTTTTCCTTGGATTGTTTCCTTTTTACAAGAAATGAATCCGAACTTAGAAAAGAAAAAGTTTCAATTACAACTAAATTACTTACCTTACCATCCCATAAAAAAAATATTAAAACTAGTTTATAATAAATTGAAGAAACTATCATGATTACACAATTGAAGAAAATTATAAAAAGACTGATTCGATATGATGCTTACGGAAAATCGTTACGTGGTAATGATGCACTACAATACCAAAGGGTAAAACCTTGGATAAAAGCAAAGGGTGACGAAACGTTACGTTTAAATTATCCGTTAGATCAAAATTCTGTTGTTTTTGATTTAGGAGGTTATAAAGGTGAATTTACGGAAGTAATATACAACCGATACCAGCCTACAATTTATGTTTTTGAGCCTATATTCGCTTTTTATACAATTATTCAAAATAAATTTGCTACTACTCCAAAAGTTATTCCATTTCAATATGGTTTAGCAGGAAAAGATTGTTCTATTCCAATTAGTATGTCTGATAATTCTTCTTCAGTGTTTTTAAAAACTGCAGAAACGGAAACTATTCAATTGAAATCTATTGTAAATTTCATCCAATCTAACGCTATTACCAAAGTAGATTTAATCAAAATTAATATTGAAGGTGGCGAGTATGAAGTATTAGAATCTTTATTAGATGCTAATTTGATAGGTATTTTTGAAAATATTCAAGTACAATTTCATGATTTTTTATTTGAAAATGCCAAAGAACGCATGCAAGCTATTCAAGCTAGATTACAAGAAACTCATGTTTTAACTTATCAGTACGAATTTGTTTGGGAAAATTGGAAATTAAAATAATTTACCATGATTGTTGTAAAAATAAAAGATGGTTTGGGAAATCAAATGTTTCAATATGCCTTTGCTAAAGCTTTTGCCTTACAAACGAAACAAAAGTTGAAATTAGATATTTCTAATTTTGAATGGTATACTTTACATCGTTATGGTTTACATCATTTCAATATTCAGCCTTCATTTCAACCTGCTTTAAATATATGGATTAGAAGACTGAAACGATTGTATAAAAAAATTGTTTATTATCAAGAAGAAAGTTTTGCATACAATCCTGAAGTTTTTAAAATAAAAGCGGATGAACTTCATGTAGTTGGTTACTTTCAATCGCAAAAATATTTTATAGCGTATGAAAATGAAATAAGAGATGCGTTTAAAATTATCACTCCATTACAAGCAAAAACATTAGAAACCATCGCTTATATGCGAACAGTTACTGCTGTTTCTATTCATATTCGTAGGGGAGATTATATTGGTAATCCGAAACATGAAACGGATACTTCCTTATATTATCAAGCTGCCATGCGTTATATAGAAAAAAGAGTTCCACATCCTGTTTATTTTATATTTTCTGATGATATGCCATGGGTAAAAGAAAATTTTTCAACAAATTTTGAAACACATTATGTTGATTTCAATGATGCGTTACATAATTTCGAAGACTTACATTTGATGTCGAGTTGTAACCATCATATTATTGCAAATAGTAGTTTTAGTTGGTGGGGTGCTTGGCTCAATGCATCTTCGGAAAAAATAGTGGTTGCACCAAAAATATGGTTTACAGATGCTACTATTGATACTCGTGACATCCTTCCAGAAACTTGGATAACTTTATAATTACAATTTTGAATACAACACCAAAAATATCTGTTTTAATGCCGGTATACAATTCAGAATTGTATCTAAGGGAAGCGGTAGATAGTATTTTAAATCAGACGTTTTCCGATTTTGAATTACTAATTATCGATGATGCTTCTACCGACCTATCTGTAGCCATTATTCAATCTTATAAAGATTCTAGAATACATTTGATTCAAAAACCCGAAAATACAGGTTATACCCAAAGTTTAAATATGGGTTTAGCTATTGCAAAGGGAGAATTTATAGCAAGAATGGACAGTGACGATATTAGTTTGCCCACACGTTTTGAACAGCAAATCGCTTATTTGGACGCGCATCCTGATGTACTTTTATGCGGTACGCAATTTCAGTTTATTGGTTCGAATTGGACAAGTAAACAGCCCCTTTCTTATGAAGAGTTGAAAGTAAAATTGATTACAGCTTCATGTATTTTACATCCTTCAGTTTGTTTTCGTACTTCTTTTTTTAGAGAAAATAATATTTTTTACGATATTCAAAAAGAACCAGCTGAAGATTATGACTTGTGGACTCGGTTAATTTTTATGGGGAAAATGGTTAACTTAGATACTGTTTTGTTGCACTATCGAAGACATACGAATCAAGTGAGTACCACACGGTTTTTAGAACAAAGAAAAATTTCTAATCGGATAAAGTTTACTATGTTGTGTAGGCTTTCGGTACCCTTAAATATCAATTCTATTTTATTTAAAGATGATTTGGTAGCAAGTATTTCAGCAATTAGGGAAGCCTATGATACGATAGTTTTATTAGAGTTGGTAAATACAAAATCTGAAATTTATGCCACAACGCATTTCAATTCTTTACTTGAAGAGGAAAAATATAGAATATGTAAAATGGTTAAACACAAAAATAATTTAGTGTTTGTACCATTAGTTCAATTGTTAATGACTCGCCCCAAAATTTTTTATTACATGATTCGTTTTTATTTAAAAAAGTATTTTAAAAAATAGTAACAATGTCTGTTTCATCCCACATTACCGTAATTATTCCTTGTTATAACGATGGCGCTTATATTCAACAAGCAGTTGACTCTGTTGTGAAGCAAACACTTAAAGCAGATAAGATTATACTTGTAGATGACGGTTCCAAAGAAGAAACGATTCAGGTTTTACACCAATTGCAAGTTGAAAATTTAGAAATTATTTATCAAACCAACCAAGGTGTAAGTATAGCAAGAAATAATGCAATTAAAAAGGCCACCACAGACTTTATCGTTACTCTAGATGCTGATGATTTTATGGCACCTACTTTTTTGGAGAAAACAAAACAAGTACTTCTATCTCAGTCTGAAGTTGGTATAGTAAGTTCTTATCGATTAAATTTTAATGAAGCTACTGGAAAAAAAGAAGTGATTCAACCCACTGGCGGTAAAGTCACTAATTTTCTTTTGAAAAATAACGGGAATTCTAATGCCATGTTCCGAAAAGTTTGCTGGGAGCAAGTAGGTGGTTTTGATGAAAACATGAAAGCAGGATATGAAGATTGGGAATTTTGGCTCGCTATTTTGAAAAAGAATTGGACCATGGAGATTGTTCCAGAAGTTTTATCACATTATCGTATTAAAAAAACATCCAGAGATAAAACCGCACTTACCGAACATGATGTGCCTTTGAGACAGTATATATTCAAAAAACATCAAGACGTTTTTATGGAAAATTTTGATTATTACACTTCAGAAATGATTCGAATGAATTCTTTACATAGGAATACTATATTCAAATATAAAAACTCATTAGAATACCAACTAGGTAAAATTTTACTTTATCCTTTTCGTTTTCTTAAAAAATTAAACTGATTCTTCTCTTATGATTTCTATTGTTGTACCCGTATATAATCAAGCTGCTTTTGTTGCGGAAACCTTAAATAGCATTGTAGCACAATCTTTTCAGGATTGGGAGTGTATTTTAGTTAACGATGGTAGTACAGATGCTTCTGAGGAAATCCTGTTAGCATTTACAGCAAAAGATAATAGATTTACTTACTATAAAAAGGAAAATGGAGGCCTTGCAAGTGCTAGGAATTTTGGGATAAGAAAAGCCACAAAACCATTTATTTTTCCCTTAGATGCCGATGATTTAATTACTTCCGATTGTTTGTTGGAAGTTTCAAAAACCATAGATAAAAATCCAGAAGCTGCAGTTATACATTTTGATACTGAATTTTTTGGTAGTAAAACCGGTTTAAATAAATTACCTAATTATACCTATACCACTTTATTGATACAAAATTGTTTTGTGGCCTGCACCGTATTTAATAAATCCATTTGGGAAAAATGCGGTGGCTACGACGAAAATTTAAAATCTTTTGAAGATTGGGATTTTTGGATTCGCAGTTTAACTTTAGATGCTGTAGTAGTTAAAATTTCTAAAGTGCTATTCCATTATAGAAAACACGAAAAAGAAAGTTTAACCAATCGTTTCAAAAATGAACCGGGTTACTATTACAGTTTATATGATTATATTTATACCAAGAATAAAGCTATTTATGATGTACATTATGGCAATCCTATTTTGGCTTTTCATGAAAATCAATTGTTAAAACAGTTTAATTCAAAAATAAAAAATACATTTGTTTTTAAAATGTATGAAAAACTAAAGAAAATTTTATGATATCTGTTGTAATTAGAGCTAAAAATCAAGCAAAAGCCTTAGAATTTCTCCTTTCTAATCTAAGAAATAGATATGCTGCTGATATCGATGAAATTGTGGTGATCGATAATTTATCTACTGATACGTCTGAAGCAGTTGCGACTAAATATCAAGCTAGATTTGAAACGATTTCAACATTCAGTTACGGAGGAAGTGCTAATTTTGCTGCTCAAAAAGCGAAAAACGATATTGTAGTTATTTTTAGTGCACATTCTTATCCCGTTAGTCCCGATTTTTTTAAAGTGATTCAACAAAAATTTGACGCGAATCCGAACCTAGCCGGAACCAGATGTTTGCATACCACTAACGACTATAAAAACTACATAAATGATATTTCTGCAACAGTAGATCCGAATAAATCAGGTTTGATCTTTTCGGGTTCTGCATTTCGTAAAAAGGTTTGGGAAAAAATTCCATTTAATGAACATGTTCCTACTTTTGAAGACAAAGATTGGACCAAAAGGGTTTTAAAAGCAGGTTTTGATATAGAATTCGCTCCAGTTGTTTTTAATTATGAAATCAAACGTACTAAAGCGCAAGAATTTTTCCGTTTTAAAAACGATATCGTTGGTAATTACCAAATTTGGCATCAAGATTATAGTTTGAAAAATTGTTTTGCTGGTTTGTTTTTCTCTGTTTTGCGTCTTACAAAACTATTTTTTGTAGATGTGTTTTACAGTTTTAAGAGATTTTTCTATCAAATTTCTTTTCAATTCAATAAACCCAAAAAATTCGATTATTAATGACTTATTATTCCTTAAAACAATCGGTTAAAATGTTTATTACAAAATTAATTGGAAAATACTTTCCCATTAGTTTTGCTCGTTCTGGAGATGATTTACAAGTATACAAATTATTAAATAGCGCCAGTCCAGGTGTTTATTTAGATATTGGTTCTTGGCATCCAATAAAGGCCTCTAATACTTATTTTTTTTATCTAAGAAACTGGAAAGGAATTTGTATCGATCCCAATCCAGAACTTACTTCATTATTTAAAAAATACCGACCAAAAGACATTTTTATTAATGCAGGAATTGGCCCGTCCGACTCGAATTTAAATTATTACATGTTTCAAAATAGTTCGATGAATACATTTAGTGATGCATTTATTCATGCGAATCAATTACAAGATAAAATAAAAAAAACTATAAAAGTTCCCTTACTCTCCATTAAAGAGATTTTAGACGAACGTTTACAACCTCATGACAGATTAGACTTTTTTGATATTGATGTAGAAGGTTTAGATTTACAGGTTTTACAAACAAATGATTGGGAGAAATACAGGCCTAAAGTTATTTTAATAGAATCTGATTTATCTCTAAAAGATGATATTATATCGGAACTCACTTCTTATTTGGAAAGTAAAAATTATAAATTTATTGGAAAGACAATTATAAGTAATGATTTGGGAAATTTAATTTTTATTCCAAATTAAAATTTACAACATGAGAAAAGGAACAAATACTTCAAAAGAGCAAACCATTTCGAAACGAGAAGTAAACCATCGTGTAATCATTCCTTTATATATACCCCATACAGATGAGTATTACAGTGAAGCTTTTGAGATTTTCGAAATGACTTTAATGTCTCTTCACAAAACTTCAACTTATCCTAATTTAGTTTCTGTGATTAGCGATCATTGTTGTGATTCTATCAATTATAAACTTTTAGAATTAAAAGAGAAAAAGTTAATTGATGAGTTAGTTATCCAAACTCAAAATATTGGAAAGTTAAATGCAATTTTAAAAGTGTTGCGTACGGTTGATGAAGAATTTGTAACCATTACCGATGCAGATGTTTTATTTGTAAATGATTGGGATAAAGAAGTATTTCATGTATTCTCCTCTTTTCCAAAAGCTGCAGTGGTATCTCCAGTACCGGTTTTTAGAAATCAATTGAGTTATACGGCTAATATTTGGGTAGACTATTTTTTTTCTAAAAAGTTAGCTTTTCAACCTGTTAAAAATCCAGATGCCTTAGAAAAATTTGCCAAAAGTATTGGTTGGGATTCCCTTGAACCGCGATTTAAAGATGTGATTGTTACATTAAAAGCAGAAAATGATACTTTAGCCGTTGTAAGTGCTACCCATTTTGTTGCCACCTATAAAAAAGAATATCTTAAAAATATTCCGAAAGAAAACAGTATTTTTAAATTAGGAGGGAATAGTGAAGGGAAATATTTAGACAAACCACCATTTGATTTAGACGGGTATCGTTTAGCGACATATGATAATTACGCGTATCATTTAGGTAATAAAACCGAATTGTGGCAAAAAGAATATTATAGCGCTTTATCTGAAACTGAAAAAATTCCGTTTCCAGCAATTTCAAACTTTAAGCCTGGTAAATCATTTGTAAAAAAAATAATTGAAAAACTATTGGTAAAAGCACTATCCAATACTAAAATATATAACATGTTACTTTTACGTAAAGGATTAACAAAACAACAATTAAAAACTTTTTGGTATTAAATTTATGAAACAACTAGTACATAACTTATTAAAAAAAGCCGGTTTCCGATTGATAAACAGAAATAAAATGTTTAAAAAACGATTGGAATACTTAGCGAAATATCCTGTGATACAACACAAAGAGTTGTTTTTAGAAGCCTACGAATATGTGGTTAAGTTAGAAAAATACTTCCCAACGATTCATTTTAAAGATGCAAATAATGGAATTTGTGTTGCCATTGATGGCTTAGAAATTGAAGTAGAATCTTTTGAAGAATTTTTTATTATTGCAGAAATTTTTATCGATTACGATTATAATTTTTTACTAAATGAAGAAGTCGTAGTTTTAGATATTGGAATGAATATCGGAATTGCCAGTCTGTTTTTTTCAAAAATGCATTCCGTAAGCAAGGTATATGGTTTCGAACCGGTTCCTGATACGTATGAAAATGCGTTGTATAATTTTAATTTGAATCCGAAGTATAAAAACAAAATTATTGCAAAAAACATTGGTTTAGGAAAAAATTCACGAAAAGAAACATTTTTATTCGATTCGAATTGGAAAGGAAATACGGGTGTACGAGGTAAAAAAAGTGCCAGTTATCAAATTTCTAAATCTAAAGAAACACGTGAAGTACAAATTGAAGCTGTATCAGAAGTTTTTCAATCCATTCAAAAAGAGAATGAAAAAGCAAACTTTATAGTAAAAATTGACTGTGAAGGAGCAGAATATGAAATTTTCGAAAAATTAAATGCAACCAATCTTATCAAAGAAGCAAAGATTTACATGATAGAATGGCATGATGAAGGTAGCGAAATGTTAGAAAAAATTCTTGTTGAAAATCATTTTGTCGTTTTTTCCAGAAAATTAGCCGTAAATTCGGGTATGCTTTACGCTTATAATACCGTAAAATAATGATTTCCATCTTAATGCCTGTTTATAACAGAGAAACGCTAATCATTGAAACCCTAGAATCTATTGTTAACCAGTCTTTTGTAGATTGGGAATGTATCATTGTCGACGATGGAAGCACAGATCAAACGGCAGAAGTGGTGGAAGCATTTATTGAAAAAGATTCCAGATTTATCTTTTTAAAAAGACCCGAATACCTTCCAAAAGGACCAAGTGCTTGTAGAAATTATGCGTATGAAGTCTCAAAAGGGCAATACATTCAGTTTTTTGATAGTGATGATATTATGCATCCCAATCATTTGTTAGCAAAAAGTAATAAAATAGCAAATGCAGATGTTGTTGTTTGTAAATTAAAACAGTTTTCTAATCAGTTTGAAAATCAATTATTTCAATTTTCAGATTCCAATCACTTGGTAATTACACATTCGGCATTCGATGATTTTGTTTCAGGAAAATTTGAAATGATGATGGTGGCTCCATTATGGAAAAAAGATTTCATTCACAAGCATTTGCCTATTCTTACGCATTTAAATATGTTAGAAGATCATGAATTATATGCCAGAGCCTTGTATGAAAATCCTAAAATTGAAATCATTAACGAGTATTTGATTTTTTATAGAAAAGGTCATGATGCCTTAACCAACACCTTTTTTAAGAATATTTCTTCGGGTTTAAATTCTTATTTAGCTGCCAAACAAACGGTTCTAAATTTGAAAAATTCGGAAACCATTAAACTGATTATTTTAAAACAAGTTTTAGGATATTTCAGATTGGGTTTAGCCGCAAAACAATATCAAGAAGCCAAAAAATGTTTGACCTTCATTTCCAAAAATAAATTAGCTTTTAATCTTGCTTTACAAACAAAATTAATTCGAATTAGAGTCTTATTTAATTTGATAAAGATTGTAAAAAGAGGCGATTTTTTTCTAAAACCTTATCTAAAAGTATAACGTATGAAAATACTCATGGTAGCCATTCCTAATCATCATTTTTTTCAATGGGTTAACCAATTGGAACACGCTGGCTATGAAGTACACTGGTTTGATATTACAGATGGTGCCGGATTTTCTGATAAAATAAAATGGGTAAAACAAAGTAACGGTTGGAAACTAAAATGGAATTTTCCTTTCAGAAGTAGGTTGAAACATTATTTCCCAACGTTTTACAAATTCGTACAAAATTATAATGAACGAAAAGTAACGGCTGTTTTCGAAAAAATGCTTCATGAAATTCAACCCGATATCGTGCATAGTTTTGAAATGCAACTTGCGGTGTGGCCTATTTTATCTGTAATGGAAAAAAATACAATTCCGTGGATTTACTCTTCCTGGGGCAGTGATGTTTTTAATTATTCTTATTTAGGAATGAAAATCGAAGAGGTTAGAAATTGTTTAAAAAGAGTAAATTATTTAATTACAGATTGCCAAAGAGATTTTTCAATTTTAAATGAATTGGGTTATGCCCATACCTATTTAGGTGTGTATCCAGGAAATGGTGGGGTTACCATCGATTCAAATTATAATTTAGAAATTGAGAAAAGAAACAAAATAATTATTAAAGGATATGATGATGGCGTGGGTAAAGCGCTCGAAGTTTGTAAAGCACTCACTCAACTTCCTATTGCACAACTCCAAAAGTTTGATTTGGTAATTTTTAGTGCCGATAAAAATGTTGAAGATTTCGTTAATTCTTCTGACTATTTTCAAAAATTAGAGGTGCGAATTCTTGCAAGAACAAGTTATTTTCCCAATGATAAATTGCTTCAAATTATGGGTGAAAGTAGTATTTACATTGGAAATAGTATTTCAGACGGTATGCCCAATTCGTTAATTGAAGCTATGGGAATGGGCGCATTTCCTATTCAATCTAATCCGGGAAATGTTACTGCCGAAATTATTAAGGATGGCATAAATGGGTTTTTAATTCAAAATCCTTTAAATCTTACTGAAATTTCTACGTTAATTTCAAAAGCAATTCATGATGAGCAACTTAGAAAAGAAGCTAGAACGATAAATGTTAACTTTGTGAAAAACAATTGTGACCGCCATATTTTAAAAGATAAAATTGTTTCTTTGTATAAAAATATAAAATAAGTACATGGAAGTTTCTTTTGTTATAGTCACTAAAAATAGGGCAGAAGCTTTGGCTTTTACTTTGGAGAAAATCCGATTACTATTAGAGCCTTCTAAACATGAAGTTCTTGTTTTTGTTGATGGCTGCGCTGCAACTCAAGCCATACAATCCGATTTTCCCTGGGTAAAGTGGTATGGAGTTGCAAAAAGCATTGGTGCTTCACCAGCAAGAAATCGGTTGTATCAAAACGCAGTCGGATCGATTTTAATTGGTTTAGATGATGATGCTCATCCCTTAACTTTGACTTGTATTGAAAAATGTAAGTCCGTATTCGAAAATCATCCCAACTTAGGTATTATTGCTTTCCAAGAAGTTAGAGGATTGTTTGCTTCCGATGCTGAGGCGCTATTGCAAGCAGAACAACAACCCATTTTTTATACAACCAATGATTTTGTAGGTTGTGGATTTGCCATTAAAAATGAAGTATATCAAAAAACCAATGGTTTCCCTTTGTGGATGGATATTTACGGCGAGGAAACTTGTGTAGCTTATGAAGTGCTCAATGCAGGATATGATATTGTTTATGACAATTCTATACTCGTAAATCATAGAGTAGACAAACAGCAACGTGTGGCACAAGGAAAATATTATTTTAGATTTCAAAAGCAGTTGAAAAATACCATCTTCTTTTTTTTAGTGTATCGTAAAAATCCATTCTGGCCCATCGTTAAAACCATATTGCATAATTTTAAAAAATATGCTTTAAAAGATTTTACTTATTTTAGCTTGTTTTGGCGTGCGATGTTTGAAGTGGTTTTTCATTTTTTTAGCGTTTTAAAATATAGAAAACCTTTAAATAACAGTACTTTGCAAAAAATTAAAAACTTACAAGCTCTGAAGTATTAATACATTTATTACACGAATTATGAAAAAAGTAGCCATTATACCGTTAAGAAAAGGTTCCAAAGGAATTCCGGGAAAAAATAAAAAGAAAATGCTAGGACGTCCTTTGTTTTCATGGGTTTTAGGAGCAGCCATTTTTTCTGATTTAGATGCCGTTTATGTTTTTACAGATGATGCCGAAATACTAGCTTTTATAGAAAAGGAATACGCATGGTCGCCCAAAGTAAAAGGCTTACTTCGTGCAGCTGAAAACGCCAATGATACGGCTTCAACAGAAAGCACAATGCTAGAATTTGCTGAAAAGATAAACTACGATTTTGACATGCTTTGCTTGCTACAAGCCACTTCTCCTATGACAACTACTGCCAACATCAATGAAGCAATTGCAAAGATGTATGTTTCTGATACGGTTTCTGTTTTATCTGTAGTAAAAACACATCGTTTTACTTGGAATGAAGATGGCACACCACAAAATTATGATGTATTCAACAGGCCACGTCGTCAGGATTTTAATGGGTTGTTAATGGAAAATGGAGCCATATATCTGACTACAAAAGAAGCATTTGTATCATCTAAAAACAGAGTTAGTGGTAAAATTGGTTTAATAGAAATGCCCGAAGAAACCTTACACGAAATAGATTCGCTTTCCGATTGGACAATCATTGAAAATTTATTAGCCAACAGACAAAAACAGCAAAAAAAACAAGAGCCAATTAAGTATTTAGTTTTAGATGTAGATGGTGTTTTTACCGACGGTTGCGTGTATTACGGCTCAGAAGGCGAGTTGATGAAAAAATTTGATATGCGAGACGGAATGGGCTTAGAAATTTTACGTCAGCATAGCGTTGAAGTCGTTGTTATTACTTCTGAAAATTCCGAATTGGTAGCCAAACGTATGCAGAAATTACAAATTAAACATGCCTTTTTGGGGGTTAAGGATAAATTTTCTTTTCTTCAAAACTTCATTAACGAACAAAAAACAACTTGGTCTCATTTGGCCTATGTGGGTGATGATGTAAATGATTTGGCCGGTTTATGTACTGTGGGTTGGTCGTTTGCTCCTAATAATGCCACAACTGTTGTAAAACATAATGTAGATGTCGTTTTAAATAATAATTCTGCCAATGGCGCCATAAGAGAAGTTTGCGAATGGCTTATGAAATATAATTCTAGGTATGTAAACGTTAAATAATTCTACTGTTTATAAGTATGTGAATTAAAGTTGAAACCTACTCGAAAATATTTTTATTTTAATTATTTCATAATCAACAGCACCACTAAAATTAAATAAATTTTTCCTACTTTTGCCTTTCTAATAAAATGAAAATGAACACCTACAAAAAACCTTATGTAATTGCCGAAATTGGTTGTAACCACAAAGGCGACATGAATATTGCTAAAGAATTAATTAAAATTGCCAAAATTTTTTCTAATGCAGATGCTGTAAAATTTCAGAAAAGGAATAATATCGAATTATTAACTGAAGCACAATATAATGCGCCACATCCGAATCCTTCTAATTCTTATGGTGAAACGTATGGTGCACACAGAGAATTTTTAGAATTTGACGTGCATCAACATGCCGAATTAAAAGCGTATTGTGAAGAAATCGGAATTACCTATTCTACTTCAGTTTGGGATACCACTTCTGCTAAAGAGATTACTTCTTTAAACCCAGAATTTATTAAAATTCCATCTGCTTGTAATAATAATTTCGACATGCTAACTTGGTTGTGCGAAAATTACAAAGGCGAAATTCATATTTCCACTGGTATGACTACCAAAAATGAAACAGACGAACTAGTAACTTTCTTTACTGAAAAAGGAAGAAATAAAGATTTAGTTCTTTATAATTGTACTTCTGGTTACCCCGTTCCTTTTGAAGATGTTTGCTTGTTAGATATCAATTTATTAATTGAAAAATATAGCGATAAAGTAAAACATATCGGATTTTCAGGTCATCATTTAGGAATTGCTGTCGACATAGCGGCTTTTACCCTAGGTGCAAATATTATTGAAAGACATTATACTATCGACAGAACTTGGAAAGGTACAGATCATGCCGCTTCTTTAGAACCAGAAGGTTTACGTAAATTATGTAGAGATGTTCGTGCCGTACATAAAGCTCTAACTTTTAAAAGTCAAGATATCTTACCCATTGAACAAGTTCAAAGAGATAAGCTTAAAAATCAAAAAGTTTAAATTGTATAGAAAAATCCCTTTTACGAGGGATTTTTTATGTTGTGGGTTTTGGGTTTTGGGTTTGAGATTAGTTTTTTCAAACTTTTTTGGCTTTGAAAAGGAAAATAATAAATACTATATTTGCAGGCATTTAATACATACAAATGAAGAAAAAAATATTCATATTTTTACCCGATGGTGTTGGTCTTAGAAACTTTGCTCTAACTAATTTTAAACAAATTGGAGAAGCCAATAATTTCGATATTACGTATTGGAACAATACACCCTTTTCTATTGAAAAAGAAATCGGTTTTAAAGAAATTAAACTCGAAAACAACAAAAATAATCCGTTAACCACAATTTTTACAAGAGCTCGTAAAAGAGCCGAATTAAATTGGTTCGATAAAAAATTCAACGAAAAAGTATATAATACCTACAACTTTCCGCAATCGTATGGCTCGCTAAAAGAGGCTGTTAAAAGTTGTATGGTTGACGTTTTAGTTGCTACTTGTTCGCATGCAAAAGGTGTGTCTTTCATTCGTAAACAAATAAAAAAATTAGAACGAAAGAGTCCAAAATATGCCTATAGTAAAACACAACTGGCACAAGAAAAACCCGATTTTATTTTTTGTACCAATCAACGTCCTAGTCAAGCTATTGCTCCAATTTTGGCTGCTCAAGATTTAGGAATTCCAACTGCAACATTTATTTTTTCTTGGGACAATTTACCAAAAGCCACCACTTTAGTAGAAACCGATTATTACTTTGTGTGGAGCGAACACATGAAAAAAGAAGTTTTAATGTATTGTCCGTATGTACCAGCAGATAAGATTTTGGTTACAGGAACGCCACAATTTGAAAGTCACTTCGATACAAGTTTGCTTTTAACGAAAGAAGCCTTTTTTGCACAACATAATTTAGACATCAATAAAAAGTACATTTGCTATTCAGGTGATGATATTGTTACCTCGCCGTTAGATCAGTTTTATGTAGAAGATTTAGCCCTTTCCGTAAGAGAATTAAATAAAAAAGGGTATAATTTAGGGATAATTTATAGAAAATGTCCTGTAGATTTTACCGAAAGATATCAGCCAATTTTAGAAAAATATAGCGATGTCATTGTAAATATTGACCCATTATGGCGACCAGTTGGAACCAGTTGGAATGAAATTATGCCTTCTAAAGAAGATTTTGCGCTGCAAGCCAACATTTGCGAACATACTGAGTTTGTTGCCAATGTAGCATCTTCCATGGTTTTCGATTTTGTGGCTCACCAAAAATCATGTTTGTTTTTCGATTACGAACAACCGCAACTTAAAAAAGGAATTCGCGATATCGGACAAAATTATCATTATATCCATTTCCGATCTATGCCTAGCAAGAACGCAGCTTTGTGGTCTTTTAATAAGTTAGAATTGACTCAAACCGTTCAAGATATCATTGATGGAAAGCTATCCAATGTTCCAGAAGGACAACTTTGGTTTGAAACTATTGTAGGTAAAAATCCAACTCAAGCTTCTGAAAGTATTTGGAAGGAAATCAAAAAAATTGTAAAATAAACTATGTTTTTTAACTCACTACATTTCGCGGCTTTTCTTCCAATTGTTTTTATTTTGTATTGGTTCGTTTTTAATAAAAACAAATCATGGCAAAATAGTCTTTTAATCGTAGCTAGCTATTATTTTTATGCTTGTTGGGATTGGCACTTCTTGTTTTTACTCGTGTTTTCTACATTTTTAGATTATTTCACGGGAATTATGATTGAGAAAAACGAAACTGCCTCTAAAAGGAAATTTTGGTTTTGGTTAAGTATTAGCATCAATTTAGGTTTTTTAGGCGTTTTTAAATATTATAATTTTTTCGCGACTTCTTTCACCGAATTATTAACCGGATTTGGGTTTAAAGTCCATCCAACTTTGATAGAAGTAATTTTACCTGTCGGAATTTCTTTTTATACCTTTCACGGTTTGTCTTACGTTATTGATATTTACTACAAACGCATTAAGGCAGAAACTAACTTTATCGATTATTCCCTTTTTGTTAGTTATTTTCCTTTACTAGTAGCCGGACCTATTGAACGTGCCACACATTTACTACCACAAGTAAAAGTGAAACGAGAATTTAACTTCGAAAAAGCGAAAGAAGGCATTCATCAAATTATTTGGGGATTAGTAAAAAAAGTGGTGATTGCCGATTCTTGTGCTATGTATGCTAATGAAGTCTTCAATCATACGGAGCAAATGAATTCTTTGTCTTTAGTTTTAGGAGCCATTTACTTTGCTTTTCAAATTTATGGTGATTTTTCAGGGTATTCCGATATCGCATTGGGAACCTCAAAATTATTTGGAATAGATTTATTAAAGAACTTCAATTTTCCTTATTTTTCAAGAGATATTGCCGAATTTTGGCGCCGTTGGCACATTTCCTTATCGTCTTGGTTTAGAGATTATTTGTACATTCCATTAGGCGGAAGTAAAGGTGGGAAATGGATGCAAGTACGTAATACTTTTATCATTTTTTTAGTCAGCGGTTTTTGGCATGGCGCCAATTGGACTTTCATTGCCTGGGGATTAATCAATGCTATTTATTTTTTACCGTTGCTGTTATTAAATAAAAACAGAAGTAATTTAGAAGATATTGCTTTCAAATGGAATGCTCAAGGAATGCAAACTATTTTGAATATTTTATTCACTTTTACTATCACGACATTTGCTTGGATTTTTTTCAGAGCAAAATCTATTTCTGACGCGTTGTTGTACCTAAAAAATATGTTTACCAATTTAAATTTTGACATTCAATACTTAAATAACGAACGATATGCACCAGAATTACTTTTGCTAATTGGCGTTTTTGTGTTGTTTGAATGGTTTCATAAATACAAAACAGAACCTATTTCAGGAAAATACGAAAACATCAAATTGTTACTTTGTATCATGGCTATTTTAGCTTTAGGTGTATTTTCAGATTATAAAGAATTTATTTATTTTCAGTTTTAATTGATGCGAAATTTAGCTACATATATACTAAAGTTAGTAGTTATGGTTGTGCTTTGCAGCTATTGTTTCGACTTCATTTATACCCAAATTCACACTAGTTTTGTGCCAAAAACAAAATTTCAACATTTTAAAGCGTTAAAAAATCAACGTTTCGATTATGTGTTTTTAGGTTCTTCTAGAGTTGAAAACGGCATTTCACCTGAAATAATTAAAAATAAAACTGGGAAATCATCGGTTAATTTAGGATTTCAAGCTTCCAAATTATCTGATGTTTATCTGATTTTGCAATTGTTAGACGCGTATCACATTTCCTACAAAAAAGTATTCATTCAAATAGATTATATCTTTAACATGGAAGGTGGGAGTTCTAATATCTTGAGTTACGAAATTTTGCCTTTTATTCATGAGAATGAAGCCATTTCGAAACAGTGTTTGTTTCACGATCCTGAAAATTTTTGGTGTAATAAATACCTGCCATTTTACAGATATTGTCGTACTTCACAAAAAAACGGAATACGTGAAGTGGTTTCTAAAACGATCAAAAAAAAATCTGCTGCATTTGATCAACTAGGTTATGCACCATTAAGCGGTAATTTTGTAAATGGAAAATTTATGTTGCCAAAAAAAGTAGCTTCAACAAATAAATTTTATAATGAAATTGTTTCTTATGCTACCACACATCGTAAATCAGTTGTTTTTTTTACTGCTCCCTTCCGATTTGTAAATCAAAGTTCAAATTACATTCAAAAATTAGAAACAAAAATTCCTAACCTGAAAAATTTTTCAAACGAATTACAAAACGATGCTTATTTTCAAAATAATAATCACTTAAATCATACTGGTGCTGTAGCTTTTACCACACTACTAATTGAAAAACTAAATTTATAAATGAAACGTTTTTTTAAGCAATTTTTATGGTTTCTATTGGTGCTCTTACTAGGTTCTGTACTCTTAGATGTCATTTACACTACTATTCTTTCTAGTTCTTCTACTCGTAACAAAGTAGAACATATTATTCATTCGAAAAATAAAAAATTCGACGTTGTAATTATGGGAACTTCTCGTGCTAATAATCATTTTGTGACTTCATTATTTGAAAAAAAAGGATTGAAAGCGTTTAATTTTGGCATTAGTGGTTCGCATTTACTTGAAACCTCTTTGCTTTTAAAATTAATGGTTGCGAATCAGTACGATATAAAAAATATAATTTTAGAAGCCGATTTAAGTATTTGTAATGAAAAGCGCGATGAAGGAACAACCGCTCGTTTCATGCCTTACATCCATCAGAATGCTATTATTAAAGAACATTATAAGGATGAAGCCGATTTTAATTCGATTTATTATTTGCCTTTTTACAGATATGTGAAGTTTACTGCTAAAATAGGTTTCAGAGAAGTAGCAGATGTAACCTCAAAAAAAACTACGAATACCTTACATAACAAAGGCTATTATCCGTTGATTTCGAATAAAAAAGGGAACATGAAAAACGATATCTCGTCATTAAAAGTGATTCGAAATAAATACTATGAAGAAATCAAACAAATTTGTAAAGAACATAAAATTAATCTTATCGTAGTAATGACGCCAATGTGTGAAAATACCAAAGGATTAAATTATTTTGATAAAGTACAACAGCAATATCCAGAAATTCATAACTTTGAAAATGTAGTTACAGATGATGCTTATTTCGCTTCTTGTGGGCATTTAAACAATGAAGGTGCTATAATTTATACCAATCATATTCTCAAAACATTTTTTAATTGATGCACATTGCTTTCATTACCCCAGAATATCCGCATCCGAAAATTAAAAATTCGGGTGGTTTAGGAACGAGTATCAAAAATTTGGTAGCGGCTTTGGTATCGCAACGTATTGAGGTTACTGTTTTTGTTTATGGACAACAAAATGCTGAGTTTTTTAAAGAGAATGGGGTTACTTTTCATTTTATTCCGAATCAGAACTATCGTTTTGCCAAATGGTTTTTTTATAGAAAATACATACAAAAGTATATTAACAAAGTAGTTGAAACCCAAAAAATAGATCTTTTAGAAGCAGCAGATTGGACAGGAATTACCGCGTTTATGAAGTTTAAAATTCCACTAGTCATTCGTTTTCATGGAAGTGATACGTACTTTTGTCATTTAGAGCAAAGACCACAAAAACGCAAAAATTTTTGGTTTGAAAAATTAGCGGTCCAAAACGCAACTGCTTTTATCGCTCCAACACAATTTGCTGGAGAAGTATCTGCGAAATTGTTTTCCATTCCTGCTGAAAAAGTAACTACAATTCATTATGGTTTAACTTTAAGTAACTTCGTAAATACTACTCCCGAACAATTTGAAACCGAAACCCTATTGTATTTAGGAACTGTCATAAGGAAAAAAGGGGTATTTGAATTGCCCACTATTTTTAATGAAGTGAGAAAACAATTTCCAAAAGCCAAATTAATTATAATTGGGAATGATGCTCCAGATATTCAAACAGGTTCGCAATCGACTTGGTCGTTAGTTGAAAAGTTATTTGCTAAAGAAGCGCTTCCTTTTGTTACATTTTTAGGAAAGAAACCCTATGAAGAAGTTCAAAACTATATAAAAAAAGCACATGTTTGTTTGTTTCCCACTTATGCTGAAACCTTAGGAATGGTTACAATTGAAGCCATGGCTTTACAAAAACCTGTTGTAAATAGTAATATTGGTTGGGCGAATGAATTGCTAATAGATGGAGAAAGTGGTTTTTTGGTTCATCCGAGCGATCATACTTTATTTGCAGAAAAAATTGTAACACTTTTTTCGGATCGTGCTTTGTGTTCAAAAATGGGTCAACTTGCCAATAAAAGAGTAGCGGCTGTTTTTGATATTGATAAAAAAGTTAGGGAAAATATTTCGTTTTATTCAAGCATACTAGAAAGTGAAAAAAATTAAAATCTTTTTGAGTCGTTTTATAAGTTTTCTAAAAATTTATTGGCAACTTTTACAATCTTTTAGCGTTAGTCGATCTGAACAAACCACAATTATAGTTTGTTTTGATGGATCAGTTTCTCATGGCGGTTTGCTAGATCGATTGAAAGGTGTGATTTCTTTCTATGAAGTAGCTAAAATTAAACAAATCGATTTTAAAATCTATTTTAATCATCCGTTTCAACTCTCCGATTTTTTGCAACCCAATGCCGTAAATTGGAAGTTAGAAACACTACAGTTTAACCCATTTCAAGATGAGGTTTTATATTTGATGAATAACTTTAGTGTTAATCCGTTAGCCTTAATTGATGCCAAAAAAAATAAAAAATATTTTATTTACTGTAATATCGATTATTTAAAAAACATGCATCAGGATTTTTCTGATGCTACCATTCAGGAAACTTGGCGCACCAATTATAACCAATTGTTTACAGAATCACCCATTTTAAAAGAAGCGATTTTTAAATTGCCGCAAGAAAAAAATATAGTTTGTCATACTCGATTTACTAGTTTAATGGGCGATTTTGCTGATACTACTTCAGTAATTTTGAATGCATCAGAAAAAGAAAATTTAGTTCAAAAAATAATTGAAAAAATAAACAATATTCAGCAACAACATTCCAATCTTCCCATTTATGTTTTGTCTGATAGTCTTGTTTTTTTAGATGCCATAAAAGCAACCACAAATTTCAATACCCTTTCTGGTACTCCAAAACATGTTGATGTAAAAAGTACTTTTTCTAGTTTTGAAGAACATTTAAAAACGTTTACCGATTTTTATTTCATTTCTAAAAGCGAACAAGTTTTTTTACTGAAAATAGATCAAATGTATAGTAGTGGTTTTTCAAAATATGCCGCAATTATTGGTAATAAACCTTTCACAATTATAGAATAAGTATGATTTTTGTTTTTCATAAAAATAATAAAGTAGTGAAGGTAACTCAAAATTATCTTGAAATTTCCTTTGAAAAAATGGAAGTGGTCAATGCTTTATTCTTACTTGCAAAAAAACACAAAAAGGAACACATTGTTTGGTGTCATATAGATTTTGAGCCTGATTTAAATTACAATTTTATCGCAGCACTATCTCTATCAAATCCTACTATTTTATCTTATAATCCTTATCTGAATAATTACCTTAATTCTAAATTAGGGTATATTGATCAGAATTCGATTTTGAAGGTGAATAAAAAAGTAAGGTTTCAAACTTGGCAGATGCATGAAAGTGTAGGAATCATCTCCTCCGATTTATTACTTAAAATAGAAAAACACGATACCGATACTACCAATTTTAATTATTTTTTAAATGCTATTGCCAATCGAACGTTTATGAATGGGGTGTTGTGTTATTCCGAACCTCAATTATTAAATAATTTGGCTCTTAACACTTCCGCTTCTTCAACGGATAAAGAACTGTTTAAATTTGTAAAACAGCATTATAACTTAAAATGGTTTTTTTTGTTGTTCTTTTCTGTATTCTTGTTTGAAAGAAAAATACTTTTACTTCCTTTTTTACAGGCGCTTTTTTATAAAAGAAAACCCATTATAAAAGAGGATTTTATTTCTGAAGTTTTTGAAAAAAATGTAACAATTTCCAATTGTTCTATAGATGTTGTGATTCCAACAATCGGAAGAGCCTCTTATTTGAAAGATTTTCTTGTCGATTTAAAACAGCAAGAAGTACTTCCTAATAGTGTCATTATTGTAGAGCAAAATCCTAATGTAACAGCTGAGTCTGAATTAAGTTATCTCAGCAATGAAACTTGGCCGTTCAAAATAATTCATCAATTTATTTCTCAAACAGGAGCGTGTCATGCTCGCAATTTAGCCTTGCAAGAAATTAGTTCAGAATGGGTTTTCTTTTCCGATGATGATATTAGAATCGCACCAGATTTTTTAAAAAAGGCGGTTCAAAAAATTAAATGTTTGGAAGCTAATGCGGTTCTTTTTTCTTGTTTGTTAAAAAATCAAAAAGCCACTTTCTTACTTCCGCATCAAACAGCAGTTTTTGGTTCGGGTTGTACGATGGTAAAAGCCGAATTCGCATCAAAAATTAACTTTGATACCAAATATGAGTTTTGTTTTGGAGAAGACACCGATTATGGTATGAAATTAAAACATTTAGGAACCGATGTCATTTATTTGCCACAGCCTGAAATTTTACATATTAAAGCGCCAATTGGAGGTTTTAGAACCCCTCCAAAATATTTATGGTCTGAGGCTGTTATTCAACCCAAACCTAGTCCGACTATACTTTTAAATTTATTACGATACGCTACCCCTGAACAACAAAAAGGTTACAAAATGGTTTATTTTATGAAATCTTTAAATTGGAAACAACCAATTCAATCTATTAAAGAAAATCAAGCACATTGGAAATCTAGTTTATTTTGGGCAAATAAATTAGAAAATATGTAATGCCAATTACATAGATAATGTTATATTTGGACTTTCAATTCTAGAAGTTAAAATATAATGAAAATAGCATTAATTACAGGTATTAACGGGCAAGATGGTTCGTATTTAGCAGAATTACTATTAGAAAAAGGATACGAGGTTCACGGAATTATTCGTCGTAGTTCGACTTTTAATACAGAACGTATTGAGCATTTATATATAGAATCACTTTTAAAAGATTTACATAAAGATAAAAAAATCAACTTGCATTATGGCGATATGACGGATTCTACCAGTTTAATTCGCTTGGTTCAAGAAATTCGTCCAGACGAAATTTACAATTTAGCAGCACAATCTCATGTTAAAGTTTCATTTGATATGCCAGAATATACTGCTGAAACGGATGGAGTTGGAACTTTACGTTTACTTGAAGCCATCAGAATTTGCGGATTAGAAACGAAAACTCGTATTTACCAAGCATCTACCTCTGAATTATACGGAAAAGTACAAGAAGTTCCTCAAAAAGAAACTACGCCTTTTTATCCACGTTCTCCATACGGAGTGGCTAAATTATATGCGTATTGGATTACAAAAAATTACCGTGAGTCATACGGAATGTATGCCGTAAACGGGATTTTATTCAACCACGAATCAGAACGTAGAGGAGAAACTTTCGTGACTAGAAAAATTACTTTATCTGCTTCAAGAATCAAACATGGTATTCAAGATAAATTGTATTTAGGAAATTTAGATTCGTTACGTGATTGGGGTTATGCTAAAGATTATGTAGAATGTATGTGGTTGATGCTACAACAAGATACACCTGAAGATTATGTAATTGGAACAGGTGTACAATATTCGGTTCGTTATTTTTGCGAATTGGCTTTCCGTGAAGCGGGCATTGAATTAGAATGGAAAGGTGAACATGAAAACGAAATTGGCGTTTGCAAAGCAACAGGAAGAACTATTATTGAAGTAGATCCGAATTATTACCGTCCAGCAGAAGTGGAAAGTTTATTAGGCGATCCTACAAAAGCTAAAACGCAATTGGGTTGGAATCCGAGCAAAACTTCTATTGAAGAGTTAGTTCGTATCATGATGGAACACGATTTGAAATACGTAGTTCGTTTTAAAGATAGAGATTCATTAACTAAATACGAATAACGAATGCGAATTCTTATTACAGGTGGAAACGGAATGGTTGGTAAGAATATTTTGGAGCACCCAAAAGCTGCCAATTATGAAATTTTTGCGCCCTCAAGTTCCGAATTAAACCTTCGAGATTTCGATTCTGTTGCCCATTATGTCGCACAAAATAAGCCTGATATTATCATTCATGCGGCTGGTTTAGTTGGTGGCATTCAGGCCAATATGGCGCGTCCAGTAGATTTTTTGGTTTACAATTTAGATATGGGAAGAAATATCATCCTGGCAGCTAAAGAAAATGGCGTGAAGTATTTCTTAAATATGGCAAGTTCTTGTATGTATCCGCGTGAAGCTCAAAATCCGTTACAAGAAGAATTGATTTTAAAAGGCGAACTAGAACCTACAAATGAAGGCTATGCTATTGCAAAAGTAGTAGCGACTCGTTTGTGTGAATATATCGTAAAAGAAAATCCAACCTTACAATATAAAACCGTTATTCCTTGTAATTTATATGGGAAATACGATAAATTTTCGCCAGAACATTCTCATATGGTTCCGGCGGTAATTAAAAAAATATATGAAGCCCAACAAAATAATGCTACAGAAATTGATATTTGGGGCGATGGTTTGGCAAGAAGAGAATTTATGTATACGGGCGATTTGGCCGATTTTGTATTTTATGCGCTAGATCATTTCGATACCCTACCACAAAACATAAATGTAGGATTAGGTTTCGATTATACTATTAATGAATATTATCAAGCTATTGCTGATGCTGTAGGTTTTACTGGAAAATTTGTTCATGATTTATCCAAACCAATAGGAATGAAACAAAAACTGATTGATGATAGCAAATTGAAACAATTCGGTTGGGCACCTCAAACTAGCTTACAAGAAGGAATAAAAAAGACATTAGACTATTTTAAAAAAGAAGTTTTACATGATTAAGTATCCGTTAGCCTCGTCAACTTGGGACGAAAAAGAAATAGAAGCCATCAATGGAGTAATTGCCAAAGACATGTACACCATGGGTGAAGGCGTGAAACAGTTTGAAGAAAATTTTGCCACTTATGTGAACTCTAAATACGCTGTAATGGTGAATTCTGGTTCTTCAGCAAATTTAATTGCTGTTGCCGCTATGTTTTTTACCAAAAACCCAAAGCTTAAAAGAGGCGATGAGGTAATTGTACCAGCGGTTTCTTGGTCTACCACCTATTATCCTTTGGCGCAATATGGTTTAAAATTGAAATTTGTAGATGTAGATTTACACACGTTAAATTTCGATTTAGAGCAATTGAAGAACGCGGTTTCTGAGCAAACAAAAATGATTTTAGCAGTAAATTTGTTAGGAAATCCTAATGATTTTGATGCGATTAACGCAATCATTGGAGATAAAGACATTATCTTAATGGAAGATAATTGCGAATCTATGGGCGCTGAATTTAAAGGTAAACAAGCCGGAACTTTTGGTTTAGTAGGAACATTTTCTACTTTTTATTCGCACCACATGGCCACTATGGAAGGTGGTTTAATTGTTACTGATGATGAAGAAATGTATCATGTAATGATTTGTTTACGTGCTCATGGTTGGACACGCCATTTGCCAAAAGAAAATCATGTTTCTAATAAAAGTGATAATGCTTTTGAAGAATCATTCCGATTTATTTTACCAGGTTATAATGTGCGACCAGTTGAAATGAGTGGTGTAATTGGTGTAGAACAATTAAAAAAGTTGCCTTCATTTTTAGATTACCGAAGAAAGAATGCCGAATTATTTGTCTCTTTATTTGAAAATCATAAAGATTTTTACATTCAAAAAGATATCGATACTAGTAGCTGGTTCGGATTTAGTTTTATTATCAAACCAGAATCTACTTTAGATAGAGCAGAAATTGTTAAGAAATTAGAAGCGAATCATATCGATTGCCGCCCTATTGTTACTGGCGATTTTACTAAAAATGAAGTGTTAAAACATTTCGATTACGAAATTTTTGGAGAAATGAAAAACGCACAGTATTTAGATAAAAAAGGATTCTTTGTTGGAAATCATCAAGTAGATTTAACTCAAGAAATTCACCATTTATTTGAGGTATTAACGTTTTAATGATTAAAATTTATACAGATACTAATTACTTAAAGCCAGAATTTCGTAAAATTATATTTCCACTTTTATTGGATGTTCATTTTACGAAATCTGCCTTAGCATTAGACCATTTTCTACTTGTTGAAACAATAGAAACATGCGATGTAGTTATTTTACCAGTAGCTGTAAATTATTATTATAAAAGCAAAAAAAAAGCAGCATTACATCAGTTTATTGATTCTGCTTTAGCCAAAAACAAAAAAGTTTGGGTGTATACGGCTGGCGATTATGGTATCACATTCCGAAAAGATGTGACCGTTTTTAGATTAGGTGGCTTTGCATCCAAATTAACCAAAAATGAAGCCATTTTGCCTTCTTTTGTTACGGATGTTTATACCACCCTCTTTTCCCATCAATGGGAGCCAGTTGCTAAAAGTATTACACCGCAAATTGGTTTTGTGGGTCAGGCTAACAAAAGCATTTTTAAACTGATTAAAGAGTTTGTTTTGCATATTAAACTGAGTTTTTTAAAACTTTTTAATGTTAGTTTAGGAGATTCACAATCTTTTTATCCCTCAAGTTTTAAAAGATATCAAATTCTTAAAAAGTTACAAGATTCAGATCAGATTTCTACTAACTTTATTTTGAGAAAATTATACCGAGCTGGCGTAAAAACGGAAGATGAAAAACAGCATACAACTTTCGAGTTTTTTAAAAATATAGAAACTAATTTATATACCGTTTGCATTCGTGGGGCTGGAAATTTTTCAGTACGTTTGTATGAAACATTAATGATGGGAAGAATTCCAATAATTATTAATTCTGATATGAAATTGCCCTTAGAAGAATACATAAATTGGAAAAATCATGTTGTTTTTACAGATGCCAAAAATCTAGTAAATGATATCGTAACGTTTCATAACACTCATTCTGAAGAAAGGTTACTTTTCATTCAGCAAGAAAACAGAAAACTAATGCTAGGGATGTTTCAAAGAGTAAATTATTTCAAAGCATTTTATACCTTTAAAAATGAATTTTAGTTTAATAATTTGTACTTATAATCGACGAAAGGCCATAGAAAACCTCATGAATTCTATTGCTAATCAAACGGTATATCCGAATCAAATTATTATTGTGGATGGGTCGTTAACTGAGGACACTAAGTTGTATTTTGAAACTACCAATTTTAAAAATTTAGAGTACTTTTTGATAGATCAAACGGTAAGAGGTTTAACCAAACAAAGGAATTTCGGTATTTCAAAAGTGAATGCCACTTCAGAAATTGTTTGTTTTTTAGATGATGATACTATTTTAGAACCTACTTATTTTGCTGAAATTTGTGCTGCTTACGAAATACATCCTGACGCATATGGTGTTGGTGGTTTTATTACCAACGAAGTGAGCTGGGAAAAAAATCTACCAGATTATACCCAAAAGGTAGATGAATTTAGTTTTGATGGTTATCATAGAATCGAAGACAAAAGATTTAGATTAAGAAAAATGTTAGGTTTAGATTCTGATGTGTTACCCGGATATTCGCCAATGTTTTCTCACGGACGAAGTGTAAGTTTTTTACCTCCTTCAAATAAGATATATAAAGTAGAGCAGGTGATGGGTGGAGTTTCTTCCTTTAAAAGAGAAGTTTTAGCGAAACATCAATTTTCTACCTATTTTGAAGGTTATGGCTTATACGAAGATGCAGAATTTTCAATACGAGTCTCTAAATTCGGACAATTATATATCAATACCAGAGCAAAATTAGCACATCATCACGATGCTTCTGGTCGCCCGAACCAATATTGTTATGGTAGAATGGTTGTGATTAACGGTTGGTACGTTTGGAGAACAAAAAATCCTTCACCTAAATTTATACACCAACTTAAGTGGCATAGTATTTCAATTTTGTTAGTTTTAATACGATTGACAAATGTTGTCACAACCTCTAAAAGAAAAGAAGCTTTCACCGAGAGTTTAGGTCGTATCACCGGCTGGTTATCAATTGTTATCAACCGACCTAAAGTTATTCATTAATTTTACTTATTAAAAGATATAATGAATTTCGTAGTCATAACCCATGTACCACACATTAAACAAGGTTCTAATTATTATGGATATGCACCTTATGTTCGAGAAATGAACATTTGGTTAAAATATGTAGATCAAGTAACTGTTGTAGCCCCAATTGAAAATTCGAAATTAGATACTCTTGATTTAAATTATCAACATGAAAATTTGACTTTTAAAGCCGTTCCTAGTTTTGATACCACTACTTTTTTTAATTCGATAGTCACACTTTTAAAATTGCCTTATATTTTATGGCGCATTTTTGTGGCTATGAAAGATGCAGATCATATTCATTTACGTTGTCCAGGTAATATGGGCTTGTTGGGTTGTTTGGTTCAAATTTTCTTTCCGAATACACCAAAAACTGCTAAATATGCCGGAAATTGGGATCCAAATGCCAAGCAACCTTTGTCCTATAAAATTCAAAAATGGATTTTAAATCACACCTTTTTAACCCAAAATATGCAAGTTTTGGTTTATGGTGAATGGGAAAATTCTTCAAAAAATATAAAACCTTTTTTTACAGCTACTTACTCTGATAGTAAAAAGGAAATTATACAGCCAAGAAGTTTGCATCAGACAATTCATTTTGTTTTTATAGGCACTTTGTCCGTTGGAAAACGACCTTTGTATGCGATTCAACTAGTAGAAAATTTAAAAAAAATAGGAGTAGATGTCCAATTAAGTATTTTTGGAAATGGTATTTTGTATTCAGAATTAGAGCGTTATATTGCTTCTAATCATCTTGAGGCCTTTGTTTTTCTGAAAGGTAATAGAGATAAAGATGAAGTTGAAATGGCTTTAAAAGAAAGTCATTTTTTAATTTTACCTTCAAAATCTGAGGGTTGGCCAAAAGTAGTTGCAGAAGCTATGTTTTGGTCCTGTTTACCATTAACAACTCCTGTTTCTTGTGTCAATTACATGATTGGAAATGAAAAAAGAGGGCGCTTGTTAAATTTGAATCTGGAGGAAGATGTACAATTGGTTTGCGAATTAATTGAAAATGAGGCTTTATATATGAAAATGTGTATTGAAGCACGAAATTGGTCTCAACAATTTACTACAGAATATTTTGAAAATGAAATTGTAAAATTAGTACGATAACTATGAGAATTGTTCAATTGATAGATAGTTTAGATACTGGTGGAGCAGAACGAATGGCGGTTACTTATGCTAATGCACTTTCTAACAAAATTGCATTTTCTGGAATTGTAGCCACTCGAAAAGAAGGTTTGTTGTTGGATAAAATAAAAAATAAAGCCAACTATTTGTTCCTCAATAAAAAAGGAGTGTTTGATATTGCTGCGATTTTTTCATTTAGAAAATATTGTGTGCAACATAATATTGGTTTTATTCATGCGCATTCTTCTTCCTTTTTTTTAGCCGTTTTAGTAAAATTAACGTTGCCTAGAATCAAAATCATTTGGCATGATCATTATGGGAACAGTGAATTTCTTCAAGAAAGAAAATTTTTTGTATTGAAAATATGTTCTCTGTTTTTTGATAGCATAGTGGTTGTAAATCAATTACTTTTAGAATGGAATCTTAAAAAAATGTTTTGTAAAAAGGTGAGTTATTTGCGAAATTTCCCTGAAATAGAAACCGTAAATGGTACTACAAAATTGAATGGTGAAGCAGGAAAAAGAATCGTATGTTTAGCAAATGTTCGACCGCAGAAAAATTTAGAAATGTTGGTTGAAGTTGCCAATCAACTATCAAAATTGCATCCAGAATGGACGTTTCATATAGTTGGAAAAAAATTTCATGATTCTTACTTAGAAAAAATTACACTTTTAATAGCCAGCTATCAATTAGAAAATCGAGTGTTTTTATATGGTTCTAAAAATGATGTTTCAAATGTTTTAAAACAAAGTTCTATTGGTATTTTAACTTCCAGTTCGGAGGGACTTCCTGTTTCTTTGTTAGAATATGGTTTGTCTAAATTACCCGTTATTGCTACAAATGTTGGAGAAATTAGAGAAGTTATTATTCCTTATAAAACAGGATTTTTAATTGAAAGTAACGATACATTATCTTTTGTAAACAAATTAACTTATCTGATAGAAAATCCTCAAATTTGTGCTAATTTTGCGAATGAATTATATGTTCATATTCAAAAAAATTATTCAAAAGATGCCATCATTAACCACTATTTAAAACTCTTATAATTGAATTTTTTTAAAATAAATAAACTTAATTATCTCTTAATTCATTTGCTTTTAGGAGTCATTATTCATTTTTTTAATTCTTTTGTTTTTATTTATTATGCAGTTTTCTTAGTGCTAGGAACTTATTGGGTAGTTAAAAATAATGATAAAGATTTTCAAGTTCTTACTTTATTGCTTTATATTGTTATTTTGGAAGTCTTGTTTAGAATGAAATCTTCCGGTTCGATGTATGATATAGGTAAATATTCTATAATCTATTTTTGTATTCTTGGATTTAGTTTTAAAAGAATTAGTTTAAAAGCTTGGCCCTACTTTTTTATTCTTATCTTATTTATACCCGGAATTATCTTAACTGTAAACACCTTTTTTTTTGAAATAGATGTTAGGAAAAAAATCATGTTTAATTTGTTAGGTCCTTTTTCATTAATTTTTGCCTCTCTTTATACCTACAACAAAACCTTAACTTTAAATCGTTTGAATGAGTTGTTATTCGTTATGGGAGGTCCTTTGATTAGTATTCTTTCTGCTGTAATAATTTATACTCCTTCAAATACTAAAGAGGTTTTTGAAAATACTTCTTCCAATTTTGCTACTTCTGGTGGTTTTGGTCCTAATCAAATATCTGTTATTTTGGGATTAGGTGCTTTTTTGTTTTTTATCCAGTTTTTTTTTAATAGAAAAGAGAAGCTTTTTTCCTATGTTTCTTTATTCTTATTCTTTTTGTTCGCTTATCGCGGATTAATAACTTTTTCTAGAGGAGGCGTTTTAACTTCTCTTGCTATGATTCTTGTTTTTTGTTATGTGGTTTATAACCTTTTGAACAAACCGGCAAGGTCTAAATTTTTAGGTGTTTTTTCAGTATTATTTGTTTTATCTGTAGTTGCTTGGTTATTTACTTCTTATCAAACGGGTGGAATGATTGATAAAAGATACAACAATCAGGATGCTGCTGGAAGATTTAAAACGTCGCGACTTTCAGGTAGAGAAGATATTATGGAAACGGATTTGAAATTTTTTTATGAAAATCCGGTTTTTGGTGTTGGCCCAGGAATTAGTGGAATTTTACGTGAAGATGAAGGTATTTATGGGGCACAAGCACATAGTGAACCTACACGACTTTTAGCTGAACACGGCTCACTTGGTTTAATCATTTTGATATTATTAGTCTTTGTACCCATTTTAAAATACTTTAGATATAGGTTGTTTCATCATATTTATTTTTTTCCATTTTTAATTTTTTGGGGATTAACCATTAATCATGCCGCTACCCGAATTGTGGCACCTGGTGTACTATATGCTTTAACTTTATTAAATGTTTATATTAAAAACGAAGAAGATGAAGATTCTGTATCTGGGCAATAAACTATCGCAACATGGTGTTAATTTAACCACTATTGAAACGTTAGGTACTAATTTGACACAAGCTGGTTTTCATGTTGTTTCGTATTCTTCCATAAAAAATAGTTTCATAAGAATGTTGCATATGTTTTACGGGATTTTAAAACATAAAAATGCTAGTTACATTCTCATAGATACTTACAGTACATCGGCTTTTTGGTTTGCTTTTTTTTGTAGTCAACTCGCAAGAGTTTTAAAAATTAGCTACATTCCAATTCTACATGGAGGAAATTTACCACAAAGATTACTTTCTCATCCTAAATTTTGTAAGTTGATCTTTAAAAATGCTTATAAAAATGTTTCGCCTTCAACCTATTTAAAACATCATTTTGATGCTTTCGGAGTAACTAATGTAATTTGCATCCCAAATAGTGTAAATTTAATGGATTATCACTATTTAGAAAGATCAAATTTTAGTCCGAAATTATTGTGGGTTCGCGCTTTTTCAACCATTTATAATCCTAAAATGGCGATTGATGTTTTGAATCTTCTACAAAAAAAATTTCCAGAGGCTACATTAACAATGGTTGGTCCGGATAAAGACGGAAGTTTACTTGAAACCAAAAACTATGCAGCCACACTAAATTTAACGGTAAACTTTACTGGGAAATTATCAAAATCTGAATGGACAGCTTTAGCTCAAGCACACGATTTTTTTATCAATACAACGCATTTTGATAACACGCCGGTTAGTGTAATTGAAGCCATGGCTTTGGGTTTGCCTGTTTTTTCAACCAATGTTGGCGGAATTCCTTTTTTAATTTCGCACCAAAAAAATGGGTTTTTAGTTCCTGATTCTGACGCTAATGAAATGGCTAAACAAATTGAAAATAGTATTTTGTTTCCCGTAAAAACAATGGAAGTGGTACACAATGCTAAAACTTTTGTAGGATTATTTGATTGGAAAGTTGTGAAAAATGAATGGATGGATATATTAAGATAGTTTCGTAAAATATATTTGTTTTTCTCTATTTAATTAGTACATTTAATTTCCAAATTGAAGCAATGCCTAAACCTTATAAAAAACATTTCGAAATTTCTGAACGTAAAGTACTTTTGCGTTTCTTTGATGTGTTTTTTGTTGTAGGCTTCCTGTTTTTAACTCATGTTGGTACAGATTTAAAATATTTTTCTGAATTATCTCTTTCTTATTATTGGATTGCTGTACTAGCTGTATATATTAACTTATTAGGAACTGTTTTCGAAATGTATAATTTAGTAATTGTTAGTTTTGCTAACAAAATTACTAAAGGCTTGTTGTTAACTTCTTTTTTTACCACGCTATTTTTCATTTTTACACCAATTATAACGCCTTCTTTTCCAAAAAAAAGAATAGAATTGTTTTTACTTTTTCTAATTATTTTAACTGCTTTAACCTTTTGGAGATTAATTTATATTTATTTGTTAGCTTCAAGAAGATTTTACAAACCCATTGTTTTAGTTTGTAGAAGTAAAGATTTTCTGAAATTATCAAGAGAATTAATTATTAACGATCCTCACATTCGAATTGTAAAATATATTGATGTCGATTATAATAATCAAATTAGTGATTCACAACTATCTCAGCTAAGTCTGAATGAAATTGATGGTTTTTTAGCTGAAAATTTTGTTTCGGAAATTGTTATTGCCAACGATTCTAAAAATACATCCATAGAAATTTATAATAAACTTTTAGAAATAGCGGAAAACGGTATTCCCATTACTCAATATGAAGATGTTTATGAAGAGTTAACGAACCGAATTCCCCTTCATTTGAAAGACAAATCGTTATACAAATTCTTTCCTTTTTCCAAAAAACAAAATCGCCTCTATTTGATTTTAGTGCGTATTATTGATGTTTTGGTTTCTTTACTCGGACTTACGGTATTGCTTTTCATTTCACCTTTGATTTGGTTTTTTAATTTAGTTTGGAATAAAGGTCCATTTTTGTTCCACCAAGAGCGTATTGGGAGAAAAGAAGTGCCCTTTCAAATTTACAAATTGCGAACAATGATTGTAAATGCCGAGCAAAATGGTGCTGTATTTGCGACTGCTAATGATAGTAGAATTACACCTTTTGGTAAGTTATTACGAAAAACAAGGATTGATGAATTTCCTCAATTTATTAATGTGCTAAAAGGGGAGATGTCAATTATTGGTCCCCGTCCGGAAAGAAAAGTTTTTGTAGATCAGATAGCTAATGAAATTCCTCTTTATCATACCCGACATATTGTAAAACCTGGATTAACGGGTTGGGCACAAATTAACTATCCGTATGGTGAAACTTTAGATGATAGTTTAATGAAGTTGGAATACGATTTGTATTATATAAAGCATAGAACTATTTTTCTAGATATTAACATTGCCGTAAAAACTTTTGGCACTATTTTGTACATGAAAGGACAATAAGTTTCTTTTTTCGTCTCTCTTTTTATCGATTTTTGAGTGTTTTTCAACTGATATTTAAAAATAATTATCAACATTTTTATTTTTATAAAGAGTTGTTAGTCAATGCTATTGTGCTTGTTTCTACTTGTTTTGTTCTTCTTAATAAAATGTTAACAACTTGGTTTTCAGAAAAATAATAAAAAATTGATGTATCTTTGCACCGTTAATTCAATTGGAGTTGTCTGATTTATGTCAATCAAACACGTTGTTAAAAATTCTTTTTTTACCCAATTGAGAAATAAATTTACATGAGAAAAGACATTTTTTATTTTGGAGTAGCCATTGCATTTATTGCCGTAATTAGTTCAGGTTTTAGTGCATTGAAAGAAGATTCAGTAGATGGGTTTCATTTAGAAGAAACAGAAGTTTATGATTATCGAGTTCCTTCAAAAGACGAATCTGAAAAATTAAGTTTTACCATTCCTTATACCGGAAAAACTTTAATCGGATTCAAGCAAGCATTAGCAGTAAAAGAATCTGCAGGGATTTATGATTTAGTTAATGCTTACGGTTACATGGGTAAATACCAATTCGGAAGAAGCACATTGAGAAATGTAGGTGTTTACGATTTTAAAAATTTCCTTAAAAATCCAGCTTTACAAGAAGAAGCTATTGAAGCATTACTTAGCATCAATAAATGGGAATTAAGAAAAGAAATTAGAAATTACTCTGGACGCGTAATAAACGGTATCAAAATTACAGAATCAGGTTTATTAGCTGCAGCACATTTAGCAGGAGCAAGTTCAGTAAAAACGTATTTGCGAAGTAATGGTAAAAACGGTTTTAAAGATGGTTTTGGAACTTCTTTGAAGTCGTACATTAAAAGATTTAATGGTTACGATACTTCAACTATTTATCCCAACAGATTCGCAAAAGTTACTCTTTAATTTTTTTGAATTACAAAAATACAAGGTCGGTTGTGTAAATCGACCTTTTGTTTTTTCCAGTCGTTAACCGTTTTGGTTTTAATAAATTCTGTTGGTAATGTGATGTCACAAGCGACACATAAATTTGTTTGTGGATGGAGTGTTCCTAAGATATCTTCTAAAAATTTATTGTTTCTATAAGGGGTTTCCATGAAAATTTGTGCCTGATTTTTCTCTTGCGACCATTTTTCTAAATTTCGCAAGGCACTTTTCTTTTCGTTTTTATCAATTGGCAAATAACCAGTAAAAGCAAAACTTTGTCCGTTCATACCGCTAGCCATTAAAGCTAATAATATAGAACTCGGTCCAACTAAAGGTACTACTTTAATTCCTTTTTCATGCGCAAGTTTTACAATTACCGCACCAGGATCTGCAACTCCAGGACATCCAGCTTCGCTCATTAACCCTACATTAATTCCGTTTAACAAGGGCTTTATCATTTCGTAATGCTCACTAACTTCGGTATGCTTGTTTAATTCAAAAAGTGTTAAAGTTGCTTGAATTTTCTCAGGTGCTATGCTTTTTATAAACTTTCGGGCTGTTTTACCATGCTCCACTATATAATGGTCTATTGCATCCACACAATTTTTTACTTGAGCAGGAATTACGTCAAATGGATTTATTGTAATTTCTCCAGGATTAGATAAAGTACAAGGAATTAAATATAATGTTCCTAGTTTTGCGGATGTGCTCATTGTTGTGTTGTATAAATTTTATGCTTTTATTTTAGCTGCAATTGCTTCACAAACTTCGTCTAATAATTTGTAAACGTGTTCAAAACCATCCATTTCACCATAATAGGGATCTGGAACTTCTAAATTTTTATTAGGATGTAATTCGTTTAAAATTACTTTTACTTTTTGTTTGGCTTCTTCATTTGGTGCTATTGCCATTACATTTTTGTAGTTAGACGTATCCATTACATAAATATAATCGAAAGTTTCGAAATCTGATGTAGTGATTTGCCGGCATTTTTGTTGACTAATGTCTACGCCAAATTTTTTTGCCACTGCTATGGAACGTTTGTCTGGAGCTGAACCCACATGATAATTAGCCGTTCCGGCACTATCTACAATATAATTATTAGGAAGTTTTGCTTTTAAAATACCTTCTGCTAATGGAGAGCGACAAATGTTGCCTAAACAAACCATTAAAACTTTCACAGACATGTTTAAATGCTTAGCTTTTTGTTGATGTCTTCTACAAACTTTTTGAATTGTTTGTCTGTAGCTACTAAGTTGTCTACCGTTTTTACAGCATGTAAAACCGTAGCATGATCTCTATCGCCAATTTGCGAGCCAATATTAGCTAAAGATGCTTTCGTAAATTTCTTAGAAAAATACATGGCCAATTGACGTGCTTGTACTATATGACGCTTTCTTGTTTTCGATTTTAATGTTTCTGTATCCAATTGAAAATAGTCTGAAACTACTTTTTGAATGTAATCGATAGAAATTTCGCGTTTGATATTTTTTACAAACTTTTCTACAACTTGTTTGGCTAATTCTAAGTTTACTTCACGTTTGTTGAAAGAAGATTGTGCAATTAATGAAATAATAGCCCCTTCTAATTCTCTAACATTTGATTTTATGTGTTTGGCTACGTATTCTAAGATTTCTTCTGGCATTTCTACACCATCTCTGTACAAAATATTTCTTAAGATGGAAATTCTTGTTTCGTAATCTGGTTGGTGTAATTCTGCTGATAATCCCCATTTGAAACGAGATAACAAACGCTGTTCAATATCTTGCATGTCAACAGGAGCTTTGTCAGAAGTTAAGATTACTTGCTTGCCGTTTTGATGTAAGTAGTTGAAAATGTGAAAAAATACATCTTGTGTTCCTGCTTTTCCAGATAAAAATTGTACGTCATCAATAATTAATACGTCAATTAGTTGATAGAAGTGAATGAAATCATTTCTCGTGTTTTTCTTTACGGATTCGATGTATTGTTGTGTGAAAATTTCAGCAGAAATATACAAGACTGTTTTTTCTGGAAATTTATCTTTTATTTCTACTCCAATTGCGTGCGCCAAATGTGTTTTACCTAATCCCACCCCACCGAAAATTAATAACGGGTTAAAAGATGTACCACCTGGCTTATTGGCAACAGCCATACCAGCACTTCTTGACAATCTGTTAGAATCACCTTCTAAGAAATTATCAAAACTATAATTAGCATTTAATTGAGATTCAATTTTTACATTTCGGATACCAGGAATGATAAACGGATTTTTTAATTCCGGATTTTTGTTAACAACTGGTACGTCTATTTCTTGCGTTTTAACTGAACTACGTTGCGTACTAGGAATTTGCTCTGTAAATGGAAGTTTATTCCCATATGTGTTTTCCATTTTAATTTTATACACTAGCTTTGCCTGGTTTCCAAGTTCTTTAGTTAATGCTGTTTTTAAAATGATTACATAATGCTCTTCAAGCCACTCGTAAAAAAACTTACTAGGCACTTGAATGTGTAAAGCATTGTCTTCTGTTAGGTTAATTGCCACAATCGGTTCAAACCAAGTTTTGTAGGCTTGTTCCTGAATGTTGTCCTTTATAAAGGACAGACAATTATTCCAAACAGATTTTGCTGCTTTAGTCATAGTTTATTGTTTTTTTATAGTTTTTGTAGTCTAATTCAGAATAAAAAACTTAGCAATAATTATGTTGATAAGTCTTTCATAATAGGAAGGCAAATATGTGAACAATTTTCTGTAAAAAAAAACAATTTGCTATTGTAATTTAAAAAATATTGTTGTAAACAAAATTAAGACTTGTTTAATATTTTCTTAACATTAAATTTAACGATTTATAAATAAAAAAAAATGGTATGAAAGAGCATGAATTTACGGTACGGGTTCGGTACGCAGAAACCGATCAAATGGGCGTGGTGTATCACGGAAATTACGCGCAATACTTCGAAATGGGTAGGGTTGAGTGGTTAAGAAATCTTGGAGTTTCTTACAAATGGATGGAAGAAAATGGCGTAATGCTTCCGGTAGTTTCCTTACAAATGGACTATAAAAAACCTGCACGATATGACGATTTATTACGCGTAAAAACGATCTTAAAAAGTCAGACTTCTGTGAAGATAGAATTTGATTATGAAATATATAATGAGGAAAATCACTTGTTAACAACTGGTTATTCCATGTTGGTTTTTGTCGATATGAAATCGGGCAGACCGATGCTTCCTCCTTCTTATGTTTCAGAAAAAATTGAACAGGTTTTGTAGGTTTATTTTTTTAGAATTATTCCTCGATTTCCGAAATTTCAATTTCAAATAAATTAGAAAAAATGTCAACTATTTGTTTGGCATTTTTTTTTCTTGTGGCAATTTCAATTTCACAATTCCATTCCATTTTCTGATTTACAATGTCGAGATTTTTTTCTTTTATTACTCGCATCACTTTATTCATACTTTTATAATCAAAAGTAATTTTGAAATGTTTGTCAATTGTTTTTTCAATAATGTTGGCTTCTTCTAAAGTGAGTTGTGCAGTAGTTTTATATGCAGCAATTAATCCTCCAACTCCTAATTTTATACCGCCAAAATAGCGAACTACAACCACTAAGATATTTGTAACTTCAAAAGATTGAATTTGTCCGTAAATAGGCATGCCTGCAGAATTATTGGGTTCGCCATCGTCATTAGCTCTGAATTTAAAAGTTTCCGTGCCAATTTGATAGGCATAACACCAATGGCGTGCCGAAAAATGTTCCTTTTTTAAGTTTTCAATGTGAGTTTTTACTTCATTTTCTGAAGTAATCGGAAAGGCGTACCCTATAAATTTGCTGTTTTTTTCTTTAAATAAAATATTCTCAACAGCATTTTCAATCGTATGATACGTGTCTTTTATTTCTAAATCTTGCAATTTTACAGTATTTTTTTGTCAAATAAATTGGTGACATCGTCTTTACCCACAATAATTTGCCAAGTATTAATGCCTAATTGCTTCGCCGCTTCAATATTCTCTAAAGTATCGTCAACAAAAAGCGTTTTGTTGGGTTTTAAATTGTTTTGTTGCAAGATTAAATTAAAAATGGCGGTTTCTGGTTTTCTGACTTTCGTTTCGTAAGAAAAATAAATTTTTTTAAAGTGCGCATAAAATTCTCTCGCAAAAGTTAATCCCACTCTGTGTTCAAATTTGTCAATATGCGTTGGATTTGTATTGCTTAACAAAAAGATATCGTATTGGTTTTGAAGTTTTTCTAAAAACTCTAATCTTTCCAGAGGAAAATCTCCAATTACAGCATTCCAAGCGTTTCTAATTTCTGATAATTCAGCCGTTGGAATTTCTTTCTGAATAGCTTCTAAAAATTGAAGTTCGTCTAGTTTTCCAGTTTCAAATAAAAGCGCATTTGTTTTTAAATCTGCTGTCCATTCTTTTAATCCTAATTTTTCGAATGCAGCAATACTAGCTTGATGATTCAAGTTTAAAAACACATCTCCTAAATCAAAAATAATGGCTTCAATCATAATTAATGAATATTTTTAATTGGTTATTTTTGATTTTAATTTCGTGAATGGGTTTCCAATTAAAATCAGGTTTTTTTATGCCTTTTAAGCTGTTGTTTTCTGAAATAAAAACACGAGCTTCGTCCCAAAAATTATTATTTATAAATTGTTGTAACGTAAATGTTCCCCCTTCGATAAGTACAGATTGAATGTTCTTTTTATACAAATCTGTTAAAATATTCGGAATGACTAAACTATCAAATGAAATGCATTCATACATACAATTTTCCGAATTTACATAATTTTCTTCTTCTGTAAAAATTAATGTAGGATTTTTTTTGTTCTTTATCTGAAATTCTGATGAGATTTTATTTGTTTTATCTAAAATAATTCGAGCTGGATTATTTCCGTACCAATCTCTGGCATCTAAACTCGGATTGTCTTTTAAAACAGTTGTTGTACCCACTAAAATTCCTTGTTCATCCGTACGATATTTATGTACCAGTTGTCTAGAATATTGGTTTGATATGTTAGTGGATTTTTTGGATGTATTTTCTAAAGGGGCAATAAAGCCGTCTGCTGTTTCTGCCCATTTCAAAATGATATAAGGTCTTTTTTTGTTATGAAATGTAAAAAATCGTTTGTTGATATCTAAACATTCTTTTTCTAAAACGTTTAAAATTACTTCACAACCCGCATTGGTTAATTTTTCGATACCTTTTCCGGCCACTTCAGAATAACTATCGATGCAACCAATAACGACTTTCGGAATTTTATGTTCGATAATTAAATTGGCACATGGTGGTGTTTTTCCAAAATGACTGCACGGTTCTAAATTCACATAAATGGTACTTTCCGAAAGTAATGCTTTATTTTTTACTGCGTTTATTGCATTTACTTCCGCATGTGGTTCGCCCGCTTTTTTGTGCCAACCTTCACCAATTATTTTTCCGTTGTGTACAATCACACTTCCTACTAACGGATTAGGATAAGTTGTGCCCAAACCATTTTTTGCCAGCTGCAAACAGCGTTTCATGTAAATTTCATGTTCAATCATCTTACAAATTTAGTACTTTTACATTTTATATTTACACATGAACTATACAATACGAAAAATTGAACCAAAAGATAACTTAAAAATCGCTACTGTTATCCGAACTATTTTTGAAGAATTAGACGCGCCAAAAGTCGGAACCGCTTATGCAGATCCGCATTTAGATACTTTGTCTGAAGTTTACCAAGCAGGAAATGAAATTTATTTTGTAGTAGAAGAAGCTGGAATTATCCTTGGTGGTTGTGGCATTGGACAGTTGATTGATGCCGAATTTAAAATTTGCGAACTACAAAAAATGTATTTAGCAAAAGAAGCAAGAGGAAAAGGAATTGCTCAAGAATTAATGCAAAACTGTTTAGAATTTGCCAAACAAGCGGGTTACGATAAATGTTATATTGAAACATTACCTTTTATGAAGGATGCTCAAAAATTGTATGTTAAATCAGGATTTACTTATATAGATGGACCTATGGGTTCAACGGGACATAATGCTTGTGACGTATTTATGATTAAAGATTTGTAATGAAAATTAAAAGCTTAAAAACGTATTTTTTCTCTGAATTACAAACCATTCAGGAAGCCACAGAAATAGAAAGTTTCTTTTTTATTTTGACGGAATATATCCATAATTTAAAACGAATTGACATATCATTAAACCCCGATTTTGAAGTTTCAGAAACAGATTTAGAAAAATGGAACACCATAATTTCAGAACTAAAAACCGAAAAACCCATTCAATATATTACAGGTGAAGCTTGGTTTTATGGGTATCGATTTGAAGTTAACGAAAATACTTTAATTCCGAGACCAGAAACAGAAGAATTGGTAGCATGGATTATAGAAAGTCAAAAGTCAAAAACTGAAAATTTAACAATCCAACAATCTAACCATTTAAGTATTCTAGATATTGGAACCGGTTCAGGTTGTATTCCGATTTCACTTAAAAAGGAAATTCCGAATGCTAGGGTTTCAGCGATTGATGTTTCTGAAAAAGCTTTAGAAACGGCGAGTAAAAACGCGGTTGCTAATGAAGTTGAAGTCCATTTTATCCTTCAAAATATTTTAGAGATTGATGATTTGAAACAATTTTCCACTCCATTCGATATTATCGTTTCCAATCCGCCTTATGTTCGAAATTTAGAAAAACAAGAAATCAAAAAGAATGTTTTGGATTATGAGCCGCATTTGGCATTGTTTGTAGAAGATACTGATGCTTTGTTGTTTTATAGAAAAATTGCACAATTGGCTTTAACAAGTTTAGCTCCAAATGGTAAATTGTTTTTTGAAATCAATCAATATTTAGGTCAAGAAACGCTTCAATTATTAGAAAATTTAGGTTTCAGTAATATCGAATTGCGTAAAGATTTTGTTGGAAATGATAGAATGATTTGTTGCCAGATTTAAAGGCTAAATGATCGATTTGTATCCGTTTAGTAGGAGTTGAAAAAGGTTTTCAGATTTTGTATAAAACCATATTTTTTCCCCAAAAAGGAGATAGCCTGAAATTAAGTAATCCAACAAAAAAACTATATTTACAATTATAAACAATTTTAAATAGTCGTGCCATTTGTTTGAACTGAAAACTAGTTTTAAATGCCAAAAGATTATCCCTAGGCAAATTAAATAAAAGAGTTTATCAATGACGATTTTGTAGTTGATTAAAGCAAAGAAAATTGGAGTTGCTAGGATTTCAATGCAAAAGATGAAGCCATTTAAAAAAAGCCAAAACACAATAATTTTGGCCAAATTGCTTTTGTTTCTGAATGCTAACCAAGTAATTAGTACTTCTAAAGGAATGAGATAAATAGACTTAAATTTGGTGGTTTCTATCAAAAGTCTACCCATTTCATCACCATAATTGAATAAATAATCTTGAAAATCAAAAATTCTAATTTTTAAGAAGATATATATAGTTGTAGCAATTAGAAAAAAGGTAACAGGACTAAAATATTTTTTTCTTTGACCAGAAAAATATCCGAAATAAACTTCTTTTGGCGTAAAAAATAAACTTTTTAATAGATTTAAAATTCCTTTATCCGTGTGAGTAATGCCGTGCCAAAATTCGTGTATAACTTCATGTAAAGTTAAGTTTCCCACTGAATTTTTTTGTCCACAATTGGGGCAATAATTGCTGTTAAAATTTATTTCACAATTTTTACAATGAATCATAACATTTAAAAAGATTTATATCTAAATCAGCTTTTATTCGTAACGTAACGCTTCTACTGGGTCTAATTTTGAAGCTTTGATAGCTGGATACAGACCAGAAATAATGGTTACAATAAATGTTGTTGCAAATGCAATTACTATGGCTGCCCAAGGCGTTACGAATTCAAAACCAGCAAGTGAAGCAATTAAAGAACCTAACAATAAGCCTAAAATGATTCCGATTATTCCGCCAATTTGACTGATTAAAAATGTTTCTGTAAAAAATTGCCAAGCTATTGTTCCTCTTTTAGCACCAAGAGCTTTACGGATACCAATTTCTCGAGTTCTTTCTGAAACAGAAACCAACATGATATTCATTAAAGCAATTGTAGATCCAAAAATGGTAATCGCACCAATAGCCACAGCTGCAATATTAATTACTGCAATGTTTTCGCCAAGTTTCTGAATTAAATCGTCGCTGCGTTTGATTCCAAAATTATCTTTCTCAACAGGATTTAGTTTTCTCACTCTACGCATGGTTAAAGTTGCGTTGTCTACACCGTCATTTAGCAGTTGTTTGTTGTTGATTTTTATATCAATTTCATAGTTAATGTTGGCTTGTGAAAAAATAGAACGCGCAATTTGAATTGGAATAATCACTCGTAAATCTTGATTGTTTCCAAAAGTAGCTCCTTTTTCTTTCAATAAACCTATAACTTTAAATTTTGCACCTCGTATTGAAATTGTTTTATCTATCGGACTCACACCTTCAAATAAACCTTCTTTAAAATTGGCACCTACCACACAGGTGTAGTTGTTGTTGTCTATGTCAAAAGAATTAAAATTTCTTCCCGTTTCTAGTTCAAAACCATTATTAGGAATAAAATTTTCATCGGCACCTAAAATAGTAATTTCGGGATCAGTTTTTTTGTTATCAAACTTTACTTCCGCATTGGCAGAAGCTGTAAAAGATAGCGAAGTGGATGTTAAAGGAAATTCAAATTTGTCTTTGAAACTTTTAGCTTGCGGATAACTAATGATTGGATTGACTTTTTGTTCTCCATCATTTCGATTAATTTGTTCAGAATAATCGTATTGACTTATCGAAAAGGTATTCGCTCCCATAGAAGCAAAATTTCCGAATAAATTATTTTCTAACGCTTTGGTTAAGGTTAAAATTCCTACCAAAAAAGTAATTCCTATAACAATAATAAATACTGTTAAAAACGTACGTAAAGCCTGACTTCTAATAGAGTCGATAGCAATTTTTGTATTTTCTTTAAATAATCCAACCATGACTATATGACTATGTTTTGTTTAAAATGTTACAGGTTTTTTTTAAAAAGAGCCAAGGAAAAAGTAAAAAGGAAAAAGTTTTGGTTGTCAATTTAATTTAGAATTGTTTTTTGTTCACACTTTTTACTTGTTTCTTTCAACTTTTTCCTTGGCTCTTTTTCCAATTGTCATATAAAAGTAAGATATTTGCACCTCAATAATTGATAATTGGCAAATTGCCACATTGACGTATTACTATTATGGCTCAAAAACCAAGTATTCCTAAAGGAACTCGCGATTTTTCATCTACAGAAGTAGCAAAAAGAAACTACATATTTTCTATCATTAAATCTAATTTTGAACAGTTTGGTTTTCAACCTATTGAAACACCTTCTTTTGAAAATTCCGATACTTTAATGGGGAAATATGGCGAAGAAGGAGATCGTTTGATTTTTAAGATATTGAATTCTGGAGATTATTTAAAAGATGTGCCTACAGAAATTTTAGAAAATAAACAAGAAAAAGCAATTACGCCTAAAATCTCAGAAAAAGCTTTGCGTTACGACTTAACCGTTCCATTCGCTCGATATGTAGTGCAACACCAAAACGAATTAGAATTTCCATTTAAACGCTACCAAATTCAACCTGTTTGGAGAGCGGACAGACCACAAAAAGGTCGTTTTAGAGAGTTTTTTCAATGTGATGCCGATGTGGTGGGAAGTCATTCGCTTTGGCAAGAAGTGGAATTTGTACAATTGTACGATACGATTTTTACTGCTTTAGGTTTAAAAGGTGTCAACATAAAAATTAACAACCGTAAAATATTATCTGGAATTGCGGAAGTTATTGGTGCTTCTGACAAATTAATTGATTTTACCGTTGCTTTAGATAAATTAGATAAAATTGGTGAAGACGGTGTGAAAAAAGAAATGCTTGAAAAAGGAATTTCTGAATCAGCAATAGAAAAAGTACAACCGCTTTTCAATTTTACAGGAACAATTAATGAGAAAATTGAAAAATTAGCTACACTTTTAGCAGCTTCAACTGAAGGTTTAAAGGGAGTAGCAGAATTGAAATTCATTTGTGATGCGATTGACGAATTAGGTTTGCAAACCGCCAATTTAGATTTAGATGTCACGTTAGCACGTGGATTGAATTATTATACTGGTGCGATTTATGAAGTAGGTGCGCCAAAAGGTGTAGCGATGGGTTCAATTGGAGGCGGTGGTCGTTATGACGATTTGACTGGAATCTTCGGATTGAAAAACATGAGTGGTGTGGGGATTTCTTTCGGTTTAGATCGCATTTATTTGGTTTTGGAAGAATTAGGATTATTTCCTGAAACAGTAGCAACCACATCAAAAGCAGTATTCATCAATTTCGGAGAAGCAGAAACGTTATTTTCTTTAAAAGCCATTTCGCATTTAAGACAAAACGGAATTAAAGTAGAAATGTATCCCGATGCCGCAAAAATGGGAAAACAATTTCAATTTGCTGAGAAAAAAGGTATTCCATTTGCGGTTTTAGTAGGTGAAGAAGAAATCAAACAAAACCAGTATAAAGTCAAAGATTTAGTTTCTGGAGAACAACAAACCGTTTCTATAGCGGAATTAATAGAAAAATTAAAGTAAATAGCCACACAGATTTTACAGATTGAATCTCGATTTTTCAATTTGTATCAATCTTTTAAAAAAACTTTGCGCCTTTGCGTCTTAGTGACAAAATATGAAAAAATATTTCCAAGAATTCAGATACAACTTCAACTTGGCTTTACCTGTAATTTTGGGTATGGTTGGGCACACTTTAGTTGGAGTAGTAGATAATATTTTCGTTGGCCAATTAGGTTCCACAGAATTAGCGGCAGTTTCTTTAGGAAATAGTTTCATTTTTATTGGAATGTCTATCGGAATTGGTTTTTCAACAGCAATCACACCAATCATTGCAGAATTTGACAGTACAAAAGATAGAGAAGGCGGCCGAAGTGCTTTTCAAAACGGACTAATTTTATGTACTATTTTAGGTTTCGGATTGTTCTTTTTGTTGTTTTGTGCGAAACCCTTATTGTCTTACATGAACCAACCTGCCGATGTTGTGAAATTAGCGAAACCGTTTTTAGATATCGTTGGTTTTTCATTAGTTCCACTTGTTATTTTTCAAGCTTACAAACAATTTGCTGATGGAATGAGTGAAACTAAATATTCTATGTATGCCACAATTTATGGTAATGTTATTAATGTAGTAATTAATGCTTTATTGGTTTTTGGTTTGTTTATGTTTCCTAAAATGGGAATCGTAGGCTCAGCTATCGGAACCTTAGTAGCTCGAATTTTTATGGTCGTGTACATGCATTTTATTTTGTCTAGAAATGAAAAATTTAAATCGTTTTTCAAAGATTTCGGATGGCAGGCTTTTCAAAAAAGTATGTCGGATAAAATAATTAAGTTAGGAATTCCGTCTTCTATGCAAATGTTTTTTGAAGTAGCGTTATTCACTGGAGCCATTTGGCTTTGTGGCATGATAGGCACTACCAGTCAGGCTGCGAATCAAATTGCGTTGAGTTTAGCTTCGCTAACGTTCATGTTTGCTATGGGATTAAGTGTTACGGCGATGATTCGAGTAGCCAATCATAAAGGTTTAAATGAATATAAAAAGTTAAATACTGTTGCACATTCCATTTTCTTAATGGCCATCATTTTAGAAATTGTTTTTGCAATTATTTTTATGTTAGGCTGTCAGTTTTTTCCAGCATTTTTTGTGAATTCAGAAATGACTTTAAATGCTTCAGAGATAAAAGAGGTACTTTCAATTTCTTCAAAATTATTAATCGTAGCTGCTTTTTTCCAAATTTCAGACGGAATTCAAGTCGTCGTTTTAGGCGCTTTACGAGGTTTGCAAGATGTAAAAGTTCCGATGTATTTAACCTTCATAGCCTATTGGGTTATTGGTTTTCCAATTTCCATTTATTTAGGATTGTATACAAACTTAAAAGCAGAAGGCGTTTGGATAGGTTTATTAGCAGGCTTAACAGCAGCAGCTATTATGTTGTATTTACGATTCCGATTTCTATTGAAGCACCATAGATAAAATTTGTATATTTACAAATCAAAATACCATTAACACTAATACATTTACACTATAAAATATGGAATTACCAAAATTTGTAACGGGCGATAACACTGATTTTCCAGATGATATTTTTGTCATCCACTTAGAATATCCTAGATTTTTTATTAATCTGAAAGACGATTCAGTGGAGTTTTTAGAAGATATTGAAGAAGAAGATCAAACTGAACTAGAAGCAGAGATGGAATATTTAATTACGCTAGCAGGTGAGTTTTATGACCGTGAAATGGAACGCTACGAACAGGCTTAATTTGCAGTTATAGAAAAGCTTAAACCCATTTATAAATTATTTTGAAAAACATATGAAATTAAAATCTTTTGCACCTTTTATAGTTGGATTAGCTTTGCTATTAACTTCTTGTACTGGTAATGACAACAAAGAAATTTTAAAATTGACTAATGAAAAAACATTAGGAATTGTAAAAGTTAACCTGGATGACATCATACAAAAATTACCTAAAGAAAAAATTTTAGCCGATACAGTAAATAAATTTTCTAATTCTGATAAAGAATTTAGATTGTTTGTTAGAGCTGATGAATTAGGAATAGATACCGATGAACCTTTTTATATTACAACGGAAGCTGAAAAAGATAAATTTATTACCTCTTATATTTTTTCTTTAGACGATGAACTTTTATTTTTAAGAAAGTTTAAAGAAATTTATGCTACTGATTTAACTATTGATTATGATAAAAATTTAGTTTACGAGAATAAAAAAGCAGTAGGCGCATTTAAAGATGGTATTTTTGTAATGTCAAAAAAATCTATCGATCCTTTAACAAGTAGAGCAAGACAATACGATTATTATTATGATGAATATGAAGAAGAAGACATTTTCGTAAGTGAAGCTTTTTATAAAAATTTCTTTACTAGAAAAGCATTAGAAGATGATGCCATTTTAGAAACTATTGATACCGCTTTAAAAGAAGATACCGACGCAAGTATTTGGGTCAATTTGCATGGAATCATTTCAAATGCATCTAAAGGTTATATTGAAACTTTAGCCATCAATAAATTATTAATTGGCTCTGGTTTCGGATTTAATTTAAATTTTGGTGAAGGAAATATTGCATGTAAAGGCGAATCATTTTTTAATGAAGACATGACCAAGATAGTTGAAAAATACTACGAAGATAAAGATATTAATTATGATATTGTAGATCATGTTGAATTGGATTCTGCTAATCTTTTCAATATAGGATATTTTAGTACAGATTTTGTGAAATATTTTATTAAAGAAGCCGGTTTCGAAGCTACAGCTAACAAATTTTTAGAATCAAAAGATATCACTTTAGAGGATATTTTTAAAACTTTTAACGGACAATATGCATTTGTAAATTATAAAGAAACTTCCCTAAACAAAATCGCATATGATGGAATTTCTTACGATTATAAAGTTCCGAATTCTTTACTTGTGTTAGGCGTTACTAAAGAAAAATCTCAAAAAGTGATGAACTTATTAAATGAGCCGTTTTTAAATTTAGGAGATAACTTTTACATTAACGATAAAGTTATTGCCTTTTCAATGGTGCCCAATAATTTTAATTTGTTTAAAACCAATAAGAAAGCCAAAAACACAAAATTAAATAAGGTTACGGATGTCACAAGCTATTCTTATGGTAATAGTAAAGAATTTAATGCTGCGTTGAAGTCAAACCTTAAAAATAATATTGTAGAAATGATTTCTACTTCAAAAATTGATGACGGAAATGCAGTTTCTGAAGTAAACATAACTTTTGAAAAGAAAGATAAAAACATTCTACACTACATGATGGGATATGAATAGTATAACTTTACATCATGTTATTCCTAAGTTTTTTATTCCAAAAACACTAGACAATAGCCAGTCTATTTGGAAAAAAGTATCCACTTTTAAAAAAGGACATTTTTATATTATTATAGCGCCTTCAGGAAGTGGTAAATCGACTTTAGCCAATGCCGTTTTAGGCAATCATTTTGAGTACGAGGGTTCTATTTTATATGATAATTTGGATTTAAAATCTTTATCGATCGAACAAATTGTCAACTACAGAAAAAATGAGGTTCAACTTCTTTTTCAAGATATTAGATTAATTAACGATTTAACAATTAGAGAAAATATAGCATTACGAGTTTTCAATAAGAAAAATGATTTATTCGAAACAAAACTATTAGCCTATGCACAACATTTAGGGATTAGTCATTTGTTAGAAAAGAAGGCTAAAAATTGTTCTTATGGAGAAAGACAACGTGCTGCCATTGTAAGAAGTTTAATTCATCCTGCCGAATTTTTAATTTATGATGAATGCTTTAGTCATTTAGATGTTGAAAATAAAGAAAAAGCATTTCAACTTATCAATAAAGTGGCAATTGAAGAAGGAAGTGCGGTGCTATTTTTCGAATTAAATGACTTTCCTTTTAGTCATGATTATAACCAATTAAACTTGTAATGAAACATTTTGTTAAATCTGCATTTTTATATGTGGGACTGCTTTTATCCTTCATTTTGGTTTTAAGTTGTATTCAATTATACAGTAATGCCAATGCTTTGTTTGGAAAAAAAAGCACCGATTCTAACTATTGGATTACCCTTTCTAAAACAATCAATCCCACCAATATCGGTAGAAAAGAATTGATCGGTTTTAATCCTGCTGACCTCACCGAATTAAAAAAATGGAAAGAAGTAAAAGACATTTATCCTGTTGTTTCTAACGATTTTAAAGTATCGGCAGATGGAGGAAGTTTTATTCCTTTTTATACAGATATGTATTTAGAAGCTGTTGATAATGAAGCCATCGACATTAAAGATTTGTCAGAGTTTGAAGTGAAAGACACTACCATTCCCATCATCATTTCTAGAGAATATTTGAATTTATATAACTACGGATTTGCCTTAAATCAGGGTTTACCTCAAATTACAGAAGAATTTGCTAAAAAAATTGAAGTGAATATCAATATTACTTTAAAAGATAAAAATTTAAAGTACAAAGGGAGATTAATCGGATTGTCTGATAGAATTCATTCCGTATTGGTGCCAAAAAAGTTTTTAGATTCTTTAAATGCGACGCAGACTTATACGAAAAATCATAAAGATATTAATACCAGAATTTTAGTGAAAGTTAACGATGTGTCTGACCAAGATTTAATTGCTAAAATGACTGAAAAGGGATATGAGTCTAATCAAGAATCCTTACGATCCGCTAAAATTAAAGGAAAATTATTTTTAGTATTGAGAACCATAGCATTAATTGGTGTTTTTATATTTTTGCTTTGTATTTTCATGATTGTTAACGTCATTAAAATGCAATTTTTAGAAAAACATGAAGAGGTTTCTATAAAATATTCTTTGGGTTATTCTCCAAAAAAGATGGTCAATTCTATTAGTAGGTTTTTTAGCATTAACATAGCGTTACTTATTTTTATAAGTTTACTATTGCTAGCTATCGCTCAGTATTATTTTTCAAAATCTGAAATTTCAAATGGTTTATTGCCACAGCACATCGAATACTATTTATGGAGTTTTGTAATTATTATTCCAGTTTTTATTTATTTATTAGTAAGTAAACTAATTTATCATTGGTTGTTAAAATCATGGAAATTTTAGTTCTTAAAATACTATTCTACACTTCACATTTAAAAAAATACCTAAAACCGATATTTGAAAAATTATCGGTTTTTTTCTTTATTCAAAATTAGTATAAATTAGCTTATTGTGAATATCTCTTCAAACAAAACCTGCTTTTTTTTTATTAGAAAATTATCTTTGCCCTCTTAATTTATGAAATAAAAATATGAGTGCAATTTGGTTTGAATGTAAAGTAAAATATAGAAAAACAGACGATAATGGAGTACAGAAAATAGTAACAGAACCGTATCTTATTGATGCCTTATCGTATACTGAAGCTGAAGCACGCTTAACGCAAGAAATGTCGGCTTACATTAGTGAAGAGTTTAAGATTTCGAATATTAAAATGGCAAATTATGCTGAAATTCATCCTTTTGAAAAAGCTGATCGGTGGTTTAAATCAAAAGTTTCGCTTTTAGCTTATGATGAAGAAAGCGGTAAAGAAAAAAAATCGAATATGTATCTTTTGATACAAGCTAATGATGTTAAAGAAGCTTTTGATAATACAGTTACTGTAATGAATGGAACTATGGGTGAGTATACAATACCTATGATATCAGAGTCTCCAATAATCGATGTTTTCCCTTATTTTGACGGAGATGATGACAATTTAGAGCAATTTGAAAAATTTAATTTAGTAAAATTATCTAAGCCTGAGATTTCAGAAGAAATTTTAGATGATATGGAGTTTGATGTAGCACTTCTTGAAGAAAGAGCTTAAAAAATAAAAGCCCAATTTGATATTTCAAATTGGGCTTTTATTTTTTAATTAATCACTGCATTAATTTTTTGCCAAAGTACATTATCAAAATCAGATAAACCAAAACTTGAATCATCAGCCGCTTCACCCATTCTTATAATTACTATTTTTTTACTAGGTACTACATATATTTTTTGGTCGTTTTTTCCTAAAGCGCAATACATGTCAGCAGGTGCACTTGGTATTAACGAACCGTTAAATTGCAATTGTGTTTGTGGTAAATGATAAGATGATTTGCCGTTTAACCACCACAAATAACCATATGCTTGATTAATAGTTTGTGAAGTAGTTGTAGCGTTGTTTAGAAAGGTAGAATTGATTATTTGTGTACCGTCCCAATTGCCATTTGCTAAAGTTAGTAATCCAAAACGAGCCATACTTCTGGTGTTACTCCAATACACATTTAAGCTGCCATCTTGAATCCATGTGCCAGACATCCCTAATTTATCTCTTAATTTGGTGTTGAAATAATTTGTCCAAGTCTGACCAGTAGATTGAGCCACAACATTTTGTAATTTAACAAATACGTTATGATAGGCCCAACGCGTACCTGCGTCTGCTACATATTGTAAATTTGCTGGAGACACGTCGTCTCCTAAGGCATCATTTAATCCAGAATTCATGCACAATAAATTTTTACAGGTAATTAAGTTTTCCTTTGCTAATGGTGCGCTAGTCCAACCTGTCCCTAAATAATCGGATACTTTATTGTTGATATTTAAAAATCCTTCTTGCTCTGCAATTCCAGTTACAGCTGTTGTTAATGTTTTTCCAGCACTAGCCCAATACCATGGAGAGGCGCTTGTATGACCGTTATAATATTGTTCCATCACAATTTTTCCATTGTGTAAAATAATAAAACTTTTAGTGTTTTTGTCACTTAAATAAGTGTTTAATGCCGCTATGTTTGCAGTATTCCATCCTAAACTTTCTGGAGTTTTAGTTTCCCAAGTGTTACCCGTAATTGGCGGAAAATACATCGCTTCTTCGGTCGGTGTTGTTTCAGGTGTGTCGTCACTAGCACAAGAAATAAATAAAGAAACAAAGCAAATTAGTAGGAGTCTGAATTTCATATTTTTGATTTTTTATGGTTGCTAATATCAAGTTAATTTATCAGTTAGACTAATCAAAGTAGAAAAGGTTTAACAACGATTCGATTTTTAATCATTTGTAAAACAAACTAAAAAATTTTAACTATTAATATTATTTCTATAATCTGTGTACTGATAAATTATAATTACATTTTCTTTGCTTCTTCCCAAAACACGTCCATTTCGGCTAAAGTCATTTCAGATAATGATTTTCCTAAATCGGCTGCTTTGCTTTCTAAATACATGAAGCGTTTTATGAATTTTTTATTGGTACGTTCTAACGCGTCTTCTGGATTCACTTTTAAAAATCGGGCATAATTTATCATAGAAAATAATACGTCTCCAAATTCAGCTTCTATTTTGTCTGGGTTGTTTGCGGCGATTTCTATTTGTAGTTCGGCAATTTCTTCTTGTACTTTTTCCCAAACTTGATGCGATTCTTCCCAATCAAATCCCACACCTTTTACTTTATCTTGAATTCTGCTGGCTTTAACTAAAGCAGGTAAGCTTTTTGGAACACCTTCTAAGACAGAAGTTCTGCCTTCTTTTAACTTCAGTTTTTCCCAATTTTGTTTGACTTGTTCTTCGTTTTCCACTACCACATCGCCATAAATATGCGGATGGCGGTCAATTAACTTATCACAAATGCTATTGGCAACATCGGCAATATCAAAAGCTTTTTTTTCAGCACCAATTTTGGCGTAAAAAACAATGTGAAGTAATAAATCTCCTAATTCTTTTTTAATTTCTGGTAAATCGTTGTCTAATATGGCATCACCTAATTCGTAAGTTTCTTCTATGGTTAAATGACGTAAACTTTCTAAGGTTTGTTTTTTATCCCAAGGACATTTTTCACGTAAATCGTCCATGATGTCTAGTAATCTTTCAAAGGCTTGTATTTGTTGCTGGCGTGTGTTCATTTATAAAATTGTTTCAGATTTAAGGTTACTGGTTTCAAGTTTCAGATTTCTTGTTGTTAAAAATACGGATAAAATATGATTTGAAAAAATGCACGTGTAAACTAGCCGTGGTTGTAGCGGCATCCTTTTATTAATTTTTTTCAGAATTTATAAAAGATATAGCGGAAGACACGACTGAATGTGATTTGTAATGGATTTTTCTGCTACAAAAAAAATCCCAAACTAAATTAAGAATGGGATTTTGTATAATTTTTGAACGGAACTAATTACTCGGCTGGAGTTTCTTCTTTTGCTTCAGTATTTAAAGCTTCTACCGAAACATATCCTTTTGGTTGTAAAATGTTGTACCAATTGAATATTTTTTTGATGTCAGAAGTATACACTCTGTCTTCGTCAAATTCAGGTAAAATTTCTCTGAAATAACTTCTTAATTTGTCGTCACTTTCTTTGTGAGAAATTGTTGGTTCACCATTTTCTTTAGCAGCAATAGTTTTGAAGATTTCGATTAATTTTACTTCTTCGTTATAGGTATAAACTGCAATTTCTGATAATAAACTTACATTACTTCTTAAACCAACAGTAATTTTTTTACCGTCTAACAAAGCTTCAGCTACAAAACCAGAACGTGTTTGTACTTTTAATTCGTATAATCCTGGTTTACCAGAAATGGCTAATATTTTTTGAAAACTCATAGTTTTATAATTTTTAAAAGGATGGCAAATATATATTTTAATATTTCAAAAACAAACTTGAAATCCTTAATTTTTACTTAATTTTTAAATTGGCAAATTTCATTCGGTAATCAGGTCTGGCTTTGCCTTCCATGATGTTTTGCAGTTTTTTACCCACTAATTTTTTCTTTAACATTGAAAGGTGATCGGTGAATAAAATGCCTTCAATATGATCGTATTCATGTTGAATAACTCTGGCAATCAGGCCGTTATAAGTTTCTGTTTTTTTAACGAAATTTTCGTCTAAGAATTCAATAGTAATGGTGTCATGTCTGAAAACATCTTCACGAACATCAGGAATACTCAAGCAACCTTCGTTAAATCCCCAAATTTCACCTTCTTCTTTAAGAATTTTCGCGTTGATAAACGTTTGTTTGAAACCTTTTAATTGTTCTGCTTCTTCTTTGGAAACGTCATCACTATCAGCAAATGGAGTTGTGTCAATCACAAATAATCGGATCGGTAAGCCTACCTGAGGTGCTGCTAATCCTACACCATACGCATTGTACATGGTTTCGTACATGTTGTTTAAGGTTTCCGATAAATTTGGATAATCTTGTGGAATGTCTTCGCAAACTTTTCTTAAAACTGCTTCGCCATATCCGTATATTGGTAAAATCATGATTCGAAATTTTTTGCAAAATTAGGAAATTTTCTGCTACGGTTACTATTTTGCTTCTTTAATTTGTAGCAATCACTTCATTATTTAACCATTTTTTAAGTAAAACATCGTTGTGTGTGATGTTGCAAAAATGATACACCTTGCTATTCATGACCTTTGAATCTTCAATTTTTTCTTTGGTTGGTCCGGAATTATTAAAATAATTGGAATGAATAAAGTAAACGTTTTGGCTTTCTTTTAAAATAAAACCGACATGAAAATCTAATCCTATGAAATACAAACCGTCTTTTTTATAAGTTAAAAAATATGTTTTTAGTTCCTCTTTGGTTTTGTTTTGAAGCGTTTCAATCGCTGAGCCACAAGCAATGACTTTAGCTTCATGATAAGGTGCTTTTTGTGCGAGTTTATAGCGATTTACGTTTAGTCCAACATCTCGAAGCGTTGTAGAAACGAAATAACCACAAGCAATACTGCCAGATTTTGGAATTTCAGAGTAACCGTCAAATGACCATTTTGTGCCATACCATTGCGGAATGATATCCGTAACTAAATGGTTAGTGAATTGTTTTCGAATCTGATTTAAGGATTCCGATTTATTTGCAGCATTTTTATAGGATTGCGCTGCTTGTTTTCTATTTGATTGAATAGTGCTTTTTATATACGCGTAATTAATAAGCAAAATTGATACTAAAGAAAGGGCCGATTTTACTAGCATTTTGTTTTTTTAAATGTAACGAAAATAATATGCAATTATTGCGTCATAAAACAGCAAACTTTAGAAAAACCAAAATCGTAATTCTTAAATCGTAATTCTTAAATCGTAATTCTTAAATCGTAAATGCTACTTATTCATTTGCGCCACCCACATCACTAGCATCTAATTTTACGGGATATTTAGCATTAAATAACGCAATAAATTTTTTAGTTTGATAGGTTTTGTGCGTCATTTTATTCGACAAGGCAATAATGGTTAAAGTGTCCGTTTTTTGAGTGATGTATGACGAAGTGTTTCCATGCCACCAACCGTTATGATAGGTTAAAGTTGGGGCTTCTTTCCATTCACGCAAGCGAATTCCTAAACCATAATTTTTTTCACCCTTAGCTTCGTAGCTGTATCCTTTAAAAATTTCTTTTTTAATTTTTTTGCTGAAGAATTTATCTGAATAAGTGGCTAAATCAAATTTCAGTAAATCTCGTGCAGTTGAATATATGTTTTTATCGCCATACACCAAATCTAAATGGTCAAATGCCAATCGTAATTTACTTGCTTTATACGTTTGACTTACCGTATCATGATGTTTTTCGTAATCAAAAACAAAACTATTTTTCATGCCTAATGGTTTGAAAAGTAATTTGTCCATCGCCTTATGATAACGCATTCCGGATACTTTTTCAATAATTAAAGCTAGTAACGAATAATTGGTATTGCAATAAGCGAAACGCGTTCCAGGTTTACTTTCTAAATGAATTTTTCCAGAATTGATTAAATCTAAAATATCTTGGTTAGTAATGCGTTTTTTTTTGTCCCATTTCACATCGCGTTCAATAAAATAGCCATAATGACGCAAGCCACTACGGTGATTTAACAACATTCTTACCGTAATGTCTTCATGGAAAAAGTCTTTTAAATATTTTGAAACTTTATCATCTAGACCAATCTTTCCTTGATCTACCATTCGTAAAATTACAGCTGCAGTTAATACTTTACTAACAGATGCAATATGTAAAGGTTTGTTTTTTCTGTTTTTATCCTCTTTTTCTTTGTAAGCAAACCCTTGATAATCTTCAAACAAAATTTTACCATTTTTAGCCACTAAAAATTGGCCGTAAAATTCATTTTTATTGATTAGTTTGTTGTATTGAAAGGCAATGTCAGCTTGTTTTTTATTACAATAATCGGCACTTAATTCGTTAAACGCTACAAAAAATTCACCTTGATTTTTTTGTGTGCCATTTTTATTTGAAAAATCGTTGGTTTTGTCTTTACAGGCTAAGGTTAAAAAAGTAATTGCTAGTAGTATGCGAATTTTCATTATTTTTTTATTTCAATGTTGGGATTGATTTCTAGTAATTGGGCAATAAATTGGTCTCTGTTTTCTGGTGAGATAAAAATATCATCGTATTTGTGGTACAAAATTTCTATTCCTTTATGATGGAAACCAGGTTTGTATAAGTTGGTTTTTATAATAGAATTGGAATGTTTAAGTACGTTAATTTCTGATATTTTAATCTTTGTTTTATAAAAAAACATTGAAATTATTAAAATATCTTTCTGTATTTCATAGTTAGTAGTAAAGTACAAAAGTGTAAATATTACTAATAAAAGCGCAAAAATTCCTAATGGTGGGAAAATTATTAATTGGCTGTCCTCTTCTGTAAAAATACCAATAAGTAGCACCAAAAGTGCTGGTAGTAAAAGTATTATAATATTGTAAGTGCTAAAAGCGGATTTGAATTTCATAAAAATATGTACAGCTTTTGCAAATTAAAGTATTTTTGAAGTATTTTTGATAAAAAAATATTCAAAATGTCAAATATCAACTGGAAAATCGTAAAAGAATACGAAGATATAACGTATAAAAAATGTGATGGTGTAGCCAGAATTGCTTTTAACAGACCTGATGTACGCAATGCTTTCAGACCAAAAACAACAAAAGAATTAATTGATGCATTTTATGACGCGCAAGAAGATACTTCCATTGGAGTAGTTTTACTATCTGCAGAAGGACCAAGTTCTAAAGATGGCATTTGGAGTTTTTGTAGCGGTGGCGATCAAAAAGCACGCGGACACCAAGGTTATGTGGGTGAAGACGGTTACCACAGATTAAACATTTTAGAAGTTCAACGTATGATTCGTTTCATGCCAAAAGCTGTAATTTGTGTAGTTCCAGGTTGGGCTGTTGGTGGCGGACACAGTTTACACGTAGTTTGCGATTTAACTTTAGCGAGTAAAGAACATGCTATTTTCAAACAAACGGATGCCGATGTAACGAGTTTTGATGGCGGTTATGGTTCCGCTTATTTAGCCAAAATGGTAGGTCAGAAAAAAGCTAGAGAAATTTTCTTTTTAGGAAGAAATTATTCCGCTCAAGACGCTTTTGAAATGGGAATGGTTAATGCTGTAATACCACATGCCGAGTTAGAAGATACGGCTTACGAATGGGCACAAGAAATTTTAGCCAAATCACCAACGTCTATTAAAATGCTAAAATTCGCCATGAATTTAACAGATGACGGAATGGTAGGACAACAAGTTTTTGCAGGTGAAGCCACACGTTTAGCTTACATGACAGATGAAGCAAAAGAGGGTAGAGACGCATTCTTAGAAAAACGTAAACCTAATTTTGAAAAGAAATATTTACCTTAAAATGAAGATTTTAAAAAAGTGTAGTTTCTTATTGTTATTTGGTTTTAGTTTAGCTCAGGCTCAAGAAGAAACAATTGCTACAGAAAAAAAATCATTTTCTGTTGGATTGCATTATACAGGCAATTTTAGAAATGCTAATGTAATTTCTGATTCGTATAATGGAATAGCAGGATTGGATGCAAGATATTTGTTATTTTCTACTGAAGTCATAAATGTTCAAGCAGGCTTATCTGTAGATTATTTAAATGGTAGAGATTTTAGAAAAAAATCTAGTATAGTATACAATGATGCCTGGTTTTTTAATCCAAATTTAGGTATCGAATTTAATGTTGAAAATTCTGGTTTTAAGCCTTTTTTTAATCTGGGATACACATTTCTTAACTATAAATATACGATTTATAAAAGTAATTTTGGTTCTTTTGATCCTCAGGATTATACTTTTAATACTCAGGAATTCAAAGTAAATCAATCCAATCAAACAATTTCACTTCAGCCTGGAGCAAGATTTTATTTTAAAAAGGCTTTTTACATAGAAACCTCGTATAAATATCTTCCAATTGAAAAGAATTTCAATGTTCATTTTTTTAATTTAGGATTAGGAATTAAATTATAATAAATATGGAAAATGTTGCGTTTTTTTCGCTTTTTATTTTTGGAATTTTTCTAATTTACGCTGGACTACAAATGTTTTTTAATCCAGAAAAAGTGAGAAATACAATTGCTAAAGCGGGAAGCACTTATTTTATAAATTATGCCGAATTATCAATTAGGTTAATAATTGGTCTGTGCTTTATTATAGTTTCTAAAGAAAATATGTATCAGTTTTATTTAAGTGTAATAGGTTATTTTTTAATAATTTCGGCAGTATTACTTATGATGTTGCCAATTAAAACCCACAATAAATTTTCAAAGAAAGCAGCAGAAGCCTTGGAGCCAATTTATTTAAAATTATCCGCTCCTTTTTCTGTTTTTTTTGGAGGATTATTGATTTATGTACTTTTATAATATGAACACAAAATCATGGATTCAAGCCGCACGTTTACGAACTTTACCACTTTCCATTTCTGGAATTTTGGTAGGAAGTGCTTATGCTTATTACCAAAATAAATTTGAATGGATTATTTTTGTTTTGGCTTTGTTAACTACTTTGTCTTTTCAAATTTTATCCAATTTTGCAAATGATTATGGTGACGGAATTAAAGGTACAGACGCCAACAGAATTGGTGAAAAACGTTTAGTAGCATCTGGAGAAATTACTTCAGAACAAATGAAAAAAGCAATTATCATCAACGGAATTATTGCTTTTGTGTTAGCAGTGGCTTTGATTTATTTCGCTTTTGGACAAGAAAATTTTGTGTATTCGATTACTTTTTTAGTGTTAGGAATCGCTTCTATTGCTGCAGCCATAAAATATACTGTTGGGAATAACGCTTACGGATATAGCGGTTTTGGAGATGTTTTCGTTTTTATTTTTTTCGGATTAGTTGCTGTTGTTGGAAGTAACTTTTTATATTCAAAAAGTATCGATATTAAATTGTTTTTACCAGCCATTGCAATTGGAATGTTAAGCACAGCAGTTCTAAATTTGAACAACATGCGCGATATCGAAAATGATAGAATTGCAAATAAAAATACTTTGGTTGTTAAGTTTGGGTTGAAATTTGGGTTATGGTATCAAAGAATTTTAATTTTTGTACCAGTTATACTTTACCTACTATTTTTATTTGATTTTAAAAATGGTAATCTTGGGTTTTCTATTTTATTTTTCTATTTAGCTATATCACACAATACAACTATAACTAAAATTGTTGCAATGGCTACTCCAAATGAATTTGATCCGCATCTGAAAAAGGTTGCTTTATCTACTTTTTTGTACGCCATTTTAATATCATTAAAATTAATTTCAGGATAAATTTTAACCACATAAATATTAAATTATGAAAATTACCTTTTACGGACATGCTTGTTTAGGCATTCAAATCAACGACATTCACATTTTAGTAGATCCTTTTATTTCAGGAAATGCAAAAGCGTCACACATTAACATAGATGAAATTGAAGCCGATTATATTTTGTTAACACACGCGCATCAAGATCATATTTTAGATGTAGAAACTATAGCCAAAAGAACAGATGCTGTTATCGTTTCAAATTACGAAATTGCGTCACACTACGGAAACAAAGGTTTTCAATTTCATCCGATGAATCATGGAGGAAGTTGGGATTTCGAATTCGGAAATGTAAAATATGTAAATGCTGTTCATACTTCTTCTTTTCCAGATGGAAGTTATGGCGGACAACCTGGTGGATTCGTAATTGAAGGCGAACATAAAAACATTTATATCGCTGGAGATACCGCTTTATCTATGGATATGAAGTTAATTCCGATGCGAACAAATTTAGATTTAGCGATTTTACCTATAGGAAGTAATTTTACGATGGATGTGGAAGATGCCATTATTGCTTCAGATTTTGTTAATTGTGACAAAGTTTTAGGTTATCATTATGACACTTTCGGTTATATCGAAATCAATCATGAAGATGCGAAACGCAAATTCTTCGAAAAAGGAAAAGATTTAATGTTGTTAGAAATCGGTCAAAGTATCGATTTGTAAAGTTTGGTATAAAAATTGTTAGCTGTTGAAACACACAGGCACATAGATTTTTTGTTGCATTGTTTGAAAAAGAAAACATTAGAAAAGCTTTAAGTTCTTCTAATGTAAACTATTTAAAGCAAAGCGTCTTAATCTTAAACAGAAAAACTTATGTGCCTATGTGTTTCAAAAAAATAAATTCTAAAAATCCGCAACTTCTGCGCACCTATCAGAAAATGAAAAAAATACTCTTATTATTACTTGTCACACAATTTTCTTTCGCACAAAAAGATGGTTTTTGGGATAAAGAACGCGCTTTCACTAAAGAAATTAAACTCGCATCAGGTAATCGTACTTTAGTAAAAATTGATGATTTACCAGAAGGTGCTTCCGAATTTGTATTTCGAATTTCTTTAATTGATGAAAATGGAAAAATTACCACAAGCTTAGCTTCAATCTTAAAAGCGATACCCGATCCGACAGGAATTAGCCAAGGAACAGCCGGAGCAATTACATTAACGAATTCTCTTTCTGGAGACGATACTTGTGTTTATGGAATTTATACTTCTGAAAAAGCTGGAAATCAGTTTTTAAAAGATGGAAAATTAGAAAATGCTTGTTATTTTGTTAAAGAAGCAGTGAACAAAGACAGTAAAGTTATTTCAATAAAAAACACTAAATGCTTTGATAATGCACCAAATGTTTGGTTTGCTTTCGAAAATAAAAATTGGGTAATGAGTACCAAAATTGTGTTAGAAGTAGTTTCATGGGTCGACTATAATGCCAGTAGAGGTTGGAATGCGGCTACAAAAAAAGAACTTTTAGCAGAAGCAGAGAAATTAGCTACTGTTAAAATGGTGTCCAATAAAAGTAATTATCTAGCTACTTTTTTAAAAGTATTTGCTGCTAAATACAAATACAGCGAATACAAACAATTGTTGGCGATTGAAAAAACAAATATTATGCAAAGCCTTGCAATAGAAAGTTTAACACAATCAGGAGAATTACAAAATTATTTAGATAAAATTAGAACCACTTCTTTTGATTTATTTAAAAAAGGGAAATCGGATGAAGCTATAGCTATCATTCAAAAGGAAATTATTGAAAAAAAATATGCTAAGGATAACGATTATAGTGCTTTAGGCGATATATATCTATACCATAAACAATTTGTTAAAGCAGAAGAACAATACAAAAAAGCAATTGATAAAAATTCTTCGGAATTATTATATCAATTGAAACTAGCACACGTTTATCTGTTTTCAGGTAAAATTGCTGAAGCCAAAGCCATTCATAAATTGTACAAAGACAATAATGTTTCATCAAGTAAAAGTTGGCTTGCACAAACCAAATTCGATTTTGAGGATTTCGAAAAAAGAGGTTTTCCAACGGATAATTTTAAAAAGATTTTAAGAATTTTAGAATAAAATTTAATAATTGGCACCTTGAAAATTGACTTATTGTCTCATTAACTTATGAAAGCAACTTACCAAAAATACATCCTTAACTTTAAACGCCCAAGTGGTACATCTCGTGGGATACTAACAGAAAAAGAAACTTGGTTTTTGCTATTAGAAGATAAGGGAAAAATCGGAGTAGGAGAGTGCGGTTTGTTGCGTGGTTTGTCTATTGATGATAGACCAGATTATGAAGCAAAACTGCAATGGGTTTGTGAACATATTCATTTAGGAAAAGACCAACTTTGGAATGAATTAATTGAATTTCCATCCCTACAATTTGGAGTTGAAATGGCGTTTTTGTCGTTGCAAGCGGAATCGACTTTCGAATTATTTCCTTCTGATTTTACTAAAGGAAATGAAGCAATTGTGATAAACGGTTTGGTTTGGATGGGCAACGAAGCCTATATGAAACAACAAATTGAAGAGAAATTAGCCGAAGGTTTTACTTGCATAAAACTAAAAATAGGCGCTATCGATTTTCAACAAGAATTAGCTTTGTTAGCTTTTATCAGAAATCATTTTGATGCTGATACGATTGAAATTCGTGTAGATGCAAATGGTGCTTTTTCTCCAGATGAAGCTTTGGAAAAACTCCAATTACTTTCACAATATCATTTACATAGTATCGAACAACCTATTAAAGCGGGTCAGTTTGATGCCATGCAACAACTTTGTCAACAAACACCTTTCCCAATTGCGTTAGACGAGGAATTAATCGGTGTTTTTGCTTATGAAGATAAAGTCAAACTTTTAGCAACCCTACAACCACAATATATTATTTTGAAACCTAGTTTTATTGGTGGAATAAAAGGTAGCTTGGAATGGATAGAAATAGCTGAAAAACTTAACATTGGTTGGTGGATTACTTCTGCTTTAGAAAGCAATGTAGGTTTAAATGCTATCGCACAATTTACTTATACTTTAAATAGTAAAATGCCACAAGGTTTAGGAACTGGTGGTTTGTATACCAATAATTTTGAGTGTCCGTTAGAAATTGTAAAAGGAAAGTTGATTTATAATTCAGACTTAAATTGGAATTTTAACTTATACTAAAACGATTTTGTTTTCGGAACAACAATAAAAAAATAGCTTATTAATTTATTCTATCTCTAATTCATTTTTGCTTAAACAGATATTAAAGTATTTGTAATTTAAATGATTCTGGGTAGTTTATGATTAGTTTTGTGTTTCATATTAACTGTTTTGATTATGAAATTTTTATTTTTAATAGTTCTCTTTTTTTCTATGAATACTCAATTGGTTTTCGATTTTACTAAAAATGCTTCTATCTCAGATTGGGTGATTGTTGACGATGTAGTTATGGGCGGACGATCTGAAGGTAAATTTACTTTAGATGAAGCGGGAAACGGAGTGTTTTCTGGCGCCGTTTCTACTGAAAATTATGGAGGTTTTTCTTCGGTGAGGTATCAATTTGATAAAATACCAACTGACTCAGATAGTAAGCTTGTAGTGCGTTTGAAAGGAGATGGCAAAGCCTACCAACTGCGAATTAAAGATAAAATAGCTACTTATTATTCTTATATCACCACGTTTCAAACCAATGGAGAATGGCAAACCATTACCGTAAACATGAAGGATATGTATCCCTCATTTAGGGGTCGCGATTTAAATTTGCCTAATTACAATAGTCCTGCTTTTGAAGAATTGGTTTTTTTAATCGGTAATAAAAAAAATGAAGCTTTTCAATTGAAAATTGACAAGATAGAAATACAATAGAAAAAAAGCGGCCAATAAATAGCCGCTTTTTTAAATGATAAATTCGTAAATCTTAAATAAAAATTACAATTTATTCATATTTCCTGCTAATGTTTCAATAAACTTAGTAATTGGTCCTTTAACCATCATTGCCATCATGGCATTAAATTCACCTTCGAAAAATAATTGAACATCAGTTGAACTTTCAGAAATAGCAGTAATGTTTGCTGTTAATGTAAATGGTAATTTACTTGATGCAGCACCTAAAATAACTTTTGAATTTGGAGTTGCTTCTTTTTTAACCAATTTAATTTCTGGCATACCTTTTAAACCAAATTCGAAACAATTTTCATCAATTACTTCAAACTTGGCGATGTTTTCGGGCATTAATTTTTCAAAATTTTTAATATCTGTTAATGCATTAAAAATATATTCAGCAGATTGTGCTACGTTTGTTTTTGGACTTTCTAAATTCATTTTGTTATTTTTTTGTTTTAGGTTTCAAGCTTCAAGTTTCGTATTTCTAAACTCGTAAATCTTAAATTCAAATTTACTATTTATTTCTTGTAATTCAAATAATCTTGTAGGAGAATTGTAGCGGCAATTTCGTCAATTAAGCCTTTATTTTGGCGTTGTTTTTTCTTTAATCCGCTATCAATCATCGTTTGAAAAGCCATTTTTGAGGTAAAACGTTCATCAACTCGTTCCAGTTTCATCGATGGAAATTCGGTTTGGAATTGAATGATAAATTTTTCAATAATCTCAGTGCTTTCACTTGGTAAACCATTCATTTGTTTGGGTTCGCCGATAATTACTGTGGCTACATTTTCTTTAGTAAAGTAGGTTTTTAAAAACGAAATCAATTCCACAGATGGAATAGTTGTTAAGCCGCTTGCAATAATTTGAAAATCGTCTGTAACTGCTAATCCAGTTCGTTTTAATCCGTAATCTATAGATAAAATTCTAGCCATTTTTTTAAATTATATGCAAAAGTAAGCAATTACAATGCCTTTTTCTTATTTTAGTAGAAACTTTAAGCTATATTATATGAAAAAAATAATTTTCGTCTTGTTTATGCTATTTGTTTCACTTTCTTGCGACAGAACACAAGTGTATCGTGAATTTGAAAACAATATTGAAGCACAACGTTGGAAGGAAAAAGATGTAAAAACACATACCTTTGAAATTTTAGAAGACGGAAAAAACTACTCCGTTTTCATTGAAATTAGTCATGTGTTTGGTTCAGAAATGAATGAATTTCCTATAAGTTTTGAAGTGACAAAGCCTGACGGTTCTATTGAAAAAGGTGAAGTTGTAGTTGATTTTAAAAATGGGGAATGCTTAGGAGATATTTGTGACGTTAAGTTTTTAATGAAAGAAAAAATCGCGCTCAAAAAAGGGAAATATACAGTTCAATTTTCTCCAAAATCGAAATACGGATTTGTACCTAACATTATTGGTGTAGGTTTAAGTGTTGTTATTAAAGAATAAAAAAACTGTCTAAATACTTTTGTCGTCCTGAATTTATTCCAGAGTCTGAAACGAGTTCAGATTGACAAAGTAAAGTTTTAGACAGCTTTTGTTTTAAAATGATATTACTTATTTTGTAGTTGGCAAACTTTCTAAAATTTCAACTTCAAAAATAATGTTGCTATTTGGCGGAATTACGTTTCCAGCGCCTTTGGCACCATATCCTAAATTAGCAGGAATAAAGAAAATAGCTTTATCATTAAAATTCATATTGTTTATACCTTCTAAAAACCCTGGTATTAATCCACCTTTGTTTCCATACTTAAACGGGAAAGGTTGGTAACCGTTCTGATTGGCTCTATTTTGGTCAAATTTTCCGTACAATTTATTAATACTTTCGTAGCTACTGTCAAACAATGTTCCATCTTCTAAATAGCCTGCATAATGTACATAAATGTCTTTACCTTCTGTAGGTTTTACTCCAGAACCTTTTTTCAATATACTGTACTGTAATCCGCTAGGCGTTGTAATAGTTTTTGCTTTTAGCATTTTAAATTCAGCTACTTTTGCCGCTAAAATAGTTCCTAGTTTTGCTTTTAATTCAGCATCAGCAATAGCTTTTGCTTCCGCTTCTTTTTGTCTTCTTTCTGCTTCTAATTTTGCTGCGGCTTCTGCTTTAATCTTAGCTTCTTCTGCCGCTTTTTTATCAAGCTCAGGTTTAATTTTCATATAGTCAGCAAATACTTTAACCGCATCAAATTTCTTTGCCAATTTACCTTTTCTTATTATTACGACTTTTTCAATTACATCATCTTGCGCAATTGCATCTACAACAGCTTGTCCTTCAATTACATGCCCAAAAATACTGTGTTTGTCATTTAACCAAGGTGTTTCTTTGTGAGTAATAAAAAATTGTGAACCGTTAGTAGCTGGTCCTGAATTTGCCATAGATAAAATCCCAGCTTTATCATGTCTTAAACTCGCATCAAATTCATCTTGAAATTTATAACCAGGATCACTAGACCCATTTCCTAATTGGCATCCACCTTGTATCATAAAATTTGCAATAACTCTATGAAATTTTAATCCGTTATAGTAAGGTTTTCCTTTTCTGTCGTTGGTTACGAAAGTATTCGTACCTTCTGCTAAAGTAATGAAGTTAGCAACCGTGATGGGTGTTTTTACATATTCTAATTGCAATGCAATTTTACCTTTACTCGTATAGATTTCTGCAATGATTTCATTAACAGGAACCTTTTTTGACTTATCTTTTGCTTTTTTGGTTTGCGCTACCGAAACAGTTAACGTTAAGGCGCAAAGTAGTAGTACTAATTTTTTCATTTTAAATTTATTTTATTTTGATCTTTATTTTTTTTCTAATATTTCAACTTCAAAGATAATTGTGGCATTCGGCGGAATTGGTCCTGCTCCTTGAGCTCCATATCCTAGATGACTTGGAAGAATTAAGACGATTTTATCTCCGAAATTTATTTTTTCTAAACCTTCAATAAATCCTTGAATTAATCCTGTTTTTGCACCATAACTAAAAGGGAATGGTGCATAACCATCTGCATCTTTTCGAGCTTTATCTAATACTCCGTTTTCTTCTGCTACATCAGCATAGCTGGTGTCAAACAATGTTCCATCTTCTTGAAATCCTGCATAATTTACAAAAACATTCTGACCATTATTTGGTTTTTTTCCTGAACCTTTTTGAACTATTTTGTAAATTAATCCAGATTTTGTTTTTGTTCCTGTCGCTTTTATATCATTAAAAAAAGATACTTTTTTGGCTTTAACGGATTCTAATTGTTTTTGTAGTTCGGCCTGTTTCTCAAAATATTCTTTAAATACTTTTACCGCGTCAAACTTTTTGGCAGCTTGTCCAATTCTTAGGATTTTAATGGTATTGATTGGATCGCCAACTGAAATTGTATTAACGATATCTAATCCTTCTACGACTTCTCCAAAAACAGTATGTTTTCCATCTAGAAAAGGTGTAGCTTGCGTAGTAATGAAAAATTGTGAACCATTTGTGTTTGGTCCAGAATTAGCCATAGATAAAATTCCTGCTTTTCCATGATTTAATTCTGGATGGAATTCATCTTTAAATTTATAACCTGGTCCACCTTGTCCTGTTGCAGTTGGATCTCCTCCCTGACACATTGGTGGATTAGATTCCACTCGGTGAAAAGTTAAGCCGTCATAAAAATGAATACCTTTGAAATTTGGACTTACATAGTTGTTTTTACCTTCTGCAAGTGTTACGAAATTGGCAACAGTAAAAGGTGTTTTTTCAAATTCTAACTTTATGGTTATATCTCCTTTTGAAGTTTCCACAAAAGCATATAAACCTTCTGAAAGTTCGTTTTTTGTCCCTTCATTTTTGCAGGAAAACAAAAGTGTAGTTATGGAAAGTAATGTGATTAATACTCTTTTCATTTTAAATGTTGTTATTCAGTAGTTTCAGATTTAATTTCTTTTAAAGTGACGATACAAATTATCGGTTGATTTGTACCAATTTTATTATCGTCTCCATGATATCCGTATGCCGATTGTGAAGGGAAAATAAATTTAACTTTATCACCTTGATGCATCAATTTTATGCCGTTTCGTAGACCATTCATGATGTTTTGTTTGTCTACATAATAGGTTTGTCTTTTTAATTCTTCTAAAGTATATATAGAATTACCATACAAATCTGTTACTTCATAATCGAAAGTTACCACGTCACCTTTTTTAGGAAATACATTTTCGGTACTTTTTGTTTGATACGCATACCAAAATCCTTTTTCAGAGATGTTATAAATATGAGAAGTATCTTTCTGAATAATTTTTGTGATGGCTACTTTTTCTTCAGCATTCAATTTTTTATTTCTATCAATCGATTCTTTCATAAAAGAACCGGACGAATGCGAAATGGGTTTACGAGCTTGTTTTTCTGAACAAGAAGTTAGAAAAGTGGCTATCGCAATAAGAACTAAGTGTTTGAAAATTTTCATACGAATGAAATTTATTTTTTTTCGATTGCTAAAATAGCAATAAATTTAGTTATTGTATCTTCTAAACTGTCAAAAGATTTTCCTCCAGCAGCATTTTTATGTCCGCCACCATTAAAATGATTTCTAGCAAACTGATTTACATCGAAATTTCCTTGCGAACGGAAAGAAATTTTAATCATATTTTCTTCTTTTACTTCTGTGAAAAAAGCTGTAAAATCGATGTCTTTAATAGTTAATCCGTAATTCACAATACCTTCTGTATCGCCTTTTTTAACTTGTAAAGCATTTTGTTCTTCTTGCGAAAGTGTAATGTAACTTGTTTTATATTCGGGTAAAACTTTTAAATTGGTTAGGGCTTTTCCTAAAATTTGTAATCGGTTATAATCGCCATTATCATATAAATTGATATGAATTTGCGAATTATCAACCCCTTTGTCAATTAAATCAGCTACAATTCTGTGAAGATTTCCTGTTGTTCTAGGAAAGCGAAATCCGCCGGAATCAGTTGCAATTCCAGTATACAAACATGTAGCAGCGTCTAAATTTATGAGGTGATTCATTTGTAACTGTTGTGCAAAATCGTATACCATTTGGCAAGTGGAACTGTACGCAATATCTGAAAATAGGTATTTGGCATAATCCTCTGGTTTTTCATGATGGTCAATCATGATAAAAGTAGCTTCTAAGGTTTTTAAAACACTTTCCATTTGTTCACCAGCCCGATGAAAAGCATTGAAATCTAAGGTAAAAACGAGTTCAGCATCTTTTAATTTTTGGATAGCTTCACCAACGTTGGCGCCTTCATAAATTATAGTTGCTTCTTTTGTTCCTGGAATCCATTGTAAATAGTCTGGAATCTCATTTGGTACCACAACAGTAATCGAATGATTCAGTTGTTTTAAAATATGATACAAACCCAAAGTAGAACCCATGGCATCTCCATCTACATTTCTATGTGGAATAATAGCGATTTTTTTCGGATTCGATAAAAGTTGTTGTAACTCGGTAATTTGAGTCGTGTTTAAATGTGTCATTAATTAAAAATTTTAAAACCTAAGATAACCGCTAAAAACCCCATAAAAATTGAAGTTAACGTATACAATATGGCTAAGTAATAATTTTGATTTTGAATAAATTGAATGTTTTCTATACTAAAGGTTGAAAAGGTTGTAAAGCCTCCGCAATATCCTGTTATTAATAAAAGTTTTAGAGTTTCGTTTTGCAAATTATTTTTCTGAATGTAACCAAAAAGTAAGCCAATTAGTAAACATCCCAACAGATTAGCAGTAAATGTTGCCCAAGGAAAATGTGTAGCATTGTTTTTAGTGAAAAAATAACTCAGTAAATATCTGGCTACACTGCCAAATCCTCCACCAATTAAAACTAAAAGTAGGTTCTTGATCATCGTTTTAAAGTAAAATGTCCTTTGATGGTTTTTCCATTGTTTAATTCTAAAACAAACCAATAATCAGAAGATGAAACCGGATTTCCATTAAAATTACCATTCCAACCTGAACCCATTCCACTAATTTGTTTTATAAGTTTTCCAAACCTATCAAAAATATAAATTTTGCTATTTTCTAATCCTTTTTTATCTAAATTTTCAATTTGCCAAGTATCGTTGTAATTATCGCCATTTGGCGTGAAAAACTTTGGATAACTTAGGGCGTAAAATGTTTCAGAAGCGATTCCACAATTGTTTTTATCATTTACATATATAGTATATTCTCCTGCATCTAATACATTAAAAACTGGACTACTTTGATAAGTAATACCGTCTAAAGAATATTCATAATCTCCGTTTCCTGTAACAGTTATGGTTGCGGTTAGATTTTCGTTAAAATCGTTTACTTCTATATTTGTGATTGTTGCAATTTCAGAATTTACAACCGTAAATGTTTTTGTTTTACTACAATTGTTAGCATTTGTAATGGTTACGGTATAAGTTCCTGCATTAGCGACTGTAATAGTTTGTGAAGTTTGTGTCGTAGCTGTATTCCAACTGTAAGTGTAACCGCTTGGAGCACTAATGTTTGTTGGTGTGTTATTACAAATTCCTATGGTTTCATCTGTAAATATTTGAGGAAAAACATTCACATTTAAGGTTATTGGAATATTTCCGTAGCAATTTGCAATATTGGTTATTCTAGCATAAATGATCTGTTGAAAATCATTAGTATTCGTATAACTTGAAGGTAATGGTGTTGTGGAAGTTGTCGAATCAAAAAGTGCCACAGTGAAATTGGTTGGCAAACTACTAAAAATTTGTGTCTGAATGGTAGCTAAATCAAATGGAGCCAAACCATCAATATTCGTATCACAAACTTCAAAATTGGTATTCGCAATAGTTAAATTTGGAGCATATTCAATCTCAATTTTTCCAGTTAAAGTACAACTTGTGTTGATGTCAATTTCTACAGCATAGTTTCCTGCAGTTGTTACGTTATAAGTAGCGTTGTTTTCGCCAAAAATTGGATTTCCGTTTTGAAACCATTGGTAGTTAGTTGCGCCAGTTTGAGTTGCATTAAGTGTGATATTTTCACCCGCACACAACGGATTTCCAGTTGCAAGTAATCGATCAACCCCTAAATTTTTTTCTGAAATAAAACTTCCAGCTCTTAAGAAAATTCCAGAATCGAAACGGCCGTTTCCTTCATCGGCAATAACTAGTTTAATGTGGTATAAAGTTCCTGGAGTAACTACAGCTTGTGCTGTTAATATTTTGGTTTGACCCTCAAAAGTTGTTGGATAATTTCCAGTATTAAAAGCATCAAAATAGGCTTCATTTGCTGACGGACAAATTGTTCCGTTTCCACGAACGGTATTCACTCGAACAGGCGTGGTAGTTCCTGGAATTAATGCTAAATTTTGGTAAGTCGTGGCTGTTGCTTCTTTCAAAAGAAAAGCAAAACCATCAGTAAAATTACATTGATTAGAAGTTGGATTTAATAAATATTGTTCTGAGGAAAAGATATATTCAAAACTTATATTATTTGCATTTGGGATGAAATCAAATTCTAAAACAGTGGCATTAAATGTGTTGGATAACCCTAAAGCGTTATTTAAATCTGTATCGCCATTCCAAGTTAATCCATTGCCATCATCAGAGAAGTTAGCATTTGGCCCAATGGCTGAATTTAATTTTCCCGTAGTTAAAAGAATTCCTTCCTGAAAAGGAAAAGAAGAGCCGTTGGCATTAAAATAACCGTAACTTAATTCGCCAGTACCAAAATTTCCACCGCTTGCAGAAAAATTAGAGACCGAAACACAACCGCTATTTACGAGTATGTTTTCAATTAATTGTTGTGGTGTAAAACTTTCATTTACAGTTATATTTTGCGAAAAGCTAACCGTAAATGAAAGTGTAAAAAGTATTGATATTATTTTTTTCATAGCATCTGCAAAGATACTATAAATCTCGTTTTTTAAGAATTTTGAAGGATAAAAACATAAAAATAAAAATCCACGCTATTACAATTGCTAATTGTTCAGGATGTACGCTATAATCTTTGGAGAAATCGGCGCCAACAGTATTTCCTACAGATTTTACAAAATTCAATCGAGTAACAGGTTCTACTATAAGATTCGACATTGATTCTAAAGGAAAATATTGTTTTATGGTATCAAAAATTGTATCATCACCTCGTTTATAGTTGAAAATTTCATATTTTAAGATTCCAATACTTACGTTTTCGGAAATCCACCAGATAAATAAAAAGCCAAGAGCGAAAGCAGAGCGTTTAATTAAGACGCCTAAAAATAAACAGAAAGAAAAGAAGCCTAATAATTTTATAAAATAAGCTAAAAAATACTCTAAATCAGAGAAAATAATTCCAGCTTCTGTGTATGATGAAAATTTTAAACCTAAAATTAATGATATACAAAAGATAAATACTGTTGATACTAAGGCAAATAAACAAATGGTTAAGAATTTTGAAAGTATAAATTCTTTTTTGCTCATTCCGTCAATTAAGTTTTGTTTTAAAGTTCCGTAACTGTATTCGTTGGCAATCATAGAGACAATTACCACTGCTAAAAATAATTTTAACCAGGCAGCAAAATACGTTCCGAAATGCCAAATGTATGGGAAATTGAACAGTCCACTTTTTGCGGCTTCAAATTTTAGTGGTCCAAGTTCAAATTCAATAGAAGCAATTAAGGAAACTAATCCAAGCGTAATGAAATATGTAATTGTTAATATTTTACTGGCTTTATTTTGCCAAATTTTTTGTAATTCTATCGCGAGTAATCTTTTCATTTTTTTTATTTAAAGGTTTATAAAGTTTAAAGGCATTGTGAAAATTAAACTTGACATTGAGTTGGTTATAAAATTGAATATTTGTATTGGAACACAGATTGAACAGATTATATAAATTAATAAAATTTCTCAAATCTGTGATGTTACACTATTTAAAATTGATTTATGAACTTGAATTTTAAATTAATGTTTCGTTAATTCTAAAAATTGTTCTTCTAAACTGTGCTTTCGTTTTACCAAATGGGTTAAGGTGATGTTTTGTTGGAATAAATAAGAATTTAATTCAGCGGGTTCTAAATTAGATTTTAAATAGACTACTAATTTATTCTCTTCTTTTTCAATTTTTTCAATTTGAGAAAAATGTTGTAAAGCTAATTTCAGATTTTCTAGATTCTCAGATTCTAATTCGAAGAAACCTTCGTTAGCTGTAATGCCATCTACAGTTCCTTGGTATAAGGTTACTCCATTTCTGATTACAATTACGTGAGAACATACTTTTTCTACTTCATCTAACAAGTGAGAAGCTAAAAGTATAGTGGTGCCTTGATTGGCGATAATTCGGATTAAATCTCTAATTTGTCTAATTCCTTGTGGATCTAAACCGTTTGTGGGTTCGTCTAGAATTAGAATTTCTGGATCGTTTAGTAGGGCAGAAGCTATAGCTAAACGTTGTTTCATCCCTAAAGAAAACGTTTTAAATTTACTGTCTTTTCTTTCTAAAAGTCCTACTAGTTCTAATTTTTCGTAAACTTTAGTAAAAGGGATGTTTTTAATTTTGCAGACTAATTTTAAATTGTCTTCAGCCGTCATGTAAGGATAAAAATTAGGTCGCTCAATAATGGCACCTACTTTTTTTAAGGCATCATGAGTAGAATATTTTCCATCAAACCATTGGAATTCTCCTGAAGTTTTATTTACAACATTCAACACAATTCCTAAAGTAGTTGATTTTCCAGAACCATTTGGTCCTAAAATTCCGTATACGTTTCCTTTTTTAATTTCGACTGAAACGTTATTTACCGCATGTACTTTGCGATATTTTTTATGTAGGTTGGTAATCTTTAATATAGTTTCCAAAGTTTTTCGTATTAAATTTACATGTAAGACGAAAGAAATGAAAACTTGTTACAGCCTTAGTTCATAAACTTACTTTTGTTGTTTCGAATATAGTCAACAATTAAATTAACCACATCTTCCTCTTCTTCAGAAAAGAACAATTCATCTAAATCTTCCCAGCCAGAGATACTTTTTTCGTCCATTTTTTCAATTACCTTTTTTCTGTCTTCTGTATTTGAAGTGTATTTTACTGTAAATAATTGAAAGGCTTTAGTAAGCAAAGTTGCTGTTTTTGTGGCATTAATATCTTTATATGCTTGAATGATTTCTTTAGCGAAGTCACCACTCTCTGTATTGAAAAAGTAGTGTAAACCACCTTCATTCATAGCTGCTTCGAAAATATCAACATAAACAAAAGTGAGTTCGAAATGATTTAAATCGCCAGTTTGTTTTTTCGCCCAAATGTGAGTCCCTACTGCTTCAATAATGGCAATTTCGTCGTTTGATTCTAATACTGTTTCAATAGTTTGCATGATGATTGTTTTATTTTAGACAAAAGTAGAATATTTTAATCAATTCTAATCAAAAAGATGGTTAGTAGAATCACGAAAATACCTAATTCAATAATTGATATTTTTTTTGGATCAAATATTGAAACCAAAACTCTATCTACAATCAATAAAACTACTAATCCTATTACCACGCCAAAAATAACTACTCCTGCTAAACTTGCACCACCAGTTAACGTCATACCATAAAAGTCTAATGGAATTCCAATTAGTATTCCTACAATTGAAATTACCGATAAAAATGTAAGTTTGTATTTTTTGATATTCATTATCATTTTTAGCTACGAATTGTCAGATGTAACTTTATTATTTTTAGTTTTTTCATTAGAGCCTGTTGAATATCATGCTTATTGACGATTGTGACGACAAAGATTTTTGGATTAAACACGCACATTAATTTTACTTACTTCAAAAGAAATATTGAAATCTCTTAATCTTTTGTAGTTAAAATCGTCTGATAATTTTTCATATTCTGCCCATAGTATGATATCTCTTGGATCATTTGCGGCAGCAATAATGTATTTTTGTAAATCGTTTAAATTTCCTTTAGACAGAAAAACGATACAACGAATTATTCTATCCGTATTGAGATAGTCTGTTTTTTCAATTGCGTGACAAAGAATTTCAATTGCTTTGTTTGATTCTGTACCAAAGTCAGTTTCTATTCTTTTATAAATGTCTTCTTTTAAAATCATTTTTATAAATTTTAAATTCTCAAAATTTTTTCCATTTTTCTGCCTTTCGCTAATTCGTCTACCAATTTGTCTAAATAGCGAATTTGTTGAACCACTTTATCTTCAATGTCTTCAACGCGATAGCCGCAAATAACGCCTGTGATTTTATGAGCGTTTGAATGGATTTGTGGGGCTTGCACAAAAAATGTTTCGAAGTCATTCTTTCCATCAATTTGTTGTTGTAAAGTTTCCTCGTTGTAACCTGTTAGCCAAAAGATTACTTCATTTAATTCGGCTTTAGTTCGGCCTTTTTTCTCCACTTTTTGAAGGTATAATGGGTAAACGCTTGAAAAAAGTAATCGATATATTCTGTTGTTGTCCATTCACTATATGATTTATAGTTTGAGATACAAATTTAAAGATTAAATGCTTAAAGTAATGAATAAGTTATTTTACAATAAAAAAAGCCTAACAAAACAATGAGTTTGAAAGGCTTTAGTTGAATAAAATGGGGAGTTTATTCTGATTATGCTATCACTTTTGCGCCAGCTTCAGCTACAATATGGTCGTTTTCTACACTACTTCCGCTTACGCCAATAGCTCCAATTACTGTTCCTTCAGCGTTTTTAATGATAACACCACCTGGGAAAGTTATCAGTCCACCATTACTGTGCTCGATATTAAATAAAGGTGCATCTGGTTTTACTAAAGGTGTTAAAGTTGCCGTATCCATAGTAAACCATGCTGCAGTTTTTGCTTTTTTGAACGAAATGTCAATGGATCCAATCCAAGCGCCGTCCATACGTGCAAAGGCAACTAAGTTGGAACCAGCATCTACTACACAGATGTCCATTTTTGTATCAATTTCTGTAGCTTTTAATTTAGCTGCTGCAATAACTGCTTCTGCTTGTTCTAAGGTTATGTTCATATTTTTACTTTTTAAGTTATTTAATAAATTGTTTGTTTAAAGTGATAGGTGTAGCACTTAATGCCTTACTAATTGGACATCCCACTTTAGCTGCATCTGCCAATTCGTTAAATTGCGATTCTTCCATGCCACTAACTTTGCCAACTAAATGTAATTCGATGTTGGTTATTGCGAAGCCTTCTTCAACGGCATCAAGAATTACTTTGGCCTCTACTTTTAATTCTTCAGGTGTAAATCCAGCTTGACTGATGGCGAAACTTAAAGCCATTGCATAACAACCTGAGTGAGCTGCTGCAATTAATTCTTCTGGGTTTGTACCAAGTTTTCCGTCTTCGTTTTCGAAACGAGATTTAAAACTGTAAGGTGTGTTATCAAAAAATTTGTTAGAGGAATTTAAGCTTCCTGTGCCTTCTAATCCTGTTCCGTTCCAAACGGCTGTTGCTCTTCTAGTTGTTGCCATAATAACTTTTTTATAGTTAATAATTTGATGTTTTTTGTTGCATTCAAATACAAATATTTTTTTGATGTTACTATTTGTATTGCTTTTGATAATTAATTTAAATTACAAATCCATATCTAATACAATTCTGTATTTTGCTTTACCACTGTGTAAGTGTGCCATCGCTTCATTGGCCTTTGATAATGGAAAATGTTCAGTTTGTGGTGTAATGTTGTGTTGTGCGGCAAATTTCAACATGGTGTCAATTTCAGCACGTGAACCAGTTGGAGACGCGTTAATACTTTTTTTAGCTAATAAAAGTGGGAAAATATTTACCGGAATAGGTTCTAGAATAGCGCCTACGAAATGTAATTTTCCATTGTTAGCCAATAAGGCCGTAATGCTGTCCCAATCTAATTTTACATTAGCTGTAATAATTAGTAAGTCGAAAGTTCCTTGTAACTTAGTTAAAGCATCTGTATCTACACTCGATACAACATGTTGCGCGCCAAAGGCTTTAAGTTCCTCTGTTTTATCCAATGACGAGGTGAAAGCGGTAAGGTTTACGCCCCAAGCTTTTAAAAACTTAAGTGCCATATGACCCAATCCACCAATTCCAAAAACTCCAACTCGTGCGGTTGGTAAAATATTGTGTTGTAATAAAGGAGAAAAAACGGTAATTCCACCACACAAAAGAGGTCCTACTTCTGCAAAATCAATATTTTCAGGGATTGGAATGGCCCACATCCAATTGACTCTAATTTTGTTAGCAAATCCTCCATGATTACCCACAATAGTTGCTTGTCCGTTTGAACACATTTGTTGTTGTCCGTTGATACATGATTCACAGTGTTGACAACAACTTGCATTCCAACCCACACCTACAGTTTGACCGATAGTTAAATTTTTTGATGCAGCTACATTACCAAGACTTACTATTTTTCCAACAATTTCATGTCCAGGTACGAAAGGAAACGATGTGATTCCCCATTCGTTATTTAACATGGACAAGTCGGAATGGCATAAACCGCAATGTTCAATTGCAATTTCAACTTCTTCACTGCTGATTTCTGGTAATTCATATTCGAAAGGCTCTAATACACCAGATGCTTGATGTGCCGCCATGGCTTTTACGATTGTACTCATAATGTAGTTGGATTAGATTGTTTTTTTTAGTTAGAAATGATACAACTTTAATTTTTAATTAGCTTAAACTTTATACATAATTGTATGGTAATTAAAGTTGAAGATTGTTACTGTTATCGTTGGTAATAGGTAACTATACTTGCCTTAGCTAAGGTATTGGCCCATAAATAATACCCTACTAATTCTGGATTTGAATTGGCATCTAATCCTAATTTATCCGTCTTCAAAGCATATACGGTAAAAATGTAAGTATGGATTCCGTGGCCTTCAGGTGGACATGGTCCGCCAAAACCTGTTGCGCCAAAACTCGTCATACTTTGAATAGCACCTTTAGGCGCTAAGTTTAAACTTGGATTACCAGCTTTTGCGACCATCTCTAAGTTATTTACTGGAATATCGAAAACTACCCAATGCCACCAACCTGCACCAGTTGGCGCATCTGGATCATAACACGTAATAGCAAAACTTTTAGTGCCTTCTGGAACATTTGTCCAGCTTAGTTGTGGAGAAGCATTATCTCCATTACATCCAAAACCATTGAATTCGTTGGTTTTTGTAAATGAACCTCCTAAATCTTTACTCGTTAATGTGAATGTTTTTTGTGCCAATAATGTGCTACAAAATAAAACGAATACTGAAAAAAATAAAATTGTTTTACGCATTTTTATAAATTTTAAAATTGATTCACAAATTTATCTTTTTTGTTACTATTCTTTTTATTAGAAAGGCTCAAAAAATGTTGCTAAAAGTTCAACTGTTTAATTGTGATTGTTTCGGAGTAATTCCGAATTTATGTTTATACGCTTGCACAAAACTAGAGAAATTCTCGAAGCCTACATCTTCATAAATATCTGCTGGTCGCATTTTTTTGGTTTTTAGTAAGTAGTCGGAATGTTCCAGTCTCTTTTCTTGAAACCATTTTTTGGGGCTAGTTTGAAATTCTTTTTCAAATTTTCTTTTGAATGTAGAAACACTCATGTTACACAAGAAGGAAAGTTCTTGAATGCTTAAATTAATTAAGGCGTTTTTTTGAATGGTTTCAATAAACGATTTATTGCTGTCGTTAGTTTGATGTAAAAAGTTATATAAAAAATCGACACCGTTTTTTTGTACCAAATGCATTAAAATTTCTTCTAATTTTAAAGGTAAAATTGTATCTAAAAAGGCTTTAGGATGGTTTTTTAAGTGTACTAAATTTTCTACGATGTTCGTAGTTATCGTATCATATTTAAAAATTAAAAAAGGGGCATCGTTTGCATTCGATTTTTTGTCGAATTTATATTTTGTTAGAAAGTTTTCTATTGCTTGGTCGGGAAAGAAAAGCAGCATACTTCTGTAATTATTACTTAAAGAAATGTTTTCACTCATTAAGCAATTCCCCGATTTTATTAATAGAAATTTGTCACTTTCAATTAGTGTTGTTTTATTGTGCGTAATTAGCTCCTTTGTTCCGTCTAATAAAAAACTAAATACATTTTTATTAAGTTGTACTTTGTTCTTTGTTACACTTTTTGAAATTAAGTACTCATGTAATTGTACTTCGCCTTGATTGATGTTTTGAATTTCTTGAGGTAAGGTTTGAATGGCTACTTTTTCGTTCATGACAACTGCATTAATTTCGGACTTGACTATTTATTTTAGCTACTACTTTCCAATGTTTTACAAGTAAATAGCTTCACAAATTTAAATAAAAAATTAATGAAAATCGCATTTTTTAAGATAGTCGTTGATTTATTGCTTTTCTGCAATTTTTCATTTGAAAAGCTATTGTTGTTTTCTAGCCGTGGGTGGAACGGCATCCTTTTGTTTTGTTGCTTTGTTAAAAAAAGCAATACAACAAAAGATATAGTGGAACACGCGTGAGTTGGTGTTTTGAAAACGGGTTTTTCTTGCTCCTAAATAAAAAAATCACGCAATGTTTCAGATTTGCAAAGTTTTAGATGTGTTTTTTGTGACTCTGCGGCTTTGCGTGAACATAATTTTTACAACTTCTCTTGCAATTCCTTAATTTCATCTCTAAACTTAGCCGCTTGCATGAAATCTAATTCTTTTGCGGCTTTTTCCATGAGTTTTCGAGTATCTCGGATTTTCTTTTCGATTTCTGGTTTGCTTAAGTATTCACTTTCAGGTTCGGCGGCTTTGTAAGCTTGGTTTTCGTAATATTGTGTCGAAACCGAATTGGCGCTAAAAGCATTACCTAAACTTTTATTTAAGGCTTGTGGAGATTTTCCATGTAACGTATTGTAAGCTGTTTGTTTTTCCCTACGGTAAATGGTTTCGTCTATGGTGTGTTGCATGCTGGCAGTAATTTTGTCGGCATACATAATGGCTTTTCCATTCACGTTTCTGGCGGCTCTTCCGACGGTTTGAGTTAAAGAGCGTTTGCTTCGTAAAAATCCTTCTTTATCGGCATCTAAAATGGCTACTAACGATACTTCAGGTAAATCTAATCCTTCACGTAATAAATTGACACCAATTAAGACATCAAAAATACCTTTACGTAAATCCTGCATGATTTCCACCCGTTCCAAAGTATCTACATCGGAATGAATATAACGACAACGAATAGAAACTTTGGTTAAATATTTTGATAATTCTTCCGCCATACGTTTGGTTAACGTGGTGACTAAAACTCGCTCATCAGCTTCACAACGGATTTGAATTTCTTCAATTAAATCGTCAATTTGATTGGCACTTGGACGGATTTCTATGATTGGGTCTAATAATCCAGTTGGACGAATAATTTGTTCTACATAAATCCCTTCCGATTTTTGCATTTCGTAATCGGCAGGTGTGGCAGAAACGTAAACAACTTGATTTTGTAAGGCTTCAAATTCTTCAAATTTTAACGGACGGTTGTCCATCGCAGCTGGTAATCGGAAACCGTATTCAACTAAGTTTTCTTTTCGACTTCTGTCGCCGCCATACATTGCGTGGACTTGTGAAATAGTAACGTGACTCTCATCGACAACCATCAAATAATCGTCTGGGAAATAATCTAATAAACAGAAAGGTCGGGTTCCAGGTTCACGACCATCAAGGTAACGCGAATAATTTTCAATTCCAGAACAATAGCCTAATTCGCGAATCATTTCTAAGTCGAAATTGGTGCGTTCTTCTAGTCGTTTGGCTTCTAAATGTTTGCCGATTTCTCGGAAATATTCCACTTGTTTCACCATGTCTTGTTGGATTTCCCAAATGGCTTTTTGTAAAATATCTGGTGATGTTACAAACATATTGGCTGGATAAATACTTAATTTGTCGTATTTTTCTAACACTTGTGAAGTTCGTGCATCAAAGGCTTCAATTTCTTCAATTTCATCTCCAAAAAAGTGAATACGGAACGGTTCGTCGCCATAACTTGGGAAAACTTCAACCGTATCGCCTTTAATTCGGAAGGTTCCGGGTGTGAATTCCATTTCTGTTCTGGCGTATAAACTTTGCACCAATTGATGCAATAATTTGGTACGCGAAATGGCTTGACCGTTTTCTAAATTGATGACATTTTTTTGAAATTCAACAGGATTTCCAATACCATACAAACAAGAAACAGAGGAAATTACAATAATATCTCTACGACCTGAAAGTAGGGCAGAAGTAGTACTTAATCGAAGTTTTTCTAATTCTTCGTTAATCGATAAATCTTTTTCAATATATGTTCCAGTTACTGGAATAAAGGCTTCTGGTTGGTAATAATCGTAATACGAAACAAAATACTGCACCGAATTATTCGGAAAAAATTGCTTGAATTCCGAGTACAATTGCGCCGCTAAGGTTTTGTTATGTGCTAAGATTAAAGTTGGTTTTTGAACTTCTTGCACCACATTCGCCACAGTAAAAGTTTTTCCTGAACCGGTTACTCCTAATAAAGTTTGGTATTTTTCGCCTGCAAGAATTCCCTTAGCTAATTTTTCAATGGCTTGCGGTTGATCTCCTGTTGGCACATAATCGGATACGACTTGGAATTTCATTTTGATTTACGAGGAATGATTTACGATTTACGATTTACGATTTGCGAATTTAAGATTTACAATTTACGAATTTACGATTTTAGAGTTAATTTATGATTTATTTCTTACCGTTTTTAATGTTGAAACGATTATTGCTGTAATTTCATTTGCTTCTTGGATTAAAGGTAAGAATTGTTTTTCTAATTGTAGATTTTCCAATTTAGAAACATCATTTAATAATTCTAAAAAGAAATGACTTTCATCTGCTTCTTCTTCGACAATTTTTAATTTATTAATAAAATCTGCATTTGATTTTGCTCTTTGGAGTGCTCTATAATTCGCTCCTACAGAACTGGAACACCTAATTAATTGAGAAACATAGGCATTAAATTCTCTTGATTTTGGTAGTTTAGAGCATAAAATCCAACAATCTAATGCGAACTTTTTTGTTCTTTGTTTCATTATTTCTTTCATGATTTTTTTATTTGGCTTATACAAAAGCAAAAATCGTAAAATAAATTTATAAATCAGAATTTAAGTTCGTAAATCGTAACTCCAAAATTGTAAATCATTATTTAGGTTCGTAAATCCCAATTCGTAAATTCCAAATTAAAAAGTATGAATATAACCCATAGAAAATTCGCTATAATCGGCTTGTCCTAATCTGGAAACGATATGACCGCCTATGTAGAAATTGTTTTTAGGTTGTTTGTAAGTGTTAATAAGATAATATTTTAATCCTAATTTACCTGATATAAAGCGTTTTAAAGTGTATGTGCTTCCTTCTGCTTTACCCATTTCATATTGTTGGGTTTGTTTATTGATTAATGTGGCATCTAAACGATATTCGGCTGGGAAAAAAGGTCGAAATAAAGTAATACCCAGTTCTGTTTCTATTGCTATATGTTGCATTAAGAATTCGTAATTTAAAGCAATTCCAGCGCTACTAGCATTTAAAAAAGGATTGTTTTGAAGTTTTGGATAGTCTTCTGAAACTAAATTATTGCCTTCCTTGATGTATTTGTAATTGTTTTGATAGTTTCTCATGTAAATGCCTATACCTACTTTATGTATTTTGTTGTAGATTTTTCCATACATGAAATCGAATGAATACACGTTTCTTCTGTAATTATAAAAGCGATATAAGGCATGTTCGCCAATTCCGGTTTGAATGGAAAAGAACGATTGGTTACTTTTTTTAATTTCTTTAGATGTAGTGAATTGATCAGTGGTATTCCCTTCTTTTTTAAAACCATTGTAGGAAAAGTTTACGCCAATGGCTAATGTGTTAATTCCGTTATTAGGCCATTGAATATGGCCGTTAGAATAATGTAAATAGTTTAGGTTTAATCGTGTTTGGAGATTGTTTTTTTGAAAGATATCATAATATAAACCTAGTCGGAAAGCATAAGTAAAATCTGTTGAAATGGCTTTGTTTTGCCAGTTTTCTATAGTATGTTTTTTAGTATGATAAGCTACACCTAAAGCACCTAATAATTTTAGTTTTTCGTTTTTTAAGAAAATAGGCTTTTCAATATAAGGAAGAAGTGAAATTGTATGTCCAATTTTTTCTGTATTTCCATGATTGGCGACTTGTAGAATTACACCTGTATACGGATTTCTGAGTTGTTTGACCCAATTTAACGAATCGTTGTGTTGTATTCCGAAACCAATTCCTATGGTTTGACTTGCCTTTAAACTGATAAACGTATTATCAGCTGATGAAGTTTCACCAATAGAATATTCGGCGAAAAGCTGTTTTTTTTGTGCAGAGATACTGGTAAGACCTAATAAAAATAAGAAGATGCTTTTCTTCATTGATTATAATTTTTCAGCTAAATACTTACCCGTCAATGATTTTTTGTTTTTCGCTACTTCTTCTGGTGTTCCGAAAGCAACTAATTGTCCGCCATTTTCGCCACCTTCTGGACCGATATCAATAATATAATCGGCACATTTTATTAGTTCTAAATTGTGTTCAATTACGATGATTGAATGTCCTCTATCGATTAAAGCTTCAAACGATTTTAATAACTTTTTGATATCGTGAAAATGTAATCCAGTTGTTGGTTCATCAAAAACGAATAGCATTTTTTCTTTAGTGGCTCCTTTCACTAAAAATGACGCCAATTTGATACGTTGTGCTTCACCACCTGAAAGTGTAGAAGAAGATTGTCCTAATTGTACATATCCTAAACCAACATCTTTTAGCGGTTGAAGTTTTTGAGTGATTTTAGTTTGACCATGAGTTTCGAAAAACGTCACTGCGTCATCGATGGTCATTTTTAAGATGTCATCGATGTTTTTACCTTCAAAATTCACTTCCAAAACTTCTTTTTTGAAGCGTTTTCCGTTACACGTTTCACATTCCAAATGCACATCGGCCATGAATTGCATTTCAATGGTAACTTCTCCATCACCTTTACAAGTTTCACATCTTCCACCATCTACATTGAAAGAAAAATGTTTGGCTTGGTAATTTCGTAATTTAGAAGTCGTTTGTTTGGCATATAATTCACGGATATCATCGTAGGCTTTAATATACGTCACCGGATTCGAACGAGAACTTCTACCGATTGGATTTTGGTCAACGTATTCGATATTTTTAATGTGTGAAAAACTGCCTTCTAAATCTGTGAATTGACCGGCTTTGTCTCCTAAACCTGTTAGCTTTTTTTGCATGGCTGGGAACAGAATTTTCTTTACCAATGTACTTTTTCCACTACCAGAAACTCCTGTTATTACAGTTAAACAATCTAAAGGAAAGGTTACATCAATGTTTTTTAGATTGTTTTCACGCGCTCCAATAATTTCGATGTGATTTTTGAATTTTCTTCTAGTTTTTGGAACGGCTATTTCCTCTTTTCCATTCAAATATCTTGAGGTTAAAGAATCGGATTTTAAAATTTCTTCATAAGTGCCTTGTGCGACTAAATTTCCACCTAAAGTTCCTGCTTCTGGTCCGATATCAATAATCATATCAGCTGCTTTCATGATATCTTCATCGTGCTCAACGATGATTACAGTATTTCCTAATTTTTTTAAATTTAGTAACACTTCAATCAGTTTTTCGGTATCTTTTGGGTGTAAACCGATACTTGGTTCGTCTAAAATGTACATCGAACCTACTAATGAACTTCCCAAAGAAGTCGCCAAATTAATACGTTGCGACTCTCCACCTGAAAGTGTGGCTGATTGTCGGTTTAAACTCAAATAATTTAAGCCTACATTATCTAAAAACGCTAATCTATTTTTGATTTCTAGCAATAAACGTTTCGCTACTTTTAAATCATATTCCGATAATTCAATGGAATTGAAAAACGGTATTAATTTGATAATTGGCAAGTCGACTAAATCAGAAATGGTTTTTCCAGCTACTTTTATATTATTCGTTTCAGGTCGTAAACGCTTTCCGTGACAAACATGGCATTTTGTTTTTCCTCTATAGCGAGAAAGCATCACACGATTTTGAATTTTGTAATTATTCGCTTCCAAATCGGCGAAAAAGTCGTTTAAGCCCGTGAAATATTTGTTACCTGTCCAAATTAAAGATTTTTGTTCTTCTGATAATTCGAAATAAGGTTTGTGAATAGGAAAGTCAAAATGATGTGAGTTATTTACCAATTGATCTCTGTACCAACCCATACTTTCACCACGCCATGGATAAATGGCATTTTCATATACTGAAAGAGCAGTATTAGGAACTACTAATTCGTGATCAATTCCAATAACACTTCCGTAGCCTTCACAAGTTGGGCAAGCGCCGTAAGGATTGTTGAAACTGAATAAATGGATGTTAGGTTCTAAGAAATCTAAACCATCTAATTGAAAATTCGAATTAAAAATAGCACGTTTGTTAGTATCAGGTTCTTGTAAATATAATTCGCCTTTGCCTTCATAAAATGCGATTTGTAAAGCATCGGCAATTCGGTTTAAAAATTCTTCATCTGATTTGACAACAATTCTATCAATGACTAATAAAATTTCTTTATCTGCCATTGTGTTTTCGTCTATCATTTCTAACGTAGCAACAAAATCGTCTAAACGTACGGTTTGATTATCCACTAAAACACGAGCGAAACCTTGTTGTAATAATACTTTTAGTTTGTCGTGAAGTTTTCTGCCTTCTTCTAAAAGAATTGGCGCCAACAATAGCCATTTAGATTCTAATTCTAGTGATTGAATGTGTTTAACGACATCTGAAACCGTATGTTTTTTTACTTCTTCACCTGATATTGGAGAAAATGTTCTTCCGATTCTGGCATATAATAATTTTAAGTAATCGTAAATTTCTGTTGAAGTTCCTACGGTAGAACGTGCGTTTGTTGTGTTTACTTTTTGTTCGATGGCTATCGCAGGAGCAATTCCTTTGATGTATTCCACTTTCGGTTTGTCTAATTTTCCTAAAAATTGACGGGCATACGAAGATAAACTTTCTACATATCGACGTTGTCCTTCGGCATATAAGGTGTCAAAGGCTAAACTCGATTTTCCAGAACCAGAAAGCCCTGTTATGACCACCATTTGATTTCTCGGAATGGCAACATCTATATTTTTTAAATTGTGCAATTGCGCACCTTTTATCAATATGAATTTTTTGGGTTCTAAAGTAGAAAAATCAGGTTGCATCGTTGTGTTTTTATTTAAGATTTGCAAAGATATGAATTGTTATCCTAATTTGATAGTTAGTTTGATTTTTAGCGTTTTTTTGTCAAAATAAGTTTTTAAGGTAACGTTTTCGTAACTCAAAACAGTCTAAAATAACTATACATAAGCTATACAATTTTAAGTAAAGTATTTCTTATTCGATGAAAAGATTCTTTGATTTAACTCTTTTTCCCTTTGATTTATTGGATTTTGCTGCAATTTTTAAAAAGTAAATGTTGTATAGTTTGTATAGCAATAAAATCAATTATTTAATAAAAGTATCGTATAAATTTACATTTAATAATTATTAACCCAAAAAAATAAATAATATGAAAAAAATTACCTTTTTTATTCTTCTTTTGTTAATTTCCATTGGAAATGCACAATCTTTAACGGGAACCTGGAAAATGAGTCCACAAGCTGGAGCATTTGGGGTAGGTCCTAACCAAGGCGATACGTCATGGTTTGCGAATAGTTTGGCAGACGTTACAACAAGAGCTTGTTTCTTTGATGATTTGTATGTATTTAATGCTGATGGTTCATTTAGTAATGTTTTAGGTGCTCAAAGTTGGATTGAAGGCTGGCAAGGTGGTTCAGATGCTTGCGGTACTCCAGTTGCTCCTCATAATGGAACAAATGCTGCTACTTGGTCGCAGAACACCACAAACAATACGCTTACACTAACAGGTGTGGGTGCATATTTAGGTTTAGCTAAAGCATATAATGGGGGTGAATTAAGTACTCCAACTGCAGCGCCTGCTAGTATAACTTACAAAATTACTTCATTAACCACAAGTTTGATGACTTTAGACATACAAATTAATGGTGGTTGGTGGCGCTATATTTTAGCGAAACAAGGTGTTGCACCAACATGTACAGATGGGATTCAAAATGGGACAGAAACTGGAGTAGATTGTGGAGGTTCTTGTTCAGCTTGTTTAGCTCAAATAAATTTGCCAATTAACTTTGAGGGCACCACTACAAATTACACGGTAACCGATTTTGGTGGTACAGCATCTACTTTATTAGCAGATCCTACCAATCCTTCAAATACTGTAATTAGAACTATTAAGACTACTGGTGCAGCATTATGGGCTGGAACAACGATGAGTACTCCATCAGGATTTAGTTCAGCCATTCCGTTTACGGCGTCAAATAGAAAAGTTTATGTTAGAGTTTGGTCACCAGATGCCGGAATTCCGGTACGATTAAAAGTTGAAGTAGTGGGAACTCCAACTCAATCTTGTGAAACACAAACCAATACTACTGTTGTAGGTTGGCAAATGATGGAATTTGATTTTAATAATCAAGCCTCAGGAACGGCGGTATTTAATCCGGCATTCAATTTTAACTTAATGTCGATATTTTTTAATTTTGGTACAGATGGTGCTACTGCAGGTGAAAAAACGTATTATTTTGACAGTGTAAGTTATGCAGCTCCTTTGTCTAATCAAAGTTTTGAAGAAGCAAAAATAAGTATGTATCCTAATCCAGCCACATCAACATTGTTTATAAGTTCATTAGAAAATATAGAAGCTATTTCCATTTATAATGTAATTGGTCAAGAAGTTATGAATTTAAAAGTAAACGATTCAAATGCAGTACTTGATGTTTCAAGTTTTCAAAAGGGTTTGTATATCGTAAAAACAATTTCTGCAGGTAAAATTAGTTCTTCGAAGTTTATAAAAGAGTAAATTAGTTAGTTGTAATCAAAAGCACGTTTCTTTAGAGGCGTGCTTTTTTTATGATGATACATTTTATTTTTCTGAATATTATCTATACATTTATGAACCAAAAAAAATATTTCCAATGTTAATGCATAGAAACGTAACACTTATCTTCTTCATCTTCATAATATCTTTTTTTAGTACTGCTCAACAATTGCCACCGATAGTTAAGTATTCTTCCAGTATTTATAATGCTGGGAACCAAAACTGGATGATTTCTCAAGATAAAAATCAATTTTTGTTTTTTGCAAATAATGATGGTTTGTTAGAATTTAACGGTTCGAATTGGACGTTGTATAAATCTCCAAATGAAACCATTATACGTTCAGTTAAAGTGGTTGGTGATAAGATTTATACCGGTTGTTATATGGAGTTTGGTTTTTGGACGAGAGAAGCTAATAAAAGTTTAAAATATACTTCTTTAAGTGCCAAGATAAAAAATCAAATTATTGATGACGAACAATTTTGGAATATTTTGCAGTACGAGCAATGGGTCATTTTTCAATCGCTTCATCAAATATATATTTACGATTCTAAAACCCAAAAAATTAGAATAATCCCTTCTAAAAACGGAATATTAAAAGCTTTTGAGGCTAACAATTCTATTTATTTTCAGCTGGTTAATGAAGGATTATTTGAAATTGAAAATGGAAAACAAAAACTAATATCTAATCATCCTGTATTTAAAACCAATAAGATTGTTTCAGTTTTTTCTACTGATGAAGGATTGTTGCTGCAAACACAATTCAATGGATTCTATAAGTTGAGTTCAGGGAATTTAAGTAAGTTTACCACTGAAGTTGATGCTGAAATTGCTTCAAGTAGTGTGTATAGTAGTATTCGACTTTCTAATCGAGGTTTTGCTATTGGTACCGTTTCTAATGGAGTTTTCATACTTTCTGAAGACGGTAAGAAGAAATATCACCTTACTCAAAATAAAGGATTGAGTAACAATACAGCTTTATCTTTATTTGAAGATGTAGATGAAAATTTATGGATTGGTTTAGATAATGGTATTAATTGTATCAATTTACAATCGCCTATTAAAAGTTTTTCAGATGATACTGGAATGCTTGGGACTGTTTATACTTCTTTGTTGTACAAAGATAATTTATATGTAGGAACTAATCAAGGGTTGTTTTTTAAAAAAGCATCAAGTGAAAATCCTTTTCAGTTTATAAAAGGTACAAAAGGTCAAGTTTGGTCTATTTTCGAACATGATGCTACTTTATTCTGTGGTCATGATTCTGGAACTTTTGTCATTACTAATACCACCGCTCAGCTTATTTTTTCAAATTCTGGAACTTGGAAGTTTGAAACCATTCCAAATCAGCCAAATTTGTTATTACAAGGAAACTATTATGGAATATCAGTGTTACAGAAAATAGGCAATCAATGGCAGTTTAAAAATAAAATATCGGGTTTTGATTATTCCTCTAAATATTTTGAAATTAATACTTCATCTGAAGTATATGTAAGTCACGAATATAAAGGTGTTTTTCGATTTCAACTGGATAACTCTTTCTCCAAAGCTATGCAAATTTTTGCTTATAAAACACCAACAAAAGGTAAAAATGCAAGTTTGACTAAGTTTAATTCGGATATTTATTATGCGAATAAAGAAGGCATCTTTAAGTTAAATATTAAGACAAAACAATTTGAAAAAGACAAAACATTAAGCGCAGTTTTCGAAAAGGACGAATACACTTCTGGAAAGTTAATTGTAGATAATTCGAATAAATTGTGGTTGTTTTCTAAAAACTATATTCATTATTTTTCATTAAGTAAGCTAAGCAATCAGTTGAAGGAAAACATCATTCCAATTCCGGCTTCTTTAACTAACTCTATGCTTGGTTATGAAAACATAACACAACTTTCTAACGCAACTTATTTGATTGGAACAACAGACGGATTTTACACGATTAATTTAAATGATTTGCGTTTTAAAAATTATCGGGTTTCAATTACTGCCGTTTCGGTAAATAAATTAGATGAGAAAATTTCAAATCATCCGATTAGTTTGGAAGGAGATTTTAGTCACAGTGAAAATAATGTTACGTTTAGCTATACCGTTCCTGAATATAACAAGTATATTAATGCCGAGTACCAATATGTTTTAGAAGGGCTACAGGATCAATGGAGTGAATGGAGTGCCAAAACATCAACAAATTTTAAAAATTTACCATCAGGAACTTATGTGTTTAAAGTTCGAGCAAAAATTGCCAATTCAAAACCAGAAAATATTGCTGTTTACACGTTTACGATTAACAAACCATGGTATGCAACCAATTTAGCAGTTTTTTTATATTGTGTTTTAGGATGTATTTCTGCCATTTATATTCATAAAACGTATAAAAAATATTACAGAGAAAAAGAACAAAAACTTATTGAAGAAAATAATTTGTTATTAGAAATAGCGGCTTTGGAAAACAATCAGCAGTTAATGCGTTTGAAAAATGAACAATTGTCTCAAGATGTAGACAGTAAGAATAAAGAATTAGCGGTTTCTACAATGAGTTTATTGAAAAAGAATGAATTATTGTCTTTAATTAAAGAAGATTTGAAAAACAATACCGATGAAGGCAGTAAAAGTATTAAATCGGTAATTTCAACTATTAATAAAAATATTAACGAAGAAGATACCTGGACGGTTTTTAAGGAAGCTTTTGATAATGCCGATAACAACTTCTTAAAGAAAGTAAAACAAGCACACGCTTCATTAACTCCTAACGATTTAAGGTTATGTGCTTACCTAAGATTAAACCTTTCTTCTAAAGAAATTGCTCCTTTATTAAACATCTCTGTTCGAAGCGTAGAAATCAAAAGATATCGTTTGCGTAAAAAAATGGATTTACCACACGAAAAAGGATTGGTCGAGTATATTCTATCTTTCTAGTACTACATCAATTTAGTGTTTTTACCTATACAAAACCACAACAATAACGTTTTCGAAAGCTCTTTTTTTTTAAAAATTTCATAAAATTAACAAATTGAAAAAAGTCTTAATGTGCTTAAAATACAAGCCTTTTTTTAAGGATAATGTAAAAAATAAACCTTTTTTTTAAAGTGTATGTTTTTTGTAGTGGTTGTAAAATGATTTTTATTTAAAGTTAAGGTTAATTTTACGAGTAACTAAAAAACAAACTATTTATGAAATCTAAATTATGGCAATTAGCTTTTCTTTTATTTACAGCAATTGGTTTTTCTCAATCTGTTACTGTATCAGGAAAAGTTTTTGATTCCAGTACAAATTCTCCTTTAAATGGAGCAACTGTTTCTGTTAAAAATGCTGGACTCGCAACAACAACTTCAGATGGAAGTTTTACAGTATCTAACATCAAAGTAGGTACAACGCTTACCATTTCTTTTTATGGATATTTTTCAAAGGATTTTGAAGTAACTAAAGAAGAAACTGTTTCTATTTCATTAACTCAAGACAACAAAGCCATTGAGGAAGTTGTAGTAATTGGTTATGGTACACAAAAGAAAAAAGATGTAACGGGAGCAGTTGGATATGTAGGAAGCAAAACTATTGAACAACTTAAGCCCATTAAAATTGAACAAGCCTTGCAAGGAACTGTTGCGGGTGTTACCGTAACTTCAGGTTCAGGAGCACCGGGTTCTGGCTTTAGTGTTTTGATAAGAGGTATTCAAAGTAATGGTGATAATGCACCTTTATACATTGTAGATGGAAATATTTCTGATCCAAGTATCTTAAATCCAAGTGATATCGAATCGTTTACTGTTTTAAAAGATGCGCAAGCAGCCATTTATGGTGTTCGTGGTGCAAACGGGGTAGTTATTATTAAAACAAAAACAGGTAAAAAGAATACAAAAACTACCTTTTCATATAATTCATATCTTGGGCAACAAGAAACCACTAAAAAACTAAATTTATTAAATGCTACGGAATATGCATTACTTCTAAATGAAAGTTATGCTAATGGAGGTCAAGCATTGCCTTATCCGAATGTATCAAATTTAGGAAGAGGTACTGATTGGCAAAATGAAGTATTTAGTGATAATGCATCAATTATTAGTCATGATATCAATGTTTCTGGAGGTTCAGATAAAATTACTTATGCCGTAAGTGGTTCTCATTTAGAACAAGAAGGAATTGTTGGTTTGGGTAAATCTGATTTTAGAAGAAATACTGCAGCCATTTCTCTTGGTGTAGATTTAACTAAAAAATTAAAATTTCAAACTAATTTAAATTATACGTTCTTAACAAGAAGATCTTTAAGTGAAAACGGTTTGGGTTCGGTATTGTTTAATGCCATTAATACACCCTCAACTATTTCTCCTTTTGCTTCTAATGGTGATTATAGTTTAATTCCAAGTACACCTGGATTCGGAATTGAAGTAATTAATCCACTGGCGCAAATAAATAATACATATAATGATTATAACATCAAAAGACTTAGTGGTGCTTTCGGTTTGGATTATTCTATTCTGCCAGATTTAGTCTTGTCTTCTAAAGTAGGATTTAATACTGCAAATTCTGAAGGAAAATCTTTTTCAAAAATTGTTAATTATGGAGGAAAAGTGTTTGATGTACAAAGAAGTAGTGTTTCTCAAGACGGACAAAACTTCAATAATTATGTATTCGATTTGTATTTGAATTACAAAAAAGCTTTTAACAATCATACTTTCACAGGTACAATAGGAACTTCTAATACTAAAGATTGGGGTAATGGTTTATTCGCAACTGGATTTGATGTGCCAAATAATTCATGGGATTTTGCTGATATTAGTTTAGCTAACGGTTTACCAACTTCTAAAAATGTAGGCTCTTATGTTTATGATGATAGATTGAATTCGTATTTCGCACGCTTGCAGTATGATTATGATGGAAAATATTTACTTTCTGGTTTAGCACGTAGAGATTCTTCTACACGTTTTGGTCCTGATAATTCTGTAGCTTATTTTTATTCTGCAACTGCAGGATGGGTAGTTTCAAAAGAAAGTTTTTTATCGAATGTAGAAAGTATCAATTTAATGAAATTTAGAGCAAGTTACGGAACTTTGGGTAACGATAAAATTCCAAGTAATGGGTATGTTGGTTTTTTAAATGGTGAAGCTACTTATGTTTTTGATAATGCTTTAGTTAATGGAGTTACAATCGGACAGCTAGCTAATCCTGGTTTACAGTGGGAAACTGCCAGAAAATTTGATGTTGGTTTAGATTTAAAATTATTTAAAAACCAATTAGATATTACTACAGATTATTTTATCGAAACAAGAAGTAACTTATTAATTCCAGGTTTACCAGTAACTGGTATTGTTGGTGCTGCCGCTCCTGGTGGTGGTGCGCCAACAGTAAATGCAGGTTCTACAGAAAACAAAGGTTTTGAATTTTCAATCGGATATAATAAAAAAATTAACGACAATTTATCTTTTAGTGTTAATTCTAATTTAACTACCATTGATAATGTAGTTACAGAAGTTAGTGATAGTAGAGGTATTATTGAAGGAGGTAATTTCGGAGTGGGACAGCCATTAATTGCAAGAATGGAACGAGGTCAATCTATAGGGTATTTCTATGGTTTACAAGCTGATGGAATTTTCCAAAATCAAGCTGAAGTTGATGCACATCCCTCACAAGCTGCTTTAGGCGCGGCCTCTGCTCCTGGAGACATTCGTTTTAAAGATGTAAATGGTGACGGTATTATCAATTTAAATGATAGAACTAAAATTGGAAGCCCATTACCAGAATTTACTTTAGGTTTCAATACCAATATTAAATACAAAAATGTTGATTTTGCAGCTTATTCTTATGCGTCAATAGGAAATGATATGGTAAGAAATTACGAGAGAACATTATCAGACTTAAATAAGTTAGATTATGTTTTAGATCGTTGGACAGGTGAAGGCACGAGTAATACGGTTCCAAGAGTTACTACTGGCGCTACAAATAATAATTTATTTTCAAGCTATTTTGTAGAAGATGCTTCTTTCTTTAGAATTCAAAATATTCAGTTGGGTTATTCTTTAGGAGAGAAAGTAATTAAAAACTTTGGTATTACACGCTTGCGATTTTATGCCGCTGTAAATAATGTTTATACGTTTACTAAATACAGAGGTTTTGATCCAGCTGCTACAAACGGTGCACCAATTGGAGGTGGAATTGACTATGGTTTTTATCCTACACCAAGAATTTACATGTTTGGTTTAAATCTTAATTTTTAATTTTATTATCATGAAAAAATATATAGTAGTATCATCCGTATTTTTGCTAAGTGTCTTTGCAATTTTATCTTGTTCAGATGATTTTGTGGATAGAGAAGCACAATATTCAATCGATTCTGAAAATTATTTTAATTCGGAACAAGATTATCAAGATGCCTTGGTTGGAGCTTACGATTTACTTCACGCCAGTTTTATGAATGTTTTAGTCGGAGAAATTGCTTCCGATAACACACTTTCTGGCGGAGAAAGTGCTAACGATGTAGTAGGAATTCAACAAATTGATGAAATGAATCATTCACCCGTAAATACAAATCTTAAAAACATTTGGGATTGGATGTTTGCAGGAGTACAACGTTGTAATTACATTTTAGAATTTAAAGATAAAACCGATTTTCCTAATAAAAATCAGGTTATTGCAGAAACTCGTTTCTTAAGAGCTTATTATCATTTTGAATTAGTTAAGTGGTTTGGTGGAATTCCTTTAAATGGAGATAAGAGATTTAAAGTAGGAGATGAGAAAACAATTCCAAGATCTCCAGTTGCAGATGTTTATGCCTCTATTGAAGCAGATTTACTTTTCGCAATTGATAATTTGAGTCCTACAGCTTCTCAAACCGGAAGAGCAACTAAAGGAGCAGCTCAAGCGCTTTTGGGTAAAGCCTATTTGTATCAAAATAAATTTACGCAAGCAGCTACTGTTTTAGAACAAGTTATTACTACTGGAGGTTATAATTTAGTAACCAATTATAATAATATTTTTGAAAACACAAATGAAAATAATATCGAATCTGTTTTTGAAGTTCAATACTCTGATGCGCAAGGTGCTGGTTTCGATTGTTTACAATGTAGTGAAGGAAATGTAGCAGTAGGTTTCAATGGTATTAGAAATTATAGCGGTCCAGCTTTCGATTCTGGGTTCAGTTTTAATATTCCAACACAAGCTTCTTACGATGCTTATGAAGTGGGAGACAATAGACGCGATGTGGCTATTTTAAACATTGTAACTTGGGCGGCTGCAAATAATGCAACTTATGGAACAGGTTACAAACATACCGGTTTTTTCAATAGAAAATATTTACCGAGAAAAGGTGATTTAAATACAGGAGATCAGAATTTAACGAATCCAAATAATTACAGAGCGATACGTTATGCAGATGTATTATTAATGGCCGCAGAAGCATTTAATAGAAGTGGAAACGATGCTAAAGGAAGAGAATATTTAAATTTAGTAAGAAGAAGAGCTTTCGGAGATACTAACCATGATATTTCAGCTTCTGGAGCAGCTCTAACAGATTTTATTTGGGCTGAAAGAAAATTAGAATTAATTGGTGAAGGTCATCGTTTCTTCGATTTAGTAAGAACTAATCGTGCCGCAAGTACAATTACTGGATTCATCACAGGAAAACACGAAGTCTTTCCAATTCCTCTTGAGGAAATTCAATTTTCAAATGGTAATTGGCAACAAAATCCTAACTACTAATAATTATTCAAAATGAAAAAGATAAAATTAATTTTTAGCATGCTGATACTAACCTTATTTATAGGTTGTTCAGACGATGAAAGTACAACTACTTTGGAAGGTGTAGACAAGCCGGCTAATGTATCGGCTTTAATGACAATTAAACAAGATAACTCAGGAAAAGTAACCATTATTCCTAAAGGTGAAGGTGTGACACAGTTTGAAGTTTATTTTGGAGATGGAACTGTTTCTCCGGCATTTGCAAATCCTGGTGGTTCTGTTCAGCATGTGTACCCAGAAGGAACTTTCCCAGTTCGAATTGTCGCAATGGGTATTGATGGTCAAAAAACAGAATCTATTCAACCTTTAACGGTTTCTTTTTTGGCACCTACTAATTTAGTGGCTTCAATTGCTCCGGTTCCGGGTAACAATATGGCAATTTCTGTACAAGCAACAGCGGATTTAGAAACTTTCTTTCAAGTATATTGGGGAGAAGATCCAAACCAAGTTCCAGAAAATTTTATGGAAGGTCAATCTATCACTCACACCTATGCAAACGTTGGAACGTACACTGTTAAAGTAGTTGCTTTAAGTGGTGGAGTAGCAACTACTCAGTCAGAGCAAAATGTAACGATTTCTAACCCAGTTTTAATGCCAGTTAATTTTGAATCTACTACATTAAATTATGCGTTTACTAATTTTGGTGGAGCTAATACCACTGTAGTGGCTAATCCGAATGTTAGTGCTGGAAATGGAAGTTCAAAAGTAGCACGTTTAACTAAAAATAACGGTTCTGAAGTTTGGGCAGGTTCTTTCATCGAGCTAGGCGCACCAATTGATTTCTCAACTTTACAGAAAATAAGAATTAAAGCATGGTCTCCTCAAGCAGGAATAGTGGTAAAAATGAAATTAGAAAATTTAGCGAATCCAAATATCAATACCGAGGTTGATGTTACGAATACAACCGCTAATGCTTGGGAAGAATTAACGTTTGATTTTACAGGCGTTAACAACGGAAATAATTACCAACGTGTAGTTATATTTTTTAACTTCGGAAACAGTGGTACGGGATTAAATTACTATTTTGACGATATTGAACTTACTTCTGGTGCACCAACTGTAAGCTTACCTCTTAATTTTCAATCAAGTACTTTAACGTATTCATTTACTAATTTTGGTGGTTCTGATACAACAGTAATTGACAATCCAGTTTCTGGCGGAATCAATACATCATCAAAAGTAGGACGATTAACAAAAACAAATGGTTCACAAATTTGGGCGGGTTCTTTTATTGAATTAGGAAGTCCAATTAATTTCGCAACCATGCAAAAAATTAAAATGAAAGTTTGGTCGCCTCAAGCAGGAATTGTTGTGAAATTAAAATTAGAAAATTTAGCCAATAACAATATTAATACAGAGTTAGATGCAACCACCACTGTAGCAAATGGATGGGAAGAATTAACTTATAATTTTACAGGAATAAATAATGCAAATAATTATCAAAGAGTAGTAGTATTTTTCGATTTTGGAAACCCAGGAACAGGAGCAAACTATTATTTTGATGATATTTTATTATCTAACTAAAAATACTTTAACATGAAAACAATATTGAAAAATTTACTAATCATGCTAACATTATTGTTAGTATCGAGTTGTCAGGAAGAAGATAATTTATTTGGCGATTTATCGGCACCCACAAATTTAACAGTTGAAGCTATTATTCAGGGGCAAAATCCTACAAATCCTAATGGAGATGGTTCAGGAATTGTAAATTTTGAAGCAAAAGCTACCAACGCCATCTCTTATAAGTATGTATTTAGCGATGGAACTTCTGCCAATGCCCCATCAGGAGTATATCAAAAACGTTTTACTCAGCCTGGAATTAATGAATACACGGTTACCGTTACGGCTTCAGGAAAAGGAGGAGTGAGTACAACTACAACTTTAAATATAGAGGTGAGAAGTGATTTTACTGATGATGAAGCAGTTCAGTTTTTAACAAATGGTACTCAAAAGAACTGGTATTGGGCAGCATCTGAACCAGGACATCTTGGAGTAGGTCCAAACAGTTCAGATGCCACTCAAAATTATTACGGTTTTTATTACCAAGCAGCACCTTTTGAAAAGGCAGGAAGTCCAGATAGTAGTTGTTTGTACAACAATGTTTTAAAATTCTCTTTAGATGGCGGACAGCTAAAATATCAGTTAAATAATGGTGGAAATACATTTTTTAACGCCGCTTTTAATAGTGTGGTAGGTGCTACTTCTTCAAGTGATGGATGTTATGCTTATGATACTTCTGGAATAAAAACTGTTACGCTTTCTCCTTCAGAATCTGTTGTAGTTGCTAATAATGTACCAAATCAAACTCGTGGAACCATGTTAAATTTCTCTGACAATGGATTCATGGGATATTATATCGGTCAAAGTTCTTATGAAATAATCTCAATTACTGCAAATCGTATGGTAGTTAGAGCAGTTATGGGTGGCAATCCAGCATTAGCTTGGTATCATACATTTACCACAGTTCAACCTGTTCAAGATCCAGTAACAGATTATACTAACTTGGTTTGGTCTGATGAATTTAACACTGATGGTGCTCCAGATTCTTCAAAATGGGGTTACGATTTAGGTGCTGGCGGCTGGGGAAATGGTGAAGCACAACATTATACTAACAGTGCTAATAATGTTATCGTTCAAGGTGGAAATTTAAAAATTACAGCTAAAGCCGAAAATTTCAGTGGATCAAATTATACTTCTGCTCGTTTAAAATCGGAAAATAAATTCGAATTTACCTACGGAAAAGTTGAAGTTAGAGCTAAATTGCCTGAAGGTGGTGGAACTTGGCCAGCTATTTGGATGTTAGGACAAAATTATGCCACTAACACTTGGCCAGCTTGTGGAGAAATTGATATCATGGAACACAAAGGTAACGAACAAAATAAAATTTATGGAACGCTACATTATCCAGGTAATTCTGGTGGTAACGGAAATAGTAATTCTACTACAATAACTGGAGCTTCTACACAATTTCATGTATACAAAGCTATTTGGTCTCCTACTTCAGTAAAATTATATGTAGATGACGTGCTTTTTCATACAGTAGCTAATAATGGTACTTTACCTTTTAATGCAGATTTCTTCCTAATTCTTAATGTGGCAATGGGTGGAACTTTTGGAGGCGCTATTAGCCCATCATTTGTTCAATCTTCAATGGAAATAGATTACGTTAGAGTATACCAATAGAACAAATTAAAAAAAGAAATATCAAGATTATTTTTCTTGATATTTCTTTATTATTTACAATTACATTTCAAAAATGGATTTAAAATCATTAAAGTCTTACTTCATACTCTGTGCTTTCGTTTTAAGTTGTAGTACTCCAAAAAAAGGATTGGTCTCTTCTAATAAAAAAACTATTGATGCAAAAGTCGATTCACTATTGTCTATCATGACATTAGAAGAAAAAATCGGACAATTAAATCAATATAATGGTTTTTGGGAAATTACAGGTCCAGCTCCAAAAGAGGGTCAAGCTGCAAAAAAATATAACGATTTAAAAAAAGGTTTAGTAGGCTCAATGCTAAATGTTAAAGGTGTTAAAGATGTGTACGCTATTCAAAAAATTGCTGTAGAACAAACCCGTTTAGGTATTCCCTTGCTTTTTGGGTTTGATGTGATTCACGGTCATAAAACAATCAGTCCAATTCCACTAGGAGAAGCAGCTAGTTGGGATTTAGAAGCAATTAAAAAATCAGCTGAAGTTGCAGCAGAAGAGGCAGCAGCTGAAGGAATTAATTGGACTTTTGCTCCGATGGTTGATATTTCAAGAGATGCCAGATGGGGTAGAGTAATGGAAGGCGCTGGTGAAGATACGTATTTGGGTAGCAAAATTGCTGAGGCTAGAGTGAAAGGTTTTCAGGGCGATTTATCCAGTAATAAAAACATTTTAGCATGTGCTAAACATTTTGCAGGTTACGCTTTCGCTGAAGCTGGAAGAGATTACAATACGGTTACTGTAAGTGATGAGGTGTTGCATAACGTAATTCTTCCTCCATTTCAAGCTACTATTGATGCGGGTGTGAAAACGTTTATGAATTCTTTTAACGAGTTAAACGGTATTCCTGCCACAGGTAATGCTTATTTACAAAGGACTTTACTAAAAGATAAATGGAATTTTGAGGGTTTTGTAGTATCAGATTGGGGCTCTATTAACGAAATGATAGCTCACGGTTATGCCAAAGATAGTAAGCATGCTGCAGAAATTGCTATTAATGCTGGTTCTGATATGGATATGGAATCGTACTCATATTTAGATAATTTAACGACTTTAGTTAAAGAAGGTAAAGTAAAAGAAGCTACAATTAATGATGCTGCAAAAAGAATTTTAAAAGTTAAATTCGAATTAGGTTTATTTGACAATCCTTACAAATATTGCAATGAAGCTCATGAAAAAGCGACTGTTGGAAAAAAAGATATTCACGACGCAGTTTTAGATATGGCTAAAAAGTCGATCGTTCTTCTTAAAAATGAAAATAATTTATTGCCTTTGCAAAAATCAGGCAAAAAAATAGCTGTTATCGGAGCTTTAGCAAATGATAAAACTAGTCCATTAGGAAGTTGGAGAATTGCCGCAGAAGACCAATCCGCTATTTCTGTTTTAGAAGGTTTACAAAATTATCCGAATAATACTATTACTTACGAAAAAGGTGCCGATGTAACTCACGGTAGAACTCAATTTGTTTGGGAAACTCATATCAATACAACCGATAAATCAGGTTTTAACGCAGCTATTGAAGTAGCTAAAAAAAATGATGTTGTGATAATGGTTTTAGGCGAACACGGACTACAAACTGGAGAAGGAAGAAGTAGAACAGATATCGGTTTACCTGGTGTGCAACAAGAATTATTAGAGGAAATTTATAAAGTCAACAAAAATATTGTACTAGTATTAACTAATGGTAGACCTTTAGCTATTCCTTGGGCTGCCGAAAATATTCCTGCCATTTTAGAAACTTGGCATTTAGGTACACAAAGTGGACATGCTATTGCTCAAGTGCTTTATGGCGATTATAACCCTAGTGGGAAATTACCCATGACGTTTCCTAGAAATGTTGCACAATTGCCAATATATTACAATTACAAGAATACAGGAAGGCCAACAATGAACGAACCGGAAAGTGTCTTTTGGTCGCATTATTCCGATGAAAAAAATTCCCCTCAGTTTGCCTTTGGTCATGGTTTAAGTTATTCTAAATTTGAATATTCAGATTTAAAATTAAGTCAAAGTTCCTTTTCAGATAATGGTAAACTAACTGTTTCAGTTACTTTAAAAAACAATAGTGCTGTTGCTGGTAAAGAAGTCGTACAACTATATATAAGAGATTTAATTGGTAGTTTTACTCGACCAGTAAAAGAATTAAAAGGTTTCGAGTTAGTAGCTTTAAATCCTTTTGAAACTAAAACTATAACCTTTACCATTTCTACAGAAACAATTTCTTATTATACCGCAAATCAAAAATGGGAAGCAGAACCAGGTGATTTTAAAGTATTTGTTGGTGGAAGTTCCGACAAAAATTTAGAGGCTAATTTCCAATATTTTAAAACAAATTAAATGAAAAAATCACTTTTTATTTTACTTATTGCAACTGTTTCTTTTGCTCAAAAAACAAAAAGAACTTTAGTTTGGGAAGAAAATTTTACTTCTAAAGTTTTAGATTCTACAGTTTGGAATTTCGAATTAGGTAACGGTTGCCCGAATTTATGTGGTTGGGGTAATAATGAAGCTCAAGTTTATACCAATACAAATCATCATTTAACAGAAGGTTGTTTGGTTATTAGAGCTAAGAAAGAAGGAAATTCTTATACTTCAACCAGAATTACTACAAAAGATAAAAAAGAATTCCAATACGGACGAATCGAAACCAGAGCAAAGCTTCCTGTTGGAACAGGCTTATGGCCAGCGTTTTGGATGTTAGGCGCCAATATTTCAGAAGTGGGTTGGCCCAAATGTGGTGAAATTGATATTTTAGAATATGTCGGAAAACAACCCGATATTGTTTTTACTTCACTTCACACTCAAGACAGCCATGGTAATACTATAAATACAAAAAAAACAACTATTCCTACAATTGAAGAAGGTTTTCATACTTATGCGATTGATTGGGATAAAGATAAAATAGCCTTTTTTGTAGACGATGCTTTAGTATATACTTTTCAACCAGAAGTTAAAAACGAAAACACTTGGCCTTATAACCAGCCTTTTTATTTTATTATTAACGTTGCAATTGGTGGAAATTTTGGTGGACCAACCATTGATGATTCCATTTTACCCCAAGAATTTAAAATTGATTACATAAAAGTATATCAATAAGTCTCACTTATAGTTAGTTTTAAAACTGCTGATTTCTTTCATTAAATGGTAAACAAAAATATTTGCGTTTAATGTAACAAATCAGTAGTTTTTATTTTAATTATATTGCTGTTATTGTGTAAAAAGTGTTAAAGTTTCAACAGATATTTGCTTTTGTGAAATATTTAACATTATATTTGTTCCTGCTAATCCCTTAAATTTATTTGCGTATAACATAAAAATACTTTTTTTAGACAGTCCGAATCATATTCTAAAAGGTATAGCTATGGCAAATAAGGTACAAACACCCGATGCAATTTTATTACATGACTACATTAGTGGGAATGAATCTGCGCTTCAAATTTTAATTGAAAGACATCAATCTAAAATTTATGGATTTATCTATTCCAAAATCCAAGATCGAACGGTTTGTGATGATATCTTTCAAGATACTTTTATTAAAGTCATTAAAACTTTAAAGACAAAAGGATATAGTGAAGAAGGTAAGTTTTTACCTTGGGTAATGCGAATTGCTTCTAATTTAGTGATAGATTATTTTCGTCACAACAAAAAAATGCCTTTTCAAAGAGAAACAGATGAATATAGTATTTTTAATTTCATGACCGATTCTTCATTATCTATAGAAAATCAATTAATTGAAAATCAGGTGGAATTAGATGTTCGAAAAATTGTTGAACAATTACCAGATGATCAAAAAGAAGTAATTAAAATGCGTTTTTATGAAGATTTAAGTTTCAAAGAAATTTCTGAAATTACTGGTGTTAGTATCAATACTGCTTTGGGAAGAATGCGATATGCTGTTATTAATTTGAGAAAAATTATTGAAAAAAATAATATTATTTTAACCAATTAATGGCTAACACAATAATATAAAAGTTTTTACGTTAATACTATAATTAAAAATTATTGTTTTATATGGCAAAACTTTACTCTAAAAAAAGAAATTCAATTAAAGAAATGAAACCTAGTGCAGCAACAATTAGTTTTATTTTGAGTTATTCCCAAGCACTGAAAATCGTAAAAGTTGGAAAGCTAACTTTTGATACTCTTTCAAATTGATACAAATGCTTCGAAATAATATCGGAGCATTTTTTTATTACAGTTACCACCAATTCAAGAATTAGATATTTTTAGTTCAAGAAAACGTGGCAAAAATAAAAGTTATTTCGGAACATTTTTTTTCTCAAATTCTTTCAAAACCGATTTTCTTCCAATTGTTTTGGTAATAATGTCCTTCTCTAAATCCCAACCTCTCGCTGGCGAATATTCTCTTCCGTACCAAATAATTTGTAAATGTAAATCGTTCCATGTTTCTTTAGGAAATATTTTTTTGGCATCTCTTTCGGTTTCCACTACATTTTTTCCGGATGTTAAATTCCATCGGTACATTAATCGGTGAATATGTGTATCAACAGGAAAAGCAGGCACTCCAAAAGCCTGACTCATCACTACACTTGCCGTTTTATGCCCAACTGCAGGTAAACTTTCTAAGGCTTCAAAATCTTGTGGGACTTCACCATTATATTTATCAATTAAAATGTGAGATAAACCATGAATTCCTTTCGATTTCATCGGCGATAAACCACAAGGACGAATAATTTCCTTAATTTCTTCAACACTCATTTTAATCATATCATACGGATTATCTGCTTTAGCAAATAAAAGAGGCGTAATTTGATTCACACGAACGTCTGTGCATTGTGCTGATAACAAAACCGCTATCAATAACGTATACGGGTCTTTATGATCTAACGGAATGGGAATTTCAGGATACATTTCGTTTAACGTATTTATAACAAATGTTGCACGTTCTTTTTTAGTCATTTTAGTATATTTGAATATAATTTCACTTCAAAAATAACTTGAAACTTGAAACAAAAAAAACTTTAAACCAAAAATATAATATGACACATTTAAAAATAGGCGACAAAGCTCCAAACTTTTCAGGAACAGATCAAAATGGGAAAACACATTCTTTAGCAGATTATAAAGGGAAAAAGTTAGTGGTTTTCTTTTATCCAAAAGCAAATACGCCAGGTTGTACTGCTGAAGCTTGCGATTTACGAGACAATTACGAACGTTTTCAAGCCAATAACTATGAATTATTAGGTGTTAGTGCAGACAGTGCCAAAGCACAAAAAAAATTCGAAGAAAAATACAGTTTTCCTTTTGCTTTATTAGCCGATGAAGACAAATCTGTTATTGAAGCATTTGGCGTTTGGGGACCAAAAAAATTCATGGGAAAAGAATATGATGGCATCCACAGAACTACTTTCGTAATTGATGAAAATGGTTCTATAGAGAATATAATTTCCGACGTAAAAACGAAAGTTCACGCCAGTCAGATTTTATAATATCTCATACTTTAGATTTATTAAAAGTGAATATTTTTCAACGATATTCACTTTTTTATTTTACTTTCAATTTATTTTATACACGTTATTTTACTATTTTAGCCTAGTACTTTCAGGTAAAATAATTTTATGCTTTTTACAAGCTTCATTTTTTGGATTTTCTTCTTTATTATTTTAACAATTTTTACTGTTGTTAAACCAATTTTCTATAAAAAAATAATACTATTAGCAGGAAGTTTATTTTTTCTTTTTTATTGGGATTTTTATTGGGGAATAGCTTTTTTCCTGTCAATTTGTATTAATTATTTACTACTATTAAAAATTAAGGATAGTGAAAATAATAGTCAAAAATGGTTGATTTTAGGGATATTTCTTAATGTAAGTTACCTGTTTATTATTAAATATCTGATAATATTTCAGTACGAGAATTTTATTTTACCCATCGGAATTTCCTTTTATACTTTTCAAAATTTAGGTTCGATTATTGATGCGTATCGCGATAAAAAAAGCAATACGACTACTGAAATTTCTTTCTTAAATTATGCTTTATTTATTAGCTTTTTTCCTCAATTAATTGCCGGACCAATTGAACGTATTAAAAATATATTGCCACAATTTCAAACGCCTCTTAGTGTATCTAAAAAGCATTATATCGATGGTTTTTATTTTATCTGTTTTGGCTTATTCCAAAAAGTTTTTTTAGGCGACACCAGTGGTAAAATAGTTGATGTTATTTTTTCTAATTTAAATGAAAATGCTATAACTGATATCATTTTATGTGTGTTTTTATTTTCCATTCAAATTTATGCGGATTTTGCAGGTTATTCTAACATAGCAAGAGGTTTGGCGAAGTGTTTTGGAATAGATTTAATGCTGAATTTTTCGCAGCCTTATTGGTCTAAAAATATTAAAGAGTTTTGGCAATCATGGCATATTTCATTATCACAATGGTTAAGAGATTATTTATACATTCCATTAGGTGGCAATAGGTTTGGAAAGAACAGCACTTATTTTAATTTGCTTGTTGTGATGTTGTTAGGCGGAATTTGGCACGGGAATACTATGAATTTTTTACTTTGGGGTTTGTATCATGGTTTGCTTTTAATTATTTTTAAAAAATATCCTTTCTCCTTTAAAAGTGATGTTTTTAATGTTAGCTTTACTTTTGTATTTGTTACGATTGGATGGTTGTTTTTTAGATTACATGCAATAGAAGATTTTAATTCGTTAGTACAAGCTTTAACTGAGAATTCCTGGTATTCAGAAAATTCATTTCGCTATTTTAAAATCACATTTGCTTTTTTAATGGTGAGTTTTGGATTAGATTATTTGCTGAAAAATAAAAAGGAAAACACAATATTTCAATTAATACCCAATCAGTATTTTGCTTTCGGAACTGCATTAACGCTTGTGTTCTTTATTTTTGCTTATCTTTTTTCAAATAAAACGTATCCCTTTATTTATTTTCAATTTTGAAAAAGTTGCGATCCATAAGTTATTTTATTTTAGGAACAATTGCTGCAGTTTTGTTCTTAGAAATCTTTATGCATTTGGCTGAAATCAAATCACCTTTTTTTACTATTGATACGCATTTAGGAAAAACCTATCAAAAAAACAAGCCAATTTTAGCGTTCAATGAAGGACATTTTATGGGGAAAACGAATGCTGACGGTTTAATTTCAAATGTTAGTTTAGAAAAAAAATCCAACACAATTAGAATTGCTTTTTTTGGAGATTCTTTCACGGAAGCCTTACAAATTCAGACAGCTAAAAATTTCACTTCTGTTTTTCAACAACAACTTCAAAGTGTAAGTTCTGCAACTATAGAAGTGATCAATTTTGCTGTTAGTAATGCGGTTTTGGAAGATATGTATGTTAGAAACAAACGCTTAGCTTCTAAATACAAATGTGATTATTTTATCTATTTTATAGATGATTTTGATGTAGTTTTAAATTCTCAAACTCCAATACAACCGATTCAAACAGTGGTGAAAAATAGAAAGCTTGAAATTATAAATTCTCGTTCTAATAATTATAAATTGTATAACTATTTCCAACCGGTTATTGATCATTCTAATTTATTTAGTTTGTTGTCTGAATGTAAAACATTACATGCTAAAGGCAAATCAAAAGAAATTTTTCTAGATAAATTTTATGTTGCCCCAAAAATGGATGCGAAGTACGTTGAAGCCTATTATGATCAAAATTATTTTAGTAATTTATCTTTAAAAAGTAAACTGTTATTACAGGAACTATCTGGTTCTAAGTCTATTTTCGTTTTTAGAGATTCAATCAATTTAAAATTGAAATCGTATTTAAATAAAAACAAAATAAATTATATAGAAACAAAAAATGTTTTAGATTCGCTCCGAAATATAGAAAAAGATCCATATTACTGGCCGGAATCTAAAACATTTGGTCATTTTTATGCTACAACTCATGAAGTAATTGGTAAGTATTTAGCCAAAAAACTTCAAAGTAAAGTCATTAAAAAATAGTTTTTTAAATATCAAATCCCATATTTACGCCTAATTTATCAGCGATAATACGAGCAATTTTAGCTCTTAATTCTGGAATTTTCACACTATTGGTAACTTCACTTGTAAAAGCGTACATTAATAAAGCTTTAGCTTCTTTTTTTCCAATTCCACGTTGTTGCATGTAAAACATAGCAGTTTCGTCTAATTGTCCAATCGTACAACCATGTGAACACTTTACATCATCTGCAAAAATTTCTAATTGTGGTTTGGCATTTATAGTCGCTTTATCGCTTAATAAAATGTTGTTATTTTGTTGAAAAGCATCTGTTTTTTGCGCTTCTTTTTCTACGAAAATCTTACCATTGAAAACACCCGTTGCACTTCCATCTAAAATTGTTTTATAATTTTGGTGACTTTCACAATTTGGTGTAGCGTGTTGTACTAAAGTGTAATGATCAACATGTTGTTTATCGCCAATGATAGTAATTCCTTTTAAAGTAGAATTGATATGTTCTCCTTGGTGATAAAAATTCAAATTATTTCTAGTGATATTTCCTCCAAATGAAAACGTATGAACAGAAACATAACTATCTTGTTTTTGAGCAATGTAAGTATTATCAATTAAATTCGCTGTTTGTAAATCGTTTTGAATTTTGTAATAATCTACCATAGCACGTTTTTGAGCAAAAATTTCAGTTACTGAATTGGTTAAAACTGGATTTTCATTCAAACTTTGGTGACGTTCAACAATTTGCACTTGAGCGTTTTCACCAACAATCACAAGGTTTCGGGGTTGCGTCATTAAAGCCACTTCCGAACCTGTTGAAAAATATAAAATCTCAATAGGTTTATCTACAATTTTGTTTTTTGGAATATTTACATAAGCGCCTTCTTGAGAAAAAGCGGTATTTAAAGAAGTTAAACTGTCTTCTGTATTGGCAATTTTATTGAAATATTCGTCGATGTACGTTTTGTATTTAGGCTTGTCTAATGCAGAAGACATCAAACAAACGTCCAAACCATCGTGAGTGGTAGAAGACAAATACGAGCTAAATTTTCCATCTACAAATACTACTTTGTAGGTATCTACATCGTTTAAAAAGTATTTTTTAACATCTGCAAAATCAATAGTATTTTCTTTTTTTGGGAACACACTAAAATCATTTTTTAAAATGGCATTTAGTGAAGTATATTTCCAAGCTTCTTCTTTTTTTGTTGGGAAACCTTTATTTTCAAAGTTTTTTATAGCCGAAATTCTTAGATCATGCAAATCACTATTTACATCCGCTATTTTTTCTTCGAACGCCATAAAAGACGATAGTATTTTTTCTTTTAATTCCATATTTTTTAGTTTACAGTTGACAGTGGCAGTTTGCAGTTTACTCACTGATACTGAGACTGATTACCGTGACTGATTACTTTTTACTGAATTTCTGCTTTTATCCAATCGTACCCTTTTTCCTCTAATTCTAATGCTAAAGAAGCATCACCAGATTTTACAATTTTTCCGTCCATTAAAACGTGTACGAAATCAGGAATAATATAATCTAACAAACGTTGGTAGTGTGTAATAACTAAAACTGCGTTGTTTTCGTTTTTCAATTTATTCACACCATTGGCTACAATACGCAACGCATCGATATCTAATCCAGAATCGGTTTCATCTAAAATGGCTAATTTTGGTTCTAACATCGCCATTTGAAAAATTTCGTTACGTTTTTTCTCACCACCTGAAAAACCTTCATTTAAAGAACGCGATAAGAATTTTCTATCCATTTCTAATAATTCTGATTTTTCACGAATCATTTTTAACATTTCATTAGCAGGCATGTCTTCTTCACCACGAGCTTTACGAGATTCGTTGATGGCTGTTTTTATAAAGTTGGTTACAGAAACTCCAGGGATTTCAACAGGATATTGGAAAGATAAGAACACGCCTTTGTGCGCTCTTTCTTCTGGCGCTAATTCAGATATGTCTTCACCTTCTAAAAGGATTTCACCTTCAGAAACTTCATAATTTTCATTTCCAGCGATGATAGAAGAAAGCGTACTTTTTCCAGCACCATTTGGTCCCATAATCGCATGAACTTCTCCGGCTTTAATTTCTAAATTAATTCCTTTTAAGATGTCTTTGTCTTCAACTGAAGCGTGTAAATTTTTTATTTGTAACATATTTATTTTTGTTTCAGGATTAAAGTTTCAAGTTGTTTCTGCTCTCAATTCTTTAAACGCTAATTTTAATTTTTAATTCATAATTTTTGTTTGTTCAGGTTAAATTTGAAACCTGAAACTTGAAACAAATTTATCCTACTGAACCTTCTAAACTTATTTCCAATAATTTCTGAGCTTCCACTGCAAATTCCATTGGTAATTTGTTTAATACTTCTTTACTGAAACCGTTTACAATCAGAGCAATTGCTTTTTCTGTAGGAATTCCACGTTGGTTACAATAAAACACTTGGTCTTCTCCAATTTTTGAAGTGGTAGCTTCGTGTTCAATTTTTGCAGTAGTATTTTTACTTTCTATGTACGGAAAAGTATGTGCACCACAATTATTACCCATTAATAAGCTATCGCATTGCGAAAAGTTACGAGCGTTGTCTGCGTTTTTACTAATTTGAACCAATCCACGGTAACTGTTTTGCGATTTACCTGCTGAAATACCTTTAGAAATAATAGTCGATTTCGTATTTTTTCCTAAGTGAATCATTTTGGTTCCAGTATCCGCTTGTTGGAAATTATTCGTTACTGCGATAGAGTAGAACTCACCAATAGAATTATCTCCTTTTAATACGCAAGATGGATATTTCCAAGTTACTGCTGAACCAGTTTCTACTTGTGTCCAAGATATTTTTGCATTTTTCTCACACAAACCTCTTTTAGTTACGAAGTTGAAAACGCCACCTTTTCCTTCTTTATTTCCAGGATACCAGTTTTGTACCGTTGAATATTTGATTTCAGCATCATCCAATGCTATTAACTCTACAACGGCAGCATGTAATTGATTTTCATCACGACTTGGAGCTGTACAACCTTCAAGGTACGATACATAACTTCCTTCGTCTGCAATAACTAACGTTCTTTCAAATTGTCCCGTTCCACCTTGATTGATTCGGAAATACGTGGATAATTCCATCGGACATTTTACTCCTTTCGGAATGTAACAAAAACTTCCATCAGAAAAAACAGCAGAATTTAAAGCGGCATAAAAATTATCTTTTTGAGGCACAATTGAACCTAAGTATTTTTTAACTAATTCTGGATGTTCTTGAATGGCTTCAGAAATCGGACAAAAAATAATGCCTTTTTCTCCTAAAGTTTTTTGGAATGTTGTAGCTACAGAAACAGAATCTACCACAATATCCATGGCGATATTGTTCATTTTTTTCTGTTCATCAAGAGAAATACCCAATTTCTTGTACATTTCTAATAATTCCGCATCTACATCATCTAAGGTTTTGTTTGGATCCGATTTTTTTGGCGCCGAATAATAAGCAATAGCTTGAAAATCAGGTTTGGTATAATTTACATTTGCCCATTCCGGTTCTTCCATTTCTTTCCATGCTGCAAAAGCTTGTAAACGCCATTCGGTCATCCATTCTGGCTCGTTTTTCTTTTTAGAAATCGCACGTACTATGTCTTCATTTAAACCAACAGGAAACGTTTCCGATTCTAATTCGGTGTAAAATCCGTATTCGTATTCTTTATTTTCTAACTCGACTTTTAAGTCGTCTTCTGTGTATTTACTCATTGTTTTATCTAAAAGATCTAAAAGATCTAAAAATCTAAAAAATTTATTAAGCTATTTTATCAAGTTAATTTATTTTTTATCTTTTTGACTTTTTTGATTTTGATTATCTTGTTTTTCTAAATTTTTTAAATACTTAATATAGTTTCCAAGTTGCTTAGAAATTTCTAAAACATTATTTCTATAGTCATAAAAATTATCGTTATTAGTATATTCTAATAGCTGTAAAAAGTTAAACATGTTTCTACATTCTCCAGCAGAACCTTTTGAAATATATAAGAATCTTATTAATTCCTTTTTTGTTTCACGTTCAAATCTTCAGCTATATTGTTAGAGATTGATAAAGCCGCTCTTTGCAACTGGTCTTTCAAACCATAATCTTTAGCAATTTTTTCATTTGATAAGGTCAATTTATAAACTTTTACTCCAAATTGTAAAGCTTTTTGATAAACTTCCATTTCCACAAATGAATTATATTTTGCCATATTTTAGATTATTTTTATTTTTTGCTTTTTTCGATTCTTTATAACGAAAAACTTTCCCCACATCCACAAGTTCTTTGTGCATTTGGATTATTAAATACAAATCCTTTTCCGTTTAAACCACCAGAATATTCTAAAATAGTTCCTGCTAAATACAAAAATGATTTTTTTTCAACGGCAATTTTTACATTATTATCTTCAAAAACTTTATCGTTTTCCCCAATTTCTTTATCAAACTTCAATTCATAAGATAAACCAGAACAACCGCCGCTTTTCACACCTACACGAACGAAATCGTTTACAGCATCAAAGCCGTCTTCAGTCATCATCGTTACAATTTTTTTACTTGCTGATTCTGATACTTTTATCATAACTTGATTATTTTTATTTTAAATCTGTCTAAATTATCTGCAAAGATAAACCATAAAATCCTTTTTACAAGGTTTGATAACATTTTTATAACTTATATGTTTATAGTTTTCGTTTATTGATTTTTTTGTAATTTGGCTAAAAATTTAATGCCATGAAATTATATGCTTTAGAAGCTGGAAATTTTAAATTAGACGGAGGCGCTATGTTCGGCGTTGTGCCCAAAACAATTTGGAATAAAACCAATCCTGCAGATGAAAATAATCTTATCGATATTGCTGCAAGATGTTTGTTAATTGAAGAAGGAAATAAACTTATTCTTATTGATAATGGAATGGGGGACAAACAATCTGATAAATTTTTTGGATATTATTCACTTTGGGGCGATGCAAGTTTAGATAAATCATTAGCAAAATACGGATTTCATAAAGACGATATCACAGATGTATTTATGACGCATTTACATTTTGACCATTGTGGTGGTTCTGTAGTTTGGAATAAAGATAAAACTGGGTATGAAGTTGCGTTTAAAAACGCTAATTTTTGGACAAATGAAAACCACTGGGATTGGGCTACAAAACCTAATGCTCGTGAAAAAGCTTCTTTTTTAGTGGAAAACATACTACCTATGCAGGAAAGTGGACAATTAAAGTTCATTAACCGACCCAATTCAGATTTTTTAACAACTTCCGAATTGGGTTTTGGTATATTTTTTGCTGATGGTCATACCGAAAAACAAATGTTACCTCATATCAATTACAAAGGAAAAACAATTGTTTTTTGTGCAGATTTATTAGCTACTGCCGGTCATATTCCAATTCCATATGTAATGGGGTATGATACGCGTCCGCTCTTAACTTTAGATGAAAAAGCAAAGTTCTTGAATGCTGCTGCAGATAACAACTATTATTTATTTTTAGAGCATGACGCCCACAATCAAATCATTACAGTGGAACGAACTGAAAAAGGTGTTCGATTGAAAGAAGTCTTTACTTGTGAAGAGATTTTTTAAATGATTGGTAATTAAAATACTTATAAAAACCCAAATAAAATAATAATATGAAATTGATTTATAGACCTTTACATTTAGTTTATGCTTTATCTATCACATTAGTAGGATGTGGTTCCGCTTCAAAAATGGTATCGGTTCCTGTTGAAAATATCGATAGAATGCCCTTAAAAACAACACCTTTATCTGAAAAAGATTTAAAACGTTGGAGCCATTTAGATTTAGTTAAAGATACAATACCAGGAATGAGTGTAGACAAAGCCTATGCAGAATTGTTAAAAGGCAAAAAACCTACAAAAGTTATTGTTGGAATTGTAGATTCCGGAATTGATATCAATCACGAAGATTTGAAAGCTGTAATTTGGACCAATCCGAAAGAAATTCCTGGTAATAAAATCGACGATGATAAAAACGGATATGTTGATGATATCAATGGCTGGAATTTTTTGGGTGATGCTGTTCATGAACAATTAGAATTGACTCGAATTGTAAAAAAAGGGCCAAACACGCCTGATTATGATAAAGCAAAAGCAGAATTAGAAAACAAGATTAAAGGCTTACAAGATGATAAGCAGTATTTAGACATGATTTTAAATGCAGAAAAAGCAATTAAAGCGCATTTGAAAAAAGACAATTTTACTCTTGAAGAAGTTAAGAAAATTCAAACTACTGATCAAAGTTTGTTACAAGCAAAAGCTATGTTTTCTCAAATTTTAACAGGTACTCCTAAAGCAGAATTCGACAAACAAATGGTAGAATATAATGACTATGTTTACGGACAATTAAACTATAATTTGAATGTTAATTTTGAGGGTAGAAAAGTAGTTGGTGACAATCCAAATGATATTACCGATAAAAAATATGGTAATAATAATGTGGTAGGACCAGATCCAAAGGAAGCTAAACATGGTACTCACGTGGCTGGTGTAGTTGCACAAGTTAGAGGTAATAAAAAAGGAGGAGACGGTGTAGCAAGTACAGTTTCAATTATGGCGATTCGTGCAGTTCCGAATGGCGATGAATACGATAAAGATATTGCTTTAGGTATTCGATATGCAGTAGATAATGGTGCAAAAGTAATTAATGGTTCTTTTGGTAAATATTTTTCTCAAAATAAAGAATGGGTTATTGATGCGATAAAATATGCAGAGTCAAAAGATGTATTAGTTGTAATCGCAGCAGGAAATGAGAGTTACGATTTAGATGTTACAAATAAATATCCGAATGATACTTATGATAATGCTCCCGAATTTGCTAATAATGTTTTAATTATTGGTGCTTTAAATGTTGACTATGGAAGTAAGTTAGTAGCGAGTTTTTCAAATTATGGGAAAAATAATGTAGATATATTTGCGCCAGGTGTAAAAATTTATGCTACCACGCCTTTAAATACCTACGAATATTTAGAAGGAACTTCAATGGCTTCTCCAAATGTTGCCGGTGTTGCGGCTTTAATTCGTTCTTATTATCCAAATTTAACAGCTAGTGAAGTAAAACAAATTATTTTAGAAAGTGGAACTTCGCTTAGCAATACGATTACAGTTGGTGAGGATAAGCATAAAGCAAAGTTTTCAGATATTTCTAAAACAGGTAAAATTGTAAACGCATTTAATGCTTTACTATTGGCTGAGAAAAAATCTAAAAAATAATCTTATTTATTAGTTAAAAAACCACAAAGTTTAAACTTCACGTTTATCTTTGTGGTTTTCTTATTTATACCAAATTATCTCTTATGAAGAAATTAATTACCACAATGTTTGTTCTTGTTGCAGGATTTTCATTTGCTCAAAACAATCCCAATTCAGGTTATTGGCAACAACACGTTGATTATAAAATGAACGTAAATATGGATGTCAAAAAATACCAATATAAAGGAAGTCAAGAATTGGTTTATACCAATAATTCTCCTGATACTTTAAAGAAAGTATTTTATCACTTATATCCCAATGCATTTCAACCAGGAAGTGCCATGGACATGCGTTTACAAGCGATTTCGGATCCAGACAAACGTATGGTTCGTAAATTTATGAAAGAAAATAAAGAGGTTAAAGAAAGTAGAATTAGCACTTTAAAACCTGACGAAATTGGGTTTTTAAACGTTACTAACTTTAAACAAAACGGAGTTTCTGCGCAAACTAGAGTCGTAGGAACGGTTTTAGAAGTTACTTTGCCTCAAGCTATTTTACCGAAATCGTCTTCTAAGTTTACCTTAGATTTTGATGGGCAAGTTCCTCTTCAAATTCGTCGTTCTGGAAGAAATTCAGAAGAGAATGTAGCGTTGTCTATGACACAATGGTATCCGAAAATGGCTGAATATGATTTTGAAGGCTGGCATGCTGATACTTATATTGCGAGAGAGTTTCACGGAGTTTGGGGAAATTTCGATGTAAAAATTACAATTGATAAAGACTATACCATTGGTTCTACGGGTTATCTTCAAAATAAAAATGAAATAGGAAAAGGATATGAAGATGCTGGTATCGTTGTTAAATATCCAAAACGAACTAAAACACTAACTTGGCATTTCATAGCTCCAAATGTGCATGATTTTGCTTGGGGTGCTGATGCCGAATACATTCACGATAAAATTATGGGTGAAAACGAAACAGAATTGCATTTTTTCTATAAAAACAAAAAAGAGAATTTAGAAAATTGGAAAAAATTGCAACCTAAAACCGCTGAATTATTAGCGTATTTCAATAAAAATATCGGACAATATCCATATAAACAATATTCCGTTATTCAAGGTGGAGATGGTGGAATGGAATATGCGATGTGTACTTTAATTACCGGAAATAGAAGTTTTGGAAGTTTGGTTGGAGTTACCGCTCATGAATTAGCGCATACTTGGTTTCAACATATTTTGGCTACTAACGAATTAAAACATTGTTGGATGGATGAAGGTTTTACTTCTTTTATTTCAAATTTAGCAATGAACGAAATTTTACCACCAAAAGAGCCTGAAAATCCATTTGCTGATTCCTATAAAAGTTATACTTTTTTAGCCAATTCTGGAAAAGAACAACCATTAACAACTCATGCAGACAGGTACGATTTAAATCAATCTTACGGAATTGGTGCTTACAGTAAAGGTGAAGTTTTCTTGGCACAATTGGGATATGTGATTGGTATAGAAAATCTTCAAAAAACAATTAAGAAATATTATACGGATTTTAAGTTTACTCATCCCACTCCAAATGATATTAAAAGAACCGCTGAAAAAGTTTCTGGTGCGAATTTAGATTGGTATTTAAATGAGTGGACACAAACCACAAACACAATTGATTACGCTATTAAATCGGTAGAAAATAATAAAATTGTATTAGAAAGAAAAGGTAGAATGCCAATGCCAATCGATTTAATTGTTGAATTTGAAAATGGCACGAAGGAATATTTTTACATTCCAAATACCTTAATGCGTTGGGAAAAAGTAAATCCATTTCCAACTTTAACAAGAACTATTTTAGGAGGTTGGGATTGGGCAATTCCTACTTATTCAATTGAAATTGCTATGGAAAAAGGAGCTGTTAAATCTGTAATCATTGATCCAAGTGATTTGATGGCAGATGTGAAAAAAGAAGATAATGTGTTTCCAAAAAAATAATAGAATCGCAATCATATTCTAAAAAATAATAGTAATTTAGATTTCAAAATAAATTCAAATGCAAGATAAAACGTTAATTGGTAGTGAAGAATGGTGCTCGTTTCCACAATTAGGAATTCCAGCGATAAAAGCACGTGTCGATTCTGGAGCAAAAACTTCAGCATTACACGCTATCAATATCAAAACTTTTGAAAAGAATGGTAACGAATGGTTAAAATTTGATATCAATCCGATTCAAAATAACTCGAAATCCATTATTCATTGTGAAGCGCAATTAGTCGATCAGAGAATTGTAAAAAGTTCTAACGGAACAAGAGAAAAAAGATACGTTATTCGAACAGATGTTGAATTAGGAAATCATAATTGGCAAGTTGAAGTTACCCTAACTAACAGAGATTCTATGGGTTTCAGAATGTTGTTGGGTAGAGAGGCAATGGTCGGAAGATTAATTGTCGATCCGGAAAAGAAATTTGAATTAGGTCAACCTTCAACAGAAAGTTTAAAAGAATATTATTACAGCGAACCAAGTAAAAAAGGATTAAAAATTGGACTTTTAGCCAGTAATCCAGAATTATATAGCAACAGAAGAATTATAGAAGCTGGTGAAATGCGCGGACATGAAATGCATTTCTTGAATATCAAATATTGTTACATGAAATTAAGCGCTTCTAATCCAGAAATCCATTATCGAGGTGGATTAGTTTTGAGTGATTTCGATGCGATAATTCCACGTATTCGTCCAAGTATGACGTATTATGGTTGTGCTTTAACCCGCCAATTTGAAGCTTTGAAAGTATTTGCTTTAAACAATGCAGCTGCGATTACTCAATCTAGAGATAAATTATTTTCTTTACAATTGTTATTAAATAATGGTGTGGATATTCCAACTACTGGTTTTGCCAATTCGCCCTTAGATACAGATGATTTAATAAAAATGGTTGGTGGTTCGCCTTTAATCGTAAAATTATTAGAAGGAACACAAGGTAAAGGTGTAGTTTTAGCGGAAACTAAAAAAGCTGCTGAATCTGTAATTAACGCTTTTAAAAGTTTAAATGCCAATATCTTAGTGCAAGAATTCATCAAAGAAGCGAATGGAAAAGATTTGCGTTTGTTTGTTGTAGATGGTAAAGTAGTAGCAGCCATGCAACGTGAAGCTGCACCAGGAGAATTTCGTGCCAATATTCATTTAGGAGGAACGGCTTCCGTAGTAAAAGTGACATCAGACGAGAAAAAAATTGCCATAAAAGCTGCCAAAGCGATGAATTTAAAAGTTGCTGGTGTGGATATCATTCGTTCTACTAAAGGACCATTATTGTTAGAGGTGAATTCTTCTCCAGGTTTAGAAGGAATTGAAGGCGCTACTCAAAAGGATATTGCTGGCGAAATGATTAAAGCTATTGAGAAAAATTTTAAATAATTGATTCATGGCAACTAAATATAAAATCCCTTTGGTTTTATTCCTTTTAGGAATGCTTATTACAATTGTTGGTGCGCTTTTTAAAATCATGCATTGGCCTAATAGTAATGTACTTTTAATTGTTGGAACTCTTTGTGAAGCAGTTGCCATTATTACTTTGATCAGAATTATTTTAAAAAAATCTAAATGAACCCTTACATAGACATTGTTATAAGATGTATTTGTGTCTATTTTTTTATGGTAATTGCCTTGCGCATTTTCGGTAAAAAAGAGTTATCTCAACTAAATGCTTCTGACATTGTTTTAATATTATTGATTAGTAATGCGGTTCAAAACGCCATGGTTGGAAGTGATGTATCGCTTGAAGGTGGAATTATAGCCGCGTTTTCTTTGTTTTTAATCAATTATGTTTTTAAGAAAGTAATGCTGAAATCAGAATTTGTTAAAAATTTAATTCAAGAAAAACCTGAAATTTTAATTCATGATGGCATCATTGATTTTAAAATTCTTTCAAAATTAGACATTACGTCTGAGGAACTAGATGAGGTTATTAGAGAACACGGCGTAGAAAATTACAAACATGTAAAATTAGCGATGCTTGAAATTAATGGAAGTATTAGCGTTATTTCTGGCGATGAAAGTCTAATACAAACGAAACACAAAAGAAATCACAAAAAATAAGGTAATGGATAATAAGTTTAGAAAACTGCTGCTTGTCATTATTGCTTGCAGTTTTATTGTAGCTGTCGGCGCATTATTTAAAATTATGCATTGGCCTGGTGCTACATTGATATTCAATATCGGTGTGGTTTTAGAAATCATTTTTGGCGCCACAATTATGGTTTATTTACTAAAAAATAGAAACAAGTAACTATGGAAATTGTATCTAAGATTAGCATTGTAATTGTAGCTTTACTTCATATCTATTTTTTATGGTTAGAAATGTTTGTTTGGACTACAACTGGAAAAAAAGTATTTAAAACTTTACCCGAACATTTGTTTGAACCTACGAAAACTTTAGCAGCCAATCAAGGTTTGTATAACGGATTTTTAGCTGCAGGATTGCTTTGGTCTTTGTTTATTTCCGATGTCATTTGGAGTAAAAATATTGCTTTCTTCTTTTTAGGATGTGTTTTAGTTGCCGCTTTGTATGGTTGGTATTCAGTTTCGAAAAAAATATTTTTTATGCAAGGCGTTCCAGCAATAATTGGGATTGTGTTGGTGTTTTTGAGATAGTTTAGAAAAACCAAGTAAAAAGAGCCAAGTAAAAAGAGCCAAGTAAAAAGAGCCAGGTAAAAAGAGCCAAGTAAAAAGAGCCAAGTAAAAAGAGCCAGGTAAAAAGAGCCAAGTAAAAGGAATCAAGTAAAAAACAAAAAAGGCAAAAGTTTCGAATAATTCAACTTTTGCCTTTTTCAATTTATTTTAGTCAACTCAAACTACTTGACATTGTTCTTTTTACTTTTTACTTGGCTCTTTTTTACGCTTCTACTTGAAAGCTTTTCAAAAAGTGAATCGATTTTTCAATATCGTAATGTAAAATTCGATCTTCTGTAACTAAAGGCACTTCTTCTCTGTACGTTTTGATAAATGATTCAATGAAATCACTAGATTTTAAAGGTCTTCTAAACTCAATAGCTTGAGAAGCGTTGAATAATTCAATTGCTAAAATACGCTCTAAATTTTCTACAATTTTTAAGGTTTTTGTTGCTGCATTTGCTCCCATACTCACATGGTCTTCTTGTCCGTTACTACTAACAATACTGTCAATACTTGCTGGTGTTGCCAATTGTTTATTCTGACTAACAATACTAGCAGCTGTGTATTGAGGAATCATAAATCCTGAATTCAATCCCGGATTGCTAACCAAAAACGCAGGCAATTCTCTTAAACCAGATATCAATTGATAGGTTCTTCTTTCCGAAATACTTCCTAATTCGGCTAATGCTATTCCTAAATAATCTAACGACATCGCTAAAGGTTGACCATGAAAATTTCCTCCAGAAATGATTTCATCTTCTCCAACAAAAATATTCGGATTATCTGTTACCGAATTAATTTCTGTTGTGAATACTTTTTTTACGTGATCAATTACATCTTTAGAAGCTCCGTGAACTTGTGGAATACATCTAAACGAATATGGATCTTGTACGTGTTTTTTGGGTTGAGCGATAATTTCGCTATCCTCCAATAATTCTAACATGTGTGTAGCAGTTGCTAATTGTCCTTTATGTGGTCGAACTAAATGAATTAATTCGTTAAAAGGTTCTTTTCTTCCATCAAAACCTTCTAATGAAACCGCTGCGACAATATTGGCTAATTGTGATAATTTATCTGCTTGAATTAAATTATAAACACCATAAGCACTCATGAACTGAGTACCATTTAATAACGCTAAGCCTTCTTTCGATTTCAAAGTAATAGGCGATAGGTTTAACTTTTCTAAGACTTTATGTGCGGGCTGACGAAATCCATCATAATACACTTCTCCTTCATTAATTAAAGGCAAACACAAATGAGCTAATGGAGATAAATCGCCACTTGCTCCCAACGAACCTTGCGTATAAACTACAGGTAAAATATCGTTATTGTAAAAATCAATCAAACGATTAACGGTTGCCAATTGCACACCAGAATGACCGTAACTTAACGATTGAATTTTTAATAATAACATGATTTTTACAATCTCGTGCGGTACTTCTTCACCTGTACCACAAGCATGAGACTTCATCAAGTTTTCTTGAAGTTTAGTAAGGTTTTCTGTCGATATTTTGATATTGTATAAAGAACCAAATCCGGTGTTAATTCCGTAAATCGCATCAGAATTTGAAGCCATTTTTTCATCTAAATAAACACGACATCTTTCAATTTTTGAAGTAGCTTCTTCTGAAAGTGCCAGTTTTTTTTCTTCTAAAATAATTTCTTTTACCTTATCTATTGTAAGTAATGACGAATCTATGAAATGCATTTGTATAGTTTTAGATGCCAAAATTCCATAAAGAAATCTATAAATCCAACAATTATTAAAAATAATTACTGATTTTTCTTAAATTGATAATATAATCGTCTTTTTCATTTCTTTTTTTAGGAATTTTCAATACATTAGCAACTTATAAATTTACATAAAAACACAATGAAAAATACAGCATTAACAGCTATTCACGAAAGTTTAGGAGCAAAAATGGTTCCATTTGCAGGTTACAACATGCCTGTGCAATATGAAGGAGTAAACATAGAACACGAAACCGTAAGAACCGGAGTTGGTGTTTTTGATGTGTCTCATATGGGCGAATTCTTCTTGAAAGGTGAAAATGCTTTAGCGTTAATTCAGAAAGTGACTTCAAATGACGCTTCCAAATTAGTTGATGGCAAAGCGCAATACTCGTGTTTACCAAACAATGAGGGTGGAATAGTGGATGATTTAATTGTTTACAAAATTGCAGACAATCATTATATGTTAGTAGTTAATGCTTCTAATATTGAAAAAGATTGGAATTGGATTTCCTCTCACAACGATTTAGGCGTGGAAATGCAAAATCTTTCTGATGCCTATTCTTTATTAGCGATTCAAGGTCCAAAAGCTGCAGAAGCGATGCAGAGTTTGACCTCAATTGATTTAGTAAATATGGGATATTATACGTTTCAAATTGGTGAATTTGCTGGAAAACAAGATGTGATTGTTTCAGCAACAGGTTATACAGGTTCTGGCGGATTTGAGATTTATTTTAAAAACGAAGATGCCGTAACAATTTGGGCAAAAGTTTTTGAAGCAGGTGCAGCTTTCGGAATTAAACCAATTGGTTTAGCGGCACGCGATACATTACGATTAGAAATGGGATTCTGTTTATACGGAAATGATATTAATGATACTACATCACCTTTAGAAGCTGGCTTAGGTTGGATTACAAAATTTGATAAAGAATTTACGAATTCTGAAAATTTAAAGAAACAAAAAGAAGCAGGTGTTTCTAAGAAATTAGTTGGTTTTGAAATGGTAGATAGAGGCATTCCTCGTCACGATTATGAAATTGCAGATGCTAATGGAAATGTAATTGGAATTGTAACTTCAGGAACACAATCACCTTCTTTAGGAATTGCAATTGGTATGGGCTATGTTCCAACAGAATTTTCTACTCCAGATTCTGAAATTTATATCAGAATTAGAAATAAAGATATCAAAGCAAAAGTGGTTAAAATGCCATTTTTGAAGAAATAATATGTATAAATTACTTTTTTTATTTTTTTTTACAACATTCTCTGGATTATCACAAAATTCAGAGAATGCCTGTAAAACCGTTCAGTCGATTTCTTCCTTATTACAAACACATCATTTCCAACCAAAAGTTTTAAATGATGCTTTTTCTGAAGCTGTTTTCACAGATTTTTTACAAAACATCGATCCTAAAAACATGTATTTCATTCAGCCGGAAATACAAGTTTTAAATCGACACAAAAACCATATTGATGATTATATACTTTCCTCTAAATGCGATTTTTTAGAAGAAATTTTCTTGGCTTATAAGCAAGGTTTACAAAGAAATTTAACAGTATTAAATCAAATTAAAAAAGAAGAAATTGGATTAGAAACTAAAGACACTCTTACTTTTACCAAAGAAGCCAGATCTTTTTTTGAGAACGAAGCGATTTTAAAGAAAATCATCAAAAAAAGAATCGTTTTTGATGTGTATGAAGAAATTGCGAAGCAAAGTAAAAATAAAGATTCGTTATTAAATGTAATGCCGTCTTTAAAATTGAGCACGATAGAGAAAATATTTTCCAATGAAATTTGTAAAGTCGAAAATCTAATAAATAATCCTAAGTTAAAAGATATTTTTTTCGCAGATTTTTACAAGTCATTTTGTGCATATTTCGATCCGCATTCTACTTATTTATCAATTGAAGAAAAAAATGAATTTACTACAGCTTTAAATTCTAGCGATACTTCACTTGGAATCCTTATTGAAGTGAATGAAAAACAAGAACTTTTTGTAGGTAAAATTATTGCAGGTTCCTCATCTTATGCAGATGAAAATATTAGTGTTGGTGATCAAATATTAAAATTCAATACCAAAAATGAAGAAATTGGAATCAATTGCAGCACTTTTGAAAAAATTAACAAGCTCTTAAATGATGCAAAAATTACTACAGTAAAAGTAACTTTTAGAAAAAAAAATGGGACGATTTATACGTCTAACTTGCTTAAAAGTAAAATTAAAAATTATAACAATACTGCTTATAGTTTAGTCATCGACAAAGGGAATGATTTTAAATTGGGTTACCTTAAAATTCCAAGTTTTTACTATGATGAGTTTGGAAATAATCCTGTAAGTAACGATGTTTTTAAAGAAATTTTTAAACTGAAAGAAAATAACATAAAAGGTTTAGTTATAGATTTAGAGTTTAATGGCGGTGGAAGTATTGAAGAATGTGTCAAATTAGTAGGCATGTTTATCGATTTCGGACCAGTTACTGTTGTTTCTAGTAAATCGGATAAACCTACAATTTTAAAAGATTTCAATAGAGGAGTTGTGTATTCAGATCCAATTGTTGTCTTAGTTAACGGACTTTCAGCTTCTGCAAGTGAAATTTTTGCCAATACATTAAAAGATTATAACAGGGCCATTATTTTGGGGAATGCAACATACGGAAAAGGTACTATGCAAACTATTATGCCACTTCAGCAAAACATAAATAGTACCGAGTTTGCTAAAATTACTATTGAGAAGTTTTATCAAATTAATGGGTTAAGCAATCAGCGTGTAGGCGTCCAACCACATATTGAAATTCCATCGCTGTTTAATGATTTAATGCCAAAGGAAAAAGATGAAAAATACGCACTTCAAAACGATACTTTGAATGTAGCTACTACTTTTAAAATAGTGCAAAATGATTTTTCTTCAGCCATCAAAAATAGTTTAGAAAGAATAAAAGTGCATCCTTATTTTAAAGAAATTGAGGAAATTAATGAGAAGGTTTATCAATACGTAAATCAGAATGAAAGAAAAGTATTGTTGAAATTTAAAAACGTTTTTGACGATGTACATTCTCTAGATGCTATTTATGAGCAAACTGAAAAATTAAATACAACCGATTTTAATTTGAATGTTTTATTTACAACCTACGATTTGGATACGATCAATTTTGACGAGGATTTAAAAATCGATTTTAATGATAAAATGAAAGCAGCTAAAAATAATGGTCATTTATTTGAAGCTACAAACATACTTTACGAATTAATTAACAAAAAATAAATTTTAATGAAACAACTTACTTTTTTTACTCTTTTTTTTATTACGACTTCTCTTTTCAGTCAAGAATTTAAAACACCTGTTGAATATTTGCAATATATTGGAAAACAAGAAGAAAATATTACAAAAGAAACTTGGAAATATACCAAAACTATTGCACATTCTACAAGTGGGAGAAAAATTGAAAATACTCGAAAAAATTTAATTAAAAGTATTCAGAATGCTAAGCTTAATATTTTAAAGTTGAAAGACGGATACAAAGGCGATGTTGAATTTAGAGATATTATTTTAGAATATTTGCGAGTTTCTGAAATTATAATTACTGAAGATTATAGTAAAATTATCGATTTACAAGAAGTTTCAGATCAATCGTATGATTTTATGGAAGCGTATGTTAAAATGCAAGATTTAGTGAACCAACGTATGGATGACGAACATGAAAAACTTAATTTAGGACAAAAGAGTTTTGCATTAAAATATAACATTACAATTTCTGAAGCACAATCAGAATTAGGAAAAAAAATGAAATTATCTAATGAGGTTTTTGAGTACAGAAGTGTTTTATATTTGATATTTTTTAAATGTAATGTTACAGATTCTAATCTATCAAAAGCTATTTTAGCTAAGGATTTATCAGCAATTCAACAAAATTCAAGTTCTTTAGCTTCTTATGTAGAGGAAGGTTTGGAAAAAATAAAAGCGATCAAGCCTTTTAAAAATGATGCATCTTTAATTAATAGTACAAAAAAAAGTTTAGAGTTATACAAAAAAACAACTGTGGAACAGATTCCTGTGATTATTGATTTTTTTATGTTCAATACAAAGTTTGAAGCCGCTAAATTGAATATTGAAAAGAAAAAGCCAGCCGATAGAACCAAAGAAGAAGTTGATAATTTTAACGCAATGGTTAAAGATGTTAATGTGAAAATTAATAATTTCAATAACATCAATTCGAAGTTTGATCAGGAAAAAAATCAATTAACAAATTCTTGGAATAGTACTGCCACTCAATTTGTATCTAAACATGTGCCTAATGAATAAGTGTATGAAATACTCCTTCCAAAGTGTAAAAAATACTTTGTTTCTTTTGATTGTTTGTGGTGTAAATTTTGGGTTTTCTCAAACCAAAAATATAAAAGTTAATTTACCTACTTATGTAATTAATGGTGCAGAAATTGGTTTTGAATTTTCAAATAAAAAAGGAAGAACAAGTCACGAATTTACTTTTATTACAGCAAAAGCACCCTCATTTGATGGTAATGGGAAGTACAATCAAACTGGTTTTGAATATAAATTGAAAAATTTTCTATTCAACAAAAGAGCATTAAACGGCTTTTATGTAGCTGCACCCATCGCTAATTATATTGCATTTGAAAGAACGTATAATAATTATACTGAAAATATAAAGTCGGTTGGAATTGGAAGTGCGCTAGGCTATCAGTTTTTCCTACTAAATACTTCCTCTTCTAATCTTACATTAGATATTAATGCAGGTGGTACCTATCAAATTCCTTATGAAGTAGAAAATATAGATCAATATTTTAACACAGATGATCAAATTGATGGCTTGTTTTTATTGCCAAAATTTCTAAGATTTAATATTTCAATAGGGTATGCCTTTTAAAATGATATAATAAAAAACCTGCTAATTAGCAGGTTTTTTTATAATGGTAATTGAAGCTTCTTCGTCTTTATTTAATGTGGCAAGAAGTTCAAAACTTCTACTTTTATCATGAAGTTCTAATTTTGCCGTATTGGGTTTAATTTTTCCTTCGTTAAGAGCTACAATTTTGAAAACATCATTTTTCCCTTGAAGTTGTATGGTGATAGTTTTTTTCTTATTTGTAACAGTATATTCAGAAAGTAATAATTTATTGTTTTGATATACGTGAATGATATCGCCATCTTCTTGTCCATTATCCCAAATATCTAATCGTACAGCATTGGATTCCCAAAACACATTTAAATTTTGGTTTTTACTTAGTTTATTTATTTTTAAACTATCAATTAGTTTTATTGGATTAGACTCTTTTTTAGTTTTAGCATCAATTTTCTTAGATTTCTGAATTTTCTTATTTACTTTATTTACTAAATTATATATTTTATTACTACCGATTAACGTCATTGTACCGTCTATACATTTCGTTTTGTTGTTAAATAAACCTTTAAAAGCACCTTCTAATTTACTTGTGTTTTCAACAAGTTTTACTTTTCCAGAAAAGTTAACAAAGCAAAAAGAATTTTCATCAAATTTCGACTTGGTATATAAGATTTCTTTTTCTTGAAAAGAAAATAGCTTTTTAGATTTGTCATATGTACCACTAATACTATTCTTCGTTTCATGCACTCCGTCTAAGTCAGTAACAGAATATCCGCTAATTTTTCCATTTTGTTCTGTAAAAACTAAACGATAAGTGATTATCGTTTTGTCGTTTCCATTCAATTTTAAAGCGCCATAAAATTCATAATTGACTTGGGAATAACTAGTTAATGATAGTAAGACAAATAATGTTAAAAAAGATTTAATTTTTTTCATTGATATTTAAGTATAATTGTTATTTTTGTGTAAATCTAAAACTTTTTTTTTATGAAAATCAAATTATTTTTATCAGCATTAATGTTGATGGTTGGAACTTTAACTGCAACTTATGCATCGTTCCCAGTTCAAAGAACTACTACAAACAACACAAACTCGACAATTGTTGTTGAAAATCAAGAAGATGAACTGTCTTCACCTGCTGCTGCCGCAGAAGGTAAAAGTCAAATTATTGCTGCTATCTTAGCATTTGCAATTGGTGGATTAGGAATTCACAGATTTTATTTAGGTTACACATGGCAAGGAATTGTTCAATTACTTACTTTAGGTGGTTGTGGAATTTGGTCTTTAATCGATTTAATCAGAATTTGTACTGGTGATTTACAACCTAAAAACGGTAGTTACGCTAAAACATTCTAATTAAAATGATTAAAAAAATCTTTTTCTATATTTCAAATATAGTAACCATTTTAGCTCCAATTGTTCTTTTGTTTTTTCCTGCTGATACTTTTGATAAAGGTGAAAGTATATGTTTGTCTGTCCAATTGGCAGGTATTGAATGTTATGCTTGTGGATTAACAAGAGGTGTAATGCACTTTATACATTTGGATTTTTCTAAAGCTTGGGAGTTTAATAAGTTAACCTTTATTGTAGTACCAATGCTTGGTGTTTTATGGGTAAGAGCTATATATGACATACAAGGAAAAAGAATGCCAGGTAAAATTGGTGATTTAACATATAGAAAAGATTCATAAGTATCTTTTCTAAAGAATATTAAAACCTGCTATTTACTTAGCAGGTTTTTTTTGTTTCTGTAGAAATTGTTTATTTATATAACTCATAGTGGTATAAAAAAAACCTGCTAATTAGCAGGTTTTTCAGTTTTTTGAATGACTACGGTGAGTTCCGAATTGTTATCGTCTAAATCCATAAAGATTATGTCGCCTTCATGAATTTTAGAAGTTATGATTTCTTCTGCTAAAGCATCTTCTACATATTTTTGAATGGCTCTTTTTAAAGGACGTGCTCCAAATTGTTTGTCGAATCCTTTTTCCGCAATAAAGTCTTTTGCTTTTTCAGAAATGTTTAGGGTGTATCCTAAATCTTTAATTCTAACAATTAATTTTGCCATTTCGATATCGATAATCTGATCAATATCGTGTTTTTCTAAACTGTTAAATACAATTACATCATCAATTCTGTTTAAAAATTCTGGTGCAAATGCTTTTTTCAATGCGTTTTCAATAACAGATTTATTATGTTCGTCTGCTGAGGCAACTTTTGCAGCTGTTCCGAAACCTACGCCTTGACCAAAATCTTTCAATTGGCGCGCACCAATATTTGACGTCATGATAATAATGGTGTTTCTAAAATCAATTTTTCTTCCTAAACTGTCAGTTAAAAATCCATCATCTAAAACTTGTAACATCATGTTAAAAACATCAGGATGTGCCTTTTCAATTTCATCTAATAACACCACAGCATAAGGCTTTCTTCTGATTTTTTCAGTTAATTGTCCACCTTCTTCATAACCTACATAACCCGGAGGTGCTCCAACTAATCGAGATATCGCGAATTTTTCCATGTATTCACTCATGTCGATACGAACTAAGGCATCTTCTGAGTCAAATAATTCTTTGGCTAATACTTTGGCTAATTGTGTTTTTCCAACACCGGTTGAACCTAAAAATATAAATGAACCAATCGGTTTGTTCGGATCTTTAAGTCCAGCTCTATTTCTCTGAATCGATTTAGCAATTTTTTGAACTGCATCATCTTGACCAATTACTTTTCCTTTGATAAGTTCAGGTAATTTGGCTAATTTATTGCTTTCCGTTTGTGCAATTCTATTTACAGGAATTCCTGTCATCATAGAAACTACATCGGCAACATTGTCTTCAGTAACCACAACACGGTTTGACTTAGAATCTTCTTCCCACTTTTCTTGAGCAATGGCTAAGTCTTTTTCGATTTTCTTTTCGTCGTCACGTAATTTTGCTGCTTCTTCAAATTTTTGTTTTTTAACAACAGAGTTTTTCAATTCACGAACTTCTTCCAATTGTTTTTCTAGTTCTAAAATTTGTTGAGGCACTTCGATGTTAGTAATATGTACACGCGAACCGGCTTCATCTAAAGCATCAATAGCTTTGTCTGGTAAAAAACGATCGGTCATGTAACGACTTGTTAGTTTAACACAAGCCTCAATAGCTTCATGTGTGTAAGTAACATTATGATGGTCTTCGTATTTTCCTTTGATATTATTTAAGATGGTAACTGTTTCATCGATAGTAGTTGGTTCCACAATTACTTTCTGAAAACGACGTTCTAAAGCACCATCTTTTTCAATATATTGTCGATACTCGTCTAAAGTTGTAGCTCCAACACATTGGATTTCTCCTCTTGCTAATGCAGGTTTAAACATATTGCTTGCATCTAGAGAGCCTGTAGCTCCACCAGCGCCTACTATGGTATGAATTTCATCAATGAATAAAATGATGTCGTCGTTTTTTTCTAGTTCATTCATAACCGCTTTCATTCGTTCTTCGAACTGACCACGGTATTTTGTTCCTGCAACTAATGATGCTAAATCTAGTGTTACAACTCGTTTATTAAATAGAATTCGAGACACTTTTTTCTTCACAATCATTAAAGCTAAACCTTCTGCTATAGCCGATTTACCCACACCTGGTTCACCAATTAAGAGTGGGTTGTTCTTTTTTCTTCGACTTAAAATTTGCGAAACACGTTCGATTTCTTTTTCACGACCCACTACAGGATCTAATTTTCCTTCTTCAGCCATTTCGGTTAAATCTCTACCAAAATTATCTAGTACAGGAGTTTTAGATTTTTTAGTAGTTTTATTTCCGCTATTACTTGATGGAGTTGAACCGCTATCTTTGAAAGCATCATCATTTGATTCATCAAAATTTTCTGCTCTTGGTGCGTTTTTTAAAATATTGTCATCTTCACTGTTGTTTAGGCTCATATATATATCTTTTACGTTTTCATAATTAATTTTTAACTTATTTAATAACTTTGTTGTAGGATCGTTGTCGTTTTTTAATACACACAGCATTAGTAAAGCGGTGCTGATAGAGGTTGTATTAAAAACTTTAGCTTCTAAAAAAGTATATTTTAAAGCTCTCTCTGCTTGTCTGGTTAAATGTAAGTTTTTCTTGTCGTTATTTACATTTCCATTTGGATTGGCTGGACTTAATATTTCTACTTTTTTTCTTAGTAATTCAAAATTAATATTTAAAAAGTTTAAGATATCAATTGCGCTTCCATTTCCATCTCTTAAAATACCTAAAAGTAAATGCTCAGTACCAATAAAATCATGACCTAAACGTAAGGCTTCTTCTTTACTATACTGAATTACATCTTTAACTCTAGGCGAAAAATTATCTTCCATAAATTTTTATATCTACTGTAAAAATACAAAATTCTAATGTACAAATAAAAGGCACATTATAATATTGCTAATTGACAAAAAAAAAATGAGAAATAAAAGCGAAAAGTGTTATAATTTGTTAAAAATTTCTTCAGTTATTGTTGATAAGTATTTAGATTTTGTTTGAAAAATTCCTTTTAAAAAACACAAAAAATCGTATATTGGCACGTTCAAAAAAAAGAGTAAAAATTAAATAAATACCTATGTCTGACGGAGAAAAGTTAATTCCTATTAATATTGAAGATGAAATGAAGTCAGCCTACATCGATTATTCGATGTCGGTTATTGTATCTAGAGCATTACCTGATGTGCGAGATGGTTTAAAACCAGTTCACAGAAGAGTTTTATTTGGAATGTATGAATTAGGAGTTTTTTCTAATAGAGCCCACAAGAAATCTGCCAGAATTGTTGGAGAGGTTTTGGGTAAATATCACCCGCATGGAGATACTTCTGTGTACGATGCGATGGTACGTATGGCGCAAGAATGGAGTTTACGTTATTTAATGGTTGATGGTCAAGGTAACTTTGGTTCTGTAGATGGCGATAGCCCAGCAGCAATGCGTTATACAGAAGCCAGAATGAAAAAAATATCTGAAGAAATGTTAGCAGATATTGACAAAGAAACAGTTGATTTTCAATTAAATTTCGACGACACCTTAGAAGAGCCTAAAGTTCTACCTACAAAAGTACCAACCTTATTGATTAATGGTGCTTCAGGAATTGCGGTTGGTATGGCTACCAATATGGCTCCACACAATTTATCAGAAGTTATAGACGGAACATTAGCTTACATAGATAATACAGATATTGAAGTTGATGAATTAATTAAACATATTAAAGCTCCAGATTTCCCAACAGGTGGAACAATTTACGGCTATGAAGGGGTAAAAGAAGCTTTTAAAACAGGTCGTGGACGTATTGTAATGCGTGCTAAAACAAACTTTGAGGAAGTTAATGGTAAAGAATCTATAATTGTTTCTGAAATTCCTTATCAAGTTAACAAAGCTGAGATGATTAAAAAAACAGCAGATTTAGTTAACGAGAAAAAAATTGAGGGTATTTCTACGATTCGTGATGAATCTGACCGAAATGGAATGCGAATCGTTTACGAATTAAAAAGAGATGCCGTTCCAAATGTTGTATTAAATACACTATACAAATTTACTCAACTACAATCTTCTTTTAGTGTTAATAATATTGCACTAGTTAATGGAAGACCACAAATGTTAAATCTTAAAGATTTAATTCATTATTTTGTAGAACATCGTCATGAAGTTGTAGTTAGAAGAGCACAATACGATTTAAGAAAAGCTGAAGAGAGAGCTCATATTTTAGAAGGTTTAATTATTGCTTCAGACAATATTGATGAAGTAATTAAAATTATTAGAGGTTCTAAAGATGGAGAAGAAGCCAGAAATAAATTAATTGAAAGATTTAAGTTATCGGAAATTCAAGCTCGTGCTATCGTTGAAATGCGTTTGCGTCAATTAACTGGTTTAGAACAAGACAAGTTAAGAGCTGAGTACGATGAAATTATGAAGTTAATTGCAAGTTTAAAAGAATTATTAGCTAGCAAAGACTTAAGAATGCAAGTCATTAAAGATGAATTAACTGAAATTAAGGAAAAATATGGTGATGCCCGTCGTTCTCAAATTGAATATTCTGGCGGAGACGTTAGTATTGAAGATTTAATTGCAGATGAAAGTGTTGTGGTTACTATTTCTCATGCCGGTTACATCAAACGTACTTCATTATCGGAATACAAAACTCAAAATAGAGGTGGAGTTGGACAGAAATCAGCTGGAACTAGAGATCAAGATTTCTTAGAACATTTATTTGTGGCTACCAATCACCAATATTTATTATTCTTTACTCAAAAAGGGAAATGCTTCTGGATGCGTGTTTATGAAATTCCAGAAGGTACGAAAGCTAGTAAAGGAAGAGCGATTCAGAACATCATAAATATAGAACCAGATGATAAAGTTAAAGCTTACATCTGTACACAAGATTTAAAAGACCAAGAATATATTCAAAGTCATAATTTAATTATGGTTACGAAACAAGGCCAGGTTAAGAAAACCTCTTTAGAGAAATATTCTAAACCACGTGTAAATGGTGTAGCAGCAATTACAATTAAAGAGGGTGATGAATTATTAGGCGCTAAATTAACAAATGGTTCTAGTCAAGTTTTAATTGCTGGGAAATCAGGTAAAATCGTTCGTTTTGAAGAAGAAAAAACACGTCCGATGGGTCGTACGGCCTCTGGAGTTAGAGGAATTACTTTAAAAGATGAAACCGATGAAGTTATTGGAATTGTTACAGTTAACAAAGAAGATGTTAATGATACACAAATTTTAGTAGTGACTGAAAACGGTTATGGTAAACGAACTAAATTAGTAGAAGATGATGGCGAGGATGTTTACAGAATCACTAATCGTGGAGGAAAAGGTGTAAAAACATTAAATATTACAGAAAAAACAGGTTCTTTAATTGCTATTAATAATGTTACCGATGATGATGATTTAATGATTATCAATAAATCTGGTTTAACGATTCGTATGATGGTTTCTGATCTAAGAGTTATGGGACGAGCAACTCAAGGTGTTCGATTAATTAATATTAAAGGTAATGACTCCATAGCGGCTGTAACTAAAGTATTACGTGAAGACGAAGAAATAGTGGAATTAGATGAAGATGGAAATCCGATTGTAACAGAGTTTGACGATACTGCCGAAAATGATGGCACGGATAGTGAAACAGATCAAACCGAGGATTAAATAAATTTTACAAGCCCAATTCGTTGGGCTTTTGTTAAACTAAATCATATAACAGATGAGAAAAATTGTATTTGGAATTTCACTTTTAGTAGCAACAACCGCATTTGCCCAAAAAGAAGAATTAAAAACTTTAAAAAAGTTATATAGCAAAGAGAAATTAACGCAAGAAGAATTTGCAAAAATTAACGAAACTATTCAGAAATTAGAAGCTATAGCAGCGTCTGATGAAGATAAAATTGCTGCAGGTTATTATAAAAGTTTAGCTCCTTTTGCTAAAATGGCAGCTTCAGTAGACAAACCAAATATCTTAATGTTGGAAAAATTTTTAACACCACAAAGTTTTTCTGAACTTGTAGATGGTCTGAAAACTACTTTAGATTTTGAAGCAAAAACTGGAAAAATAGTTTTTACAAATGAAATAAATGACAAAATCGCTACCATGAAACCTTTTATAAAACAAAAGGCATTTGCGTTTAACAATGAAAAAAAATACAAGGAAGCGTCTGATGTATTTTACAATATTTACAAAATAGAACCAAACGATGTCTCTAACTTAGAAAATGCAGCTATAACTGCAATGCAAGGTGCAGATTATATTGCTGCTGAAAAATATTACAGAGAAATAAAAGCTGTTGGTTTTAATGGAACTGGCGTTGGAAAGTTTGGTAGTAAAGAATCAGAAGTAGCAAAAAATATTGCAGCTTTAGCTTTTTTTAACAAAAATGACGAACAAGCTAAAAAAGACTTTGTAGAGGCAATAAAATTAAATCCAGATGATATACAACTACAAATGGATAATGCTGCATTATATTACAGAAATAATGATGTAGTTACTTATCAGAAATTGATTGAAGGTATATTACAAAAAGATCCAAATAATGCTCAATTGCAATATAATGCAGGTTTTTTATTATTAAAAGATGATGAAAAAATTGTTGAAGAAATCAATGCTAATCTTAAAAATTTAAAAAAATATGATGAGCTTAATAATAAAAGAAAAGAGATGTTTATGAAAGCCTTACCTTATTTTGAAAGAGCTTATCAATTAGATATAAACAATGTTGACATTAAAAATGCATTGCGTCTTTGTTATCAAGAATTAAAAATGAAAGATAAAGCAGCCATGATTAAATAAAAAAAATCCCGATGTAAATCGGGATTTTTTTTGAACTAAATATTTTGAAAAATATTAATTTAATTTCAAATAATTCAAGGGTAATTGGTTACTTACATCTGAACCGCCCCATTCCACGAGTGTAAAACCTTTTCGTATAGTTTTTGGTAATTCTTGCGGAGGAATTGAAATTGGCGCATCCACACCAAAAAATTCCATTAAAATTCTAATTGAAGTGTCTGGTTTTGGCGTAACATAGTTTGTAGAAAAAACATCGTAATTTTCATTGACTAAAAAATGTATGAAAGTAGTTTTATTTCTCTCTAAAATAGGCAACCAGTATTGAATAAATTCGTTAGTTTCAACCGTATTTAAACCCATAAATTCTAATTTTTCAATTAAAAAAGAAGCCAGTTTTTCTTTTTCAACGATAAATCCAGTTTTGTACTGATAATGCGAAGGTGGAAATGAAATTTCACCATCCCAAAATAAAGAAGTATAAAAACGATTTGTTTTTTTATCGAATATTTGTCCATTTTCATACGCTGTTACGTTCCAAGATTTTTCTAATTTTGGAAAAGTAGTTAGTATTTTCCCATCAAATTTAAGGCTTAATTCCACATCCGTTTTTTCTTTCGGATACAAATAAATAACGGGTTTTTCAACCATAATATTTCCGTAGGTATCTTTTATTTTTAATGCTGTAACTATTTTTTTCTGATTGGTATATTGAAGGCGTAATGGTTGATATCTTTCATTAGAAAAAGAAAGTATATCGTTTTTACTCATTTCAAGTGAAAATTCTCCTAAACTATCAGTAAAAACACTTTTTTTAGTATTGATATTTTGAACCAGAATGTTCGGTAGGGGAATGTTTTCACAATCTGTAACCTTTCCTGTGATTTTTTTGATTTGACTTTTTACATTTAACTCAATGGTTGAGGGATAAAGTGCATATAACTTTTTTAACTCTTTACTTGAGATTTTTTTTGTTCGTATAACAATTGCTCCATTTTTACCTTGTTTGCCAAATCTTTTTATCGCATCATTTTCTTTCAAAACCTCTAAACTTTCGATGGCATTTGTTGGGATTTTATCCATGGCAGCCGTATCTAAAAAAAGACTATTAATGACTAACAAGGCAGTTTTAGTATCATAGTTTTCGTTTTCTATTTTTTGAGAAAAACTATAATTGACGAATAGCAAACAGGTTAAAAATTTAAGTTTTGTCATGTTTTACAGATTAGGTTTTAAAAATTTTCAATATTTTTTTTTGAAACTTCTTTTGAGTTAATTTCAATAGGTGTATTTTAAAAAGATTACATTTTTTTCAGCAGCATAAAATTTTCTTCAGTATAACTAATACTAATAATTCGTACTTTTTGGTTTAAAGTGATTGGCAAAGTTGATTTTCCATCTTATTTATTGGCTGGTTTTCCGTTTTTTGTAGTGATAATAACTACACCTTTTTCGCCTTTTTTGCCATAAATTTTAATCGCATCAATTGGTTTTATGCTGTTAAAAGAGGTTATTTCTTGTTTGGATAATGGCGCGTAAGGACTAGTTGGATTTTTCCCAAATAACGATTCTTCAGAATATTCTATTCCGTTTATAATGTATAAAGGATTTGGTAAATAGGTAACATCATCTATTTCATTAGATTTTAGTTTTGCCAATTCGCTTTTAGCATCAAAATTACCGCCCATCGCGACACCATCAATTACAACTAAATCTTTATTCTCTATAACTGGAGCTTTTTCAGATTTAGATTTATATTTTGAAGTAGTTATTGTAGTATCATATTTTTTATTTGGTGCAAAAAAACCATTGGTGGCATTTGAAGAAACGAAGTTTGTAGTGCTATTTCTCATACTGATTTCGTTTTCTTTAAATAAATTATTTTGTAAATCGATTGGAGTTCTATTTTCTTCTACTAATTTTTCAGTTTGAAGACTATATTTTTCTATCGAATCATTTATTTTAAAATTTGATGGTTCTGATGCATCTAAATAAGTATCACTTTCTACAGTTTTTAAATTAAAATTATAAAAAGGTTGCATCGCTTTATCAGTTTTTTTAGAACTTCCATTTTCAACAACAACTTCATTAGCTTGATCTATAATTTTCTCAATGGAATCTTTTGAAACAATTACAGAATTTTCCTCTTTTCTATTGATTTCCCCTTTGTAAGTTTCCTCATTCGTTACCAACTGATAGATAATTGAAAAACTAAATAAAACTATTGCCGCAATAGCCAGTTTTTGCCAATTATTTTTCTTTTGTACCGTTATGGTGTTGTCTAATTTTTCTTCCACACGATTCCAAACCTTATCCATTCCTGGAAAGTCTTTTTCGCCTTTTTGGGAAGCATTTTTTATTTTGTTATATATGTTTTCTTCTGAGTTCATTTTGTATTTGTTTAAACTTTTAAGTTTATCTTTTTTTACTTATCACTTTTTACTTAAAACTAATGGTCTATTTCGCTTTTTGATAAAAAAAATGGTTTACCAAATCTTTTAATTTTGTTTTGGCCACATTGAGTTGCGATTTTGATGTGCCTTCAGAAATTTGAAGTTTTTCAGCAATTTCTTTATGTGAAAAACCTTCGATAACAAACAAACTAAAAACTGTTTTGCAACCATCTGGCAAATGATGGAGCAAGTTGAGTAAATCTTCTTCCTCTAAATCACACATTTCGTCTGTTAAAGGTTGATTTTTAACCGCTACATCTTCCAAATACAAATTAAAATTCACATTTTTTTTCAATTGCATCAAACACTGATTCACTGCAATTTTTTTGGCCCAACCTTCAAAAGCTAATTCTTCTTTCAATTGGTCAATTTTTGTAAAAATCATGTAAAACGCATCCGCCATAGCTTCTTCAATTTCTTCTTCTTTTTTCAAATACTGAGAACACGTATAGTATAATTTACGTGCTAGCAATTCGTAGACTTGCCGTTGTGCATCACGTTGCTGTTTTTTACAGGCTTGTATGAGTTTTATATCTATCATTTATTTTGTTAAGGTTTCAAGTTTTAGATTTCGAAATTCGTTGTTCAATGTTTATTAATTTATTATATAGATGCCATTTTTTACCAAAAGGTTGGGACAACTTTAAAATATTTTCAAAAAAAAATCGTAAGCGGTTAACTTACGATTATAAATGTATGAAATTTTAAAGTTTAGACTGCGAAAAAGGCTTCTAATTCTTGTAGGGTTTCTTCTGATGTCATAATATCTTTTACAATTTCGCCTTTGTTTAATGCTACAATTCGGTTGCAAACTTCTACAGTATGTAATAAATCGTGACTCGAAATTAAAACAGTAACGTTAGGATTTTCGGCTAATTCTTTAACGATTTTCTTAAGTCGGTTTACCGTTGTTGGATCTAAATTCGCAAAAGGTTCATCTAAAATAACTACTTCTGGATTTCCAATTAAAGTGGCAATAATTCCCACTTTTTTCATATTTCCTTTAGATAAATCGCGTAAATATTTTTTAGTGTTTAGAATTTCGTTATTAAAAAATTCTTCATGTTTTTTTAATAAGGCATCTACATCTGCTTTGTTTTGCCCACGTAATTCGCCAATGAAATAAAAGTATTCTTCCGCAGTTAAATACCCAATTAAGAAGCTTTCATCTAAAAAGGCACCGGTAAACTTTTTCCAGTTTTCACCCAAATTTACTTGAACATTATGGTTTATAATTTGTCCAGTTGTTGGTTCTATTAAATCTAATAACAAACTAAAAAAAGTAGTTTTTCCCGCTCCGTTATTTCCTACTAATCCAAAACTTTGTCCTTTTGGAATTTCTAATTCATTAATATTTAAAACAGTAGTTGTATTATATTTTTTGCTAAGATTATTGACTTGTATCATGATAATTTATGGTATTTAAATTAGTTTTTTTGTTTGTAAGCAGCAATGGCGTTATATTTTTCTTTTTTGTAAATTTTTTCAATCATAGAAAAAAGTTGCGATTTGAAAAGTAAACCTAGAATTCCAAAAAGCGCAATACAACATAATCCAATAGTGATATTGTTTAAAAGCATTCCTAAACCAAATAATAAAATCGGAATTAATAATTGCGGTAGCGAAAACAATAGGGTTTTAAAATTAAAAGCTTTTTTATCTCCAAAGGCACCTTTTGCCGATTCTAAGTCAATTGCCGTTCTGGTGTAAGCACCTGTTAATAAAACCAAAAATGAATTAAATCCGATGTTATAAATTCCAGCCGCTAAAATGGTAAGATAAATTTCCCAACCAAAGTAAATATAAAAGGAAGCTAAAACCATACTAATTGCTGTTCCGATAACCATTAACCACCATTTAGAATTTAAGTATTCTTTGTATGAAATACTTTGTGTCATCATTAATTGGTAGTAAGAACTGTCCCAACTTGGAACAAATTGTCCGAAATTAATTAAGAAACCACCAGTTACAAATACAGAAGCAAAAGCCTGCATAACGCCGCCTTTATAAGTATCTACTGTGAAAAATATTAAACCATAAAATAAGAAAAACACACTCATGTAAAGTGTTGTTTTAGCACGTTTGTTTCTTCTTAAAAGTTTTATATCGTTTTTTAGGAAAGTGCCTAAAGTTCCGAATTGATTTAGCCAAGTTAAATCTTCTGAAGTAGCTAAATTCTTTTTGATGTGAAGTCTTTCATCTAAAGTTAAATCTTTTTTAAAGAAATTGAAGGTGAAAAAATAAATAAGAAGTAAACTTACAATTGGTAGAATAACCATCCAAATATGTTCATATAAACCTTGAAAGAAAGGTTGTGTATAAACTGTGATGTCAAATAGTTTGTAATATTGAGAGGCAATTAATCCTACAACAATGGAGGCAACAATGCCAAAAAGAACGTCTTTGTTATTGATTAAAATATTTAAAAAATTAATACATAAAATGATGGATAAAATGCCAATATGCCAAGTTATAACTCCTAAAGCATTGTATCCATTTACTAATAAAATAATACTGAAAGGAATGAAGAAGAAGGCATGTGTAATGTTAAAATAGTTTAATACTGTTTTTCCCAATGAAAAATTTACGATTGTATTTTTTTTAATTGGTAAAACCAATAGCGGTCGGATGGTTAAGGTTGGAATTTTTTGAAAAAAATAGCGCAACATTAAATCGCCGAATAAATAGTAAATTAAAAATTTATTGATAGCTTGTAAAGGTTCTAAACCAGCTTTTTTTAAACCGTAAAAAGCTCCAAATCCGGCAGCTACAAAAATTAGCGCAAAATATAAGAACCCTAAGGCCATAAAAATTTTAAAAACTAAATTGGTTTTAAAAGAGGCCGAACGGATAAAAGCTTTCCATTCGAGTGTGAGAAAATGTTTAATCATATAGTATAGTTTTTTTCTATTTGTGTATTCTTTTTAAGAATTGTTACAAAAAAAAATCGCAAGTTTTAAGCCTACGATTTTTTAAATTTTAAGAATTATTCTTTAAAAACCATATCTATACACATTACAGCAGCAATAATCAATTGGCGAAGTGGATTTTCCTCAGCCACATCAGTAATATTAATAACATAGTTATCAGCACTAGTAAAAAACTCTTTCCCTAAACCAGCCCATTTTTTTGAAACAGAAGCCAATTCTTTATTGTCTTTACTGAATTTGAAATCCCAACCTGTCCATTTTCCTTGAAGTGTGCATAAGTTTTTATCGTGTTGATCGTGTACTTCAAATCGCCCACCAAAAGAGAAGAATTGCTGTTTGAAAACGCCAATTTTTCTTCCACCACCATCAAAAACATCAATATCTGAACGGAAAATAGTGACACCTCTTTTAATTTGAACAACCAGCTCGCCAGCCGCAGTTCTGATTTCAATATCGAAGGGTGTCATTCTTTTGTAGTCTGTAAAACGAAAAAGTTTCGTGAAAAATCCCAAATTGGGTTCTCTACACGTTAAAACTAATTCATTGTTCTCTGGATTAAAAATATCGAAATTGTTTGAGGCTTTGAACATGCCAACTTGTTCTTTTACAAGAAAGACATTTTGTTTAAAAATTGGATTCATTTTTATTTTTTTACAGTTAATTTATAAATTTTCGATTCTAATACGTCTGTATCAGTGTCTTCGCAAAGTAGGAAATTTATTTCATTTTCATCGTTTTTGTATAAAGTAATTCCTTCAAATTTATGAGAATTAGAAATAATTTGAGTTTCCAATATTTCGAAAGTTTCAGCATTCATTTTTCCAATTAGAGAACCTAAAACTTCGCCGTCTTCATAAGTTGAAATTGTATCTTCTGCTGAAGCCAAAAAATAAATGAAATTATCCACTAAAATGGCATCAGTAAAAGTAAATTCAACGTTAGAAATTTTTGGAAGTTTTACTGTTACAAAACCTTGTGGTTGTTCCGGGTTATCTGGTACGATGAAAATTCCGTTTTTGCCGTTTGCACCATTACCTCTTTGAAAAAGCAACATCGTTTTATGGATACAAATGGCACCTTCAATGTTAAGCTCATCTTCCTCCAACGATGCTAAATTTCTTAGCATTTGATATAAATACGATAGGTCGTTTTTATTTAATGCATCATTTTCTAAATTTAAAGAAAACATTGTATTTCTTTGAGAAGTTGAACCCGAACCAAAAATAAAAATTTGATTTCCATAACTTGTCATGGCTTCTAAATCCAATTTGTCTTTTTTTGCAATATTTTCTTGTGGATTTTCAACTAAAGGAAATTTTAGCACAACCTCTTTGTCAATGACATATTGATATAAAAATGTACTATTGTCTGAAATGATAAAAAGTACCTCTTGATAATAAATTAAGCCTGAGGCCGAACCAATTCCTTTGATGTGACAGAAATCGGTTAATTGAAAATTTTGCATATATTTATGTTTTGAAAACGAATGTCTAGCCCTGATAGTAGCGGCATCTCCCGATTTTTCATCGGGAATATAGCGGATAGCAGGAAATAGCTTCAAATAATAAACGTAAAAATATGGAAAATTTCAGTTTAGAAGATTATAAAGTGACAAAACAAATAAAATTATCAGATTATAAAACAGAATTGGATAGTTTTTGGGATGATGATAAGAAAGAGGAAGAACTAGATCAACTTCGAAACAAGTTGAGTGAATGGCAAGATATCATGTATGCACACAATAGATATGGCGTTTTGATTGGTTTACAAGGTATGGATACGAGCGGAAAAGACAGTTTGATTCGAGAAGTTTTTAAGGAATTTAATCCGCGTGGAGTAGTGGTGCACAGTTTTAAAACACCAAATAGTACCGAATTGGAGCACGATTATTTATGGCGTCATTATTTGGCTTTGCCTGAAAAAGGTAAGTTTGCGGTTTTCAATAGAACTCATTATGAAAATTTGTTGGTGACTCGCGTGCATCCAGAATATATTTTGAATGAAAATTTACCTGGAATCGAAAATGTTGCAGATATTCAACCTGAATTTTGGGAAAACCGTTTCGAACAAATTAATAATTTCGAAAAGCATATTACTCAAAATGGAACGATTGTGATGAAGTTTTTCTTTTATATGAGTAAAAACGAACAAAAAAAGCGTTTGCTAAAGCGATTGGAAGATGAAAACCATCAATGGAAATTTTCATCAGGCGATTTGAAAGAAAGAGGATTTTGGGACGATTATATGAAGTATTACGAAGAAATTTTAAATAAAACTTCTAATGAAAAAGCACCTTGGTATATTATTCCTGCTGATGATAAAGATATGGCACGTTATTTAGTGGCGAAAATTATGTGGGAAGAATTGCAAAAATATCCAGTAAACGAACCGGTTTTGTCAGAAAAAGATAAAGCGAATTTTGAAATGTATAAGGAACAGCTTCGTAAATGAAGAGCCAAGTATAAAGAGTCAAGTAAAAAGAGCCAAGTAAAAAGAGTCAAGTAAAAAGAGCCAAGTAAAAAGAGGCAAGTAAAAAGAGTCAAGTAAAAAGAGCCAAGTAAAAAGAGTCAAGTAAAAAGAGTCAAGTAAAAAGAGCCAAGTAAAAAAAGTCAAGTAAAAAGAGTCAAGTAAAAAGAGTCAAGTAAAAAGAGCCAAGTAAAAAAAGTCAAGTAAAAAGAGTCAAGTAAAAAGAGCCAAGTAAAAAGAGCCAAGTAAAAAGAGTCAAGTAAAAAGAGTCAAGTAAAAAGAGTCAAGTAAAAAGAGTCAAGTAAAAAGAGTCAAGTAAAAAGAGTCAAGTAAAAAGAGTCAAGTAAAAAGAGTGAAGTTAAAAGAGCCAAGTTAAAAGAGCCAAGTAAAAAGAGTCAAGTAAAAAGAGCCAAGTAAAAAGAGTGAAGTTAAAAGAGCCAAGTTAAAAGTAAGGCGATTTCTTTTGGAAATCGCCTTTTTATTTATTTGAACTTCATGGCTAAAGTTAGAATGTGTGAAGCTAAGCCATTATTTCTGTGGTAATAGCCGTATCGTAATTCTAAACTGTTAAAGTGTTTCGCAAGAAATAATCCTTTATTGGAATCTGTGATTTTATATCCTAAACCTATCATATTACTTGAAAAGGCTGATAAATCGAAATCACTTGTAAAGAATTCCTGATTTAACTGATGTTGGAAAATCGGTTTGAAATATTCTGCAGAGGTTTGTACATAATATCTATACGGAATAGAAAGTGATGAAAACGCAGATAATTTGATAGTAGGTTCAAAACTAAAGGTATGCGATTTGATATCCCAATTGTCAAAATAGTATCTGTAAAATCCTCTTAAAATGATATGGTCTCCTAAAAAGTAGCTAGTTCGCAATCCGATTGGTAATTTAAAACGTGTATCGGGTAAATTCTCAGATTTAACTGTTGCAAGTATATCGTTAAAATATACTCTATTGAATTTTGTTGCTAATAATCCTTGCTGATAGCCTGCATCGACTAAAAGTGCCATTTGGAAATTTTTATTTACAATTTGAGAAAATGTTAGTCCTAAATTATAGGAAGTTCTGGGTTTCGAATCGTTTTGTTTGTAATTCGGATTGTCTGGATTATCTCTTAATTCAATAGGTAAGATTACTTTCCAAGTATCGAAAAAAACCATTGCTTTTAAAGATAATTCTCTGTTTTTGTCTTTAGAAAGTTGCGTGAATCCAATATTTCCTCCAACTGAAAAATAATCGTATTCTGCAGAAGTAGAAATTCCAGCGCTGTAAATTCTACCTTTTTCTTCATTTTCTACCGAATAATTTAACGATGGATACACACGAACATCTTGATAAGAAGCGGAAGTAACCGTACTTGGATCTATATTATCTGATGAAGCGGAGGTATAGGAATCTACTCCTAATTCAAAACCAAAAGTTTGTTTGTTAAGATTTTTGTTATAACGCGACACTTTAATGTCTAAAGTAGTAGCAATATCTGTTAATTTTTCAGTTCCCACACCGCCAGTTACAGCAGAGTTTTGTCCATCTTGCGAATAATAACTGGAAATAAAATTAACTTCTTCAATTTTAAGTTTTTGTTTTTTATAGGCAGTTGAATCGGTTTTAGTGTCTTGTGCTTTTATGGCATTAGAAAATAAAAATGCCAAGAAGGCGGCTGATATAATACGTTTTTTCATTAGTTAATTTTATTAATTACAACCACATCCACCGCCGGTTTTTCCACCATTGGCACCAGAACTTGCTTCGCGATACAACATAAATGTGTTTTCGAATTTCTCAGATTTTTTTGCGGCTAATTCCATATCTGAATCATTTATTTTTGATTTTTGGTATTCTTTGACTTGCGAGCAACTGGCTAGAGTTACTAAAGCCCAAACGAATATTATCTTTTTACTCATAGCTTTTATGTTTAGAATTTGGTTTATTTACTCGCTTAAAGCGATATATCATTTTATTTTAAGTAATATTTATGTTTTTAGAACAATAGGTTTTATCATAATCGTCGATAATAATGCATCCTATATTCGGAATTTGGTTGATAAAGTTTAAGCCCACTTCAATTCCCATTACAGTAACTGGAGTAGCTAAAGCATCAGCAATTTCTGCGTTTTCTGCAATTATGGTGACACTTTTAATGCCTGAAATAGGATACCCTGTTTTTGGATCAATCGTGTGAGAATATTTTTTCCCGTCTATCACTACATATTTTTCATAGTTTCCAGAAGTCGCTACAGATGTATTGGTAATATTAAAAGTAGAAAATATACTTTCTTTTTTATTTGGATCGGCAATTCCGATTGTCCAAGGTGTTCCATTTTCCTGAAATCCCCAAGCGGTTAAATCTCCTGCTGCATTTATGATACCACTTTCAATTCCATTTAGTTTTACTATTTTTTTGGCACATTCTGCGGCGTAGCCTTTTCCAATTCCTCCAAAACCAATTCGCATGCCTTTGTTTTTTAAAAAAACAGTTTGATCCTTTTCATTCAGAATGATGTTTTCGTAATTGATTAGAGCTACTGCTTTTTTTGCTTCATTTTTATCTGGTAAAGCCGTCATGTTTATGTCGAAATTCCAGAATTTTTTATCGATGCTTCCGTAACTAATATCAAAAGCGCCTTGAGTCATTTTTGATATCATTTGACATCGAAAAATTAAATCGTACACTTCTTTTGGAACTTCAACCGGTTGTATTCCTGCATTTTCATTAATTTGATATGTAATGCTTTCCGTTGAAAATGTGGTCAGTAGTTTTTCAATTCTGCTAATTTCAGCAACAGCTAAATCTATATTTTGATAAGCGAAGTTTTCATCATCAGCCACAATAGAAATCTCAAACCGATTTCCCATCAATTTTAGATTCTTTTTGTAACGCATTATTCTTTCAGTTTTCCAATAAATTCTTCCACCGTTTCTTTTGGAAATTCTTCCCATTTTTTTAAAACATTTCCTTCTGTATCTAATAATAGGATTAAAGGAAATATTCCTTTTGAATTGTATTTGTCTGCTAACGTTTCGTTTTCTTTTTCAACTTCTTTTGCTAATTTATTTTTTGAAAGTCTTGGGAAATCCGCATTATAAATAACTAAATTAGCAGTAGCAAAAGTTTGAAATTCAGGAGTGTTTACAATGAATTTTTTAAATTTCACGCAAGGTGCACACCAATCAGATCCAGAAAAATAAAGTAAAACTTTTTTGTTTTCTGTTTTAGCAGTTTCTACAGAACTTGTAAAAGATTTTTGTTGTCCGAAAGTAAAGGAAAGGGCAAATAGTAATACTATTAGAAATATTTTTTTCATTATATTTTAAGATTTGTTTAAGTAAATCTAACGCAACTTCTAAAAGTATATTGTAACAAGAGTTACAAATTGAATAGTTTATAATGAATCTTAATTTACATTACTTATTCGAAGCTTTCAATTAATAGTAAATTTCCACTTTCGTGTGTTATAGTTACTATTCCATCTTCTGCCACGTGGTTACTACTTCCGGTTCTGTAGCCTAATTCTAAACTTTCATTTTGTAGTGGATAAAATAAGTTTTCAGTAGTTATCCCTGCTACTTTTCCTAAAGGAATTAAAGAAATAATAGCATCTTTTGGATACCATTTTTTAAAAGAATTAGAAAGTAAAAACACTTTCGAATGATCATCAAACAGCACCACTTTTAATTGATTTCTGTAAGCTACTAATGTAGAAAAATTGTTTAATGTATGATCGGCACGTTTGCCTGTTGCCCAAACCACATTTACGGCTTTATGACCTTTTGCTATTAGAAAATCAAATGCTTTTTGTAAATCGGTTTTATTTTGATCTGGCGTGTGAACAATTTCTATGGGATAATGGTTTTCTTTATAAAATTGTGCGTCAAAATCTCTATCGAAGTCGCCTAATAAAACATCTACTTTTATACCTAATTCCACTACACGTTCTATGGCAGAATCTAACACAATTACGTAAGGCGACCATTCTAAAAGTTGTCCTAATAATTCTGAATTGCAGGCTAAACCATTCGCAATAATTAAAGCAGGCTCTTGATCGTCTCGGACAATGTGATGTGATGACATGTTTTTATGTTTCTAGTTTCAAGTTTCAAGTTTCTTGTTTGAATTTATACTTACTTCAAAGATATTCTTTTTTATTGATTTTTGGAATTTGATGAAAAAAGAAACACAGATTTAAGGAATTATAAAATTAATATAATTTCCTAAATCTGTGTTTAAAATTAATAATGATTTTTATTATTGCACTACATAATTTCTCACATCCACTTCAGACAATCTGAAATACCCTAGAGGATAATCAACAGGATTCGTTTGGTTGATGATATTTCCTTTTACCGTTGCTGGCGGCGTACTGAATGGACCATTACTTAATCCGCCGGAAATTCCAATTAAAATATTCATATAATTATGATAACGCTCTGAAATACCGTGTAAAGTAAAATTGATGTTTTGCCCAGCTTTTATGTCTTCATCAATAATTAAAGAAAACATTTGATTTCCATTAGTAAATTCATCATTAAAAACACCTAAAAGAGGAAAAGGTCTAAAGGGAACTTTGTATTCTTCTAAATAGAAATTTTCTTGAGTTCCATTATCTTGAAAGTTGAATTTTAATTCGATTTCATTTCCAGTAATTCCGTTTAAATCTTGTTCAATTGTTGTGATGGTTGGTACAGGATATAACTGATCGGTAGCCGTATAAACTTGCCCCAAATAACTTACAGAAAGTGTGTAAATACCATTTAATACAGGGTTAAAATTGGTGCATTTATAGATTCCAGTTGTGCCATCTTCAATAAAGTTGTATACAACAGCATTAGAATCAGTAATGGTTACAATAGCGCCATTAGCTGCAGGAACAGAATTGTTAAAATAATCGCCTGTTGTTGTTAAACGAATCGTTTGATTATTTCCTGAAGTACCTTTTTCCCATTTAATGGATGCATCTATCACAAGTTTGGGTTCACTATTATTTAAATCAACATTTACAACATCTTCGCAACTAAAAAAAGCAAAGCTAAAGGCAAAAATTATATATTTTATACTTGTTTTCATTATTTTAAAATTTAAAATTATAAGTCACACTTGGTACAATTCCGAAAATTGAAAGTCTAACGGCTTCGTTTGATCCGGTATCTTGGTTTTGTCTGAAATTTATGGATGCGGCATTTCTTCTTCCGTAAAGATTATAAATTGAAAAAACCCATTCACCTTGCCATTTTCTATCTTTATTTTTGGTCGGATTTAAAGTAGCAGAAACGTCTATACGATGATAAGCTGGTAAATTATCTTCATTTCTATTTCCATATACAGGAACATTTATACCTTGGTATTGATATTGCGCCGTTGGAAAAGTAACTGGTTGCCCGGTTTGATAGGTGAAAATACTTCCAAAACTCCATTTTTCGTTTAATTTATACATTCCAGTTACGTAAATGTTGTGCGTTTTATCCCAACCTGTTTTGTACCAATTTCCATTGTTTATTCCTGTTTCTATTGGCGTTCTTCCTTCTGTTAATTGTTCAGAGCGAGAAAGTGTGTAAGAAACCCAACCCGAAAGGTTACCGACATTTTTCTTAACCATAACTTCTAATCCGTAAGCGCGAGTTTTTCCTGGAAGTAATACTTGTTCAATGGCTTCGTTGGCAATTAAATCGGCACCGTCAATATAGTCTAATCTATTTTTTACTGTTTTGTAAAAAGATTCAACTTCTAAAGTATAATCGCCATCTTTAATATTTTTGAAATATCCAACTGCAAATTGATCTAAAATCTGAGGTTTTAAAAAGTCATCACTTGGCGTCCAAACATCTAATGGAGTAGGCGATTGGGTGTTAGAAATTAAATGTAAATACTGACTCATTCTGTTGTAACTTGCTTTTACAGATTGCTTTTCGTTAAGGGTGTAAGCAATGGCTATTCTCGGTTCTAAATTGTCAAAGCTGGCAATTGTTTGGTTTTTACCATAGTATTTAGTGTCTATTGGAGTTGCTTTTTCGTAAATTCCTAAATCGGCATCGTAAGTTACCGGTTGATTATTGGCATAAATATTTACAGTTTCTGCTCCTAATCTATAAAACATACTGTATCTTAAACCATAATTAATAGAAAGCTTATCTGTTAGTTTTTGTTCGGCATCGATATAAAACGCAGGTTCGAAAGCGTGTTTTTTGGCTAATTGTTTTTCGTTAATTCCAGATTCCGAATCTATAGGTTCAATTTTTCCAGGATTAAAATCGTAATAAATGGCATTTGCGCCATAAAACAGTTTGAAGTTATCAGAAAAATAGTGTTTAAAATCGTATTTGAAATTATAATTTTTAATGCCACTTTCCCAATTGAAACCAATAAAATCTAAAGTTAAACCATAGTAGTAATCGCTATAAATGAAAGAAGCATTTGAAAATAATTTATCATTGAACAAGTGATTCCAACGCACATTTAAAACAGAATTTCCGTAAGTATTAACAAATTGTTGGTTAATGTCAAATACATCTCTACCGAAATATCCTGAAAGAAATAAGTTGTTATTTTCGTTAAGTTTGTAATTAATTTTGGTGTTTAAATCATAAAAATAAGCTGAGTTTTCGTTGTCAGCTAATTTTAAAAATAAATGGGCATAACTGCTTCTTCCTGCAACTAAAAAGGATCCTTTGTCTTTAACTATCGGGCCTTCAGCTAGTATTCTACTCGAAATTAATCCGATTCCACCGGTCATCCCAAATTTTTTACTATTTCCTTCTTTTTGATAAATGTCTAAAACAGAGGCTACTCTTCCTCCAAATCGAGCAGGAATTCCACCTTTATACAGTTTTAAGTCTTTTATCGCATCGGCATTGAAAACAGAGAAAAATCCGAATAAATGTGAAGAATTATAAATTGTGGCTTCATCTAAAAGTATTAAGTTTTGATCGGCTGCACCACCACGAACATTAAAACCTGATTGTCCTTCACCAGCATTGGTTACACCCGGTAAAGTTAAAATGGATTTGATTACATCTACCTCTCCTAAAATGGCTGGCATGGCTTTTATTTGTGCGATACTTAATTTATTCACACTCATTTCAGGTTTGTCTATTTTAAGTTTTTTAGCATTTCCATTCACTATAACTTGTTCAATTTCGTTACTTTTCTCTAACAAAGTAAAATCCTTTTTTTGGTTAGAATTTAAGGATATAGTTTCAGTAAGTCCGGTGTAACTTAAAGAATTAATTTGGATAATGTAGTCGCCTTTTGGTAATGAAATGGAGTAAAATCCATATTCATTTGTAGTAGAGGTTCTTGTAATTCCTTCATTTTCAAATGAAATAGTAACTCCAATTAATGTTTCGTTAGAATTTTTATCTTTAACCACTCCACTAAGTGTGAATTTCTCTTGCGAAAAAGCGGAAGTAATTATAAATGAAAATAGGAATATAAGAAAGTGGTATTTTTTCATTGTAATTTGTTTCAAAGTTTGACGCAAATTTCGGACAATTGTTACGAATCAGATGTTAAGTAGAAGTTAATAAAAAGGCGATGTAATTAATTTTACATCGCCTTCAAATAGTTATAATTAACAAAAATTACATTTTATTTATTATGTCATTTAGAGTTGTACTTGGTCGCATAGCAATATTTAACAAGTTTTCATTTGGATGATAGTATCCAGCAATTTCTTGTTTTTTGCCTTGTGCGGCAATTAACTCAGCATCAATTTTTGCTTCATTTGCAGTTAGTGCTGCAGCAATAGGTTCGAAGTGTGCTTTTAATTCTGTGTTATTATTTTGCGCGGCCAAAGCTTGAGCCCAATATAAGGCTAAATAAAAATGAGAACCTCTGTTATCAATTTCCCCAACTTTTCTTGCAGGAGATTTATCATTGGCTAGGAATTTAGCATTGGCTTCGTCTAATGTATCTGCTAAAATTTGTGCTTTAGGATTATTTTGAGTTTGTGCCAAATGTTCTAAAGAGGCTTGTAAGGCTAAAAATTCTCCTAACGAGTCCCAACGTAAATAGCCTTCTTCAGTAAATTGTTCTACGTGTTTTGGAGCAGATCCACCAGCACCGGTTTCAAACAATCCACCACCATTCATTAAAGGTACAATTGAAAGCATTTTTGCAGATGTTCCTAATTCTAAAATTGGAAATAAATCGGTTAAATAATCACGTAAAACGTTTCCAGAAACAGAAATAGTGTCTTTTCCTTCTCTAATTCTTTTTAGCGTTTCAGTCATCGCGTCTTTAACATCTAAAATTCGGATGTCTAATCCGGTTGTGTCGAAATTTTTTAAGTATTTTTCAACTTTCTTGATAATTTCTCTATCGTGAGCTCTGTCTTTGTCTAACCAAAATATGGCAGGTGTGTCTGATAAACGCGCTCTGTTAACTGCTAATTTTACCCAATCTTGAATAGGAGCGTCTTTGGTTTGGCACATTCTGAAAATATCACCAGTTTCTACATTTTGAGAAAGTAATGTTTCTCCGTTTTCATTTTCCACTTTAACAGTTCCGTTTGCAAATAATTGAAACGTTTTGTCATGAGAGCCATATTCTTCTGCTTTTTGAGCCATTAATCCAACATTTGGAACAGAACCCATTGTTTTTGGATCTAAAGCACCGTGTTTTTTCATGTCGTCAATAACTGCACTATAAAATCCGGCATATGAACGATCTGGGATCATGGCAATGGTATCTTCTTCTTTTCCTTCCTTGTTCCACATTTTTCCACCGCTTCTCGCTAAGGCAGCCATTGAAGCATCTACAATAACATCAGAAGAAACGTGAAAATTAGTAATTCCTTTATCTGAATTTACCATGGCCACTTTTGGTCCATTTGCTAAAGCTGTGGCTAAGTCATTTTTAATGGCATTTTCTTCAGAAATTCCAGCAATTTTATTGTATAAATCTTGTAAACCATTATTTGGATGGATGTCTAATGATTTGAATAAGTCAGCATATTTAGTGTATACTTCTTCAAAATACGTTTCCACGATAGCTCCAAAAATAATGGGATCAGAAATTTTCATCATGGTTGCTTTCAAATGTGCAGAAAGCATTACGTTTTTCTCTTTTGCGTAAGCTATAGTTTTTTTAGAATAAGCTTTTAAAGCTTTTAAATTCATTACAGAACTATCAATTATTTCACCAGCTTTTAAGTTGGCAAAATCTTTTAAAACCGTTGAGGTTCCGTCTGTATTTTCAAAAACAATTCTGAATTTAGAATCAGTTTCTACTGTTGTAGATGTTTCTGTGCCATAAAAATCGCCTTCATTCATGTGAGCCACTTCTGTTTGGCTATCTGCTGTCCAAATTCCCATTTTATGAGGATTCACTTTGGCATAATTTTTTACTGCTTTTGGCGCTCTTCGGTCAGAATTTCCTTCTCGTAAGACAGGATTTACTGCAGAACCAAGTACTTTACTGTATTTTGATTTGATTTCTTTTTCACTATCGTTTTGTGGATCTTCTGGGAAGTTTGGGATATTAAATCCTAAAGTTTGTAATTCTGAAATAGCTTCTTTTAATTGCGAAACAGATGCAGATATGTTAGGAAGTTTTATAATATTTGCTTCTGGTGTTGTAGCTAATAAGCCAAGTTCGGCTAAATTGTCAGCTACTTTTTGGTTGTCATTTAAGTATTCCGGAAAGTTGGATAGTATTCTTGCTGCCAAAGAAATGTCTCTGGTTTCCATTTCTATATTTGCACTTTTGGTAAACGCTTTTACGATAGGTAATAACGAATGTGTGGCAAGCATAGGAGCTTCATCCGTAATGGTATAAAAAATTTTTGACATAATTTATATTGTTTGTTTGTTTCTTAAATTATAGGTTAGCAAATATAATAAATTAAAGACTAGATTAATTGGTAAGCAGTAAAATTTGATGAATTTTATGAATTCATATTTTATGTCAAAAAAAATACATATTTGATAAATTTTAGCTCTTAAATTAAGGATAAAAAAAAATCCCGATATTATCGGGATTTTTATAAGAACAAATAAAAAGATTAACCTCTTCTTTCTTTGATTTTTGCTTTTTTACCAGTAAGCTCTCTAAAGTAGTAAATTCTTGCTCTACGTACTTTACCTTTTTGGTTCATTTCAATTTTTTGTAAAGCTGGCATGTTAATTGGGAAGATACGCTCAACACCAACTGCTCCAGACATTTTACGAATCGTAAACGTTTCAGTAGAAGAAGAACCTCTTTTCTGAATTACAACTCCTTTAAAAAACTGAGTTCTAGTTTTTTCACCTTCTTTAATTTCGTAGTATACAGTGATTGTATCTCCTGCATTAAAATTAGGAAAATCTTTTTTAGTTACCATTTCGTTTTGAACGAAATCCATTAAATTTGACATAATATCAATATAAAACATTAATTTTAAGCAACATACACGTCTTTCGCCAGAGGTTGATTAAAGAGGTTGCAAAATTAGTATTATTTTTTATTTCTGCAAAATTAATCTTAAATTAATTCCTTTCAAGCGTTAATTTTATTGTAAAGTTATAAAAACTTCCAAGTTCTAACTTCTAACTTCTAATCTTTTAAATTATATTTGCCCATTAAAATACTATAATGAAATTTGATTTATTAAAAACTGACGCTCAAAGCCAAGCAAGAGCTGGACTTATAACTACAGATCACGGTGTTATTGAAACACCTATTTTTATGCCTGTTGGTACGGTTGCTTCTGTGAAAGGTGTGCACCAACGTGAATTAAAAAACGATATAAATCCAGATATTATTTTAGGAAATACCTATCATTTATATTTAAGACCAAAATTAGATATTTTAGAAAAAGCAGGTGGATTGCATAAATTTATGAATTGGGATCGAAATATTTTAACCGATTCTGGTGGCTACCAGGTTTATTCTTTATCTGGAAGACGAAAAATTAAAGAAGAAGGTGTAAAGTTTAAGTCACATTTAGATGGTTCGTATCATTTTTTTTCTCCAGAAAATGTAATGGAAACGCAACGAACAATTGGAGCTGATATTATTATGGCTTTCGATGAATGTACACCTTATCCTTGCGACTACAGATATGCTCAACGTTCTATGCACATGACGCATCGTTGGTTAGATAGATGTATCAATCATTTAGAAACTTTACCTTTTAAATACGGATATTCTCAAGCTTTTTTTCCAATAGTTCAAGGAAGTACGTACAAAGATTTACGCGCAAAATCTGCAGAATTTATTGCCAGCAGAAATCAAGTTGGAAATGCTATTGGTGGACTTTCTGTTGGTGAACCAGCAGAAGAAATGTATGCCATGACAGAAGTGGTTACAGCCATTTTACCAAAAGATAAACCACGCTATTTAATGGGTGTAGGAACTCCAGCTAATATTCTAGAAAATATTGCCTTAGGAATTGATATGTTCGATTGTGTAATGCCAACTCGAAATGCTCGTAACGGAATGTTATTTACTTCTGAAGGTTTTATCAATATCAAAAATAAAAAATGGGAAGAAGATTTTTCTCCTATCGATAGCATGGCGCACACCTATGTAGATACAGATTACTCAAAAGCGTATTTAAGACATTTGTTTATTGCTGATGAGCTTTTAGGAAAACAAATTGCTACGATACATAATTTAGGTTTTTATATGTGGTTGGTACGTGAAGCTAGAAGACAAATTTTAGCAGGAACTTTTCGTGCGTGGAAAGAAATTATGGTTAAAAAAGTTACAACAAGATTATAAGTTTTTGAAATATTAGATTTTAGATTAAATGTATTCTAGAATTCTAAATGTTTAAAATTTTAAATGTCTAAAAAAGTCTAAAATAGAATGAAAAAAATAGATTGGTACATATTTAAAAGATACTTAATCACATTTACAGCCATGTTGTTTATGTTTATTCCTATCGGAATTATAATTGACGTGTCGGAAAAAATCAATCGTATGATTGAAAATAATGTGGCTATTAAAGATGTTTTGGTTTACTACTATGGTTTTACCATTTATTTTGCCAATTTATTATTCCCTATTTTTCTGTTTTTATCCATCATTTGGTTTACTTCAAAATTGGCCAATAACACAGAAATTATTGCTATATTAAGTTCCGGAATTTCATTTACCCGATTTTTAAGACCTTATCTTATCGGTGCTACTTTAGTTTCTTTTGTTACTTTATTGATGGGATTTTTTATTTTGCCAGATGCCAGTGAAAAGTATTGGGATTTTAGATATACGTATCTTAAAAAAAATGTAGAACAACGTCAAACTTCAGATATTTTCCGTCAAGTAAATGCAACAGATTACATGTATGTAAGCAGTTATAATGTAATATCAAAAACGGGATTCGATTTCATTTATGAAAAGTTTAACGGTAATAAATTAGAATACAAATTATACGCCAACAAAGTTAAATATAATGATAAAACGAAAGATTATACTTTATTTAACTACGTGAAAAGATCGGTTGGAAAAAACGGCGATATTATTGAAAAACAAGAAAAATTAACAAGAAAGTTTGAATTTGAACCTGACGATTTAACTCCGGTAATTTATGTAGCCGAAACGATGAATATTTTCGATTTGGTAACGTTTATTGATAAAGAAAGAGCCAAAGGAAGTTCTAATTTAGATGTCTATTTAGTAGTTTTATATAAGAAATTTAGTCTACCAGCTTCTGCTTTCATATTAACTATTATTGCTGTTGCAGTTTCAGCTATGAAACGAAGAGGCGGAATGGGAGTTAATCTTGCCATTGGAATTTTAGTGGCATTTTCTTTCGTATTTTTTGATAAAATTTTTGGAACTTTAGCTGAAAAATCTAGTATACCTCCTTTTTTAGCAGTTTGGTTTCCTAACATTGTTTTTGGAATATTAGCCTTTTATTTGTTACGAAATGCCAGACGTTAATTTTAAACATAATTTACATCTTCATTTAATTGTATTTATATGGGGATTTACAGCGGTTTTAGGAAAGTTAATTTCATTAGATGCTTTGCCTTTAGTTTGGTGGCGTATGTCATTAGCAGTATTGCTAATTTTTGGTTATATTTTATATAAAAAAACAAGTTTTAAATTAACAAAAAAAGACATTAGTTTATTATTGATTTCGGGACTAATTATAGCTTTGCATTGGATTACCTTTTTTAAAGCAATTAAAGTTTCAAACATATCTATTACGTTGGCTTGTTTATCTACTGGAGCCTTTTTTACATCAATTTTAGAACCTATTTTTTATAAAAGGAAAATGGTTTGGTACGAAATACTTTTCGGACTTATTGTATTGATAGGTTTGTATTTTGTAATTGAATCTTCAGAACCTAATTTCATTCAAACAAGTTTAAATAGTAATATGTCTGGTACGATGCAAGGTGTGCTTTTAGCCTTAACATCTGCTTTTTTATCAGCCAGTTTTTCTATCATCAACGGAAAATTTGCCCAAAGAATAGATGCTACAATTGTATCGTTTTACGAACTATTTGGTGGGGTATTGTTTTTAAGTGTCTTCTTACTTTTTAGTGGACAATTTACAACAGAATTTTTTATGATAACAGCTTCAGATTTAATGTGGTTGTTTGTTTTGGCTTCTGTTTGTACAGCATATGCCTTTATTGCTTCCGTGTCTGTAATGAAGTTCATTTCTCCATATACTGTTATGCTTACCATCAATTTAGAACCTGTTTATGGAATTGCTTTAGCCGTTTTAATTTTTGAAAAAAAGGAGCAAATGGGTTTCTCTTTTTATATTGGAGCAGCAATAATTCTTATTACTGTGATTTTGAATGGATTAATTAGAAATAAGAAAAAAAATAATTAGATATCGTTTCAAAAAGTATTCAAATAATTTTTAAATAGTATCTTTGTAATTACAAACAAATTTAACAAAACTAACTTTTATGGAATATTTAGATTTTGAATTGCCAATAAAAGAGCTGGAAGATCAATTAGAAAAATGTGTTATCTTAGGACAAGAGTCTGATGTTGATGTTTCTGCAACTTGTAAACAATTAGAAGAAAAATTAGAACAAACCAAAAAAGATATCTATAAAAATCTTACGGCTTGGCAAAGAGTACAAATGTCTCGTCATCCTAACAGACCTTATACGTTAGAATATATTACCAATTTAACTGATGGTACTTTTTTAGAATTATTTGGCGACAGAAGTTTTAAAGATGATAAAGCGATGGTGGGTGGTTTAGGAAGAATCAACGGCCAGTCGTACATGATTATCGGGCAACAAAAAGGAATTAATACTAAAATGCGTCAATTGCGTAATTTTGGTATGGCTAATCCAGAAGGTTACCGAAAAGCCTTGCGTTTAATGAAAATGGCAGAGAAATTCAATCTTCCAGTTTTAACTTTAATCGATACTCCAGGTGCTTATCCTGGTTTAGAAGCAGAAGAGCGCGGACAAGGTGAAGCCATTGCAAGAAATATTTTCGAAATGGCTCGTTTAAAAACACCTATTATTTCAATTATTATTGGTGAAGGCGCTTCTGGCGGTGCATTAGGAATTGGAGTAGGTGATAGGGTATTTATGTTAGAAAATACTTGGTATTCTGTAATTTCTCCAGAATCTTGTTCTTCTATTTTATGGAGAAGCTGGGAATTTAAAGAACAAGCTGCAGAAGCTTTAAAGCTTACGGCTATCGATATGAAAAAACAAAAGTTAATTGACGATATCATACCAGAACCTCTAGGTGGTGTACATCGTGATAAAGAAACTATGTTCAAAACTGTTGAAAAGTATATTACCAAATCGTACAACGAGTTAAAAGACTTATCAACAAAAGATTTAGTGTCAAAAAGAATGGATAAGTACGCTAATATGGGCGAATTTTCAGAATAATACATAAATTATTACAAAAATTCCGTTTCGTTTACTTCTATAGACGAGACGGATTTTTTTTGACATATCAACAATTGGTAGCGAGTTGTTAACAGTTTTTCATTAACAAGTAAAATTTATTTTTTCTACTAATTACATTACATTCGCATTATGGAAAAATCGTTAAATATAAACCCTGTTCGAGTAGATAAAACTACTATTATTAATTTAGAAAAAGGTAAATTACCTCCGCAAGCTGTAGATATTGAAGAAGCAGTATTAGGAGCTATGTTAATTGATATAAAAGCACCAGGTGAAGTAATTGATTTATTAAATCCAGATGTTTTTTACAAAGAAGCACACAAGTATATTTATGAAGCTATTAATCAATTGTTTCATAGCACACCACCACAACCTATCGATTTATTGACTGTTTCTGCTCAATTGAAAAGAAATGGAAAATTAGAAATGGCTGGTAGTGATTTTTACTTGATTCAACTTACTCAGAAAATTGCCTCTTCAGCCCATATTGTTTTCCACGCTCGAATTATTCTACAAAAATTTATTCAAAGAAGTTTAATTACAATTTCTAGTAAATTAATAGAAGATTGTTACGATGAAGGAATGGATGTTTTCGATCTACTAGATACAGCAGAAACGAATCTGTACGAAATCACACAAGGAAATCTTAAAAAAGGTTATGAAACGGCTCAGAGTTTAGTAAATCAAGCCAAGCAACGTATAGAAGAGATTTCCAATAAAGAAGGTTTATCCGGAATTCCAACAGGTTTTAGAAAGTTAGACGATTTAACATCAGGTTGGCAACCTTCAGATTTAATTATTATTGCTGCTCGACCAGGTATGGGAAAAACGGCTTTTGTATTATCAATGGCCAGAAATATCGCAGTCACAAATAACGAACCTGTGGCTTTGTTTTCCCTTGAGATGTCATCTGTACAATTGATCACGCGTTTGATTTCCAGTGAAACCGGATTAACTTCTGAAAAACTTCGTAAAGGAGATTTAGAACCTCATGAATGGGAACAATTAAACGTAAAAGTTAAAGATTTAGAAAAAGCGCCATTATATATCGATGATACGCCTTCGTTATCTATTTTCGATTTGCGTGCGAAAGCCAGACGTTTGGTTTCGCAGCACGGAATTAAACTTATTGTAATCGATTATTTGCAATTAATGTCTGCTGGAACCTCTGGAAAAGGTGGCGGAAACAGAGAGCAAGAAATTTCGATGATTTCTCGAAGTTTGAAAGCTTTAGCGAAAGAACTAAGTGTGCCAGTAATTGCACTTTCTCAGTTATCTCGTGCGGTAGAAACTCGTGGTTCAAGTAAAAGACCTTTGTTATCAGATTTACGTGAATCTGGAGCAATTGAGCAAGATGCCGATATTGTATCGTTTATTTATCGACCAGAATATTATAAAATTGATAACTGGGATGATGAAGAAGCGGCTCCAACCACAAATCAAGCTGAATTTATTGTAGCAAAGCATAGAAATGGTAGTTTAGATAACATTCGTTTAAAATTCTTAGGACAATTCGGTAAGTTTGATAATTTAGATGAATTTGGTATGTCTTATGATGATTCTTTTACATCTAAAATGAATTTAGATGCACAGGCTAACCCATTTGCTACTCCAAATTTTCCTTCGCCAAATGATGCTTTTGGTAGCAGTATGAATAGTAGTTTTGATGAAAATAGCGATGTTCCGTTTTAATTTGAAATTTTGTTAAATTTTGGTATTTTGTATTGTAATTTTTGTTATTTTTAAATAATTAACTAAAAAAAACTAAAATTATGCCAAATTACAATATCCCCTTAATTGATGCAAAAGCATATGCAAAGTCATGGCAAACCAATCCACCAAAACCATTAGCAAAAGCTCATTTAATTCCCTTAAATGTGTTACAGCAATTAGTAAATACAGCTGGTGTAGTAAATGTTAGAGCCTACATGGGTGTAGATGCAACTGGTGTACAAAGATTAATGTTTGTTGGTGTTGATGTAAATGGAAAAGACATGACTTCTTCAATTTATTGCGGCACACAACCTTGTCCGAATCATTGTGATCCATCAAGTCCGTTGAATACTCCATAAAAGTGAAATTTAAATTTTACATACATATTTTATCTTTTATAATTGCGATATTATATCTTATAGGATTTAAAAATAAAAGTAAACCCTATAAGATATTGTCGCTATTTCTTTTAATTGAAGTTTTTTTGAACTTTATTAGTGATAAACTTTATCCATGGTTCAGAATATACAATCATTTTTTTATTAATATTATATTTTTAGTGCAGTTTGGTTTTTTGAGTTTATTTTATTCGTACTCATTTGAAAGCAAAAAATGGAGAAATGTTGTAGAATCTATTCTTATTATTGTGGTTAGCTACTTGTTAATTAAGTATTTACTCTTTCCGGATTCCTTTTTTGTATTTCATTATCAAGATATTTATATAACCATTTTTCCAATTATAGTTTACAGTGTAATGTATTTATATAATGAATACAATTCACAACAAGAGTTATATTGGGCTAATTTTGCAATATTAACTCTAAAAACAATTCTGTTTTTCTGTTATTTAACTTGGCCATTATCTAGTATTCAAATAGATTATGATTATATGAATGAATTTAATGATGTTGTGAGTGATTTAGCTGGGCATTCTTATGATGTAGTTTATATTGTTTATTCTGTAATTTTATTATACCAATTAAAAAAACTTAAATTTCAATAAATATGGAAGTTACACATCTTGCTGTAGATCAAATTATAAAAGCATTCCTATTTATTTTATTTGCTTTTTTTAGTGTTTTTTTAACCTTGGTGCTGTTCTTTTACTTTTCTCGTAAGAAGATTGTAAAAATCGCCGTTGAAAAAAAGAATCAAGAATTACATTATCAAAAAGAAATATTACAATCGGTCATTCAAACACAAGAAGATGAAAGAATGCGAATTGCACAAGATTTACATGACGATATTAGCTCTAAATTGAATGTAGTTTCTTTAAATACACATTTGCTTAAAACCCCAAATTTATCTGAAGCGGAATATGCTGAAATTATTGATAATATTGTTACTTTAACAAAAAAAGCACTAGAGAATTCAAGAAGAATTGCTCATGATTTACTGCCGCCAGTTTTCGAAAAGTTTGGTTTACATGCGGCTATTGAAGAATTAGTGTTAGAATTTTCATCGGCTAAAAATGTACAAATTGAGTATGTTAATGATTTGGATTTTAGTTCATTAGAAACAAACAAACAATTGCATATTTTTAGAATCTTACAAGAATTGCTAAATAATTCAATCCGTCACGGAAAATCCACAAATATTTCTATTACTTTTGTAAGTAAAAACAAACAAAATACTTGTTTTTATTCAGACAATGGTGTAGGATTTAAGACCAATTTTGGAAATCAAAAAAGAGGAATCGGAATGCAAAACATTGAAAGTAGAATCAATTTCTTAGGCGGTTACATAAATGTTCAATCCGAAATTGATAAAGGTGTTCAAATTGAATTTAATTTTTAAAAAATGAGCGCAAAAATAAATATTGTTTTAGCAGATGATGAAGTACTTTTTAGAAAAGGTATTTCATTCTTGTTGCAGCGTGAACCTAATTTTAACATAGTTTTCGAAGCAAATGACGGACAAGAATTAGTAGATTATTTAAAAGCTTCTGAAACTTTACCTGATATTGTGATTACCGATTTAAAAATGCCAAATCTAAATGGTGTGGAAACTACTAAAATATTACACGCTGAATTTCCTGAACTTAAAATAATTGCCTTAACCAGTTATAATACGCCGTCTTTTATCTCCAACATGATTCAAGTTGGTGCTGTTTCTTATATTGTAAAAAATGCTTCTCCCGAAGATGTTGTTTTAACTATCAATGAGGTGGCAAACAAAGGATTTTATTATAATGAAGAGGTGATGAAAGTTATTTACAAAGATATTATTTCTGGAAAACAGTCTGCCAAAAGTGACTTAGACAGTATGCAATTGACTTCTCGAGAAATTGAAATTTTAAAGTTAATTTGCAAACAATTTAATGCTGTTGAAATCGCAGAAATTTTAAGTATTAGTCCAAGAACCGCTGAAGGACATCGAAATAATTTATTGCTAAAAACCCAAACAAAAAATATTGCGGGATTAGTTGTGTATGCTATTCAGAATAATATCATTACTTTAAATGAAATTGATTTGTAATTTTTTTTTTTTTTGAATTCAGTTCGAACAATTTAGAAGATAAAGAACTGTTGAATATAATTGAATAATCAGATTTTCCTAAGGACTAGGATGGGAGAAAATTATCCGAACTGAATTCAAAAAAAGCTATTAACATATAATTAAAAATTTAGCTACCAAAACAGCATAAATACAAATTGTAATTCCTAATAAAACCAAACCAATTAGTCTTAAGGTATTGTTTTCTTTTTTCTCAAACATGGGGAAAGTATTCATATCATTAATTTTTTTACTAAATTATACTGTTTGAACTTTATATTTTAGAGTAGAAATACCTGTTTTTTAAACCAGGTAGAAATACCTGGTTTTGTATGCGTAGAATTACCTGTTTTATTCTATTTAATTTTTATCTTTTCCTTATCTTTGGTTTTATTATTAGTAAATCAACCTATTAGCATTTTTTCATGAATTCGAAAATTAAGTTATTTGTACTTGCAGCATTTGTTTTTTTTACGACCTCTTCTGTAGTAGCTTCGTCTATTTTAGTACCAATGGATGATGAAGGACAACAAAATCATTTAAAAGCATACGGAATTACCTATTGGGCTTTAGCTAAAAGTTATAAGGTAAATTGGCTATTAAATTACAGAGGTGGTTCTTTTTTACTTCCAGATAGTGAAGATATTCGAAAAGAATGTCAAATTCGTGGTGTGTCTTTTGAAGTATTAACAGATGGTGCAACTGCCTCAATTTTAGAAGAAATAAGTAGTCCTTCTCAAAATATGGAAACGGTTGTTTTAGAAAAAGCGCCAAAGATTGCCGTTTATACACCAAAAGGAAAACAACCTTGGGATGATGCTGTTACAATGGTCCTAACGTATGCCGAAATTCCATATACAGAAATTTACGATGAAGAAGTTTTGTCAGATCAATTGGTTTTATATGAATGGTTGCATTTGCATCATGAAGATTTTACCGGACAATACGGAAAGTTTTTTGGGAATTACCGTAATACACCTTGGTACATACAACAAAAGTTAGAAGCAGAAGCCTTAGCAAAAAAATTAGGGTATGCTAAAGTTTCCGAAGAAAAAAGAGCAGTGGCTATTAAAATTAGAGATTATGTTATTGGTGGTGGCTTTATGTTTGCCATGTGTTCCGCTACAGATAGTTTTGATATAGCACTTTCTGCTGAAAATACAGATATCTGCGAGCCTATGTTTGATGGTGACGCAAGTGAACCTAATTATCAAGCTAAAATTGATTATTCAAATACATTTGCTTTTAAAGATTATATATTGGAAAAGCAACCTATGAAATATGAATTCTCAGATATTGATACTACTGAAGAACATGGAAAAGGTAGTTTTTCTATGGATGTTGATTATTTTACTCTAATGGATTTTTCAGCAAAATGGGATCCAATTCCAACTATGTTGTGCCAAAATCATACACAAATTGTGAAAGGATTTATGGGGCAAACTACTGCTTTTGCTGCAAATAAAATAAAATCTAATGTATTGGTGATGGCCGAGTGTAAAATAAACGGTGAAGCACGTTACATTCACGGTCAGAAAGGAAAAGGAATGTTTACCTACTATGGCGGTCACGATCCAGAAGATTATCAACATAGAGTAGGTGAAGATCCTACGGTCTTAGAACTTCATCCTAATTCGCCAGGTTATCGCTTAATTTTAAATAATGTATTGTTTCCAGCAGCAAGAAAAAAGAAATTAAAAACTTAAAAAAAGAGGCCAAACTCGATAGAATTTGGCCTCTTTTTTTTGTCTCTGTATTTTCAATTAAAAACCTCCTAATTTTTGTTCAAGTTCTTCAGGAGTAACTTTTTCATATCCTTCTGGAATGACAAAACAATTTACAGAAGGTTCTTTTTCAAATAAAACGGCTAACATATTGACTTTTCCTCTTTCTGTATTTACGGTTATTTCAAGTGGGTATCCAGTTAGTTTTACTTTGTCTTCTGGTTTATTTTGAGGTGTAATTGCCTCCGTAATATAAAAGTCAGAAGTTGTTCCATTATTCATTTTTACAAATGCTTTATAGCAGTCAAAACCTAAAATCTTTTTTGTGTCTTTTTTGTTGTAAGTAACAGATTCTGCATTTTTCAATGAACTTAATTCCGAATTAGACATTAGATTAGCCTCTCCAACAATTTCTAATTTTTGACCCATTGCATCCATTAAAACACGCGTGTTTTTTGGCTCATTTTTATCAATTGTAATTGTCTTTATGGAAATCATACCGCCTATCATATCTATCTGAGTGGCATTCGATTTATCTGTAAATGAGACTTTAATAGTGTTAGATCCCATTGCTGCCATTTCTTCATTGTCGGACATAGTCATATCATAAGTAATCACTCCAGTTTTTACTTGTGCATAAAATGCTGTTGATGTAAAAGCAAGTAGCAAAAAGGTAATTTTTTTAAGTTTTTCATAGTTTAGTTTTTTTTTAGCTTTTTTCAAATGTTTTATTTTAGAATAAAGTTACAATCTAGGTTTACCTTTTTTGATACTTTTTTTGATACTACACTTGGTATTTCTATTCCGTAATCAGTTACATTTATGGCAAAATTCGTCTTAACTTCAATATCAGCACCTGTTTTCTTGATTTTTGCAAGTGTTGTAATGTCTTTGGTTTTTCCATGAAGTTCTAATTTACCTTTAAGTGTATACTCTTTGAAAGTTGCGCTAAGTTTACTTTCGTCAAAGTTTTCTAACTTACCTTTAAATACTGCTTTTGGATATTTGTCACTTTCTACATAATTTTCGTTGAAATGTTCTTCCATCAGAGCAATTTTAAACTTGAAACCTTTCAACAATGCTAATGCCTGTAAATCTCCAGTTTTAGTTTGTAAAACACAAGTTACACCACTGTTTTTGGCTTTAATTTCTTCAAAAGTAGGCACTGAAGCTTCTAATGTTATAGTTCCAGTTTTTGTTATTTTTTTATCTCCTTGAGTGGTAAAACTTGCAAGTAAAATAACTGCGATAATAAGGCTTATTTTTTTCATAATTAATTTATTTATTCTAGAAGTCCATCTGAATTCCAGTCGTTTATCTTATCAATAGTGTTTTGAGGTAATCTTTGTCCAGATTGTGGCATTAATAAACTATTTCCTTCTGGTAAAGAAATTCTTCCTAAAAGATTGTTATTTAAAACCGCATCCCTCACTTTTACGTATGTATCTAATGATAGTGAAGTTCCTGGAATTGGTGTTGCGCCATGGCAATTAATACAATTGGCATTAATGATTGCTCTAACGTCGTTGTTGTACGTAGTTATTGCAGCTAAAGATGTTGGTTCTGTTAGGTCATCTTCGGAATTATTACTACAACTAAATAGTAAAAAAATTGGTAAAAATTTTAAGTATTTCATTTTAAAAAAGTTAAAAAATTATTTATTTGACAATATTACAAAAAAAATACTTAACTTTGCAGGTTAAAAAAAAAATTATGAAAAAATTAATATTTGTAGTACTAGTAATAGGAATAGTGGTCTTTGGAATTTATACGTATTTGTACCAAGACCATAGGAATATCGCATCTGAAGAAGTTTCAGTTTCCAAAACAGTAGCGGCTATTTTTAAAGAATATCAAGAAGATGAAAAAAAAGCGAATTCTTTGTATTTAGATAAAAAAGTTAGAATTGTAGGAAAAATAACGTCAATAAATGCAGCAGACACAATACTTGTTTTAGATAATAAGTTGTCCGCAAAAATAATTGGAAAAATTGCCAATAAAGTCAATGATGAAATAACCTTAGAAGGTAGATTATTAGGTTACGATTCCTTATTAGAAGAAATTAACTTAGACCAAACTCAAATAAAATAATTAATTATGATAAAGAAAATATTAGTTTTATGCGCTTTTTTGCCTTTTGTGTCATTTGGACAAGAGGAAGATTTATTAAAAGATTTAGATAATACACCTACAAATGAAGTGGTTACTTCTGCATTTAAGTCGTTAAAAATTGTAAATTTAGAATCCACAAAGCTTGCCGCTAAAGGTGACTTCTACTTTATAGTTTCACACCGTTTTGGATATTTTGATCAAGGTTTTAAAGATTTTTTTGGCTTAGATGAAGCAAACACTAGATTACAATTTTTATACGGTATTTCAGATAATTTTACCGTTCATGTTTCACGTTCTGGTTTTCAAAAAGCTTATGAGGGTGCTATTAAGTATAAACTAGTTTCTCAAAAAAATTCTGGATCACCATTTGATATTGTTGGCTTTAATAGTATCGCTGTAAATTCTGCTCTTGAAAAAGTAGTATTACCTAAAGTTGAATTTTCAGATCGTTTATCTTATGTAAATCAAATCTTAATATCAAGAAAATTTAATGATAAATTGTCTTTAGAGGTAGCGCCTACTTATTTTCATGAAAACTATGTAGCTAACAATAATCAAGATAATAGCCAATATGCTGTTGGTATGGGAGGTCGTTATAAACTTTCTAAAAGATGGTCTGTTAATGTAGATTATGCGGCACATTTAAATAGAGACGCATCTTCAAACTTTACAAATCCTTTGTCGATTGGTTTTGATTTAGAAACAGGTGGTCACGTTTTTCAAATGCATTTTACCAATTCTCAAGCCATGCATGAAAGTGGTTTCTTAGGAAATACTGCTGGAAGATGGGATAAAGGTCAAATCGCATTCGGTTTTAACTTGGTAAGAGTCTTTTAATATGAAGTGGACGCTAATTGCTTTAATTTTTGTAAACGGTTTGTTTAGTCAGTCTAAGCCTAAAACTATTTTTGATGTGGCGAGGTCTGGTACTGTTTTAGAATTAAACGAATTATTAAAAAACAATCCAAATTGTGTTGATGAAATTAGTGAAAATGGTTATTCACCACTTATTTTAGCAACTTATCGAAATAATATTGAAGTCGCAAAAATTTTATTAAAAAAAACAAAAGATATAAATTTTTTATCTAACAGTGGAACTGCTCTAATGGCAGCTGCAATGAGAGGAAATTTAGAAATGACACAATTAATCCTATCTCAAAAAGCAAATTTAAATTTACAAGATTCTGCTGGAGCAACTGCTTTAATGCTAGCCATTTCGACACAAAATATAGAAATCATAAAAGAAATTTTAAAAGCTGGACCTGATTTATCTATTAGAGATAATTTACAAAAACAAGCTATAGATTATGCCCTAAAATCTAATAATAATTTAATCATAAACCTTTTCCAAAATGAAAAATAAATTACTACTTTTTATCGTATTATGTGCCAGTTTCGCAACTGCTCAGAACTACAGTACTGGTGTTATCACATTAACAACTGGTTACACTGTGAAATTTGACACAAATCCAACTACGGTTACCATGACGATGGTTGGACCTTCAACTACAGGTTTCGCTTTAGGACTTGGAATGACATCTATGTTCACTGCGGGTGGTGACTGTGCTTTTGTTTCTGGAACAACTACTGGCAATGCCACTTTAACGGATAGAAGATTTAGTGGAGGTGCTGCGCAACCTGCTTTAGATGCTGCACCAAATAATTGGACGGTTACTTCAAATACAGTAACTTCTAATGTTAGAACTTTAATAGCTACTCGAGCTTTAAATACGGGTGATACTGCAGGAGGTGATTTTGTCTTTACTAACGGTCCAAGTACACTAAATTTAATTTGGGCCATAGGAAGTTCAATAAATTTTTCAAATCATAGTAGTAGAGGAAGTACTACTAGCAGTTTAGCTCTTTCAAATGATTCCTTTTTCTTAGCAGGTTTCAAATTGTATCCCAACCCAGCTGATTCTATTTTAGCTATTGATTTACCAAGTGATTATGATGCTGTACAAGTTCAAATCATTGATATTTTAGGAAAAACTGTTGTTTCTAGATCGATTACAAGTTTAGATAACAAATTAAATGTGAGTGATTTAGTAGCTGGAAATTATTTTGTAAAAGTAAGTGCTGATGATAAATTCTACACGACGAAATTAATTATTCAATAAAATATTTATAAATAATTGTACTTTTGTGAAGTCCCATTTTTTTGGGACTTTTTTAATATATGGAAATACTAAAAAAAGTAAATAAAAAAGCAAAAGCAGAAACCAATACTGGCTTCGGAACCAATTCTCAAAATTATGGGGGCCGATTTGTGAATAAAAATGGTAATGCTAATATTCAAAAAGTAGGAATTGGCTTTTTAGATAGTATTAGTTGGTATCATATTATGCTAAAAATTCCAAGATGGAAGTTTTTTCTAATCATAGTGCTTTTTTATTTTATAGTTAACTTATTTTTTGCTTCCATTTATTTACTAATTGGAGTTGAAAATTTACGCGGTGTCGAATCTATTACAAGAATGGATAAATTCGGTGAAGCTTTCTTTTTTAGTATTCAGACATTTACTACAGTTGGTTACGGACATATAAGTCCCTCTGGTTTTTTAGCTAGTTTTGTCGCTGCTGTTGAAGCCTTATCGGGCTTATTAAGTTTCGCAATTGCTACGGGTTTGTTTTATGGTAGGTTTAGCAAACCTAATGCATACATACAATTTTCTGAGAATGCTATTATAGCACCTTATAAAAATGGCAAAGGTTTAATGTTAAGAATGGTGCCACATAAAAATACAAATTTATCTGATGCAGAAGCCTATATCACATTAGGTATTATGATTGAAGAAGAAGGTGTTTTTATTAACAAATTTTACAATTTACCTTTAGAAATGAGTAGAATTAATACTTTAAATTTAAGTTGGACTTTAGTACACCCGATAGATGAGGAAAGTCCACTTTTTAATTTACTCGAATCTGATTACAAAGAAACTATTGGTGAAGTGATGGTTTTTATGAAAGCTTTTGATGATATGTACAGTTCAACAGTAATTAAAAGAACTTCTTATACTTTTAATGAAATTGTATATGGAGCTAAATTTTTGCCCATGTATGATAAAAATGAATCCAATACAAAAACAATTTTACATTTAGATTACTTAAATAAATTTGTTAGAGTAACCCTATAAAAAAAGGCTATCATTTTTTGATAGCCTTTTAGTTTTTTATTTTTTAATAAAATTTTCTGCAAATTTCTCACCTTTTTTAGTTTCAATTCTAAGAACATAAAAACCTTGACTTAAATTTGAAACATCAATCTTTGAGAAGTTATCGGTACTTTTTTTTACAATTTTTCCAGTTGTATCAATTATTTCAATCGAAGAAACAATATGATTTCCTAAATTAGAAATTGATAAATAATCTGAGGTTGGATTAGGATATATAATTATTTTTTCACCAGTAAACGAAGCCGAGCTTAACGCTTGACTGCCTTCAATTACGTGAATAGTTTGGTTCGGATTTGGGTTGTTAATTATATCAACAGTTCCAGCTGGCCAAATAATTTTAATTTGTGTGATAGCTGTTGCTGTTCCAATCCCGAAATGTGCATTTAAAGTACTCATGAATTCAAATCCTTCGCCACTTCTTATTTCTCTTATTTGTTTTCCCCAAATTCCGTAAATTTCTACTCTTGCCCCAATTCCATTTCTGTTACTTTGTATACCTTGTAAAGTTACTTTAACCCAATTGTTTCCATTAGGAACAGCAGTATGAATCGTACTTCCATTAGTGATGTCTAAGAAACCATCATTGTTTAAATCTCCTACAGGTCCAAGAAATATATTTGATGGATAATTGGCTACCGAAAATACATTGTTACCTTGATTGAACATGATTTTGTTTCCACCACCCATTACATCAATAAAACCATTATTGTCAAAATCATAAGCTATGTAATCTCTATTTATTGTAGTAAAAGTATCCCAACCAGAGCCAGCAGTAATATTCGTAAATGGCTCCTCAACACTATTTGAAGTATCTAAGTTGTTTTTGTATAATCTACTATGACCACTTCCTCCATTTGCTCCAATAAGTATATCCATATCTCCATCGTTGTCAAAATCAGCTACAGCTGATGACCATGACTGAACAGGAGTATAATTGATTTGAGCTACAGCAGAAATATCTGTAAACACACCATTTCCATCATTTCTATGTAATTCACATGGAGGTCCAGAACATTTAGAAATAAATAGGTCGGAATCCCCATCATTGTCATAATCGGTCCAAATAGAAGCATAATTTCCACCGCTAGAAAGGGTTCCTAAAGAATAAGAACCAGCTGTTACGCCAGATTGAAAATGTGTAAAAGTTGTTCCATTGTTTAAATAATAAACATTTGGAGCAACATCATGACAAGAAAATGCATCTAAATTTCCATCGTTATTTATATCTATAAAATTTGTTCTTTGACAGAAAATATACTCACTTGGATTAATATTGGAATACATGGTTCCTGTTGCATTCGAGCGCCAAAAAGTTAAACCACTTCCGCTTCCAAGTACTAAATCATTAAATCCATCTCTGTTATAATCACCAGCTGCAATACTCCACGATGGCATATCGCTAGTTCCTGAAATGGCATAATCTGTAAAACTAAAAGCACCACCTGTTCCTTGAATGTGCACTCTTAAATTATTTGGACTCACACCAACAATATCATCTTTATTATCCCCATTCATGTCTACGATACAACTGTTGTACGAGCTATTAATTGTAGCTATAGATGTTGTAGCATAATTTATGGGTGTTGGAATTGGTGGAACATAAGTTGCTTCTGTCAACTGAAATGTAAAACCTGAAGAAGACCATCTGTTATCCCAAGCTATGTAATAGGTAGTGGCAGCAACAGCTGTAAAGCTACCAACTGAAGAAAAATTGGCACCAGAATCATCATCACCACCTACACAAATTAACGAACCGCAAGTGCCCGAGTACACATGAAAACGTGTATCAATTTTCGGATTATTCGCTGCTATATTCGAACTAATAGTAGTGGTGTAATTTTGAGTAGGAACATAAATATACCATTCACCAGCAGTGGCTCCAGAACCATTCGCCGCACAAATAGGCGCAGGAACTTGTGTGCCATTTACAGCAGAAACAACATGTAGCCCAGTAGATATTGTTGGCGCTGTTAAACAAGTATCTTGTGCAAATGCAAAATAATTTGCCAAGAGCACTAAGAATAAAAAGATAGTTTTTTTCATAATAATAGTTTTAGTAGTTTTTTTTTTATTGACAAGGTTGCAGTGAGTTAATCCATTGCCCAATTAGGTTGATTCCTTCCTCGTGTATTATTGTTCTACCGTGAAGTGGCATTCTAAAAGTTTCGTTGGTCGTATTCAAACGATAATATAACATCGAACGGTTAATATTTCCTGGAGTAATTATTTTACTTAAAGCTGGAGGAAAGTTTTGCATGTCTTGCGTATCAACACAAACGCCCAAATTGGTTAAACCATTAGCACTTCCTGTTTCGTTAAATGCGAATCGCATGGGTCTGTAATCGCAATGTTTGCCATTTTGATGACAATGGGCACAGTTAATATCTACATAAGAACGCACTCTTTTTTCTAGAGATTGACTGGTATCACTGTAATTAATTGTGGTGTTATTTTCTGTTGGAAAAGAAAAGTTGTTTTCTAAATAACCTTGTTCAATCCATTTGGTTAATTGATTTTGAGTTGTGGTTCCGTAAGAGTAATTAAAATTTAAATTTTGAGGTTTTATTCCGATTGGAATGTGAATAGTTTGCGGATTACCATTTACAGTTTCTGTTTTTTTATGACAAATAATGCATTGAACTTCTGAAGGAATTCTGTAATTTGTAGATTTAATTACATTGTTATCATCTTTCCAAGAAATAGTTACTGTACTTCCGTTTAAATCTAAATATGCTTCCGTTTGTGCTTCATTCCAAACATAGTCGGCAAATATCCAACCTGTTTGTTTTCGTATCATGATTCTAGTTTCAATTATTTTTGTAGTGGCATTAGGTTGCACATTATCGTAGTAAAAGGTTTTTATTAAAGCTGCGCCAACAGGTAATTCTAAAACATTGGCATCACCATTAAATGTTGCTTTAACCCCAATTGGCATCCAAACAAATCGTTTTTTATGAGCATAATCTGTAAATAAAGAACTGGCTGGTTCGTAAGGAATTACATTTAAAGAAGGTTTTTGGTTTTTGATATCACCTTCAAAAAAATTGTAATCTGACAGTTTAGGATAGGGAACTTGAGTTAAATCGACAATTACAGGAGAAGTTGGTAATGGTACGTAGGCTTCTTTGCTATCATCATTGTTACAAGAATAGAAAAGAATTATTAAACTTATTCTCAGAATTGATGTTATTTTTTTAAGCATAGTGTTAATTTTTTGCTAAAATAGCAAAAAAGAATTAACAAAAGCCCTATTTATTGTTTAATTTCTTCAATGAATTCTATTTCAATAATATCAGTTCTCGATTCTTTAATGTCTTTTACATCTATCTCAACTTTTCTGGTATTGATAATATACATCGGAACTCCAGGATTATATACATAACTAAAACCATTAAAATCATTAATTTCGTATTTAGATTTTTTGACATATTGTTTGATGTCTTTGTCTTGATTATCAACATTTTTCAATACAGAAAGTAGCATTTTCTTTGAATCATCTGGATCTATAATTAATTCTGTGTAAAAAGTACAACTTGAATCTTTGTAGCTATGTTCTTCAAAATATACTCTTGTTTTTGCCTTTAATCCTTGTTTTGAAAAGGGACTTGGGATAACTTCATCATAATTTAACTCTTCTTTTGGATCAAATTCTACGCCAAATGGGTAATGAAATAATTTTAATTCTTTAGCACAAAATTCTTCAATTCCTTCTTGTTGTGATAAAGCCGTAACTATTGGAGTTAAAATGCTTGTATATATTTTATCTTCTTCTGAATTTAAATTACTTTTTGCATCATTAATTGCTTTGGTAAAAATATCAGATAGCACTTTCCAATTTTCAATTTTAACTTCGCTACCAGTTTCGTCAGTCGTATAAATTACTTCAATCTCACGGATTGCATTTTTATTTGTTTTAAGTTTTTCTGGTAAGTTTAAGGCATACAAAATATCACATTTATATTTCCAACTTATAGTATATGAAGTAGCGGTTGAATCTAAAACCTTAAAAAAAGCATCATAAACAATAGAATCATTTTTTACTATTTTATCATCTTTAATTCTTTCAATGGATTTTTTCATTTTGAATTTATAGTTATCGCCCTTTGACCAATATGCTATAAATGCAATTTTAGTAGTATCAACATCAGTATTTAATTGAGAATACATTTTTCCTGTGAAAATAAATAGGAAGGTAATCAAAAAAGACTTTAAAGTATTGCTCTTCATTATTTTAAGTTAAGTATTACATTGTAATTTTTTAATTTTTCAAGAGCATCAGAAGAAGAATAATCTAATGTGATTTCCTCATGTAAGTAATCTTTTTTGGCAGTAATTCTATTGATACTTTCATAAAAACGGCGTACTTCTTCTAAATTTGAGAGAATTAATTTTGGAACTTGTACATTTTCGCCTTCCGAATTTTTGGCTACCATAGTGAAATAACTAGAATTTGTATGCTTTATTTTTCCAGTTTGAATATTTTGAGAAGTTACTCTAATTCCTACCACCATAGAACTCTTTCCAACATAATTAACACAAGCTTTTAAGGTTACAAGTTCACCGATTTCAACCGGATTAAGGAAATTCACTGTGTCAACAGAAGCAGTAACACAATAACTGCCACAATATTTGGAAGCACAAGCAAAGGCAATTTGATCCATTAAGCTTAATAAATAACCACCATGAATTTTTCCACTAAAATTGGAATGCGAAGGCAACATTAATTCCGATAAGGTAATTTTTGATGCGGAAACAGTATTGGATTTACTCATTACTTAACATTAAAATAAGGTGATTTTTCTGGAGTAACTTTTGTAATGTAATAATTAGTATCGCCCCACCAAGAAAAAGTACCATAACGTTCAATATATTCAACTTTTACAAATTTACCCTGATTTGCTTTCAATTGTTCAATTACTTCAGGCTGATTGTCCATTACAGAAAATGCAAATTTTTGAGAACCTGATAGTCCCTGACTTAATTCGCCTTCCCAAGTTTTAAAAATATAACCTTTGTGACTAAATTTTATTAATTCACCTGTTCTAATTCCGTCACTAAAAGAAGCATAATATAATGCTGCAATGTATGCAGAACAAGCTAATACAATAGTTAATATTCCGTACACCAAAAATTTTCTTACTATAGTCATTTTGTTTTGGTTTTTAATCTGATTTAATTGTCAGATTCAGTTAGTAATTCTTCGTTATTTTCAGCTCTTTTTAAAATGGCTTCAGGTAAAGCTTTTTTTGCTTTTGCGCCCATTTTCTTTAATTTTTCAGCACTGTTTACTAAGTTTCCTTTTCCTTCAGTTAGTTTATTCATAGCTGATGAATATTCCACTTTGGCTTCATCCATTTTCTTTCCAATTTTTATCAAATCGGTTACAAAACCTTCAAATTTATCATATAATGCACCCGCTTGACGTGCAATTTCGATTGCATTTTCTTGTTGTTTTTGATTGGTCCACATACTATCAATCGTGCGTAAAGTCGCTAATAAAGTTGAAGGTGTAACAATCACAATGTTTTTCTCAAATGCTTTGTTATATAAGGATTGATCTTCTTGTAAAGCTAATGCAAAAGCAGGTTCTATTGGAATAAATAATAATACAAAATCAGGACTTTCCATTTGGTAAATGTCTTGATAACGCTTGTCACTCAATTGTTCTACATGGCGTTTCACCGAATTAACATGTTCTTTTAAATAGCTATTTTGTAATGTTTCATCTTCTTCATTTACATATTTTTCATAAGCCGTTAATGAAACTTTACTATCAACCACCATCTTTTTTCCATCAGGCAAATTGATAATTACATCGGGTAATATTCGCGTTCCTGCATCATTAATAAAAGCTTGTTGCACCTCGTATTCACGGCCTTTTTCTAATCCTGATTTTTCTAACACGCGTTCTAAAACCAATTCGCCCCAATTCCCTTGCATTTTATTGTCGCCTTTTAACGCTTTAGTTAAGTTGATGGTTTCTTTACTCATTTGTGCATTCATTTCGCGTAAGCCCAATATTTGCTGACGTAAAGCAGCATGATAATCGATGCTTTCTTTATGAGTATCTTCTACTTTTTTCTCAAAATGTAGAATTTTATCTTGTAAAGGTGAAAGTATGTTTTTTAGGTTTTCTTTGTTTTGTTCTGTGAATTTCTGAGTTTTTTCTTCCAAGATTTTATTCGCCAAGTTTTCAAATTCTTTGCTAAATTTCTCTTGAAGTTCATTTACTTCTTGTTTTTGTTCTTTATTTCTTTCTAATAAATTATCGAAATCATTTTCTTTTTTCGCTAATAAAATCGCAAATTCTTCTTTTTCTGTTTGAATTTTCTGTTTTTCGAATTGTAAATTCTGAAGTGTAATTTTTAATTCAGAAAGTTGATTGTTTTGGGAAAGTAATTGGCCATCTAAATTACTTTTTTCAGCATTAGATTGGGTTTTGGTTAGCAGTTTTCCAATATAAAAACCAATGGCTAACGAAACTAAAATGGCGAATACTAAAAGAATGGATGTGTTCATTTTTGGAATATAAATTTATAAAAAGTAAAAATACTATTTTTTTTAAATTTTACCGCAGGTTTTCAATTTGAATTTTGAAACATAATGAATCATAAAATTTCATTTCATTATTTTTTTGCCACGAATGCTCGAATTTAATTTGCTTGATTGGTGAAATTTGTTCCTCTTCGATGATCCGAACCTTCAGGACGAATAATACTAATTCCAAAAGGCAGAAATATTCTTGAATTCGTGGCGTTTTAAATTAAAAAATTAAAACTATTTTTGTCAAATGAAACCACACCAACATTTTATTTTACACAAACCACACGGATTTATCAGTCAGTTTATTTACGAATTAAAACGAAATAAGCGAAAACTTGGTGAATTATACGATTTTCCAGAAGGAACAATGGCGATTGGTCGTTTAGACGAAGATTCGGAAGGTTTGTTATTACTCACAACAGATGGCATGATGAGTGAATTGGTTCGAAGTAAAAAAGTTGAAAAAGAATATTACGCGCAAGTGGATGGCATAATAACTGAGACAGCAGTTGAACAACTCAAAAATGGAGTAGAAATTGGTTTTCATGGTAAAAAATACCTCACAAAAAAATGTCAAGCCAAGTTAATTGAGAATCCAACTCACATTGGTGAAGGAAGAAGAATTCGAGACGAACGTCACGGACCAACAAGCTGGGTTTCCATAACGTTAACCGAAGGAAAATTCAGACAAGTTCGAAAAATGACTTCTGCTGTTGGTTTTCCTACTTTACGATTAATAAGAGTTCGAGTAGGAAATATTGAATTGGGTGAATTAAGAGCGGGTGAAGTGAAAGAAATTTTCAAGGAAAGTTTTGATAAGATTTTGGAGTAGGATTTAGTATTGAGAAATTAAAATTTTTGAATTCAGCCTGACTTACCTTGAATTTTTTTAATGACAAGTTTTTTATCTCACCATAAATTTTCCTTTTTCTTTATCGAAAATGATATTTTCATCTTCAAACAACTTATCAAACACACCTTTTTCGATTAAATTACAAGGTTGGTCTTGTAGGGTTTGTTCCTTTGTCATCACAATCATTTCATCTGAAAGTTGAATCGCTAAATCGATATCGTGTGTCGAAAATAAAATGCATTTCCCGGTTTCATGTGTTAGTTTTTGCAATAATTTAAAGACAGAAACTTTGTGAAATAAGTCTAAATGCGTAGTGGGTTCGTCTAAAATAATTAAGTCAGTATCTTGTGCTAAAGCTCTTGCAATTAATACCTTTTGTAGCTGGCCATCTGAAATTTCATGATGTTTTTTTTCTATTAAATGTTCAATATTTGTAAGTTGAATTGCTGCTGTAATTTTACTAATATCTTCATCAGTTAAAGTGCCAATCCAATTCGTGTAAGGTTGTCTGCCCAAGGCAATTAATTCCCAGACGGTTAAATTGCTACTTGGTAATTTATCAGTTAAAACCAAACTTTGTTGCTGCGCTAATTCCGAATTTTCAATTGTAAAAATATCTTTTTCATTCAAAAAAACACTACCTGAAATGGGTTTTTGAATAGCAGTTAGTGTTCGTAGTAAAGTGGATTTTCCAATACCATTTCCACCAATTAAAGTAATCAGTTTTCCTTTGTTTAAAGAGATAGAGATATCAACCGCTATGGTTGCTACTTCTTTTTTGGAAGTGTAACCAATAGAAAGATTTTTGGTTTGTAGTATGGTTGGGTTCATAGTTGAAATTTTGTTATTTTTTAACCACATAGGCACATAGTTAAAATATGAATAAAGGCGCTTCGCTTAATATAAATATCATAGATTATTTAGGTAAATTTTTAAATAAATCATTGACTAAAGTTTTTTGTCCTTCTCGAAAAATATTATTACTATTAAAATTTATTAGTATGCCTTTTGGTGCAGATAATAGCTTCATATATGTTAATAATTGGGCATCATGAATTGGTAAAATATCACTTACGGCTTTTAGTTCAACTATTAACAAATCTTCAATAAATAAATCACATCTAAAATCAACATCAACATTATTTCCTTTATAATTAAAAGGTACTTTAAATTCGCTTTTAAAATTTATTTTTCTAATTTTTAATTCTTCTATCATACACTTATGATAAACACTTTCTAAAAGTCCTTTTCCTAAAATTTTATGTACTTCAATTGCTGCTCCAATTATTTCAAAAGTTAATTGATTAAGTGATTGTTGTGTTATCATGTTTTTGAATATCTCTCTATGTGCTTTATTTTAAATAAAATGCCTTTATTTATAATACAACTATGTGCCTATGTGTTTAATTAAAATTCTAACTAATTCCGCGTTTTCTTACCAACAGCCAAATCACCACTGGTGCGCCTAATATCGATGTGATTGCATTAATTGGTAACGTAAAATCAAAACCCGGTAATTGCGAAACGGTATCACAAAATAACATAATTAAAGCGCCTAAAAGCATCGTAGCAAAAAACAGTACTTTATGATTACTAGTTTGAAAAACCAATTTTGAAATATGCGGAACGGCTAATCCTACGAAGGCAATAGGACCTACAAATGCAGTAATACTTCCAGCTAAAATTCCAGTAGCCATAAAAATTAAATTGCGTTGTTTTTTGATGTTAATTCCTAAACTTTTTGCGTAGTTTTCTCCTAATAAAAAAGCATCTAAACTTTTAATTGACAGTAAACTTAATGTTGCACCAACCAAAACTGTACTGCTTAAAATGACAATTTGAATCCAACTTAAATTACTCAAATTTCCCATAGACCAAAATGTGAATTTTTGGAGTTGTTCTGCTGTACTAAAATAGGTTAATACGCTAACAATTGCTCCTGTAAAACTGCTGAACATTAATCCGACTATCAAAATCGACATGGTATCTTTTAATTTTTTCGAAACTAAGAAAACTAAAGACAAAACCAATAAACTTCCAGATATTGAAGCTAATAAAATGCCTAAACTAGATAGAAATAGGTTGGCTAAAAAAGGTGGTAAGATAGCAGCGCCCATAATTACAAAAGCCACACCTAAACTTGAGCCCGAACTTAATCCTAAAACATAAGGTCCGGCTAACGGATTTCTAAATAACGTTTGCATTAGTAAACCTGAAATGGAGAGTCCAATTCCGACTAACATTGCTGTTATAGCTTTTGGTAATCGAAAATTTAAAATAATATAATTCCAAGTGTCTTTTACTTCACCAATTCCAAATACAGATTTAGCGACTTCTTTAATAGGAATAGCCACTTGTCCGAAACTTATATTTAATAGAAACGTGATTACTAAACCAAAAAGTAAAGCAATAAAAAGTAAATTATTTGGGTTCTTTTTCATTACTATTATTTCAGTTTTTCAAAGAAAAAAAGTTCGTAATTAGGAACTAATTCAGGATGAAATATTTTCACTAAATCTTTTAACACTAAATCCGGACGGTTAGGTGCTAATTCGTAATAAATTACGCCACCCGTTTTTCCTTTTTTTGTTCCAAAAGAATAAATATTTTTGGTTTTAAAAGCTTTAAATTCCGTGTAATGTTGATTGGCCTCGCTAATTTCTGCTAAAGAATTATACTGATCCATAAACCAGAAATCCGCCTCTTTTGCTTTGATGTATACTTTTTCAAAAGATAAGGATAAACTGCCTGTTCCTTTCGTATCCGACCACAAATAATTTCCTTTTGCATTCGTAATAAACTGTGCACCCCAACTTTCTCCTTGTGGCAAATACCATTTGTCTTCGTAAATGGAACCACTGAAAACGGTAGGTTTTAATTTAGTATTTTTAACTAGTTTCAAGGTTTCATTATAGTCTTTTTCAATAGTATTAAAAATAGCATTGGCTTGTTTTTCTTTACAAAAAAGTACTCCGAAAAGTTTTATCCATTCAGCTTTTCCTAAAGGAGATTGTTCGTTCCAATCGCCATTTAAAATAATTTTTAATCCGTTTTTTTCTAAATTATCTAAAGTCGGATTATTATTATCTAAGCCATAACCCATAATAATATCGGGTTGCAAATCAATTAAAACTTCTGTGTTTAAGGTTTGATTGCTTCCTAATTCTTTTACTTTTCCGGCATCAATTAATGTTCTTACTTTTTCAGATGAAATATATTTCAGATTAGGAAAACCAATTAGTTTTTTTTCTTCACCTAACATTTCTAATGACGGAATATGTGTGGTTGAAGTTAATACAATGTTTTTAACGGGTACTTGAATTTGTGGCAGGTTGTTAAATTCCGCTGGAATAACTGCGTTTTTTTTCTTTAAAATGTACGAATACTTTTTATTGGCGTTGGGCCAAGGTGTACTTACTTCTACAATTGAATAATTTTCTTTTGTGATGATATACAGGCCTTTAGCGTGTTTGATTTCGTTTTTTATTTTCGATTCCGATGATTCTTCTGCATTTTTACATCCGAATATTAATAACGCAACAAGGAAAATAGTAAATGGTTTGTATAAAGTTGACATGGTAATTTTTTTACAAAAGTAAAAGATATTTATAAAGTTTGATTTTAAATTTTAATATTTTACATTTGCATCAGAATTATGGTTGATGTTCTATAACATAGAATAATCATTAAAAGGGAATCAGGTTGAATGCCTGAGCTGTTCCCGCAACTGTATGCTAATAAGGTTATTGTTAACTGCAAATCCACTGAAACGTCTGAATTTATTTCAGCCTATCGGGAAGGAAAACAATAATACGCAAGCCAGGAGACCTGCCTAGTTCTTAGTATTCATAAACTTTCGGGAAAAAAAGTTTTTAAATTTTAATTTTTGACGCGTTTTTTATTTTTTTATTTCTGCTTCCAGTCATTGGTATGTGCACAAGTGCAGCCTATTGAGATTGAGGAAGTGCAAATTTCAGATTTGCAAACTAAGTTGTTTAATGCTACACAAAAAAATGTAGTTTTAAACGATAGTGTAGTTATGTTCAATAAAGAATCGTTAACTAAATTATTAAACTTTAATTCTTTCTTTTATTTTAAAGAAAACGGAAACGGAATGGTTTCTTCACCATCAGTTCGTGGTACAACGGCATCGCAAACGGCTGTAATTTGGAACGGAATTAACATCAACTCCAACTTAACTGGGCAAACCGATTTTAATACGATTACTACTTACGATTTCAATTCCATTCAATTAAAATATGGTGGTGGAAGTGTAGTGTATGGAAGTGGTGCTATTGGCGGTTCCATACATTTGAATAATGAAATGCGTTTTACAAAACATTTCGATCAATTTTTGAAGTTAAGTTATGGCAGCTTTCAAACTCTAAATACTAATTATAAATTTAGTTTATCTAACCAGAAATTTTCCAGTCAGTTTTCCATTTCTTTTAACAAATCAAAAAATGATTATGAATTTGTAGGTTTAAACAAGAGAAATACAAATGGAGAATATAAAAATTTGAGTTTTAATTCGGCCATAGGGTACAAGCTCAACTCGAAATGGATGCTAAAATATTTCAATTCGATTTACAACGGGAATCGAAATTTTTCTGGAACTATTTCTTCTATCGGAATGTCAAAATACGAAGATTATAACATCCGAAATTTAATTGAATTTAAAGAGAATGCATCTGTTTTCGAATCGAATTTCAAAGTCTATCAGCTATCTGAAAGCTTTAAATATTTCGAAAATAAAAAAACAAATATTTTCTCAACAGCAAAAGTTACTACTTCATTATTTAGATACGAAGGTTTATTAAAATCGATTGCTAAGTTACAGCTTAAGCCTATAATTGAATTTCAATATTTAAATGGAAAAGGTGAAAATATTGGAAAAAATTCTAGAAAAAACACTTCGTTAAGTGGATTAATTACCTATAATTTTAATAAAAATTTAGTGTTCGAAGGTAGTTTAAGAAAAGAATTTAATTCGGTTTTTGAAAGTCCAATTTTGTATGCTATTGGTTCAAATGCTACACTTACTAATTGGTATCAGGTAAAAATGAATTACTCTAAAAATTACCGAGTACCAACTTTTAACGATTTGTATTGGTATGCTGGTGGAAATATGAATTTGAAACCAGAAACAGTTTATCAATATGAAATTACAAATGTGTTTCAGTACAAAACCTTTTTGTTTCAAGTAACCGGTTATTATAACGATTTTCAAAATTTATTGAAATGGTCGCCTAATGAAAGTGGGAATTGGACACCCGAAAATATTGAAAGTGTTGTTTCATACGGTGCTGAGTTCTCTCTTCAATTTAAACAAAAAATTAAAGATTTTTATTTAGAATCGACATCCAATTACGCTTATACAAAATCGTTAAATGAAAAAACTCAAAAAGAGTTGATTTATGTTCCCAATCATAAATTTACCTCTAATTGGAATTTGAATTATCAGCGTTTAAGTTTTACGTATCAAATGGTATTTAACGGTGCTGTTTTTACTTCTACCGACAACTCTTTTTTCTTAAAAGAACATTTCCTTTCAAATGTTTCGCTTAATTATTTGTTAGGAAAACAAAAAGATTTCATCATAACACTAGCTGCTTATAACCTTGAAAATCGATATTACGAAAATCTTCCTTCACGACCTATGCCTGGAAGAAATTATACCATTAGTTTAATCTTTAACTTATAATACAAATCATGAAAAACTTAAAACTTATTTTTTTTAGTCTGCTTACTGTTGCAGTATTTACCTCTTGTACTTCAGATGATGCACCTGCAGTTGAAGCGCCACTGGGTGCTTATCAGAACGGAATTTTAATTGTTAATGAAGGGAATTTTGGTCAAGATAACAGTTCTATTTCTTTTATTTCTGGTGATTTAGCTACTTTTCAAACGAATGCATTTACAGCTGTAAATCCTACTTTAACTTTAGGAAATACAGCTCAAAGTATAAGTTTTAATGAAGATAAAGCTTATGTTGTAGTAAATGTTTCTAATAAAATTGAAGTTTTAAATCGTTACACTTTACAACATATTGCTACTATTTCTACGGGTTTAACGAATCCTCGTTTTGTAGCTTTTGCAAATGGAAAAGGTTATGTTACCAATTGGGGAGATGCCACTTCATCATCAGATGATTATGTAGCGGTTTTAAATTTAAGTACTAATGCTATTTCTGCTTCTATACCAGTAGTGGAAGGTCCTGAACGCCTTGTAGAAAATAATGGAAAATTATATGTAGCACACAAAGGAGGTTACGGACAAGGGAACAAAATTTCTGTAATTAATTCGAATTCCAATTCAGTAGAAAGTACTATAACTGTTGGTGATGTACCAGGTTCATTAGAAATTAGTAACGGATTTTTATATGTTTTGTGTGAAGGCTCACCAAGTTGGGCTGGTACTGAAACGATTGGTAAATTACATAAAATAAATCTTTCTAATACTTCACAAATAACAACGTTAGATTTTACTTTAGGAAATCATCCACAAAATTTAGATTTAGATGGCGGAAATATTTATTACACAAATTCAAATAATGTATACAAAATAGCTGAATCTAACTTTACTTTACCAACTACTTCTTTATTTAATACGACTTCTAATAATGTATCTAGTTTTTATGGTTTTGCAGTAAAAGCGTCTAAAATATTTGTTGCCGACCCTAATGATTATAGTTCAGCAGGTGAAATTTTTATTTTCAATGAAAGTGGTGCAGTTTTGTCTACAAAAACAGTTGGAGTAGCACCAAACGGATTTTATTTTAATTAGAATTGTAAACACTAATACGAAAGGATTTAAGGCGAATAACTTTAAATCCTTTTTTTATGTAACGAATTCGCAAAACAAATGACTTATCTTTGGAATAGATTTTGATTATCTAAAACTATAAATTAAATAAAAATGAAAAAGATTATTGTTTACGTGGCTTTATTAGTTTCATCTTTAGTATTTTCTCAAAATGCTTTTGATAAATTAGAAGATAAAGAAGGAATTGAAAGTATTGCGGTTTCGAAAAAAATGTTCGAAATGATGAGTAAGGTTAAGGTTGATGCAAAAGATAAAGAAATGCAACAATACATGAACTTGCTTAAAAAATTAGACAATTTACAAGCGGTTTACACATCACAAGCCAAATTAAGCGGCGATTTGAATGCAGCTGCTGCTTCGTACTTAAAGAGCAACCCTTTGGAAACTATTACTTCAACTACTCAAGATGGAAATGTAATAAAAGTTTACGGAAAAACAGATGCCAATCAAACTAATGTTAGAGAAGTTTTAGTGGTGGTAAATGGTAATTTTAATGGTGTTAAAACTTCTGTTTTATCTATAAAAGGCGATTTTCCTCTAAGTGAAATAGCATTAATTGTAAAAAAATTAAACATTCCTGGAGCAGATATTCTAAGTAAAATTTCAAAATAATAGATATGAAAAAGTTAATTGGTTTTGCTTTAGTTTTGGTACTGTTGAGTTGTAAAGATGAACCTTCTTTGCAAAAATATTTTGTAAAAAGTGGCGAAAAAAAAGAATTCATGTCAATGGATATTTCCTCTTCAATTTTGAATGTTAATGAATCAAAGTTGTCAGAAGCGGAAAAAAAAGCACTAGCTTCTTTTGATAAAGTTAATGTTTTAGCTTTTAAAAAAGACGATAAAAATAAGGCGCAATATTCTAAAGAAGTTAAAGAAGTGAAGGAAATTTTAAAAGATTCTACTTTTCAACCTTTAATTAAATTGAATGGAGTAGGCCATAACGCTTCAATTATGTTAGTGGGCGATAACAAGCAAATTGACGAATTAGTATTATTTGGAAATCAGAAAGAATTAGGTTTTACAGTAATTCGCGTTTTAGGTGACAATATGAAACCAGAAGATGCCATGCAGTTTTTCAGTATCTTACAAAAATCAAATATTGATATGGAACAATTAAAACCAATATTAAATTTTGTAAATAAAAAGTAAATTCAGTTTTAAATAACATGAAATCCCGAAGCAATTATGTTTCGGGATTTTTTATTTCGATTTAATTCAAATTTCATCGAAGATGATCAATTTTTTCAAAAATTAAAAAACTTTAAGTAGTGAATTCGTGGTTAATATTTTTCAAAAACTAATCAGTATATTCTAAAATATCTCCAGGCTGACAATCTAATACTTTACAGATCGCTTCTAACGTACTAAAACGTATCGCTTTTGCTTTTCCAGTTTTTAAAATGGATAAATTCGCTAAAGTCAAATCTACTTTTTCAGAAAGTTCGTTTAATGACATTTTTCTCTTTGCCATCATCACATCTAAATTTACAACTATTGCCATATTAAACTGTTAAATCAAGTTCTTCTTGTAATTCAATGCCTCTTTTGAAAATAAAGGCAAGCACAAATAAAATCACACCCATAAATAACCAAACGTCTCCACCAACAACTTTTAATACATGAATAGAAGGCATTTTTATGTTCTGATTCGCTAGCCATTCGGTGTAATTCATACCATAATTGGAAAAGAAACCAATACCAAAAGAAATGAATGCTTCTAATAAAATAAATTTTCTGACAGAATGATTAAATGGAGAAGTTATAGAAAGTTGTTTGTTTTCTGTAATTCGGATAATTAAATAAAACATTAGAGCTTTTAGTAAAGCAACTAAACTCATAATTACAGTTACTACAACAAAATGCCCTTTGTCAAATTGGTACAATGAGGAAAAATCAATTTGATTCCAGAAAAATCCTGCACCAATTGGGTTGTAAAGTAACGTATAAAACAAATTAAATAAAATGCCACCCGCTTCTATGCAAAGACCGATAAAGATAATCCAACATAAAATTCTTAATACCAAAAGCATTTGCTTCGAACTAATTTTAATTTCCATAATTTTAAAGATTAAAAGTTTACGATACAAATATCAATAAAAATTTATTGAAAAACAATAAAAATATATTTTTTTTCGATTGATATTCAAAATATTAAATCAATTAGAATAATTTTTGAATAGGTAAATCCAAATGATTCTGGATAATCTTAGGTTGAAAGACGACAACAGTAAAATCACAACAGCAATAATCGGAATCATTCTTAAATCGATTGTTTTTTCAAAAAATTGATGCGCAATAAAATATGTAATTATCGCTTCGCCCACACCTAAGGCATAACTCACAAACATGGAACCAAAAAAGTAACCGGGTTCTTTTTCAAATTTATTGTGACAATGACTACAATATTCATTCATTTTTGGAAAGCCCATACTAAAGAAAAAACTTTTATCTCTAAAAACTTTTCCTTTATAGCAGTTGGGACAATCATTATTCAGTAGGTGTTTGATAGTTTGTAACATGATCTAATTTTTATGTAAAATTAGGACTTATTTATGTGGAAAAAGTTTCATATATTCGCTAATAATGGTAAAATAAAGACATTTTATAAATATGGAAAAATTGCCCGTTTATCAAATTAAGAAGTTCAATTGTCATACTAATGCTAACGATTTGTATTTTAATGATTTTAAATCGCATTTACAAACACATGATTTCATTGAAAAATCGCACAGTCATTCTTTTTACTTGTTAGTGCTTTTTACGAAAGGTTCCGGATTTCATACAGTCGATTTTAATACGTATACTATTCAACCTAATTCGTTATTTGTATTAAAACCTGGACAAGTTCATAGTTGGCAACTTTCTGATGATATTGAAGGTTATATTGCATTTTATTCTCAAGAAGCATACAATGTTTATTTTGGTATGAAGAAAATTGAAGACTATTCGTTTTATCGTGATTTAAAAAATTCGCCAGAAATGCTTTTGAATGTTTCTCAAGCCAAAGAAATTTCTTTTTATTTTAGTTTGTTATTAGAAGAAAATAAGAAAAACGAATTCAGAAAATTAGATAAGTTATTAAATCTTTTGGATTGTATTCATGTCGAATTATCTAGAATTTATGAATCTGTACAAGGTCATAATTTACATTCTTATAATATGAAAATTAAGGAATTAGAGCTTGTTTTGAATCAATATTTTAAAACTGAAAAATCCCCTTCTTTTTATGCAGATAAAATGAACATGAGTTTGAAACATTTGAACCGAATTTGTAAAACTGTTTTAGATTGTACATTAACTGAATTTATTTATCATAAAATTATTTTAGAAAGTAAACGAATGGTTTCCACTAACAAAATGACCATTAGTGAAGTGGCGAACGAATTAGGTTTTGATAATTATTCCTATTTCACAAAGGTTTTTAAAAAATACACCAATTTAACGCCGAAAGGTTTTAGAGAATTGGTGTAGTGAATTAACACAAACAGAATTTTATGTTCTGTTTGTGTTAAATGGTTTTATTTCACCGTAATTTCATCAATAAATATAAACGCATCACCACCAAAACCTTGATGCCATTCTGGTAATTTTCCGTAATTTTTAGCGACTACTTTTACATATCTGGCTTTCTTGTTTATTTTGCCTGATGTTTTAAAGTTTATTATCTCTATAACATCACCATTTGGTCCGATTTTACTTGATACAGATTCCACTAATGTAAAATTAATATTATCTGTTGAAGTATAATATTGAACTTGAGTTGGTAAAATAATCCAAGAACGACTGTCTTGTAGAAAATTAGCGCTAAGTGATGAAATTTCTTTATTTTCTTGCAAATCTATTACCGCTTCAAAATCTTGACTTTGGTACCCATGCCATTCGCCTTTTTTCCAGTTTTCGGTTCCAAAAATACCGTCAATTAAAGCTTCTGGTCCGCCAGCATGATATTGTGGATTGTATTTCGATTTGATATTTATAGTATAATTATTTGGTTTTTTGTAATAGGTTGCAGAAACAATCGTACTGTTATTTTCTGAGTTAACTGAATAAGCCGAAATAGTTGAGGTTTCTAAAATGTAAAAAGGTTCAGTATAAGGAATGTATACTTTTTTACCCATATAATCGTTTGCATTGCTGATGATAAAAAATATTTTATCTGATGGATTTTGTGAATGAATTTCCACCTTCATTTTGTCTTTGAAAACAATACTTTCCGCTTGAATGGTTGGAACAGGAATAATTTCTTGGAATAATTTTTTATCTAAACTTAACTGATTAAAACTAGATTGTGAATGAGCGGCACTTCTACTTTGTTGTAGTTGCTCTTTTAATTTTTCGCTAAGTATAAAAATACTATTAGTCTTTCCTTTGGTTTGTTCTTTTCTGAAATCTACTAGAACCGTTTTGTTTTCATCTTTAATTTTGATTGCATCAAACAAAGGTTCATTGCTTTCCCATTTTTCCATACCAGGAGTTACAGCATAAATTCCCATCGAACTTAACACATACCAAGCACTCATTTGTCCGCAATCTTCGTTTCCAATTAAACCGTCTGGCGTGTTTTTGTAAAATTCATTTAAAATATAGTGTACTTTTTCTTTGGTTTTTTCTGGTTTTCCAATGTAATTGTACAGATATGCCATGTGATGACTAGGTTCGTTTCCATGGGCATATTGTCCGATTAATCCTGTAACATCTACTTGTTCTCGACCAGTTGTTTTACTTTCACTATTAAACATTTCGTCTAATTTGGCTTCAAATTTTGTTGGTCCGCCATACGCTGCAATCATGCCGTCAATATCTTGTGGTACAAAAAAGGAATAGTGCCAACTGTTTCCTTCTGTGAAATTGTTGTTCACTTCTCTTGGATCGAAAGGTTTATCCCAACCGCCATTTTTCTTTGGTCGCATAAAACCCGTTTCTCTATCGAAAATATTTTTCCAATTTTGCGAACGTTTCATAAAGTATTCGTAATCTTCTTTATGGTTTAAAATCTGAGCCATTTGTGCAATACACCAATCGTCGTAAGCATATTCTACTGTTTTCGAAACACTTTCATGATCGTCATCAATAGCGATAAATCCGTTTTTTTTGTATGCTGCTAATCCTAAAACATCACGCATGGCTGAAGCTTTACTCGCTTGAAATGCTTTTTCGTAATCGAAACCTGTAATGCCTTTTGCCATCGCATCTGCAATTACTGAAACAGAATGATATCCAATCATACAATCCGTTTCATTAGAAGCTAATTCCCAAACGGGCAATCTGCCACCTTGTTCGTATTGTGCGATAAAAGTGTTGATATAATCGGCCGTTCGTTTTTTATCAATTAATGTGTAGAGTGGGTGAGCGGCACGAAACGTATCCCAAAGTGAAAAAACCGTATAATAATCAAACGTGTCAGCCACATGAATTTGGTTGTCACGACCACGATATTTTCCATCAATATCTTCTGCAATATTCGGTTGCATCATGGTGTGATATAAAGCCGTGTAGAAAACGGCTAATTTGTCTTTGTTCGTTTCTGTAATTTCAATTTTTGATAGTTCTTTGTTCCAAAGCGCTTGTGCATCGGTTTTTGCTTTTTCGAAATTCCAATGTGTAATTTCTGAACTGTTTAACTTTGCACCTTCATAACTTGTTGGCGAAAGCGATACTTTTACGAAGATTTTTTCGCCTTTTTTTACTTTTTTTGAGAAACTTAAAGCCAATTCAGTTCCTCTAAAGATTCCCTCTAATTTTGTGTTTTCCTTGTTTTCTTCTTCAACCAGATTGACTTTTAGAGGCACACTAAACTCAATTCGAGCATACACATATTGGTCGCGCGCCCAAGCTTCACTTCTTCTTAAAACTTCAATTGTAGTTGGATTTATGATTTTAATTTCTCCAAAAAGTAATTTATCTCTGTGATTTAAATCTAGAATGATATTCGCATTTCCAGCTTCATTAAAAGTATATTCACTCAAGCCAACACGAGTTGAAGCTGTTAAACGCACATCAATATTGTGTTTGTCTAGTTTTACAGAATAAAATCCGGCAGAAGCTTTTTCATTGGCGTGTGAAAATGTGGAAGAATAAACTGTATTATCAAATGAAGGTTTTCCCATAGTTGGCATTAACATAATATCACCAAAATCGGAAACACCTGTTCCGTTTAAATGGGTGTGTGAAAATCCGTAAATGATGGAATCATCGTAATGATACCCACCACAACCGTCCCAACTTCCGTCAATTCTGGTATCAGGGGAAAGTTGTACCATTCCGTATGGCACTGTAGCTCCAGGAAATGTATGTCCGTGACCGCCAGTTCCAATAAATGGATTTACGTACTGTTGTAAATTTTGTGACAGTAATACTGAGTGAAATACTAATAGTAAAAGTAATTTTTTCATAATAATTGTGTTGTTGAGGTAAATTTCTACAAACAAATTGAAAAAAGCAATTTTATAGGATATAAAAAACCGCAGATCCAATTATTTTTTGAATTTGCGGTTTTGTTGTTTTGTTTTTAAAGTTTTGAAACTATTTTCCAATTACACCAACTTGATTGATTTTTTCTAATTTGATAGTATTTTCGTCTTTAATTGAATGAGCTTCGAAAGTAAATTTTTTATCGTATAATTTTCCGTTTAAAAAATAAGTAAGCATGAAATGATTGTTCAATTGCAGTACATTATTTTCTAATAATTCTACTTTTATAGCTGATTCTGGTAATACTTCTGCGAAAGCGTGACGGAAACTTCCGGTTTTTCTTTCTTCGTTATTGATTACTCCTTCTGCATTAGAAACCACCATAGCCATTTCTAATTTTTCCGAATTGTTATTTAAGATGTAGGCATACCAAGAATTTTCACCAAAATCTTCATTCCATTCTTTAATGGCTACAATGTATACGTTTTCCACTTCTGGAATTATAATATCTTTCTTCATTGATTATTTTTCTTTTTTCGATAAAACAGCACTATTCGTAAACACTTTTAAATCTACTTTTGGTTCACCTAATAAATCGATTTCTGATTTTCCTGATGCAGAAATTTCTATCGATTTTTGAGCGTTTACATAGCATTTTGTATAGCTTTCTGCAACCAATTCCATATCTTTTACGGTGAATTTTTTAGCTACTAAACTGGAGTTGTTATCCAATCTAATTTTGGCTATTTGAGCATCGCCTTCTATCACAGCATCTGCTTTTTGATATAAATCGATTTTAGTTTCAGGTGAAGCTATTAAACCTTTAACTTGCGCATCTTTTGTTAATTCTAAAGTACATTTATCTGCTTTGACGTTAATTTCAGCTCGCGATTTGTCTGTCATAATTAATGTAAAATGGGTAGATCTTATATTTAAAAACGATTGCGATTTATCGAAATTTTTTATCGTGATGTTTTCCAAATTAATATCCGCTAAGGCATTTATTTTACTTTCATGTCGCGCCACAATGGTTTTTAAACTGTCGTTATAATTGACTCTTATAGCTAGTTTTTTTTCGCCTGTTGGTTGTTTTAAAGCTGTTATTTTTAATGTATTTCCTAGAACATTGAAACTTATAATGTCATGTAAATTGTCGTCAGCTTCAATTTCTATTGATGTTTTTTCAGATTTCACAAAATAAACATCTAAAAATTCTTCAATTTCAACATTTTCGAATGACTCAACTTCTTTTGTTGTTACCGTTACAATTTTCGAACCTTTTATTTTTTCTAATTTAGCTTGCGCTGAAGTAAATGTGAAACTAAATAGTGTAATAATGAAAAGTAGACTGTTTTTTGTCATTTTTGTTTTTTTTAATTTTTATTAGCAAATGTATAAAAAAAAATCCCGAAAAAAATCGGGATTAATATTTTGATTTTGGAATTGATAAACAGATATCGGTCCAAATTTTATTATTAAAAAATGCTTTCTACTAACTGAATTACTAATTGTATAGCAATATCAATAACTTTTATTACAAATTGTATCATAATTATTTAGTTTTATAGTTGTTAGTTCAATAGTTGTGTAAATTTAAAAAATAAATGTGAATGGAATGTTAAAATTAAATTAAATTATTCAATTTTTATTTCTCCAGCACTTGTTTCTTCTTTTCTAACTTCTCTTGGTGTTTTTACAGAAGAAATTGTACTTGCACTTGAAGCTTTTGCATCTAATTTTACAATGGCATGAACTGTAGTTTCACTAGCACTTGTGGCTTGAGAGAAAACTTCATTAGCCAATAATTCAGACGCATTAATTTCGCTGGCACTAGATGCGCTGGTTTCTAATTTAAGTGTTTTTCCTTTAATCGTAATTTCTCCAGTACTTGTGGTTTCTAAATGCATCTGTTCATATTCCGCTTCAACATTTATATCGCTTGCGCTTGAAGCAGCTATTCTTAGGGATTTACCTTTCAAAACGTTTACCGATTTTAAACTTGAAGCACCAGTTGTTTCTAGTTCGGTAATTTGTTTCATTTTGACTCTAACTAACAGTTTTTCTGCATTTTGTATGTTTATATCGGAACTAATTTTTAAAACACCATTTTCTATAGTTGTTTTAATGTGTTGAAGTAAGTTTGAATCTGCTTCAACTTCAATACTATAAGCATCTCCTTGTTCAACCTCTACATCAATAGCTTTACCAACAACAATTTTTGTGAAATTTCCTGTTACTTCTCTTGTATTTGTGGTTACATTTCCATCACCTTTTTTCTGATTTTCAAAATCATAACAAGAGATTAAAGTAAACGCAATTGTTAGTGTTAAGATTAACTTTTTCATTTTAATTCGATTTTATAGTTACACCGTCTTTGTCAATTTTGATGCTTTCTACGTTTTGCTTTTCAACAGTTTTATCTCCTTTTTTGATCAGTACGCCATCTTCATTTAAAATGATTTCCGAATTTTCATCAAAATTGGTAACCGTATCATTTTCAATATCGTCATATTCATTTTCTTCTGGAGGACAATTTGTACAAAGAATTTTACTTTCACCAACTTTATAAACATATTTGTCTGAACTATGATGTAAGTTGAAATAATCATTATAAGATCTGTCGTACTGAGAAAAATTCTCATCTACTTTAAACAGGACACCTTTAGGTAAATATAAGAACAATTCTACATCTTGATCGTGTTTTTTATTTGCTAAATCTGTTATCCAATAGTTATCTAAAACTAAGTTATTGTTTTCTATTTTGAAAGAATACTTAATTTTTTCTGCTGTTTTTTTAGCATTTTTGATGTTGTTTCCTTCTGCTGATTTTTCAATTTGAAGGAAAGCAATAGGTTCGTCAGTTTGTAAAATTCTTATCGATACATCATTTGAAAAAATAATGGCTTTATTGTTTTCATCATGAATTACTTCAAAACTTTCATAGTTGTCTATGTCTTTACTGTAAAGGTTATTTGATACAAATTTGATGTTTAAGGTATCAGTTGGTTTTAAATTGATTAGTTCCTTTTGGATGTCTTTTCCTGTGTAGGCATTTTGACTAATTTCTTTAACAGTTAAAAATAATACTGCTGCTAATCCAATAATCCAGATGGCTAATAAAGAATAGTTTACGGTATTTCCTAGAGATTTTATTCTATTTGAGATTAACTTTAATCCTAATAGTAATAAGAAAAATAAAGGTATTCCAATTACAATGATAAATAAAATTCCTTGTAACCATATTGGTGTATCAAAGCTAAATGGCGTATGAACTTTATCATATAATAGGTTATCTGGTAATGAAGAAAAAAACAGCATGGCAATTCCGGCTATCACAACACTTAATAACGACATAGAAGAAAAGAATACAATAAAACCTCCAATAATTTTAGAAATTACTTTGAATATAGAGGTGATAATATCACTTAAAGTATTTCCAATTCGTTCTGCTCCATTTTTTGCATTTGCTGCAATTTTGTCGTGGTCTAAGTTGTTAAATTTATCTGATATTTCTGAAAAACCTTCCTTTACTTTTTTTTCAATATTTGAAATAGTAATCGGTTCACCTCTCATTTCTAATTTTTGAGAAGTCGTTGTAGCTTCTGGAACTAAAACCCATAAAATTAAATACAACACTAAACCAGTTCCAAATCCGAAGAATAAAATTACCATGATAATTCTTAACCATAAAGGATCTACTCCAAAATAATGTCCTAAACCCGACATGACACCGCCTAATAAAGAGTTTTCTCTATCTCGGTATAATTTTTTTGTGGTATAATTTGTGTTGGAATAGCTAGAATAATACTCGTTTTTAGGAGTTTCATCTTCTATTTTGTAATCTTCTGGTTGTCCCATAATGGCAATAACATCGTCTACTTCTTTTAAACCAATTACTTGTTTTGTGGTGCCAAGTTTTTCAGTAAAGATTTCAGATATTCTACTTTCAATATCTTTAATAATTTCTTCTCTACCGTCTGGAGATAATGATCTTCTAACTGCATCAAAGTAATTGCTTAATTTTCTAAAGGCATCTTCATCAATATGAAAAAAATATCCTCCTAAATTTATACTTGTTGTTTTGTTCATGACCTGTTAGTTTTGATTAGTTATTGTGTTTACAGCACCAGATAATTCATTCCATGTGTTGCTTAATTCTTTTAAAAATTCTTTTCCTTCTTCTGTTAATCCATAGTATTTTCTTGGTGGTCCAGAAGTGGATTCTTCCCAACGATAATTTAATAAGTTATCGTTTTTTAATCTTGTTAGTAAAGGGTAAACTGTGCCCTCAACTACAAGCAATTTAGCGGTTTTTAAAGTGTCTAAAATTTCAGAAGTGTAAGCGTCTTTTTCTTTTAAAACAGATAAGATGCAGAACTCTAAAACACCTTTACGCATTTGTGCTTTTGTGTTTTCAATGTTCATTTTTTGCTCATTTTTTTTGTTAGTCCTGAAAACGTCAGGATTTCGTTTTTTGATTTCATCTGAATTGCTTTCAGATTCCATAAGAATCTTAGTTGCATTCAAATTTTGATGATTGAAACTTGATGATTAGAAAATAGTACTATAGTAAGTATGTTATTTTCTTATGCAAATATATATCTAAAAGAAGTTACCTTGTATCGCATAGTACTAATATTTAACATTTTTTTAACAAATCAAATTTATTATGAATGCATAGTATTTTTTATTATTTTTACCGAAAATATAAGTAATTATGGAGTTCACACCACTTAAACTAAACACTTTTACCTTTTTTAAATTGCCTTCTGCTTTTTGGAGTGGTGTAAGAGTCAAGTCAATTTCTTCTGATATATGTGAAACAACGGTTAAATATGGTTGGTTCAATCAGAATCCTTTTAAATCGATGTATTTTGCAGTTCAGGCTATGGCTGCCGAGTTTACAACTGGTGCTTTAGTAATGTATCAAATTAAAAAAAGCGGAAAAGATATTTCGATGTTAGTGGCGCAGAACAAAGCTGTTTTTACCAAAAAAGCGACTGGAAAAATTACTTTTACTTGCAATCAAGGTATTTTAATTGCTGAAGTTATTCAAAAAGCAATTGAAAGCAATGAAGGTCAAACGGTTTGGTTAACCTCAGTTGGTGTAAATGAAATAGGGGAGCAAGTATCTGAAATGCAGTTCGAATGGACATTAAAAGCAAGAGCAAAAAAGTAGACATTTGTTAATCTTAGTTAATATTTAAATCTTAAGTACCAACAAGTTGTAATTTTGTAATATAAAATAAATACTATGACTATTTTAATTACAGGAGCAACAGGATTGGTTGGAAATAAGTTGGTATCTTCTTTAAAAAAAGATAATCACACCATCCATTATTTGTCTACTTCCAAATCTAAATTAAAAAATAATTTAAACTACAAAGGTTTTTATTGGAATCCAACAACTGGAGAAATCGACAAAAAAGCTTTTGATGATGTTACAGTTATTATTCATTTGGCAGGTGCTTCTATTTCAAAAAAATGGACTAAAGCTTACAAAAAAGAAATTCTCGACAGTCGGGTAGAAGGTGCCAATTTAATTTTCGAGACCTTAAAATCTATTCCTAATAAAGTTGAACGATTTATTTCCGCTTCGGCAGTTGGTATTTATCCTTCAGATTTAAATTATATTTATAACGAAAATAATACCCAAATTGATGATTCTTTTCTTGGAGAAGTAACCGAAAAATGGGAAAAAAGTGCCTCTCAATTTAAAACACTCTCCATAGATGTTTCAATAGTTAGAATTGGTGTGGTTTTAGCCAAAGAATCAGGTGCTTTAGTTGAAATGACCAAGCCAATAAATTATGGATTGGGTGCTGTTTTAGCTTCCGGACAACAGTATGTTTCTTGGATTCATATAGACGATTTAGTAGCTATTTTCAAATATATTTTAGATACGAATTTAAAAGGTATTTATAATGCCGTTTCTCCTTATCCAATTACCAATGAAGAGCTAACGAAATTGATTGCAAAAACTATAAATAAGCCTTTGTTTTTGCCTAATGTGCCAAAATTCATGCTAAATTTACTTTTAGGAGAAATGCATATTATTTTAACTAGTAGTCAAAATGTGAGTTGTAGAAAAATTTTAGATGCTGGATTTCAATTTCATTTCGGATCTCTAAATAAATCGTTACAAAATCTTCTAAAATAAATACATAAGACTTTAAATAAAAAAGTGTTACGTTTGATTTAACGTAACACTTTTTAGTTATATAATTTAAGATGAAATAAATTATTATATCTATCAAATTTATATAATAGGTTTGAAAGAAAGTCTTAAAAAAATATTAAAATTTTCTCTGTTTATCTCAAACTTAAAAATACTTTACTGACAATATGTCACAAAATAAAGTATGGCAATACTTTTGCAATCTCATTTTGAAAATTAAATATACAATCATGAGTCAAGAAAATACTGAAAACATCGAAAAGGAAATCATTCAGGATGAAAATGTGGTAGAAAACCAAGATGTTCAAGAAAATAATGATACAGAAGTGTCAGTTGAAGAGCAATTGCAAGAACAAAAAGATAAATTCATAAGACTTTACGCAGAATTTGAAAATTATAAAAAAAGAACTTCAAAAGAACGTGTAGAGTTATTTAAAACAGCAGGACAAGAAATTTTACAAGCCATGTTGCCTGTTTTAGATGATTTTGACAGAGCTTGGGCTCAAGTTTCTCAATCTGAAGATGAAGCTCTAGTTAAAGGTGTGGAATTAATTCATGAGAAATTAAAATCTACTTTAATGTCTAAAGGATTAGAAGTAGTGGAAATTAAAGCAGGTGATGCTTTTGACGCTGATTATGCAGAAGCAATTACACAAATTCCTGCTCCAACACCAAAGTTAAAAGGAAAAATTGTAGATGTAATTGAAAAAGGTTACAAATTAGGTGACAAAATTATTCGTTTTCCAAAAGTAATCTTAGGTAATTAATTTTGTTTCAAGTATAACGTTTCAAGTTGGACATAACTTGAAACTAAATTGACTTGAAACCTGAAACTAAAAAAAATGAGTAAAAAAGATTTTTACGAAGTATTAGGTATAGGTAGAAATGCTTCTCCTGAAGAAATAAAAAAAGCATATCGAAAAAAAGCTATTCAATATCACCCGGATAAAAATCCTGATGACAAAGAAGCTGAAGAAAACTTTAAAGCTTGTGCAGAAGCTTATGAGGTTTTAAGCGACCCAAATAAAAAAGCTAAGTACGACCAATACGGTCACCAAGCCTTTGATGGGAATGGTGGTTTCGGTGGACATGGCGGCATGAACATGGATGATATTTTCAGTCAATTTGGAGATATTTTCGGTGGAGGTTTCGGCGGTTTCGGCGGTGGCGGTGGCGGTGGCCAACGCAGAATGAAAGGAAGTAATTTACGTATTAAAGTTAAACTAACTTTAGAAGAAATTGCTAATGGTGTAGAAAAGAAAGTAAAAGTTAAACGTAAAGTTCAAGCTGCTGGTGTAACTTATAAAACATGTTCTACTTGTAACGGTCAAGGTCAGGTAATGCGTGTAACCAATACGATTTTAGGTCGTATGCAAACTGCGACAACTTGTCCTAATTGTGGTGGAGCGGGTCAAATGATTGACAGTAAACCTGCAAATGCTGACAGCCAAGGTTTTATAACTGATGATGATACTGTTTCTATCAAGATTCCAGCTGGAGTTGTAGATGGTATGCAATTAAAAGTTTCTGGAAAAGGAAACGATGCGCCAGGAAAAAATAGCATTCCAGGTGATTTAATTGTAGCCATTGAAGAAATTGAACACGAGTTTTTAAAGCGTGAAGGGGAAAATTTACACTACGATTTGTACATCAGTTTTCCAGAAGCAGCTTTAGGAATTTCAAAAGAAATCGAAACCGTTTCAGGAAAAGTTCGCATTAAATTAGAAGAAGGAATTCAATCTGGAAAAATTCTTAGATTAAAAGGAAAAGGAATTCCAAGTCTAAACAGTTACGGTAATGGCGATTTGTTAGTGCATGTTAATGTTTGGACTCCAAAAACACTAAACAAAGAACAAAAACAGTTTTTTGAAAAAATGTTAACAGATGAAAATTTTGTTCCAAGTCCTGAAAAGTCGGATAAATCTTTTTTTGAAAAAGTAAAAGATATGTTCTCTTAAAATAAAAATAATTCATATATTTGATTGTCAGTTAATTAAAACTGATATCTTTTTCATAGCAATTTTTCCCATCCTAATTTTTTTAAGTAAGGATGGGATTTATTTTTTTTAGCATTTTTTTTGAGAATTTTAGTAGATTTTCACGAAATTAATTGTTAAAAAAGATGTAACAAATTCAACCTTTTTCATACTAACAAAGAAAAGAAATACTGCAAAATGAATACTATTTTAGAAGTAAAAAATGTAGTGAAACAATATGGCGATTATACTGCACTAAATTCTGTTTCGTTAAATGTTCCTGAGGGAAGTATATATGGTTTATTAGGTCCGAATGGTGCTGGAAAAACCTCTTTAATTCGTATCATTAATCAAATAACTTTGCCAGATGCTGGTGAGATCATATTAAATGGCGAAAAACTAAATCCCAATCACATTTCTATGATTGGTTACATGCCAGAAGAACGTGGTTTGTATAAATCTATGAAAGTTGGCGAACAATGTTTGTACTTGGCGCAATTGAAGGGCATGAGCAAACAAGACGCTAAAAAGCAATTGAAATTTTGGTTCGAAAAGTTTGAAATTCAAACTTGGTGGGATAAAAAACTACAAGAACTTTCAAAAGGTATGGCTCAAAAAGTACAATTTATTGTTACCGTACTTCACAATCCTAAATTGTTAATCTTAGACGAACCTTTTTCTGGTTTCGATCCAGTAAATGCGAATTTAATTAAGGATGAAATTATCGAATTAAATAAAAAAGGAACTTCTATCATTTTTTCTACACACCGAATGGAAAGTGTGGAAGAAATGTGCGATTATATTGCGTTAATTCATAAATCTAACAAATTAATTGAAGGGAAATTAGAAGATGTGAAGCGACAATTCAGAACCAACACGTTCCAAGTTGGAGTAATGACACAAAATGTAGAGGGTTTAATGTATCAATTAACACAGAAGTTTACCGTTGGTCAAACCGATTTCAAATCATTAAACGACGATTTAAAACTCGAAGTGCAAATAGGAAATCATGCTACAAATGATTTATTGTCTGTTTTATCTCAAAACGGACAAGTAACTCATTTCGCAGAGAAAATTCCTAGTGTGAATGATATTTTTATTCAAACAGTAACAGATTAATAAAGTTTTTGTCATACTGAGCTGATTCGAAGTGTTTTAGTCGTAACATTCAATATACATAATACAATTTACAATATACATTCAAAATATGAACAAATTATTATTAATCGTACGAAGAGAATTTATTGCCAAAGTGCGCAACAAATCTTTTATTGTCATGACATTTTTAAGTCCACTACTATTTTTAGGAATGTCGTTTCTAATTGGTTATTTATCAAGTATCAACAAAGATGAAGCTACTAAAATAGCCATTTACGATCAAGGAAATGTTTTAAAAAGTAGTCTAAAATCGGATAAAGAAACGGCTTATACTGATTTGTCTGCCATGCCATTTAATGTGGCAAAAGATACAGCGAATAAAAGTTATGAAGGATTACTGTTTATACCGAAAACGGCAACCATTCAAGATTTAAAATCGAAAGTAGAATTCATTTCAGATGAAAGCGCGAGTGCCGATTTTATTTTTGGAATCGAAAAAGTTGTTGATTCTATTTTAACTCAAGATAATTTAAAAGCTAATAATTTAGATATTGCTAAAATTGAAAAGGCTAAAGTGGAATCGTCCTTGAAGTTAAGTAAATATTCTGGTGATGTTAGTTTAAAAGGAATTAATGAAATTAAAATCGGATTAGGTTTTATTTTCGGTTATTTAATTATGATGTTTATCATCATCTACGGAAACTTTGTCATGCGAAGTGTTATTGAAGAAAAAACCAATCGAATTATAGAAATTGTGATTTCATCTGTGAAACCTTTTCAATTAATGATGGGGAAAATTATTGGGAATTCTTTAGCAGGAATATTACAGTTTATCATTTGGGCAATTGTTGGAGTTTCTATTTTCTTTGTAGCTACAACTTTTTTTGGAGTAGAAACGGCGGCAACTTCAATGTCTAAAGCCAATCCTGAAGCGGTAAAATTAGCTGCAGAAAACAGTGGCTTTATGGCAAAACTTCCTTTGTATTTAAATGAAATTTGGAATTTACCTATTGCAACAATAATAATATCTTTCATCTTTTATTTCATTGGAGGATATTTCTTATATAGTTCACTATACGCCGCAATTGGTGCAGCCGTAGATAATGAAACCGATTCACAACAATTTTTATTGCCTATAATCATGCCTTTAATGTTAGGAGTTTATATTGGATTTTTTACTGTAGCAAGTGATCCTCATGGAAATATTGCTACTATTTTCTCCATGATTCCATTTACTTCGCCAATTGTAATGCTAATGAGAATTCCGTTTGGCGTACCAACTTGGCAAATAATTGTTTCTTTAATTTTATTATTTGGTACATTTGTTGGAGTGGTTTGGTTTGCTAGTAAAATTTACCGAGTAGGTATTTTAATGTACGGTAAAAAACCAACTTGGAAAGAATTATATAAATGGTTGAAATATTAAGAAATAGTTTAAAAGGTTTTAGTTTAAATGGTTAGAAGATATTTTGCAAACCCTTTTAAACTTTTAAACCAGTAAACTTTTAACCCAAACAACGAATGAGTAAAATCCTTATTATAGAAGACGAAGCGCCAATCAGACGCGTTTTAAATAAAATATTATCTGAAGAAAGTGACACGTATTTAGTGCAAGAAGCTGAAGACGGTTTGCAAGGAATTGAGTTGGTTAAAAACGAAGATTTCGATTTGATTTTGTGCGATATCAAAATGCCAAAAATGGACGGAGTTGAGGTTTTAGAAGCCATCAAAAAAATCAAACCAGAAATTCCAATGGTAATGATTTCTGGCCATGGCGATTTGGAAACTGCTGTGAATACGATGCGTTTAGGTGCTTTCGATTATATTTCGAAACCACCAGATTTAAACCGTTTGTTAAATACGGTTAGAAATGCTTTAGATAAAAAACAATTAGTAGTTGAAAACAAAATTCTTAAGAAAAAAGTTTCTAAAAACTACGAAATGATTGGTGAAAGTGAAGCGATTTCTCATATTAAAAATATGATTGAAAAAGTGGCTCAAACCGATGCTAGAGTTTTAATTACTGGTCCGAATGGAACAGGTAAAGAATTGGTAGCGCATCAATTGCATGAAAATAGCAATCGTTCTCAACAACCAATTATTGAAGTCAACTGTGCAGCTATTCCTTCAGAATTAATTGAAAGTGAATTATTCGGACACGTAAAAGGTGCGTTTACTTCTGCCGTGAAAGACCGAGCGGGTAAATTCGAAGCAGCTAACGGCGGAACCATTTTCTTAGATGAAATTGGCGACATGAGTTTGTCCGCACAAGCCAAAGTTTTAAGAGCTTTACAAGAAAATTTAATTCAACGCGTTGGTGCTGATAAAGATATTAAAGTAGATGTTCGTGTAATTGCAGCAACAAATAAAGACTTAAAATTAGAAATCGCAGAAGGTCGTTTTCGTGAAGATTTATATCACAGATTGGCCGTGATTCTAATTAAAGTTCCTGCTTTAAATGACAGACGTGATGATATTCCGATGTTAATCGAACACTTTACAAACAAAATTTCTGAAGAACAAGGAAATGCTAAAAAGACATTTTCTAAAGAAGCCATAAAGTTATTACAAGAATACGATTGGACAGGAAATATTCGCGAATTAAGAAACGTAGTAGAACGTTTAATTATTTTGGGAAATAATGAAATTTCAGAATCTGATGTGAATTTATTCGCTTCTAAATAGTTTGAATTTCCAAAAAGAATTGCAAAAAAAACAATAAGCAAAGACTCGCAACTAAAATTGTGAGTCTTTTTTGTTTATCTAAATTTTAATAAAAATTCTTTGTGTATCTTTGCCATCACTTTGAGAAACTCTGCGAAACAACTTATAAAATGCAATTAAAAAAAATAAACCCACTTTTACAGGAAGCATTAATTGAAAACGGTTTAACCGAAGCTAATGAAATGCAACAAGAAACTTTTTCAACCATTAAAAGTGGTGCTGATGCAGTAATCCAATCCGAAAAAAAATCTGGAAAATCAACTACAATTGTATTAAATGTAATTCAACGTTTGGAAAAACCATTTATGGAATCGCCAAGAGCTTTAATTGTAGTAGAAACCAAAGAGAAGGTTTTAGAAATGATGGAAATGTTCAAAAAATACAACCGTTATACACAATTGCGAGTATATGGAACTCATGATAAAGGCGATATGGATTGGGATAAAAATCAAATTTCACTAGGAATTGATGTTTTAATCGGAACTCCAAATCGTTTAGATATGATGTTTTCAACTGCTGGATTCGATGTTAACCGATTATTGATGTTCATAATAGATGATGCAGATGTGTTATTTAAACTGCGTTTAGATGCCAAAACCAACAGAATTTCTGATAGTATCTCTAAATCGCAACGTTTGATTTTTTGCAGTAAAATATCGGATAGAGTAGAAGCTGTAGCAGATAGAACCATGATTGAGCCATTATTTTTTGAAATGGAAGATTAGATAATTTCAAATGCAAAAAATAAAAGTACTTTTTAAGAAATTGATTTTCATTTTTGGAAGTTTATACCTTATCGTAATAGGTTTATTATATTTCAATCAAGAATTTTTGTTTTTTCATGCTAGCAAATTAGATAAAAACCATCAGTTTACTTTTTCAAATAAACCGGAAGAAGTTCGTATAAAAACTTCCGATACTATATATTTACACGGACTTTTGTTCAAAGCACAAAAATCTAAAGGATTAGTTTTTTATTTGCATGGTAATGCTGGAACCGTTGAAACTTGGGGAAATATAGCATCCAATTATACCAATTTAGGGTATGATATTTTTATTTTAGATTATCGAGGATTTGGAAAAAGTGAAGGCGAAATCTCTAGTGAAAAGCAACTGTTTACGGATATTTCTGCAGCATACAATCAATTGAAAAAACAATATAAAGAAGAAAATATAATTGTCACCGGATATTCAATTGGTTCAGGAATGGCAGCCTATTTAGCTTCTGAAAATCATCCAAAAGCCTTGATTTTACAAGCTCCCTATTATTGTTTGGAAGACTTAGCTACAGATAAATTTCCAATAGTTCCCAACTTTATAGTTAAATATAAAATCCCAACTTTCGAGTTTATAAAAAAGGTAAAAGCTCCAATTTATATTTTTCACGGAACTGAAGATTATGTTATTCCATACGAAAATGCAACTCAATTAAAGTCTTATTTAAAAAACAATGACAAATTGTTTACTCTAGAAAATCAGGGTCATTTAGGTGTCAATGATAATGAAACCTTTCTTGTCAAACTTAAAGAAATACTAAAATAAAAATTTAATTTTCATTGACAGATTGTGAATTGGCTAATTGACTAATTATCCTATCTTTGCACCTCGAAAATCCAAATACACAAACATGGGACTTATTAAAATTTTTTCTGGAAAGGAAAATATTGCCAAAAACTTAAAAACAGCTGTCGAAAGTGGAAATGTTATCGTTACGCAACGTGAAAACAAACAAAATTCTGGAAACACTTCAATTATTGAATTATTTATCGAAGAAGATGATTTTATGAAAGTTCGTGATGCTATTGAAGATTTTAAAATGAACTTATAGAATTAATTAAGAGCCAAGTAAAAAGAGCCAAGTAAAAAGAGTCAAGTAAAAAGAGCCAAGTAAAAAGAGTCAAGTTAAAAGAGTCAAGTAAAAAGAGTCAAGTTAAAAGAGCCAAGTTAAAAGAGCCAAGTTAAAAGAGCCAAGTAAAAAGAGTCAAGTTAAAAGAGCCAAGTAAAAAGAGTCAAGTTAAAAGAGCCAAGTAAAAAGAGCCAAGTAAAAAGAGCCAAGTAAAAAGAGCCAAGTAAAAAGAGTCAAGTTAAAAGTAAAAAGATATTAGGAAAAGTCTTTTTTCGAATTAGTAGGCTAAAGCCATTCCACTTGCTACACACATAAACTTATAAACAAAAAATGATTACAGTTAACGATATTGCCGTAGAATTCGGCGGAACTACACTTTTTAGCGATGTTACTTTCGCTATTAATGAAAATGATAAAATTGCCCTTATGGGTAAAAATGGAGCAGGAAAATCTACATTGTTAAAAATTGTTGCTGGTGAAAGCAAACCTACTCGTGGTGGAATTTCTGCACCAAGTGATGCTGTTATTGCTTATTTGCCTCAGCATTTATTAACTTCTGATGATTGTACAGTGATGGAAGAAACTTCTAAAGCATTTGCAGAAGTTTTAAATATGAAGAAAGAAATTGATGAAATCAACGAGCAATTAACCGTAAGAACGGATTACGAAAGTGATGCTTATATGAAGTTGATTGAACGAGTGTCAGAACTTTCTGAAAAATTTTACGCTATTGAAGAAGTCAATTATGAAGCTGAAGTAGAAAAAGTTTTAAAAGGTTTAGGTTTTGATCGTGAAGATTTTACAAGAAAAACTTCTGAATTTTCTGGAGGTTGGAGAATGCGTATTGAATTGGCTAAAATTCTTTTGAAAAAACCAGATTTAATTTTATTAGATGAGCCTACCAATCACTTGGATATGGAAAGTATTCAATGGTTAGAAGATTTCTTGATGACTCAAGCTAAGGCTGTTATGGTAATTTCTCACGATAAAACTTTCGTAGATAATATTACCAATCGTACTATCGAAGTTACGATGGGAAGAATTTACGATTATAAAGCCGTGTATTCAGAATATTTAGAATTGAGAAAAGACAGAAGAATTCACCAACAAAAAGCTTACGACGAACAACAGAAATTTATAGCTGATAATCAGGCTTTTATTGATAGATTTCGAGGCACATTTTCTAAAACCGATGCCGTACAATCTCGTGTAAGGATGTTAGAAAAAATAGTTCCAATTGAAGTGGATGAAGTAGATACTTCAGCTTTGAAATTAAAATTTCCACCTTCGCCACGTTCTGGTCAATATCCTGTGGTTGTGGAAGGTTTGTCAAAAAAATATGGTGATCATGTGGTGTTTCATGAAGCCAATATGGTAATTGAACGCGGACAAAAAGTAGCTTTTGTAGGTAAAAATGGTGAAGGAAAATCGACCATGATTAAAGCAATCATGAAAGAAATCGATTATGATGGCGGGAAATTGGAAATCGGACACAATTCGCAAATTGGTTATTTCGCTCAAAATCAAGCGGCTTTGTTAGATGGTGAATTGACTATTTTTGAAACTATTGATCAGATTGCAGTAGGTGATGTTCGTACAAAAATAAAAGATTTATTAGGAGCTTTCATGTTTAAAGGTGATGACATTCAGAAAAAAGTAAAAGTACTTTCTGGTGGAGAAAAAACACGTTTGGCCATGATTAAATTATTGTTAGAACCTGTAAATGTTTTAATTCTGGATGAGCCAACCAATCACTTAGATATGAAAACAAAAGACATCATTAAAGATGCCTTACGTGATTTTGATGGAACTCTAATTTTAGTTTCTCACGACCGTGATTTCTTGGATGGTTTAGCTACAAAAGTTTTCGAATTTGGTAACAAACGTGTTAAAGAACATTTTGAAGACATCAAAGGTTTCTTGGCCATCAAGAAAATGGAAAGTATGCGTGAAATTGAAAAATAGTTTTTTAACTCATTTTAATTCTTTTTATTTGTAACTAAACTAAACTAATTATGAAAAAAATACTGCTTTTACTTGTATTTGTTTTGATTTCTTGTAGTAAAGATGAAGCCAATACAAACAGTGAACCTGATTTTACATTGCCTACGATTACTATTTCTAATCCAACTTTTAGTCCTGCAGAATTTAAATTTTATGGAAATGTAACTTCTGTAGGTTCAGGATATTCTTCAAGAGGCTTTTGTTGGGGATTGAATATCAATCCTATCATAAATAATAATAACAATCAATATTTGACAGAGTTTACCAATACAGCAGGTAACTTTTTTTTAACAAAACCTTATGGAACAGATTTTACACCCTTAACTACATATTATGTTAGGGCTTATGTTCAAGCAAATAATGGTGATGTTGTTTATAGTGAGAATATTACATTTGTTACGCCTCCTAAAATGAATCTTACAGGAAGTGCTAAGAAAATTCATACCACTAGCTTAACTTTAAGTGGGACGGTAATGGTAAATCAGTTGGAGCCTATTCTTCCTGATAAAAAAGGTTTTTGTTACAGAACTTCATCAGGTGTGACAGTTACAAACGGACAAATTATTGAAATGAACACTACTGATTATGCTACTTATGAATTAACACCTACGAATTTATTATCTAATACGATTTATTATGCTAAAGCATATGTAAGAGAAGGTGCTTCTATTTATTATTCTGATGAGTTTCAATTTAAAACAGCTGGAGCCATTGGTACTTCTGGAGGTTATATTTTTTACGACAAAGGAGAATATTCAGATGGATGGCGTTATCTTGAAGCGGCACCTAATAATTTAACTTATAACGGTTCTGATAAAATTTTATGGGGTTGCATGGGAACAGCAGTAAATCAAACTCAAGCTTCTATGGGATTTGGTCCTTCTAATACAGCCCGAATAATTTCTCAATGTTCAAGTGCCAATTGTGCGGCCCGCCTTTGTGATAATTATTCAATAAACGGCCTTTCAGATTGGTTTTTGCCATCAGATGAAGAATTGTTCGCTTTTTACAAAAGTGCTAATAATGTTTATACAATTGCTAATGCTTCTACTTCTGCAAAATATTTTTGGAGTTCTACAGAATTTAATAATAATGAGGCAAGAATTTTAGATGCTTATGATGGTTATTTGTGGGATTATGATAAAAATTATAATTTAGTTCGAGTTAGACCAGTTAGAAGGTTCTAGTTTGATAAAAAAAAAAAATCGACCGTTTGGTCGATTTTTTTTTTTATGCATTTTTATAATGTTTGAAAGGAAATAATAACATTCCGAAACATTCACCTTTATCTTTTCCTAAATGTTTGTGATGCATTTTGTGTGCTCTTCTTAAAGCACGAGCATATTTATGATTGGCATTTCTAAACATTTTGAAACGTTGATGAATAAATATGTCATGAACTAAAAAATAAGTTAACCCGTAAGCGAAAATTCCTAATCCTATAGCTAAACCTATGTCTAGTATGCCATTTTGCCATAAGAAGAAGAAAGTCATACTCACAACAGCATAAAAAATAAAGAAAGCATCATTTCTTTCAAACCACGAATCGTGGTCTTTTTTATGATGATCTTGATGTAAACTCCACAAAAAACCATGCATTACGTATTTGTGAGTAAACCACGCCATAAATTCCATCATAAAAAATGTTATAAAAAACACTAATATATATAACCACATAATTATTTAATTTTAAAGTAAATTTAATCTATATTTCACGTAACAACGAGCTAAAAGTTCTGCTTTTTGGTAATCTGGAACTCTAATTCGGGTGTTTTTAATTTCAGTTGAAGGTGTTGCTTTTAACTTTGTTAACAATCTTCTGTAGTATCTGTAAGCAGTATAAACACCAAACTTAGCTTCAATTGGTAACCTTATTATTCCTTCATAAGCTGCTTTAAAATCAGCTTCAATATCTTCAATTATTTCGTTTTTTGAAGATTCTGTAAGCTTTGTTAAATCTGTATTTGGAAAATAAGTTCTGTTTAAGTCTTCAAAATCAGCTTTTAAATCGCGTAAAAAATTCACTTTCTGAAAAGCTGATCCCAATCTCATGGCTGAATCTTTTAATTCGTTATATTTTTTTTCATCACCATTTACAAAAACCATTAAACACATTAAACCTACTACATCGGCACTTCCATATATGTATTCGTTGTACTCTTCAGTAGTTTTATATTCCTGTTTTACCAAATCTAACTTCATGCTTTTCATGAAAGAATCGATAAGTTCTTGTTTGATTTTGTGTTTATGAACAGTATGTTGGAATGAGTTTAAAATCGGATTTAAACTTATTTTATACTTTAATGCGTCATCTAATTCTTTTTCAAACTTTTCAAAAAGAATTTCTTTATTGTACGCGTGAAAGCTATCTACAATTTCATCTGCAAACCGCACAAAACCATAAATGTTATAAATATCTTGTCGGATGGATGGCGCTAACATTTTAACGGCAGATGAAAAAGAGGTGCTGTATGCTTTTGTTACCTTTACACTGCATGCGAAAGAAACGGTATCGAATAATGCCTTCATGTTACTGGTATTTTTGTATTAATTGTGAAACTAATTTTCCTGATATTAATGCGGGTGGAACACCTGGTCCCGGTACAGTTAATTGTCCTGTAAAGTATAAGTTTTTTACTTTTTTACTCTTCAATTTAGGACGAAGAACAGCTGTTTGTAATAAAGTGTTTGCCATTCCATAAGCATTCCCTTTGTACGAATTGTATTCCGATTTGAAGTCGTTTACACAAAATGATTTTTTAAAGATAATATTTTTTCTAACATCTTGTTTTGTTACTTCTTCAAATCTTTTTAAAATTTTATTGAAATATAGTTCTCTAAGTTCTTCTGTATCTTCTAAGTTTGGTGCAATTGGTACTAAAAAGAAGCCGTTTTCACATCCTTTTGGTGCTGTTTGTTCATTAGTAATTGATGTGAAATTGGCATAAAACAAAGGTTCATCTGGCCATTTAGGATTATCATAGATATCTAAAGCATGTTTTTCAAAATCGGTGTCAAAAAATAAATTATGATGACAAACGTTTTCTAGTTTTTTGTCAAAACCTACATAAAATAATAGGGAAGAAGGTGCAAATGTTTTCTTATTCCAGTATTCTTCAGAATATTGTCTGTTGCTTTTTGGTAATAAAGTTTCTGTATGATGATAATCTGCACCAGAAAGCACTACATCTGATTTTAAAAATGTATTGTTAATTTTTATTCCTGTAGCTTTATTGGCTTCTACCACAATTTCATCAATAGAAGAATTGGTATGATAGGTTACACCAAGCTCTGTTCCTAAATTAACCATAGCTTGTATCACATCGAAAAATCCGTTTTTAGGTTGCCAAGTGCCTAGCCCGAAATCTGCATAATTCATGAAATTATAAAAAGAAGGCGTGTCAGAAGGTTTTGCACCTAAAAACAGAACAGGGAATTCTAAAATTTGCTGTAAGTTTTTATTTTTTATTTTTTTACGAACATCTTTTTTTATATTGGAAAAAAACTGGTCGATCTTAAGTGCTGTTTGTGGAGTTATAAGTTCAAATATTGTTTCACCTGGTCTGTAAACCAAATTTTTGATGGCTATTTCATAATTATTTTTAGCGGTAGAAATAAATTTTTCTAATTGTTTTCCGCTTCCAGTTTCAATTTTTTCAAAATCAGCTATGATGGTGTTTAAGTCATCAGACACATCAAAATGTTCATTATTTTCAAAAAACACGCGATATCCTGGAGATAATTTTTCTAAACTATAATAATCAGAAGGTTTTTTCTGAAAATCGGCAAAAAAACTTTCAAAAACATCAGGCATCCAATACCAAGAAGGTCCCATATCAAATGTAAATCCTTTTTCTGAAAACTGTCTTGCACGCCCACCAAGTGTAGGATTTTTTTCATAAACTGTTACTTTGTTTCCTTCTTTAGCTAAATAGCAAGCAGCTGCTAGTGATGAAAATCCAGAACCGATTATTTGTATTGTTTTTGGCATATATTTTATAATTATTTAAGCTATATGTGATTTATAGTGTGACTAAAAAATCTTTAATATTAGCTATAGATTTAATTCTATTTGGTAAATTTTCATTATTAATAGCTTGGGCTTTTCTTCCTAAAATCAGCAATTCATTGTCGTTACCTTTAAGTATTGTCGTGTCAAACTCATTAATGTAATTGTCTATTTCGTCTTCACTTGGCTCAACAGTTAAATAAGTAATATAAGTTATTTTATTGAAATGATTGTTTAACTCAATTAAATTTTCGATTGGTAAACTTCTTCCCAGATAAATAGATTGGTGCCCTCTTGTGATGATTTCATGATGTAAAAATAAAAGGCCTAAATCGTGTATTTCGTTAAAAGGTAAATATAAGATATAAGTTTCATCTGATATAGCTTTTTGTTGAATTTGATATTTTTCAATTTCAATTAATATTTTTTGTTTTATTAAATGTGAAATGAAGTGTTCATGTGCAGGTGTAATGGTATTGGTGGTCCATAAAACGCCAATCTCTTCCAATAGCGGTATGAAAGTATCAAAGAAAACTGCACTAAATTCTTTTTCACTTAATAAGTCATTATAAGTTTTAACGAAAAGGGATTGGTCGAAATTAAGCATGGCCATTTTAAGACTGCTTATAACATGGTCGTTAACCGTTTTTTCAGTTTGGATTTTCAGTACAAATTTTTCAATGTCAGCTTGATTTAGTTTTGATATTTTAGAAATTTTATATCCGAAATTGGTTAACAAAACAACGTTTAATAACTTTTGTAAGTTTTTAATATCGTACAACCTGATATTAGTATCTGTGCGCATAGGTTCCAACAACTCATACCTTTTTTCCCAAATACGTATCGTATGTGCTTTAATCCCAGAAAGGTTTTCTAGGTCTTTTATGCTGAATGTAGATTTGATATTGTTCATTGTTTTTGTAAAATGTTTAAACAAAAATACATAAAAAAATGAAACAAACACTATTAATTAAAAAAAAATCCTGCAAAAGCAAGATTTTTTTGTGACTACAATGGGATTCGAACCCATACGCCTTGCGGCACCACCCCCTCAAGATGGCGAGTCTACCAATTTCTCCACATAGCCTTAAATAAAAAAAGAAGCTAAACAAATGCCTAGCTTCTTTTGTGACCCCGCTGGGATTCGAACCCAGGACCCCTACATTAAAAGTGTAATGCTCTACCAGCTGAGCTACAGAGTCGTTGCAATGAAGTTGTAATTTTTATATTTTGAAATATTTTAGTGACCCCGCTGGGATTCGAACCCAGGACCCCTACATTAAAAGTGTAATGCTCTACCAGCTGAGCTACAGAGTCTAAAACTATTTCCTCATTGCGGGTGCAAATATAAGATGATTTATTTATTTAGCAATGGCTTTTTTGTAATAATTTTATATTTTTTTAATTTTATTTATAACCTCTTAATTCATAGGGGATTGTTAAGTTCTAAGTTTTTTTTTTATTTACTATTTCATTAAAATATTATACATTTATACCCATATTGAATAAGAAAATATGAAAATTATTTTAGTTGGTTACATGGGTTCAGGCAAATCTTATATTGGAAAATTAATTTCTCAAACGTTGAATATTCCATTTTATGATTTAGATAGTTTGATTGAAAAGGATTTGAATTTAAATATAAAAGAAATTTTTCAACAAAAAGGAGAATTGTTTTTCAGGAAAAAAGAAAGAAATACATTAGCTGAATTTTTAAAAGTAACAGATCATTATGTTTTAGCATTAGGTGGAGGCACACCTTGTTATTATGATAATTTTGAATTATATGCATCACCAACTATACATTCTATTTATTTAAAAGCCTCTGTGAAAACCCTACAAGATAGATTAAAAATTCAAAAAGCCACTAGGCCTTTAATTTCTAATTTTAATAATGATGAGCTTTCAGATTTTATTGCTAAACATGTATTTGAAAGAAGTTATTTTTATCATCAAGTTCATTCAGTTGTAGTTGTTGACGCTAAAAGTGATGTTGAAATAGTTTCAGAGATTGTGTCTAAATTAACTTAAATACACATAGGAATCATTTTCTTCAAAAACAACTTGAACATGCTCTTGTAACGAAGTGGATAAAGATAAACCTTTAAAATCTGCTTTTACAGGATACTTTTTATGGTTTCTGTCTATTAAAACGGCTGTCTTAAATTTTTGTAATGGAACATTTAAAAAATGCTTAATTGCATAAATTAAAGTGCTTCCAGAATTTAATACATCATCTACTAAAACTAAGTTTTGGTTAGCATATTCATCAGGATTTAATGAGGTTGTAATAGGTTCTGATGGGTTTTGTTTATTAATATTTACTTCACAAATAGTAATTTTAATTGTGCTTATAATTTCTAATTGTTTGGCTATTTTTTGAGCAAAAATAAAACCACTATTAGAAATTCCTGCAATTACAATTTCAGAATCGTTGGCAAACGTTTCATAAATTTGATAAGCAATGCGTTTTGTTTTGTGTTCTATTTCAGTGTGAGTTAATATAATGTGTTGCATGATTTATTTTTTTTCAAATTTAAAAAACAATTCTTTATTTGCACGTGGTTTTATCGAATTATATGCAGGCTCTAAGGTTTTAACGGTAAATTTTTCTGAAAATAATTTTATATATTCTTCATGACTTCCACCAAATGGTGGTCCAACTTCTGATAATGGGAAATTAAAAAGTAAACCTGCAATTTTTCCTTTTTTAGTCAGTAAGTCGCTCATTTTTAAAACATAATTTTCCCTAAGTGTTGGATCTAAGGCACAAAAGAAGGTTTGTTCTATAATTAAATCATAAACTTCGGTATGATTAAAAAAATCATCACAAATTAAATGGTCTTTTAAATTTGGATTTCTCTTTATAATGGTATCAATTGGTTGTTGTGCATAATCAATTACATAAACATTTTGAAACCCTTTTTCAATTAGATAATCTAATTCATAAGCATTTCCAGCTCCAGGAATTAGAATTTTAATATTTTTATTTTCCAATTGATCTATATACTCTTTTAAAGGGGTAGAAATGTGTCCAATATCCCAAACAGCATCATTATTTTTGTAACGATTTTCCCAATATGCTTTATTCAATGTCTTCATCCATTTCGTATTCAGTATAATCGAAAATATCTCTTCTGTCTTTTTTAGTTGGTCTTCCTTCGCCTTTTGCTCTGTAATGCTCTTTAGAAAGCTTTATCATTTCTAAATGCTCAAAAGATTCTGGTGGTGTTTCATCTTTTCTATATAAGTCAACTAATTTAGCCGCAACTCTGCTTGGCGGAATGTCTAAAACTTTTATAATATAGTTAATCTGGTCTCTTCTTAATGTAATTTTATCTAAAGGAAATACATCTCTAGATGCTTTTGCTTTTATGTTGTTTACGGAAACATGACCTTTTTTTATAGCTTCTGCTGCTAAGCCTCTTGTCTTATAGTATCTAATGCACCATAAATATTTATCGATTCGCATAAAATTCAAAAATCAGTGTTAATATTTGTACAAAAATAAATGAAAATCGTATCTTGCGAGCACTTTTTTAAATTAAAATATTACAAAATGAAATTATCATTAAGATTATTACTTTTATTACCATTCATAATTGTATTGGTTGGTTGCCCTTCAGATGATACTAACAATGAAATTCCTTTGCGTTCTTATGCTGAAGTATATGCCGAAGATATTGCTGAAATTGAAGGTTTTATGGATACTCATTTTATGACTGTTGATGGCAATAATAATGTTACTTTTACTAAAATAACTGCAGGAAATCCAGGTACTCCAATTTCTGATCATCCGAATTTAGAATTTAAAACAATTTCTAAAGAAGGTGTAGATCATAAATTGTATTTTATTAAATTAAGTGAGGGCTTAGGTAATACGAACACTGATAGCGATATTGAGAATGATAATCCAACCAGATTAGATTCTATTTTCACTACTTACAAAGGATATAAAACAGATTTAACTGTATTTGATGAAGCTTCTTCTCCGGTATGGTTTGATTTGGGTACTTTAATTCAAGGTTGGCAAGAATTGTATCCTCTTTTTAAAATTGGTAATGCAGTAACAGATATTAATACAGGTTTAACATCTTACTCTGATTTTGGTTCAGGAGTAATGTTTGTTCCTTCTGGGTTGGCTTATTTCAATAGAGTTTCAGGTACAATTAGTTCTTATACACCAATTGTTTTTAGTTTTAAATTGCTGAATTTAAGATTTAAAGATCATGACGGTGATAAAATCTTATCTAAATATGAGTATGGTGGACCAACATCTGGAACTGCTTTAGACTCTGATGCCGATGGGAAGCCAGATTTTATAGATTTCGATGACGATAATGATGGTATTCTTACAAAGAATGAGATCAAAAAGCCTTCACCACTGACTGGCTGGTACGACTACAATGCACCCGAATTAAATTGTACTTTCGGAAATGGAAAGAAAAAACATTTGAATCCAAGTGCAAGTTGTAATTAAAATTTTAAAAAAATCCTGCTTTTAGCGGGATTTTTTATTTGCAATACGAATTGGAAATTTTATCTTTGTTAAAAAAAAGAAACATGACAAATTTACAATCTATTATAGAGAACGCATGGGATAATCGTGCACTACTTCAAGAAGAAACTACTCAAAATGCCATTAAAGAAGTCGTAGATTTATTAGACCACGGAACTTTAAGAGTTGCAGAACCTACAGAAAACGGTTGGCAAGTTAACGAATGGGTAAAAAAAGCAGTAGTAATGTATTTTCCTATTCAGAAAATGGAAACTTTAGAAGCTGGAATTTTCGAATATCATGATAAAATTCCGTTAAAAAGAAACTATGCAGAAAGAGGTATTAGAGTAGTACCAAATGCTGTGGCGCGACACGGTGCGTATATTTCTTCAGGTGTAATTTTAATGCCATCTTATGTTAATATTGGTGCTTATGTAGACGAGGGAACAATGGTTGATACTTGGGCAACTGTTGGAAGTTGTGCACAAATTGGTAAACATGTACATTTAAGTGGTGGAGTAGGTATTGGTGGTGTTTTAGAACCATTACAAGCAGCTCCGGTAATTATTGAAGATGGTGCTTTTATCGGCTCACGTTGCATTGTTGTAGAAGGTGTACGTGTTGAAAAAGAAGCAGTTTTAGGTGCAAATGTTTGTTTAACTGCTTCTACTAAAATTATTGATGTTACTGGAAATGAACCAATTGAATATAAAGGTGTAGTGCCAGCGCGTTCTGTAGTAATTCCTGGAACTTATACTAAAAAATTCCCTGCTGGTGATTTTCAAGTGCCTTGTGCTTTAATTATCGGGCAAAGAAAAGCATCAACAGATTTAAAAACATCTTTAAATGATGCTTTACGTGAATATAACGTAGCAGTATAATCTTGAATAAATTATCCGTAATAATTGTCAACTATAAAGGCTGGAATGCTTTAGAAGAATGTTTGAATTCACTCAAATTTTATTCTGAAGAAATTTCCTTAGAAGTTATTGTGGTTGACAATTGTTCGAATGACGGACAATTTGAAGTTTTTAAAGAGAACTTTTCTAACTTTAAATTTATTCTAAATTCTGGAAATAATGGCTTTGCAAATGGATGTAATTTGGGTGCAGCAAATGCTTCTTCAGATTATTATTTGTTTTTGAACCCAGATACAAAAGTGGACAAACATAATTTAGAATCTTTTTTTAAAGCTTATGTAAACCATCAAAACGAAATTGCCGTTTTATCGTGTTTGCAAATTGATGAAAATGGTAAATTATATAAGCAACATAATTTATTACCCCGATTCTATACTTTTTTTGGTTTACCAAGGGCAATTTATAAATGGATTTTCAAAAATAAAATTGCTACTATTTTTCAAGAGAATGATACTTTTTTGTATCCAGAATGGATCACTGGAGCCGTTGTTTTACTCAGTAAAAAATGGTTTGATAAAGTTTCAGGTTGGAATGAAGATTTTTGGATGTACATGGAAGATGTCGATTTGTGTAAACGAATTTCCGATGCCAATGGTAAAATAGCAGTATATAAAAAAGCAACTATTTTTCATAAACATGGTGGCGCTTCTAGAATTAACATCACAACAAAAGCGCTAACCAAAACCGAAGTAATCATTTCTAAGCATTCTTATATTCAAAATAATTTTTCAAAATTTAGTGTATTTTTGTTACATACTAGATTGATTTTCGGGGTATTACTAGAAAAATTACTCTTTAGTATTATTGCTTTACCCTTATTTTTCATACCAAAACTACAAGTCAATAAGCTAATTCTTAAAAATTATTTCTCTTATTTATTTAGCGTAGTAAAAAATAATACTTTTATTAGTCCGAGAGCTACAAAATTCACAGTTTTAAAATCATGAAAATATTAGTAATTCAACAAAAAATGATTGGTGATGTGTTGGTGAGTTCTATCTTATGTGAAAATTTGAGATATGCTTATCCTAATGCTCAAATTGATTATTTAATTTACGACAGTACGAAAACGGTTGTAGATGGTGCAACGTATATCGATAATTTAATTTTATTTTCAGAAAAACAACGTAAGAGTAAATGGGAATTATTTAAGTTTATATTAAAGATTAGAAAAGCAAAATATGATCTTATAATCGATCCGTATTCCAAACTAGAAAGTTGGTTATTGGTTTATTTTTCAGGTGCTACAAAAACAATTTCTTTCGAAAAAAAAGGAAGGAATTTTATTTATACGGATGTGGTAAAGAGAAGAGATGACTATTCTAGTAATTTAGGAACTATTATAGAACAGCGTTTAGCTTTACTAGAACCTTTAAAAATTAACAACAGAAAGGTTACATTTCCTACCATTCATGTTAGTGATACAGAAAAAAGATTAGCACAATCTATCTTTGAGAAGCACCATATAGAGGCTTCCAAAAAAACAGTAATGGTTAGTATAATCGGAAGCGATTTAGATAAAACATACCCATTTGAATACATGGCTCAAATCCTAGATTTTATTGCTGAAAATTGTGCTGTAAATATACTTTTTAATTATATTCCGAAACAAATTGATCACGCTAAAGCTTTATATAATTTATGTAAATCGACTACTCAAGAAAGTATTTATTTTGAAGTAATTGGTGGTTCAATACGTGAGTTTATTGCGATTATGGATAAGTGTGATATTATTGTGGGTAATGATGGCGGCGCTATAAATATGGCAAAAGCTCTTCACAAGCCTTCATTTGTTGTGTTTTCACCTTGGATCGATAAAAAAGGTTGGGCATTAATTGAAGATGGAATTACTCATATTTCATTTCATTTGAACGAATTTAAACCAGAATTATTTGCAAATAAAACGCCAAAAGAAATCAAAGCGCAAAATACCTTTTTATACCAACAATTTATTCCAGAACTTTTTTTAAATCTATTGAAAACGTTTTTAGCTAAACATATTGGTTGAGTCCATTTTTAGTGGTAATGACTTTGTTTTTTATGTTATATTCTCGAATTTTCAAGTTTTCGTAAAATTTTTCTTTACTGTAATACGCTCTAGAATGTTCTAAATGCAAACATATTGCCGCATATCTAATTTGTTTGGCGCGAATTCCTAAATTAAACATTCTTTCTCCAATTTCTCTATCTAAACCACCATATTGCATGTCTTCATTAAATCCATTTACCGCAATTAAATCTGATTTATAACAAGAAGTGTTATGTCCGTTAAACGTTTTTTTGGTTGGCGTAATCCAATTCATAAAAAGAATAAATGGTTTAAATCGGATTAATTTTGTGAGTTTAAAATTGGTTGTAACACCGTTTTTAGCCAACCAAAATAAATTGAAACAATTTTTAGATAAAATATCTTCTTTTTCAATTAATTTGGAAGTTGTCATGGGTAATTTAAAATAACCACCAGATAAAAAGAAACCTTCTTCTTGATGCTTTAGGTGTGTAGCAACAAAGTCTTCTCTCGGAATACAATCACCATCAGTAAAAAGTAAGTAATTTGCAGATGTTTTTAGAATGGCTTTGTTTAAAATTTTACATTTCTGAAAACCCTGATCTTCATGCCAAACGTGAACAATTTGGTGTTTAAATTTTGGCGAAAATTCAGCAATTAATTGTTTTGTTTTTGGAGTGGAACCATCATCTGCAATAACAATTTCAAAATCGGTTTCTGTCTGATTCAAATAACCAAACAGTACTTTTTTAAGCCATGTTTCCGAATTGTAAGTTGTAATAATTACTGATAGTTTCATGTAAGATTTTAAGTAGGTTAAAATACTACTTTTTCCAAAATTTTAACTTCTTTTTTAAGTTTTTCTTCTTAATAATTCCGAGTTGGAATTCTTGTGTAAATTGCCACATTGTTTCAAAAACTGATTTTTCATCAAAACCAGAAATTTTTGCGTATTCATTACTCATTATGGCTACCATTTTTTGCTTTGGTGTTATTTTTGAAAGGTTTTTCATTCGAGTAGCAAAATCCATTGATTTGTGAAAGTTCATTCGATTTAAATCTACCAAATAAAAATTATAAGTACCATCAAAATTGTTTTTTATCAAAGTATTTCCAGGTGTATGGTCTTTAAATTCAATGCCGTTTTCATGCATTTTGTATGTGAAATGTACAAATTGACGTAAAATGTTTTCGCCATCAGGATACTCGGTTTCAACTAATTCTCTGTATGTTAAATCGCAATAAATGTGTTCACAAACATAATAACTGTCTAATAATCCTAAAAAAGAAGTAGTTTCTTTATAAGCAATTGGTTTTGGAGTACCAATTTCTTTCTCTAATAAAATGGTTGCATATTCAAAAGATCGCTTGGCTTTCGATTTTCTAAAATAACCGTAAACAATCTGATTGAGTAAAAAAGGTTTTTTAAAGGACTTGATATTTAGTGTTAGCGAATCGTTTACAGGAAATAATTTAATTATATTTCTCTTTCCAGCAACCAACAAATCGCCTGTAGTACTAAAGTTTTCTAGACTTTGCTTGATTTCTTTTTCAAGATTTTGATAAGTTGGAAATAGTTTTAGCATCTTTTTTGTTCAAAAATAAGGATTACCAATTAATTATTAAGAAATAGATGCTATTTTTACTGAAATTTTTTTGCAATGAAGGTATTTTTAGAATCACATAACATCAATAATAAAGCTGGTGGCTTAGGAACTTTTAATTTTCAATTAATTAAAGCCTTAGCTTCTAAGAACTTAAACGGTTTAAAAATTACGTTAAATGCAAAACGACCAAATGATTTGAAATCTGTTTTTGGAAATGTTTTTTCTTATGTAAAATATACCAGTTTAGAACGTCATTTTTTGTTTAGAAAAAAAGGAAGATATGACGTTTGGCACAGTTTAAACCAAAACACAAAAGTAGAACCATTCTTTAAACCTAAAAAGTATATTTTAACCATTCATGATGTTAATTTTGTAGAAGAAATTTCATCGGATAGGAATCATAAAGTGAATAAGAATTTTATTAAAAAATTAAATCGTGCTGATGTAATTACTTATATTTCTGAATTTGCTAAAGCGCAAACGCATCAATATTTTGATGTTCCGAATGTTCCTGAAGTAATTATTTATAACGGAAATCCTTGTGAAGAGATTTTCGAAAATAACACTTTTCAACCAGATTTTAAAATCAATAAACCTTTTTTTTACACTATTGGCGATTTTATTCCAAGAAAAAACTTCATTTCTTTAGTGAAAATGATGGAACATATAGATGATTATGTTTTAATACTTTCAGGAAATAACGATAAAGCGTATGGTCATGAAATCAAACACTATGTCTCAGAAAATAATTTACAAGACAAAGTGATTTTAACTGGAAAAGTTGACGATTTTGCCAAACAATATTACATGCAAAATTGTACTGCCTTTTTGTTTCCATCTATTCGTGAAGGTTTTGGATTACCGCCAATTGAAGCGATGATGTTTGATAAACCTGTTTTTTTATCAAAGTTAACTTCTTTACCCGAAATAGGTGGCAATGCTGCATTTTATTGGGACAATTTTGATCCAATTTACATGAAAGATTTTGTATTGGAATCTTTGGCAGATTTTAAAAACAATCCGAATGGGTATTTAGAAAAAATTAGAACTAGAGCACGATTTTTTACATGGGAAAAAGCGGCTAAACACTATTTAGAATTGTATAAACATTGATTTATTTAAATAAAAATTTAAACCATTGTCCGAAGTTTTTTTTCATTAAAAACCACTGACTAATTTTCATGTTTTTATCATTTTTGAAGTTTTGTAAGACCTCATTCATTGAATTTCCTTCCATGAAATTAACGGTTTTCCAATCCATCGGATTTAAATAGAAAAAACCTTGAATGTCTTTGTAATTGGTTTCGTTAACGCTATCCCATTTTTTCATAAAGCTTTCTTTATCAATTTCAGCATTATGTCCCCAATTGTCTAATTTCTGTATTAAATCTTCTCTTTTTCTCGATAAACAATCGTGTAAAGCAATAGAATTTACATAGATAGAACGACATTTTCCATGACGCCCAATTTTATATTTTGGTTGATTTGTAGCAACCATAAACTTATCAAACTTGTCTACATACAAAACACCGCCATTTACATTTTTGTATAAATTTATTTTGAAGCAGCATATTTGAACGTGTTCTTTACTTGTTAAAAAATGATTGTTTTCTTTAAGATAAGTAGTAAATTTTTTGAAATCAAAGAAGTATTCATCAGAATCCAATTGAATGAGCCAATTTCCAATTCCCATTTTTTCTGCTAAAAGTTTTCTTTCTCTAATTTCACATTCCATTGTTGTTAAGTCAGACTGATAAAAATCATCTTCATAAATTACAATTTTTTTATCTGTATCAAATGCTTTTATCCATTCGAAAAAACTATCATCAATATGAATATCTGAACCATTCCAAGTTTTTCTATTTTTATCAAGCGCCAAAAATATTTCATTTGATTCCTTATAAATAGGAGGAATTGCAAATTTTAATAATTCGTAATCGTATGATACTAAAAAGCCTACTTGTATTTTGTTCATTTTATAAGTTTTTACAAATATATAATTAAATTCAAACATAATAAATTATATATTTGTCCTATTAATAATTTAATTTCATTATGAAAAAATTAACAGTAATAATGCCTGTTTATAATGGCGAAAAATATTTGGTTGAAGCTATTGAAAGTGTTTTAAATCAGACTTTTGAGGATTTCGACTTGTTAGTTTTAAATGATAATTCAACTGATAGTACCTCTAAAATTTTAGAAAATTTTTGTAAGAAAGATAATAGAGTAAAAGTTATCACAAAATCAAAAAACGAAGGCCCAGCTAATCTTAGAAATGAAGGAATTGAAAAGGCAAATACACCTTTAATTGCCTTGTTAGACGCTGATGATATTGCATTGCCAACACGTTTTGAAAAGCAAATTCAAATTTTAGAAGCGGATGACGAATTGGCTTTATGTGGTACTTGGTTTACTATTTTTGGAGATAAAAAAGAAAAAATTATTAAACATGCTGTAATGCATGACGATCTAAAAGTACAATTTTTACACAGTTGTGGTTTAGGTAATTCAACTGTTATGTTTAAGAAAAGTGCGATTCAAGATTTGCGTTTTGAACACAAATATGTTCCAGCAGAAGATTATGGTTTGTGGAGTGAATTTATAGCCAATTCAAAATTTTATAATATTCCAGAATCTTTAGTCCGCTACAGATGGCATCCTGGAAATATTAGTCAAACCAAAGAAGAAAACCTCCGAATCGCAGAAATTGCTATCAAAAAAAGACAATTAACGCGATTAGAAATAGATCAAAATTCTAATAATGCGATTTATTATGTTAATGCAGTTTGCTTAAGAAGAAAGCAATCTTTTGAAGACATTAAACAAACGATTGCTGCTTCTAACGAATTGTTAGAAAAAAATAATGTATTACAATTCTACAATCAAAAAATATTTCAAAAACATATCGAAAGAACCATTTTAAGAACCATCAGAAATGCTAACAAGAATAATTTAAGTTATTTCAAATACGTTAAAAACGATTCAGGTTATTTCTCTAAAATTAAAACTTTAGATAAAATCGTATTATTTTTTAAATGCCTTTTTTAAAGAATACTCAAGAATTCTTTTGTAATATTTAAATTTTACCGATGTTTTTGCTGTTGGAAAAAATAATTTCAGAGCTGTTTCTTCTTCTGATGTCAGTTTGTCATTTGTAGCATATTTAATTCGTAAAGCATCAAAAGCGGCATGACGTAAAAGTGATTCAATATTTTGTGCAATGTTTTTAGTTTTACTTTCTGGAATCGCATCATACATTTCTTTTACATTCAAATAGGAGGAATAACGTTGAAAAAATAATGATTTCATAGAGTAAACACCGCCGACATGAATACGGTAAACGGCCGTTTTTTCATTCATAAAAGCGCCAAAACCTTTACGTAACAAAATCATATATAAAGAATTATCTTTAAAATGAGTCAAGCTTGAAAGTAGTTTGATATCCATCGCTTCCTTTTTGAAAACAGTCGTTAAGGTTAACGTGCAATACGGATGAAATAAATTGTTGTAATCTATTTTAAAAATTGTATCCGTAATTTTAAAGTCGTTTTCAGTAAAATTAGTTCCGTTATAGTTTAAATAATCTGTCCAACAAACCACAAATTCTGAGTTTTGTTCTAAAAAGTCAACTTGTTTTTGCAATTTGTTTTCATCTGTCCAATAATCGTCACCTTCGCAAATGGCAATATATTTTCCTTTGGCGGCAGGAAAAGTAAATTCACTCCAAATATTAACATTTTGAGAATATTTGTTTTCTGTTTGAAGAATTGCTTTTATTTGATTTGGATATAAATCTTGATATTTTTTTATGATGTCACTTGTTCTATCAGTGGAAGCGTCATCATGAATGATAATTTCAAAAGGAAAATTCGTTTTTTGTAATAAAAAACCTTTAATTGTTTCTTCTAAATATTTTTCTTGGTTGAAAGTATGACAAATAATGCTAAGTAAAGGTTGATTAAATAAACTCAAAATTTAAATTTTATTAATAATAACAAATATAATTAAATTTAGATTTCTATCTAATAAATCTATAATATTTGGCTATTTTTGTTAAAATAAAAAATGAAATGAAAGAAAAAAAAAATATTTTAATGATTTGTTCTTGGTTAGATGTTGAAAAAAATATTGGTTCTTTTTTTTGGGAACAAGCTGAAATTATGCAACCAAAATATTCAATCATTTTATGTAATTTTAACAAAAAAACAATTAAATTAAAAAGCATCTTTTCTTTTTTTAAAAGAAATAAAATTTCAGAAATAAAAGCACCAAATGGAATTGTTACTTATCAAATTAAGTATAATTATTTTAAGTTTTTACCTGAAAAAATTAATACTCTCATATTAAAAAATTCTATTAAAAAATTTAATGTTTTTTTAAAAAAAACGAATTTTAATATTGATTTAATTCATGCACAAAGTATTTTTAATGCTGGGCTAATAGGATTATATTATCAAAAGATAGAAAAAATACCATTTATTTTTACTGAACATAATCAGTTTAATTTAAGAAATAAAACAAGGTATGAAATTAAATTAGTTAATCAAGTTTTATCTAAATCTTCTAAAAATTTAGTTGTAAGTTATGATAAAATTAGACAATTTGCAGCAAATGAATTTTATTCAAACTTTGAAGTAGTTGGCAACAGTATCAATGAAGAAGTATTTTATTTAGTTGATGAAAAAACAAACAATGAATTATTTACAATTACAACTATTGGAGCTTTTGACCCAATTAAAGACCAAATAACTATTTTAAAATCTTTAAAGTTAATTGACAAAGAATTAAAAAATAAAGTTTTTTTTAATTGGATAGGATTTAATGGTTGGGGATTTAATAATACAAATCAAGTAACAGATTTAATTAATTCTTATAAGTTTGAAAATATCAAAGTAAATTTATTTGAAAGTTTATCAAGAAACGAAATTGCATCAAAATTAAGAGAAACTAATTTATTTCTTTTTAGCAGTATTTCCGAAGGTTTGCCTGTTTCTGTTATTGAAGCTTTGGCTTGTGGTGTTCCAGTATGTACAACAAGATGTGGAGGTGTAGATGAATTGATTGACGATTATAATGGTAAAATAATTCAAATAAAAGACTATAAAGATATGAGTAATTTCATACTTTATTTTATACAAAATGAATATAAATATGATAAAAAAGCAATTTCTAAAGAGACAATTGTAAAAAATGGGAAAGTTGCTTTTTTTAATAAATTAGATGAAATATATTCATCAATAATTTATGCTAAATAATATTATAAATTACCTTTTAATTTAATGTACTTTTGTATTTTAAAATTTTTATATGATTAATGTAACAAAAACATTTTTACCGACAATTGAACGTTATCAATCTTATCTCAATAGAGCTTGGGAAAAAGTTTGGCTCACCAATAGAGGAGAGTTAACGCTCGAATTGGAACAGAAAATTAAGGAAAAATATCAAATAAATGCTATCATTATTACAAATAATGGCACAATTCCACTACAAATTGCTCTAAAATTATTAGGCAATCAAGGAGAAATAATTACAACACCATTTTCCTATGTAGCCACAACTTCTGCCATTATTTGGGAAAATTGCAAACCTGTTTTTGTAGACATTCATCCAGAATATTTATCTATTGATGAAACTAAAATTGAGGCAGCTATTACGCCAAATACTACGGCAATTTTAGCTACTCATGTTTTTGGAAATCCATGTGAAGTTGAAGCCATTGAAAAAATTGCAAAAAAATATAATTTATCCGTAATTTATGATGCGGCGCATTGTTTTGGTGTGACATATAAAAACAATTCGATATTTAATTATGGAGATGTCAGTACGTGTAGTTTTCATGCCACTAAAATTTTCCATACAGGTGAAGGCGGTGCAATGTTTTGTAATGATAAAGATGTATATCATAAATTATACTACAGTCATAATTTCGGTCATAATGGGCCTTTAGATTTTTATGGTTTAGGAATTAATGCTAAAATTTCGGAATTGCAATCGGCAATGGGTTTAGCTGTTTTTGATCATTTAGATCATATTTTTAGTGAACGAAAAAAAGTAGTGGATTTTTATATGGAAAACCTAGATTTTACTTCACTTTCGGCTATGAAAATTAGAGAAAATACCGAATGGAATTACAGTTATTTTCCTGTAATTTTTAATTCTGAGGAAGCTTTACTGAAGGTACAACAGAAATTGAATGAAGCAGAAATATTCCCTAGAAGGTATTTTTATCCTTCATTAAATACGATTGATTTCGTAAAGGGTGAAACCATGCCAATTTCAGAATCTATTGCCTCTAGAATTTTATGTTTGCCTTTGTATGTTGGTTTGACTAGTAATGAAATAGAATTAATTGTATCAATTCTCAATAAGAATTAGTTTTTCCAATCTAATAAAGCCTCAATGCTGTCTATGTTAAAGCATGGAATGTTAAGTTTTTCCGAAACATCTTTTCGTTCAGCAAAAGAATCGTCTATGAAAATTGTTTTTTGTTTGTGTTTAATAGCTTGACTTTTTAGGTCGGTTGGTTGAAGAACGATTATTTCCTCAAATAATGTTGTTGGAATACAAAGGTTTTCTAAAGTAGTATAAATGTTATACTTGTGTTTTGTAATTAAGTATAATTTGATGTTTTCATTTTTACATTGATAGATAAATTTCATTACGTCAGTATTTACTTTAGTTTTAAAGGTTATGGTATCATCAAAGTCGATGTAAACGTTTTCGTATTTGTAATCTATTTTAAAACGGGAAAATAGAGCTCTGTCTATTTCTACATTAAAGTTGTTTATACAGATAGAAACATCTATATCCATTTCGTTGAAAATACTTAATTGTATAAAATTGACACCTAAAATCCTAGACAAAGCCATCGTTCCTGCAATTCTTGGAGCAATTTCCATTAAAACGAATTCTCCAATGTTGTTTTCTTTAACTTGAAAAAACCAAACACCATTAAATTTTATTTCTGAATTTATTTTTTCAGCAAGTTTTTGAAATTTTTCATTAAATACCAATTTAGAATTCACACTGATTCCGTTATTAATTCTAGCCCTTTCTCTGGCTTGACTATATAATAATTCTCCTTTTTTGTTAGTAAAACAATCAATTGTATATTCTTTACCGGGTAAATATTCTAAAGCTAATAAAGTAGGATCTTTCGCAAAATAAAAATCTATTTCTTCTTGCGAATTCACCTTATAAGTGCCTTTACTACCTTGTCCAACATCAGGTTTTAAGAAAACAGGAAATGTATTACAATTTGTAATGTTATAAATTATTGGTGTTGGGATTTTATTTTTAAAAAATTCATATGTTTTTAATTTAGAACGTGTTAATGAACATGTGTTAAAGTTTGAGGTAATAACTTTTGCATGAATATCAGAACTATATTCTGATAGTTTTAGTACAACCGAATCGTGAGCTGGAATGATAAAATCAATACTAAGTTTTTCTATTATTTCATTTAGAATAGCTATAAAATCAGGTTCGTCAATATGTGGAATAGATTCTATATACTTTTCATAAACATATTTTCCATGATCTGGATAACTATTTGCACCAATAAGATTAAAATGTGTACTGTGAGCTAGAGCTCTATTAATTTCTAATCCAATTTCTGTTCCGCATGGAAATACTAATACATTTTTCATTAAATAGTTAGTGCTTAATAATTTAGTTTTTATTTTTTCTACTTAGATAAATAATTTTTTTTAAAAAAAAATCAGGTCATTTACATTTGCTAATATAGTATTTTTGTAAAGATATACTATGAAATTCGAGTGTTTTTTCTTTTTTCACACATCAACATCTTTTTTTAAAGGTTATTTTTGATTTAAGTAATATCTTTACAAAAAAAAACATGAATATGAATATAGAAATTCATAACGCATACGAAGTCATTAAAAATGGTGGAATTATTCTTTATCCAACAGATACAGTTTGGGGCATTGGTTGTGATGCTTCCAACGAAGAAGCTGTAGCAAAAATTTATGCTTTAAAACAACGCGAAGAAAGTAAAAGCATGATTTGCTTAATGAATGGAGAAAAAATGTTGTACAATGTTTTTGCAAAAATTCCAGAAGTGGCTTGGGAAATTTTAGATCACTCAGAACGACCAACTACATTGATTTTAGATCAACCTAAAAATGTGGCGAAAAATATTATTGCAGAAGATAATACCTTAGGAATTAGACTGGTAAAAGAACCTTTTTGCTTTAAATTAATGGAAAGAATGAAGCGTCCGCTAGTTTCTACCTCTGCAAATATTTCGGGTCAACCTACGCCCATGAATTTTAAAGAAATTTCTCCAGAAATTATAAAAGGAGTCGACTATGTTGTAAATTTGCATCACGATAAAGTTTGCAAAAAACCATCGGCAATTATTAAATTAACATTGGATAGTCAGGTTAAGGTAATTAGACGATGAGACAATTAGTCAATTGATAATTGATTACTGTTAGAATATATATTAAGAATAAAATATACGCCACGAATTCACTAATTAAAATTAAATGTCAAAGATCATTTATAAAACGAAAGTTATATATTGATGGGTATCTTGTTTGATATTCATTCCAATTTAGGAAAAGGTTTTTCTGAAATTGTTTATAAAGATGCAATTGAATACGAATTAGAAAAATCATCGATTTTTTTCGAACGAGAAAAAGTATATAGCGTGAAGTACAAGGACATATTTGAAGCATAAATTTTATGCTGATTTTGTAGTTTTTGATGCAATTATTTTAGAAATAAAATGTTGTAATTCGATTTCTGATTCTCACATTGCACAAGCAATGAATTATTTAAAAGTATCAAATAGTAAATTAGCAATAATAGTTAATTTTAATAATAATTCTCTCGAGTTCAAAAGAATTGTTTTATAACATTTGTAAAATTCGAAATTTGCAAAGCAAAATAATTTATTAAGAAAATGCATTCGAGAATTCGTGGTAAAAAAAACACACAAACTGTGGTCAAAAACTATAAAGAAAAGTTAGAAAATAAAATTTTCAATATTATCTCTCAAGCTGCCAAAGAACTTCAACTTGAATGTTATGTGATTGGCGGTTTTGTTCGTGATATCTTATTGGAAAGAAATCATAAAAAAGATATCGATATTGTTGCCGTTGGTAGTGGTATCGAATTGGCTTTACATGTTTCCGAGTTGCTTCCTAATAAGCCTAAAGTCCAAGTTTTTAAAAATTATGGAACTGCTATGTTGCGCTATAAAGACATGGATATTGAGTTTGTAGGTGCAAGAAAAGAATCTTATACACATGACAGTAGAAATCCGTTAGTGGAAAACGGAACGTTAAAAGACGACCAAGAACGCCGTGATTTCACTATTAATGCGATGGCTTTTTCATTAAATGCTAATAATTTTGGAGATTTAGTAGATCCGTTTAATGGAGTTTCAGATTTGGAAAATAAAGTTTTAAAAACACCTTTGAATCCAGATGTCACTTATTCTGATGACCCATTACGAATGATGCGAGCGATTCGTTTTGCCACCCAATTGCATTTCGAAATTGAAAGTGAATCTTTAGCTTCAATCACCAAAAATAAAGATAGAATTGCCATTATTTCTGGAGAAAGAATTGTAGACGAGTTGAATAAAATTTTGTCATCCGATAAACCCTCTATTGGTTTTTTACATTTGTTTCAAACAGGATTGTTAGATATTATTTTGCCAGAATTAACGGCTTTGAATAATGTAGAAGAAGTTGAAGGGCACACACACAAAAATAATTTTTATCATACATTAGAAGTAGTGGATAATATTTGTCCGAATACAGACGACGTTTGGTTACGTTGGAGTGCTTTATTGCATGATATCGGAAAAGCACCAACGAAAAAATTCAACAAAAAACAAGGTTGGACGTTTCATGGACATGAATTTTTAGGTGGAAAAATGGTGAAAAAAATCTTCGAAAGATTACACATGCCTTTAAATCAGAAAATGAAATTCGTACAGAAAATGGTCATGATGAGTTCAAGACCAATTGTATTAGCTGAAGATATCGTCACAGATTCAGCGGTACGACGTTTGGTTTTTGATGCGGGTGAAGATGTTGAAAATTTAATGACATTGTGCGAAGCTGATATCACTACGAAAAACAGTAAGAAATTTCAGAAATACCACAATAACTTTAAAATTGTTCGTAAAAAAATTGTAGAAGTAGAAGAGAAGGACCGAGTTCGAATATTTCAACCGCCTATTTCTGGAGAAGAAATTATGGAAATTTTCAATTTAAAGCCTTGTAGAGAAATTGGAGTGTTAAAAGAAGCTGTGAAAGAAGCTATTTTAGAAGGCGAAATTCCAAATGAATACCAACCCGCTTTAGATTTTGTAATGAAAAGAGCAGCAAAATTGGGTTTAAAGAAAATATAAGTTTACCGCAGATTCACAGATTTTTTTAATTTTAGCCATATACACAAAATACACGCCTAATCATGGAAGAATATTTATTCAAAAACGAAACATTTAAAATAATTGGAGTTCTGTTTGAAGTTCATAAAAACTTAGGAAAAGGTTTTGCTGAAATTGTTTATAAAGATGCAATTGAATATGAATTTCAACAATTGGAATTTCGTACGAAAGAGAAAAGGAATATCTTGTAAATTATAAAGAAACTACTTTAAAACATAAATTTTATGCTGATTTTGTTGTGTTTGGAAAAATAATTTTAGAGATAAAAACAGTTAGTGTTTTTGACAATGCTCATATTAGTCAATGTATGAATTATTTAAAAGTATCTGGAAATGAACTAGCATTATTAGTAAATTTTAATAAAGTTTCATTGGAACATAAAAGAATAGTATTAACAAAAAAATAATCTGCGAATCTGCGGTAAATTTAAATGAAAAAATATTTCCTTACAGCTGCGAAAACAGCTTTAGTTTTAGTGTATTTAGTAATATTAGCGGGTGCTTTAGTTCGTATGACTGGCTCGGGAATGGGTTGTCCGGATTGGCCTAAATGTTTTGGATATTACATTCCACCAACAGAACAAAAAGAGTTAGAATTTACTCCTAATAAATCTTACGATGAAGGTCAGGTTATAATTAAGAATGAAGGTTTATTAGTAGCGAAATCTGATTTTATTTCTACAACTACTTTTTCTGAAAGTGATTGGGAACCTTATACCAAACACGATTATGCCATTTTTAATGCGGCTCACACTTGGATAGAATATATTAACAGGTTATTTGGTGCTTTAGCAGGACTTGCTTGTGTAGTGACATTTATATTAGCTTTCGGATATTGGAAAGAGAATAAAAAAATTGTAATCTATTCGTTTTTAGTTTGTGTTTTAATGGGATTTCAAGCTTGGTTAGGAAAAACGGTGGTTGATTCGGTTTTAAATCCTGTAAAAATTACTACACATATGTTAGCTGCTTTTTTAATTGTAGCTTTACAATTGTATGTGATTTATGTAGTTTCTGTTAAAAATACTATTAGAAAATACGACAAGAAATTCAATCTAACTATTGTTGTAGTTTTATTACTTACTGTTGTTCAGGTGGTTTTAGGAACCTATGTTCGTGAGTTTATTGATACGGTTGAAAAATCAGGTGCTCCAAAAGAACTTTGGTTATTAAAACCAGAGCTTACGTTTTATTTCCACAGAAGTTTTTCGATAGTTGTGTTTTTAGCTAATTTGTATTTATTACTAAGAAATAAAAATTTACAATTAGGTTTTGAAAAAGTAAATTGGATCGTAAGAATTTTACTTTTCGAAATCATTTCTGGTGTAATAATGGTGTATGTCGATTTTCCTTTCGGTAGTCAGACCTTACACTTGGTTTTGGCAACTTTCTTATTTAGCGTTCAGTTTTACTTGTTTTTGGAGAGTAAAACTAAACCTAGTAAGTGATCAAACTACAATCTATAAATTCATTGTTTTTAAAGGTAAGAATCCAAATTTTTCCGAATTCGGTTTCTGCTAATTGCTCGAATTTATTGCTTTTTATCAAAGTGTTTACCAATGCTGGAATCGTATTTGAATGTCCGGCGACTAACATCGTTTTACCTTTGTTTTTTAATAAATTTTCCGAAAATAATTTGTCTGAAGGATTATAATTAGAAATTTTTAGGTTTCTTTTTTTAGAAACTATTTCTAAAGTTTGTTCCGTTCGTTTATACGGAGTAGCATATAAAGAATCGATTTTTATATCTGCCAAAAGCGTGTTTAATTTCTCAGCTCTTAAAATTCCTATTTCAGATAAAGGTGGGTTTTTCGTACCATCATCTGCTTTTTCAGCATGTCTAACTAAAATTATTTTCGTGATAGTTGTTTCATCTACGGGAGTGCTTTGTGAAAAACCTATACCTACGAAACTAAAAAAGATTAACAGTGTTTTAAAAATGTACTTCATCATACTAATTAAAAAAAATCCAGTATTATAAGTAATACTGGATTCAAATATAAGTAATTATTTTTTTACTTTAATTGAGCAACCAATTGCTTTAGTTGTGGCTACTGTTGGATCTTTTCCTTTTTCTAAATCGGCAATTGCGTTTTCTAAATATTTTACTTTAACTGCAGCAGCATCATCTACATTATCATCAATCGCTCCAATGTATTTAACAATTAAATTTTTGTCTAATAAAAATACATGTGGTGTTTTTGTAGCGCCATATTGAGGAAATATTTTCTGACCTTCATCCATTAAATAAGGAAAGGTAAATCCTTTTTCTTTAGCTCTTTCTTTCATTTTTTCAAAACTATCATCAGGAACTACTGTTGGATCATTGGGATTAATCGCTAGTAAAACATAACCTTTCGATTGATATTTCTTAGCTAATTCTATAACTCGATCTTCATACTTTACTGCAAACGGACAATGATTACACGTAAAAACTACAATGAAACCTTTAGCTTCTTTGTAATCAGACATGCTGTACATTTTTCCATCTACCGATTTTAGTTTGAAATCTGTTGCTTTGTCACCTGGTTGGTAACCCGAAAGGGTTGTGAAACTCATTAACATTACCATAATAAAGGTAATCATTCCAATTTTTTTCATGTTGTTTTTATTTAGTTACTATTTGATTTACAAATGCGTTTAATTCTTCATAGTCAGAAAAGTCTTGCTCTACAAAAAATTTTTTATCTTGATTAATAATCAAAGTGGCAGGAATTGATCCAGACCAATTTTTATCCACTTTTGGTAGCCAATTGTTATAGTTTTTGTCAGCTAAATAAAGGGAAGTAAAAGTGAATTTCTTTTTCGCTAAGAACGGTTTGAGTTTACTATCCAATTGTTTTTCAAAGTCTAAACTTACCATAATGACTTTTACCTTATCATTTTCGGTATTTAATTTTTCAAAATATGGTAGCTCTTTAACACAAGGCGCACACCACGTTGCCCAAAAATTAATGACCAACGGTTTAGATGTATTTTCTTTGATATAAGTTTCTAATTCATCATACGTTTTAAATGAAATTAAGTCTTGACCTTTTGCAGTAAGACAAAATAAAAAACTAAATAAAAAAAATAAAAATACCCCTTTTCTCATAATGATTAATTCTTGTTACGAATTTAGTAACTTAGTTTGCAAGTTTCTATCAGATTAACATAAAATTATAATAAAAAAGCTTTAAAAATAAACTATATTTGTCGTCTGACTATATTGTCGCATTTTAGTGATTACTTTTTTTAATGTCAAAACTCGCAGCGCAGGATAAATTTTTAGATTTATCAGATTATGGAAGATCTTTTGGAAAGTTTTTAGCCAATAGTTTAAAAAATACTCGTTTTACACCGATACACGTTACTTTATTATTTGGAATATCTGGTTTAATTGCTATCGGTTGTATTTTGAATGGAAATTATTTTTGGGCAGGATTTTTTATCGTTTTAAAATCTGGGATTGATGCAGCTGATGGCGAATTAGCTCGTTTAAAAAATACACCTTCTTATGTAGGAAGATATTTAGATAGTGTTTTCGATATTATTTTGAATTTTTTCATTTTCATGACCATTTGTTACGTTTCTGAAAGTACAATTTGGTATGCACTTCTGGCATTTTTTGGCATTCAGCTACAAGGAACTTTATACAATTACTATTATGTAATTTTAAGAAATAAATCAGTTGGTGGCGATACAACCAGTAAAGTTTTCGAATATAAAACTCCGAAAGCACTACCTGGTGAAAGTCAAAAATCAGTGAATATTCTTTTTAAAATTTACACCATCGTATATGGTGTTTTTGATAGAATTATACATTTTTTAGATCAAGATGCTTACAAAGTAAAATCATTGCCTAATTGGTTTATGACACTAGTTTCTGTTTACGGATTAGGTTTTCAGTTGTTAATAATTGCTGTTATGTTGCCATTAGGATTTTTGCAATATATTGTTCCATTCTTTATTTTATTTACGCTTCCAATTGTCTTAATTATTGGAATTAGGAAATATGTTTTGGTAAATAATTAATTGATCCAAGTTTTAAAATCGCTTACTTTTTCTCTGGCTACAATTACTTCATCATCTTTATAAGTTGGTAGAATAATTTTTAATCGCGAATTCGAATACATTTGAATTTCTTTAACAGATTGTAACGGGATGATAAATTTTCGACTTATTCTGAAAAACTGATGCGGATTTAATTCTTTTTCTATGACTTCTAAAGATGTATCAATTAAATAGTTTCTATTTTCTAACGTATGAATGTAAGTGCCTTTGTTTTCACTATATATGCATTCAATTTCATCAATCGTAATTACTTTTAACTGAGTGCCAATTTTTACTGAAAAGCGTTTTTTGTATTCTTTTTCTGCCGGATTGACTAACATTCGTTTTATCGCTTCAAAATCTAAAGAAATGCTTTGCGTAGAAGTTCTGGCTTTAAATTTATTCACAGCAATTTCTAAATCTTCTTCGTCTATTGGTTTTAGTAAATAGTCAATACTGTTTAATTTAAAGGCGCGTAATGCATATTCATCATAAGCTGTTGTAAAAATCACAGCACTTTTAATATCAATAGCTTCAAAAATTTCAAACGATAAGCCATCAGATAATTGTATGTCTAAAAAAATTAAATCGGGATGTGAATTATTTTGAAACCATGAAATAGCTTCTTCAACAGAATGTAACATCAACATTACTTCTAAACCTAATTTTTCTACTTTACGTTGTAATAATCTTGCAGCTGGTTTTTCGTCTTCTATTATGATAATATTCATGCTTTTTTATTTAAAATTTTCGGCAAATTAACAAATTAAATTATTGCCACATTTCTTTATTTTGTTTTTCTTTTTCCATAAATTCTTTTATTTTTCGTTCTTCCCAATTTTCACCCATAATCCAATTCGGCATAAATACTGATAATCCGTGAGAAAGTAATCCAATTCCCCAAAAGAATGCTGTCAAGAAATTTTTATATTGAAAATAACTTTCACCTTCTTTTAAATTACTAATGTTAAAATAAATGATTGCAATATTAATTACTACATAAACAGCTGCATGAGAATAAAACCCTTTGATTTTTTTTACTCTACTAAGTGCTTCTTGGTATTTGATTTCTTCTTGAGTTGTCATAATTTTTAGTTTTAATTTTTTTTATGTTTTTTAATGCAATACAGATTAAACCGCATTTATCAATTTCTATAGTTTCTCCGATCCGTGTTTGAATTGATCTTATTGAAATTTACGTTCTTGATTTTTTTCTTTATCCATCATTTCTTTGATTTTTCTTTCTTCCCAATTTTTTCCAAAAATAGGCATTACATCAAATGTTTTTAGTCCATGAAAAACTAAACCAATTCCCCAGAAAAAAGCAAGTTTAAAGGCATGCCAAATGCTTTCACCTTCGTCTATGTTTTGGGTTTTTTTAATGATAATAAAAGCGTTTACAATAATGAAAATAATTAAGTGTGTATAGAAACTTTTAATTTTTTGAACTTGTTTTTGTGCTTCTAGATATTTTATTTCTTCTTGAGTTGTCATATTATTTAATTTTTTTAGCCATTAGTTAGTTTGAAAGTATTTTTTTTGACCACTGATTACTATTATTCATTTTATCTGTTTTAGAGATTTGAAATTCGATCTTCATTTTGTTTTTTTTCTTGATTCATAAATTCTTGAATCTTTTTTTCTTCCCAATCTTTTCCGAAAAAAGGAACAATTTTAAATACACCAATGGCATGAAAAACAACCCCAATTCCCCAACCTAACATGGGCCAATAAAACCATAAATGATTAGGTGAATATTTTAAATTTATAAATGCCAAAAATGAAATTACTAAAACAAAAGAAATTAAATTGGCATACCAACCTTTAATTTCAGCAACTCTTTTTTTAGCTGCTTGATATCTTTCGTATTCTTGATTATTATTATTATTATTATTATTATTATTTTCCATCATTAGTTCCAATTTTTATTATCCTGTTTTTCTTTATTCAAAATTTCTCTAATTTTCTTTTCTTCCCAAGCTTTTCCGTATCCGAATGTTTCAATGGCATGCATGGTTAATCCGAATCCCCAACCTAACATAGGAAACCAAAACCATTGAAAGTTTGAGGTGTTCATATTGATAAGAATTAAAATAGGAATCACTGTACAGTAAGAAATTAAATTTCCATAAAATCCTTTTAATTTTTCTACACGTTCTTTTGCTCTTATATAAGACATGTTTTCTGAAGCTATAACTTTTGTTTCCATAGATATTATTTGTTTGGTAAGAATTGGTAATTTCACTTTAAAAATGGTTTCCGATTCTTGTATGATTACTTTTCTTTTAGTTAAAATGGCATATCGACTCACAATATTTTGCAATCCAACGCCTTTTCTGTCTTGCAAAACTTCTTTAATTTGTTTATTATTTTCAATGATAAGTTCGTTTTTATCAATGTATATTTTAATATGTAGTGGTTTTTTTTCACTTACTATATTATGCTTAATACAATTTTCTAACAATAACTGTAACGAAAGCGGAACCACTTTTGCTTCGTCATTTTCAAATTCAGGTAATTCGAAAGTGATACTGTTTTCAAAACGCATTTTCAAAAGATTCATGTACGTTTTGGCAAACTTTAATTCTTCTTCAACAGAAACCAGTTCTTTATCTTTTTGCTCTAATACATAACGGTATACTTTTGACAATGAAGTGGTGAACTTTTGTGCTGCATCTGGATTTTCCTCTATTAACGAACTCAATACATTTAAACTATTAAATAAGAAATGCGGATCAATTTGATTTTTTAAACTTTCAAACTGAGCAGAAGCAGAACCTGCGATGATTTTTTGTTCTTTTAATTTGTTTTCTTGATACCATTTGTATAGATATATAAAATGAACAATTAGTAAAATAATGAACGTAAAAATCGACGAAACAATATAATTTGATGGCGTCTCTTTAGCTAAAAATTCAGATAATGTTTTTCCTTCTATTAGTACATTTTCAAAAACACGCAATAAAAATATTACCAGTGTTGAAAGAAAAAATGAAGAAATAAATCCGATAAAAATTCTCTTTTTTGAAAAACGTTCTTCCTTAAAAAAACCGTCTAAAAATATAAATAAAGTGGTATTTGCTAGGTGTAATGAAACACTGTAAAGTAAAGTATATAAGAGAGTTAATTTCAATTTATGATCAAATGAAACGTCATCTCCGTTTAAAAAATTAATTAAAACGATTACACTAAAAACGCTAAATCCTATCACAATTGCTCTTGGAAATTCTCTTATATACTTATTCTTTATCATCTTTTCAAATTTTGTATTAATTACATTTTGCTGCTGCTTCTTTCGCTCTTTCTAAACCCCATGTTGGGTGAAATGGTGTTTCTGGTTTAAAAGTAGCAAATAATTCAATAGAAGCTTTTATTTTTTCACACATAGGCTTAGTATCTTCACCAAAATATTCGGCACCACCTTTTTCAAAACTTGCTTTATTAAAAACTACTCTTGGATTTTGAGGTGCTATTTTTTCTGCTTTTCCATATAAAAATAACACATCTGGGTATAACTTTTGTCCATTTATCATAGGATCATACATAATCCAACCCGTATGAATCATAGCTTGCATAACAATAACTTCTGCGTTTTCTGGTGCTAATGTATTAATTTCATCTTGTGCTTTTTGAGCTGCTTCTAATAACGTTTTGATTTTTACTTTGTCTTTTTCTTGAAATGATTGAAAAGTGTTAATTGCAGCAATGTAATATTTAGGTAACCAGTTTGTTTTTTCTACAGAGGCAATTCTTTCAAATTGAGCAATTGCTTCTGTGTTTTTTCCTTCGCCCCATAATTTTAAAGCGCTTCCCATTCCTTTTTCAAATTGTGTTTGTGCACTTGCTACAAAACTTACCAATACTAATGCTAATGTTGTAATAAATTTTACCATGATTTCTAAATTTTAATTGTTTAGTTAATTCTTAATTTTTTTTTGAAATTGACATTTATGTTGAAAATGCCTTTTTACTAGTTCTTGTTTTTTGATGAAGCAAAGTTGCACCAGAATATTCAAATACGAAATTTAAAACTACCGAACTGTAATTTTTTAAGGATGAATTGTAATTGGAGCAGGAAGTAGGTAGATAGTGAGATAAGGTGATGGAGAAATTGGGAGATAAAGAAAAGGGGAAACGAAAGTGAAGATGCAATTTTAAATTTTAAAATTGAAATGGTACTTTTTAGCAATCAATTCTTAAAAAAAACGCTCAAAATCGGTTGACTTTGAGCGTTTCTATTTACATTTTAAGCGGCTACACGTTGTAGAATGACCTTGCATGGTGAGGAAGAAGTAACTTTAACATCATGATCTACATATAAAGGGATGGATAAATAATCACCTGGAATAAGATGATGTACTTGTTCTCCAATTGTTATGTCACAGGTTCCTTCAACTATTAAAAAGTGTTCCATTTCGTTGGTGTGTTCTTCTGGTGGTGCACCGTATCTTAACCATACAATTAGTGTTTTTGCTTCTGGTGTGGCTGCAATAATTTTAGCATGAAGTGCATCGAAATCATCAGGAGCTTGCATATTGTCTCTTTTTAACCAAGTATCAAAATCTTCAATTTTACTATTTTTATTCAGCCTTGGAGGATTAGCAACTTCTTCACCATTTTGTAGTCTTTCTGTATAATTTATGGTAGTCATAATCCATTCTTTGGTAGCTTCAGAAATTTCAGGAGCTATTTTTTCAGCATAAACATTTAATGCCTGTTCAATCGCTTCGATTTCTCTTTTAAGTTCAACATGAATTGCAACTAATTCACTAATTTCAGTATTTTCTTCTTCAGAAGTTAAACCTAAAACGTATAATTCTAAGATTCCTGAATTTATGTAATTTTCTATTGTATCCATTTTATTTTTCTTCTGTCTTTTCTTTTAATTGGTCTCTTAAAACGAGTAAGGCTTTTCTCATTTTTGTTTTTACCGTTCCTAAAGGAATAGCTAGTTTTTCACTTATTTCTAGCTGTGTAAATCCCCTGTAATAAGCAAGATCAATTAATTGTAGATCTTCATTTTTTAATTTGTCAACGACTTCTTTTAATCCAATCGTTTCAGAAGATAGATCTTCTGTAAAGATGCGATTAATTTCTTTTCCATTATTTGAAATATTTTGGTTTTGATTTTTATTTTTTTTGGATCTTAAATGATCGATAGCCACATTACGTGCAATGTTAATCATCCAAGTATAAAGTCGTGCTTTATCACAATCATAATTTTCAAAATTATTCCAAATTTTAATGAAGGTGTTTTGAATTAAATCTTCTGTTTCTTCATAGTTTTTAATTATACCAAAAACTATACCAAATAAGGCCTTTGAATAATTATCATATAAGTAGGAAAATGCTTTTTGGTCTCGATTCTTAATTAAAACCACTAACTCGTCTTGATGGTATTGTGTTTTTACTTTCAAATTAATTATTGTTAATAAAATGGATAGTTTTTAATACGATTGATTTAAGGATTATTTACTTGATGTAACATAATTGTATAAATGTAAGTATTTATTTTAACTTTTAAGAGTTCTTAATCTATTTATTTCATATTTGATAATATTTTAGTTAAATTATTTTAATCAATCCAAAAATGTCCAACAGAATAGGTTCTTGCTTGACCGCTAATTACGACTCTATTTTCCTTGTTTGTACAATTTAATTTTCCAATCCTGTTAGATAATTGCATAGCTTTAAGTTCGTTTTTTTGTAAACGTGTAGCCCAAAAGGGAATTAAAGAACAATGTGCCGAACCGGTTACAGGATCTTCCAAAATTGTAGCTTGTGGTGTGAAAAATCTGGATACAAAATCGCAGGTATTTCCTTTTGCAGTAACAATAACTCCACCATGTCCTAAATTAATTTGATCGAAAAAATGTCTATTTATTTGTATGTGTTCGATAGCTTCTTGGTTGTCGTATACTAAAACATAATCTCTAGATTTATAAATTTCTTTAGGTTGAATATTTAAGGCTTTAGATATGGTTTCAGGCAATTCACTTGCAATTGGCATTCTAGAAGGAAAATCTAAAAAATAATAATCATTTTCAACTTCAACTGTTAAGTCGCCGCTGAGCGTTTCAAAAAATATTGTTGAGTTCGGATAATTTAAGATACTTTTTATGCAATGTGCAGTAGCAAGAGTAGCATGTCCGCACAAATCCATTTCAATATCTGGCGTAAACCAACGCAAATGAAATTTTTCTCCTTTTTTTACAAAAAAAGCAGTTTCTGCTACTGCATTTTCTTTTGCAATTTGTAGAAGTAATTCGTCGGGTAACCATTCCGTTAAAGGTACAACACAGGCTGGATTTCCTCCGAAGATTTTATTGGTAAAAGCATCTATTTGATATAGTTCTAGTTTCATGGTTTATGAGTTTTTTGTTTTAAGTAGTGTAATAATTTTTAAAGATGGAATCAAATATATTATTTAGTAAAATAAAAAAAGACTGCTTTCACAGTCTTTCTTACATTAAATATCGTTTAACTTTTTTAATTTGTCTTTCCAAAGTTGTAATTCTTCTTTATGTTTTTCAATATTCTTTTGAACTTCTTTTACAAACGGATTGTTTCCTTTTGCGTTACTAAAGAAACCGATATTGTTTTCTAATTGATTGATTTCGTTTTTTAATTCATCAATTTTTCTTTTTATGAAAATTTGTTCGTTTATAATGGCTCTCTGGTCGTTTCCTTCCGAAAGTTGATCTAAACGGTTACTAAATTTCATCATTTCCGAATCTTTTTTAGATAAACTTAATTTTTCAAACAAAGCATCTAAAATTTTATTGAATTTTCCTTCAATATGACGACGATTTTGAGGCACTTTTCCAAACTCTTTCCAAGTGGCAATATGAGCTTTTATGGCTTCTAAATCTGTTTTGTGTTCTCCTACTAATTCAAAAGTTCGTAGGGTTTCTAAATATTCTTTTTTCTTTTCGAAGGCTTCAACTTCAATTGCAATTTCTTCTTTTCTAGAATCGTGAAGTCTATCAAAATATGCATTGCAGGTTTTTCTGAAAGTTTCCCAAATTTCATCAGATTGTTTTCTTGGCACGTGTCCAATTTTTTTCCAATCTTCTTGAATTTGCTTCATAATTGGAGTTGTTGATTCGAAATCTTCGGTATCTACATTTGCTTTTGCCTTTTCAATTAAGGCTAATTTCAACTCTAAATTGTGGTGTTGTTCGTTTTTAATATCTTTATAAAAAGCATTTTTGGTCGCATTGAAATTGCGAACTGCATTTTTGAAATTACTCCAAGTTTCTTCTGTTGCTTCAGCTGGAACTCGACCTGTTTTAAAGAAAACGTCTCGTAAAGCTTCTAATTTAACAATTTGATTTTGCCATTCTGCATGATTTGCTACTTTTTCGTTGCTTAATGCATTTATTTGTGCAATAATTTCATTTTTATGGGTTAAATTCTCTTGTTCTTTTTCTTTAAATTGTGAAGTTATTGCCTCACGTTTGTCATGAAGTAACTTTGTAATTTCGCTAAATTCTAACCAAATTTTTTCTCTATTTTCTTTATCAACTGGTCCGATTTCTTCTTTCCAAACACGATGTAATAATTGTAATTCTCGGAACGATTTGTTAATATCTGGTTGATCAACTAATAGTTTGGCTTTAGCAATGATTTCTAGTTTTTGTTCTAAATTATTCTTAAAATCGGCATCTCTAATTTCTCTATCTAAATGTACAATTTCGTAAAATCTATCAACATGAAAATGGAAATTATTCCACACTAAATTATATTTGTCTTTAGGTATTGCTCCAGTATTTTTCCAACGTTCTCTGATTTCGTTGAATTTTTTAAACATGTCTGATATATTAGAATCAGTACTTGCAATTAAAGCTTTTAATTCCTCAATTAAGTTCGTTCTTTCGGTTAAATTTTGTTTTAACTGATTTTCAATATTCTTAAAATTACTATTTTTTTTGTTTCGATATGTAGTAAGAAATTGATCGAATTTTACTTTAAGAGGAGAATGATATTCAAATTCTGCATCTGCTTCATTTTCAGCATAAAAAGCTTTGCGTTTTTCCTCAATCATGTGATGATATTGGTTTAAAAACGCTTTTTTTACATCTTCAATTTGGTTTTTGAAAAGTAGTGCTTTTTCATGTCCAACAAGTGTTGACAATTCGTCTACTAATTCTTCCATTGTAAGCGTTTCATACTCTTTTGACGCAATTTCTAAATCGGCAGGAATCGCACCTTCTTCATTAGCTTCCGCTAAATGATTGTCTATTTCTTCTTGTGCAGAAACAACAGCTTTCGTGGCTGTTTCTTCAGTAAAAGATTGTTTTTCAGTTACTTCGGTTTCCTGAATTTCAATTTCATTTGTTGCAGATTCCATTGTGCTGTTTTCTATTGAAGCGTTTTGCTCTTGTCCATCTGCTTGTTGCAGGCTATCATTCAATTCTTCTAACATGTTATAATGCTTAAGTTTAGGGTTCGAAGATACCAAAACACGTGGAAAATTCAAAGAAATATTTCCATTATATCATGAATTGTTACTTATTCCAGATTAACCAAGCCTTTTCTGCTTGATAAATAAGCATCTCTTGCCCGTTTTTAGTTGTTGCTCCTGCTTTTCTGGCTTTTTTTAAAAAGGCGGTTTCTTCAGGATTGTACACTAAATCGAAAGCAATGTGCTTGTTTGTAAATAAAGAGTAGTCTAACTTTGGTAAATCAGTTACATTTGGAAAAGTTCCGAGTGGTGTGGTATTTATTATTATTTGATATTCGTTAAAAACAGCTGCGTTAATTTCGTTGTAACCTATTTCGTATTCTGAAGGGTTTCTTGATACAAAATCATATTCAATTTTTAATTTTTTTAAGGCGAATGCTACAGCTTTACTAGCGCCACCTGTTCCTAAAATTAAGGCTTTTTTATGATGTTTTTTAAGTAAAGGCGTTAAGGCTTTTTTAAAACCGTAATAATCGGTATTGTATCCTTTTATTTTTTTATTTTTTGAAATGGAAATGCAGTTAACCGCTCCAATTTTTTTTGCGTTTTTAGAAATTTTATCTAAAAAAGGTATCACAACTTCTTTATAAGGTATTGTTACATTTAAGCCTACCAAGCCTTTTGTGTTTTTAATAATCTCGGAAATTTCTTTAAGATTTTGAATGTCGTAGTTGGTGTATTCACAATTGTGAAAGTGATTGTTTTCAAACTTTTCTGTAAAGTATTTTTTAGAAAAGGAGTAACTAATGTTTTTCCCAATAAGTCCAAACTTTCGCTGCTTTTTAAGAGATTTCTTTTTCATAACACCAACTTTAATCAAGAAAATTATTCTAAAATAACGGTTGTATTTGGAAGTTTATTCGAAAATTTTTTCTTTAACTCAATTAAATATTCGCTGGAAAAGTTATTATTTCTTAAAGTAATTTTTTTTAAGTTCTTTAATTCAAAAAGCGTATTAGGAAGTTTTTCTAATTGGTTGCCAGAAAAATTTATTTCATACAATTTAGAAAAATTACCTATAAATTCAGGAATTTCTTTAATTTTTTGATTGATTACATATAAAATTTCAAGATTTTTATACGTTTCAATTTCCTTAGGAAAACTAGTTAAAACAACATTTGGATTTGCATATTCATTAAGAATTAAATAATTTACTTTTTCAGGTTCTTTAGATGCTTCAGTAATTGAGGCACATTTCTGACATTGACCAAAAGATAAATTTGAAACAATTAGTACGAAAAGAAATAGTATATTTTTCATTTTTTCAATTTTGATTTTAAAATTTTAATAAAAATAGGTAAAATTGATAGGATAACAATACCTAAAACAACTTTTTCAAAATTATTTTTTACAATTTCAAATTGGCCCAAGAAATAGCCTATGAATGTGATACCCGCTACCCAAAGTATTGCACCTAAAATACAATTGATAATATATGTTTTATATTTCATGCTTCCAGCACCTGCAACAAAAGGAGCAATGGTTCTAACGATAGGAACGAAGCGTGCCATAATTACTGCTTTTCCTCCATTTTTTTCGAAGAAATCTTCTGTTTTTTCAATGTATTCTCTTTTTAAAAACAAAATTTTCTTCTTTTCTTTAATAAGTTCTCCAAATTTTTGTCCCACAAAATAATTTAAGTTGTCTCCTAAAAGTGCGGCTAAAATTAATAAAGGTATGATGATGGCTAAGCTTAATTTTCCTGTTGTTGCTGCAATCACTCCAATGGCAAAAAGCATTGAATCGCCTGGTAGAAGCGGCATAATTACAAAGCCAGTTTCTACAAAAACTACTAAGAATAAAATGAAATATATTAAGGTGTCGTATTGGTCAATTAGTTGTGTGATTACGGTTAAAGGATCTTTTAAAAAGTGTAATAAGAAGTCGATAAATTCCATTAATAAGGCTTAAATTGTATGATTTTTAATTGTTTTTTGTACGTTTTCTGATTCCCAAACATGAGGAAATAAATCTTTTAAAATATAGTTTTTGTTATAATCCGTTGTTAAAGCTAAATTTAGAGCTTCAAGGGCATTAAATTCTTCCTCTATGTTATAATATAAACCTACCATTCGGTATTGAATTTCAGATTCGTTCGGATACAATTCTTGAGCTTGAATTAAGATTTCTAAGGCTGCAGAAACTTCTCCTAAAACATATAAAACATCGCTCCAGCAAAGGAAATTGTCTAATTCTATATCGCCATTTTCAAATGCTTTTCTGTAGCCTTCTTCTGCTTCCTCAAAGAAATTTAAATATTGGTTGATATTGGCATATCTTCTCCAATATAGCGAGTTTTCGCCATCAATTCCAATTGCTTTATTGATGTAATATAACGATTTTTGGTAGTTTTTTTGTTTGATATAAAAATCGGTAATGGCTAACCAAGCTTTATCTAATAAAGGGTCTTCGTGAACGGTTTTTAAATAAAAATTTAAGGCTTGTTCATTATTTCCAAGTTTTTCATAGCATTTACCAATTCGTAAATAAGCAAACGAAGTTGGGTCGTCTAATTCAATTGTAATGTTGTAACAATCAATGGCTTCATGGTAGCGTTTAAGTTTTTCTAACGATTTGGCTTTTTCTAAAAAAGCGCCTAAAAATCCTTCGTCAATTAAACATGCATAATCGAAAGCCCAAACTGCTTTTTCATAATTTTTTAATGCATAAAATTGACGCCCTAACTGATGCCAAGCTACTTCACTATATGGATTTTTATCGATGAAATTTTCTAAATACACAATAGCTTCTTCATTCTGATCTAAAAAATCGAAACAATAAACCACGTTGTATAAAGCAGAATAATCTTCATCATCATTTTCTAAACATAAAATGAAGTTGTCTTTTGCCAATTCTAAGTTGTCCATAAACAAATATTCCATTCCAATCATAGAATAAATATCTGCTTCGTCATCTGTGTATCGTAAAGCTTCTCTTAAATACTCAATTGCTTTTTCGTGTTGATCTCTTTTAGAGCAAATGTTCGCACGTTGAATAAAAACTTCTTCATTGGTAGGTTCTAATAAAGCAATTTCATTCAGAATTTTTTCAGCTTGTTCAACTTTGTCATCATAAATTAATATTTCAACATGAACTAGCTTTAAACCTGTAGATTTCGGATGTTGTTCCAAGCCCAATCGTAATGCTTTTTTAGCTAGATTGATTCTTCCCGTATCCATATAGTGTAAAACAATGTCTTCGAATTCTTCTGAATCAAAGAAAAAGACCTTGTTGGTTTTCAGCATCGACTCAAATTTAGAAAGCGATAAATTGTTTTCTTCTTCTTCTTCATTATGACTCATATTCATAGCAATAACTATTTAAAGTTTCTGTAATAAAATTACGTAATTAAATGCTCGCAATTTTCTTGCCAAGTCTATGTTTTGAACAATTTAATTAACAAAATTCGAGCTCAAAATCAACAAAATAGGAAGATAAATTAGAAAAATTAATACAATTTCAATAATCTGTGTTTCAAGCAAAAATGAAGTATTAAAGATGTAAAGCCTGAACTTCATTCATAACTTCCAATAATAACTTGCAGCCTTCTTCAATTTCTTCATTTGAAATAGTTAATGGCGGGGTAATTCGGATTGCAGTTCCTTCGAATAAAAGCCAAAATAAAATCAATCCGCGTTTGTGGCATCTTAAAATAACCTCGTTGGTAATATTCGGACTTTCTGTCATAGCAGCTAACATTAAGCCTTTTCCTCTTACTTCTTTGATTAAGGGATGCACTAATAATTTTCTAAACAGCTTTTCCTTTTCTAAGGTTTCCGCCATGATGTTGGTTTCGGTAATTTCTTGTAAAGTTGCTAAACAGGCGGCTGCAATTACGGGATGACCACCAAAAGTAGTAATATGTCCTAATTTCGGATTGTCGTATAATAAATCCATATGCGCTTCGGAAGCCACAAATGCTCCAACAGGCATTCCGCCACCCATTCCTTTTCCGATGACTAAAATGTCTGGAACGCAATCGTAATTTTCAAATCCGAATAATTTTCCGGTTCGACCAAATCCGGGTTGAATTTCATCTATAATTAACATCGCACCAACTTCTGTACAACGAGCACGAACTTTTTTTAGAAAATCGTTTTGTGGTTGAATAAATCCGGCACCACCTTGAATAGATTCTAAGATAATTCCAGCCGTTTTTGTGGTGATTTTTTGAATGTCTTCTTCGTTATTAAACGTAATAAAATCTACATCTGGAATTAAAGGTCGAAATACTTGTTTGCGTTCTTCGAAACCCATCACGCTTAAACTTCCCATTGTATTACCATGATAAGCATTATGACAAGAAATAAGCTGACTTCTTCCAGTTACTCTTCTAGCTAATTTTAAAGCGCCTTCTGTAGCCTCAGTTCCAGAATTTACTAAATAGATTTTATTAAGAGGATGGGGAAGATGTTGGGCTAATAATTTACAATATTCAGTGGCAGGATGTTGTGCATATTCGCCATACACCATTACGTGAGAATATTTGTCTAATTGGTTTTTTATGGCATTATTTACGCGCTCATTTTGATGTCCTAAACTACAAGCCGAAACTCCAGCTACGAAATCTAAATATTTATTTCCAGAAGTGTCGTAAATATAAGATCCTTTAGCATGAGAAATTTCCATAGCTAATGGGTGAGGAGAGGTTTGCGCTTGATATTTAAAGAAATCTTGTAACATGGTTAGTTTAAAAGTTTATGAGGTTAAAAGTTTAAAAGGGTTTGCGTAAAAAACTCATTATAAAATTAATAATAAATAATAATTGACTTAGAAGAAATATAGGTAATAAAACCCAAATTGCTTTTTCAATTTTTGAATTAGAATCAGAAGATTTAATCAAGCTTATTATATCATGAGGTTCCGGACTCTCTTGTAAAAACAATATTAAGATTAGCATAGAAACTAAAGAAAATATAGATATTAAATTGTGTGTTTTATTTAGATTTGGATTTAATTGTTTGGTTCTAATAAAATATCCTAATGTTATAATTGAAAAATATATAATTGAAACAGTAAGAATTAGTGTTTTTGAAATTACAAAATAATTACTTTTAAAATTTAAAGCTATACTTTCATGAAGATTAAAAAAAATGATAGTACAAAAAACTATACCAAATAATAATGAAAATGTACTAATAGAATTAAAAAGATTAACGTTTATTTTCATTTCTTACTTTTCACTTTTGCCTTTTTACTTGGCTCTTTTTACTTGGTTCTTTTTACTTGGCTCTTTTTTACCTTCTTTCTTCCCATAATCCGTAGTTTCTTTCATAACTTCCATGGGTTTCTTTTCTTCTTTTTCTTTCTTTTTGGTTTCGATTTTAATTTTATCATCGATGGCTTTTTCTTCTTCTGGAAAAATATTTTCTAAAGAAGTTATTTTCTCTTCAATTCGCCAGACAAATCCTCTAAAGCGCCTTGAGTTTTTTGGAAAATCTTCATCAGGATACGTGTCGCTTTCTGTTTTATTGAAAGACGTTAATTCGATGATTTTATTATCTTCCAATTGCATATTAATACTACTAGAAGCACCTTTGTCTATTCCAACTAGTTCATTGTCATCGTTATACATGAAATAAATTTTCTCGGTATTTTTAATTAAATCGACTTCGTAAAGTTTATTATCTCTAAATTTTCCGTACAAGAATTGTCCTTTAACTTGATTAAAATTGTCTTCACCAATGGTGTCTTTTTGAATTAAAAAGGCATTGTTTAAAATTTTTAAAGAATCGAGTTTTTCAGTTTTATTATTTCCAACTAAATGAATTTCATCACCTGTCATTTGATTGTCATTGTTCCAAATTACGGGTCTTCCAATTAGTTTGGTAAGTTGTGTTTTATTATTCGAATGAATAGAGTCACATTTTCCACTCATATCAGTTTTGAAGAATCGCACATTATTGAAAGCCCTAATGGTTCTATCCTCTTGCGGACCAGTTACTAATATTTTCTTACCATGTAAAAACATCGTGTCTTTTTCCACTAACGTTTTTACTAACGCTTTTTTGGTAATAAACATGGAGTCTTTTTTTGTTCCGCCAATATTTCTGAATACCTCTGCATAATGTCCGGTCGCAATCATGTTATTAATTGTATCTGTAATTTTGACATTATTTGTGGCTTTTGCAAAATTTTTCTTCCGGTCGTAATTAATAATGTCGCCTTCTACTTTCCGATTATTGTATACGATATTCGATTTATTTAATAATTTTCCCACATCATTTTTGGTGTCGTAAAATCCTTTTGTGGTATTAATTACATTTTCTTTACTAGTTATCGTGCTGGGTCCGTAAACATAAGCATGTCCAGAGTTGTCGTAAAAATCTAAATTATTAGTTTTGATAGTTACTTGTGGATTTACAACAGTTACTGCTGTTTTGAATGAATATTTTTTGCTATTCAAATAGTATCTTCCTGATTTACTTCTTAAAGTATTCTCTTTGTTAATAATTGTTCCCCAGCTCGTGTAATAAGCTTCTTGGGTTTTTCTGTTAAAATGAATGGTATCCGTTGTTAAATTAGAATCAGGCGAACGTAAATTTACATTTCCAGTTGCGAAGGCTTGTAATGTTTTTCCATCGTATTCTGCATAGCGGCTGTTCATCACAATGGTATCACCTTGGTTTAATTGTACATTTCCAAATGCCTTAATGTAATCTTCATCGGTATAATGATAAGCTTTGTTGCAATTGATTAGTACGCCATTGTGTTGTACTTGAACATTTCCTGTAAATATAATGGCTCCAGGAATTTCTAATTGATTTTTATCAATAAAATCGGAATGCAATATTCTTATAGCATTCGGATTTGTTGAAGGAACGGGTTGAACTGTAGTCTGAGCTTTTGCCAATACAACTGCAAATAACAAAAGACAAGAATATATATATTTTTTCAAGGTTCTAATTTTTGTCAAATTTAAGTAAAATGTAGAAATACGAATACGGTTTAAGAATTTTTTATGGTTTTTTTTAAAAGACACAGCTTTTGCCACAAAGACACGAAGGCGCGACGAAATAATATATGATTATGGTCGTTTTTAGGTATAAAAAATCCCGATGGCTCGGGATTTTAGTTACTAAAAAAAGTTTAGTATAAATTTATCTTGTGATGGTTTGTGTTCTGTCTGGTCCAACTGAAACTACCTTAATTGGCACTTCTAATTCTTTTTCTATGAATTCGATGTAGGTTTTTAATTCTGTTGGTAATTCTTCATAAGTGGTCATTCCAGTTAAATCGGCTTGCCAACCTTTCATTTCTGTATAGATTGGTTGTACGTTTTCTGGTTCAATGTTGTATGGGAAATGTTTTAATGTTTCACCTTTGTATTGGTAAGCTGTACAAACTTTTAAGGTTTCGAAACCGGATAACACGTCACCTTTCATCATGTATAATTCGGTTACACCATTAACTTCAACTGCATATTTTAAAGCAACTAAATCTAACCAACCACAACGACGCGCACGACCAGTAACCGAACCGAATTCGTTACCAATTTTTGCCATGTTGGCACCCACTTCATCAAAAAGTTCAGTTGGAAATGGTCCGCTTCCTACGCGAGTTGTATACGCTTTGAAAATTCCGAAAACTTCTTTTACTTTATTTGGCGCGATACCTAAACCAGTACAAGCTCCAGCTGCAGTTGTGTTTGAAGATGTTACGAAAGGATAAGTTCCAAAATCTACATCTAATAAGGAACCTTGAGCCCCTTCAGCTAAAATTGTTTTTCCTGCTTTTAAGGCTTTGTTTAAATATTCTTCAGAATCAATGAAAGTTAAGGTTTTTAATTCTTCTACTGCTGCAAAAAATTCTGCTTCCATTTCTGGAAGATTGTATTGCAATTCTACATTGTAGAACTTAATCATTTCTTCGTGTTTATCAGCTAAAGCTCGATATTTTTCTTGAAAATCAGCCATTTCTAAATCGCCTATTCTTAAACCATTTCTACCGGTTTTGTCCATATACGTAGGACCAATTCCTTTTAAAGTAGAACCAATTTTTGCTTTTCCTTTTGAAGCCTCAGAAGCGGCATCTAATAAACGGTGTGTTGGCAAAATTAAATGTGCTTTTCTAGAAAGTAGTAATTTTGATTTGATGTCTAAATTGAATTTTTCTAGTCCTTCAAGTTCTTTTTGAAACACAACAGGATCCATTACCACACCGTTTCCGATAATATTTACATTATTTTTGTGAAAAATTCCAGATGGAATGGTTCTTAAAACATGCTTAATTCCGTCAAACTCAAGTGTGTGACCGGCATTTGGTCCACCTTGAAAGCGCGCAATAATGTCGTATTTTGAAGTTAATACATCGACGATTTTTCCTTTTCCTTCGTCACCCCATTGTAATCCAAGTAGTAAGTCTACATTCATTGTGTTGTTGTTTGTGTTGTCCTGAAATCGTTGCATTCAGGGTTAATTTAGTTGTTATTTATTTTTTGTTCCGTAAAAATATAAGGAATGTGTTTCAATAGTAATTCCGAACATTTCTTCCATGGTTTGTTTGATTTGCTGAATGCGTGGATCGCAAAATTCTATTACTTCACCAGTATCTGTTAAAATTATATGGTCGTGTTGTTTGTCAAAATAAGATTTTTCGTAATGTGCCTGATTTTGGCCAAATTGATGACGTCGCACTAATTTACAATCTAATAATAATTCGATGGTGTTGTATAAGGTAGCACGAGAAACACGATAATTTTTGTTTTTCATTTTGATGTACAAAGATTCGATATCAAAATGCTCTTGATTTTCGTATATTTCTTGAAGTATAGCATAGCGTTCAGGCGTTTTACGATGTCCTTTTTCTTCAAGGTATTTGGTGAAAACGTTTTTAACCGTTTCTTGATTTTGGTTGATGTCCATTTTATGTTTAAATGAAAAGATTTACAAAGATAATTTAAATTTTACACTTTATTCTTTTTCACTAGTTTTTTCATTAACATTTGTTGTTAAAAACATTGTATTCCATATTTCTGGTTTTAAATGCTCTGCCATAAAATCTAAACGATATTCTCCATTTCTTATCAAAGATTGTCCGTTCGGTTTAACTATGAGAAACGACCCACAAAGGATTGATTGCGTAAAAAAGTAAGTTTTTAATATTTTATCTTCATCTATAACAAAATCTTTATTGTGATTAATATTTGAAATAGAAATACCTTTTTCAAAGACATATAAAACTTTAGTATTTTTATGTTTTTTTTCAACTTTTTGCTTTACATCTTTCAAAAAAAGTACAAAAGAATCACTTTTATCTATAAAATTATTTTTTTCATCAGTAAAGGTGTAGTCGTTTTTATAAAAAAATTGAATTAAGTATGTAATGGAATCCTTAGAGTTTTTATTTGTATTTATTGGGAAATATTTTTTTAAAGAATCATAGTTTGAGTAAAACACTTCATATTTAGGAGCTGAAGCTTGAAAAACTCTTCCACTATCTTTAGTCATTCTAAAAGCTATAGCTTGGTCTGGATATTTTTTAAAAAGATATTGAAAGGAACATTTATTTCCACTAGGGTCTAAAACATATTCTTTGTTTTGTGCCTTTGTGCTAAAGCTCAAAAATATAATAAAAAAAAGTAATTTATTCATTTTTTATGTGTTATAAACTCGTGTTACTTTATCAATTCCATCTACTGTTTTGATGTTTTCAATTAATTTTTTTAGAATCATATTGTTTTGTACCACGACTGTAATTTGACCGTTAAAAATTCCAGCATCGGTATTTAGACTGATACTTTGAATGTTAACATGCATTTGATTTGAAATTACTTTGGTTAATTCATTGGTTAATCCCATCACATCCATTCCAGTTATTCTTAAAATGGCATTGAATTCTTCTTGAGTCGAATCTATCCATTTGGCTTGAACAATTCTATACGCAAAATTAGATTGCAGGCTAATGGCGTTCGGACAATCTGTTTTATGTACTTTGATTCCTTCATTAATGGTTACAAATCCGAATACATGATCGCCAGGAATTGGATTGCAACATGGTGATAATTTATATTCCAATTTACTTTGTTCTGTTCCAAAAACTAATAAATCAAACTTTTTATTGCTATCGTTTTTTGTAACTTTTTCTTCAGTAGTGCTTGGGTTTCTTTTAATGGTTTTTTTGAAAAAGTTGACTAAAGTATTGCTTTTCTGAGCGGCATAATCTCTTAATTGCTGGTTTTCAATCGCACCAATTCCAACACGATAAAACAAATCTAAACTGGTTTGTAATTTGAAATAATTAACCAATTCATTAATAGTTGTTTCGTTAAGTGTGATTTTTAAATGGCGTAATTTTCGGGTAAGAATTTCTCTTCCGTCTTCACCAATTTTTTTAATGTTTTCATTTAAAACATTCTTGATTTTGTTTTTAGCTCGTGCCGTTGTAACATAATCTAACCATTGAATAGTGGGTTTTTGATTTTGTGAAGTAATAATTTCAACCTGATCGCCACTATTTAAAATATAATTTAGAGGAACTAATTTTCCGTTGACTTTGGTACCTCTAGTTTTTACGCCAATTTCGGAGTGAATACTAAAAGCAAAATCTAGAGAAGTAGCACCTTTTGGAAGCGATTTGATTTCTCCTTTAGGTGTGAAAATATAAATTTCTTTAGCATATAAATTCAGTTTGAAATCTTCCACAAAATCAACTGCGTTATTGTTTGAATTTTCAAGTGCTTCTTTTAATTGATTCAACCAAATTTCAAGACTGTTTTCTTCATTAGCACCATTTTTATATTTGTAATGAGCTGCGTAGCCTTTTTCAGCAATTTCATCCATTCGTTCACTGCGAACCTGAATTTCAACCCATCTACCCATTGGTCCCATAACAGTAATGTGTAAGGCTTCGTAACCTGTCGATTTTGGGGAAGAAATCCAATCTCGTAAACGACTCGGACTTGGACGATAATGATCAGTAACTACAGAATAGATTTTCCAAGCTAAGAATTTTTCATCGTGAAGATTCGATTTGTAAATTATTCTCAAAGCAAATTTATCATACACTTCATCAAAAGTAACACCCTGAGCTTTCATTTTTCGACGAATCGAGTAAATGGATTTTGGTCGTCCTTTAATGATAAAATCGATGCCTTCTTCTAACATGGATTTACCTAAAACATCTGAAATAGATTTGATGTAAGCATCTTGTTCTTCTTTAGTTTCTTTGATTTTACTAACAATATCCGCGTAAACATCAGGTTCGGTATATTTCAAACCCAAATCTTCTAACTGGGTTTTAATGTTATATAAGCCTAAACGGTGGGCGAGTGGTGCATAAATATATAAGGTTTCGGATGCAATTTTGGCTTGTTTATAATCGGCCATTCCGTCCATAGTTTGCATGTTGTGCAACCTATCGGCAATTTTTATTAAGATTACACGAACATCATCGTTTAATGTTAACAACATTTTACGGAAATTTTCCGCTTGAAGAGAAATTTCTTGTTCGTTTTTTACTTTCGGAATTTTTGTTAATCCTTCAACAATTTTAGCAATTTTAGGATTGAACATTTTTTCAATGTCAGCAATGGTAATATCAGTATCTTCTACAACATCATGTAACAGAGCAGAAGCGATACCAGTAGAACCCAAACCAATTTGAGAGGCTACAATTTTTGCCACTGCAATAGGATGAAAAATATAAGCTTCTCCAGATTTTCTTCTTTGTTCTTTGTGGGCTTCAACAGCAACATCAAATGCTTTACGGATTAGTTTTTTATCATCGTCGGTTAGACTTTGATAACTAATTCGCAATAACTCTTTATATTCTTGGGCGATGGCTTTCTTTTCGGCTTCTAAATCTATCTCTATCATATTCGGAATTTGAGGAACATAAAAATAGTGTTTATAAGTTAGAAATCAAAAAAAGTTTAAAGAAATATTATGGTAAAAACAGAGATAAAATAAATAAAACACAGATTAGAGAAATTTTTAAATTTATATAATTTCTTCAATCTGTGTTGTTTCTTCTACTTCTTGAATTTAAAATTTGCTATTGTTTATTAAAATCTAAATCCTGAAAATCGTAACTGAAATCTGTTAATTCAGAGATAGCGGCCATTTTAATATTAGTAGTATCGGTTGAAAAAGTAAGCAAAGCATCGGCATTGAAACTTCTGTTGAACCATTTTACAGCAAAAGTATTGTCTTTGTAATAGAAAATTTCGCCAGCCAATTGAGGAGAACGCACCGAATTGAAATACAGTTTTCCTTTTTTCTCAGAAATTATAATGTTTCCAAACCAGTTGTCTTTATAGGTTCCAATATATTTTTTAGTGTCGATTTTAACTTTATTCTTTTGGTTCTCTGCGATTTTTGTCCAAACTTCTGTAGTTACTTTATCTGCTTCAGCGACATTGTTTTTTTCTCTTTCACTTAAAATTTTTACATAATCTTTGTATTCGATATTTAAATAAGCATCTTTAATCGTGTTAGTAATGGCATTAAATGCCGCACCAGATTGTTGATTAGTTAAAACCACAATTCCTAAATTTAGTTCTGGAAGTAGCGTTACTTGTGTTACAATTCCTTCTAAACCGCCAGTATGAGTTACTTGTTTATAGCCTTTCACATCACTTAAAAACCAACCTAAACCATAACCAGAAAAATGAGTGAAATAAGGTTCTCTAGTTTTTGCTGGAATAATTGTTTGCAATTGCCACATTTCGTTATGTTGAGCTTCAGAAAAAAGTGTGTTTTGTTTATTTACTCCATATTTTCCGTTTTGTAATTGCATGATCATCCATTTGCTCATGTCGTTTACAGATGAATAAATTCCGGCAGCCGCATCAAAAGTTTGGTTTTTATATCTTGAAATTACTTTCAGTTTTCCATCGGTTGGCACGTGTGGATCAATAATATTTGTTGTGTCTTTCAAACGTAAAAACGAACCTGCACTATTGTTCATCTCTAGAGGTTTCATCATTTTGTTTTCTATAAAATCGCACCATGATAAGCCACTTACTTTTTCAATAACTTCACCAGCCACGATGTACAATAAATTATCATAATCGTATTTGGTTCTGAAAGCCGAAACAGGTTTTAAATGTTGTAAATTTTCAATGATATCTTTGGGTTTAAAATTACTTCCATCAGGCCAAATCATTAAATCTCCAGCACCTAAACCTAAACCACTTCTGTGAGTTACTAAATCGCGAACGGTGAATTCATTGGTTACGTAATCATTATACATTTTAAAATTTGGTAAATGTTTGATTACTTTATCGTCCCAGCTCATTTTTCCTGCGTCTACTAACATTGCAATAGCTGCAGTTGTAAATGCCTTACTATTTGAAGCCACTCCGAAAAGTGTATTGCCATCAACTTTATCTTTTTTTACTATCGATTTAACGCCATAACCTTTACTGTGAATTATTTTTCCATCTTTTACAACGGCCACAGCAACTCCAGGAACATTGAAAGCTTTTAATGTGTTTTCTGCTACTTCATCAATTTGTTTTTCTGTGATTTGAGAAAAAGCAGTGCATGAGGTTAATAGGGTTATTAAAAGTGTTTTTTTCATTTTTATATTGTTTTTGATTTGAAGTTTTTTTTAGAACACAGATTGTAGAAATTTGTAAAATTTACATAATTTCTTTAATTAGTGTTGTTTTTATTGGCATATCGACACATGGATAATTGACTCATTAAAACCCTCTTTGTCTTTTCGCTTCGAATAATAAAATGGCAGCAGCTACCGAAACATTCATTGAGTCGATGATGCCTTGCATTGGAATGTTGATGTTTTTAGTAGAATGGTTTCTCCAAACCTCAGTAATTCCTGTCGCTTCAGTTCCTACAACTAAGGCTGTTGGTTCGGTATAATTTTGGGTGTGATACGTGGCGGAATCTTGTAAAGTTGCACAATAAATATGGATAGAGTTCTCTTTTAAAAAAGCGATGGCTTCCTCTGAAGTTGCCACAGCAATCTGTCTGGTGAATAAACAACCAACACTTGAACGCACAATATTCGGATTGTACAGGTCCGATTTTGGATTGGCAATAATTACAGCATCAATATTAGCGGCATCAGCGGTTCTTAATAATGCGCCTAAATTTCCGGGCTTTTCTAATCCTTCAGCAACTAAGATTAATGGGTTTTTAGATAGTTTTAAATCGGATAATCGTAAAGGTTTTGATTTAGCAATTGCAATAATTCCTTCAGTAGTATCGCGATACGCTAACTTTTGATAGACTTCTTTAGAAATTTCTATTAGTTCAACTTGTTGAGCAGTTACTTTTTTGATTTGGTTTTCGGAGATGATTTCAGGTAAAAACAAAATTGTTTCTAATTCGTAACCGCCTTTTATGGCTAATTCTATTTCGCGTTGCCCTTCAATAATAAATGTACCTGATTGTTTTCGTGCTTTGGCTTTGTCTTGCAATAAAACTAAGTTTTTTACAAACGGATTTTGAATGGAGGTAATTTGCTTCATAGAATTAAGACGCTAGATTAGCCACAAGGGCAGTAAAACACAAAGGTATCTTTTTTAAGTAAAAAAACAAAGTCGCAAAACGTGTGGCTTTGCGACTTTATTTAAAATGTTGATTTTATTGTTTTACTTCAGACTTCGTGTTTTGTTCTTCAAACTTCTCTTTATATCTTTCGTATAATTCCGTTTGATGACTTTCTAAACTAATTTGTCTTCCATCTATAAAAGCATAAACTAATTTATTTGTTTTCATATTTAAGGCATCACCTTCTGAAATAAATAATGTAGCACTTTTACCATTTTCAAGGGTTCCGTACATGGCATCAATTCCTAAAATTTTTGCAGTATTTGAGGTAATTAATTTTAAGGCGTCTTCTTTATTCATTCCCCAAGCGGCACATGTTCCTGCATAAAAAGGAATGTTTCTAGTTTGCATACGTTCCATATCTCCTGAATTTTCTAAACCTACAACAATTCCTTTATCTGTTAAAATTTTAGCAATTTTGTAAGGTAAATTCACGTCTTCATCTTCAGAGTTAGGAACATCATGAATTCTTCTTAATAAAACAGAAACATTGTTTTCTTTTAATAAATCGGCAACTTTATGTGCATTATATCCGCCAATGATTACTAAGTTTTTAATGTTATTTTTCTTTTTAAATATAATAATATCATTAATTTCTTTTTCTCCATTTGCATTAACATAAACGGTTTTTTGACCATTTTGTATACCATTCATAGCATCATATGGAATGTCTTTTTCTTTTTTGTCTGATTTTAAATAACCAAAAGCATTATCAAAAAATAATTGGACAGCTTTTACTTGCTCGTCATATCTTTTATTTGGTTCAATGCCACCTGGTTCTGCCCACCAACCTGAACGCGCATAGCTATTTGGCCAACGCATATGGATTCCATCATTTTCTCTAACAATGGCATCTTCCCAATTCCAAGCGTCTAATTGTACCACTGAAGAAGTTCCAGATATTCTTCCACCACGTGGTGTAATTTGTGCTAATAAAACGCCATTTGGTCTTGCAGCTTCTGTTAATTTAGATTCTGCATTGTAAGCAATAACACTTCTAATATGTGGGTTAAATTCTCCAATTTCACTTTCGTCATCAGAAGCTCTAACCGCGTCAATTTCTACTAGTCCTAACGTTGAATTTGGAGCTATAAATCCCGGATAAATGTGTTTTCCATCTGCTTGAATTACCACATCATGTTTGCCGATTTTAGTAACAGTTGCATCTGATATAGAAACAATTTTTCCATCGACAATAGAAATTAAACAGTTTTCTTGAATTTTACCATTACCTAAATGCGCTGTTCCACCCATAATTAAAACGGATTTTGTTTGCTTAGAGGCTGGTGTTTGTTGCGCAAAACTTACTAATGAAGTGAAGGCTAGTATGTATGTTAATTTTTTCATCTTTTTAATTTTTTATCATACAGATTTTTAACATTTATGGAGTTTGTAAAATCTGTTTAGAAAATTAGTGTAAGGGTTATTAATTGCTATATTTTGCATGAAATTCTCTACATTTTTCACCTAGTGTATCACAGTGGTAATGACCTGTAGATTTTTTCTTTGGTTCTTGCGTTTTTAACCCCTTGTTTTTAGCATCTAATAACAAATTAATTAATTCATTTCTTTCTTTTTGAACCAACTCGTTTTTAGCATTTTCCTGATCGATATCGAAGAAAATAATTCCTTCAACAACTGTTTTTTCTGCTCTTGCATAAATGCTTAATGGGTTATCTGACCATAACACAACATCTGCATCTTTTCCTACTTTAATACTTCCTACTTTATCATCCACTTGTAGCAATTTGGCAGGGTTTAAAGTCACAAAATTCCATGCTTGTTCTTCAGTAACTCCTCCATATTTTAATGTTTTTGCCGCTTCATGATTTAATCTTCTTGACATTTCTGCATCATCAGAATTAATCGAAACCGTTACTCCTACATTATTCATTAAAGCTGCATTGTAAGGAATCGCATCGTTTACTTCATATTTATATCCCCACCAATCTGCAAATGTTGAACCTCCAACACCGTGTTTGGCCATTTTATCTGCTACTTTATAACCTTCTAAAATATGTGTAAACGTTTGAATTTTGAAATTGTATTTTTCTGCAACTTTTAATAACATATTGATTTCAGATTGTACATAAGAGTGACAAGTAATGAAACGTTTTTTGTTTAGAATTTCACTTAACGTTTCTAACTCGATATCAAAACGTGGTGCGTTTTTAGTTTTTCCAGCTTTGAAAGCGTCCCATTCATTTTTGTAAGCAATAGCGCGAGAAAAATAATCTTCATAAACTTGTTCTACTCCCATACGAGATTGAGGAAAGCGTAATCTTTCTGTATCACCCCAATTCGATTGTTTTACGTTTTCACCTAAGGCAAATTTGATGTATTTTGGAGCGTCTTTTACTAACATTTCGTCTGGATTATAACCCCATTTTAATTTGATGAATGCGGCACGACCACCGATTGGATTAGCAGAACCATGTAATAAATTTGCAGCAGTTACACCACCAGCAAGGTTTCTGTAAATATTAATATCGTCAGAATTTACTACATCTTCAATGGTTACCTCTGCAGAAGAGTTTTGACCGCCTTCATTTACACCATTCGAAATTGCAATATGCGAATGTTCATCGATAATTCCGGCAGTTAAATGTTTTCCAGTCGCATCGATAACTTTCCCTTTTTGAGGTAAGTTTTTGCCAATTTTTATAATTTTTCCGTTTTCAATTAAAACGTCAGTTTCTTTTAATATTCCTTCTTTTTCACCTGTCCAAACTGTTGCGTTTTTAAACAAAATCGTTTCTTGTTTTGGTTTAGTAGCATTCCCGAAAGCCATGTTTGGGAATGTTACCGGATAATATACTGGTGCTTTTTTGTCTTCTTTTTTATCAGTGGCAACAGTTTCTTTTTTCGCTTCTGTTGTTTCGATTTTTTTAGTAGCCATCCAAGACACTTCTTTTCCATTTTCTAAAACAGCTTTACCGGACAAGCCCGTTTCCGATTTTAAACCAGAAATTCTGATGAATTTAGAAGCCAGTGAATCTTTACTTTTAACAACCATTGTAATCCACGGCTCGTTATATGTTAGTTTTGTTCCGTATTCTAATTTGTCTTGAGTTAATTTTGCATCTAATTTTGAAATTTCACCTTCAATATTTAAGTCGTATTTTTTGTTATCAAGACTTAATTCATATTTTCCTCTAATGTCTGAAGGTTGTATTTTTTCAATTACAAATCGATTTCCTTGAACCCAGTTTTCTTGAATCGTATTTTTTGTCTCGAAAATATCGCCACTTGCGATAATAAAATTGGCTAAGTTTCCTTTTTTAAGTGAACCAATATTAGTTTGATTCGCAATTTTTGCAGGAATTTCTGTTAATGCAGCAAGTGCTTTTTCTTTTGGAAAACCTAATTCTACAGCTTTTCTTAAGTTTGTTAAGAAGTCTTTTGGATTTTTTAAATCGGCTGTTGTAAGCGCAAAATTGATATTATTTTCAGCTAAGATTTTTAAATTGTAAGGCGCTTGATTCCAAAATTTCATATCTGCTAAAACCACTTGCTCGGCTAAAAAAGCATCCGAAACATCGTAAGCATCTGGAAAATTTACAGGAATTAATAAGGTTGCATTTGTTTTTTTTATCTCATCAATTTTTTCTAATTCATTTCCGCTACCTTTAATGATATAATTGATTCCAAATTCATCGCCAATTTTGTCTGCTCTTAAAATATTTAATTTATCTCCAGCATTAAAAAATTGAAGTAAATTTTTATTTTGGTTGAAAACTTCTAACGAAACATCTTTAGTTTTAGAATTTCCAGCAGCATACCATTTCGCATCGTGATAAAACTGACGAATTAACGCCATACTTCCCATTAATGAAGATGGGTAAGATTGATTCGATAACGAACTTCTTTTAAAAGTTATGTGTTGTGATATTTTTTTATTTAAAATACGATTTCCATTGCTTTCTCCATCATTTAATGTCCAAAGTAAGCCTGTTCCAGCTACAATTCCGTCGTTATTAAAACTTAAAACGGTTCCAAAACCTGTGTCTCTTAAATCTTTTGCGGCTTTTTCATCATAATTTAAGTTTTCTGAAGCATTAAAATCTGCACGAATGTGATCGTTCCAATAATAACCATTTCTCTCAGAATCATATTGTGGTGATCTTGAATTTCTTGGCTTTGCTTGTTGTTTTTGAATACCAAATTCGGTATACAAATCGATAAATGATGGGTAAATTGTTTTACCAGTAGCATCGATTATTGTAGCTTCTTTAGGAATAGAAATTTGCGTTCCTATTTCTAAAATTTTATCATCTTTGATTAAAATTGTTGCTTTTTCAATTTTTACATTTGATGAAGTGTAAACCGTAGCGTTTGTTACTGCTACAATGTTTTTGAACGTTTGTTTTACGCCATCATTTTTAGGGAAATAATCTTGGCTAAAACTTAAATTAATAGTCAGTAAAACTATCAAGAGTTTAAATATTCGCATAGTATTGATTTTTTGAACGCTAAAAATAGGAAAATTATTGATAAGATGGTTATTTGAATAGATTTTTAACAGATGTTATGTTTAAAGGAAACTCTAATATAACGTGAGTTAAACTTAATAAATACAACCAATATAATCCAGTTTTATAATTATATAGGTATAATAAAATAGAGGCTAACCATATTAGAATAATAGCTACGATTTTAATTTTTGTGGTTTTATGCCATTGGATTACAGCTGTTTTTGAAAACCAATTCAAATAATGATAGGTGTAAGCAAATGAAATAAACTGCATGATTTTGATTCCAAAACTTGAAAAATAAATGTCTTGACTTGCCAATACATCTTTATTAAAAATTGAAAATAGTGCAGCATTTAATTTTTCAAAAGAATGATAGATGTTTTGAATGTTTTCCATCATAAAAGGACTTTTCAAATTAAATATCATTAAACACAAACTTGTACTAATAAATATGATCAAAGTTGCTAAAGACCATTTATTTTTTGTTTTTAAAAATCCGGATAAAATGAAAATTCCCGTAAAAATAAAAACGTGAATTAAGGTAGGAATGAATATGGAAAAAACAGAGTGAAAGTAATTGTTAAAGTATAAGGAAGTTAAAAATCCGACAAATAATATGAAAAAAAATCTCCAATTTTTATAAAATTTTTGGTTCTCTGACGTGTTGAAAATAGAAACTAAAAATGTGAAAAATATGAGAAATGGGAGTAAAGGTTTATAAATATATAAAGTTGGGATATAAACAATACTTCCTATTATGACTATTGGAGCTAACAGATAATAAACATTTGTAATATCTTTTAAAAAATAATTGCGTTGTTGTAACCAATTTAATTCTGTAAGATAATGCAATGGACCTAAAACTGCATAAACAAAAAGAAAAGTTTGAAAAGGGAAAACAAATGCAAAAATTCCTGAAAATAGAATTAGAAAAATATTGAGTATGTCAATATTTATTTTTGGCATTATAAAATTCCTCGTGCTTTAATTTCTAAATATTGATTTATGGTATCAATGGTTAAACTTTCTGGTTGTGTTAATAAAGCATAAATTCCATATTTTCTTAATTCATTTACGATTAAACGCTTTTCGAAATCGAATTTTTCGGCGATTACTTTATCATATACTTCCTGAATAGTTTCAGCTTTTTTATTGATCAAATCATTAAGTTCAGTATTTTTAAAGAAAACTACCATTAACAAATGGTTTTTAGCAATTCCTTTTAAATAAGGTAACTGACGATTTAAGCCATCTAAGGTTTCAAAATTGGTATAAAGAACGATTAAACTTCTTTGATTAATATGTTTTTTTACATCTACATATAAACGGCTGAAATCACTTTCAAAATAGTTGGTTTTTATGTTGTATAAATTTTCTAAAATCAGATTCATTTGGCTGCTTCTTCTTTCAGCTACAATTCTGTTTTCTACTTTTTTAGAAAAGGTAAACATTCCAGCTTTATCGTTTTTCTTTAAAATTACATTAGATAAAACTAATGTGGCATTTATAGCATAATCTAGTAAACTTAAACCGTTGAAAGGCATTTTCATAACTCGACCTTTGTCAATAACCATATATACATTTTGTGATTTTTCGTCTTGAAACTGATTAATCATCAAAGCGTTTTTCTTGGCAGTTGCTTTCCAGTTAATGGTTCGCATGTCGTCTCCTTGAACATATTCTTTAATTTGTTCAAACTCCATGGTATGTCCGATTCTTCTGATTTTTTTTAGTCCGTGTTGGAATAATTTATTGGAAAAAGCTATCAAATCGTATTTTCTTAATTGGATGTAAGACGGATAAGTAGGCACCATTTGTCCTTTATCAAAAGTATACCTTCTTGAAAGAATTTTTAATGGTGAAATCGCATAAATATTCAAGTTTCCGAACGAATATTCACCTCTTTCAGTTGGTCGAAGAAAATAGTTGATGTCTTTATTTTCTTGCAGTTTTATTTTCTTTTTTATGGTAAAATTTCGGACCTGAAATTGAAATGGAATTTCGTCAACAACATGCACTTCGATAGGAAATGTGTACAAATTTGAAATTTTTATGATAATTTCATTTTCATCACCATTAGATAGTTTTTCAGGTGTATTTCTGTTGGCTTTAATTTTTTGACCCGAAGCAAAAAGTAGTATGAAATCGATACTAGTAAATGCTAACAAAATAAAAAGTAAATACCAACTTGCCGAATAAAGCGCAGGAAAAAAGAATGAAAATATAAAACAAGTCATAACTCCCATTAAACAATAGAAGAAAAAGTTATTGATAAATAATTGTTTGTATACTTTCATTTTGACTACTTTATAGTTAGTTTTTATCTTGGAATTTCTACAGAATCTACAATTTGTTTGATGATTTCTGAAGCGCTAATTCCTTCCATTTCTCTTTCTGGTGTAACCACAACACGGTGTTGTAAAACAGGTATGGCAGCTTCTTTAATATCTTCTGGAGTTACGAAATCTCTTCCTTTTATGGCAGCGAAACCTTTTGAAGCATTTAAAATAGCAATTGAAGCTCTTGGTGAAGCTCCTAAATATAAAAACGGATTTTCACGTGTGTTTAAAACAACTTTAGCGATGTATTCAATTAAATTAGGTTCAATAATAATTTGCTTTAATAAACCTTGAAATTCTTTGATTTCACTTTTAGAAACAATTGTGGCAACATCAGCCATTTTATTTCTGTTTTGCAAGTCATTTTCTTTTTGAAGAATTGTAATTTCTTCTGATAAATCTGGATATCCAATTGTTATCTTGAATAAAAAACGGTCTAATTGCGCTTCTGGTAAACGGTATGTTCCTTCTTGCTCAATTGGGTTTTGCGTGGCAATTACCAAAAAAGGTTCGTCCATGGTGTACGTTTTTCCATCAACTGTAATTTGTCTTTCTTCCATCACTTCAAACAAAGCGGCTTGCGTTTTAGCAGGCGCACGGTTAATTTCATCAATTAAAATGAAATTAGAAAAAACAGGTCCTTTTTTAAATTCGAAGCTCGATTTTGATAAATCGAAAACCGATGTTCCAATAATATCAGAAGGCATTAAATCTGGAGTAAATTGAATTCTGCTAAAATCTAAAGCCATCGATTTAGATAATAATTTAGCCGTTAATGTTTTTGCAACTCCAGGAACTCCTTCAAGTAAAATATGTCCGTTAGCTAAAATAGAAACAATCAATTGGTCTATCATTTTGTGCTGACCAACAATAACTTTTCCTAATTCTTGTCTAATTTTATCGACACTTGTTTTCAGTGGTTCTAAATTTAATCGGGATTGAAAATTTACATTTTCGTTATTTTCAATAGCTTCCTGATTTTCGTTTGTTTCAAATGTTTCCATATTTTATAACTATAAATTAAGTTTTTCTATTAGTGTGTTTAGTTCTACCAAGTCTTTCTCAGAAATAGAAGAGCTATTTTTGATAAAATTTATTTTAGCAATCGCTTTTATAATATCAGTTTTATTTTTGGAGGTTTTTAAATGAAGCCTATTGATAAAGGTATCATCTAAAACAGTTGTTTCCAGATAGTATTCTTTTCTAATTTTTTCTAGAAAATATACAATTTTCTTTTCTGCAATGTCACTATGATTTTTTTCAATGAAATATAAATTTCCTATGGTTTTAGCAAATTCAACAGTTGTATTTTTTACGGGTTCTATAATTGGAATTACTCGCTGTCTTCTTTTGGCGTTAAATAAAATGAAAATAAGTATGCCGAATAGTCCTAAATACCAAGCCCATTTTAAGGATGGTTGGCTGAAGATAAAACGTAACGGACTATCGGTTATAGATTTAGCTTGTTCGCCTTCAACATTCCAATAAATAGTTTTAGAATCGATATGGGAACAAACTAACTCAACATATTTATAGTTGTCTTTTAATAAATAATAGTTTGTAAAAGCAATGGGTTGAAGATGTAATAAAAACTTCCCATCGCCATATTTTATTTCAACAAAATTAGGTAAAACGTATTTTCCGTCTTCAAAAAAACCTAAAATTTTAGTCGATTTTTTATCGAATTTGCTGAAATAGTAATCGGAAGCGCCTTTATCAAATTCAAAATTGATACGGGAAGTAACTAATTTACTTTTCAATTTATTTTGGATATGATTTCTTAACATAATTTCAATATGTAAAGAATCTTTAATAATGTCAGGTAAAGTTGTTGCACTTATAAATACGGTGTTTCCATCTTCTACAAAATATAACAATTCTTCCGATGATCTTTCATCGAATTTACAAAAATCGGAAACTGAAAAAATGGTTCCTTTTTTTTGATTTGTTACGGTAACACTTTCAATTGTATTTTGGTCTTCATAAAAATTCGTATCAACCGTAGATTCATATGAATTTGAATTAATAGAAAGTGTATCAATTTGAGTATAAGTAACAGTGTCTGTATTTTCATACGATATGGTATCTACAACAACTGGTGGTAAATTGCTTTCATAATTTGTACCGTTATCGTATGTGTTAGTATCATAAAAAAATTCGTAAGGCGTTTCTGAAAATTTTTCCAGATTTTGATTTTTGAATAACTCGCGACTTTCTTCGTTAAATATTTTTAAACCAAATGGTATTTTATCATTAACACCATACGTTTGTCGCCAATTAATTGGTTTTGTTTTGGTAGAATCTGCAAAAACAATTAGAACTAAAACTAGCACCAAAAAGAAAATAAGAAATTTGCTATTTTTACTCATGATTATTTGTTCTGAATGGCGTTAATAAAATGACTTTCTGCTTTGGTAAAATCTTCTTGTGTCAATTCAAATTCACCATACCAGCAATAGTCGTATATGTACGATAAAAATTCGAATTCTTTTTTTAAAGTTTCATTTTTAATTTCTAGTAAATAATCGGAATTTGTTTTTTCAATATCCCATTCTATAATGGCTCTATCCGAAAACGATTTTAACAACCATAAATAATAATATCTTGTAGCAATTCGGAAATCATTATTCGATTTTGCGGTTGCAATAACTTCTTGAAAATTAATAAAATGAATGTTTTCTTGGTCTAATGTTCCTACTTTTATTTTTTTTGTATTTCTACTAAAAACCCAGCTACCTTCTTTGTTTAATAGAAGTTTTACAATCATAAAAATTACAAATCCAATGATGGCAAATCCTAAAAATTTCATTATTATTTCTAAGTTCGAAAAAGCTTTCCCATCATCTGAAAAACTAAACAATCGACTAAAAAAATCGGAAATTTTTTTCTTAAATTTTTGCCATTCTGTTAGTTGTTTGTTCTCTAATTTTGGTTGATAATTATACTCGTCTCCTTTATATTTGGATTGGAAATTACTTTCAAATTTTTTTTCTTTTGGTGGAGTAGTACTATAAAATGCTGTGTTTTCTTTAGTACTAATTGCCAAAGAATCCACTTCTTCTTGCGCATTTGAAAAAGTGATAAAAAATATAAAGAAGCTATATAAAAATTTATTCTTCATTGCTTCCGATTAAGTCAATTTCAGAAAGATTACTTGTTTTTTCTGTTTCATCTATCATCGAATAATACATAATTCCTTGATTTACAGAGATGATGTTTTGAAGTAGATAATTTAAAGTGATAGATAACATAAATGTAATTCCTATCATAATCATCATAAATGAAATGTTTTCTTGCTGATTGTCTAAATTTTGAGTTTCAATATTAAAAAACACACCAAAAATTCCAATAAAATAAGGAATAAACGAAATAAAAGAAACCACTGTATTCACAATCATATAAATAATTATAGTCGATCCAATTAGTGGCCAAGGTTTTTTAATAAATAATCGATAGCCTTTAGAAATAGAGTCAAAATAACCATCATTTGTGCTAATGTAATTGTAATAAGCAAATGAAATACAAGTAAATAGCGCCGGAATAACAATTATAATAAGAGGAATACCAATTAAAATAAATACCAATGCAAAACAGACAAAGGCTATAAGTCCTGCTAAAGGGAAAATTATTACTAAAGATATCAAGAAGAATACAATAGATTTTCCAATTTTAGATTTTATAAATTTCCATAGGTTGGCTGCGTTTGTTTCTTCTTTTTTCTCTACAAGTTTTAAGTAAGCAATTGGAAATAAGCTATTTATAAACATTAAAATTAAGATTAAAACCAATGCTACGATTCCGTATCCTATAAATAAGTTTAAATTTTCTACAAGATAATTTTCAAAACCAACTCCTGAGTTTGGTGTGCCGTTTTGAAATAAACCGTCATAAAATACTTTAAAAAAGAAGTACAAAAGAACGATTAGAATCAATATAATTGCGCCGTTAATGGCAATATAATTCGCAAAGTAATTTTTTCCGTGAATTTTAAAAAACGTAAAAGTATCACTAATTAATTCGTTAAAAGTTCTTTTTTTATAAAGTTGAAACATGAGATTTGATTTTTTTATTAACTATAAAAGGATAAATTAAATAGTAAAAACTGATTAAAGATAGCGTGAGTAAAATAATTCCTACGCTAAGCCAAATTGGCATTTCAATAGAATATCGGGTAATGTAACCTTCTAAAAAGCCAGCAGCTATTGTAAAAGGAAAAGTACTTAAAAAGATTTTGAATGTATTTTTGAATCCTATTTTGAATGAATTTAATCGAGAAAAAGTTTTTGGAAATAAAATACTTGCGCCAAGCGCAAAACCGCATGCAGCTTCTATTACAATGGCAAAAATTTCCATAGAACCGTGAATCCAAATTCCTCTAACACTTTGCCATAAAACTCCTTGTTGATAAAAGAAATATTGAAAAGATCCTATCATAATGCAATTATACATAAAAATAGAAAACGTACCAATTCCAGCAAAAATTCCATAGAAGTACGATTTAATTCCAACCATTAAATTGTTAAAGGTGATCCCAATAAAACTTCCCCAATTGCTTCCCGATTTGTAAATAGCGACCGGATTTCCTTTTTTAATATTTTCTAAAGTTTCATTAACATAGCCATCAGAAAGAATTAATCTTACAAATGCATCATCATAATGTGCAGAGATTACCCCAATTCCTGTTAATAAAAAAAACAAGATAAAAGCATATAAAACGTATCTTCTGTATTCATAAACAAGCATGGGAACTTCTTCTTTAAAGAAAAAAGCCAATCTATTTGTATCTTGTCTTTTAGTTTTATAAATTTTTTGATACGTTTGTGACGCCAAGTGATTTAAGTACACAACGGTTTTACTTTTTGGATAATACGTTTGTGCGTACGACAAATCGTTAACTAAATGTATGTACAAATTAGCTAAATCATCAGGATTTTTTTTAGTTTTACCAAAAATTGCTTGTTCAAAGTCAAGCCATTTTGGTTTATTTTGTTTAATAAATGCTACTTCTCTCATGAAGTGCTAAAATATAAATTATGAATCAATTATCCATAACAACTACGCAAAATGTTAATATAAATTTTACTGCAGCAAGTGTTGGAGATAGAATTATTGGTCAACTGCTTGATACTCTGGTGAAAATAGCCTATATGATTTCTATTTCTTATGTTTTGGATTTTACTGGTGCGAATAAATATTTGAATTTTGAAGACACTTGGTCTACAGTTGCCATTATGATCTTGATATTTTCTCCAGCAATTGTATATAGTCTTGTTCAAGAAAGTTTATGGGAAGGACAAACGATAGGCAAAAAGTTAATGAAAATGAAAGTGATAAAGATAGACGGTTATCAGGCCGGTTTTGGAGATTATTTAATTAGATGGTTGTTCCGAACTATTGATGTTTTAATTGGTAGTGGCATTATAGGTATCATTTTTATAGCAACGAACAAAAAAAGTCAACGTTTAGGAGATATAGCAGCTGGAACTGCAGTCATTTCCTTGAAAAATAAAATAAATATAAATCATACAATATTACAAGAACTTCAAGAGGATTATGTACCAGTATATCCAGAAGTGATTAAGCTTTCGGATAACGACATGCGCATCATCAAAGATACTTTCGAAAGTTGCTTGAAATCTAAAGATTATGTTACGATTTCTAAAATGAGAAAGAAAATAATTGATGTAACAGGTTTAAAATACGATTCAAATACAGATGTAGAATTTGTGCGAACGGTACTTAAAGATTATAATTTTTATACCAGAAACATGTAGTTTCTAGCGTTTTAAAAATAAATAACCCGTTATCGGATTGGGATAATCTTTGTCGTTTAAATATAAAATATAATAGTATGTGCCACCTGGTGAAAGATCATTGCCAACAGCATTTTCAGCTTTTCCGTTCCAATCTGGTTTTTGGTTATTACCTGTCCAAATTAATCTGCCCCAGCGGTTATAGATTTCTAGTTTGAAATTTAAAAATATATCTCGTAAGCCTTCAATGTAAAAAAAATCGTTTAATCCATCGTTGTTTGGCGACACGGCATTATAAATTATCGGTTCGCAATTTCGGGTAATTAATTGAAAAGATCTAATTGAAAAGCAACCATCCGTATTTTCAATTCTAACCCAAATTATTTTTGGAGTAGTTATCGCCTCATAGTTGGAGATATTACTAATAGGGTTGTTTGAAGAAAGGGCATCGTTTTCAGTTTCGTAAAAAGTAACCACATCTGTAACATTTGTTTTAATTGAGTTTTCATAAGTTGCAAAATCGAAAATCCCTCGAGTTAATCCTAAATTACAGTTTGTGATATTAGCCGGAATATTAAAGTTTGGAGAAACTAAAAGTCGAATTGGAAGTGTAAACGAATTATTACTTTCGGAAATTTCATTTATATTTCCAGTCCCATTTCCAGTATCGTCAACTCGTGCAACTAAATTAAATTGTAAAGGAATAGAAGTTGGAATCGTCAATGTGATACTTCCATTTTCTAAACCATCCATCGGAATAGTATTTTGTGTAAATGCCGAACCTATTACAACATCATCAGCATAAAAGGTTATCGGCGTGTTGGCTGGTAAATCTGCCGTTGCATTAAAATTGGTTACAGTGTAATTTAGTACTAATTCTCTAACATTACAGCTTACACTTGGAGCGATAAAATTAATTCTTGCATCTGGTAACTGACTGTTTAATTTGGTAACTATAGCATTTACCATCACATAATCTTGAAGTGAAGTAAGTTGAATTAATGCCGAAGTATCACCAATATTAATATTATTTTGAATGTTATAAATATCCAAATCCATATTGAACAACTGATTGGAGTTTGTTTCAGAATTTGTACTGTTGAAAGCGTTATTGGAAGGGTTTAAAGGCGGATTACTTAAAATATTTCCGTTTATTCTTAGAGTTTCTCCGTTTGCAATTCCAGAATCGCCTTCCCAAGCTAAAAAACCAATTTTGGCATCTACATTATCTATAACATTTAAAGCATTTAAGGGTACGTTTAAAAAATTTTGAGTAGAAGAAACGACTTGCATTCCATCGTAAACGTTTAACTGATTTAAAGGTAAACTTGGATTTTTGTAAACAACAATTAATGCCCAACCTGCAAAATTAGTACTGTTTAGCGCATGATAATTTATAAAACTGCTCACATCTAAGTCGGAAAGTGTATAAATGCCATTTCCGGTAGTTTGCACTTGTGTGGTAACATCTGCAAAAGCACTAAAAAAATTAAATCCTGATCCTTGTGCTAATAAATTAGAAAACGTTCTAGATGCTGTAACATCGGTACCGTTTAATTTTACGTTAAAATCGCCCGTTCCACAACCTGCCCAATATAAGTAAGCACTTTCAATCGTATCTCCCGTGTTTAAAGCAAGTGTAGCATCTGAACTTGTAAAAACTATTGGCGGAAAAGTTTGAAATGAGTTTTCAATAGGGTTTAGTGTATTTCCCACAAATGTAAAATCATATCGTCCATTAAATTGACTATACAAACCAATATTTTGAGCATACGATTGCTGAAATAGTATTATAATTAGAAGTATTTTTTTCATCAAATGGAACTAATTTTAATATTTATGGATAATAATTTTACCAAAGTAATAAAATTTACTAATTTCCCCAAAGATTTATCTTATGAACTCTTATAAAATAGTAAAATACGCTTCTGAACATTATGTAATCTGGAATGAATTTGTAGCCAAAGCCAAAAATGCTACTTTTTTATTTCACAGGGATTTTATGGAATATCATTCTCATAAGTTTGAAGATTTTTCCTTACTTATTTTTGATCATAAAGAGAAGTTAAGAGCGCTTCTTCCTGCCAATATTTTTGAAAATAATTTATATTCTCATCAAGGATTAACTTATGGAGGTTTGGTTTTGGATGAAAATTGTAAACTTTCAGATGTGCTTCAAATAAATTATCAACTTTTAAAGCATTTATCTGAAAAAGGAATTGAAAAATTACAACTAAAAATTATTCCAACGATTTACAATAATTTGCCTTCCGATGAAATGGAATATGTTTGTTTTTTGTTGGATGCTAATTTAATTAGAAGAGATGCAATTGCTATTTTAGATTTATCAAACAAAATAGAAATTTCAAGAGTAAGAAAGCGCGGTATAGAAACGGGAAAAAAGCACCAATTAAAAATTAAAGAAGAAGCTACTTTTGAGGCATTTTGGAACGAATTGTTACTTCCAAATTTAAAGTCAAAATACAACACAAATCCGGTGCATTCTTTAAAAGAAATAACCTATTTGAAATCGAAATTTCCTAATTTAATCAAACAGTTCAATGTATATTTTGAAGACAAATTAGTAGGTGGAGTAACCGTTTTTATTACTAAAAATGTAATTCATCCTCAATATATTGCCGGAAATGCAGCATTTAATACATTGTATGGCGGTTTAGATTTTTTATATCAGCATTTGATAACAACTGTTTTTCCTAATGAAAAGTATTTTGATTTCGGAATTTCTAATGAAAATAAGGGAAGAAATGTTAATGAAAGTCTGCATTATTGGAAAGAATCTTTTGGAGCAAGAACCATAGTTCAGAATTTTTATGAAATTGAAACTAAGAATTTCGATCAATTAAAATCAGTTTTAATATGATAAAATTTCTCGATTTACAACAACTCAATCAGCCTTTTGAAGCGCAATTTTTATCTAAAACAAAAGAATTTTTAGATACAGGTTGGTATATTTTAGGAAATGAAGTACGACAATTTGAAAAAAGTTTTGCTAGCTATTCAAATGCCAAATATTGTATTGGAGTAGGAAATGGGTTAGATGCACTAATTCTAATTTTAAAAGCGAACATTCAACTGGGAAATTTGCAAAAAGGCGATGAAGTTATTGTGCCAGCAAATACCTATATTGCTACTGTTTTAGCCATTTTACAAGCCGATTTAGTACCTGTTTTTGTAGAACCAGATATCGAAACTTATAACATTAATCCAAACTTAATTGCTGAAAAAATAACTTCTAAAACAAAGGCTATTTTATTAGTGCATTTATATGGGCAGCTGGTAAAAATGGAAGAAATTACAGCAATCAGTGAAAAGTATAATTTACTAATTATTGAAGATGCTGCTCAAGCACATGGCTTGTCATTCGTAGGAAAGTATACACGTGCTTTTAGTTTTTATCCTGGAAAAAATTTAGGCGCTTTAGGCGATGGTGGCGCAATTACAACTGACGATGATAAACTTGCGGAACTATTATATTCATTAAGAAATTATGGTTCAGATAAAAAATATCATAATGATTATGTTGGAATAAATTCTCGTTTAGACGAATTACAAGCTGCTTTTTTGAGTATCAAATTGCCTTATTTAGATGCCGAAAATATAGCGCGACAAAAAATAGCCAAACGTTATTTAGCGGAAATCAGCAACAGTAAAATTGTTTTACCCACTTGCGAAAAAATGGATAATCATGTATTTCACTTGTTTGTAATTCGTACTGAAAATAGAGACGAATTAAAAGAGTATTTGCTAAAAAATGGAATTGAAACCATAATTCATTATCCCATTCCACCGCACAAACAAAAAGCGTTACAAGATTTTAACACAATAAATTTACCAATTACAGAAAAAATTCATCGTGAAGTGTTGAGTTTACCTATTAGTTCTGTTTTGTCACATACCGAAGTTTCTCATATTATTGCTACTTTAAATAACTATTAATTGTTAGAAATTAAGAAAATAATACAACAACCTTTATTCAAAATTACTTCTTTGAATAGCATTCATATTTTATTGAAATTGGTTTTTGGATTGATTACTTCGAAAGCGATTGCAATTTTTGTTGGTCCTAATGGAATGGCTTATGTTGGTAATTTCAGAGCTTTTTTAAATGTAATTGAAAATTTCTCTTTACTTGGAATTCAGAATGCAATTGTGAAATATGTCGCAGAATATCAGAACGATAAATCGAAATTAAATTCGGTTTTAGCTACTTTTGGCTTACTGCTTTTGTCGTCTTCAATTATAATTAGTTTACTTTTAATTTTTGCAGGACGTTACCTTACCACAGAAATTTTTGGAGCGGCAAAATTTCAAATTGTTTTTTATGTTTTAGCATTTGTTTTTCCTTTATATGTGTTTTCAACATTTTGTATTTCAGTGGTTAACGGATTTCAAGAATATAAAAAAGTAATCTATATTCAAATCATCTCAAGTTCTATAGTTTTATTATTTTCTGTTTTTTTAATCTATCACTATCAAACATTTGGAGCTTTACTTTCTTTACTTTTATCACCTGTTTTTGTTTTTTTTGTAAGTCTTTTTTATCTGAGAAATTGGCTCTCATTATCTGATGTTTTTTCAATTTCATTTTTCGATTTTTCAGTTCTTAAAAACTTATCTGAATATGTCTTGATGGCTTGTGTTTCAGGTATAATTGGCTCGTTTATACTGCTGCAAATTCGTACCGATATTATTGACATTACAGGTTTAAAAAATGCTGGAATTTATGAAGGTTTACAACGTATTTCCTCTTATTATTTATTGTTTGTATCCTCTATAATTACAATTTATTTTTACCCAAAATTTGCCGAATCTAACTCGAATACTAAAGAAATTATTTGGAAGTATTTCAAATCCATACTTCCAATTTTTGCGTTTGGATTAGTTGTAATATATTTTTTAAGAGTTTTCATCATTAAAGTATTATTTACAGCAGAATTTGAAACCATGGAAACCTTGTTTTTATGGCAACTTGTTGGCGATTTATTAAAAGCAACCGCATTAATTTTTGGAACAATTTTAATAGCAAAAAAACAAACGAAAGTTTTCATAGTAACAGAAATAGTATCTTTATCTATTCTGTATTTTTCTTCAAATTGGCTGTTACTTATTTATGGAATTAACGGAATTGTCATCGCTCATACGATTACTTATTTTTTGTATTTGTTGGTTTTAGGAAGTTATTTTAGAAAAGAATTAATATGAAAATAGTAATTGTAATTCCGTTTTATAATGAAGTTAATAGAATTGATGTTGAAAGTTATCATAAGATTTTTGCTAAATTTTCAACGTATCATTTTTTATTAGTTAACGATGGAAGTTCAGATACCACGTTACAATTTTTAGAAAGATTTAAAGAGAAATTTTCTAATGTGAATGTTTTGAATTTTACAGTTAATGTAGGAAAAGCAGCAGCCATTCGAAATGGGGTTTTATCAATTTCTGAAGCAGATTTTATTTGTTATTATGATGCCGATTTAGCCACACCAATGACTGAATTAGAAAAATTAATACAGTTTTCAATTACTAATTCAACCTACAAATTCGTTATGGGTGCAAGAATAAAATTAATTGGAAATGGCGTAAAAAGATCTTTAAAAAGACATTATTTTGGTAGAATTTTCGCCACAATTGTTAGTCAATTTATTTTAAAAGTGCCTATTTACGACACGCAATGTGGAGCTAAAGTGATTCAATATCAAATCGCAAAACAAATTTTTGATGCGCCTTTCATTTCAAAATGGTTATTCGATGTAGAAGTATTAAAACGGTTACAGCAGTTTTATGATTTGAAAGAGGTAGTCAAAGAAATTCCATTAGAAAATTGGGAAGAAATTGGAAATTCAAAAATTAAATTTGGTGATTTTTTACGAATTCCTTTTCAATTGTTACAAATTTACAGTAAATATGAATAAACTTTTTCAAAAATATGCTCTTCTAATATTAGTTGTTTTCGGTTTGATATGCAGAATTCTTTTTTTGTTTTTCAATCAAACGGTTCTTTTGACAAATGATAGTCAGACTTATTTAGATTTAGCTAAAATCATTTCATCCGGTACAATCAGTGGTTATTTTGGCGGTCGAACTCCAGGTTATCCATTTCTTATTTTTTTATTAGGGAATTCTACTAAATTGGTGGTTGTATTTCAAATGATAATCGGAATTCTTTCAAGTGTTATTTGGTATAGAATTCTTATTTTTTTTAAATGTAATGCATCAGTTTCTTGTTTAGTTTCTTTGGTTTTCAGTTCTTATCTTCATGTTTTATCCTATGAACATGCAATTTTAATTGAAAGTATTAATTTGTTTGTTGTAACGTTGTTAATCTATTACATAATCAAAAATAAAATTTTAGAAACGGCATTTTGTTTAACTATATTAGTGCTGTTGAAACCATTTTATATCTTTCTGCCATTTGTAATTTTTACTTATTTTATTTATAATAATTTCAATTGGAAAGCTATTTTTAAACAGCAACTTGTAGTTTTAATTTTACCGTTATTTGTCTTTATTTCTTGGTCTTATGTCAACTTTTTAAACACAGGTTTCTTCGTTTCTTCTACTTATTTCGGATTAAACAAAATTCAGAATTGTGTCAATTTTATTGAAAAAGCTCCGCCCGAATTCGATTGGATAAAAACACCTTATTTACAACAAAGAGCTTTACATTCCGAAAATGGATTGGGAAATCCTATGTGTATTTGGTTTGCTGTTGATAATGGTGATTTTGAATATAAAAAAATGACCTTTCCACAACTTTCTTATGAGTTCGGAAAATGTGCAGACGCCACCATAAAAAATAATATTGGATTGTATTTTAAACAAGTAATTTTCCTTTCTTTTAAAGAGTTTTGGAATGTAGAAATGGTAAGTGTAAATTCAGTAGAAAGTTCCTATTTTCTTAAAAATATATGGAAATTTCAAAGTGTTTTTTTACGAATTTTTAAAACCTTATTTTTGTTAATCATTCCAATCTATATTTTCAGGTTTATAAAAAACAGACTTTTTAGCATAGAATTGTTACTTGTCTTGCTTGTGCTTGCCACTGCAATTTTACAGGCTTTAGTCGTTTACGGTTCAAATGGAAGATACAGTTTTCCTTTTGAATTTATTATGATTACCATCGTTTTACTAGTTATAAAAAACAATTTTTTTCCCACAAAAGATGAAACAACATTTATTAAATAACAAATACCTATACGGATTAATTTTAGGGCTTTTTATAGCGAAATTAACTTTCTTTCTAGGGTATAATAATTTTTCTGAAGCACCAGACAGTTGGGCTTTTAATCAATTTGTAGACCAGTTAACAGCACACAATTTTGATTCTTATGTGGGTGAAAGAACTCCAGGCTATCCTTACATAATATATTTGTTACATCATGATAAAATTTTAGTAGTTTTAGTGCAAATGTTAATGGGAATTGTAACCGCTGTATTTTGGTTTAAAACCTTGCTGAAACTTCATTTTTCAGAAAAAATGGCCTTTTATGTCTCGTTGTTTTCCTCGTTATATTTACAAAATTTTTTCTATGAAACATTTATTTTAGCTGAAACATTTATGCTTTTATTAAATTCAATGGTGTTTTATTTTTTACTAAATAATTATTTTGAAAAAAAGCAGATTCTGATTGAAATCATTTTGAGTATTTTGATTGCGATTTTAATTTTAGTTAAACCATTTTTTATTTTTTATCCTTTTTTAATATTTGCCTTATACCTAATTAAAAATTTCTCATTTAAGAAGTTACTCTCTGTAAAGCTCATCCTTTTTGTTTTACCTATGTATGCTTATTTTAGCTGGTGTAGTTTTGTAGAAGAAAAAATAGGATATTTTCAGCCGACAGCTTATTTCGGATTAAATTTAGCTCAAAACTGCTTGTTTTTTGCAGAAAAAGGTCCAAAAGAGTTTGATTATATCATACAACCCTATGTAAAATATAGGGAGGAAATGTTGCAAAATGGGGAAGATGCTTCTATGGCTATTTGGAAAGTTTGGGGCAATCAACACTTGGCGCCGCAATATACTAGGTTTTCAGATGTTACGAACCAATTTGGTAAATTTGCCAAAGCTACAATTTCTTCAAATGTTTCCGATTATTGTTATTTTACGTTAACAAATTCTTGGTTTGATTTTTGGAAAGTTTATGATATGAAACCCTTAATGAAATTTCAAGATACTTTTTTTGATAGATTGGTTTCGGGTGTTAACACTATTCAAATGTTGCTTGTTTTACTTTTAAAATTTTCCTTTTTACTGTTGAGCTTTTACTATTTGTATGATTTGTTTAAGTCTAGAAAAATTAATTCGGTGATGGTACTTTTAGCTTTTATTCATGCTGCTGCTATTTTGCAAGCTGCTGTAACTTATGGTACGAATGCAAAATATGCTTATCCTTATGAATTTTTTATGCTAGTTGTGATTTTATTATTTTTGAAAGAGAAATTCAATTGGTTTCCCAAACAGCAACATATTTCTTAGCTTGTTCAATATAATGATGTTCTTTTCTAACAAATTGAATGGCATTTTTCCCTATTCGTTCCATTTCTTTCGGATTTTCTATTAAATAAGATAGTTTTTCTACTAAGTAATTTACATCAGCTAATGCATTTATCGCTACTTCATCTTCATGTAAATGATAGTGATTTAAAAATTCTGTTTCAGCACCAGTAAATACAACTTTTCCTTTCGCCATTGCTTCTAGCGCGTTAAATCCTTGATCATAACCGTACACCTGATCTAGCAAAATATGTGCTTTTTCAAAATGTTTTTGATAATCGGAATAAGGAATGTCTTTTGTGATTATAATTTCAATTTTCTCAGAATATTTTTCTTGAATTATTTCTAAAGCTTTTTCAAAGTATGAAATTCCTTTTTTGTAAGAATTACCAGTATTTATGCCAAGAAATATAATTATTCGGTTAGAAATTATATTTTCTATTGGTACGATTTTATCTGTATTAATAGGATTTGCAAGGATACCCAAATACTTTTTGTTTTCAATTAATGGCGCCACATAATCTATATCAGACGCAATAACTCCTCGAATATTTTCATACAAATAGGTATGAATTTTTTGGTGAGGTGGAGCTATAAAATCGAAAAAATAATCAAATTGCTTTTGGGCTTCTGGAATGTTTTCAAAATAAGCATTCATTACAGAATATCTTTCTTTTTTTTGAAGCAAGTGTGTAACTGTCATAAAATCTATGCCACAACACAATAAGAAGACTTTTTGGTTTTGTTTAAAAATACGTTTAAGTAAGAACAACTCTAATTTTGAAACGGTTTGAATTGGACTTTCATTTATCAATTGCACAACGTCAAAATTCTTTAGTTTTTTTGAAACCATCCAAAAGCGTATGCCATGTTCTAACAAAGCCAAATCATATTTGAAAATTCGAAACCAAATTTGTCTTGGAATATTTCCCAATTTCGATTTGAAGAAGCGGGCACGAATACTAATATCTGCAGGGAAATTTTTAAATCCATCGCCATTATTCACCGTTACAACTTCATGTCCTAAAGCCAAAAGTCCTTCTTTTAACGAATTGTGTAACCGACTAAATTCTCCTACAAGTAGTATTCTCATTGTTAGTTTTTATATTTCAAATATAAAGAAAAAAACCTATAAGTTTCGTTGCTTATAGGTTTTTGAAATGTTAAGTGATTGCTATTACTTTTTAATATCAAAGGTAATAGCATTTTTCACTTTTTCTTTTAAAATGGCAATATCAATTACTTCTTTCATTGTATCTACATAATGAAACGTTAAGCCAGTTAAATAATCGGCATTAATTTCTTCAATATCGCGTTTGTTTTCTTTACACAAAATAATTTCTTTTATGTTGGCACGTTTAGCTGCTAATATTTTTTCTTTAATTCCGCCAACAGGTAGTACTTTTCCACGTAAAGTAATTTCTCCAGTCATGGCAATGTTTTTCTTAATTCTACTTTGCGTAAAACTTGAAACCATTGAAGTTAACATCGCAATTCCTGCACTCGGACCATCTTTTGGAGTAGCACCTTCTGGCACGTGAATATGAATGTTATATTGATTTAAAATTTCTGGTTCAATATTCAATTGTTTGGAATTGGCTTTGATGTATTCTAGAGCGATGGTTACTGATTCTTTCATAACCGTTCCTAAATTACCGGTCATAGTCATCGCGCCTTTTCCTTTTGAAACTAAAGATTCAATAAACAAAATATCACCCCCCACTGAGGTCCAAGCCAATCCGGTAACTACACCAGCGGTATCGTTATTTTCATATTTGTCACGTTCCATTCTTGGTGATTTTAGCACTTCAAGAATATCTGCATCAGTAACTTTTTTATTGTATTCTTCTTCCATTGCCACAGATTTTGCAGCATGACGTACCATTTGAGCAATTTTTTTGTCTAAACCACGAACTCCAGATTCACGAGTATAACCGGTTACAATTTTTTCTAATTGTTTTTTACCAATTTGTAAATCTTTTGTCGTTAATCCGTGTTCTTTTAATTGCTTTGGTAATAAAAAGTTTTTGGCAATTTCAATTTTTTCTTCAATGGTATAACCCGACATGTTTATAATTTCCATTCTATCTCGTAAAGCGGGTTGAATGGTTGATAAACTGTTAGACGTGGCGATAAACATTACTTTTGAAAGGTCGTAACCAAGTTCTAAGAAATTATCATGAAAATCGCTATTTTGTTCTGGATCTAATACTTCTAATAGGGCAGAAGACGGGTCGCCATTATGACTTGAAGATAATTTATCAATTTCGTCTAAAACAAAAACTGGATTGGATGTTTTTGCTTTTTTAATCGATTGAATTATTCTACCAGGCATTGCACCAATATAGGTTTTACGGTGTCCGCGAATTTCGGCTTCATCACGTAAACCACCTAATGAAATACGCACGTATTCTCTTCCTAAAGCTTCTGCAACCGATTTTCCAATGGAAGTTTTACCTACACCTGGAGGCCCGTATAAACATAAAATAGGCGATTTCATATCATTTCTTAATTTCAAAACGGCCAAATGTTCAATGATGCGTTTTTTCACATCATCTAAGCCAAAATGGTCACGATCTAAAATCTGTTGTGCTTTTTTAAGATCGAATTTATCTTCAGAAAATTCATTCCAAGGCAATTCTAAAAACAAATCTAAATAGTTACGTTGAATTCCAAAATCTGGAGAATTCGGATTCGTTCTTTGTAGTTTATAAATTTCTTTTTCGAAATGTTCTGCTGTTTTAGCATTCCATTTTTTTGCCTTTCCTTTGTTGCGCATTTCTTCTATTTCTGCATCGTGTGAAACGCCACCCAATTCTTCTTGGATGGTTTTCATTTGTTGTTGCAAGAAATATTCACGTTGTTGTTGGTCTAAATCGAAACGAACTTTAGATTGAATATCGTTTTTCAACTCCAATTTCTGAAGTTCTAAATTCATGAAGCGTAACGTTTCTAAAGCGCGTTGTTTTAAATCGACTATAGAAAGCAAGTTTTGTTTGTCGTTCACATTTAAATTCATGTTAGACGACACAAAATTGATTAAAAACGGATTGCTTTCAATGTTTTTTATGGCGAAAGTAGCTTCAGAAGGAATATTCGGACTTTCCTTTATAATTTCAATCGACATTTCTTTAATCGACTCAATTATTGTAGCAAATTCTTCATCATTTTTCTTTGGACGAATTTCATTTACTTCTTTAATTTTTGCTTTAAAGTAAGGTTCAGTTTGTGTGAATTCTTCTATTTCGAAACGTTTTTTTCCCTGTAAGATTATGGTTGTATTTCCATCAGGCATTTTTAGCACACGCATAATTCGGGCTACTGTTCCTACATGATGAATTTGTTCTGAAGTTGGATCTTCATCTTCTTCATTTTTCTGCGCAACAACTCCAATAATTTTACCAGCGGCATTGGCATCATTAATTAATTTTATCGATTTATCTCTTCCAGCTGTAATTGGAATTACAACACCTGGAAACAATACCGTATTTCTTAATGGTAAAATAGGTAAATCTGTAGGTAATTCTTCATTGTTCATTTCTTCCTCATCTTCTGGAGTCATTAATGGAATTAATTCTGCTTCTGAGTCTATTTCTTGAAGCGACAAATTGTCAATCGCAAGTATTTTATGGTTTGGCATAGCTATTTATAAGTCATTTTGTCATTAAAAAAGGATTGTAAATTTACAAATAATAATTGTGAATTGATGTAATTATCAATAAATACTAGGATTGAAGTGTAATTTACAAGTATAGTAGTCAAGATTTATGCCATAAAAAAATCCCGTTTAGTTTTTTGGAACTAAACGGGATTTTGTGATTTTTTTTGATTGTTATTCTATTGTATATGGAAAATTTGTAAGTGTTCCTTCAGTCAAAGATTTTGAACCAATCACATTCCCATTATCGTCTAATAAATATACAGTTGTTTGGAATGTGCCGTTTAATAATTGTTGCGTTGCATTGTTATTTAAATTGACAGAGCCAGTAGTTGAAAATGGATCAGCAGCATTTACAGAAACATATAATTGTATTTGGTCATCAGGTAAATTTCCGTTCGGAGAATATGCAATTGTTGCAATGTTATTTGAAGTTGTTGAAAATCCAGTTATTAAATTAAATGTAGTAGTATAATAAAATTGAATTGAAACAAATTTACCAGAATCTGATGCCCCCAAAATTGTATAAGAAGGAAAGGGTTGTAGGTTAACACTATTTGGCATTACTTTTAGGCCTGCAATATTAGCTGGTGTAAACCATTCACCATCAATTTTTACTTTGAAATTACCATTGTTCGGAACTCCTCCATCGATGATTCCTCCACCAGTATTAGTATTGTTTAATAAAGTTTGGTCTAAAGGTTCATTTTCGCAAGAAACAAAAGTTAATGATGCAAGGATTACAAAAATGGATAGTAAATTTTTGATTTTTTTCATTGTGTTAGTTTTAATTTTTTTCAAATATAAAATTATTTTTGAACTTTTAGGGTTCTGTATAGTAATAAAACACCAGCAGCAAAAAACAGAATTAAAAAAAGTATGGCATTTTGCATTTTTCCGGTTACATCAGCTATAAAACCATAAGTAGAAATTCCGATTACAATTCCAATTTTTTCAGACACGTCGTAAAAACTAAAAAAGGAAGTAGTATCTTTAACATCAGTTGGGATTAATTTAGAATAAGTAGAACGCGATAAAGATTGAATGCCTCCCATAACCATTCCTACTAAAGCTGCTGCGACGTAAAAATCAGAAGGTGTAATCACAAAATAAGCATCTAAACATATAAAAATCCACAAAAAATTTATGACCATTAACACTTTAATGTTTCCCCATTTTTCGGATGCTTTACTGGTTAAGTAGGCGCCTAAAACAGCAATTAATTGGATCAATAGAATACTGATAATTAACCCCATTTTTCTGTCTTCTTCGTCTGCCCATTTTACTTCTTTTTCCCCAAAATAGGCAGCAATGATCATTACGGTTTGAACAGCCATACTGTACACGAAAAAAGCAGTTAAAAAGCGTTTTAAAGTCGGCAGTGTTTTAATGATTTGCCAAACTTTATTTAATTCTCTGAAACCTTTAAAAAAAACATTTTTATGCATTTTTTTACCCGTTAAATTATTGGGTAAATAATAATAGGCATATTGACTAAAACCAATCCACCAAAGTCCAACTAAAACAAAAGAGAATCGCATCATTTGTAAACTGTGTGATTGATCTACTAACATAATCATGGCTAAATTAATTAGTAATAAAACAACACTTCCAATATAGCCTAAACTGAAACCTTTAGCACTTATACTGTCTTGTTGATTTTCATATGCAATATCAGGTAAGTAAGAATTATAGAAAACTAAACTTCCCCAAAAACCAATTAAAGCCAAAGCATAAAAAAACAAACCAGTATATAAATTATTCAATTCGAAAAAATAAAGTAGCATACAGGATATTGCTCCAGTGTAACAAAATAATTTCATGAAAAACTTTTTATTACCTAGGTAATCCGCAATTCCTGAAAGTAAAGGAGAAATAAATGCAATTATTAAAAAGCTAAATGCAGTTACATAACTTATAACGGTTTCACTTGTTTTCTGACTTCCGAAAAAATCAATTGTTTTTAAATTTTCAAGTCTAAATAACACGCCAAAAAAAAGTGGAAATATAGAGGATGAAATTACAAGCGAATAAACAGAATTTGCCCAATCGTATGATGCCCAAGCATTTAATAATTTACTATTTCCTTTTTCTAATTGTTTCATAAAGTATGTTTTTTACAAAAAAAATCCCGATTTATATCGGGATTAAATATAAGATAATATTTCTATTATTTGAAGGTCACTCCAAATTTAGCAGCTTCTGCTTTCGCTTGAGGTAAAAGTGCTGTTAATTCTTTTATCCTAGTTTCATTACTTGGGTGCGTACTTAAAAATTCTGGTGGTGCTTGTCCTCCTGATTGAGCCGACATTCTTTCCCAAACTTTTACAGCATTAATTGGATCGTAACCAGCAATTGCCATAAGTGTTAATCCAATCATATCTGCTTCACTTTCGTGTGCTCTACTAAATGGTAACATACCTAAAACTTGTGAACTAGCCCCATAGGCTTGCATCGCTAAAGCTTGTGTTTGTTCGTTTTTATTTCCAACAGCGATTTGAGTTCCAACAGCTCCTAATTGTTGCAATAAACCAGCGCTCATACGTTGTTGTCCATGGTTCGCTAAAGCATGTGCTACTTCATGACCCATAACTGCTGCAATTCCAGCATCATCTTTACAAATAGGTAAAATTCCAGTATAGAAGACAATTTTTCCACCTGGCATACACCAAGCATTTACCTCTTTACTATCTACTAAATTGTATTCCCAAGCATAATCTTTCAAATAATCGGCATGACCTACAGCGTTCAAATATCTTTCAGAAGCAACTTTAATTTTTAAACCTATAGATTCAATCCTTTTTGCATCAGCAGTACCTTTTAAAACTTTATTTTCAGCTAAAAACTGACCATATTGTTGAAAAGCGGAAGGAAAAATTTGACTATTTGGTACAAATGCCATTGTACTTTTTCCTGTAAAAGGATTTTTCGCACATGAAACCACTAAGATTCCAATGACTAAAACGGATTTAATGACTGTTTTCATTTTATTGATTTTTATCAAACAAAGTTATTGTATTTTTTTTGTTTCACCCAAAAATCATTCCACAAATATAATTCCTTACTTTTGTGAAAATTTTTATTATGCCGAAAAAAACCACTAAGATTGACACTAGAGTTCCAAAATTTATAGTTTTTATGGGACAATTTTTATATAGAATTTCTCCTTTTTTAGCAGAAAAATTTGCACGAAAATTATTTATTACACCGATCAAACATAAAATTCCAAAGCGTGAATTTCAAATGGAGGCCGAATCTATTCAAACAAAATTGTTCGTTCCGTCAATTAACAAAGAAATTGTAGTGTATGCTTATGGAAATTCTACTAAAAAAATACTTTTAGTTCATGGATGGTCGGGTAGAGGTACCCAACTGGTGAAAATTGCCGATGCAGTATTAAAAAATGGGTATTCCACAATTAGTTTTGATGCTCCAGCTCATGGAAAGTCTGGTACAAAAACTACTTTAATGTTAGAATTTATCGAGTCGATTTTGGCTGTAGAAAAACAATACGGACCTTTCGAATTTGCTATTGGACATTCTTTAGGTGGTATGTCAATTTTAAATGCGATTAAAAAAGGCTTACAAGTTAAAAAAGCTGTTGTTATTGGAAGTGGAAATAGCGTTGTGAATATAGTAAATACATTTGTTGAGAAAATTGGTTTACCTCATAAAGTAGCCGTTTTAATGCGAAACAGTTTTGAGAAAAAATACCAGTTTGATATGGAAAGTTTCTCGGCTTATGTAGCTGCAAAAGATGTAACGATTCCGGTTTTAGTATTTCATGATACTGATGATGAAGACATTCCAGTTTCAGAGGCACATCATTTGGCAGAAAATTTATCTAATAAAGAAGTGATAATAACCAACAACTTAGGGCATCGTAAAATATTAGGCGATGCATCGGTGATAAATCGAATTGTTGAATTCTTATTGATAAAAAAATAAAGTCAGATTAGTTTAAACAGATTATTAAATTTATTTTTGCAAAAAACTTTTTATAATGACACAACAAACTTCTAATTTAGAACAATTTACACAACAAGTTCGAAGAGACATCTTAAGAATGGTTCACGCAGTTAATTCAGGTCACCCAGGTGGTTCTTTAGGTTGCGCGGAGTTCTTAGTAACTCTGTATCAACACGTAATGAAAAGAAACGAAGGTTTTGATATGAACGGAATCAATGAAGATGTATTCTTTTTATCAAACGGACACATTTCTCCAGTATTTTACAGCGTTTTAGCAAGAAGCGGTTATTTTCCTGTTTCAGAATTAGCTACGTTTCGTAAATTAAACACGCGTTTACAAGGTCACCCAACTACACATGAAGGTTTAGAAGGTATCAGAATGGCTTCTGGTTCTCTAGGTCAAGGTTTATCTGTTGCCATTGGTGCAGCTCAAGCTAAAAAACTAAATAATGATTCAAATTTAGTGTACGTATTAACAGGTGATGGTGAATTACAAGAAGGTCAAAATTGGGAAGCTATCATGTATGCTTCTGCTAAGAATGTAGATAATTTAATTGCAGTAGTAGATTTAAATGGTCAACAAATTGATGGATCTACAACCGATGTTTTAAACATGGGTAATGTGGCAGCTAAATTTGAAGCTTTTGATTGGGATGTTTTAGAAATAAAAGAAGGAAATAATATTGAAGCTATTATTACAGGAATGGCTGATGCTAAATCTCGTTCAGGAAAAGGAAAACCAGTTTGTGTGTTGTTGCATACAGAAATGGGTAACGGAGTAGATTTTATGATGCATACACACGCTTGGCACGGTAAAGCACCAAGTAATGAGCAATTAGAAAATGCCTTAAACCAAAATCCAGCCACTTTAGGAGATTATTAATCAGTATTCAGTTTACAGTTTTTAGTATTCAGTAATTGAATGCTTATGTAAAACTAATAAAGACACAACATAATGAAAAAATACGAAAATACAGGAAGTAAAGATACACGTTCAGGATTTGGAGCAGGAATGACCGAATTAGGACAAAAAAATGAAAATGTAGTGGCACTTTGTGCGGATTTAATTGGTTCGTTAAAGTTCGACGATTTCAAGAAAAATCATCCAGAGCGTTTTTTCCAAATCGGAATTGCAGAAGCTAACATGATCGGAATAGCAGCAGGTTTAACTATCGGTGGAAAAATTCCTTTTACAGGAACTTTCGCCAACTTTTCTACAGGAAGAGTATACGACCAAATTCGTCAATCTGTAGCTTATTCTGATAAAAATGTGAAAATTTGTGCTTCTCACGCCGGTTTAACTTTAGGAGAAGATGGTGCGACTCACCAAATTTTAGAAGATATTGGTTTAATGAAAATGCTACCAGGTATGACAGTAATCAACACGTGTGATTACAACCAAACCAAAGCGGCTACTTTAGCTTTAGCAGATCATCATGGGCCAGCTTATTTACGTTTCGGTCGTCCAGTAGTGCCAAATTTCACGCCAGCTGATGAACCTTTCGTAATTGGAAAAGCCATTTTATTAAACGAAGGAACAGATGTTACAATTATCGCAACCGGGCATTTAGTTTGGGAAGCATTAATTGCTGCTGAAGAATTAGAAAAACAAGGCGTTTCTGCTGAGGTAATTAACATTCATACCATCAAACCATTAGATGAAGAAGCGATCTTGAAATCTGTGGCTAAAACTGGTTGTGTGGTAACGGCAGAAGAGCATAATTTCTTAGGTGGTTTAGGAGAAAGTGTGGCAAGAACATTATCGTTAAACCATCCAACTCCTCAAGAATTTGTAGCAACTAACGATACTTTTGGTGAAAGTGGAACTCCAGAACAATTAATGGAAAAATACGGATTAAATAGCGCGGCAATTATTGCCAAATCATTAAAAGTAATCGCTAGAAAATAATCTAATTAAAAAGCAATTTAAAATCTCGTTATGCAAATAGCGAGATTTTTTTGTTTGTACAGCATCTGTAATTTTTGTGCTATATTTTGAATAATTTGTGCTATTTTAGGTTGGTTTTTGAAGCTAAATTTGGATAAACCAAAACAAACAAATTATGAGTAATTTAATTCAAAGACCACAACTAAAGGAAAAGTACGATAATTACATCAACGGAAAATGGACAGCGCCTTCTACTGGGCAATATTTTGAAGTTGTTTCTCCAGTTGATGGGAAATTATTAGCTAAAGCCGCTCATTCGGTAAAATTAGATGTAGAAATGGCTGTAGATGCTGCAAGCGCTGCTTTTAAATCTTGGAGCGAAACTTCTGCAACAGAACGAAGTATAATTCTAAATAAAATTGCCGATAGAATGGAAGCAAATTTAGAATGTATTGCAGCGGTAGAAACACTTGATAATGGTAAAGCGGTGAGAGAAACTTTAGCCGCAGATATTCCATTAGCGATTGATCATTTCAGATATTTTGCAAGTGTAATTCGTGCCGAAGAAGGTTCGATTACCGAATTAGATAAAGATACGGTTTCCATTATAGTCCATGAACCTTTAGGCGTTATCGCACAAATTATTCCTTGGAATTTTCCAATTTTAATGGCTACTTGGAAATTAGCGCCAGCTTTAGCAGCCGGAAATTGCGTAGTGCTAAAACCAGCTGAAAGTACACCAATTTCTATCATGGTGTTAATGGAGTTAATTGAAGATTTACTTCCAGCAGGTGTCATCAATATCGTAAATGGTTTTGGCGCCGAATTGGGTCGAACTTTAGTTACTAATCCGAAAGTAAACAAAGCGGCTTTTACAGGTTCTACTGCTACGGGTAGAATGGTCATGCAATATGCTACTGAAAATATTATTCCAGTTACTCTAGAATTAGGAGGAAAATCGCCAAATATTTTCTTCCCATCGGTTATGGATGCTGATGATGAATTTTTAGATAAAGCGGTTGAAGGTGCTGTACTTTTCGCTTTAAATCAAGGTGAAGTTTGTACGTGTCCGTCAAGATTATTAATTCATGAATCCATTTACGATGCATTTATCGCTAAAGTAGTAGATAGAGTGAAAGCGATTAAAGTCGGACATCCTTTAGATCCAACAGTTATGATGGGTGCTCAAGCTTCTCAAATTCAGAAAGATAAAATCCTCTCGTACATCAATTTAGGTAAAGAAGAAGGTGCTGAATTATTATGTGGTGGCGATGTCAATCATTTAGGTGAAGAATTAGGTGGTGGTTATTACATTCAACCTACTTTATTTAAAGGACATAACAAAATGAGAATTTTCCAAGAAGAAATTTTCGGACCTGTATTAGCAGTTACGACTTTCAAAACTACGGAAGAGGCTTTAGAAATTGCTAACGACACTTTGTATGGTTTAGGTGCTGGAGTTTGGACTCGAGATGCACATGAATTATATCAGGTTCCAAGAGCGATTCATGCGGGTAGAGTTTGGGTCAATCAATACCATTCGTATCCTGCTGGTGCACCATTTGGAGGATACAAACAATCTGGAATTGGAAGAGAAAATCACAAAATGATGTTAGACAATTATCGTCAAACTAAAAACATGTTGATTTCTTACAACAAAAATAAATTAGGGTTCTTTTAATGGTTAGTAAATGAATTTTCAACAACCGCAATGTCAAAAATACTAGAATTGATGATGTTGCGGTTTTTATTTTAACGATATGAGCAAGATTAAAAGACTAGAAGCAACTGAAAAGGCGATAGAACTCATTCAAATGCTAGAAGAAAAATTTGGTGATTTAATGTTTTATCAAGCTGGAGGTTGTTGTGAAGGTACGCAACCACAATGTTTTGAAAAAGGTGGATTTTATTTACGATACGAAGATGTTTGTATTGGAACAGTTAATGGATTCGAATTTTGGGTAGATAAAGATTTGTTCGAATATTGGAAACATGCCCATTTTACTTTAGATGTTACTGATGCAATAGGAGCAGGTGGATTTTCTTTAGAAACGCCTTATGGAAAAACGTTTGTGGTGAAATACCGCTTATTTACTGAAGAAGAAAGCCTAAATATAGAAGAAGTTAAACGGAATCTCTAAGTTTAATGCGAAGTGAAATGCATCAATTGGTATTGTTTTGGGGTCACGCCTTCGTATTTTTTAAACAATCGAATGAAGTAATTACAATCTTCAAAACCTGTGGCATAAGATACTTCGGCTATATTTATTTTCGGATTACTTAAAAGTTTTTTGGCGTATTTTATTTTTTCGTTTAAAATAAATTCAATCGGACTCATCCCTAATTCTCGCTTGAAACTTCTATAGAAGGATGTGGTGCTCATACAAGCCTTTCCGCTTAATTGTTTCAAATTGATGGATTCTCGAATGTTTTCTCTAATGAAGTTAATTGACGCGGTAATCGGACTGGTAACATCAATCATTTCATTTTCAATTTTCTTTAAACTTTGGGTTTGAATAATTCGTATAATCAATTCTTGTAAAGTAATATCGGCAATAGCATCTTTTGTGATGGAGGTGCCCATGCATTCTTTAATAAGTTTATTTATAGTTCCTGCTAATTCGATATTATTATAAAAAAAGTAATTGTCTTGGTCTAACTTCCACAAATTGTTTTTGCCTTCTTTGGGATATTTTTCATTTAAAAAACCTAACGTGTCGGTTATGATTTTATGGTCAATGGCTAAAGCGATGCATTGGGTTGGATTTTCTTGAGAAGCTTCTGGAAAATCAATTTTCATTTCTACATTGGAAGGCACAATTACGGTTTCTCCAGGTAAATATTCAAATTGAGGCGTATCAAAGAGATGCATTATTTTCTTGCCACGCAACATACTCGTTACTACTAAATCATTAAACTTCAAAGGTACTAAATCCGATTTTTGATAGGTTTCGAAAATATTCAGTTCACAATGGTTGAGAGAAAAAATAGTTCTGTTTTCAACTAAAGTTTTTAAGGACTTTTCGTGAGTAAGCGCTGGTGTTTGAAGTAATACTTTTGAAGACATCTTAATGATTTATAATTTAAAAATACAAAAAAATCCCGTTCTGAAACATTTCGGAACGGGATTTTTTAAATTATTGTTGCTTTTATTGCAGAACCATTTTGTTCGAGTCTTTGTCATAAACGATATGTGAAACTACACCGTTACCGTAAATTTCAACATAGTCAAAAGAAGGCGTTACACTTGTTCCTTCATTTTCATCTTCTTCATTAGTTATCGTGAATGCGTTATTTTTAGCGATTTTTTTGACTTTTAAATAATCATAGAATTCCTTTTTGTAAGCAACATAAGGTTCTTTTGTAGCACTGTTAATTAAGAAAACCAAAATCATACTTCTTTCATTTTCTACATTATCTAAAACAACCGCATAGTCTTTTTGTCCATCGCCATCAAAATCACCAGAGCAAATAGCATTTGGCGCTTTCTGACTACTTTCTGTTAAATAAAAACTTTTGTTATTTAAATAATCGTTATCTAAAATACTTCTTTTAATTTGTGAGTCTAGCTTTTGAAATTCTGGTAAAGAAAAATATTTTTGGTATTGCTTAAACTCATATTCGTATTCTAAAACTTTTTCAGTAACATAACCACTAGGTTTTTCATCAAGTGTTTTAGGTTTCTTAAAATAAACTGCTACAAATCCGTTTACTTTTTCATTTTCTAACAAAGAAGCATCTCCAGCAATTTCTCCGCCTTCTTCATCTAAATACACACTTTTTACATAAACTTTATTACCAAAATCTAGCGTGTCAATAATGTTGTTTGATGTTTTATCTGGCGATTTTCTCAAATAACTTTTATTAGCAATTACAAAGAATTCTTCAGCATAAAAGCCATTTTTCTCAAGATCTTTTTTATCATCAATGTTTAGAACTTTAGTAACAAGTGTATCATTTTTAACACTAATTTCTGATTTTACTTTCTCTTTACAAGAACTTAAAAAAAGTAAGGTAAGGCAAGAGGTTAAAGTAAGTTGTAAAAGCTGTTTTTTCATTAGTTTTTTTTGCGAATATATAAAATTATAATATTTCTTCTACATGTTTTTTAATATTACTAGCAATTTTTGATGTAGGCAAATCGTTTTCATCGTTTCCAAAAGGATCTTCTATTTCTTCTGCTATTAACTCTAAACTGGCTAAAACGTAAAAGATGAAAATTACAACAGGTACAATGTAATAGCCTAAACTAAAAACAAAACCAAAAGGTAAGGTCATCACATAAAAGAAAATAAATTTTTTGATGAACGCACTATAAGAATAGGGAATAGGTGTGTTTTTTATTCTTTCACAAGCACCACAAACATCGGTAAACGATTGAATTTCTGCATTTAAAATAATCAATTGATCACCCGAAATTTTATTAGATTTATACAAATCGTTAATTTTACTGAACAACATTTTGGCCACTTGATTGGGTTTGTGTTTGTTGTGATCTATTTCTAAATCGAGTCCTTCAAATAACATTTTGCCCACTTCTTCATTGCTTAAATGTTTGGCTAAAATGGAAGCATATCCAGGAATGACACGTCTAAAAAAATACTTATCATTTTCATTTTCTAAAATAACAGATAATTTTATGGCTAAATTTCTAGAATTGTTTACCAAACTTCCCCATAATTTTCTTCCTTCCCACCATCTATCATAAGCGGTATTGGTGCGATAAGCTAAAAGTAATGATAAAACAAAACCAACTGTGGTATGCATGATAGAAATGTTTTTTACATGACTATCATCTTTCAATTTAAAATAATGAATTTCAAAGTAACATATTGCTGCTGAATACGCTCCAATTAACAACATCAATGTAAAAAGTTGTCGAAAAGTATCCGATTTATGAAACTTGAAAATAAAGGTTAACCAATCTTTTGGGTTGTATTGTACCATGGTTTAAGGTAAAAGTAAAAAGTTAAAAGAGCCAATTAAAATGAGCCAAGTTAAAAGAGCCAAGTTAAAAGAGCCAAGTTAAAAGTGTTATTTTAAAGGTAAAAGTAAAAAGAAACAAGTGTTTTTACTAATTTAATTTTAAAGTTCCTGCCAATTCTTTTAAGTTGATTTCTGAAAGTTTGGTAACATATTGCGCATTAGAATAACGAACTGAAGCTTCTATAAAGTTTTGTTGTGCGGTTCTAAATTCAAGAGTTGTTATGGTACCGATTTTGAATTTTGCAAGTGTAATATCTAGATTTTGTTTAGCAATTTCTAAGTTTTTTTCTTCCACTTTTACTAACTCTAAATTCGTTTGATAACTGGCAAATAAGCTACCTAATTGCGAGGTTAACGACAATTTTTGTTGTTCTAAAACATAATTCGCGTTTTCAACTTGATATCGGGCCACTTTTTCATTTTTATTTTGAAGAAAACCATTAAAAATAGGTAATGAAGCAGAAACTCCGTAAACAAAACCTTGTCCAGATGATTGTGTTACGAATCCTAAAGAGGCTTCTGAACGGGTGAAATTATATCCAGATGTCAATCTAACAGTTGGATAACGATTGGCTTTCACTTGTTTTAAATTTAAATCGGCTACTTTTTTGGTTAGAATTTGAGCTTGCAACTGCGGATTTTGTTTTTCAGCAGTAGCTTTGAGTTCGTTGAAATCTAAGTTTTGTGCTACAGTTATTTCAGAGTTAACTTTAAAATCAGTTAACAACTCTCTAACTAATAATTCGTTCATTCTGATTTTAGTGATTCGGTAAAGTTCTTTTTGTTTTAATAATAAACTCAAATCGGTATTTAAATCTACTTGAGCATTTAACACTTCTAATTTAGAAGCTTTACCAATACTAAATCTGTTTTTAGCCGTTTCTAAACGTTGATTTGAAATTACAATCGCCGTATCAATTGAAGCCATCATTTGTTGTTGTTGTGCCAAGTCGAAATACGTTACATACACATCGCTTACTTTGGTTAAAATAGCCGCTTGTAGTTCCGATTTCCCTTGTTCTTCTAAAACTTTTAGCTGTTCTTTTCTGGCAAACATTCGCATCCCATCAAAAATGGTCCAATCTAAACCAATTCCATAATTTAAGTTCATGTTTTTGGCATTGTCTAATTCTCTTGTAGTACCGCCAGCTTGAGTTTGTTTGGTATCAATTTGACTGTTGTTATTCGTTAAATTTAAACTTACTAATGGAAGAATTCCAGCATTAGCCAAATTGTTATTGGTTTCGTCGATTTTTAAATTGTTTTCCGCAATTTTAATATCGTAATTATTTTCTAGGGATATTTTTACAGCGTCTTCAAGCGAAAGGATTTCCTGTGCTTGTGCTGAGAATCCAATTAAGAAAAGAAAAGCTATTTTATATAAATTTTGCATAATGTTTTTATGTTTACCCGCAGATTCACAGATTTTTTAAATTGTATTTGAATCGATTTTAATTGGCGAATCTGCGGTTTATTTTATCTTTCTAAAGCATCTAAATTATCAAATTCTGGTCGGTGTTTTTTGGCTTTCGACCACATTAAATAAATGGCCGGAATTACAAATAAAGTTAAGACCAATGAAAACAATGTTCCACCAACGATAACAACACCCATTCCGATTCTACTCGTTGAAGCTGCTCCAAGTGACATTGCAATTGGTAAAGCTCCAAGGGCAATAGCTAAACTCGTCATTAAAATTGGTCGTAAACGCGCTTCAGAAGCTTCGATAATGGCTTCGTATTTTGGTTTGCCTTGTTCTCTAAGTTGATTCGCAAATTCTACAATTAAGATTCCGTTTTTGGTTACCAATCCGATAAGCATTACAGTTCCAATTTGACTGAAAATGTTCCAAGTTTGTCCGAATAACCATAGCGAGAACAATGCTCCAGCCACCGCCATCGGAACCGTTAATATGATGATAAACGGATCGATAAAACTTTCAAATTGAGCTGCTAAAATCAAATAAATTAATAATAAAGCCAAGCCAAATGCGAATGAAGTATTCGAACTACTTTCCACAAAATCTCTTGATTCTCCACCTAAATCGGTGGTAAAGGTTTCATCTAAAACTTTAGCTTTGATTTCATCCATGGCATCAATTCCATCCACCATACTTTTTCCTGGCGCTAAACCAGCAGAAACGGTAGCCGACATGTAACGATTGTTATGAAACAATTGCGGTGGATTACTTTGCTCGTCAACTTCTACAACGTTATCCAATTGAATCAATTCTCCGGCTTTATTTTTAACAAACATAGAAGTCAAATCCAAAGGCGCATCTCTATCTTTTTGATCGAATTGTCCGATAACTTGATATTGTTTTCCATTCTGCATGAAATACCCAAAACGTTGTCCACTTAAGGAAAGTTGTAAAGTTTGTGCCACATCTAAAACAGAAATACCTAAACTTTCCGCTTTTTCACGATTGATGGTAACGTTAATTTCTGGTTTGTTGAATTTTAAATTCACATCCACATTTGAGAAAGTTTCATTTTTACTCGCTTCTTCCATGAATTGAGGAATTTTTTCTCTTAATTTCTCAAAATTCGGAGCTTGAATGATGTACTGAATAGGTAAACCACCTCTACGATTCACCGCAATAGTAGGTTGTTCTGAAACGTTGACTTTAGCTTGCGGATATTTTTTGGTCCATTTGTTTAAATTATCTACAATTTCTTTTTGTGTTTTGGTTCTTTCACTAGGTTCTACAAGTGCCAAACGAACACGACCTGTATTTACAGAAGAAGATAAAAACCCAGGTGAAGTAATAACCAAAGCTACTTTTTTCTCTGGAATAGAATCGTTGATCAAATCAGACAATTCGGTCATGAATCGGTCGGTATATTCGTATGTTGAACCTTCTGGCGTTGAAACACTTACTACACCTAAACTTCTGTCGTCATAAGGTGCTGTTTCTTTTGGTAAAATTTTGAAAAATAAAACGATTAAGCCAATACAAATAATAATGATAGGAAAACTCAACCATTTTCTTTTCATGAAATTCTTTAGAGCATTCGCGTAACCCTGATTTAATCCTACAAAATAAGGTTCTGTAAAATGGTAAAATCTCGTTTTCTTTTGTTCGCCGCCTTTCATTAAATAGGCGTTTAACATTGGTGTTAAAGTTAAAGATACGAAAGCGGAAATTAAAACCGCAGCACCAATTACCACACCAAACTCTCGGAACAAACGCCCTACGAAACCTTCTAAAAACACAATTGGTAAGAAAACGGCTGCTAGTGTAATAGAAATTGAAATTACAGCAAAGAAAATCTCGTTCGAACCTTTAATGGCTGCTTCGATAGGCGACATGCCTTCTTCTACTTTTTTGAAGATGTTTTCGGTCACCACAATTCCATCATCTACTACTAATCCTGTAGCTAATACGATGGCTAAAAGAGTCAATACATTGATAGAAAAGCCACACAAATACATGATGAAAAACGTTGCAATCAATGACACTGGAATATCTATTAATGGTCGGAATGCAATAGACCAATCTCTAAAAAATAAGAAGATGATCAAAACCACCAAAATAATTGAAATCAATAAAGTTTCCGCAACTTCAACTACTGATTTTTTAATGAAAAGCGTATTGTCTAAAGCAATATCAATTTTAATATCTTTAGGTAATTCTTTTTTTAATTTGTCGAATTGTTCGTAAAACTGATCGGCAATTTCTAAATAATTACTTCCTGGTTGTGGCACAATTGCTACGGCAACCATTGGATTTCCTGATTCGGTAAACTTAGTTTCTAAATTTTCTGATTCTAAAGAAGCGCGACCCACATCACTTAAACGAACTGTTTTATTTTCGTTAGAAACAATAATTATATCATTAAATTCCTTTTCTGTTGATAAATTCCCAAGCGTTTTAACCATTAATTCGGTATTCGCACCCGTTAATTTTCCGGAAGGTAATTCTACGTTTTGTTTGTCTAAAGCGGTTCTTACATCAGAAACCGTTACACCGTATGCGTTTAGTTTGATAGGATCAATCCAAATTCGCATCGAATATCTTTTTTGTCCCCAAATTTGAACACCACTCACACCAGGAATAGTCTGAATTCTTTCCGCTATCACATTTTCGGCATAATCGCTTAATTCTAAAGCATCTCTGGAGTTACTTTGCACCGTCATCGAAATAATGGCATCCGAATCGGCATCCGCTTTTGAAACGACTGGTGGCGCGTCGATATCTTGTGGTAAACTTCTAACGGCTTGCGATACTTTATCTCGCACATCATTAGCCGCTTCTTCTAAGTTTTTCTCCAGTTTAAATTCGATAGTAATGTTACTAGAACCTTGATTACTTGAAGACGTAATGTTTCGAATTCCATCAATAGAATTAATCGCTTTTTCAAGTGGTTCCGTAATTTGTGATTCGATAATGTCTGAATTCGCACCCGTATAATTCGTACGAACAGAAATCTGAGCCGGATCAATAGATGGGAATTCACGAACTCCCAAATAGGTGTACCCCAAAATACCAAACAGAATAATTAAAAGGTTAATTACTATGGTAAAAACAGGTCTTTTTATACTTAATGTAGATAAAGTCATCTTTGATTTACGATTTACGATTTTGGATTTACGAATGATGATTTACGAATTACGAATGATGATTTTGGATTTTAAAAATGATTGTTACATGAAGTAAAACCCGTAAATCGTATATCTCATATCGTAAATTTCACTTGGCTCTTTTAACTTTTTACTTGGCTCTTTTTACTTGGCTCTTTTTACTTTTCACTTGGCTCTTTCAGTTGTACTTTTATTTCAGCTTCATCTTTTAATGCCATGACTCCTGAAGTTAATAAGGTGTCGCCAGATTTGATGCCGCTGGTTACTACTACATCTTTGGCTGTTCTGGCTAAGGTTTCGATTTTTACTTCTTTAGCTTTTCCGTTATTGGCTATAAAAACTACTTTTCCATCCTGAATGGGTACAACCGCTTCGGTAGGAATTACAATCGCATCTTTAATATTTTTTAAAGAAAGTTCGATAGTGGCGAACGTTCCAGGTAATAATTTTCCATTTGAATTATTAGCGATGGCACGAATTTTTAGGGTTCTTGTTGCAGTTTCAATTTCTGGCTCGATGGCGTAAATTTTTGCAGAGAACTTTTGTGGATTATTTGGAATGGTAAATAGGATAGAAGCCTTACTTTCAATTTCTGAAGCATATTTTTCAGGAATAGAAAAACTAATTTTCACTTGATTCGAACTTACTAATTTGGTGATGATTGTAGTAGGCGTTACGTATGTTCCAGGTGAAATATTTCGCAAACCAATTTTCCCTGAAAAGGGTGCTCTAATAGTTGTTTTAGCAATTTGAGCTTGAATCAATTGGGTTTGTGCTTTTAAACTTCTAAATTCAGCGCTAGCAATATCATATTCTTCCTGACTGATGGCTTCTTTTTGTAGTAATAACTTCGCTCTTCTTTCGTTTTCTCCAGCTAATTTTTGTTTGGTAAGGGCTTGAGACAATTGCGCTCTCAATTCGATATCGTTGACTTTTAATAAAACCTGACCTTTACTAACATTTGAACCTTCTGAGAAAGAAATTTTTTCTACAATTCCAGATACTTCACTTCTAATTTCGACGTTTTCATTGGCTTCAATAGAACCAGAAAGTGAAATTGCATTAGAAAAATCTTTTGACGAAACAACTATAGCAGTAACAGATAATGGTGGTTTTTTATCTCCTTTTTTATCATTTTTTTCAGATTCTCCTGAATTTTTTGAAATTCGGTAACCAATAAGTCCTAAAAGAGTTAGGGAAATTAACGTGATACTGATAGTTTTAATCTTCATAGTAATTAGCTTATATTCGATACAAATCTACTTCTACTAATTAATACTGCCAAAACCTTACAATTTTTTTAACATACTTGTAGGTACAAGTGTTTGAATTTTTTGGATTAAAAGAAAGTTTGTGATAAAATGTTTTTTTAGACACTAATGCATGAATTTTATGAAATTTTTATTTGCGAATTAGTGGCAATTTTTTATTTACAATTTATTTGCCACAGGTTTCGTGGCAATTTTAATATTTTAAAAATATTGCCACGATTTTTTTAGTTGACATAAAAAAACTCCTAATTGGGTTTGGAGTTTTGGGGTTTTTATTTATTTCGCGAAAGGATTCATGCAGTAGCGGTACATGGATAGATAATCCGCGCTATTGACACATCGTCAAATTGAAAATTGACCCATTAACTAATATAATTCCAAATACTTTTCTTCTTACTAATTTCCAAAAACACTTCTTTAAGTTTGGCGTGTTCGGGTAAGTTCATGCTTGGGTCTTCTTTTAGGAGTTTTACGGCTAAATGTCGTGCGACTTGTAAAATGTCTTGGTCTTTTACTAAATCGGCAATTTGTAGGTTTAACACACCGCTTTGTTGTTTTCCCATAATATCTCCTGGGCCACGTAATTTTAAATCTACTTCTGCAATTTCAAATCCGTCATTGGTGCGCACCATGGTTTCCATTCGGGTTTTACTGTCTTCAGAAAGTTTGTAATCGGTCATTAAAATACAATAACTTTGTTCGGCACCACGCCCCACACGTCCGCGCAACTGATGCAATTGCGACAAACCAAAACGTTCGGCACTTTCAATCACCATTACGGAAGCGTTGGGTACATTTACACCAACCTCAATAACAGTTGTAGCCACCATAATATTGGTTTTTCCTTCGGCAAAGCGTTTCATTTCTTCGTCTTTGTCGGCGGGTTTCATTTTCCCATGTAAAATAGAAATGGAGTAGTGTGGCAATGGAAAATCGCGAGAAATACTTTCATAGCCGTCCATCAAATCTTTATAATCCATTTTTTCCGATTCCTGAATTAACGGATATACAATATATACTTGTCGGCCTTTAGCGATTTCATCTTTCAAGAATTTCCAAACCACTAAACGCTTACTATCATATCGGTGTTCGGTTCGAATTGGTTTTCTGCCTGGCGGCAACTCGTCAATCACAGAAATATCTAAGTCGCCATACAAACTCATTGCTAAAGTTCGCGGAATTGGGGTCGCCGTCATGACTAGAACGTGAGGGGGAGTAGCCCCTCCAACCTCCCCAGAAGGGAGGCTTGCCATGATTGTGTTGATCCTATTAATGACGTTATCGATGTCGCCAACAACTTGTTCATTTGTAAATCGGATTACTTTGAAACCAATTTCATTTAAGATTTGTGTTCTTAATTCGTCAGCTTCTTTTTGTTCTAATGTGTTATGATAGCCGCCATCAACTTCAATTATTAGTTTTTTCTCTAAGCAAACAAAGTCAGCAATGAAAATATCAATAATGTGTTGTCTTCTGAATTTATACTTAAGATTTTTATTTCTTAAATATTCCCACAAAATGGCTTCAGCTTGTGTGCTGTTTTTCTTGTTTTCTTTTTGAAGTTCTTTTAAAAGTTTATATGTGGATGGTCGAGCTGTTTCGTATTTTTGTTTAACACGTTCGATTTCCCCTCCTTTGGAGGGGCTAGGGGAGGCTTTACCCCAAAGCTTACTTCTTTGTTCGACACCAAAACGATGTTGTTCATCAATTACGGCTAAACCTAAATTTTTAAATTGGACTTTATCTTCCAATAAAGCGTGTGTTCCGATGATGATATCTAACGTTCCGTTTTCTAATTCTTCATGAATGATTCTTCGTTGTGCAATTTTCGTAGAGCCAGTTAAAATTCGGATGTTGATGTTTAAATCTTTGGCTAATTCGGTAATTCCATTATAATGTTGATTGGCTAAAATTTCCGTTGGAGCCATCAGACAACTTTGAAAGCCATTGTCTTTCGCGATAAGCATACACATTAACGCAACAATGGTTTTTCCTGAACCTACATCGCCTTGTAATAAACGATTCATTTGAGCGTGACTTCCTAAGTCGTTCCGAATTTCTTTTAATACGCGTTTTTGCGCATTGGTCAATTCAAAAGGTAAATGATTGTTGTAAAAGTTATTAAAGTTTTCGCCGATTTTTTCAAAGGGAAAACCTTTAATTTTATGTTTTCGAATTAAGTTTTTCGTAATTAATTGCAGTTGGATGAAAAACAATTCTTCAAATTTTAATCGGAATTGCGCTTTGGCTAATAAATCTTGATTTTTCGGAAAATGTATGTTGATTAAAGCGTCTTTTTTCGGAATTAATTTTAATTCTTCCATAATAGAAGCAGGCAAGGTTTCCGAAAATAATTGATGGGTTTCCGAAAACAATTGCATCATCATTTTATTGATGACTTTATTCGTAACGCCTTTATTGTTGAGTTTTTCTGTGCTTGGATAAACCGGTTGCATCGCACTTCGTAAAGCGGTTTTGTGTTCTTCTAACAATTCCATTTCTGGATGTGCCATATTGAAAACCGAACCAAATTGCGTCACTTTTCCAAAAATAACATAAACGGTATTGAGTTTTAAACTTTCTTTTACCCATTTTTGACCTTGGAACCAAACTAATTCCATTTGACCCGTATCGTCTAAAAATGTCGCGACTAATCTCGATTTTCCTTTGCCTTGATCGATGGTTTTGATATGAACGACTTTTCCCACAATCTGCACTTCCGAATTACTATTTACCAACTGATTGATTTTAAAATAACGGGTTCTGTCGATGTATCTGTTCGGATATAAATTGATTAAATCACCATATTTATGAATGTTCATTTCCTTGCGCAGTAAATCGCCACGTTGCGGACCAACGCCTTTCAAATATTCTATGGGAGTTTCGAGTAGGTTCATTGAAGTGTTCAGTGCTCAGTATTTAGTGTTCAGTCTCAGTTTGATTATTTTAAGAACGAATTTAAGTTATTTTAATTAGGAATCAAATTTGTAACACAGATTTAAGAAATTATATAAATTTTGGAAATTTCTCCAATCTGTGTAAAAAAAACTATGTAAATCATTTTAATCTGTACAATCTGTTTCCTATTTCGGAATTAAATCGATATACCAAAAACCGTAAATAGGTTCATCTGAATCTACATCGCAAGCGGTGTTAGATGGCGTTGTGTTTTTTGGTTTTTCGTATTTTTTATGAACGATTTCTCCGATTTCAAATGCAATTGGATTGTTGAAAATCGGTCCGTCAAAAGTGAACGTATGAAATTCGCCGTTTTCGCCACAAACGTCTACATTTTCTGGTAAATCGTTAATGAAATCTTCATTGATAATTCTTCCAACAAAACTTTGGTCTAAATACTTTTCGTTGACACAAGTTACGATGGTTTTGAAACCTAAATTTGTAAAATCGTGAATAAGTGCTTTAGTATCCATTTTCCATAATGGGAATTCCCCAACCAAACCGCCTTCTTTTAGTTTGTCTTCACGGTATTTTCGCAAATCTTCTAAAAAGATATCACCAAAAATAGCATGTGTCACACCATTTTCTTTAAATTTTGATAAGGTGTTTTTCATTACCTCTTCATAAACTTCCATCGTTGGCATTTCTGGAATCATCATTTTGGTTAGTGGTAATTGCAAACTTTTAGCTTGTAAATCTAACAGTTCTACACGAACGCCGTGCATAGAAATACGCTGGTATTGTTCGCTTACACTTGTGAGTAAAGAAACAATTTCGAATTCTTGGTTTTGTAAGGTTTTGTATAAAGCAAAGGCAGAATCTTTTCCGCTGCTCCAATTAAATAAGGCTTTCTTTTTCAATGATAATATTTAAAATAAATGTGAAGTTTGGAACACAGATTAAAGAAATTTTAAAAATTTATATAATTTCTCCAATCTATGTCAAAAAAATGATACGTGAAGAAGTTCTATTTTCTTTAATAAATCTCAAATGAAACTTCGTAAATCCAAATTCGTAAATCGTAATTTGAAAGCGAAGATAAGTTATAATTTGTGAATTAAGAAAGCCGTGAATTTGAAAATGTTTATATTCGTATCAGATTTTAAATTTATTTATGAGAACATTATTTTTTCTGCTTTTTTCTATTCTTACTTTTTCACAACAAACCAAATCCGTTGATTTTTTAATTTGTAATGCAGTTATAGAACCTCACTTTTTTGATAAATCTATTTCAGGAAGTGTATTTTATCAATTTGATGTCCAAAAAGCAATTGATACCATTAGAATTGATGCAAAGGATATGAAATTTGAAGAAGTACTTTTAAATGGAAATAAAGTAAAATTTAAAAACAATACAAAAGAATTATTACTTTATGAAGGTTATAATATTGGTCTTAATGTAGTTACTTTTGATTATAAAGCCATCCCAAAACAAACATTATACTTTACAGGATCTGAAGAAAATTTGCAAATCTGGACACAAGGTCAAGGTCGCTATACTAGTCATTGGTTGCCGAGTTTTGATGATGTGAATGAGAAGGTAATTTTTAATATGAATGTGATTTTCAAAAGAAATTTCACTGTTATAGCAAATGGTTTAAATCAAAGTAGAAAAGGAGATATGTTTACTTTTACTAGCTATAATAAATCAAGCATATATCCTTTTCATATGCAAAACCCCATGTCGTCTTACTTAGTCATGTTGGCGATTGGAAATTTTCAAAAGCAAGAAACCAAAAGCAAATCGGGTACACCATTAGAGTTTTATATTGATAAGAAGGATGTGGCTAAATTTGAACCGACTTACCGCTATTCCAAACAAATTTTCGATTATTTAGAACAAGAAATCGGCGTGAAATATCCTTGGAAAATTTACCGTCAAGTTCCAGTTAGAGATTTTTTATATGCTGGAATGGAGAATACCACATCCACTATTTTTGCACAAGATTTTGTGGTGGATTCGATTGGATTTAATGATAAAAATTACATCAATGTGAATGCACATGAATTGGCGCATCAATGGTTTGGCGATTTAATTACGGCGCAATCTGGAAAACACCATTGGTTGCAAGAAGGTTTCGCCACGTATTATGCTTTATTAGCTGAGAAAGAAGTTTTTGGCGACGATTATTTCTATAACGAATTGTACGATTATGCGTTGCAATTGAGAAGTGCCGCCAAAACGGATACGATTCCAGTTATGAATGAAAAAGCAAGTTCCTTATCGTTTTACAAAAAAGGTGCTTGGGCTTTGCATACGTTACGTGAAGATATTGGCGCTAAAAAATTTCAGAAAGCTGTAAAAAAATATTTGAAAAAATACCAATACAAAAACGTTGTTACAGATGAATTTTTAGCGGAAGTCAAAAAAGTGGCAAAGCATTTCGATACTGAAAATTTCAAAAAGAAATGGCTAGAAGCTTCCGGCTTCGATATGCTTTTAGCAGAAAGTTATTTGATGAAGAATAAATCGGTTGCCGCTTATATTCAACTCACCAAAGAGAAAAAGGATTTGGAGAATTACAAAGCAATATTGCAATCGGATACTTATTTTCCAATTAAACAATATATTTTCTATAAATTGGCTACTACATCTTTTGAAGAGAAAAAAGAGTTGATTGAAATCGGAATGAAACAAAACTTGTATGTCCGACAAGCCATTGCAGAAACACTAACAATTATTCCTAGCGAGTTTCAAAAACAATATGAAACTTTCCTTGATGATGCGTCATATCAAACCAGAGAAATTGCATTGGTCAATTTGAGTACTAATTTTCCTAATGAAGTCAATAGATTTTTAAACAAGTTAAACAATCAAGTAGGAAATAACGACAAAAATCTGCGAATTACTTGGTTAAAAACAACCATCACAAAAGGAGAAATTTCAGAATTTGAACAAAAAGAGTGTATTGAAGAATTATTAAAATATGCTTCTGAGGATTATGAATCGTCAATTCGTGAAAACGCTTTAGATGTTTTGTTAACAGTAAACAGAAATAATCCTAAAGTAATTCAGTCTTTATTTCAAGCTACAACACATCATAAATGGCAGTTTACTAAATTTTCTAGAGAAAAAATTCGTGAATTGTTGAAAAACAAAGAGTTTAGAAGTCGAGTAGAAGCTTTGGTTGAAACAGCTGATGAAAAAACGGCTGCTTTGTATTTGAAGTTTTTGAAGGAGTAAAAATAATTTTGTCATTCTGAACTTGTTTCAGCATCTATCTACAAACAAGTTCAGATGCTGAAACGAGTTCAGCATGACAATAGGGAGAATTTAAAAAACACGTTTTAATTCTTCTTTTATAAAACTAATGGCCACAGCACTTGCGCTTTCTGTTTGAGTTAATTCGGTAAGTAAAAAAGTTCTTAGTTCGTTTCCAGTTTTTACTTCACCATTAATAGAAGTTTGACGAATTTGTGTAATGATACTGTTTTTCGCTTTCATCACAATTTCCCAGGAATCTTGTGTGATATAAATTTGCTGCGCAATATTGTGTTCGTATTCGGTTTGAATGTTGTGTATTAAAAAAGTAGCATAATTTGTTGCGTCTAAATCGTTTGGTTCTACACGCATCATTAAGTTAATTGGATTAATTCTTTCTAAAAACAACACAATTCGCTCGTAAGCTTGAAGTTTTATTGGTAAACTTTGATGTTGGTTTTCACGCAACAACTCAAATTTACGTTTGTATTCTTCATTTTTAAAAAATTTATGTAGTAATCCAAATGCCACACCACCAGTAATAATTGATGGTATAGTGTAAGTTGCAATTTCCAGTAATTTCTGTTCAAAATTCATTTTCGGTTTTTTTACAAATCTAAAATATTTTTTCTAAATTTTGAAATTATCTTTATTTTCTTATATTTGTTTGTATCTCAATAATTTAAAAATGAAAAAAGCATTTTTTTTCTTCCTTTTTCTTCTTTCTTTTTTGTCTTTTTCACAGACGAAGGAATTTACCCTTATTTTTAAAGATGTAAAAACTGGAAATTTAATAGAAAATGTTTTAGTTAATATTTTAAGAACCAATGAGAATTTTTTAAGTAATAAAGAAGGATTAGTCAAATTTAAGTTAGATAAACCTTCAAGAATAATAGTATCTCAAACAGAATATAAGCAAGTAACGCTGAACTCGGTCACTTTTAAAGAACCAGAACTGATAATAGAACTAGAAAGTATCTCTCAAGACATTGAAGACGTTGTAATTACAAACCGACAATCATTTAGTATTTTAAAAACGCTGATTAACAAGTCGATGAAGCAATTAACAGCACCAATAAATCTGAAAATTTATTCGAGAGAATTTTTTAAATACAATAATGAATATACTTCTTATTCAGATGGTTTAGTCAATTTTTGTTTGAAAGAAAAACCAGATAAGTTTGCTGCTGATATTTTGGTAGAACAAAACAGAACTTACAATTTGATCAATAATGAAAAGATTGAAAAGAAAACGTTGAGCTACAACATGTACGATATCATTCAGAATTATTACGATTTTAAATACATCAATAATTTAGCAGAATCGAAAGCCAAAAAGAAATTCGAATTTGAGATTAAAACCGTTAGAGGAAAGGCAAATTTTTATCAAATGGTAATCACACCCAAACCAGAAATTGAAGAATTTTTGCCCACAGTTACTATTGTTTACGATTTTAAAAAGAATATTATTTTAGAATTAGAATATTTCGTTGAACCTAATCGTTTTGAGTTTTCAGATGTTTCCAATTTAAAAGTGGTAAAGGGAAAAGTTTTCAATTCCACTTTTAAAGCTTTATATCTTGTTGATGGTGACGATTATTTTTTAGCCAGTACTAAAGAAGAAATTGGTATAATGGTAAAGGATAAGAAAGACGTTGAAAATAAAGTGGAAGTTATTAATTATTTAATGACGACTCAACATAGTAGAAAATTTGTGCCGTACCAAAAAGATGATGTTTTTAAAGAAAAATCATTGATTAACAAGAAAAACTCAATAATTACAGAATATTGGGAAACTAATTCCGGATTATTATTGACTAAAGAAGAGAAAAAAATTGTTGATAATTTGCAACTAAATGCCAACTAAATATAGTTGAAATCACTTCATAATCTGTATTTTTGCTATCAAATTAGCTCTTTTTAAAATGCAACAATACATAGATCAACTAAATGAAGCACAACGTGCGCCAGTTCTCCAAAAAGACGGTGCGATGATTGTTATTGCAGGTGCAGGTTCTGGTAAAACTCGAGTTCTTACAGTTCGTATTGCCAATTTGATGTATCAAGGCGTTGATGCTTTTAATATTTTATCCTTAACGTTTACCAACAAAGCCGCACGTGAAATGAAAAAACGTATTGGTGAAATTGTAGGTGCTAGTGAAGCCAAAAACCTTTGGATGGGAACTTTTCACTCCGTTTTTGCTAAGATTTTACGAAGCGAAGCTGATAAGCTAGGCTATCCGTCTAACTTTACGATTTATGATTCTCAAGATTCTTTACGTTGTTTGGGCGGAATTATTAAGGAAATGCAATTGGATAAAGATGTATACAAACCGAAACAAATTTTAGGTCGAATTTCGCAATATAAAAACTCTTTAATTACCGTTCGAGCGTATTTTAATAATCCCGAATTACAAGAAGCCGATGCCATGAGCAAAAAGCCTCGAATGGGAGAAATTTACAACAATTATGTAGAGCGTTGTTTCAAATCGGGCGCAATGGATTTTGATGATTTATTGTTAAAAACCAACGAGTTATTAAATCGTTTTCCCGATGTTTTAGCCAAATACCAAGATAGATTTAGATACATTTTAGTGGATGAGTACCAAGATACGAATCACTCGCAATATTTAATTGTAAAAGCTCTTTCAGACAGATTTCAAAACATTTGTGTGGTAGGTGATGATGCACAAAGTATTTATGCATTCCGTGGTGCGAATATCAACAACATTTTAAACTTTCAAAAAGATTACGAAGGTGTAAAAATGTACCGATTAGAACAAAATTATCGTTCTTCAAAAAATATCGTGGAAGCAGCGAATAATGTTATCGATAAAAATAAAACCAAACTAGATAAAATTGTTTGGACAGCCAATGATGATGGTCCGAAAATAAAAGTCCACAGAAGTATTACAGATGGAGAAGAAGGACGTTTTGTAGCCGGAACTATTTTCGAACAAAAGATGCAAAACCAATTACCAAATTCTCATTTTGCAATTTTGTATCGAACCAATGCCCAATCTCGTGCTATGGAAGATGCGTTGCGAAAAAGAGATATTCCGTATCGAATTTATGGTGGTTTATCGTTTTATCAACGCAAAGAAATTAAAGATGTTTTAGCATATTTACGATTGGTTATCAATCCGAAAGATGAAGAAGCTTTAGTGCGAGTTATCAATTATCCAGCTCGTGGAATTGGTGATACAACTGTAGAAAAACTAACGGTTGCAGCCAATCATTACAAACGTTCCATTTTTGAAGTGATGGAGCACATTGATAAAATCGATTTAAAATTAAATTCGGGAACCAAAACCAAGTTGCAAGTTTTTGTAACGATGATTAAAAGTTTCCAAGTGATCAATGAACAACAAGATGCCTTTACGTTAACAGATCACGTAACTAAGAAAACCGGTTTGGTGCAAGAATTGAAAAAAGACGGTACACCAGAAGGAATTGCTCGTATTGAAAATATTGAAGAATTACTAAACGGTATTAAAGATTTCACCGAAGGTCAGAAAGAAATTGATGGTGCTCGTGGTGCTTTGGCAGAATTTTTAGAAGATGTGGCTTTGGCAACTGATTTAGATAAAGATACTGGTGATGATGATCGTGTGGCGTTAATGACGATTCACTTGGCAAAAGGACTAGAATTTCCTCATGTTTTCGTGGTCGGAATGGAAGAAGATTTGTTTCCAAGTGCGATGAGTATGAACACAAGAAGCGAATTGGAAGAAGAACGCCGTTTGTTTTATGTTGCTTTAACTCGTGCCGAACATCAAGCGTATCTGACCTATGCACAATCGCGTTACCGTTGGGGAAAATTAGTAGATAGCGAACCGTCTCGATTTATTGAAGAAATTAATGACGAGTATTTAGATTATATGAATCCGATTGATACAGGTTACCGATACAAACCATCAATGGATATCGATATTTTTGGTGATGTGGATAAATCAAAATTGCGATTAGCGAAACCCAAAGCAGGAACACCACCAGAATATATTACCAAAAACGAACCAATTTCGTCTGTTAATATCAGAAGATTAAAACCGGTAAGTAGTGGCACAAGCTCTGCGGATAAAACCAATTTATTTGATGGCAATTTAGCCGTTGGAAACATCGTTATGCACGAACGCTTTGGAAAAGGAGAAATAGTAGGTTTAGAAGGCGCTGGTGCCGACAAAAAAGCAGAAATTCGTTTTGATGTAGGCGGCTTAAAAAAGTTGTTGTTGCGATTTGCGAAGTTGAATGTGATTGGGTAGGTTAAGAGGAAAGAGCCAAGTAAAAAGAGTTAAGTAAAAAGAGCCAAGTAAAAAGAGCCAAGTAAAAAGAGCCAAGTAAAAAGAGCTAAGTAAAAAGAGTCAAGTAAAAAGAGTCAAGTAAAAAGAGTCAAGTAAAAAGAGCTAAGTAAAAAGAGCTAAGTAAAAAGAGTCAAGTAAAAAGAGCCACGTAAAAAGAGCCAAGTAAAAAGAGCTAAGTAAAAAGAGCCAAGTAAAAAGAGCTAAGTAAAAAGAGCTAAGTAAAAAGAGTCAAGTAAAAAGAGCCACGTAAAAAGAGCCACGTAAAAAGAGCCAAGTAAAATGAGCCAAGTAAAAAGAGCCAAGTAAAAAGAGTCAAGTAAAAAGAGCTAAGTAAAAAGAGCTAAGTAAAAAGAATCAAGTTAAAGGAACCAAGGGAAAAGGGATAGGTTTAAAGATTTTATGATAAAGATTTTTTTGGTTTTTAGTTTATTCATTTTCTCTTCTTGTGAAAAGAATGATAAACTAGATTTTCCTGTATTTTTAAATGAGATTACCAAAGTTGAATTAGAAAGGCCTGATTTTAAATCGGGCGGTAAATTTGCCCAAATAAAAGAACTTAATAAAACTGAAATAATACAATTGATTCAGGCGTTAAAAAAAGCTAAACCGATTGGTTTCATAAAATTTAAAACGGATTTTTATATTAATATTAAATCAAAAAATATAATTCAAATAGATATTTATCATTTGAAAGTCAATGGAAATATAATTAAAGATTTTGAAAGTGATTTGGCTTATAAAATTGATGATTTAAAATTTTTAAAAGATTTCTAACATCTAATTTCTAACATCTAATTTCTAAAACAATGGCAGAATTTTTAAAAATTTACGAAGACAAACCTAGTGAAGCCGCCATTAAAAAAGTGGTTGAGGTTTTAAAAAATGGTGGATTGGTCATTTATCCAACAGATACAGTATACGGTTTAGGTTGTGATATTACCAATTCTCGTGCATTGGAACGATTAGCCAAATTGAAAGGAATTAAGTTAGAAAAAGCCAATTTTTCTTTTGTTTGTAGTAGTTTGAGTAACATTTCCGATTACGTGAAACAAATTGATACACCAACTTTCAAAATTTTAAAACGTGCTTTACCAGGTGCGTATACGTTTATTTTACCAGGAAATAACGATTTACCAAAAGACTTCCGTAAGAAAAAAACTGTCGGAATTAGAGTACCAGATAATAGAATTGCCATTCAAATTGTGGAAATGTTAGGCAATCCAATTGTTTCAACATCTATTCACGATGAAGATGAGGTTATTGAATATTCTACAGATCCTGAATTAATTTTCGAAAAATGGCAAAATCAAGTCGATTTAGTGATTGATGGTGGGTATGGTGAAAACGTAGCCTCAACCATTATCGATTTAACCGGTCATGAACCAATTGTGGTGAGAGAAGGAAAAGGTGATGTGAATGTGATTTAGTCACAGTTTACAGTCGCAGTCTCAGTATTCAGTTTCATTATTCAGTCTCAGTATACAGTTTCTATGTACAGTCACAGTTTTAGTTCTTTTTTTTAGAATTTGTGCTCAAAACAGCTTACTGTATACCGCTTACTGTAAACTGTAACTGCAAACTGCGACTGTAAACTGCGACTGAATACTAATCTATTTCGGACTCACAATTTCTACATCACTAAATGCTATCGCACCACGAACAACGCCTTGAATCGTGTTTTTTAACGCATCAATAATATGAATTTTTAATTCGTTTTTGGAGAAAATTAAACTTACTTCTCTAGATGGTTTTGGATTGGCGAATTGTCTTAGTTTAGCTTTGTTTTTTTCGTTTAAATCTAACGTATGTAAATAGGGAAGAAGCGTTGTTCCTAAACCTTCATCAGATAATTTGATTAAGGTTTCAAAACTTCCGCTTTCTAGTTGAAAGTGATGTTCTCCCATAAAATTATTGGTTTTACATAAATTCAAAACACTATTTCTGAAACAATGTCCATCTTGTAAAAGCAAGATTTTTTCTACATCTAAATCGGAAACTTCGAGTTCTTTTTTGCTGTTATTTTGACTATTATCAGGAATATATGCTACAAATGGTTCGTAGTACAATACAATTTCTTTTAGTTTTTCTTCATCTAAAGGCGTGGCAGCAATTGCACAATCTAAATGCCCATTTTTTAATTTTGAAATGATGTCAACCGTATTTAATTCTTCTACAATTAAGTTGATTTTAGGATATTTTTTAATAAACGTATTTAAAAACATTGGTAATAAAGTGGGCATAATTGTCGGAATAATTCCAATTCGGAAATCGCCACCAATAAACCCTTTTTGTTGGTCTACAATATCTTTAATTCTATTGGCTTCGTTTACAATATTTTTCGCTTGTGTTACAATTTTGCTTCCCACGTCTGTCAAACCAATTGGTTTTTTAGTTCTGTCAAAAATTTGAATGCCTAATTCTTCTTCTAATTTTTGAATTTGCATACTTAAAGTCGGTTGTGTTACGAAACATTTTTCTGCAGCTAAAGTAAAATTTTTATTTTCGGCAACGGCTAAAACGTAATATAATTGAGTAATTGTCATGGTATCAATTTTTATGATAAAAGTAACTATTTTGATTGTAAAAAACTATTGATTTGTAGGTGTTTATAAAAAAACTCTGAAAGTTATTCAGAGTTTTTTGTTTATTTAAACTTCGTACATGTATTAATATACTTCAGATTCTTTTAATTTTTCAGTATTTGCTACCAATTGTAATTCGTCAATAAATTTATGAATTTTACCAGACATTACACCGTCCATATCAAAAACGTCAACTCCAATTCTATGATCTGTGACACGACCTTGTGGATAATTGTAGGTTCTAATTTTTGCAGATCGGTCACCAGAACTTACTTGAGAAGTACGCGTTTTAGCATCTTCTTCTTGTTTTTTTGCTAATTCTTGTTCATATAAACGAGATCGCAAAACAGTTAAGGCTTTATCTTTATTTTTATGTTGCGATTTTTGATCCTGACATTGTGCTACTAATCCAGAAGGAATGTGTGTTAAACGAACGGCAGATTTTGTGGTATTTACCGATTGACCACCTGGTCCAGACGAACAGAAAAAATCTACACGAACATCATTCATGTCAATTTGAACATCAAACTCTTCTGCTTCTGGTAAAACCATAACGGTTGCTGCAGAAGTGTGTACACGCCCTTGCGTTTCCGTTTGAGGAACTCGTTGTACACGGTGTACTCCAGCTTCGTACTTCAAGGCTCCGTATACATCTTCACCAGTTACTTCAAAAATTACCTCTTTGAAGCCACCAGAAGTTCCATCACTCATGTCTACTACAGAACATTTCCAACCACGACTTTCGCAATATTTGGTATACATTCTATATAAATCACCTGCAAAAATAGAAGCTTCATCACCACCAGTTCCAGCACGAATTTCTACCATTACATTTTTAGCATCTTCTGGATCTTTAGGAATCAACATAAATTTGATTTCTTCTTCCAATTCAGGTAAACGTTCTTTGGCTTCTTCCAACTGCATTTTAGCCATTTCTACCATTTCGGCATCCGAACCATCAGCAATTATTTCTTGTGCTTCTTTAATATTTGCATCAAGGTTTATATATTCTTCACGCTTTTGTACTAAAGCGTTTAAACTTTTGTATTCTTGGTTTAATTGAACATAACGTTTCTGATCGGCAATCACATCAGGCTGTATAATTAAATCTGATATTTCATCGAAACGTTGTTTTACATATTGCAATCTGTCTAACATATTAATCTGTATTTTTCAGTGCAAAGTTACTAAAAAAAAGTAATTCTTTTTACGAATTTAATGCACTGTTTTAATTAATTCTATTTCAATATTTTATAAATATTATTTTTATTTATTCTAAATAAACTTTTATTATTCAATTTTCTGTAGTAGTTTTGTGCTTTAAATTTATTCATTCTAAATAAAAATAATAATGAAAAAACATCTAAACTATCTGTTATTGTTGAGTTTGCCTTCAATGTTAATTGCTCAAGAAGTGAAGAAGGATTCTGTTAATACCATTGAAGAAGTGAAAATTAACCTGAATTGGCAAAAATATAAAAGAGAAAAAAGTGCTACTGTTTCTAAAATGCCATTAAGAGATATAGAAAATCCGCAGGTATACACTACCATTACAAATGAATTATTAAAAGAACAAGTGGTTACTAATTTTAATGATGCTTTAAAAAACGCAACTGGAGTTACTCGTTTATGGGAATCTACTGGTAGAGGCGGAGATGGGGCCGAGTTTTATACCATGAGAGGATTTTCTGTTCAACCTACAATGATTAATGGTTTACCAGGAATTAATAATGGTAGCATAGACCCAATTAATGTCGATAATATTGAAGTAATTAAAGGTCCATCTGGAACTTTGTTTGGAAGCAGTTTAATTTCATACGGTGGATTGATTAATATAGTTACCAAAAAACCGTTTTCTAATTTTGGTGGTGAAGTAAGTTACAATTCTGGGACTTATGGAATGGATCGTGTAACAGCAGATGTTAACATTCCTTTGAATAATGATGTTTCAATTCGTATGAATTCTGCGTATCAAAAAGAAAATTCTTTTCAAGATGCAGGATTTACAAAGTCTTTCTTTTTTGCACCTTCTTTAAGTTATAAAGTATCAGATAAATTGACTTTTTTAATTAATTCTGAATTTTCAAACAGAAATGCAGCAAATGCTCCAATGCTTTTCTTAAGTAGATTTTCGCCTTTAACGTTTAATTCGATTACATTATTCGAACAAAATTATAAAAAATCATACACATCTAATGAATTAACCATTAGCAATCCTTCGTTTAATTTACAAACTCAGATGTTATATAAATTATCGAATAATTGGACTTCACAAACCGTTTTATCAAGAAGTCAATCTAAAACAGATGGTTATTATTCTTATTTATTTGATGATTCAAACGGTGATACATTTACCAGATATATATCGAAAAGAAATGGAGAAACCTTAGCCACCGATTTACAGCAAAACTTTATAGGCGATTTTAAAATCGGAAATTTCAGAAACAGAATGGTTGTGGGGCTTGATTTTTATCAATCTAACATTTTAAACGGAAGTTCTGGCTGGGTGAATGGAGGAACGGTTTCTTTACTAAATCAATCCGATTCGGGACAAGCTAATTTAACGCAAGCAGGTGTCGATAATTTACTTGCTGGTACTAATGAACCCAATACAAATGCCGAAACTCAAGTAGTAAGTGCGTATGTTTCTAATGTGATTAATTTTACAGATCAACTGTCTGTGATGGCCAGTTTGCGTGTAGATGAATTCAAAGGAAAAACTTCTTATTATGCTACAGATGAAGTAAAAAGTCAAGTTGCCTTATCGCCAAAATTTGGATTGGTATATCAAATTATCGAAAATAAAGTGTCTGTTTTTGGAAATTACATGAACGGTTTTAAAAATATTGAACCTGGTTTAGTAAACGTAGATGGAACCAACACAAGAGTAGCAACTTTTGATCCTGAACACGCGAATCAATATGAGTTCGGATTAAAAACCAATTTATATAAAGAAATGGTGTCTGCTTCATTAAGTTATTATGATATAACTGTTAAAAACCGATTAATGGCAGATCCAAATAATCCGAATGCTTCCATTCAGGGCGGAGAAGTGGAAAGTAAAGGTGTAGAGTTGAGCGTTACCGTTAATCCAACTAAAGGTTTAAATATTATTACAGGATTCAGTACCAATAAAAGTGAAGTAACTAAAGATGCACCAGCTGCAGGATATTTAGGATTACGTCCAGAGGAAGCCGGACCAGAAACTTTAGTGAATTTTTGGGCCAATTATACACTTTCTCATGGTAAATGGAAAGGTTTAGGTTTCGGATTTGGAGGAAATTATGCCTCAGAACACAAAACACTAAACAGAGCCGTAATTGGAACTTTTGTATTACCTGATTATACGGTGTTAAATACCGCAGTTTCTTATAATAATGATAAGTTTAATTTGACTTTAAAAGTCAATAATTTATTAAATGAAAAATATTTTACCGGCTGGTCTACAGTAACACCTCAAAGATTAAGAAGTATTACTGCCGGATTAACGTTTAAGTTTTAGTCAATTTGTTTGTTTTGGGTAAACTTCTCATTTGTTAATCAGATGAGGAGTTTTACCTTTTTTAATTTTTTAAAAATGAATGTAAAAAAAAGTATCAGATTGGTGCATCTTTGGTTGGGCTTATCTACAGGAATTATAGTTTTTATAGTAGCTATCACTGGTTGTTTATACGCTTTTCAAGAAGAAATAAAAAGTAGTACAGAAGCATATAGATATGTCCAGAAGGAAAACAAACCACAGTTATTACCTTCTGAAATAGAAGAGATGGTAACCGAAAAATTTCCCAATGAGCATTTACATGCCATTCATTATCATGGAGCAGAAAAAGCTGTTGAAGCCATTTTTTTTCAAAATGAGCCTACAGAATATTATTTTATATGCTATGTGAATCCGTATTCTGGAAAAGTTATTGCAACTGTAAATCAATATGAAGGTTTTTTTCATTGGGTATTGAACGGTCATTTTTATTTATGGTTGCCTCATGAAATCGGTCAGACCGTAGTTGCCACTTCTACTTTACTTTTTGTTTTTTTAATTCTATCCGGATTCATTCTTTGGTATCCTAAAAATAAAAGAGTAGCCAAACAACGTTTTTGGTTCAAATGGAAGGAAACCACAAAATGGAAACGTAAAAATTATGATTTGCATAATATTACAGGCTTTTATGTTTTATCAATTGCATTAATATTTGCATTAACAGGTTTGGTTTGGGGCTTTCAATGGTTTGCTTTTTCGTATCATAAAGCTTTTGGAGGCGAAAGTTCTTTGGTTTATGAAGAACCTAAATCGGAGGTTCAAGTAGGACTTCAACAACCCATTAATGCCTTAGATTCTACTTATCTATATATGAGAAAAGCCTATCCAAATGTATCTTCAATAGAAGTGCATCCTCCTGAATCAGATCTTTCACCAATAGCAGCTAATGCAAATGTTGATGAAGATACCTATTGGAAAATTGATTACAGGTATTTTGACCAATATTCTATGAAAGAATTACAAGTGAATCATATCTATGGAAGGTTCGATAAAGCCGATATTGCAGATAAAGTACTAAGAATGAATTACGACATTCATACCGGTGGCATTTTAGGTTTGCCTGGAAAAATTTTTGCTTTTTTAATAAGTTTACTCATCGCAAGTATGCCTATTACTGGATTTTTAATTTGGTGGGGAAGAAAGAATAAAAACTAATAGTTTTTTCAATTTCGCATGCAATGTAGTATTAAATCTTTTGATTTTGGATACCAACACGTTAACTTTATTATTTTTATTTATTCTAAATAAACTTGTTTTTATCGTTTTTAGATGCTACTTTTGCGCTTTATTTTAATTTATTCTAAATAAACAATGAAAACATATATATATCTTTTTGCCTTTATAGCACAGTTTAGCATTTCGTATTCTCAACAAAAAGAGTCTTTAAACGATGTTTCTTATGAAATGGAAAATGACTCAATAAAGAAAAAATCAAAAACTATAGATGAAGTAGTTATCACAAAGAAAATTCAAAAAGGAGTTGTAAATGGTGGTAAATCTCCAATAAAAGCTTTAGATTTACCTCAAGCCACTGCAATTATCGATAGAACAACCATTGAACAACAACAAATTTTAAGAATTTCCGACGCTTTAAGAAATACAAATGGGGTGTATGTTTCTGGAGCCAGTAACGCCTCTGGTAACAATCAGGAAGAATATGGTTCTAGAGGCTTTTCTTTTAGTGGTTCTAATACTTTTAAAAACGGAATTCGTTTCAATGGTTCTCTAATTCCAGAAACTTCTTCTTTAGAAAGTATCGAAATACTAAAAGGAAGTTCGGCCTTATTATACGGAAATGTAGCTCCAGGTGGTATTTTAAATTTAGAAACAAAAAAGCCAAAATTTCAACAAGGTGGAGAAATAAGTTTTAGAGCTTCAGAATATGATTTCTATAAACCTACAATCGACATGTATGGAAGTTTAGATGCTAGTCAAACTTCAGCATATAGAGTGGTAACTAGTTATGAAACTGGCAATAGTTTTAGAAATGTTGTTGGCAGTGAAAGATTTTATATTAATCCTTCTTTTTTATTCAATTTGTCGAAAAAAACAACTTTGATAGTGGAAGCTGATTATTTAAAAGATAGTAGAACGCCAGATTTCGGTTTAGCAACAATCGATTATAAAGTGGTTGAATTACCAAGAAACGCTTTCTTAAATTTTAATTGGGCTAAATTTGACAGCAAGCAAGAAAGTATTTCAGCGACTTTAACACATCAAATTAATTCAGCTTGGCAGTTTAAAAGTTTAGTTTCCTACCAAGGATATTCTACTAATTTATTATCAAGTACTCGTCCGAATTCTGGAAATACTACTCCAACTTCTGCTAATAATAATTTAGTTCAGGCCAATGGTGACTGGGTTCGTGGGGTGCAAAAAGCAGATAACAAACAAGATTATGCCTTCGCAGAATTAGATTTAACAGGAAATTTTTCAACAGGTAATGTGAAACATACGTTTTTAGTGGGTGCCGATGCCGATCGTTCTAACACGGGAACCTTAAACTTTGCTACTATTAATTATTTTGACAAAATAAATATTTATAATCCAAGTGTAGTTATTGGAAAAAATGCGGCGTTTGCTTCCGCAGAGATTCCAACTTTAACTAAAAATACTCATGCTGATGCAGAAGTTAAACGTGCCGGACTTTATGTTCAAGACTTTGTAGAATTATCAAAAAAATTGAAAGTTTTAGCAGGTTTACGTTATAGTTATTTAGAAAACACCACAAATACATTGACTTATGCCACTGCTAAAAATGTAGAAATTCATACGAATGATAATATAGTTTCTTCTAAATTAGGATTAGTATTTCAACCTACAAAAACAAATTCTATTTTTGCTAGTTACTCGGATTCATTTGTGTTAAATACAGGAACTGATAAATTTTTTAATGCTTTACCAGCTTCTACCATCAACCAATATGAAGTGGGTATAAAAAATGAGCTTTTTAAAGGTAAAGTAACCGCAAATGTTACAGGTTATGTTATTGATTTTAGTAATTTGGCTCAAACCGATTTTTCTAATAATAATGTTAACACCAATATTAAAGAATTGGCAGGTTCTTACACCAGTAAAGGGGTTGAAATTGATTTGGCTGGAAATTTCAAAAATATCAGAGTAATGGCGGGTTACAGTTTTAATGAAACCAAATACACGAAAAGTAATATTTACGATAAAGGCGTGCAACTTCGTTTTACTCCAAAAAATACCGCTAATGCCAGTATGTTTTACACATTTGAAAATACAAAACTTAAAGGGTTAGAAGTAGGTGTGTTATCTTCTTATGTAGGGAAAATTTTAGGCGGAAGATTACGTCCAAACAACGCAAGTACTCCAGCTGAATTAGCCAGAAAGCCAATTCCAGTTGATGGATTTTTACAGGTGGATGCTTCAATTGGTTATGCAATTAATGCGTTTTCTATTCGTGCAAGATTGTCAAATATTGCTAACGTTACCAGTTATTATGTATATGATGATAACACGGTTACGCCAATTGCACCTAGAATGATTTCCACCACTTTATCTTATAAATTTTAGTAAAATAATTATATCACTTATGAAATTAAATAGAAGAAACATTCACCGCGATTTAGGATATTTTTATATCGGACTTATCATTTCTTTCGCTTTTTCTGGTATTTTAATGAATCACAGGGAACATTGGCATCCAGAAAAATACACAGTTGAAACCAAAAGCATTCAAGTTAAATTGCCTGAAGAAAGCCAGATTTCTGAACAATATGCAGAAAATTTGGGTAAAGAATTAGGCATAGATGATAAAATTCGTCGTCATGGTGTAAAGAAAGGAACATTCAAAATTTCATTTGAAAAACACGACGTAGAAATTGATATGAAAACAGGAAAAGGCGAAATCGTTGCTTTTAAGAAGACACCTATCATCAGTCAGACCATGAAATTACATAAAAGCACTTCAAATTGGTGGATTTATTATTCAGATATATTCGGAATCTCTTTAATTACTATTGCAATAACTGGCGCAATAATGATTACTCATGGTAAAAATACTTTTGCTAGAAGAGGTTGGAAATTAGCAGTTGCCGGTGTAGTTATTCCGTTATTAGTTTTGTTTCTGATTGGATAATTTTTAGAGTTAGTTATGTAAAAAGTCCGACCCGATATATCGAGGCGGACTTTTTTATTTGCAATAAGTTTTATTTTTTGGGACTTAAGTATTTTAGTCCTTCTGGTCCATTTGACATAGCATAAATAAAACCTCCAATCATAACAACTAACAGCAGTAAAAAGAAAGTAACAACCATAACAAGAATAGATAATGCTACTCTTAAAATTATGTGTAATAATTTCTTATCGGGATATATTTCTTTAAAAAACCAAATTAAAAGCAAGGGTGTCAACAACATTTGTATGCTGGAAATCGACATAAACACACTATCATCATGCTTAAAATAATACATGAATGGATAAGTAAAAATGATACTAAATAGAGTGTAAAAACTTAGGATATAGGAATTCATTACTATGTGTTCGTAATAATTATGTCCCCAATTATAAAACGCAATTTTTGTAAAAAAAGCAAAGAAAGGAATGGAAAGAAGCATGATAAATGAGTTGTAACTCGAAATGAATGTTAAATAATCATTCATGAATTCGGAGTTTAATTTCTGGTTGGCATAAAAATCGCCCATTATTTCATTTAATCCGATTATTTTAAACGAAATAAAAGCAGAAATACCACTCAATACAAAGGTTAATAATATGGGTTTGTAATGATTTACTCGGTTACCTTCAATAAATTCTTTTGCTGTTTTCCCTGGATTTTTCAATAAACTTTTTACAGAATATAAAAAACCTTTATTGGTATGTAGAAAGGTATATTGAATTTCATCCCAAATGTATTTCTTGTCAATTCTTTTGTACTTTTTTTGTCCGCAATTTTCACAAAAATTACCTGTGAAAATGATGTTACAGTTTTTACAATTATTTTCCATCTTTTCTAAAAAATTAAATTTTTCTTGATTTGATTTCTTTATGAATCAAACTAAAGTTGATAAATAAAGGCATTAAAGTAATTGGCAGCATAAAAATGGGAAGTAAAGTGACAATACTACTGTTTTTAAATCCTTTTGTTACGAAAAGATAAAGTAAAATTGAAATTGCAACAATGAAAATTAGGGCAAATGCGATTGAAATTCCTTTAAAGAAATTCCTTTTTTTTAATAATTGTTCGTCAGTTAAATCACTGTAAATGTTTTTTTTCATTAGTTTAATGTGAAGTTTAGTTTTTTTTTTTTTTTTGGTATACTTGAATTTAGTCCGATTCTAGTATAAATAGTTTACCTCAAATATAGTAATTTTTATATACTTGCAAAATCGCATAAAAAAACCTCGAGAAATACTTACTCGAGGTTTTTTACAATGAATTACTTCGTTAATCGAAATTCGTAAATTTTAATTACGAACCGGAATGTTTTCTAAAATCTCTAATACAAATTTCCAGTATTTTTGGGCAGAAGAAATACTAGCTCTTTCATCCGGACTGTGTGCACCTTTAATAGTTGGTCCGAAAGAAATCATATCCATATCTGGGTAATTAGTTCCTAAGATGCCACATTCTAATCCAGCATGACAAGCTACAACATGAGGTTTACTTCCGTTTTGTTTTTCGTAAATGGATGTCAAAACATCTAAGATTTCCGAGTTAGCGTTTGGTGTCCAACCTGGGTAAGAACCTCCAAAAGTCACTTCACAACCCATTAATTCAAAAGCAGCACGTAGCGCATTTGCTAAATCAAATTTAGAAGTTTCTACAGAGGAACGCGTTAAACATTGTACCGTTAATTTTCCTTCTGCAACAGTAACTTTAGCAATATTGTTGGATGTTTCTACTAAATTATCAAAATCTGCACTCATTCGGTATACGCCATTATGAGCGGCATAAATGGAACGAACCATATAAAATTGCGCCATTGGAGGCATCACTTTAGTTGGAGTAGTAGCCGATTTTTCAATGATAATTTCTAAATTCGGTTCTGTGGTTTTAAATTCAGTTTTGATTTCGTTTATAATTTCTTGCATGTCGAAAGTAAACGCTTCGTCATAAATAGGAGCAATGGCTACTTGTGCCACACTTTCTCTAGGAATCGCATTTCGCAAACTTCCACCATTAATGGTTGAAATTTGTAAACCAAAATCTTCAAAACCATTAAATAATAATCGGTTCATAATTTTGTTGGCATTTCCTAAACCTTTATCAATATCCATTCCTGAATGGCCACCATTTAAACCTTTTACTGTAATGGTATAACCTACAGAATCAGCCGGAGTATCTTCTTCATCGTATTCTGCAACAGCTGTTACGTCTACACCACCAGCACATCCAATATCAATTTCGTCGTCTTCTTCTGTATCTAAATTTAATAAAATTTCACCTTGTAATAAACCACCTTTTAAGCCCATGGCTCCAGTCATTCCTGTTTCTTCGTCAATAGTAAATAACGCTTCAATAGCAGGATGCGGAATCGTGGTGCTTTCTAAAACGGCCATAATTGTAGCCACACCTAAACCGTTGTCAGCCCCTAAAGTAGTCCCTTTAGCACGAACCCAGTCACCATCTACATACATTTCAATACCTTGTGTATCAAAATCGAACTCAGTATCGTTATTTTTTTGGTGTACCATATCTAAATGCGATTGCATAACGATGGTTTTACGATTTTCCATTCCAGCTGTAGCCGGTTTTTTGATAATTACGTTTCCGACTTCATCTTTAATGGTTTCTAATCCTAATTTCTGACCAAATTCCATCATAAAAGCAATCACACGTTCTTCTTTTTTAGACGGACGAGGTACAGCATTTAAATCGGCAAATTTGTTCCAAAGTGCTTTTGGTTCTAAATTTCTTACTTCTTGACTCATTTTATTTTTGTTCTGTTTGTTGTTATTTTTTATGGTTCAAAATTCGTTTTTCAACATTCAAAATTCGTTCTTATTTGAATATTTAGGCATTTTTATTTATCGTAATATGTATTTGGATTTTTAGAAGTATTAAATACTGATATAATATGTATTTTTTTGGTTTCTTCTAAAATATAATAAAAAACTATAAAAGGAAATTTCTTCAAAGGTAAACCTATATAATCTTTATATCTAATTTGAAAGTTTGGATTTATAATTATGGTTTCAACTGCATTTTCAATTGATTCATAAAAAACTTCACCTAAACCTTCCTTTTTTAAGTCATAATATGTTACTGCTTCTTGAATATCTGTAATAGCATTAGGTTCAAAGAAAACGGAATAACGCATTATCTTTTATTAAAAATTAATTTAGATTTTACTTCACTCCATGGAATGTTGTTTTCTTCATTTGCCTGATTTCTTCTGTTATCAAGTAGGTTTTTTATCTCAGAAGTCATTTCATAATCAGAAATTGTAGTATCGTAATTAAACTTCTCAATTAACTGCATGAAAAAGTTTAAATCTTGATCTGGAATATTTAAAGTTACTTGTGTCATAAGATTTAATTATAAGTAACAAAATTATAAAAATAATACCATTTATTTGTTGATTTGTAATAATTTTAGCGGATGAAAAAAAAGCTAAGTATATTTTTATTCCTTCAAATTATTCTCATTAAAGTTATGGCGCTTTTTCCAGATTTTGTGGAGCGTTATTACAGTAATGGATTGTATTTGTATCTTTCTAAGTTTAGCCGTATAATTCTGGGTTGGATTCCTTTTTCTGTGGGCGATTTGTGTTATACGATTCTGATTTTTATTGTTTTAAGATGGATGTATAAAAATAGAAAAGGATTTTTCACCAATTGGAAAACGAACGGGTTAACCATTTTGAGTTTTGTTTCTGTGTTATATTTTTTATTTCATTTTTTATGGGGCATCAATTATTACCGAATGCCACTGCATGAAAAAATCGGAATTGAAAAAGAATATACCAAAGAACAATTGCAAGCTTTAACCGAAAAGTTAATCTTAAAAACAAATCAGTTGCAATTTCAAATTGAAAAAGATTCCACAAAAAAAGTAGTTTTCAACTATTCAGAACAAGAGATGTATGAAAAAGCGCCAAGTGGTTATGCTTTATTAAAAAATCAGTTGGCGGAAATTAAATATGAAAATAAAAGTATAAAATCATCTTTATATAGTTTACCATTGAGTTATATGGGATTTGGTGGCTATTTGAATCCGTTTACCAATGAAGCACAAGTTAATTATCTAAAGCCAAAATACACTTCACCTTTAACCATTTGTCATGAAATGGCACATCAAACTGGAATTGGTTCGGAAAGCGATTGTAATTTCATCGGATTCATGGCGGCTTCGAGTAATAAAGATGTGTATTTTCAATATTCTGCGTATGCATTTGCACTAAATTATTGCTTGTATAATTTAGAAGTTATGGAAGAAGGAAGTAGTAAATCGTATCGTAAATTCATAAACAAAGGTGTTTTGGAGAATTTTAATGAAAATAAAACCTTTTGGAAACACTACCATTCGTTTATTGATACATTTTTTGAATACTTTTACGACAAGTTTTTAAAGTTCAACCAACAAAAAGATGGCATGGAAAGTTACAGTAAGTTTGTGGGTTTATTAATTAATTACGATTTAAAACACGATGTAATTCATGCAAATTAACCCATCAATAAACGGCTGGATTGAAAAATATGTACATCAGTATGCTAATGAAGTTACTTCTTATGCCACTGATGAAGATTTTTTTGTGGCTTGTCAGCAATCAGGGTTAATATATGGTTATGTAGTGAAATACCATTTAAACGGAACTGTTGAAGATGCAAAATGGGATACAGAGGAACGTATTAAAGTTGGTTTTCTTTCTACTTTAATGGCTTTATATAGAAAGCACAACACCACTTCTGTGGAAGAATTTATTGAAACAATTCTTGCGTTTTACAATCTGATTTCTAAAGGGAAATTTAGTTTTGTTAAAATGGTTTGGCCAGACGGAAGTGCGTATCAAAAGTTAGAAGGTATCATAAACGAACGATTGCAAACGAACGACAATATCTTAACCAAAAATTTCACACACATGGTTACGAACGCCATGCTTTTTATTGATATTTTAGCTTTTGAGTTTTATCTAAAAAACAACACCATTAGTTTAGATTTTTTTAAAGATTTAGAACGAAAATGTTTGGCATTAATCATGCTTTCTTTGAATAAAAAAAATAACAAATCGGAATACGATTCGATGCTGTTAAAAATGTTTGAAAATTCGTTGCGCTATTCGAAAGTTTCTAAGATCAATCAAGAGGAAATAATTGCACTAATTTATCAAGGAAATCGCTCAACATTAGAAAATTTATATTTGTATGAAGTAGCTCATATGACGCTTTTAAGTGATGGAATTATGTATGAAAACGAACAAAATTTCTTAAACAAAATCGCTTTCAATTTAAATTTAAATAAAAACAAACAAAATACTGGTTTAGAATTAGTTAACTTTATAGAAAAACATAAAAAAGAATTGCCTTTTTTTAACCTGAATCATCCCGTTAAACAGTTTTATACGAATACACAAGAGAACATTGGAAAATTGGTTAGTCGAAATAAAACCCGACTAATTAAAGAGCTTTCTGAAAGTAAAGAGTTGGTCAAATTATTGCGTAAATCTACCCAACAAGATTTAAGTTATGAGGAAAAAAAGAAGGTGAAAAAACAGTTGTTAGATATCTGTAAAAGCATTCCTTCCTTAACTATTTTTTTACTACCAGGTGGCGGTTTGTTGTTGCCTGTTTTAATAAAATTTATTCCACAATTATTGCCTTCTGCTTTCAATGAAAATTTAAACGATTAGTAATTAGTAATCCATGAAAAATACGCTTCATTTATCTTTTCATGTGAATCTGTAATGTATTTCAAATAAGCACTTGCTACCGGACTTAATTTTTTCCCTTTTAACCAAATTAAACGCCAATTTGTTATTATTGGTAACTTTTTTACAGGTATAATTTTGAGATCTCCTTTTTCTAGTTCATTTTTTAGTCCGATTAAAGGCATAATTGAAAGTCCTAAACCCGCTATAACCGATTGTTTCACCGCTTCATTTGAGGTTAATTGTAGTTTCATATTCGACTTAATACCGTTCTGATCGATGTAGTTTTCCATTGAAATTCTTGTAGCTGAACCCAATTCTCTATAAATTAAAGGGTAGTTAGGTGTGTAAGCTACTAAATCATTTGTGGGATTAATGTCAACAGATTTATTTCCAATTAAATACAGTTTGTTTTCTAAAATTATTTTAGATTCTACTTCAATATCTTTGGGGAGAATTGATACTAAAGCAAAATCGATTTCATTGTTTTTTAACGCTTTTAAAACTTTAGTTTTGTTGGTAACATCCATTTCTAATTCCACTTCTTTATTATTTTTTATAAAATCAGTTAAATAATACGGAATTACATATTTCCCTGTTGAAACAACTGAAATTTTTAAGCGACCTGAAAGTTGACCTTTGAAAGCTTGTGTTTTGTAATTTATGGCATACACTTCATTTAGAATAGTTTCAGCTGCTGCTGCAATTTCTTTACCAAAATCGGTGATAAAAATTTGTCGACCAACAATTTCAGTGAGTGGAATATCAAACTGATTTTGAAAGTTTTTCAATTGAATTGATACGGCTGGTTGCGTAAGATGAAGTTCCTCGGCTGCTTTAGTAATACTAAGTGTTTCGGTAATTTTATAAAAAACTTGAAGTTGGTGTAAGGTGTAATTCATAAAATAATTTTATATATATCATTACAAATATAAATAAAAATTTATGAATTAAATGTTTCAATTTTGTCTCGTTAAAAATTAAAACTAAAACTAACTCATGGAAAAAGAACAAAACTACAAGTTAATTGATGGCGTTTTTACTTCCGAAGATGCTGATCAAGTATTAACGGCTTTATTGAATTATAAAATCGATTATCACAACAGAGAAGATTTTAGCAATCACATCCGTTTTAATCATGAAATCGAACATTCAAAAGTCCGTATTCAAGAATTAACAGCCACTAAAGAGGAAATAAAAAAACTTCTTTCAGAGACTAAACTGCAACAAAAGAAATTGTATATCAACGGAACCATTTCCATTCGTATCGAAGCATAAGATGTTTCACAAACGCCATCTTTTAATTGCCACTAAACACCAAAAAGAACGTGTTATTGCTCCCATTTTCGCAGCAGAATTTGGAGTTACTTCTTTTGTGTCTGATGTTTTCGATACCGATAGTTTAGGAACTTTTTCAGGTGAAATTGAAAGGAAAGAGGATGCGTTAACAACTTTAAGAAACAAATGTATTCTGAGTGCAACTGCTACTCAATCCGACTTAGTTGTCGCTACCGAGGGCTCTTTTGGTGCTCATCCGTCTCTTTTTATTGCTCATGCGAATACGGAACTAATCATGCTAAAAGATTTTAAAAATGATCTTGAAATTGTAGCAAAAGAAATTAGTTTAGATACGAATTTTAATGGACAGAAAATTTCAACTGAAGCCGATTTACTGGAGTTTGCCAAAAAAGTAAAGTTTCCGTCTCATGGTGTAATTTTAAAAAATGAAGAAGCCAATTTTTCGGTACTTTTTAAAGGCATTCAAACCGAAGCGATTTTACTAGAGAAATTTCGTTATTTGAAACAATATAAAGATTATGTGTATGTTGAAACCGACATGCGAGCCCTGTATAATCCTACTCGCATGCAAGTAATTGAAAAGGTAACTAAGCAATTAATTGAAAAGCTAAAATCTTTATGTCCCTCTTGTCAGACTCCAGGTTTTGATGTAGTTCAAGTTGTTTCAGGTTTACCTTGTCAACTATGTAAAAGTCCAACGCGTTCCACCTTATATCATGTTTACGAATGTAAAAAGTGTGCCTACCAATCCAATAAAATGTTTCCTCGTGGTGTCCAATCAGAAGATCCGATGTATTGTGATACTTGTAATCCTTAATTTATGATAAAACTTTCAAAAGATATAGATTTAGCCAAGAAATGGTTAGATGCCGAGCAAGTAATAGCTATTCCTACAGAAACGGTATACGGATTAGCAGGTAATATTTATAGTGAAAAGGCCATAAATGCCATTTTTGAAACTAAAAAACGTCCGTTTTATAATCCATTAATTGTTCATATTCATAGCGCAAATCAATTAACCGATTTGGTGGAGGAACTTCCAGAAAAAGCGGCACAACTTGCTGCTGCCTTTTGGCCTGGTTCCTTAACTTTAGTATTGAAAAAAAAGGATTCCGTTTCAAATTTAATTACTGGAGGAAAAGATACCGTTGCGATCAGAATTCCAAATCATCCTTTAACTTTAGAGCTATTGGCTAAATTAGATTTTCCATTAGCGGCTCCTAGTGCGAATCCGTTTGGTTCTATTAGTCCGACTACAGCTCAACATGTAGCCGATTATTTTCCAGAATGCCTTCCTATGGTTTTAGACGGTGGCGACTGTACAAATGGGATTGAATCTACTATAATTGGATTTGAAAATGATGTACCTGTTTTGTACCGATTAGGCGCGATTTCAAAGGAAGAAATAGAACAAGTTATTGGTCCGATTTCCATCAAAAACCATTCAAAAATTACTTCATCGACAACAGAAGCTCCAGAAGCTCCAGGAATGTTAACGAAACATTATGCACCCAAAACAAAATTAATTCTGACAGACGATGTCATAGCGACTTCAAAAAAATACGAATTACAACAAGTTGGATTTTTATTATTTCAAGACATAGAAGTTACTAATAGTTCAAGTACAAAGGAAATTTTATCCAACATAGGAAGTTACAAAGAAGCAGCTTCCAATTTATATGCCGCAATGCATCGTTTAGACCAACTTCATTTGGATATAATAATTGCACAAAAATTTCCTGACATAGATTTAGGAAAATCAATTAATGATCGTTTAGAACGAGCAACAAAAAACTAAAAAAATGAATTTAGATTTACTATTTGAAAACCTTACCAATCCAGCCTTATTATTTTTTATTTTAGGAATAATTGCCGTTAAAGTAAAAAGTGATTTAGAAATTCCGCCGAATTCTTCTAAATTTATCTCCTTATATCTTTTGTTTTCTATCGGATTTAAAGGCGGACAAGAATTAGCGCACAGTCACTTTACTTTAGAAATTGTATGGTCGGTTTTATTTGGTGTTGTAATTGCCTTACTGATTCCTATTTATTGCTATTTTATTTTACGAAGAAAATTTAGTGTATATGATGCTGGTGCTATAGCCGCAGCTTATGGATCGGTAAGTGCTGTAACATTTGTAACAGCTGCTTCTTTTTTAGAAATCCAGAACCTAACTTTTAGCGGCCACATGGTAGCAGTTATGGCATTAATGGAAGCGCCAGCCATTATTGTTGGTGTTATTTTAATTAGAATGTTCGATAAGAAAAAAGAAACCAATACTTCCATAGTTTCTTTAGTCAAACATTCGTTTACCAATGGAAGTGTGTTACTAATTTTAGGTAGTTTAGTGATAGGTTTATTAGCAAGTGAAGAACAAGCTATGGGAATTAAACCTTTTACCAACGATTTATTTAAAGGCTTTTTGGCAATTTTTCTACTAGATATGGGAATTGTTAGTGGTAAAAAATTAGGTGATTTTGTAAAAAGTGGCTGGTTTGCCGTACTTTTCGCTTTAGTCATTCCATTGGTTAATGGATGTTTAGTAGCGTTTTGTAGTCAAATCGTTACCACCGATATAGGTAACCGATTTATTTTAGCAGTATTAGCAGCAAGCGCCTCTTACATTGCGGTGCCTGCTGCCATGAAAATAGCCGTTCCAAAAGCAAACCCTGGATTGTTTTTACCCATGGCATTGGCGGTAACCTTTCCATTAAATATTACGATTGGAATGCCTATTTACTTAATGCTTATTCAATGCTTTTAATTTTGTTTTAGTTAGAGAACTTCAATTGGTACACTTCATCTAGCTCTTCGTTTGAACTCATATTTACACCTAAATCTGTCACATACCCAGAGTTTAAACCATAAGTCCAACCATGAAGTGTTAAATCTTGGCCATTTCTCCAAGCATTTTGTACAATTGAAGTTTTCGCTAAATCAAATACTTGTTCTTGTGCATTGACTTCCACAAATTTGTTAAAACGTTCTTCTTCATCTTCAATTGAGTTTAAATAGTTTTCATGTAAACGATATACATCTTTAATGTGTCGAATCCAGTTATCAATTAATCCAATCGATTGATTGCCCATAGCAGCTTTCACACCACCACAACCATAATGTCCGCAAACAATTACATGTTTTACTTTTAAAACATTTACGGCATAATCTAAAACACTTAACATGTTCATATCGCTATGAATAACCATGTTGGCAATGTTTCTGTGTACGAAAACTTCACCAGGTTTTGCTCCAATAATTTCGTTAGCAGGTACTCTACTATCCGAGCATCCAATCCATAATAATGGGGGTTGTTGTCCTTTTGCTAAATCTTTAAAGTACTCGTTGTCAATAGCTAATTGACTTTCTACCCATTTTTTGTTGTTGTCTAAAATTTTTTTATAAAAATCGCTGCTCATAAATATTAAATTTTAATTGTTTTTTATGAAATTTATTTAATTAAACTTATTTAATTATTCAGTTTAAAATTTGTTTTTTTTTGAAAAAATATTTTACAAAAAAATAAATAATTAATGCTGTTAACACGCCAGTTAAAAAGTCTGTTAAAGGAACCATAACAGCAGTGTATACCATTGTAGCAAATTCAAATTTGCCTAATTTTTTTATTTCTTTTATTTCTGAAGGTTTAATCATGTTGCTTGCCACCCAAACTAAAATTCCACCAATGCAGGCCATAGGTATAAGTTCAAGATATTGGGCTAAATAAAATGCCATTGAAAGTTTTAGAATGGCTTTAAAGTAACCTGCCAATGGAGTTTTTGCTCCAGCTTTTATGCTCGTTGCAGTTCTGGCAAGGGCACCAGTACAAGGAAAACCTTGGACTAAAGGTGTGAAAATTTGCACCAATCCTTGACCAAAAAATTCTTTGTCTGCATTAAAGGGTGTTTTTTCGTTATTAGCTAATCTATCGGCCATTGAAGAGCATAAAACACTTTCAATGCCAGATACAAAAACAATACTAACCACAAAGTAAACAATGTCTAAATACACTGAAGAGTTCATTTCAGGTAAATAAGGCAGTTGTATTTTAAAAAAACTATTTGGTATTGAACCATATAAATCTCTAACTAAAATTAAATTTTTGTCAGCAAATAAAGTTGCAGCTAAAATGGTTGCAGTTGCCATTGCTATTACAGGTCCGGGAATATAAATTGAAATTTTTAATAGATATTTAGCTAAAACAAAAGTTACAATACCAATGATAATTGAATAAATATTAATATGGTCTATGTTTGATATAGCCATTTTGATGTTATGAACAAGTCCACCGTTGATATCCTCATCTTGCCCTATAAACTCCTTAAAATTTTCTATACCAAGAATATCTTCAAAATTAGTTAAAGCTATGGAGATAGCAATTCCTACAGTGAAACCTACAATAATTGAATTAGGAACCAATTTGGCATACTTTCCAACACCAAAAATACCCATTATGATTAATATTAAACCTGAAAGGATTGAAACAAAGACCAAAAAACCATGTGCTTGTTCAAAGTTTCCTCCGATTTCAGGGTTACTATATTTAGAAATTAAAGCAGCAATAACTGGAATAAATGCAGCTGTGGGACCATATACTTGATATTTAGATCCTCCAAATGTTCTTCCAATTACACAAGCTAAGGCACCGGCTATAATTCCATGTTCAGGGCGCATGCCCATTGCCATAGCAAAACCCATTGCCATTGGTATAGCGGTCATCGCGACAATTAACCCAGCACTGAAATCTTGATAAACAGTTTTTATCCAGTTTTCTTTTGTCAAATCTTCCCATCTTGAATCAAAAAAAGTGAAAAATAATTTTAAACGATCGATAGGATTTGTTGGAAATTTAGTTTTTATCATTTGTTTTTTTTAAATTGTTTGATAATTTGATAGTTATTATTGAATATTTTATTTTCTAAGTAAATAGAATGCTATTCGATAAAAGCCAATCAGTTTGTTTAGTAATTTAATACTAGGAAATAAAAAATATATCATTTGTAATCAGATTATTACAATGATATAGAAATTAAATTACTTCTGGAGGTGGAGAAATTATAGCTTTAAATGGCGTAATTTGTGCTGCGGATATTGAATATATTATTATTTTTTTGGTACTTTCTTTGTAAAAGAACAAATAGTTTGGCCCTAAGATATCTGGGTATTTTACATCGTCATTTTCCTCTAAGCCGTCTGTGTCAGCATCTTCTGAAACATCTACATCTACATCACTTTTATCCATAATTGTATGCTTACACTTACTTTTAGTGTAAACAAAAATTTCCAAGTGCTCATGAATTAATGAGGTCAGAAATAAAAATACAATAGCGATTAAAAGTTTTTTCAAAAAATATAATTTATTGAAACAAATGTAAACGGATTAAGTTAGCTAACAAAGAAAATGTTAAAAATTAATTTTGTAAATTTGCCAAACAACACAATTTTACATGACTACAAGGCAACTTACAGAGCAAATTCAACAAAAAAAATCGTTTTTATGTATTGGTTTAGATGTCGATTTAACCAAAATTCCATCACATTTATTAGCTACAGAAGATCCTATTTTCGAATTTAATAAAGCTATAATTGATGCTACACACGATTTATGTGTTTCTTATAAACCCAATACAGCTTTTTATGAGGCTTATGGGATAAAAGGTTGGCAGTCTTTGGAAAAAACGATTCAATATATCAACGATAAGTATCCTGAGATTTTTACCATTGCGGATGCCAAACGTGGTGATATCGGAAATACTTCAACTAGGTATGCCAAAGCGTTTTTCGAAGATTTAAATTTCGATTCAGTAACTGTTGCTCCTTACATGGGAAAAGATTCAGTAGAACCATTTTTAGCTTTTGAAAATAAACACACGATTATGCTAGCTTTAACGTCTAATGAAGGTGCTTTCGATTTTCAAACGTTAGAAGCAAATGGACAAGAAGTATATAAAACTGTTTTGGAAACCTCTAAAAATTGGAAAAATAGTCAAAATTTAATGTATGTAGTGGGAGCCACAAAAGCAGAATACTTTTCTGAAATTAGAAAAATTGTCCCAGAAAGTTTTTTACTTGTTCCAGGAGTTGGCGCTCAAGGTGGAAGTTTAGCTGAAGTGTGTAAATATGGAATGAATCCAAACGTTGGATTGTTAATCAATTCTTCACGAGGAATTATTTACGCCTCAAACGGTACCGATTTTGCACAGAAGGCTAGGGAAGAAGCCCTGAAGTTGCAAGTTGAGATGGAAGAAATTTTAAATGTTTAATATTTATATGAATAGGGTTTTTGTCATTTTTATTTTTTTAAGTTTTTTTTCATTTTCTCAAAAAAAAGACATTGCTAAAAATAAAGTTTTTGGCGAAAGGTTAATTGCAAACAATTTTTTAGAATTTGCAGATGCCGATAAAATGGATTCACTAAGAGCTGAAGTGGTTGATTCGTTTAATATTTATAATGCTCATAATCATAGAATAGCAGCTATTGATGCCGAAGAATTAGCAGAATTAAATTTTGATTTTTTTATTCCTGAATTAAATAAAATTTTAGCAAAAAGAAAGTATCATTTAGAGGTTAAAATTCAAGAAGATTTTGAAAGTTCCTTTGAAATTATCATCAATAACGAAAAAATTAAGCTTTTTACTAAAAATGAATTAGAAGACTATTCATTTTGGGATACTGCGCCTAGAAATTTTTTTAAAAAAGTAAATAAGCTTTTAGTGGATAACGGAATAAAAGAGCAATTTTATCTTTTGTATTCTGGAAATGATTTAAATACAATGTTGCTTACAGATCTTCAAGCAAAAATTATATCAGAATACTATAATTTTAAACAATCAGAAATTCCATATTTGCCTTAACATGAAACAATTCACCGACCAACTTGGTACAACTCACACTTTCGAAAATACACCAAAGAGAATTATTTCTTTAGTACCTTCTCAAACCGAATTATTATACGATTTAGGTTTGGAAGATAGTATTGTTGGGATTACTAAATTTTGTGTCCATCCGTTTCATTTTAAATCGACCAAAGAAATTATTGGCGGTACGAAAAACATCAAATACGATAAAATAAAAGCACTTCAACCCGATATTATAATTGCGAATAAAGAAGAGAACACGAAAGAAATTGTAGCACAATTGAAAGATATTTGTCCGGTTTGGGTCACAGATATCATTACGATTGCCGATAATAACAAAATGATTGAAGATTTCGGAAATGTTTTCAATAAAAGAACCAATGCCCAAAAATGGATCGATAAAATCAACTTTGGTTATGAAAAGTTTAAAGAAGTAGTAGCCGCCAAATTTGAAGAAAATGCCAAACAAAAAGTAGCGTATTTTATTTGGGCGAATCCTTATATGGTAGCCGCTGGCGATACTTTCATAAATGAAATGCTTAAACTCAATGGTTTAGAAAATATTTACGATAACAATCCGAAATACGAAGGCAGATATCCAGAAGTGGTCATCAACAAAATGCGTATTCAAGGCGATCCAGATTTTGTATTTTTATCTTCTGAACCTTTCCCGTTTAAAGATGAACATGCTTTCGAATTGGGGCGACACACTCATCATGCAAAAACAATTTTCGTAGATGGTGAAATGTTTTCATGGTACGGAACAAGATTAGTAAAAGCCTTCGATTATTTTACTTTATTACAAGAAAAACTATACATTTACAAATAAAATGATAGCCTACACCACATACGAAAATACTTCTACAACCGAATGGGTTACTTTTGTTCATGGTGCTGGCGGCAGCTCGTCAATCTGGTTCAAACAAATTAAAGAGTTTAAAAAGCATTTTAATGTTTTACTCCTTGACTTAAGAGGTCACGGAAATTCTAAAGAAAAAATCTCTAAAAAATACACCTTTAAAGCGATAGCTAACGATGTTTTAGAAGTTTTAAATCATTTAAAAATTGAGAAATCACATTTTATTGGTATTTCGTTAGGCACTATTGTTATTAGGCAATTTGCAGAAATGTATGAAAATAGAGTCCAAAGTATGATTATGGGTGGCGCGATTTTAAAAATGAATTTTCGTTCACAAATTTTAATGCGATTGGGTAATATTTTCAAATATGTTTTACCTTATTTGGTTTTGTACCGTTTTTTTGCTTTTGTAATTATGCCGAATAAAAATCATAAACAATCTCGACTTTTATTTATAAATGAAGCTAAAAAACTCTACCAAAAAGAGTTTATCAAATGGTTTAAATTAACGGCTGAAATTAATCCAGTACTAAAATGGTTTCGTCAAGTAGAATTACAAGTTCCCACTTTGTATGTTATGGGAGATGAAGATTATATGTTTTTGCCTTCTGTTCGAAAAGTGGTTGAAAGTCATTATAAATCTTCGAAATTATTAGTAATTGAAAATTGCGGACATGTAGTAAATGTAGAAAAATGGGAAGTTTTCAATACTGAAGTGATTGCTTATTTGAAAAATCAAAAGTCGACATAAAAAAAAACAACTGAAACCTAAATTTCAGTTGTTCTTTAACTAAAAACTAACCTTAACAAAACCTATTTATTAAGTTACAAATATCTGAAATATAAATAGTTATTTTTGTTAAGGTTATGTTATACTTGTGTTATGGATGTTAAATTTGTTTTTTGTCTTGTAAAGCGAAAACTTTTTTTAATACATCGGAAGTTCTTGCTGAAAAATTGGTTCGAATGTCTTTTTCTTCCAAAGCAATCATTTTAAAAACGCCTTCCATCGCTTTGTTTGTGGTATAATCCGTCAAATCAGGATTTACTTTTTTTACTAATGGAATGCTGTTGTATTTTGTGATGATTTGTGTCCAAATTTTATCCGCGCCTACTTTTGCAAACGAACTTTTAATCACAGGATTAAATTTTTCATACAATGCACTTGAAGTTGTAGTTTGTAAATAATTTGTAGCAGCATTTTCATTTCCCAACAAAATATTTTTAGCATCAGTAAAAGTCATTTGTTTTACCGCATCCACAAAAATTGGTGTCGCTTCTTTTACAGCATCTTCAGCAGCTCTGTTTAAAATTCTCAAACCATCATCCGCTAATTTGTTCAATCCTATTTGACGTAATTTAGTATCTACTTTTTGTAATTCTTCTGGCAATACAATTTTCACAGCCTCATTTCTAAAAAATCCGTCTGTAGCTGTTAGTTTCGAAACTTGTTTGGTAATACCGTTTTGCAACGCTTCTTTTAATCCGTTACCCATTTCAGCTTGACTCAAAATTCCAGTTTGTTGTGGCAATTGGTCTAAAACTTGTTGCATTTCTGCACAACTAACTAAAGAGAACAGCGCCAGTGATAAAACTATTTTTTTCATAGTTGTTATTTATTTTTTGTCTTGTAAAGCAAAAACTTTTTTAAGAAGCGCAGAGGTTCTAGCATCGATACCACTTCTTATGTTTTTTTCTTCAACGGTAATCATTTTAAATACTCCTTCTAAGGCTTTATTGGTAGTATAATCAGTTAAATCTGGATTAATTTTGGTTACCAAAGGAATGGCGTTGTATTTCTCTATAATTTTCTTCCAAACCGCATCTGCACCAACATTGGCTAAAGAAGTTTTTATGATGGGGTTGAATTTGTCATAAAGTGCTTTATTTGTTGAGGTTTGTAAATAAGTAGTTGCAGCATTTTCACTGCCTAACAAAATGTTTTTGGCATCTAAAAAACTCATGTTTTTAATCGCATCGATAAATATTGGAGTCGATTGTTTCACCGCATCTTCAGCCGCTCTGTTCAATAGCAATATTCCTTCATCTGCTAAACTTCCTAATCCAATTTGACGTAGTCTTTTATCTACTTTTTGTAACTCTTCTGGAAGTAAAATTTTAACCAATTCATTTTTATAAAAACCATCAACAGCTGTGAGTTTAGTTACTTGCTTTTTTACACCATTATCTAAGGCTTCTTTCAAACCATTAGCAATTTCTATAGTGGATACGGCAGCTGTTTTTGTGGTGACTTTCGTTGTAGCTTTTTTAATAGCATTTTTTAATTGCGCGTGACTAAAAAAAGGGATACAAACTAATAGGAAAATAATTTTTTTCATGTTTTTAAATTTTATGGTTGTACAAAATGGAAACAAAATTTATGCCGTTAATTAAAAATCTATCACAAAGATACTTTCTTTTAATAATTTGTTGATTTTTTACTACATTTTATTAGAATAAAAAATTATTAAATTCGTAAATTGCACCCTTAAAATCGAACAAAATTTAAAAATGGAACCACAAATACCTTATATTCCTATTAATAAAGTAAGAATTGTTACAGCAGCATCACTTTTCGATGGACATGATGCCGCGATTAACATTATGCGTAGAATTATTCAAGCCACTGGTGTGGAAGTCATACATCTTGGACACGATAGAAGTGTGGAAGAAGTTGTAAACACAGCCATTCAAGAAGATGCGAATGCCATTGCAATGACTTCTTATCAAGGGGGTCATAACGAATACTTCAAATACATGTACGATTTGCTAAAGGAAAAAGGAGCAGGTCATATCAAAATATTTGGTGGTGGTGGTGGTGTGATTCTGCCATCTGAAATTGAAGAATTACATGCGTACGGAATTACTAAAATTTATTCTCCAGATGATGGTCGTGCCATGGGTTTACAAGGTATGATTAACGATTTAGTACAACGTTCAGATTATGCGGTTGGTGATGTAATTACTGATGAAGTAGCTGAATTAGAAAATAAAAATCCTCGTGCTATTGCAAGAATTATATCTTCTGCAGAAAACTTCCCTGAAATAGCGAAGCCAATTTTAGATAAAATTAGAGAGAAAAATAAAGATAGTAAAACGCCAGTTTTAGGAATTACAGGAACTGGTGGTGCAGGAAAATCGTCTTTAGTAGACGAAATCGTGCGTCGTTTTTTAATAGATTTCCCAGATAAAACTATCGGTTTAATTTCGGTTGATCCATCAAAAAGAAAAACAGGTGGCGCTTTATTAGGAGACAGAATCCGTATGAACGCGATTAACAATTCTAGAGTTTTCATGCGTTCGTTAGCAACGCGTCAATCGAACTTAGCCTTATCTAAATATGTGGCTGATGCGATTGAAGTAGTAAAAGCCGCAAATTATGATATCATCATCTTAGAAACTTCTGGAATCGGACAATCGGATACCGAAATTATGGACCATTCTGATGTGTCTTTATATGTAATGACGCCAGAATTCGGAGCGGCTACGCAATTAGAGAAAATCGACATGTTAGATTTCGCTGATTTAGTAGCTTTAAATAAATTTGACAAACGTGGTGCTTTAGATGCGATTCGTGATGTAAAAAAACAATACCAACGCAATCATAATTTATGGGATGTCAATCCAGATGAAATGCCAGTTTTCGGTACAATTGCTTCGCAGTTTAACGATCCTGGAATGAATACGTTGTACAAATCTATCATGGATAAAATTGTAGAAAAAACCAATTCCGAATTGCAATCTACATTCGAAATTACTCGTGAAATGAGCGAGAAAATCTTCGTAATTCCACCTCATAGAACGCGTTACTTATCTGAAATTGCAGAAAATAATAGAAAATATGATGAAACCGCTTTCACACAAGTTGAAGTCGCACAAAAATTATACGGAATTTTCAAAACTGTGGAATCCGTAAACGGAAATTTACCTCAACTAGATAAAGCTGGAATTGTTGAAAGTTCTTTACAACTTACTGCTGATAATAAAGATTTCATTTTATTATTGACTAAAGAATTCGACCGAGTAAAAATGAATTTAGATCCTTATAATTGGGAAATCATTTTAACTTGGGATGAAAAAGTAAACAAATACAAAAACCCAATTTACAGTTTTAAAGTTCGTGATAAAGAAATTAAAATTGCTACACATACCGAATCGCTTTCACATTCTCAAATTCCAAAAGTTGCACTTCCAAAATACCAAGCTTGGGGTGATATTTTAAAATGGAATTTACAAGAAAATGTTCCTGGAGAATTTCCATTCGCTTCTGGATTATATCCATTTAAACGTGAAGGAGAAGATCCATCAAGAATGTTTGCCGGTGAAGGTGGACCAGAAAGAACGAACAAACGTTTTCATTATGTAAGTGCAGGATTACCAGCAAAGCGTTTATCAACTGCTTTCGACTCGGTAACACTTTACGGAAATGACCCACACGTGCGTCCTGATATTTATGGAAAAATTGGAAATGCCGGAGTTTCTATTTGCTGTTTAGATGACGCGAAGAAATTATATTCTGGTTTCGATTTAAGTCACCCTGCAACTTCAGTTTCGATGACCATCAACGGACCAGCTCCTATGTTATTAGGGTTTTTCATGAATGCGGCGATTGACCAAAATTGTGAAAAATATATCATAGAAAATGGTTTACAAGCAGAAGTTGAAGCAAAAATTGCTGAGATTTATAAGAAAAAAGGTATCACTCGTCCTTCTTATCAAGGAGAATTACCAGAAGGAAATAATGGTTTAGGATTGATGCTTTTAGGAGTAACTGGTGATCAAGTTTTACCTTTAGAGGTTTATACTGATATCAAAATTAAAACCTTAGCACAAGTTCGTGGAACGGTTCAAGCGGATATTTTAAAAGAAGATCAAGCACAAAATACGTGTATTTTCTCTACAGAATTTGCTTTACGTTTAATGGGTGACGTGCAAGAATATTTCATTAAAGAAAACGTTCGTAATTTCTACTCGGTTTCTATTTCTGGATATCATATCGCGGAAGCTGGAGCGAATCCTATTACGCAGTTGGCTTTCACATTGGCAAATGGTTTCACTTACGTGGAATATTATCTAAGTCGTGGTATGAATATCAACGATTTCGGACCGAACTTATCGTTCTTTTTCTCTAACGGAATTGACCCAGAATATGCGGTAATTGGTCGCGTAGCTCGTAAAATTTGGGCGAAAGCTTTAAAAAACAAATACGGAGCGAACGAAAGAGCGCAAATGTTGAAGTACCACATTCAAACTTCTGGACGTTCGTTACATGCTCAAGAAATTGACTTCAACGACATTCGTACCACATTACAAGCCTTGTACGCGATTTACGACAACTGTAACTCGTTACATACGAATGCTTATGATGAAGCGATTACCACTCCAACCGAAGAATCAGTGCGTAGAGCGATGGCAATTCAGTTGATTATTAATAAAGAATTAGGTTTAGCGAAAAACGAAAATCCAATTCAAGGTTCTTTCATCATCGAAGAATTAACGGATTTAGTAGAAGAAGCGGTTTTACAAGAGTTCGACAGAATTACAGAACGTGGCGGTGTGTTAGGAGCGATGGAAACGATGTACCAACGTTCTAAAATTCAAGAAGAAAGTTTGTATTATGAAACCTTAAAACATACCGGTGAATTCCCAATTATTGGTGTAAATACCTTCTTAAGTTCAAAAGGTTCGCCAACAGTAATTCCTGCGGAAGTAATTCGCGCAACAGAAGAAGAAAAAGCGTATCAAATTGAAATGCTAACGAATTTACAACAAGCGAATGCTGATTTAGTGAGTCAGCACTTACATACTTTACAAGAAGCGGCAATTAAAAACGAAAACATTTTCGAGAAGTTAATGGATGCTACTAAAGTTTGTTCGTTAGGTCAAATTACTGCAGCTTTGTTTGAAGTTGGTGGGCAGTACAGACGTAATATGTAAGTTTAATTTGCGATTTACGATTTACGATTTACGATTTACGATTTGGGATTTACCGAATTTTAAATTTTAGTTAATAAAAAACCTTTCAGAAATGGAAGGTTTTTTGTTTGAATCCAGACGAGGTCACAAAGAACAAAAAAACTCCCAATTTCATCTAAAATTAGGAGTTTTTTTGTTATTCTTCATTGGGTTCAACATGAATTAAAACATGACCTAATTCTAGAATTTGACTTCTTAACGTATCTTTTAATTTATGGGCTAAATCATGGCCTTCTTTAACAGAAATTGTTGCATCGACAATGGCGTGTAAATCTACATGATATTTCATTCCTGCTTTTCTAATGAAACATTTTTCTGTGCCTAGTATTCCTTCTACTTTTAGCGATTCTTTACGAATGTTTTCCACTAAATCCTCATAACGATGTTCGTCCATAATTTCGCCCAATGCAGGTCTGAAAATCTGATAACTGTTGTAAAGAATAAAAAGAGAAGCAAATAAAGCGGCCCAATCATCAGCTGATTCGTACCCTTTTCCTAAAAATAAAGCTATTGAAATTCCAACAAAAGCGGCAATTGATGTTATAGCGTCACTTCTGTGGTGCCATGCATCAGCTTCTAAGGATGAGCTATTAGTAATGATGCTTTTTTTCATTACCATTTGAAAAGAATATTCTTTCCAACCAATAATTACGGCTAAAATAATTAATGTCCATGGTTTCGGTAAATCGTGTGGTGTACCAATATTTTGTATGCTTTCAACAGCAATAATAGTTGCCGAAGTAATTAAAAAAACAACTACTAAAAAGGTAATTAAAGGCTCAGCTCTTCCGTGACCATACGGATGATTATCATCTGCAGGTCGGTTCGAATATTTTATGCCAAATAACACTAAAAATGAAGCGAAAATATCTGTTGTCGATTCAATGGCATCTGCCACTAAAGCATAAGAATTTCCGAAAAATCCAGCCAAACCTTTTATTAAGGCCAAACAAGTGTTTCCTATTATGCTAAAATATGTAGCCTTTATGGCGGTTTGTTCGTGGGTCATTTTTGTGGCTTCTAATTAATAGCTGCAGTAGTTTTTTATAGGTCTTATCATCCATGCACAGTAACACCTTCACCATATTTGGCTATTACACTGGCCTCGTATGTAAGCCAAGCTTTCCAGCGTTTTTCTACATCAATAGTTTCAGCGTATTTTCTAGCTAAGTTGATAAAAGTGGTGTAATGTGCGGCTTCACTTTCCATTAGTTCACGATAAAATTTGGCCAATTCTTCATCTTTCAAATTTTCAGAAAGAACTTTAAATCGTTCACAACTTCTGGCTTCAATCATGGCAGCAAAAAGTAGGCGTTCAATTAAGCCACATTCTCGACTTCCGTCTGAAGATTTTTTCATGAATTTGGCCAACTCATTTACATAATCGTCTTTTCTTTCTCGTAAAAATTCGTAGCCTCTAGCTTTGATGATGTCATGAACCATTTGAAAATGCTGCATTTCTTCAATTGAAATTGCGGTCATTTCTGTAACTAAATCTTCTTTTTCTGCATTATTGATAATTAACATGATGGCATTAGTAGCGGCTTTTTGTTCGCACCAAGCATGATCACTTAAAATATCTTCAAGGTTTTCTTCTACTATATTAGCCCAACGTGGATCGGTTGGTAATTGCAATCGTAAAACGGACATAATCTTATATTTAAGAGTTTATAAGTTTAAGGGTGTAAAAGGTATGGTTTAAAAGGTTATGAATTGTAAATTTCAACTTAAATTTTGCATGCAATTGATAAAAGGTATTATGTGAAAATTGTTTCAAGATTTTGAGTGTTTAAAAACATTAAATAAATTATTTATCGCTAAATCTTTAACTTTTTAACCTCAATACTTTTTAACAATTTTACGTAATACCTTTTAAATTTATAAACTGTTACACTTTTAAGCTAAATTAAAAAACAAACATGGCTCTTTCGCCCATTAATTCGTTAACTTCTTCCGCAACTTCTTCTAAAATATCTTCGTTGGTATGGTTCATTATTACTTTATCAATTAAAGCTACAATAGTTTCCATGTCTTCTTCCACTAAACCACGAGTGGTAATAGCTGGAGTTCCAACACGAATTCCAGACGTTACAAATGGTGATTTGTCGTCAAAAGGAACCATATTTTTATTTACAGTTATTTCTGCTTTCACTAATGCGTTTTCCGCTTCTTTTCCAGAAATGTTTTTATTGCGTAAGTCAATTAACATCATGTGATTATCTGTACCACCTGAAATTAAATGATAACCTCTTTTGTTAAACGCTTCCGCCATAGCTTTTGCATTTTTTTGAACTTGTAAGGCATAACGGAAAAATTCATCAGTTAAACATTCACCAAATGCTACTGCTTTGGCAGCGATGATGTGCATTAAGGGTCCGCCTTGATTTCCAGGGAAAACCGACATGTCTAAAACATGACTCATCATTCTGATTTCACCTTTTGGAGTAGTTAATCCCCATGGATTTGGAAAATCTTTACCCATCATGATCAATCCACCACGTGGTCCACGTAAGGTTTTATGTGTAGTTGTTGTCACAATATGGCAATGTGGAATTGGATCATTCAATAATCCTTTAGCAATTAATCCTGCAGGATGAGAAATATCCGCTAATAATAAGGCACCCACTGAATCTGCAATTTCACGGAAACGTTTGAAATCCATATCACGAGAATACGCAGAAGCACCAGCAATAATCATTTTTGGTTGTTCTTTGGTTGCAATTTCTTGGATTTTATCGTAGTTCAATAAACCGGTTTCTTGATCTACACCATAAAAACTAGGTGTGTATAATTTACCAGAAAAATTAACAGGAGATCCATGAGTTAAATGGCCACCGTGAGATAAATCGAATCCTAAAATTTTATCTCCAGGTTTTAAACACGCAGCAAAAACAGCAGTATTAGCTTGAGAACCCGAGTGTGGTTGCACGTTGGCATATTCAGCGCCAAATAATTCTTTTACTCTATCTATAGCAACTTGTTCTACTACATCTACTACTTCACAGCCTCCATAATATCTTTTTCCAGGATATCCTTCTGCATATTTATTGGTTAAACATGAACCAGCAGCTTCCATTACTTGGTCACTTACAAAGTTTTCTGAAGCAATTAATTCAATTCCATGAATTTGTCTGTCTTGCTCGTCTAAAATCAAGTCAAAAATAAGTTCGTCGCGTTGCATTTGTATGATTAAATTTAAATTTTGTCAAAAATACAAAAAATGTTTGGTAAATTGAATGGATAGTTTAATTTTGATTACTCAATAATTAACAAAAAACTTAACATATAGATATGCCAAATTTTGCCAACGATCCAAGTAGAAAATCTTGGTTAGAGATTAAAAAAGATAGTGATTTCCCAATTCAGAATATTCCTTTTGGTGTTTTTATTACTAAAGAGGATGTAATTACTATCGGAACAAGGATTGGTGATTATGCCATCGATATGGGGGCTTTACAACAATTAGGGTATTTTGAAGGTATTGAATTGACGGACGATATGTTCATGCAAGATACACTTAATGATTTTATTTCTGACGGAAGAAAAACTTGGCGCTTGGTAAGAAATAGGTTATCGGATATATTTTTAGATACCAATCCCAAATTAAGAGATAACGAATCGCATAAAAATATCGTAATTTTCAATATTTCAGATGTAGAAATGCTTTTGCCTGTTCAAATTGGAGATTATACCGACTTCTATTCTAGTAAAGAACACGCCACAAACGTTGGAAAAATGTTTCGTGATCCAGAAAATGCTTTGTTGCCAAACTGGTTGCACATTCCTGTAGGATATCATGGAAGAAGCTCAACCATTGTTCCAAGTGGTATTCCAGTTCATAGACCTTACGGACAAACGTTACCAAATGGAGAAACGCAACCTGTTTTCGGACCTTCTAGATTAGTAGATTTCGAATTAGAAACGGCTTTTATTACTACAGATGCTAATATTATGGGTGAACCTGTTTCAGTAGAAAATGCGGAAGAATGTATTTTCGGAATGGTTTTATTCAATGATTGGTCTGCAAGAGACATTCAAAAATGGGAATACGTTCCGTTAGGACCTTTTTTAGCTAAGAATTTTGCTTCGTCAATTTCACCTTGGATTGTAACTTTAGATGCTTTATTACCATTCAAATGTGAATCACCTGTTCAAGATCCGGAACCTTTACCATATTTAAGACAAACTGGTAAACACGCCTACGATATCAATTTACAAGTAGCCATTCAACCAGAAAATGCTGAAGAAACTATAGTTTCTAATTCAAACTTTAAATACATGTACTGGACGATGAGTCAACAATTGGCACATCATACCATTAATGGGTGTAGAGTGAATTCAGGCGATATGATGGGAAGTGGAACGATTTCCGGACCTACACCAGATTCTTTCGGATCCATGTTGGAATTGTCATGGGGTGGACAAAAACCTTTAAAAATGAATGACGGTTCTGAACGTAAATTTATTAACGATAATGATACTGTAATTATAAGAGGATATTGTCAAAATGATCAGGTAAGAATTGGTTTTGGTGAAGTTTCGAGTAAATTATTACCTGCCATAGAAATGAAATTTTAATTTTGGCAAGTCATTGTCTTAACTAAAAAAAATAAAAGAATATGAAGAAAATTACAACACTTTTTATCGCCTTATTTTTAGTTTCTTGTGGTGTAAGAAATACACAAAGCATGTTAAGTAACGGAGATTATGATGGCGCTATTAACCGAGCTCTAGAGGGTTTAAGGATTAATAAAAACGCGAAAGGAAATCAAGATTACGTGTATCTTTTAGAGGAGGCTTTTGCTAAAGCTAAAGAACGTGATTTAAATGAATTGTCGTTGTTAATCAAAGAAAAAAATCCTGCGAATTTAGAGAAAATCTTCAATTTATACACGCAATTGCACAACCGTCAAGATAGAATTAGAGGTGTTTTACCTTTAAAATTAATCAAAGAAAATAGAAATGCTATTTTTCCTTTCAATGATTACTCTAATGAATTGATCGCTAGTAAAGCTGATTTATCCGCTTATTTATATGATAATGCAAAAAAATTACTTACTTCAAGAAATAAGTTAGTCATTCGAGAGGCTTTTGATGATTTAGTTTATTTAGATAGGTTAAATCCTAATTATAAAGATGTACGTGACTTAATGGATCAAGCACAATTTAAAGGTACTGATTTTGTTTTAGTTTCTACCAAAAACGATACCCAAATGGTAATTCCAGTTCGTTTACAAGAGGACATGTTAGATTTTAGTACTTACGGTATCAATGACAAATGGACAGTTTATCACAACAAAAAACAAAACAATATCACTTATGATTTTGCCATGATTGTGAATTTTAGAGAAATAAAAATTTCTCCAGAACAAGTCCGAGAAAAACAATTTGTAAAAGAAAAACAAATAAAAGATGGTACTAAGCCTCTTTTAGATGCAAATGGAAACCAGGTTAAAGACGAGAAAGGTAATGTGGTAATGGTGGATAATTTGAAAACTGTAACAGCTAGTATTTACGAATTTACTCAGTTTAAATCGGTACAAACTACTGCTAAAGTAGAGTATCATGATCTAAATACGAAACAATTAATTGATGCATATCCTTTATCAAGTGAATTTGTTTTCGATTATATTTACGCCAACTTTAATGGTGACAAACGCGCATGCGATGATTCGTATTTTCAATATTTTGACAGAAGAGCAGTGCCATTTCCTACCAACGAACAAATGGTTTACGATTCAGGTGAAGATTTAAAAGCTAAATTAAAAGCAATCATCACAGGAAATAGATTCAGAAGGTAAGAAGCAACAACATAAAACATAAAAAGCGTATTTGATTTTCAAATGCGCTTTTTTTTGTTCTTTTTTTTGCACTAATTTGATTTTTAATAAATTATGCTATTTTTGTTAAATTAATCTTAAAAAAAAAAGCATGAAAAAAATTGTATTAATCGCTTTGCTTTTGGCAAACAGTCATTCTGTTTTTTCTCAAAAAATGGAAAAAATGAAACGTGTAGATGTCGATGGATTTTACACCAACCCTGTAGTTTCTCCTAATGGTAAGTTCGCTTTGGTAACCGGACATCATTTTAGAGGTACTTACATTTTAAATCTGAAAACAAATGAAATCACTCAAATTTCCGACAAAGAGGGTAGTGGTTACGGGTATTCTTGGGATCATAATAATGAAATGGTTTATTTCAAACAAAAAGAAGCAAATGAATTTTTTTCTGATTCAAAAGTCTACAGTTATTCTTTAAAAACAAGGGTAACAGCTCTGATGCCTGAAATCGATAGCAATATGGTATCGTCTTATCATGGAAAAGAAAAAAATGCAACTAGTCAAATTGTTGTTTATACGAATATGACAACACTTAAAATCGAAGCAAAAGATTTAATTTCCAAAAGAAGTTGGGTAATTACTTCCGAAGAAGGACAATACTATAACGCACTTTTATCTCCAGATGGAAAAAAAGTCGCCGTTCATAAAGGTGCTGACATTTTGGTTTATGATACCTATGGAAATGGAAAAGGCCAAAAAATAGGAACAGGACTTGCCACTTCTTGGTCTGCAGATAGCCAAAACTTATTAGGGTTTTTAGATACTAGCGAAGACGGTCATAACGTAACAAATTCAGAGATTTATCTTTTCAACCTGAAAACAGTAAAAGCTAAAAAAATTTCAAACACTGAAGTGTTATTAGAAATGTTTCCAAGCTTTATGGGGGCAAATAAAATACTTTTTACAGATGACAAAACAGGTGCCATTTATACCGCTAATCTAAAAATGTAATTCTTATGAAAAATATATTTAAAATAGTAATGGCAGTATTGTTTTCAGTAAATGTACAGTCGCAAATTATAGTTATAGATCCTGGTCATGGTTATGGAGCTACAACCTCTGATAATCCTGATGGCAGAACCGCAATTGAAATTGAAACGTCTTTAGAAGTGGGTTTACGTACCAGAACTTTAATTCAAAACAGTTGCACTTGGACGGTTCACATGACAAGAACTACCAATTTGAATAGTTGGGTTTCTGTTACACAACGTGGCCAAATGGCAAACAATTGGAATGCCGACAGGTTATTAAGTATTCATTGCAACGCTGGTGGAGGAACAGGAACAGAAACATTTTATTGTACTCAAGACGATACCAACACACCGCCAGATATAGCTTTTGCTCAGAAAATTCAAACCGATATGGTTGCCGGTGGTTCATGGAATAACAGACGATGTGTAGAAGATAATAGTTTCTTAGCCTATCATTTAGGAGTGTTGAGATATTCAGCAGCAACTGGATGTTTAAATGAAATTGGTTTTGTAGATTCGGCTACAGATTCCGCAAAATTAACCAGTTCTTCTTGGAGAGATGCTTTTGCTTTGTCTTATTTCAATGCGTTAAAATCAAATTTGAATTTAACTTGCGCTGCTTCTCCAGCTCCTGGTGCATTTTCTTTAACGGTTACGCCAGAATGCAGTACCACTGCCACACCAAGAAATAAATTAACATGGACGCCTTCGGCAAATGCAACAGCTTATAATGTGTACAGAAATGGAGTTTTATATGCCAGTAATGTAACCAATACTACTTATACCAATACAGCAGTAACTTCTGGTACCTCTTATTCTTATTATGTAGTAGCGAAAAATGCTACAGCTACAGAAACTTCAAATGCTAACGGAACGCAAACTGTAGTGGCATTAAATTGTGCCGTACCAGGAAGTTTTACTTTAACAGCCACACCGCAATGTAACGGAACAACTTCACAAGTTGCTTTGAGTTGGACGACTTCAGCTAATGCCACATCTTATGATGTATACAGAGATAATGTAGTTTATGCAGCAAATATTACAGGAACAACTTATTTAAATACTGCAGTTGTTGCTGGTACAACTTATAATTATTCTGTTAAAGCTAAAAACACTACAGCAACACAAACTACTAATTCAAATGGTACCTTAACAGTAATAGCTTCAAATTGTAATCCAATTCCCGGTGCTTTTACTATTACAGTTACTCCAGAATGTAGCGGTACTGGAACACCAAGAAACAAATTAACTTGGACCGCTTCTGCAAATGCTACTTCCTATAATGTATACAGAAATGGAGTTTTATACGCAAGTAGTTTAACAGGTACTACATATACCAATACTGCTGTAACTTCAGGAACAACTTATTCGTATTATGTAGTTGCTAAAAATGCAACAACTACACAAACTAACAATTCAAACGGAACCCAAACGGTTGTAGCTTTAAATTGTGCTGCTCCTGGTGCATTTACGATCTCAGCTACTGCAGAATGTAATGGCACAACAAGTCGAGTGAATTTATCTTGGACGGCTGCTGCAAACGCGACCTCATATGATATATACAGAAATGGAAGTTTATATGCTGCTGATGTTACAGGAACACAATTTTTAAATACGTTTGTAACTGTAGGAACTTCTTACACGTATGCAATGGTTGCTAAAAATAATATTGGTACAGTTGCCAACTCAAATGGTACTTTATCTGCAACTGCTATTCAATGCGCACCTGGAGCATTTACCGCATCAGCAACGCCAACTTGCAGCGGGACTACCAGTGCTATTAATGTAACTTGGACAGCTGCTGTGAATGCAACTTCTTACGATATTTATAGAAATGGAAATTTATACGCTTCTGATGTAACTGGAACGTCATTTTTAAATACCTATTTAATTACGGCTGGTACTACTTATACGTATGAAGTAAAAGCTAAAAATTCAGCAGGAAGTTTAAATAATTCTAACGGTATATTATCGGTAACTGCGACCAATTGCGCGACTGCAAAAATCTCAGAAGAAAATGAGGTGAAGGAACCAATTTCTATAACTTTTTATCCAAATCCAACAGATGGAATTTTGAATTTAGACATCAACAAGAATGAAATTCAAAATAGTTATTATGCTGTAATGGATAGCAACGGTAGAATTTTAAAAGAAGCCAATTTAGAAAAAGAACGAACAATCAATCTTTCGCAATTTCCAGCAGCCACTTACTTTATAAGAGTAGTAGTAGACGGACAAGAATTTGTAAAACAGATTGTCAAGAAATAACAAATAGTTGTATAAAACAAAAAGCACTTTTGACAAATCAAAAGTGCTTTTTTATTGATGTGAAATAGGTTGAAGTAAAACCCATCGGGAAACTTTTAATGATTTGCTTAAAACGTTCAACTACATGTAAACAAAAAAACCTTTCATTTCTGAAAGGTTTTATATATACTAAAATTTCAAAATCAAATATCACAAATTAAAATTTCGTAAATCCCAAATCGTAAATCCCAAATCGTAAATCCCAAATCGTAAATCCCAAATCGTAAATCCCAAATCGTAAATCCCAAATCCCAAATTCTAAGTAAACTGCTTCAAATCATCCACAGAAATACGATCATGCGATTCGTTAAAAACAGCTTTCCCATTTTTAATCACCACAATTTGTGGCGATTGATGCACCACGTTATATCTACTCGCGATTTCATTAGACAAATCTCTATGATTCAATAAATCTAACAAATACCAATCTATTTTTTCTTCTGGAAACTGAAAATCGTTATCAAATTGTTTCAAAACCGTTCGGCTGATGATACAACGTGTACTGTGTTTAAAAAGCACAACGGGTTTAGTATGAGAAATTGCATCAATTTCATCAAATTGCTCTATCTTGTTTAGGGTGAAAAATTTAGCTTCCACGTTTTCACTTTGTTTGTCTTCAGATTTGTTTTCTCCGAAGATATTTTTAAAAAAACTCATAATTTGTCATTTTTTAAGACATTTTGTCGTTTTTTCATAGTAAAAATACTCAAAAAACAGACATTTTGTCGTTTAATTTAATTTGGAACACATATTGACCAATTGCTACGCAAATATACGATACCAATTGTATATAATAATGTTAGTTTAATTACAAAAATAGATGAACTTAAATAATTTAACCATTAAATCGCAAGAAGCTTTGCAGTTAGCACAGCAAATTGCACAAAGTTTCGGACAACAACAGCTAGAAAACGAGCACATTTTTAAGGCTATTTTAGAAGTAGATGCAACAGTTACGCCATTCATTTTAAAGAAAGTCAATGTAAATGTCGATTTGTTCCAAAAAATACTTGAGAGTACCATTCAGAGTTTTCCGAAAGTTTCTGGTGGCGACATCATGTTGTCTAGAAATACGTCGTCAACTTTAAATGAAGCTGTAATCATTGCTAAAAAAATGAATGATGATTTTGTATCGCTAGAACACATTCTTTTAGCTATTTTCAAATCGAAAAGTAAGGTCGCCCAAATTCTAAAAGATCAAGGTGTAACTGAAAAAGATTTATTAGCGGCCATTACCGAGCTTAGAAAAGGAGAACGAGTTACTTCATCTTCTGCCGAAGAAACGTATGATGCCTTAAACAAATACGGAAAAAATCTAAATGAATTAGCCAAAAGCGGAAAATTAGATCCTGTTATTGGTCGGGATGAAGAAATTCGTAGAGTGTTGCAAATCCTAACTCGAAGAACTAAAAACAATCCAATGTTAGTAGGAGAACCCGGTGTAGGAAAAACAGCAATTGCCGAAGGTTTAGCACACCGAATCGTAGATGGTGATGTGCCCGAAAATTTAAAAGATAAAGTAGTGTATTCTTTAGATATGGGTGCGCTTATCGCTGGTGCCAAATATAAAGGTGAATTCGAAGAACGTTTAAAAGCTGTTGTAAAAGAAGTCACTTCTGCTGATGGCGATATCATTCTTTTTATAGATGAAATTCATACTTTAGTAGGTGCTGGTGGTGGAGAAGGTGCCATGGATGCAGCCAATATTTTAAAACCAGCTTTAGCTCGAGGCGAATTGCGTGCGATTGGAGCTACAACTCTAGACGAGTATCAAAAATATTTTGAAAAAGATAAAGCTTTAGAACGTCGTTTTCAAAGAGTTACTGTAGACGAACCCGATACAGAAAGTGCGATTTCAATTCTTAGAGGTATTAAAGAAAAATACGAAACACATCACAAAGTTAGAATTAAAGATGACGCTATAATTGCTGCAGTTGAATTGTCACAACGGTATATTACAAATCGTTTCTTGCCAGATAAAGCTATCGATTTAATGGATGAAGCGGCTTCTAGATTGCGTATGGAAATCAATTCTAAACCAGAAGAATTAGATGTTTTAGATCGTAAAATCATGCAGTTAGAAATTGAAATAGAAGCTATTAAAAGAGAAAAAGACGAATCAAAATTAAAAATCTTACATATCGATTTATCCGAACTGAAAGAACAACGTAATGAAATCTATGTCAAATGGAAATCGGAAAAAGATGTTGTGGATGCCATTCAAAGTTACAAACAACAAATTGAAGATTTTAAATTAGAAGCGGAACGTGCGGAACGTGAAGCAGAATACGGAAAAGTAGCCGAATTACGTTATGGTAAAATTATCGAAGCGCAAAAGAAATTAGAGGAATTGCAAATTGAATTGTCTAAAAACCAAAACGAAAAATCGTTAATAAAAGAGGAAGTTACGCAAGAAGATATTGCTGAGGTTGTAGCGAAATGGACTGGAATTCCCATAACTAAAATGCTTCAAAGTGAACGCGAAAAATTACTAAATTTAGAAAATGAATTGCACAAAAGAGTAGTAGGACAAGAGGAAGCGATTGAAGCGATTTCTGATGCTGTAAGAAGAAGTCGAGCCGGTTTACAAGACATGAAAAAACCTTTAGGAACGTTTCTGTTCTTAGGTACAACTGGAGTAGGAAAAACCGAACTGGCCAAAGCCTTAGCCGATTATTTATTTGACGATGAAAATGCTATGACTCGAATTGATATGAGTGAATACCAAGAACGTCACAGTGTAAGTCGTTTAGTAGGAGCGCCTCCAGGATATGTGGGTTACGATGAAGGTGGACAATTAACAGAAGCAGTGCGACGCAGACCTTATTCTGTAATTTTACTAGATGAAATCGAAAAAGCACATCCTGATACGTTTAACATTTTATTACAAGTCTTAGATGAAGGCAGATTAACGGATAACAAAGGGCGTTTAGCGGATTTCAAAAACACGATTATCATCATGACCTCTAACATCGGAAGTCATCTTATTCAGGAGAAATTTGACAACTTGAAAGGTAGTGTAGAAACCGCAATGGAGTTGGCTAAAGTTGAGGTTTTAAACTTACTGAAACAAACGGTTCGACCAGAATTTATTAATAGAATTGACGATATTGTGCTATTCACACCATTAACAAGTGCGAATATCAAACAGATTGTTGGGTTACAACTGAAATCGGTTTTCAAAATGTTAGAGCAACAACACATAGCTATGTCGGCTACTCCTGAAGCTATTGACTATTTAGCCGTAAAAGGTTTTGAACCAGAATTTGGAGCTCGACCAGTAAAAAGAGTGATTCAACGAGAAGTTTTAAATAAACTTTCAAAAGAAATCTTGGCAGGAAATATAAAAACGGATGCCATTGTTTTATTGGATTGTTTCGATAATCAACTGGTGTTTAGAAATCAGGAATAAGAACCATTAAAATTAAATTTTTAAGTCTAGTTGTCAAAAGATGGCTAGACTTTTTTATATTTGGTTTTCAATTTCAAAATAAATAGTACATGAGGGTCAAGATTTTTAAACTTTTTCTTTTTCTTTTTTCTTTTTCAGTTTGGTCTCAAAAAAATGATAGCTTAGTAGATTTGATTAAAAATGAAGATTTAAAAATTGATTTTCAAGAGTATTTAAAAGAAGAACAAAAAGTTTTAATGTTTTTCCAAACAAAAGCCAATCCAAATAAAGACGGTTCAATTGAAATAACAAATGAAGAAAATAGTGCCTATTATGATCAAGCCGTTTCAGAGTATAAAGCTTTTGAAAAAGCCAAAAGGCTAATTTATAGAAATTATTATGATAAAATATATCAAGAAGATAAAGTTCATATTTATAAAAGATTCAACTTCGTTAATAAAAAAATAAATGAATTTTATATCAGCCGATTTAAACTTCTAAAAACCAATATTAGCAACGCTTTGAAGCCTGAGAAAGCAGATGTATTACCTGTAGATATTTGCCAAAGATTAACGGAATCAAAAGAATTATTACAACCGACACATGATACTTGTAAAAAATTAGGACTAAGTATAACTGACGAAACAACTTGTTTTGCCAATTACTTAAGAAATAATGTTGCCCAACACATTCAAAAGTATATTGGTGAGTCCGATGAAAGTGCCAATATTTCAACCGCAATTCAATTTGTAATTGACAATGAAGGGAATTTAGTTTTTGATAAATTCACCAGATCATGTGGGATTTTAGAATATGATTTAATGGTGTATCGTGGATTCAAAAGTTTTGCAGCTTCAACTGTATTTTGCCCTGCCAAATACAATGATAAAAATGTAGCCATTTATTATAATTTACCTGTGAGAATGGTTTTTGGAGGCTATTAAAATTATAATAATGCATCCAGATATTCAAAAATACAATCACAATCAAATTGAAGAAGACGGACTAATTTGCAGTCTTTTGTCGGAAATAATAATGGAACATCTTCCAGAAGCTGAAAATAAAGTTTGGCATGCGCATCCAGTTTGGTTTTTAGAAGGAAACCCAATTGTGGGCTACGATAAATTAAAAGATAGTGTGAGATTGCTGTTTTGGAGTGGTGCCAGTTTTGAAGAAGAAAAACTAAAAATTGGAACCGGGAAATTCAAAGACGCTTCTATTCGATATACCAATGCATCTCAAATTAATAAAGAAGAGGTAATTCGTTGGATTGAAAAATCAAAAGTCATTCAATGGGATTATAAAAACATTGTGAAACGAAAAGGCGTTTTAGAGCGATTGAAGTGAAAAGAGCCAAGTAAAAAGTAAAAAGAGCCAAGTAAAAAGTAAAAAGAGCCAAGTAAAAAGTGAAAAGAGCCAAGTTTAAAGTAAAAAGTGAAAAGAGCTAAGTAAAAAGGCTTTAGCATTAAGTAAAAGTGACTTCAACAATCAGTGTCAACAGTTGCCGTTTAGCAATTGTGTTATACTGAACTTGACGAATTGGCTGCTAAAAAAACAAAAACAAAGTAAAATATGAATCAAATTACCTTTTCAGATTTTGCAAAAATAGACATGCGTGTGGGAACTATCATACATGCTGAGGTTTTCCATGAAGCAAAAATTCAAGCTTTTAAAGTCACAATTGATTTTGGAGAAATGGGTATCAAAAAAACAGCTGCACAAATCACAAAACGTTACCAACCTGAAGATATACTAGGGAAACAAGTGGTAGCTGTAATCAATTTTCCACCCAAGCAAATTGCAAATTTTATGAGTGAATGCTTAATTTTAGGTGCCGTTGACGATGAAAATTCAGTTTCTTTGGTAGCGCCAAATCACATAATGAAAAATGGTTTAAAAATCGGATAATTACAATTAAATGAAATTCATTATATTTGATAATCAACTTAAAATACTAAAACTATGAACAAAATTATTTTAAAGTATGGAATCTTTGGTGGCATGGCTGCTTCTTTAGTTATGTCTTGCATAGCCTTATACATGAAGTCAAATCCTGAAGAAACGGTAAATATGTTTATTGGTATGTTTACCATGATCTTAGCTTATACTTTCATTGTATTAGGCATTATAAAATTAAGAAACGAAAACAATGGAATACTTCCATTTGGAAAAGCATTTTTATGTGGTGTAGGAATCGTTTTTATTGCTGCTACTATTTATGTGTTAACCTGGTTGATTATCTATTATAATTTCTTTCCAAATTTTATGGATCATTATTCTGATTTAGCTTTAAAAGAAACGCCTCCAGAAGAATTGGTAGCAAAAAAAGCCGAATTGGAAGCATATAAAGACATGTATAAAACACCAATTGGAGTCATTTTGCTAACTTACATGGAGATGTTTCCTATTGGTGTTATTTTCTCTTTAATTTGTGCTTTAATTTTAAAGAAGAAATAAATAGTATAACTTTGCAAAACCGACTACCTTTAATGAGTCGGTTTTTTTTTATTTACAAATGAATTTACCTGAACTCTTTGTCCAACACGACATTTCAATTTTAATAATTATTGCATTTGCTTCTCTTTTTGCTGGTTTTATTGATGCCATTGTTGGCGGCGGCGGCTTAATCCAGTTTCCAGCTTTTATGATTTTGTTTCCCAATACCAGTGTGCCAACCGCATTTGGGACTAATAAAATTGCCGGACTTTCAGGTACTTCAATCGCAGCAGTTCAATATGCTAAACGCGTCAAATTCAATTGGAAATTATTAGCAGTTACCGCCATAACTTCATTTGTGTTTTCTTTTATCGGTGCGAAATTAGTCAGTCGAATCGATGTCGATATTTTAAAACCTTTTATCTTTTTTGTTTTGATTGCGATTGCTATTTATACCTTTAAAAAGAAAGATTTTGGGGCCCTGGCTACAAAGAAAATATCAGACAATAAAAAGTATTTTTACGGGATTGTTTTAGGAATACTTATAGGTTTTTATGATGGTTTTTTAGGTCCAGGAACAGGAAGTTTTTTAGTCTTAGGATTTGTAGCTTTGTTAGGTTTTGAGTTTTTAGAAGCCTCTGCTTATGCAAAAGTAATTAATTGTGTCACCAACATTTCAGCACTTTATGTGTTTATTTCTCAAGGGAATTACATCATAGAAATCGCTATAATCATGGCAATTTCAAATGTTTTAGGAAGTATAATTGGCTCTAGAATGGCTATTTTAAAAGGAAATTCCTTCATTAGAAAAATATTTCTATTTGTGGTTTGCATAATGATCATCCGTTATGGATATGATGTTTTTTTTAGTTAGATTTGTTCAACTCTAAAAAACAAACTTTACATGAAAAGAATAGTAGTATTTACCTGTATTTTTATATTATTTTCTTGCCAGTCTACTAAAAAATTCAATGCAAAATTAGCACAACCTATTTCGGTAGCACAACTTCATAAAGATGTCGATTTCTCTTATAAAAAATTGAAACAAATGCATCCAAAGTTATATTGGTACATTTCTAAAGAAAAATTAGATTATAAATTTGATAGTTTAAAGCAATCTATTCAACAACCAATGACTGGTTTAGATTTTTATAAAGAATTAAGTCAGGTGGTAAAAGCGGTCGGACAAGGGCATTTGAGTGTGACTCCAAGTTTTGAAAAACGAACCAAAAAAGAGCAAAACGTATTAAAGAAAAAAGGAAAATCAGCTTTTTCACAATTCGATTTTGAATACATAGAAAACAAATTATTCATCACTAAAAATCGTTCTCGACACAACATTAAAGAAATGACTCAAGTGGTTTCAGTTAATGGAGAAGCGCCTAATGAACTACTTTCAACCTTCAAGAAACGTGTGGCTTCAGACGGTTACAATCAAACTTTTTTCAATCATTATTTAGGAAGATATTTTGGTACTTTTTTCACCATCAATAAAGGGAAAGTGCAAGACAGTCTGAAATTGCAACTTAACTACGAAGGTAAAGATTCTGTTTATGTAGTGGTACGCGATACTTTTGGAACAAAATCTAAAGAGGTTAAAGCAAAATTATCTAAAAAAGAAAAGAAAGAAAAAGCTAAATTTAATAGTAAATATGGCTATAATGCAGAGACTAAACAATTCACAAGAGAATTAAAGTTTGTAGAAAACGATAGTACAACTGCAATTATGACTATTAGAGGTTTTTCTAACGGAAATGCTGGTGCTTTTTATGAAGAGTCATTTGAAAAATTATCCGTTGCTAATGCTAAAAATTTAATCATCGATTTACGAAATAACCCAGGCGGAAGATTATATGAAATTTTTGCTTTGTACGGATATCTGGTTAATGAACCTTATGTGTTTATTGATGATTACGAAGTAGTTTCTAGAACAAGTAAACTTCGATTAAACTATTTTAAAGGTGGCGGACCGGTAGTTAAATTTTTTAAGATTTTAGGAGCACCTTTTTTCTATTCCATTAATTATTTTAAAGTTAGAAAAGAAGGGGACAAATTTTTAGTGAGTACCCGATTTTCTAAACCAATAGATCCGAAACCAAACAATTTTAAAGGTAAAGTTTACGTTTTAATTAACGGCGGAAGTTTTTCTGCTTCAAGTGTAATTTCCTCCAATTTAAAAGCTACAAAACGTGCCTTTTTTGTTGGTGAAGAAACAGGTGGTGCTTTTAACGGAACGGTTGCCGCACAAATGCCAACAGTAGTGTTGCCCAACAGTAAAGTAAATTTAAAAATTGGTTTAGCTTTAGTAAGTGCTAAAGGAAAAACGGATGTGGAAGGACGAGGGATTTTTCCTGATAAAGAAATTATTCCAACTGTAGAAGACAGAAAAAATAAGGTCGACCCAGAATTAAAATGGGTTTTAGAAGATATCAAACGTGGAAAAGAAGTGGATGTTTTGTTACAAGAATCTGGTAAAAAATAAAAACCTTAGCGAGCCTTGCGAATATCTTTGCGGACTTTGCGGTTAAATTAAATTGGGTCAACACAGATTAAAGAAATTGTATAAATTTTTAAAAATAAAAACCTTAGCGAGCCTTGCGAATATCTTTGCGAACTTTGCGGTTAAATTAAATGGGACAACACAGATTAAAGAAATGATTTAAATTCTAAAAATAAAAACCTTAGCGAGCCTTGCGAATATCTTTGCGAACTTTGCGGTTAAATTAAATTGGGTCAACACAGATTAAAGAAATGATTTAAATTTTAAAAAATAAAAACCTTAGCGAGCCTTGCGAAAATCTTAACGAACTTTGCGGTTAAATTAAATTGTGACAACACAGATTAAAGAAATTATATAAATACAAACCTTAGCGAACCTTGCGATAATCTTTGCGTGCTTTGCGGTTAAATTAAATTGTGACAACACAAATTAAAGAATTATGTAAATTAATAGTATTTCTTAAATCTGTGTTTCAAAAACAACAACATCAATCAAACTAGTTATCATTTCACACGTAAAAAATCATGCTAACCATAAATTTTCATCCTTTTCCAAACTTAGAATCTGACCGATTACTGTTCAGAAGACTCAAAGATTCAGATGCTCCAGAAGTGTTTAAACTAAGAAGCAATCCGGAAATCATGAAATACATTCCTCGTACGTTACTTCAAAAGGAAGAAGAAGCCTTGGCCATGATTCACATGATGAATGCAAAAATTGATGCCAACACAGATATTAATTGGGGCGTTTGTTTAAAAGGAACTGATACTATTATCGGATTTATGGGCTTTTACAGAACCCAACCAGAAAATTATCGTACCGAAATTGGCTATATGATTTTACCCGAATTGGAAGGCAAAGGGTATGTAACCGAAGCAGTAAAAACCCTACTAAATTATGCATTTCATACCGTTGGATTTCATTCGATTGATGCGGTAATTGATCCTAAAAATACAGGTTCAGAAAAAGTATTGCTAAAAAACGGATTCCGTAAAGAAGCACATTTCCTTGAGGATGAGTATTTTGAAGGGAAGTTTTGGGATTCAGTGCATTACGGAATATTAAAAAAAGAATTTATACTATAACTATGACAGTATTTGAAAAACAAATTGCAGAAGTAAAAGAAATTTTGCAGTTTGAAAATTATGCGCAAGCTATAAAACGCATCATCGACTTTACTTTAGATACGGAAGATATTTTGCATTATAAACAAACTAACGATTTTTTAGATTGGTACGATACCCATGAAAGCTCACCAGAAGTGAAAGAAAAATTGACAGATTTGCTAAATAATTTGCAGTTGTCTTTAGCTTCAAAAGCCATCCAACCTCAGGAAACTATTATTTCTATTGCCAATCTTAAAAAAGTTTACAATTCAAATTTCGCTTTAGGACCTATAAATCTAGATATTAAATCGGGTGAAATTATTGGTTTGGTAGGAGAGAACGGTAATGGAAAAACTACTTTATTAAGAAGTATTTGTGGCGAATTGCATCCCACTTCTGGAACCATCCACTACAATTTTGACTACTCCGATTTGTACGATTTACGAACCCAATTAGTTTACATTCCACAACGTACCGATACTTGGCGCGGCAGCATGTATCAAAACTTAGAATTTACGGCGAGTTGTTACGGCTACAAACCAGAAGAAAATAACTTGGTAGTCGATTTAGTTGTGACACGATTAGGCCTTCGAAAATTTAGGAATTACAATTGGAATGGCTTGTCATCAGGATATAAAATGCGTTTCGAATTGGCCAGAATGTTACTTCGTAAACCTAAAATCTTACTGATTGATGAACCTTTGGCAAATTTAGATATTTTAGCCCAACAAACCGTTTTAGACGATTTCAGAAACATTGCCAATTCGCCTTTCCGACCAATTGCCATTGTGTTGAGTTCGCAACAATTGTATGAAGTCGAAAAAACGTCCAATCAAGTGGTGTTTTTAAAACAAGGAATACAACGCAATTTAAAAGAAGATACTACTGAAGAAAAATGCTTTATGGTTGAGTTTGAAACTACAGAATCTATTAGTGTTTTAAAGGAGAAATTAGCGAAACTTCAGTTGCTTTCATTAGAACAAAATGGCGGTACTTTAATCGGAACTTTTCCTATTGAAGTCACAATTGCTACGTTTATGAAAACACTTATTCATGAGCAAATTGAAGTCAACTATTTAAGAAATATTACTAACTCTACCCGAAGATTTTTCGTAAAATAAAAGCATATGTTTCAAAACATTCAAAAGCAATTATTGCTAAAATATCCATTACTATGGAACACAAAATTTATTCCAATGATGGTGATTGGAATTGCCATGAACCTGATTTATTTTTTGATTGGCTACTATGATGGAACTATCGATTTTACAGGTGAATATTATTATGGAGATAATGATTCAGAAGTTTTAGGTTTCGGATTTTTAATTGCAACAATACTACTATTATTGTGGTTTTGGTTTTATTCTAAAAACAATTCGTTTAAAGCCATTTATTTAAAAAGTAAAAATGCCTTATTTTTTGAGTTCATTCAAGTGGTTGTAATTTTTATACTGTTTTTTAATTTTTTCATAGTTTATAAAATAGGCGTACAGCTTCATAATAGAAGTTATTTTAGTTATGAAGAAGCAAAGAAAAGATGTGAAATTATAGGGTTAGCAGATATTTTTATTGACGGTTCTTTTAGTCAAACCGAGTTAGATTCTGTAAAAATGGGAATGATTTATAAAGATTCTATTAAGAATGATTCCGTACATGATGCATGCCTCTCAAATGATCGTATTTTTCATAAAGTCGATATGATTTTTGATAATAAAAAATATTTAAAATATTCACTAATCAATAGAAATAGTAGAAAATTTGAAATTAATTCTTATCAAGAAGATAGTGCAAATGTTAAGAAGCTAAAGAGAAATATTATTAGTAATAAAAAGGAAACCTTAAAGTTTTTACAATCATATTTAGCCATTGTAAAAGAACATGAACTTCACACAAATTTAGACGCAACAACTTGGTACAATCAAGTGGTTAAAGCTCCTAACTTTACCAATTATAAAATCATTTTTCCATATACTTATCATGTGGAACAACAAAACAATAAAGCGTATTATTTAAATCATTTCGACTATGATGCTTATGAAAACAATTATCGAAAAGAGGACAAGTACATTTTTAATGAAAAATATGTGAACGAAAATAATATTAAGTATTCGAAATTTTATGTAGAACATCATTTATTGCATGATAAATATGGAATCATTTCGAATGCCTATTCTTATCGATATTTTAGATTGTCTGAATTATTAATATTTAACGGCATGGCATTTATGTTAGCGGTGTTTGTATTTACTTTTAGAATTTCTAACCTTAAAAAATGGTTCATTTCTATTGTTGTTTTTGGCGTTTTATCTATCGCTTATGGTATTATCGCTAATCTGATTAATAACGAGGATGTTTTATTTCCATTATTTGCCATTTCAACCTTTTTGATTTTTTGGATGTATTTGTTTGTCATCATCAGAAGGAAAAAAGGAAAAAGCTTTTCAGAAATTATTTTAAACATTTGTATTTGGTCCATTCCAATGCTTTTACCTTTCATTTACTATTTTATGCAAGAACTTTATATAGATTACGTTTATGTATATCAATATGGCGTAGTAGATCCAATCAGAAAAGCGTTTAAAGATCATGTAGATGTAATGTTTTCCGTAAATTTTCTCGTATCTATACTATTAATGTATTTTATGTCTAAAACAATAAGAACCTGGAAAGGTATTTCAGAAGAATAATATGATTATAACAATTTCAAATTCGCAACTTTCAGCCACCCTAAATACTGTGGGCGCCGAATTACAAACCTTAGTAAAAAACAACAAAAACTACATCTGGCAAGTAGACGAAACCTATTGGAATAAAACCTCTCCGATTTTATTTCCAATTGTGGGGCGATTAAAAAACGATTCGTACACTTGGAAGGATACAACCTATGAATTGCCACGTCATGGTTTTGCCAGAAATAGGGAGTTTTCCATTCATAAAATGTCAGACCATCAAGTGATTTTCGAATTAGACGATTCAGAAAGTACAAGAGAAGTGTATCCTTTTGCGTTCAAATTGTTAATTGCATATACGTTAATGGATAACGAATTAGTCATTGAATATTTTGTTAGAAATCAATCTGATGAAGTGTTGCCGTTTTCTATTGGCGCGCATCCCGCTTTTGCTATAGAAGGTAGTTTTGAAGACTACAGCTTACAGTTCAATAAAGAAGATGTTTTCGAAACCCATCATTTAGAAAATGAAAGTTTTAACGGAACCACCACTTTGATGGCAACTGAAAACCACACAATAGCATTAAATTATGCCTTATTCGAAAAAGATGCCTTGGTTTTTAAACACTTAAAATCAAATGAAGTGATTTTAAAAAATAAAGACCAAGCCGTTCTAAAAGTAAATTTCGATCATTTCCCCTATTTAGGAATTTGGACCAAACAAAACGCCCCATTTTTATGTATTGAACCTTGGTGCGGTTTAGCAGATGCAACAACTCATAACGGAAATTTAGAAAACAAAGAAGGCATCAATCATTTGCCAGCTGGCGAAGATTTTTTGAGAGCCCTACGCATTGAAATTTTGGAGTAAAATTTTTTAAAAATTAATGTGAAGCAATAAAATTATTAAAAGCAGTTTTAGCTAAAGGACTCGAAAATAAAGAAGCATGTTCGCCACCAGGAATTTCCACAAATGAACTGTTTTGACAAGAAGTACAAGACAAAATATCTACTTTAAAACTTGGCCAAGAATACATTTGAATAGGTGAATCATTTAAACCTTGCACAAATAGAATGTCTGATTGAAAGCCATTTGTAAAGTTTAATAATGATCGTTGCATATAAGCATTAGGATTGGAAGTGGTTGTGCCGTAAACATTTTTTAATTTAGTGCAGGTAACTCCAGTTGGAATTTGTCCATTTTCTTCTAATTGACATCTGTATACTAAATTTAAAGGACCAGGCGCATTTGCAATAACACCATTAGTTTGATGCATGGTATTTAATCGGGTAACTAAATAGCCACCTTGTGAATGACCTGCTAAAAAAACTTTATTTATGGTAATTCCCAATTGTTCACTAGCGTTATTTTTTACCCATAATAAAGCTGCTTCGGCATAAGTTATAGTGTCACCAAGTAATAAATTTTCACCAGGATAGGCAACACTAACAAGCATCATGTCATTTCTATCCAAAATGTTTTTAAAATTATCTAAAATAGTATTTGCAGCATTTAGTATTTCAGAATCGTATAGTACAGTTCCATGAAATACTACTAATACATCTACTTCATTTTGGATGGGTTTATCAACAATCACATCTACATCTAAGTTGTTGTACGAAACAGTCATCGTTTTTCGATAGGCAGTACTTTCTTGATTGTTGGAAGCTGTGTTCTCTTTCTCACAAGAGATCATAAAAGTAAAAATAAATAGGGTAAATAAGATACTTTTAGTTTTCATACTTTTAAATTTAGGTTTTGACCCTAAAAACGTGTAAAGGTTTAATGGGTATAGTAAATTAAAAAAAAAAGTAAGTCATTTAGAACTACAGGAATTCAGTTTGATTTAAATCCTAGGCTTATTCAAACCTCTATCATATAGAACAATACTTCCAGCTATAGAAACATTTAAACTTTTCTCCGATTTAAATTTGACTAAATGATGGCATTTTTCCATGGCTTTTTTGGTCATACCATGGTCTTCTGCACCTAACAAATAGACACAACGTTGTGGATGATGAAAAGTTTCCAAAGCTACGGCTGTATCGTCGAGTTCCACACCAACTAATCGGGCGCCTTTTGGTAAGTTTTCGTAAAAAGCTTCAAAAGTATCGTAATGAAAATAAGGAATCGCTTTTACAGCATTATGCGTATCACAAGCTTGTTTGGCATAACGTTTTCCAATCGTAAAAATAAAACTTGCGCCAAAGTTTTGAGCCGTACGCCAAAGCATGCCTAAATTTTCTGGCGTTTTTCCGTTTTGTATGCCGATTCCGAAGAATTCGTTTATAAAATTATCGTTCATGTTTTGAATAATGGGTTCTTTTAACCGCAAAGTTCACAAAGGTTTAAATTTCGTAAATTACACTTTTTACTTGACTCTTTTAACTTTTCACTTGGCTCTTTTTACTTTTCACCTGGCTCTTTCCACTTTTCACTTGGCTCTTCTCACCTGGCTCTTTTCACCTGGCTCTTTTAACTTTTTACTTGGCTCTTCAATACCAAACTAAATCATTCTTTGTAATTCTTTTTTATGAATGATGCTAATCTTTTTACCTTGTAAAGAAATCCAACCTTCTTTGTTGAATTCAGATAATAATCGGATGCAACTTTCTGTAGCGGTACCAATCATTCCTGCAATTTCTTCACGTGACAATTGAATTTTTAAACTTCCATCTTCAAAAGTTCCAAAATCGGATTCTAATTTTAAAAGTGTTTCTGCCAAACGTTGTTTTACAGTTTTTTGAGCCAAATTTACCATTCCGTCATCAGCGTCTTTTAAATCACCACAAACCGATTTCATCATGTTCAATGAAAATTGATTGTTCTCATTAAAAAATTTTAATATTTCTTGTTTCGGAATAAAGCAAACTTGCATGTCTTCAACAGCTACAGCACTCAAATTCGTAGATTCTTCACTAATTAAGGAACGTTGTCCTAATAATTCTCCTTTTTTTACCAATTTTACTATTTGGTCTTTTCCATTATCGCTTAACTTGGATAACTTACAAATCCCATCTTTAATACAGTAAATCCCATTTAATAAATCACCTTCATCAAAAATGGTTTCTCCTTTTTTTACAACGTACGAAGTCTTGCAATCAGCCATTCTGATTAACTCGTCTTTGTTTAACGCCTTTAAAGCACTAAACTCTCTTACTATACATTGTTCACATTTACTCATCTGGTAAAATTATTTGAAATCTGTACAAATTTACGAATAGTATGACAAATATCATATTTTACTTATAAACAAAATTTAACCTTTGTTGAAGGTAAAATGAGCATTATTATGGACAATAAAAATTGTTTTCATTGTGGTAAAACATATGCTACAAAGGAAGAAATACAATTTGACGCCAAAGGTTTCTGCTGTGTAGGATGCCAAACAGTATACGAAATTTTTAGTCAAAACGATTTAACGTGTTATTACGATTTTCAATCGGCTCCAGGAGCAACACCAGTAGAAATTAATGGAAAATATGATTTTTTAGATGATGAGAAAATTCAATCCAAATTATTGGAATTTAAAGAAAATGGAACACATATTGTTTCCTTGTACATACCACATATTCACTGCAGTTCATGCATTTGGATTTTGGAAAATTTACAAAAACTTCAAAAGGGAATAAGTACTTCTCAAGTCAATTTTACACAGAAAAAAGTCAGAATTATCTATAATCCTGAAACTACTTCGCTTAAAGAAATTGTGTACATATTGTCTTCTATTGGTTACGAGCCGTATATCAGTTTAGAAAATTACGAAACCGGTAAAAAAGAAATCGACCGAAGTTTAATTTATAAACTAGGAATTGCTTTTTTCTGTTTCGGGAACATCATGCTGTTATCGTTTCCCGAATATTTTGAAGTCGATGAATTTTGGATTAACAAATACCGGAATTTCTTTAGAACCTTAATCTTCTTTTTATCGTTACCTTCTTTTTTGTATTCGGCAAGTGGGTATTACATTTCTGCTTATAAAAGTATCAAATCGAACATGCTAAACATTGATATTCCTATTGCTTTAGGAATAATTGTAATGTTTGTACGAAGTGTGATTGATATTACTTTCGATTATGGTCAAGGCTTTTTCGACAGTTTAACGGGTTTGGTTTTCTTTATGTTATTAGGGAAATTATTCCAACAAAAAACCTACGATTTCTTGTCTTTTGAACGTGATTATAAATCGTATTTTCCTATTGCAGTAACCAAAATCAATCAAAATGGCGAAGAAGCACCTTGTCAGATTTATGATATTGAAAAAGGCGACCGACTAATCATTCGTAACCAAGAATTAATTCCTGTGGATGGGATTCTAATTTCTCCAAAAACAGCTTTAGATTATAGTTTTGTAACAGGTGAAGCCGTTCCGATTGAAAAAAAATCGGGTGATAAAGTCTTTGCAGGTGGCAAACAAATGGGTGGAATTATTGAAATGGAAGTCTTGTTTTCTGTTTCACAAAGTTACTTAACCCAATTATGGAGCAACGATGTTTTTCAGAAAAAGATAGATCAAAAGCACAAATCAATTACAGATAAAGTCAGTCAGTTTTTTACACCTGCTTTATTAGTTTTAGCTTTCGGTTCCCTTATTTTTTGGTGGTTTATTGATGCCTATATGGCTTTTAATGTGTTCACAGCTGTTTTGATTGTAGCTTGTCCATGTGCCTTAGCTTTAACCGCTCCTTTTACTTTAGGAAACGTGCTACGAATTATGGGAAACAACAAGTTGTATTTAAAAAACGCTCAAGTAATCGAACAAATGGCCAAAGTAGACACGTTAGTTTTTGATAAAACAGGAACGATTACTTCTTCACTAAAATCGAATATTGATTATGTGGGTGAAACCTTATCACAACTTGAATTTGCAAAAATTAAAAGTATCGTACGAAATTCTAATCATCCTTTAAGTCGAAAATTATATGAATTTTTACCACAATCGCAGGTAACTGAAATTTCTAATTACGAAGAAATTGTGGGGAAAGGAATGTTGGCTACAATTGATGAGGTTACTTATAAAATAGGTTCGTTACCCTTAATGAAGAATCCGAATTTGTTGGAACAAGATAAAAACACCAAAGTTCATGTTGAAATTGATAATTCGTACAAAGGGTATTTTGTATTCAATCACCAGTATAGAGAAGGTTTACACGATTTGTTTTATCAATTAAATAGAAACCATTTTCAAACGATTGTGCTTTCAGGTGATAACGATGGAGAAAGAGCATTTTTACAAACCATTTTGCCAGAATCTACCAAATTAGTTTTCAATCAGAAACCCGAACAAAAATTAGAATTCATTGAAGCTTTACAAAAAGAAGGCAAAAATGTAATGATGATTGGCGATGGTTTAAACGATGCCGGAGCTTTAGCGCAAAGTAATATAGGAATTGCACTGTCTGAAAATGTAAATGTGTTTTCTCCCGCTTGTGATGGAATTATGGATGCGTCGCAATTTCATAAACTGTTTGATTACATCCAATATTCTAAAAATGCGATGAAGACCATATATATGAGTTTTGGCCTATCACTAGTATACAATGCAGTCGGATTAACTTTTGCTTTAACAGGAAAGCTGTCTCCTTTGTTTGCTGCGATTATCATGCCTATGAGCGCCATTACCATCGTAAGTTTCGTAACTATTTTTAGTAAGTTTTATGGAAAAAAAATCAAATCCTAAAACGTAAATCCCAAATCGTAAATCGTAAATCATAAATCGTAAATCATAAATCGTAAATCATAAATCGTAAATCGTAAATCGTAAATAAAAATAAATCCATTACATGACAAATGTCATATTTATTGAATCACCACTAATCTAACTTTGTTTAAAACTTATAGAGGTATGAGTATCATATATTTCCTTATAACCATTAGCATTATAATAGCCATTGTGTTTTTAATTACTTTCATTTTAGCCGTAAGAAGCGGACAATTTGATGACGATTACACCCCTTCTGTGCGCATGCTATTTGACGATGAATTGAAAAAAACTAAAACTAAATAAATAATCAGTAATTATGGAAATGCAACAATTTCGTTATGATAATAAAATCGTTCGTAATTTTATTTATGCGTCACTACTTTTTGGAGTAGTCGGAATGTCAGTAGGATTATTAGTAGCGTTCTTTTATCTGTTTCCTAATTTAACAGACGGGATTCCGTGGTTAAGTTATGGAAGATTAAGACCTTTACACACCAATGCAGTAATTTTTGCCTTCGTTGGAAATGCGGTTTTCGCTGGAGTGTATTACTCTTTACAACGTTTACTAAAAGCCAGAATGTATAGCGACTTTTTAAGTCAAGTCAACTTTTGGGGATGGCAACTGATCATTTTAGGAGCGGCCATTACATTACCAATGGGAATTACCACTTCAAAAGAATATGCCGAATTAGAATGGCCTTTTGATATTGCAATTGCCATAGTTTGGGTAGCCTTCGGAATCAACATGATTGGTACAATTATCAAAAGAAGAGAACGTCATATTTATGTAGCCATTTGGTTTTACATCGCCACATTTGTAGCAGTGGCTTTATTACACATCGTTAACAGTTTAGCCATTCCGGTTTCTTTAACGAAAAGTTATTCAGTTTATGCTGGAGTGCAAGATGCCTTAGTTCAGTGGTGGTACGGACACAATGCCGTTGCGTTTTTCTTAACCACGCCTTTCTTAGGGTTGATGTATTATTTCTTACCAAAAGCAGCGAACAGACCAGTGTATTCATACAGATTGTCAATCATTCACTTTTGGTCGTTAATTTTCTTATACATCTGGGCAGGACCTCATCACTTATTGTATTCAACCTTACCAGATTGGGCACAAAACTTAGGAGTAGTTTTCTCAATCATGTTAATTGCACCTTCATGGGGTGGTATGATTAATGGCTTATTAACATTAAGAGGCGCTTGGGACAAAGTAAGAACAGATGCGGTTTTAAAATTCTTCGTAGTTGGAGTAACAGGTTACGGAATGGCAACATTCGAAGGGCCTATGTTATCTCTTAAAAATGTAAATGCTATTGCACACTTTACAGACTGGATCGTGGCACACGTGCATGTTGGTGCTTTAGCTTGGAATGGTTTCATGACTTTTGGTATGATTTATTGGATTATTCCACGTATTACGAAAACAAAATTATATTCTGAAAAATTAGCCAATTTCCATTTCTGGATTGGAACCTTAGGAATCATTTTATATGCATTACCCATGTATGTAGCTGGTTTTGTGCAATCGTTAATGTGGAAACAATTTAATGAAGACGGAACATTAGTTTACGGACAATTTATGGATACGGTTGTAGAAATTATGCCTATGTATGCGATGCGTTCTGTGGGTGGTGTTTTATACTTAGCCGGAGTTTTAGTGGGTGTATATAATGTAATAAAAACGGTTAAAGCAGGTGCACCAGTTGCAGATGAAGAGGCACAAGCAGCAGCTTTACCAACCCTAGCATCAAACCGATTAAGAAATGAAAAAGTGCACGCTTGGTTAGAACGCAAACCGGTTCAATTTACTATTTTAACTGTGGTTGCCGTTTCGATTGGAGGTTTAATTCAAATTGTACCTATGTTGATTGTAAAATCTAATATCGCAACCATTACAAGTGTAAAGCCTTATTCGCCCTTAGAATTAGAAGGAAGAGATTTATATATCCGTGAAGGCTGTAACAACTGCCACTCACAATTAGTTCGTCCGTTTAGAAGTGAAGTAAAACGTTACGGAGAATATTCTAAATCTGGAGAATATGTTTACGACCATCCTTTCTTATGGGGTTCTAAAAGAACGGGACCAGATTTAATGCGAGTAGGTGGAAAATATCCTCACAGTTGGCACTTTAGTCACATGTGGAATCCACAAGCCACAACTACGGGTTCTATCATGCCAGCGTACAAATGGATGTTTGATAATAAAAAAATGAAGCATGACGACATTCAGAAAAAAATGAGTGTCATGAAAACCTTAGGGGTTCCTTATACAGATGCTGACATTGCCAATGCTTTTACAAGTATCGAAAAACAAGCACTTGAAATTGAAAAAGGTTTAGAAACAGATCCAAATTTCTCTAAATCTTACGCAGCAAGTAAAGAAAAAGCAAAACTTACCGGTGAAAAATTTGTACAAATGAAAGACAGAGAAATTGTAGCCTTAATTGCTTACTTACAACGTTTAGGAACCGATATTAAAGTTAAAAAATAAGAGATGTTAAAATTTGTCAAACACAACATGGAAGGTATCAATGGGGTGGAAATATTCCCCATTATATCTCTAGTAATTTTCTTTACCATTTTTGTTTCTTATCTAATTTATGCTTTGTCATACAGCAAAGAACAAGTAAAAATTATGAGTGAATTACCTTTTAACGAAAACTAAAAATTCAAAACAATGAGAAAATATATTCCAGTATACGTTAGGTTTCCATTTTTTTATGCAATGGTTTTTGCTTTAACAGAATATTTTATTGATTCTGGCGACAGACCTGCTTTTCTAAAATACCCGATTGTACCCATAATACATGTGTTTTTAATATTCATGTTTATTACCGTTGAAGTAATAATGAAAGCATTAGACAGTGTTTCCTATCATCTTTTATCCGAAGAAGACAAAGTAAAATTTGATATCGAAAGTGCTAAACCCTTTACTCAAACCGAGACGTTTAAAAAATGGATGTTTAAAATTTCAGCTTTAAAACCCATAGAGCAGGAAAAAGACATTCAATTAGACCACGATTATGATGGTATTAAAGAGCTTGATAATGGTTTGCCACCTTGGTTTACAGGTTTGTTTTACGCCACGATTGTATTTGCTTTAGTGTATTTAGTTCGTTTTCATATTGTGGGAGATTATACGCAAGATCAAGAATATGTACTAGACAATACTTTAGCAGAAAAAGAAATAGCAGCATACAATAAAACAGCTCCAGATTTAATGAATGTTGATAAAGTTACGCTATTAACCGAAGAAGCTGCTCTTGCAGAAGGAAAAGCAATTTTTACAACTAACTGTGTTCTTTGTCATAAAGCCAATGGAGGTGGAGCAATTGGCCCCAATTTAACAGACACGAGTTGGATTTTAGGTGGTGGAATTAAAAATTTATTCAAAACAATTTCTGAAGGAGGCCGACCAGGAAAAGGAATGGTGGCTTGGAAAGAGAGTTTAAAACCCACTGAAATTCAAAAAGTGGCCAGTTATGTATTGTCGCTACAGGGAACAAAACCTGCAGATGGAAAAGCTCCTGAAGGTGAAGTTTGGGAAGAAAATAGAGTAGCTAAAACGCCAACTGCAGATGTAGTACTTACAGATACCGTAACAAAAAATAAATAATAATCATTTGGATGTAAGGGTGTTACATCCAAATTTGTTGCAGCAGAAATGCAAAATATAAAAAGTGATGTCAAATATAGAAGACGATAGTTTCCGAGATTCCATCGGAACCATAAACGAAAAAGGAAAAAGAAAATTCATTTTTCCTAAAAAACCTCAGGGTAAGTTTTATGAAAGAAGAAAATTACTGAGTTATGTGCTATTACTTCTTTTGCTATCAAGTCCGTTTATAAAAATTAACGGCAATCAGTTCTTATTATTTAATGTTTTAGATCGAAGATTTAATATTTTCGGAATGCCCTTTTGGCCACAAGATTTTTATTTAGTGGTGGTTTTAATGATAACGGGTGTGGTAGGTTTAACTTTATTCACTGTAGCATTTGGTCGTGTTTTTTGTGGCTGGTTTTGTCCTCAAACTATTTTTATGGAAATGGTTTTCAGACGAATTGAATACTGGATAGATGGCGATAGAGGTGCGCAAATCAAATTAGAAAACCAAGAATGGAATGCAGAAAAAATTAGAAAACGTGTCTTAAAATGGACGTTTTTTTTAATCATTTCATTTGTCATAGCGAATGTGTTTTTAGCTTATTTGGTTGGAAGTGATACACTAGAAGCGATGATTGTTGAAGGACCTTTAAGTCATGTAAAAACCTTAATTGTACTTTCTATTTTTACCGGTATTTTCTATTTCGTTTTTACCTGGTTTAGAGAACAAGTTTGCATCATCGCTTGTCCTTACGGAAGATTGCAAGGCGTACTTTTAGATAACAAATCGATTGTGGTGGCCTATGATTATGTTCGTGGTGAGAATGAAAACGGTAGAGCTAAAATTAAAAAAAATGAAGACCGACAAGCTTTAAAATTAGGCGATTGTATCGATTGCCATCAATGTGTAAATGTTTGTCCGACCGGAATTGATATTCGTCACGGTACGCAATTAGAATGTACGAACTGCACGGCTTGTATGGACGAATGCGATGTAATGATGGAAAAAGTGAACTTACCAAAAGGTTTAATTCGCTACGCAAGTGAAGTGGAAATTACCAAAAAAGAAAAGTTCCAACTCACCACTAGAATGAAAGGATATATTGCGGTTTTAGTCATTTTAACCACAGTTATGGTTTCTATGATATTATTACGAACTGAAGTCGACACCAAAATATTACGTTTATCAGGTCAGTTGTATGAAGAAAAAGGAAAAAATATTAGTAATGTGTACACGTATCGAATCATTAATAAAACGAACGATAATTTAAAAAACATCACGTTTAAGTTAATCAATCCGAAGGAAGGAAAGTTAAAATTGGTAGGAAATCCTATCCTTCACGTAGAAAAAGCAAGCGCCGCAACGGGAACTTTATTTGTTGAAATTCCAGGTGTTTTATTAGAAACTGACAATACAAAAATAAATATAGAAGTGCATCAAGGTGATAAAGTGATTCAAACCATTTCTACAAATTTCCTTGGTCCAAGAACATTTAATTAAAATAAAAAAATCATGAAATCGCTAACTAAAGTTTTTTGCTTAAGCAAATTCCAAATGATAAGCGATAACATTTTTGACCACTAACAAATAAAATTTACAAAAATGAAAATCAATTGGGGAACAGGTGTAGTCATTGGCTTTGGAAGTTTTATGACTTTTATACTATTTTTTGTGTTTTTAGTACAATCGAACTCGAAATACGATAACGAATTAGTGGCAGACGATTACTACAAACAAGAAAGTAACGTGCAACGTGATATTGAAAGTCAAACCCTTTCCAACGCATTGAAAACAAAATTAAAAATTGAAAAAACAGCAGAAGGCATACAAATTATTTTTCCTGCAGCTATCGATTATAAAAACATAAATGGAACTATTTCCCTATACAGACCGTCAAACCAAAAGTTGGATTTTGAAACGAAAATTTCTTTGTCAAGTCCAATAATGCTCATACCTAAACATAAATTGATTGGCGGTCTATGGGAAATATCTATAAATTGGAAAGTAGAGGAGCTGACATATCTAAACAAAGAAACAGTCTATTTTTGATTTACGATTTACGATTTGGAATTTGATTTCATAACGTTTTTGACAAACTAAGTTAGTCATATAGAAACACTTTTACTTTTTACTTAACCAATGCTTTATTCTGCGCTTCTTTTCGGATTTATTAGTAGTTTGCACTGCGTGGGCATGTGTGGACCAATTGCAATGATGATTCCAGTGGATAATAACAATCCTATGAAAAAATGGTTGCAAATTAGTACCTATCAAATGGGTCGAGTAACGGCTTACACTTCATTAGGTGTACTATTCGGATTTTTGGGAGCAGGATTTTTCTTAGCTGGATTGCAACAACAATTATCAATAGTAGTCGGCGTTTTGATGATAGTAATTGCCATAGTTCCTGAAAAAAAATTAGCACAATACAATTTCTCTAAACCCATTTATAAAATCATTTCGAGGGTTAAAACCCAATTAGGACTCCAATTTAAAAAGAAAAGTTATAAGTCCTTATTTCTAATTGGTTTGTTTAATGGGTATTTGCCTTGCGGAATGGTGTATGTGGCGCTATTCGGAGCCATGGCCATGAATAACGTTTTTTTAGGAAGCTTGTACATGACGCTATTCGGATTAGGTACTATTCCACTTATGATGGTTTTGGTGAATTTCTTAAAAACCACACAGTTTTCATTTTATTCTCAATTTCAAAAAGTAATTCCAATACTGATTATTTGTATAGGTATTCTATTTGTTCTAAGAGGTTTCGGTTTAAATATTCCTTATATTTCTCCAAGTGTCATGAATTTACATATTCAATCGGAAGCGAATTGCCATTAGTTATTGCTCGCAAAGTTTTTTTCTTGCCACAAAGGCGCAAAGGCGTAAAGTCTTTTTTGCACGCAGATTGAAAAGATTAAAAGGTTTTTGGATAGCGTAGAGTTTGTCATTCCGACTTCGGAGGAATCTCATAATCATCTTCCATAATCTTACCCTCAAACTTGTCATCCTGAAAGGATCTCAGGCAAAGTCGCAAAGTTTATAATTTTTAAGATTTTCTATTTCCAAAAATTCGAAAATTCGTGGCTAACAAATACCATTTAGTTTGTCTCCCGAAGTTCCGGGACTCAAGCAAACCACTTCTGCAATGTTTAACCACATTGTCCTTTTCGTAAATCGTAAATTCCAAATCCCAAATATCATATCGTCATAGAAAACAATTCCGTTTGTGGTGCGACTTTTTTCAATCTTAAATCGAAAGCCATGCAAATATTTCTTACGTAAGCTTTTCCTAAATCGGTAACCGTTAGTTTTTTATCTTGAATGACTAATAAACCATCTTGTTGCATTTCGTAAAGACTATCTAAAACCTCGTATATTTCTGGAAAAAATTGGCTTTCATTTTCCCAAGAAGTTTCAAAATGACACATTAAATTTAGGATATGTTGTCGGATAATTAAATCTTCATTTGTTAAATGATGCCCTCTGAAAACCGGTAATGTATTTGCATTAATTTTTATATAATACGCATCTAAAGACTTCTCGTTCTGAGCAAAACTGTTCCAGCTATCGCTAATTGATGATACGCCTAAACCTATCATTACATCCGTTTTGGAGGCGGTGTAGCCCATAAAATTACGATGTAAGGTTTTGTTTGTAAAGGCCAAATACATTTCATCTGAAGGTAACGCGAAATGATCCATGCCAATTTCTACATAGCCAATTTCAAGTAACATTTTCTTACCTAATTCGTACAATTGTCGTTTGGCCTCGCTTTGCGGAATGTCTTCGTCGTTAAAGCCACGTTGTCCGTTTCCTTTTAACCACGGCACATGCGCATAACTGTAAAATGAAATTCTATCTGGTAATAAAGATTTGGTTTTCAGAATAGTATCTTCCACATTTTCTAAAGTCTGGAAAGGCAAGCCGTAAATTAAATCGTGCCCAATGGAAGTATAACCAATTTCTTTTGCCAATAATGTCACTTTCGAAACATTATGAAACGATTGCATTCTGTGAATGGCTTCTTGCACTTTCGGACTATAATCTTGCACACCAAAACTTACTCTTCTAAATCCTAAATCGTATAAAGTTTGTAAATGTTCTTTGGTAGTATTGTTCGGATGTCCTTCAAAACTGAAGATGTAATTTGTGGCTTTATTAGCCGTTTCAAAAATCCCATGAATCAGAAGCGTTAAATTCTCGACTGAAAAGAAAGTTGGCGTGCCTCCACCTAAATGAATCTCTTTAATATTTGGTTTTCTTGAAAACAAATTACAATACATGCGCCATTCTTTAATTACTGCTTGAATGTAGGGCAATTCGACTTCATGACGTTTAGTAATTCGTTTGTTACAGCCACAAAACGTGCATAAACTTTCACAAAAAGGCAAATGAATGTACAAACTGATGCCATCGGTTTGATTGCTAATTTTAAATGTTTCTTTTACATCATGTATCCATTGTTGCTCTGTGAATTTTTCTTCATCCCAAAACGGAACCGTAGGATAACTGGTATATCTCGGACCAGGAACATTGTATTTTTGAATTAATGAGATCATAACTTCAGAATTTACTCCAAAATTAGGAGGTTTGATAAAATTAAAGTATGATAATTGTCATGTGTATTTTTTTACCACGAAGACACAAAGTAACGAAGTTTTTTTTGCGCGCAGATGGGAAGGATGGAAAGGATTTTGGATTGCGTACAGTTTGTTATCTCGAAAGTATCTCACCCTAAGCATAAAATCTTTAAGTTTTTTTAATCCGATAAATTCGAAAATTCGTGGCTAAAAATAATACTACAGATTGTCCTACTATCCCGAAACATCGGGATTATTTCAGTATCTCACTTAAATACTAAAGCCTACATTGTAAATTCCAAATATCAATACAAACGAATCAATTCTTTAATTAACAACCTTACGTTAGGTTCTGCCATTTTAGCTGCTTTTAAAACCTCTTCATGCGTAACGGTTTCTATATTTTCTTCATTTCCCATATCGGTAATGACTGAAATTCCGAAAGTTTCCATATCCATGTGTCTGGCTACAATCACTTCTGGAACCGTGCTCATTCCAACACAATCACCGCCAATATTTTTAATCATTTTATATTCGGAAAGTGTCTCATAAGTTGGACCTTGAAGTGCAACATAAACTCCTTCATGGACTTCCACCTTATAGTTTGTCGCGATTTCTTTAACTTTTGCAATCATATGAGGGCTGTAAGGTTCGCTCATGTTTACAAATCGTGGCCCTAATCTTTCATCATTTGCACCTCTTAAAGGATGTTCGGGCATCATGTTGATGTGATTGGTAAGCAATACAATTGAACCCACTTTATACTTTGAATTCACACCGCCCGAAGCGTTGGACACAATTAATTTCGATACCCCTAACGCCTTCATTACCCGAATAGGAAAAGTGACTTCTTTCATGTTGTAACCTTCGTAATAATGAAAACGCCCTTGCATGGCCACAATTTTTTTGGTTCCAATGGTACCAAACAAAAGCGCCCCTCTATGTCCAGCAACTGTAGCAACAGGAAAATTAGGAATTGCAGCGTAGGGTAGTGTGAATTTTATTTTAATGTCTTCCGAAAAATTACCTAATCCAGAACCTAAAACCACTCCATATTCTGGAGTGAAGTTAGTTTGCTCTTTTATAAAATCGCAGGTTTCTAATATTTGATTGATCATAATTGTGTTTTTTTATGTTATTCAAATATACGAAGAGTAGGGCAGTTAAATGCTGATAATTGTCATGTGCATTTTTATTTGCCACGAAGACACGAAGTTTTTTGCCACGAAGACACAAAGTCACGAAGTTTTTTTTTGCACACAGATGGAAAGGATGAAAAGAATTTTTTTTGCCACAAAGACACAAAGTCACGAAGTTTTTTGCATGCAGATGGAAAGGAATAAAAGGATTTTGGATTGCATACAGTTTGTCTCCCGATGCTTCGGGACTCAAGCCAACTACTTCCACAATCTTACCCTCATTTTTGTCATACTGAACTCGTTTCAGTACCTCACGCCAAGCCTAAATCGTACTTCTAACTTCTAACTTCTAGTTTCTAACTTCGTACTTCTAACTTCAAAACACATAGGCACATAAGTTGGATTGAGGGTAAAGACGCTTTGCTCCAAATAGAACACATAAGTTTGCTTATAGTTTTTCTCCCGATGCTTCGGGACTCAAACCAACTTCTTCCACAAACTTACCCTCATTTTTGTCATACTGAACTCGTTTCAGTACCTCACGCCAAGCCTAAATCGTACTTCTAACTTCTAACTTCTAACTTCGTACTTCAAAACACATAGACACATAAGTTTGCTTACAGTTTGTCTCCCGATGCTTCAAGACTCAAGCCAACTACTTCCACAATCTTACCCTAATTTTGTCATACTGAACTCGTTTCAGTACCTCACGCCAAGCCTAAATCGTACTTCTAATTTCAAGTTTCTAACTTCTAGTTTCGTACTTCGTTCTTCTAGTTTCGTACTTCGTTCTTCTAACTTCGTACTTCAAAACACATAGACACATAAGTTGGATTGAGGGTAAAGACGCTTCGCTCTAAATAGTGTACATAAGTTTGTTTATAGTTTGTCTCCCGATGCTTCGGGACTCAAGCCAACTACTTCCACAATCTTACCCTCAATCTTGTCATCCTGTCCTGAAACTACGGAACTCACTCAAAACAGCAAAGTCGCCAAGCATAAAATCTTCAAGATTTTAAATCCGATAAATCCGAAAATTCGTGGCTAACCATTACCATTTAGTTTTTCTCCCGAAGCTTCGGGACTCAAGCTAACTACTTTCACAATCTTACCCTCATTTTTGTCATACTGTCTAGAAAATTCGGGATCGTTTCAATACCTCACGCCAAGTCTAAATCGTACTTCTAACTTCTAACTTCTAGTTTCTAGTTTCGTACTTCCAACTTCCAACTTCTAACTTCGTACTTCAAAACACATAGACTCATAAGTTGGATTGTAGGGAAAAGCGCTCTGCTTTGCCTTGTGCATTTAAGTTGTATCGGCGGTTTTTTTTAATTTTTATTGTCCTCATTTTTAATTTTTTTTACAAATTTTTAAAACCGTAAACATTTGTACGGAAAACCGTAAAATTGTAAACGACACTTTGCATATATTTATAGCCAACCAAAAACCAAATAAAACTACCTACAACCAACAACCCAAAAACAGGTAGAACTACCTATTGTAGGTAAGGTTTTAAATTGGTAAGTTTGGGGAAATATTTAGTAATATGGATAAGTATAATGAAGTTATAAAAGCATTGACGAAGTTTAGAGATGATAGAGATTGGAAACAGTTTCATGATTCAAAAAATTTGGCATTAGCTATTTCTATTGAGTCAGCAGAATTAAATGAAGTATTCTTATGGAAGAATGGTGAAGATGCAGAGAATGTGAAAACAGAAAAAATAAAAGAAGAGTTAGCAGATATACTTTCATTTTCTTTTTTATTAGCTGAAAAACATGGCTTAGATATATTTGACATCGTTTTAGAAAAAATTAAAATAAACGCAGAGAAATACCCAGTTTATAAAGCAAAAGGAACTGCAAAAAAGTATGATGAACTATGATCAAAAATCGAGTATTTTCAATTGAAAAATTTGATTTTGATTCAAGTTTATTCGATGAGTTTAATAGTAATCATTATGCAAAAGATTTATGGCCCATAGTTTATATTTTAAGCGATGGTACAATAAATGAAGCTTATGTAGGTGAAACTACAGATGCTTATGCAAGGATGAGCAGTCATTTAAAAAACAATAAAAAAAATAAATTATCTGCAGTCCATTTAATATCTAGTGAAAAGTTTAATAAATCTGCAACATTAGATATTGAATCTAATCTTATAAAATACATTTCTGGTGATGGTCAATACAAATTGATTAATGGAAATGTTGGATTGGCAAATCATAATTATTATCAGAAGAAAGAAGTTTATTGGGATATTTTTAAATCTATTTGGGATAATTTACGTTCTGTTGGAATTGCAAAACATCCTATTGATTTTATAGATAATTCTGACTTGTTTAAATACTCACCTTATAAAACGCTATCATCCGAACAAAAGAATAGTTTATTGATGATAATGAAAAACCTGTTAGATAATACTTATAAAAATATTATTATAGAAGGTGGTGCAGGAACAGGTAAAACGATTTTAGCAATCTTTCTATTTAAGTTACTAAATACATCCAATGAGGATTTTAATTTTGAAGAGTTTGGAAATGACGAATTCGAATTCATGGAGATTGTTTTTGAGTTAAAAAAGAAATACCCTAATCCAAAAATGGCATTAGTTGTTCCAATGTCTTCTTTTAGAACTACTTTGAAGAAAGTTTTTAAGAATATCAAAGGACTTAATGCAAATATGGTAATCGGACCAGCAGAAATTATTAAAGATACTTTTGATATTGTTGTGGTTGATGAATCACATCGATTACGAAGAAGAGTAAATCTTGGAGCTTATTTTAGAGCTTTTGATGTTGTATGTGAGAAGTTAAATTTAGATAAACATACTTGTAATGAATTAGATTGGATAAAGAAACAATCTGAAACTGCGATTTATTTTTATGATGAAAATCAATCTATAAAACCATCTGATGTTAAAAAGGAAAGTTTTGATATAATGAAAGCCAATAGTTATTCAAAAACTGAATATTTAAAATCTCAGTTTAGAGTAAAAGGAGGTAATGACTATGTAAAGTATATAGGGAATCTTTTAAGATGTAATCTTGATAAATCTGATAATGTTTTTAATTCAAAAGAATATGAATTTATTCTTTTTGATTCTATTGATGAAATGGTCAATCAGATTAAATCAAGAGATGCCGAAACTGGTTTAGCAAGACTTGTTGCAGGGTATTCTTGGCCATGGATGACAAACAAAAAGGATTCTAAACAAGATTTTGATATTCAAATTGGAAGTACAAAATTAAAATGGAATAGTACAAATATTGATTGGGTTAATTCTAAAGATTCAATAAACGAAGTGGGATGTATTCATACAACGCAAGGATATGATTTAAATTATACTGGAATAATTTTTGGAAATGAGATTAGCTATGATAAAGCTACTAATCAAATTATAATTCTAAAAGAAAATTATTATGATGTTAATGGAAAGCAATCTATTCTTGACCCTGAAGAATTAAAAGATTTCATTGTCAATATATATAAAACCATAATGCTGAGAGGAATTAAAGGAACTTATGTATACGCTTGCGACAAAAACTTAAGAGATTATTTTTCTCAATTTATACCTCAAATAAAAGCTCAACAAGAAACTATTATTTTAGAAGAAAGTGAAGTAATTCCTTATGTAAATAGTATTCCAATTTATGACTTGAAAGTTGCAGCTGGAAATTTCAGTGAATTGCAAACTGTAACTGATTGCGAATGGACAACTTTGCCAAAACAATATAAACCATCAAATGATTTATTTGCTTGTAAAATCAAAGGAGAATCTATGAATAAAATCATACCAAATGGTTCAATTTGCTTATTCAGAAAATATTCAGGCGGCTCAAGAGATGGAAAAATTGTTTTAGTAGAACACACCAATATACAAGACCCAGATTTTGGTTCTAGCTATACAGTAAAAGAATATAGAAGTATTAAAAATATTGAAAATGATTCTTGGAATCACAAATCTATTATTTTGAAACCTCTAACACATAATGAAGAGTATAGTGAAATAGTATTAGAAGAAGATGACTTGAGTAGTTTGAGGGTTATTGGGGTTTTTGAGTGTGTACTTTAGATATATAACATTATCAAAAGATTATTGTAGCGTTGAGTGAGACGGATATGATTATGGGGGAGATTGATAAGGTTTTAAATGATTAAAAATAAATGAACAACAGAGATAAGGTAATTAACTAAATGGTTTATGAGTTTTATTTGTTAATAGAGAATGAAATAATAATTATAGGAAATAGTTAGAAAAAATGAAATTAAAAGAACTTTATAAAAATAGGACAGATTTTACAATAATAGGACTTACGGGTAGAACTGGTTCTGGATGCTCACAAATATCAGATTTACTGAGTAAAGATTTTAATAATTTAAGTAAAGGACTAAGAGAATCAGAAAGTTTTTCTGACCCAGTTTTTAAAAGAAAGTTTGAAATTACAAAGAATTATTTATCCTATGGTAACAATTGGCAACAATATGATATTATTGAGTATAAAAAAGTTTTATTATTATACATTATAAAAAAAACAGGAAGTGATTTCTTAAAAATTAGCAATCTATTAAATAAATATTATAAAGAAAATAAAGCTGAGGATAATAAAGAGTTAGTTAAAAAAAAGTTTACTGATTTAGAAGAAGTTTTTGCAAAGTATAAAACTTTATTAGTTGAGATTAATGAGTTAGTTAGTTTCGAAAAAATAAAAAAAAGTGAAAGTTTACTTTTGTTAAATAAAATTTTTTTTGGTGAAGAGTTTATTGAATTTACTAATGATTTTATGCATGTTTTAGAAGATGATGGGAACTATTTTAGAAGAACTTGTTTGTTACATTCTATTTCATGTAATATTAGATTGTCAAAAAAATCTGCTATTGACAGTAATACTGACCCAAATAATGTTTATACGATTGCTGAGTTAATAAATAAAATAATAAAGGCAAGAAAAAAATTCAATGATTTAGAAAATAAATCAACAAAAATTGCAATCGATTCGCTTAGAAATTCTTTAGAGATTACTTTTTTTAAAGAACGTTATTCTGCATTTTATATGATTGCGACCAAGGATATTATTGAGAATTCAAGAGAAAGATTAGACGAAAGATTTCTAAAAAAAATACCTAACGATAATGAGCGTCATGAACTAGTAGAAAAGTTAATTGATTTAGACGAAACTGAATATAAAAACAAAGATTTTTCAAAAGGAATATTTACTTCACCAAACGTAGAAAATTGTATTCAGAAAAGCGATTATCATATTTTTAATTTGAAAGTTGATCAAATAGATACTTTCTTAGATTTATTTGAAATAGAAAATGGTGTTACTTTCATTGAAAAAGAAAAGATTTCGAACACTTTTTTGACTAGAGAAGAACAATTAATGAAACTTATTTCACTAATTTATCAGCCAGGATTGATAACTCCAAGTGCAAGTGAAAGAAATATGCAGATAGCATACACCGCAAAATTGAATTCAGGTTGTATTTCAAGACAGGTAGGCGCTGTAATTACAGATAAAAATTTTGTAGCAAAATCTATTGGTTGGAATGATGTTGCAAAAGGTCATACACCCTGTAATTTAAGAAATGTAGAGGATTATTTTAACGATAATATTTCGAATAGCGTTCATTATAGTGAATTTGAAAAAGGAAATCCTACAAGTACATCAGACTATAAGTATAAAAATAGTGCTGTTTCAAATTTTAAAGAGGCAATAATTGATTATTTTGAACAAGATTACAATGATAAAAAAGAGGAACTAAATGGTAAAAATTGTTCATTTTGTTTTAAATCTATTCATAATCATTATGAAGGAGAATCAAATCAAGTACATACAAGATCTTTACATGCCGAAGAAAACGCCATGCTTCAACTAACTAAATCTGGTGGATTAGGAGTTGAACATGGGATACTCTTTACAACTGCAAGTCCTTGTGAACTATGTTCAAAAAAAGCATATCAATTAGGAATTAGAATTATTTTTTATATTGACCCTTATCCAGGTATTGCAGTTGACCAAATCCTTCATGGAGGTAGGATTAAGCCAATATTATTTCCTTTTTCAGGTGCAATTGGAAATTCATATCATAAATTATACGAGCCATACTTATCTCAAAAAGATGAAATAACTATGTCTTTAGAAATGAATGATAAAAACATAAATATAAATCAGTTTAAAAATATCTTAAAGAAAATTTATCCAAAATATGAACAAATTAAAGATATTAAATCAATCGAAGATGTTCAAATGATTATAGAACAAGGACTTTCAAAATTTGTTAATAATGAGGAAGAAGCTGAAAATTTATAAATTCTATTTAGTAAGTTAAGAAAATGATTATCCCGCCTAGCGAAGTCACCAGACTTCGTTTAAGTTTGATAAAATAGTCAACCTTATAGCTCTAAAACTAAAATCTAAATTAGATACCACAGTTTAAAAGAGCTAGATATATTTATGGTATATGAGTTTTATGTGTCAATAAAAGAAAAAGTAAAGATTATTGAGAAAAATTAATAATGGGAAAGAAAAAAAAGAAACATATTAATAATCTAAATGAATATATAAAGACTGCTGAAAGTAGAGCAAAATATTCTTTGGAAAGATTTGATATATTAATTATAACCTTATCAAGTGGTGGCATTGCGCTTTCTATGAGTTTTTTTGAAAATTTTAAAGAAATAAACAAAACCCAAGTTTACATTGGATGTGTTTTTTTTGCAATAGCAGTAATAATTAATCTGTTGTCTCAAATTACAGGTTATTATGCAAATAGATTTGATATAATGTATTCAATCCAAGAAGTTAGGGAATTAGAAAAAAAAGAGTTTGAAAGCGACTATAAGAAGTACGATTGTTTTAAGAAGTTTTTTGATTTTTTTACGACTCTTTTTAATTTTAGTTCATTATTAAGTTTCATGACTGGAATGATCTTTATAATACTATTTATAACAAAATTAAATTTCTAAATTATGAGTGACGAAGAGAGAATTAAAAAAGAACAGGAAGAGAGAATTAGGAGAGAGCAAGAGAAAAGAAGGCTAGATGAAGAAAGAAAAAGAATTGCTCTTACTGAAGAAGTTAAGAAAGGAATAGGTTCAGGGTTGAGACCTAAAAAATAATTTTACAATTTACTAGCCCGCTGCACAAAGTCTCCTGACTTTGACTCTCCTCGAGCTAGATTCATTTCGCGTTTGTTAAAATAATAATAACTAGAGCCTTTTAATATATAGAATACAATTTGCAAAAATGCTATATAACCCAACACTTAATAGAAACGTTTTAACCTGGGTAATGTCGGGCGATATTGCCATACCAGAAATACAACGCACATTTGTTTGGGATAACTTTAAAAAAAAAGTACTTATATGATTGAAGGAGAGTTCAAATTTTATCCAGTTGGGCAAGGATGTTTTTATGGCGGCTCAATTAAAAAAAATGAAGAAGAATTTGTAATAGTTTATGATTGTGGTACTGTTAGCTCAAGAAAATTCTTACTTGACTCTATTACTAAATTTAAAAGAATTTTTAAAAAAATTGATTTATTAATGATTTCTCATTTTGATGAGGATCATGTTAATGGACTTAGTGAACTCCTAACTGGAATTACATGTGAAAAAGTTATTATTCCATATTATTCACCAATTACCAGATTAACATTACTTTCTAATTACGATTCAAGTGATGAATATATTTCGTTTTTAAAAGATCCTGTTTCATATCTTTTAAATACAGATAAATTTGAAATTAATGAAGTTTTGATTATTCAAAATGAAGATGACAATAATTCTGATTTTAAAGCACCAGAGCCAAAATCTCCAACAGAAAATTCTAATTTTGAAAATCTAAAATCAGCATTTGATTTAATCCAGAAAGAAGAGGATAAAGATTTTAAAAGTAAAGTAAAAATCCAAGAAGGTAAAGATTATGTTTTTTCTGAAAAGGCAAAATATTACTCGTTACCTTTTAAAATTTCAATTTACAATGAGTTTTGGGAGTTTATTTTTTACTTGAAAAACTTTGGTAATCCAACAGAAATAATTAATTTCCAAAGAGAAATAGAAGAATTATTAAATAAAACAAAAGATAACAAACTGTCGTCATTATTTGATAAAACATTTATTCCAAACATAAAAAACATTTATAGAAAACATATTAATGGCGATTTAAATTATTCTTCTCTTTCTGTTTTTCATGGACCAATAGCCAATGAAAATTTAAATAGAATTAGAGTTTCAATTCGTAATTCTTTTCATTTTCCAATTAATAGAAGAAAATCAGGTACGTTATTAACTGGTGATTCTTTTTTAAAGAAAGATGAAGATTACTATCCATTTTATAATTACTATTCATCTTATTATATTGATAAAACGTTACTTTTTCAAGTACCACACCATGGCTCATGGAATAATTGGAGATTTTTTCCGAATGAATTATCAAATATTCCATGTTACATCTTAAATTATGGACATAAAAGAAAAAAACATCCCAATAAATATGTTTTGAGGGATTTACTTACTAATTCAATATTTAAAAATGTATTACATAATCACCAATATCAAGAAATAAAATACAAAATAAGAATAAGAAGTTATTAAGGTCAGTAACTTACAATTTGACACTAGAAAAATCTTAAATTAAATTAAAATGAAATACTTATTACTAGGCGGCGCTCCTAACACCGGAAAAACAGGAAGTCTAAATAGATTAGCAGCTACACTAATTACTACAAAAGGATTTAGAAATGTTGCAAATTGGAATTATCCTCCAACTGTTACTAATGGTGATTTTAGACTAATATTAGAAGGATTGGATAACAATAAAAATCTAATTAGAATTTACATAAACTCAGCTTCTGATACAAAAAAAATTATTCAAGATTGTAAAAAATTTTATGATGACAATCAGCCAGTAGATATAATAATAAGTAGCATTAGAGATATATTTAGTGCTAGAACAGAATTTTTTAATATTATGAAAGTAGATAATTCTATTGATTATATTATGGAGCTACCATTAGCAAAAGTAAGAAGAGGAAATCATCGTGGTTTATGTCTGAAATGGTATGAGGAAAAGATTGATAAGCTAGCAGTGCATACGTTAGAAAATGATCCATATAATTTATAAATATGGCTGAAATACAATCAAGTAGTACAGGACTTTCAGGCGAGTATTTTGTTGCTGCTGAACTATTAAGAAGAGGTTATACAGTTGGTATTACAATGGGTAATGCAAAAGCTATTGATATATTGGCTGAGAAAAATGATAAGCAATTTATTATACAAGTAAAGGCAATATTTAAACAAAAAAATGTTGGTTGGCCAATTGTAAAACAAAAGGTTAAGTCTGGATGTTTTTATGTTTTTGTTAATTTAAATGGAGATAAAATGACAGAACCAGAGTATTTCATTTGTAATAGTAATGAAACCGAATTATTAATTAAAGAATATAGAACAAGAGCAATCATGAATCGTTATTCTTTAAATAATGATGATTTTAAAAGTCGCTGGGATAAAATAAAGTAGCCAAAATTAAAATATTAATAATGCAAAAATACTCTGTAAACCAACAATTAATAGAAACGCTTTTAACCTGGGTAAAGTCGTGCTTAGCCAACGAGTAATTGAATTGATTGTTAAAAAATAAAATATAAACTAAACGACAAACTAATATGAAAACAAGATTTTTTACACTTACACTAGTATTAATTACGTTGGTTTCTTTTGGTCAAAACAAAATAAATGAAACTAATATTTCTGAACAAAAACAAATTTCTGAAAATGCTATTTATCAATTATTTCCAACACAAAATATGTGGACATTTATTAAATTAGACACAAGAAATGGAAAAATGTGGCAAGTGCATTTCAATATATCTAATGATGATGGTTTTCAAGGAGAACTAATCTTAAATTCATATTCACTTTTATATTCAGATGAACAGGAAATAAAAGGAAGGTTTACACTTTACAAAACAGAGAACACTTATAATTTTATACTATTGGACCAAATAAATGGTAAAACTTACCAAGTACAATGGAATAGCGATAAAGAAAAGAGATTTGTTAGTCGTATATATTAAATCAATTTTACACAACTTTTTTTACGTTTATTTTAAATGATAATATCTAATACCTTTAAAATCATATAATTAAAAAATGAACAAGTATTATTTACAAAATGGTTCTGAAAGCATTGGACCATTTACAATTGAAGAATTAAAAGCAAAAGGAATTACTAAAAACACTCCTGTTTGGTGCGAAGGTTTCCCAGATTGGGTAGAAGCTAGTAGTGTAACTGAATTAGCAAGTATTTTAAATGCTACACCGCCACCCATTAAGAAAACTGCACCACCGCCAATAATTACTAAAAAATCAAGTGGTTTAAATTTTATTCAAAAGATTGCTTTATTTTTTTTAATTGTAATAATTGGACTAATCATATTTTCAAGTTTGAACGAAACAAAATCTGAAGATAATTTTGAAACTGAATCTATTGATAGTGTTGTAGATAGTTCAGCATCTGTTGTTGATGATTCTAATTCAGAAGAAAATAAAAAAAGAGATGCAAGAAATTCCATTACATCAAAAGTAAATGCTCAAACAAATGAGTATACAGTTGATGCTTTAGGAGGTATTACAAATTTAGAAATTACTTTATATAACAATACAGATTATAAAATTGATGAATGTGAAATTCAGGTGGAATACTTAAAAGAAAATGGTTCAGTTTTTAAAACAGAGTATTTAATAGTAAATAATATTCCAGCACATCAAGACAAAACCTTATCTGCACCAGATAGTAATAGAGGTTTAGAAGTTAATGTTAAAATAAATTTTATTACATCTAAAAAATTAGATTTATGTTATTCTAGTTTAGAAGATTTAGTTGCTGGAGATATTGATCCTTATAAATGTAAATAAACCAAAACCCATGAAAAAAACACTTACACTTTTACTACTAGTTGCCCTAACTAGTGTTTTCGCACAAACTACACCAAACACAGTAGATTACAAAAGCAATTTTAATTCGGAAGAATTAGAAGCAATAGGAAAAACAATTAAAGATCCGATAGAAAAATATGAGTTTTACAAACATTTGTATGTGGTGAATGAAATTGAAAGGTTAAGATACATAGATGAAAATTCGGAATTACAATTAGGAGAACTACAAAAACTTCCAAATTCTGTATTGTACGATTTTGTAAAAAAATACCTTTCAGAATATACGGTTGTAAACGAAAAACCCATCAGCGTAAAAGATTTAGACAAAAAAGACGAATACGAGGAGTTCACTTTAAGAGATAAAATTAATAAAGTGGATAAATTATTCATCGAGAAGGATTCTACTTTTACCGACAGTTTTAATTATTTAATTTATAATTCGTCTGGAATGTGTGCCTCGTATATTGAAGATTTTAAAAGAAATATTATTACTATTTACGGCGGTTGTGGTACAGGTGCAAGTTCACACTACACCTACGTTTTATTCAAAAATAACGAGTTTATCGATTTAGGAAATGGCTATTCTAAATTAACTAAAAGTCAGTTTAAGAAATTAACAAAAGCCATTAAGTCAATAGCAAAAGAATACAGTTCTCCTGCAGACCGTTCCGGCGCACAATTTAGCCAACGACCAAATGGAAATTTTATCATAACGTTTCGTGGATTTACAGAAGACGATATGGGCGCCAGTGGAGGTTCTTTAGAAATCACTTATGAAACGACAGATTTAAAAACCTTTATTCCAACATCCGTTGAGGTGGAAAAAAACTAATAGCAAAGTGTTGGGAAGTTGATTTGGAGATGAGGAGAAAGGTAGTCGAGGTGACAGGGTGAAGAGGTGATTTGGAGAGGGATTTTACAGGTAAATAGCGTATGGAAAACAAAAGGTTAGTGTATTATTTACCTAAATACGTTTCAGTACTTTTCGAAAAAAAAATTTAGGTCTTGTTAAAGTAGCAGGGCACAACAAAAAGTAGTATTAAAACAAATTATTAAAAATTAGTTAGTAACCAAAAACCAAAACAACATGAAAAAAATCCTTGTTACCTTAAGTTTAGTATTGTGCACCACATTATTTGCACAAGATTTTTCAGCTTTAGAAAAATACGAATTAAAATCAGATCAATCGTATGTATCCGCAGAACCTAAAGTTTTAGAATGTGTCAATTACTTATTCGAAAATTCGGTTAAAGAAAACCAATTGAACCGATTAAACGCCACCCAATTTATGATGCGTTGGATGGAAGGTTGCAAACACACGTTTAGCATTGATACCAAAATGACCGATTTAGTTAGCGACAACAAAGATTTATTTGCTTTGTATTTAGCAGGAATGTGTAAAGTAGTTCTTGAAAACACCAATACACCACTTTCAGAGGTAGAAGTGCATGATAAAACAGCCGCACTTTTAGTGGCGTATTGCAAAAATGAAAGCAACGGCGTAAAACCAACTAAAGCGTTGAAAAAGCTGATGAAGTAATTTGGAAGTACGAGGTACGAATTATGATTTACGTGAGATACAGAAACAATCCCAAAGTTTCGGGACAGCATGACAAGCAATGTGGAAGTGGATGGTGAGATGCTGAATCGATCCCGAAGTTTCGGGATTGTTTCAGGTTCTAATTAGGGTGTAAAAGAAAGTAGTATTGAAACTAGATGCTGAAACTAGTTCAGCATGACAAAGATTGCGCATAGTTTACACACAACGTTTATCTATAAAGTTTGTCAACCTGAACTTGTTACAGGTTCTGATTAGAGTGTAAAAGAAAGTAGTATTGAAACTAGATGCTGAAACTAGTTCAGCATGACAAAGATTGCGCATAGTTTACACACAACGTTTATCCACTACGTTTGTCAACCTGAACTTGTTTCAGGTTCTAATTAGAGTGTAAAAGAAAGTAGTATTGAAACTAGATGCTGTATCGAGTTCAGCATGACAAAGATTGCACATAGTTTACACACAACGTTTATCTACAACGTTTGTCATCCTGAACTTGTTTCAGGTTCTAATTATAGTGTAAAAGAACGCGTGATTGAAACTAGATGCTAAATCGATCCCGAAGTTTCGGGACAGCATGACAAAGATTGCGCCTAGTTTACACACAACGTTTATCTACAACGTTTGTCAACCTGAACTTGTTTCAGGTTCTAATTAGAGTGTAAAAGAAAGTGTTATTGAAACTAGATGCTGAAACTAGTTCAGCATGACAAAGATTGCACATAGTTTACACACAACGTTTATCTACAAAGTTTGTCAACCTGAACTTGTTTCAGGTTCTAGTTAGGGTGTAAAAGAAAGTAGTATTGAAACTAGATGCTGAGACTAGTTCAGCATGACAAAGATTGCACATAGTTTACACACAACGTTTATCTACAAAGTTTGTCAACCTGAACTTGTTTCAGGTTCTAGTTAGAGTGTAAAAGAAAGTAGTATTGAAACTAGATGCTGAAACTAGTTCAGCATGACAAAGATTGCGCTTAGTTTACACACAACGTTTATCTACAACGTTTGTCAACCTGAACTTGTTTCAGGTTCTAATTAGAGTGTAAAAGAAAGTAGTATTGAAACTAGATACTGAAACGAGTTCAGCAAGACACACAATCAACGCAAAGTTTGTCAACCTGAACTTGTTTCAGGTTCTAATTAGAGTGTAAAAGAAAGTAGTATTGAAACTAGATGCTGAAACTAGTTCAGCATGACAAAGATTGCGCATAGTTTACACACAACGTTTATCCACAACGTTTGTCCACAACGTTTGTCAACCTGAACTTGTTTCAGTTCTAATTAGGGTGTAAAAGAACGCGTGATTGAAACTAGATGCTGAATCGAGTTCAGCATGACAAAGATTGCACATAGTTTACACACAACGTTTATCTACAAAGTTTGTCAACCTGAACTTGTTTCAGGTTCTAATTAGGGTGTAAAAGATAGTAGTATTGAAACTAGATGCTGAAACTAGTTCAGCATGACAAAGATTGCACATAGTTTACACACAACGTTTATCTACAACGTTTGTCAACCTGAACTTGTTTCAGGTTCTAATTAGAGTGTAAAAGAAAGTAGTATTGAAACTAGATGTTGAAACTAGTTCAGCATGACAAAGATTGCGCTTAGTTTATCCACAACGTTTATCCACAACGTTTGTCAACCTGAACTTGTTTCAGGTTCTAATTAGAGTGTAAAAGAACGCGTGATTGAAACTAGATGCTAAATCGATCCCGAAGTTTCGGGACAGCATGACAAAGATTGCACATAGTTTACACACAACGTTTATCTACAACGTTTGTCAACCTGAACTTGTTTCAGGTTCTAATTAGGGTGTAAAAGAAAGTAGTATTGAAACTAGATACTGAAACGAGTTCAGCAAGACACACAATCAACGCAAAGTTTGTCAACCTGAACTTGTTTCAGGTTCTAATTAGGGTGTAAAAGAAAGTAGTATTGAAACTAGATCCTGAAACAGGATGACAACGTAATATAACATGACAACATTGTTTAAGAATTGAAAAACATAGTCATAATAATCCTACTTTAACTTTATAAAAATAAAAAAACCGTTTCAAAATATTGAAACGGTTTTTCTTTATCTAGTAAGCATAAGGCGCATATTGCCTTTTACTACCTTATCGTTATTCTTTAATAACTTTATACGTTTGGTTGGCACCTGTTGCAGTAGTAGCTTTTAAGATGTAGATACCCGCATCGAAATGAGTAATGTCTATAGTAGAATTACCTATAGTTACTTTTTTACTAGCTACCAGTTTTCCTACCATATCGTAAAGTTCAACAGTTAAGTTGTCTTTAGTTTCAATCGTGAAAATACCATTCGATGGATTTGGATACACTTTTATAGAAGTAGTACTTTCGAAGTTCGAACTACTTAATAAAGCACATGAATTTCCTGTAATCACTATCGAACCTCTACGCCAGTTTGAAGTAGCACCTGTTAAAGAGAAATTCGTTAACGTACCCGAGTAGTTATTTCCTGAACTATCTGCTAAAGTAAGAACACTTGTGTTGTTTGAATAATCATTTCCTTGATTGAATTTGTAGTGTGCCACTAATTCTGGTTGATTAATAGCCTCACAATTCATAGTATTCATGATGTCTGTTGGTGCTAAGGCTACATTCCAAATTCTGATTTCGTCTATGTCCCCATCAAAACGTTCTGCTACGTTAGACCCAATACTAAAACTTGTTGTTTTTGCAGGAATGGTACCTGTTTTCGCTGCAGAATTTACTAAATTCCCATTGATGTATAGTCTCATAGTTGAACCGTCCCAAGTTCCAGTTACGTGCTGCCAAGTATTTAATACTACAGCATTTACAGCGGCAATACTAGTATATCCAGATCCAGTATCTAACCAGAAAGTATATTGTAAACCATCACGTCTTAACATCATTTGCATGGCGTTAATATTAGTTGGATAGTTATAATTTCCAATAATTGTTCCTAATCCAGTAGCCGTTTCAGGTCTTACCCAAGCTTGAAGAGTTACTTGTGTTCTTCCTGTAAAATAACTAGTTAATCCTGTTCCTAGGTTAACCACGTCATCTGTTCCATCAAAGTTTAAGTGGGTAGCAGGTTCGATATAATCATATGCCGCTACTTGGAATTGTGCATTAGAGTTGGCAAAGAAGTTTTCCCAAACTCTTATTCTAAATACGGTTCCAGGTGTTTGACCTAGTAATACAATTTTAGAATAATCGCCATTTCCGTTATTATCGTCGCAGCTAAATAAGTTTAAAGCTCCACAAGTACCTGTATATATTTCTAATCCAGTATCGTAAACGCCCGTTCCGTTAGTTTCAATAACAAGATTTCCAGATGCAGGAACTGTTGAAGTATACCAAACATCTCCACCTTGGTAATTTCCACAAACTGGCGTTGGAGTACCCGAATTGGTAGCAGTACTTAATACCACATTAGCAGGTGCGTCGTTAAAAGAAGCACCCACAGTAAGCGATATCGTATTAGAACAATCGTCGTTACTTACTTTCACTGAAACTACAAGGGCAGTTCTGGCACTTTCGCAACCATTTGCATTCGTAGAAGTTACCCAATAAGTGGTGTTTCCTAAAGTTGCAGTACTTGGCGTTGGTGCAGTTGTACTACCTACACCACCTGTAGCTGCAGTATACCATAATAAACCAGTTCCATTGGCACCAATTGTAGCCGTTAATGGAGTAGCAATATCACCTTGTAAATATACTACTGGAGTAGTTACAGTAGCAACAGAAGGCACTACAGAACCCGTAGTTACTGGTGAACCAGCCAACCAGTTAGAAGTAGAACCGTTTAAAGCAAAGTTAGTTAACGTTCCATTCGGACCCGCTACAGCATTTAAGGTAGTAACTGTACTATTGTTTTGTGCACTGTTTCCTTGGTTGAAAGTATAGTACGCAATTAAGCCTGGTGACGAACTAGGCAATTCACAGTTTTTAGCACCGTTAATTTGTTCGATAGTTTTAGCGAAATTCCAAATTCGAACTTCATCTATGCTACCCGTAAAACGTTCAGCACCTGTACCAGCTTGGTTGTTTCCAATATGTAAAGCATTAGTAGTAGCAGCAAAACTACTTTCAGTAACACCAGTTCTAGTAGCTCTTAAAATACCATCTACATAAATTCTTAATTCAGAACCATTCCATACACCAGCAACATGTTGCCAAGTGTTAACCGTTACTGTATTCGTTGCAACAACGTCTTTAAAATTTCCTGGGATGCCACTGATCCAAAAACTGTAGTTGTTGGTATCTCTACGTAATAAAAACTGCATAGAAGATTGGTCGTTATTGGCATAGTTTCCAACAATTACTCCTAATCCAGTGTTAGTGGTAGGTCTTACCCAAGCTTCTACTGTTATGGTATTTAAGGGATCTATAACCGAATTTAAAGAAGTCCCACAATTTACGAAATCATTGTTTCCATCAAAATCTAAACATTCACCCGGTTGGGCAAATAGGATAAATTGATACATAAATATCATTAAAAAATAGTAAAGTTTTTGTTTCATGTTCTTTTGAGTTTAAAGTTTAGGGTATAAATATATAAAAGTTAAAGTTTTATTAAAAGTTTTGAACAAGAAATTGGAAATTATTTAATGATTATTTAAAAGAGTTGGTGATTGAGTGATGAGATTGAGGAGAATGAGTGATTGGGAGATTGGGAGATTGAGTTATGAGAGATTGGGTGATTGGGTGATTGAGTGATGAGAGATTGAGAGATTGAGTGATGAGAGATTGAGAGATTGAGTGATGAGATTGGGGAGAATGGGTGATGGGGTGATGAGAGATTGAGGAGAATGGGTGATTGGGAGATTGAGTGATGAGAGATTGTGGAGAATGGGAGATTGTGGAGAATGGGAGATTGGTGATGAGAGATTGGGTGATGAGAGATTGGGGAGAAAGTGAGATGGGGTGATAAGGTGATTGGGAGATAGAGTAATGAGATTGGGGAGAATGGGTGATGGGGTAATGAGAGATTGAGTGATGAGAGATTGAGTGATGAGATTGGGGAGAATGGGTGATGGGGTGATGAGTGATTGAGGAGAATGGGTGATTGGGAGATTGAGTTATGAGAGATTGAGTGATGAGAGATTAGGAGATAGGGTGATGGTAGCTAGATGATGGGAGGATGGTAGGTAGATAATGGAGATGGGAGAATGAGAGAAAGGGATTTCAGTTTGTGAAATACTACCTTTGTGAGTGAGATTTTTTCGTAAATTACACTTCTAACCTCGTAATTCTAACTTCTAACTTTGTACCTCGTACTTCGTACTTCGTACTTCTAACTTCATACCTCGTACCTCGTACTTCTAACTTCGTACCTCGTACCTCGTACCTCGAATCTCGTACCTCGTACTTCTAACTTCTAACTTAGTACCTCGTACCTCGTTTCTCGTACCTCGTTTCTCGTACCTCGTTTCTCGTACTTCTATCTTCTAACTTCTAACTTCGTACCTCGTACCTCGTATCTCGTACCTCGTACATCTAACTTCGTACCTCTAACTTCGTACCTCGTACTTCGTACCTCGTACTTCGTACCTCGTACTTCTAACTTCTAACTTCGTACCTCATACCTCGTACCTCGTACTTCGTACCTCGTACTTCTAACCTCGTACTTCGTATCTCGTACCTCGTACCTCGTACCTCGTACTTCTAACTTCGTACCTCATACCTCGTACCTCGTACTTCTAACCTCGTACTTCGCATCTCGTACTTTTTTTTACGCTACAGACCACTGTCCGATTTCACGCATTTTGAAATAAATTAAATGCGTGCATGAGGCTCCTGATCTGGAGTCGTCCCAGTAAGATTCATGCATATACATTTTCTTTAGTCCTAAAAAATCAAACACATTATGATTGGTATTCTGAGAAATTTCATAGTTAATGTTTATCGGCGTTTCTTCGGTATTTAAAATTCCGTAATTGGCTTCGCCTGCTTTATTATCGTATCTGAAATTACTCGCAAAGGCATCTGCTAAAGAATAAACATTAATCCACTGGATTTTTTTCGTCATATAATCATTTCTATCTTTATAGAAGTTAGGATAGTAATTTTTAATGTATTCATACGGCGCACCAATAGTGACTAATAAATTCACTTTTTGTAAAAGGTTTTCTGATGGTTCGGATTGTACAGGAAATAAACTGTTTAAGGCAATTATAGAACCGAAACTGTACGTATGAAAATGGATTTTTTTGTTTACGTCTTGTTGTACAATATAATCGATAAGGTGCTCTAAATTATTTTTAATTTTTTCTTTTTGATCCTTATTGTAAATGTAATGATCTAGTAAGATAAATTCTGCTGCAATTTTGGTAAGTATAATGTTAGATTCTGGTATAAATAACATGAAAGATACCGTTAATACGATACAATATTTTAAGACCAATTGCATAAGATTGATGTCGCTGTTTGCTATTGCATTCAACGTATCGAAAAACAGGATTAGAAAGGGCAAAAGCGAAAGAACTGCCACAGACATTATAAAAAAATAGAAAAACATATAAAAGGTTTTTCCTCCTTTTTTGTAGGTAGATTTTTTTAATAAATTGCTAACTATTTTAGGTATTTTTTTAAGAACTAAAAACAACAATTGACTGTTTTTAAAAAATAAATTTTTAGTTTGGTACTCTTGGTTTAGTTCTTTGTGGTACTCAAAATCATATAGTTTATAAACTAATTTATCAGATGCTGAAGGTTCAGAATTCTTATCATGCTCATAAATTTTTATTACATAACTACTGTGTGTAGCTGTGTAATAAATTTTTTCAATTTTAGTGTAGTATTTGAAGTTAAAAGTAGCGTTTTCTAACTCTTTTACATATCGTGCAGCATATTTTTCTACAGTTTCATTATCTGTAGCATGCTCTAAACCTGAAATATATATACCTACCGCCATAATCATTTTAATAATTATAAAGGTACGGCATTCGTTTCAACAAATTTTACGGTTTTTCGGACTAATGTTTACGGTTTGAAATTTTATATTAATTTTAACTTTTTACAAAGCGTAATTAACTCATTATCAGTGATTTTCTGTTCCGCCAATTGTCTTTTTATGCTGGCTTTTCTTTTTTCAACTGAACTTAATGAAATGTCAATATAGTTTGGAATATCTTTGGTTTGAATGCCTTTTTCTAACAATAAAATAATTTGGGTATCATATTCATCCCAATTTAAAGTTTTCCCAACTAACGCTTGAATAGACTTGTTTATGGTTGGACTAAAATAATTTTCACCATTTTTAATTTTAAAAAATATATTTGGGAAAGTGGTAAAGTCAATATCATTTTTAGAAATGAATCCTTCAGGGTTGATAGTTTTAATTACCTTGTTTAATAATAATGGTTCGGTATGCATGGTTAACATGATAATTTTACATTTTGGAAATTTCTCACGAATTAATACCGCTAAATCAGAACCCGATAAAATGCGCCCTTTTTCATAAGGTGGTAAATTAATATCTAGCAAAGCCATATCTAATTTTTTACCTTTTTTTAGCATAAATTGAATGCTATTAAATGCTGTTTCACAGTTTGTTTCTTTTACAAATTTAAAGCTATTTTCATCTTTTTCCTTAGAAATCAAATTGATGTAAGCATCAGACGTAAACGGATGATCATCTACTACTAAAACTGTTAAATTTTTCAATTTATTCATAACCGTAAGTATTTGTGCCAAAAACCGTAAAATTGTATGGGTAAATGGTGTTAAATTGCATCAAATTTAATTAAATCGTGCTAATATCCTATATAATTATTGATGCAACTTCAACTTTAAACAAAGAAAGTGACAGATTTCTAGAGTTTGATGAGTTGTTATGTGTTGGAATCAGTACGAATTATGACGATGCAATTGATTTAATTTTAGAAAAAAAACCGCAACTTATTTTTTTTCATTTCTCAAATGAAATCCCTTTGCATCTGCTTTTAAGTGTACAGCAGTATTTAGAAAAACTTCCTTATGTTGTGGCTATAAACGCCACGGAAGAATATGCATACAAAGCCTTAAAACAAGGTGTGATGGATTATGTATTGCTTCCACAACTAAATTCAGAGTTGCGAAAATCTGTGTTGAAGTTTATCAAATATTACAAAGATACTTCTATGGAAAAACTGTGTATCAAATCTAATGGCGACTATCATTTTATTCCTTTAGACGAAATTATTTATTTAAAAGCAGACAATAATACCACCGATTTTTATTTGCAATCAGGAAAAATTATATCCGGATTCAAAACCATGAAATTTTTTGAAGGACAACTTCCGTTTTATTTTTTTAGAGTCCACAACAGCTACATCGTTAACATAAAATTTGTAACACGAATCAATTTAGGCAAGTTCGATTGCTTTTTATTCGATAATATGTACAAAATTCCTTTTTCTAGAACCTTCAGAGAAAATATTGATGCCATCATCAAAAGAATAGGAAAAATATAAAATGTCATTCACATAAAATTTATATACAGTTACTTCTCTTGGTAGGTGAGTTACTTACAACACTCCAAAAACATATTTTATGTGTTTTTTGTTTTTTAATTTTGACAAACTAAAAAAAAACAAAACTTTGTTAAACTTAAAAAAAAATGTTATGAAAAATTATACTCTTTTAGCTACAATTGCTCTTGCTTTCTTCCTAGTTTCTTGTACTGCAGACGAACCTCAATCTAATACAGAAACAACTACAAGAAGAACACAACAATTTGAAACTACAGATTTAAATTCAAGAGAAAGTGATTCAGTTGTTGTAACCCTTGCTGGTGATCCATTAAAGCCAAAAGGAAGAGATTAATTTTTATTCAAGTTGTTTTCTTTTTTTTCATATTTTTGAATTAAAATAAAATTTTTGAAAAATAAACTCTTATTCATTCTTATCAGCATCTCTATCTTTTCTTGTAAAAAAGGTAGAGATGTTGCTGTTATTGGAGATGATGTTTTTGAAACTAAAAATTATTTAAAATTATCAAAAGATAATAAATTACTGTACTTAGATTCTGTTGAAAAAAAAGTGAACGATATTGAAGTTGATTCTATTCGAATGAACAGATTCTTAAAATTATCTACAGAGTACTATTACTTAAAAGAAAATAAAAAATCATTCAAAATAACAAAAGCGGCATATGAAATTGCTAAGATGAGTAAAGACTCTGTCAGTATGGGAAGGTCTTTATATTATATGGGTGATTGTTACGAAAATTTTCAAAAAGATAGCGCTTACTATTATTATAAAGAATCTGAAAAAGTTTTTCAATTGTTGGGTAATACGGATAGATTAGCCAAAGTGCATTATAACAAAGCCTATTTATTGTTTTATGAAGGCAATTACACAGAAAGTGAAATTGAGGTAATAAAAGCACTTAGCTTTTTAAGAAATGGCAACAATTTGGAATTGCTATACATGTGTTGTTCGTTACAAGGTTCTAACCATACAGAATTAGAAGAGTACGATAAAGCTTTAGACTATTTTAATCAGGCTGCAACTGCTTTAAAAAGAATGGAACGACAAGGTTTCAATCTTGAAGAAACATTTAAATTTAATATTATCAATACGATTGATATTTGTAATATTTATGATAAGAAAAAAGAATTTTCTAAATCTGCTAGTATCTTAAAAAATTTATTAACAGAAAATTTAAAAGCTAAAGATTTAAAACTTTACGAGGGCGTTAAGGGCAATTTAGCGTATTCATTAATGAAAAGTGGTAATTTAAAGGAAGCCAATGCTTATTTTAATTCTGTTATGAATGCCGCTAAAAGTTCAGAAAATACTCAGAGTTATTTGTACAAAATTATCAATTATGGCGAATTTCTACTGTTAAAAAAAGATACGGTTAAGGCCAATTTATTTTTTAATGAAGCCTTAGTGTTGTCTAAACAATTAAGAAGCGGAAATGAACAATTAAAAGCATTGAACTTTTTAGCCCTTACAAATCCCAAATATGCTTCATTTTATAAAAATGAATATGTTCGAATTAGCGATAGTATCGTAAAAAAACAACGTAAAAGTAGAGATAAATTTGCAAGAATTGAATTCGAAACTAGTAAGGTAGAAGATCAAAACAAAGTGCTTTCCTATAAAAATTTAGTCTTAGTTTTAGGAATTATAATGTCGGTTATTGTTTTTCTTTTAATTATTTATATTCGACATCGAATGGCTTTAAAAAAGGAAGTGCTTTTATTAGAACAAAAAAACAAAGCCGATAAAGAATTGTTTAAACTTACAAACGATTTTCAGATTGAACTAGTTAACGCGAAACAAAACGAACAAAATCGAATTTCAAAAGAATTGCACGACGGAATCATGAATCAAATTTATGGAGTGCGACTAAACTTAGGTTTTTTAAATGAATTTGACGATTTGGATGCTAAAGAAAAACGACTGGTTTTAGTGAAAGAATTACAAAAAATTGAATCGGAAATACGAACACTTTCACATGATTTGAGTTCAGAAAATAATTTTAATTCTACCGATTTTACTTTTTTACTTCAAAATTTAATTAGTTCCAACTCGGGTATAGGACCCACTACTTTTTATCTTGCTGTTAACGATAACGTCGATTGGTCGAAATTATCATCATTAGCAAAAATAAATATTTACAGAATTTTACAAGAGTTATTTTTAAATGTACATAAATATGCCAATGCAAAAAAATGTCTTTTAAACATTCATACCAATTCTAATAAACTCGAAGTGATAGTTAAAGATGACGGAATGGGTTTCGATACAACAAAAACTTCAGACGGAATTGGCTTAAAAAATATAAAAGAACGTTTAGAACTAATCAATGCATCTTTAGCAATAAATAGCCAATTGCATAAAGGTGCCGAGTTTCATATGATTATTCCTTTCGAATAAATTTTAATTGGCTAATTTTTCTTTTTATTTAGTTCTTCTTACAATTTGGATTACGTAAAATTACCTGTAATTTAAACAGGTTTAATTGCGTATAGATTTGTGCTTTTAATTGTATATCTTTGATTTGTAATGTTTTAACTTTTTTCTTTTAAAGAAATGTCTTTTTAATTCACCTAAATAAAATAAAATGAAAACCACTACTGAAAACAGAGATAATTTCACTAATGGAGAGGAAAATAGAGTAATTTCCTATCATAAAATTAGAAGAGCGGTGGGAATAATTGGCATGTTGTTGCCTTTTGGACTTTGGTCAATGAATGCCCTAATTAATGAATCTGAGATTTTAAACCATTCTTTTTGGATTACTTTTGAAAAACCTTACTTACCTGATGAAAATTTAAAAGACTCCATTAGTCACTTTTATTATACTGCGGTTGGCGAATTATTTACAGGTGCTTTGTGTGCAGTTTCGTTATTCTTATTTTGTTATCGCGGCTATTCTAAACCCAAGTCTGGAAAATATTGTAAGATTCCAGGCGACAGTTTTATGACGAATTTTGCTGGTTTGATGGCGTTGTTAGTAGTGATCTTCCCAACAAGTTCAAAACAAATAAATGATAATTTTAGAGTTTTCGTAGCAAGCGAAACTACCGGCTACATTCATTATTTAGCTGCGGCCTTATTTTTTATAACCCTTTCTGTAATTTCATTTGTCAACTTCAGAAGAACAAAACATCCAGAAGATTTTGGTAAAATGAAATCGCATAACATCTATAGAAATTGTGCATTAATTATGATGTCGTGCATGATTGTGCTTATTATTATTTTTATTTTAGAAAAAACTACCAGTACCACAACATTTTGGGCAGAAAAGTATAACGTTACGTATTGGTTAGAAACCATTATGCTACTGGCATTCGGAATTTCTTGGGTAGTAAAAGGCGAAATAGACCAACGCGTTTTAAACAAAAATATTTTTGGAAATGGAATTGAAAAATAAATAACACCCGTAAGCTGAAAAGGGATAAAAGAGTAAGCAGTAAAAATTAAAATTAAAACCATGAATTTAACAAGTAGCTTAAGAAAATCTGGATACGACTTAATTGAAAGTCCAGTTAGAAATCAGAAGTTAACACAACTTTGGTTGAAAAAAGATTTTGATAAAATTCAATTATTTTACGATCAGTTAGCACATGCTTTCGAAAGTGATGTAAAGATAAATATAGTAACTAATGAGGCGTTGTCTGTAAATTCTGAAATTAAAAATGAGTTTAATTTTAATATAGGAATCACCACTTTAGATACCGTTCTAAAATCTATAGGATTGGCAAATTTAAATATAGCAACAGAAATAAAGAAAGGAAAAAAAGTAACCATCAGTTATGACAATTCTATTACGAAAGAAATTGAAATAGGTACTTTAAATAACTTTTTATCATCTGCAGATTTTTTACATCCGAATGAATCATTATTAAAAAGTTTGAATAAAAATGATGTCATTATAGTAACCGGTGTATTATATGCAAAAAATTTAAACGTTGAAATTGAAACCGATTTTAAAATATCTTCAAGTTTAAAAGCCCAATTTGAAGAAGTTGCTGAAGGTAAAATCGATTTTAACTTTGAAGCAACTAACAAAATCAAAATGACCGCACAAACCGGTGATTATTATCCAATTGCAGTTAAGGCCAATAGATTAGATTTTGATCATGGGGTATACAAAAACCAGAAATTAGTTACCGATTCAAGAAATTTCTTTTAATTTGAAAACAGTAATTGTTATCTAGTAACTTTTCAGAAAAAAAACGGATAGAAAGTTATGTTAGTAATTAAATGCACTTCGATAATCAGTAATCAGAAAAATTATCTAAATTCGAAAACTAAAAAATTGGTTTTTCTACATGATACGACCAGTTATATTAATTACTATTAACTCAAATAAAATTACATGAAATTTTTAAAGAAAAATTGGTTGGTTATCGTAGTCATGATTTTGTTATTTTCCGTTGAACCTGCATTTGCTGGTCCTGGTGGTTACATAGCAAAAGGACTTTTTAAATCTTTTTGGGGAAAATTGCTTTTAGGTATAGTAACAGTTATTTTATTGCCTTTCATTTTGTATGTATATTTTACCGAGAAAATTGCCATTTATAAAAATAAGAAACTCTTAGAGAAGTTAAGTTTAAAAAATAAAAATTTCAATTGGTTGCAGTTAGAAAAAGAATTTACTCATATTATTAAACGAGTGTATATAGCTTGGGAAAACGAGAACATGTCTGAAGTTAAAGAGTATGTAAACCATTGGTATTGGCAAAATCAGCAAATCGTAAATTTAGACTATTGGAAAAACCACAACCTCCATAATGTTTCTAAATTGAGAAAAATAACCAAAATTAATCCTTTGTATTTAGAGTTTTCAACTGATGAAACATTAAATGGAACTAGAATTGCAATTTCTTTAGATGTTGAAGTAGAAGATTATTTAGTAGATAAAGCTACCAACAATGTTGTGGAAGGAAAAAAGGGATTTCAGGATGTTGATTATGTTTGGTTTTTCGAATTTACAAATGGCAAATGGCTTTTAGATGATATTAAAGAAGGAACCACTTCATTAGGAATTGCAAAGTTAGATAATGTAATTCCAGATAATATAGAACAACTTCTAACTAAAGCAGTAGTAAGATAATTTTTAAAGTTAAAATTAACCCTTCAAAAGTTGAATCTTTTGAAGGGTTTTTTGTATAATCATAGAGCACCTAATCTTGAAAAGATTCCCTTTTTTAAGGATTTTGAATGATTGGTTTTTTAGTGTGAGCGGTTTTTCTACTTAACAAACACCATTAAAATAGTATAAAATCTTATGATGTAATTTTATATAATTTAATTAGTGATTTCAAAATAATTAAATAATTTTAAAAAGTATATAAGTTTTCAAATCATTGGCAGGATTTGTGTAAAATGTAAACAAATTTGTTTACATTTGTGCTATGAATATCTATTTAGAAAAATATAAAGGGATTCACCCAGGTATTATTTTGGATCGCGAATTTAAAAAAAGAGCGCTGCAACAGCGTACTTTTGCTCTGTCTATAGGAGAACATCCACAAACACTTAATGCAATAACCAAGGGTAAGCGTAAATTAAATACCGCATTAGCACTTAAGATTGAAGAAAGGCTTGGTTTAGAAGAAGGTACCTTAGCAATACTTCAAACCTATTTTGAAATAAATGAAGAAAAGCATAAAAGAGGAGGCAGTACACCTAATTTATCTTTATTACGAAAATCATTATTTTGGGATACCGATATAACTATGATAGACTGGGATAAGCATTATAAAGCTGTTATCAGAAGAATTTTTGAACGTGGAAATGAAACTGAAAAACAAGAACTAATTCATTTTTATGGTGCTGATAAAATAAACATTGCGCTTACTACGTCAACAGGAAAACCATATACTATCTATAAAAATAAATAGAATAATGCTTCACTACAAAACCGTAAATGATTTATTAAAAGAAGGCTTATTTCAATTAATGGCAGCTTAAGAGTTTAAAACTTTAGATTAGTTGGAGGTACTTCATTGAGTTTACAAATTGGACATAGAGAATCGATAGATATAGACCTTTTTAGTGATGTGGATTATGGTGAAATTGATTTTGAAGCTATTGAAAAGTATTTAGAAAGCAATTTCAAATATTTAGACCATCTTTCAAATAGTATTCCAGGAATGGGTAAATCCTATTTAGTAGGGGAGGATAAAGACAATACCTTAAAGTTAGATATCTTTTACACAGATAAATTCATTCAACCTTATTGTTTAGAAGATACTATTAGAATGGCTACGATTGAAGAAATCATTGCTATGAAGTTAGATGTAGTTCAAAGAGGTGGTCGCAAAAAAGATTTTTGGGATTTACATGAACTATTTGAAAATTATAGTTTAACCCAAATGTTAGAGTTACATGAACAAAGATATCCATACTCTCATGATAGAGATTTGATTATTCAAAACTTTACTGATTTTAGTTTAGCTGATGATGAATTCAATCCTATTTGTTTCAAAGGCAAATATTGGGAATTCATTAAAGAAGACATTGAAGAAATTATTGTGAAATTTAAAAGCAATAATTAAGTTTTATAGCGCTCAAATTTTAAAAAATGTGCTAATAATAAAAAACACCCAATTTTACATAACTGGGTGTAAAATCGGGTGTAAATTTTGTAAAACACTGAAAATCAGTATTTATTGTGGAGTCGGAGAGAATCGAACTCTCGTCCAAACAAGCCATCAAAGAGCTTTCTACATGTTTAGTTTTTGTTTGAATTTTCGACAACCAGCCCGGCCAAAAACAGCCACTAATTGCTTAACTTTATTACTGTCAGAATGGATTTAAAGTTTTACCATTCCTAGGTTTATTTTTACCATTCCTCTTAATCAACCGCCATAAACCAAGGCTTTTGAGAGAAATCCAGCTTCCCAACCTTGTTGGGACTTGGCATTATCGTACTATAATTCGGATTATGCAGCTAAAGCGTAAGTATTTTCGCCGTTTATAAAGTGTGTATTATTGATATTTACGAGCCAAAAATACAATGCTCGACATGCTTACTTTTCAGTGCCACTTGCTGTCAAAACCAGTCGACCCCATTTTTATTTGGAAAATAACTTTCCAAATAGGATGCCAAAGATACTAAATTTACTAATATTTAAAAGTAATTGAAGGATTTTTAAATTTAAAAAAGTAATTATTTATTATTCGTTAAATGAAGAATTTTTCTAAACAATAGTGTTAAAAAAATAGTATAAAATTATTCAAAAACTTAAAAAAATATAAAATATGTTTTTTTTCTTTTAGGGCGTTTAGAAACCCTTTTCTAAGTACTATTTTTATTTCGAATTTGTTATATTTGTAACCACTTCAAAAAAAATGTTTCAAAAAATGAAATTCGGAATTGTAAAAGAAAGAAAAAATCCCCCAGATCGTCGAGTAGTTTTTACACCAAGTGAACTTTTAGAAGTCACGAAACTTTTCCCAAAAGCTTCAATAAAAATTGAATCTTCAGATGTTAGAGTATTTTCAGATTCAGAATATACCGATAAAGGATTTGAAGTTTCTGATAATCTTTCTGATTGTGATGTGCTTTTAGGTGTAAAAGAAATTCCAGTTGATGCTTTGCTTCCTAATAAAAAATATTTTTTCTTCTCACACACGATAAAAAAACAAGCTTATAATCGTAAATTATTACAAGCTTGCATAGATAAAAATATAGAATTGTATGACCATGAAACTGTTGTTGAAAAAGACAATACCCGATTAATTGGTTTTGGTCGTTATGCAGGAATTGTTGGTGCTTACAATGGTATAAGGGCATTCGGATTAAAATTTGATCTTTTTAATTTGCCGAAAGCTGAAACCTTACCTAATCAGGCTGCTTTAATAACACAGCTTAAAAAGCCTTTTTTACCTGCAATAAAAATTGTTTTAACCGGTAGAGGTAAAGTGGCTATGGGTGCCAAAGAAATGTTAGATGGAATGAAAATTAAAGAAGTGTCTGTAGATGCTTACTTACAAAATACTTATACCTATCCTGTTTATACAATAATTGATGTTAATGACTACAACACACATAAAGAAGGTGTAGCATTTGATAAATCAGATTTTTATACTAATCCGCAAAATTACGTGTCAAATTTTGAGCGTTTTGCAGAAGTATCAGACATTTTTATGGCAGGACATTTTTATGGAAATGGAGCTCCAGTAATTTTATCAAAAGAAATGTTAGCTTCTCCGAAATGTAAACTTAAAGTTGTAACAGATATTTCTTGCGATATAAACGGACCAATTGCGTGTACTTTAAGAGCAAGCACAATTGCCGAACCAAGTTATGGTTATTTACCAGGTGAACACAAAGAAGTAGATATGTTTCATCCAAGCGCCATAGTGGTAATGGCCGTAGATAATTTACCTTGTGAATTACCAAAAGATGCCAGTGAAGGCTTCGGAGTAATGTTCCTAAAACACGTAATTCCTGCTTTTTTTAATGGTGATGCAGATGGTGTTTTAGAAAGAGCAAAAATTACAGAAAACGGAAAACTAACAACACGTTTTGCTTATTTGCAAAACTATTTAGATGGAAAAGAATAAAAAAAATCCCAAGAAATTGGGATTTTTTAATTTCAGTTATCAGTCCTAACAATTTGTAAAACCCATTACGAATTCCATGCTTTTGTAATACGATTTAACTATACAAAATCACAACTACAACGATTTCGTTAAAAATTAAATTTCAATTTTATAAATTTATGCCATAATATTTTGTTAATTAGCAATTAACTAATCATAAAACTATTAAAAATATAAACTACTATTTATGAATTCAGAAAACCAACCAACCAATTATCCCGCATTATATACACTAATTACCGTATTTTTCTTTTGGGGATTTATAGCTGCTGGAAACAGTATTTTTATACCATTTTGTAAAAACTTCTTTTCGTTAGACCAATTTCAATCACAATTAATTGATTTTGCTTTTTATACAGCATATTATATTGGTGCATTATTGCTTTTTGCAATGGGAAATGCTACTGGTAAAGATATTGTTGGTACTTGGGGATATAAGAAAAGTATTGTGTATGGCTTATTGTTTTCTGCATTAGGTGCCGGAGCAATGATTATTGCAGTTGAAGCAAGTGTATATGCCGGAATGTTAGTAGGTTTATTCATTGTAGCATTAGGATTCTCTTTACAACAAACCGCAGCAAATCCTTTTGCAATTTTATTAGGTAATCCAAAAACAGGTGCGAGTAGAGTAAATTTAGGAGGTGGAATTAATTCTTTAGGAACAACTATTGGTCCAATTTTAGTAGCATTTGCTTTATTTGGAAGTGCAAAAGCAGTTTCAGACGAACAAATTAAAAGTTTACCTTTAGATAAAGTAGTGATATTATATGTTGTAGTGGGCTTACTATTTGTTGGATCTGCAGCGCTGTTTTATTTTTCTAAGAAAGTTCCAGCAGGAATTGCAACCGAACCAATGGAAAAAGCAAATAAAGCGCTGAGAACTTTAGTAATTATGACGGTTTTGTTGGCTGTAATGTTTACCCCAATTTTTCAAAGTTATAAAAGTGAAGAAGCTTTAAAAATTGAAAGATTAAGTAAAGAAATTGACCAGGCAAAGGAAACCGCTAAAGTAGCCAGATTTACAGAAGAAGGTTTGAAAAATCATACTGCTGCCATTAGCCAAAAAGAAAATGAAGTTAAAACACTAAAAGTACCTTTGGAACAATCTCGAATGTTATGGCTATCTGGAGCGTTATTAGTGGTTTTAGGTGGAATTCTATTTTCCTATTTATCAGCTAAGAAAAACGTAAACGGTTGGGGTGCGATGCAATATCCACAATTGGTATTAGGAATGTTAGCCATCTTTGTATATGTTGGAGTAGAAGTGGCTATTGGAAGTAATTTAGGTGAGTTGTTAAAATTAGAAGAATTTGGAAGCATGCAATCTTCTGATATTGCTCCCTACATCTCAATGTATTGGGGCGGATTAATGATTGGTCGTTGGGCTGGAGCTATTTCAGTTTTTAACTTACAAGGATCTAAAAAAACCATAGCATTAATCGTAGTGCCTTTAATTGCTTTTGCCGTTATTTTAGGTGTGAATATCATTTCTGGAAAAGATATGAAGCCTTTATACTATTATGTACTTTGTATTTTTATACAAATTATTGCTTTCTTCTTAAGTAAAGATAAACCAGCTAGAACTTTAATGATTTTCGGTAGTTTCGGAATTATTGCCATGTTAATTGGATTGTTTTCTTCTGGAACAGTTGCTATTTATGCTTTCTTAGCTGGCGGATTAGCTTGTAGTATCATGTGGCCAGCAATTTTTAGTTTATCTATTATTGGCTTAGGAAAATATACTTCTCAAGGTTCAGCCTTTTTAGTGATGATGATTTTAGGTGGTGGAATTATTCCTCCTATTCAAGGTAAATTATCCGATATTATCGGTATTCACCAATCGTACATAGTGGCGGTAATTTGTTTTGCTTATTTAACATTATTTGCCATTTTAGTCAAAGGAATTTTGAAAAAGCAAGATATTGATGTCGATGCTATTGAAGTAGAAGGTAGTCATTAAGCTTCATAGCTATTTTATACACTCCGTTAGTCTCTAGATTAGCGGAGTTTTTTTTTAGGTTTTTTGTTTATTCTCTTAACAAGCATTAAAATTTAGTTAAGTTTTTCAAAATTTTTTTTAAAAGATATTTTTTCAACTACTTTTGCACCCGTTATCACGAATCTTTCAAAGATAGCAACCTGCAACAACAAGCAAGGTGCTAAAACGATAAGCCAAATCATTTGGAAAAAATGTTGTTTACTCTCATTTTTATTGTTTTTGATGAATTATTCGTGAGATATAATTTAAAAAAAATAATATTTTATGAATTCAAATCAAAATCAAGGTAGTCTTTTTGCTTTGTTGCCTTTGGCAGTTTTTATTTTCACTTTTTTAGGAAGTGGAATCTTATTTAATGATTTTTATGCGCTGCCTTCATCTGTAGCTGTAACGTTAGGAATTATCACCGCTTTTATCTTATTTAAAAATAGTACAGATGAAAAAGTAGATCAATTAATTGCTGGTTGTGGTGATTCCAAAATTATAACCATGTGTTTAATTTACCTTTTGGCTGGTGCTTTTGCGACTGTAACTTCTGTAACTGGTGGAGTAGATGCTGTTGTAAATTTAGGAATAGAAAATATAAATTCTTCTTTTTTTCCTTTAGGAATTTTTGTTATTGCTTCTTTTTTATCTACCGCTACAGGAACTTCAGTAGGCTGTATCGTAGCTTTAGGTCCTATTGCAATTTCGTTAGCAGATAAATCGGGTGCCTCATTGCCTTTAATTGGTGGTGCATTATTAGGAGGAGCCATGTTTGGTGATAATTTATCTATGATTTCAGATACTACCATTGCGGCAACTCAGTCATTGGAATGTCAAATGAAAGATAAATTTAAAATTAACTTATTAATTGCACTTCCTGCAGCTGTATTAACGCTTTTGGTTTTACTGTTTTTAGGTTATGGTGGTAGTCAAATTCCAGTACAAGCTGGTGATTATGAATTGATTTCTATTATGCCTTATATTTTAGTAATTGTCTTGGCGGTTATCGGCATAAATGTTTTCGTTACTTTAATTATAGGAATCGTTGCAGCTGGTATTTTAGGATTTACGATTGGTGATTTTACGATTTTAACTTTTTCTAAAGCCATTTATCAAGGATTTACAAGTATGACAGATATTTTTCTGTTATCGATGTTAACGGGTGGTTTAGCGGCTTTAGTTGAAAAAGCTGGAGGTATTGCCTTTTTATTACATCAAATAAAAAAACGTGTAAAAACGAAACGTTCTGCACAAATGGGTATTGGAGCTCTTGTAGGTTTGGTAAATGTGGCGATTGCAAACAATACGGTTTCGATTGTAGTTACTGGAGGAATCGCCAAAGAAATTAACGATGAATTCGGACTTAATGCCAAAAAAACAGCAACCATTTTAGATATTTTTTCTTGTGTTTTTCAAGGTTTGTTACCATATGGTGCTCAGGTATTATTAATCATTAGTTTTTCTAAAGGAGCGTTAAGTTGGTTAGATTTAGTAACTAATGCTTGGTATTATTTCTTTTTGTTTTTACTTACCATTTTAGCAATTTATACTAAATTTTGGGACAAATGGATTGAAAAATATATCAAATAAATTCTCAAATTAAAATTTAAAACTCCGATAGTATTTATATGGCTATCGGAGTTTTTTATGTAAAAAAATAAATATCGAATAAACACATATTCATTTAAATATTTATTTTATAAACCGATATAAGCTAATGAAAAGCTGTAATGTTTGGTTTTTTAAAAATTGATAATGTGTAAAAAATAATATAGTAATACCAACTGTAATTTTAAAAATCTAATAGTCAATAGATTTAAAAAGAACATTCTATCATTTAAATCATTTATTTAATCTGTCTTGTGGTTATAATTCTTCACTTTCAAGTTATAGAAAATGATGTAACTAATTAGTATCATTAATCCGAATTGAATTGTGTAAATGATAGTTTCAATCTTAAAAAGCGCTTCAATTGATGTATAAACTAATGCAATCGGCTTGGAAATAATATCCCAACTGTTATAACGTAACACTCGTCCTAAATAAATTCCAAAAGCAGATAAAAAACTAATTGACACTATAAATAAGTATCCCATTTTGTTGCCGTATTTCGCCATAGTTAATTGATGAATGTGATGTAAGGAAAGCAAGCCAATATAAAATCCAGCAATACTAAAACTTGATAAAATGAGCAGATCTAAGCCAAATTGTAAAGAGTCTTTGAAATGCAAATGAGTAAAATCAGTTAAGATGTAGAATGTGTTTGGAATGAATAACACCCAAATAAAAGCAGAAACACAGTTTTGAAATTTTTTAGTTGAATCAAAAAAATTTGAGTAAATATTCGATGACAAAACATAAGGAATTATTGCTAAAAATAAATTCCATATTAAAAATAAGAGATACATAGTATGTGTAATTTTTACTCTAAGTAATAATAAAGTAATGGCTACTATTGAAGCCAACCAAATCAAAGTGTCTTGTTTTCGATTTAAAACGTAAATAGTGATGATTTTGTTCATTTTATAGATATGTTTATTTAATATTAATTTAAATATTTTGGGTTTTTTACTTATAGTTAAAGTACTTTGAAATTCAAAGTATATGATTAAAAAAATAGGGTTATTTTGTTTTTAATAATTTTTCTAGCGCAGCAATATGATCCTGAAAGGCTTTTTTACCAATAGGAGTAATGCTATATTTTGTATTGGGCTTTTTACCAATAAATTGTTTTTCAACGGCAATAAATTCATCGGATTCTAAAGCTTTGATGTGACTGGCTAAATTTCCGTCAGTAGCACCTAAAAATTCTTTCATCGCATTAAAATCCACAGATTCATTCACCATTAGAACCGACATAATTCCGAGTCGTATTCTATGGTCAAATGCTTTGTTGATATTTTGGATGATGTTTTTCATGGTTTATACTGAACTTGTTTCAGTGTCTATTTATTTACTTTTGCAAAAGTATTAATAATTATCAAAAACTACTTATAATAATTCAGAATCGTGTAATTGTGATGGTGCAACTACTTTTTCATTAAACGGAATTTGAGAACCATAGCGCTGATATAAAATTCTTTTAACTAGCGGATTTTCTAAATTAAAATCTTTCAATTCTTTCGTTTCGCAAATTTCAATATTAGCTCCATTTTGATAGATTTTCCATACTAATTCAGAACAATACATTTCCGAATCTGACCAACCTAAATAAATATCATAGTTTTTATTTAGCAACTTTGACCCATAGGTTTTCATTGCTTTCACTTGCGAATCAGTAAGTTGTGCTACTGATTTTTTTAAACGTTTGACAACATATTTTGCATCTTTTCCATGTGTAATCCAATCAGACAAAAGTGTAATTTTAACTGGTTGAACCGCTTCATATACATACGTTTTTCCTTCTTCTATAAAAATGATACCACAATGAGAAAATTTAGAATTGGTGGCTATTCTAACTGCTTCGCATTGTTCAGATTCTGAAGTTTGAAAAATAATATCTCCGTTTTGAAATTCAGTAAAGTTGGTTTTACTATTTCCACATGAAAATAGAAGCACCATACAAATTGAAACTATTGAAAGAATTATTTTTTTCATTTGATACTTTGTTTATTTATTTCTATCATATTTAAACCACATCATTCCGCCATAAAAAATATGGCAAAACCCGAAGCCTAACATCCATAAAGGAATGCTGTATTGGTAAAAGTAAGCAGATAATAATCCAATAATTGTTATGGTAATTCCAAGGTATTTGACATCACCTAAAGTATATTTACTTGCGTGGATACAAGCCATACCATAAAAAAGTAAGGTTGTAGGAATAATCAATTCGTAAAATTGTCTTTCAATTAAAATTAAAACTAAAACACCACCAGTAGCTAAAGGAATTCCGAAATTTATAACTAATCTTTTAGAAGTTTCGTTCCATAATTTTACACCTAACTTTTTTGATTTTGAATTACTTAAAAGTAAACCTGAAAATATAGATAAATGTATGATTACTAAAGCAATTACAATTAATTTATTTTCTAATACTTGCGCACTTTCATAAGTCAAATACTCATTTGCAAAGTATTTATCAATTAATTCATTGGCATACCAACCGCCAACTAATGCATAAATACCCGCCAATACACCAGACAAACCGCTTAAAGAAATAAATTGCGACGATTTACGCATCATTTCTTTAATGTCTTTTAAGTCGTTTAAATAATTTTTTTCTTCCATTTTAAAGTGCTTTGAAAAACAAAGTAATTAATAAAAAGTGAAATACACAACTTTTTTTATTTATTTTTGGATAAATATTAGTTTTGATGAAACCTGCAGCGCTTTATATTTTAAATCAACCACAACAATATCAGGAAATTATACATTATGTTTGTGGTGTTATAGAACAAGAGTTTCCTGAGGTTGTCATGCTTTTTAAATGGAAAATTCCTTTTTATTATGATGGAAATAAACCATTTTGCTACATTAATGTTAGTCAAAAAAAGAAATTTGTTGATGTGGCTTTCTTTTATGGAAATCAATTAACGAATCATATGGGTTATTTAAATTCCGAAGGCAGAACTCAAATTAAATCTTTACGTTATTTTTCTTTGGATACCATTCCAGATAATATATTAAGAGAAGTGATACAAGAAGCAAAGTTGTTGTATAAAAAAACGTGATACTATAAAATACCACGTTTCATAATTTATAAGATTGCTTCCTTACAATCTAAAAATTCCTCCAACTGTAATTATACTCTGTAAAAACCAGAAGTTTTGTGCAGCTTTGTCGTTTTTAAATTGCGTAGTTCTAATGTTATTCATTTCAATGTAACCACCTTTTACTTCTGTTTGCAAGAAAAAATGTTTGAAAATAGTAAAATTTAATCCAGCTTTTGCTGAAATTCCGAATCCAGATATGTGAAATTGATCGTATCTATCTTTTCCTAATAATCTAGTATTCGTTTTTGGTAATAATATTCCAGCACCAATACCTTCCGTTACATTAATTTGAAATTTATCGCTGTTCCAAGATTTGAATAATTTAGAAGAAATATCATCAACTCTTGAAAACTCAGTATTGATATAATTCAAGCCATCAGTATGTTCAAAAGTTAAAAAGGGCGGCGGATTTGAGTCGTTATCAGGCGTATAATTCGTATAAAAATTAACGGGTGTATTGTTATAATTGCCATTATAAATCGCACCATTTTCAGTAACTGGAAGGTTTACATAACCGCTAACATTTGCAGTTTGATTTTGTTTAAAAACATATTTCATGTGATCAAAACCAATAGAAATATTATACTTGTCGTTAATAAAATAACCCAATCTGAAATTAGTTTGAGGAATTGTCATTCTTGCTGGATTTACATAATCAATATGATAGCCTTTTGGTTTATCATTAGCCTGAGCATCGTGAACTACGAAATCGTAATTATCTCCAGTAAATCTTATGTCGGATTTTGAGTAAGTTTCACGGTTTCCACCCCAAAATATGTAAAATTTTCCTTTATTATGTGAAGTGTAATTTTCTTTTAAAACGGGTAAATCTCCTTTATTTTCTGTTTGAGCGAAGCTGGTTATGGCTGTTAAAGTGATTATTAATGTTGCTATTTTTTTCATTTGGGCGTTCTAGTTTTCTTAAAATGTATTTATGGTTTGACGAATAGCAACTAGTTTTGTCATTAAGCCTTCAAAATAATCTAAATGTAGCATGTTTGCACCATCAGATTTTGCATTTGCAGGATCGAAATGGGTTTCAATAAAAATTCCATCAACACCTGTTACAATTCCAGCTTTAGCGATAGTTTCAATCATATCTGGTCTTCCGCCTGTGACTCCACTCGTTTGATTTGGTTGTTGTAAAGAATGTGTAACATCTAATACGGTTGTTCCAAATTCTTTCATCGTTGGAATACCTCTAAAATCAACAATCATGTCTTGATAACCAAACATCGTACCTCTATCGGTAATCATAAAATTATCATTTCCACAATCTTTAACTTTCTGAGCGGCGTGTTTCATACTTTCTGGACTCATAAATTGTCCCTTTTTTAAATTTACAGTTTTACCTGTTTTTGCCGCAGCAACTACTAAATCCGTTTGACGCACTAAAAAAGCGGGAATTTGCAACACATCCACATAAGCAGCAGCCATAGCCGCATCTTCATTGGTATGAATGTCTGTAATAGTTGGAACACCAAATTCTTTAGCTACTTTTTCTAATATTTTTAATGCTTTTTCATCACCAATTCCCGAAAAGCTATCAATTCTTGAACGGTTTGCTTTTTTAAAACTTCCTTTAAAAACAAATGGTATTTTTAAATTGTTTGTTATAGTAACTAATTTTTCAGCAATTTGTAAAGCCATTTCTTCGCCTTCAATAGCACATGGTCCTGCCAATACAAAAAAATTACCGCTGTTTAAATGCTTTATTTGAGGAATATTTTCTAAGTTCATCTGTAGTTGTTTATTTGTGGTGCAAAGATAATTAAAGTTAAAGGTTTAGTCGATAGAAGTTTAGATTTTTTTTATTCCAAATCCTTTCGGACACATTACTTTCCCTTTTTCAAATGTATTGATGTATATTTTTTTATTCGTGGGTTGTTCATTAAAATAAATTTCATATAAATCTAATGTTCCTGCACCCATTTTATTTTTTTTACTTGGGAAAGGACAACATGTTTCAATTAGTTTATAGGTTACTTTTTCTCCATTTGGACCCGTTAACGAATTGAAAAAACGATTTACATTTAAGTTATTACTGTTTTCATACAAAGAAAATCCCAAATTGATTGGATAAAATTCGCTAAAACCATATTTTGAATCAGAAGCAGTTTCAGTTAATACAAACTGACCACCAACAATATTCGGTAAAACGGCTGTTTCATCAATATTTTGAATCGTGTTTTTGGTGCTTACACAAGAAACAAAAAGAAGTAGTATACTAGCAATTAATATTTTTCGCATTAGAAATTATTTTTTAGTTTTTATTAGTGCTGCTGCAAGTGCTGCAAATAGTATACCAAAAGAAAAAGTACCAAATGCTGCAAATAACATATAGGTTGTAGTATCAAATAAAGCGGTAGCATTTTCCAATTTCATTCCTTTGGAAACCGAATAGTTGATCATGCTTTCGAAAAAATTCGGATTAACATATTTTAAGGAAAAGTATAAAGCAAATGGGGTTAATACCATTGCAAAAAGTGCTAAAATGACGCCTGAAAGCAAACCTTGCTGCCACGACATTACACCGTTAAAAAAGTTTTTTTTCTTATCAACTAAAAAAAGAAGATAAATTAAAAAGATAAAAATGTAAATAAAGTTTGTGAAAACGGGATGAAAGGCAATTTTTTCATCATGATAACCCAAATATTTTTCTAGTTGAAACCACATAATTCCTAAAAAAGTGTAGTATATTGCCCATTTAAATTCTATTTTAAATTTACTCATTTTATGTATCTTTGAAAATTATTGCAAATATACTAATCAAAAATAATTTTATACTATATATGGAAGTAATTCATGGGACTTGGCATTGGGCGGTTTCTGGTTTTTTAATCGGATTAATTATGTTGGTGTTAACCTATTTTGGTAAAACTTTTGGAATGTCCTCTAACTTAAGAAATATTTGTAGTATGACGTTTGCTAAAAAGAAAATCGAATATTTTGATTTTGATTGGAAGGCTCAAAAGTGGAATTTATCTATTGCATTGGGTGCTGTTGTAGGTGGTTTTATTGCTTCTTACTTTTTGATGGATTCTACTGATATATTACAAATTAACCCTAAAACAATTGAAAATTTAAAGGCTCTAAACATTGACGAACCGAATGGAAAAATTGGTCCTGATGCTTTATTTAGTTTAGAAAATGCATTTTCTGTAAAAGGATTTTTTATTTTATTAGTAGGCGGATTTTTAATCGGATTTGGGACACCTTATGCTGGAGGTTGTACTTCAGGTCATGCTATTTCTGGATTAAGTAATTTGCAAATCCCATCTTTAATTGCAGTTATTGGTTTCTTTGTTGGAGGATTAATTTCTGCACATTTTTTAATTCCATTAATTTTTGGTTCGTAATAGAATGATAACGTAAGTAAAGTATAGTTTCTGTTTCAAACATTAAATTATACGAATGTATTTGACCTTTAAAAAAATAAAATAAACAAATGAAATTAATTAAGTTTTTTATAGTTGGTATTGTTTTCGGAATTGTATTAACAAAAGCAGAAGCCGTTTCATGGTACAGAATTTATGAAATGTTTATGTTTCAGAGTTTTCATATGTATGGAATTATTGGCACAGCCGTTTTTGTTGGTGTAACTGGAATTTATTTGATCAAAAAGAAAGAGATTCAAGGCTTTAAAGGTGCCGAAATTGACATTCAAGATAAAGATTTTTCGTTCTCTAGATATAGCATCGGAGGCACGATGTTTGGATTGGGTTGGGGTTTAGTAGGTAGTTGTCCTGGTCCGATTTTTATTTTAATTGGAAATGGTGTTTTGTCTATATGTATTGTTTTACTTGGCGCCTTGTTCGGAACGTACATTTATGGAACTTTAAAAAATAAATTGCCTCATTAAAAGCAACAAAGAAAAAAAAATCGACCTATTGGTCGATTTTTTTTATATGATAACAGCACTTAAACCTGCATCTTGTAAGGAAGTGCATTGCGGTTTCAGTTTAGAAAGTTCACCAGTTTTTACTGTGCATTGTCCTTTGTAATGTACTAAAATGGCGCATTGTTCGGCTTGTTCCCAAGTGTGGTCACAAATTTTGACTAACATTTCAATCACATGGTCAAATGTATTGACATCATCGTTGTACAAAATAATTTCGTTGTTTACACCAACTGCTTCTTCAACTAATACTTCTTCTAATGTTTCTGTTAATGTGCTCATAACTAATAATTTATTCTGGTACAAAATTACTAATTTTTTGTGTATTTCAAACCTAACCAGTTATTTCTTTCCTTTTTCGATTCAAAAGTTAGCCCTAATTTTTCACAACATTCGTTAATTGCTTCAAAATCTTCGGTATAAAATCCGCTTAATAATAAAACAGCCTTGTCATTCATGCAGTTTACGTAAGTCGCCATGTCATTCAATAAAATATTTCTATTGATATTTGCAATGAAAATATCGTATTTCTGACCATCAGTTAACCAAGAAGCATCACCTTCATAAACTGAAATGTGTTTGCAATTGTTACGTTCCGCATTTTCAATGGAGTTTAAATAACACCAATTGTCAATATCAACCGCATCAATTGGATGTGCGCCTTTCATTTCAGCCAAGATGGCTAAAATCGCAGTTCCACAACCCATATCAATTGTTTTTTTGTTCGTTACGTCTAATTCTATAAGATGTTGAATCATCATGTGTGTGGTTTCGTGATGCCCCGTTCCGAAACTCATTTTTGGTTCGATTACAATTTCGTATTTGGCAGAAGTTGCTGGATGAAAGGGTGCACGAACATGACAAATTCCGTCCACATCAATAGGAGTGAAGTTCTTTTCCCATTCTTCGTTCCAATTTACTGGCTCAATTTCATTTGTTGTATAAGAAATTTTAAAATTTTCATTCGTTAGAATTTCAATATCATTTAAAATATGTTCAGTCCAAACGTCTTTTTGAACATAAGCAGCAACACCTTCTTCTGTTTCTTCAAAGCTTTCAAAAGCGGTTTCCTCTAATTGTGCAATTAAAATTTCTGAACCTAATGCTGCTGGTTCAATTGTAAAATGGTATGCGATATAGGTATTTGCCATTCGATGTAAATTTTAGTCATAAAAAAATAGGAAGCAAAATTACTACTTCCTATTTTAATATTTGAGTTTTTAATTAATATAATTTTGGAAACTTGCTCGGATTGAATTCGTGCATCATTTCGTATACTTTTTCAAAAATATCTTCGGCACTTGGTTTAGAGAAATAATCACCATCTGTTCCATAACTTGGGCGGTGGGCCTTAGCTGTTAGTGTTTGTGGCGCGCTGTCTAAATGTTGATACGCGTTTTGATTTTCAATAATTTCTTGTAAAATGAAAGCACTTGCACCACCAGGAACGTCTTCGTCAATGACTAACAAACGATTGGTTTTAGCTACTGATTTTACAATGTCCTTATTAATATCGAATGGTAATAATGATTGAATATCAATGATTTCAGCGTCAATTCCGTTTTCTAATAATTCTTTTGCAGCTTGCTCTACAATTCTTAAAGTAGAACCGTAAGAAACTAATGTAATATCTTTTCCTTCTTTGATGGTTTCTACTACACCAATTGGCGTTTGGAATTCACCTAAATTCGTTGGCATTTTTTCTTTTAAACGGTATCCATTTAAACATTCAATTACTAAAGCAGGTTCGTCAGTTTTTAATAAAGTATTATAAAAACCTGCCGCTTTGGTCATGTTTCTTGGAACTAATACATGTATGCCACGAATTGCGTTAATAATCATTCCCATTGGCGAACCAGAATGCCAAATACCTTCTAAACGGTGACCGCGAGTTCTGATAATTAATGGTGATTTTTGACGGCCATGTGTTCTATATTGTAAGGTTGCTAAATCGTCACTCATAATTTGAATGGCGTATAACAAATAATCTAAATACTGAATTTCAGCAATCGGACGTAAACCACGCATTGCCATTCCGATACCTTGACCTAAAATGGTAGCTTCACGAATTCCAGCATCGGAAACACGTAATTCTCCATATTTTTCTTGCATCCCTTCTAAACCTTGGTTCACATCACCGATATTTCCTGCATCTTCACCAAAAATTAAAGTTTCTGGATAAGTTGCGAAAATTTTATCGAAGTTATCTCTTAATACTAAACGCGCATCAACTTCTTCAGCCGATTCATCGTAAGTAGGTTTTACTTCAGTGGTTGAGGCAATATTTTGATTCGATTCTGAAAATAAGTGCGAGCTGTATTTAGGTTGAATTCTTTCAATAAAGTTAGAAATCCAAGTAGCTAAAGTTTCTCTGTTTGAACCAGAAAGCATTCTTAATACTTTTCTAGCTACAACTAATAAATCTTTTCTGATTGGTTCTTTAATCGCAGCAATATCATTGGCATATTTTTCAATGAAAACTTTATTTTCAGAGTGTTGAGCCACTTGATTTAAAATTGCAACTGTTGCGGCTTGGTCTTCTTTAATAGCAGACAAATAATTCGCCCAAGCTTGTTTTTTACCTTCTAATACTTCTTTTTTAGACGCTGCTTCAATATCGTTTAACTCTTCTTCAGAAGCGATATTGTTTGCAATCATCCATTTTTTCATTTGCGCGACACAGTCGAATTCAGCTTCCCAAGCCAAACGTTCTGCGTTTTTGTATCGTTCATGAGAACCTGAAGTGGAATGTCCTTGTGGTTGAGTCAATTCGTTTACGTGAATTAAAACGGGTACATGTTCTTTTCTGGCAACTTCTGAAGCTTTTTGGTAAGTTTCCACTAAAGCTGGATAATCCCAACCTTTAACTTGGAAAATTTCGTAACCATTATTTTCTTCATCACGTTGTAATCCTTTTAATATTTCTGAAATATTTTCTTTAGTTGTTTGGTATTTGGCATGAACTGAAATTCCGTATTCGTCATCCCATACACTCATTACCATTGGTACTTGTAACACACCAGCAGCATTTATAGTTTCGAAAAACAAACCTTCAGATGTAGAGGCATTTCCAATTGTTCCCCAAGCGACTTCGTTTCCTTTTACTGAAAAATTATTCTCAGTTGGAATGACTGAAACATTTCTATATATTTTTGAGGCTTGTGCCAAACCTAATAAACGAGGCATTTGCCCAGCAGTAGGAGAGATATCGGCACTAGAATTCTTTTGTTTGGTTAAGTTTTTCCAATTTCCATTTTCGTCTAAAGAATGAGTAGCAAAGTGTCCACCCATTTGTCGACCAGCGCTCATTGGATCAAAATTTATATCGGCATGACCGTATAAACCTGCAAAAAACTGAACGATTGACAATTCGCCAATAGCCATCATAAACGTTTGGTCACGATAATATCCTGAACGGAAATCGCCATTTTGGAAGGCTTTCGCTAAGGCCAATTGCGGCACTTCTTTTCCATCACCAAAAATACCAAATTTAGCTTTTCCTGTAAGTACTTCTTTTCTTCCAAGAAGACTACATTCACGGCTAACAGATGCAATTTTAAAATCGGTTAAAACCTCTTTTTTGAAATCTTCGAAAGATAATGTTTCTGCAGTTTTTGATTTGCTCATAATAGTTCAATGCTTTGATACAAATTTAAACAAAAAATTGAAATATTTACATTGTATGGGTGTTTTTATGAATAATGTATATTTTTATTCCAATTTAACTAAAAATACTTTAAAGAAATGTTTGATTATTACTTTTTATTTATGAATAATGTAAAATATTAGAAATTCAATACCAATTGATATCAATTTATAAGACGATATTTTTTCTTAAATTATAATAGAATGATTCTTCAAAATCTGTGAATTTTTGTTGAGTCAAATAAAATCTAAAACCATCTTCTGGTAAATAATGATGTTAAAGTTTTTGGACTTAACGTTACTATGAAACGAATTCTTTCTCCATAATTTTTATCGTTTAATTCGAAACCGTTAGAAGAATATATCGGGAAAAATAATTCAAAATAATCTTGTACTAAATTCAAATGCACACCACTGTCATAAATGTATTTGGCATTAAATCCCTGATTTTTGTAGGTTCCCACATCACCATATAATTCAATCCAGTTCCAAATGTTAAAGCTAACATTAGTTGTGAAAATGTATTGATTGGCAAATCGGGTTTCGAAAATTGATTTAAAAGCGCCTTCTGCATTTACAAATTGTCTGCTAAATAAACCCGTACTTTCACTTCTACCTATTAGAGCATAATCAAATAAATAGTCGGATGGTCGGTCTATTCCGAAACTAAAAAAATCATTGGTATTATCGTTGTGTGTAAAAAAACCACCAAATGCTCTTAGGTTTATGTAACGATTATTTTCGAAAAGCTTTCGATATTGAATTTGTCCTGAAATTTTTCCAAAAGTACTTGAAACTTGTAAATCGCCACCATAAGAAAATTGTTGAATTAATTCGCTAGTACTATAGCCATATCTTAAGTTGAATACCGAATAATTTTCAGTGTTTCTGGTAGTTACGAAGTTCGATTTTTCTCTATTTACATACACTTGACGAAGGGTAATTCCTTCACCTTCATTTTTTCTGAAATTTGGATTCCTGAAACTAAAATTGATACTAGGAGTGATTTTAGTGTAAAAAGCATCAGGAGCATAATGCAATTGCGTTCCAGAAATTCCGTAACGTGTATTAAAAAAAGTGCTGTTTCTGTTTTGATCGTTAAAGCTAAAACTAGCACTTCCAGCTAAAGTTTTTGTTTTTGTTGAATAATTTGGAGTAACATCATATACAAACGGCTTATTTATAACCGATTTATTATTGAATTTCATACCCAATAAAACTCCATCATAAAGATTGAATTCTGTAGTTGGAACATAAAAAATTTGATTGAATTTTGAATCTTCAATATCCTTAAAAAGTGTAAATCTGATTTTTCTATTTCCTAAAAATCTGTTTTTTAGTTTGTAACTGTTATTGTTGTTGTTAATTTCAGGAATTTCATAAGTATCATTCAAAATTAGTTTTGTAATACTATCATTTTTAATTTTATAAGTAAAAGTTTTAGTATTGTTATCTATCCAATATTTTTGAATTAATTTATTTTTGTTGTAAGCATACATTGAAATTGGAACTTTTGCATCGCCAACATTTTTCAGTGTAATATCAATGGAATCTGCAGTTTTTTTTGCTGCTGTTATTTTGTAGTCAATTTTGTTTCTGGAATAAATTAAATCGTTAAAAAACCAGTCTAAATTTTTATTTGCATTTTTTTCAAGAATGTTTTTGAAGTCGTTACTTGTCGTTTTTTTTATTTTATTTTTTTCAACAAATTGAAAGATAGAAGTTTCCAAAATAGAAGTTTCCAAGTATTCATTTAAATAGTGTAGTGCTAATCCTGCTTTGAATTTTCCAGCTATTTTTTCATTGAATTTTATTTGTGTGTTTTTATCAGTTCCGACAGGTTGATCGATATTTTTTCTGGCCATCAATAAATAATTATAGATGAATTGTTCAGAAAAATTCATGTTAATTAACTTATATTTTTTTAAAATTTTAAATCGCGATAATTTACCAAATGCTTTAATATCTGGATAATTTTCATCAATGTATTTTTTGATGTAATAATGTTGAATTCCCTCTAAAATCCAATGATCTTTTCTGAAATTAATTTTTAAATTGGCGGCTAAAAAGTTATTTAAGTAGGTTTTTAAAAATTTTAATTCGAAAACAAAGTCATCATTAAAAGGAGAAATAAATGATGGTAATTCATTTAAACCATAAAATGCTTCACGGTCATAATCTTCTTGAGAAATTACAATTTTTTCTGGATTAGAGCTGCCAATTTTTTCTTTAACAAAATTTGTGATTTTATTAATAACCAGTACTTTATAATAGATTGGAACGTCTTTACTTTTTAAATTTGTAACTATTGTTATGTCTTCATTTTTAAATTCTTCATAACTTATTTCATTCTCTAGGGCTATAAAAAAATTAGATCTAGCATTTCCAGACAACACAGAAGTGCTTGAATTTGTGTTAATAACATTTAAATCGGTTGTTACATATAAATTATCATGTTGTAAATTAATTTTATAATTGGATATTTCTGATGTTAAGTCATCACTATTTTCTTCACTTTGCGTTTCAGTATCAAATGCAGCTAAAGTCAAAAAACAGTTTTTTATTAATAATTTATTTTCAGAAAACCCATATTTCGTAAATTTCGAATTTGGCAAAACTATGACATATTTAATTTTCAAAGTAGTGCTTTCTCCAATATTTAGTGGTTCTGCTAACTTTATTCTTAAAATATCAACCTGATTTTCTGTTCTGTAAAATTCAAGTGGAGTGGTGTTAGAATTGGTTATTTCTAAAATTTGTGTTTCACCTCTATCGGTTTTTTTAGACAGATGAAAACTTCTATTAAATTCGTCAGAAAATTTTCTAGCTAAAGCAGAATTTTTACTCGAAAAGGCATTGTTCCAGTCGTTTAAAGCAATTTCTGTAAGCGTAGAAGAGGAAGTATTGGAAAATGTAATTTCTTGAAGTACTTCAATTTTTTTTCCTTTTTCAATAATTTTTGCATCAATCTTACTTTCATTTTGTGCAAATGAAACTAGGGTAAATATAAAAAACAGGAATATTTTAAGTTTTGTCATCTTTTTCTTAATAGCTCTCAATATTACTAAAAAAAAGGAAATTTTCATAAGGTTTTATTATAATTATGACTAATTTTGTTTCGTACTCCAAATGTAATTGAATATGAAAGTAACATTACTTTATATAACGATTTTTTTAACCTCATGGTTTTCTTCCGCTCAAATTGTAATTAATGAAATAGATCCCGATACACCTTCTACCGATCAAAAGGAATTTATCGAACTACATTCTTCTTCACCAAATTTTTCGCTTAACGGTTATGTTTTAGTATTTTATAACGCTACAAGCACTTCACCTTATGGAGGAACATTGAGTTATAATGCTATAGATTTAGATGGTTATGTAACGGATATCAATGGAAATTTTTTAGTTGGAAATGTTTTATTAGATCCTGCTCCGGGTTTAGCAATGCTAGATGCTACTTTGCAAAATGGTCCGGATGTAATTGCATTGTATCTGGGAGACGCTACAAGTTTTCCATTGAATACTCCAGTAACTTCAACTGGTTTAATTGATGCTATTGCTTATTCTAACAATGCAACCAATCAGCCAACTGCTTTAATGACTGCTTTAGGTTTAACAGTTTGTGTAAATGAAAATAGTACTTCTAATGCAGCAAACCACTCCATACAAAGAAAAATTGATGGCACTTATGAAGTAAAATTACCTACTCCAGGTATGAACAATGATGGTTCTGGAATTCCAATAAATTACATGACTACTACATTTAATGCTCCAAATTATACAGAAGGACAGAATCTGATTCTTACTTTTACTACTACTACACCTGTAACTGCAAATACTACATTCACCATATCTTTAAATAATGGGAATTTTACAACTGCTGATTATACAGGGCCTACAAGTATTACTCTTTTAGCAGGAAGTACTTCTGCCACAGCTACATTAACCTTAATAGACGATGTAATTGAAGAAGGTGACGAAGAATTAATTCTTTTTATTTCAGGTCTTCCAGCATCTATTGTATCGAGTAATAATTCTATTGTTAGACGTGTTGCAGACACCGATTTTCAAGTAGCTAACTTTGGAACACCTTTAGCACCAACTTACGGTCAAGTTGCGAGTACAGCGCCACCTGGATATTACGCTTCTTTAGAAGGTTTATCTGGTGCAGCATTGAAACAGGCTTTACAAGATATTATTGTTAATTCTTCTGTTAGGTTGCATAGTTATGCTGATATGTGGGATATTATTAGAGTTGCAGACACCAATCCGTTAAACAGCGGGCAAATTTGGGACATGTATTTAGAAATTCCTATGTCGAAACTAGATCAACAAAATAGTAGTAGTATCGTTGGAAAGTGGAACAGAGAACATATTTTTCCTCAATCGCGTGGTGGTTTTGTTGTGGCTGAAGGCGATTTTGCTGATGGAATAGGATTTTGGCTTTCAACAAGTGCAGCTGCTACGGTTGATGGTGTGTCAGATGCACATCACATTAGAGCGGAAAATGGTCAAGAAAATTCATCCAGAAATAATAAAAATTATGGAACAACCAACTCGGCAACGGTTTATGCTGGTCCGGCTGGTACTCAAGGTTCATGGCGAGGTGATGTAGCTAGAGCTTGTTTTTACATGGCGGTTCGATTTAACGGATTGAATGTTTTAAATGGCGATCCAAGTGAAAATAATGCGGGAAATCCTTCAGGAAATATTGGAGATTTAGCTACTTTATTAAGTTGGAATATTTCCGATAAAAGTGACGATTACGAAATGAGTAGAAACAATTATGTACAAACTTGGCAGAATAATAGAAATCCGTTTATAGATTATCCTTTGTTAGCCGATTATATTTTTGGTGCTAATTTTGGTCAGCCTTGGTTTGCTGCTTTATCTTCTGAATCTTTTGATGCATCAGAAGTAAAAGTTTTTCCTAATCCAGCTTCAGAACATATTTTTGTATCCGGATTATTAAGTAGTTCAAAAGTTGAAATTTTTTCTGTTTCTGGAGCAAAAGTATTCGAGAAAATTATAAATCAAGATCAAATGATTCCAATTGATTTTGAAACCGGAATGTATTTTGTAAAAATTAGTAATGAAGACAAACAAATAGTAAAAAAAATAATAGTGAAATAACGTAAAATTGTTTCATTATCAATATTTTTGTAAAAAATAACAACATCAATATATTTAATTTATTAAAATGAAAGTAACAATAGTAGGAGCAGGGAATGTAGGTGCATCATGTGCAGACGTAATTTCATACAGAGGAATTGCAAGTGAAGTAGTATTATTAGACATTAAAGAAGGATTTGCAGAAGGAAAAGCAATGGACATCATGCAATGTGCTACAACTACAGGTTTTAACACACAAGTTTCTGGAGTAACTAATGATTATTCTAAAACAGCTGATTCAGATGTAGTGGTTATTACATCTGGAATTCCAAGAAAACCAGGTATGACTCGTGAAGAGTTAATCGGAATTAATGCTGGAATTGTAAAATCAGTGGCTGAAAATATCTTAAAATTTTCTCCAAATACAATTATTGTTGTAGTTTCTAATCCTATGGACACTATGACTTACTTAACATTAAAAGCTACAGGTTTACCTAAAAACAGAATCATTGGAATGGGTGGTGCTTTAGATAGTTCTCGTTTCAAATATTATTTATCAAAAGCGTTAAACAAACCAGCTAACGATGTACAAGGAATGGTTATTGGTGGTCACGGTGATACTACAATGATTCCATTAACACGTTTGGCTTCTTATAATGGTGCGCCAGTGGCTAACTATTTATCTCAAGAAGAATTAGAAAAAGTTGCTGCTGATACTATGGTAGGTGGAGCGACTTTAACAGGTTTATTAGGTACTTCAGCTTGGTATGCGCCAGGAGCTTCTGTTGCCTATTTAGTAGATTCTATCTTAAACAACCAAAACAGAATGATTGCTTGTTCAGTTTTATTAGAAGGTGAATACGGACAATCGGATATTTGTTTAGGGGTACCATGTATTATTGGTAAAAACGGTGTAGAAGAAATCGTTGACGTAAAGTTAAACGAAGCTGAAAAAGCAACTTTCGCTAAATCTGCAGATGCTGTTAGAGCCATGAACGGAGATTTAAAAGCGGTTTTAGCTTAATCACTTTTCAACTATAAATATATGGCCTACAGGAATTTTCTTGTAGGCTTTTTTTATTTCTATAGTTTTATAGATTTGACGGATTTAATTTTTTTTGGATAAGGTTGATTATTTTACGCAGTTTTTTATTTTGCAAGCATTTTGCACAACCATGCGTTCACTACGGTTAAATTTTCAAGAAGATTGGAAGAATTTTTGGGTATCTCTGTGGAATTGTATAAATTTATAAAATGAAGCAAAAAATTCAAATATCCATTCCAGAACCTTGTCAGGAAGGTTGGCAAAATATGACGCCTGTTGAAAAGGGCAGGTTTTGTGCGTCTTGTCAGAAAACGGTTTTAGATTTCACTTATTTATCAGACAATGAAATTATTAAATTGGTTTCTAAAAATGATGCTTTATGTGGAAGAATTAACGTTTCTCAATTGAATAGAAATTTAATCGAAACCAAAACAAAATCCAATTATTTTGGGTATTTCGCGACTTCAGTTTTAGCGTTTTTAGGTTTAGGAACTTCTACTATTGTCGCACAAGAAAAACCTGAACAAGAACAAACAGATTTAAAATATTTGAATAAAGCTACTGATTCTGTAACAAGAATTACTGTTACTGGTGTGGTTTCTGAATATGAAGGAAAACCTTTTCCAGGAGTAACGATTGTAAGAAAAAATACTGTTGAAGGCACTCAAACTAATGGTAAAGGAGAATATTTAATTCAAGCAGCTTTAGGTGATATTTTAGTTTTTAGTTATCTCGGTTATAAGGAATATGAGATTATTGTTCAATCGAATAAAATGAATGTTAATTTATATAAAGATGATAATATAGTAATAGAAGGTTATTTTATAACTTTAAAAAAGCGCACTTTCTTCGGAAGAACATTTCAAAAAATCGGCAATTGGTTGAGATAATTTTTTCACGCAGATTGGAAGGATTTAATAGATTTCCTTTGCGTTCTTATCGGTTACCTCTTCAAACTTCTTTTTTGTTTATAATAGGCTTTTGTAGCAATGTATAACGTTTTGTCCAATTCGGCGAAAATAGTTCCATTTTTATCTGTGATATGTAGAATTTTGGTGTAATCCATTTCGTTTTCTTCTTTTACTTTTTTTAGGATTTCTTCCATTTCTGTAGTTGAAAACTCAAACGTTGCAAAAGCATCTTCATAAGCTGGTCGTTTGAATTTGATATTCGTTTTTTTATCCCAAACTACAAAATCTTTACCCAAAATTTGCATCAATTGTATCATATAAATGGGATCGGTGGCAGCAAATAAACTTCCACCAAAAATGGAGCCTACATAATTTCTGTTTTTATAGGATAACGGAATTTTAATTTTCACCACATGTAAATCTTCAGAAGCGAAAATAATTTTTCCACAACTTCTTTTATACATTGGAGAAATGTTAAACAATACTCGGAAAAGTGTTGCTTTTTTGAAATACTTGTTTAAAAATGTAAAAAGTTTATCGTACATGTTATACTGTTAATTTCTTTACAATTTCAGAAACAGGTAAAATAGCATGTGTGTTTTCAATACTTGGTCCGGCAACCCAAACAGTTTTATAAGTTACTTCTGTTGCAGCTTTTTCTGTGGCTTTCATTCCAATGTAAAAACGAATCATTTTGACCCATTTTTTCAAACTCTTATTTTTATTCAAAACTTGTTCCAACCAAGTGGTTTTGGTTCCTACTTTTTGAACATAAGGTGTATTGATAACAGAACATGGTGTGCCTGAAATACGTTCTGTCATTACAATATCTTTGGCTCCATAATCTACACAAGCTTGCTTGTATTCTTGAGAAACACCAGATTCAATTGAAGCGATAAACGGACTTCCCACCGAAACTCCAATCGCACCATAAGAAAGCATTTTATCAATATCCGATTTTTTGCTCACACCACCAGCAGAAATAACGGGTAGAGTAGTACCTTCGTTCAGTTGTTTGATTAATTCCTCTGGATTGATATTTCCTCTGTGACCACCCGCTTGATTGTTTACTGCTACTAAAGCATCTGCACCTAAACTTTCTACTTTTTTAGCAAAACTTAAATCGGTTACATCGCAAAAGACTTTAATTCCCACTTTATGCGCTTCATTGATAGTTTCTTCTGGTGAACCTAATGAAGTTAAAATAAAATCGACTTTTTCTTCACATAAAACACGTAATTGTTCTTTGTATTTTACATTTGATTTATTTACAATTAAATTGAAACCAAAACTTCCACCTTCAACTTTAGCTTCTTTTAATTCTAAAATTGCACTTCTTAATTCTTCCAGAGTTCTGTAGTTTAATGCCGGGATACAACCTGCAACACCACTTTTCATACCTTCAATTACCATTTTTGTATTCGACACCAAAAACATAGGCGCCATTATGATTGGATGTTTTACATTCAGAATTTCTGTTAAGTGTAATTTTTGCATAAGAATTAAGTTTTTTCAAATATACTAAAAAAAATATATGCACGCATATAAAAAAAAACTATCTAAATAATTTAGTTTGAGATTCTGATAGGAGTTCAGGATGGCAAACTTTCTATTTTTAGATAGTTTCAAATTTTAAGAGAAAGAATTATTTTTTTGGATCGTAACGTCTGGTTGTAGTGTTAAACTTATATTTATTGATTTGTGTTTTAGTAGATAAAAATACCTCAAAATCTTTTGTTAAAGTGAATTCAAAACCTTCTCTACGTGTTTTTTCAATAGTTTCAGTAGCTGTAGATTTTCCTAATTGTTTAATTTCTTTTATGTTGGTAACGGTTTGAATATTTCCTAAAATTTTGACTTTTGTTGCAGATAAATCCCAAATTTCATTAGATGTAATTAAAGCATCTTCTTTTTTAAGTTTGGTTTCTGTAATTATATTTTCGGTATAAGAAAAGTGATATAATTTCACGCCTGAAACTGTAAAAGATTTAATTTTAAAATTGTTTGGTTGTTGTGCTTTGTCTTTTGTTGTGATATCTTTTAAAATGATATTTTCTTTCTTTCCAGCATTGTCAATAATTATGGCTAGTTTTTGTTTGCCACCTTCGGTGATAATTTCAGCTTTTAAATTTTCAAAAGTAGCTAAAGCAGAAGAAGTTGCAGCTTTTGGTTTTGCTTTTTGTGCCAAACTTAATGAAGTAGAAATAAAAAGCAGCGCAAATAATACGTTTTTCATTGTGTTGTGTTTTTTGATTTTGGTCTTCCAATGTACAAATTATTTTCAATAAAAAAACCGTGCTAAAAAAATTAACACGGCTTTCTTCTTAAAATAAACTAAAAACTTAATCTTTCTGCGATTGAACCGCTAAATTGTATATAACTAATCCGAATCCGATTTTATTAATGGCATCCGCAATGTTGTAAGCAATGTCTACACTTCCTTTACCTAAAATGCTTGTGTACCATCCGTCAGTTCCTAACATGTATCCTAATGGATAAATGGCCCAACCTACTAATACAAACCAGCATAAAATTTTGTGTGCAGCTAAAACATTACCTCCAGCATTTTTTGCTAATTTGGCAGCAGAACCTAACCATATTTCATAAACAATTACAAAATATGCTAATCCTGAAATTCCACCCCAAAGTGCCGCCTGGTCTGCATATACTGTTTCTCCTAAGTAACCTGTAACTAACATGATTACAGACAGCACAACCATTTTCCATAATAAATTTGTTTTTGCTCCCGCTACTTTTAAAATTAAATAGAATTCTAAACACATTAAAGGCACAGTTAAGATCCAATCTACATATCTAAAAAAGGTTGGTGATTCTCCAACTTCTGCCCAATATTCTTTCATGTAGAAATAATGTACAGCAGCAATAAATGTAATCAATCCTGAAACTAAAACGGAAGTACGCCATTTTTTGTCAAATTGATTTAACGATAAAAAGAAAAAAGCTGATGCAGCCATCATAGCCATACAGCCTACAAAAAATGTGAATCCAACGTAATCGTCAGACATCATCTTAGAAATTAAACTAAAGTTTGTCATAATGTTTGTTTTATTATTAATAATTTGGTTAATTTGTTTAATCAAAGTTAGAAATTGTTAAACAAAAAAACAAATATTTGTTTAATTATTTTTATAAATTATTAAACAAAATTTAAAAAAATGAGCAAATACGATAGTTTAGCGATAGTAATAAGTTTTTATAGTTTGTGGATATCGAGTTATTTATCAGATATTTACGAGGTAATTTTGGGAATTATCTTGATTTTAACCTTCGGAATTTATCATGGAGCGAATGATATTTTGATTTCAAGTAAATTTTTATCTAATGGAAAAGCAAAAAACAGTATAACAATTTTAGTTTTTTATGTTTTTCAAGTACTCTTAGCCTTACTGTTATTTTATCTTTCACCACTTTTAGGATTGCTTTTATTCATTTTGGCTAGTTCGTATCATTTTGGAGAGCAACAATTGAGTTTTTTAAAAACTATTTTACCCGAAACCTATTTAAGAATTTATGCTTTAAGTTACGGACTTATGTTGTTTTTTCTTTTATTTATGATGCATCCAGCAGAAGTAGTAGCTATAGTGAAGCAAATAACTTTTTTTACAATTGATGCACAACATATATATTATGGTTTTGTAATATTTATGTGTGTTTTTTTACTTTTTACTTTTTTAGTCTTAATTGCTTATCCTAAAAGTAGAGGATCTTTGTTTTATCAATTTCTTTTTTTAGGAGTGTATGCTATAATTTTTAAAGTTTCTTCTTTAATATGGGGATTTGCTATTTATTTTATCGTTTGGCATAGTATTCCTTCCATGCAATTGCAGACTATATTTATTTACGGCTCATTATCAAGATTTCACTTTTTTAAGTATGTAAAAGATGCGTTCTTATATTGGATACTTTCGGTACTTGCGATTGGATTATTTTATTACTTTCAAAGTACATCTAAGTTTTTCATTACGGTTATTTTTTCTTTTTTTTCTGCTATTACTTATCCGCATGCTTTTGTCATATTCAAAATGTTGCAACAAAAAAAAACCGAGTAATTGCTTACTCGGTTTCTTAAAAATTTAATTTATTTTTTACTTGTAAATCTTACTTCGTAAATCGTAAATTTTCATTTGTAAATTATTTTACTTCCTCGAATTCTACATCTTGAGTTGTATCACCTGAAGCTTGTGGTTCTGCTTGTGCAGCTCCTTGAGCGTCTCCAGTATTGTACATTTCAGCTGATGCGTTTGTCCAAGCTGTATTGATTTTTTCTAAAGCAGGCGTAATTGCAGCAACATCTTTTGCTTCGTAAGCCATTTTTAATTCAATTAAAGCTAAGTTGATAGCAGTTTTATTATCTTCAGATAATTTTTCACCGAATTCAGCTAATTGTTTTTCTGTTTGGAAAATCATTGAATCTGCTTCGTTTACTTTATCTGCAGTTTCTTTAGCAATTTTGTCTGCTTCAGCATTTAATTCTGCATCTTTTTTCATTCTTTCGATTTCTTCAGCTGTTAAACCAGAAGAAGCTTCGATACGAATATCGTGAGATTTTCCAGTTCCTTTGTCAGTTGCAGAAACTTTAATGATACCATTTGCATCAATATCGAAAGTTACTTCAATTTGAGGAATACCTCTTGCTGCTGGTGGAATACCATCTAAATGGAAACGACCAATAGTTTTGTTATCTGCCGCCATAGTTCTTTCTCCTTGAATTACGTGAATTTCAACACTTGGTTGGTTATCAGCAGCTGTAGAGAATACTTGTGACTTTTTAGTTGGGATCGTAGTATTGGCTTCAATTAATTTAGTCATTACGTTACCCATAGTTTCAATTCCTAATGATAAAGGTGTAACGTCTAATAACAATACATCTTTTACATCACCAGTTAAAACTCCACCTTGAATAGCAGCACCAATAGCTACAACTTCATCAGGATTAACTCCTTTAGATGGTTTTTTGTTGAAGAATTTTTCAACTTGTTCTTGGATCACTGGGATACGAGTAGAACCTCCAACTAAGATAACTTCATCAATATCAGAAACTGATAAACCAGCATCTTTTAAAGCTTTAGCAACTGGCTCCATTGAACGTTTCACTAATGAATCTGCTAATTGTTCAAATTTAGCACGAGTTAAAGTTTGTACTAAGTGCTTAGGTCCTGAAGCCGTAGCCGTTACGTATGGTAAATTAATTTCTGTTTGAGCAGAAGCAGATAATTCAATCTTAGCTTTTTCAGCAGCTTCTTTTAAACGTTGTAAAGCGGTTGGGTCTTTTCTTAAATCTAAACCTTCAGCAGCGTTAAAGTCGTTTGCTAACCAGTCAATAATCACTTGGTCAAAATCATCTCCACCTAAGTGCGTGTCTCCGTTAGTAGATAATACTTCAAAAACACCATCTCCTAATTCTAAGATAGAAATATCAAAAGTACCACCACCTAAATCGAATACTGCAATTTTTTGATCTGTACCTTGTTTGTCTAATCCGTAAGCTAATGCCGCAGCAGTTGGCTCATTGATAATTCTCATTACTTTTAAACCAGCAATTTCTCCAGCTTCTTTAGTAGCTTGACGTTGTGCATCGTTAAAATATGCAGGAACAGTAATAACTGCCTCTGAAACTGAATGACCTAAATAGTCTTCAGCAGTTTTTTTCATTTTTTGCAAAGTCATTGCAGATAATTCTTGTGGCGTGTATAAACGACCATCAATATCAACACGTGGTGTGTCATTATCACCTTTAACTACTTTGTAAGCAACAGTAGAAGCTTCTTTAGCACTTTCCGAAAACTTGTTACCCATAAATCTTTTTACCGAAGCAATAGTTTTAGTTGGGTTAGTTACAGCTTGTCTTTTTGCAGCGTCTCCAATTTTAATTTCTCCACCTTCCACAAATGCAATTACAGATGGTGTAGTTCTTTTTCCTTCTGCATTAGCAATTACAACTGGTTCTCCACCTTCCATTACAGAAACACAAGAATTGGTTGTACCTAAATCGATTCCAATAATCTTACTCATTTTGTTTAATTTTAAATTTTATTCGGTTTATTTTTAAACTCGTAATGGATAAGTCAAGTTTTGTGCCAAGATAAAATATCCTTGAAAATTGGCAGAAAATCATTTGTTGGCATATTTTTATCTGACAAACTGTCATTTATACAAAAGCTAACGTGTTGGTTTTCTGTCAGAAAGTGTTTCTTTTTTTGTAACTGTTAAAGAAGATAATGGTAAGAAATGCCATCGTGTAAATGATCAAATCTTCAAATGAAAAAGTAGTTCCTGCTACAATTCGTAAAATCTTATTTTTTTCTAAATCAAAATAAGACAAAATTTGAAAGTATTGAATAATTTCAACAATAAAAGCAAATACTAAAACACCTAAAGCTATTTTATTCTTGTTCGCATTCAAAAAACTCAATACAAAGTAATAGACTAAAAAAATAACCAAATAATCTCCAAAATAAGGGCGAATGAATTTATCTTTAATAAATAGCGCGATAAGTACTTCCAAACAAAATATTGTAAGGAAAATTAAAAAGTTTTTTAAGTTAAATTGAAACACCAAAAATTAATTGATTACTGCGTTTATTTTTTGCCAAAGTGCATTGTCAAAACCAGAAACCGCAAAACTTGGATTTAAAGGATCTGAGGCATCGCCCATTCTGATAATTACCATTTTTTTACTTGGAATAACATAAATTCTTTGGTCTTCCGCACCCATAGCTGCATACATTTCTGCTGGAGCACTAGAAACTAAACTTCCATTAAAAACGGTTTGTTCGCCCGGAACCATGTAGCTATTTTTTCCATTTAACCACCATAAATAGCCGTAAGAGGGATTGATATTTTGAGATGTATTAATACTTTCATTGAAAAAAGTCTCATTGATAATTTGTTCATTTTTCCATTTTCCTTTATTCAATGCTAATAAACCAAATCGGGCCATACTTCTTGTGTTACTATGGTATATTTTATAAATAAGACCATTGTTCCAAAAACCATCCATGCCTATTTTGTTTTTTAATTTGGCATTAAAATACGCTTCAAAATTTTGATTACTAGCTGCTCCAACTACATCCATTAGTTTTTGAAATACGTTATGATACGACCATCTTGTACCAGCATCAGCTAAATAAGTTAAATTTGAGGTTAAAACTAGTTCTGAATTATCGTTTAAACCAGATGTCATGGTTAGTAAATTTCTAGATGTAATTAAGTTTTCTTTCGCTAATGGCTCACTTGTCCAACCGTTACCTAAATAATCTGAAACTTTGTTATTGATAGAAAGTAAATTTTCTTGTTGTGCAATGCCTGTCATGGTAGCAACTAATGTTTTTCCAGCGCTGTTCCATTGCCATGTTGCATTTGGAGTGTGACCGTTAAAATATTCTTCCATTACAATTCTACCATTCACAAGAATCATAAATGATTTGGTATGTTTGTCAATTAAAAAATCTTTTAAAGGTTGAATTTGAGATTGGTTCCATCCTAAACTAGAAACTGATTTTGTTTCCCAATTAGTATCTGTATTTGATGGAAAGTACATGGTTTCAACGTTTGTTTCCTCAATAACTGGTTCACTATCGTTACATCCTAAAAAAGGAAGAAATAACAATAAAAAAAGTCTAGAATTTTTCATAAAAAAAAGTTTAGTTTAAGTTTAGACTTTCACAAAGTAAAAAGGTTTAAGTCGATTTAAAAATAATATTTTTATTAAATACAATTATTGAAATCCCGATTAAACTATAAGCAATGAATTGCGAAAACTGAATGTCTTCTTTAAAATAAAATATTGCTAAAATAAAATTGATTAGCGGATTGGTGTACATTAAAATTCCAACTGCGGAAGAATTCATTCCTTTTAAAGCGTATAAATTCAAAAATAAAGGAAGTATTGTAAATAAACCTACGATTAATCCCATCATGGAATAAAATAAACTTTCAGATGGAATTGCGGCACTAAACATCGGATAAAAAGGCAGTAATACCAAACTAGCAATGACTAATTGAATAGTTAAAACTAAGAATTTATCAAACTCATTATTGCGTCGTTGACTGATTAAATACAAAGCAAAAGAAACCGCTATAACAATGCTATATAGGATTTCAGTTAAATGACCGTATGATAAAATACCGCAACTCACCACACAAAGTGCAACTGCTAACCATTGCCAATTGTCCAGTTTTTCTTTTAAAATAACAAATGCCAAAACAGTTGTAATAATCGGACAAATTAAATAGGCTAGAGAAGCCGATTGCAACGTTACATGATTAACGGCATACATAAATAAGAACCAGTTAAATACTAGTAAAAAACCGCCAGCACAAGTAAGTAAAATGGTATTTCGTTTTTTCTTTTTAGAAAAAGATTGAAACAATTCTAAACTCTTTTTTAGTAAGTTGATTCGAAAGGTAAAATTAATAACCAATAAAGCTGTGGTGGAAAAAAAGACACGATAAAATAATATATCTAAAGAAGGGTAATCGTGTAAAGGTTTTAAAGCTAAACTGAAAAATCCCCATATGATAAAAGCTAATAAAGCGGATGCGTAGTATTTGTTAAACTTCATGCGTTTTTTTTGCAAAGATAAAGATTAATGTGTCAAAAAAACGATGTGTCAATGTGCCAAATAAAAGTTAAATTTCCATCTTCTAATTAAGCTTTTTTTGAAATATAGATTTATGAAATTTCAAAAAATTTTTATAATTTTTGAAATCTGTGTTTCTTTTTAAAAAACTTTCAACTTCCAACTTCTAACTTCCAACTTAATACTATCTTTGTAGCTCAAAATACAAATATGACATTTCAAGATTTAAATTTACATAGAAATATACTTCAAGTTTTAGTAGAAGAAAAATATACTAATCCAACTCCTATTCAACAGCAAGCCATTCCTATTATTTTAGAAGAACACGATTTAGTAGGTTGCGCACAAACAGGAACAGGAAAAACAGGTGCATTCGCCATTCCAATTTTAAATTATTTACATCCAATTGTAGGTTCAAAAAACAAAAGAAAAGTAATTAGAACTTTAGTTTTAGCTCCAACACGTGAATTAGCACACCAAATTCAAGATAGTTTTGCCACTTACGGAAAATACATGAATACCAAATCGATGGTGATTTATGGAGGAGTAAGTCAAGTGCCACAAGTTCAACAATTAAAAGAAGGTGTCGACATATTAATTGCTACTCCAGGTCGTTTTTTAGATTTGAATAAGCAAGGATTTTTAGATATGAATAATTTACATCATTTAGTAATTGATGAAGCCGATCAAATGTTAGACATGGGTTTCATTAACGATGTAAAGAAAATCATTAAAATACTTCCTGAAAACCGTCAGACTTTATTGTTCTCAGCAACGATGCCTGTAGCGATAAGAGAATTAGCAGATCAGTTTTTGAAAAAACCAAAATATGTAGCTGTAGCGCCAGTTTCGAGTACGGCAGAAAGAGTGAACCAAAAAGTATACATGGTTCAAAAAGAAGACAAAAGAAAATTATTGATTCATTTAATTGAACAAGAAAATATAAATAATGTGTTGGTTTTCGTAAGAACGAAACACAGTGCTGATAATGTAGTAAAAGCCTTAAAAGCGAAAAATATTTCAGCGGAAGCAATTCATGGAAATAAATCTCAAAATAACAGAATTAAAGTTTTAGATGGATTTAAAAGTCAAGAAATTTCTGTTTTAGTAGCCACAGATATCGCAGCTCGGGGTATTGACATCGATTTATTGCCTTATGTGATCAATTTCGATTTGCCTAATATTCCAGAGACTTATGTTCATCGAATTGGTAGAACTGGTAGAGCGGGAAATGAAGGTTTAGCGATTTCCTTTTGTGGTAAAGATGAATTGCCTTATTGGAAAGATATTGAAAAATTAACACGTCAGCAAATTAAAGTGGTTAAAGACAATCCCTATCCATTCAGAGCCTTCACTGAAGACGAACTAAAAAATAAAGAAACGGATACGCGTGGCAAGAAAAAACCAGTAAAACAAAAACAAAATCACGCTCCAAAGGCGACTAAAAGTGCCAAGACTACTGATTCTTCAAATTCAAGAAAATCAGAAGGAGCAAAAAAGAATAAAAAGCGTTGGTATTAATATAAGAGCCAAGTAGAAAGAGCCAAGTAGAAAGAGCCAAGTAGAAAGAGCCAAGTAAAAAGAGCCAAGTAAAAAGAGCCAAGTAAAAAGTAAAAAGAGCCAAGTAAAAAGAGCCAAGTAGAAAGTAGAGATGCGATTCATCGCGTCTGATATTAAATTGGTTTTTGCAAATTTAAAAAATAAAAATAGCCAAGTAGAAAGAGCCAAGTAGAAAGAGCCAAGTAGAAAGAGCCAAGTAGAAAGTAAAAAGAGCCAAGTAGAAACTAGAGATGCGACTCATCGCGTTTGATATTAAATAGGTTTTTGCAAGATATTAAAATTGAAAAGGAATAAGTTCAGTCTTGAATTTCTTCCTTTTTTTGTGCGATTTTCAAACTGTAACAAATCTATTTAAATTAGTTTCAAAAATTTTCACTTCCTACTTCTAACTTCCAACTTCAAATATTATCTTTGCTACTATAACGATTTAGTATATGGAATGTATTTCAGTTTTTGATATGTTAAAAATAGGCGTAGGGCCTTCAAGTTCTCATACTTTAGGACCATGGCGTGCTGCAGAACAATTTTTAGCAGAATTACGAAGTCAAAATATAATTGATGCTGTTCATCGCGTAAAAGTCGATTTGTATGGCTCATTGTCGTTAACTGGAAAAGGTCATGCTACAGATTTAGCCGTAATGTTAGGTTTAAGCGGTGCCGATCCAGAATACGTGCCTATTGATGCGATTGATTCCATTATAGAAGATATCAAAACGAATAATGAATTACTTTTAGATAACGAATTCAAAATCCATTTTAATATAGTTTCGGATATCTTTTTCAACAAGAATTTTTTGCCATTTCATGCAAATGGATTAATTTTTACAGCCTATACTAACGACTCGGAATACAGTTCCACTTTTTATTCAATTGGTGGTGGTTTTGTAGTTAAGGAAGAAGAAGATACGAATTCAAAATCTGACATTAAATGTGCTTTTCCTTTTCCTATTGATAAGGCAACAGAGTTGTTAGATTTTTGTCATTCCGAAAATAAAAAGGTTTCTGAAATCGTATATGAAAACGAAAGATCGATGCGTTCCGAAGAAGTAATTCACTCCGAATTACTACGCATTTGGCACACGATGTTAGAGTGTATGTATATCGGTTCACATACAGAAGGTACTTTACCTGGCGGATTAAATGTTCGAAGAAGAGCCTACGATATGCATACCAATTTAATTGGAATTGCCAATTACAATTCTCCACAAGAATGGTTGCAATGCATTCGTCAAACTGAAGTTAAATTCCGACAAATTTTAAAATGGGTTTCTTGTTTTGCTTTGGCTGTTAATGAAGTAAATGCATCTTTAGGTCGAGTAGTAACAGCGCCAACAAATGGAAGTGCTGGTGTTATTCCTGCTGTTTTAATGTATTATTTGGTAATTGAAAATCATACAGCTGGAGAAAAAGAAATCAAACAATTTTTAATGGTAGCTGGAGAAATTGGAAGTATTTTCAAAAAAGGGGCAACAATTTCTGCAGCAATGGGTGGTTGTCAGGCAGAAATAGGTGTATCATCAGCTATGGCAGCTGGTGCTTTATGCGAATTAATGGGCGGAACGCCAGACCAAGTTTTAGTTGCTGCTGAAATCGCAATGGAACATCATTTAGGTATGACCTGCGATCCAATTGGTGGTTTAGTGCAAGTGCCTTGTATTGAGCGCAATACGATGGGAGCGATTAAAGCCATAAACGCTGCTGAATTAGCTTTAGAAACCGATGCTAAAAACACGTTAGTGCCATTAGATAAAGTCGTTGCAACAATGTGGGAAACCGCAAAAGACATGAATTCAAAATACAAAGAAACTTCCGAAGGTGGCTTGGCAATTGGTGTAGGTTTAGCGGATTGTTAGAATGAAGGAGAAAAGACATATAGTAATATACTTCCTGCTACTTGGGCTTTTAATTCAATGTAAAGAGAAAGATAATGAATTTATTGTTAAATCAAGAAAAAAAATAATTGTCTTTGCCGAAAATATAAATGAAAATTTTGTAGGGAAAGATGAAGCCAGATTAATAATATATTCAGATAGTTCTTATTTTTGTGAATCTATTATTTCACATGTTAATTATGAAAAACAGGAAAAATTTAAAGGTCGCTTGCAATTAAAAAAAGATACTATTGAATTTTTTTCACGTTTTAAATTAATAAATTCTAACAAAGCAGTTATTAAAAATAATTTTATTGAGTTTGTCGATGGTGATTCAGATTTTAAAATTGAAATTAAAAATAGCCTTTTGAATATTAAAAGTAAATTAAACTTAGAAAGGTATCAAAATTATGCGTTTTTTTCATTTAATGAAGAATTTCAAAAACCCATTAATTATGGATATAAGCCTAAAACCATAAAACCTTATGATTTAGAACAAAGTGAGCTATTTCAGATCGATACTATTTTAAAGAAGTGTTTCACTGAAAATAAAAAAAAACTTAGAAAAAAGGAAAATTACATCTTTCAATGTATAGCGGTTTTAAATCAAAATCAAGAAAAAGAAGTTTGGGTAAGTTGTTATTGTAAAAATAACAATAGAGAAGAAAATTACAAATATAGGTTGATTGATATGTGTGATGGTGGTAATTGTAATGTACATCTGAAAGTAAACCTAACTAAAAATGATTATACAGAATTAAATATTGCAGGTTTTTAATGAAATTCTAATTTAAGAAAATTCATTTTTATTACAAAATAATTATTTAGTCTTCTTCAACGCCATAATTTCAATTTGTAATTTCTTGATTTCCTTACTTAAATCTTGATTCTCTTCAATGGATTGATGAATGGTTAAATCTATATTTTGGATGTTATTTTGATCAAAAAAAGCAGTAATATTTTGTTCAATTTTTGCATCAAATGTTGGTGTAGAAATGTCTAATTCAATGCTTTTTAATTCCGAATTGATGTCATAATTTATGACATGATATTTGTTTTCAATTTGATTTGTAATGATGTGTTCCACTTTCGATTGAAACATATTTTGGACAGCTAAAACATAGGCAAAATATGCTGCAGGAACGATCGCTAAAATTCCTAAAACAAAAAACCAACCATTTGCATGTTTGATATTTTGAGCTACATGTTTCTGAAATTTTAAATATTTAGTCATTAATAACGTTCCAAATCCAATGAATAACGAGTTAATACTATAGGTGTACAATCCGCCTAAAAAATAATCTAAGTTTAAAGTTGCTAATCCAAAGCCAGCGGTACATAATGGTGGAATACAAGAAGTTGCCACTGCTACTGCGATAATTACTTGTGTGCCACTTTCTCTAGAAATGGCCAACATAGCTGCCAAACCACCAATAAATGCAAGTAATACATCAAAAAACGTAGGTTTTGAAAAACTAATTAGTTCTTCTGTTTCAATGGAATACGGATTAATTAAATAGTATAATGTAGAAAATATAACGCTGACCAAAACAATTCGCAAGGCATTTTTTAAACTGGTTTTGAATAAATCTGAATTTGAAATTCCTAATGAGAATCCAATTCCAAATACTGGTCCCATTACAGGTGATAGTATCATGGCTCCAATTACAGCACTTTTAGAGTTTATGTTTAAACCAATGCATGAAATAATTATAGCAAAAACCAATAGCCACAAATTTTTACCTTTAAACTCAACACCTTCTTTAATTTCTAAATAGGTAATTTGTTCAGCTTCTTGAGTGGATTTTAAATCAAATAGTTGTCTAATATAACGTTTGATTATGTTTAGTTTTTGTCGCATTTCATTTTTGATTTTAAAACTCAAAACTCATTGTAGTAGTAATAGAATAGTTGTTATTTTTGCTTCCTAAATCGAAATTATTTTCCGTGGCATGATACCATTTTCCTTCGGTTCTAATTTTAAATTTCGAATTCGGTAAAAAATCAAAATTAATTGAATTTCCAATAGTTTCGAAAGGAAAAAGACTCGAAATAATCGCATTTTTTCGGTCTTGATAATATTCAATTCTATAAGCCATTTGCCATTTTGAATTGATTGTATATTGTGTGATTAAAATTGGACTCCACCAAGTTGCCTTCTCATTATTTTTAGAAGAAATATCCTGAATTCCATAATCTATTCCAAAAATAGAACGCCATTTTGAATTCCAAGTTGCATCCCAATAAAAATTACTAAAATAACGCATGTTAAAATTGCCAGCATAAGCCTCTTTTCCTAAAAAAGTACTCCAATTTAATGTGTTTTTGTTGTTGGGTTTATAAACTAATTGTGTGCCAAATGAAGGTGCTATATCGCTTTTTGGTTTTTCAATGTGTTGCCAGCCGTTGGTGATTAATCCGGCTAGACTCCATTTTTCATTAAATTGATGATTTAATTTTACACCAGTCATGTAATAGGGAGAATTTTCAGCTAAAATAGAGCGAGTTGCCGTTAAATTGGCGTGAGTTATAGCAGATTCAAATCCAATATAACTAGGTAAAATTCCTGCTTCTAAAGTTGTAGTTTGACTCTTATTTAAGAATACACCTAAATACGCTTCGTTTAAATATTTTATACTTTCTGAAGCATAATTATCCTCTACATAAGTTCCAGCATGTGCAGAAATTTTCGCATACACATTTTCATAATTGATAGTTGCTCTTATTAAAGCAATGTTTACGTTAAAGCTATTTTGTCTGTTGTAATTATATAAAAAATTTTGCTTAAATTTCGATTCAGGTTGGTCAAAATCATAAGAATAATAGGTATCAATAAAACCTGAAACATCGATTTTTACTTTTGAAATACTGTCTTGTGCATTTGTAGCTAAACCAATAAAAATGCTGACTAATAAAATTATTTTTTTCAAATTCTACTTTTTTCTTCTAGTATCTATAATATGAACAATTTTCCAAATATTGTTTTCCAAAAGCAAAGTAAAGGAATTTGTACCAAAATGACTTAGTTTATCATTAACATAAAATTCATAAGGCGTCCAAACATTTGCCATTGAGCCATCAACTTGAATGTTATAATTTAAAATACGCTCTTCAATTTTAAGGTTTTTGGGTAGGGAAGCTATTGATTTGTAAAATTTTTCATTGGTTTCGAAAGATAAAGTTCCAATCGAATTTTTCTCCATAATAGATTGTAATTTCATTTCTTCATGGCAAACAGTCTTGATTTTTAAAGTATCAGCCGATTGTAATCCTTCGAAAAAAATAGAAATGGTTTGTTTGATTTGCTTCGCCTGTTCACTATCGATCGGGTCTTTTTCTTGAGCTGAAATCGATAAACTAAACCCTAAAAACAATACAATAAGTAAGTATCTCATAATCATGTAAATTTTAAATATTGGTATTAAATGTAGAAAAATTGTTACAATCCATATCTTTATATTAATTTTGTATTCATTAATTTTCAGAAAAGTGGTTCGAACCAAAACTTCCAACTTCTAACTTCTGACTTCTAACTCAAAAAGAATGTCTGTAGCAAAAAAAGATTATAAAAAAATTACAACAAAGTCGTTGATCGACATGAAAGCTAACGGCGAAAAGATTTCGATGCTAACGGCATACGATTTTACTATGGCTAAAATTGTGGATACTGCAGGAATTGATGTAATTTTAGTGGGAGATTCGGCAAGTAATGTTATGGCGGGTCATGAAACAACTTTACCAATTACTTTAGATCAAATGATTTATCACGCTAGTAGCGTAGTTAGAGCAGTTGATAGAGCTTTAGTTGTAGTAGATTTGCCTTTTGGAAGTTACCAATCAGATTCTAAAGAAGCCTTACGTTCTTCTATCAGAATTATGAAAGAAAGTGGCGGACATGCGGTAAAATTAGAAGGTGGCAGAGAAATTGAATCTTCTATTAAAAAAATATTAAATGCTGGAATTCCTGTAATGGGACATTTAGGTTTAACTCCACAATCTATTTATAAATTCGGAACTTACACCGTTCGTGCGAAAGAGGAAGAAGAAGCGGAACAATTAATTGAAGATGCTAAAATGCTTGAACGAATTGGTTGTTTTGCATTAGTTTTAGAAAAAATTCCAGCCAAATTAGCACAAAAAGTAGCAGAAAGCATCTCTATTCCTGTAATCGGAATTGGTGCGGGTAGTGGAGTAGATGGTCAGGTATTGGTTTTACATGATATGGTTGGCATGACACACGAATTCAGTCCACGTTTCTTACGTCGTTATATGAACTTATTTGAAGACATGACAAAAGCAATCGGACAATATGTTTCAGATGTTAAGTCGGTTGATTTCCCAAATGCGAACGAGCAATATTAAGTTAAAACTTATTATAAATATCAACTTGAGTTTTTGCAATTAAGCAACTCAATAACTAAAAAAAATGAAAATAGTTTCAGATTCCAAAAATCTTCAAATCCTACATGAAGACAATCATATAATTGTAGTGAATAAGCGAGTTGGAGATATTGTACAAGGCGATAAAACCGGTGATGCACCTTTATCTGAAATTGTAAAATCGTATTTAAAAGTTGCTTATAATAAACCAGGTGAAGTTTTTTTAGGTGTGGTCCACCGTTTAGATCGACCAACAACTGGAATTGTGGTTTTTGCTAAAACTTCGAAAGCTTTAACACGTTTAAATGAGACGTTTAAAAACCGAGCCACTCAAAAAACCTATTGGGCAATTGTTAAAAATGCACCTCCAAAAACAGAAGATACTCTAGTGCATTTCTTAAAAAGAAACACCAAAAACAATACTTCAAAAGCTCATTTGAAAGAAGTTCCGGAATCTAAAGAAGCCAAATTATCCTATAAAACAATTAAAAAATTAGACAATTATTTTGCATTAGAAATCGATTTACATACTGGGCGGCACCATCAAATTCGTGCACAACTTACCGCTATTGGTTGTCCCATTAAAGGCGATTTAAAATATGGTTTTGATAGAAGTAATCCAAACGGAGGAATTCATTTACACGCTAGAAAGCTAGTTTTAACGCATCCAGTAACTAAAGATCTATTGGAGATTATTGCACCAGTACCAGAAGATGTATTGTGGAAATTAGTGTAAACTACAGCTGAGAACGCCAAGCTAAATGTCTTGAAATGATGAATCTTAAAGTCGAAATTATTTATGTTTATAAGACTTTAAAAACTTTTAGACATTTCACTTAACACTTATATATTTTTTGTATTTTTGAACCTTAAAATTTAAAAACATGTCAACAGTAACTTTAGGAGGAAATCCTGTACATACAAATGGAACTTTACCAACAGTTGGTACTACCGCTCCACAATTTCAATTAGTAGGAAACGATTTATCAGAGGTTTCTTTACAAGACTATAAAGGTCAACGTGTTATCTTAAATATTTTTCCAAGTATCGATACTTCAACATGTGCGACCTCAGTTAGAACTTTCAATAAAATGGCAAACGATTTAGAAAACACAAAGGTATTGTGTATTTCTAGAGATTTACCTTTTGCTCAAAAACGTTTTTGTGGTTCAGAAGGATTAGAAAATGTGATAAATTTATCTGACTTCAGAGAAGGAACTTTCGGAAACGATTATGGTTTGACTTTAACTGATTCTGCTTTAAAAGGTTTGCATGCTAGAGCCATTGTTGTCCTTGATGAAAATGGTGTGATTTTGCATACAGAATTAGTGAGTGAAATTGCTAACGAACCTAATTACGAAGCCGCTTTAAAAGCCTTATAATTTTATGATTCAAGATAAAAGATTTGTTTCTGGTAGAATTAAAAGTGTAGGTTTTGCCGCAAAAGGTGCCTACAAATTAGTAACTACCGAACACAGTGTAATGGTCCAATTTTCTATTATGATTATTATGATTGTTGCAGGATTTTATTTTAATATTTCAAGAGAAGAATGGATGATTCAAGTTCTAGCTTTTGGTTTAGTCATTGCCGTGGAAGGATTAAACACAGCTGTAGAAAAAATTGCTGATTTTGTTCATCCCGAATTTCATGATAAAATAGGTTTTATTAAAGATATTGCTGCTGGTGCAGTTTTGTTTGCAGCATTTAGTGCCATCGCAGTTGGTACATTAATTTATGCTCCAAAAATATTCAATTTTTAAAATTAATGGCTAAAAAAGAAGTTTCAAATACAACCGAAAATAAATTAAGTAATTCAATTTTCAAAACATCACGTGGACAAAAATTCATAGTTGGTGTTTTGTTTGTTATTATTGCTATCATTTTATTGGTTTCTTTCGTTTCTTACTATGTTTCTGGCAACAACGATCAAAGTCAGATTAATGAATTAGGAAATAGGGAAGTGGCCGTTGAAAATTGGTTTGGCAAAATTGGAGCTTGGTTGTCTGAACTTTTCTTGCACAAAGGTTTCGGAATTTCTTCTTTTATTTTTGTGAAAATATTCTTTTTAGTTGGTGCTTATTTAATTGTCGATTTGCCCTTAAAAAAACTAAGAAAGTCAACGTTTTGGGATTTGTATTTAATCATCACAATTTCAATTTTCTTTGGATTGTTGTGGGATTTTATTCCTCATTTATCTGGAATTATTGGTTTTGAAATCAATGATTTAATTCAGGATTATTCGGGAAAAATAGGTACGATATTATTGTTGATTTTTGCTACCATTGTATTTTTAATATTTAAAATTAAAGTTTCTCCAGATAAAGTAAAAGACTTTTTGGAAGCCAAAAACAATCCAGTTGAAGTAACTCCAGAAATTGATAATTCAGAAGAAAATATTGCGCCTGTTGTCACAGAAAATAATGCTATCAAGGAAACTATAGTTCCAGTTTCAACGCTTAAAAAACCAATTGTTACGGAAGAAGAAGATGACGAATGGACGAACATGCAAGTTATCAATCGTCCCGAACCAACTGCTTCATTTGAAATAGATAAAAAAGCATTAAAACCCACTATTCAAAATTCATCGGAAATTCATTTAGAAGCTCAGAAACCTATTGTTGAAGAAGTTCTTCCAAAACAACCAGAACTAATTCAAACAGAAGATGCTTCTTTCGTAATTGAAAAACCAGAAGAAGAAGACATTGTTGAGGAAAGTTTAGCGCAACGCTTAGTGGAAGATTTTGGTTTGTTTGATCCCACTTTAGAATTGTCAAATTTTAAAATGCCTTCTATAGAATTATTGAAAGATTATACAGGTGTTGGAATCACAATCAATCAAGCTGAATTAGAAGAAAATAAAAATAAAATTGTAGATACGTTAAAAAACTACAAGATTGAAATCGCACAAATTAAAGCTACAGTTGGTCCGACGGTGACTTTATATGAAATTGTGCCAGAAGCTGGAATTAGAATTTCTAAAATTAAAAGCTTGGAAGATGATATTGCATTGTCTTTATCAGCACTAGGAATTCGTATTATCGCACCGATTCCTGGAAAAGGAACTATTGGTATTGAAGTTCCTAATGCTAATCCGTCAATGGTTTCTATGAAAAGTGCCATTGCATCGCCAAAATTCCAACAAGCAGAAATGGAATTGCCCATCGCTTTAGGAAAAACGATTTCTAATGAAACATTGGTAGTCGATTTAGCAAAAATGCCACACTTATTAATGGCAGGGGCAACAGGTCAGGGAAAATCGGTCGGATTGAATGCGGTTTTAACTTCGTTATTATACAAAAAACATCCTGCCGAAGTAAAATTCGTTTTGGTGGATCCTAAAAAAGTAGAATTGACGCTTTTTAATAAGATTGAGCGCCATTATTTAGCGAAACTTCCTGATACAGAAGAAGCCATTATTACTGATAATGCGAAAGTAATTAACACCTTAAACTCTTTATGTTTGGAAATGGATAATCGTTATTCTTTATTAAAAGATGCGATGGTTCGAAATATTAAAGAGTATAATGAAAAATTTAAACAACGCAAACTAAATCCAGAAAACGGTCATCGCTTTTTACCTTATATTGTTTTAGTTGTTGACGAGTTTGCCGATTTAATTATGACGGCAGGAAAAGAAGTAGAACTGCCAATTGCACGTTTGGCTCAACTGGCTCGTGCTATCGGAATTCATTTAATTATTGCGACACAACGTCCATCTGTAAATGTAATTACAGGTATGATTAAAGCGAATTTCCCAGCAAGAATTGCTTTTAGAGTAACTTCTAAGATTGATTCTAGAACTATCTTAGATTCTGGTGGCGCCGATCAGTTAATTGGTCGTGGAGATTTATTGTTTTCAAACGGAAACGATTTAATTCGTGTACAATGTGCTTTTGTCGATACACCAGAAGTTGAAAAAATATGTGATTTCATTGGTGCTCAAAAAGCCTATCCAGATGCCTACTTATTACCAGATTATGTAGGAGAAGAAAGTGGCATAAAACTTGATATGGATATTTCGGAAAGAGATTCTTTATTTAGAGATGCCGCAGAAGTTGTAGTTTCGGCGCAACAAGGCTCTGCCTCATTAATTCAAAGAAAATTAAAATTAGGATATAACAGAGCAGGAAGAATTATTGATCAATTAGAAGCTGCTGGAATTGTTGGTCCTTTTGAAGGAAGTAAAGCCAGACAAGTTTTAATTAGCGATTTAACCTCTTTAGAAATATTTTTTAAAAACGAACAATAGATTTTATACATAGATGAAAAAATTAGTTACAATTACTGCAGTTGCAATATTTTTAGTTGCTTTTAGTACTAAAGAAGTGGAACAAAAAAAAGATGCTAATGTTGCCAAAAATTTATTAGATAAAGTTGTAGCTAAAGCCAAATCCTATAAGAATATGGATATCGACTTCAAATACGCTATTAACAATGCTAAGGAAAACATCAATCAGGAAAGTAAAGGAACTGTAATTTTACAAGGAAATAAATATCATTTGAGTTTCATGGGAATTACTAAAATTTTCGATGGGAAAAAAATATACACCATTGTTCCAGAAGATGAAGAGGTGACAGTATCTAATCATGATGAAAATGATGCCAATGCGATGTCTCCAAATAAAATTTTTACGTTCTTCAAAAAAGGATTTAAGTATGCTATGGATATCAAGCAACCTGTAGCTGGAAAAACCATTCAATATGTAAAATTAACACCATCTAGTGTGGTAGATAAGCGTAAAGAAGTTTTAATTGGAATCGACACAAAAACCAATCACATTTATAATTTGATTGAAGTTGGTAAAAACGGTACCAAAACAACTTTAACAGTTTCTTCGTTTAAATTTAACCAAACTTTACCGAAAAATCAGTTTACCTTTGTAAAAGCGAAATATCCAAATTATTACATCAATAAAGCGGATTAATTGTCAGATTACATTTTACATAGCAGATGTTTTTTGCTATAAATTTAGCATAAAAATAAATGAAAATTATAGATAAATATTTATTAAAATCTTTCCTGATTACATTTACTACGGTATTTGTAATCCTTTTTTTTATATTCGTTTTGCAAAGTATTTGGCTGTTTATCGCTGAATTAGCAGGAAAAGATTTAGATTTTGTAACCATTTTTAAGTTTATTTTTTATTATTCGCCTATAATGGTTCCTTTGGTTTTACCCTTGTCGATTTTATTGGCTTCAATTATGACATTCGGGAGTTTTGCAGAAAATTATGAATTTGCTGCCATGAAATCAGGTGGAATTTCGTTAAGACGGGCGATGAAATTTCTAATTGTTTGTACGAGTGTTTTTAGTTTAATTGCATTTTTATTTGCTAATAACATAATTCCAGAGGCACAATACAGATTCGTAAACTTGAGAAAAAACATTCTTCAAACTAAACCAGCAATGGCTATTGGTGAAGGACAGTTTAATAAAATAGGTCCTACTACGACTATAAAAGTAGAAAAAAAATCAGGAGAAAATGGCGAGTTTTTAGAAGGCATCACGATGCATATGAAAAAGGGCGAGTTTGGACCTGTTACAACTGTAATTAAAGCTAAAAACGGTGTTTTAAAGAGTGATGAGTCAACCAATTTATTGCAATTAGATTTATTGGATGGTAATTATTATGAAGATATTCAACCTCAAAAAATAGAAGAAAGAGACAAGTTGCCCTTTGCAAAAAGTAGTTTTAAAAAATACACGATTAATATCGATTTAGCGCGACTTAATGGTAGTTCTGAAGAAGGTGGTGAAATAATCAATGCTTTCAATATGCTTTCCATGAGCGAATTGAAATATACTATTGACTCTCTTGATGTAAACTATAAAAAAGATGTTATTTCTTACAGTGAAAATATTGATAAAGCCTCTCAAAATTTAACCAATGTTTTGCAAGGTACCACAAGTCAATCGCCAGTAGCTATACAACCGACTACTAAAATTAAGGAGAACCTTTTAGAACTTTTTCCTAACGACAAACAGCTTATTTTGTTAGAGGTTGCGAAAAGTAATATTTCCAATACTGTTTTTTCTTTGGACAGTTACGAGAAAGATTTAGAAATGAAAAAGAAATATATTAATGATTTCTGGATTGCTTACTATGATAAAATTTTAGTCGCTTATTCTTGTTTGTTGATGTTTTTTATTGGCGCACCTTTAGGAGCTATTATTCGAAAAGGTGGTTTAGGTTTGCCAATCGTTTTTGCGGTATTAATTTTCATCATCTTTAATTTTGCCAATACTTTTGGAAAAAAATTAGCAGGTCAAGATGCTATTCACCCTTTTCTTGGGGTAGCAGCGGGTGCATTACTTCTTACGCCTTTTGCAATATTATTTACTTATAGAGCCACAAATGATATGGGTTTAACTATCGATTTAGATTGGTTGATAAATCCAATTAATAAGTTATTTAAGATTAAGAATTCTAACGATTTTAAATTTAATCAAAGTATCATTTCATTAAAAAATATTTCTCTGGATTCTAACGATGAGGATGTGATTAAATTGAATTCATTTAATGAAGAAAGTCTTATTAGTGTTGTGAAAAATTATAAGCAATTTTCTTATTCAAATGAATTTAGAATTAAAGCATTAAAGATTCTAGAACAAAAAGGTATTTCTCAAGAACAATTATTAGAAAGTAATAATTTGTATAATTTAGAGTATTTAAAACTAGTAAGTTATTCTGATTTATATAAGAAACAGACTTTATTAGCATTGCTATTTAATCTTCTTAGCTATACTGTGATTATTAATCTTTCAAATTTATTGGTTTTGATATTCGGATTTATAAGTGTTATTTTAATGTATTATTTACTTCATAAATCATCTGAAACATTAAACGAAATTAAACGAATTACTAAAAGAGAAGATAGCTTTGTGCCTCCATTCATCGCTTATTTTTTTGGTTTGGTACTTTTTATATTTGTTTTTTCTTACAATAGATATCGACTTAAAGAAGTTATATCTGAATTTAACAACTAACAACAATACAACAAACTAATGAGCAATACAATACAACTCAACACAATTGAAGAAGCGATAGAAGACATTCGTCAAGGTAAAATGATCATTGTAGTTGATGATGAAGACAGAGAGAATGAGGGTGATTTCTTAGCAGCTGCTGATAAAGTTACGCCTGAAATGATTAACTTTATGGCTACACATGGTAAAGGTTTAATTTGTGTGCCTTTAACTGAATCGAGATGTAAAGAATTAGAATTACATTCAATGGTGACCAACAATACCGACAACATGGAAACGGCTTTTACAGTTTCTGTTGATTTAAAAGGTAATGGTGTCACTACCGGAATTTCTGCGGCAGACCGATCTAAAACAATTGAAGCATTAGTAAATCCAGAAACCAAACCTTATGAATTAGGCCGACCAGGTCATATTTTTCCATTAATCGCCCGTCAAGGTGGTGTATTAAGAAGAACCGGGCATACCGAAGCCGCAATTGATTTTGCCCGTTTAGCTGGCTTGTCATCAGCTGGGGTAATTTGCGAAATTATGAATGAAGATGGAACTATGGCGCGATTACCAGAATTGGTTGAAGTGGCTAAGAAATTCGATTTAAAATTAGTTTCTATTGAAGATTTGGTGGCATACAGAATGCAACACGATAGCTTAATTAAGAAAAAAGAAGATTTTGAAATTACAACACGTTTCGGAAACTTTAGATTAAGAGCGTATTTACAAGTGACTAACAAGCAAGTTCATATTGCGTTAACTAAAGGAAGTTGGAGTAAAGGTGAAGAAATTTTAACTAGAATTAATTCTACACAAGTTACCAATGATATTTTAGGAAGCTTAACCGATACTTTAAATAAAAAGTTAGAAGACATTTTCAAAAAGTTTGAAGAACATGACAAATGTGCCATTTTATTTATCAATCAAGAATTACAATCTGTAGAATTGTTGGATCGTTTGGCAGATTTAAAACGCATGCAAGAAACAGGTGATTTTTCTACACCAAAAATTAAGATTGATACTAAAGATTTTGGTATTGGTGCACAAATTTTACACGACATAGACATTACAAAGATTAAATTATTAACCAACTCATGGCAAAATAAACGTGTCGGAATGATTGGTTATGGACTAGAAATTACAGAATATTTAAATTATTAAAAAAAAAGTTTGACTACTGATTATTGACAATCAGAAGGTTAAAAAAAACTTCTAAAAAAAGTGTAGTTTTTGTTTTTTTAATTAAAAAAAGCTTTTATATTTGCACTCGCAATACGGAAGTACTGCGAGTCTTACTGGAGAAATGGCAGAGCGGTCGAATGCGGCAGTCTTGAAAACTGTTGACTGTAACAGGTCCGGGGGTTCGAATCCCTCTTTCTCCGCCAGTAGAAACCGATTCAGAAATGAATCGGTTTTTTTTATGGGTTCTATTTTAGATGTGAAAATTTTGTTAGGTGTTTACTAACCCTTTTTTTGATAGCTGTTTCTTCCTACTATGTAGGCTTTATCTACTTAGTTGGTTCGGGATAGTTTGGGGACTGACTTATTTTATATAACCTAATACATCTTCAACTTTTAGACCTGAATATTCGCAATATTCTTTAATGGTAATGAATTGGTGTTTTTCTTTTCTAAAATACGCTTTGATGTCGTTAATAATGTTTCGCGCTTGTCTTTCGCTTTTTCCTGTGATTAGCATCACGTCGGATGTGTAAATGCAGATTCTCTTCATTTGTTTGGCTTAAAAATTACAATTGTTACTACTTTTTTTGGATTTGTAACTTCGTTTCGGTTTCATTTGGTTTTTGTTTTATTCTTATTAAGAACAGTACTAAAATACGCATTTTTTGGCTCGCTATTACGTGACAAATCGGCAATTTTATACCTTTTTGTTTGCATTCGGAAGTATCGCTTTTACTGAGTTTACGAGGCTGTTATCTTTGTGTATGTTTAATTTAAAAACGACTTAAAATGGCCAAAAACACAAGTTTGTTTAGGATTGAAGGTACATTAGATAATGTGACTTTCTACAAAAGTGCTGACGGGTACTTAGTGCGCACCAAAGGTGGTGTAAGTAAAAAGAGAATTATGAATGATCCGGCGTTTGTTAGAACCCGGGAAAACGGCAGAGAGTTTGGAAGAAGTGCAAGCTCTGGAAAGCTGTTGCGTGATGCTGTGGGGAGTTTTGTGTTTAAAGCGAAAGATAGTAAGCTATCGAGTCGCTTGATGAAAGTGATGTTTGACATTAAGAATCAGGATTTGGTATCGGTGCGGGGTGAACGTAATGTGGTGAACGGTTTGGCTACTGCCACTGGTAAAGCCTATTTAAAGGGTTTCGATTTTAATATTCGAGCAACCCTTAAAAGTGTGTTTTTTAATCCGTTTGTAGTTGATGCGACAACTGGAATGCTAACTTTTACAGATTTGAATCCTATTGAAGCAATTCGTTTTCTAGAGGGTGCTACTCATTTTAGTTTGCAAAGTGGCTTTGTGAATTTGGATTTTGCCACAGGCGCTTCAGCTATTACTTATAGTGCTGTTACAAATTTACCAATAAATGGTGCTGTTTCCACAATTACATTGACTCCAAGTGGGGTGCCGACCGGAACTGGTATTGAATTTGTTGTTTTGCTTCTTGAGTTTTTTCAAGAGGTGAATGGTGAACAGTATTCTTTGAATAACGGAGCTTTTAATGTACTAAATATTGTAGAGGTACTTTAATTGGCTATAGATCTGCTGCAATTTTTTTATATTCTAAAAAGTAATGTTGGACTCCCTGCTATGGTGGGGAGTTTTTTTTGTGGTGGATTGTGTGATTAGCTAGTGAGGTCCCTCCGATGTCGGGATGACAAGATAGTGGGGGTGGATTGTGTGATTAGCTAGTGAGGTCCCTCCGATGTCGGGATGACAAAAAAAGAGGGGATGACAAAAAAAAGAGGGGGTGGATTGTGGTGATGGATTGTGTGATTAGCTGGTGAGGTCCCTCCGATGTCGGGATGACAAAAAAAGAAGGGATGACAAGATAGTGGGTTGTGGATTATGTGATTTACTGGTGAGGTCCCTCCTGCGTCGGGATGACAAAAAAAGAGGGGGTGGATTGTGGTGATGGATTGTGTGATTAGCTAGTGAGGTCCCTCCTGCGTCGGGATGACAAAAAAAGAGGGGATGACAAGTTTGTGGGGGTGGATTGTGGTGATGGATTGTGTGATTAGCTAGTGAGGTCCCTCCGATGTCGGGGAGTTTTTGTTTTTTGTGTTTTAGCTTTTTACTGATTTCTAAATTAAACGTAACTATTTTATATGATTTCAGTTCGTTTTTAAACGAATTTTAGTTCTACTCACAAGGTTTGTGTATAAAAAAAATGTGTAAAGGCAAAAAAAAACACCAAATTTTATGCTTAAGCGAAATCTTTCTCATTTCATTGTAACTACTTGATTACAAAAAAAATATTACATCAAAAAAGGAGTAGGAGTAGTGTTGTGCTCTTCGTTCTTCATAAAAATCGTTCACAAGGTTGTACACAACTTGTGTATAAAAGTTAATTATTCTATTTTATTTTGCTGCTATAATTTTAAAACGTATTTATTATTATTTTTGTCTTTTAGAACATTTCAAATTAACTAACCGCCAAACCCATTAACATTTTCAGCCATGAATTACATTACACACCTTACCACCTTTTTCGAAAAAGTTTTACAAGAACCAGATTTCAAACCCATGCATATTAGCCTGTATTTGGCTATGTTTCAATCTTGGAACAAAAACCGCTTTCAAAATCCAATTGCTATTTCTAGGAATGACATGATACGAATTAGCAAAATTGGATCACCAACTCTATATGAAAATGGTTTAAAAAAATTAGATGAACAAGGCTACATTAAGTACCAACCTTCTGGTAGTCCATTTAAGCCAAGTTTGGTTCATGTTTTAGAATTGACTGAGGGATATCAGGTTAAAAAAATTAGAGTAAAAACCAGTTTAAAAATTGAACAAGTTGCTAAACAAGTTGTTAAACCTGTTACTGAACCCGTTGCTGAACAAGCACTAATAAAGCACTGTGCAAGTACTGAACAAGCTCTGGTATCATATATAAACATTAATAAACATTATAAACATAATAAAACTATTTATGGTCCACAAAAAAACATAAATGGAAAAAATGAAAATTCTTTTTTAAAAAATTCAGAAAAAGAAGAAAAAAAGTTGCGCGAAAAAAAGAAGTTGGAGTCCGAATTTAACCTTCCAATTTTAGAAAATGTCATCTCATTTTTTCAGGAAAACAACTACAGTCGAATTGAAGCTACCACCTTTTTCAATTCTTTCGAAAAAAACGGATGGTTAGTGGGTGAACCTATCAAAATGGAAAATTGGAAAGCTGCAGCCCAAAACTGGATGCTTCATCAGGAAAACTGTTCCGCCCATTTTCGTAATCCTGAGCCAGCTAGTGTTGCGCCTAGCAGAAGTGTTGAAGCGCACCATCCTATGATTGGCCAACTCGATACCCAGAACACGCTGCCGGGCAGTTGTACAACTTTTGAGGAAACTTTCGAGGATACAGCTACTGGTCGCATTTACCATTTTAACAGATGTGTTTCTTTTTTAACTTACCAAGGGAAAAAAAAATTTGGTCAGGCCTTCAAGATTTGTGAATCTGATTATTCAATTGTTCAACAGCTGCTTGTGTATGCCATTAGAGATGAAAAATCTGCTACTAAATTAAATATTAACTTAAACAAAGGTATTTTATTGTCTGGCAAAATTGGATGCGGGAAAACGGCTTTCATGCATTTGTTAAAACCTTTCTTTCCTCCAAAATTTGCTTACAAAATTACAACCTGCCGAGAAGTATCCTTTGCCTTTGCGAAAAAAGGTTCTGCAGCTTTGGAAATTTATACCCCAAACACAAACCATCAGAACCGATTGACAGGCTATTGTTTTGACGATTTTGGCTCTGAACAACACATCAAACAATTTGGACACGATTCCAATGTAATCGCAAAAATAATTATGAGTCGCTACGCGCCATTTGTTGCCCACTCAACCGTTACCCATCTGACTACTCATTTATCAATGTTGGAAATTGAAACACTCTATGGCAGTATGTTTAGTTCTAAAATACTAGAAATGTTTAATGTTATTGCATTTAGTAATGAGTCAAGAGATAAATGATACTTTTTCTTCAATCATGATAATAATTGAGATATTCAGAATGAAATTAGAAATCTTTTTCTAAGGAGTCTTCCTCTTTTAAGAGTTGTTAAAGTCATAACCCGAAATTGAAACAAAATGAACAAAAGAACTACAATGTTTGCAAACTTAAATTAATATTTATGAGAAATTTTTGTTTTTCGAGCGATGCCTTAACTATTTTTAATTCTAAATAAATAAAATCTTTTCAGTATTCCTTACACCTTAAACTTAGCATAGTTTTTGGTATTTTTTATTATTTTTATAGTAAATACGGATTTCCTCATTTTTAAATCGATAGCTTTTTTGTAGATTTGAAATTTTAAAATATATTTTAAAGAACAGTAAACACAATTAATTTTTTTGATTTTGAAAAAAGTAGAAGTAGTCGCAGCAATTATCCATTTTGAAGATGAAATTCTTTGTGTCCAAAGAGCAAAAAATAAATTGTCATATATATCTGAAAAATACGAATTTCCAGGTGGTAAAATTGAAGACAGCGAATCTCAAGAAGAAGCTCTAAGACGAGAGTTAGTTGAGGAATTAAATGTAATAGTCGACATACAATCTTTATTTTTAACAATTGTACATCAATATCCCGATTTTGAACTAACAATGCATAGTTTCACATGCAAAGTAAATTCAAAAGAAATAACTTTAAATGAACATATTGCTTTTAATTGGTTAAAAGTAGATGAACTTGAAAGTTTGGATTGGGCAGCTGCAGATATTCCGATAGTAAAAAAATTAAAAAATAAAAAATATGCTCGATAGATTTAAGGAAAGTTTATTTACCGGGTTTGTAGATAAGGAAGTACTTTCTAATATAGCATATCAACCTGAATTGTTAGTTAATCAAAAAGAACCACCCAAGAAAATACTCACTACAATACTTAGGGAATTTGATTTGTGTACTGAATTTTATATTTCGGTTGCATTTGTCACAACTAGTGGAGTTGCAACTTTAATAAATCAACTAAAAATTTTAGAAGCTCGAGGTGTAAAAGGATTTGTGTTAGTTTCACAATATCTTAATTTTACCCAACCAGAAGCATTAAGAAGATTAATGCATTTTTCTAATATAGAATTAAGAATACTTACATCCGAAAATGCCCACGCAAAAGGTTATATATTCAAAAATCAAACACATTACAACTTAATCGTAGGAAGTAGTAATTTAACTGCAAGCGCTTTATCTACAAATAAAGAATGGAACATTAAGTTGTCTGCCCTAGAAAATAGCGGTATTGTTCATAAAGTTCTTCAAGAATTTAAAGATGATTTCTATAAAGCTAAAGTAGTTACTCCCAAATTTATTGAGGAATATAATGAAGTTTACCAAAAACAGTATCTGCTAAGTAATGAGATTCTAAAAAACGAAAAAGAAGAAAATAAAATTGTTTTACCAAATATTATGCAAGAAGAGGCACTTGCAAATTTAGTAAAACTTCGACTAAAATCTAAAAATAAAGCCTTAATTATTTCGGCTACAGGCACTGGGAAAACATATTTATCGGCTTTTGATGCAAAAGCTTTTAACCCTAGGAAATTACTTTTTGTTGTACATCGATTGACTATAGCCAGAGAAGCAATGAAAACTTTTAAAAAAGTTTTTGGTAATTCGCGAAAAATGGGATTGTACTCTGGAAATATACAGGAATTGGATTGTGATTTCATATTTTCAACAGTTCAAACTATTTCAAAGGCTAATCATTTTGAACAATTTAGAGAAGATTTTTTCGATTATATTATCATAGATGAGACACATCGTTCTGCTTCTAAATCATACACGAGATTAATTAATTATTTCAAGCCAAAATTTCTCCTCGGTATGACAGCAACACCAGATCGTATGGATGGAAATGATATTTTTAAACAATTTGACCATAACATTGCATATGAAATAAGATTAAATCGTGCTATGTCTGAAAATATGTTAAGTTCATTTCATTACTACGGAGTAACAGATCTAATAGTGGATGAAAAGTTAATCGATGATGCAACTAATTTTAATCAATTGGTTTCTGATGAACGAATTAATCATATTATTGAAAAATCGAAATTTTATGGAAGCGATAATGGTATATTAAGAGGTTTGATATTTTGTTCACGAAAAGACGAGGCTAAAGAATTAGCTAGGTTATTAAACAAAAAAGGGTTAAAAACACAATCATTGACTGGTGATGATTCAGAGGAAATTAGAGCAAAAGCAATTGAACTTTTAGAAAGTGATAATTTAACACAAAAATTGGATTATATTATTACGGTTGATATTTTCAATGAAGGAATAGATATACCTAAGATAAATCAAATTATAATGTTAAGACCAACAGAATCTGCGATAATTTTTATACAGCAATTAGGGAGAGGTCTCAGAAAAATTGAAGGAAAGGGTTATTTGACTGTAATAGATTTTATAGGGAATTATCAAAATAATTATTTGATTCCCATAGCTTTATATGGCGATACATCTTACAACAAGGATACAATTCGAAAATTAATTACAGAGGGAAGCAAAATGATTCCGGGGGCTTCTACTATTAATTTTGATCAAATTACCAAAGAACGTATTTTTCAATCAATCGATTCAGCTAATATGCAATTATTGACTGATTTAAAAAAAGATTATTATTTATTAAAATACAGGTTGGGAAGGACGCCTATGATGATGGATTTTGTTCAACAAAATGCAAGAGACCCATATGTTTTTATTGAATATTCTAAGTCATATTATAATTTTGTAATTAAAGTTGATAGTAATATAACTTCTAATTTAACAAAAGATGAAATTAAATTACTTGAACTTTTTTCAAAAGAAATAAATAATTCAAAAAGAGTAGAAGAAAGTATAATTTTGAAACATTTAATCGATGAGGGTAACTTAAGAATTTCAAAATTTAAAAAAATTATTGAGAATAGGTATATGTATACAGTATCTGATGAAACAATTGCTTCTTGCCTTGTCAATTTGAATTTTGAATTTATTAGAGATAAAAAAAATAATAAACTTCTAACAGTTAAAGAAATTTACGATTTAGATTTAGTATTCATTCATAACGATACTTTTTGCCTTTCAGATTCTTTTAAAAATTCCCTTCAAAATGTTGTTTTTAAAAATTTCCTTATAGATTCTACAGAGTATTCAATTTCACGATATGATGATCTATTCACTACTGAAAATTGGCAAAATGGTTTTATTTTATACAATAAATATTCTAGAAAAGATGTTTTCAGAATTTTGAATTCAAGTGAAAATCCAGTTGCACAAAACGTTGGTGGATATTTAGTTAGTCAAGATAATTCTAATTGTCCAATATTTGTCAATTATCATAAAGAAGACCATATTTCAGAATCTACTAAATATGAAGATGAATTTGTAAATACCAGAGAATTTGATTGGATGTCTAAATCTAACCGTAAAATAGAAAGTAAAGATGTACAATCTATCTTAGGTAAAAATGGAAAAATTCGGTTACCACTATTCATTAAAAAGAGTAATGACGAAGGTACAGATTTTTATTACATGGGTGAAATGCAACCAAATTTGGACATGGTTATACAAGCTTCAATGAATAATGACAGGGGAGCAAAAGTATCTGTTGTAAAAATAAGATTCAATGTCTTTCCACCAGTTTTGGATTCATTATATGATTATATAAATGATAATAGTTCTGAAACAACTCTAATGAAAGATGATAAAAATGTCGAAACTCCAGAACGGTTAGCTTTGGATTTAGAACCACAAAATGAACAAACAATTCCATTGTATAATTTTTATGCAGCAGCAGGTAGTTTTAGTGATTTACAATCTGACAATGAATATTCTTTAATTAGTGCACCAAGTTTTATAAAAGACACAAAAGATTATTTTGCATGCAAAATTATTGGTGAATCGATGAATAGGGTTATTCCAAATGGTTCAATAGCTTTATTTAAGTTTTACTCAGGTGGTAGTAGAAATGGCAAAATTGTATTGGTAGAAAATTTTGACATACAAGATTTAGATTTTAATTCAGCATTTACTGTTAAGACCTACACTAGCGAAAAAATTGTCACTGAAGAGGGATGGAGTCACACGAGAATTCAACTTTTACCTCACTCATTTGACAAAACTTATTTGCCTATAAATATCAATGAAGATAATGGTGTTCAAATGAAAATTATTGGTGAGTATGTTTCTATCATTAAATAATTTTTAAATTAACAATTACAAAAATTTTATAATCGAAAAAGTATTTTTTATTATAAATCAATATACTATTACAAAAAATAAGATTTTATATTTTTATAAAGCTTTATCTGTCCTAGTTATAGTAGGAATATTGATTTTCTTCCAGTAATAAAGTACTTGACAAGATGATAAAATAAAAATATCATTGTCTACGCAACACAATTTTTGTCGCAATTATCTCCTTTATTTGCGACAAAAAACAAGTAAAAAAGACACATAAACCCTTTATGGTTAATAAATTACAAAGCATTAAAAAGCCAACAGGGGTTCGCAAATGAAAGAAATGCAATTGATAGTATATTTTGTAACAAATTTAGCATATATTTGTTACAACTTTTAAAGCTAAAGTAATGAAAAGTGTTGAGGCTAAGATAGCAGAAAAAATAAAAAAAATTCCAAAAGGAAAACTAATATTTCCAGAGGATTTTCAGGAGTTAGGAACTTCTGAGGCAGTACGGTTAGCATTACATCGATTAGAAAAAGAAACTACCATTACAAGAGTAGCACAAGGAATATATGTTCGACCAAAAACCAGTAAATACATTGGTAAACTAACACCCTCCGCTGAAGAAGTCGCAGAAGCCATCGCAAAAAGAGATAGAATAAGAACACTTCCAACAGGTTCATACGCACTAAATGCATTGGGGTTGAGTACACAAGTGCCTATGAAAATTGTATTACTTACAGACGGTTCTCCAAGAGAAATAAAGGTAGGTAAACGTACCATTAAGTTTAAAAAAACCACACCCAAAAACCTTTCGGCAAAAGGAGCTATTAGTAAATTAGTCATTCAAGCACTCAAAGAAATTGGACTAAACAACCAAACGCCTACAGAAGAAGAAAGAATAATAGAATTATTAAAAAAAGAAGATCCAAAAAATCTAATACACGACATTAAAATCGCACCAGTTTGGATTCAAAAAATAATGCAAAAAGCACTATAAATGACAAAAATAAATTTCTTATCGATACCAAATCCCGACAAAAAAGTCATTTACCAACAACTAAGCGATGAATCAAAAATTCCACCTTTTGCCGTAGAAAAAGATTGGTGGGTAGTCCAAATATTGGCTACTATTTTTGAAATGCCAATAGGTAAACATTTAGTATTCAAAGGCGGAACATCACTAAGCAAATCATGGAATCTGATAAGTCGTTTTTCAGAAGATGTAGATTTAGCCATTGACCCAAAATTTCTTGGTTTTGAAGGCGAACTAAAAAAGAAAGACATTACAGCCTTACGTAAAGCAGCAAATCAATACATATCAAATACATTCTATCCAGAGCTAATACAAAAAATGATAGAAAAAGGATTCACAAATCTAAACTGGGACATAATAAACACCCAAGAATCCGACCAAGATCCAAAAATAATACTAATGTATTATCCTAACGTAATTGAATCCGTTGGGTACATACAACCAAAAGTCCAAATCGAAATAGGCTGTCGTTCCTTGAGAGAACCACAAAAAATAGCAGAATTTAATGCTTTAGTAGACGAATATTATCCTAATACAAATTTTGCAATGCCAAGTATAAAAGTTCCTACAGTGGTCCCTGAAAGAACATTTTTGGAAAAAATATTTTTATTACACGAAGAATTTAGCAAACCAACACAAGCCATAAGAATAGAAAGATTAAGCCGACACTTATACGATATCTATCAATTATCAAAAACCGAAATAAAACAAAAAGCTTTAAACGATAACGAATTATACGAGACCATAGTCAATCACAGACACAATTTTACCCGAATCAGCAAAGTAGATTACAACAAGCATCAACCTCAAACTATAAATCCAATTCCACCAACAGAAGTTATAAAAGAATGGGAAGCAGATTATAATACCATGTTGACAGAGATGATTTATGACGAAGCTCCAACATTTCAAAAATTAATTGATGAAATAGCACAATTAAAAACAGAAATAAACAACTTAAATTGGAAAATGAAAACAGAATTTCCATTGCCAAAATCATAATAGCTTGTTATAATGGAAAATTAAGTACGTTTTAATCGTTTTAGTGGAAAATAATTGTCTTAATAGCTACATTTATTCGTTTTAATGGAAAATTTTTGATTAAAAGCTATGTTTTTTAGTCAACATCTTTAAACCCATTAAAACAAATAATAATTTTTGCAGATAGTAGAATAGGAACGCTTCGCTGAAGTAGTTTCACCCACCCAGTCCAACGCTCTACACTGAATTACTGGTATTTTGTCCATTTTTAGCACTTGTTTTATCCCAGTAAGTCAAATAAAAAAAGACACTTTGGTTTTCATAAAAGAAGAAAAAAACATTCCGTTTTTAAGGTACGTCTCTTGAAAATGGGGTAAGCTCACTAATAAAGAGGAAAAAACACCCCACCCTACGGGCACCCCTCTTAAAAAGAGGGGAAGTTGGAACGGTAATTTTACACAATACTTCCACTCCTCGGAGGGTTGCCTGAAAGGCGGTGTGGAAAATGTTCCGGAAGGGTGCCAAGGTTTTTAATCGGTGAAAAAAAACACCCCGGCTTACAACCACCCCTCTTAAAAAGAGGGGAAAATTATAAGTAAAAAACTAAAATGAAAACAGAAATAGTAACACATATAAACGGCAATCCTATTTTCAGAAGAAATATACCCATTCTGCCAGCCAATCAAGCATTGCGAAGTAGGGCTCGGGCACTACGAAAAGCTGGCGTTTTATCGGAGGTTATTTTCTGGAGACAAGTTCGTGCTAGAAGTTTTTGGAATATCGATTTTGACAGGCAACGAATTATTGGAAATTTTATTGTCGATTTTTATGTAAAATCCTTAGGATTAATTATTGAAGTTGATGGCTCTAGTCATAATGATAATGAAGATTATGATGCAATGAGAGAAGAATTTCTAATTAATCAGGGATTGAATGTTTATAGAATTTCTGATTTTAGAGTAAAACAAGATCTAGATAATGTAATGAAAGAATTAGAAAATTATATTATAGCAAATTATGGCGTATCAGAGTAAAAAAGACACTTTGGTTTTCATAAAAGAAGAAAAAACATTCCGTTTTTAAGGTACGTCTCTTGAAAATGGGGTAAGCTCACTAATAAAGAGGAAAAAACACCCCACCCTACGGGCACCCCTCTTAAAAAGAGGGGAAGTAAGAACGGTAATTTTACACAATACTTCCACTCCTCGAAGGGGTGCCTGAAAGGCGGGGTGGAAAATACTCCGTAGAAGTGTTCGTAGAGCGAAGAGGAAAATGTATATCAACATTTTGCCGTGAAATAACATAGTAAATGTTGATAAATGTTGATATAAAATATAAAAAACAAGAAACGCACCACTAAAAACTATAAAATTATGAACGAAATTATATGTCCCCATTGTCATTAAGCCTTTAAAGTAGATGAAGCCGGTTATGCCGATATTCTGAAACAAGTTCGCGACCATCAGTTTGAAGAGGAACTTCAAAATCGGTTATCTTTAGCAGAAAAAGACAAATAAAGTGCTATACTAATTGCAGAAGCTCAAGTTCGTGAAGTTTTACTAGAACAGTTGATGCAAAAGGTTACTGCCATCGCCTTAAAAGTAACATCTAGTCAAGAGACGACAAGAATACTGAGTCAACAAACTAAAATTCCGGTAGGAAAATTTCTTTTAGATTCGCATCCTTCTGATGCAATGGAACTTATTTACTAAACTACTCAGTAAACGATAAACATCACTTTTTTCACCTCAATAAGTATATTTCCAGAAGAAAAAAAAGTTAATTGATTAAATTAATCAAAATATAGGTTAAGAATAATATAATTTTCTCATTTCTACAGTTATTTTAAACGTAAACATTTTTACTTTATTACCTTGATTTAATTGATAATTCTATTCCATTCCAAATAGATTCTAATCTTTTACATCGAATTAAAATTAAAATTTTTATTGATTTTACGGATTTCCGTAAAATCATTTTTTTTTTATATGGTAGTTTTGAAAAGTAGAACTTGTTTAAGATTTGACGGGGATATATAAAAACACACAGTTATTACATTATAATTGGATTACGATATTAGATGAAAAACAATTCTCACGATACTAAAATTTTTACATTATTTTTTTAATATGGCAATTAATTTACAAAAAGGGCAAAAAATTGATATTGGATTATCAAAAATTACCATTGGTTTAGGATGGGATCCTAATGAGGGTACGGGTCATGATTTTGACTTAGATGCTTCAGCAATTATGATAGATGAAAATAGAAAATTACTTGGAGAAGAGTATTTTATTTTTTACAATAATTTGAATTCACCCGATGGTTCGCTGACTCATACAGGAGATGATCCAACTGGAGGAAATAGCGATGGTGATGATGATGAAGCAATTAAAGTTGACTTAAATAAGGTTCATGAAAGAGTTCAAGAAATTTTGTTTGTAGTAACAATTGAAGATTTTGAAAGAAGAAAACAGAATTTCGGTCAAGTTAGAAACTCATACATAAGAATTGTTGACGATGCTTCTAATACCGAAATTGCAAAATATGAATTAGACGAAGATTTTTCAATTGAAACAGGTGTAGAGTTTGGTAGACTTTACAAGCGAAATGGACAGTGGAAATTTGAAGCTTCTGGAATTGGATATAAAGCGGATTTAGGATACTTTTTGGAAAAATATTATTCAGGTCAAATAATTAAATAATTGGAAATAATAAAGTCAATAGATTTTTTAGTCGGACTTGGTTATAAACATATTTCATTTGATTTATGGTTGACATTGATTAAATCAAATCCAAATTATAAATCGAAGAGAAATCAATTATTTAAAGATTTTTTTGAAATAGAGTATAACATTGAAATAGTATCTCAAAAAGTTAGATACTATGATGTTGTTTGTAATTCCATCAATGAAAAGACTGGAAAAAATATAGATACAGATGAGATTTATCTTTTAATATTGAGTTCATTAGGTTATGATTTAAACAAATTGAACCGAAAAATGTTAGAGGAGTTTTATAAAGAATCGGAAAAGATTTTTTTTGAAAATGAACCAATGTTTATTAATAGTAATACACATCAAATTTTTAACGATTTAAAAAATAATGGTATAACTATGAATGTTTTGAGTAATACAGGTTTCATTAAAGGAAAAACCTTAAGGTTGTTATTAGATAAAAATAATTTAGGTGGTTTTTTTGACTTTCAGATTTATTCTGATGAGTGTAATTATTCAAAACCTAATATTGAAATTTTCAACTTAGTTTATGATAGAATAGCGATTAAAAATAGTTTTTCTAAAAGCCAAGTTCTCCACATAGGTGATAATTTGATAGCAGATTGTGATGGAGCAAAAGCTTTCGGATTTTCAACTTTACATTTTAAAAATTGACAAATTGAATAAATCATATAGTTTACATAAAATAACTTCCAAAAGTAATTTAACCTTTAATCCTTCTGATTATAGTTGGTTTAAATTTGGTGATAAAGACTTTGCTAAAAAATTTGCTAAAGAACTTTTCGATGGATTTATAATTAGTAACAGTAAAAAAATACTTGAACAAAATGAAATTATTATTTTGCCAAGTCCATATTTATCTATACCAACTGCTTCCAATTTTTTGTGTTTTTATTTTAAAGAATTTCTAAACAAATTTCTATTTGAAAATAATAAAAAAGCAGCTATTGAATCAAAAATTTACAGAAATCAAACATATGTTACAGATTATGGGAATCTTGATTTTGAAGATAGAGTTAAATTAATTTCAAATGACACCTATTATATAGACAAAGAATTTATAAATGGGAAATTTTGTCTTTTTTTAGATGATATTAAAATCACTGGTAGTCATGAGCATACAGTGAACAAAATCCTAAGTCAATATAATGTAAAAGGAGACTTTTACTTTCTTTATTTCGCTGAATTAGTAAACAAAGACATACATCCAAATATAGAAAATTACTTTAATTATTTCTCAGTAAAAGGTATTGAAGAAATTATTGATGTAGTTAACAGAGACAACTTTCAATTCAATACTCGAATTGTAAAGTATATTTTAAATTTAAATGAGGATGAATTAACGCTTTTGTTGAATAGTATAAATTCTCTCAGAAGAGAAGAGTTATTCCTATTATCAATTAGTAACAATTATCATCAAATAAGAGAATACAATAAAAATTTGACAACTATAAAAACAATTTAAAAATGGCAATTAATTTACAAAAAGGGCAAAGAGAAAATATTAACTCTCCTAGATTTACAATTGGACTTGGATGGGATACAAATGAATCTTCAACAGGGCAAGGTTTTGACTTAGATGCATCGGTATTTGTGTTAGGCGAAAACAAAAAATTACTTTCTGATGGTCATTTCATTTTTTACAACAATTTGAGCTCACCAGATGGTGCTGTGGTTCATACAGGTGATAATTTAACTGGAGATGGAGATGGAGATGACGAACAAGTAAATGTTGACCTTGGTAAAATTGACAATAATGCATCTGAAATATGTTTAGTTGTAACTATTCATGATGCTGAGGTTAGAAAGCAAAATTTTGGTCAAGTAAGAAATTCGTTCATTAGAATATTTGATACAAATACTAATCAAGAAATTTTAAAGTATGAATTAGATGAAGATTTCTCAATTGAAACAGCTGTTGAGTTTGGAAGAATATACAAGAGAAACAATGAATGGAAATTTGAAGCAGTTGGTATGGGAATGAAAGGTGGATTACAAGATTATTTAAACAAGTATAACTAATATAAAACAATAAAAATGGCAATTAATTTAACAAAAGGTCAAAAAATTGATTTAAGAAAAAATTCAGGAGATTCACTAACAAATATTTGTGTTGGTGTTAATTGGGGTGCAATTGAAAAAAAAGGATTTTGGGGCAATACTAAGTTTGAATCAGTAGATTTAGATGCAAGCTGTATTACTTTTGATGATAACAAGAATCCGTTAGAGGTTATTTATTTTGGTAATTTAAAATCTGAAAATGGATCAATTAAGCATAGTGGTGATGATTTGGTTGGGGATACAGGTGGCGATGATGGATTGGATAATGAGATTATCTCTGTTGATTTGACTAAAATAAATCCAAACGTTTCTAAAATAGCATTTGTATTAAATAGTTTTAAAGGGCAGGATTTTAAAATTATTCCATTCGCATCCATTCGCATCTATGAGGGAACCCCAACTAGGGTAAATGAAGTTTTTGCAACTTATGATATTGCAAATGACCCTACTTTTAGTGGTAAAGTTTCTATGGTATTAGGAATATTTTACAAGAGAAATGGTGAGTGGAAATTTAATGCTGTTGGTGAGCCTACAAATGATAGAGATTTAAAAGCTACAATTTTTTCAGTAATATCTAAATATCTATAAAATGAGAAGATTACCAGTTTATTTATTGTTAGACACATCAGGTTCTATGAGTGGAGAACCTATTGAGGCCGTTAAAAATGGTGTTCAAGTAATGATTTCTTCACTAAGACAAAACCCACAAGCTATTGAAACAGCTTTTATTAGTGTTATTACTTTTGATAGTGTTGCACAACAAATTATTCCTTTGACTGATTTAGCTTCCTTTCAAATGGTAGATATTAAAGCAATAGGAGTTACCGCTTTAGGTGATGCGTTGAAACTAGTTTCAAATAAAATCGATAATGAGGTGGCAAAAACTACTATGGAACAAAAGGGTGATTGGAAGCCTTTAGTTTTCATAATGACAGATGGTATTCCTACAGATGATTGGCAATCAGGTTTAAACGAGTTTAAGCAACGTAAAACCGCTTTTACAGTAGCATGTGCGGCTGGTAGTGGTGCAGATACAAATATCTTAAAACAAATTACAGAAAATGTGGTTAGTTTAGATACAGCTGATAGTGCTAGTATTGGAAAATTTTTCCAATGGGTAACAGCTTCAATCGGTGTTTCCTCAACAAAAGTTGAAGATAGTGGAAAAGACGTTACTGGTCTTAATGAATTACCTCCACCTCCTGCAGAATTAAACATTGTTGTATAAAAGTTAGTTATGTCAAAATTTGGTTTTTCATTTTCACTTTTAAGGTTATTAGGCATAACAGGTATGAAACAAAGTTTTGCTAGAAAAACTGGTGTGCCTACAACAAAAGGTGGCTTGGAAAGAAAGTTAGGAAATATGTTAATTCGTTCGATATTTAGAAGAAAATAAAAATGAGAAGATTACCAGTTTACTTTTTATTAGATACTTCAGGTTCCATGTATGGAGAACCTATTCATGCTTTAAATAATGCGCTTAGTGGTATGATAAATACACTAAGACAAGATCCACAGGCATTAGATTCGCTTTGGATTAGTATTATCACTTTTGATCGTGATGTTAATGAAGTTTGTCCGCTAACTGAATTAGCAATGTTTCAATTACCTGAGATAACTTGTCCGCAAAGTGGTCCTACCCATACAGGAAAGGCTTTGGAACTACTTTACACTAAAGTGCAATCAGACATAAAAAAGAGCACAGAAAATCAAAAGGGTGACTGGAAACCATTACTTTTTTTGTTCACTGATGGTAAACCATCCGACATTCAATTATATAATGAAATTGCACCTAAAGTGAGAAACTTGAATTTTGGTGCTATTGTGGCATGTGCTGCTGGTAATTTAGCAGATGATTCAAAATTAAAAGTACTTACTGATGATGTTGTACATCTGGATAATGCGGATAGTGCTACATTAAAACAATTCTTTAAATGGGTTTCTGAAACTATTGAACAAGGAAACAAGAGTCAAGGAACAGGTGAAAGTGTTGCATTACCACCGCCACCAAGTGAAATAACATTAGTAATATGATGAAAATAATTCCAATTGTATTAAATATTCTAATTATAGGGTTGTTTTTATATTCAAAATTATTGCCTTATAAAGATAAATTGAATCCTCAGTACAAAAAAATTTTTGACTTTTTCAATAGTTTATTTACTCCAATTTTTAATTTTCTAAAAAATATTATAAAACCATTTCAAGTTGGTTTTGGATTGTTTGTAGATATGTCACAAATTGTTTTATTAATTATTTTTCTACTACTTTTAAATTTGATTTAACATGAGAAAACTACCAATATACTTTTTAATAGATGTTTCCGAATCAATGGTTGGAGAACAAATCCAATTTGTAGAAGATGGAATGGCAACAATTATTAAAGCAATAAAACAAGACCCACATGCAATTGAAACCGTATGGGTGTCAATAATTGTTTTTGCAGGTCAAGCAAAAACGCTTGTACCATTACAAGAAATTGTAAGTTTCTATCCACCTAAATTTCCAATTGGCGGAGGAACTTCTCTAGGCAAAGGTCTAGGTCATTTAATGTACGAATTAAGAAAAAATACTGTAAAAACAACTTTCGAGCAAAAAGGAGATTGGAGACCAATCGTATTTTTGTTTACAGATGGCTTTCCAACTGATGATTCCAAAGAAGCTATTAATGAATGGAAACAAAATTGGGCTAAAACTGCTAATTTAGTTGCGGTTTCTTTTGGAGATGAAACAGATACAAAACTTTTGAGCGAATTAACCGAAAATGTATTGCATTTCAAAAACTCAACTGAAGAAGATTATAAAAAATTCTTCAAATGGATTACCGACTCAATTAAAACAAGTAGTGTAAGTGTTGAAAGAAATGCTTCAGGTTTTGAATTAGCAGAAATGGATGGGAATACCCTTTCTAAAATTGACCTAACAAAACAACCTACTCCAAATTTATACGTTGATAATAATTATGTGGTTTTGTCGGCTAAGTGCCAAAATTCAAAACGTCCTTATTTGATGAAATATAGAAAACACATACAACCCTCGGGTTTTACAGGTCTTGAAACAAGATCTTATAGATTGGTTGGTGGTTTTCAAATAGATAACTCATATTTCGAACTCTCTGATTACTCACAAATCAATGCAAAAATAAATAGTGATGAATTAATGGGAGCTCCTTCATGTCCTTGTTGTGGAAATCAATTTGGTTTTGCAATGTGCCAATGTGGTAAAATTCATTGTATTGGTGACGAGGAAGTTAGTATTTGTCCTTGGTGTGGAAATCAAGGAACATATACTTCAGGAGAAGGAGGATTCGATGTTAATAGAACTTTAGGTTAAAATGTCATATACAAAAGACTATATAGAAAAACTTTTTACTGGAAACAATATTGCTTTAAATCAAAAGAATAAAGAAATATTTGAAAAGTTTATAATTGATGAAGAAATAATACAATCGGTTGAATTAATTTCTAACCAACAAAAAAGCATTATGGAAAATTGGAAAATTAGAGAAAGTATTAATGATATTATAAATAATCAATTTCAAATTCCAAATGGAACGGTTGGAAAAAGTTATGATTATAAACTTGATTTTATCCAATTAAATTGGAGCAACATTATTTTCTCTGAATTTGAAGGTTTGGATGAAATGGGTTTGTCTTATGATAAAGATGAAGAGCGAATTTTTGGAACTCCTACAGCTATTGGTGATTTCAAAATAAAATTGAAATTTAGATTAAAAGGGGAAAATGAAAATAGTACGTTGAATGAAAAAACAATAAATCTAATTATTAATGCTGACCCTAAATCACTTTGGCAAAATAAAGAGAGTGATAAAACAGATAGATTTTGGAAGGAAGATAATGTTAATGTATTTGATAAATTAGGAACAAAGAATATAGTAGTTTCATCTAAAAGAGGTCGTTCTCATGCAAATGTAGGTTCATTTCGTGATGATGATTTTGCCTTTCAACATTTTGAAAAAACAGGTTGGAATGTTGTGGCAGTTTCAGATGGAGCAGGTAGTGCAAAAAATTCTCGTAAAGGTTCTGAAGTAGCTTGTAATGAGGTTGTTAATTTTTTTGAAGTTAATTTTAATAATGAAATTGTTGCTGATTTTGACCAACTAATTTTAAATCATTACAACGATATCAATAGTAATCCTGCAGTTGTAGAACCATCAATTGAAGAAAATAATGTTACTGAAACATTAACTGATGCTGATATTGAAACTAACGATAATACAGAAATAGTTATAGATGTTGAGGTTAAAGAATCAAACCAGGTTCAAATAAGTAAATTTATTTACAATCAATTAGGAGGTTGTGTTAAACACGTTTACAATAAATTAGAAGAATTCTCAAATAAAAATGAGTTTCCAATAAAAGAATTACACAGTACATTAATCTTTTCGTTATTTAAAAAATATGACTTTGGTTATGTTGTACTTTCATTTGGTGTTGGTGATTGCCCAATTGCAGTAATAAACAAAGATCTTACGGAATTCAAATTATTAAATTGGTTAGACGTGGGTGAATTTGGTGGTGGAACTAGATTTATTACAATGCCTGAGATTTTTACAAGCGATAAATTTTATACTCGCTTTGCATTAAAAATTATTGATGATTTTTCATATTTGATGTTAATGACTGATGGAATTTACGATGCAAAATTTGTGGTTGAGGCTAATCTTGAAAAATTAGAAAAATGGAAAGAATTCATTGAAGACCTACAAGGTAATAATGAAGATAATGCAAAAGTGGTTTTTGAGGAATCCAATACCGAAATTGCAAACCAACTTTCAACTTGGATGGATTTTTGGAGTCCAGGAAATCATGATGATAGAACTTTAGCTATTGTATTTTAATTAAAATTTTAATAAATGTCGACTATAACAGTTAAATCAATTCTTAACGGTGCTTCTTATCAATATGTTGATACAGGAGAACCTAAAAGTGGTACTGCAAAAAACGTATATTTTAGTCCCGACAAAAAATACGTAGTGGCTATTTTTAAAGAAAAACAAGATTTTAATCAACTTGATCGATTAAAAAGAATTGCTAGTGTTCAATTAGAAAGAATAAAAAAAATGGACGGTGGTGATTTCTTTTTAGATGAAATTTTTAGATGGCCAACAGATGTTATTGAATACAATGGCAAAACAGGAATTATTGTTCCTATTTATAAATCAAACTATTTTTTTAAAAAAGGTTATAGTTCTCAAGATTTGATAAAAGGGGAGGAAAAAAACGGAAAATGGTTTGCGGGTGCAAAATTTAGAAACAAACAATTTCCATTAAGTTTAGACAATTCAGAATTAGGGAATTGGTTGAACTACTTTCAAATTTGTGTGAACATATGTAGAGGTGTAAAAAAATTACATCAAATGGGGTTAGCTCACTCTGATTTATCTTATAATAATGTACTTGTTGACCCAATAAATAAATCTGCTGTTATTATTGATTTGGATGGTATGGTTGTCCCTGGTGTTTATCCAGCTGAGGTAATAGGTACAGCTGATTTTATTGCGCCTGAAGTTTTGGCAACTAAACATTTGAGTATTACTGATCCTAATAGAAAATTACCCAATATTAGAACGGATTTACATGCTCTACCTGTATTAATTTACATGTTTTTACTTCATAGACATCCATTAAAAGGAGGTAAAGTTCACGATTTAGACACAGAAAAAGATGACTTATTATCTATGGGAGAAAAGGCTTTGTTTATTGAACATCCTAGAGACAAGAGTAATCGACCAAAAATGAATCAGGTTTCTAAATGGGATCAGTATTGGTCAGATATAGATAAATTGCCATATACAATTACTGGACCCTATTTGAAACCACTTTTTGATAAAGCATTTATAGATGGTTTGCATAACCCTATGGCTAGACCAACTGCAGAGGAATGGGAAACAGCATTGCTTAAGACTTCCGACCTTGTACAAACATGTGGCAATAGTTCTTGTGAACAAAAATGGTATGTTTTTGATAATACGAATACCCCTAAATGCCCATTTTGTGGTACAAAGCATCAAGGAACATTACCTGTTTTGGACTTCTATTCGCAATTTAAAGAGGGCGTTTGGAAACCTGAAAACCATCGTTTAATGGTCTATAACAACCAATACTTGTTCCAATGGCATGTAAATAAAAATATCATTAGAAATGAAAGATTAACAGCTGCTCAAAAAGTACCTGTTGGCTATTTCACTTTTCACAATAACAAATGGGTTTTTGTAAATCAAAAATTAACGTCTTTAGTGGACAAAACAGAAAACATTGACATTCCAATTGGTGGAATGTTGGAATTAGCAGATGGAAAACAAATATTGCTTTCTAAAGAAGAAGGCGGTAGAGTAATGTTAATTACTTTAGCAAATAAATAAAAAATTCAATAACTCTTAATTATATTTAAAATGGACAATCATCCTATTTTCGCAGAACATCCTTGGTTAATAGTAACCTTTGGAGTTGCAGTTTTATTCATGCTTTTATTAGATTTAGGAATCTTTAACAAAAAGAGTCATGAAGTTTCAAATAAAGAAGCAATTACATGGTCTTTAGTTTGGATTTCCTTAGCTATGGGGTTTAGTGGTTTAGTATTTAACTATGCAGGTGCATCTAAATTCTATGAGTTTCAATCAGCTTATTGGATTGAAAAAGCGTTATCGGTAGATAATTTGTTCGTTTTTATCTTAGTTTTCAAATTCTTCGATGTTGCTAATAAAAACAAACACAAGGTTTTATTTTGGGGAATTATAGGAGCATTAGTATTAAGAGCTATATTTATTTTCTCTGGAGCTTTCCTTATTGAATTAACCTACTTAAATAAAATTTTAAGTTATATAGGAGTGGAGGGGTTTAAGTATAACATCAATATTATTATGACATTATTTGGTTTATTCCTTGTTTATGCAGGTATTAAATCATGGTCAGCAGGTGATGAAGATGAAGATGAAGACTATAATGATACAAGAGGAGCTAAATTAATCAGAAGTATTTTTAGCGTAAGTGACAAATATGATGGAGATAAATTTTTTACTTATGAAAATGGTAAAAAATTAGCGACTCCATTATTGGTTGTGGTTGCGGTTATCGAATTTACAGATTTACTTTTTGCAGTAGACTCTATTCCTGCAATTTTTGCAATTTCAAATGACCCTTTCATTTTATATACTTCAAATATTTTTGCAATTTTAGGATTAAGAGCCTTATTTTTCTTATTAGATAATTTCATCCATTTGTTCAATAAACTACCATACGGATTAGCTGTAATTTTATCCTTCATTGGATTTAAAATGATAATAGCACCATTCTATCATATCGAATCCGTTGTTTCATTAATGATAATTGGTGGAGTACTTTTAATTTCAGTAATTTTGTCAATAATATTTCCAGGTAAAAAGGATGAAGAAATTGAAGAAGAATTAGCAGATTAAATAACATTAGTGACACAGATACTGATGCACATAAAAAAATGTTAGAAATACCTATTAAATTTAATGATTTGAAATGTAAATTGATTGATGGCGCAAATAGATTGTTAATTAAAACTAATAAAATTTTTGGTGATGTTTCATTTAATTCTGGGAAGTCAAATTTAACAAAACGAGGTAAAGAAGAATTAGACGAAATTGCAAGTTCTATTGAGACCGAAGTTAATGGATGGAAAAACTATTTGAATACCTGTAACGAACGTGTTCTTGAAAATGATGTATTTGTAGTAGTTATCGATATAGTTGGTTATGCTGATGCAGTTGGAGGTTCTAAATTGAATTTATCACTATCAAAAGATAGAGCTTTGGAAGTGAAAAAACAATTAGAAAATAAATTTTTTGAACTAGTTGAAAACAAAAGACCAAACATTGTCTTCAAGAAAATAAATGCAAAAGGTTATGGTGAAAAATTGCCACCAGGTATTTCCGCATCAACAAATAACGATCCGGAAAGAAGAGTTTGTTATATTTATTCAGTTGTTGGACCATCAAAATTATTAAACTAATTTAAGATAATTACTTTATTAATGGTCTTGATTTTATCTGCCGCATTTTGTCAGAGCAAAACACTACTTTAGCAAAATATAAATAATTTATTTATGGCAAAAGTTGGATTCTATAAGCGATACTTATACATCATTGACCGATTAAAGTCGGTACCAAGTAACTTTCAGGAGTTGCATAAATATGTAATAAAAAGATTAGAAAATGACGATTTAGATGATAAGTTCGAGTTTTCTATTCGTACGTTCGATAGAGATAAAAATGACATTTTCGATTTGTTCGGAATATTGATTCAATACAATCGTAAAGATAAAGTATATTACATCGATGAGGAAATAGAAGATCCTTCTGTTTCAAGAATGGTGGAAGCTTTTTCTATCCATGAAGCACTAAAAGAAGGAAATAAAATTAGCACTAGTATTTATTTGGAAAGTCGAAAAGCATCTGGAACCAACTTAATAAGTGGAATGCTGTACGCGATTCAAAACAACTTCCAAATAACATTTACACATACCAAATTTTGGGACATGGAAATTACCCAGAGAATAGTTAAACCCATTGCTATAAAAGAAGCTCAACACCGTTGGTATTTAATTGGTCAAGATAACAAAGATGGTAGTATAAAGAATTTTGGTTTCGATAGAATTTCAGATTTAAGAATTTCAGACACCAAATTTAAACCGGTTGTTTTCGAAGTTGAAAAAGCCTACAAACATGCTTTTGGGGTTGAAACCTATGCACCCGAACAAAAGGTAATATTGGAATTTTCTTGGCAACAAGGAAACTATATCAAATCATTTCCTTTGCATAGTTCACAAAAAATAATTACTGATACCCAAGAAAAATTGGTAATTCAATTGCTACTTCATACTACCAACGATTTTACTATGGAGTTAATGCGATTTGGTGCCGAAGTAAAAGTTATCGAACCAGAAGTATTACGCAACACCATCAAAGACAGAGTAACAAATATGTTAAAACTATATAAATAAGATGAATACTTTTACAGCCATAGATTTCGAAACTGCTCAAGGCTACCGTTGGAGTATTTGTCAAGTTGGACTTGTTAGAGTTGAAAATGGTATAATTACTAAAGAACTAGATATTTTAGTGCAACCGCCTGATAACTATTATTGGTCCAATTTTACAACTATTCACGGTATTTCAGCAAAAGATACACGTCAATCTCCAACTTTTAAACAAGTTTGGCATCAGATAGAACCCTTTATTAAAAACCAAAATGTAATTGCTCATAATGGTTTTGGTTTTGATTTTCCAGTTTTGAGTAAGACACTAGAATATTATAATATGCCAACTCCTGAGTACAATAAATTTTGCACGTATAAAATATATAAATCAAATTTGGCTAATTTGTGCCAAGAACATAACATTCCACTAAATCATCATGATGCTTTGAGCGATGCAAGAGCTTGCGCGGAGTTGTATTTGAGATTTTTAAATAATAGATAAAAAATAATTATAAAACATTAATTATGAATGCAGTTAAAGTAGATAGCATAACACTAGAAAATTTGTTAAATAATTATCAATTAGCCATTCCGGAATATCAAAGACCATATGTATGGACAGAAAGAGAAATAAATAAATTATTATTTCAATTTTTAGAACATAAAAAAAGAATTGATTATAAGCCAAATTTTTATTTAGGAAGTATTGTACTGCATTTCGATGGTGAAAAACACAATATTATTGACGGACAACAACGCATAACCACAATGCAAATTTTGAGTATTTTAAATAATGAAAATTCAAAATATAATATTAAATATAATCACCCAATTACTTTAAATCATATTAAGGAAAATTATAACTTTTTTAAAAGTAATAAAGAAGAATTAAATTTAATAGATTTTGATAAAATAAATGTAACAATTGTTATAACAAAAAGTGAAGATATGGCATACAATTTTTTTGAAACCTTAAATACAGGTGGAAAAAGATTGGGTGGGACCGATATTTTAAAAGCTCATCATTTAAGAAGTATTTCTGAAAATGATGAAAGAAATTCATATGCTTTAAAATGGGAAAAAAAACAAAAAAACCTCGAAACGGTAAACAGAATGTTGAGTAAAATTAGACGAATGGATTATTTAAATAAATCTAAATTTGTTCCTGATAAATTTACTGATGATAACAAATGGAAAAACGTTTTAACTGATGATTTTGCTGATAAAACTAAAAAAAGCAATAGAGATATTGGTTATTCTTTTGTAGAGATTGAAGAAAATACACATACAATAACCGCAGATAAATATGCTATTAGACAACCATTAAATCAAGGTGTTAATTATATAAATTACTTGTTGAATTTTACTGATGATTATAATTTTTTGTTTGAAACAGATGAATTAATTAAAAATAAATATTCATATTTTAATAATGAAATTATTGATGTTATTGATGGTACAGTAGATTTAAGATATTTTTATCAACTAGCTTTACTGTGCTTTGTGGACAGATTTGGCAGGAAAAATGTATTAGAATTTTCGCTTTATCTTTTTAGATTTATTTATAGTTTACGATTAAATGACCTTTCAAGAGTTTATGAAGCAACCGTTAGAAATTATATAACAGAAACCTTAATTTTTGAACGGATACTTAATGCTTATACTTATGAAGAAATATTAATTTTCTTAAAAACTTATGAAGTGAAAATAAGTACTAAAGAAATTTCAGGAGTAAAACAACGCTTTCATGAAAGAATCCATTTGTTTTTTAAAAATAATGCTGAAACAACCATTTCTAAAGAAAATTACGACCAAGATTTAATAATCGCTATCAAAAACTATCTAAAAAAATAACTAGATGAACTTTATAACAAATACAATCAATATACAATCAATAGTAGAAAAAAACTTTGAATTTTTAATACCTGTTTATCAACGTCCTTATGTTTGGGATGATACAGAAATAAAAAAATTGTTAGAAGATTTAAAACATAATTTTGAAGTTAACACAACTGAATATTTTGTTGGAAATACTTATGCCATAAAATCAAATAATGAAAACAAACCCAATCAATATGAAGTAATAGATGGACAACAACGTTTTACAACATTTTGGCTAATTTCTTTATGTTTTGAATTATTAAATGTTAAAACGAAATTAACCGAATACTTAAGAATTGAAAAAAACAAAGACATTCGCTTTGATTTTGATATTAGAAAAGAAGTTTACGAATATCTAAAAGGGCAATTAGATGGTTCAGCACATAGAAGATTTGAAAATGTTGAAAAACTTGAATTTTTAAAAAACATTGCTGCTGGTATTGAGACAATTAAAGGGATATTAAATTCAAGTACAGCAAGCCAAAATAAAATAAACTTGGAAGCTTTTGGAGATTATATCTATGAAAAAGTGATGTTTGTTTTTAATGAAGCACCTGAAAATACTGATTTAAACGCCTTGTTTGTTGCACTTGGAACTAGCGGTATACAATTGCAACAATCAGATATTCTTAAAGCTAGACTATTAGATAAAATAATCGAAAAAGATAAAAGAATTATTTATGCAAAAATTTGGGAAGCTTGCGAAAACATGAATAATTATTTTGAAAGTAATGTTAAAATTTCATTTCCATATGACACCAGCAAAGTGACTGAAATTGATTTTAAAAAATATAATGCAGAAAAATTCAATTACAATTCGGATTTCGAAGAATTAAATATTGAAAAAGCTATTACTATTTCAGAAATAATAGAACTTGATACAAGCGTAGAAATAAAAACAAAAAACAAATCTAATAGTAATACCGAATGTCGTTCTATTATCACATTTAATTTGTTTTTGTTACACGCTTTGCGAATTTTCAAAAAACAAATTCATTCAAATAATGATATTATTTCTATGGATAGTAAGAAATTATTAGAAATTTTTGACCACGAGAAGCAAGTTTTTAAAAATGAAAATGTAGAAGTAACCAGTAAAAATGTTAAAGATTTCTTTGAATTACTCTGGCAAATCAGATACAATTTTGACAAACACATTGTAAAATGGTTAAAAGACGAAGATGAAAGTACAGATGAAGATGAAAAACTACTTTTATCATATATCAATACTTCTAAAAATAACGATAAATCATATTTTTCAAGAAGCGAAAAAGAATTTTCAAGCATTCAAATGTTACAATCGGTTTTGTATTTTAATAATATGCCTACTCAATTTTGGTTAACACCTTTTTTAAGTTTTTTAATTGAAAATCATACAGTAACAGATGTTTCTATTTTAAAAGAATTAGAAAAAATAGACAATATTATGATTCCAGGTAACAAAAAAGAAATGACTTGGAATATTTTAAATAATCAATTTTTGATGCCAAATTTTGAAAAAATAGCTTCAGATTTAAATATAAGTAGAGGCACTAGTTTTGATCATTACTGGTTTTATAAATTAGAATATTTACTTTGGAAAAATTGGGATAAAAATGATCCAATGTTCAAAAAATATCGAATTACTTCAAAAAATTCTATTGAACATGTTTTTCCCCAAAATGAAGAAAATAAAAGTAAACTATTGAATATGAATTATTTGGATTCTTTTGGAAATCTAGCTTTGCTTTCGGTAAGTCAAAATTCTTCTTATAGTAATCAAGATGTAAACAAGAAGAGAATTGATTTTTATAACAAATCAACTTTTGATTCTTTAAAACTAGCTAAAATTTACTCCAAAGATTCTTGGAATTCTGAAGAAATTAAACACCATCAAGAAGAAATGATTTTAATCCTTAATGATCATTACAACAATCTATGAAATTCATAATCATTTCTGACACCCACGAACAACATAAAAACTTGACTTTACCAATAGGTGATGTCATCATTCATGCGGGTGATATAAGTCAACGTGGTAAAGAAAGTGAAATTTTAGATTTTCTGAATTGGTTTAAAGACTTAGATTTCAAGTACAAATTTTTCATTGCAGGTAACCACGATTTCTTTTTTGAAGCAACTTTAGAAAAAGACATTCAAAAGATCATTCCAGAAACCATTATTTATTTATATAACAGTGGAGTAGAAGTAGAACATATTAAAATATGGGGTTCTCCAATAACACCTAATTTTTTTGATTTAGCATTTAATAGTGATAGAAGTGAATCCATTTCTAAACATTGAGAACTGATACCTTCAGACACAGATATTTTAATTACTCATGGTCCCGCATATGGTCAACTAGATAAAACCACACGTGGAGAAAATGTTGGATGTGAAGATTTATTACATACTATTGAAAGTGTACAACCAAAAGTTCATATATGTGGACATATACACGAAGGTTATGGACAAACCACTTTATCGAAAACAAAGTTTATAAATGCTTCTGTACTTAATGAAAAGTATGGTTTAACGAATTCGCCAATAACTTTTGAGCTTTAAATATTATCTTAATGGCACTTTTTTAAGTGTCGTTTTTTTATGCAATAAATTTATAACGCCGCCCTTTGTCTGATGCTCCAAGTAATTTTGTGTGATATAAACTTAAAAACAAAATTATGGGACTTATTCTTTCAGAAACTCTAAATATAGATTTTAAAAATATAATAAGTAATAATGATAACATTTTCATTGGTTCATCTGTTGTATCAGGAAATAATAGAGCTGAAAAAGCTATAAAAAAGGCTTTGCTTTCCCCTTTACACAAAGGTGCTACAATTACAAATAGTGAACATATAGTAGTGTTAATCAGTATTGGTTTGGAAGAAATGACTTTAGATGAAATAAGTGTAATCAGTGATTATGTCCAACAAGAATCAACCAATCAACCAAATATAATTTTGAATGTAACAGAAGATAATAATTTAGAAAATGCTATTGGAATTACCCTAATCGCTTCTGGTTTCAAAAGTAAAATAAATTTAACTGAAATTAATAACTCTTAAATTTCAACTGCCGTACTTTGTCTGATGCTCTAAGTAATTTTGTCTTATAACAATTAAAAACATAAAATTATGGGACAAATGATCCAATTAGAAGAAGAGTTAATTCGCATCAACACTTCAAAAAACTGTATTGAATATTCAAACAATAATGTTAGAAGCTGGTATAATAGAAGCAGTGCATCTTCCATGATGGGAACCATGCAAGATTTAATTCACAATGGAAAAGAATTACTTGTTACGACATCAAAAGGGTTGTACTATTCAAATAATAAGGGAAGATCTTGGCATAAAAGAAGTTAATTGATATGATAGTTTATTACTGCTTTTTGGAGGTTTTTGATGAAGAAATCGGAAAATGGGAACATGTTAATAATCCCAATCAGCAACCTGAAGACTTACATTTTGGTCAGTTTTTTACTGAAATGGATAGGGAAAGCTTGTTTTTCTTTTTTCTAGATGTAGAAAACCAACAGGAAGCAGTACTTTTTCCAAAATGGAAAGGTTTGCCAAATGACGTTTCTAATTTTGTATTTAAAAATTATAATCATCTAGTAGAAGAAGTAAGTCTTTGTAATGTTGTATCCTATTTTGAATTAAATGAACTTTTAGATTTTAAATACGATACCACGTTTAATCTTTATAAACTACCAAAATGGGAATACAAAAATTATAAGGAGTATAATTATGCCGATAAATTGAAACATAATAGGAAACAGATTTCTTATAAAAGTTATTTGGGAGATTCTTTTTTTGAAGACTTGAATGCTATTAAAAAACATGAACGTATTGGAAAGTGTCGAATAATTTATTTTGCAGATTCTGGAAATAGATGGCGTGAGGGTATAATTGAACCCGAACCTTATTTTAAAAGACATCATCATACAAAAATTGACTGTGATATAACCAAAGACGATTATGGTAAAATTGAATTATCGAATTATCTAATTCTGAGTAGTTTTATTGAAAAAAATGCCACAATTCAAAATGAAGAGGTTATTGAAAAGATGGAAAATTTGGGTATTAAAATAAGAAATGTTTTTTTAGATTATTTAAAAGGAATAATTCCCATTCAAGAGTATAATATAAACAACGCCCAATTAACGCAACAATTCTGGATTTTAGAAAAGCTTTATGCTTTTGGGTATCATAATGGTGTAGTTGATAATAAATCTATTGAAGATTTTTGTGGAGATTCTCCTATTTTTAATGATGGTGGTATCGAAGCAACGGAACATTTTTCACAGTATTCAAACTATGAAGATATTGAAGTGGATTGTGGTCGTTATGCATTTAAAAGTTTATTTGAATTTGAAAAATTCAAATTAATTTTACGTGGCTTTTGTGAGAAATGGGAGGGAGAAATACAAATACTTTCCTGGTTGTTTTCAAGAATTAAAAAAACAGATAATTATGAAGATTTGCTTGAGGAACTTATGAAAAAATTAAACTAACTAAAGAGTCAACTATTTGGTATAGTAGTTTAAAAATTGAGTGTTACATATTTCTTTTGTTTTAACTAGTTTCAACAGCTATTAGCTCCCCTATAATTTTATTTTAATTATTTACTATTTGTTTGATAATTTAAAACAATTTGTAACCATAAATTCAAGTAGTATATTATAAAAGAAATTTTACTTAATCGGGGTTGTATACGGAAATCTGTAAAATATGTCTAAGTCAACATGCCGCTTCTTTTCTATTAGCAGTTCCGGTTGATCTACAAACGGTTTATATTGATATCTATCCGGATGTTAAGGATGGTATTAATTTATTGGTGTTTAAAGAAAAGGCTACATAGGCGTCAGAAAAGCTTTTAAGGGTTGAAAACAAGAATGATAGTGCTATAAATAATTTTGATTTATATTATAATGAAGAAGGAAGTTATTGTTCAACTTGTAAAAAAAAACACCTGCCTTTAGCACTGTAATGTTTTGGATTTAGAGAGAATATCCTTCCAATCCAATGCGTTTTTTTATGAGGTACCATTTCAAATTCTTTAGGTTTATGTTTGAAAAATCTTTATGTTAAAAAAACTACTACCTTAAAAACAAAATTATATCATTTTATTTTTATATTTTTGTTGTAAATAACAAGCATTATGTGCTTTTAATGTGGTTTATGATGGATATTTCAAGCAAAAACTGGTTAGAAATGAATGATAACGCGCTGATAGAAACGATTGGAGCTTTCGTAAAACACCATCGTTTAGCGCAAAATAAAACTCAGCAGCAACTAGCTACAGCAGCTGGTATCAATCGTTCTACAGTGACCCAAATAGAAAATGGTGGGAAAATCAACTTGCAATCTTTATTGCAAGTACTGAGAGTGTTACACTTGCTACATGTGATGGATAGCTTCAACATACAAGAACAAGTAAGTCCGTTACAATTGGCTAAGTTGGAGCAGCAAAAGCGAAAAAGAGCTCGAAACACAGATAACAACCGTCCGAAAAAATCCGATTGGTAATGATAACAACTGCATTTGTGAAAATTTGGGGAGAAACAGTAGGGGCAGTGGCTTGGGATGTCAACTCAGGTACAGCAAGTTTCGAATATGACCCTAAATTCATAGCTCAGAAAATAGATTTGGCACCTTTAAAAATGCCAATTTTAAATGGGTTAAATAGAATTTTCTCTTTTCCAGAACTACGAAACACAAAAACTTTCAAAGGCTTACCAGGATTGTTAGCAGATGTTTTACCAGACGATTATGGTAACCAATTGATCAATACTTGGTTGGCACAAAACGGTCGTCCTGAAAACAGTATGAATCCGGTTGAAATGTTATGTTTCATTGGATCGCGAGGAATGGGAGCACTTGAATTTGAACCCTCAATGTTAAAAGTAAATAAAAGAGCCTTTGATATTGAAGTCGCTGAATTAATTCAAATGTCACAAAAAATGCTAACTAAAAGAGAAGCATTTGAAACGAATTTAGCCAAAGACGAGCAACAAGCCATGTTGGATATCCTTAAGATTGGAACTTCTGCAGGTGGGGCAAGGCCAAAAGCTATTATAGCTTATAATGAAAAAACGGGGCAAGTGAAATCAGGTCAAACGTTAGCACCTAAAGGTTTTGAACATTGGTTACTAAAATTAGATTCCATAAGCGATGTACAATTTGGAGAAAGCAGCGGTTTCGGTAGAGTAGAAATGGCGTATTATTTGATGGCTAAAGCCTGCCAAATCGATATGATGGAATCCAGTTTGTTGGAAGAAAACGGAAGGGCTCATTTTATGACGAAACGTTTTGATAGAGAAGGAGGGGACCAAAAATACCATGTCCAAACATTGTGTGCGATGCAGCACTATGATTTTAATCAAATTACAAGTTTTAGTTACGAGCAATTATTTCAAACCATGCGTATGTTGCGATTACCCTATCCGCAAGCAGTGCAAATGTTTAGAAGAATGGTATTCAATGTAATCGCAAGAAATTGTGATGACCATACCAAAAACTTTGCTTTTCGACTAAAAAAAGATTTAGAATGGGAATTGACTCCGGCTTACGATGTTTGTTTTGCTTATCGTCCCGATAGCAATTGGGTCAGCCAACACAATTTAAGCATTAACGGTAAAAGAACCCATATCACAAGAGATGATCTTATGGCAGTGGCGAAATCCATGAACATCAAAAAAGCAAATCGAATCATTGACGAAATTAATGAAACCGTCAACAATTGGTTCACTTTTGCTGCGCAAGTTAAGGTGGATGAAAAGTTAAAAGTCGAAATTGGAAATGCACATTTAATCCTGTAGTTATTTTAAGAAATAAATAAAAATACTATAGAATAAAATGGATGTGTTGTATTACAAAATACCACTTTATTTAACAAAATCAGTATTGGATTATATCTAAAGCACTACAACAAGAATTAGACTATTATTTGTGATTTTTCACTACACTTACAAGATTTAAAGCTGTTTTAAATTATACCCTCTCAGTACAACTGCAAGAATTGTTGTTCACTTCCTCATGAAAATTAGCAAGCTACTTAATGACTTCCACTTTTTGGGCAATGATAGAGCAGTAACCCTTACGAATAAATTTTCAATCAACGTTACGGGAAATCCGTAAAATTATTTTTTTTTATACTCTTATTTTTGAAAACAGCTTGTTTCACATAAGAATAGTGAAGTACTCATAGTCAAAAATCGATTTGAAGCAAGCTAAAACCGGTTTAAAAATCCGATTTAAGAAGCTACCAACCACTGAAAAGCATAGCATAAGAAATGATTGAATTCAATTTGGACAAATATTTGCCAAAAATAGTTTGGCAGGCCCAAGGCGCACAAAAATACCTTTGTAAGGTTAGAAAAATATTACTAAACGTGACACCTGAGGAAACAAGGCGACAAGCTTTTTTAACTTATTTGATTGAAGAACAAAAGGTACCAGAACAGCAGTTGTTAGTGGAGGTTCCCTTGCCAAACCAACAAAATAAAATTGATATTTTAGTATTGGATGCTACTAATGCTCCACTTATCATTTATGAATGGTATAATGAAGCAGAAAAGGCAGCTACTAGCGCAATATCAACAGCAATAAAGTACTATGAAACCCTTCATACTATTGATTATGTTGGTGTAGTAAAAGGCAATCAGATTGATTTGGTGAGTTTTGTACACAATAGAGAAGAAGTGTTTGTGGTGAAGTATACCCAACACCCTACATATAGCAACTTGTGTAAAGGGAATGCCAATCCTTTCATTCAAACTCAACCCCTAAGAGATTTCTTACATCCCTTGCACTAGGAAAATACTATAACCGACAACTATCATTGCAGGAAACGAGCAAATTTTATTTGAAATAAATACCGAAAAGCACTTGCTAATGTTGAGGTAGTTGTTGATTAGCCCAGCAGAAATGTCTTAGGATACTCTTGATTTAAATTTGCACTCGGGTTGATTAGCCGTATTAGTTACTTTGTAAAAATTGTCATAGTAAAAAGTGTTTCGTGTGTTTTGAGATTTCAGATGGTATAGATTGTCAAATCGTTATAAACACTCATAAAACACCCAAAAAAAACTATTAATTTGAATACCAAGTTAAGATTGCATTTCGGATTCTGTTTTCGATAATAGTAATTGTTTGTAGTATCTCACAACAACTGCCGTATCTAACAGAATATTATAATTGAAAAATGTGGTTGCATTTCCATTAAAAAGATAACTTAATAGCTGGTACATCCCTAATAAATCCTATATTAGTGGTGCATTTGAAATTAAAGTCACTTATTTCTAAAAAGAGCGTGGTTTTCATGCAACCAATAAAACTTTTTTTCAATTTCTATCCTACCATGGAAGCAAAAGTGTAGCGAGAAGTTTTCTTCATAAATTGTAGCAGGTGGTAGGAGAAAAGGTTAATTAAAAGAATAGATTCGAATCCTAAAAAAAAAGAAATGAAAATAGCCTTATTGATAGACGGAGACAATGCGCAAGCTTCTCTAATTCAGGAAATTATTGCAGAAGTGAGTAAGTATGGCAAAGCCACAATTCGAAGAATTTATGGAGATTGGACGCGTTCTGGCATGAACAGTTGGAAACCTATTTTAAATGAAAATTCTATAAATGCCATGCAGAATTTCGCTTATACTTCGGGTAAAAACGCCACGGATGGCGCCATGATTATTGATGCTATGGACATTCTTCATTCTGATGCTATTGATGGTTTTTGTATCGTTTCTAGTGATAGTGATTTTACTGGTTTAGCCAAACGAATTCGCGAACAAGGTTTGTTTGTGATGGGAATAGGACGCAGTACTACTCCTGTAGCTTTTAAAAATTCTTGTGAAATATTTACACAAACTGAAAACCTAATGGCAGTAGAGCAAGAAGTAGAAGAAGCACAGGAAGTGGTAACCCAATCCAAAACAAATAAGAAACGTGTTCCATCTTTAAAAACTGAAAAAAGTAAGGCTGGTCATGCAAAACTAAAAATCGACCGAGAAGATTTAATCAAAATAGACAAAGCTTTCAATTTAGCTTCCAATGAAGAAGACGGCACCCACATTGCCAAAGTCGGTATTATTTTAAGACAAATAGATCCAAGTTTTGATTCTAGAACGTTTGGGTTTAAAAACTTGTCGCAATTGTTTGAACATATAAAAAAGTATCAAGTAATTAAGAATGATGTTAACGGTTTGAATCATCCTTTAGTGAAGTTAAAGTAATACTTAGTTCAAAATAAAAGTGTTTTGGAAAAGGTGTGTCGCTATTTAATTATAATAATTGTAGCGCTTTGTTTTCTTTACAGCGTGGCTATTTCAAAACATTCCAACTATCAAACATAGTAAAAGAATATGAAAATTATTGATAAAATTGCTTGGATTGCTATTAAAAATAAAACCTTACTTTCTACAAAGAGTTATGGTAAAAAAGTATTTTATATTCCTGGTGGCAAACGCGAACAGGAGGAATCTGATGCCGATACTTTGCTTCGAGAAATTGCTGAGGAACTTGATGTGTATTTGATTCAAAGTACCCTAAATTTTGTAGGTATTTTTGAAGCGCAAGCCGATGGTCATGAAGAAGGTACGGTGGTTCGCATGACCTGTTATACCGGAGCTTATACAGGCGTTTTAAAAGCATCTTCAGAAATTGAATGTTTTGAGTGGTTGCGCTATGCTGATAAAGATAAAATTTCAGAAGTGGATAAATTAATTTTTGACTTTTTATACGATCAGGATCTAATTGATTAGTACTTTTTTCAAAATCATCCACAACAAAATAATTTGGTATCTTTCTGTTTGGAAAACTATTTCATCGGAAACATTGCTATTAATAAAAAACTTTAAAGTGCAATCGCCTTTTTTTGGTCTTTAACTAACTATTAACGAGTGTAGTTCATAAAATGAATATAAGTTATGATGCCAATGAAATTAAGTTTGCTAATCAATCAATAAGTCGCCAATGGAAAATACGTTAATACTAACTTTCACTTTCTTATAGAACTAGAATAAATGAAGTAATAACAATCAAATGAAACTTTTTCATACCTTTTTTTAAATATTCTATGACATTAATTTGATGCATACAATTATATATTACTAATTTTAACTTGTGTTTGTTTTTACAATACACACATGAATAAGTACCAACCCTATTAAAAAAAACACTAAAACAAAAAAAAACACTAAAACAATAAAACCCGAATGAAAAAAATAATTTTTATAATTTTAACTAGTTTGACATTTCAAGCCAATGCTCAAAATTTATTTCCAATTAAATTAGATAACTGTAAAACTGATAAATTTTGTCTTGACTGTGGTGATGTCAAAGCAGGATATGACGAAAAGGAGTTTTTGAAACTACAAGAAAAACTAAACCAAGAATTAAACCTACAAGGTATTAAAGGTTCAGTTAAGTTTCAGATACTTGTTGATTCAAAAGGACGAGCTTGTGTATTGAGTCATACAGACCAATCTAAAAATCCAATTTCGTTACAAATTATAGAAGCGCTGAACAATTTTAGAAAATGGACCCCAGCCATTACTGGAGGTAAAAAGGAGGAAAAATCATCAATCAATATGATTTTTTCAATAAATGAGAACAAAATAATTGGAAATATTGAACGTGTGGATATGACTGCTTTTAAGAGATCATTTGATAAACCTAACAGTCCTGAAATATTCAATAAAACCTATCTTTATAAAAATGAAAATCTAAATACATATAAAATAACTGTTTGGAATACTAAAAACTCAAATCTTCCAAATAATATGAATGATCACATTGCAATTGACAAAAATGGATTAATTTGGTTAACAATCGATGAAGGTTTGGTGACTTTTGACGGTAAAATTTTTAAAAATGCGGAGCAAAATATTACTGATAAAGGAAATTTCTTTTCGTATTATGCGATTGCATCAGATAATAATAATGTCAAATGGGTTTATGGAAAAAAAAATATCTATAGTTTTGACAATTCCAAATGGACCAAATACGATGCAAATGAGATAGGTATAGATGGCGTGTATGAAATAGTAAATAATATAAAAACAGGCGAAGTATTTTTTTGTTCCGATGAAGGATTAACAATTTATAAAGAGGGAAAATGGTCAAATATTAATAAAAATAAAGTAAAAGAATTTCCTTCAAACCGAGTAACTTTTGCTAAAAGAGATTCGAAGAACAGAATTTGGATAGGAACTTTCAGCGGAACTGTAATGATAGATGAAAATGGAAAGGCGACAAATTTTGAACATACTCAAACTGTTTTAAAAGGCAAATGTATTACTTCTATGGATGAAGATGAAAATGGGAATCTTTATTTTTCTCTTTATGAATTTGATAGAAAAGAAAAAGGAAAAGTAAATAATAATGAAGGAATTGCAATTGGCTATGCAGACGGAACTTTTAAACAATTTACAACTGAAAATTCTGGAATGCCATTTAATCATACCAATTGTGTTGTTTATGATAAAAAGGAGAAAGTTCTTTGGATTTCTACTGACAGAGCTGGTTTAATACGATATGACCTTAAAGATGGTTGGGAAAATTATCATAATGAAAATTCAGAAATTCCTACTTCTTATATTTCTACGATGACTATGGATGACAATGGAAACTTATATTTAGCCACAAGACAAGGATTAGTTAAAATTGAAAAAAAATAAAGCTACTGCTAACAGCGTTTGTCAAGATTGCGAATTTTGTAGTAAAAACACGTTTACGTTTCGCAAGAAATTTTATCTTTGATAGAAAATACCCGGTTCCGAAGTTCGCAACCTCGCCAAGCGCCGGAACGTTAGCTGCAAGCTGAAAAACTTTGCGTAAAACACAATAAATTTTATATAAATGCAATTATTAAAACTATCAACCTTTATTATATTTATTTACTCTATTTTTAGTTTTGAAAAAGTTAAATGTAATGATGATGATCAAATATTGTGGAAAAGTGAAAGAAAATTAGTTTGGGATGATTTTAAGGGAATTGCTGATACAAGTATGATAAATGTTGAGGCGATAACGAGTTATAAAATTGAAGTTACTGATGCGTATTTTGAAAACGATATTCCAAAATATCAACTTTCTTGCTATTTTATCAAAAGTAAATCTTGGACTATTACAAATGAAAAAAAAACATTAGATCATGAACAATTACATTTTGACATTGCAGAAATTTACGCGAGGAAAATTAGAAAAGCATTTGATAGCCTAAACTTTAAAAAATGTGTTGATACAAATAAATATGATGAAATTTATTATCGACTTGGAGATGAATGTGAAATCTATCAAGACAAATATGATAATTCTGTATATTTTAATGAAGTTCAGCAAAAAAAATGGTCAATAAAAGTTAATGCTGAATTGGAGAGATTAAAAAAATATGCATATGAACCGAATGAATAAACTAAAAAGCCAGCAGCTAACAGGCGTTTGTCAAGATTGCGAATTTTGTAGTAAATTCACGTTCATTTTTCGCAATAAATTTTATCTTTGATAGAAAATAATCGGTTCCGAAGTTCGCAACCTCGCCAAGCGCCGGAACGTTGGCAGTAAGTTTCAGACAAAACTAGAATAAATGACCAAAATTGGAAAACTTAAATTCGGACATTATTACGGAATAATCTTTGTTTCATTTCTTTGCTTTATATTCATTCGTAGTTATGTAATTGAAAAAGATATTGAGAAAAGCAAAACCGAAATAGTCGCAAAATTTGTTAGAAAGGATAAATCTGTAAAAACTACAGCATTCTATTTTGGATTTTATTATCAAGGCAAATACTTTGAAACTTGTGGCTCTGGAATAAGTTACTCAATGTTTAATTCAAACAAAGAAACTAATATGATTGACAGTTTAAAAATTAACCATTTCTATTACGCAAAATTTGACCCAATTCACAAAGACAATATAATTGTAAATCCTTCAGAAGAAATTACAGATTCGACAAAAATAACAAATGCTGGATTTGAATATAATATTAAAAAACCTACTGCTAACAGCGGTTTGGCACAATAGCTATTTTATCCTTAATAGAACGTTCGATTTTCCGCTGGAAAATCTTATATTAGCAAGAAATAATCGTTTTACGCAGTAGCTACTGCGCCAAGCCGCGGAACGAACGTTGCAGCAATAGGCTCAGACGTTTACAAACAAGAAATATGGAAGTTAAAGAAATAGAATTCTCGAAATTACGACATGCTTACATTACTGTTAAAACTTTTTTAGAAACTGAGTCATGGGATAAAGTAAAATCACTTGACACAAAAATTGAAAAAGACCTTGGACTTGCTGGTGATGATAATGCAGAAATGCTTGAAAAGTTTGTAAAAAAGTTTGAGTTAGAAAATAAAAACTTTGATTACATTAAACATTTTTTGTCTGAAGGAGAGTTATTTAATATGAGTTCGTCATTATCTACTTTGCTCACATTGTCCATTTGGATTCCATTAAAAACAATTGAACTTATTACATTCAATTCAGTTAAAATAGAAAAGCCAAATTTTAATAATTATCCTGAACGAGACGATCTTACTTTTAAAGAAATGATTACATGGTATATCGAAAAAGATTATGTTTCCACTGATAATGTTAAATATAAAATTAAAGCAGAAATATAATCGAGATATTTATTGTTTAGCCGACATCTGCTAAAAGCGGTTTGACTCAATAGCTACTTTTGTCCTTAGGAACAACGTTCGATTTTCCGCTGGAAAATCTTATCCTAGCAAGAAAAAAACGTTTCAAGCATCCGCTACTGCGCCAAGCCGCAGAACGTTAGTGGCAACACTGCCAAAATTGCGCAGAAATAACATTGTCATAACAATAGATTACTTTATTTGAAATCATTTTAAAACAACAAAGTATGAAAAAAATACTTATACTATTAGCATTAACCCTTACTTTATCTTGTTGCAACAAAGACGACAATCCATCTTCATCTAACGACCAACTACCACCTGAAACCCAAACAGGAGCTAATACCGTAGGTTGTTTAGTGAACGGAAAAGTATTTTTACCACATCAAGAAGGTATAAACCCTGCTGTAAACTGCTTTTATCAATTGTATAATGGTGAATATTTTTTCACAATGAATTTTGCAGATTTAAGAGGAACAGGGGTCAAGGCAGTTGTAATACAAACAAGTAGAATAAATTTAGAAGAAGGTCAAATATACCTATTAAATAAAAATATAATTGAAGATGGTGATTTCTCGGGGGGGGGGCAATATTATATTTCTTCAATTTTATCAAATAATTTTTATACAAATACTATAAAAACAGGTGAACTAAAAATCACTCGATTAGATATATCAAATTCTATTATTTCAGGAACTTTCTGGTTTGATGCTGTCAATACAGCAGGAGAAACTGTAGAAATAAGAAGTGGTCGTTTTGACTGGAACTATTAATTATGAAAATGAAATAAAAAACACTTTCACTCAATGGGACGAAAATGGAAACCTAATAAAATAACTTCGGCCAACACACGTTTTGCGCTATTGCGAATTTTGTAGTAAAAACACGTTTATGTTTCGCTAGTACTATTATCTTTGATAAGAAATAATCAGTTTATTTATGGACATTTAATCAAGTATCATATAACAAACAATAAAATATGAAAAAAATACTAATTTTATTTTTTCTATTTTCTCAAGTTTCTTTTGGACAGAACGTATATTTCAATATCCTAAAAGAAAAAACAGAAAGAGATGATTCTGGCATTATAACTCTTTATTTGGAAATCATTAATGAATCTGAAAATGATGTTATTATGCTTAAACCAGCAAATGATTATCGCCAAAAATTTATGCATTATTATTTTGATCTGTTGAAATGTGATGAGGCTGTGTATTTTGATTATTCTACAAATAGATTTAAAATTTTCGAATATGTGAATGATGATTTACTAAAATTAAAATCTAAATCTAAAGAAATAGTTAAAATAAGATATTGGAGTATTCACGATATATTAGCTTGTGATGCATCTGAATTTGAAGTTAAAATAAGTTATGAAATTGATCAAAAATTAACTTATTTCAAAGAAGGCTTAACTGAGAGTGAAGCAAAAATATATAATTGTTTGACTTCAATTAAAATAGAAAGTTTACCCACTTTAATTACAATGAAATAAAATACCACCAACTACAACAGTTTTTTTATAGTTACTATTTTTTCAATATTAAATTCAATTTTCAATTGTTAAACATTATTTATAAATACAGTTTTGATTTTTTGTTTTTAATAATAGTACTAAATAAACCATTCAAGAAATTTGTAAAACTATAAATACTTTAGGTTAGCATATAAAATTTAAAAATGTAATACTTAGTTACAAATATTTATGGTTTCATGCCATTAATTTGAGTTGTTTATACCAAATTATTATATTTGAATTTTGTATGTGTAATTTGTGTATTTCGCACATACACAAGTTAGCAGTAATTTAAAATGAGTAAACAAATCTACATATCAACTATTTTCTTAATTATATTATCAATTTCCTGTTCAACTAATAAAGGGTTAATTGAAAAAAGGAAAACGGAATTTGGTATTACTAAATATTATATTGAGAAAGACTTGAAAAATAACAAATACAAAGAAAGACTATTAGCAACGATAGATAATTCTGTTTATTATAGTATCTATTCTGACAAAATTGTCAAACAAACAAAAAAAAACAAACAATTAATTTATACATTATTCTTCGATAATATTCCTGAAAATTTGAATGACACCAAATATTATCAGAATTTGACTAAAATGGATTCTATAGTATTAACTGAAAGTAACAAAATATTGAACTCTTTAAATTTGCAGAATTTTAAAAAATGGAATGGAGCGAAAGCATTTATAATCGAAGTAAATTATTATCACGGATATCCGAAAAACAGAAAATTTAAACCGTATTAAAATAAAAAACTACTGCTAACAGGCGTTTGGCAAGACTGTGAATTTTGTAGTAAAAACACCTTTATATCTCAAGAAATTTTATCTTTGATAGAAAATAATCGGTTCCGAAGCTCGAAACCTCGCCAAGCGCCGGAACGTTAGCCACAAGTTGAAAAACGAGACGGAAAATCACTTACAAAATACTAAACGAAAGAATAAAATGTGTAGAGATTGTTTTGATAAACAATATTATGGTTTTGCTTCTCTAACGGAATTTGAAAAGTTTGAGGAAGTTTTAGACTTAAAATGCAAGTCTGAAAAAATTAAAATATTGGAATCTAAAAACGAGTTTGAAAGTGGGCTAATTGATTTCAGAATGTATTATAAATGTAACACTTGCAAAGAAAAGTTTGTAGTGTCAATTCCCGATAATGCATGGAGAGGATATTTCTTAACAGAACCTAATGCAATTGAATATCATGAGAAGATAAAAACTTCAGACAAAAAGAAAAAAAATGGCTGTGTAATAATTATAATTTTGATATTTTTTTTCGCAATTTACTCAATATTAAAATAAAACCGTCGCACAACAGGCGTTTGGCAAGATTGCGAATTTTGTAGTAAATTCAAGTTTATTTCTCAAGAAATTTTTATTTTTTAAATGAAAAATCTTTTTCTCAGATCACAAACTATTATTAAGCTAAGCTAATTTATATTAAAAAACATTCATGAGCTTTAATTCAAAACCTAACAAGCATGTTAATTCTAAGCTAAAATTGATACGTTAGCAGAATTTAAACCTTCAGATAAAAGCAATGGATTCTCAATTTTTTAAATAGTTATAATTAATACCAAACATCCTCAAATTATAAAACATTACAATTAGGTTTAATTTCGCAATGGAATTATAATGTTTAATTCTTTGAGAAATCATAACTTTTTTTGTTTTATTAATTAAGATTAACCTATTAGTTGTAAAGTTTTCAAAACTTTTATTGGCAAAAAATTTCAGTTGTAATTGGTATATGATCCGAAATCTCTCTGGCTTCTTTTAAACTTTTAAAAGTAGTGTAGAAGTGAAGCACTTTAGAATTGGTCACACTAATTTTTGCTGCATTATACCAAATGTTATCAAATTCAGAAGCCAAACACTCGTTTTCAATACATTCTTTTTTTAAGGATGTTTTTTGATTGATAAAGACACTTTTATATCCCATTTTCTTCAATGGATTGAAAACGGTATGCGATTGCGGGCAATTGAAATCGCCTACAAAAAGTAAGTTTAATTTGGGATATTGATCAGGTAAAAACTTAAAATATTTTATTTCTGTTTCGGGCTGTTTGCTTTTGGTTATGGCATGGAAATTAGCAAGAGTAAATTGTTTACCCTTATAGTCAAATGTGCAATAGTAAGGTTCTCGATCCATTTCTATATTGTATTTTTTTTCTAACCAGGCCTCACCAATTTTTTTGACTTTACTAGTTTTCCATAAAAAAGCATAGCGCTCTGTTTTATAGGCACTACTACTTGTGGGGTCACTAATTGTATAATCCCATTTAGATCCTTTTCTGTTTAGTTCCTCTGCTAATTTTGCCACAGCTTGTGCACCACCATCACCCGCTACAACTTCTTGAAGGGCAATAATATCATACTCTTTTATGGTGTTTGCCATAAAAGTAATGTTTGCATCAGATTTTGATTTTCCAAGGTTTTCTATATTCCAAGAAAGTAGTTTGACCTGGGAAAAAATAGTACCCGTTATTAGAAATAATAGCACGCTTAATCTAGTTGACCACATAGTTTTAAATTATAATTTTAGTTTCATAAACGGTTACTTTAAATATTTTGATTCCGTTAATATGCATCACGACAATTTTGAAAATATCCAAAACAATTCCAAATAGTTTTTCCCCTAAGCAATTTTAATAAAGGATTGAAAAAGTATGGCTATGACACTATTAATAAAACAGGTTTAGTACTATTATTTTAATATGCCTTTTTTCGCTAAATAAACAAACTTGCCATTACTGTAAATCTTACGAATTGATACTATCCGTGTGGGAAGTTAATTAAATAGGTTTTAAATTATAAGCATGTTTTAGATGATGCCTAAATCTTTAGTAATTGCAATTAAATGAATATTATTATTCGCTTTGAAGTAATCTTTAAGTCTAGCTACTCTTTTTTCAATAGTGCTTTTGCTATTTGGAGTGATATTTAGTTTTTTAAAAAGCGGTTCCATTTCTTCCAAAGAAACACCGCTTGCTAAATGAGTTAATAATTCAACATCATAATTGTCAATTTCATTTGATGCTTTACTTTGTAAAAGATGCGCTAAATCTGGAGAAATGAATTTTTTATCATACAATAAACTTTCAATCGCTGTTTTGAGTTGGCTGATACTATTTCTACCTTTGTGCACAAAAGCATCAATATTTTGTTCTTTAAATAACAATTTGATTGTGTAAGGTTTGTCTTCAACTGAATACACAATTACTTTAATATTAGAACTTAATTTTTTAATGGCTTCAATAAGTTTTTCTCCTGAAGGAATTTCCACTTTTCGATAATCAGCCACAAAAGATAAATCGCTAATTAGTAAATCAAATGGTTCCTTGTCTTGACAGGCTTTTTTATACTTTAAAAGTGCGTCATCACAATATTTAGCATAATGAATTTCTTTCACGCCAAGTTGTTCTAGGGTTTGTTTTACGGCAATGTTAATACTATCAAAATCTTCTGCAATTAAAACTTTTTTAAACATATAGTATCTTATTTAGGTATCTCAATTTTAACTTTGAATCCTTTTTTAGGTTCAGTGTCAAAATTAATGGTTCCATTGATAGAAAAAATACGGGTTTCCACATTTTGAAGACCATTTTTTAAATTTAACAAATTAGAACAACCCACTCCATTGTCGGAATAATTAATTTCTATTGATTTCTTATTCGATTTGAAACCAATACTTACTATCGAACAATAACTATGTTTTTTCATATTAACCATTAACTCTTGCAATACTCTGTAAATTGCAATTTTAATTTCTTTACTTACTTTTTTATCGTCAAATGAAACACTATTTAAGATTACATTGATCTCATTAGAACCATATGAAGCCATCATAGCTTTTAATTTTTCTAGATAATTTTCACCTGTATCAATATCTTTATTTTCGCTAGAAATGTTTCTTGTTCTGCGATAAATGGTATCTAAATTATCTAATAATGTTTCTTTATTTATTGGATTCTCTAAATCCTGAGTTTCAGCAAAGGCAATTGCGTTATGTACATCGTTAGCTAATTCATCATGTAATTTTTTAGCAATACGAGTTTCTGTTAAATAAGCCGTTTCTTTTATCTTTCTTTTATTTTTCTTTTTTATTTGAAAATAAAAATAGAGCCCAAAGATTGTCAAAATAATTATTCCCAAAATAAAATATTCTTTGAGCTGTTTTTGTTTAAGACTTTCTTCAATAGCTTTTTTAGAGTCGTATTTTATTTTTGCAAATTGATTTTTTGCCTTTTGTCTTACAGTTTTGATACTGTCGTTTAAAACGAAAGATTTTATAGCATATGTTTTAGATTCCTTACCAGAAGTAACTTTTGTGAGATATTGTAATGCCTCTAATTTATCATCTGGATTTTTGACTTTTGAGGCGTATTTTAATGCTTTATTTGCATAAGTTTTAGCTAAATTGAGGTTTGTTGTGTTGTAATATTCCGCTAAATGCATTGAAGTAGCAGTGAGGCCAATTTCATCAAGATATTTCTCTCTAATTTGTTTCGCTTCAATTAAATCATCTATACAGTTTTTATCGTTTAGCTTAAATTTAGCATAACCTAGATTGTCTACCACTCTTGCGTATTCAATAGGTTCTTTTTGCAGAGAATCATTTTTTTTAATTGCTTCTAATATATTTTTGGCTTCCTTAAATTGGTTTTGTTTTAAATAATTGTAGGCAATGTTATTTTGAATTATTAATTTTTCTCTTTGTGTTGCAGCAATTTTTAAACTTAAGTTATAATATTTCAAGGCTTCTTTATAGTCGGCCAATTCAGAATATGACAAAGCAAAATTATTGTACATAAATGTTAAATAACTGATATCAGTTTTATTATCTACGTATTTTACTACTTCTGTTAAACTTTCTTCACATCCGTAATAATCATTTTTTAATCTTTGTATTTCCGAAATCATTAAAATAGGATATACAATAGTATTTTCCTTATTAACTTTAGAAGCATAAGATTTCGATTTGTCAAAATAAACATAAGCCGAATCATATTGACTTTTTTGAAAAAAATCATTTCCTTTATTGGTATATTCTTCATATTTTTTTTTGGATAAAATATCAGAATTACAGGAAGAAAACAGCATAAAAAATAAAATCGGGAAAAGTACTTTTTTTAGTATCATTCCCCGAAATTAAGTAATCTATTTTAGATATTAAAATAAAATTGTAATAATAATCATTGTGGTTTAGGTGGTTTAATTGGAGTTGATCCTCCTTGGCCACCCGTTTCTAATGCGGTAGAATCTCTTTGCATTGTAGCTTGTTCCAATGTGATGTCTTCTTTGTTTTTAGGTAAAAATCCCTCTGTATTGTCATTTGTACATGATGTAACCAATCCAACAATACTTGCAATATAAAAATATCTTTTCATGATAATTAATCTTTAAAAATTGATATAAGTTTGGCTGTTCGGAACTTTTCCGAACGCATTAGTTGTGTTGCAAACGCAACAATAATTTTGAGTACTCTTTTGTTTGGGAAGTGTAAGTGCGCTAAAACAAAACTTTCAAATTATACTTCCCGAATAAAAATTCAGTTTTGTATAGCTGCACTTTTTTAAATCAGTTTTGTACATTTGTTTTGATAGCTAGTTAAAACAAGAACTGATTCTGAAGCAAAGGAATTGCGTTTTTGTGTAAGTGTTTATAAGGAATTCCGATATTTCCGATATTTCCGATATTTCCGAAGCCTTCCTATATTTAATTTTACATTTATGGAAAAAATTACTTTTAATGATTATAAAAATGCCATTCAATCACATTATGAGATAAAAAAAAATGAGGATATAACTGGCATATTATTACATCCATCACCCGCACAATTAAGAAACTATTGTTCTCTTCTGTTGGATAATGGTTTAACACCAAAAGATGAAGCAGTATTTCGAAATTTTTTCGAAACTAAAAATGGTGAATCTTTAAAAAAATCAATAGAGAATTGTAATACTGATAAGTTTAGAACTATCATTTCTTTTCTTAAAGAAAAAAGAGATTCTGAAATTAGTCTCAGAGTAGAATTAGCAGCAGTTTTAATTGATTTTAAACCAAGACCCTACCATGCATTCCAAAAAACAGAAGTAGTAACAAATGAGATTTCAAATGCTCCTCAGGAAATGGGATTCCAAGAAAATATATCAGCTTTGGCTGAGTATGCCACTAATTTTAATGGTAATCCTATAAAAAGTAATTTCAAAAAGAAAGTTGCATTTGGTTTAATGGGATTAATTGGAATTACTTCTATAGGGTATACCACAAAAAATACGCTTTTTAAGAACAAAGAATGTATGCAATGGCAAATAAATCATTATGAATATGTGGATTGTGATCAAAAAGCACTGTTAAGAACTTATCCCATACTTCCTGTTGATGAAAGCTTAATCAACTTAAAAAAAATTGAAGTAAACAATCAAACCGTATTTTTTAGAAATGGAAAACCAGTTGTTTGGTATTGCAAGCATAAAAATAAAGTAACGTTTTATAATTCCTATGGCTTTGATCCTGAAACAGGCAAACCCTTAAAACCCATTACAAAATATATGATAAAAAAATACGTAAAGTAAGTTTTGGATAAAATAAAAAAAGATAATTAACCTAAAAGCTATTCCAATAACATTTAGTTTAAGGTATTAAAATCTTTGCAGTTGCTCCATATATTCTGATTGCTAATGGCATCAATTGCATCTTTGTATTTCACAAATACAGAACTACAAATGAATAGCGCATTAGCAATCAAAGTCCTTTTCGTAACTGGTGCACAAAATACTCAAAACCTATTCACAATAAAATATTGTAAAAAGCCAAAGAGTTGCTGACTACTACAAATTTAACAGTAAGTGAAATTGCTTATGGAGTGGGATTTGAGCACACTCAATCTTTTAGTAAACCATTTAAAATAAAAGTGGTTTTAGTCCGATCACGTTTCGTCTATCGTTCCATTGATGCTGTTAATTTACTGTAAAAAGGATTAGCATCGAACACGCTTTCACTAGCCAATTTTTACAAAATAATGTAAGATATGTAGTTTGATTGTTCTTAGTTTAACTTTTCAATTCTCCGCAAATTAAACCCGAACATTAGTTTTTTTTAGTATGTTATCCATCCATTGTAACAAATGTAACTTTCCTTTATTGCTATGAATAGTATCTTTGAAAGAAAATTAAATATGTTTACATTCTTTAAAAATTTATTTTCATTCAAATGTCCACGTTGTCACGAAGGCAACTTATTTATAAATAGATGGTTCAACTTCCCGAACGGAAATAAAATGGTAGAACGTTGTAGCGTTTGCGGACAAAGAACAGAAATTGAGCCAGGATTTTTTCAAGGAACTGGATATGTAAGTTATGGATTAACAGTAGGTTTTTCTCTAATTACTTTTGCTATATGGGTTTTGGCAACTGGCTATACTCTACAAAACAAAGAAATATTTTGGTGGTTGCCGATTAATATTTTCTTCTTAATTATCCTTCAACCTTGGATTATGCGTTTATCTAGAGTAATTTGGTTGACCGCTTTTTTCCATAGTGATGATGAATTTTTTGAGAAAAAATAATCTTATGCTATTTATCACAATTTTATTTGAAAAATACCCCTAAATTTGTACACTATTATAATTGACAACAAAATGAATATAGAACAAATTTATACAGGATGTTTGGCTCAAGGTGCGTATTATATCACTTCAAATGGTGAAGCGGCTATTATCGATCCTTTAAGAGAAACATCTCCATATATCGCAAGATTGAATTCAGATCAGGTACAACTTAAATATATTTTTGAAACGCATTTTCATGCCGATTTTGTTTCCGGACACTTAGATTTAAGTAAGCAAACAGGAGCAAAAATTGTTTATGGTCCAAATGCACAGCCCGAGTTCGATATCATTTCAGCCAAAGATGAACAAGTTTTTGAAGTCGGAAATATCAAAATAAAAGTGCTGCACACGCCTGGTCATACTATGGAAAGTACGTGTTACTTGTTGATTGATGAAAACGGGAAAGATCATGCTTTATTTTCTGGTGATACCTTATTCATTGGAGATGTGGGTCGACCAGATTTAGCTCAGAAATCCGCATCAATGACTCAAGAAGAATTGGCTGGAATTTTATTTCATTCGTTACGAAATAAAGTCATGATTTTAGCAGATGATGTAATAGTATATCCGGCGCACGGAGCAGGTTCTGCTTGTGGCAAAAACATGAGTAAAGAAACAGTTTCTACCATTGGCGAGCAAAAAGAAAAAAACTACGCTTTGCGTGCCGATATGACAGAAAGTGAGTTTATTGCAGAAGTTACTGACGGATTATTGCCACCGCCTGCTTATTTTGGAATGAATGTAGCGATGAATAAAAAAGGGATTCCAAGTTTTTCTTCTATATTAAATAATGGTTTGCGAGAAATTAGTGTTCAAGAATTCGAAGTACTTACAGAAGATGCAGGTGCTTTAATTTTAGATACAAGAAATAACGCTGATTTTGCCAAAGGATTTGTTCCTCAATCTATAAATATTGGAATCAATGGAGATTTCGCACCTTGGGTTGGCGCACTTATCGCAAACGTAAATCAACCGATTGTTTTAGTGACAGATTTAGGTAAAGAAGAAGAAACCGTAACCAGATTGTCTCGTGTAGGTTTTGACCATATTTTAGGGTATTTAAAAGGTGGTTTTGAAGCATGGAAAGCTGCTGGTTTTGAAATTGATACTGTAAATAGAATTTCTGCAGCACAGTTTGAAAAAGAAGTTAAAATTGGCGAAAGCAAAGTCATAGACATCAGAAAAGAAACTGAATATCAAGCGGAACATATTGAAGATGCTTACAGTAAACCTCTTGCATATATAAATGATTGGGTTAAGGATATCAATCCAAATGAACACTTCTTTATGCATTGTGCTGGTGGGTATCGCAGTATGATTGCAGCATCTATTTTACAAGCTAGAGGTTACAGAAATTTTTCTGAAATTGAAGGTGGTTTCAATGCGATTGCCAAAACAGAATTACCCAAAACGGACTTTATTTGTCAAAGTAAAGTTTTATAATCTTTTTAAAATAAATAAATTTTATACCAACCGATTCTAATTTCTTGAATCGGTTTTTTTTATTTAGTTTTACATCGCTAAAAAAAAAGTATGAGTCACGGAAAATTAAGAGAAGATACCACTTGCCAAAACTGTGGAGATGAAGTAAAAGTACGTTTTTGCCCGTCATGCGGACAAGAAAATACAGAAACTAAAAAATCATTTCATTACTTATTTACTCACTTTTTAGAAGATTTAGTGCATTATGATAATAGTTTTTGGAAAGCTATAAAGTATTTGTTGTATACTCCAGCAACCTTGTCTCTTGTTTATCTTAGTGGAAAAAGAAAACAATTTATGGCGCCAGTTAAACTTTTTATTTTTATTAACTTTTTTGCCTTTTTTGTTTTTAATGCCTTTGTTTTTCATGATATTGAAAAAGAAATGATTAAACCAAATGAATTGAATGATGAGTTTTTTGATAAAAAAAATGTCTTTAATGATAAAACAAGATTTATTGGAGATAGCTCAGCAAGTAAATCAACTGAAAAATCATGGATTGATGTCAATATCAATGATAAAATGACTAAGTTGAATCAGCAATATACCATTCGTCAACTTAATAAGATGATGTTTAATAAAGCTATTGCTAATATTCCAAAATGGATTTTCTTTTTTATGCCCTTTTTTGCTTTTGGATTATGGCTAACACATAATAAAAAGAAATGGTGGTTTTTTGATCATGGTATTTTTACGTTTCATTTTTTCTCAACCTTTCTGTTATTACTCTCTGTTACGACATTACTTTCTGTTTTAGTTGGTTTTTTTGGTTATGAATTTACCGAATGGTATGATGTTGTAATTTTTATACTTTTACAAATCATATTCTATAAATCATATAGAAAGTTTTATCAAGAATCTCGTTTCAAAACTATTTTGAAACTTTGTTTCTTTTATTTCTTTAATTTAATAATGCTAATTTTTATCATGTTTTTAGCATTTGTACATACTGTTTATACCTTGTAATATATGAAAAAAGTCATACTTATCACTGGTGGTTCATCCGGAATTGGAAAAGCCATAGGCGAATTCTTATTAGAAAAAGGATTTGTAGTGTATGGAACGAGTAGAAATGCCTCAGCTATCTCAAACTCAAATATAAATTTAGTCGATTTGGATGTTAGAAATCCCGATTCCATCAAAGCTTGTGTTTCAAAAATTATTGAATTAGAAGGTAAAATTGATGTTTTAATCAATAATGCTGGAGTAGGAATAACCGGACCATTAGAAGAAATTCCGTTAGAAGAAATTAAAAACAATTTTGAAACCAACGTGTTCGGTCCGATAGAAACCATGAAAGCAGTTTTACCTCAAATGCGTCTTCAAAAAAGTGGATTAATCATAAATATTACTTCCATTGCAGGTTATATGGGATTGCCGTTTAGAAGTGTTTATTCTTCCTCAAAAGGTGCGTTAGAATTGATTACTGAATCGTTACGAATGGAAACTAAAGCTTTCGGCGTTCAAATTACGAATGTTGCTCCAGGCGATTTTGCCACAGATATTGCTTCTAGAAGGTTTCATGCGCCAGTGATTAAAGGTTCGGCTTACGAAAAAGTTTATCAAAACCAATTAGATATGATGAATGAACACGTTTCTGGTGGAAGTAATCCCATAGAAATGGCTGTTGCGATTCATAAGATTATTGCAACTAAAAATCCTAAAATTCATTATAAAGTTGGGGCTTTTATGCAGAAATTTTCAATCGTTTTAAAAAGAATTCTTCCAGATAAAACGTATGAGAAAATGTTAATGAATCATTATAAATTATAATTGAGACTTGATATTGAAGTTTTAAATCGTAATTTTGCATCAGAATTTAAATACAACTTAATTAAATATAGAGACCATGAAATTTTTTATTGATACAGCAAATTTAAAAGACATCGCTGAAGCTCAAGCTTTAGGAATATTAGATGGTGTTACTACTAATCCGTCTTTAATGGCTAAAGAAGGAATTACAGGAAAAAATAACATCTTAAAACATTACGTAGACATTTGTAATTTAGTAGATGGTGATGTAAGTGCAGAAGTCAATGCCTTAGATTTTGAAGGCATGATAAAAGAAGGTGAGGAGCTAGCCGATTTACATGAGCAAATTGTAGTGAAATTACCAATGACTAAAGAAGGAATTAAAGCATGTAAGTATTTTTCTGATAGAGAAATTAAAACAAACGTAACTTTAATTTTTTCAGCAGGACAAGCTTTATTAGCAGCAAAAGCAGGAGCAACTTATTGTTCACCATTTTTAGGTCGCTTAGATGATATTTCAACAGATGGGTTAAATTTGATTGAAGAAATTCGTCAAATTTATGATAACTATGGTTTTGAAACTCAAATTTTAGCTGCTTCAGTTCGTCATACTATGCATGTTGTTAATTGTGCTAAAATTGGAGCAGATGTTATGACAGGCCCGTTGTCTTCAATTACAGGTTTATTAAAACATCCATTAACAGATATTGGAATTGCTCAGTTTGTAGCAGATTACGAAAAAGGAAATAAATAATCTTTATTCTAAACCCAAAAAAAGAAAGGCGTTCTAATCATTTGAACGCCTTTTTTTTATACTGTTTTATTGTCTTGATTTTCTAAAGAATAGCACTTTTTAAAGAGTTAATTCAAATAAGTTTCAAAATTTGCATCGAATAAACTCACAAATGCATCTTTAATCGTACCGTTTTTATTGATTATCATGGTTCGGTACACTTTGTTAATTACCCATTTGCTTTTAAGTTCTTCAAAATTAGAGGCTCGTAATTCAATGGAATTGTTAAAATTATTTGCTTTGATTTCTTTCAACCAATCTTCATGAGTATTGTTAATGTTTATTGCAATAAATTGAATATCTGGGTATTTTAATTTCAATTCATTTACTTTCTTGTGCGAATAATTAGAATGCGAATCTGCTTGCTTGGTCCAAAAGTATATGATTGTTTTTTTATTTAATAAATCTTGAATTTTAACTAACTTTTCATTTTTATCCAACAAGCTTACTTCAGGTAAAACATTATTGTTTTTTAGTTTTTTAATGTTTTCAGCCGTTCTCATTACATCAGATTTCATTTTTTCATCTGAGACCAATTTAGAATATAAATTAAAAAACTTACCATTATTTACTGCGCATTGGTCCGATAATAAATACATGTTTGCAATATTGTTAACCACTAGGTTTTTAACATATTTATCTTTTATTAAAGTATCTGCAATTTGAAGTTTTTTGATGTTGTTTTCTAAACTCATGTCGTCTAAACTTCCTTTACTATCTGTTAAAACAATATTATTTAACATACTTGTCATGTAGTTGATAAAAGGCGAATAATGCAATAAGTTAGGTTGGTTTACATTGATTCTTTTTCGGTAATCGTAATACGATTTTGGTAAATTCGTTTTTATACTTTTACCGGTTTTAAATTCATGTATGATGGGAAACACTTCTTTTTTGTAGGCGTGATTTAATTCAATATTTGCTTTTGCTATTTCATCAAATTCATCAGACCAATTGATAAATGACTTTCTTTTCGTATATAATTTTGTAGTACTTTGGTAAGAGGAATCTAAATATTTTGAAAATTTTTTCTCGTCTTTTTCATACATTTCAAACATTTTATTTTTGAGTTCTATATCTCTCAAAAATAATTCCATCATAAAATTATTTTTTTCATCACCTCTTCCACAATACATTAGTGTATTGTCGAAATCGTTACTGTTTAAACGAATCATGATGCTATCGTTCTTATCAAAAAACACATATTGGTATTCTGGATCATGTTTAAATGAATACAATCCTGGTGTTAATGAATCAAATTTGTGAAAAAATCGATTGTTTTTGTCTAAATAAAAAGTATCAACAACTTTGTTATTTTTCATAAAAACGACAAAATTATTTTTTGGATTTTCAATTTCGCCTCCAAAATAAGCGGTATGATTTTCACTTAAAATCCCGTCTTTACAGGAGTTAAGAGACGTAATTAGAAGAGAAAATAAAATTAAATTAATATAAACGTATTTTTTTTGCATACCTATACTTTTATTAGCGAAACAAATATATTTCATTCAAAATAGTATTCATGTTAAGGTAGCGTTAAAAATAACTTATAGAATTATAAAAATAAAAAATGGTGATAACTCGTTCATTTTTGTTAATTTTGCGCAAATTAAATTTTAAAATACATGCTTACAATTTCTAATTTATCGGTACAATTTGGTAAAAGAGTTTTATTCGACGAGGTAAATACAACATTCACACAAGGTAACTGTTACGGAATAATTGGTGCTAATGGTGCTGGAAAATCTACATTTCTTAAAATTATTTCAGGTGAATTAGATCCAACTTCTGGAAGAGTAATTTTAGAGCCAGGAAAACGTATGTCGGTTTTAAACCAAAACCACAATATGTTTGATGAATACACGGTTTTAGATACGGTATTGATTGGAAATAAAATTTTACATGCTGTAAAATCCGAAATGGATGCTTTATATGCTGATTATGACGATAAAAATGCAGATAGAATTGGAGAGTTGCAATTGCAATTTGATGAAATGAATGGTTGGAATGCAGAAAGTGATGCGGCCACTTTGTTGTCTAATTTAGAAATTGGTGCAGAATATCATTACACTTTGATGGGCGAAATGGATGGAAAATTAAAAGTACGTGTGTTATTAGCACAGGCTTTATTTGGAAATCCTGATGTGTTAATTATGGATGAGCCTACGAACGATTTGGATTTTGAAACTATCGGTTGGTTAGAAAATTTCTTGGCGAATTATGAGAATACGGTTTTGGTGGTTTCTCATGACCGTCACTTTCTAGATGCGGTTTGTACACATATTTCGGATATTGATTTTGGAAAAATTACACATTATTCTGGAAATTATACTTTCTGGTATGAATCGTCTCAATTAGCAGCACGTCAGAAAGCGCAACAAAACAAAAAAGCGGAAGAGAAAAAAGCTGAATTAGAAGAATTTATCCGTCGTTTCAGTGCGAACGTTGCCAAATCAAAACAAGCGACTTCTCGTAAGAAAATGATTGAGAAGTTAAATTTAGATGAAATCAAACCTTCAAGTAGAAGGTATCCAGCCATTATTTTTGAAACAGAACGTGAAGCAGGAGATCAAATCTTAAACGTACAAAATTTATCTGCTTCAATTGATGGTGAATTGTTGTTTAAAGATGTAGATTTAAATATGGCAAAAGGCGATAAAATTGTAGTTTTCTCTAAAGATTCTCGTGCTACAACTGCTTTTTACGATATTTTAAATGGATTGAAAACGGCTGATTCTGGAACTTTCGATTGGGGAATTACAACTACACAATCGTATTTACCAGTAGAAAACCACGATTTTTTTGATAGTGTAGATTTAAACTTAGTAGATTGGTTGCGCCAATGGGCAAAAACAGAGGAAGAAAGAGATGAAGTTTATGTTCGTGGATTCTTAGGAAAAATGATTTTTTCAGGTGAAGAAGCGTTAAAAAAATGTAACGTACTTTCTGGAGGAGAAAAAGTGCGTTGTATGTTGTCTCGTATGATGATGATTAGAGCGAACGTTTTAATGTTAGATGAGCCAACGAATCACCTTGACTTAGAGTCGATTACCGCTTTCAATAACTCGTTGAAAAACTTTAAAGGTTCGGTTTTATTTACTACTCATGACCACGAATTTGCACAAACGGTTGGAAATAGAATTTTAGAATTAACACCAAAAGGAGTTATCGATCGTTACATGACATTTGATGAATATTTAGAAGACGATAAAATTAAAGAATTACGAGCTAAAATGTATAATTAATTACGATTAGAGATTTTAGATTTACGTGTTTGAAAAATAAAAAATCCCGAGTTTTGCTTGGGATTTTTTGTGGGTTGTGGGTTGTGGGTTGTGAGTTGTGGTGCGTGTGTTGTAAATCGTATATCGTAAATCGTATATTGTAAATCTTAAATCGTAAATCTTAAATCGTAAATCTTAAATCGTAAATCTTAAATCGTAAATCCAAAATCTTAAATATTATTCTTCTTCTAATAAATCTGGACGTCTGGCTAATGTATGTTCGTAGGCTTTTTGTTCGCGCCATTTTTCTATTTCTGGAAAATTTCCACTTAATAAAATGTCTGGAATTTTCATGCCTTTATATTCTGCTGGTCGAGTATAAATTGGTGGCGAAAGTAAATTGTCTTGAAAACTATCAGTTAAAGCAGAAGTTTCATTGCTTAAAACACCGGGAATCAATCGGAATAAAGCATCACATAAAATAATTGCACCCATTTCGCCACCAGACAACACATAATCTCCAATAGAAATTTCTTTGGTAATATGCATGTCACGCACGCGTTGGTCTACGCCTTTATAATGTCCGCATAAAATAATTACATTTCCTAACATCGACATCGAATTCGCCATTTTTTGGTTTAGCGTTTCGCCATCCGGTGTCATGTAAATGATTTCGTCGTATTCGCGTTCACTTTTTAATTTTGTAATACAATCGTCAATGGGTTGAATGTTCATTACCATTCCAGCGCCACCTCCGTATTGATAGTCGTCTACACTTTTTTGTTTGTTCGTACTATAATCACGTAAATTATGAAAGTGTACTTCAACCAATCCTTTATCAATGGCTCTTTTCATCATCGAACCTTCAAACGGACTTTTCATAATTTCAGGTAAAACGGTAATTATATCAACGCGCATATTTTTTAGTTTGGAGTATTTAGTAATTAGTTTGGAGTTGTAAACAGTTGCAAAGATAAACAACAAAAATTTGAAACTTGAAACAAATAAATTAAAGTTTTAATTCTCCTACAATTCCATACATCATTGGAATTTTATTTCCGAATTTTTGTATGCGGAATTTTCCAGGTTCAACCTCTTCTGTAAGAGTTAAACAGTTGTAATGAGAATAATCAAATTCTTTAAAATTTTTAATTGTAATGTTTTGTTTTATAAGCGCTTGAAACACTTCACTTAAACTATGATTCCAGGTTACAGTCTTGTTTTCAATTTCTGCTAATGGGTTTGCATAAGTGCCCGTTTCTTCTTCATAAATTGGATCCGATTTGAAGTAGTTATAGGATACTTCATTAAAATCAGTATCGTACATCCAAATCACAGGATGAAACTCAAAAAAGACCAATTTACCCTTTGGTTTTAAAGCGCCAGCAATAATAGAAGCCCATTTGTCTATATCGGGTAACCAGCCAATTGTACCATAACTCGTGTAAACGATATCATATTTTTCGGTAATGTGTTGTAAAGTTTCGTACACATCACAACAAATAAATTCGGCATCTAAATCTAATTTTTCATTTAGTTCTTTGGCTTTTGCAATCGCTTCTTCAGAAAAATCTATTCCTGTAACTTTTGCTCCTAATCGTGCTAAAGACAAACTATCTTGTCCGAAATGACATTGCAAGTGTAGTATTCTTTTTCCTGAAACCTCTCCAAGCGCTTCTAAATCTGTTTGAGGTAACGTAATTTTTCCATTAATGAAATTTTCTTGATCGTAAAAATCAGAAGTTACATGAACTGCCACTTTGTTATTCCAAGTTTGCTTGTTTATTTGTAGGTAGTTTTCAAAGTTCATTTTCATTTTTTTACTGACAAGTTATATTAGCCTTTTAGGTTCGTAAAATTTTAAGACTTACTGTCTATTATAGCCCTGATAGTAGTGGCATCCTTTTTATTTGTAATGTCTTTTTTTTCGGAGGCAATACAAATAAAAAGATAGAACGGATAGCAGGACCAAATGTGTTATGCAACCGAATTTTTCTGCTTCTACCTCCAAAAATAGCGAAAATTATAGTAAATTTGCACTTTAATTTTAAATAAAAAGCAATGCAAGACGGAATTTACGCTAAATTTAATACAGCAAAAGGTGCCATTTTGGTAAAGTTAACTCACGATAAAACACCAGGAACAGTTGGAAACTTTGTAGGTTTGGCTGAAGGACAGTTAGAAAACAAGGCTAAACCAATGGGACAACCTTATTATAATGGTTTGAAATTCCATAGAGTTATTCCAGATTTCATGATTCAAGGTGGTTGCCCACAAGGACAAGGAACAGGTGGGCCAGGTTATCAATTTGATGATGAATTTCACCCAGAATTGAAACATGATAGACCAGGAGTTTTGTCAATGGCTAATGCTGGTCCAGGAACTAATGGTTCTCAATTTTTTATTACACACGTTCCAACGAATTGGTTAGATGGGAAACATACTGTTTTTGGTCATGTAGTTGAAGGACAAGACGTTGTTGATGCTGTTGCAGGAAATGATTCTTTAGATTCTGTTGAGATCATTAGAGTAGGAGCAGAGGCAGAAAAATGGAATGCCATTGAAGCGTTTAGAGTTTTTGAAGGTTCTCGTGAGAAAAGAATTGCGGAACAAAAAAGACAAGCTGAAGAAGCAATGGAAAAATTAGCAGCAGGTTTTGCTAAAACAGAAAGTGGTTTACGTTATCAAATTATTCAAAAGGGTAATGGAAAACAGGCAGAAAAAGGGAAAAAAGTTTCGGTTCATTATCAAGGAGCTTTAGAAAACGGTCAAGTATTTGATTCTTCCTATAAGAGAAAACAACCAATTGATTTTCAATTAGGAGTTGGTCAAGTGATTGAAGGTTGGGACGAAGGAATTGCTTTGTTACAAGTTGGAGATAAAGCTCGTTTTGTAATTCCATCATATTTAGGATATGGAAGTAATGGCGCTGGAGGTGTAATCCCACCAAATGCTACTTTAGTATTTGATGTGGAATTAATGGATGTGAAATAATACTTCCTTAAAAATTATATATTAAATCCGTTTCGATATTAGTTCGAGACGGATTTTTTATATATTTGAAAAACTAAAACTAAAAACTTAAAAATGAAAACAAAATTCATACTTGGCTTATGTGCTTTAGCATTTGCATATGGTTGTACAGCAAAAAAGGCTGTAAATGAGGAAGTACCATTAGTAGTTGATAAAAACTCTCCTAGCATGATGCAATCTGCTAAAGGTGATGCTCCAGTAGTAGCTGTGCCACTTGAAGTACCTGAAGAAAAAGCAGAGGTAACAGCTGAAGTATTGGCAGAAGGAAAAAATTTATATGGTACGAATTGCGCTAAATGTCACAAATTATATGATGCTAAAAGTTTTACTGCGGAAGAATGGACACCAATTGTGATGCGTATGCAAAAGAAAGCTAGAATTTCTGACGAACAACGAGAAAAAATATATGCTTATTTAACTACGACTCAAATGTAATAACTTGCGTTTGTGTGCCGTTTAAATTAACTTTGGCTCGTTTTTTGCGAGCTTTTTTTATATGAAAAAATTTTTATTTTTATTTTTATTTTCAATTTTTAGCTATTCTCAAGAAGGTTTGCCTCATTGTGGTTATGATTTTACTACGTACTTAGTAGCCAATCCTATTGATGCCGCCACAAAGAAAATTATAGATGGATTGCAAATTACTTTAGTAGATCGCAATGGAAATGATGTTGTAAACACAAATAATGAATTTAGTTTAATTCATAAAGATAAAACCTTAGCTTTTGCTAAAAATTATCAGGTAACTTTAGCTAATTCTGAAGTAAGATGGTTTTATAATATTTGTGAAGATCAGTATTTGCTACAATTAAAAGCTAGTTTTATTCCAGAAGATGAGGGGTATTCTGTTAAAATTATGGACACGTTGAACCGATATCCAACTACAATTGTACCTGTTTTCAATTCTAATTTGTATGTTTTGTGTACGACAAAAGTCAAGAGTTTTGGACCAAAACTAACGAACAATATGATTACAGTTGAGATGAGTAAGTAGATTTTTATTCTACTGGTTCCGCTGCTGGAGTTGAAGTCTCAGTGCTATCTGATACCACTCTTTTTCTTGGTTTTGGTTTTCTCTTTACAATAGGAATGTAAATTTCAGTTTCCCATTTGGATGGTTCATTTATTTCTGGTGACGATTTTTTATAGATTCCCATGTAAACTGAAGCTTTGTCTTCGGTAAATTTATTTTCAGCTATATAATTTCTTGCTTTGGACCAAGCTTTTTTCATGTGAGAATAATCACCTGTTAAAACCGTTTTAACGGCTAGAAATGATTTAAAACTATTTCCTTTAATTTGACTTTCAGGTGTCGTTAAAATTTCATCTTTAACTGGAACACACAGGGCATATTTCATCAAATTTCCACTCGGATTGTTATAAAAAATTACAAATGGCACACCCAAAGTTTCAATAGCGTTCGTTTTGATAAAAGCTTTCATGGTTTTTAATAAAGCTTTAGATTTTTTTGGAAAATCTTTAACCAAACAAGAATCTTTTTGTTCAATGAAAATGGTTTCTGCTCGGTTAACTAAACCTTGAACTTTAACATCAAAACTGCCTAATTCATTTACTAAATAATTATTGATTTTAGCTAAACTTTCTTCGATTTGCGGACCCACATAGCTGGTAATTCCACCATTTAAAACAGAATATATTTTCTCTTTAAAGGTTAAATCTCCCTTAATTGTTACTAATGCTAAGGTTCCAGTTTTGGTTTTTTTAAATTTCCAGTGAAGTGTTTGTTTGTTGGTATTTTCAATATAATCTTGTACGATTGAATCTTTTTGTGCAAAGGTTGTTGCAATTGTATTGTTAGATTTCCATTTTACAAATGATTTTTCTCCAATAGTATTTTCAGAAGTACTAAAAGTGAAATCTTCCTCTTTGTTAAACTGTTGCCAATCGCTCCAATTTGAAAAATCGTTTACATATTCAAATACTACAGTTGCAGGAGAATCGATTTCTTTTTGTTTAGTAATTTGATACGTTGCAGGTTGTGTCGCAACAAAAACTACAAATGCCAAAAGGAAAAGTAGAAATAAAAGTGTTAAATACTTAAAAATTTTCATTTAGCTTGATTCTAAAAACCAAATATAAATAAATTATTCTTTTATGTAACCTTTAATTAAAAATAAGAATAAAATAAATAGCAAAAATCCCAATACGATCCATTTTACTCCTTTATATTGTTGTTTGTGGATACTTTTGTCTTTCAAATACATAAAAGTAATGATGATGATAAAAGAAATTGCGAATAAAACAGCAAATATGGTTTGTCCTTTTGAAAACATGTTGATAAAATTTTCAACAAATTTAAGGATTACTATATTTAAAATATAATTTTATGGCATTAAAATTTCAAAGAAATTTTGCCAAGAATTATTGAATTTAAAGTTAAAAATTAGTTTCGGCTTGGTTGGAAACGTATTTGAATACAATTTTTATCTTAAATGATTTTTAGCGAATTTTTGGCGTTAAAATATAATACTTAAAATAAATGATATGCAAAAACAATTAGATGCAGTAAAATTATTTCATACCACATACGGATTAGGAGTTAGTACTGAAATGAAAGCTGATTTAGGCGAACAAAAAAACCAACTTCGTTTTGAATTGATGAAGGAAGAAAATGAAGAATATTTAGAAGCGGTTCAGAATAATGATATTGTTGAAATTGCAGATGCTTTAGGCGATATGCTTTATATTCTATGCGGTACGATTTTAGAACATGGTTTACAACATAAAATTGAAGCGGTATTTGATGAAATTCAAAGAAGCAACATGAGCAAATTAGGAGAAGATGGCAAACCCATTTATCGAGAAGATGGAAAGGTATTGAAAGGACCTAATTACTTTAAGCCTAATTTTGAAGCAATATTGAAGTAGTTTTAAGTCTCAGTCGCAGTCTCAGTGGCAGTCTCAGTGGCAGTTGCAGTTGGCAGTTTTGTGAATTGTAATAAAAAAAAGTCTCAGTTTTCAATAATGAAAATTGAGACTTTTTACTGTAAACTGTGACTGTAAACTGTAAACTGTGACTGATTACTAAACCTTTACTGTCCAGTTAAACGTATCTTCTGCTAATTTATATTGGATATTGTTTAATTTTTCTTTGATTTCTAAAGCAAAAGAATTTTCTAATTTGGGTAATTCGAAGTATTCATCTTTAAATGAGAAGCCGACTATCGGATTTATAACAGCAGCTGTTCCAGCACCAAAAATTTCTTTTAAGGTTCCGTTTTTCGCGGCAGCCACTAATTCTTCTACTAAAACAGGACGAACTTCGGTGGCAATATTATCTCTTTTAGCGATATCTAATACTGATTTTCTGGTTACACCATCTAAAATTCTTTCAGAAGTTGGTGCTGTTAATAAGGTATCACCAATTCTAAAAAACACATTCATGGTTCCAGCTTCTTCTAATTTTGTATGTGTAGCGTCATCTGTCCATATAATTTGTTGAAAACCTAAATCGTTTGCTAACTTGGTTGGATAAAATTGAGCAGAATAATTTCCTGCCGCTTTTGCAGCGCCAATTCCACCATTTGCAGCACGGCTAAAATGTTCTGCGATAATTACCTTAACTTCTCCAGAATAATAAGATTTAGCTGGAGAAAGGATAATCATGAATCGATATTGAGAAGAAGGTTGCGCAATTACACCACTTCCAATCGCAATCATAAATGGTCTAATGTATAAGGAATTTCCGTTTCCGAATTTTACCCAATCTTTCTCTAGGTTTAATAATTTTTTTAAACCATCAATAAAAATAGTTTCAGGAACTTCTGGCATCGCCATACGAACGGCACTTTTATTGAAACGCGCGTGATTTTCATCTGGACGAAATAACCAAACATCATCATTTTCGTCTTTGTATGCTTTCATACCTTCAAAAATCGCTTGTCCGTAATGGAAAACTTTTGCAGAAGGGTCAATTGTAAAAGGTTCATAAGCCTTGATTACAGGTTGTTCCCAAGCACCATTTTTAAAATCACATATTAACATGTGATCTGTAAAGGTGTTTCCAAAAGTTAAGTTTTCAAAATCAACTTCATTAATTTTTGAAGTTTCATTTTTTATAATTTTAATATCTGTATTGCTACTATTCATTGTAAGTTTGGGTATGTGTTGTATTTATATTTTTACAAATTTATTAAATAAATTATTCTTTAGGATTCATTTTTTGAATAATTATTAACAAAGTTTATCATAAATAATTAAATTTGTTTTTTAAAATGCAATTAAATTCTATTACTATGAAAAAAATAATCGCAATCGCTACATTATCAGTAGTATTAATTTCTTGTAACAAGAAAGAGGATGTGGTGAAAAAATCTTCTTCAGAAATAGTTTATGCTTCTTTTGGAGATAAAATTTCGGAAAAAAACGCCATTTCTAAAGAAGAAATGTTAGCAAAATATAAAAGTTTGAAAAGCGGTGATACGCTTACTGTTAAATTAAGTACAAAAATTAATGAGATTTGTCAGAATAAAGGTTGTTGGATGACTTTAGATTTAGGTGATGAAAAAAATGCCTTTGTGAAATTTAAAGATTATGCTTTTTTTGTACCAATGAATGCCCAAAAAAGAGAAGCTGTAGTTGAAGGAAAGGCTTTTGTAGAAGAAACTTCTGTAGCTGAATTAAAACATTATGCCGAAGATGAAGGGAAATCTGCAGAAGAAATAGCAAAGATTACTGAGCCAAAAACAGAGTATAAATTTTTAGCAAATGGCGTTTTAATTTCTAAATAATGAGATATTTAATTGTTGTTTTTTCTTTTTTATTAATGAGTTGTACTTCGAATAAATCAGAAGAGAAAAAAGAAAGTTCTGAAAAACCTCAAGAAGAATTTCAAATGTACGAAGCTTCTGAAATGGCTACATTGATGGAACAAATGTATGTACATAATGCACAACTTCGTGATAAGATTATAAAAAACGATTCGTTAGGAAGTTTGCCAGATTATTTTTCGAAAATTACAAAAGCTTCCATGACAAAGGGGAAAGAAAGAGACGACTTTTTTAATGAGAAAGCTAAAGTTTTTATCAAAGCACAAACCGAAATTTATGCTTCAGAAAATACCAAACAAAGTTTCAATTCTATGGTAGATGCTTGTATTAGTTGTCATGAAGTGAAATGTGGTGGACCAATTGAAAGAATTAAAACCTTGTATATTAAGTAAATTTTCTTTTGATCATTATATTTAAACCAGAATGAAATATCTGTTTTTTTTGATTTTTTAAAGTCTCACAGTTTCCCAAACAAGCTCTATAAATACTGTTTGTTGTAACAATAGTTATAAAATACTTAAAATTTGATGTTTTAAAACCATTAGTAAAACTTTTTCGTAATTTTATATAAACAATCAGATATGAAAAATATTTTTATCATTTTAGCAGCTTTTAGTTTTGTTTCTTGTACGAGTCAAAATTCAGACAAAATAAAAGAAACGACTCTGAAAACCACTAAAAAAACAGAAACTAAAAAAGACACTATGAGTTTAAAAATTGTAAAAACAGATGCCGAATGGAAAGCACTGCTTACTCCAGAAGAATATGCTGTTTTAAGAGAAAAAGGTACAGAACGACCTTACACTGGAGAATATGACAAACATTTTGAAAAAGGAATGTATGTATGTGCTGCTTGTGAAAATCCATTGTTTACATCAGATACAAAATTTGATTCTCATTGTGGTTGGCCCTCTTTTGATCAAGCAATCAAAGGTTCGACTACTTATCATAAAGATACCTCATTTGGCATGATTAGAACCGAAGTAATGTGTGCAAAATGTGACGGACATTTAGGACATGTTTTCGATGATGGACCGAAAGAAACAACTGGGCAACGTTATTGTACGAATTCCGTATCCATAAAGTTTATTCCATCCAAATAAAAATATAAGGCATTTTAATTCAACTTGAAATGCCTTTTTTATTTTCTGTAAAAAACAAATTAAACTAAATTTTCTCATTCTAATATATAATTTTATCTTCGCAACTGCGTTATTATAGAATAACAGAAAAAAATGTTAAGAAAACTATTGCTTTTTTTTATGGTCTTTGTTACGCCTATTTATGCGCAAGTAGGAGGCCAATCAGTATATCAGTTTTTAAATTTAGTGCAATCTCCACGACAAGCAGCTTTGGGAGGAAAAACCGTTACTATTGTCGATTACGATGTGAATCAGGCTTTTTTTAATCCCGCCACAATTAATGCAAAAATGCACAATCAATTGGCTACTAATTATAGTAACTATTTTGGTGAAGTAACCTACGGAACTGCTGCTTATGCCTATACTTACGACAGACATGTTCAAACGTTTCATGTGGGTGCAAACTATGTGAACTATGGAAATTTTGATGGTTATGATGAGTTTGGAAATGCAACTAATAGTTTTACAGGTTCTGAAGGAGCCTTATCTTTCGGATATTCCTATAATATTCCATGGACTAATTTTTATGCCGGCGCCAATGTGAAATTCATAACTTCAGTTCTAGAAACTTATAATTCATTTGGAGTTGCTACCGATATTGGTTTTTTGTATGTTGATGATAGAAATGATATCAATTACGGCTTGTCGTTTAGAAATATTGGTTATCAAATTACTCCTTATGAAACTACACGAGAAAAACTCCCATTTGAAATAACTGCTGGTATTTCGCAATTGGTAGAAAATGTTCCTATTCGTTGGCATTTAACTTTTGAAAATTTACAACAATGGAATATTGCTTTTTCAAATCCAAACCGAGCACAAGGAAGTTTAGATGGTTCCACTGAAGAAGAAAAAGTATCCTTTTTTAATAATGCTTTGCGACATGTAATTATGGGAGCAGAGTTGTTTCCAGAAAAAGCGTTTAATATTCGTTTGGGTTATAATTTTCGACGTGGACAAGAATTAAATATTATCGATCAGCGAAATTTCTCAGGAATTTCAGCGGGTTTTAGTTTGAGATTTAATAAAGTACGATTCGATTTTTCGCATTCTCGTTATACTGTTGCAGCCAATTCAAGTATTTTCGGATTAATGATTAATTTGGATTAGAAAAAGTTAAAAGAGTCAAGTTAAAAGAGTCAAGTGAAAAGAGCCAAGTTAAAAGAGTCAAGTGAAAAGAGCCAAGTTAAAAGGGCCAAGTTAAAAGAGCCAAGTTAAAAGAGCCAAGTGAAAAGAGCCAAGTTAAAAGAGTCAAGTGAAAAGAGCCAAGTTAAAAGAGTCAAGTGAAAAGAGTCAAGTGAAAAGAGTCATGTGAAAAGAGTCATGTGAAAAGAGCCAAGTTAAAAGAGCCAAGTTAAAAGAGCCAAGTGAAAAGAGCCAAGTGAAAAGTGAACTGATTCTAGCGGAATCAAACATTCATAAACAAAATAATTAAATCAAGTGAGATTCTAGCGGAATCAAATGTTACATATATGAAAAAAATTACGATTGCAATAGATGGATTTTCGTCAACAGGAAAAAGTACATTAGCCAAGCAAATCGCCAAACATTTAGGTTATGTTTTTGTAGATTCTGGAGCCATGTATAGAGCCATAACGTATTATGCTATGAAAAATAATTTCATTTCAGAGACGCATTTGGATACTGCTAAATTAATTGAAAATTTACCTTTCGTTACCTTGCAATTTCGAGTTAATGAAGCGTTAGGATTTGCAGAAATGTATTTAAATAATGAAAATGTAGAACTCAATATTCGAACTATTGAAGTTTCACGTTTAGTGAGTAAAATTGCAGCAATTTCTGAAGTTCGAGCAAAATTAGTGGAACAACAACAAGAAATGGGAAAAAACAAAGGTATTGTGATGGATGGTAGAGATATCGGAACCGTAGTTTTTCCAGATGCCGATTTGAAATTATTTATGACGGCAAGTACAGAAACAAAAGCGCAACGCCGATTTGACGAATTAGTTGAAAAAGGTCAGCACGTCACTTTTGAGGAAGTATTACAAAACGTTCAAGAACGAGATTATATCGACACACATAGAGAAGATTCTCCTTTAGTAAAAGCTGAAGATGCGATTGAAATAGACAATTCTCATTTATCCAAAAAAGAACAATTTGAGTTAGTGATGGAGTTGGTGAATGAGGTTTTGCAAGAGCCAAGTGAAAAGTAAAAAGAGCCAAGTAAAATGAGCCAAGTGAAAAGAGTTAAGTAAAAAGAGCCAAGTAAAAAGAGCCAAGTAAAAAGAGTCAAGGAAAAAGAGCCAAGGAAAAAGTGTAAAAAAAAGTAAAAACAGAGCTTTTTATTTTTAAACACTTCTTGCTAAAATGCTTTACTGATTTAAATACTTTTTTCTTTTTACTTTTTCCTTGGTTCTTTTTTTTGCAAAACATTTGTATTTACCAAAAAAATAGTATCTTTGCACACCTTTTGGCGGAGTAGAGTTTTCAATTGGTATTCAACTATTTACGTAAAACACTGTTGTTGTTTTAATCTGCATGAAATAAACTCGAACAAACACAACATACAAAATAATAAAAGCATGTCTGAATTAAACAAAGAACAAGAGTCATTTTTAGCAGATTTCAACTGGCATAACTATGCTGAAGGAATTGATCCAATTGACGCAGACAACTTACAAGAATTTGAAAATTTAGTAACAAAAACTTTCATCTCAACTTCTGACGAAGAAGTAGTAGAAGGAGTAGTAGTTAGAATCACTGACAGAGATGTTATTGTTGATATCAACGCTAAATCTGAAGGTGTTATTTCTTTAAATGAATTCCGTTACAATCCTTCTTTAAAAGTAGGTGACAAAGTAGAAGTATTAATCGACATCCGTGAGGATAAAACAGGTCAATTAGTATTATCTCACAAAAAAGCAAGAACAATCAAAGCATGGGATAGAGTTATTTCTGCTAACGAAACTGGAGAAATTGTTAACGGTTTTGTGAAATGTAGAACTAAAGGTGGAATGATTGTTGACGTATTTGGTATTGAAGCTTTCTTACCAGGTTCTCAAATCGATGTGAAACCAATCCGTGATTACGATCAATACGTAAACAAAACTATGGAATTTAAAGTTGTGAAAATTAATCACGAATTTAAAAACGTAGTTGTTTCTCATAAAGCACTTATCGAAGCTGATATCGAAGTACAGAAAAAAGAAATCATCGGTCAATTAGAAAAAGGACAAGTATTAGAAGGTGTGGTTAAAAACATTACTTCTTACGGAGTGTTCATTGACTTAGGTGGTGTAGATGGATTAATCCATATTACTGACTTATCTTGGTCTCGTATCAATCACCCAAGTGAAGTATTAGAATTAGACCAAAAATTAAATGTTGTAATCTTAGATTTCGATGACGAGAAAACAAGAATTCAATTAGGTTTAAAACAATTAAACGCTCATCCATGGGATGCTTTATCTGCTGAATTAAATGTTGGTGATAAAGTAAAAGGTAAAGTAGTTGTTTTAGCTGATTACGGTGCTTTCATTGAAGTAGCTGAAGGAGTTGAAGGATTAATTCACGTTTCTGAAATGTCATGGTCTACACATTTACGTTCTGCTCAAGATTTCGTAAAAGTAGGAGATACTGTTGAAGCAGTAATCTTAACTTTAGATAGAGATGATAGAAAAATGTCATTAGGTATCAAACAAATGACACAAGATCCATGGACTGGAATTACTGAGAAATTCCCAGTAGGTTCTAAACATACAGGTATCGTTAGAAACTTTACTAACTTCGGAATTTTTGTTGAATTACAAGAAGGAATCGATGGTTTAGTTTATATTTCTGATTTATCTTGGACTAAAAAAATCAAACATCCATCTGAATTTGTTAACGTTGGTGATAAATTAGAGGTTGTTGTATTAGAATTAGATGTTGATGCACGTAAATTATCTTTAGGTCATAAACAAACTTTAGACAATCCTTGGGACAAGCATGAAGCTGCTTATGCAGTAGGTACAGTTCACACTGGTACTGTTTCTGAAATTGTTGACAAAGGTGCTACAGTAGAATTTTCTGAAGACGTTCAAGGATTCGTTCCAACACGTCATTTAGAAAAAGAAGACGGTAAAAAATTGAAAAAAGGGGATTCAATTGAATTTAAAGTTATCGAATTTAACAAAGAATTCAAAAGAATCGTTGCTTCACATACAGCTACATTCAGAGAAGAAGAAGAGAAAAACTTCAAATCAGCTTCTAACGAATCTAGCAATAATAATGTAGCTTCATCTTCTAACAATGCTGAAAAATCTACTTTAGGTGATATCGACGCATTAATGGAATTAAAAGCAAGAATGGAAAAAGGAGGAAACTAATTTTTCAAATTCTAAATCCTATTAAATCCCAATCAGCAATGGTTGGGATTTTTTTTATATGATTTGGAAACTATTATTAAATTGCTATTTTTGTTTAAGTACTGTAGCAAAATATGAAACACATTATTTATTTAAGTTCTGCGACTGAATTGCTTTCAGATCAAGAAATTAATTTATTGTTGAAAACTTCAAGAGAGAATAACAAAAAAAACAATATTACTGGTTTGTTATTGTATTGTGATGGAAATTTTCTTCAGGTTTTAGAAGGAGAAAATGAAGTTATAGATGCAATTTTTTCTATAATTTCAACTGATAGAAGACATAAAAATATTATTGTCGTTGCTAATGAGTGCATAGAAAAAAGAAGTTTCGAAGAATGGAAAATGGGATATAGTGTTGTAGATAAAAATTTCTTAATTCAGAATAAAGAGATAAATCCCTTTCAATTAAGTACAACCAACAATTTGAATTTAATTGTAAAAACTTTTATTGATATTTTCTTAAAATCTCATAGAAGTAGAATACTTTACAACTAAATTTAAAAATATTATTTTCTTAATTATTGTCAGCTTTACTTATCATTTTTTAAATTATTAATAATTTATTTTGATTTATTAAAACCAAACGAATCGTTTTCTCGTAAATGCATTTATAACTTTAAAATCATAAACATGAAAACGAACAAAATTTTATCAGCAGTTGCATTAACATTTGCATTATTAACAGGAGGAAATGCTTTAGCCCAAAAAGAAAAAACTGTAATGGTTGGTGGTGCACCAATGTATCCTTCAAAAAATATTGTAGAAAATGCAGTAAATTCTAAAGACCATACTACTTTAGTAGCAGCAGTAAAAGCAGCAGAATTAGTTGAAACTTTAATGTCTGCTGGTCCATTCACCGTTTTTGCCCCAACAAATTCAGCTTTTGAAAAATTACCAGCAGGCACTGTTGAAACTTTAGTAAAACCAGAGAACAAAAAATTATTACAAACCATTTTAACGTACCATGTTGTAGCTGGAAAAATGAATGCAAAAGATATTGTTGCAGCTATTAAAAAAGGAAATGGTAAAGCAGAATTAACTACTGTAAGTGGTGGAAAATTAACTGCTACATTGAAAGGAAGCGATGTATATTTAACTGACGAAAATGGTGGTTCTGCAAAAGTAACAATTGCTGATGTAAACCAATCTAATGGTGTAATTCACGTAATTGATACAGTAGTTACTCCAAAAATGTAATCCCCATAGTTTTTATTTAGTTAGAAATCCCATTTTAGTTAATTCTAAAGTGGGATTTTTTTGATTTTATGTTTAGAATTAATTTTCAATACCTAAATTTACGAATCAATCAATTAGATATGTTTAAAGATATAGAGTTTAAAAAAGCGCTTCAAGAATTACCTGAAAAAGAAAAAGACAGACTCCTATTAAGATTACTCAAAAGAGATATGGATTTAGCTGAAAAATTATTTTTCGAATTAGTTGATACAGATACTGCAGAAGACAAACGTAGACATATGGAAATTGAAATTGTGAAAATGATAAAAAGGTTTTCAGAAAAGCATCATTCGCTAGATTTTATTGCTTCAGAAATGAGAAGTGTAAGCGGTAAAATTTCACATCATGTAAAAATTACTAAAGATAAATTTGGAGAAATTAGTTTGAATTTACTAATGTTAAATGAAGTAATCGAACAAAATTCTTTTTCTTTATCTCATTATAGACCACAAAAATCTAACAAATTTTACAGTTACGTTATTGGTAGAAGTTTTAAAATTTTACTGTTAATTTCTGCACTTCACAAAGATTTTTTATTAGATTTTAAAGAAGGTTTGGAAAGATTAGGTACAAACATTTCCAGTAATAAAATGCTTTTGAAAACGGCTATTTATAATAGTTTAGATATAAATTGGCTAATTAATGCCGAAATTCCTGAAAATATTTTACAAATACATAAAGAAATTAAAGCAGCGGGATTTCTAAAATAAAAAAAACCTCCATTTTGTGGAGGTTTTTGTTTTTTAAAAATTAGGAGACAATTCGTATTTTTTATAAAAGTTATCTAAAGCTTCTACAACTTCATCTTCGTTATCTACAATTTTGAATAAATTCAAATCTTCAGGAGATGCATTTTTAAATTTATCTACAATTACTTCTTTTACCCAATCGATTAATCCAGTCCAAAATTCTGTACCTACTAAAATGATAGGAAATTTGGCAATTTTTTTTGTTTGAATAAGCGTAATTGCTTCGAACATTTCATCTAAAGTTCCGAAACCACCTGGCATAACTACAAACCCTTGCGAGTATTTCACAAACATTACTTTTCTAACAAAAAAGTAATCGAAATTTAAGTTTTTATCTCTGTCGATATACGGATTATAATGTTGTTCGAAAGGTAGTTCGATATTTAATCCTACTGAAGTTCCACCACCATGATGCGCCCCTTTATTACCTGCTTCCATAATTCCTGGTCCACCACCAGTAATAACACCGTAGCCAGCTTTAGAAATTTTATAAGCAATTTTTTCTGCTAATAAATAATATTTGTCTTCTGGTTTTGTTCTTGCTGAACCAAAAATAGATACACAAGGTCCAATTCGTCCCATCGTTTCATATCCATTTACGAATTCTGACATAATTTTAAAAATAGCCCATGAATCGTTTGCTCTAACTTCGTTCCAAGTTTTTTGTTTTAACTTATCTTGGATTCTTTCATCATCATTTTGATATTGATCTGCTGACATAATAATTTGTTCTAATTTAATTTAAAATATAAAATTAGCAGTGTTGTTGTGTGAAGTAATTAGAATGCTAATATAATTCTTTTTTCAAAAACTGAGCCGTATAACTTTTTTTATTTTTTGCTACTTCTTCCGGTGTACCTGTGCATAAGACTTCACCGCCGCCTTTTCCGCCTTCTAAACCTATGTCAATTATGTAATCTGCTAACTTAATTACATCTAAATTGTGTTCGATAATTAAAACGGTATTTCCTTTATCTACCAATTTATTAATCACATCCATTAAAATACGAATGTCTTCGAAATGTAAGCCAGTTGTAGGTTCATCTAAAATATAAAACGTGTTTCCAGTGTCTTTTTTAGATAATTCTCCTGCTAATTTAATACGTTGTGCTTCACCACCAGAAAGCGTTGTGCTTTGTTGACCAAGTGTGATGTAACCTAAACCTACATCTTGAATGGTTTTTACTTTTCGATAAATTTTTGGAATATTTTCAAAGAAATCTACTGCTTCATCTACCGTCATGTTCAATACATCTGAAATCGATTTTCCTTTAAAACGAATTTCTAAGGTTTCTCTATTGAAGCGTTTTCCCTGACAAGTTTCACATTCTACATATACATCTGGTAAGAAACTCATTTCAATGGTTCTTACTCCTGAACCTTCACAAGTTTCACATCTTCCGCCTTTTACATTGAAACTAAAACGCCCCGGCTTGTAACCACGTATTTGTGCTTCAGATGTTAAGGTAAATAAACTTCTAATTTCCGAAAATACATCGGTATACGTTGCAGGATTGCTTCGAGGTGTTCTTCCAATCGGACTTTGGTCAATATCGATAACTTTATCTAAATGTTCTAAACCTTCAATTTTTTTATAAGGCGCAGGTTTTTTAACAGCATTATAAAAATGAGCGTTTAAAATAGGGTAGAGCGTTTCATTAATTAAAGTCGATTTTCCACTTCCAGAAACTCCAGAAACACATATTAGTTGTCCTAACGGAATTTCAATAGAAACATTTTTTAAGTTATTTCCTGTTGCTCCAGTTAATTTTAAAAATTTTCCGTTTCCTGTTCTACGCGTTTTTGGTACTTCAATTTCCATTTTTCCGTTCAAATATTGAGCCGTAATGGTATTTTCTTTTAATAATTCGGCAGGTGTACCTTGACTGATAATTTGTCCGCCATATTTTCCAGCTTTCGGACCAATATCAATTACATGATCGGCACGAATAATCATGTCTTTATCGTGTTCCACAACTAAAACCGAGTTACCAATATCACGTAAACTTTCTAACGATTTAATTAATCTTTCATTATCACGTTGATGCAATCCGATACTTGGTTCATCTAAAATATATAAAACACCCACAAGTTGTGAACCTATTTGAGTGGCCAATCGAATGCGTTGTGCTTCACCACCAGAAAGTGTTTTCGAACTTCGGTTTAAACTTAAATAATCTAAACCCACATCAAGTAAGAAATTGATTCTAGCTGTAATTTCCTTAAGAATTTCGTGAGAAATAGCTACTTGTTTTTCAGATAAATGCTTCGGTAAATCATCAAACCATTTTTTTAATTCCACGATATCCATGTGAACCAAATCGCCAATACTTTTTTCGTTGATTTTGAAATATAGTACTTCTTTACGTAAACGAGAACCTTTGCATTCCGAACATTCGTTTTCGTCCATAAATTCTTTTGCCCAACGCTTGATGCTTGTTGATTCCGATTCTTCGTACTGATTTTTGATGAAATTAGAGATACCTTCAAAATCAATTTTATAATCTTTGGTAATTCCCATTACTTTAGAAACCACTGAAAATTTTTCGTTTCCACCGTATAAAATCATGTCCATCGCTTCAGCTGGAATGGTTTCAATTGGATCGGTAATTTTAAATCCGAATTTTTCACCAATTAGTTCTAATTGTTTAAAAATCCAAGTACTTTTAAACTCACCTAACGGGGCAAATCCGCCGCCTTTTATGGTGGCTTTAGGATTAGGTATGATTTTTTGTAAGTTAATTTCGTTCACCACTCCTAAACCATTACAGCTTGGACAAGCGCCTTTTGGTGAATTAAAAGAAAAATTATTAGGTTCAGGATTGGGATATGAAATTCCGGAAGTAGGACACATTAAACTTCGGCTGTAATAACGAACTTCTTGTGTGTCTTGTTCGATAACCATCATTATGTCGTCTCCATGATGCATGGCTACTTTGATACTTTCGGTTAATCTTTTATCGGTGTCTTCGTCTTTTTTTACGGCCACTCTATCAATAACAATTTCGATATCGTGTGTTTTATAACGATCTACTTTCATGCCATATTCTAAATCTTTTATCGTACCGTTTACACGAACTTTTAAAAAACCTTGCTTGGCAATTTGTTCAAATAATTCTCTATAATGTCCTTTTCTAGAGCGAATTACAGGCGCTAAAATGTTAATTCTTTTTCCATCAAATTCTTCGTGAATCAACTCTTTAATTTGCTCATCAGAATAGGAAATCATTTTCTCACCTGTATTGTAACTGTAAGCATCAGCGCCACGTGCAAATAACAATCGTAGAAAATCGTAAATTTCAGTTATAGTTCCAACGGTTGATCGTGGACTTTTATTTGTGGTTTTTTGTTCAATGGCGATAACTGGAGACAATCCGTCAATTTTATCTACATCTGGTCGTTCTAATCCGCCTAAAAACTGACGCGCATAGGCAGAAAAGGTTTCGATGTATCTTCGTTGTCCTTCCGCATAAATGGTATCAAAGGCTAATGACGATTTTCCAGAACCAGACAAACCAGTAATTACGACTAGTTTTTCACGAGGAATAGTAACATCAATATTTTTTAAATTATGAGTACGAGCCCCAATAATTTCAATAGAATTTTCTGTGTGTTGCATACAACTAAGTAGATTTTTGCAAAAGTACGATTTTTTGAGAAGAAATAAGTTCTAAAATCGGGAATAAAAAGGTTAAAATAATAAAACAAATTGAATTATTAATCATTCATAATTTTATCGAATTCTTCAACAGAATAATTATGGTTTTGCCATCCTAAACTATTTATTTTCCATACATTATTGATTTTTTAGCAGTAACTAAATATTCATGTTTGTCTTTAACATCTTTTGTATCCCAAGTCCAAATAAAACTAGCTAAGTTGTTATTAATTTTCAAACTATCTATTGTTAAGATTTTCCAATAATCATCAGGACTATCCTGACAAGCACACCAGTCGTCAGCATTTGATTGCCATAAAGAAATTCCATCGTTACTATTTCTCCATTCCCTATCGGCGCTTTTCATTGATTTGTCAATAATTGAAGCTATATATTTATGTCTTTTGAAAAACTCATCCGTAAATAAATCTGTATTTTTATGAAGTTTGATATTTTTATCATATTCTTCCCAATTTATTCCTGTAAAAATGGTGTCATTTTGATATTTATAAGGAAAATCTTCAAGAAATTTTGTTTCATGCCATTTATAAACTTTTCTAACTAATAATGTCAATTCAATACTATCGTTAGTTATTGTTTTTGATGAATCGGATGTATTTAAATTTAAATGTTTTTGAGTAGTTGATACATTAATTTTAACTTTTACATCATCTTTACAATTGAAGAAACCACTAGCTAAGAAAATAATGCAAAGAATTTTAATTATTTTATTTTTCATACTACTCCTCAAAAATTCTATGAATAAACCCTAAACCGATTCTGTCTAGCATTTTTTTAATAAAATTCCAAAAGAAAGTATGTTGACCTGCAAGTGAACCAATTAATAAAAGTAGAACTTTATAAATGGGTAAGATGATAATGATGTAAAGCGGATAATACAACCAAAGGCTTACACTTTCTTTGGTAATCCCAATAAAAGTTAGGATGGGTTTAGCAATGTATGCTGAAGTAGAACCTGTTAAGGCAAAAACCAATAAAATAATAAAAAACTGAAAATTACTTGTAATGTTCCAGCGTTGTTTCAATTTATTCATATTTATATTCTAGCTTGAAATCCGCCTAATTGTTGTTTGTTTGTCATTTGAAAATAAACTAAGTAATTGTAAATCATGTAGTTTACATGGTAACCGTAATTGATTGTGTTGTCATACTCTATAGGCATATCATAAATATTTCCATATCTTAATGGATTTCTAAACCGATTGTTCCATTCCATAATCCAAATTCTATTTCTAGCTTCCAAAAAAGATTGCGTATAAAAATTTTTCGGTCTCGCAAAGGAATTGAACCAAGAAGTAAAACCAGCATCGAAAATTACAACTTCATATTCTAAATCTGGATTTGAAATATGGATGGTATCACTTGTTAGTTTCTCAATATTCTCAGAACTAAAATTTTTATTAGAATTACAAGAAATGATTAAAAAAGAACCGATACAAACTAAGAATACTACTTTTTTCATGGCTCGCGTATTGAAAGTATAAAGATAAAAAAAAGTCCCGATAAATCGGGACTCATTATATTGAATTTAAATAAATTTTATTTTCCGAAAAGTTTACCTAATAATCCGCCTAAACCTCCAGATTTACCTGATACAGCGGCAACAGCATCGCTAATTCCTACTTGACCGTCGCCATCTTGGTCTAATCCGAATTGGCCGCCATATTTTTGTACCATATCCATTAATCCGCCACCTTGACCGCCTGAAATTCCAGCAATAATGTCTTGAATATTAAATCCAGGTTGATTTGGATCTTGTGCTTTGTTAACTAAACCACCAAGTACTTGAGGAATTAATCCACCAGCTACACTAGCAGCAGCTTCAGAAGATAATCCAAATTTTTCACCTAAATTTCCAGTAACTTTTCCTGCTAATTCAGCTACCACTGGATTGTTCATGTCAATTGGTGTTTTTCCGGTTAACATTCCAGCTAAATCGCCGATGTTTCCGCTTGCTGCCATATCTTTTAAACCAGAAAGAATAGAGCCATTGGCTTCTTCCATTACGGCTTCATTTTGTTCGTTAGGTACAGCTGGATTATTCACAATCGCATCGCCACCATATTGCTTTACTAATTCTGTTAATTGTTCAAACATAGTTTTTGTTTTTTAGTTTTAATAAAGGTACTAAAAATTATTTATTTTTTAATAAACTAATAATTTGTTCAGCTAATTCTGTCCCAATTCTGTCTTGAGCTTCTAAAGTAGCTGCACCGATATGAGGAGTTAAAGAAATTTTTGGATGCATTAAGATTTGAATTTCTGGTGTAGGTTCATTTTCAAAAACATCTAAACCAGCAAATAATACTTTTTCTGCATCTAAAGCTTCTACTAAAGCTACTTCATTAATTACTCCACCACGAGCACAGTTTACAATTCCTACATCATTTTTCATCACCTCAAATTCTGCTTTATCTAGTACGTAGCCTTCTTGAGCAGGAACATGGAGTGTAATAAAATCTGAATGCTTCAGTAAATCTTCTAAAGGTTCGGTAATAATCTCTACATTTATGAATTGACCATTGTAAAAATCTACACGAATTACGGCTTCATTTACATATTTATCGGCTGCAATCACTTTCATACCTAATCCTAGAGCCATTTTTGCTACCGCTTGACCAATTCTTCCAAAACCAACAATTCCTAATGTTTTTCCACGAAGTTCTAATCCGTTGGCATATGCTTTTTTCAACCCATCAAAATTGGTATCGCCTTCTAAAGGCATATTTCTATTGGAATCATGTAAAAAACGAATTCCAGTAAACAAATGTGCGAAAACCAATTCGGCCACACTTTCTGAGGAAGAACCTGGTGTGTTAATTACATGAATTCCTTTTGAGCGGGCATAATCGACATCAATATTGTCCATTCCTACGCCACCACGACCAATAATTTTCAATCCTGGACAAGCATCAATAATGTCTTGTTTAATTTTAGTGGCACTTCTTACCAAAACTACTTTGATATCATGCAAATTGATATAATTGGCCACTTGTTCTTGTGCTACTTTTGTAGTAATTACTTCAAAACCTGCTTTTTCTAATGTTTTGATTCCTACTTTTGATATTCCGTCGTTTGCTAATACTTTCATACTATTAGTTTAAGAGTTTATTAGTTTAAGAGTTTAAAAGGTATTGCGTTTTAAACTTGATTTTTTATAATTTTTTTTCCGAACACTAAATATTAATTACTGAACACTACTTTCTAATTCTTTCATCACGTTTACCAATACTTCCACACTTTCTAGTGGAAGTGCATTATACATTGATGCGCGATAGCCACCAACAGAACGATGACCAGTTAAACCAGAAATTCCTGCAGCTTTCCACATGCTGTCAAATTTTTCAGTTAACGATTCGTCAGTTAATACAAAAGTTGCATTCATAATACTTCTGTCTTCAGTTGCAGCAGTGCCTTTAAATAAATGATTTCTGTCAATTTCCGAATATAATAATTGAGCTTTTTGCTCGTTAATTTTTTCAATAGCTGCAATTCCACCTAAATTTTTCAACCATTGTAAAGTTAGTAAAGAAGTATAAATAGGAAATACGGGTGGCGTGTTGTACATGCTTTCTGCTTTGATGTGTTTTTCATAATCTAGCATACTTGGAATGTAACGCCCCGTTTTTCCTAAGATTTCTTCTTTTACAACGACTAAAGTTGCGCCAGCTGGACCCATATTTTTTTGAGCACCAGCATAAATCAAATCGAATTGAGAAAAGTCTAAAGTTCTTGAAAAAATATCGGAACTCATGTCGCAAACCAAAGGCACCTTTGTTTTTGGAAACGATTTCATTTGTGTTCCGAAAATAGTATTGTTACTTGTACAATGAAAATAATTCGCATCAGTTGGAATTTCAATGTCTTTCGGAATGAAATTATAATTGGCCTCCTTTGAGGAACCCACAATTAATGTTTCCCCAAAATGTTTGGCTTCTTTGATCGCATTATTTGCCCAAGTTCCTGTATCTAGATAAGCGGCTTTTCCATCCATTTTCATTAAATTGTATGGAACCATTAAAAATTCTAAACTCGCACCACCATGTAAAAAAAGTGCTTGATAGCCTTTGTTTTCTAATCCTAAAAGTTCTAAAACCAAAGCACGAGCTTCTTCCATAACTGCCACAAAATCTTTACTCCTGTGCGATATTTCTAATAAAGATAAATCGGAATTATTAAAATTTAAAATAGCTTGCGCTGATTTTTCGAAAACTTCTTGTGTTAAAATACAAGGGCCTGCGCTGTAGTTATGTTTTTTCATGGTATATAATTTATTGTAGTAGTAAGCAAATTTCAAACATTCTCAACTACTAGGAAAAAATAATTTTACGCTTTCAAAACGATTTATTAACAAAATCGATTTCGATAGCATTTATTTATTCTTTTTAAGAGTTTTTCTGTTTGAGTTCACTTTAGCCTCTAAATTAAAATTAGGTTCATGTTTATGAACTTCTTTTTCTTTTTGAAGTTTAATTATTTCACTTATTTTTGAAGTCTTCATCATAAGGAATTAAGAAATTCAAGTGTATCTATAGCATCAGCATAATCCCATAATTTTGGTTTTTGAGTTTGACCAAAATAAACGGAGTTTTCGATAATTCCATTAGAAACCACACATTGAATACTTTCTGCATCTTGTATTAAACGTGTTTTTACTTCGTTAAGGTCTTCATAATATTCATAAAACACAGAAGAAATAGGCGAGGCATGACTTGTATCTTCTTTGATTGTTAAAAATTCATTGTCTAATAATTGAAAATTACTCATTAAAAAAACCGCCTTATTATAATCGTAATTGTTTGCGTATTTTTCATAATAAATTACGTCTTTTTGTGCATACATTCCTTTGAAAAAAGATTGAAAATCGTAATTTTTTGGAACAAATAATTTAGAAACATTTCTGCAACCTAAACCGAAATATCTAAAAATATCTTCACTCAATAAAATCATTTCTTCAGGAGTTTCTTTTCCCGTTAAAACGGCGATAGAATTTCTGCTTTTTCTAATAATGGAAGGTTTGTTTTTAAAATAATATTCAAAATATCTTGCTGTATTGTTACTTCCTGTGGCAATTACGGCATCAAAACCTTCTAGTTTTCCTTCAACAAAAGTTATTTTTTCATTAAATCTAGCATCTAAAGCGATTAAATAATCGGCTAAAAATTTTATTAAATGATCGTCTTTACTAGAAGTTTTTACCAATACATTATTTCCTGAAATAAGTACCGATAAAAAATCGTGAAAGCCAACCAACGGAATATTGCCTGCTAAAATTAACCCTATATTTTTGGGTTGTTTTTCTACCCAATTATAAGCTGAAAGCCATTGGTTTAGGTTGTTTTCAGTTAAAGCTTCTGCCCAACTTGTAATGCTAAAATGAACATTATCTGGAGTAAACCAATTGTTATGAGATTGCGATAAAGCAATTAAATCTACAAACGAATTAAAAAATAAATCATTGTGTTTTACTTGGTCATTTTGCTGATTGGTATCTAAAGAAAATTGACTTAGAAATTTTCCTAATTCAACAAAATTATTTTTTATTTCAATTTGTAACATTAGTAACTTGTATATATTTAGTTAACGTTGTATTTTTGCACAAAATTAAACATTTAGTTAGACTTTTTAATAGAAATTTTTAAAACTTCTGACTTCTTGTTTCTGACCTCTAACTTTAAAATTATGGCAATAATAATAACAGACGAATGTATTAATTGTGGTGCTTGCGAACCCGAATGTCCAAATACAGCTATCTATGAAGGCGCTGACGATTGGCGTTGGAAAGATGGAACCAAACTTTCTGGAAAAATAGTTTTACCTGATGGAACAGAAATTGATGCTGATGCAGCACAAACTCCAGTTTCAGACGATTTATATTACATTGTTCCAGGAAAATGTACAGAATGTAAAGGTTTTCATGAAGAACCGCAGTGTGCAGCAGTTTGTCCTGTTGATTGTTGTGTTCCAGATGATAATCACGTTGAAAGTGAAGAAACGCTTTTAAACCGACAAGCGTTTTTGCATAATGAGTAAAAATAATTTCATTTATTTTATAAAATCAAAGTCATTCTATCGGATGGCTTTTGTTTTATTATTTTGTTTGGGATATGCATTGGTTCTCTATTGTTTAAAAAAAGAAGAATTAAAAGAATATACCACTTATGATGCAAAAGTTATTGGTTTTACAAACGTAACTGTATCAGAATCTGTTCCTTCAACTAGAGGGCATGCTTCAAACTATACTTATTCTAGAGATATTCCTATTATTGAGTATAAAAATAAGGAAGGAAAAATTATTTCTTACGAAGATGGAAACAGAGTATTATTTTCAAGTTTTGAATTGAATGAAAAAATTAAAGTATTGGAAAACAAGGAAAATAAGTACAAAGTAAAGATTTGTTCATTTTTTTATTTTTGGTTTCATATTTATGAATTTGTACTATTTATTTTTTTACTATTTATCTTTTATGTTTTTATTTCTGTATTTGTTTTTAGAGATTTTTACATTTCTGACTTTTGACCTAATCAACTTTGTAACTAGATAACTTTAAACTATATTTGCACACCGAAATAAATTTAGAAAATAAATAAAAACGCTTTGCGCCTTTGTGTCATAGCAGCAAAACTTAAAATATGAAAGCAGGAATTGTAGGCTTACCAAACGTAGGAAAATCGACATTATTTAATTGTTTATCAAACGCAAAAGCACAAAGTGCAAACTTTCCGTTTTGTACCATCGAGCCAAATATTGGTGTAGTAAACGTACCCGATCCAAGAATTAATCGTTTAGAAGAATTAGTAAAACCTGAACGAGTACAAATGGCTACTGTTGATATTGTTGATATTGCAGGTTTAGTTAAAGGCGCAAGTAAAGGTGAAGGTTTAGGAAACCAGTTTTTAGGAAATATTAGAGAATGTAATGCGATTATTCACGTATTGCGTTGTTTTGATAACGATAATATTGTTCACGTGGATGGAAATGTAAATCCAATTCGTGATAAAGAAACCATTGATATTGAATTACAATTAAAAGACTTAGAAACCGTTGAAAAACGCTTAGAAAAAGCAAATAAAGGTGCCAAAACAGGAAATGCTGAAGCAAAAATTGAAAAAGGTATTTTAGATAGAATTAAAGAAGCTTTATTGCAAGGTAAATCAGCAAGAACAGTTGTTCCAAATACGATTGAAGAAGAAGCTTTATATAATTCGTTTCAATTAATTACAGCGAAGCCAGTTTTATATGTTTGTAATGTTGACGAAGCGTCTGCTGTGAACGGTAACAAATATGTTGACCAAGTTAGAGAATTAGTAAAAGATGAAAATGCAGAAGTTATTGTACTTTCTGTTGGTGCTGAAGCAGATATTACTGAATTGGAAAGCTATGAAGAACGTCAGGTTTTCTTAGAAGATATGGGATTAACTGAGCCAGGTTCTGCAGTATTAATTCGTGCAGCTTATAAATTATTAAATTTACAAACGTATTTTACTGCTGGAGTTAAAGAAGTTAGAGCTTGGACCATTCAAATTGGCGACACAGCTCCTCAAGCTGCAGGAGTAATTCATACTGATTTTGAAAAAGGATTCATCCGTGCTGAAGTTATTGCATTTGAAGATTATTCAAATTATGGTACAGAAGCAAAATGCAAAGAAGCTGGAAAATTAAGAGTAGAAGGTAAAGAATACATAGTGAAAGATGGAGATGTAATGCATTTCCGTTTTAACGTGTAATTTTTGAAAAAATAATAGATATTTAAAAATCTGCTAATTCATTTTAGCAGATTTTTTTTGTGGCACAACATTTGTTAAGTTCTTCTTAAAATTGATATTTTATGAAAAATTTGCTGCTAATTTTTGGTTTGTTTGTTTGGTTAACATCTTGCAAAGAAAGAGGTGTTGAAAATAGTTATATTGAGTTTGCAGAAAATCAACCCATTGGAGTTGAAGAGATTCAAGAAGTTCCGGAAAATTGGTTTGATAATTATATAGCTTCAGATTCTTCAGTAGTGGCAATAGATAAAGATCATATCATTCATAAATGGTTCAATGAAGAGAAGGTTTCAATTCGTGAAAAAGATTCTTTTCAGGGGTATACTTTTGATGAAAATTTCGTTATAGATAATCAAACCAATCAAAAGATGAAATTAATTAAAAGTAATGATTCACTCTTTTGGAAGTCTCAATATTCAGATACTATTTTTAATAAAGAGAAAGTTTTAAAAGACTATAAAAATGCCTTAATCATCAATACAAACCTCAAGGGTCAAATTTATATTGATGTTTTTAAAAAAGAGAACAATCGAATTAGAAAAATTTCTATGGGTTCTAAAGAAGATTTCAAGAAGTTAAGGAATGAAATTCCTATCGAATTTGAATATAAATTTGCGGATGAAGATACAACAGTTGTTTTAAAACCAACTAGAGCAGATTTTAGAAAAATATTAAGAAAAAAAGGACTTACTAACGAAATGATTTTTATAGAGCAATGAAAACCATCCAAAAAACTTTCAAATACATAGGAATATTTTTATTGATTTTACTTTCTTATGGCATACTAGTGACTTTACTATCGTTTATACCCATTAATAAAGATAAAATGCTATCAGATAATTCAAATGTAGCTATTTATATATTATCAAATGGCGTGCACACCGATATTGTAGTGCCAGTTAAAAACGAATACCACGATTGGTCGAAACAAATTAAATTCGAACATACAAAAGCAAAAGATACAACAGCAAAGTACTTAGCAATTGGTTGGGGCGATAGAGGTTTTTATTTAGAAACACCAACTTGGGCCGATTTAAAAGTGAGTACTGCGTTAAAAGCAACAACCGGATTAAGTTCCAGTGCTTTACATGCTACTTTTTACAAAGTAATGAAAGAAGATGCTTATTGTAAAAAAATTCAAATTTCGAAAGAAGAATATCTAAAACTAATTGCATTTATCTCTGAATCTTTTGAGACCAAAACCAATTCAATACTTAAAATTGATACAGAAGCTGTTTACGGAAAAAACGATGCATTCTATGAAGCTAAAGGAAGTTATTCGTTATTTTATACTTGTAATTCATGGGCCAATGAAGCCTTAAAATCGGCCAATCAAAAAGCAGCTTTACATACTTTAACTGATACAGGGATTTTTAGGCATTATGAAAAGTAACAAAATAAAAATTATTTTTCAACAAGAGTAAATGTAGTGCCTTTCCCAACTTCAGAGGCAATATTAATATCAAAGTCAATTTTATCGGTAAGATTCTTCACAATAGATAAGCCTAAACCTGTACCATAATTTCCATAACGATCTTTTTGGGATAATGTGATGTTGTTTTCAAAAATAGCATCAAAGTTTTTCGAGTCAATTCCGATTCCATTATCAGTAATGCTGATAGTCGATTTGTGATTGATTATATTATTGGTAATTTTAATTATCGGTTTTGGAGTTGTATTGTACTTTATACCGTTAGAAATAATATTTATTAAAATTTGTGAAAGTGCGGTTTTATCTGAAATAATTTCTAAGTTCTTGTCAAATTCAGTAATAATCTCTGCTTCATTATTGCTATTAACGATTTGAGAAATTTCTGAAACTAAATCGGCTAATCGAAATGGTGTTTTATTAACATTTATAGTATCTGACGTGTAATAACTCAATAGTTTATTTACATAATCTTTTAGTTGTTGTGATGAAGTAACTACTAAATTTAAGTATTCAGAAATTATTGTTTCTTCTTTAACATCTTCTTCGTTTATAAGCGATATTAATGAAATAATATTATTGATGGGAGTTTGTAAATCATGCGAAATGGTATTCGAAAACTTCTTAAGTTGTTGGTGTTTTATAGAAAGTTCTTCAAAGTTTTTTTGCAACTCAATATTTTTCAATCGCAATTTAAATAATTCTTCAACTTGCTTGCCTAGTATTTTTAAAGCTTTAATTTGATCTTGGTCTAATGTTTTGCTTTCATAATCAATAACACACAAAGTTCCTAACGGTATTTTATTTTCATTGTATAAGGTAACACTAGCATAAAAACCGTCTTTTTCTAAGCCATTTAATTTTCCTATTTCACTAAATTCATCATCTTGCATCAAATTTGGGACAACTAATACGTCTTGGTTTTTTGATAAACTTAACGCACAAAACGACAAGTTTTTTGGATTTTCATTGTGCGTAAATCCAATTTTCGACTTAAACCATTGTCTGTTTTCATCTACTAATGTAATGGTAGAAATTGGCGTATTACAAACTTTTGAAGCTAAAAAAGTAATATTGTCATATTCTAGTTCTGGTTCAGAATCAAATAAGGAATATTTATCAACTATATTAAGGCGTTGTTCTTCAGTAAATTTAATCATATATTTTTCCAGTGAATTTGGGCTACAAATATAATACTTTATATTATTTTATTTACGTAAAATATTGTCAATAAGTTCTAAAAAAATTACTTTTTATTTTATGGTATTAATGGTATATTAGCGCAAAATCCTAAATACAGTTATGCAAGAGCAACAAAATCAATACAACGAAGACAATATACGGTCACTCGACTGGAAAGAGCATATTCGTATGCGTCCTGGTATGTATATTGGAAAGTTGGGAGATGGGTCATCACCAGATGATGGTATTTATATTTTATTAAAAGAAGTTCTCGATAATTGTATCGATGAATTCGTTATGGGTGCAGGTAAAACTATTGAAGTCACTTTAAAGGATAAAATGGTTACTGTAAGAGATTATGGTCGTGGTATTCCGCTAGGAAAAGTGGTAGATGTTGTTTCTAAAATGAATACTGGTGGAAAATACGATTCAAAAGCGTTTAAAAAATCGGTAGGTTTAAATGGAGTAGGAACAAAAGCAGTTAACGCTTTATCTAATTATTTCCGTGTCGAATCTGTTCGAGACAACCAACAAAAAGCAGCAGAGTTTTCCGCTGGAAATTTAACCCTTGAAGAAGAGGTTATTGAAACTACAAAACGAAAAGGAACAAAAGTTTCATTCGTTGCCGATGAAGCTATTTTCAAAAATTACAAGTATCGTAATGAGTATATCGTTAAAATGCTTAAAAATTATTGTTACCTAAATACAGGATTAACAATATATTATAACGGCGAAAAATATTATTCAGATAATGGTTTAAAAGATTTATTAGAGGAAAATATCACTGAAGAAGACATGGTATATCCCATCATTCATCTTTTAGGTGATGATATTGAAGTAGCGATTACACATAGTAAAACTCAATATTCAGAAGAATACTATTCGTTTGTAAATGGTCAAAATACCACACAAGGTGGAACGCATTTAGGTGCTTTCCGTGAAGCTTTGGTAAAAACAATTAAAGAATTTTATAACAAACCCTTTGAAGCGTCCGATATTCGTAAGTCAATTGTTTCGGCAATTGTCGTTCGTGTGGAAGAGCCAGTTTTTGAAAGTCAGACCAAAACCAAATTGGGTTCTACAGAAATGGGACCAGATTCGCCATCGGTAAGAACGTTTGTTAACGATTTTATTAAAACTAAGTTAGATAACTTTTTACATAAAAATCCTGAAGTAGCCGATGCTTTACTCCGAAAGATTCTACAAGCCGAACGCGAGCGTAAAGAATTATCTGGAATTCGAAAATTAGCGAAAGACCGAGCAAAGAAAGCGAACTTACACAATAAAAAGTTACGCGATTGTCGAATACATTTAACCGATGCTAAAAATCCAAGAAGTTTAGAAAGTACCCTTTTTATTACCGAGGGAGATTCGGCTTCGGGTTCGATTACTAAAAGTCGTGATGTGAATACACAGGCCGTTTTCAGTTTGCGTGGTAAGCCATTAAACTCGTACGGAATGACTAAAAAAATTGTGTATGAAAACGAAGAATTTAATTTGTTGCAAGCTGCTTTAAACATAGAAGAAAGTATGGAAGATTTACGGTATAACAATATCGTAATTGCTACCGATGCCGATGTCGATGGCATGCACATTCGTTTGTTGTTAATTACGTTCTTTTTACAGTTTTTTCCTGAAATGATAAAAGAAGGCCATTTATATATCTTACAAACACCTTTATTCAGAATTCGAAATAAAAAAGAAACCATTTATTGTTATTCGGAAGAAGAACGAAAAGCAGCGATAGAAAAGTTAAAACCCAAACCAGAAATTACTCGATTTAAAGGATTAGGAGAAATTTCACCAGATGAGTTTAAAAATTTCATTGGAGAAACGATTCGACTTGATCCTGTGATGTTAGACAAAGCCACATCTATTGAAAAATTATTAGAATTCTACATGGGTAAAAATACACCCGACCGTCAAGAGTTTATCATCAATAACTTGAAGGTAGAATTGGATGTAGTGGAAGAGGAAGTTTAGAGATGTTTAAAAGGATGAGGTTTTTTATAGCTATTTTGTTTTTAAGTTTTCTTTCTTGTAAAGAAGAGAAACTAAAGACGCCTGAATTTAATATTATTGAACCATCAGTTAGCAAGTCAATAAAAAAAAGAGAATTTCCTTTAAAAAATGTTGCAAAAATAGAGTTTCTGTCTTATCCCGATAGGATTGCTTGGGATACAATTAGTTATAAAGGTGAAATCCCTTTTAGAAAAAATCTAATTGAGAATCAGAAATTTACTTTTGACAGTACAATGATTAAAGAAAGAATAGTTTTAAATGAAATTCAGAAAAAAGAACTTTTTGCCTTAATGGTTTGTGATACTTGTGTTCCAGAAGAAATGGCTGCCGCTTGTTATCAGCCAAGGCATTTAATCTTATTTAAAGATAAGAAAAATAAAATTGTAGGATATCAAGAGTTTTGTTTTCAATGTATTGGTTTACGAGAATCTGAAAATTTAGAAGGATTTGAAAAATTCTGTTTTTCAGACATGAATAAATTATTTCGAAAATTTGGAATAAAATATTTTGTAGAGAATGATGAAGATAACCAAAAAGAGTATCATTTTTTGAAAAATAAAGGATATATAAAATAAAGGATATATAAAATACTGAAAATAAATTCAGCATAAATGAAAGACGAAGAAGAAAACATAAATCCAGAAGAAGAAAATACGGATCATACTGATTCAGAGGATAATTCAATTGATAACCATCAAGAAGAAGATTTTTTCGAAGAAAGTATTGAAGTAGATGCCAAACACTTCGAAGGACAACATTTTTACGAAAACGACGAAAATCCAGAAGATACCATTACCAAAGTGACAGGAATGTACAAAGATTGGTTTTTGGATTACGCTTCGTATGTAATTTTAGAGCGTGCCGTTCCTGCAATTGAAGATGGTTTCAAACCCGTACAACGTCGTATCATGCACTCGTTGAAAGAGTTGGATGACGGTCGTTATAACAAAGTGGCGAATGTAGTTGGACATACGATGCAGTATCATCCTCACGGAGATGCGAGTATTGGTGATGCGATGGTGCAAATCGGCCAACGCGAATTACTTATCGATTGTCAAGGAAACTGGGGGAATATTCTAACTGGAGATAGCGCCGCAGCTTCTCGTTACATTGAAGCGCGTTTGTCTAAATTTGCTTTGGAAGTTTTATATTCTCCAAAAATTACAGATTGGGGCGTTTCTTACGATGGTCGTCGTGCGGAACCAAACAATTTGCCAGTAAAATTCCCCTTATTATTAGCTTCAGGTGCGGAAGGAATTGCGGTGGGATTGTCAACGAAAGTCTTACCACACAATTTCAATGAATTAATTGACGCTTCAATAAAAATATTAAAAGGCAAACCTTTTACGCTTTATCCTGATTTTCAAACAGCTGGTATTGCAGATGTTTCGAATTATAACGACGGAATGCGAGGCGGAAGAGTACGAGTGCGTGCAAAAATTTCACAATTAGACAAGCAAACGTTAGTCATTACGCAAATTCCTTTTTCAACGAATACATCAACTTTGATTGATAGTATTTTGAAAGCTAACGAAAAAGGTAAAATTAAAATTAAAAAGATTGAAGACAATACGGCTGCAGAAGTAGAAATATTAATTCATCTTTTTCCAGGTGTTTCTCCAGATAAATCTATTGATGCGTTGTATGCTTTCACAGCTTGTGAAACTTCTGTTGCCCCATTAGGTTGTGTGATTCAAGATAATAAGCCTTTGTTCATTGGCGTTTCAGACATGCTGAAAATTTCAACAAACAGAACGGTTCAGTTATTAAAAGCCGAATTGGAAATTGAGTTGGAAGAACTAAAAACCAAATGGCATTTTTCAACTTTAGAAAAAATCTTCATTCGTGAAGAAATGTATATCGATTTCAAATTGTATTCGGATAGAGAATCACTTTATGCATATTTATACAAGCAATTTGAACCTTTCAAAAAATCATTTGTAAGAGACATTGTGGATGAAGATTTACAACGCTTGACGCAAATTCCAATGATTCGTATCACCCGTTTCGATTCGGATAAAGCAGATGATTTTATTGCGAAGTTGGAAGATCAAATGAAGGAGGTGCAACATCATTTAGATAATTTAATTGATTTTGCGATTGATTATTTCGCCAAACTGAAAGAAAAATACGGAAAAGGAAGAGAGCGCCAAACGGAATTAAGAAATTTCGATACGATTGAAGCTACGAAAGTGGTTTTACGTAACACCAAATTATATGTCAATAGAGAAGAAGGTTTCTTCGGAACGGGATTGAAGAAAGACGAATATGTGGCCGATTGTTCAGATATTGATGATGTAATTGTTTTCCTTAGAGATGGAAGAATGATGATTTCAAAAGTGGACGATAAAAAGTTCGTTGGTAAAGACATCATTCATATTGCGGTTTTCGATAAAAACGACAAACGTACCATATACAACATGATGTATCGTGATGGTAAAAATGGTTCGACATTTATTAAACGTTTCAATGTTTCGGGTGTAACTCGTGATAAGTTTTACGATTTAACACAAGAAAAACCTGGTTCTCAAGTGTTATATTTTTCAGCAAATCCGAATGGTGAAGCTGAAGTGGTAACAATTTTATTACGTCAAGTCGGAAGTATCAAGAAACTGAAATGGGATCAAGATTTTTCTGATATTGCGATTAAAGGTCGTGCTAGTAAAGGAAATACGGTTTCTAAATATCCAATCAAGAAAATTGAATTAAAAGAAAAAGGAATTTCTACACTTCGACCAAGAAAAATTTGGTTCGATGAAACGGTTCATCGATTGAATGTAGATGGAAGAGGCGAGTTGCTTGGCGAATTCAAACCTAATGACAGATTACTTATCGCCAATCAATCTGGGAAAATTAAAACCATAATTCCTGAATTGACGACACATTTTGATGAAGACATGATTGTGTTGGAAAAATGGCATCCGAAAAAACCAATTTCTGCGATTTATTACGATGGTGAAAAAGAGCGTTATTATGTAAAACGTTTCTTAATTGAAAACGAAAACAAAGAAGAAATTTTTATCACAGAACACGAAAAGTCACAACTAGAGATTGTTTCAACCGATTGGTTGCCAATGGCTGAAGTTATTTATGCTAAAGTAAAAGGTGTGCAAAAAGACAATCAGATTGTGAATTTAGATGAGTTTATTGCTGTGAAAGGAATAAAAGCTTTAGGAAACCAATTGACAACAGATAAGATTAAGCAAATCAATTTGTTGGATCCGTTACCTTATGAAGAAATTTTGGATGAACCAGAAGCAGTTGTTTCTGATGATACAGAGGCCAAAGACATTCAAGATTTCAATATAGAATTAGATGATGATGGACAAATTACGTTAAGTCTGGATTAATCAAACAGTATAAAACAAAAAAAAGCCTTATTTGCATAAGGCTTTTTTTTATAGTTTAATTATTTTGAAATTTATAGATGTGTCTTTCCAATTTATTTTTACAAAGTATATTCCAGATTTAAAACCAGAGAAATCTATATTAGTAGTGTTTTCATTTATTACAGTTAGTACTTTTCCACTTAAATCTAAAATTTCAATATTTTGATACGTATCGAATGAAGTTGAAATGGTTAAATTGTTTTGTACTGGATTAGGAAAAAGTTTCACATCATTTTTTGTAATAAAACTTTCAGAGGCTAAAATCAAGGTATTGTCTAAATAATCAGGAATTCCATTAGCATTCGTGTCGTCATCAGAAAGTAAACCGTTTTGGTTATAATCTTCGGTAATTGATAAAATACCATCACCATCATCATCATCATCAAGAAAATTAAAAATTCCGTCAGAATCGGTATCCTCATTATTCAGAATGCCATCATTATTTAAATCTTCAAGATAATTTAATACAGAATCATGATCATCATCAAAATCATGATTTACGGTTCTTAAAATGATATCCGAGAAATTATTATCTAAAATTTCTTGAACGTAACTAATTCCTGTTCCACTATATACTATTTTTAATTTACAATACTGAGAAGAACTTACCTGATTAATATAAGAGGCTCCAATTACATCCGTATTATTAGTGTAATCTGTATAGCTAGGATATAAGGAAAGATTATATCCCGAAAGATTGAATCCCATCGCTAAAGCCTTATTGAATAAATAGGTGTTGATATAATAATCAATGTTAAATGTAGTATACCCGTCATTGTTAGTGTCAATGGTATAGTAATAATTAATGCCAGGCGGTGGTGGTTGTCCAATAGCATTATTTAGCGAAAATAGAAATACCAATACTAATGTAATTTTTTTCATAAAATGTGAGTTAAATGGGACAAATAATGTGTACTAAAAGGATTAAATAGCTGTTAAAATTGTTGCCGCTTAAAGTGGTTAAAGAATGAGATAATTTACTATAGATGTTAAAGAACTTTTATATGTTTTTCTAACTTTCAAAGAAAATGAGTTCATAAATTCTATTTGTGAAATTACTCAAGTAGCGCCTGTATTCATTACGGTGTAACCGTAAATTTTGTTAATATTTATTATTTTTATTCAAAAAAAAAGTCTCGAAGAAATTACGAGACTTTGTAAAACAAAAAAGCCCCATAATTTAATTTATGAGGCTTTTGTATTAGAAAAAATATTAATTCATTAAATCATCATCTGTTAATTTATTGTCTAAGATTTTACTATTGTGTAAAACTACAGGTTTTTTGCTGTTTTTCTTCATTCTCAAATTTAAGAATTCTACAAATAATGAGAAGAAAATGGCAAAGTATAAATAGCCTTTTGGAATACTATGTACTTCAGTTCCTCCAAAGAATTTGAGTTCTGCTAAATGCGAACCTTCTGCTAACAACATTACACCAATTAAGATTAAGAAGGATAATCCTAAGATTTGAATGGTTGGATGCTCGTTTACAAATTTGGAAACTGGTCCTGCGAAAATTAACATGATTACAATCGAAATGACAATTGCAGCAATCATAATTTCTAATGCACCTGCAGGTCCAAAACCAATTGGTGGTTCGGCAGCACTAACTAATCCAACTGCAGTTAAAATACTATCAAAAGAGAATACAATATTTAACAAAGCAATTTGGATAATGGCAGCGCTTAATGAATTACTTGCTTTTCCGGATGTTCCTTCTTCTTCGCCTTCAAGTTTGTGGTGAATTTCAGAAACCGATTTGTAAAGTAAAAATAATCCTCCTCCAAAAACAATTAAACTTTGGCCGTTTAATCCACCTGATACAAATCCCCAATCGAAATTAAAGAAAGAATCTTTTAAACTCATTACCCAAGTAATTCCGAAAAGTAAAATGATTCTGAAAGCCATGGCTAATAATAAACCAATTCTTCTAGCTTTTGGTTGGTCTTCTGCTTTAAGTTTACCAGATACAATAGATAAGAATACAATGTTGTCTATTCCTAAAATAATTTCTAAAAAAGTTAGGGTTAATAAAGCTACCCAAGCATTCGGATTTGATAAAATTTCCATTTAGTTTAGTTTGTTAATTTATTTTACATGTATTTTACGTAGACTTTTACAATTTTGTTACAGAACCAAATTGTTTTTTTGAATCGCCCACAAAAGAATATTCGAAATTGTATTTTAATTCTTTGGTGTTTAGTATTTTAACATGAATGGCTTTTTTTTCAGCTCTATTTTTAGGTTTCACATTTTCTAAAATATATTCGCAATCATTAATCCAACGAATGGAAAAAGTGTCAATAATCGCATTATAATTTTCTATTTGAATCGAATCATTTCTTTCAAAAGTACTGGTAAATTTTTTTCCTTCAACGGTAGTTTCGGAAGTAAATTTTCCAGTTTTAAAGTCTTTACATGATCTTTCTTGGTTGTAACAAGACACTAGAGTAAAAGCGAATAGTAATATTATTTGTTTCATTAATAATAGATAAATAAGAGTACAACTGAAGTGATAAATAACAAGTTGAAAATGAATATTGTAATTTGGTTTCTAAAATAAAATTGTTCCGAAGTTTCAATGCTTAAATTATTTTTTCCAAAATGAAATAACCACCAAATTAGTCCGCCTATTATATTATATATGTTTCCAGACATTTTTTACTTCTCAAACATACTTTTCATAATTGTATTAATGCCTTTAAACATTAGATACACAGCATAAGCACAAATTAATATTGCTAAAATTAATACATAGACATATAAAGGATGTTTTTGATTTTTAAAACTACTATTTAAGATAAAAACACCAATAAATAGAGTGGGTAGCGAACCTAATAAAAACCGTAAACCTTTGTTTAAAACTTCTCTATTGATAGACATGTTAAAAATTTAATCGTAAACCTAAGCCATTTTGGTTAGCCACTACTTGTAAACTAGTGTTATAATTGTTTTCTAAATCACCAGTTGATTGTAATCCACTGTTATATGTTTCTATAGCTGTTTGCATCTTTTTATTTTTTCCTTTTAAAACAAAATATGAAGTTCCAGCAAAAACAACTCCAATTCCGCTCATAACTGTCGGATAATTTCCACCTTCTGTTACAGCTGCTTTTACAGCGTCACTTACAATAAGAACCGAACCCAATCCTAACAATAAACCTCCAAAAACACTTTTGTTTTTTGCTTTATTATATAAAGAATAGGCTTTATAATCGTTTTCTTTCAGGTATTTTTTAATCTCATAAGATGGAATTTGTTCATTGTTAATAAACATTTTTTTGTCTTTTAATTCAATTGCTTGTCCGGCAGGAATTTCTCTTGTAACAAATCTTGTTTGAGCGAAGTTTACTACTGAAATTAGAAATAAACTGATGACGAATAATTTTTTCATATTATATTATTTACGTTTTTTGATTGTTATTTATTTTAGCTTGTATAGTTATCAACTGCTTTTCTTACACTTCCGTGAGTTTTTAGTAATTCAGCACCAACTTCATAGGTTACTGGGATTTCTTCCATTATCATTCGAATTCCTCTATCGATTAATTTGTCGTTGCTCAATTGCATGTCTACCATTTTATTACCTTTCACTTTTCCTAAGGCAATCATAGTGGATGTAGAAATCATGTTTAAAACTAATTTCTGAGCTGTTCCAGCTTTCATTCTACTACTTCCAGTTACGAATTCTGGACCAACAATTACATCAATTGGATATTTCGCTGTTTTTGAAAGCGGACTTTCAGCATTACAGCTAATACTTCCCGTTGTAATATTATTTTCATTGCATTTTTCTAAACCACCAATTACATAAGGTGTTGTTCCAGAAGCTGCAATACCAATTACAACATCATTATCCGTAATATTCCAAGCTTGTAAGTCTTTCCATGCTTGATTTTTATCATCTTCCGCAAATTCTACCGCTTTTCTAATTGCAGAATCACCACCTGCAATGATTCCTATTACGGTATCGAATGCTACACCAAAAGTAGGCGGACATTCACTTGCATCTACTACGCCTAATCTTCCAGACGTTCCTGCACCAATGTAGAATAAGCGTCCACCATTTTTCATTTTTGCAATAATTTTTGCAATTAAAGCTTCAATTTGTGGTAAGGCTTTTTCAACAGCAAAAGGAACTGTTTTGTCTTCGTTATTAATATGGGTTAGCAATTCGTGAACAGACATTTTTTCTAAATGCTCGTATTTTGATGTTTGCTCAGTGGTTTTAATAAATGACATTATTATCCTTTTATAGTTGCTCAAATATACAAAGTATTTATAAATTTAAAGAATGAGCGGTATAGTTTATTGAATATTTTTATATTTGTTAAAAACTAGGTCTTTTGGATAAGAAAACGGATGTATTAAAAATTTGTTTGGTTACAGCAACACTTTCAGATGGCGGCGCAGAACGTGTAGCAGCTTTGTTGTCTAATTATTTTGATAATCAGGGTTTTGAAATATATCATGTGGTTTTCAATGGAAAAGTGTCCTATAATTTTTCGGGTAAAATTTTTCATTTAGAACATTTAAAAGATAAAAGAAACAGTTGGTGGAGTAGAAGTAAACGATTTTTCGCGTTAAAGAATTTTTTTAAGAACCATCATTTTGATTATGTGATTGATTTTAGAACGAAACCACTTTTTTTGCAAGAATTGTTGATTCATAATTTTGTTTATCCTAAATTTATTCAAACCGTTCATAGCTTTAAACTGAAATCGTATCTTCCAAAGAATTCGTTTTTAGCGAAAATTTTATATCGAAATTGCCTTCAATTTATTACAGTTTCAAAAGGAATTAATGATAAAGTTAGTGCTAAATATAATTTTATTCCATCAGAATTAATTTATAATCCAATTGATTTTGAATTGATTTCAGATAAGATTGATGAATACGTTTCAGACGATTATTCATATATACTATCAGCTGGAAGTATGAATAAAAACGTGAAGCAATTCGATAAATTAATTGAATGTTATGCAAAATCAACTTTACCATCAAAAAATATCAAACTAATTATTTTAGGAGAAGGAAAACTGAAAAATAAATGGATCAAATTAGCAGAAAGTCTAAACCTAAAAGAAATGATCGTCTTCAAAGGCAGTGTAAAAAATCCATTTCGATATTATAAAAACGCTTTATTTACTATTTCAACTAGTAAATATGAAGGAATGCCTATGGTTTTATTAGAATCTCTTGCTTGTGAAACACCAGTAATTTCTTGGAACTATGCTTCCGGACCTAGTGAAATCATTCAACATCAAAGAAATGGATGGTTAGTTGAAAACCAGAATTCAGAAAAACTAATTGAAGCGATGAATCTGTTTGTTTCAGATATTCATTTATATTTACACTATAAAGAAAACGCGCTAACAAGTGTAAAACAGTTTGATTTAGATACTATTGGCGCTAAATGGTTAAAGGTTTTGAAAAACTAATTAAAAAATGAGCTACAAAATACTAGATATTCCAAAAATAAATAACACAAAGGGAAATATTGGCGTTATTGAAAACGATACAATTCCTTTTGCTGTGAAACGAGTTTATTATTTATTTGATGTGCCAAGTGGTGCCAAGCGTGGTGGACATGCACATAAAAAGCTAAAGCAAGTTTTGATAGCGATTTCGGGGAGTTTTGATGTGGTTTTGAAAGATGGAAAATCAAAAGAAATTGTTACTTTAAATCGACCAGATAAAGGGTTACTTATTGAGAATAACATTTGGCGAGAACTAGAAAACTTTTCTTCTGGTTCCGTTTGTTTGGTATTGGCTTCTGAAGAATTTTCTGAATCTGATTATATCAGAAGTTATAAGGAATATTTGAGTTTTGTGAAGTAACCATTGTCATTCTGAACTTGTTTCAGAATCTACTTAATTCTAAATGAGATGCTGAAACGAGTTCAGCAAGATAAAAAATTAATACGTACTAGGTTTTATTCCTAATTTCAGTAAAAATAACTTTAGTTTATCGATTAAATTTAGCATTGAACTCGGCAGTTTTAAAAGTAAATTTTGTTTCCAATTTAGATTGTTAGTATCAATATTGGCAGTCATTTTTTTCCAACGTAAATCGTTGTTTTTCTTTAACCGCTTTCCTAAAACATACCGTTCAAAATCGAGATATTTTTTCAAATTGGCGTTGTTTTTTGTCCAATCTTCATACAAATCGTAATTTGGAATCGTTTTATTTACAATCGAACTTCTAGTCAATTGGTTATCGGTTTGCATAAAATAACTCATTTGAACCGAGTTGTCATACGCCAATTTGTACTGATAATTGGCTCGAATATTAAAATCTAAATCTTGTGATAATTGTATGTTTTCGTTGTAAAAACCAACTTTTTCATAAACTTCTTTATGTACACAAACAGAACCATGATTGTAAATTCCTTGTTTTAAATTAGTTTTAAAGAAATCGACATAACCCGTAAAATGTTCAGGTAAATTTTCATTTCCGTTATGTGGTTTTTTAACGGTTTGGTTCCAAATTTCTTCATAATTTGTTGCAAATATTCTGGCTTCTGAGAACGTCTCAATCAATTGGAAAATTTTTTCTAAAAAATGAGGTTTCCATACATCGTCTGCATCTAAGAAAGTTACGTAATTAGCACGTGCTTTTTTTATTCCGGTATTTCGAGATGCAGCCAATCCACTGTTTTTTTCATGATGAATTAATTGCACTTTTTCGGATAAAAACGTTGAAGCAATCTCAGCACTTTTATCTGTTGAACAATCGTTTATTATGAGTACTTCATAATCTGTAAACGTCTGATTGAGAATGCTTTTAAGAGCTTTTTCAATATACTTTTCTTTATTGTAAAGTGGAATTATGACAGAAAAAAATGGCATCTTAATCAGTTAAAATATAATGGAATACTTCTTCCCAGTTTTGTAAATCTTCATTGGTAGGATAAGGCGTTTTATTTCCTTTAAATTGGTGTTTACCTTTTACAAATTCTGTAATCAATTGCGCTAAATTTACAGCATTCGTTTCTTCAAAAAAAGTAACCTTTTCATAATCGCCACAGGTTTCTTTTGCATAAGGTAAATTGGCTAAAAAAAGAGGTTTTTTATAAGCTTTTGCTTCCGAAATTGGTAAACCCCAAGTTTCAATTTTTGAGGGGAATATAAGGCAATCCATACTGTTGTACATAGAAAGTAATTGTTTCCTTTTTACTTTTCCATAAAATACAACATTATTTAAAAAACTATATTCTTTGATTAAAAATCGCGCATATTTTTCTTTACTATCTTTAATTGTTGTAAAGTGAAATTGACATTTATCTTTAATTTCGTGAGGCAATATTTTTATCGCTTCTAAAATGGTTTCATGGTTTTTAAAACTTCTAGGAAAACTAGGATAAAAAAAGTGAATTTTACCGGTTTCAAAATTATATGTTTCTGTTGTAATTTCTTCTACAAATTCTGGTAAGGCTACTTTAACATTCTTAATCTGAAAACGTTTTTCAAACACTTCCTTGATCCAATGTTGTTGTACAAAAACGGTGTGGTTTTTAGTTATGTTTATTTGAAACAATGTATCATAAAATAAAGAAAAAACACCAATTTTATAATCGAATTTCCAATCTTTCCATGTTGGTTTGAAAAAGGTAGTGGGATGATGACAATACACAAATTGTTTTTTTGCCATTACTCTTGGAGTCGTATCGTGTAAAGAAAGCCAAACGTCGGGTTTTAATTTTTTTGATAATTTTTTGAAATAAAAATATTCATAATACAATCTGAACCACCAAGATTTTTTAGAATTAGGAATTTCAATCAGTTGAATGTTTGGAAAATTAAATTTTGTGGCATCATGCACTAAAGCAATGACTTCAATGGTATTGTTTTTATTAAATTCGGAGAGCTCTTGTAATACGTTATGAAGAATAGTAAATATTCCACCTTCAACCATATTTATGCCTGAAATGACAATTTTCTTATTTTTCAAAAGTTTTCTTTTTGGTAAAAATACAAGTAAAATTCTAAAATTTATAAAAAATACAAAAAATATGCATTTTACCGATATTTTCGAGCTTTAACACTGCTATAATGTTGTTTAACGACTTTTTAAATGTCGTAACGATTATTTTTCTATGCATGCATACATAGCTGTAAATTTGTAACAAATAAAGTCAATGTTATGAAAAAAATCTATTTTTTATTGTGTTTTGTAACAATTTCAACATTTGCATCTTCTACAGATACAATTGCTGTTTTTTCTGCTTCTGTTAAATCAAATTTTAAAAAATATGTAAGTTTATCTAATAAAGCTTATACTACTAAAAATTATGAAAAAGCAGAGAGTTTGTTCGATTCTTTAGTTGAAAATTCTTTGAAAGGAACACATTTTGACGATTTTTCATTTAAAAGGTTAGGGAAAAGCAGAATTCAACTGTCTGCCATTGATAAACCTATTTTATTGGTAACTTATTCTTCATGGTGCATTATGGGAAAAGGTGAAATTCCAGCTTTAAATCAGATTGCCAAAGAATATAAAGACAAAATGCAAATAGTTGTGGTGTTTTGGAATAAAAAAAGCGAAATGAAAAAGATAGCAAGAAATTTTGATTCTGATATAATGGTTTGCTATGCTAATGATACTGAACAAAAAGATTTAAAAGCAATTTCTTTTTTGAAAAGAACTTTTGGTTTTCCCACTTCTTATTTGATTGATGAAAATATGGAATTAGTGGATATTCAGAAAAATTTTGTAAAGCCTGAAAATAAAGTCAACATGAAAAAATCATTAGATTTTTATTACAATAAATTCAATTCAGGATTAACTTCATTAATTGTTAATGACGGTTTTGATACTACCAGAATGGCCGGAAATTAGTAATCTTAAATTTTTTTTTGGAGACAATTCAATTAAGTGTAAGATTGTTTTTTATTCTGACTTGTATCCTTCAGTTGGAATTTCAATTTCATATACCTTTTTGGTAGGATTATCTAATCTTTTATCTCTTAACCATTGATTATGTGTTTTTAAAATTTTATAGTTAATTCCCTGACTAATAGCAAAAGCAGATAAATTGGTTATCGTAGAGTCAACCGTTATTCTTTTGGTGTTAATTTTTGGATATAAAGCTTCTCTTGGAATGTTATAACCATATTTTTCAGGGTTTTTCATAATTTCTTTTAAAGCTAAAATTCTGAAAACGTATCGCGCAGTTTCATCAGTTAGCCACAAATCATAATAATTAGAACTTTGTTGATAATTGATGTGATTTTGCAAACCAGCCATTCCACCATTATACGAAGCAGCTGCTACCGTCCAATTTCCTAATTTATTTTTCGCTTTTAACAAGTATTCGCAAGCAGCTTGAGTAGCTTTTTCGATATGGTATCTTTCATCAACTTGATCTGTAACTTCCAATTTGCTTTCTTTTGCTGTAGCGGGCATAAATTGCCAAACACCTCTTGCTCCAGCAGGAGAAACTGCATTGATTAAGCCACTTTCAATCACAGCCAGATATTTAAAATCGTCTGGAATACCATTTTTTGCTAAAATGGGTTCAATGATTGGAAATACTTTATTAGCTCTCTTTATTAGAATAGCAGTAGAAGCATTCATGTTTATGTTTACTAACATTTCTCTATCTAAACGTTCTTTAACATCTGCCAAATCAGTTGGTACTTTTTCCCCACAAAAGTCTATATCTAAAGGATATTCTTGATAATTATTTTTAGAAATATTTTGGTAAGAAGTGGCATAAATTAGTAAGCCACAAACTATAAAAAGGGTAAATAGTACTAAGGTTTTGTGTATTGTTTTCATTTGTTTGCGTTTTATTATTCTAAAATTAATTTAGGTAAATTTTCATTTAACCATCGGTATTTGTTTACAATCATAATGTGGGTGCCGCCTTTTACTTTGATGCAATTTTTGATATTGCTAATAGGAAAAACCATATCTTCGTCGCCATGTATATGAATTACTTTATCATCAGGAACACTTCTTTGCCAAAGTAAAACATTTTCAATCGCCCAATCTAAATATTTAGTTTGCTTCATAAATAAATACTTGTTGTATAATTTTACTCTTTTTGCAAGTAAACCACGTCCTTTGATGTATCTCGATAAATAATTTACTTTTCCCAAAAGACTAGTTGGAATTGCTTTATATAGTTTGGTAGCTTTAGCAAGTTTCATGTGAATCGGTAATTCTTGATTACTTTTTACACTTGAAATAATAATTACTTTGCGAGTAGAAATTAGTTTACTCATTTCTTGTACCATAATTCCACCAAAAGAAACACCTATTAATACAATGTTTTCATGTGTTATTTTATCACACATTCTTTTTGCATATTTTTCAATACTTTCATTATGAACGGGTAAAATCCATTCTAAAAAATGCATTTCAAAAGTAGATTCAGGCAGTTTTATGTTTTCAAATATTTCGATACTGGCAGCTAAACCAGGAACAAAATATACTTGTATTTTAGACATAAGAATTAGTTTTATGCCTTAAAATTAGGATATAAATTTATTTTTTTTCTCTTTTTTTTCTATAAAAATGCATTTTTAATTAATTATTTTCTATTCTTATGATTTTCATTTAATTAGTACTTGACTAGTCTTTGTTTATTTTGTAAATTTGTGTCGCATTTTAACAAACAATTAAGATTTGTTAGTATTTAAAGACAATATTTTATGCAAGTTGAAGAAATTAAAGATAACGAATTATTAAGACAATTTGAAGTTAAAACAGATAACGGTCTTTTAACTATTGAATATGCCATTCAGGAAAGAAAGATATTTTTAACTAAGCTTTGTGCGAATGAGAATGAGCAAGAACAAAAAGTTAATGAATTTATCGCAACAGTTTTAGATATTGCCCAAGAACGTAAGTTTAAAGTAGTACCAACGAATACAAAAATTGTTTCTTTTTTTAGAAAAAATAAAAAATTTCATGAATTACTTCCACCAGGAATTAAAATATAACACTATTAAAAGCTGATTTACAACGAATCAGCTTTTTTATTTCGATATTGTTTTAAAAAAATCTAGGCGCCACAATTTTTGTGTTTTTAAAAATTTCATATCTCAAGAAAACTTCATGAGAACCGGAATTATAATTGGATAATTTTGTGGTTTCTAAATCATATCCGTAACCCAAAAACCACGAGTTAGAAAATTGAATACCAAGTAATGCACTTACTGCCGAGTCTAATCTGTAGGAGCCGCCAATTACAAACTTTTCATTGAACATAAAGTTAGCATTTACATCTAATTGAAAGGGCGCTCCTTCATTTACTTTTGCTAAAAAAGAAGGTTTAAATTTAATTTTTTCATTCAAATTAAAAACATAACCCGATAATAAATAATAGCTTACAGCTTTAGTATTTATTGAAATTTCATTTGTATCATAATATTTTGTTCGGTTAAAATTATGAACCGAAGCACCAACATAAAACGTATCCGAATAGTAATATACTCCAGTTCCAATGTTTGGTGAAAGTTTTCCATTTAAACTCTGAAATTCGGGATCATTTTGTTGAAATATGTTTAATTTATTTGCGTTTAAACTATAAAAATTGGCAGTTCCTTTTATTCCAAAAGAAAGCTTGTACTCATTATTTAGTGGTATAATGTAAGCAATGTCTGCAGAAATAGTATTTTCTTGAGTTGGTCCAATGTTATCATTAATAAATGAAAGTCCCACTCCAAATTTACTATCACCTACATTAGTGTTTATTGATGCGGAGTTAGTTATTGGTGCTCCATCCAATCCCACCCATTGGTTTCTATGAAGCATAAATATATTTAACGATTCTCTCGTTCCTGCGTAAGCGGGATTAATATTTATGGTATTATACATATATTGAGTAAACTGCGAGTCTTGTTGCCCATAACTCAAAATACCAAATAATATTAAAAATTTGTATAGGTAATTTTTCATAAATTAATATTTTTTTCGCGAGTATCTCAATATTTTAGATGAATTAATTTAAAATATAAAAATAAGAATCCTTAGCTATTTATCTCTAATAAAGTTAAATTTATTTTTTGATGTATCATTAATTGAAATATTTTGTGTGACTAGTTTATGGAATGCTGTTTTAAAACTTACCATTTTTATACGCTTCGATCGAATTGTTTGAATGTTATTTTATTCCTGAAAGTTTGGAGCAAATGAAAAATTCAAGTTACAGATTGTAGAAAGTTTGAAATTTAAAATTAGAAATAATAATTTGTTTTTTTTAAAATTTGAAACTAGAAAATAAAATTTCTTAAAAAGAGATTTAAGAAGAATAAGATGAGTTAAATTTTAGTTATTTTTTAGGTAAATAAATCGGAATCCTATTTGAAGCTGTTTCTAATTTGTACTTTTAAAGTTTTAAAAATTATTTGAACCATTAAAAATCGTTAAACGGTAACATAAAAACTTTTAAAAGTAACTTTCAGGTAAGTAGGTAGTTGTTTTTTTTAATTACTTTTAAGATTCACTAAAAAGGAATGCAATGAAAAATTTATTTTTAATACGACATGCAAAATCAAATTGGGACTTACCATTAAGCGATATCGACAGACCCATTTCTCAAAGAGGAATAAATGATGCACTTTTGGTATCTTCTAAGCTTAATAAATTACTTCCAAACCGCTTTGTAGTATGGAGTAGTATTGCTAAACGAACTCAAGAAACTTGTTATATTTTTGCTCAAAATTTGTTAATTCCTATCGAAAATATTATCTTTAAAAAAGATTTGTATACATTTGATTACTTAGATTTATATGAAAAAATAAAAGGATGCGATAACCAATTTGAAAATATTATTTTGTTTGGTCATAATGATGCGATTACAAATTTTGTTAACTCATTCAGCAATAAATATATAGATAATGTACCAACTTCTGGAGTAGTACAAATTGAATTTGACAATGATAATTGGTTAAACATCAAAAAAGGAAAAGTAAAAAATATTTTATTTCCAAAATTAATAAGAAGTGATATAAATAATGAATCCATATATAGATAGAGAAAAAAGTTGGTTAACTTTTAATGCAAGAGTACTTCAAGAAGCTGCAGATGAAAATGTTCCACTATTAGATAGATTAAGATTTTTAGGAATTTTTTCAAATAATTTAGATGAATTTTTCCGTGTACGCTATGCAGCAATCAGAAGAATGAGTTTAGAAAATATTGATACTAAACCTATTTTAGGTGGTATTTCCGCCGATCAATTGTTAAAAGATATTACTGAAATTGTTATAGAACATCAGTCGGAGAGTTTAAGAATTTTAAATGATATCGAAAAAAAATTAGAAAAAGAAGGGATTTACATCATCAATGAAAAAGAAATCAATAAAGAGCAAGAAACCTTTATTAAAGATTTTTTCATTCAGAAAGTAAGTCCGGAATTGGTTACTATCATGTTAAATGATTTAGTAGAATTTCCACTAATTAAAGATACTTCCGGATATTTAGCCGTTAAACTGGTTATGAAAAAAAATAAGTCTGGAATCATTTCTCAGTTGTTAAATGACAGAGAAATACGCTACGCAATTGTTGAAATTCCTAAAACTATTAACCGATTTGTAGTTTTGCCTTCTAATTCTGAAAAACAATACATTATTCTTCTAGACGATGTGATTCGCTATAGTATTGACAGTATTTTCACAATTTTCGATTACGAAAGTATCGCTGCGCACATGATTAAAATCACTCGCGACGCACAATTAGAATTTGATTCGGATTTAAGTAAAAGTTTTATTGAAAAAATCTCTTACAGTGTAAAAGAGCGAAGAGTAGGGGAACCTGTTCGATTTGTGTACGATCAAGCCATTGATAAAGACACCTTAGATTTTTTCTTGAGTAGAATGAAAATTGATAGTTCCGATTCAATTATTCCTGGAGGAAGATATCACAACCGTAGAGATTATATGGATTTTCCTAATTTAGGTCGTTACGATTTGTTGTACAAACAAAATATTCCATTGCCTATTCAGGGTTTAAGTTTAGAGGGAAGCATGCTGGAAAGTATTAAAGAAAAAGATTATTTATTGCATGCACCTTACCAATCCTTTTCATACGTAATTCGTTTTTTAAGAGAAGCAGCTCTCGATCCGAAAGTACAATCCATAAAAATTACCTTGTACAGATTGTCTAAAAATTCGCAGATTGTGAGTTCACTGATTAATGCTGCTAAAAATGGAAAAAAAGTAACCGTTCAAATTGAATTGCAAGCTCGTTTTGACGAAGCTAGTAACATTTCTTATGCAGAACAAATGCAAGAAGAAGGCATTAACTTAATTTTTGGTGTGAAAGGTTTAAAAGTTCACAGTAAAATTTGTGTGGTTGAACGAGTTGAAAATGATGAAATGAAAAGATACGGTTTCATTTCGACTGGAAATTTTAGTGAATCTTCTGCTAAAATATATACAGATGTTACTTTATTTACAAGTGATTCTAGAATTTTAAAAGACGTTTCTAAAGTTTTTGAATTTTTTGAAGTCAATTATCGAGTGCATCGATACAAACATTTAATTGTTTCCCCACATTATACAAGATCTCGTTTTGTTAAATTAATTGAAAGGGAAATTAAAAATGCGTTAGAAGGAAAGCCAGCGTATATCAATTTGAAAATGAATAGTTTATCTGATTATAAAATGATCGATAAACTATATGATGCAGGTTTAGCTGGTGTAAAAATTAAATTAATTGTTAGAGGTATTTGTTGCTTAGTACCAAATAAATTAAAAATTAGTGAAAATATTGAAGCGATTAGTATAGTCGATAATTATTTAGAGCATTCGAGAGTATTTATTTTTTGTAACGATAATGATCCTGAAGTTTTTATATCTTCTGCAGATTTTATGACCAGAAATATAGATGCAAGGGTAGAAGTTACTTGTCCAATTTACGATAAAGAAATCAAACAAGATTTAATTGAAACCTTTGAAATCGGATGGAAAGCCAACGTAAAAGCCCGATTGCATTCTGAAAAATTTGAAAATCAATACCGCAAACGTGGCGATGAAAAACCGTTTAGAGCACAACAAGAAATGTATAAATATTATCAAAACAAGTTAGAAGTAATTACTGAAGTACTATAATTTATTCTTTTAGTAAAAATTATAAAATCTTGTTTGAATAGTTCGTGAAATGCAGTCTCGTAATTAAAAGTAATTCGTGGCTAAAAATAAAAGTTAATGATTCATATAAAAAAATATGCTGCAATAGATATTGGTTCTAACGCCATGCGTTTGTTAATTACTAATATTATTGAGCAAAAAAATAAAGAAGTACAGTTTAATAAAAGTGCTTTAATACGTGTGCCCATACGTTTGGGTCAAGATGCTTTTACTGTAGGAGAAATTTCTGAAGATAATATCGACAGAATGATTGATGCTATGAAAGCTTTCAAATTATTAATGAAAGTATATAAAGTTGAAAAGTATATGGCATGCGCTACTTCAGCCATGAGAGAAGCTTATAATGGAAAAGAAGTAATCGAAATTATCAAGAAAAAAGCAGATATAAAAATTGATATTATTGATGGAAAAAAAGAAGCAGCCATAATTGCTTCTTCCGATTTGCATCAGTTTATCAAAACAAACGAAAATTATTTATATGTTGATGTGGGTGGTGGAAGTACAGAATTTTCATTGTTTTCAAATGGAAAAATGGTAGTTTCCAAATCGTTCAAAAATGGAACCGTCCGTTTGTTAAACCATATGGTAAACGAAATAGTTTGGCAAGAAATTGAAAAATGGATAAAAACCAATACGGAAGGTTTAGATAATATAATAATGATTGGTTCGGGTGGAAACATTAATAAAACCTTTAAATTATCAGGCAAGATGCAAGATAAGCCCTTAACTTATAAGTATTTAAAAACACAATTTGATTATATTAACAGTTTAACTTACGAACAACGTATTGCCGAATTAGGTTTAAACACTGACCGTGCCGATGTAATTATTCCAGCACTTACCATATATTTAAGTGCCATGAAATGGAGCGGAGCCAACCATATTTATGTGCCAAAAATCGGACTTTCAGATGGAATTGTAAAGGCAATGTATTTTGAAAGAATCTAGAAGATAAAAAAAAGGACTTTATAATAAAAAAGTCCTTTTGTATTTTTAAAACAGTATTACTAATTTTGAAATCTTGATTTTTTCCAACTTTCCAACATTAGATTGCCTTTTTCTTCATCAATAAACATAATATTGACTGTTAGTTCTTTCTTATCAAATAGTCTACTAAACATTAAAATTGTATAAACTAGATTGTTAGGATATACTACTTTCATTTTAAAAGTTTGAAATTCTAAACCATCAATTTTTTCTGTGCCTCTAAGGGTATCGATTTTTACATTTGGCATTTGAGTTTGGAAGGTTTCCATTAATAATCCATTTACGCCATCAAAAGTTTCTATATAATCTCCATCAATCAGGGGATCGAAAGGTTGATGCGTTGACTCGAAATAGTTAAAATTATCATTTTTAAAAATAAAAATAGTTTTCGATTGATTGACTATATCTTCATTAAACGTTTTTTCAATTGCATCTTCACCTTTTGCTTGCATTTTAGCCCATTCTTCTGAACTTACAGATATGAAGTTTTCTGGTATCGTTATCGTCCATTTAAAATCAGCATTATAGATTTCTTTTTTAGAAGAAGTTTGACCCAAACAAGTTTGGATTACAAACATTAAGAAGGTAATAGTTTGTAGTTTTAGTTTACTCATTTCTTGTTATTTTGTAAATGAAATTTATTGAATGAAAACTAAACTCCCAAACACTTTAAATAATCAATAAAATAAGTATCTGGCGTAGATTTTTCTTTATAGATTTCCGAGTTTAATTCAGGTTTTATTACGAAGTTTACATCACCTGTATTTGCCGTAACTTTAATTAAGTATACTTTTTCAGTTTTTAAATCTTGGAAGTTTTCGGGTGTGAAATAAAAGAATCCAGATAATATTCTTAAATTATTTTTGTTAATTTCATCGTATTGTAGCTCATTACAATCTTCATTTTTAGACGAATTTATCAGTTTTACTTGTTTTCCGTTTGATAATTCTAAGTAAACAACAGTATTTCCATCAATACATATTGGCGATAAAAAATCTTTGCTTTTTTGTAAATATTGTAAATTTAAGCCTACAAAGCCATCAACTACAAATAATTTAAAAGTTAGAAATGAGGTTGTATTTCCAAATATATTTTCATCAATAATTTTTTCTTTTAGAACTTTAGTATTGGAGGTGTCTGTTACTATTTCAATTTCAAATTCACAAGCTTTCTCTTGACCAAATGCTAGGTTAGTTAATAAAAGTAATGTAATTATGCGGATTATATTTTTCATTTTTAATATTAAATTTTAGTGCAAATTAACACAATTTTTTCGTTATTTAGGTTTGTAGTAAAGAATGTGTAAATCTTTCCACCGTCAGAAATTTTATGTTTTTTTCTTAGTTCTTCTACTGATAATGGAAAATTACGTGTTGTAATGTTCATTTTTTTTCCCTCAATATGCTTTTTAACTTCTTCTTTTTTATAAAGAATAGTTTCTTCAATTATAAATCGTCTTCCCGGGAATTCTATTAATTTAATATTTGTAAACAAATGAGAGTTTACCTGTAATTTTTTTATATTCAAATCATTACATAAATTATCAAAGCAACCTGATTTTAAAAGTGCTGCGTTAGGTTCGTATAAAAAAAGTTCTGGTAAAGCAAAAGTTGCATTTTTAGTTTCTCCTAAAGTGAACCTATTAGTATCTATTTTTTCTTTCTGAATGTTTACCGCTACAATCTCAATTTCTCCACGATATTCTTTTTCTAAAAACCATAAAATTTCTTTAACTTCGTTTTCTATGGCTACTATATGAATTGATTTGATATATTTTAATTCACTTATTCCAGCTGTGATGTCTAAAATTGGTGCTGTTTTTATTAAAATATTTTTACTTTTCGAAAAATAGAAATCTAAATTTTCGGGCACATTCGGTAAACAGTCTTTTAGTAAAAACACTTTGCCTTTTGTGTCGCTTCTTCTACTTGGATCAAGATAAATCCATTCGAAAATTGTTGAAGTTTCTGCTAAAAAATCAGAGCTATTTTTAGCAATGCAGCCAATATTATTACAATTTAGTTGTTTGTAATTGTGTGCTACTATTTCAGAAAGTTCGCTATTTTTTTCACAATGAATAACAGTTTCAAAATTTTGAGCGAAATAATAACAATCTACTCCAAAACCACCTGTTAAATCGATTATAGCTTTTCCAGAAATTAAATTTGCTTTGTATTTAGCAGTAATTTCAGATGAAGATTGTTCTATAGAAAGGCTAGGCGGAAAGTAAATTCCATACGTTTCAAACCAACTAGGTAATTTATTTTTTGCTTTATTTTTAGAAACAATTTGATTGATAATTTCTTTCCAATCAATTTCTGGAAAAGGGCTTTTAGATAAAGCCAATTTTGAGATATTTGCCTGAAGTGATTTGTCAATAAAATCTTGAATTTCAGTAGTAATAATGTTTAAATTCATTATAAACTTCTAGTTAAAATATCGATAAATGTGTTGTTTGGATAAAATTCTTTCAATACAACTTTAATTGCAGTATACAGTGGTACTGCGATAATCATTCCAACAATTCCTAAAAGTGTTCCAGCGATTATGGTAACTAGAAAAATTTCTAAAGGATGTGAATTGGTGCTTTTTGAAAAAATTATAGGTTGACTAAAATTATTATCTATTATTTGAACAATAAAATAACCGATAATAACATATAAAGTTGTTGGTAAAACAACTGTTTGAAAATCTTGATTAATAAAATTTAGCATAGTTAAAAAGGCTGTCATTACAAGCGCAATAATTGGTCCAACATACGGAACGATATTTAAAATTGCTCCAAGAAGCGCAATAATAAATGCGTTTTCTATACCGAAGATTAGTAGTACAATTAAATACATGACAAATACAATTAGCAGTTGTAATAATAAACCAATTGCATATTTGGTTAACATGTTTTTAATTCTTAAAAGTGAAGCAATAATTCTCCATCTATTAGAATCTGGTAATACAGTTATTAAATTTGCTGTTACAAGTTTTCTGTCTTTTTGAATAAAAAAGCAGATAAAAAATATTGAAAAAAAGGCCATTCCAAAACTACCAATAGAACCAATTATTGAATTGAGAATATCAGTTATGAAATTGAAATTTAAGTTTTGTGAGATTTTTTGCGGATTGATAATGTTTTCATAATTAATGTTATGACCTTTTAGCCAGATATCTACATTTTGAATGAATAAGCTTGAGTTTTTTTCCAAGGAATTAATATCTAAAAGCGATAGGTTTTTACTTTGACTTAATACTAGAGGAACAAATAACATTAAAATTCCAAATGATAAGAGGATAAAAACGGATAATGAAGTTACTATAGCTAATATAGGTTTAAATTTAAAACGCTTTTGTAAAAATTTAGAAATGGGTTCTGCTACAAAACTTAATAAAATACCAAGAATTACATAAACAATTATCGATGCGATGGAAAATAAAAAATAACCACAAATTCCTATTCCTACTAATATAAAAAGAGTTCTTAATAAGGCGTTGGATATTTCTTTGGATTTTGTCATGTTACTTTTTTATTCAAATATAAAAAAAATCCCGAATAGCTTTTCAACTATTCGGGAAAAATTATTTGTGTTTTGTTATATTATCTGAAAGAAGCTCTAGAACCTCCAACATTAAATATCGCTAACATTCTAGATTTTTGACCGTTTGTGAACATGTACATTCCTCTGTCATCTGTATAATCCATGTAGTTCATGTACATTTCTAATGGAGTACCAGAACAAGTACTTCTGTGTCCAACTGCAGGAACTCCAGAGTTAGCAGCATTGTGAGTTGGAGTATCAGAAACTAAATCTGATCCACAAGTAGCATCACCCCAAATGTGACGTAAGTTCATCCAGTGTCCAACTTCGTGAGTTCCAGTTCTTCCTAAGTTAAATGGGAAAGTTGCTGTACCAGTAGTTCCAGTATATTTACTATCTAAAACTACTCCGTCAGTTGCTGCAGCTCCTCCAGGAAATTGTGCATAACCTAAAATTCCACCACCAATTGTACAAATCCACATGTTCATTTTAGTAGTAGGAGATACTGCGTTAAGTCCACCTGTAGTAGTTCTTTTCATAGCATCGTTAGTACCCCAAGAAGTTTTATTAGTAGCTTTTCTGATAACTTGGTCTAGTACGAAACGAATTCCAACATTTGCTCTTACAGAACTGTATGGATTGTTTGCAGTGTTGTAATCTGAATTAGTCGCGTTAAAATCTTTGTTTAACACATCAATTTGAGATTGAATTTGAGCTAAAGAAATATTTTCAGCAGTTGTTCTGTACAATACGTTAACAACTACAGGAATTTCTAAAACACCATTTACAATTCTACCTTGCGCAATAGCTTCAGCAGCTTTTAATTCAAATTCTTCCATTCTTTTTGCTAAAGTAGGATCAGCAGCCAATTGGTCTTTTAAATGTTGATCTGAATAACAAGCTCTTCTGCTTGCTACATTAGATAAATTACTTTCATTTGAAACTGAATCTTCTTGTTTGTTACAAGAAAAAAGCATACTCACAATAGCAAGTGATAAAATGATTTTTTTCATAAAATATTAAATTAGTTAATTAGTTGATGCAATATTAAATGTAAGAATTTTAAATTCAAAGAAAAAGTTTAATTTTTAGATAAAATTCAAAAAAATCAGTTAAAAATAACATTTTTTCTTATATTTTTGATATTTTAATATTATTAATTTAATAAATTTTGAAGGTATTTACAAATAAAAACAAAATTTATTATCCAAAAACCTAATAATTTGATATTAATGTATTATAAATTTATAGCAAATTAAGGAATTCGCTAAAATACATAATTCTAATTTTGGAGGAAATAAAAATTCTTACAAAACCTGCTTTTCAAGAGATTTTATTTAAGACGTAAAGTTAGTAAATGATTGGGCGCGTAAGTTAAATCAAAAGACGATTAAATTTATATCTCTGTGTTCTAAGTTAAACCAATCTGCTATAGGTTTATTGGTTAAAATACCATGATAAAAATAAATTCCGTTTTTTAATCCTTTATTGCAACGAATTGCGGTTTCTATTCCACCGTCTTCAGCAATTTGAATTAATATTGGAGAAATAATATTACTAATTGAAATACTTGCTGTTTTAGAATATCTGGAAGGAATATTAGGTACACAATAATGGATTACATTACTTTTTATGAATGTAGGATTTTCGTGGGTTGTAATTTCTGAGGTTTCAAAACATCCACCAGTATCTATACTAACATCAACTATAACTGCTCCTTTTTTCATGTGTTCTACCATTGTTTCTGTCACCACAATTGGAGTTCTGTTTTTTCCTCGAAGTGCGCCAATAGCAACATCACAACGTCTTATAGCTTTTAATAGTGCTTTATCATGTATGGTTGAAGTAAAAATTCTTTGGTTTAAAGTGTTTTGCAAACGACGTAATTTTGTAATAGAATTATCGAAAACTTTAACATTCGCACCCAAACTTAACGCAGTTCTAACCGCGTATTCTGCAACGGTACCAGCCCCTAAAATTACAACTTCAGTTGGTGGTACTCCAGTTATATTTCCAAAAAGCAATCCTTTACCATCATTATTATTGATCATTAATTCAGCGGCAATTAAAACAGATGCTGTTCCAGCAATTTCACTTAAAGATTTTACAGCAGGATAAGAGCCATCACTGTCTTTAATAAATTCAAATGCTAGTGAAGTAATTTTCTTTTTTGTAATTGCTTCAAAATATTCCTTTTTTTGAGTTTTTAGTTGAATGGCTGATATTAAAATGGCTTCGCTATTCATCATGTCAATTTCTTCCAAAGTTGGCGGTTCAACCTTCAAAATAATCGGACATGAAAAGATTTTTTTTGTATCGTGTGTCACTTCAGCACCCGCGTCTGAATAGTCTTTGTCTGAAAAACTTGCATTTTTTCCAGCGCCCGATTCTACCATTACGCGATGTCCATGATTGACTAACGAACTTACGGCATCTGGAGTCAGACAAACTCTTCTTTCTTGGTATGAAGTTTCTTTTGGAATTCCAATAAATAATTCACTTTTGTGCTTGGCGATTTCTAGTTTTTCTTCTTGAGGAAGTAATTGCTTTGCTGAGAATGGAGAATAAGTTGACATATTTTACAAATTATACGTGTGAATTGAATTGTATTTGAAATTTTTTGTGAACTTCAGCATGAAAATTAATTATGCTACTTTTTCTGATTTCGAATTGGTAGCCAAATTAAGTAATTTTATCAAATGTGACAAGAGGAAAATATAAATTATGAAGTCCGTACTTTTTTTGAATTAATAGCTACAAAAAAAAGTAGATAGTTTGAACTTCAAAGTCAAGATGTAAAAATTTCTGGTTTTTCAAATTGTGCTTCGTATAGTTTTTTATAGTAACCGTTTTCTAGTTGTAATAATTCTTTATGGTTTCCTTTTTCTACAATTAAACCTTTGTCCATAACAATAATACAATCGGCATTCACAATAGTTGCCAAACGATGTGCGATAATAATAGATGTTCTTCCTTCCGTTAATGTTTTGGTAGCTTTTTGGATCAATTCTTCCGAATGCGAATCAATTGAAGAAGTGGCTTCATCTAAAATTAAAATACTTGGATTGCTAATGTAAGCGCGTAAAAAAGCAATTAATTGGCGTTGTCCGGACGATAACATTACACCACGTTCTTTAACATCGTAATCGTATCCGTTGGGTAATGACATCAAGAAATCGTGAATTCCAATTTTCTTAGCCGCTTCATAAACATCTTCACGTTTCACATTTTCATCAAAAAGAGTAATGTTATTGTAAATGGAATCCGCAAACAAGAAAACATCTTGTAAAACCATAGCAATTTCTTTTCGTAAGGTTTCTAAAGTATAATCATTGATGTTAATGTTGTCAATTGAAATAGTACCTGAGTCTATTTCGTAAAAGCGATTTAATAAGTTGATGATGGTCGATTTTCCTGCTCCAGTGGCACCAACAATAGCAATAGTTTCTGCTTCTTTTACTTCAAGATTAATGCCTTTAAGAATTTCTTCGTTAGATAAATAGCTAAATCTGACATTTTCAATCTTAATATTTCCTTTTAATTTTTCCGCAACGATTGTCCCATTATTTTGAACTTCTTCATTGGTTTCTAGAATTTCAAAAACTCTATCAGCTGCTACAATTCCCATTTGCATGACATTAAATTTATCTGCAATTTGTCGTAACGGATTGTACAACATGGCAATATACATATTGAAAGAAATAAGTTGTCCAACGCTAGTTTCTGTATCACCATTAATAATAAATAAAGCTCCGAAATAGACTACTAAACCTAAAGTTATACTCGAAATTATATCGGCAATTGGGAAAAAAATACTGTTGTACAAAATGTTTTTTAACCAGGCTTTATTGTGTTTGTTGTTTATTTCCTTAAACTTTTCATATTCAATTTTTTCACGATTAAACAGTTGAACAATTTTCATTCCGGTTAATCGTTCTTGAATAAAGGTGTTTAAATTAGCCACTTCATTACGAACTTCGTTGAAAGCTACTTTCATTTTTTTATTGAAAATGTTGGTGGCAATTAAAATAAGAGGCATAATTAGTAAAACGATAACAGTAATTTTCCAATTGATAAGTAGCATGAAAGCCAGAACAATTATCATTTTTAGCACATCACTTACAATCATAAATAAACCCTGACTAAAAATACTAGCAATATTTTCCATATCGGAAACACAGCGTGTAATTAGTTTTCCAACAGGTTCATTATCAAAATATTTGGTTTTAAAACTTGCTAGATGTGCAAATAATTTTTCTCTAATAACTTTTACAATATCTTGTCCCAACCAACTCGAAAGATATACGAAAAAATATTGTGCGACTACTTCTAAAATTAATATGACAAGCATTAAAGCTACTAATATTTTTATATTGTAAGCCTTATTGCCATCCTGAAGAATAAATCGCATTACGTTTAGGAAATAATCCTGAATTACATTGGTTTCTTTACTGGCATCAACAAAGTATTTATCGATGGTGATGTTTAAAATTAAAGGTCTTAATGCCGCAACAATAGCTAAAAAAATAGCCCAAAAGCCCACACTAATTAGTTTGCTATTAAACGGCTTGGCATAGTGTAAAACTTTTTTAAAAGAGGAGGATTTTAAAACGCTCATTTGGCTGATATAATTTTTAAAAGGCTAAAGATAAGGATATTTTACTTTTGTTAGATACAATCCGTGAGCGGGAACTGAAAATCCGGCTTTGTTTCTACTTTTACTTTCTATGATATTTCTAAAGTCTGTTAAAGACGTTTTGTTAATGCCAACGTTTATTAGTGTTCCAACGATTGCTCGAACCATATTTCGTAAAAATCTATCAGCGGTAATGGTGAAAATAATTTGATTTCCATTTCGTTGCCAATGCGCTTCTGTAATTTTACAGTTGAAGGTTTTTACATCGGTATGAGTTTTCGAAAAGCATTCAAAATCAATATATTCGAATAGTATTTTACTGGCTTCATTCATTAAGTCTAAGTCTAATTGATGATGCACTTTCCAGCTTCCATCCGCATTAAAAACATCTTTAAACGTATTGATGTGGTATTCGTAAGTTCGACTCGTAGCATCAAATCGGGCATGAGCTTCAGGGTGTACTCCAATAATATTGAAAATGGCAATATCTTTAGGTAAAAACGAATTTAATTTTTGAATAGTATTTGTTACATCAAATTCAACTTCAGTGTCAAAATGAGCAAACATTTGTTTGGCGTGAACACCAGAATCTGTTCTTCCTGCGCCTACAATTTCAATTTTTTCTCTTAGTAACAAGGATAGAGATTTATCCAAAGTTTCCTGAATTGAAATCGCATTAGGTTGCACTTGAAACCCATAATACTCTTTTCCGTTATACGCAAATTCGATGAAGTATCTCAATTCGTTTGATTTAGTTTGGCAAAAATACTATTTTTCAAGTTCAAGAACAAGTTCAAAAATCGATTTGTTTTTTTAACACAGATTGGAAAAATTATAAAAATTATTAAAATTTCTTGAATCTGTGTTAACAAATTTAAATACAATTCGTGACTTTATTACTTTTAAAAACTTTTATCTTTTTACTTTATACTTGGCTCATATAAATCTTACTTTTGTAGTATGAAAAAAATACTCTTACTTTCTGACACACATAGTCATATTGACGAAACCATTTTAAAATATGTGAAATTAGCTGATGAAGTTTGGCATGCAGGTGATATTGGAGATTTAAAAGTTACAGATACGATTCAAAAATTAAAACCGTTACGTGCTGTTTTTGGAAATATAGACAATCATGAAGCGCGTTTAGAATTCCCTTTAAACAATCGTTTTTTTTGTGAAGGAGTTGAAGTGTTAATTACACATATTGGTGGTTATCCTGGGAAATATAGTCCTGCTATTCGTGAAGAAATTACTAAAAATCCTCCGAAGTTATTCATTTCTGGTCATTCCCATATTTTGAAAGTGATGTTCGATAAAAAACTAAATTGTTTGCATATGAATCCTGGTGCAGCTGGAATTTCAGGTTTTCATAAAAAACGAACCATGTTACGGTTTGAAATTGATGGAGATAAAATTCAAAGTTTAGAAATTATAGAAATAGGAGACAAGTAGATTTGAAAGAGCCTAGAAAAAGGTAAAAGGCAGAAAAAAAAAGAATCAAGTAAAAATATCATATATTTTCAATTCAAAATCTTTTTGTCTTTGAGTCTTCGTGGCAAATATAAAAACGAAAATCCGCTTAGTTGGCACTAAACGGATTTTCTACGCACTAATAAGCTAAGATGATAGGTTTATCGTATTCTGTCCACAGATTTTACGAGATCTTCGTCCTTTTTAATTGCCTTGTTGGCCAAAGCAAGAAAAACGATAGAAAAAATAGGTAGAAGCATCCCAATACCTTTCTCAGAAACTTTCGCTTCTCCAGATAGAGTTTGTGAATGATATACAAATAATCCTATTATAATAAAGTTTAATATCATGTTCAGTCTGTTTATCACAAACTGATTTTGTCTTTTTTTATAACCAAATATACTTGTTGCTGCTAATACAGCGGAAATTAAAAACAAACCAATATATAATTTGTGGTCTGTAGCAAAAACAGCCGTTTTGTTTGAACTAGTCCATATCTTAATAAAAAAAGGTAAAACTCCTGAAATTAAAATACAGATAAATAAATAAACCGATTGTATTCTTTGTAACATTTTTAATTTTTATAGGAACAAAAATATGTTTTCTTTTTTTAAAAAACTATTGTTTTATAATAAAATATTCGTAATATTGCATAGAATAATCGTAAGTACTTCATTATACGATACTTTAAAACAGCAAAAAATTCTCATCACAATTTTTTCATTTTATTAAGATTAAAAAAATCCAAAAACATTTATGTTTGATACCTCTACATTAAAAGGGATGAAACTCTCTGATTTGCAAGAAATTGCCAAAGTTGCTAATATTCAAAAATTCAAAACTTTAAAAAAAGATGAATTAATTACTAAGATATTAGACTTGCAAAATACTTCTGAAGAAAAACCAAAAGTAGCGAAACCTGCTAAAAAAACACCAGCGGCAAAAGTGGTTAAAGAAGTAGTTGAAATCAAAGAAGTACAAAATGAAGCTCCAATTTCTGCGGAAAGCGAGGCGAAAACACCCCGTGCGAGAATAAAAAAGCCTACTGCAAAAGCAACCCAAAAAGCACAAGAAACACTTTCATTTGAATTAGATTCGGAGCTAAAATCAGAAGCATTTAGTCAGCAACCTAAGAAATTTATAGAGAAAAAAACAGCTCAAATTGAAAATTCAGATCCTGTAGATTCTGTTGTTTCAGAACCTTCAAATGAAGAAAAATCAGAACCAACAGAAACATCAGAACTAGAAAAAACCAATCAGAATCCGAATTTTAAGAAGAATAATAACCAAAATAACAATCCGAAATTCAATAAAAATAACGGAAATAAGAACTTTCGAGAATCTGATTTTGAATTTGACGGTATTATTGAAAGTGAAGGAGTTTTAGAAATGATGCCAGATGGATATGGTTTCTTACGTTCCTCAGATTATAATTATTTAGCTTCACCAGACGATATTTATTTGTCTCAATCTCAAGTACGATTATTTGGTTTAAAAACTGGAGATACCGTAAAAGGTGTGGTTCGTCCGCCAAAAGAAGGTGAGAAATTTTTTCCTTTAGTACGAGTTTTAAAAATTAACGGTCACGATCCTCAAGTAATTCGTGATAGAGTTTCCTTCGAGCATTTGACACCACTTTTTCCTGAAGAAAAATTTAATTTATCTGGAAAAAACACTTCTATTTCTACACGAATTATGGATATGTTTTCTCCAATTGGAAAAGGACAACGTGCCATGCTTGTGGCGCAACCAAAAACAGGTAAAACGATGTTGTTGAAGGATATTGCTAACTCTATTGCAGCCAATCATCCTGAAGTTTATTTAATTGTTTTACTTATAGACGAAAGACCAGAAGAGGTTACCGATATGCAACGAAGTGTTCGTGCGGAAGTAATTGCTTCTACTTTTGATGAACCAGCAGACCGACACGTAAAAGTAGCGAACATAGTTTTAGAAAAAGCAAAACGTTTGGTAGAATGTGGGCACGATGTGGTCATTTTATTAGATTCGATTACTCGTTTAGCAAGAGCTTATAACACAGTTCAACCGGCATCTGGGAAAGTATTAAGTGGTGGAGTAGATGCCAATGCGTTACAAAAACCAAAACGTTTCTTCGGAGCAGCTCGTAATATTGAAAATGGAGGTTCGTTAAGTATTATCGCAACTGCCTTAACAGAAACCGGTTCTAAAATGGACGAAGTTATTTTCGAAGAATTCAAAGGAACTGGTAATATGGAATTACAATTGGATAGAAAAATTGCTAATAAACGTATTTTCCCGGCTATTGATTTAGTTTCTTCAAGTACACGTCGTGACGACTTATTATTAGACAAATCAACGTTACAACATATGTGGATTTTACGTAAATATTTAGCCGATATGAATCCTGTAGAAGCTATGGAATTTATAGAATCACGTATCAAACGTACAAGAAATAATGAAGAGTTTTTAATTTCTATGAATGATTAAACTTTTGTCATGCTGAACTTGTTTCAGTATTTATACTATCAAAAAAAGACCATCATTTCGATGGTCTTTTTTATTGAAACAAACTAGTTCTGTGCTGTAAGCCCCAATCGACCATTTTATCCAACACTTCACTTAATCTTTTCGCAGATTCAGTCAATTCATATTCTACCAAAACGGGAGTTTCATCATATACTTTTCTGGTTATAACTCCGTTTAGTTCTAATTCTTTTAATTCTTTCGAAAGCATTCTGGGCGTTATTTTTCCAATATTTTTCTGAATTTCAGTAAAACGTTTCTTTTCATACAATAAAGTTCCAATAATGGGTAGTTTCCATTTGCCACTAATTACATTCAAGGTATCGTTAATGGCTAATACGTAATTTATTGGACAAGCTTTAATTTCTCGAATACTCAACTGTTCTGTGTTCATCATATAAATTATTAGTATACCAAAGTATAGCACTATACTTTAAGATAGTAGTATATTTTGTATAGCAAAAGTAAGTAATTTTGTAGAAGTAATTAATAAAAATTTAAAATAAATAAATATGATTTTAGTAACAGGTGCCACAGGTCAATTAGGAAGTCAAATTGTAGAAAATTTATTAACAACCATTCCATCAAACGAAATAGCGGTTTTAGTTAGAGATGAAGAAAAAGCAAAACTATTAAAAGAAAAAGGAGTTCAAATAAGAATTGGTGATTACCATCAACCAGAGTCGTTAGTGACTGCATTGGAGAACGTTGACAAACTTGTGTTAATTTCTTCAAGTGATTTTAATAATAGAATTGGACAACACAAAAATGCCATTGATGCCGCAAAACGAGTAGGAGTGAAGCATATTTTATATACAGGTGTATCGATAAATGACATTCAAACTTCTCCATTAAAAGGATTATTAGAAGATCATTTTCAAACTGAAGCCTATATCAAAGACAATGGTTTTACTTATACGATGTTGCAACATTCTTTATATTTAGATGTGATTCCGATGTTTATTGGTGAACAAGTTTTAGAAACGGGTGTCTTTTTTCCCGCAGGTGAAGGAAAAGTAGCGTATGCTTCGAGAACGGATTTAGCAGAAGCGATTGCAAAAATAGTTGTTTCAGATGCCTATGACAATCAGAGTTTGCCTTTAACAAATATTGAAAATTATTCATATGCCGATGTGGCAAAAATCTTAACAGAATTATCTGGAAAAGAAGTTTCATTTGTAAGTCCAACTCCAGAAGTTTATGAAGAAACTTTAAAAGGTTTTCAATTACCTGAACCGATTATTCAAATGTCATTAGCATTTGCAGCTGGAATTAAAAACAACGATTTCGATACAACCTTCTCTAATTTAGAAACCATTTTAGGAAGAAAACCTCAAACGTTGAAAACTTATTTACAATCCGTTTATATCAAGTAATTAAACGAAAAAAGCCGATTTTCTAAGGAAAATCGGCTTTTGATTTATATAAATACATTCTTACTTCAATCCGGCAATACTTTGCTCAATGGTTGCAATTTTTGCTAAAGCATCTGCTTCTTTTTTACGTTCGTTAGCAATCACTTTTTCTGGTGCACCAGCTACAAATTTTTCGTTAGATAATTTACCTTGTACCGATTTTAAGAAACCTTTCGTGTAATTTAACTCTTCCGTTAATTTAGCAATTTCCGCTTCTACATCAATGTTTCCAGTAATTGGAATAAAATATTCATTAGATTTTACTCGGTATGATAAAGCGCCATCTACTTTATCCGTTACATATTCTAATGAAGCAACATTTCCTAATTTTGTGATAACTGAATCGAAATAAGTCGAAGCTTTTTCATTATTAACAACTTTCAATTCTATAGTATCTCTAAATGGGATATTTTTATCTTTTCTAATCGTTCTAATTCCAGAAATTACATCCGTTGCGAAATCAAAATCAGCAATTAAAGCTGTGTTTACTGATGTCATTTTCGGATATTCTGCTACAATTAAAGCTTGTTCTGGCGTTCTTTCTGCAATATGTTGCCAAATTTCCTCTGTTAAGAAAGGCATAAATGGATGTAAAAGCTTCAAATTAGCTTCTAACATTTCAATAGCTTTTTCAAAAGTTACTTGATCAATTGGTTGTTGGTAACCTGGCTTAATCATTTCTAAGAACCAAGAACAGAAATCGTCCCAAACTAATTTATAAGTAGCCATTAAAGCTTCAGATAATCTGTATTTTTCAAAATTATCTTCAATTTCTAATAAGGTTTGTTGCAATTTCGCTTCGTACCATTCAATTGCTACTTTTGAAGATTCAGGTTGTGGAATAGTTTCTGAAACTTCCCAACCTTTTATCAATTTAAAGGCGTTCCAAATTTTATTGGCAAATCCTTTTCCTTGATTACATAATTCTTCATCAAAAAGGATATCATTTCCTGCTGAGGCACTTAATAATAATCCCACACGAACGCCGTCTGCACCAAATTTCTCAATCAAACCAAGTGGTTCAGGAGAATTTCCTAAAGATTTAGACATTTTTCGTCCTTGATTATCACGAACTAATCCTGTTAAATATACGTTTTTAAATGGTTTAGCATCCGCATATTCATAACCTGCAATAATCATACGAGCTACCCAGAAGAATAAAATATCCGGACCCGTAACTAAATCGTTAGTTGGATAATAATATTTAAAATCTTCATTTTCAGGATCCATTATTCCACCAAAAACAGCCATTGGCCATAACCAAGAAGAGAACCAAGTATCCAGTGCGTCAGCGTCCTGACGCAAGTTTTCAGCAGTCAGTTTTGAGTTGGCAGTTTTTTCTTTAGCTAAAGCTAAAGCCTCTTCAATGTTCTCAGCTACCACGAAATCCTCTTTGCCATCGCCATAGAAATACGCTGGAATTTGTTGTCCCCACCATAATTGACGAGAAATATTCCAATCGCGAATATTATTTAACCAATGTGCATACGTATTATTGAATCGAGATGGATATAATTTAATTTCATCAGATTCTAAAACCGCATGAATAGCTGGTTTCACTAATTCTTCCATTTTCAGGAACCATTGATCCGATAAACGCGGTTCGATAACACATTTTGTTCTTTCGGAAGTCCCAACATTGTTTGTATATTGTTCTACTTTATCTAAAGCATTGATTGAAGTTAATTCAGCTTCAATTTCTGTACGAACTACAAATCGGTCTTTCCCTTCATAATGCAATCCGAATGAGTTTAGCGTTGCATCTTCATTAAAAATATCGATAATTTCTAAATTGTGTTTGTCACCTAAAGTTTTATCGTTAACATCGTGTGCAGGTGTTACTTTTAAACAACCCGTTCCGAATTCTAAATCTACATATTCGTCTTCAATAATCGGAATAATTCTTCCTGAAATAGGAACAATCGCATTTTTGCCTTTTAAATTGAAATGTCTTTCATCGTTAGGATTGATACAAATCGCCGTATCACCGAAAATAGTTTCAGGTCGAGTAGTAGCAACCACTAAATATTCTGAAGAATTTTCGATTTGATATTTGATGTAATATAATTTTCCTTGACGTTCTTCAAAAATTACTTCTTCGTCAGATAATGTTGTTTTCGCTTCTGGATCCCAGTTTACCATACGATAACCTCTGTAAATCAGACCTTTATTGTATAAATCTACAAATGAACGAATGACAGATGCCGACATATCTGGATCCATAGTAAATTTAGTTCTGTCCCAATCACAAGAACAGCCTAATTGTTTTAGTTGTTCTAAGATGGTACCGCCGTATTTGTCTGTCCAATCGTAGGCATGTTTTAAGAATTCTTCACGAGTTAAATCGGATTTATTTATACCTTCCGATTTTAATTTTGCTACTACTTTTGCTTCAGTAGCAATAGAGGCGTGATCTGTACCAGGCACCCAGCAAGCATTGAAACCTTTCAATCGAGCACGACGAATCAATACATCTTGAATCGTATTGTTCAACATATGTCCCATGTGTAATACACCAGTTACATTTGGTGGAGGAATTACAATAGTATATGGCGTTCTGTGATCTGGAGTAGAATGAAAGTAATTATTTTTCATCCAGTACTCGTACCATTTTTTTTCTACGGCTTTGGCATCAAATTGGGCTGGTATCATTTATATTTTGTTTTTGTAAATAAATATGAGTCTTTGGTATAATTTTTGAAATATATCTGCAAAAGTAATTATATAAAATAGAATAAAAAAAATGTATTTACTTTTTGTTAGTTAGTTTAAATAACATATTTTTACAAATCTCAAATTAAAATAAAAATGAAAAAATTAGTACTTATTTTAGGTTTAATGGTAACTGGATTATCAGCAAATGCACAAAATGGTGCAAAAATTGAATTTAAAGAAGAAACCATTAATTATGGTGAAGTGTATAAAGGTGTTGATTCAGGGAAAAGAACATTCGAATTTCAGAATATTGGAAATGAACCATTATTAATTAAAGATGCAAAAAGTAGTTGTGGTTGTACGGTACCAAGTTTTCCAAAAGAACCAATTGCACCAGGAAAAACAGGTGTAATTGAAGTGCAATATAATATGAATCCGGGTCCAATTAGTAAAACCATAACCGTTGAAACTAATGCCGTAAATAAAGAAAACGGAATGGTAGCATTAAGAATCAAAGGCACTGTTTTGGTTAAAGAAGAAAAAAGTATTTTAGAAAAAAAATCGGCCGGTCCGCTTTCGAAATAAAATTTATTCCATAAAAAAAGTCCCGATTTAATCGGGACTTTTTTTTTACTTACTTATAGTTTATTACCAAACTAAGTTAACTTTTAATTCAAATTCGTCACTGATAGTTTTGTCTCCTAAATCAGAGAAAAATGAACCTGAACCGTATTTGATATCATATTTAGTTCTGTCTACTTTTAAAGTTGTAGATGCAGTGTTTCCTTTAACAACGATATCAAAAGTGATAGCTTTTGTAATACCTTTGATTGTTAAATCTGCAGTTACAGTATATAAACCGTTTCCTTTTCCACTAATATTTGTAAAAACTAATTTTGCAGTTTTATGTTTTTCAGTACCAAAGAAATCATCTGCTTTTAAATGTCCGTCTAAACTTTCTTTACCTTGACCTGGTTTTAAATCTGTAGTATTAATTGAGGTCATATCTACAGTAAAAGTTCCACCTTTTAAAACTTTTCCTTTGAATACTAAAGCACCATCTTGTAAATTGATTGTTCCAGTATGTGAACCTGTTACTTTTTTACCTGTCCAAACGATACCACTTTTAGATACGTTGATTTTTTTTGTTTGAGCATTTGCTGTAAAAGCGAATAACGCTACTAATGCTACTGCGATTGATTTTAAATTTCTCATTTTTGTTAAATATTTAGTTATTAAATTGTTTCGAATAATTCTGATATTGGTTTTCTTACTTTAGCGTAGTGTTGTGTGTCGTCTTCATCATGTCTGTATCCAACAGTTGCCACTAATGTAGCATGTAAGCCTTTTTCGTTTAGTCCTAAAATTTCATTGTATTGATCCGGCACAAATCCTTCCATAGGCGTAACATCGATTTTCAATTCAGCAGCAGCATTAAGTAAATTTCCAAGTGCTAAATACGTTTGTTTTGCTGTCCAAATGGCTTGTTGTTCAGGAGTTAAACTTGTAATGTTACCAATCATAAAATCGGCATAACCTTGAACACTTTCTAAAGGAATATTTCTTGTGTTAGCCATATTTGCAGCATAATTATTAATATAATCTGCATCAATAGATTTAATACTTGCAAAAACTAAAAGGTGCGAAGCGTCTACAATTTGACTTTGTCCCCAAGATGCTGGTTGTAATTGTTTTCTAATTTCTTCATTTTCAACAATTAAAACTTTGTAAGGTTGTAATCCATAAGATGAAGAAGATAATTGAATAGCCTCTTTTAAAAGATTTAAATCTGATTCAGATACTTTTTTCTCGCTATTAAATTTTTTTGTAGCATAACGCCAATTCTGATTTTCTATAAATGTACTCATAATTAATTTCTGTATTTTTCTAATAAATTATTTAATTGTTCTAATTCTTCTATTGTTAAATTGCTAGCCAAGCTATTTTCGTGTTCGATTATTATTGGGTCTAGAGTATTTAAAATTTCTAAACCTTTATCTGTAATGGTAATTTCCATTTTTCTTTTGTTAGAAGGACAAACTTTTCTAATAACAAATTCTTTTAACACTAACTTGTCTACTAATCTTGTAGTGTTGCTATTTTTAGAAATCATTCTTTCTTGGATAACAGACATGTTAGCCGGTTTTCCTTTCTGTCCTCTTAAAATTCTTAACACATTATATTGTTCTCCAGATAAATCGTAAGGTTTTAATATTTCTAGAAATTTATCGCCAACGATATTTCTGGTAAATGATAAATTCAAGATTACTTTTTTTGCTAAAGACAATTCTACTGTACTTTTTATTTCTTCTTCAATTTTCATTACATTACTTATTTGTAGGTACAAATGTAATGCTTTTATTTTATTTGTATATACAAGTGTTATTAATTTTTTGTTAAATAATTTATGATATAAAATAATGATATTCAGAAGTGCACCAGAAAATAAATTTTTATATCTAAATAGTTGTTGTAAATTTGAGCAAAATTATTAAACAATGAATTTAGATCAAAAAGAATGGTGGGATGGATTTTTAACCACTGAAAACGCAGTAATTTTAGATGTAAGAACAGAAGAAGAAGTAGCTAACGGAATCATACCTGAAGCTATTAATATAGACATATATAAAGGTCAAGGTTTTATTTACCAAGTGGAAGAATTAGATAAAGACAAGAGTTATTTTGTATATTGTTTAGCTGGCGGAAGAAGCGCACAAGCTTGTGGTATCATGAAGCAATTGGGTTTTGAAAAAGTATATAACCTAGTTGGTGGTATTTCTCAATGGGAAGGTCCTATTGAAAATTAAATTTAGTTATTTTATTTGATGAAGAATTTTAAAAATTCATTTTTTTATATTTCTGTTCTAGTTATTTTTTCTGGTTTAATATATTCTATTTTACTGAAAGGTAAAACTTTAGAAGCTGGCAAAGTTTCTAGTGAAATTATTGTCAAACATAAATATTTTGATGAATTTGTAAATTCAATTTTGCATAACATATTTCATCCATTAGCTATTTTATTAGCACAAATCGTAACAATTATTTTTGTCGCACGTTTTTTTGGATGGATCTGTAGAAAAATTGGTCAGCCTACTGTAATCGGAGAAATGTTAGCAGGTATTGCATTAGGTCCTTCATTGTTTGGTGCATATTTTCCCGATATTTTTCCAATTTTATTTCCTCAAGAATCAATTGTAAATTTAAAATTTTTAAGTCAAATTGGTTTAATATTTTTCATGTTCGTTGTGGGAATGGAATTAGACTTAAAAGTACTAAGAACAAAAGTCAAAGAAGCTTTTATTATTAGTCACACAAGTATTATTGTTTCTTATGCTCTAGGTCTAGGTTTAGCTACTATTCTTTATAAAGAGTTTGCTCCAAAGGATGTTCATTTTATGTCTTTTGGATTATTTATGGGAGTAGCCATGAGTATAGCTGCATTTCCTGTTTTAGCTAGAATTGTTCAGGAGCGAGGATTACAAAAAACTAAAATTGGAGCTTTAGTAATAACGTGTGCGGCAATTGATGATATAACTGCATGGTGTTTGTTAGCAGCTGTAATTGCAATAGTAAAAGCTGGTTCTGTAGCAAGTTCATTGTATATAATTGCAATGGCTATAGGATATATTGCTTTGATGTTACTGCTCGTAAGACCTTTTTTAAAACATATTGGTAATTTATATAGTTCTGCAGAAAAAATAACTAAACCGGTTGTGGCAATTTTCTTTGTTACATTATTAATTTCCTCTTACTTAACTGAGATTATTGGTATTCATGCTTTAGTTGGTGCATTTGTGGCAGGTGTTATTATGCCAGATAATATGAAATTTAGAAATATTTTCATTGAAAAAGTTGAAGATGTTTCTTTAGTAGTTCTTTTACCATTATTTTTCGTGGTAACAGGTTTAAACACAAAAATTGGTTTATTAAATAACGAATATTTGTGGAAAACTACTGGTATAATCGTTTTGATTGCTGTTGGTGCAAAATTTCTAAGTAGTACTTTAACTGCTAAATTTGTCGGTCAAAATTGGAGAGACAGTTTAACATTAGGTGCCTTAATGAATACAAGAGGTTTAATGGAACTAATCGTTTTAAATATTGGTTTAGAATTAGGTGTTCTTTCTCCAAAGATATTTGCAATGATGGTAATTATGGCACTTTCTACAACTTTTATGACAGGTCCAGCTTTAAATATTATTGATTTTATATTTAAAAAACGAAAAAATGTAGTACCATCAAATATTGATAGTATTGACTATAAAGTATTAGTTTCTTTTGAAAATCCTGAAGATGGTAAGCATTTGCTGAAAGTTGCAAATAATTTTATAAGTTCAGATGAAGAAAAACAATCTATTACAGCAATGTATATTTCTTCTACTAATGAGGTAAATCCATATAAAATTGAGGAGTATGAAAAAGAAAGTTTCAAACCTGTTTTAAAAGAAGCGAATAAATTAAAACGAAAAGTTGAAACGCTTTTTAAAGCTTCTAGAGATATCGATTCTGATATCGTTGAAGTGGGTAACAAAGGCGAATTCGATTTAGTATTAATTAATATTGGTTCTTCAATTTTTGAAGGAACATTATTAGGAAAGGTGCTTGGAATTACTTCAAAAATTATAAATCCAGAAAATTTATTGAATACATTTACTGGTAAAGAAAAGTTGTTCGAAATTAATTACTTCGATGATAAAACTCAGGCTATCATCAATAAAACAGAAGTTCCACTAGGTATTTTTGTAGATAAAAGCCTTATGAAAACTGAAAATATTTCTGTTATTTTATTCAATAAAGAAGATCAGTTTTTATTAGATTATGTGAAAATATTAAAAAAGAATTCTACCGCTCAAATTTCAATTTTCGATACCTATGACATTGTTAATGAGGAGGATAAAATTACACATGAAAATGTTAAAGTCATACATTCTTCTAAATTAGAAAAAGATTTCTTAAAAGAACAAGATGTATTAATCATGAGTATTGATAGTTGGAAAAAACTAATTGATACCCGAAGTGTCTGGTTAAATAATACACCATCACTTTTAATAATAAAACCATAATATGTTACAAATAGGTGTATATCATACATTAAAAATAGATAGAGAAACCAAAGTAGGATTGTTTCTAACCAATGGGAAAGACGATGTGTTATTGCCCAATAAATATGTACCAAGTGATTTCACAATTGGTGAAGATTTAACGGTTTTCGTTTATCTAGACCATGAAGAACGTCCAGTTGCAACTACTCTAAAACCCTTTATTACTTTAAATTCGTATGCCGTTTTAAAGGTAAATTACATCAATAAATTTGGTGCTTTTTTAAATTGGGGAATGGAAAAAGATTTGTTCGTACCTTTTAAAGAACAAGCACGTCCGATGGAAAAAGACAAACGTTATATTGTAACGATGTATTTAGACAAACAAACGGGTAGGTTAGCGGCATCTAGTAAAATCAACCAGTTTTTAGATAAAGAACCTTTAGATGTTGAAGTCGGACAAGAAGTAGATTTAATGGTTTCTCACATTACGGAAATTGGTATTAACGTAATTATCAACGGAAAATTTAGAGGATTAGCGTATCAAAATGAAGTTTTTGAAACGGTTTCTCCAGGATATAAAACAAAAGGATACATTAAAACCATTCGCCCTGATGGAAAAATAGATGTATCTTTCCAAAAGCAAGGTTTTGAAGCTATTGATGATTTCGCACAACAAGTTTTAGATGCTTTAAAACAAAACGATGGCGTTTTACGTTTGAATGACAACAGTCATCCTGAAGAAATTAAATCGGTTTTAAAAATGAGTAAAAAAACATTCAAAAAAGCCATCGGAAGTTTATACAAACAAAAACTAATTGATATTAATAACGAAGGCATTCAGTTGGTGTAATGTTTTTTGTCAATCTGAACTTGTTTCACATTCTAAATTATTTTGATAAGATTCTGAAACAAGTTCAGAATGACAAACGGTTTGACAAGATTATATAAAGCTAAAACGCAAATTCAACTAAATGAATTTGCGTTTTTTATTTTAAAAAATTCGTAAATCTAAATTCGTAAATCTAAATTCGTAAATCGTAAATCAAAAATTATTTTCCCCATTCACTAGGATTACTATTCCAAGATTGTAGGGTTTCTAATTCTTCTTCCGAAACATATTGTTTTTCAACGGCTTTAGCAATTAAGTTTTCATAATTACTTAAAGTGTAAACCTCTAATTTTGCTTCTGCAATCTTTTCTTCAGAAATAGGAAATCCGTAAGTAAAAATGGCTGCCATACCTTTAACATTGGCGCCTTCATTACGTAAAGCATCTACCGCTAAAAGGCTACTTCCACCTGTTGAAATTAAATCTTCTACGACAATTACAGATTGCCCTTTTTGTAAAAAACCTTCTACTTGATTTTGTCTTCCGTGCTTTTTAGCTTCTGGTCGAACATACACAAATGGTAATCCCATAGCTTCTGCTACCAAGATTCCAATACCAATTGCGCCTGTTGCTACACCGGCAATAACGTCTGGTTTACCGAATTTGTCTTCAATTTGCTTAACAAATTCATCTCTAATATAATTTCTAACCGCTGGAAACGAAAGCGTTATACGGTTATCACAATAAATGGGACTTTTCCAGCCTGAAGCCCATGTAAAAGGATTTTTAGAATTCAATTTAATTGCGTTTATTTGTAAAAGCAATTCGGCTGTTTGTTGTGCTGTGTTGTTGTTAAATATCATATTGCAAATGTATAAAGTTTTTGTAAACGAGAAACCACTTTTTTTGACAAATAAGATTGAAAAGGAAACAAATTTCAAATTTTATCTGTTAGAAACGGTTAATATTCCAAAAGTAATCTCAGAATTATTTTTGAATAAAATTCAAAGTGCTTATTTGTATCATTCCGATGAAAAGTTGATTATGAAAACTTTGAAATCGAAAATTCCTGTCGCAAAAGCGGGTGGTGGATTGGTATTTAACGCCAATGGTGAAGTTCTATTTATTTTCAGAAATGGAAAATGGGATTTACCAAAAGGCGGTATAGAAAAAGACGAAACTATCGAAAATGCAGCCATGCGAGAAGTAGAGGAAGAGACTGGAGTTTCGGGTTTAAAAATTACTGAAAAGTTACAAAAAACCTATCATGTTTTTAAACGAAACGGAGTTTTTAAATTAAAAATCACCTATTGGTTTAAAATGCAAACGAATTTTACAGGAAAAACTTGTCCGCAAGAAAAGGAAGGCATTTCAAAAGCCGTTTGGTTAAAACCTTCAGAAATTGAAGCCGCTTTGGGTAATTCTTACGAGAATATAAAGTTGTTGTTTGAAACTGAACACGCCAATGTATCCATTGAAAAATAAGACCATGTGCCAATTCTAAAGTTCGTATGGAAAATGGCACATTGACAAATTGAAAATCGGTTAATTTTTAATTTACTCTAAAAACTGGATACATCATATACGCTTTTTCAAAGTATTTGGAGTGTTTGTACACCCAATCCAATTGAGCGCCACCATTATCTGCAAAAGCTTTATCTGCTTGTTTTTTGGCTTCAAATTCTTGTTTTAAAACAGGATTTTCATCTAATATTTGCTTGGCCATATCTTCAAAAACATAACTAGAGTAGCCTTCTTTTTGTTGTAAAATTGTATCGAAGAAATTCCAATTAAAATACGAATCAACGGCTTCTGGTTCTAAAGTTTCTAGTAAATATTTCACACCTAATTGATTCGTAGAAATTTTATAATCGCCCGCTCTAAATTCCATTTTCTCTGTGTTTTTTGTTACAGTTGTATTGTAATGTCCGTAATGTCCTTCATAAGCATTTTTACCCGTTTGAAACGAATTAATTTTATACACTTCAACTTCTATCACTTCATTTTTAGAAATTGGAGTCATTTCAATGTGGTTCAATTTTAATAAATCTATGATTTGCCATTGACTTTGTGGCACGATATAATATTTCGGAATTGTTACAAATTTTGTGGGTTTGTAATTTCCATAGAAGGGAATTTTCTTAGTAAAGGGTTTACTTTTATCATAATACAATCTGTCTTTTCCTGAAATTTCACTTGGTTTATAACCGCCTTCATATCCTTTAAAATCCATGTAAGATACTTTTGAAGAATCGATTGCCCAACTTAAAGGATAGGATTTTCCTGCTTTGAAATCCTCTAAATTTTCTTTTCTTAGTAGTTTGATTTTTTCCCAATTCGCATCGGTATAATTGATGGCAGTAACCATAAATTCATAAGTCGTTTTCACTCTGTCTCTATATGGTTTTAGCATGTGTGTTTCAGGAACAAATCCTAAGGTATTGAAAAGGGTAGTGTAGCCAGTAGCATAACGTGGTGTATCTGTAAATTGTTCGTAACCTAAATCTGGTTTTGCACCATGAATATTTACATACGGAATCACATCAATTTTCTTTTTCAACATGTCTTTTACCATTTCTGGATACATTTCATTTTTGAAAAAGTTTCCTAATTTCTCTCCTAAACGTTCGTGTTGGGTTGCAATACAAGTAAACGTATATTGATAATCAGCGCCATTTGAAACGTGATTGTCTAAAAACACATCAGGATTTACAGTATGAAAAATTTCTTGAAAACTTCTAGAATTTCTGGTGTCCGATTTTATAAAATCTCTGTTTAAGTCGTAATTTCTTCCATTGCCTCTAAAACCGTAAGCTTCTGGTCCGTTTTGATTGGCTCTAGAAAACGAATTTCGATTCAACATGCCATCAATATTATACACAGGAATCGCTACAACAATCGTGTTTTTTGGAACTTTTATTTTTGCATTAGCCAAATCTCGCATTAACATCATGGTGGCATCTATTCCGTCTGGTTCACCAGGATGAATCCCATTGTTGACTAATAAAACGGCTTTGTTTTGAGTGAATGAAAAATCTTTATTCTCAGAGAAAACAACAATATGTAACGGTTTTCCACTATCGGTTAACCCCATAGTTTTCATTTCAATTTTTTCTGAATGGGCATCTAAAAGTTGATAAAAATCAACACATTCTTCATAAGTAGACGATTGATTTTGATTTCCTTTTTCATAAGGAGTGCTAAGATTTTTTTGAGCGTTTACTAATAAAGAAGCAAACAGAAATAAGACAATAAAGCGCATAATTAAAATTTTGAATTCCAAAAGTAAGGATTAAACTTTGTACTTCCAACTTCGTACTTCCAACTTTAAAAACTATCTTTGCCACATGAATAAAAATTTACATTCCAACAATATACTTTTGAATTTAGGTATCGAAAGTTTAAATAAAATGCAAGTTGCTGCAGAAACGTCAATATTAATTGATTCAGATGTGGTATTACTTTCTCCAACAGGTTCAGGAAAAACCTTAGCTTTTTTATTGCCTATTTTTCAATTATTAGAAGAAGACAATAATAAAGTACAATGTTTAATTATTGTTCCTTCACGAGAGTTGGGTTTGCAAATTGAACAAGTTTGGAAAAAAATGGCGACTACTTTTAAAGTCAACATTTGTTATGGTGGCCATTCTATCGAAACGGAAATTAAGAATTTAAGCAATCCGCCAGCAGTTTTAATTGGAACGCCTGGAAGATTAGCCGATCATTTAGAGAGAGAAACGTTTGATCCAAAATACATCAAAACCTTAGTTTTAGACGAATTTGATAAATCGCTGCAATTAGGATTTCATGAAGAAATGCGTTTTATTATTGGGAAATTAACTAATTTAGAAAAACGCATTTTAGTTTCTGCAACCGATGGCGTAGAAGTTCCAAAATACACCAGAATTGAAAATCCACATGTATTAAATTATATTGATAAGAAAAAATCAGAAACTAATTTAGATTTTAAATTGGTGATTTCTAAAGAGAAAGACAAGATGAATTCATTATTTCATTTAATCTGTTCTTTAAAATCTCAGAATGCTATTATTTTCTGTAATCATAGAGAAGCAGTAGAAAGAATTAGCGATTATTTAAATGATAAAGGAATTTTCTCTGTTTTTTATCATGGTGGATTAGAACAAGAAGAAAGAGAACGTGCGTTAATTCAATTTAGAAACGGAAGCATTTCGTATTTAATCACAACCGATTTAGGAGCTCGCGGATTAGATATTCCAGAAATGAAAAACGTAATCCATTATCATTTACCTTCAAAAGTGGATGAATTTACACATAGAAATGGTCGTACCGCACGTATGATGGCCACTGGAACGGCCTATATTATCATTCACGAAAGTGAGAAAAAGGTAGATTACATCGATTATGATATGAAAAAAATTGATGTTTCTAATTACAGTGTACTTCCTAAACCACCAGAATTTAAAACCATATATATCAGCGGTGGAAAGAAAAACAAATTGAACAAAGTTGATATTTTAGGTTTCTTTTCTCAAAAAGGAAAATTAGAAAAAGGGGATATTGGTTTAATTGAAGTCAAAGATTTTGTATCATTTGCTGCAGTAAAATATGCGAAAGTGGCGCCTTTACTGAAAAACATCAAAGATGAAAAAATGAAAGGCAAAAAATATAAAATTGAAGTTGCCCGAAATGTAGTAAAAAATACTTTAGAGGATTAATTTGTTTTAAACTTCTGGAAAATCTCTGTAAGCATAATACTGTAAAACTTCTTCAATGGCAAGCTGTAAAGCTTTGTTAATATGGACGTAAAGGTTTCCTAAACGAAAATCTATTTGAGATAAATTCATGTAATAATCTGTAAAAATCGGCACAGACAATCCGTTATTTATAGCTTCATTCGTTTTGTTATAGTTTTCAGTTTGTTGTTCTTTAATGATTGAGCAGGTTGCCAAACGCAATTGCGCAAACTTATCACGAGTTGCACCATAACCAAATAATCTACATACTAATCCTCTATATTTATAGGTGTTGCATTTTCCATTATATAAATCTGAATCGGAAATCGGATTGTAATTATAACAAATAGGGTTGGAGTGGTTTACTAACTTTTCAAGTAGGTGTTCTGCTTCACCAATTTTAAATAAATGGAAAGCCCAAGGTAAAAATTCAAGTGGCGAGGCTTCCATAGTTGGATTGGTACAACATTTTCCACAACCAGCATTGCAAAACAAATGAGTAGTTTCGGTAAATGTTTTTAATTCTTTTTCCAATTGATCAAATAATATTTCAATTTCTTGGACTTTACTTGCTATGGACATCCTTCTTTTTTTGCGAATTTACGTTTTAAATAAATTGCTTACAAATATTAAAAATTGTTTTGTCGATTAAATGAAGCGAGAAATCAAATAAAGTAGCCAAGATTATGAGATTTCTCCTTATGTCGAAATGATGAACTGTTCGAAAATTAGAACTTAAGCAATATTTTTGAAACCATTTGGCAAAGGTCGATACGCGTAGTATTGCAAAACTTCTTCGATTGCAAATTTCAAAGCCTTATTTATGGGTAAAATTATATTGCCTAAGTGATGATCAATTTGTGATAAATTCATATAGTAATCGGTAAAAGCAGGAACAGGAAGTCCTTGGTTTATGGAGTCAGTTGCATTTTCGAAATTTTCGGCTTGTTCCTTTTTAATAATTGAACAAGTCGCTAAACGCAATTGTCCGTATTTATCTTTTGTAGCACCATAACCAAATAATCTACAAATTAATCCGCGATAGGGATAGTTGCTGCAACTGCCATTTATTTTATCTAAAAGTGTTAATGGATTATAAATAAGACAAATTGTAGAAGATTTTATTTCTAATTCAGCTAAGATTTTTTCAGCATCACCATTTAAAAAAATATGAAAAGCCCAAGGTAGAAATTCTAAAGGCGAAGCTTCTATGTCGAGTTTGGTACAACATTTACCGCAACCTGCATTGCAATGTAATTTGGTTTTAGTTTGAAACGTGTTTATTTCAACATCAAGCTGACTAAACAAGTGTTCAACAGCGGCAATTTTAATTTCAATGGACATTATTTTTTTATAAATGTACGGTTTAATACTGTCGAAACAAGTTTATTAATCACAAACTTGGTAATATAGTATTTAATTTTTTTTCAACAGATTCGCAGACCTTTTATATTTTTTAAAATTGGTGAATTTGTGGTCGAACTTTTTTATTCATTATTCAAAAAAAAATCCCTAACTATTAAATAATTAGGGATTTAGATATATCTTTAAAAACTAAATTAATTCACAATGATTTTTTTAGTTAAACTTCCGTTTTCAGCAGAAATTTGTAAGAAATAAAAACCTTGTGGTAAATTATTTAATTTGTAAATATTCTGATAGAAAATTGGATTTTGAATATCTTTAATAACTTGTCCGTTGATGTTTACAAGTGATAATTTTGTAATCGTTTCCGTAGTGAAAATTTCTACTTCATTAGTATTTGTTGGGTTAGGGTAGATGCTTACAGCATTATCTGCTAAAAAAGATTCAGAAGATAACAATGCATTTACTGTGGCACATTGAGTTGACCAAATGTTACAAACATAAGAAGGTGTATCTATGAATGGATTTCTATTGCCTTGAAACGCATAGTTTGCATTGTTTTGAGCGATTTCTTTAGGTGAAACCGGATCTTGTAAATGCCATTTTATTAAAATTAATATAAAATCGTCAGAAAAAACTTTATTGATACTACCATCAAACATATTCTTAGCTTGACAAGTTGCTCCATTTGCTGTGTTATAAAAATCATCCATTAAATCTTCATATCGAGTAGCAAAATAGAAAAAAGAACGTGCAACATCACCTTTAAAAGCATCGATTGGTTCAAAAACTGTAGAAGAATAGTTAGAAAACGCATTAACAGTATTTGGTCCTCGTTTTGATCCATTTGAAGAAAGATAACTTCCAGAAGCCACAATACCAAAGGCTAAATTGCCTCGATCGCCATTAACTTTTCCATCAGAAGGAACAACATGAAAAGGATCATTTTTCATAGGATCAACCAAATAATTATCAAAGTAGGATTGTGGTACTAAATGTTCTCTATTGTAACAATCACCCTCTCCTGAGTAAGAACCACATTGCTGTGAAGTACTTGTAAAATTATAAGTATCTACACCATTTGGTTTTTCGGTGTATAAATCTAGTAATGACCCATCATTTTCGTAATAGTTATCTCTGTATGCAGATTGGGTATATAAATTCCATAATGCGGAATAGCCCTGATCAATATGACCAGCAGATATAATAGATTTTAACTGTGTTTTTAAAGCATAACCACTTCCTGTTGCTGAGCTGTAATATCCAGCAGGAATTTGTGCAAAGCCGAAAATTGCACTCAGAAGTAATAGTAAAGAGTATGTTTTTTTCATAATTATGGGGTTTTAATTATTTCGAGTTAAAAGTGCCATGTAAAATCCGTCATAACCAGATTCGTGCGCTAATACTTTTTTATCTTGTACAAAGGTAAAGTTTTTTCCAATTTCAGTGGCTAAAAATTTCTTTACTTGTTCCTGATTTTCAGAAGGTAAGACACTACAAGTTGCGTAAACCAATTTTCCACCTGGTTTTACAATTGGTGCATAACTTTCTAAAACTTCAGCTTGAACTTTACGAATGTTGTCTACAAATTCTGGTTTTAGTTTCCATTTGGCATCTGGATTTCTCTTTAGAACTCCTAATCCACTACAAGGTGCATCAATCAGCACTCTATCCGCTTGACCGTGTAATTTTTTAATTACTTTAGTGGTATCAATTACACGATATTCGATATTATGAATGCCGTTACGTTTGGCACGAATTTTTAATTGTTTCAATTTGCTCTCGTACAAATCCATGGCGATAATTTGCCCTTTGTTTTGCATTAAACAAGCCATATGAAGGGTTTTTCCTCCAGCACCAGCACATGTATCTACCACTCTCATTCCAGGTTGAATGTCTAACATGTGTGCCACCATTTGTGAAGAAGCATCTTGTACTTCAAACATTCCATTTTTAAAAGCATCAGTCATAAAAACATTTGCTCTTTCTTCTAATTCTAGAGCCTCTGGATAATCTTCTAGCGCTTTAGTATGGATGTCTAATTTTAATAATTCTTGCTTTAAGGTTTCTTTATTCGTTTTGATGGTATTGGTTCGTAAGATTACTTTAGCGGGTTCATTTTGAGCCTTAATTTCTTTAGACCAAACAGTTTCTCCTAATTCTTTTAAACCAATTTCATCCATCCAATCAGGTATAGATTCTTTAAATTTTCTATCTTTTGACAATTCGTCAAATTTACCTTTTATCTTTCTAACAGGTGTTCCTTCAAAATATTTCCAATCTGGTAAGGTGTATCCTTTTAAAGTTGCCCAAACTGCAAACATTCTCCAAATACTATCTCTTTCAAATGGTTCTTTTTTAACTTCAGCAATTTCTGCATATAAACGTTTCCAACGTACTATGTCATAAATGGTTTCAGCTACGAATTTTCTATCGCTGCTTCCCCATCTTTTATCTAATTTTAAGGCTCTCGCCACAACTTTATCGGCATATTCTCCATCATTAAAGATGGCCATTAAAGCGTCTATTACTGCAAAACTAATGTTTCTGTGAAATCTCATGTATTTTATAACTAAAAAATGCCTGCAAAGATAGTAATTTAATGTTAGTTATACATCTAAAATATAAATAATCACATAGTACGTTTAAGTGAAAAAGACATTTAAAATAAATTTCACATAAAAAAAAGAGCCCGATATTATCGGACTCTTGTTTAGTTATAACAAAAAAAAATTAGAATCTGTATCTGATACCTAATGCAATATCAGAACCAAAATTATCATTTATTCCATCAGAAAAATAAAATTCTGGTCTGTAATCTAAAGACAACTGAATTGGAATGTCGAAGTTGTATTCAATTCCAATATCACCAGCTCCAAAAAGTACTGTATTCGATTCGCCATTAAATTTTTGATTTCCAATGAAGTAATCATTTGTACTCCAAGATCCGATACCTCCACCTAAACCGGCGTACCAATTAAATCCTCCATCAATATTCCAAACCCATTGATGTAAAGCAGCTAATTTAACAGCGTCAACACTATTACTATTTCTCCAACCTAAATCAAATTCTAAACGAGTATCTTTCGACAAACCTCTTTGATATGAAACTTCTCCACCAAAGCCATCGTTATCTCCTAGTCTAAGTCCTAAAGCATTTTTAGAAATGTTTTGAGCCTGAGCAAATACTGTTCCTAACAGTAAAAATGCGAATAAAAGTGTTTTTTTCATACAATAAAAATTTAATATTAGTTACAAATGTAACGCATTTAGTAGGAAAATAGTGTGTTAATTAACGTTAAAAGTATCTAAAAATTCTTTTTGAATTTGTGTATTTGAAGCAGGAATGCCTATTTGATTGGCAATTGCCGCATCTAAACTGTAGGTAGTTAATGTGTTAGTGTGAACCACACCAATATTTCTTGATATGTATTGAGTAGATGTTATTACATCTTGTGGTGCTAAAACTTGCACTGGAAAACCAGCAATGGTAGTTGAAGCTTTTATGTTTAATACAATTTTTGTACTAATTACATTTGGATAGACTTCGTTGTTTGGAGAGGTAAAGGTGCCAATATTTTCACCGCCAATAGCTTTTAATTTATATTCTATAGTAAGAGGAATGTTGTTTACAGTTTGTTGAAAAGAACCTGTTTTTTCATTTAGCAATTCACCTGATGAAGCATATTCTTTAAATATGATAAAATCTACAAGACTAAGGTCTAATCCAACAGGTAAGGTTTGACCTTGCGGAACATTTAAACTTCCAGTTAGTAACAGTTTTCCAGATTCTTTTCTTAAATTATTATTGTTTAAACAAGAAGTGTAAAAACCTGTGGCGATGTTGTTTCTATTTTTAAATTTTTTGTAAGTGAAAGAACCAATGGTTTCATCGCCAAATATATATAAAGAATCTCTAGTATTTGTAGTACCTTCCACATCATAAGTCCAATAATTTCCATTATTTAAAGGAAGTGCATCGGTAAAAGCAGTTGTTACATTATCATTTGGCGAATCGCTGTTTTCATCTGAACAAGAAAACAATAAACTACCTATCAGAACTAAAAAAATATTTTTCATTTTAAATGTTATTTTGATTTTAATTTTGCTAATATAAAAAAAACATTCTATATTTTTGTTTGACTTTTTATAACTGTAACAATATATTTAACAAATGGCGAATACGATAGGGAAAATTTTTACACTTACAACTTTTGGAGAATCACACGGATTGGCTTTAGGCGGAATCATTGATGGTTGCCCTTCCAATGTAACCATTAGTTTAGATTTTATTCAATCTGAATTGAACAGAAGAAAACCAGGACAGTCTAAAATTGTTACACAAAGAAAAGAAGCTGATGAAGTAAAATTTTTATCAGGAATTTTTGAAGGTAAAACTACAGGAACTTCAATCGGTTTTATTATTGAAAATGAAAATCAAAAGTCGAATGATTATGATCATTTAAAAGACACGTTTCGACCTAATCATGCCGATTTTACTTACGATCAAAAATACGGAAATAGAGATTATAGAGGAGGAGGAAGGAGTTCTGCAAGAGAAACCGTCAATTGGGTAGTCGCTGGCGCTATTGCTAAACAAATTATTCCTGAAATTAAAATTAATGCTTTTGTTTCTTCAGTTGGAGAAATATTTATAGATAAACCTTATCAAGAATTAGATTTTAGTTTAACAGAGACCAATCCGGTTAGGTGTCCAGATTTAGAAACTGCTTCAAAAATGGAAGCCTATATTTCAGAAATAAAAAAAGAAGGCGATTCTGTTGGTGGCACGATTACTTGTGTCATTCAAAATGTACCTATTGGTTTAGGAGAACCTATTTTCGATAAATTACATGCGCAATTAGGTAAAGCCATGTTATCTATAAATGCCGTAAAAGGTTTTGAATACGGTGGTGGATTCTGTGCAGCAAAAATGAAAGGAAGCGAACACAATGACTTGTTTAACGAAGACGGTACCACAAGGTCTAACTTGTCGGGTGGCATTCAAGGTGGAATTAGCAACGGAATGGATATTTATTTCCGTGTAGCTTTCAAGCCAGTAGCCACATTACTACAAAAACAAGAAGTTTTAACCAATGACGGGAAAATTATTGAACAACAAGGAAAAGGTCGCCATGATCCGTGTGTAGTTCCAAGAGCGGTACCCATCGTAGAAGCTTTAGCCGCAATGGTTTTGGTAGATTTTACTTTGATGGATAAGGTGAATAAGTGATAAATTGTAAATATGTTTGAGAAATTATTTTTTGCGATAGTTTTAACTATAGTTATTGCTTTTCTTTATAAGTTTAGAAAAAAAGAATTTGATTATTCTAATAATTCTAGATATTATAATTTGCTTTTTTTGACAATTTTTATTGTTATGATAATTGTTATAGCATTTGTTGTAGAGCTTCTTAAATGGATATTTAAATAAATACATATTCAAACTAATCATTGTGAATGCTATTAAAAGAAATATTTGGCACAAAAAAACTCCTTAATTTCACCCAATACCGCGGATATGCAATTCGTGCCATTCAAAACTCATATAATCTATAAAAATAAAGCACAAAAAATCTCCTTAATTTCTTAAGGAGTTTGATATTGGTGGGCGATAGCTAGTTCAGATTCCTCGGAAAGGGGTTCGAACCCCCGACCCTCCCGATTGCATCGGGATGCTTTGAACCAGCTAAATAAATCTTTTAAAATTATATATAAAAAAAACTCCTTAATTTCTTAAGGAGTTTCATATTGGTGGGCGATAGCAAGTCCCGATTCCTCGGAAAGGGGTTCGAACCACCGACCCTCCCGATTGCATCGGGATGCTTTGAACCAGCTAAGCAAATCTTTTAAAAATAGACATAAAAAAAACTCCTTAATTTCTTAAGGAGTTTCATATTGGTGGGTTCCGATTCCTCGGAAAGGGGTTCGAACCCCTGAACCTCCCGATTGCATCGGGATGCTCTGAACGAGCTGAGCAAGTCATTAAAATTAGTCATAAAAAAAACTCCTTAATTTCTTAAGGAGTTTCATATTGGTGGGCGATAGCTAGTCCCGATTCCTCGGAAAGGGGTTCGAACCCCCGACCCTCCCGATTACATCGGGATGCTTTGAACCAGCTAAACAAATCTTTTAAAATTAGGCATAAAAAAAACTCCTTAATTTCTTAAGGAGTTTGATATTGGTGGGCGATAGCTAGTCCCGATTCCTCGGAAAGGGGTTCGAACCCCCGACCCTCCCGATTGCATCGGGATGCTTTGAACCAGCTAAACAAATCTTTTAAAATTAGGCATAAAAAAAACTCCTTAATTTCTTAAGGAGTTTGATATTGGTGGGCGATAGCTAGTCCCGATTCCTCGGAAAGGGGTTCGA
>NZ_JAAJBT010000003.1 GCF_011392115.1 Flavobacterium difficile
GTTTAAAAAAGTTAAACCGACTTTCTATTGAGAAATTAATTTTATCGAAAAAGGTTTAGTAGTCTCGTCTTTTGGGACGAGATGAAAAGCTTTCCATTTTTGGAAGGCTTTTTTGATTTTATATTCAAATGATATTTACAGTTTATATTTTATTTTCTGCATCAAGTAATGTTTATTACAAAGGTTTTACAACTGATATAATTATTCGTTTAGCAAAACATCTTGATGGCAAGAGTGCTTACACTTCAAAATCTAAAGATTGGGTTTTAGTTTATACACATGAATTTGAAAATAAATCAGATGCGCTTAAAGAAGAAAAGCGTTTAAAAAAGTTAAACCGACTTTCTATTGAGAAATTAATTTTATCGAAAAAGGTTTAGTAGTCTCGTCTTTTGGGACGAGATGAAAAGCTTTCCATTTTTGGAAGGCTTTTTTGATTTTATATTCATTCTGTATCACAAAACTATGTCTAAATGTTTGTTTTTTTTATATTCAGATTGTTTTTATTATTTCATCGATAAAAACACACGTTTCGACGATTATGTTGAGTGTTAACTTATTGAAAGTTAGTTTTTTTGTATATTCCTATTCTAAAACTAAAACTATGAAAAAAACTATACTTTCTGTATTGATTTTATTTTTTGCTTCTCTGCAATTTGTACAATCTCAATGTATGCCACCCAATAATGTCTTAGTCACAAATGTTACGGACACAACAGCAGTGGTTTCTTGGTCGGATCCTAATACTAGTTCAGGTAATATGTACCAAATTACGCTTGCGCAAAATGGTATTACAATTGGTTCGCCTTTTGTAGTTACTTCTATTCCTTTTGTATTTACAGGCCTAACACCTTGTTCCACTTATTCCTGCAATATTTCTACCATTTGTTCAACAACATCGAATAGCAATCCAGTTCCTTTTGTTTTCAATACAGGGTGTAATGGTGGTGGAAATTTAGGTCAACCTCAAAGTCTAGTTCAATGTGTTGATGAGCAAAGTGGATTAACATGTTTTAATTTAAGTGCCAATAATGCAATTATACTAAATGGTAACAATCCATCTAATTTTTCTATTACATATCATACTTCACAAGCAGATGCGGCTAACGATATCAATCCAATAGCCTCGCCATATTGTTTAAGTTTGGGAACTTATACTTTATTTTCAAGAGTAGAAGATGTAAATGGGCAACAAGTACAAATCAACGCATTTACAGTAACGGCTCAAAATTTCATCAATGCTGGTACTTTAAGTTCAATTACACAGTGTGATGCTAATAATGACGGTTTAGTTGTTTACGATTTAACCACAATTCAAGCACAACTTTCAACCTTAAACCAATTGGTGTATTATTCCTCATTGGTTAATGCTCAAAATCAAACTAGTCCAATCGCTAATCCAACTTCTTTATCTGTTAGCGCAACTTCTGGGATGATTTCTGTTTTTGTAAGAGAGAACATTCCAAATGGTTGTGATGCTATTTATACTGTTAATTTAATTTCACAATCAAATTGCAATGCTGCTTCAAACTGTAGTAATGCCAATTCACTTTGTGGAAGTTTAGCAAGTCCTTTTACCAATTCAATAAATGTGGCTAATGGTGGTTCACCAGGTTGTTTAGGTTCTTCTCCAAATGCCACTTGGTTTAATTTGCCTATTAGTAGTTCAGGTTCCATTAATTTACAAATCAATCAAGGAAATAATGCGCCATTATATAATAATTTAGATATTGATTATATCGTTTATGGACCTTTTTCAACTGGTTCAGGTAATTGTAACGCTGTAAATAATACTAATGTTGTAAGTTGTAGTTATTCTACTGCATCTACTGAATATCCTGCAATTCCTAATGCAGTAGCTGGGCAATATTATTTAATGATGGTTACGAATTTTTCTAACCAACCCGGAGTGATAAATATCAATGTTTTACCAACTTCAACCGGAACAATTAATTGTACCGGAATGGCTTTTACTGCTTTTTTAGATACAAATAATAACGGAACTAAAGATTCTGGCGAAGTCAATTTCCCATTAGGTGATTTCCAATACGAAAAAAACAATGACGGAATAGTTCATACTATCACCGCACCAACAGGTAAATTTACAGTTTATGAAAATACAATTTCAAGTAGTTATGATGTAAGTTACGCAGTAAACCCATTATATGCTTCTTTGTATAACGTAAATCCATCATCTTTTTCTAATTTATCGGTTACAAATGGTGTACTTACACAGTATTATTTTCCTGTAACTTCTTTACAAAATTATTCAGATTTAGGTGTTGTTGTAGTTCCAGTAAATAATCCAAGACCAGGATTTAGTTATTTTAATAAAATAGTATATGGTAATTTGGGAAATCAGGTAATTGCTAATGGAACTATAAGTTTTACAAAAGATGCGGCAGTTTCTATTAGTGCAGTTTCTCAAATTGGAGTAGTTAATAACACAACCGGTTTTACTTACAACTTTACCAATTTGCAACCTTTTGAATATAGAACAATTGATGTTACGATGATGGTGCCAACAATTCCAACGGTTACTGCAGGGGAATTTTTAACAAGTAGCGCAACGATAACTCCATTGGCAGGAGATATTTCTCCAGAAAATAACACAAATACAACTAGTCAAATGATCATAAATGCGTACGATCCGAATGATAAAACAGAAGCGCATGGACCAGAGATTTTACATTCTTCTTTCACGTCTAACGACTATTTGTATTATACCATTCGATTTGAAAATACAGGAAATGCTAGTGCTATTAATGTTCGAGTAAACGATGTTTTAAATTCGATGTTAGATGAAAATACAATTCGTGTAGAAAGTGCAAGTCATCCGTATGTTTTAGATCGAGTAGGGAATAACTTAAATTGGAGGTTTGATAATATTATGTTGCCTGTTTCTGTTGCCAATACAATGACTGGAAAAGGGTACATTACTTTTAAAATTAAACCAAAACCAGGTTATGCCGTTGGAGACATAATTCCGAATACCGCATCCATTTATTTCGATTTTAATCCAGCTATTATTACCAATACGTTTCAAACTGAATTTGTAGCGCTTTTAGAGGCAACTTCATTCAATACAGATGAATTTGCAATATATCCAAACCCAACTTCTACCGTTTTAAATATACAATCTAAATCGAATAGTACAATTTCTGAAGTCAACATCTACGACTTATTAGGCAAGCAATTGTTAAATAAGAAAATGGATGTTTCAATAACTGAAATCGATATGACTAGTTATAGTCCAGGTTTATATCTACTAGAAGTGGTTTCAGAAGACAATCAAAAAAGTATGCATAAAATCATTAAGAAATAAGAAACAAAAAATCCCGATTTAATCGGGATTTTTTTTATAACCATATGCTATAATTTTTTATCACTAACCAAGTAAAAATGCCTAATAAAATGAAACCATAAAATACTTTCATGAAAGTTCCAGCTAAAAAGCCCAAGAACGAGCCAAATGCGGCATTAAAAGCTCGTTTTTTGTCTTTTGAGTTATAGATGAGTTCGCCAATAAAAGCACCTAAAAACGGACCAATTAAAAAAGCAAATGGAATCGGTAAAAAGATTCCGACAACTAAGCCTATATTGGTTCCCCAAATACCATAGCTAGTTCCGCCAAACATTTTGGTTCCTTTGGCTGGAATAAAATAATCGAGGATACTCAAAACAATCGTTAAAGCGAGCGTTATGCCTAATAACCAATAGTTGGTTTCTATCCCTGGAATAAAAAACAAACACAATAATCCTAACCAAGAAAGCGGTAAACCGGGTAAAGCAGGCAAAATACTTCCAATAATTCCGCCAATTAATAAACAAAATCCTAAAATCAATAAAATATATTCCATAAAAGTGTATTTTTGAAATTCTAAATGTATAAAAAAATAAATGAACAAAGTAATTGCTTTATTCCTGCTAATCTCACTACAATCGTGCCAGTTTTTCGATAAAAAAGTGCCCGATGAAAAGATTTTGTTAGAACAAGAACTCAAAAAAATCAATTGGGAGCAAGTAGACGAATTTCCTTCTTTTTCGGAATGCGATTCGTTAACGGATAAAGACAGTCAACAAAGTTGTTTTTATGAAACGCTTTCTGTGCAATTGCATTCGAAATTAAAAGACGATAGTATCGCAAAATTGTTTCCGCAACTAGATACCATTCAAGTAAAAGTAATTATTTCCTCTAATTCTGATTTAAATTTCGAACCGATTATTTCAGATTCTATTGCTTACAATAAACCTCAATTAGACAGTATCTTTCAATTGCGATTAACCGATTTTCCAAAAATCAATCCCGCCATAAAAAGAGGTGTTCCTGTAAAAACAGAATTTCAAATGCCAGTGGTATTAAAGAAGTAAAAAAAACTTTTATCTTTTTACTTTTAACTTGGCTCTTAATTAAACTGTCTTTCTTTCCATTCAAATTTTCCGAACAACGCTTTTCCAACTACTAAAACCGTAAAAAAAGGATAACATAAAAAACTACCTAGAAAGTTCTTAAACGGCAAGTTAAAATAGGCGGAACTAAATTTCAAAAACATAAAATCTATTCCAAATTTCAATATCCAAAAATAAGCGGTTAATTGAATTAATTCGAATTGATAAAAAGGCACTGCTAATACTAACAATCCACTTAAATTTGTCAGGAACACAATTGTTCCTAAAATTTTCGGATACCAACTCGTATATGCTGAAGTTTTACTTGCCCAACGCACTCTTTGATGAAGTAAGGCGTTCCAAGAAGTGCAACTTTTAGTAAAAACAATATTCAAATTCCCTAGATAAGCAATTTTTTCAGGAGCCGATTGCAAGGCTTTTTGTAACAAAAAAACATCATCGCCGCTCGCTAAGTTATTGTTGCCTTCAAATCCGTTTAAGTGTTTAAAGAAATCTTTTTCGTAAGCGAAATTCGCCCCGTTGCACATAAACGGTTTTTCAATTCCGAAACTTCCAGCAGTCACACCTTGTAAACTTAAAAAATCATTGTTTTGAAAATCGTGTAAAAAGCCTTTTTCAGATACATATCCAACAGCACCCACACACATTCGAGCATTAGTTTCTTGAATTTTTGCATCAAAAACTTGCAGCCAATTTTCTGGCACTTCACAATCGGCATCCGTTGTCACCATCCAATCGTATTTGGCTAGTTGTATCGCCGTTTCAATCGCATCTTTTTTCGGAGAATTACTTTTTCGGATATTTGAAATAATTTTTATGTCGTAAATCGTATTTTGTAAATCGTACTTTTCTTCCGATTCATCATCTATTAAAATGATTTCAAATAATTCCTTCGGATACTTTAGTTGCTCTATCGAATTTAAAAGAAAAGGTAAATTCTCAGCTTCATTTCGAAAAGGAACAACTATAGAAAAAGTAGTTTTTGGTGAAGAAGATTCAATAGTGTTTTGCTTGTTCATTTTCGAAATGCCAAAAGCCAATTGAGTTATCAAAGCCGCATAAATAAATAAAAGTAGCGCGAAAAAAATCATAAAATATCTTAGTGACTTGGTGTCTTCGTGGCAGTTTCTCGCGTCTTGTAAATCAACACAAAATAACTTCCAATTGCAACAGGAAGTACCACATTAAATAACCACATAAAAGTACTAATAAATAACACAATATATTCGTCAATGTTTAATTTGTCGAAAAACCAAATGGCCACGCCGCCTTTTACCACAAAGTCTAAAAACTGAAAAGAAGGTAACGAACTTGCAATAAAATAGACTGCAGTAATAGTTGCCATCAAAGTAAGATAGTCAACATCTACACCAAAAACCAAAAACAAAAAGTAGTATTGGTGCGAAAAAGTCAAATACCTAGCAATAGCTAACAGTATGTTTTTTCGATGGATTTTTTTCGGAATTTCTGCAATTTTTTCTAAAAACAAAGCAATGGAATACCCTTTAATATTGGCATTCTTCGTTAAAAACAGAAAAGTTATTACTAAAAAACCAAATCCAAGTAAGATAAAAAAGTACAACGTATAACCTAAATATAATAATCCAATTAATCCGAAAATAATGCTTAGCACCATTTGAATGCCGTTGCAAATTAGATTTAAAAACAACACGCGTTTGGTTTCCGATTTAGGGAAATACAGCGCTTTACCGGCATATTCGCCAATTCCGTTTGGTGTGAATAAACCTGCGGTAACTCCGGCTAAAACATGTTTGGTTGCAGTGTATAAAGAAATTTTTTCAATCACTAAAACTAAATTCTTCCATTTTAAAATCTCTAAAAAACGATTCAAAATACTAAAACATAGCATGAATAGCATCCAACTGATTGTGAATTTATGCTGTAAAATATCAGAAAATTGCTTCCAACTTAATTTATCATCGTGAGCCAGTTTGTCGTAAATAAAATAAAAAGCGCCAAAAACAATGACCAGTTTTATTATAAGTGTGAGATATTGTTTAGTTTTGTTTGAAATCATTTTGCAAAGAAACAAAACTTTAAACTTGAAACCTTAAACCTGAAACGAAAATTTTGTCAAACGAACGCATCATACTCGGCATCGATCCTGGAACTACTATTATGGGTTTCGGACTTATTCGTGTTGTAAATAAAAAAATGGAGTTTATCCAATTAAACGAATTGCAACTCAGTAAAATGGACGATCATTATATGAAGTTGAAACGCATTTTTGAACGCACCATCGAATTAATTGACACCTATCATCCAGATGAAATTGCTATTGAAGCGCCTTTTTTTGGTAAAAATGTACAATCAATGCTAAAATTAGGTAGAGCGCAAGGAGTAGCCATGGCAGCAGGTTTGTCGAGAGAAATTCCAATCACAGAATATGAGCCGAAGAAAATAAAAATGGCCATTACTGGGAATGGAAACGCTAGTAAAGAACAAGTTGCCAAAATGCTACAACAATTATTAGGTTTGAAAACTTTACCCAAAAACCTCGATTCTACAGACGGATTAGCAGCGGCAGTTTGTCATTTTTTCAATACGGGAAAAGTAGTGGGAACTACAAGCTATTCCGGTTGGGATGCTTTTGTGAAACAGAATGAATCTAGAGTGAAAAAATAGTGTTCAGTGTTCAGTTTCTAGTGTTCAGACTTTGTGTTTAGTATTAGAAAAAAAAATTAATTTATATGAGATTTCAAGATTTATTCGCCTATCAAAAATCATTTTCATTAGCAATGGAAATATTCGCCACAACAAAAAAATTCCCAAAAGAAGAAATATACTCTTTAACAGACCAAATCAGGAGAAGTTCTAGAAGCGTGCCAATAACAATTGCGGAGGCTTATAGAAAAAGGGAATATCCAAAACATTTTCACAGTAAATTAACCGATTCTGATGCTGAAAATTCCGAAACTCAAGGTTGGTTAGAGTTTGCTTTTAAATGTGAATATATTTCAGAAATTGAATATGATAGTTTGATTTCTAAAAAGTAATGAAATAGGGAAACTAATAAATTTTATGATTTTAAATCCAGAAAATTCGGAGTTAAAAAATAGTTTTGATTTTATCTAATTCCAAACTGAATACTAAAAACTGACCACTGAATACTTTCAAATGAGCGGCATATACATCCACATCCCATTCTGCAAGCAAGCTTGTCATTATTGCGATTTTCATTTTTCGACATCCATGAAGAAGAAAGACGAAATGGTTTTGGCGTTGGCGAAAGAAATGGAATTACGTAAAAACGAATCTCAAAACGAATCAATTGAAACGATCTATTTTGGTGGAGGAACACCAAGTGTATTAACAATTGATGATATTCGATTGTTGATTGACAAGGTTTATGAAAATTATAAAGTAATTGAAAATCCAGAAATAACTTTAGAAGCGAATCCGGATGATTTAGATGAACAAACGATTCTTCAATATGCCAATTCGCCCATAAATCGCTTATCAATTGGTGTGCAATCTTTCTTTGAAGACGATTTGCAATTAATGAATCGCGCACATAATTCGGTAGAAGCCAAAAAATGTTTAGCATTCGCGACGCAACATTTTGATAACATTTCCATAGATTTAATTTACGGAATGCCTAATATGAGCAATGAAAAATGGCTGCAAAATATAGAAACGGCGCTTTCGTTCCGTATTCCACATATTTCTAGTTATGCTTTAACTGTAGAGCCCAAAACGGCTTTGCATAAAATGATAAAATCGGGTTCAATTCCGAGATTAGATGACGATTTGGCGCAACAACATTTTTATATTTTAATAGACAAACTACAAGAAAACGGATTGGTACATTACGAATTGTCCAATTTTGGTAAACCAGATTACTTTTCGAAAAACAATACAGCCTATTGGTTGGGTAAAAAATATATTGGCATTGGACCATCAGCGCACAGTTATAATGGTACAAGTAGAAGTTGGAATATCGCTAATAATTCTTTGTATTTGAAAGCGATTGCAGAAAATCAGTTACCATCCGAAACCGAAACTTTATCTAAAACCGATCAATACAACGAATATATCATGACAGGTTTACGAACGATTTGGGGCGTTTCTTTAGAGAAAATTGAAACGGAATTCGGAACCAAATATTTGGAGTATTTACAAAAACAATCAGAAAAATTCATTTCAGATAATTTGTTGGAAATCGTAAATAATGTTTTAAAAACCACCAAAAAAGGAAAATTTTTAAGTGATGGGATTGCTTCCGATTTATTTTTATTAAATTTGGATTGATATTGGTACGCAGATTAGACAGATGCTAGCGACGCGGATTTTAAAAATCTGTTTAAATCTGTGTTAGAATATCCGTTAATTCCGCGTGCAAATAATGAAAGCAACTATAAACAACTTCAAAATCGACTTATCAAAACCCATTGATATTTCTTTACCCTTGTCTAACACCGATGCAAATCCGATTGCATGGTATCAAAACATACCAGAAATTGCGCCTGTAACTATGGGTGATTGGATCGGAAAAGTTTCAGAAGGGAAGTCCTCTACGAATTTTAATAATATATTTTTTAATCCGCACGCACACGGCACGCATACCGAGTGTTTAGGGCATATTACGCGAGAGTTTTATTCTATAAATCAGTGTTTGAAGCAGTTTTTCTTTACGGCGGAATTAATTTCCATTGCACCTATGTCAGTTGGAGAAGATAGTATTATCACTAAGGCACAAATTGAAAAAGCCTTGGGAGAAAATGTACCAGAAGCGATAATTATTAGAACGATTCCGAATTCAGAAGATAAAAAATCTAAAAACTATTCAAATACCAATCCGCCTTATATAGAAGAAGCAGCGGCTGTTTTTATTAGAGAAAAAGGAATCCAACATCTTTTAATCGATTTGCCTAGTGTAGACAAAGAACACGATGAAGGAAAATTAGCAGCACATAAAGCATTTTGGAATGTAAAAGATGTAAATCAGGTAAATGAAGATGCGCGTTTTAACTGCACGATTACTGAAATGATTTATGTAAATGATAAGGTTTCAGATGGAAGTTATCTGTTGAATTTGCAATTCGCTTCTTTTGAAAATGATGCTTCGCCTTCAAAGCCTATTTTGTATAGTTTGGATTCTGAACACTAAAAACTGAACACGGAATACTATAAACATGAACATTCAACAATTATACGAATTCTGCCTATCAAAAAAAGGAGTAACGGAACATTTTCCTTTTGATGATGATACTTTAGTGTTTAAAGTTGGTGGAAAAATGTTTTGCTTAACTTCCTTAAAACAATGGGAAATTAATGAACCCAGTTTAAATTTAAAATGCGATCCAAACAAAGCCGAAGAACTTCGAACAGAATACGAAGCCATTCAACCAGGTTATCACATGAGTAAAAAACATTGGAATACGGTAAACTTTCATTCCGATGTAAACGATACAATGATGTGTAAGTTAATTAATGATTCTTACGATTTGGTTTTTAAGAGTTTAACTAAAAAAATACAAGCTGAAATTCTAGATAATGAAAATTAGGCATTACATTTGATATTACATAACCAACTAAAAACTTTTAAACTATTTTTAAAATGATTGATAATTTAAAGAAAATATTAAACGAAGACCAAGATCCAAAGGCAATTGAAAAAATCACTTCTAAATTGTCTAATTTATTAATGAGCAATGAAGAAGTGGGGTATATTGCCGTGCAGAAAAAACCAGCCATTACTGTTTTTCCAGATAGTATCGTGGTTACTAACAAGCGTATTATTTTGTGTAAGCCTAAAAATTTAGGGTTGTCCATGGAATTCATGGATTACGATTGGGATGATATTGCAGGGACTTTTGTAAAAGAAGGCTTGCTAGGTTCGGATTTTACATTTTCAACCAAAACAGAATTAACACATACAGTGGATTATTTACCAAAAAATCAAGCACGTAAATTGTATACCTATGCTAAAGAACAATTGGAAAGTTTGAAAAAGCCAACTACTTCAAGTTCAATTGTTGAAGAAATGCCTCCTGTTTTCGATGAAGTTATTGAAGAGATTTCTACAGAAGAAGTAACACATTTTGCTGAAATTATACCTGCTGAAGTAGTTCCTGCAGTTCAAGATACGGAAGTGGAGGTTCCTATTCCTGCACATGAGAAAAAACTGTCCGACTTATCTAAAGACGAATTGTTTGATAAACTAAACAATTATAAGAAGTTGCTTGATAACGGCTTAATTCTACAAGGTGAGTATGATAGATTAAAAAACGAAATATTACCGTTACTATAAAAACGAAAAACCGACAATTTTAAGTTGTCGGTTTTTTTTATGAAAAACAAAAAGTAGTAAAAACAAAAAACCCTGACATTGTCAGGGTTTAAGTGGTACCTCCAGTACTTCTAAATGCTTTATCTTGTTTTACTTTGTTTTTTTAATTTTACTTTAAATATCTTATTTTTATTGAGTTATGAATCATTTATAAATAAAAGAAATTAATTAAAGTAAAGGATAATAAATATTTATTTGCACCCTTACTTGCACCCTGATAAAATATTTTATAGCTTTGTTTAAAATAATTAGATATGAAAACCACAATTGAAAGAGCAAAAGGAACAATTAGGTTTGCACCAAAGGAACCTCTTGTTGAGCTTGAAAAAGACAAAAAGAAAGAGTCTCTTTTGATGTTGCATTTTACTTATGGTTCTATGAGATTTAAATATTCGACTGGGTTTAAAATATGTTTTGAAAATTGGGATTCTGAAAAACAGAGAATAAGGAATAAAGCTGGGATATTAGATAGAGACTATATTAATAATTTCCTTTCAGATATAGAAAATGAAGTTAATAAAGAATGCTCAAGATTGATTTCTGAACAAATACCAGTTACAAAAGAAGCATTAAAAGATAGGCTAGATGTTTTTACAAATAAAACGAGTGTTTCAAATGTAGAAGTTAGAGAGATTTCTTTTTTTGAGTATGCTGAAATTTTCTTAAATGAAAAAGAACCAATAATTAGTATAATTACGTTAAGGTCTTATAAGCAAACGTTATCAAAGTTAAGAAGCTTCGAATCAGAGAAAAATATAGATTTAAATTTTGATTCATTTGACCAAGCATTTTTTAATTCATTTAAACATTATTTGGAGGTTCAAGATTATAAAAAAAATACGATTAGGAAACATGTAAAAAATTTGAGAGTGATATTGAATTCGGCTACTAATGATGGTATAAATAGTAATTTAAAATTTAAGAATAGAGATTTTTCAATAAGTTCAGAAATAACCACAGAAATATATTTGAATAAGCAAGAAATTGAAAAAATTAAAAATTTAGATTTGTCAAAGTACCAAGATTTAGATAGAGCAAGAGATATATTTTTGATTGGATTAAGTACTGGTCAAAGAATAAGTGATTACAATGGATTAACAAAAGAAAATCTAGTAAATATAAATAAACATGAGTATTTTAGGATTAAACAGAAGAAAACAGGTAAAGTAGTAAATTGTTATATTGAGCCTCACATTAGAGAAATGATGAATAGCAAATATGGTGGTGAGCCACCTAAAAAAATGACGGAGCAGTATATAAATAATTATCTGAAGCAAATAGGGCAAATGGCAGAAATTAATGAACCAGTAATTTGCATTTCAACAAAAGGAGGTAAGGAGTTTAAAGAAACTCAACCAAAATATGAATTAATTAAAACGCATACTGCTAGAAGAAGTTTTTGTACAAATAAATTTAAAGAAGGAAAAAGAGTTGAGGATATTATGGTATTTAGTGGTCACTCTACAACTAAAGAATTTTATAAGTACATTCGTATTACTGAAGAGGAAAGAGTTTCAAATATTGTTAATGAAGGTTTTTATAATTAAACTATGAGATATCTAAAAAGTGAGATTAAAGATTTAGAAAAAGAATTTGTACCATTATTTGAATTAAAAAATAATCCTTTGTTTGATATTTATCCAAAATTACCAAACAGTAATAAAACTATATTTGATTGTATCTTTTTTTATGAGGTTGAAGGTTTGGATGAAGATTTTGAGAAAACGCCAATTGATTTAAAGCATTTTGACCCTGAAAATAAGCATCATAAATTCAAAGTTGATTATTATTTGTTAAATAAGAATTTAGATATAGATGTTTTTAAAGAAGAATTAAAGGCGATTATAGACTTGCAAGAAAGAGAGTTTTATTTAGATTTGAAAAAGGAGTTAGAAAAATCTCAAAACGATATTATTTTTAAAAAGAAATTATCTGAATCTGTTAATTCAATTAATCATTCAATAGAAGCACTTCAAAAACAAAGTTTAAATCCGATTCAATTAGAAGTTTCAAAGTTATATCAGTCAAGTTATAAGAAATTAATAAAAGATTTAAAAAAAGAATATGGAGTATATTGTTCTGAATTGTTTTTTAATATTTTGGGTAATCAAGAGTTAGATGAATCAGCTTTGTTTAAAAAATATTTTAGAAATCAATTAGCTATTAACAAATTTATTAGTTTTGAAAGAGAACTTATTACTTTTCGTTATTTAGACGATAATCTGAGTTGGCTAGAAACCAATGTGTCTCTTGTTAAGTTTTTTAAGTTTTGTGTTTCCCAAGAAATGATTAATAGAAATTATGAAGAAAAATCAAATGTTTTACATTTTTTAGAGAATAGATATAAAATTAATTTAGGTGACCAAGCTAAGCCATCAAAATTTAAAAAAGTCAAACTATTGGTATCTGATTTTAGTTTTTTGATTAAATAATTCCCTTTTGAATTCCCCTTTATAAAAAAGTTTAAAATTTTTTTACATCTTACAAGGTTTGTGGCTAAGTCACAAGCCTTTTTTTGTAGTATTCCCCTAATTCCCCTTTAGAGAAATCATCATTTTTACAAAATAACTTCGCTTAAAATTTAAAAGTTAAATGATAATGAAAGTAGAAGAAAAGGATTCTTTATTTATTAGTAAAGAACAAAAAAACACTGATGAAGATGTTTTAATGACAAGAAAAAAAGTTGCGGAATTATTAAAAATTTCATTGGTTACATTGAATAACCATAATCGCAATGGTATTTTAAAACCTACTCATAAAATAGGTAGAAGGATATTGTATAAAAAGAGTGATGTATTAAGATTAACTCAAATTGTTTTTTAGTTATGATTGATAATGTTAGATTTTTTGCAATAAATAAAGATGAGTTTGAGCAAAATGTACGTGATAGTGGGATAATGGATTTTAAGGCTCCTTATTGTGTTAATACTGGAGAAGTATTGGATTATCCCAAAAAAGGGAAATTATGGAATTTAGATGTTAATATTACAAAATGTACTGCATTTTTAAATGGGAGTTTGCATAAATTTTATAATTACTATTTTAATAATGAAGAACATAATTACAATGATTTTAATTATAATGACTTGTTGCGTGTTATAAGTGAAATTAAGTTCTATACTGGTATTAATCCATTACAAACAAAAATTACAAATTTGGAGTTTGGGTTCAATATTGAAGTAGATAAAGACCCTCAAGAGATTATTGATAAATGTGTTATGATGTTTAATCATAAAAGTCCGAGTAAGAATTTAAAATATGGAGGTCGAGGAGATTATAAAGAATTTGAACTTACTGATTATAATATTAAAATTTATAATAAGTCTAAGCAGTATGGTACGAGCAAATATATTTTACGAGTCGAAATTAAAATTAGAATGAAAAGGATTTTAGAACGACTTGAAATTTTTAATTTGAATGATTTAATGGATAAAAGTAAGTTGAGTAAATTGTTTTGGTTTTTTATTGATAAAATTGAGAAATTACATATCATTGATGAATTTGAACATAGAAAAGATATTCCTAAAAGAGATATGGATAAATTGGTAAAATATACAAGCTCATTTCATTGGGCGATAATTTTAAGAAAGCCTCAAAAAGTTAAGAATATACATATTAATGAATTTGAAAAGTTAATTAGAAAATATAATTTAGATGAATTAAAGGATGAAATTTTATTACAACTTTTAAATAAGTTTCATCAGTTGTTAGAGCCTGAATTAAAACACGTTGAGACTTAGTTTAAATAAATTTGCAACTAATAATGCAAAGTATAATACTTCTTGCAAAATGAGCTCAGTAATTTTATTATTGGGCTCATTTTTTTTGAAATCCTTTTTCAGTTGCTATAAACATAAGAGTAGCAAAATTTAATCTCGTATAATTATTTATTTTTCTATTGTTATAACAATATTTTAAAAGATTTATGCTTTTTTGTTCGTCGTGTTTATTCTTGTCTATTTTGCATAGACTTAAAAAGTAATTTTCACCAACATCATAACTAAAACTATTTGCTATAATAACAGCAACCTTAATCCAATTGTCAAAAGTATCTGTAATAGATATGTCTTTATTATTCAGATAAGTAATAATTTTTTTTATTTGTTTTTTGTCATTTGGTTTATTCATGCCTTCAGTAGCATAAGCACTCTTTGATAAAGATATGTTTAGTTTTTCTGAAGGTTGTTTTTCTGTTTGTGTATTTGGATTTTTATCAGATGTTTTTAATGATTTATTTTCAACCTCAATAATGTCTGAAAATACTTTTGAATCATAATTTGTGAATATATTTTCATCCCAAGAAACATAACATAAACGTGTTATGTCACTTCCACTTTTATCTAATTCTATATCGTATTTCTGTAAAAAATAAATACTTAATGAAGAAAAGTATAGTTTATGATTATCAACATTTGAATCAATTTTCACTAGTCCTTTAAAACCTAATGAAGATGGAGAATCCCATAAAGCCATAATGTACTCATCAGTAATTAAATACTTTTTAATTTCAATAATTTTATCAGATTGTAAGTTGTCAATGTCAATAACAATTAAACCATTGTAATGAACAAGATTTGATAATTTTCTACCATCTTTAAACATTCCACAAAATGTTACAGCTTTAAGTTGTGATTTATATTTGGTATATAATTCTTTGTTTTTTTGTTCAATTAAAGCTGTTCTACAATTAATGATTTCAGGTTTATAGGTGCCATTTCGAATGTCATTTATTTCTTTTGTCAAGTTTGTTTCAGTTCCAGTTGTCTGAAACGCGTTGTTAAATATAGATAGTTTGTAGTTTGTCATTTAGTTTTGCGTTTTAGACAAATTTAATATTATATTTGTAATAAGTGTCGTGCAGGTGTGGGTTTATTATCTAAATAAATTCATTCATTAGAAGCAGCATTAATTACAAATGACTCTAGGTTGCTGTTTGTTTATAGTCATAGACGTATGTCAATATCTTTGTATTACAAATTTCGACGACACTTTTTTTTATCTTTATGGGAAATTTATCAGATTATTTTAACGAGGAAGAAATTGTAAAACTGTTATGTGGTTACAGGTCAAAATATTCTCATAAAAGACATAAACTTCACATGATGCGAGACATCAGCTTGCATAAAAATACTAACAAAATTGAGGTCAAGGGAACAAATCCTGAGTTCGAGATACTTCAAAATATATTCCCTTCAAGAAGAAATTGGGTTAGTTTAAATGAGTATGAAAGAAAAAAATATAATGATAGTATAAAAAGAGCTTCTGCAAGATTATTCAAAACTTATAAATTTTATAAAAAGAAGAATATTCCTTTGGATGAGTCTGCTGATTGGTATAAAAATTTAATAGATTTTGTTTCTAGTCTAATTGAACGTTTTAATGATACTGGAAATTATAAAATGGGAAGCCCAAAGATATTTGGGATTTTAAAAAAAGCTGATAGTGTAAAATGTGAATATAGACCTATTGCTTTATATGAATTAGTTGATAGAATCATAAGTTCTTTAACAGCCAGATATTTAACCGATTTTTTCGACCCGTATTTTTTAAATTGTTCTTTCGCTTTTCGCTCAACAAAAAGAGATATAAAATATACACACCACAAATCAATTGAAGAAATAATTAATTATAGGAAGCAAAATAAAGATATCTGGGTATCTGAATGTGATATTCAAAAGTTTTTTGATGCTGTAAATCAAAATCATATTTATAATGTGTTTTTAGAACATGTTGAAAAAATAAAGCAAAGTCATAACAGAGAAATTGATAACAGAGCAATTTTGATTTTCAAAACATTTTTAAGTTCTTTTGCATTTAACAAAGATGTGTTTCCTAAAAATGACGATTCTGATTGGTGGGCAGAAAACAACTTGAAAGACGGTTTTTTTAAATGGATAGAAAAGTCATTAATAGAAGAATATGGTGAGAAATATCTTGAAAATCGCATTGGAGTTCCTCAAGGAAATGCAATTTCGTGTTTTATTTCAAATTTACTCCTACATAATGTAGATGAAAATGTGTTGAAATTTGATGATGGTGTTTTTTATGTAAGATTTTGTGATGATATGATTTTAATGCACAAAAATAAAGATACTTGTAAGGAAGCATTAGAAGTATATAAAAATACTTTAAAAGAGAATTTTTTATCATACCATACTCCAACTGAATGTAATAATTATTTAGATAAAACAAGTAATAAGAAATTCTGGAAAAGCAAATCGAAGGAACCTTATTTGTGGGATAATCCAAAAGAAGATTCAAGTGCAATTCCTTGGCTTTCGTTTGTAGGATATCAAATTAAATACAATAGCGAAATACGTGTAAGAAAGCAATCGATTAAAAAAGAAAAAAAGAAAATTGTAAAAGAAGTTGAAAATGTTTTAACAGCAATTGCTGTAAAGCAAGGTAATGTGAATGAGACGTCAAGAAAATCAAAAAATCAAATTATTTTTAGTACACAAAATAGATTAAATTCAATGTCAGTAGGAAGAATTGAACTTCATAATTATAAGACTTCAAAACAAGGGTTGTGTTGGACTAATGGTTTTGAAATGATTAAAGAGAACAAGAATAAATATATTTGTAAGCAATTAAAAGAATTGGATTCTTATAGAGAAAAGCAAATTTGGAGATTGTCAAGGCAGATTGATGAATTAAGAAAAGAAAGTCATAAACCAGACCCTGAAGTTAATGATGAAATGTTTTTTGGTTCTCCATTTAGTTATTATAATTATTTAAACAAACACGAAATTCTAGATTAATGCCAAGTTTTTGTTATGATTTACCATATTTTCTAAAAGCAGCAATTGTTTGGTAGATTCCATAGCTGACAAATATTCTTGAAATCCAAATGACTAGATTAGATTGCCAAGTATTAGGAATTGTAGAGTATTTTTGAATTTCCAGTTTTGGAAAGGAACTTATAAAAAAGGTATAATCTTTTAAACTTTCTTCAAAGTTAAAATCGATATTTATAGTTTTTAAATATAATAACATAAACAAATAAGCTGTTATTAAAGTGAATAGAATACCTCTAAACCAGCTCAAGCCATTTTTATTAGAAATTAAATTTAAAAACAATAACACCTTGTCAAATCCAAAGTCTTTTTCTTTTAATAAATATTTGTACTCTAATGATTGATATTTCATTGATGTATCAATATCTCCTTTTAGTAAAGCATTTTTTTTAAGCTGATTATAAACATTTTTTAAATTAGTATTCCATTTTGACTTATCAATAATTCCATATCCTATAACAGGATTAGAGCTATAAGATAAGATATTAAATGGGTGTTTAGAAAAATTTATTCCAACTAAATTACTATCCGAAAAAACAAATTCTTTGAATAATGTTACATCTGAACCCATGAAGTCTAAGTTTCCAACAATTGAATCTGTTATAATTAGTAAATCTCCTGATTTAATATTGTTAAATGATACAACACCTTTGTTTTGAAAATCACTAATAGTTAGATGTTTTATATTTATATTTTTAAAATTTATGTTTCCGAAATTTATACCACTTAAATTAATGTTTGTATTGATGTTTTCAAAAAACATACTTCCTTGATTTATTCCAGAAATACTTATATTAATTTTATTTTCATTTACATTGCCATCAATTTTTTGGTAAGTGTTGAAATTTAAAAGTTGCTTAAAATTATTGTTAGATAGACTTAAAGAATTTATTTTTGATGAGTTTAAAGTAATATTTTTATCAAAAACACATTCATGAAGTGATAATTCTTTAATACTCAAATTTAAACTTGTATTGTCCAATAAATTATAGCCATTTATCCAAATTAATCCTTGGAAATTACTTCTGTAAAAATTTATAGATGTAAAAAATCCATCCTCAATATCTAATCTTTTGTGCAATGTAGATGATTCAAAAAACAAATATTTTGTTTTTAATGCCCCTTTGAAAACAATACTGTTTTTAAATACCCCGTCAAAATGAATACTTTCATAAGTGCCATCATCAAAAATTAGGTCTGAAAAGAGATTTGAACTTTCTATGTTTAAATTTTCTATTTCATTGTTTCTTTTAAATTCAATTCTAGATTCAGATTGTGAGTATTCAGTGTTAATGTCTTTTAATAATAGTTTTTTGAATGTACATTGATTTATGAAGCTTAATAAATATTTACCATTTATTTTTAGCAGATTCCCTTTAAAGCCGTCTAAGCTTAAAATATTACATTTGTTTGAAAGTAAACTAAAAGTTGATTTATCTGAGCCTGAGAACTCACATCCTAAAATACTAATTATATCTAATTCTGAATTTTTGATAACTGAATATGAGCTGAATTTGCAATTGAAAAAAGTTAGCTTCCCATTTGTTTTAAAATTATCTATTGAAATTGGTTTCTCGAATACACAATTTTTAAATTCTAAATCCCCTTCAAAGTTAAAATCGACTTCATTTATTACTTTATCGAAAGTTTGATTTTCGAAAAGTTGGCGCTCTCTTAAAATTGTAGTTATTTCTGGATTACTCATTTGTTTAGAAATTTAAACATTAAATAGTGGTTGTAATATTCAAGCTGACCCAAATCTAGTTTGAAATTTGAGCTTTGTTTTTATTTTTACCCTTTTTCTCCTAATATATCATTAATAACATTAGGTAAAGAATTTGCTAATTCTGTGTAACGTTCTAATATAATATTTACGTTTTTGGTCATGTAGCCAACTTCCGCTTTAATGCCGGCAATATCATTTAAGCAAGCAGTAATACTTCTGGTAAGTGGAAGAGTTTTTTCTTCAAATCTATAATGTGACAAGTGTCTAATGCTAGGTATAAAAAATTCATCTCTCAACTTAAATGGATTGTATTCACCGTCTTCTATATGGGGTACAATTTGTGCAGTGTATAGAACACATAAGGGCGCTGTTCTTTCATCTTCAAAAATATTTACACCTTCTTTTTCATAATCCAAATTATACATTCCGTATTCTCTAAGGAACTCTTGTAAATGTTTGTTGAAAGATTGAACGTGTCCCGATGTACCACTCAAATATGAATTAAATTTTTCACCAATCAGTTTGAATTGATGCTCCATTATTGCAATATGACCGTGAGTAAAATTTGAAATGCTCACCACTTCTTTATAGGCTTTTTCTTTTTCTGCTTTACTATCACAAATTCGTTCGTATAATGGTTTAGAATTTTTAATTTCTATATATTTTATAAGTTCACTTTTATCTAATGATTTGAATATATCCCCATTTATATTTGTCATTGCTTTAATTTCAGGAATGACAAACTCTGTAACGCTTAGCTTATCTCTAAACTCAATTAAATCTGTCACTTGCTGACTTAATAGAACTTCTGTGCTTCTTAGTTCAACAACCCATCTTTCGCCGTTTCTAATCGTTGCATTTCTTTTACTATTCCAGTCAATTAATCGATTTATACCAATACCAAGAAACAAAGTGATTATAGGTAAGGCATATTTTGCCCAATCTGTACCAGTAGCTTCTTCTTTAGCAAGTATAATATTGATGTCTTTCTTGGTGTCAACGGAAACTACAATCGGTTTATCTTTTACAGTTGCTTTGATTGTGTCGATTTTTACAGTTACAGACTTTGCTTTATATGTCTTACTATTAGCATCTTTAGTTTGTGCGTAACTTACTGTAGAATAAACGATAATAATTAGTAAATATTTTTTCATAGTACAATAATACAATTTTTAAGGAAAATATATTGTTGTAATACTTATATAATTATAGTTGTAGTAATAGAAAAATATATAAATATAAAAAGCGATTAAAATAAATCCTTAATTTCAATATTGAGTGCTTTGCAGATTTTTTGAAGGGTAGTTATTGAAGTGCTTATTTCTCCTCTTTCGATTCTCCCAATTTGGTTTCTAGGAATATTGGCGTCAAAGGATAATAATTCTTGAGAAAGATTCATTTCGATTCTTCTCGTTCTTATTTTATCACCTAAGCTTTTAAGGAATTGTATTTCTTCATTTTCATTCACGCAATAAAATTGCGTTTAACTTTGTAAATAAACCGACACATATTTGTGTCTTTTGTTAAATTTTGTAATATTTGTAGATAAATATTTTTAGTTATGAATTCACAAGAATTAAAAGAGATTAAAATTTTAAAAGTTGGGGAAAATAAAGAAATTAACTTTAATGGAGATTTTTTTATTGTCAAGAATGTTAATAATGAAGTTGTTGTTTTGCCTAAACCAAAAATGCTTTACAATGCTATTGCGCTTTTTTTATTGATGCTAATATCATCATTTTTAATTGTTATACTATCTGGTGGAGAGGCTAGGGCTGGAGGGTTTGTTGTTTTTGTAATTTTATTACTTTATAAAAGTTTAGCTTTAGAAATTCAAAAGCTTATTTTTTCTGAGAAAATAAAAAATTTGAAGTCTGAACTTAATGATGTTAAATTTATATCTGAATCAAATTTGAGTGTTGGAGAAGGTTATACTGAAGGGTTGTTTTTCAATGTAATAATGTCTTTTTTAATGTTGGCTTTTGTGTTTTGTGGTTTATATGCGTTGTTTTCAGTGTTTAGTTGATAGTTTTTCTGTCGATTTAGATTATGTGTAGACTTTAGCGATGAAATATAAAAAAGGAAATTAGCATTTTTTAGAGTGGTGGGGTTTGTTTTTGTTTTTTTATTTCTGTAAAATTTCGAGTTTTTTTACTTTATAATAGGTACTGTTTTTATGGGTTTCTTGACCTATACGAAATGGTACTTTTTTTTACATCTATTATCGTGCTTAATAGAAAACAATTTTAAAAAGCACCCTATTCAGCACCCTTGTAAAACAAAAAAATCCGCAATCAATTGATAATCAATTAATTTGCGGATATTTAAGTGGTACCTCCAGGGATCGAACCAGGGACACACGGATTTTCAGTCCGTTGCTCTACCATCTGAGCTAAGGTACCTTGAATAATTTAGTAGTATTACTTCCTTATTGCGGGTGCAAATATAGAACCATTTTTATATTTTCCAAAACAAATAATAAAAAAAATCAATTTCATACATTTGCAATTCTAATATTTAGATATGATACTTACTATAGATGTAGGAAATACAAACATTAAAGTCGCTGTTTTTAAACAGGTTAACTTAATTGAAAAGTTTGTTTTTCAAAAAAATGAGCTTCAAAATAATTTTGAAAAAATTTTAAAAGAATATCCAAATTGTGCAAATGCAGTACTTTCTTCGGTGGGAAAACTAGAAGAATCTGATGTTTTGTGGCTAAAAAGTAAGTTAAATCTCATTGAAATAAATCGTAATGCTACTTTTCCGTTTCTAAATCTGTATGGAAGTCCAAAAACTTTAGGAGTAGATAGAATGGTTTTGGCAGCAGGTGCTGTTTTATTGTATCCCAATCAAAATACTTTAATTATTGATGCAGGTACTTGCGTAACTTATGATTTTGTGACTAGTAAAAATGAATATTTAGGTGGTGCTATTTCGCCTGGATTGCGTTTAAGGTATGAGTCGTTACATAATTTTACAGCAAATTTGCCTTTATTGCATAAAAAAAGTCCTGAAAACTTTATTGGAAATACTACAGATGAAGCTATTCACTCCGGTGTTGTAAATGGTTTATGTAATGAAATTGAAGGCTTTGTTTCTCAATATTCTGTTAAAAACGAACAATTTACAATAATTTTAACAGGCGGAGACGCTAATTTTTTGGCTAATCGATTAAAAAGTATCATATTTGCCGATGAAAATTTCTTATTGAAAAGTTTACAACAATTATACACTTACAGTTTACAAAATGATTAAAAAAATCACCTTAATAGTTGCTTTACTACTTGTCAGCTATAGTTTTGCACAAGAAAACACTTCTTCGCCTTATTCTTTTTATGGAATAGGAACATCAAAATTTAAAGGTACAAATGACATTATTTCCATGGGAGGAATAAGTGTATATTCTGATAGTACTCACGTGAATGTTCTAAATCCTGCATCTTATTCGAATCAACTTGTTACTACTTTTCAATTGGGTCTTACTAGTTCTTTTTATAAGTTAAATTCTGGATTACAAACAGAAAAGGCACAAAAAACAACCTTTGATTACTTTGTTCTTGGTTTTCCAATTTCAAAAAAAGCAGGTGTTTCTCTTGGTTTACTACCACAAAGTGCAGTAGGTTACAGATTTGTTAACGATAGAAGACTTGTTGATAACACATTAAGAGTTTATCAAGGTGAAGGAGGAGTAAATAAAGTATACCTAGGTACTGGTTATAAAATTACACCGAAATTAAGTTTTGGTTTTGATGTGCAATATTTATTTGGTTCTATTAATACAGAAGCACAATTATATGAAACAGGTGTTCAGTTTGGCTCTAGAGAAATTAACCAATCTTCTATGTCGGGTATAGCTTTTAACTCGGGTTTATCTTATCAAACCAAATTAAATAGTAAACTTAATTTTATGTCGAGTTTAACTTATTCACCTGAAGCAAAATTGACCTCAAGTAATGCTAGATTTGTGTCTTTAGTTACACTTTTGTCAACCGGAGGTGGTACACCGGCCTCTTCAGATATTGAAGTAGCAATGCAAGATACAAAACTTAATGTGCCTTCAAAGTTAGCTTTTGGTGCAGGTCTAGGAAATAGAAAATGGTTTTTAGGTGGTGATGTAACTTTTTCAGGAACAGGAAATCAAGTCAACCGTTTTGATAACTTTTCTAACGTTAGTTATGAAAATGCTACAAAAGTTTCTTTTGGTGGTTTCTACATTCCTAAATTCGATTCTTATAATAGTTTTTTTGAACGAGTTGTTTACAGAGCTGGTTTTAGATTTGAAAATACTGGGTTAGTAATTAATAATACTGCGATTAAAGATAAAGCGTTAAATTTAGGTTTTGGTTTGCCAATTGCAGGAACGTTTTCTAGTTTAAACCTTGGTTTTGAATATGGACAACGAGGAACTGTATTGAGAGGATTAGTTCGTGAAGAATATTTCTCTGTAAATCTAGGGCTTATTTTTAATGACAGATGGTTTAGAAAAACTTTATACAATTAAAAATCATGAAAAAAGGGTTTGAACTTACCATAGGAATTGCTCTTCTTGTTTTCATGCAAAGTTGTGAAAGTAATTTGAAGGATGTTCAACGAATTTATAAAACTTCATTTGTCCCAACAGGTGAAGCGGATTCTATAAATCTGAAATATACTGATTCTGGAAAAGTAAAATCTACACTACAGAGTTTAAAAATGATTGATTATTCAACTGCTAAAAATCCTTTTGTTGAATTCCCAAAAGCAGTGTTAGTTACTTTATATGATAACAACGGTAACAGGACAACAGTTGTAGCAGATAAGGCTATTTCTTACAAAAGAACAGAAGTAATAGATTTAATTGGTCATGTGAAAATAGCCACTCATGATGGTAAAATATTAACCACTAATCAATTGTATTTTGATCAGAAAAACGAGTGGTTTTTTACTGAAGAGGCATTCAATTTTAATGGGTCAGATGGTAGTTTCTTGCAAGGAGTTGGAATTGACTTTAGCAAAGATTTCAAAATATTCAACATGCAAAACAATAACGGAGAATACAATAACATCAAATAAACAAACATGAAATATTTTAAATATTCACAATTTTTATATCTAATTGCAGGAATTGTTTTCGGAATTTCTGCTACAATTAAGTTTTTTAGTAACGACGATTTTAGTTTACAACTAATTATAGCGGTTGGATTTATTATTTTATACTTTGTAAGAAGCATTTTTTTAAAGAAAATGCAAAACAATCAAGAAAAGAAGTAAAAAAAATAGGCAATACTATTTTATTATTAAATAGATAATTGTATTTTCGCCCACTGAACAAAAAAATAACTCAATATAAAAATGGCAATTTTATCAAAAATTAGACAACGTTCTATCTTATTAGTATTAATAATCGCTTTAGCTTTATTTTCATTTGTATTAGCAGATGTAATTAAAAGTGGCGCTTTTGGTGGTAATTCAAATGATATCGGTTCAATAAACGGTACCGAATTTGAATATCAGGAATTTATGAATAAAGTCGCTAATGTTGAAAAACAACAGCAAGGTATTAGTGGTACTCAAGCATTAAACTCGGTTTGGGAACAAGAAGTTAGAAAGGCTTTGTTAACAGAACAATACGATAAAATTGGTTTGTTATTAGGAAAAGAACAATTAATGACGGTTATTAAAACAAATCCGCAGCTGTCTCAAGATCCAAGATTTTTAAATGCAGCAGGTAAATTTGATGATAATAAATTTGCAGAATATATCAATTCTTTACAAAGTAATCCAGATCAAACACTTTGGAGTCAATGGAAATCTTACGAACTTCAAATTGAAGATTTCGCTAAAGAACAAATTTACAATACGCTTATTAAATCAAGTGTTTACACTACAAAAGTTGAAGGTAAATTAAAATATGAAAGAGATAACAATAAGGTTGATTTTGATTATGTTGCTTTAGCTTTTTCTACAGTTAATGACGATCAAGTAAAAGTTACAGATGAAGAAATGATAGCTTTTATGAAGAAAAATCCAAAAAAATATAAATCTGATAATTCAAGAACAGTAGAATTTGTTTTGGTTGAAAATAAACCTTCTAAAGCAGATGAAGCAGTTATGAAATCTAAAATTGACGGTTTCATTAACGGTAAAATCGAATTAAAAAATGGAGTAAATGATACTATTCCATCTTTCAAATCGGCTACTAATTTAGCCAATTATGTAAATAAGTATTCAGAAATTAAATTTGATTCTACTTATGTCGCTAAAAAAGATATCAATCCACAATTTGCAGAGCAATTATATGCTTTAGCACCTGGTCAAGTTTTCGGTCCATATACAGATAACGGATATTCGAAATTGTCAAGAGTTGCCGGAAGAAAATCTGGATCATCTGCAAAAGTTAGTCATATTTTAATTGCGTATAAAGGTGCCATGCAAGCAGCGCCTACAGTTAAATTAACAAAAGAGGAAGCCAAGGCAAAAGCAGAAGGTTTATTAGCTCAAGTTAATGCAAATCCATCAAGTATGGCCATGTTAGCTATGGTCAATTCTGATGACCAAGGTTCAAAACAAAATGGTGGAGTTTACGATAATGTAACTCCTAAACAAATGGTAAAATCTTTTGATGATTTCTTATTTGGTAACCCTGTTGGAAAAACAGGTGTAGTTGAAACAGATTTCGGTTTTCATGTGATGAAAGTTGATGCTAAATATGATGCTGTTTTGTTAGCTACTGTTGCTTTGAAAGTTCAACCATCTGAGCAAACTGAAGATGCTAATTATAACAAAGCACTAAAAGTTGAGTCTGATGCTACTGCAAATGGTCTTGAAAAAGCTGCAAAAGCTGCAGGTTTAAAAATTGCTCCAGTTACAAGTTTTAGAGCTTATGATGAAACTGTTTCTAATTTAGGTGTGCAAAGACAAATCGTAACTTGGGCCTTTAATAATGATTCAAATATTAATGATGTTAAACGTTTTGATATTGCAAATGTTGGATTTGCAATTGTAAAATTAAAAGCAAAAAATGATGAAGGTTTACTTCCTCTAGATCAAGCAAAACAAATTGTTGAGCCGCTTATCAAAAACGAGAAAAAAGCTGCAATATTAAAAAAGAAAATGACAGGTGCTACATTAGAAGCAGTATCTAAAGCTACAGGTTCTTCTATTTCTCCTGCAGTAGGAGCGACTATGGCTTCACCAGTCGTGCCTAATTTAGGATATGAGCCTAAAGTAGTCGGAACGGCATTAGGTTTAGCTTCAGGGAAAACTTCTAAAGTTATTGAAGGTAACTCTGGGTTATTTATGGTAAGAACAAAAGCAGTTACAAAAGCAGCTGCTGTTAAAGATTACAAATCTCAAATCGATCAAATAAATCAGCAAACTAAAGGCTCTGCTCCATTTAGAGTAATACAAAGTTTAAAAGACAAAGCTGATATTGTAGATAATAGAGGAAAATTCTAAAATAATTTTATAAACAAAAAAGGACTGAATTTTCAGTCCTTTTTTGTTTATATTACTTTTTAACGATGAATAAAATAACTTATTGGTTTCAAATTTTGCGCACGTATTTTCAATTTGTTCGCAAAGAAATTAATGCAAATGAAAAGAAAGAAATGAAAAAATTTTTAGTTGTTGGATTAGGAAATATTGGCGCAGAATATGTTAATACTAGACATAATATTGGTTTTAAGATTTTAGATTATCTAGCAAATCAAGAAAGTGTATCTTTTCAAACCCAAAAATTAGGAGATGTTGCCGAATTAAAAATAAAAGGAAGAACAATAGTTTTGCTTAAACCTAATACTTATATGAATTTAAGTGGTAAAGCAGTAAAGTATTGGATGGAAAAAGAAAATATTGAAAAAGAAAATATTCTTGTAATTACAGATGATTTAAATCTTTCTTTTGGAAGTATCCGAATTAAAACCAAAGGTTCTGATGGCGGGCATAATGGATTAAAAAATATCCAACTATTACTTAACACAACAGAGTATCCTCGTTTTAGATTCGGAATAAGTGATGCTTTTAAAAAGGGGAAACAAGTAGATTATGTTTTGGGTGAATGGACTGTTGAAGAAAAATTAGCGCTTGAAGAACGATTGGTTCTATCATCTGAAATAATTAAATCATTTGCGTTAGCTGGTTTAAATACTACTATGAATCTATATAATGGAAAATAATTACAAAATTTATTGTTATTCTTTCTGATATATTATTAGATTATTATTTTTTTGTTATATTTGTTGTTAATTAACCAATAATACCATCAAAATGAAAAAAATTACTTTAATTCTATCTCTTTTCTTTTGTTTTAGTTGCGTAGTTTTCGCACAAAATAAATCAGGCGATAGAACAGTTTTCGGGAAAAAAATTAGCCCTGAAAATATTAGTCCTTCTGGTCATATTAGATGTGCTTCTACCGAATATGAACAATATTTAAGAGAATTGAATCCAAACATGGAATCTTTAGAACAATTCGAAAAATGGATGGCCAAAAAAATTGAAGAACAAAAATACAATCAAGAACTTTTGTCTCAAAGTGGAGGAATTATTTATATTCCTGTTGTAGTGCATGTTATTCATAATGGTGATGCTTATGGTGTAAATGAAAATATAACTGATGAGCAAGTGCAATCTCAAATTACAGTTATGAACCAAGATTTCAGAAGAATGTCTGGGACTCCAGGTTTCAATACAAATCCTGTAGGTGCAGATGTTCAAGTAGAATTTGTCTTAGCGAAAGTAGATCCAAATGGTAATCCAACTAATGGTATCAACAGGGTAAACTTATGTCAAGCTTCTTGGTCTACTGCAGCCATCAATTCTACTGTAAAACCAGCTACTATATGGGATCCTAATTTATATATGAACATGTGGTCTGTTAACTTTACGGATACCTCTTTGTTAGGTTATGCTCAGTTTCCAGAATCTACTTTAGGTGGTTTAAGTACGGCTTCTCAAAGTGCTAATACAGATGGTGTTGTTGCTGGATACAGATTTTTTGGTAGTTCAGATTTAGCTACTGGAAGTTTTTCAGCTCCTTTTGACAAGGGAAGAACGATGACCCATGAAGTTGGACATTATTTAGGTTTAAGACATATTTGGGGAGATAACTCTGCTTGTCCTACAACTAATACAGTAAATGATAAAGATTTTGTGGCAGACACTCCGGCTGCTAATGGTCCAAATTATGGTTGTGTAGCAAACACAAATACCTGTCCATCTAATCCAGGGAATGACATGATTCAAAATTATATGGATTATACAGATGACACTTGTATGAACATATTTACAGCTGGACAAAAAGCTAGAATTACTACAGTAATGAATAATTCACCAAGAAGATCTACCTTAAGAACTTCTACTAAAGATGTAGCAATACCATTGTTTGCAAATGATGCAGAAGTTATTATAGAAAATTTATGTGGTGGTGGTGAACCAACATGTACAACTCCAAACCCTCCATCACCAGCAAAAGTAGTTTTGTTATACAACAGAGGAACTTCAAATTTAACTTCTGCTACTTTAAGCTATAATATGAATGGTGGTACAAATTTTGTTCAAAACTGGACGGGTAATTTAGCACCAAACAAATATGCAGTTGTTACTTTAACAAACACAACTGTAAATGGTACTTTAAACGTTACTATTACTGCAGCTAATGGAACAGACCAAAGAGCATCTAATAACTCTGCTTCTAAAACTTTTGGTACCACTTCTTCATCATTACCTTATGCTAATGCCACAACATTTACTTTTGATTTAGTAGGTGATAGATATGGTGACGAAATTTCTTGGAACCTGAGAAATCAAGCTGGAACTATTTTATACCAAGGTGGTCCTTATACTGATTCGGGTATAGAAGGTACTCAACCTTTGGTAAATCAACAATGGACTTTGCCAGCAAACGGTTGTTACTATTTAACTGTGCGTGATTCATATGGTGACGGTTTGTTTGATGGTGCAGCACAAGGATATTATACAGTAGTTGGTGCAGGTGTAACGGTAGTGAATGTTCCTGATTTTGTTGTATCTGGAAATCCAGCTAATACAGTTGTTACAAGAGTTAGTTATTTTACTAATAACGTGACTTTAAATGCAGATAGCTTCAGTTTAATTGATGAGGTTTCTTTATATCCAAATCCTTCTAAAAATTTCTTCACAATTGATGTGCCTCAAGGAATTGATAGAAATGGTAATATGGAAATTTTTAACAGTATTGGTCAAAAAGTTGCTTCTAAAGTAATTTCTTCTGATGCAGATTTAACGGTTAATGTTTCAGAATTAAGTAATGGAGTTTATTTCTTAAATTTAAATTTAGGAGACGCTAACAAAACATTACGCTTCATAAAAGAATAATTTTAAAAGATTTTTTCTTAAAAAGGATTGGTTTACGCCAATCCTTTTTATTTTTGTAGAAATATTATTTATCTTGAAAATATATCAATCACTTTACGACTTTAATACAGTAAAAAAAACAGTTCTCACTTTAGGTACTTTTGATGGTGTTCATGTTGGTCATGCTGCTATTTTAAGTCAAATTTGTAATGCGGCAAAAGAGGAAGACCTGGAAAGTGTTATTCTTACTTTTTTTCCTCATCCTCGATTAATAGTTTCAACTAATTACGATATTAAATTACTAAATACCATGGATGAGAAAGCTATTTTGTTAGAAAAAAATGGCATTCAAAATTTTATCATTCATCCTTTCGATAAAGCTTTTTCAGAACTTTCTCCGAGAGAATTTGTTGCTCAAGTATTGGTGGAGAAATTAAAGGTTCAAAAAATTATAATCGGTCACGATCATAAATTCGGTAAAAATAGAGCAGCAGACTTCAACGATTTAATTGATTTTGGAAAAGAATTTGGATTTGAAGTAGCGGAAATTTCTGCACAACAAATAAACGACGTTTCTGTAAGTTCTACAAAAATAAGAAATTCGCTTTTAGAAGGAAATATTGCTTTAGCGAATCAGTATTTAGGTTATCCTTACGTTTTATCAGGAAATGTTGTAAAAGGAAGGCAATTAGGCAGAACAATTGGTTTTCCAACAGCAAATATTGAAGTCCCAGAAGACTATAAATTAATTCCTAAAAATGGGGTTTACATTGTTACGGTTATTGTAAATAATGAAATGGTTCCCGGAATGATGAATATCGGAGTAAAACCTACTTTAGGTGAAAACAATTTGTCTGTTGAAGTACATTTGTTAAATTTCGATAAAGACATCTACAATCAAAAAATTCAGGTTAATGTATTAGAAAGATTACGAGATGAACAAAAGTTTGCTTCTTTCGAAAAACTACAATCTCAAATTGAATTAGACAAACAAAATACTATTCGTTATTTTCAAAAATAAAAAATGATGAAAAAATGGCTTTCTGAATCGATCGACAATTCCGGATTAGTACTTTTTAGAGTGCTTCTAGGTGTATTAATCATGGCTGAAAGCTTTGGTGCTATTCTATTAGGTTGGGTAGAAGCAGTTTTTGTTCAAAGTAAATTTACTTTTAATTTTATTGGTTTCGATTTTTTGCAAGTCCTTCATGGCGAAAAAATGTATTTGTACTTTTTTGTAATGGGTATTTTCGGATTACTCATCACACTTGGTTTGTTTTACAAATTTGCGATGACTGCTTTTACTTTTCTGTGGTCTGCAGTTTATCTTATTCAAAAAGAATCTTATAATAACCATTATTACTTTTTAATACTAATTTGTGTGATAATGATTTTCCTTCCTGCTAATGGTAAATTTAGTATGGATGCTAAATTATTTTCTAAAGTAAAACAAACAAAAATTCCAAGATGGATGCCCTATTTATTACTTTTTCAAGTAGCAATTTTATATTTTTATGCAGCAATTGCAAAATTATATCCCGATTGGTTAGACGGCACTTTTTCAAAAATTCTCCTAAATGGTATTACGCAAAGACAATTTCTATTAGATATTTTCAATCAAAAATGGTTTTTATTAACTTACGCTTACGCTGGAATTTTATTTGATTTACTAATTGTTCCTGCCTTAATCTGGAAAAAAACCAGAAAATTAGCCATTATCGCTTCTTTCGGATTTCATCTTTTTAATGCTTATTCGCTTAAAATTGGAATTTTTCCTTTTTTGGCCTTAAGTTTTATTGTTTTGCTTTATGATACTATTCCTTTTAAATTTCTAAATTCGAAAGAAGAAATTAATGCCGTAACCGATATAAATACAAAGTTTTTTACTCTTTTTTTTGTTCCTTTTTTTATCGTTCAAATTGTATTGCCTTTACGCCATCATTTTATAAAAGGTGACGTGTTATTTACAGAAGAAGGTCATCGTTTAGCTTGGCGAATGATGCTTCGCGAGAGAAAAGGTGCAATAAATATTAAAATAGTAGACAAAAAAACAGGCATGTTTCACTATCACAACTATGCATCAGAATTAACCCAAAAACAAATAAAACTCCTGAGTCATTCTCCAGATATTATTTGGCAATACTGCCAGAGAATTAAAAACGAATCTAAAAAACCAATCTCCATTTTTGTAGAATGTTCTGTATCTATAAACAGAAGACCTTATTTAAAATTAATTGATGAGAAAGTCGATATGGCTGCTGTTGATTTCGATTATTTTGGTCATAATGATTGGGTTTTACTTCATGATATAAAATAATTTTCTAAAACAAAAGTTAAAAAACAACTTGATTATCAGTTAGATAAATAATTATTTGTACTTTTATAAGTATCAAAAAATTAGCTACTATGAAATCGCAAGCAAACTTCATGCTAAAATGCGATTTTCAAATTCATTTTAAACAACTAAAATCGTTATTTATGAAAAATCAAGTTGAAATTAAAAACGGAATCTTAATTTTTGTTGGTATTGGACTCTTCTTTTTACTAATGGACTTGTTCGGTTTAGCCAACAAAAATTACCTTAGAATTTTAAACGCATTTATAGTGCTGTACGGAATTTGGAAAACCATCAAAAGTAATTATGCTAACGGAACTACAGAATATTTAGAAAACTTGGTATCTGGCTTTAAAACTGGAATTATTGGAGTAGTTTTAGGTATAATGGGTTTAATAGTTTTCGTATACATAAAAGGTGGTGAAAGTTATTTAGCTACTTTATCTGATACCTTCTTCTTTACAGGAAAAACGAATCTGATTATGTATTGTGCCGTTCTGTTTTTTGAAGGTATAGCCTCATCTTTAATCGGGTCTTTTGTGATTATGCAGTATTGGAAAGATGTTCCTGCGGTATCAAAAACATAAAATCTTTTCAAATAGGTTTTTTCTTCAAATGTAAATTAGTACTTTTGAAGCATTAATTTATGATTTTATGAGTGTTACTAAACATAACTGGACGAAAGAAGAAATAATTGACATCTACAACAAGCCTTTGATGGAATTGTTATATGATGCAGCATCAATACACAGAGAACACCACGACCCAAATACGGTTCAGGTTTCTACACTTTTATCAATAAAAACAGGTGGTTGTCCTGAAGATTGTGGCTATTGTCCGCAAGCTGCTCGTTACCACACAGATATTGAAGGAAATGATTTAATGTCGGTTTCTCAAGTAAAAGCACAAGCCTTAAGAGCCAAATCTTCTGGATCTTCTAGAGTTTGTATGGGAGCTGCCTGGCGAAATGTTAAAGATGGGCCAGAATTTGATCAAGTATTAGAAATGGTTCGTACGATTAACAAGTTGGATATGGAAGTGTGTTGTACTTTAGGTATGATTACGGAAAATCAAGCGCATCGTTTAGCAGAAGCAGGCTTATATGCTTACAACCATAATTTAGATTCATCAGAAGAATATTATAAAGAAGTCATTTCAACGCGTGGTTTTGAAGACCGTTTAGAAACTATAGAAAACGTTCGTAAAACGAATGTAACAGTTTGTAGTGGTGGAATTATCGGAATGGGTGAAAGTATTGAAGATAGAGCTGGAATGTTAGTAGCGCTTTCTACCTTAAATCCACAACCCGAATCGGTACCAATTAATGCTTTGGTTGCTGTTGAAGGAACGCCGTTAGAAGACCAAAAACCTGTTGAAATTTGGGAAATGATTCGTATGGTAGCTACTACAAGAATCGTAATGCCAGAAACTCAAGTTCGTTTATCAGCAGGAAGAACTAATATGAGTAGAGAAGGACAAGCGATGTGTTTCTTTGCAGGTGCGAATTCTATTTTTGCTGGAGATAAATTACTTACTACTCCAAATCCTGATGTTGATGAAGACATGAAAATGTTTGAAATGTTAGGATTAAACCCGCAAAAACCATTCATTAAGAAAATGCAACCAGAAACAGTTGAAGCAGCAGATTCTAAGTTTGAAGCTTTAGGCGAGAAACCAAAATGGAGCCGACCAGATCATAAAATTGAAAGAAATTTAGAAGCTTCTAACAAAAAATAATTAAAAAATCCCAAACCAACGTTTGGGATTTTTTTATTTTGGAAAAAGGGCAACGATTTACTAACCACAAATAAATATTGAAAAAAACTACTTTCTTTTTAGTTACCCTTTGTCCAGTTTATATGAAAAGAAATTCAGTGTCGTAAGAGGTGTTTTCTAAAACAATTTCTTCAATTACTTTTTCAATGTTGTTGTAATAATTTACAGGAATAGTTTTGTTGGATAAGGTCCACATTTCTATTAAATTAAAATCTAGTTTTTTAGAGGTTAACACACCCATTTCTTTTAAAGCTAATGCGTTACATTCTTGTTCAATTTGTTTTTTGATAGGAATAACGAAAAGTTTCTTTTTTAAAAACAACGCTTCAGAAGGCAATTCAAACCCAGCATTACATAAAACACCAGGGCAATTCGCAAAAGAATTTAAAAATTCGTTATCATCAATAGGATAAACCGTGCAATTATGAGCTGTGTATGATGTTTTTGTATGTTTAGAAAAAATAGTCCAATTTGCAGAAGTTCGTTTTAATTCTTTTATAATTTTAATATCGGAATAGGATGGTAAATACACCACGTAATTCCCTGATGTTGTAGTTTTTAAATCTCTTACTTTTTTTCGAATTACAGGTTTAAAAATACAATCGTCGTATTCTTTAAAATGAAAACCATATTTTTTGGTAACAGGAGCGTAATTTTTAAAAATTTTCCAACTCAACCATTTTAATTTTTTAGGTTTTGGCGTTGCTTTAAAAAATAAAGAAGACTGATGTGATAGAGAAACAATATTACCCCCTTTTAATTTACAAGCCCAGGCAGAAACAGGTTCGTAATCGTTTATTATTAAATCATACTGATGCACATGCAATTGTAAAATTTGAGAAATAAATTTGAAATAATTATTTTTAAAAAAGGTTTTAATAAAAGATACATTTCCATTGTTTCCATAAAATAAAGAAATACCTTTAAAGTCATATTTTACGGGGAAACCTAAATTAATTTGCGATTGACTACCACTTGTTAAAATGTCTACATCTCCATAAATTTGTAAAATCGGAATGATTTCTTGCGCTCTAGCTAAATGACCATTTCCTGTTTTTTGTACGGCATATAAAATTTTCATAGTTTATTTAGTTAAATGCAACAACTTCTTTAATTAATTCGTCAATGTTTTTTAGTACGATATCGTTAATGTCGTTTTCTAATTCGTCATTAAAATCATTTTTATCGTAGGTATATATCTTCCATGTTTTGTTATTGTATTCTAAAGCGGTTAAATTCTCTATCCAATCGCCACTATTCAAATACATACAACTTCCTTTTTTACTTGCTACTTTTCTAATTTGAGGTTGATGGATGTGTCCACAAATCACATAATCGAAATTATTTTCAATGGCTAATTCTGTTGCTGCATCTTCAAAATTTCCGATAAATTTTACAGCTTTTTTTACGTTGTTTTTAATCTTTTTCGAAAACGAATATTTTTCTTTTCCCATTTGAGTTAAAAACCAATTAGACAATACATTTAGTCGAATTAAAAAATCGTAACCCCAACCGCCTAATTTTGCAATCCATTTCGAATGTTGTACAGATGCATCAAAAACATCACCATGAAAAAACCAAGCTTTCTTTCCATCAAGATCCATTATTTTTTTATTGGTCAATTCAATATTTCCAAAATTTGTATCGGCAAAACGGCGCAAAAATTCATCATGATTTCCCAATATGTATACTACTTCAGTACCTTTAGTAGCTAAATCAATAATTTTTTTAATGACTTTTAAATGTGGTTTTGGAAAGTAACTTTTTTTAAACTGCCAAATATCAATGAAATCACCATTGATAATCAGTGTTTTTGGAGTAACAGATTTTAAATAAGAAAGGAGTTCCTTAGCCTGACAACCATAAGTTCCCAAGTGCGTGTCGGAAATAACTACAACATCAACTATTCTTGCCATAATACGTTCTGTATTGTTTCGGCAAAGTAATGAGTTGAGTATTAAGTTAAAGACAATAGAAAATTAAATAATTGAAGCAAAAAAAAACGCCTAATTAAATTAATGTTAATTAGGCGTTTAATTTCTTTAGCCACGAACTTTTGTGACTAAAATAGTTACAGGAAAGTTTTTCGGATTAAAGCATCTTAAGTAAAATTTAAAATTGTATTGAAAGTGATAGTTTTGATTTGTAAGGCCAATTACTTTCAACTTGACTCTTTTTACTTTTGCTTTGGCTCTTTTAAATTACTGCGTTACAATTTGCAAGGTTTCGCGGCTAATTTGTTTCACTAAAACAGTTTTATCTTTTTCTACTACTTCTGCAGAAATCGCATCAAAATGACGAATGGTATATAAAGAAACATTTTCGTTGTAAGAGACTTTGAATTTTTTTGATAAAATGGTTTTTAATTCATTGAATTTTTCAAATTTATCTTCCACACAAACCGAAAAACTAATCGCCGAATTCTGAATTAAGCTTACCTTAATTTTATATTTATGAAATAAGGCAAAAATTTCACTGATGTTTTCTTCCATAATGAAAGAGAAATCAATTGAAGACAGCGAAATTAAAATCTGATTTTTCTTTACAATAAAACATGATGTTTTTGGTTCTAAATCAACGCCTTTGCTCACTTTTGTTCCAGGTAAAGTCGGATTGATAAATGATTTTACGAATAAAGGAATTTCTTTTTTCTGTAAAGGTTGTAAGGTTTTCGGGTGAATTACACTTGCGCCATAAAAAGCCAATTCTATTGCTTCTCGATACGAAATCTGATTTAACAAAACTGCATTTTCAAAATATCTTGGGTCGGCGTTTAACACTCCAGGAACGTCTTTCCAAATGGTAACACTTTCTGCGCCTAAACAATACGCGAAAATTGCCGCAGTATAATCCGAACCTTCACGACCTAAAGTAGTGGTAAAGTTGTTTTCATCTGAACCTATAAATCCTTGCGTAACAAATAATGATTTTTTTCTGTTGATTTTCGAAATTAATTTCTGAGAATGGTCCCAATCTACATTCGCATCGCGGTAATTATTATCTGTTTTAATGTACTGACGCACATCTAACCATTGATTAGAAATTCCAGCAAAATTTAAATAATGGCTAACAATAGTTGTTGAAACTAACTCACCAATACTTATAATTTGATCATAAACAAATGGATAATTCGGACTTTTATTACTTCTTACAAAATATTCTAAATCGTCAAAATGTGCATTCACATCAAAAAACACTTCATGTTCTTCGTCGTCAAATAAATCTAAAAGAATTTGATTGTGATATTTTCTAATGTCTTGAAGCGAAGCATATAATTCGTTAGATTTATCGAAGTAATTTTTAATTACAATTTCCAATGCGTTTGTCGTTTTACCCATTGCTGAAATTACCAATAACACATTTTCATGTCCTACTGTTTTTAATACTTCTAAAACATTTTTTACTCCAGCAGCATCTTTTACTGATGCACCACCAAATTTGAAGATTTCCATTTTATTATTTTAAGTTGTGTTTGTTAGTTATTTAAAAAAGTTTCGATTCCAACTTCATCCATGTGCACGACACGCCAATCGGATAAAACTTTTGCGCCACTTTTTTCGTAAAATTTTATGGCCGGTGTGTTCCAATCCAAAACATTCCATTCTATTCTTCGAACATTGTCTTTTTTACCTTGTTTGATAATTTCAGAATATAAAGCAAATCCTGCGCCAGTGCCGCGATTGTTTTCTTTTACAATTAAGTCCTCTAAGTGAATGGTTTTTCCTTTCCAGGTAGAAAAACGGTAATAATATAAAGCTACGCCTATAATTTCTTCATTCAGCTCTGCTACAAAAGTATGAAATAAAGGATTTTCAGTAAAACCATCTCGTACTAAATCTTCAGTTGAAATTACCACAGCATCAGGTTCTTTTTCAAAAATAGCTAATTCTGTAATTAATGCCAGAACGGCTGGCATATCTTGAGGGGTTCCTTTTCTTATTTGTAACATATAGTATGAAATATTTGAAAGATGAAATTGTTATAAAATCAAGCAAATGTACTTAATAGCATTTGTTTTGAAAAAATAATTTAAAAATATAACAAAAATTTATATTTTTAAATAAAATTTAAATTTTTTACTCTTTAAGGCTGAATTTTAATTTTTTGAAACACTTAAAGTTTTCATATAAAATTGTGTAAATTTGCGCAACAATTCAACTCAATCGATTTCGTAATGGAAGAAAGAAACAAAACTCTTGGTGAATTTATCATCGAAAACCAGAAAGCACATCAATATTCTTCTGGTGAATTATCCAGAATTATAAATTCTATTCGTTTAGCAGCTAAAGTAGTTAATTACAAAGTGAATAAAGCTGGTTTAGTAGATATTGTTGGAGCAGCAGGCGATCAGAACATTCAGGGTGAAGACCAACAGAAACTGGATGTTTATGCAAATGAAGTTTTCATTCAAACGTTAATCAATAGAGAAATTGTTTGCGGTATTGCTTCTGAAGAAAACGACGATTTCATTACGGTTGCAGGTTCAGATGATAGTCATAATAACAAATATGTAGTATTAATGGATCCACTAGACGGATCTTCTAATATCGACGTTAACGTTTCTGTGGGAACCATTTTTTCTGTATACAAACGCGTAACTCCAATTGGTACGCCAGTCACTTTAGCTGATTTCTTGCAACCAGGAACTGCACAAGTTGCTGCAGGTTATGTAATTTACGGAACATCTACTATGTTGGTATACACCACTGGACATGGTGTTAACGGTTTTACCTTAAATCCAGCGATCGGAACGTTTTATTTGTCACATCCAAATATGAAATTTCCTGAAAACGGAAGTATCTATTCAATCAATGAAGGAAATTATGTGCATTTTCCACAAGGTGTGAAAGATTATATTAAATATTGTCAGTTAGAAGAAGAAGACCGACCATATACTTCTCGATATATTGGTAGTCTGGTTTCCGATTTTCACAGAAACATGATAAAAGGTGGCATTTATATTTATCCAACCAGTTCAAAAGCGCCAAAAGGAAAATTACGTTTGTTGTACGAATGCAATCCAATGGCATTTATTGCCGAACAAGCAGGTGGAAAAGCATCCGATGGTTTCGGAAGGACCATGGAAATTGTTCCAACAACATTACATCAACGCGTTCCTTTTTTCTGCGGCGTAAAAACCATGGTAGAAAAAGCTGAAGAATTTATGGAAAAGGCAAAATAATTAATAATCTCAAAAGCGGCAGAAATGTCGCTTTTTTATTTCCCTAAAATTCTGTAAGTTTGAAAATCATTTAACCTACTGTTATGCAAGAATTTTTAATATATTTCAATATGGGATTAAAGCACGTTTTAGACATGGGTGCTTATGACCATATTTTGTTTCTAATCGCCCTAATGATTCCGTATGCTTTTAAAGATTGGCAGCGTGTTTTGTTATTAGTTTCTTTGTTTACGATCGGACATACTTTGGCCTTATTTTTATCCGTATTCGGAATTGTAAAAATTCAGGTGAATGTGGTAGAGTTTTTAATTCCAATAACTATTTTAATTACCGCTTTTTTTCATTTGTTCACTGCAGGAAAATCAGGTAAAAAAGAAAGTATCACTTTTGTAGCATTAGTCACCGTTTTTTTTGGATTGATTCACGGTTTAGGTTTTTCGAATTATTTCAATACAATTATGGTAGGAAGCAATTCCGATAAATTATTTCCTTTATTAGAGTTCGCATTAGGAATTGAAGCGGCTCAAATAGTAGTTGTAATTATTGTTTTAATACTTGCATATATTGTCCAAACGGTGTTCAGGTTTTCAAAAAGAGATTGGGCTTTAGTCTTGTCAGCATTTATTATTGGCGTAGTTTTGCCTATGATCATGCAAAGCGAAATTTTTAAATAAAAGTTAATTCACAAAGATTCACAAAACAAAAAAACTTAGTGACTTAGTGTTTTCGTGGCAAAAATTTAACATGAAAGAAAAGAAAAAATTAAAATACGACCAAGCCTATTTGCGCATCGCAACCGAATGGGGTAAATTGTCTTACTGTAAAAGAAAACAAGTTGGCGCAATTATTGTTAGAGATAGAATGATTATTTCTGACGGTTATAACGGAACGCCAAGTGGTTTTGAAAATTGCTGTGAAGACGAAGAAAATTTAACAAAATGGTATGTGCTTCATGCAGAAGCCAATGCCATTTTAAAAGTAGCGCGTTCCACGCAATCCTGTGAAGGTGCCACGTTATATATAACCCTTTCACCGTGCAAAGAATGTAGTAAATTAATCCATCAATCTGGGATAAAAAGAGTGGTGTATTTAGAGGAATATAAAGATACTTCTGGTGTCGATTTTTTAAGAAAAGCTGGCGTTGAAGTCGAACACATACAAAATTTAAATGAGTAAACATCAAAACAAATATTATGTTTTTATTCCTGTAATTATCGCCATGTCTTTTGCAGGTGGTTTGCTTTTGGGTAATAAAATGGAAGTTTTGAAAAATGCTCAAATCGGCACAAAAACGGAAGGGAAATTAAAACTAAATAAGTTAATTGATTTTATAGATAACGAATATGTAGATAAAGTAAATTCCGATTCTATTGTAGATTTAACCGTTACCGGAATTTTAGAAAACCTCGATCCGCATTCTACTTATATTCCCAAAGAACAATTGGCTTCTGTTGCTGAAAGTATGGAAGGAAATTTTGTGGGAATAGGTGTTAATTTCTACATGTATAAAGATACCTTAACGGTGATAAAACCCATTCCAAACGGGCCGTCAGCCAAAGCAGGTATTCGAGCTGGTGACAGAATTTTATTCGCAAATAACAAACAACTTTTCAAGAAAAAATATCAATCTGAAACATTATTTCCTATTCTAAAAGGTGAAGTTGGTAGTCCTATTCAACTAACTGTATACAGAAAATCTGAAAAGAAGAAGTTTAAAGTGACAGTTACAAGAGATGTAATTCCTGTGAAAAGTATTGATGTAGCCACAAAAATTAATGAAAAAACAGGCTATATCAAAGTCAACCGTTTTGCAGAAACTACCTATGATGAGTTTCATAAAGCTTTAGTCTCTTTAAATAAACAAGGAATAAAAGAGTTAATTGTTGATTTACGAGAAAATGGAGGTGGTTATTTAGAAATGGCGGTGGCAATGGCAGACGAGTTTTTAAAAGACAATCAACTTATCGTTAAAACCAAAAATAAAAAAGGAACGGAAGATTTATCGTACGCCACCGAAAAAGGCGTTTTTGAATCTGGAAGATTGTATGTTTTAATTGACGAAAATAGCGCTTCTGCAAGTGAAATTTTTGCGGGTGCTATTCAGGATAATGATAGAGGTACCATTGTTGGTCGTCGATCATTTGGAAAAGGTTTGGTACAAAGAGAAATGAAAATGAACGACGGTTCAGCTGTCCGATTAACCATTGCAAGATATTACACGCCTTCAGGAAGAAGCATACAAAAACCCTATGAAGACAAAGGAGAAAAATATTTTAACGAATTCGAGAAACGTTTCTTAAGCGGAGAATTATATGAAGCAGACAGCATAAAAGTGGCAGATAGTTTAAAATTTAAAACTAAAAAAGGAAGAATTGTATATGGCGGAGGCGGAATTATTCCTGATGTTTTTGTACCCATTGAAAAGAATCACAACCAAGAAGGCTTAGAACTACTGCTTCAATCGGATATTATGAGCTATTATGCTTTTGAAAAGTTAGATAAAAACAGGTCTTTTTTTAGTAAAATGAATGCTTTGGATCTTAAAAAAGAAGTATTTAAAAATGATAAATATTTCAACCAATTTAAAGAATACGTAACCGCTAACGGATTGCTTTTTAATTTATCTAAACAAAAAGAACAAATATTAACTTACTTATATGCCGAATTTTTAAAGCAATTATTTAATGATACGCTTTATTATCAAACCATACTTCCAAAAGATAAAATGATTCAAAAGGTTTTAGAAAAACAGAAGTAATTTAAGAAAATATTGACATACTTTGTATTTAGCTTAACTATAAGCTGTTAATATTCTTTTAATTTTGACCTACTTAATCTATAGGTATGAAAATTAAAATTACAGGTTTTTTATTCTTTTACTGTTTCTTTCAAACTTGTTTTTCACAGAACATAAAAGGTAAAGTTGTCTCTAATGGTTTACCTGTTCAAGAGGTTGAGGTAATAAATATATCGAGTAAAGACGTTGTAAAAACAAATACAGAAGGAGCTTTTGAAATTAAAGCCACAACTTCAAATTGGATTACTTTTTATCACAAAGAATATGATATTGTTAAGGTATATGTAGATTCGTTATTTGATTTCAACAAAAGTTTAGAAATTGAATTTTTTCAAAAATCTACTACAATTGAAGAAGTTATTGTCGAAAAACAACAACCCTTTTTAAAAGGATTAAAAACTGGAATGCCTTTAATTCCAAATAACAAACCTAGTGTTGCTTTTAATGATGGCTCTATTCCAAATGGAATGAATTTTATGGCGATAGGTAAATTGATTGTAGGATTGTTTAAAAGCAAAGACACAACTCCTTATAAACCTAAAGAACCTGTTCAGTTTAGAACTTTTACTGCTCAAAGTTATACGAATGACTTTTTAATTTCTAGTTTGAAAATCAAACCAGAAGAAATAGAAGAATTTTTAAATTTTTGTAGTTTCGATCCCAATTCAAAAGAAGCAGTTGAAAATTCAGATAAAATGACTTTGCTGCAATTTCTAATCACAAAATCTGAGGAATACAAAAAAATCTATCAAAAAGAATAATTTTGTCGCCGTCTATACTTTCACTGAATCATGCACTTGAACAGGTTGTCCGTTGTTCCATAAAGTTAAAATATCAGTAGCTGCACTTGCACCACTTCCAGCAGCGATTACGAGCTGACTTCTGTGTCCGGCTAAAGTTCCGATTGCGTAAATACCTGTTGTAACTAAATGGTCGTTATTTTCTAATTGAATCCTGTTTTTCTCTGGAGCTGCTTTTTTATGTGGAATAATATAGTTTTCTAAACCTTCTATAGTAAACGGATTTCCAGCTCCAATACCAATGATTACTATTTTGGATTGATAAACGTTCATATTGGTTTGAATGGTAAAATTTCCTGATTCTCCAGAAATTTTTAATACTTTTTCACCTTCAATTTGAGTAATATGTGGATAGATTGCAGCTAAGTGTGTTAAACTTTCGTTTAATAAATCGCTACCTAATTTTCCTGGTGCAATGCCATAAGCGTTATTAAATAGTGCGTTTTGTAACGACGAACTTTTCTGATGCGCAACAATACCAATTTTTTTATCCGTCATAAAAGATTTCTCTTTAGCAGAACCAAAAATTAAGGCTGCAGAAACTCCCGAAACACCACCGCCAATTATTAAAACGTCGAACATATAAGATGAAATAAAAATCTTAAATTTATATTTTTAATTTAATTCTGATTAATCATGCAATAAAGCGTTTCTTCGACTGCACAATTACACAAAAAGTATTATTTCGTTTGATCTACAAGTTTTTTAGAAACCATAAAAAGTGTTACAATTAATATGGCACAAAATGAAGCTATAATTCCAATTAAAGCAATAGTGCTTTCTCCTTCAAAAGGTTTTTCTAAGCTAACTTTTGTGGCATTAAATACAATCGTAAACAACGATAATGCATAAACAACGTAGGTAAATATTTTCATTTTTTATTCAATTAATTTTTGTCAATTTTTGCTAATAATAGTTTAACTGACAACGATTTGTATTTTAATTTATATAAACAATCCTTTAATGTTGGCGGCAAATAATTTTATAGAAATGGCTAATAAAATGACACCAAAAACTTTTCTAATAATCCCTAAACCATTAATTCCTAATAATTTTTCAATTTTTCCAGACGATTTCAACACACCATATACTAAAATAACATTTATCAAAATGGCTATTATGATGTTTACTTTGTCGTAGGCAGCACGCAATGATAATAAGGTCGTCATAGTACCAGCGCCTGCAATTAATGGAAAGGCAATCGGAACTATTGAGGCTGTAGTTGGATTGTCTTCTTTATATAAGCGAACGCCTAAAATCATTTCTAAAGCCAAAAAAAACAAAACAAAAGAACCGGCAACTGCAAAAGATTTAGCATCAATTCCAATTAATTTCAAAATTTCTTCGCCCACAAACAAAAAAACAATCATTATAATTGCCGAAACAATAGTTGCCTTTTCTGATTGAATGTGTCCAATTTTACTACGTAAATCGACAATTATAGGAATACTTCCCAAAATATCAATTACGGCAAATAAAATCATTGATATCGTAAAAACTTCTTTCCAGTCGATTGCCACAAGCTTAAGTGTAAATTATTTTGCAAATATAGTCATATTGTTCAAAATGTATTTGAATTTAACGATTCATTAGGTTTATTAAAATTGAAATTTTAACATTTTTGGGTAATGCTACTTTTCTCAATTGAAAATTGACACTTTTAATCGTATCTTTGCGCCTTAAATTTTAGAACATGTTTCAACTTCAAAAAACCATAGTTTCTGAAGAAATTTTAGAAAAAGATTTCGTTTGTAATTTATCAGCTTGTAAAGGCGCTTGTTGTGTAGATGGTGATGCTGGCGCGCCCTTAACAAAAGAAGAAACACAAATATTAGCCGATATTTATCCGAAAGTAAAACCGTTTCTTAGAAAAGAAGGTATTGCTGCAATTGAAGCACAAGGTACTCACGTAATTGGCGAGGATGGTGAATTAGAAACTACATTAATCGACGGAAAAGATTGTGCATACGTTATTTTTGATGGTCAAACAGCACTTTGCGGAATTGAACAAGCTTATAATCAAGGTTTGGTAGATTGGAAAAAACCAGTTTCTTGTCATTTGTATCCCGTAAGAGTGAAAGATTACTCTGATTTTTCAGCGGTAAATTATCATAAATGGCACATTTGTTCTGAAGCTTGTACTTTAGGGGCAGAATTACAAGTTCCAGTTTATAAATTTGTAAAAGAAGCTTTGGTGAGAAAATTTGGAAAAGCATGGTATGAAGAATTAGAAAAAGTAGCCGAAGATTTGAAAAAATAGAGCTTAAAAAAACAGTATTAAAAATCGTCTTAACAAGTGTAAAATCTGCACGTTAAGGCGATTTTTTATTTTGTTTAACGCAAAGTTAATTTATTGTAATTCAGAATGTTATAAAATAATTTTGTAATTTCGTAAATGGTTTAAATTGTTAAAAACTTCATTCAATTGTGAATAAGTTTGACTTTCATTTTCTAAAAATATTACTGACTTTTGTAAGGCAGAAAAATTTAAAAAATACAACTAAAAAATCAAGAATATATGTCAACCGTAGAACCGATTTTACAAGAAAACAAAAACAGATTCGTAATTTTTCCTATCAAGCACCATGATATTTGGGAATGGTATAAAAAAATGGAAGCCAGTTTTTGGACTGCTGAAGAAATTGATTTGTCTCAAGATTTAAACGATTGGAATAATAAATTGTCTCCTGATGAAAAATATTTCATCAAACATATTTTAGCTTTTTTTGCTGCTTCTGATGGTATCGTAAATGAGAATTTAGCAGAAAACTTTGTAAATGAAGTACAATATGCTGAAGCGAAGTTTTTCTACGGTTTCCAAATCATGATGGAAAACATTCACTCCGAAACGTATTCTCTTTTAATTGATACTTACGTGAAAGATGAAGCCGAAAAATCAGAGCTTTTTAACGCTTTAGAAGTTTTTCCTGCGATTAAGAAAAAAGCAGATTGGGCTTTAAGATGGATTGAATCTGATTCTTTTGCAGAACGTTTAATTGCTTTTGCTGCTGTTGAAGGAATTTTCTTTTCAGGTGCTTTCTGTTCTATTTATTGGTTGAAAAAACGTGGTTTAATGCCAGGTTTAACATTTTCTAATGAATTGATTTCTCGTGATGAAGGCGTTCATTGTGATTTTGCAGTACACTTACACAATCACCACTTAATTAATAAAGTGCCGAAAGACCGTATCCGAACAATTATTGTAGATGCCTTAAATATCGAAAGAGAATTTATTACTGAAAGTTTACCAGTTTCATTAATTGGAATGAATGCGGGGTTAATGACACAATATTTAGAGTTCGTTGCAGACAGATTATTAGTAGAATTAGGTTGCGATAGAGAATACAACACCGCAAATCCATTTGATTTTATGGATATGATTTCTTTACAAGGAAAAACCAATTTCTTCGAGAAAAAGGTAGCCGAATACCAAAAAGCTGGCGTAATGAATACCGATATTGAAGCTCAAAAAATTAGTTTTGACGCTGATTTTTAATTTATCGCCACAAAGTGACAAAGAAAATACAAACTGGGTCTAAGTTTTAAAATCAGACTAGAAATTGCCTCAAAAACATAAAAAAACTTCGCGTCTTAGTGTCTTTGAGGCAAAAATTAATACAGAATTTCCCCAAATCGAGTATTACTTTTCCAAAAAAAGTCTGTAATTATAGACTAGCCTAAATTTCTGGCCAAAATAATTAATACAAATAACCCGAAGCAGCAAAGGGATTTGCTGTTTCACAAAACAAAAACTATGTACGTAATAAAAAGAGATGGCCATAAAGAGCCTGTAAGTTTTGACAAAATCACAGACCGAATTAAAAAACTGTGTTATGGTTTAAACGATTTAGTAGATGCTGTAAAAGTAGCCATGAGAGTTATTGAAGGTTTGTACGATGGTGTAACCACTTCAGAATTAGATAACTTGGCAGCAGAAACAGCAGCTTCAATGACCATTGCTCACCCAGATTACGCACAACTTGCCGCTCGTATTGCGATTTCGAATTTACATAAAAACACTACTAAATCTTTCTCGGAAACGATGAACGAAATGTATCATTATGTGAATCCAAGAACGAATCAAGCTGCGCCACTTCTTTCAGAGGAAGTACACAAAGTAATTCAAGAAAATGCAGAATATTTAAATTCTCACATCATATATAATAGAGATTTTAACTACGATTATTTCGGATTTAAAACTTTAGAGCGCTCGTATTTATTAAAAATTAATGGTAAAATCGTAGAACGTCCACAACACATGCTAATGCGTGTTTCTGTTGGAATTCACTTAAATGATTTACCAGCTGTGTTAGAAACGTACGACTTAATGTCGAAAAAGTATTTCACACACGCTACGCCAACTTTATTTAACGCGGGAACACCAAAACCTCAAATGTCCTCTTGTTTCCTTTTAGCAATGCAAGACGATAGTATCGATGGAATTTACGACACGTTAAAACAAACAGCAAAAATCTCACAATCAGCAGGAGGAATTGGTTTATCAATCCACAATGTTCGCGCAACGGGTTCTTATATTCGTGGTACAAACGGAACGTCTAATGGAATTGTTCCTATGTTACGTGTGTTCAACGATACGGCACGTTACGTAGATCAAGGTGGAGGAAAACGTAAAGGAAGTTTTGCCATTTACATCGAACCATGGCATGCAGATATTTTCGATTTCTTAGATTTGAAAAAGAACACAGGTAAAGAAGAAATGCGTGCGCGTGATTTGTTTTTCGCGATGTGGACGTCGGATTTATTCATGAAACGTGTACAAGAAGATGGTTTATGGACGTTAATGTGTCCAAATGAATGTCCTGGTTTATACGATGTGTATGGGGAAGAATTCGAAGCCTTATATACTTCATACGAAGCCGCTGGAAAAGGTAGAAAAACCATCAAAGCTCATGAATTGTGGGAAAAAATTCTAGAATCGCAAATCGAAACTGGAACGCCATACATGTTGTATAAAGATGCAGCTAACAGAAAATCAAATCAGAAAAATTTAGGTACGATTCGTTCTTCGAATTTATGTACGGAGATTATGGAATATACTTCGAAAGATGAAATTGCAGTTTGTAACTTAGCGTCTCTTTCGTTACCCATGTTCGTGGAGAACGGTGCCTTCAACCACGAGTTGTTTTATACGGTTACCAAACGAGTAACTAAAAACTTAAATAAAGTTATTGATAGAAATTATTATCCTGTAATTGAGGGAGAAAATTCTAACAAACGTCACCGTCCAATCGGATTAGGAGTGCAAGGTTTAGCAGATGCTTTCATCATGCTAAGAATGCCTTTCACCAGTGACGAAGCGAAAAAATTAAACCAAGAAATCTTCGAAACCATGTACTTTGCAGCTGTAACGGCTTCAATGGAAATGGCTAAAGAAGAAGGACCGTATTCCACTTTTAAAGGTTCGCCAATTTCTCAAGGGGAATTCCAATATAACCTTTGGGGTTTACAAGATTCAGATTTATCAGGTCGTTGGGATTGGGCGAATTTAAGAAAAGAAGTAATGGAATTTGGAGTGCGTAACTCGTTATTAGTAGCGCCAATGCCAACGGCTTCTACGTCTCAAATTTTAGGAAACAACGAAGCGTTTGAACCGTATACTTCAAACATTTATACCCGTCGAGTTTTATCTGGTGAATTCATCGTGGTAAATAAACATTTATTAGAAGATTTGGTGAAATTGGGACTTTGGACAGAAGACTTAAAACAAGAATTAATGCGTGAAAACGGATCGGTTCAAAACTTAAACATTCCACAAGATTTAAAAGAATTATACAAAACGGTTTGGGAAATGTCGATGAAAGATATTATCGATATGTCTCGTCACCGTGGGTATTTCGTAGACCAATCGCAGTCGTTAAACTTGTTCATGCAAAATGCCAATTATGCCAAATTAACATCGATGCATTTCTACGCTTGGCAATCAGGTTTAAAAACAGGAATGTATTATTTACGTACTAAAGCGGCTGTTGATGCGATTAAATTCACGTTAAACAACGACAAAAAAACAGAACCAATTCAGAACATTCAGCCTAAAGAACAATTAGAAGTCGTACAAGCCGTAGAGCCGGTTGCTACTTCTGCTATGTCTGCTGCAGAATACAGAGCGATGATTGAATTAGCTAAAAATGCTGGTCCAGACGATTGTGAAATGTGTGGATCTTAATTCTAATATGATATCATAAATTATACAAAACAGCCATTATTTTTAGTGGCTGTTTTTTTATACCTTTGTAAAAAATAAAATCATGGCAAAAGAAAAAGGAGTTTATACTGGAATTATAGAGCAAGATGCCGACGGAAATTTTTTCTGCGGACCTTATATGTTAGATTATAAATTAGTCGTTTCGAAATTTAAATTAGGCGACGAAGTGAATATTAAAACCATTATTGAAAATCCAAGTGATAAAAGTTACGATAAGTATCCTAAGAAATCCAATTTGTTTTTCTTATCTAACTTAAAAGAGTAAATTTTAAAGCCTTCTTTTTGAAGGTTTTTTTTTTGGATTTAATTTAGCCACCAATTCACGAATTTATTTTTAGATTGTTTTATTCCGAAGATATAATTCGTATACTTATCAAAATTGTCGATTTTAAATAGTGCAATTCAATTTTTAATTCGAGAATTCGTGGCAAAATAGTTCCAAATTTCTATCTTCGTATTTCAAATATTTAACTTCATACTTCCAATGATGCACTGGGAACAACTTTTGTCTTTAAAACGACAAGGCGATACAAGTAAACGATTACGAAAAGAACAAGACGATACCCGTTTAGGTTTTGAAGTAGATTATGATAGAATTATTTTTTCTTCAGAATTTCGTTTGCTTCAAGATAAAACACAAGTGATTCCGCTTTCAAAAACTGATTTTGTACACACGCGTTTAACACACAGTTTAGAAGTTTCAGTTGTAGGACGTTCCATCGGAAGGTTAGTTGGGAAAAAAATTTTAGAAAAATATCCGCATTTACAAGAAATTCACGGCTATCAACTAAACGATTTTGGTGCGATTGTAGCTGCTGCTTGTTTGTCACACGATATTGGAAATCCGCCTTTCGGACATTCAGGAGAAAAAGCCATTGGAGAATATTTTTCATCTGGAAGCGGACAAAAATACAAATCGGAAGTGTCTGAAAAAGAATGGCAAGACCTTATCGATTTTGAAGGAAATGCGAATGGATTTTCTATTTTAACTTCTAGTAGAGAAGGCGTAGAAGGTGCGTTACGTTTGTCTTACGCGACTTTAGGCACGTTTATGAAATATCCAAAAGAAAGCTTGCCTAAAAAACCAACCTCAAATATTTGCGATAAAAAATACGGATTCTTTCAACAAGATAAAAAATTCTTTCAAGAAGTGGCTACCGAATTGGGATTGATTTCGAATAAAACGAATCCAGATGTGGGTTATTTTCGTCATCCTTTAGCTTTTTTAGTAGAAGCTGCCGACGATATTTGTTATACGATTATCGATTTTGAAGATGGAATAAAACTCGGATTAATCAATGAAGATTTCGCCTTAGAATATTTGATTAAATTGGTGCAAAAATCTATAGATTCCAAAAAATACAATGAACTAAAAACGAAAGAAGATCGCATCAGTTATTTACGTGCACTAGCCATTGGCAGTTTAATTAATGATGCCGTTTCGATTTTTATGGAAAACGAATCAGACATTTTAAAAGGTGATTTTTCAGTTTCTTTAATGGATAAAAGTCAGTATAAAGCTCAAATTTCAGACATTATAGCTATTAGTGTGAAAAACATTTACCAATCTAAAGAAGTCATAGAAAAAGAAATTATTGGCTATAAAGTGATTCATACTTTATTAGATGTTTTTATTACAGCTTATATTAATACTTCAGAAAATAAGGCTACCAATCATGATAAATTAATTATGGATATTTTACCAGAAAAGTATAAAAGTAACAAGGAAACTATGTATGAAAAGTTATTAAATATATGTCAGTTTATTTCTTTACTTACCGACGGAAAAGCGATTGAAATATATAAAATCATTAATGCTACAAAAATATAATTGCACAAAATGAAAAGAAATGCTAATTTCTTTGCTTTTTTTTTATAAAATATTAATTTTGAGGAATTAACAAAAACCTCAAAATCATGAAAAAACTTACGCTACTTACCTTAAGCATGCTATCATTAGTTTTTACAAGTTGTAAAGATGAAGTTAGTACAGCTAAGAGCAACAAAGTTAAAATAGTTAATACAACACCGGTTGATTCTCCCAAAGAAGTAAATTATCAGAAAAATCAAGTTACTGAAAAGGTTACGACTAAAAAAATGGCGGTTGCCACTAAATCAGTAGCGGTTGCTCAAAATGAAAATAGTAAATTTGACTTAATCAGACAAAAACATGAAGTGTTTTTGAAAAATAGTCCATTTAAAAAAACGATTCATTTATCGAAATCAGAAAGAAAAGCATTAGGTATTACTCCAAATAAATATTACGAAAGTGAGTGGGAGTTAACTATGGATCCGACTATTGGTAGACCTACTCCCGAAAAATTAGCCATAATAAAAAACAGACTTCAAAAAGAAACAGCAGATATACTTGCTTCTGGAAGAGTTCCAGGTGACGCTTCAGATAATAATTGGATTGAAAGAGGGCCAACTAATGTTGGTGGACGAGTAAGAGCTGTTATGTTTGACCCGAATGATGCTACATCTGAAACGGTTTTTGCTGGTGGTGTAAGTGGTGGTTTATGGAAAAATACAAATATCTCTAACTCAGGATCTGTTTGGACAAGAGTAAATATACCAGATAATTTAGCCGTATCATGCATAACCTATGATCCAAATAATACCACAACTTTTTATGTAGGAACAGGTGAATCTTATGTTGGTGGCGATGTTAATGGGGATGGAGTTTGGAAATCTGTTGACTCAGGAGCTACATGGTCAAGAGTGTTTGGTGGAATTAGTGGTGCTTCAGTTTTTCAATCAAGTTCTAATATTACAGTAAATTCTCCTGTTGGAATTGCAGGAAATTATGTTTCTGTTGAAACTACTGCTTTTGGACCATCTATTTCTAGTCCGATTACATCAAATGTCGTATTAGTAAATGACGGAGCTTCTTCACCAACAAGTTTGGGTTGTTCTCCTTTAACAAATGGTGCGGCTGTAAGTGGAAAAATTGCCCTAATTCGAAGAGGTGTTTGTAATTTTATCCAAAAAATTCAAAACGCACAAAATGCTGGTGCAATAGCAGTTATTATGATAAATAATGTTCCAGGAGTGCCATTGCCAATGGGTGGAACAGATTCCGCTGGAGCCATTTCAATACCTTCTGTAATGATTTCTAAAACAGATGGAGATCTTATAGAAGCTGCATTACTTTCCAATCAAGTAAATGTTACATTAACACCCTCAAATGGAGGTGTTACAGGTTTAATTGTTCCCGGAAAACAACATATCAATGATATTAAAATTAGAAATAATGCAGGTGTTTCTGAAATTTTTGTAGCTGCAGGAGATGCTTTCTATGCGGCTGCAAATTCAACCACTTTTCTTGGTGGTCCTGAATATGGATTATACAAATCTGTAAATGGTGGATCAAGTTGGACGGAAGTAAATTTACCTTTAACTCCAAATAACCGCAAACATTGTCCTAATGATATAGCTATTGCGGCTGATAACGAAGTTTGGGTTTCTACAACCAATAGTGTGCTATATGGCGATGGTGGTGGAATGGTTTTCGCCTCACTTGATGGTGTAAATTTTAGCGAAAAACATACTATTTCAGGGGGCGATAGAACACAAATTGCAGTTTCAAGAACTACTCCTAATAAAGCTTATATTTTGGCAGAATTATCTTCTGGAGGAGTTATTTTGACAAGAACTTTAGATGATTTTACAACTACTACTAATCTAGCATTACCAGATGATGCTGACCCAGGAATTACTCCTGCCGATTTTACAAGAGGACAAGCTTTTTACGATTTAATGCTTGAGGTAGATCCTAACAACGATCAAGTAGTATATACAGGTGGTATCGATTTATTTAAATCTACGAATGGTGGTATTAGTTGGAATCAGTTTTCGCATTGGTATGGTGGTTTTGGTTTTCAAGAAGTACACGCAGACCAACACGCATTAGCTTTTGCAAATGGTTCTTCTACTAAAATGGTTTTTGGTAACGATGGTGGAGTATATTTCTCTGGAAACTCAGGAACAACTACTACTTCTAGAAATACGGGATTAAATATTACTCAGTTTTATACTGTTGCAGTTGCGCCAACAACAAACGGTATGACAGGTGAAAATTTCCTAGCTGGTGCACAAGATAACGGATCTCAAATGTTTTTAAATGCTTCGGCTGGTACAAGTGGAAGTACTGAAGTACAGGGTGGTGATGGTGCTCATGTTTTTTTCGATCAGAATACTGTTGGTACCGATAGATACAGAATTACTAACTATGTATACAATCAAAGCATAAATTTATTTAATTATGCAACAAATACTACAAGAACAATTAATTCTGAAAGCACCAATTTTGGAGCCTTTATTTGTCCAATGGCTTTAGATTCTTCATTAGATATTTTATATGCTGATTATTCAGATACAGCCGCAGCAACTCCTGTGTACAGAATTAGAAGATATAGCAATTTAAAATCGGGAACAGTTGCTAAAGTGAATTTAACTAATGCGCTTTTAACAGCTTCTCCAACGGCCTTAACTGTTTCTAAATACACTACAGCTTCAACAACTTTATTAGTTGGTACCAGAAATGGAAGATTACTAAGAATTACAAATGCTAATGGAACAGCTGCTTGGACAGATATAACAGGTGCTGAATTTGTAGGTAGTATTTCAGATGTTGAATACGGCGCTTCAGAAAATGAAATTTTCGTTACTATGCATAATTATAATGTGGTAAGTATATGGTATTCCTCTAATGCTGGTGTTTCTTGGGTGAATAAAGAAGGTAATTTGCCAGATATGCCAGTGAAATGTATTTTAAAAAATCCATTACTTGCAAACGAGGTTATTGTTGGAACAGAATTAGGTGTTTGGTATACAAATACATTTAACAATTCTTCCCCAGTTTGGAATCAAGCCTATAACGGAATGCGTAATGTAAAAGTTACAGATTTAGATTTGAAAAATGATAATAAGGTTTTTGCGGCAACTTACGGTAGAGGAATTTTTTCAGGAACGTTTACCAACACTGTTTTAAATGCTCCAACTTTTGAAAATAACAAAAACGTGACTTTCTATCCAAATCCCGTTAAAGATGTAATGCAAATTTCTATTAAAGATTTTTCAGGAGAAGTAGTTGTTACCATTACCGATACCAACGGAAAAACGATTTATAATACGAAAATAGAAAATAATACTACTTCAAATTCAATTACTCTAGACGGGTTGTCTTCTGGAATTTATATACTAAATCTTAAAGGCGAAAGTTTAAATTATTCTTCTAAATTCATAAAGAATTAATTTTTTATTTCATCATCAAAAAAGAAGCGACTATTGCATTTTATAGTCGCTTTTTTGCATTTTATCTATTTTAATTTCAAAAAGTTAACAGATTAATAATTTATTAATATATTGTTCATCAAACTATTATGCGCGCATAGTATAAATTAATTGAATTTACATATGAAAAAAATTATTTTGTTTTTTATATCATTACTTTCTTTTTTAGGATTCTCTCAAGAAGCTAGTAATTCTAAAAGAAGATTTGAATTATTAAAAGAACATACTGAAACAAAAATTCTTTATGACCAAGTTGCCAATGTATCTCATGCTACTGATATTAAAAAAGAAGAAATCAATCCGCTTTATTTCATGCAAGTGTATCATGAAATGGAAAGAGCTGACTATTTAAATAGGTTGCCAAAATTAGAAAAATTAGAAGCAGAAGCTAAAAACGGATTTGCCAAAGAGTATGTGCCTATATCAGTTTTAGTTTCTGAATTCGAAACCATTATAAAAAGTACAGTTGAAAACAATAAAATGGTGTTCAATGACAATAATCAATATGAAATAACAGATACGTCTATTTCTTACTTCAATAAACATTCTATTGGAATAATTGCACCGCTTTTAAAAGCTATTAAAGGAAAACGAGTAGTGTTTAAACTGAGCGAAAGTCTAATTTTTAATACAACAAATAAAAATATTTCTAAAATTGAAGCCGATTTTAATGACGGATTAGGGTATAGAATTCTTGGAAAAAATTCAGAAGTTATTGTCAACTATTCTACAATTGGAAAAAAAATAATAGCTTTCAAAATGACATTAAACACTGGTGAAGTTTTCACTCATAGCAATGCATTTGAAGTTGAAGAAAAAGCCATACCGCTAGACGTTTCAGCAAAAATTTCTCAAATGACTCCATTTTACGTATCGCCACTGACTTCAATAACTTCCTCAATTCCTTATCAAGGTGTTGGAGAAACTGCTGCACATCAAGGTCGTGGAGAATTTCAGATTTTCTATGATAATGAAGCGGGATTATTAGATAAAGTAATCATTGTTTGTGATGGTTTTGATCCAGGTGATGGAAGAAAAGTACCAGATATTTACAATCTTTTAAATTATGGCGCTCCAGTTCAAAATTTAGGTAACAATGTAAGAAATTTAGGTTATGACGTTGTGGTTTTAAATTTTCCTCAATATACTCGTCCAGACGGTACTACTGTAGTAGATGGCGGCGTCGACTATATTCAACGTAATGCAAAAGTGATGATGGAATTAATCAATTACATCAATGCAAATAAAGTCGGAAATCAAGAATTAGTAGTAATCGGTCCAAGTATGGGTGGTTTAATTACTCGCCATGCTTTACGATATATGGAAATGAACGGAATGGACCATAAAACTCGACTTTGGCTGTCTTTCGATTCTCCACATTTAGGGGCAAATGTACCAATCGGGATGCAACACATGTTCAATTATTTAGCATATGATTCTGACATTGCAGATTTAACTGTTAGAGCAATTGTAGATTCTATGTTGAAAAGTCCAGCAGCCCGACAAATGCTTATCGATCATTTCGAAGGTCATTTGCTTGGTGGAAGCTTAACTGATTTCGACCAAACTACTGCAATGTTACTTCCTACAGGACATCCGACTCACAGAAATGTTTTTCAAACGGAATTAAATGCAATGGGTTTTCCACAAAATTTAAGGAAAATTTCTATTGCGAATGGCGCAGGAAACGGTACTACAACAGGAACATCTGGAATGACAGTTATTAATGGGTTAGATATGCCAAATAGTGACGGATTTACTAGAGCGTTATTAGATTTAAATTTTACTCCTGCTGCCAATGGAAATATAAGAGTGAGTAGAGTAAGAAAACAAGCTTGGACGTTTTTCTGGTTAACTATTGGAACAGGTCAAACCAATGCGCGGTCATTTTCCTATACTGGAGGTTTAGATGCTGCTCCTGGTGGGCAATTTGATATTGACGCTTTGGCAGCAAGTGCAGGTTCAAACGCTACTTTAACACGTTTTTTGAATGCCATGGCTATAAAAAAATTCGATTTTATTCCTACGCAAAGTGCATTAGCAATTTCTAGTACTAACAATTGGTTTGCTAATGTTACTGGAACAAGTGTTTCAGCATTTGATGCGTATACCGTACCTACAACTAATGAAGGCCATGTTACGTTAACACCATCTAATGTAGTTTTTGCTATGAATGAAATTGTAAATAACATTCAGCTAAAATGTCCAAATACAACAACTTGGAACGGAACAACGTGGAGTAACGGATTGCCAAATGAAGATACTCAGGTTACCTTTACGGGAAATTACACTTCTTCATCAGATTTAGATGCTTGTTCAGTTTCCGTAACTGGTACCGCTGTAGTAAATTTTGTTTCAGGTCATAATTTAAAAGTTCGTGGCGCAACAAATGTAGCTGCAACGGCTCAATTAAAATTTGCTTCTAATGCTAATTTATTTCAAATTGAAGAAATCGCAAATACTGGAAATGTAGAAGTAAAAAGAACAACTAATTTAAAGAGATTAGATTATGCAGCTTGGTCTTCACCTGTAGCCAATCAAAAATTATTAGCTTTTTCACCAATGACATTAGCGAACAGATTTTATACTTATATTTCTTCTGGAGCTACACCAACTACTGCTTATACAGCTGTGGCTAATCCGGCTACAACGAATTTCAACGCGGCAACTGGATATTTAATTCGTGCCGAAAATACCATGCCAGCTACTTTAACAAGTTGGACAGGAACTTATACAGGAACTCCAAATAACGGAAGAATTAATCCGAATTTAATTCATTCAGGAATAGGTTTAGGATTCAATTTAATCGGAAATCCGTATCCGTCACCAATTACGATTTCGTCGTTTTTAACCGGTAATTCTTCAAGAATTGATGGAACAATTTACTTTTGGACAAATACAAATTCGGCAGTTTCAGGAACGTATACGGCAAATAATTTCGCTACAAGAAATTTAACTGGGGGAACAGCTGCTATAAATGGTACTTTAATTCCTGATAATTTTATTCAATCTGGTCAAGGTTTTTATGTCAATGCGTTAGCAACTAGTCCGATGTATTTTACGAATTCGATGAGAAATAAAATTAGTAATAATCAGTTTATAAACAGAAATTCAAATGTTGAGGCTACTGATGCTATTGAGCCTGAAAACAGAATTTGGTTGAATTTATCAGAAGGTGAAAACAAACACAATCAAATATTAGTAGGTTTTGTACCTAATGCTACAAATGCTTTAGATTTTGGTTACGATGCAAAACTATTCAATAATGGAAGTGCTTCTTTATATTCAATTGCTGAAAATGAGCCTTTAGTCATTCAAGCAAAAGCATTGCCATTTGATGAAAATGAAAAGGTAAAATTAGGATTTAAAACACAACAAGCTGGTTTGTTTGCTATTAGTGTCGATCACTTAGATGGGATTTTTCAAACACAAGAAATTTTCTTACATGATAAATTAACAAATGCTATTTTGGATTTAAAATTAAACCCGTACAGTTTTATTTCAGAAACAGGTACTTTTGATAGCCGATTTGAATTGCTATTCAAAAAGAAAACAAATACAGTACCGACAATTGAAAATGAGATTTTAGTGTATAGCAATCAAGATATTTTAACTGTTTTAAGTAGTAAAGAAAAAATAAGCTCTGTTGAGGTTTTTGATACTTTAGGTAGAAAAATTGCAGAAGAAGTTCATGTGAATGAAATACAATATTCGTTTTCAAAACTTAAAAAATCAAATACAGTATTACTAGTAAATATTGTAGATGAAAAAGGAAATAAGGTAAGCAAAAAAATAATTTTCTAATCACATCACAAGAAACAAAAAACGGATAGCTTTCACACTATCCGTTTTTTTTATCCTTTATATTTCAATGGCAAATAGACTACTTTTTTAGTTTCGAAAAAGTCTTCTTCAAAAAATTCTGATAAATCATATAATTGAACTGTTTTGTATGCTGACAATTCTTCTGTTAAATCGCCACCTTTCAAATATAAGATTCCGTTTTTCAATTCATGTGTCGAATTTTTCTTCGTTTTATCTTTAATCCACTTTACAAAATCAGGCATATTGGTTACAGCTCTACTCACAATAAAATCGAATTCTTCTTTTACCAATTCGGCTCTTTTTTGTTCTGCTTTTACATTTTTTAATCCTAAACCTTGCGCTACTTCATTCACTACTTTTATTTTTTTAGCAATAATGTCAATCAAATAAAATTGTGTTTCAGGAAACAAGATAGCTAATGGTATTCCAGGAAAACCTCCACCAGTTCCAACATCTAAAATTTTAGTACCAGGGTTAAATTGAATAACTTTTGCAATTCCTAAAGAATGCAACACGTGTCTAGAATAAAGCTCATCAATATCTTTTCTAGAAATTACATTAATTTTCGAATTCCAGTCATTATATAAATCATATAATTTTGTGAATTGTTCAATCTGTAATGGCGTTAAATCAGGGAAATATTTTAAAATCAGTTCCAAATTCTTGTTTATTTTTTGCAAAAATACAATTTTTATATGATATGATATTTATCATAATTATTTTTAGAGAAATATTAGTACATTTGTGAATTAAATAATAAAAATTATATGGAAATAAAGGCCCCAACTTTTTCAAGAACAGACAAAAATCAATTCTTTAGAACCTTAAATAAAAGAGTAAACGATTATTTTAAAGAGCATAAAATAGAGAAAACAGGTAACTGGAAATTACACTTAAAAGCAGTGATTATGTTTACTTTGTTTTTTGTTCCGTTTTTTATTATATTTTTTATAAAATTACCTATTCTAGTTTATCTTTTAGCATCAGTGGTTATTGGTATTGGTATGGCTGGAGTGGGTATGAATGTTATGCATGATGGAAATCACGGATCTTATTCTTCTAAAACATGGTTAAATAAAATTATGGGTGGAAGTATTTATATTTTAGCTGGTAACGTATACAATTGGCAAGTACAACATAATGTTTTACATCATACTTATACTAACATTCCTGGGCATGACGAAGACTTAGACGCAGGTCGTGTAATTCGTTTTACAAAAGAAGCAAAATGGTATAAATTTCATGCTTTTCAACATTATTATTCTATTTTTCTATATGGTTTATTAACTATAAACTGGTGTTTAACTACCGATTTTAAACAAATGGGTGGTTACTTAAAAAGAAAATTGTCTTACGGGAGCGAACCAAATCCAACTACTTTATGGACAGGTTTAGTTATCTCAAAAATTGTTTATTTTGGTTTCTGGATTGTTTTACCTTTATTATTTGGAGTAGCAAGTTGGTGGGTAATTTTACTTGGATTTTTTGCTATGCATTATACGGCGGGAATGATTTTAAGTATTGTATTTCAATTGGCTCACATTACAGATGATACTATAAATCCGCATCCAAATGAAGAAGGAGAAATTGAAAATACTTGGGCCATTCACCAATTATTAACTACTGTAAATTTCGCACCAAAAAATTGGATCGTTAATTGGTACACTGGTGGATTAAATCATCAAATTGAACATCATATTTTTCCAAATATTAGTCACATTCATTACGGTAAAATTGCAGAATTTGTAAAACAAACTGCTGCTGAATGTGATTTACCATATTTTGAATACCAAACGATGAGAAGTGCCGTAATCGCACATTTCAAACATTTGAAAGAACTAGGTCAGAAACCACAATTAGCATAATTTGTTGAAACGCGATTTATCGCGTTTCTTTATTTATATAATTTTTTTTAACTACATAGCATGAACAACATTTTATCTGAAAGAATTAACAATCTTGCAGTTTCACAAACTTTAGCCATGGCAGCATTAGCTAGAGAGTTAAAACAACAAGGAAAAGACATTATTAGTTTAAGTTTAGGCGAACCTGATTTCAATACGCCAGATTTTATCAAAGAAGCGGCCAAACAAGCTATCGATGATAATTATTCTACTTATCCACCAGTAGATGGGTATTTAGATTTAAAAGAAGCGATTTGTACCAAATTTAAACGAGATAATAATTTAAATTTCACCCCAAATCAGATAGTTGTTTCAACAGGAGCAAAGCAGTCGTTATACAATATTGCTCAAGTCATGCTAAACGAGGGTGATGAAGTAATTCTTCCAGCACCTTTTTGGGTGTCTTATTTCGAAATCATCAAACTTTCAGGCGGAATTCCAGTTGAAGTTCCAACTTCTGTAGAGACTAATTTCAAAATTACTGCAGCACAATTAGAAGCAGCTATCACACCTAAAACAAAAATGATGTGGTTTAGCTCACCATGTAATCCTTCAGGTTCTGTTTATAGTAAAGAAGAATTAACAGCATTAGTTGCCGTTCTTAAAAAACATCCAAACATTTACGTAGTTTCAGACGAAATTTACGAACACATTAATTATACTGGAAGTTACTGCTCAATCGGTTCTATAGAAGGAATGGAGAATAACACCATTACAGTAAATGGAGTGGCAAAAGCTTTCGCTATGACAGGTTGGAGAATCGGTTATATCGGCGCTCCAGAATTTATTGCAAAAGCTTGTACAAAAATGCAGGGTCAAGTCACTAGTGGGGCGAATTCTATCGCGCAACGTGCTACAAAAGCGGCTGTGGAAGCTGATCCTTCTCAAATTAAATATATGGTGGATGCGTTTCACAAACGTCGCGATTTAGTATTCGGATTGATGCAAGAAATTCCAGGTTTCAAATTAAATAATCCTGATGGCGCTTTTTATGTTTTTCCAGATGTTTCAGATTATTTCGGAAAAACGTTGAGAGGAACTGAAATTAAAGATGCTACAGATTTTGCTATGTATTTATTGGCTGAAGCGAATGTGGCAACAGTAACGGGTGATGCCTTCGGAAGTCCAAATTGTTTACGACTTTCATATGCTACTAGCGAAGAGCAGCTAATTGAAGCCATCAAAAGAATCAAAGACGCTGTGTCTTAATATATTTGCCCCTTGGAAACTTGGGGCTTTTTTAATTTAAATATTTTGGGCGTTCCCTTTCAGGTCGGGCTTTCCGTTACAATCTTTTATGAAAAATAAAAGGATTTTCACTGCACTCCCTAACGCATATCCAATTCAATATTCAACATTCGTACTTCAATATTCCAAGTTTTAAACATGTTGAATATTCAATTTAGAAAAACAAATTTTGAAGTAATAACACAACAAAAGATGAATAAAAAAATACTACTATTAGGTTCAGGAGAACTAGGAAAAGAATTTGTAATCGCTGCACAGCGAATCGGACAAACGGTTATTGCGGTTGATAGTTATGAAAACGCACCAGCTATGCAAGTGGCGCATGGTTTTGAAGTGATCAATATGTTAGACGGTGCCGAATTAGATCGAATCGTAGCCAAACACCAACCGGATTTCATCGTTCCTGAAATTGAAGCCATCAGAACGGAACGTTTTTATGAGTATGAAAAACAAGGAATAACAGTGGTGCCTTCTGCAAAAGCAGCTAATTTTACTATGAATCGTAAAGCCATTCGCGATTTAGCGGCGAAAGAATTAGGTTTGAAAACTGCTGAATATCGTTACGCCACTTCTTTCGAAGAATTACAAAAATCGGTTGAAGCAGTCGGGATGCCTTGCGTGGTAAAGCCTCTAATGAGTTCTTCTGGAAAAGGGCAATCTACCATAAAATCTCAAGAAGATATTGAAAAAGCTTGGAAGTATGCTGTTGAAGGTTCTCGTGGCGATATTGTAGAAGTAATTGTAGAAGCTTTCGTTAATTTTCATTCCGAAATTACACTGTTAACTGTCACTCAAAATAATAATTTACCTACATTGTTTTGTGCGCCAATTGGTCACCGACAAGAACGTGGCGATTATCAAGAAAGTTGGCAACCCGCTCGTGTTTCAGACGCAGCAATTTTGGAAGCACAAAATATGGCCAAAAAAGTAACTGAAGCTTTAGGTGGTGCCGGACTTTTTGGAGTAGAATTTTTCTTAACAAATGAAGGCGTTTATTTTTCAGAATTGTCTCCAAGACCACACGATACTGGAATGGTAACGTTAGCCAATACTCAAAATTTCAACGAATTTGAATTGCATTTACGAGCAATTTTAAGTTTACCTATTTTCGAAATCACACAAGAAAGAGCGGGAGCAAGTGCTGTAATTTTAGCATCAGAACATTCAGAAAATCCAACTTTCACAGGAATTGAAAATGTAGCTTTTCAACCCAAAACTGATTTTAGATTATTCGGAAAACCCACTTCTAGACCTTACAGAAGAATGGGTGTAGTATTAAATTATGATACTTTAGAAACTCCAATAGAAGAAATTGTGGAGAAATCCAAAGCAATAGCGAGTTGGGTAAAAGTTATATAAATAAAAAAGGTGCTAAAAATGAATTAGCACCTTTTTTATTATATTTGATTGATTTAGAAAATAATTTTCTTTGTTACTTTATTTCCGTTTGAATCGATAACCTCAACTAATACAATTTCTTGTTGAATGTTTAGGTTGTCAAAACGAGTTGAGGAGGCACTAAGATTTGTTTTTGAACTAATTTGTCTTCCTCGTATGTCAAATATGCGAACTTCTGAAAGTAAATTGTTGCCAGAATTAATTTCAAGGCTACTGTTATTTTTGTACACAATTACCGAATTTTCATTAAATTCATTTGTAGGATTACTCAATATTGAAGGTACATACACAATTTTAAATCGATCAGTAAACTCACCTTCATTAGATGTAAAGGTGTAGGCTGTATTTTTCAAATTGTGCGTTATATTTAGAAGATTATCTTTTAAATAAATGTCTTGATTTACAAATAATCCATCAAATTGACTCAATGAAATGGTAAATTCACCAGCGTTGGCTGCTATAAATCCTACTGAAACAACATCGGTATCTGAAAACGGCAATGCTTTTCCTTGAATTACATATTTGTCATTTTCTAAAGCATTATAAATGACACTACTTGTATGTCCGAATAATTTTCCATCTGAAGCATCAATCGTATTTGTAGCATTAGTCATATAAGCTAACATCATTTGATTGTGTAAGTTGTTCGGACTAGTTAAATCTAACCAAAGTCGGTGTCTTTCTTCACTTTGATTCGTTTTAAAAAATTGTCCTGCACTTGATGTTACACGTTGTGTGTTATTAAAATTCGCATTTCCAGCTGTTGCTACATTGGTAAAGAAACCTTGTCCTATTTGAATAGTTCCATCTGGTTGTGCGCCACCAGCTGCTGCGGCTACTCCACCAGCAGTGGTATAACTTGCATAATTGTTTTGTGCGTATGTTCCTGCTGATGCTGGAATTACGTGTGTCCAAAAGTATAATGTTGTAGCGCCTATAGCAGCATTGTTTCCAATAAAAGTAGTTCCAGATAGTGGTGACGGATATGGATTTCCTAATAAATTATAGCCTAACGTTACAGCTGGAGCATAATTACCATTATTTGGGATTCCTGTAAAGTTTCCTGAATAAGCAGAATATATTGTTGGACTCCAAGTATTTGGGGTTCTAATTAAATTTCCTATTGCTGGTGAAAAACTATTTGTCGCTGGGTCAATAGCAATCCAAGATGTTGCAGTAGTTGTACCTGAAGGTTCGTATCTGTAAAAACGATTGGATAAAGTTTCAGGAGAAAAATTCAATAAATTCTGATTTAAAACAGGAGAACTCCATGCTACATAATCTAACCGAATTACGGGTGAACTATCTCTTAAACACGTAATATTTCCAACATTCGTTACGTTTTGGTTTTGTACTAAATTCGCATTATTGCTTAAAGTTACACTTGCTGTTGGAGCTACATTAATCATACCATCAATAAATATAGTTTCATTAGATGGAATGGTTACAATTGCACTACCTGTTACATCTAACGTACAAGCTGTAAATCCAACTCCCGAATAATTACTACTTATTACAGCTTTATTAACTGCAGTTGGTAATCCATTAGTCCAACTACTTCCTGTCCATTCAGTAATAATTCCTCCTAAAGTTATTAATACGGGAGTTCTATCACTTTCACATCCATTTGTATTTATTGCAGCTACATAATAAGTACCTGATGTTAGGATGTCAGTTGGTTGAAGTGCCATGCCGCCGGTAGCAGTTGCGTACCATTTAATGTTAGTACTTGGAGCAGGTATTAAATTAGAAATTGTACCATTACAAAAGGTTTGATTATTTGCAACCGGTGCAGTTGGTTTCATAACGTCGTTAATGACAGGTGAACCTAATAACCAATTTGATACGTTTCCATTTAAAGAAAAATTATATAAAGTACCATTTAAAGCATTTGAAGTTTTATCAATTAAAGTAGTAATATCTGTATTGTTGGCAGCTTTAAAGCCTTGGTTAAAAGTGTAATAAGCAATTAAATTACTTTCATTACCTTGTAATTCGCAATTTTTATTGTTGTTAATTTCATCTATTGTTCTTACGGTATTCCAAATTCTAAGTTCATCTAAATTACCATTAAAAAAGTTGGATAGCCCAAAATAGGTGCCTATCTTAATAAGGTTTGATGCTACTCTTGGAGAAGTGCTACCAACAGCAGAACTTTCCAACACACCATTAATATACAATTGCATATTGCCTGAAGTTTGTTCCCAAGAAACAGCAACATGTTTCCAGTTTCCATCATTTATATCTGAAGTTGAAAAAATAGTTACATCTGGTGCTCCCACTCCAAACGCTAATTTATTATTTATGATAGAAGTTCCAAAATCTGATGTTACTCCACCTACTTCGTTATCTACTATTGATTTTCCTTGATACCACTGTGTGCCATTTGCGCCAACTTGAGTAGTACTCATCCAGAATTCTATGGTGAAATTTGAGGTGAAATTTTTTACTATTTCAACATAATCATTGTTTCCATCAAAATTTAAATGTGAAGCTATTTCTCCAACAATTACTTCAATTTTCAATCTATTACTTTCACATCCCAATGGATTTTGAGAAACCCAATACGAAGTAGTTCCTACAACTGAAGTACTAGGAGTAGGTGCAATAGTTGTTCCTGTTCCGCCTGTTTCTGAAGTATACCAAAGTAAATTACTTCCTGATGCAGTAAGAGGAACAGCCGTAGCATTTAAATTATATGTAATTTTGGTATTTGCCGAAGGTTTTAAAGCACAAACAATTCCATCAAATTCATCCGCACCTATATCTGGTGCTGTTCCTGTTCCCGTATAACCAATTTGTCCTTGACGTATATCGGAATTAAAATCTGTAGTAACACTTGCAATTGGGAGCGCACTACTTTCTATAGCAGTTGGAATTGTTGGATTGATATGTAAATAGGTAGCATCTGCTGGGTTGGTACTTAAAAAATTTACAGTTTCTGATATGGAGTTGTTTTCTCTTGGGGAAACTCGTGCTTTGAAAGCATCTATTGAAGTCTCAAAATTGGTGCCATCGGCAAAAATAAATGGAGCTATAAAATTATTATTATTTGATGTAGACACATAATTAGCAAGACTTGATGTTGATCTTCTATAAGCAACAGATGTACCCGTACCATTTGCAACTGAATTATTTATAAAAATATTATTTTGAATATTTAATGCTCCAAAAGTTGCTGTAGTATTTGTATTGTGAAACAATGCCGATGTGCTAAAATTCGTACCTGTTGAGGTGGCATTTAGATAAACGGTATTATGTTGAAGGATAATACTACTTGTAGCAGTTGCACTTCCTATATTTATCCCTGTGACTGCATTTCCTGTATTACTGGCAATAAGATTACTAATGTTCCCAATGTAATTATTTTTTATATTTAATGAAGTGTTTGAATAAGTTGATAAATCCATACCTATAACAACACTGTTTACATCTAATCCTTCCAGATTAGTTATTTTATTTCTGTTTATAGTACTGTTTAAGCCCCCTGATATAGCCATTCCTTTTATTGAAGTTCCAGCTCCTTTAATTTCTGAAATAGTATTTTCTGAAATAGTTATACTTGGCGAATTATTTCCCGTTGATATAGCTACTACGCTTCCTGAACCCGTAGAACTTAATTTAGTAATTGAATTGTTCTTTATTTCCAGTGGGTTTCCTCCTCCAAAATTATTACCCAGTAATAATCCATTTATGCTAGATAGGTTACTAAAGTTTGAAATAGTATTATTTGAAATGGTCGAAGTAGCACCAAAATGATTAACTGAAATGCCTGTTATTGTTCCTGGACCACTTGTCCAATTGTTAAATATATTTCCAGTAACAATTTTATTTGGACTAGAGGTTACTATTCCATTATTGTTACTTATTCCGGAAATAGTTGAATTGCCAGAAACGGTTATATTTGAAAAATTATTATTGGTATAAGTCGTTGTAGTTCCATTAGGTGATGCACCTGAAGAGTTAAATAGTATAACGCTACCAGTACTTCCCTGTTTATTAAAACCTGTTACAATACTATTGTTGTTAAAAGTTTGAGTTCCATTTGCAGGTATATTATAATTGTGAAGTATAAAGTTAATTGTACCCATTGTATTTGCAGTAATATTGGTGAAGGTATTATCTGATACGTTAAGATTAGCAACCGCTACACTATTTTGAATGTAAGTATGTGTGCCAAAACCCATATTGTTTTGTACAATACCTCTAAAATCGTTATTTGAAATGCTAACTGTTCCTGAAGTACTTGACGAATTATTTGATATTCCTATAATATTACCAGATGTTGCGGCACTAAAGGTAATGGCTGTTGTGGTATCTTCACCAATTTTATTATTATTAATGTTTAGCGTTGTAAAGACGCCTGCAGTGTTTGTGAATCCTGTAAATCCACCTGTTGTTGCTGTCGATGTCCAGTTTTTTATAACATTATTATTTACGTTAGTAGTTCCATAACAAGTATAATTAACTCCATCCATTGTTGTTGAAGAACCTACACCAGAAACTACACTATTATACATGGTGTTATTGGTAATGTTAAGTGTAGCTGTTGAAGCTCCAACTGTAACTGCAATATGTTGAAAAGTAGTTGCAGCTACAGCATTTAAACTGATTTGATTGCTTGTAATGGTATTTGTAAATATTCCTGTTGGTGAAGTGATGGTATAAGTTTGGTAAATTCCTCTTAATGCTGATGTATTTATTCCATTGGCACTTATCAAACTATTATTTGCTACCGTACACCCTTTTTGATGGTTGCATAAAATGCCTTGTATGCTTACAGAATTAGAGATTAAACTGGCGTCTGATACTGAATTACTTCCCCAATTTGTAATTGTATTTCCTAAAATAGGTGTGCTTCCGCCAATTTCATTGTTTTCATCCATATACGATGCCGTTCTAGATCCTATTAACGTAATTCCATTATTTACATTGTTTATAATATTGCCATAAAATTTATTATTACTATTAGAGCCACTTAATGCTATAATATCAGCAACTGTATTTCCATTTGTAAAGGTATGTCTGGTAGTACTATAAATACCAAATGAGTTTGGATACAATCTATTTAATGAAATAGTATTATTTTGTATGATGTTATTTTGTGAACCATTAGTTGTGGAAGCATAAAATAGGCCAATGCCAAACTCTGTTCTGCTGTTTGATGCTACAGGATTTACCGTATTAGCTGGGTTTTCTTGCATGGTAAAATTTTGCAAAGTGATATAATCGGCACCAATTAATTTAAAAATAGCATCAGTTCTTGAGCCTATAGTATGACTACTACTTGCAGTAATTGTACTAGCATTTCCTTGAATGGTAATGGTATTTGCAGCAGAACCTTGAGCTGTAATTTGATACCCACCAGCTGGAGCAGTTTCGTTTCCGTTTAAAGTAATAATTACTGGAGATGTGATTGCAGTAAAATTTAATGAGTTTATGGCATCCGCTAATGTTGGATAGGCCAATGCTAAACCCGAACCGCCGTTTGTAGTAACATTATTTGTTATAGTATTACAACTATTACCAGCAAGTACACCGCCACCAGCGATCCAATTAGAGGATGTGCCATTTAAAGCAAAATTATTTAAATTTCCTATATTATTATTTGCGGTTGCATCAACTAAAGTAGTTACAGCTGAATTATTAGCATTATTAGTTCCTTGATTGAATTTATAATAGGCTATTAAACCTGATTCATTTCCCTGTAATTCACAGTCTTTATTGATGTTAATTTGACTTACCGTTCTTGCAGTATTCCAAATTCTTACTTCATCATAATTTGCGCCACCAAAATGCCCAGCTAATAATCTATCAATTAATAAGTTTCTCCCTACATTATTAACCGATATATTACCTATAGAAACAGTGTTTTCTAAAATTCCGTTGATGTATATTTTTAAATTTGTTCCTTGTCTTACACCAGCAAGATGATACCAAGTATTTAAATTTAAATTGGTTGAAGCGGGGCAAGCATATGAGGTTGAACCAGATTCTAAAATAAAATTGGGTCTATTACTTCCTACTGCATCTGCGTTTAATAATAAACCCCACTCATTCGATGTTGGAGTTAATCCAGTATTCCATTTACTAACTCCACCATATACATTTGCGTTTTTTTTAAATACCCAATATTCTACGGTAAAATCATTTGATCCAAAGTCTAACAAAGAATTATCATTAACTTGTACAAAATCATCAACTCCATCAAAATTTAATGCCGCACCCGCTTGTGCAAAACTTTTAGTCGAATTTAAAAGAGTTAAGAATGTCACCATTAGCACAACTTTTGAAAAAATAGTGCTAGTTGATACAAAAATTGCTAACTTAAGTTTCATAGGTTAATTTTTAAAATTATCTACAAAAGTCATTATAATTATTTTATAATCCAACAAGGGGAAACCCCTAAATTAAATCAATAAAAAAATGGACCAACCAAAAGGCTAGTCCATTCTTACTACTAAACATAAAAAAATTATTTTTTCATTACTTTTATGGTATCACTTTCGTCGCCACATACTACTTTTACTAGATATGTATTTGTTGGTAGCGTACTTAAATTGATACTTACTTCTGTTGCGTTGTGTTTTTGGTTTAAAACGGTTTGCCCTAATAAGTTATAAACCATAACTTCTGTAATCTCTTTGTTATTACTAATGTGAAGTACATCTGAAGTTGGGTTTGGATAAAAACTTACGCTTAATTTATTAAAGTCTGCATTTGATAATATTGGAGAACAAGAGTTTCCTGTTGTTACCGCAGCGATATTAGACCAGTTAGAAATGGTTCCGTTTAAAGCAAAGTTATTCAAAGCGCCATTATAATTATTTCCACTACTATCTGATAATGTATTTACTCCTGAATTATTTGCATTTGCAACACCTTGATTAAATTTGTAATAAGCCAATAAATTTGTTGTTGAAGCACTTAATTCGCAATTCATATTGTTCATAATTTCTGTAGCTGTTAAAGCTTTTGTCCACAGTCTAACTTCATCGATATTACCTACAAATTTTTCGTTAGACAAATTAGTACCTAATTGTATAGAATTAGTTAATTGAGATTTAAAGCTTGCTCCAGTAACTCCAGTTGTAGTGGCTACTAAATTTCCATTAATATATATTTTTAAATCAGATCCATTCCAAACTCCAGCAACATGTTGCCACTGGTTTAATACTGCTACGTTAGTGGCTGTAACAGCTTTAAATGCTGTAGTATTACTATCATTAACCCAAAATTGATAATTGGTTCCTTCTCTACGCAACATAAATTGCATATCTACAGCAGAGGTATTATAATTTCCTACTATCATTCCAACATTATTTCCTAAACCGTTATTAAATGCTGTATTGTACACCCAAGATTCTACTGAAAAAGTATTTATAGGATCAAGTACACTGTTAATTGCAGTATTTAAAACAACTCTATCATCAGTGTCATCAAAATGTAAAGAACCACCATTAACTGTTACGTTCACTGCTGTTCTTTCACTTTCACATCCATTATTCGATTGTGAAACATAATATGTAGTAGTAGATAATGGAGTTGAAGGAGTTAATTCTGTACCTCCACTAGCTGCTACATACCATTTTAAGTTAGAACCGGTTGCTGCTAAATTTGCTACAGTAGCATTCGCTTCATAAGTTTGATTCGCATTGGCAGTTGGAGCAGCCAAAATAGTTACAGTTACCGTTACCGCTTTTCTTTCTGATTCGCATGTGCCTGTAGTTTGAGAAACATAGTACGTTCCAGAAGTAAGGTTTTGAGTATCGTTTAAAGGAGTTCCGCCAGTACTAACATTATACCAATTTATGGTACCAGTTCCTGTTGCAACTAAATCTGAAACTTCTGCTGCATAGCAAAAATCTTGCGTACTGTTAACAGACAACAAATTGTATATTGTACCAGAAACTGCACTTGCAGGACTACCAGGTGAAACAAAATTTGAGGTTGAGCCATTTAATTGAAAGTTTGTAATTTCTCCTTCAAATCCATTTGGTGTTTCATCAATTAAATCGATTATTCCGCTATTGTTTGAATTGGCAATTCCTTGATTACATTTAAAGTAAGCTACTAATCCTGATTGTCCGTTTGCTAATTCTGCATCTTTATTATATTGAATTTCACAAGCACTTAATGCTCGGTTCCAAATTCTAATTTCATCGTAAATTGCGCCTCCAAAATAACCTGATAAAAGCCTATCAATTAACAAATCTCTTCCTGAATTATTAATCGTAATGTTACCAATTGGCACCGTATTTTCTAAAATTCCGTTAACGTAAATTTTTAAATTTGTTCCTTGTCTAACACCAGCAAGATGATACCAAGTATTTAAATTTAAATTGGTTGAACCAGGACAATCATAAGAAGTTGAACCAGATTCTATAATAAAATTTGGTCTATTGCTTCCTGCGCCATCTGCATTTAATAATAAACCCCACTCATTCGTTGTTGGAGATAATCTAGTATTCCATTTACTAACTCCACCATATACGTTTGCGTTTTTTTTATATACCCAATATTCTACCGTAAAATCGTTTGATCCAAAATCTAACAATGGATTATCGTTTACTTTCACGAAATCATTACTACCATCAAAACTTAATGAGGCTCCTGCAGGAATCGCATTAATGGTTGGATATTCGTTAGTGTTACCAGTATTAATTCCATCTGCCTTAAAAGTATAAGTATTGGTAGAAACATAAGCAGCTGTCGGTTGAATACAAAATTCATGTTCACAAAATTTAGAAGTTCCAGTAGGAATTGAAAATCCGGTATTAGCCTCCGTACTTTTAAATAAACCACCTACGAAATTAGAGGAGTTTCCAGTTGCAATTTGTTGTGTGGTATTCACTCCATCTGTAACGAAACTAGAACTAACCAAAACAAATGCCGAACTTGAAGCGGTAATATTAATCCAAGGGCCTCCGTTTTCTGAATATGAAATGATAGCATTTGCTTCTGTAGCGCCTACAAAACCTGAAGATACTTCATCAATAGCTACTCTTAAACGTAATTTATTTGAACTCGAATGTGTAATTGGAGTATTTACAGCAGCTTTCCATGTTGCTGTTGTTTCGTTACCATCATCGTTACGCCATCTGTAGGCCGACATTTTTGTGCTGGCATTTGCAACAAGTGCGTAAGCCAAAAACAGTGTGAAAAGTAAAATTTTTTTCATTGTTAAATTGATTTTGATTAGAATTGATTTTTAAATTGTTTATAATTGATAAAAAGATTTATACAAATTAGTAAAGAAAAAAGTAAGGGAAAAAAGTAAGAGTATTTCGTGAAAAAAGAAAAGTTGTTGTTGGGTTGAATGTATCCTGAAATACAAGTAGCTTTACTGTCTTTCTTTTCAGAAACTATGGTGCCATCACTACTAATAATTCCGTTAATTCCACAATTGTTGGAAACACAAATATCTTTTCTGTTTTCTACAGCTTGTAAGCGTGCATAATAAAAATGTAAATCAGAAATATATGTATCTTTAAACCAGCCATCATTGCTAAGGTTGAAAAAAAAGTTTGCACCATTTTTCACTTGTTCGGCACTACATTTTTCATTCACAACTTCATTACAAATTAAATTTCCAACTTTCCCGAAATTAGTTGGTATTGGTTTTTGATTTTTTCCATCAGACAAAACAAATCCATCTTGACTTAAAAAAGGGACTATGAAATTACCAATAGGTTGTTCAATACCTTTTAATAAAATTTGTTTTTGGTAAATTCCTTCGACTTTATTTGTATTGGAAATGAAAAAAGCTGCATTGTGTGTTTTTTGAGTTAAACTATTTTCCTGGTTCACTCCAATCACATGTATAGCTTCATTTTTTTTGCTAATACTTATTAATTCATTTAATAAATCATCATCTTTAGAATACGACCAAGGCAATGCTGATTCTGGCCAAATTATGAAGTCAGGATGCATGGAAGCAGCTTCTTTACAAAGTTCAAAATAGGTAGTGGCTAAATTATTTCCATTTTTAGAATCCCACTTAATTTCAGGATTCGTATTATCCGATACAATGGCTACTTTGAAAGATTTTTCTGTTTTCTTAGGGTTGTAAAAATTATAATTTATTGCTCCGAATATTAACAAGGTTATAGGTAACACGACACTAATAAAAAGAAACTTTATGTTTTTAGTGATATAAAATTCAGCAAGAAAAAGATTAATTAAAACCATTAAAAAGCTTAATACAAGTAAACCTCCTAAACTTGCTAATTGTATGAGATACAAACTACTAGCAAAAGAAAATCCTAATCTAATATTGTGCAATGGAAATCCTTCAAGAGCGTGAGACATCATAAATTCTATTAGAGCCCATACTGCGGCAATACTTAATCTATTAATAAAATAAATAAATTTTGAAGTGGTACTTTTAATCCAAAAAAATGAGGTTAACCAGCTTAAAAAGCCGTAATAAATTCCCGTGAATGAGGTGCTTATTAAAGTTATTAGCAAACCAAATGCTTGGCTGTTTCCAGTGTAATTATTTGTACCTTCAATCATCCAATGGAATAACCCTAGTCCAACACCAAATCCAAATGTAAAACCATTTATTGCTATTTCTCTTTTTGAACTTCGAATCTGAATTACAAATAATGGGATTAAACCTAAACATGAAAATAGTATCCACAATTTTGCATTTGCAATACTAACTATTATTCCTGAGAGAAATAGTAAAATAAGTTGTTTTGTTCTACTTTTCAATTTCATTGTTTTTTACAAAATTAATAATTTTTAAAATCTTTTGAAACAAGGGGAAACCCCTGAAATAAACAAAATGCTATTTTTTTGAATTTTAATTAAATACTTTTGTAAAAAAAAACAATATGGTTTCATTCGTAAAAAAGCAATTATTTATCTTGCTTATTTTCAGTATTTTTATTTCTTGCAATAAAGAAAAGGATACTAATTTGTCTTTTAAAGAAGGAATAGCTCCAAAAGAAGATGCTACCAGAGCTTGGTTACACAAAGTAGAGAATTATAAGAAGGATAAAAATTACATGACGGTTTTTTATCCGTATTATAACCAGTTACTACAGAAAAAAAAATATCTAGAAGCAGCAGAGGTTCTTGATTTTGTGTGTATGTATTTAGCGGACTCATATGACTTCAATGACAAATTTATGGCTACTTTATATGAGTTTGACAAAAAATATAGGGAGAAATTACCTGTATTAAAAACCACTTTTGTAGATTCTTTTATTGCTAATTATTATTACGATAAATATGATTTAAAAAAAGTTGAAACCTATTTTAAAAAAATTACCGTATTAGAACCTAACGATTATGCAAGCTGTTATAATATTGCTCGTGCCTATTACGACTTGTCTTATGTGTACTATATAACTGGAAAACAAAACCTTAGTTTACAGGCTAACCAAAAGGCTTTTGAATATTTTAATGCTATTAATAATCCTAAAGGTTTAGCTTTTGTATATTCTAATTATACGAATATATATGCAGCTATTGGTGACAAGAAAAAAGCAATCGAAAATGCTGATAAAGCTATTGAATCCTATAAAAAGATTGATAATATATATAATGTTTATATTGGGTTAATCAATAAAATTTCAATTTATGAATATTTGGGTGATACCCGAAAAGAAGTTTTGGTAGACTCAGTATATCAAGCTTTTGTTAACGACAAAGACCAAAGTGCGGTTTTAAAAATGAAGATTTATAATTTTAAAGCCGAAAATTTAGTCAATCAAAATAAGTTGGAGGATGCTAAAATTATGCTTGATAAATTGAAAAAAGTTGTTGACGAAATAAATTCTGAAGATTTAACAAAAGAATATATTGTTACTCAAGCTTTATACGAGTTGAAAAAAACAGCAAAATATTCAAATATTAGCGATATAAAAAATACGCTTCCGCAATTGATAACCAATCAACAATACGAAAAAGCGAATATGTTTTTAGGTGTCTTACAAAAGGATGCGATTGAAAATAAAGATTATAAAAGTGCCTTACAATATGAAAAAGAAAAAAAAGTGATAGATGACAGTATTGGAAATGTTGTTGAAAGAGTCAAAATTGCAGAATTGGAAACAAAATATCAAACTGAAAAAAAAGAGCAACAAATTGAACTTCAAAAAACAGTTATTTTAAATAAAAATACAACTATTGCTTTGTTAGCTTCATTATTTATTGGGATGTTTTTAATTGTTTTGGTTTATGTATTTCGTCAAAAACAAAAAAAGTTAAAGTTAGAAAAACAAAATGCCCAACAATATACCAAACAATTATTAGAGAAAACAGAAGAAGAACGCAAACGAATTGCTAGTGATTTACATGATAGTGTGAGTCATGAATTATTAAGTTTGAAAAATTCTTTTGAACAAAAAACAGAAATTACCAATACAAAAATTGATGCTATTATTGATGATATTCGCATCATAAGTAGAAATTTACACCCAATTATGTTTGATAAAATTGGATTAAAAGGAAGTGTGGAACAATTAGTGGAAAGAACACAATCTGTTAACGATTTTATGGTAACCGCTGAAGTAGAATATGCAAATTCTTTATCAAACTCTGATGAATTGCAATTGTACAGAATTATTCAGGAAGCGTTATCAAATATTATCAAATATGCCAATGCAATTGCTGCAAAAATTACAATTCTTGAAAAAAATAATACTATATTTATTGAAATAAAAGATAACGGTAAAGGGTTTAATGTAGCAGAAAAATTGAATGGAAAAAATGCATTCGGTTTACATAACATCATAGAGAGAAGTAGAGCTATTGGTGGTGAGGCAAGAATTCATTCCGATAAAAATGGAACCATTATAAATATAGAAATAAAGAAATAATAATGAAAATACTTATTGCAGACGATCATCCATTTACGCTTCAAGGGACAAAAAGTTTTGTGGAATCTTATGGTTATACCGTACAAGATACAAGTTCTAATGGAATTTCTGCCTTAAATCTTATTACTTTACATCGACCAGAAATTGCAATTTTAGATATAAATATGCCAGGCTTAGACGGACTGGATGTAGCCAAAAAAATACAAGAATTAAAACTAAAAACAAAAGTAATACTGCTAACCATGCATAAAGAATTGACTATTTTTAAAAAAGCAAATGAATACGGTATTTATGGTTATATTTTAAAAGAACACGCACAAACTGAACTAGAAAAATGTTTGCAAGAAGTTACCAAAGGCAATAAATATATAAGTGAATTTTTAGAAGAGGATTTAATTGTAAATACAAAATCTAATTTTGGTGAACTGGCTGATTTATCTCTTTCTGAAAGAAAAATTTTAGAGCTTGTAGCACAACAAAAAACAAGTAAACAAATTGCAGAAGTTTTATTTTTATCTGAAAAAACCGTAGAAGGTCATCGAAGTAAAATTATTGAGAAATTAGGGTTGCCAAAAGAAAAAAACATTTTGCTTAAATGGGCCATGCAGCAAAATTTATAATTTTATTTTAGTATCTTAAATTTATGAATAAAGTCTTTGTACTTGTCGCTTAACGTTACTTTGTGATTACCTTCAAGAATAATTAAATTTTCTGATAAAATTATTTCAGTTATTTTATTCGTATTCACAATATAATTTCGATGTGTTTTAGCAAAAGTGTCAGTATCTAAAAATTCTGTAATTTTAGTTAGAGATAAAGCTACCAAATATTTTTCGTTTACTGTAGTGATATTGCAATAACGTTCTTCAACTTCAATATAAACGATGTCTTCAATGGCTACTTTTTTTAAGGCATTTTTCTTTTTTATGAACAAATGATTGTTACCAATTACAGTATCTTCATCTTCACTTAAATACACATTAGTTTGCTCGTAAAATTTTTCAACAGCCATTTCAATAGCATATAAAACTTCAAGTTCATTAAAAGGTTTTAATAGGAAGCTAAATGGTTTGGTAAGCTTGGCTCTTTCAAATACCTGACGATCTTTTGAGCTGGTTAGAAATACAAATGGTTTGGCTATATTTGGTGTAATTGTTATGGTTTCGGCAAAAGTAATGCCTTCTGGTTGACCGTTTAAAAATACATCAATAATAATAACATCTATTTTATGTTGATAAAATAAGGTTAATGCTTCAGTATAACTGGTGGCAATTCCTACAATATTATACTCATTCGCAGTTAAAATTTCCGTTAATGCGTCACTTTCAAATTTCGTGTCTTCAATAATAAGAATGTTAATTTTATTCATTTGTCGGTTGTTTTGGTAAAGTTAGTATAATTGTGGTTCCCATTCCTTCTTGACTTTGAATATTTATTTTTCCTCCGTTTTTTTGTAACATCGACTTGCAAAGTTGCATCCCTAAACCTGTTCCTACAATTTCTTTATTGTTTTTCTTTGATAATTTTGTGCTTTCTTGTAGTAATTCAACAATTACTTGAGCACTCATTCCAATTCCTGTATCTTCAATAATTAATTGAATAGTTTCAGTGGTATTATTCTGAGTAAAAATCGAAATCATACCTTTTTCATTTGTATATTTTAAGGAATTGTCTAGAAGATTTCTCAATACAATTTTTAAAGAATCTAAATCCATAAAAACAAATGCATTTTTATCAATTTCTATTTTTAATTCAATATTTTTTTCAGCAACTAAAGGTTTGTAATTGTATTCTACCTGTTTAAGTATGGAAAACAAATGCAACGATTCTTTTTGAAAAAAAATCTGATTGGTTTGTTGGTTGGCCCAATTTAGAAGGTTGTCTAATAAATTATACGTACTATTTGCAACTACTGCATTTTGATGGATTAATTCATCTAATTGCTCATAATTATTAGATTTTAGATTTAACATTAGTTTCGAATTACTAGATTTCAATCCGTTAACAGAAGATCGTAAATCGTGACTAACAATTGAAAAAAGTTTATCTTTTGTAGCATTCAATTCATCTAAATTTTCCTTTTGAGCTAAAATGATTTTGTTTCGTTTGATTTTTTGTCGGTAAAAATAAACTCCAATTCCAAAAATACTTAACAATAAAAGCGCAATTATAAATAGCCCATTTCTTTGTGTTTCACGAATTTCATTTTTTATTTCTAATACCTCAATTTCTTTTTGTTTCTGTTTGATAGCGAATTTTTTTTCTACATCAGCTACAGCCCAAATTTTATTTTGGTCGGTTAAAGAGTCGTTCCATTTTTCGGCTTCTTTTCTATACTCAATAGCTTTTTCAAAATTTTTATTATTTTCTTCTACTACTGCTAAATTTAATGCCGCTATTTTTTTTAAATCATATCGCTTAACTTTTTTTGACAAACGATAAGCTTTTTCAAAATAAGGTAAGGCTAAATTATCTTTAAACTGATTGTAATACAAATTAGCAACATCACCGTAAGCGCCAATTAGCATTAAAGTATCATTTTCTTTTTCCTGAATTTCAGTACTTTTTAATAAATAATATTCGGCTTTAGTGTAGTCGTCTAAATGTAAATAGCATATTCCTAAATTATGATTTACCTTTCCTTGATCAATATTAAAATAGTTAGCAGTTTCTAAATATTCAAATTCTTTAAAATAACTAATTGCTTTTTTAAATTCATTTTGCTCTAAAGCAATTTGACCTAAATAATTTTCTACTGTTTTGTAAAATTTAAATCTTTTAGAAATTTTGTTAAAAGAGTTCTTTGCCTCATTAAAGATGCCTTTTTCTTTGAAACTAATACCTCTAAAAAAGTAACAGTAATTATCTAACTCTGAAATTTTATTTTTAGTGCTTAATTGCTTCATGGAATATACTAAAGTAGAATCCCATTTCTTATTAAAAAAGGCCAATTGAGCTTTTTGAAAGTTTTTTTCTCTAGTAAATTTATTGTAAGATGCTTTAATGTTTTTTTCAAACAAAGCAGAATAAGTGTGTTGTGAAAAAATAACATTTACACAAAAAAAGAAAATTAAAAAAAATAGTATTTTAATTGGTATTGTTTTCAATGTTTTTTTTTCAAATATACATTGAAAATAAAAAAAAACAGAGGGATTGCCTCTGTTTTTTATAAGTTTTTAATATTACCTTTTAAGATTGAACTGTTGTATACGTTCCTCTTGATGTTCTCGGATCTTCATCCCAAACAAATGACTCTATAAGTTCCGGTTGGTTTGCGAACTCAATTGTGAAGTTTACCTGGTAAGCAATAAATTTACTGGCTTCTGTTTCAGGCGCATTATAAGTTAAATAAAATCTCGGCACGTCTTGTGAATCATCATAATACACAATTATGGATTCAATTTTTTCTGATGCATCTATAAAAGCAACAGCACTTACTTCTAACGTTCCATTTTCATAAAAAGCTTGAACCAATGGAGGTAAAGGTTCTGTAGGTCTTGGTCTTGTAAATTCAATTTCGCTGTTTAAGCAAATAAAATTTGAAGAAATTTTTACTCCTGGTGGTACTATAGTACCAGTTGAATTAGTTGTACTCATAATAATTTAGTTTTTTTTGTTAAAAAATATCTTACAGATAAAAATAATCTTTTTATTTGAAACTGTTTCTTTTTTTACTTATTGTTTTAAAATTTTTATTGTTTTTGATTTACCTTCAGCGGTTACTTTTATCATATAAGATCCAGATGGAAGCATGGCTAAATTTAACTCAATTTCCTTACTTGTAGATTTAGTAAATAATATTTGCTGACCTAACAGGTTATAAACCTCAACATCATCAATTAAATTTCCATTCTTTATGTATAATATATTTGATGTGGGATTAGGATAATACATGAAATTAGAAGCATCAAAACTAGTATTTCCTAAAGTTGTAACTGTCACACAAGTTGATGTAATAGAGCATCCTCCAATAGTAACTTCAACTTTGTAATCGCCCACAACAGTAGGGGTAAATGTTTGATTAGTTGCACCAGCAATAACAGTATTTGGACATTGGTACCATTGATACGTTGCACCAGTTTGATTAGCAGTAAGTATTCCAGCATTTTGAGAAACAGTTGCGTCTATAGCTGTTGGTTGTGTTATAGTAAAGTTACGAGTTGCAGTACAAGCGTTAGCATCTGTTACCGTTACAGTGTAAGTTCCAGCTGAAAGTCCAGTTGCAGTTGCCGCTGTTCCACCAGATGGCGACCAAGAATAAGTATATCCACCAGCTCCACCAGTAGGAGAAACAGAAGCTGAACCATTCGAACCACCATTACAAGAAACGTTAGTTAAAGCACCTGAAGCTAAAGAAATAGTTGTTGGTTGAGTAATAGTAAAGTTACGAGTTGCAGTACAACCATTCGCATCTGTTACCGTTACAGTATAAGTTCCAGCTGAAAGTCCAGTTGCAGTTGCCGCTGTTCCACCAGATGGCGACCAAGAATAAGTATATCCACCAGCTCCACCAGTAGGAGAAACTGAAGCTGAACCATTCGAACCACCATTACAAGAAACGTTAGTTAAAGCACCTGAAGCTAAAGAAATAGTTGTTGGTTGAGTAATAGTAAAGTTACGAGTTGCAGTACAACCATTCGCATCTGTCACGGTTACAGTATAAGTTCCAGCTGAAAGTCCAGTTGCAGTTGCCGCTGTTCCACCAGATGGCGACCAAGAATAAGTATATCCACCAGCACCACCAGTAGGAGAGACAGAAGCTGAACCATTCGAACCACCATTACAAGAAACGTTAGTCAAAGCACCTGAAGCTAAAGAAATAGCTGTTGGTTGTGTTACAGTTACATTAACAGTTCCAGTACATGCATTAGCATCTGTAATTGTTACAGAATAACTTCCAGCAGAAAGTCCTGTTCTGTCTTCTGTAGTGATTCCGCCAACCCAACTGAAAGTGTAGGGTGGAGTACCTCCAGTTGGAGTTAAATTGATTGCTCCGTTTGTTCCTCCGTTACAAGCTATATTGGTTACTGCTGTAGTTCCAGAAACAGCAGATGCAGGTTGCGTTACTGTAATTCCAGATACTGTCCCAGTACATCCATTAGCATCTGTAATTGTTACAGAATAAGTTCCAGCAGAAAGTCCTGTTCTGTCTTCCGTTGTGATCCCACCTCCCCAACTGAAAGTGTAGGGTGGAGTACCTCCAGTTGGAGTTAAGTTGATAGCACCATTAGAACCTCCAAAACAAGCAACATTTGTTACTACTGTAGTTCCAGAAACTGCTGACGCAGGTTGTGTTACAGTCACATTAACAGTTCCAGTACATCCATTTGCATCTGTAATTGTTACAGAATAAGTTCCAGCAGAAAGTCCTGTTCTATCTTCTGTAGTGATTCCGCCACCCCAGTTGAAAGTGTAGGGTGGAGTACCTCCAGTTGGAGTTAAGTTGATAGCACCATTAGTACCTCCAAAACAAAAAACATTTGTTACTGTTCTTGTTCCTGAAACTGCTGAAGCTGGTTGTGTTACAGTTACATTAATAGTTCCGGTACATCCATTAGCATCTGTAATTGTTACAGAATAACTTCCAGCAGAAAGTCCTGTTCTGTCTTCCGTTGTGATCCCACCTCCCCAATTGAAAGTGTAGGGTGGAGTACCTCCAGTTGGAGTTAAATTGATTGCTCCGTTTGTTCCTCCGTTACAAGCTATATTGGTTACTGCTGTAGTTCCAGAAACAGCAGATGCAGGTTGTGTAATGGTAAAGTTACGAGTTGTGAAACATCCATTAGCATCAGTTACAGTACACGTCCAAGTCCCTGCAGATAAACCGGTTACAATAGTTGTTCCATCACCATTTGGGTTTCCAGGTGTCCAGTTATAAGTATATCCACCGGCTCCTCCAGAGGCAGGATTTACTGAAGCAGCGCCATTTGTACCTCCATTACAAGAAACATTTGTTTGTGAATTTGGATTGAGAGAAAGTGACGTTGGTTGAGTAATCGTAAAGTTTCTTGTAATTTGACAACCTACATTATCTGTTATGGTTACTGTGTATAATCCTACACTTAAGCCAGTAATAGTAGCGCTTGTTGCGCCAGAGGGTGACCAAGAGTAAGTGTAAGGTCCAATTCCTCCACTAGGAGTTATAGCGATAGAACCATTATTGCTACCATTACAAGAAACATTCGTTACGATTTCTGTTGATGTGATATTTGATATAGTTAAAGTTGCTGAATTTGAGTTTGTAAAGCAAGATGCAACTCCGTTTATGGCTACTGCTCTGTATAAATAACCCGACATTCCTGCTGTTGCACCTGTAATTGTTAATGTATTACTGGTTGCACCAGAATATACCCCACCATTTGTAATGTCTGTAAAACCACTACCCGTATTCACTTGCCATTGATAGGTTGTTGCTCCGGATGCTGATGATGTGAAAGTTGTATTGGTTCCATTACAAATAGTTCTGTTTGGTGGGTTAGCTGTTATAGTTGGTGGTGTACAAGCTGCCACTTCAAATAATCTGAAATTATCAATTCCCCATTCTTCGTTATTTCCTTCTGAAAATACTCTAATTCTTAAATTCATTGTATTTCCTGTTCCTACAATGTTCTTTGTAAATTCTCCAAAAGTATTTGTCAATTGTATTCCATCACCACAACCATTATTATCTGTATCTTCAAACAAATATTTATCAACACCATTAGTAGCACTTCCTCTGTTATAAAATCTGATGATATTTACGAACGGTCCTCCATCAATACTGTATTCTACAATAATATAGTCGGTATTGGTTGTTGCAACGCCACTTATACAAGCAGTTTGGTTGTCCCATGGTTCATTTGTGCTTGCAGCTGCAATGAGTCCTCTAAAACTCAAATTACTTTTTCCAGCAATGTTAATTCCTGTCCAGTTAATATGTAATTCGTTTGCAGGGTTACTTGCAGGAAGCGCACCTTCTGCTCCACTAGCTGTAAAGCCTGTTCCTGTGCCATTGTGATCCTCACCTGCCCAAAAACTAGTACCTTGTCTTCCGGAAAATGGTACCACTTGATTAATGTTACTTCCGTCTGTCAATCTGAAATACGAGGTTGGTGTTCCACCGTTTTCTTCAGGAGTTCTGGTTCCGCTAGTGGGCGCTGTATCAAAAGTATCAGCCCAAAACTGAGTTTGCGTATGTCCTTTTATTGCAAAAAGAATAAGCAGTGTTAGTAATGTAATTTTTTGTTTCATTTTGTAAGTATTTAGTTAATATGCATATTCGTAATAGAGATTAATTAAAAATAATTCCAATTAATTTTTCTTTTGTTTTCCAATCTTTAATTTTAAGAATACCTTCATCGGAACATATAATTTCAATTTCTAATTGTTGATTATCTGCGCAAGCGACAATGATACTTTCTTCATTTATTTTTAAAATTTTTCCAGGAACAGAGTTGTCATGTGACATTGGTAAAACATTACTTTTTATAATTTTCAATTGTTCACCCATTAAAGTAGTATCTGCGCCAATATTCCATGGATTACAGGCGTTTACAAGAGCGTTTATTTCATTTGCACTCATTCTTTTCCATTTGATATAGGTGTCTGAATATTGGGGTTTTTCATAAAAATATGCTTTCTCTTCATCTTGTGGAATGCTTGGTATTTTACTTCCAAATTGAATCATATTTGCAACGTTTAATACAACATTTGACAATCTATGACTTAATTTAACTGTTAGTTTACCATAAGTATCTCCTTCTTCAATATTTATTGGGTCATTAAAAATAATATCACCTTCATCAAATTCAGCATTCATAAAATGTGCACAAATTGCTGTTTGAGATTCTTGATTTTTTAATACTTCAAAAATGGGCATTACACCCCTATATTGTGGCAATGGTGCTGGATGAAAATTGATGAACTTATGATTTCCATATGCAAGAATATCTTCTGGAATTAAAAAAGGAAAAGAAATAGAAAAAACATAGTCTGGTTGAATAGAAAAAATCCAATCTTTCATTTCGGACATGCTTTTTTTATTTGGAAAGGACTTAAAAGGCATCTTGTTTTCTTCTGTTTCCTTTTCAAGAGCATCTACGATTATGTCATTTCCTTTTCCTATGCCAATTGCATACAAGAATTTCTCATACGCTAACAATTGGATAGTTCTAAAAGCAAACTTTCCTCCACAAAGAATCAATATCTTTTTCTTATTTTCCATTTACTAAATACAAGTGTAACTATTAAACCAAGCTGAAGTTGAGTTTTCTAAAGGTAGATTGCACATTTCTTCAAATTCTTCTTTACTATTTTCTATTGAACTGTCTAGTTTTAATTCGCACATGCCATTTTTTTCGATAACTGAAACATTATATAATGTGGAAATAGAAGTATTTGTTTTAACGTCAAAATGAATTTTTCCTCTAGGGGTTTCAAATTTTAGAGATTGGAATTCTTTAGCTATATCACTAATTTTATTAGAGTGTTTTTTAGATAATGATATAATTTGTACAGCAAGTTGAGCACTTTCCCAACCTAATAAAGAAAAAAGGTTAGGTTTTTTTCCTAATGACTCAAGTTTTGTGACAAATGCTTTATTTCTTATATTATCTATTTTTTTCGACCAAGATGCAACGCCTTTTACAGAATTACTCGGATAAACAGCATTTTCAAGCATGGTTTCTTCTAAGCCAAATGGTGATAAGTATATAGGTAAATTCTCGTTATGAAATTCTTCTTGAATTCCTTTAAAATACCATTGTACAAAATCACCACTAAAAAGACTCAAAAGCGCACTTTTTGGATATTTATCTAAATAATTTTTTAAAGGAGAAATTGTAAAATCATCCTCTTTGTATCCTGTAACATGATTAAATTTGATTGTTCCACCTGAGTTTACAAAGTTTTCAGAAAGACTATATGTGTGTAAATATCCACCATCATAATATCCGCTAACCATTCCACCATTTAAAAAGCCATCAGTTGTAGCTTTTTTAGATGCAATCCATGCACCTAAAGCATTGTGTAATGACAGATAAAAAATATTCGGACAACTTGGCCATTCGGTAGGTAAGCTTGCGCCAGAATCTAAAACTAGTAACATTTTATTAGCTGCTAAAAACAAGGGTTTTAAGAGTTCAGCTGTTCTATGACTAATGTACGCTATTACTAAGTCTGCATTTTCTTCTAACAATAATTTTTCTGCAGCTCGGTAACATTGTTGTTTGTCTGCTCCGAAGCCGATATTTTCAGTTGTAATTTTAATGTCTTCGCGTTCTAATTCAAGTAAGCCATACTTAAGACCATCGAATAAATCAAATCCAATACTAGTGTAGAAAGTAGATCTAGGTAATAAAATTCCAATTGTATTCATGATTTTTTACTTAAATAGGTTAAAGCCAAATAAGATAAGTTGCTTTTTTCTCATTTGACTTTAAAATATATTACGATTTAATATTGTTAGTTTCTACTAGGAAAAATCCCTTCAGTTGCGATACAATAATTTAGTGACAAAAATGGATTTACCACACTAAAAGGAACATTAGAACCAGTCATTGCTGTTTGTCCTGATACAGCTACAGCACCATAATTTGATCCTGAAGTTGGAGTAGATGAATAAAAATCTCCTTGTGATTGTGTTAAATAGGCGCCATTTGGAAGTTCAGTATCTCCACCACCAGTTGCAACAGGAATGTTTACACTAATTCCTGTTGCTACATGAGCATGAGGTGGCATATTTGATGTTGCTAAAGTTACATTTGAAGTACCTCCACTTTCTCCTATACCATATGTCGGTAAACCTGGTCCAGTTCCTTGTCCTATAGGAATTCTACTTTGTAAATTCGGTAAGTTAAATGTAACCTGACCATCGCCTCCATAAGATGTTCCTATAAGTGAAAATAAGGCTGTGTTTTGTGCGATAGAATACGATTGTCCGTTACAAAAATCGTAACCAATTGGTGAGAAATTAAAACCAAAAATCTTGATTTCTCCAATGAAAGGTTCTGTTGACATTGTTTAGATGTATTAAATTTATATTAATTACGACTAGGAAAAATACCAGAAGTTGCAATGGAATAGTTAACTGCTAAATACGGGTTCATCACTGAAAATGAAGTTCCAGAGCCTGCTAATGCAGTTTGACCAGATACAGTTGAAGCTCCATAGTTTGCTCCTGGACTAAGTGAAGAGGAATAAAAATCTCCTTGTGATTGAGCTAAGTAAGCACCACTAGGTAAATCGGTATCACCACTATTGGTTGCTACAGGAATATTTACATTAATTCCTAAAGCTGAATGTGCATGTGCAGGCATGTTTGCTGTTGTTAAAGTTACATTCGGCGTACCTGCTTTTAATCCAATTGGTTGTCCACTTGAAGGGTTTTGACCCAAAGGCATTCTTCCTCTCAAATCAGGTAATGCAAATGTTGAAGATCCATTTCCACCATAAGCAACTCCTAAAAGCGAAAATAAGGCAGCATTAGAATTGATAGGTAATATTTGTCCAGCACATAATAGGTAGTTTTTCGGTGCCCAGTCGAAAGCTAAAATTTTAATCTCTCCGATAAATGGTTCTAATGACATAATTTTGAATTTAGTTAGTTAAAAAAATATTTGAAAATTATTGTAATGTTGTTGTTTAATTATGAAATAACAGTGGATTGTATTTGATAACTTTGTTGGTTTGTATAGAATTTATAGTTTTTAATGTTTTTTAAAATCAAATTGTATACTCAAAAATATTATTTACACCATTAGTTTTCGATTAAAATGTTACGAAACAGATATTTCTTGTCATAAAACTGTTATTTGAGTAAAAAAATAGTATTTTAGTACTTAAATTAATTCAAAGGGAAATGAAAAAAATAGTTCTGCTTGCTTGTGGTGCTTTATTCTTAGCATCTTGCGGTCCAAAAAGAATGGGTTGTGGTCCATACAGAAGATGTGAAGTGAAAATACCAACAAAAGTAAATTCTGAAATAAATAAAACTCAAGTTTCATAAATGCAAAAATTGTTTACCATTCTCGCTTTTCTGTTTTTTTGTACAACCTTTGCACAAGAAAATAAGAAAGAAAATAAAAAAATAGTTGAAGTCTCTTGCGGACAATGTAAGTTTGCCATGACTGATAAAAAAGGTTGTGATTTAGCAGTTAGAATCAACGGAAAGTCCTATTTTGTTGAAGGAACTTCCATAGATGATCATGGTGATGCGCATGCTGATGACGGATTTTGTTCCGCCATTCGAAAAGCAGAAGTAGTTGGCGAAATTAAAGACAACAAATTCGTGGTGACTTATTTTAAATTACTTCCAACTCCAACGAAGTAATGACTTCTATTCTCCAAAATATTTCAAAACATGTTTCTTTAACTTCCGATGAAGAAATTCTATTCTTGTCTAAAATTGAAATTAAAACTTATAAAACGAAAACTATTTTATTAAGTCCAGGTCAGATTGCCAATTGTACTTTTTTTGTAAATTCTGGAATTTTACGAAGTTTTACAATTAACGATAACATCATAGAACATGTTTTGCACTTCGCTTGTGAAGGCTGGTGGATTGGCGACATGTATAGTTATATTTCTCAAAAACCAGGACATCTTTTCATCGAAGTTTTAGAAGAGGCAGAATTAGCAATCATATCCAAAGAAAATCAACAACAATTATATCTTCAAATTCCAAAACTAGAGCGTTTTTTCCGAATCTTAGCCGAAAATTCATTAGTCGCACATCAAGAACGATTAATGGATAATTTAAGCTTAACCGCGGAAGAACGTTTCGAAAAATTTTGTACCAAATATCCCACTTTAATTCAAAAGGTTTCTCAAAAAAATATCGCCTCTTATATTGGTGTCACACCCGAATTTTTCAGCAAAATGAAAAGTAAAATGTTGAAAAAATAACTTTCTGATCAATAAATTTTTCAATGGTATTTGTTTTTGATTCGATTTATTAGGAATTTTCGATGAAGATAAATTTAAGCGTAACGATTTTTAAAAATTCCAGAATTCGTGGTTAAAAAATCTGTAATTCATAAAAAATTGAGTCAGAATTAGAAATCTTGGATTTTTTATAAGAACTTTGCATACTTTTTTCGGTAATTTCTGAAGAATTAAAGTTTTAAAAATCACCATAAAAACTTGTTTGTGATAGCAAACACCTTAAGTAAAAGTGATTCTATATATAACCGCTTCAAAATAAAATGCATATATAAAATGAAGAAGAAGATTGAAATTTTAGCTCCGGCAAAAGATTTAATACAAGGAATTGCAGCTATTAATGCAGGTGCGGATGCCGTTTATATTGGTGCGCCTTTATATGGAGCAAGATCAAATGCTACAAATTCTATTGAAGATGTGGCCGAATTGGTAAAATATGCGCATTTGTTTAACGCTCAAGTATTTGTAGTTATCAATACCATTTTGTATGATAATGAATTAGAATCGTGTCGTCAAATGATTTGGAAATTGTATCATATCAATGTGGATGCTTTAATCATACAAGATATGGCGATTATGGAAATGGAATTGCCTCCAATTGTTCTTCATGCAAGTACACAAGCGAATAATCGTGATGCGGATAAAATTAAATTTTTAGCCGATGCCGGAATGAAACGTGTGGTGTTAGCACGTGAATTAAATTTGCATCAAATTAAAGAAATTAGTGAAGCAACTGACGTTGAACTAGAATTTTTCGTAACTGGTGCGCTTTGTGTTTCGTTTAGCGGAAATTGTTACATGAGTGTGGCGAATGGTGAACGTTCAGCCAACCGAGGTTCATGTGCTCAAAATTGTCGTTTGCCTTATAATTTAATTGATGGAAACGGCGATACCTTAATCAAAAATAGTCACTTGCTTTCTATCAAAGATTTTGATGTTTCTAATCAAATTCCAAATTTAGTAGAGGCGGGTATTTCTTCTTTTAAAATTGAAGGACGTTTAAAAGATATCGTCTACGTGAAAAATAACGTGTCGTATTTACGTCAGAAATTAGATGCTTTCTTAGCTGAAAATCCTGAAAAATATACTAAAGCTTCTTCAGGAAAATGTACTTATATTTTCGACCCTTCTTTAGACAGAAGTTTTAATCGTGGCTATACCGATTATTTCGTTAACGAAAGACATCAAGCGATTGGTTCTTGGGAAAGTCCAAAATCTAAAGGACAATATATTGGAAAATTAATCCGAACTGTTGGAAATTCTTATGAAATTGAAAACGGTCAGTACTTAAACAACGGTGACGGTTTGTGTTTCATCAACGAAAATAATGAAGCGGAAGGAATTTACGTAAATAAAGTTGAAAACGGAATCGTATATCCTAACGTATTGAAAGAAATCAAAGAAGGTACTTTCATATACAGAAATAACGATGCCGCTTTCATTAAAATTGTAGAAAGAGAAGACAGTGCGGTTCGAAAAATTAGTTCGACTTTAGTATTGAAAGAAAACGAAACGGGTTTCGAATTAATCGCAACGGATGAAGATGGAAATGTAAGTGTAGCGAAATTAGTACATCCAAAAGAACTTACTAAAAATAACGAATCTATAGCAGAAAACTTCAAAATTAATTTAGCAAAAACGGGTTTTACACCTTATACTGCTGATGAAATTACGATTGAGTTTTCTCAAAATTGGTTTTTACCTATTTCAAAAATTAACGAATTGCGTAGAACAGTTTACGAACAATTATCAGAAATTCGTTTGCAAAATTATGTTCGAAAAGAGCATCAAATGGTAAAAACATCACATCCTTATCCGGAAACAAAACTGGATTTTATGTACAATGTAGCCAATAAACAAGCGCGTAAATTCTATGAACGTCATGGTGTAACTGAAATTGAAAAGGCTTTCGAATTGCAATGGGATCCAGGAAAATCACGTGTAATGACAACAAAATATTGCATCAAATACGAATTAGAACGTTGTCCGAAATACCATCGTGAAAATATGGACAAAAAACTAAAAGAACCTTTGGTGCTAAAACAAGGTGAATTAGAATACAAACTAAAATTCAATTGTAAACCTTGCGAAATGGAAATTTGGGAAAAAGATGCCGAATTTGAAATCGAAGAAGATCACATTCATTAACTATTAAAACCGATGCTTTGCTAAAAAGGCATCGGTTTTTTGTTTCTTAATCTACATTAAGAGGTTTTTACTAATGGCATTTGTAAATTTGTATTCTAATAATTACTAAATTTATACAATATGAGCAATATAGTTTTACACAAAGCGAATACTAGAGGTCATGCCAATCACGGTTGGTTAAACGCTTACCATAGTTTCAGTTTTGCAAGTTGGTACAATCCAGAAAGAGTGCAATTCGGAACTTTAAGAGTTTTAAACGATGATACTGTTGCAGCAGGAATGGGTTTCGGAACGCATCCACACGATAATATGGAAATTATCACAATTCCTTTGGAAGGTGATTTGGCACATAAAGACAGTATGGGAAATGCTGCAACAATTAAAACTGGTGATGTACAAGTAATGAGCGCTGGAACCGGAATTCAACATAGTGAATTCAATCCAAATGCTGATCAACACACTAAATTATTTCAAATTTGGTTGTTTCCTAGAGTGAGAAACGTGGAACCTCGTTACCAACAAATTACTTTGGATGCCTCTTTACAAAAAAACGATTTCGCACAAATTTTATCACCTAATCCAGATGATGCTGGAGTTTGGATCCATCAAGATGCTTGGTTTTATTTAAGTGATTTCGATAAAGATGTTACAAAAAAATTAGCTTTGAAAAGAACAGGAAATGGCTTTTATATCATGAACATTGAAGGTAACATTGAAGTAGCTGGAGAACAACTAGAAACAAGAGATGCCATCGGAATTTGGGATGCTAATGAAATTGAAATTAAAGCGAATTCTAAGGCTAAGTTTTTAGTAATGGAAATTCCAATGGAGCACTAATTAGTGAATGGTTACGGTTTTCAGTCGCAGTTTTCAGTCGCAGTAAAAAATAAATTATGATCGAAGAAGTTCAATTAAAAATCAATGATAAAAACGGTGCTTTTTTCATTGAAGTAGATGGGAAACAACAAGCTTTAATGACATTTGTTTTTGCTGGTGATGATAAAATAATTATTGACCATACGGAAGTCAATTCAGGAAATAACGGAAAAGGTTTTGGTAAAGCAATGGTGGCTAAAGCGGTTGAATTCGCTAGAGAAAAAGGTATTAAAATTATTCCACTTTGTCCGTTTGCGAAAAGTGTTTTCGATAAAACTCCAGAATTTAGAGACGTTTTGTAATTAAGATTATCCTGCAAGGTTTTCAAAATCTTGCAGGTATTTATATAAAAAATCATGACAAATCTTTTAGAAAATAACATAACAGGAACAATCGGTGTACAGAAATATTTGTGTTCCATTTCTTGGCGCAACGGAACTTTTGTAATGGATGAACCAGAAAGTATTGAAGGAAAAGACTTGGGTCCGGATCCGTATACTACACTTTTGGCTTCTTTGGCAGGTTGTACGTTGTCGACTTTACGAATGTATATCGATAGAAAAGGTTGGGATATTCCTGAAATACATATTTCGCTAAACATGTCTCAAGAAAATAATCCAGATTTAACAACTACTATTTCAAGAGCAATTACTTTTTCAAATGATATTGATGAAGCTATCAAAAACAGGTTATTAGTTATTGCAGAAAAATGTCCTGTTTCTAAAATGCTTAAAAACAACATTTTAATCAACACAACTATTTAAGTATGGATCCAAAAAACGTAAAAAAAGAATATACAAATGGTGAAGTTACCATTGTATGGCAATCAGGAAAGTGTACACATTCTGGAAATTGCGTAAGAAATACTCCAGATGTATTTAAACCCAAAGAACAACCTTGGATACATCCAGAAAATGCAACCACTGAAAAAATTATGGAAACCATAGATAAATGTCCATCTGGAGCTTTATCTTATTATTTGAATTCGAAATAATGGTTCAATTTACTACGCAAGTAAACGCTTCATTAGAGAAAGTTTGGCAACATTTAATTTTTAAAATTGAAAAACCAGAAAACTTTGTTCCGGGTGTAAGTGATGTGTTTATTTTGGAGAAAAATGAGAATTTCGTAACCAGAAAAATGACCATAACTACTCCAGAAACCGTGACAACTTTGGTGGAGAAAATTACTTTCATTCCATACAAAGTTAGGTTTTTACTAGTTGAACATCCAAAATTTGAAGGTTATGTGGATAACGATATTCAATTTATTTCGGAAAATGAAACAGAAATGACTTTTACCATAAATTGGAAAGATAAAGCCACTCAGACTGAAATGAATAATCAAGAAATGGTAAAAAATGCCGTTTTGAAAACAAAAAAATATATAGAAGAAAATTAAGTATGCAACCACCAAAATGGAAATTTGCCTTGATGGTTTGGATAGCCATTTATCCAAGTATCACATTAGTGCAATTATTAATCGGAAACCAATTATTAAGTTTACCTTTACCCATACGTACATTAATTATGACAGGAATTTTAGTTCCGTTAATGGTGTATGTTTTACTTCCTTTTTTAAGGAAAATATTAGGAAACTGGTTAAATAAATAAACAAAAAAGAAATGAGAAAAATAATTGCTTTCGGAGCCTCGTCAAGTAAAACTTCAATTAATAAACAGTTGGCCACTTTTGCGGCGAATCAATTCGAAAATGCTTCTGTTGAGGTTTTAGATTTAAATGCATACGAAATGCCTATTTATTCGGTAGACAAAGAAAATGAAAACGGTATTCCTAAATTGGCTACCGATTTTTATGCAAAATTAGGAAGCGCAGATGTAATTGTAATTTCCTTTGCAGAACATAACGGTGCTTATGCTGCAGCTTTTAAAAACATTCTCGACTGGACGTCAAGAATAAATGCCAAAACGTTCCAAGAAAAAGAGCTGCTTTTATTGGCGACTTCACCTGGACCTCGTGGTGGAAGTACAGTTTTAGATAGTGCTGCTAAAAGATTTCCGTTTCAAGGCGGTGTCGTAAAAGGTGTTTTTTCATTACCCAATTTCAACGATAATTTCAATGCAGAAAAAGGCATTACAAATGAAGATTTGAAAAAAGAATTAGCAGAAATTATAAAAAGTATTTAGTACTTAAAAAGTAAAGGGAAGTTTTAATTAAGAAACTTCCCTTTTTTATTTCTTAATCTAGGTTAAGTGTTCCTTCTTTTTAGACGAAGTATCTTTGAACTATCAAATTAATACTAATAAAAAAAAATAAAAGTATGGCAACAACTACATGGGCAATAGACCCAACACACTCAGAAATTGGTTTTAAAGTAAAACACATGATGTTTACAAATGTTTCTGGTTCTTTTGGAACATATGATGCAACTATTTCAACAGAAGAAGATGATTTTTCAACTGCAGCTATTGAGTTTTCTGCAAATATCGATTCCATAAACACCAAAAACGCAGACAGAGATGCACATTTAAAAAGTGCCGACTTCTTTGACGCAGAAAATCATCCAAAGTTAACTTTCGTTGCTTCATCTGTTACAAAAATAGATGAGGAAAATTACGAAATTGCAGGTGATTTAAGTTTACACGGAGTTACAAAACCTGTGACTTTAAAATCTGAATTTAGTGGTGCCATGAAAGATCCATGGGGAAATACCAAAGTAGGATTAAATATCGAAGGGAAAATTAACCGTAAAGATTGGGGTTTAAATTGGAATTCTGCTTTAGAAACAGGTGGTGTTTTAGTAAGTGAAGAAGTGAAATTAAACATCGAATTACAACTTGTAAAACAATAAATAAGTTCTATTTGAAATAAAAAAAACCTGAATTCATTTCGAGTTCAGGTTTTTTTGTTTAGTGTTTTTTAATGCTTATTTCTTTAAACTTATATTTTCAAATGAGGAAACATCAATGGTTTCTTCATTTTCTTCATCATAAGAAATTTTGATTACATCGCCCACAGCCGTTAACGGCAATTGATTCGAAATTTGAGACGATCCTACAAAAATAGTAGCATTGTCTTTTAACATGAAATAATAAAAACTATTCCCGTTTTTCACATCATTTTGAATTCTTATCACAACCGCTTCTGTTACTTTTTTTGTGGATTTACTATCTACATTAATTTTATTTCCAGAAGAATTAAAAGCAGTTTTATAAGCTGTAAGCGCTTCACGCATAGTATTTCCTGTTCCAACAATGGTATAATCTGCAATAGAAACCATCGCATACATTTTTACCAAACCACCATTGTCTTTTAAGGTCATCACGTAAGTTGGAATGTTATTAATGTTATACGGAATAGGCAACGATGCTGCAAAACCTTTTTCTTGAACTTTACCTTGTGCCGAACTTTGTGCTGCATATTCTGTTGCACCACTTTGTTTGTAAAAAGTAGTTTCTTTTGTTCTAGTATCTACTAACACAAATCCAACTGCCGATTCGTCTTTTCCAACAGAAGTAATTCCAGTATACCAATACGATTTGTTGTCTTTTCCGTAAACTAATGTCAAATCTTCTGTAATTTGAAGTTTGTTTTCGTTAGAGAAATTCCAATAGCCTTTTACATATTCACCCCAATCGTTCAACTGATCTTTAATGAATGAAATCGGTTGAATTCGATCTACCCAAGTTGGTGTGTTTTTAATATTGTATTCTTTAATAGCGCCATTTTGTGCATTTACCACTACTACACCTGTTGCATCATTTCCAGAAAAACCAATTTTTTTCTTATATTTTGTAACAACCCAATACGGTACACCAGCATCATCAATTTCAAATGAAAAATCCGTTAAACCTACAGTGTTGTAGCCGTTAAAATATAGATAACGGTGTAAGTTACTCCCAAAATAGGCTTCTCTTTGGTATTTTAATAAAATTGGTTTTCCGTTGACTTCCTGAACCAATTTTACATCACGTTCATTGGTTGCAGAAACCATTACATATCCAGTTGTTCCTTGTTTGTTATTTAGCCATTTGAAAAAACCAGAATGTTCTAAAGGAGCCACCCAAAATAATTTGCCATTGACTTTCTGAATGAAAAATTCGCCTAAATGTGCTTGGCTTCCCAATGCGGGTTGCGAACCTAATATTTTTTCACCCAATAAATACGCTAAACTTTCATCTACCACTCGAATTTCATTCATAGAAATTGGCGCAATTTGATTGGTAATTTTATCACCATCTTTTACTTTTCCAATTAAGTTTCTGTAATCCTGATTTCTAAAAATTGGACTCGATGTAATAAAAGGTAATACAAATGCATACAAAACAGCAATTCCGACTAATACAGCAGGAAGTTTCCAAAACACAGTTATTGGTTTGTAACTTTTTCCATCAGAGGATATGGTGAATTTTGAAAAAGAGAAAAATAATAAAGCCGCTATTATAAAAAGCAGTATGGTAATTCCAGCAAAACCATAACTAAGTACTGGTAATGTTACATAAAAATAAATAACACTTATAAAAAGCACAAAGACAATTGGTAAAATTTTTTTCATTTTGAAAGGTTTTAGTTTTAAATATTAGTCATTTATTTGATAAGATTGTTACAAAATAAGTATTTTTGTTTTTCAAAACTTGAAACATTAAACTCGAAACAAAATACTATGAAAGCATACGTTTTTCCTGGACAAGGCGCTCAATTTACCGGAATGGGTAAAGATTTATATGAAAATTCGGAATTAGCCAAAGAATTATTCGAAAAAGCAAACGAAATATTAGGGTTCCGAATTACAGATATTATGTTCGAAGGAACAGCTGAAGAATTAAAAGAAACAAAAGTAACGCAACCAGCTGTTTTTTTACATTCTGTAATTTTAGCCAAAACTTTAGACAATTTTAAACCAGAAATGGTAGCCGGACATTCCTTAGGAGAATTTTCTGCTTTAGTTGCTAATGGAGCTTTATCTTTTGAAGACGGTTTAAAATTAGTTTCTCAACGTGCTTTAGCGATGCAAAAAGCTTGTGAAATTACACCTTCAACTATGGCTGCCGTTTTAAATTTAGACGATAAAATTGTAGAAGATATTTGTGCTTCTATTGATGGAGTAGTAGTAGCAGCGAATTACAACTGTCCCGGACAATTAGTAATTTCTGGTGAATACAAAGCGGTAGAAGTTGCTTGCGAAAAAATGAAAGAAGCAGGTGCGAAAAGAGCGTTAATTTTACCAGTTGGTGGCGCATTTCACTCACCAATGATGGAACCCGCTCGTGAAGAATTAGCTGCTGCAATTGAAGCTACAACTTTTTCACAACCAATTTGCCCAGTATATCAAAATGTAACGGCAAGTGCAGTTTCGGATGCGAATGAAATCAAGAAAAACTTAATCATTCAATTAACCGCTCCAGTAAAATGGACACAATCGGTAAATCAAATGATTGCAGATGGTGCATCAAGTTTTACAGAAGTTGGACCAGGAAAAGTTTTGGTTGGTTTGGTAAATAAAATCAATAAAGAAGTAGCAACGATTTCGGCATAAATTTAGTTTTCAGTCTCAGTTTTCAGTTTACATTGAAATGACTAGCGATTGAGAGTTATGTACTTCACAGTTCAAATGAAAAGAAACAAAAAAACTCTGATAATTATCGGAGTTTTTTTTTGCTATCTTTGGTAAAAGATTCTCATAACATGAATTTAGATTTACGAACGGTAAACGTTACCCGATATATTACACCACTGCGAGAAGGCGGCTCTTTACCCGCTTTGGCTGAGGCTGATGACGATTTTAAATATGTATTGAAATTTCGCGGTGCAGGACATGGTGTAAAAGCTTTGATTTCCGAATTTTTAGGCGGACAAATTGCCAAATATTTAGGTTTGCCGATTCCTGAATTGGTTTTTGCGAATTTAGATGAAGCTTTTGGAAGAACAGAAGGCGATGAAGAAATTCAGGATTTATTAAAGTTTAGTCAAGGTTTAAATTTAGGCTTACATTATTTGTCAGGTTCGATAACTTATGATGCTGCGGCGAATGATTGCGAACCAATGTTGGCATCCAAAATAGTTTGGTTTGATGCTTTTATTACAAACGTCGACAGAACTTTTAAAAACACCAATTTATTAATTTGGAAGAAAGAATTATGGCTAATTGATAATGGCGCTTCTTTCTATTTTCATCATTCTTGGACCAATTGGGAAAAAAGTGCGGTGACTCCTTTTTCATTAATAAAAGATCACGTTTTATTACCAAAAGCTAGTTTATTGCAAGAAGCGCATCAAGAATTTACATCTAAATTAAACGATACGATTTTGAGAGAAATTGTCAATAAAATTCCTGAAGATTGGTTACTTTGGGACGATGGTTCAATAACTCCAGAAGAAATTAAAGCAGTTTATGCTCAATTTTTATCGATTCGATTAGCCCACTCAGAACTATTTTTAAAAGAAGCGCAAGATGCACGAAAAACACTTATATGATTATGCTGTACTTCGTGTCGTACCAAAGGTGGAGCGCGAAGAATTTGTCAATGTAGGTTTGATGCTTTTATGCAAGCGTCAGAAATATTTACGAATTAACTATCAAATTCCTACTGAAAAAATCACGGCTTTTTGTCCAGAATTTGATCTCGAACAATTGCAATGTAACTTAGCTTCTTTTGTGAAGATTTGTGAAGGAAAAGCAGAAGGCGGACCCATCGCTACTTTCGAAATTGAAGAACGTTTTAGATGGTTAACAGCTGTAAAAAGCTCAAGTATTCAAACGTCTCGACCGCATTCTGGATTCAGTTCCGATTTGGATGAAACGTTTGAAAAATTATATGCAGAATTAGTTTTATAAATACATAATAATGGAACAGTTTTTTAAAAATATTCAAGCCGCTAAGGTTATTTCACCCGAAATTGAGTATTCGGAATATGTAGCGTTAGATTTATCCGTTACGAATTCAGATTTACAAAATCATAAATTAGAAACCGCTCAAGATTACGAAGTTTTTATTCAAAATCAATTGGAAGCCCATAATGGAAAAATCATGTATGGTGGTTATATCGAAACGCGAAATTTATACAAAAGAAGTACCGTTTTTAAAAATCCGAATGTAGAAGAAAGAAACATTCATATTGGTTTAGATTTGTGGATTAACGAACAAGCACCAATTTTCGCAGCTTTGGAAGGGAAAATTCACAGTTTTCAAAACAATACCGCTTTAGGCGATTATGGTCCGACTATAATTTTAGAACATGAAATTGATAATTTCAAATTTCATACTTTGTACGGACATTTGAGTGAAGTCAGTTTGGAAGGAAAAAAAGTGGGTGATACGGTTCAAAAAGGACAACAAATTGCAACTTTAGGCTTGCCGCCAATTAATGGCGATTACGCACCTCATTTACACTTCCAACTTATCATAGATATGCAAGAGAAATTTGGTGATTATCCTGGCGTTTGTAGTGAAACTACGCTAGCTTTTTATAAACAGAATTGTCCAGATCCGAATGGGTTATTAAAAATTGTTTAATATTTTATAAGTTAAACAAAACCAGTTTCCTGGCACATCTGTATTTTTAAATTCATAAAATATAAAGTCATTTATAAAGTATAATGTAATATTTTAGTTAATTTTTTATTAATTTTAATTTTTAAAAGAAAAATTGATTAACTTTATAAAAAAAAAAACTATACATAGTAATTTAAAGATTATAACACCCAATAATTTTTTATTAAACTTAAATCTATGTGTAAATTAGTTAAATTGATTTTGATTTTATCTTCTGTAAAATTATTTTCACAGGTTGCTATCGGTGGGTCTCAAATTCATAAAGATGCTCAGTTAGAATTAGTAAGTTCCTCTCAAGGACTTCTTGTTCCTAGGGTATTGCTAACAAGTGTAATGGATGCATCACCTTTGTCAGTTCATGTTCAAGGAGTTGTTGTTTACAATAAAATGGCAAATGGAATTGGTGTAAACCGAGTAGTCTCAGGTTTGTATTATAATGATGGGGCTAAATGGATTTTATTTGTGCCCAATTCTACAAAAATTGGTGACATAAAGTATAGTTTTTCCTCTACTGATCATGACGGTTGGTATTTGCTAGATGGAAGGTTAATTGCTACTTTACCTTCAAATGCACAATTAAACGCAAGTAGTTTAGGTCAAACTATCCAACTAATTGATGCAACTGATCGTTTTTTAAAAGGCAAAGCTAACTCTGATGTTGTCGGATCTTTAGCAGGTTCAAAAGATTTTTTGATTTCTCAAGCCAATTTACCTAATGTTACTTTTACTGGATCAACTAGTAATGGCGGTTCGCATACACATCTAGTAGATAGCTACATAGGTTTCCAAAGTATAGGTTTACTTTCCACAAGTATTTTAACTCTCTTTTCCATTGAACAAGTAGCAAAAGATGAAGTTCATACTACTAATAAAACTACAGGTAATTCGGGGGATCATGTACATAACGTTACTGTTTCTTCTAATGGTTTAAATGTACCTGTGGAACGAGTGCCATCTTATATGGCGACAAATGTTTTTATTTATTTAGGAAAATAATTGGACTATGATGAAAAATTATATTTATCTATTTGTTTTAATTTTTGTTGAATCAAATGGTCAAGTCGGAATTGGTACTACAACTCCACATGATGATGTTGCTTTAGAAGTTTTTAGTACAGATAAAACTATCTTAATTACTAAAGTTAATTTAGAGAATACGAATTTGTCAAAACCATTGACTACTCATGTAGCAGGAATGATTGTCTACAATACAAATACCGCTGGAAGTGGTGATACAGCAGTAACTCCGGGTTTGTATTACAATAATAGTGTTAAATGGGTACGACTAGAGCCTATTTCAATTCAGATTGGTGACATAAAGCATAGTATAGCTACTGAAGATCACTTAGGTTGGTATATGTTAGATGGTAGATCTTTAAGCACCTTACCAATTCTTGCTCAAGTTAACGGGACTAGTTTAGGTTTTAGTACTCATCTGCCAGACGCTACAGATAAAATTTTAAAAGGTAAATCATTGTCTGAATCATTAATTCAAACTGGTGGTTCTAATACGGTTATTATTTCACAAGCCAATTTACCTAATATAGTTTTTTCTGGTACTACATCTTCTGATGGAGAACACGATCATGGCTATGTAGACCAACATAATTCAGCAATTGAAAATATAAATGTTGTTTACGGTTTATTAGGTATTTTGTCAGGAGTAGCTTTAAATGTTTTAAATTCAAATATTGGTAATAAAACGCCAGCAACCCAACTTTCCAATTCAAGTAGTTCTGGTAATCACACTCATACTGTAACGGTCCAAAGTGGAGGAAATAACATGCCGTTACCAAGCGTCAAAAAAATGGCTACCAACACATTTGTATATTTAGGTGAATAATCTTGTAATCCCATTAAAGATGAAAAAAAATTCTTATTTCATTATCTGTTTTTACGTTTGTTTGAATGGATTTTCACAAAATGTTGGTATTGGTACAATAACACCAAACATAAATGCTATATTAGATATTTATAGTGAAAATCAAGGTTTTTTGCCCACACGCAGTGTATTGGTGCAAACTATTTTGCCAAATCCACTTTCTCAGCATAGTCCAGCTATGATAACTTATAATACTTTTGAATCGCAAACTTATACTCCAGTTTCAGTTCATGATGGGTTATATTATAATGATGGAGCGCAGTGGAATATGGCGGGTCCCAATGCTATTATGTTTGGTGATATTAAGCATTCTTTAGCAACTACTGATCATAATGGTTGGTATTTATTAGATGGAAGATCCATTGCATTGCTTCCTACAACAGCCCAAAGTAATGCTATTTCTATAGGACTAAGTGGAAATTTAATTAATATGGATGATAGTTTCATTAAGACCAAAACCCCTACGGATAATATGGGAAACATAACAGGCTCAAATCAAATTGTTTTAACACAAGCACATCTGCCAAATGTGAATTTTTCAGGAATAACAGCTCTTGCTGGAAATCATCATCATGAATATAGCGATCAATATAGTCCAATACAATCTTTAGGTTTAGCAACAAATGTATTAGCTTTACTTCCAATTATAAATGTGAATGTTGGAAGACCAGAAAATCTTACTGCAACCTTATTTTCCTCAACGTCATCTGGTGATCATTCGCATACGGTCAATGTTAATTCTGGTGGATTGGATGTGCCAATTGAAGCAACACCTAAACACATAGTAACAAATGTTTTTATTTATTTAGGCGAATGAATAAAGAAACCTCGTCAAGTAAAACAAGACGAGATTTCAAACTTAAAAAAACAACAATTATATTAAATTAAAAGGTATACGTTATTTTTCCTTTTATAAAGAAGGGCGTACCTGGTGTAAAGTGAATTTCCTCTACCGCTTGCGTTTCATTTTGTAATTGAGATTCGGTAGCAAATTGGGTTTCATTCCATTTGGTGTTGAATAAATTTTCAATTATAATTCCATAATTCATTTTTTTGTATTGGTAATTCAGGTTAAAATCTGACACAAAATAGCCTTTTGCAACAATCGAATTGTCTTCATTTGCGGGACGCGATTTTAAATATCTGTAATTTAAACTTGAAGAAAATCCTTTGTAATTGGTTACACTAATTCCTCCAGTTGACGTTAAATCTGGAGCTAAAGGAATATAATTTTGTCCTTCAGGTTCATCCGTGCTTCTGGCATAGGTGTAATTAATATCGGAATTCAAATTGATGAATTTTGACACTTGGTATCTAAATCCAAAATCGATTCCCATTCTTTTTGTTTTTCCGCTTGGTTCTACAATTCCTGCATCACCAACATATACAAACTCCTGATCTAGGTGTAAAAACCACAACGCACTATTAATAATTAAGTTATTCATAGGTTTGAAAATCGTTCCCAAATCCGCTCCTGCAGAAGTAGGTAGGGTTTTTTTGTCGGTTTGTGAAACAATTACACGTGTGTCATTAGAGTGAAAGCCTAAACCAGATTTTACAAAAAATTGTACCTTGTTGTTTGGGGCAAAAAGGAAGTTTAGTTTAGGCGAGATTTTCACTTTTTCTTCATTGTTAATTTGGAATTTTGGAGCTAATTTGTCTAAATAGGAAAATTGAAAATAATCTAATCTAATGGCTGGATTAATGGTAAAATTTCCTAATTCAATATCTGTATTTATATAACTGAAATAATTTTTCTGATTGATGTTTCCTAATTTCAACTGATTAATTGTTGTGATTCTATTTTTAGTATTAGCTAATTCGCTGTCTTTCGTTTCATCAGCTCTTAATCCAAATCCAACTTGATAAGTGCTTTTAGAATTGTCAATTTTTTTGTTGAATTCTCCATTGAAACCGTAAATTGTTCTGTTTTCTTTTTGTTTGATTTGATCTCCATCGATTGGATTATTTAAGAAAAATGTAAAATTTGAATACAATTCGAATTGGTAGTTATTATAATACGTGTTTCCTTTGAAATATAAATTTTCAGAAATAGGCTTATAATATTCGAAATTCAAATTACTTCTAGATGTTTTTCCACCTTCCGTATCATCTACAGCACCAAATCTTGAGATAATTCCAGCGTCAACTAAACGTTGCGGAATTTGTCCTGATGCTGTCCATTCACTTGAAAATTGAGAAGCAGTTGCAGAAAACTTACTTTTATCTTCAAATACATTGGTAAATTTTCCAAATAAATTCAATCTTCTAAAATTTTGACTAGAAACGTATGGTCCGTCAAAAGTGATGTATTCACTTGCTATGAAAGCACTTTGGTTGTTGTTTTTTGGTAATAAATTGAACATTCCAAGCGTTCTAATAGTGTTGAATTTACCAACTTCTAAACTGATTGCATTGTTGTCAATTTTTTCTTTAGTTTTGAAAGCGACATAACCAGCTGTGGCAAAATCGCCTTTATCTGCATAATAACTTCCTTTGCCAAAATCAATTTTATCTAAGGTTTCTGGAATGACAAAATGCAAATCTGCATAACCTTGTCCGTGAGCGTGAGAAACCATATTTACAGGCATCCCATCTACAGAAAGTGCGATGTCAGTTCCGTGATCAATATCGAATCCTCGTAAAAATATTTGTTCTGCTTTTCCACCACCAGCGTGTTGTCCGATGAATAAACCAGGAACTTTACGCAATATTTCTTGTGAAGAATTTACGGGTGAATTTTGTAAATCTAACTTCATAATTTGAGAAATAGCATTGTTTTTTTTAGAAATTACAATTTCTTCAATGTTAAAAGATGAACTATATAAAACTATTTTCTTTTCTTCACCATTAACGACTTGTGTTTTCTTTTTAAAACCTAAAGCTGTAATGGTTAAAATGTCATTATTTGAAGTTTTATCTAATATAAATTTTCCGTTTTCGTTCGTATGTGCGTGTGATTTTGTAGTTTCGTTGTATACGTAAGCATTTTCAATGATATTTCCCAAAGTATCCATGACTACACCTTCTTTTTGTTGGGAAAAAGCTAAAGTGCTCAGTAAAAATAAAATGATTTGAAAAGTTTTATTCATTATAGTTTTTCAATTTTTTCTTTCATATTCGGACCTAACTCATAAATACTTGACAATAAATCTTCTTTAATTGGAATAATTTTATCATTCATTTTGTTGGCTTTATATATTTCGGCCAAGTGATAATTTATGTCGGGTTCAAATGATTTGTTAATAATATGTTTTTCACAAATATCTAACGCTTTTTTGGTATTTCCTAAATTAAAGTTGGCCCAAGCTAATAAATCGTAAGATTCAGGTGTTGGTCGGTTCTTAATTTCTTCATAAGCAATTTCTAAAGCTTTTGCAGCATCTTTCTTGTTGTCTGCATAAAGTATGGCGTTATATTTATTATACATTACTCCGTAATTTCTACTTTTTAATGCATTGAAATAATCGTTTATATTCTTAGTTTTATCTGCTTCATTTTTATCAAATTCTGCCATTTCTGCTTTAAATAATTTAAAATCTGGCGAATTATGTTTTTGGGCTATTGCATCGATAATTCGGTTGGCTTCTTTGGTGTTTTTTTCATGCGAAAAAGCAATCCAAGCAATCCTTTTTAATGCATAATAATAGTTTTTATCTTCTTTTAGGGTTTTCAAATAAAAAGCATAGCTTTCTTCAATTCTTCCAGCATGTCCATACATATCGCCTAAGTTTGAATACGACCAAATTTTTAAAGTTTTATCTTCACTCAATTCTGCTTTTTGGGTAGCTTTTTCCATTAAAGTTATGGCTGTTGGTAAATCTCCTATATGATCATTCCATTTGGCCATTCTAATTAAATAATCGAAGTCTTCCGGATTATAAAATTTGGATAGGTTTTTTTTAGCTTCGGTATAATTTCCAAGTTCCATGTTTACATCAAAAAGCAACTTTTGTGTTTCTTTGAATCCTTCACCGATTTTTAGGGCTTTGTTGGCTAAAATTAGCGCTTCTTTAAAACGATGTTGCGTAATGTAGTTTTTTGCTAAAGCACGAATAGCACGCACTTCTGAATACTTTAATTCGGAATTAGCTTTTAATAATAATTCTTCTGCTTTATACAAATGATTTACTTCAAAAGTAGCCTCAAACAAAGAAGTATAATAGAATGCGAGTTGACTTAGATAGCTTGTTTGGTTCGAATCTGCATTGTATTTTTTTTGCCAAAAATTAATTTCTGATTCCGCTAATTTTATGTTTTTATCTTCTGAAATATTCAGGTAACTGTTATAGTCTGAAGCATTAGTTATTTTGTTTTTTTCTTTAGAACAACCATAGATAATAGTTGTAATAAGTACTATTTTTAAAAGATTAGCTACTTTCATTGTTTAGTTTTTTAGTTTTTTTAAAAATAGTATGCACAATATTACTTGTGCACACTAGAATATTTTTACCATGCAGCAGCTAAGTAAGGGAAAGCTGGTAGAAAAGGTTTGTCATTTGCATTAACATGATCTGATGTTAAGTTTGGGTTTGAACCACCAGTTGGCCCACCGAAAATTAAAAGTAATTCTACATCTATTACGTCATCAGCTAAAGCTCTTCCGGTTAAAACGTTTGTTCCGTCAAAAAATGTTGTCGTTCCAGTTTTTGAAACTCCTAATACATCTGTTGCTAATAAGCTTGTAAATGCTGCAGCAGTCTGTCCTAAAGCATTAGTTGTATAACCAGGGTTTAAGGCCAATAATCTCGATTGAAAAACCGATTGATAATTAGCACCCATTGCAGATGGCGTTGTAGTATTGAATGCGTCTTTTGGTGCTCCCGATGCAATAAATACGGTATTAATTGCAGGACGTGCCATTTGGTCTTTTTGCACATAAGTTCCTGAGAAATCTGTTTGTTCTTCAGCAGTAACAGTATCATCATTATTACAACTTACAAATGTAGTTACTGCAAGAATTGATAAAGTCAGAAATTTTATTGAATTTATTTTCATTTGTTTCATTTTATGAATTATTATTGTTTTTGTTTTGTTTCAGCCCAAACATTAATTGAAGTACTAGTGCCTAGCATGGATTTTGGAACTTCTACTACTGTAGATAAAACGTTAGTTCCTGCAAAAGTATCTGTCCCTGGGTTGTTGAATCCTGATGCAGTTCCACCTAAAATGGCTTGAAATCTCCCTAGGTCAAAAAAGAATGGATCATCCCTTGGTCCTGCGAAAAATTTCATTCCTCCTGAAGTTGAAATGATTGCTGGGCTACCATATTGAGAAATTTCTACTGAGCCAGCTGCGTTAGCTGTTTTAATTGTACTGCTTATTCCTGGTGTTCCTGGAGCAACCGGACCGAAAAAGAACATTTTGTTGCCTCTTTTAATCGCTTGAATTACTAAATCTTCAACATTGTCACCATTGTTATCGATGTTAATTTCCGTTAATACATTTTCTTTAAATGTTGCTGCTCCTGTGGTCCCTGGAGTTAGTAATCCAGCTGAGTTTACAACAAATACTAAGTTGTTAGTATCTGCTCCTTGGAATGCATATACATCTGTAATGTCGTTTCCTGTATTAGATACACCTGGCGAATCGATATGATCTGCCGCTACTAATAATAAACCTGTTAAAGCAATTAACGAAAGGCTTATATACAATTTTGTTTTTTTCATTTTAATTTATATCAATTTGATTATACTTTAACCTACGTAGAAAGGATGTGTTTTGGTTTTCAATAAGTTAGAGAAAGTGATGAAGTTCTTGGAAAGCAACATCTTAACTTGTGGTATTAAGATGTTTAAGAGTATTTTATAAAAAAGATACGAGTTATTTTAGTTTTCTTTCATCAGTTTCATGTTTTGCATCTGTTTGTTTTTCCGGATTTAATTGGTTTGGTCCGATAGTAAAACGGATATCTACATGCTTCGATTGAATTTTTCGGTTGACATCAATAACATTAGCTCTATAAGCTACTAGGTTCCATGAAAAAAAAACATTTGATTTTCCGTTGTCTAATTCTTTAACTTTAAAGCCGTTTATTGTTATTTCAGTTTCAGCACCATTGCAGTCACCTTTTAGTGGAATGAAAACTTTCAAAGGGTGTTTTTCATCTTTTTGAGTTAGTTTGCTTAGCAGCATATCAATTACAATATAAGCCACTCCATTTATAAGTTTTCCTGTTCCGAACTCTTCAAATAAAGTTTCTGGTGTTTCGGTTGCATGTAAAATTCTGTTATTACCTTGTTCATCTTTCCCCCTTATTTATAAAGACCCACCACTTAAAACTTAGAATGATGTTCCATTATTTCTTGCGCCCATAAAAACAAAAATTTGTTGTTGAGGTATTGACATCAATATGTCTACCAGATGCTACATCTCTTCATGAATCAGTTCCACCTGTAAAATAGTCAATGTCTTTTCATGTAATTCTGGCAAATGGCCCGTTATTTGTATGTAAATTACCATCTTGATCCTATTCAAAATATACGGCAGTATAATCTATTTCCTTACCTTTTCCCACACCACGAGCAAATACACCTATGTTTCCTTGTCTAGATATTTCAATAGATTCTACGGGCAATTCTGTGAAAGTTGTTCTACCTCCAATACCTAAAATTCCCACAACAATTGTAGTTGAGCTTGCAGCAGATACAGCACTTATACCGATAACCCCTCACCACCATTTGCATCTAAATTTCCTCTGTCTATAACAAATAGAGTACCGGTAGGATTTAAATTTTAAATGATTCTAGTTGATTTTGAGCTATTTACAGATAAGTCAACTTGTGCAGATCCAGTATTTATTGTAGTGAAGGTGTTTGCTTGAGTAGCAGCAGTTCCAACAATAACTTGGCCATCATTTTCAACAGTCATTCTAAGAGTGGCATTTGTCCTTTTTTGAAGGTTTTAGTTATTAGAAGTTCCAATATATTTTGTCCTTAGGAAGTTTCAGCATTTCTAGTTAAACTCCAATTTTGTTCAGATGTAAAGTGAAATACAATCCCTGTGTAGCGATTTTGTATACCAAAACACTAGTTGCTGGTGCTGTTGGTAATAGTGTTGCAAGTAATGATGTAGTTAAAGATACTCTAGGTATAAGTAAGACTTTATTATTTGATTCTATTTGTAATTGTACACCATTTTCAAAAGTTGGAGTTCCAATATCAACTTAAGCAAATGAAAAATTTAAAGTGAATATTGCTGAAATAAATAATAATTTTTTTCATGTAGATTTTTATTTTTAGGTTATATTTTTTCACTTTCGTAAAAAAGTTTTGGTTTTAAGCACTTTTATTACTTAAAATTCAATTTTATTTTTTTGAAAAAATATTAGTGGACAAAAACGAATGCTAATTGTTTAAAATAGAAGAGTTTTTGGTTTTTTTTGCATAAATTTGTAAAAACTATAAATTATAATCTAATGAGTCAAGAAGAAGTATTAAGCCTAATTGAAAAAAAAGATGGGAAAGCATATACCTATCTGTATAATATGTATTCTAAAAGTTTATTTGCCGTAATTTCTAATCTAATTAAAAATAGAGAGGAAGCTGAAGATGTATTGCAAGATGTGTTTGTGAAAATTTGGACAAATATTGAGTCTTATAATACTGAAAAAGGAAGATTATACACTTGGATGTTAAATATTACTAGGAATACAACCATTGATAAAATGCGGTCTAAGGGATATAATAAGTCATTAAAAAACCAAGACATAGATAATTTCGTAGGTATGATAGATAACGAGAATAAATTTATAAATAAAATTGATATCATTGGAGTTAGTGAGTTTATTAAAAAGCTAAAACCAAAGTGTATTCAAATTATAGATTTGTTGTTTTTTAAAGGATATACTCAGGCTGAAACTTCTGAAGAATTGGAAATGCCTTTAGGTACAGTAAAAACTTTAAATAGAACTTGTATCAACGATTTAAGAACTTATTTACAAGTGTAATTATGAAAAATAAAGAATTAATTGAGTCTGGTAATTTAGAGTTGTATGTGTTTGGTTTATTGTCTGAGACCGAAACTGCTGAAGTTGCAAAGATAGCATCGGAAGATGATGAGGTAAACAAAGAAATAGTATCTATAGAGAAATCTGTAATTGCTTTATCTTCTAGTTTTGCACCTTCATTGTCTGCTGAAAATTATAATAGAATAAAGCAAAAATTAAACATTGAGACGAAAGTTGTACAGTTTAAACCGAAATCTAATATTAGTCAATATATAGGTTGGATGGCTGCCGCAGTATTTTTATTAGGCTGTGGTTATTTGTTTAATTTACAACAAAATGGTGTTAGTGAAATTGATGAATTACTAAACCAGAAAAGTGCTTTAGAACAAACAGTTTCTGCAAAAGAAAAATTAAACAATCAAATAAATACATCATACTCTGTTATTAAGGACGAGAATAATGTGGTGGTTAAATTAGCGGGTCAAGCAATTTCACCAACTTCCTCTGCAAAAGTTTACTGGAACAATAAAACGAATAAAGTTTTTATAGATGCTTCAAGTTTACCAACTCCACCAGACGGAATGGTTTATCAAGTTTGGTCGTTAAAATTAGCGCCAACATTAACACCAACAAGTATTGGTTTAATTGATAATGCAGAAGATAAAATGAAATATTTAATTGAAGTGGATGGTACTGTTGGAGCGGAAGGTTTTGGTATTACTTTAGAGCCGGCAGGTGGAAGTAAAACACCAACAATGGAACAATTATATACTTTAGGAAAAGTATAAAATAGCAGCCTTTATTTTTTGGCACGCAATTTGAATATCGGTTTATAAGTTCAAAAATATATTAACTTATTTATCACAACCAAAATGAAAAAAACAATTTTAGGTTTAGCATTCGTTGCTGCCGTTTTAGTTTCTTGCGAGGACAAAAACAAAAAAGAAGTAGAAAACAAAGTAGATTCTTTGGAAGCTAAAACAGAACAAGTAATTGATACTGCTGCTGCAAAATTAGAAAAAGCTGTTGATTCTACACAAGCAAAAGCTGGAGAAGCTCTAGAGAAAGGTGCTGAAAAGTTAGATGAAGCCGCAAACAAATTGAAAGAAGCTGCAAAAAAGTAATTCTTTTTAAAACAATGAAATCCCAATGTAAATTGGGATTTTTTTATTCATACAAATGAATGCTTTCTATTTTTTTCCTTTGTAATTAATGACAAAAACGCCAATTATTATCAAAACTACAGCTATTAGGAAATCTTTCGTAACTACCTCATTTTTAAAAAACCAACCTAAAAAAACGGCGATTATAGTATTTACATATGTTAATATAGAAACCTGAATAGGAGTAACTTTTTGTAATGCATATTGATAGCAAAATAAAGTAACAACTGAACCAAATATAGCTAAATAAACAACTGAACCAATACTTGCAGCAGACCAGTTTTCAATATTTGATTTATCATGAAATACAAGTGATAAAATAATTTGTAGTGCTGCAGCTAATGAAAATTGATAAAATAAGTTTAAGGTTAAATTATTAGGTTGATTGTTAATTTTCTTAGAGTAAATAGTGCCTAAGCCCCAACTTAAAATAGCGATACTTAAAAATAATACACCCGTTTTATAGTTGGGGTTTAAAATATCTCCTAAACCATCTTTAAAAATAAAAAGAACTCCAGAAAAACCAAGTAAAACTCCCAGAAATCCTTTATAAGTTGGTTTTTGTAATTGAAAACCAATACTTAATAAAAAGATAACTACGGGATTAATGGCGCTAATTATAGATGTTAATCCTGACGGTAAGGATTGTTCAGCAATTGTTGTAAATCCATTTGCAAAGACTAACATTAAAACAGATAAAGTAAGTTGTTGTTGTAATGATTTCCAACCAATCCAACTAAATGTTTTCTTAAATAATAAAATTAGAAGTACAATTACTGCTGCAAGTAGGTTTCTAATGGCAGTAGAATACCACGGTGGAATGGTTTCAACAGCAATAGAAATGCCTAAAAATGTGGTTCCCCAAACTATTCCTACAATAAGCATAGAGAGCATTAGTTTGAAATCAATATTTTTAGGCATTTTATATTTTTTTATAAGTATTTTTCTGAAAACTGAAAACTGTGACTGGGACTGAGACTGAAAACAGAGACTCAAAAATTAACTCCTAATTTTTTGTTCCCATTTCCAAGCGCTTGCTAAACTTTCGTCTAAACTTGAGGCAGCTTTCCAGCCTAAAATGTTGTTGGCTTTGTCTGTATTCGCATAAGCTTCTGTAATATCGCCCTCGCGTCGACCAACAATTTTATAATTTAATTTTTCTCCAGAAACTTTTTCAAAAGATGTAATCACTTCTAAAACCGAACTACCAGTTCCCGTTCCTAAATTAAAAGTTTCTACTTTTTCAATATTTTTTTTATTTAATAAACGTTGCATCGCAATAACGTGAGCTTTTGCTAAATCGACTACATGAATATAATCTCTAATTGCAGTTCCGTCTGGTGTGGGATAATCGTTTCCGTAAACTGAAAGTTCTTTTCTCAAACCAAAAGCAGTTTGCGTAATAAATGGAACTAAATTTTGTGGTACTCCTAAAGGTAGTTCACCAATTTCAGCCGATTCGTGTGCGCCAATCGGATTGAAATATCTTAAAAGTATCGAGTTTAACTTCGACACTTTAGCTGTATCGATAATGATTTCTTCACCAATTTGTTTCGTATTTCCGTAAGGTGACATTGCCGGTTGTACCGAAGCATTTTCTGTAATCGGCATCACTTCGGCTTGACCGTAAACTGTACAAGAAGAACTGAAAATGAAATTTGATTGCTCTAGTTTTGTGATTTCTTGCAACACATAAACTAAAGTGTTAATATTATTCTCATAATACAATAACGGGTTTTCAACACTTTCACCAACAGCCTTACTAGCTGCAAAATGAATTACTCCAGATATATCAGAATGGGTTGCAAAGAAATCTTGAACTACTGTTTTCTCTCTCAAATCGATATTGTAAAAAATCGGTTTTTTTCCTGTAATGCGCTCAATACCATCTAAAACTTCAATGGAAGAGTTGGATAAATTGTCAATGGCAATAACTTCAAAACCTTCATTTTGTAGCTCAACAACTGTGTGTGAACCAATAAAACCTAAACCTCCTGTAACTACTATTTTCATATTCTTTCGCAAAGACACAATTTATCGCGTGTCATATTTTTAATAAAAAGACGTGATGAATTACGTCTCTACAGATTCATTTTATTTTAAAAAATTTAAAACCGTATCGGTAATAAATTTTATTTGTTCGTCGTCTAATTCGGTATGCATAGGTAATGCAATCACTTCTTTACATAACTGATTGGTTACTGGAAAATCTTCTTCTTTATAACGAACATCCGCGTAAGCTTTCTGGCTGTGTAAAGGAATTGGATAATAAATGGCACATGGAATTCCTTTCTCTTGTAAATGAGCCAATAATCCATCGCGTTTTCCATTTGTAATTCGAATTACGTATTGATGAAATACATGACAATCGCAAGTTTCGCAAATAAATGGTGCCCAAATATTAGGATTCACACTTAAAGCTAAACTATATTTTCTGGCTGCATCTTGACGGGCTTTGTTATATGTATCCAAATGAGGTAACTTGGCTTTTAAAACACCAGCCTGAATACTGTCTAAACGAGAGTTTACACCTACCACATCATGATGATACCTTTCGTACATTCCATGATTTACGATGCCTCGGATAATATGAGCTAAATTGTCGTCATTAGTAAAAATAGCTCCACCATCTCCATAACAACCTAAATTTTTAGAAGGGAAAAATGATGTTGCCGCCACATGTCCGATCGTTCCTACTTTCTTTTTTACGCCATCTTTATTTGTGTAATCTGCTCCAATAGCTTGTGCATTGTCTTCAATTACATATAAATTATGTTCGTTGGCAATTTCCATAATCGCATCCATATTGGCAGCACGACCAAATAAATGTACTGGTACGATAGCTTTTGTTTTTGGAGTAATTGCTTTTTTAATTCCTTCAAGGGAAATATTCATATTATTTTTATCAACATCAACCAAAACTGGAGTCAATTGTAATAAAGCTATCACTTCAACTGTAGCTGCAAATGTAAAATCTGCAGTTATTACTTCATCACCAGGCTGTAATCCTAATCCCATCATGGCAATTTGAAGCGCATCCGTACCATTAGCGCAAGGAATGACATGTTTTACGCCTAAATAATTTTCTAAATCAGCTTGAAACTGATGTACTAAAGGGCCATTTATATAGGTGTTGTTTTCTAAAACATCTTGAATGGAAGCGTTAACTTCGTCTTTTATTTTTTCGTATTGACTTTTTAAGTCAACCATTTGTAGTTTTTTCATAATCCTAATATAATTAAGTGTAGCAAAAGTAAGAAATTCTGCTTACATATTTTGAGTTACATAAAAGAAACGTAATTTAGCCACATAAATTATTTTTATGCTTTTTATTTATAACCTTATTGTGCTTTTTGCTAGTCAAATTTTAAGAGTTTTAGCGCTTTTTAGTCCTAAAATGAAATTATTTGTAGCAGGTAGAAAGTCTGTTTTTTTTACATTAAAAAATAACATTCATGCTGAAGATAAAGTCTTTTGGTTTCATGCGGCATCTTTAGGTGAATACGAGCAAGGTTTACCCGTAATTGAAAACGTTAAAGCGCAATTTCCAAATCATAAAATTGTTATTACTTTTTTTTCACCTTCGGGTTATGAAGTCCGAAAAAATAATGCAATTGCAGATGTTACCGTTTATTTGCCTTTAGATTCAAAAGCCAATGCTAAACAATTTTTAGATTTAGTGCATCCAGAAAAGGTATTTTTTATTAAGTACGAATTTTGGCCAAATTATTTAAATCAGTTGAAAGAAAGAAATATTTCTACTTATCTAATTTCAGGAATTTTTCGAGAAAATCAAGTTTTTTTTAAATGGTATGGCGGTTTTTATAGAAAGGCTTTGAAGTCATTCAATTATTTTTTTGTTCAGAATGAAAAATCAAAAACTTTATTGCAATCGATAGGTTTTACCAACGTGAAAGTTTCAGGAGATACCCGTTTTGATAGAGTAGTGGCGATTTTAGAAAAAGACAATACTCTAGATTTTATCGAACAATTTAAAAATAACCAAACCACAATTGTAATTGGTAGCAGTTGGCCTAAAGATGAAGAGTTGTTGGTGAATTTTATCAATCAAGCTGCGGAACATGTAAAATTTATCCTCGCACCACATAATATTAAATCGGAACAAATTCAGAATTTGAAACAATCCATTACAAAACCAACGATTCTGTTTTCGGAATATTCGTCAAGTAATGTAGAGACGCGATTAATCGCGTCTTTACAAGATTATAACGTTTTCATCATCGACACCATTGGTATTTTAACCAAAATTTATTCTTACGCTGATATTGCCTATGTGGGCGGTGGTTTTGGAAATCCGGGTGTGCATAATATTTTAGAACCCGCTACTTTTGGCATTCCGATAGTAATTGGCTCTAATTATTCTCACTTTGCAGAAGCTACAGCTTTAGTTGGTTTAGAAGGTTGTATCTCAGTTAAAAATCAAACAGAATTAAATGAAGCCTTTGACTTATTGTTGCAAAATGAAGACGAACGCTACGAAAAAGGTCATATTTGTAGCACATTTGTTCAAATGAATAAAGGCGCTACAGCTAGTATTTTAAAAGCAGTTGTATGATGAGGTTTTTTGTTTTGTTTTGTGTTTTTTGGTTGCAATTTACTTTTTCACAAGAAAATATAGTCACAGAAAAAAATAAGATAAAAGGAAGAGAATTGGCAAAAAGAAGAAATCAAGTTTACGATAGTTTAACCATGAATTTTGAAGCTATAGTTAATGATTCTCTTGTTAAAGATAAGTTGGTTTTAGAAAAGGCCAATGAAGCTATTGGTTCTTATTTTTATAGAGTATATCCAAAATATACATTTGGAAATTATGTTGATTTGAAACGTATTTTGGAAGCATTAGGTTATGATTTTCTACATGCAAGTATTGATGAAGCAATTAAAAACGAATTGTATTATGTTTTTTACAAAGGAAATTTAAAAAGTGAAGAAGGAATTAAAACTTTTGAAAAGAAACTCTTCAACAAGTTACAGTTGGAAAAAGTAATACAACTTGAAAAATTTTCTACATATAATGTGTCAATTATTAATTCTTTATTGATAAAATCTGTGGAAAGAGATTATAAAAATGTTTTTGATCAGCAAGAAAATAGACTTTATTTCTCTGGTAAAATTAAGCAATTTGTAAACGCTTTAAACGGTTTCTTTCCCAGTAAAATTTTCTTAATTGAAAATAGCGATGAGGAACATTTATATGATATCAATATTGATGTTTCTTCACTAGAGAAGTGTTTGGAAGAAATGAAGTTTTTAGGCTTTGTGATTGAAGAAAAAACGGAAATGTTACAGCATACTTATTTTAAACTAAAATCAAAATGATAACTTTTCAAGATATACAACAAAATCAAATTGAGGAAGTTGTTAGTATGATGCAAGATTTTTATGCGATTGATAATTATCCGATTGACAGTAAACTATCGAAACAACTTTTTGAAACCTTCATTGCAAATTCTAATTTAGGAAAAGCTTGGCTGATTTTTAAAGATGAAGATGTAATTGGATATGTAATTTTAACCTTTATTTTTAGCTTTGAATACAAAGGAATATTGGCTTTTTTAGATGAATTATATATAAAAAAGGAATACCAAGGGAAAGGATTCGGAAAGCAAGCGGTTCAGTTTATTCAAAAAGAAAGTTCACAATTAAATGTTAAAATGCTTTACTTAGAAGTAGAAGAGCATAATGAAAAGGCACAAAAATTGTATCTTGCTCACGATTTTGAAATTCATAATCGAAAAATATTAAAACATAAATTATAATAGCTTATATCCAATAACCATAAATACATGCAAATGAAATTTTTAAAATTATTCTTACTATTATTTATCATTCAAGTTAATGCCCAACAAGGCGGCATGTGGATTCCTTCTTTGTTGAAAGGAATGAACGAAAACGAAATGAAAGCTTTAGGTTCTAAACTTACTGCGGAACAAATTTATTCTATTAACAAATCTTCATTAAAAGATGCTGTTCCTCAGTTTGATGGAGGTTGTACGGCGGAAATGATTTCTTCAAAAGGCTTATTATTAACCAATCACCACTGTGGTTACGATAATATTCAAAGTCATTCTACAGTGGAAAACGATTATTTAGCGAACGGATTTTGGGCCTATAAAATGGAAGATGAATTGCCTAATCCAGGAGTGGTTGTCACTTTTATTGTAAGTATTAATGATGTTACAACTACAGTTTTATCAGGAACTGAATCTTTAGCAGAAGCAGACAAGCAAAAGAAAATTCAACAAAATATTGGAGAAATTTCTAAAACTTTCAAAAAAGAAGCTTGGCAAGACATTTTGGTTCGTTCTTTTTATGATGGAAATCAGTATTTGTTATTCGTAACAGAAAACTTTAAAGACGTTCGTTTAGTAGGTGCGCCACCAAGTTCAATTGGAAAATTTGGTTCAGATACAGACAACTGGGTTTGGCCTCGTCATACGGGAGATTTCTCTTTATTTAGAGTATATGCAGATAAGAACAATCGTCCAGCTGAATATTCAAAAGACAATGTGCCTTATACACCAAAACACTTTTTTCCAGTTTCTGCAAAAGGGATAAAAGAGAATGATTTTACTATGGTTTTAGGTTATCCTGGAAGAACTACAGAATATTTACCTTCTTATGCTGTAGAACAAATGGTAAATGATTTAAATCCAGCGCGTATTGAAGTGCGTGATGCTGCTCTGAAAATACAAGATGGTTTCATGAGAAAAGACCAAGCGATTAAAATTCAATATGCTTCAAAATATGCTGGAGTAGCAAATTATTGGAAAAAATGGATTGGAGAACGTAAAGGTTTAATTAAAGCTAATGCAGTTGGTGAAAAGCAAAAATTTGAAAAAGATTTTTTAAATAAAGTTACAAAAGCAGGAAAACAAGCTGAGTATGGTAACTTGTTGTCAGATTTTAGTAAAAACTATGCTGAAATTAAAGAATATGCTATTGCAAGAGATTATTATACTGAAATTGTATTGAGAAATACAGAAATTTTATCTTTCGGATACCGTTTGTTTCAATTGGAGCAAGTGTACAATTCAAAAGGTGAACAAGCTTTTAATGATAGAAAAAAGAATTTAATCGAGAGTTTCGAACCCTTGTATAAAGATTTCAATGCACAAGTTGATGAAAAAGTGTTCGAAAAATTAATTGATATTTACAGTAAAAAATCACCACAACAATTTTTACCGGAAAGTATAAAAGGAATTAATGCCGCTCAAGTGTCATCAGACATCTTCAAATCTTCAAAATTAACTTCTTATGCTGGTTTAAAAGAATTGTTAGCAGGTGATGTGAAGACAGTTATAGAAAGGTTGAATCAAGATAAAGGATTTGCCTTGGTGAAAACATTGGCTGAAGCTTATAATAAAAATGTTGCGCCAAAATACGATGAAATCAACTTGAAAAATATCGCAACTCAAAGAACATACATGAAAGCGATTTTAGAATTAAGTCCGAAATCTGCTCGAATTTTCCCTGATGCAAATTCAACTTTAAGAGTTACTTACGGAAAAGTGAAAGGTTACAAACCAAGTGATGCAGTAGTTTATACGCCGTTTACTTATTTAGATGGAGTAATGGAAAAGTATGTTCCAGGTGATTATGAATTTGACGTGCCACAAAAGTTAATTGATCTTTATAATGCCAAAGATTACGGTAAATATGCTGAAAACGGAAAGATGCCTGTAGCTTTCATTGCAACGAACCATACAACTGGTGGAAATTCTGGTAGTCCAGCATTAGATGCGAATGGAAATTTGATAGGTTTGAACTTCGATAGGGTTTGGGAAGGTACAATGAGCGACGTGTATTATTCTCCGGATATTTGTAGGAATATTATGGTTGATTCTCGTTATATTTTATTTATTATTGATAAATTTGCAGGTGCGAAAAATTTAATAGATGAAATGAAAATCATTTATAATCAACCTAATACAACAAAAAAAAGTAAGAAATAAAGTTTGGCACGGTAGTTGCAAGTTGCATTTCGGACAACAAAGAAAAAATTATTTAAAAAAAATACAAAAAAGTATTTGTCATTTAAATTTTTTTATATCTTTGCTCCATAAATAATTAACCTTTATAATAAAATTAAGATGAAAAAAGTTGTTTTAAGCATTGCATTCGTTGCTGCAGTATTAGTTTCTTGTAACAAGAAAGCTGAAGGAGAAGTTTCTGCTGATTCTACTGCTGCTGTAGTTGATTCTGCTGCTGCTGTTGTTGATTCTGCTGCTGCTACTGTTGATTCAGCTGCTGCTGTAGTTGATTCTGCTGCTGCTAAAGTTGAAGAAGTTAAAGAAGAAGTTAAAAAATAATATTTGACCTTCTTTTCGAAAAGAAATCAATCCCGATGTAAGTCGGGATTTTTTTTGCACTAAACTGAACAAATAACGAATACGGGTTTTGGTTTAGTAAATAGTATTTCTAAATACAAGCTTGTTATGCAATAAGTATCTTCTTTAGGTGGTTGATATTTTAAAATCCGTAAATGGAAGCTTTGAGTGGTTTTGACTTTCTTTTTGAAGCGCTTTGGAATTGCTAAAATTACCTAAAAACATCTTCTGCAGGCGGAAATATATCTTCCGATTTCGAAAAATCTAAAAATTCGGCTCTTGCGCCGTACTTTACAATTTCATTAATTCCTTTTTCAAGCATTAATTGTGTAGAGTATTTTCTGCTAACGGCCAATTCTTTATCGTTTAAAATGATTTTAAAGTAAAATTTTCCTGCTGGTGAGCGAAAACGCATAAAAAATAATTGATCAATGGATTTCTTAAGCAATTCAATTTCGTCTTCGCATTCGAAACGCAATTCAAATGCGTTACTTATGAAAATGGTTTTTCCTCTACGAGAAGTCAGTTCGTATTTGTAATGTCCACTAGGCTTTTTACTGATTACAAAGGTTGCCATTAATTAAGGGTGTATTTTAGTGCAAGATAGTATTTAATTGCGAAATTTAAATTTGAAATTTTGAGAAGAGCTTCTCCAACTTATAGAAACAAAAAAAGCTCCAAACATAGTTTGAAGCTTTTAGTACTCAAGGCGGGACTTGAACCCGCACGAACATTACTGCTCACTGGATTTTAAGTCCAGCGTGTCTACCAATTCCACCACTCAAGCATTTGGTTTAAATAAAAACCTTGGTATATTTTTTATCTTTGAGCGAAAAACGGGGCTCGAACCCGCGACCTCGACCTTGGCAAGGTCGCGCTCTACCAGCTGAGCTATTTTCGCGATTTTTATGAACGTTGGCAGTACTTCCGTATTGCGAGTGCAAATATAAAACATATTTTTATTTTCACAAGCACTTTTTGAAAAAATATTTAATCTTTTTTTAATCTTTTCTTTAATCTTTTGAAATTGAAAATGTTATAACAAATTATTTTTTGCTAATCATTCGTTTAATTTCGTTTAATTTCATCAAAGCTTCAACTGGAGTCAAGGTATTGATGTCGATATTCATAATTTCTTGCTTGATGTCTTCCAATAACGGATCGTCTAAATTGAAAAAACTCAATTGCATTTCATCTTTTTCAGCTTTAATTCCGTTTAATGCTTCTCCAGAATGGTCTTTTTCTAATTTTTTTAATATTTTTTGTGCTTTCTGAATGACTGTTTGTGGCATTCCGGCCATTTTCGCCACGTGAATCCCAAAACTATGTTCGCTTCCGCCTTTGACTAATTTTCTAATGAATAAAACCGTGTCTTTTAATTCTTTTACCGAAACATTAAAATTCTGGATTCTATCAAAAATAGCTTCCATTTCATTCAATTCGTGATAATGTGTAGCGAAAAGCGTTTTGGCTTTGCTCGGATGTTCGTGTAAATATTCGGCAATCGCCCAAGCAATCGAAATGCCATCGTAAGTTGAGGTTCCTCTTCCAATTTCATCTAACAATACCAAACTTCTATCTGAAATATTATTCAAAATCGAAGCGGTTTCGTTCATTTCTACCATAAAAGTAGATTCGCCCATAGAAATATTATCACTTGCGCCCACACGAGTAAATATCTTATCTACAACACCCATTCTTACTTGTTCCGCTGGAACAAAACTTCCCATTTGAGCCAATAGCACAATTAAAGCGGTTTGTCGCAAAATCGCCGATTTACCAGACATGTTCGGTCCGGTAATCATAATGAGTTGTTGGCTTTCTCGATCTAAAAAGACATCGTTAGAAATATAAGGTGTTCCAACTGGTAATTGTTTTTCAATTACTGGGTGGCGACCTTCCTTAATTTCTAAATCGAAAGTAGCATCAATTTCGGGTTGTACGTATTTGTTTTCAATCGCCATTTGGGCAAAACTTTGCAAACAATCAATTTGAGCTACTAAGTTAGCATTTAATTGTACGGGTTTGATATAAGTTGCCATCCAATTCACCAATTGTTCGTACAACATGCTTTCTAGTTGCGAAATTTTATCTTCTGCACCTAAAATTTTCGACTCGTATTCTTTTAATTCTTCTGTAATGTATCTTTCAGCGTTTACTAAAGTTTGCTTTCTAATCCATTCTGTTGGAACTTTATCTTTGTGTGTGTTTCGAACTTCAATATAATAGCCGAAAACATTATTAAATGATATTTTTAAAGATGGAATTCCAGTCGCTTCACTTTCGCGTTTTTCTAAAGCTTCTAAATACCCTTTTCCAGTTGAAGAAATCGTTCGTAATTCGTCTAACTCAGCATTCACGCCAGTAGCAATCGCATTTCCTTTGTTTATGGCAACTGGAGCATCTGGATTTAAAGTTGAACCAATTTTTTCTCGTAACAATTCGCAAGCATGTAAGCTGTCGCCAATGGTTTTTAAAGCTTCATTTTTCGATTGTAATGCCAAAGATTTAATTGGAATAATCGCATCTAATGAATCTTTTAAATGCATGACTTCTCTTGGAGAAACTTTTCCAGTGGCCACTTTCGAAATCAAACGTTCTAAATCGGAGATTTGTTTAATTTGATATTGAATTTGGTTTAATTCTTCCCAATTTTCTTTTAAATAAGCCACTACTTCATGACGACCTCTGATTTTATTACTGTCTTTCAACGGTAAAGCCAACCAACGTTTCAGTAATCTTGAACCCATTGGCGAAAGCGTTTTGTCAATTACATCGATTAACGTCACCGCATTCGGATTGTAACTGTGGTATAATTCTAAGTTGCGAATCGTAAAGCGGTCCATCCAAACATAAGCATCTTCTGCAATACGTTGAATGTTGGTAATGTGCTGAATTTTATTGTGTTGTGTTTCTGATAAATAATATAAAATCGCACCAGAAGAAATAATCGCTTCGTTGAAATCATCTACACCAAAACCTTTTAACGAATTGGTTTGAAAATGTTTGGTTAAACTTTCAAAGGCATAATCTTCTTTGTAAATCCAATCTTCCAAATAAAAAACATGAAAATCTTCTCCGAAATGTTGTTTGAAATCCGCTTTTTGTTGTTTCGAAACCAAAACCTCACTTGGTCTAAAATTTTGCAACAACTTGTCAATATATTCTTCGTTTCCTTCTGCAGTTAAAAATTCACCAGTGGAAACATCTAGAAATGAAATTCCGTTGGTTTTCTTACCTAAAAATACTGCTGCTAAAAAGTTATTGGATTTCGATTGTAAAATGTCATCGTTAAAAGAAACTCCTGGCGTCACTAATTCCGTAACACCACGTTTCACGATCGTTTTCGTCATTTTCGGATCTTCCAATTGATCGCAAATGGCTACTCGAAGTCCGGCTTTTACTAATTTTGGTAAATACGTATTAATAGAATGATGTGGAAATCCTGCCAATGCGGTTTCGCTTTCACTACCATTGCCACGCTTGGTTAAGGTAATGCCTAAAATTCTTGAGGCGCGAATGGCATCATCACCGAAAGTCTCATAAAAATCACCCACTCGAAACAACAAACAGGCATCAGGATATTTTGCCTTAATGGTGTTGTATTGTTGCATTAATGGAGAAACTTTTGGAGTCGATTCTTTGATTTCGGATGCTGATTTTTTAGCCACAATGTAAAATTTTAGTGCTGGCGAAGTTAGGAAATTCAAGTTCAAGTTCAAAATTCAATTTCAATGCAAAAAGTTAGACTACACAGATTGGAGAAATTATAAAAATTATGGAAATTTCTCCAATCTGTGTTTTAAAATATTTGCATATTTATCTTACTTTTGCTGCATGAGAAAATTAGCCAACGCCGAATTAAATCGTATTAGTAAAGAAGCATTTGCAGAAGCAAAAAAAACACCTTTAATTATTGTGTTAGACGACATTAGAAGTTTGCATAATATTGGTTCTGTGTTTAGAACTTCTGATGCATTTTTGATAGAAAAAATCTATTTATGTGGTATTACGGCTGTTCCGCCAAATAAGGAAATTCATAAAACGGCTTTAGGTGCTACAGAAACCGTAGCTTGGGAATACGCTAAAGATGTGTTGGAAGTAGTAGCGAAATTGAAAGCAGAAAATGTTAAAATTTATGCTATAGAGCAAACTGAAAATGCAATTATGTTAGATGATTTTCAACCCGAAACGGAAACCAAATATGCGTTGATATTTGGTAATGAAGTTAAAGGTGTGTCTCAGGAAGCGATTAATTTATCCGATGGTGTGATTGAAATTCCACAATTAGGAAGTAAACATTCGTTGAATATTTCTGTGAGTGCTGGAATTGTAATTTGGGATTTATTTCAGAAAATTATCACAAAATAACAATTTTTTGGTGTTTTTGTTTGTCGTATATTTGTGAAATGCGACCATTACAAAAAATATTTCTTTTACTTTTCTTTCTTACCAACGGATTATCTGCACAAAATGTTGCGCCAATTTTAACGGCAACTGGAAACCAAACTTATTGTCCACAAACTTCTTTACCTATTGTAACTAATATGACAATAGTAGATCCAGATGATGTAGGAATTGCAGCTATGTACATTCAAATTTCCTCGGGTTATGTTTTGGGTCAAGATGTGTTAACGTTAACGGGAAGTCATCCTACTATACTTTCATCATGGAATCCTACAGAAGGAAAGCTAACTCTAACAGGTAGCGCTGGAAATCCAACTTATACACAATTTATTGCAGCAATAGAAGCAGTTGTGTTTTCAAATTCATCTCCAAATCCTAGTGGTCAACGCGTTTTTTCTATTACGGTGGGTCAAGCCAATTACTTAGAATCTACGGGACATTATTATCAATATGTTCCAAATGTAGGTATCAATTGGACCAACGCCAAAAATGCAGCAGCAGCTTCAACGTATTACGGATTACAAGGTTATTTAGCAACTATTACTTCCATGGCTGAAGTTCAAATTTCAGGCGTTCAGGCCTCTGGTGCTGGTTGGATTGGTGGTTCAGATGCTGATGCTGAGGGTGTGTGGAAATGGGTAACCGGACCAGAAGCAGGTACAATTTTTTGGAATGGCGGTATCAACGGAACTACACCTAATTTTGCTTTTTGGAATTCCAACGAACCTAATAATCAGGGTGAAGAAGATTATGCGCATGTAACTGCTCCGGGAGTTGGTCAACCCGGTTCTTGGAATGATTTGAAATTAAACGGAGAAGTTAATGGAGATTATCAACCTAAAGGTTATATTGTAGAATATGGCGGAATGCCGGGCGATCCTGTTCTACAAATTTCAACAACTTCTACGATTACAATTCCACAAATTACAAATATCATTAATAATTCAAGATGTGGAAGTGGCTCGTTAACCTTGCAAGCTTCTTCAAATAACGGTACTGTAAACTGGTATTCGAATCCAACTGGCGGCACTCCGATTTTTTCTGGCTCTTCTTTTAATACGCCATTCCTAAACACAACAACAACTTATTATGTGGATGCTTTCTCATTCTCGTGTACTTCAGGTAATAGAACGCCAGTTACTGCTACCATAAGGGAAATCCCACAATTAGTTTTACAGCACCCAATGCAATTTGTCAAAATACAAATACAACAATTTATGCTACAACCTCTGTAGGAAGTATAAATTGGTTTGCAACAGCTACAAGTACAACAATTTTGGCCTCAGGTGCTTCCTTTATTACACCAATTTTATCAGCCAATACCACATTTTACTTTGAAGCTACGAATAGTGGATGTGTTTCAAATAGGATGGCAGTAACTGTGCCGGTTAATCCCATACCAATAGTTACGGATGAAAACCTTGTAATTTGTCAAAATACAAATATAACCTTACAGGCTGGTGTGTCTAGCGCTACTTATTTATGGTCAACCGGTGTAACTTCACCTAGTATTGTAGTATCAAATCCTGGAAATTATAGTGTATGGATTACTACAGCTCAAAATTGCACTGTAACTAAAAATTTCACCGTTATTGAATATACTCAACCTGAAATAACTGAGGTAAAAGTCACCGATTTAACAGCAGAAATTATGATATCTGGTACAGGTGTTTTCGAGTATTCTATAGACAATATAAACTTTCAAAGTTCTCCTGTCTTTAATTTTGCAGTGGGTGGAGTATATACTTGTTATGTAAGGGAAACGGGTAACAATTGTGGGTTTGATATAAAAGTTTTTGTTGTGATTGAATATCCTAAGTTTTTCACACCAAATGGAGACGGAATTAATGATTTTTGGGAAATTAAAGGTATTGGTTTCGTAGCACAACCCGTAGTTAGTATTTTCGACAGATATGGTAAATTAATAACCGTTTTAAACCAAAGAAAAAGGTATTGGGATGGAAAATTTAATAGTGAAATGCTGCCAGAAACCGATTATTGGTTTGTAGCCAATTTAGGTGATGGATTTCCAGAATATAAAGGACATTTTACATTAAAAAGATAAATTAATTTATAATTTTCTTGTTTATTTCGTTCAAAATGTAAACATAATCTTGTTGTTTTTTTACAAAATCTAAATCAGAGATATCAATTATTAAAACGTTTAAATTGGTTTGCGATTTGATATAATCTAAGTAGCCTTTATTGATTTTTTCTAAATAAGCTGCAGGAATTTCTTGTTCGTACGTTCTACCGCGCTTTTTAATATTAGATAATAAACGTTCTGTATTTTGATACAAATACACATATAAATCTGGTTTTGGCATGTCTTTGTACATGATGTCAAACATAGTTTTATACAAACGAAATTCATCTTCTTGTAGTGTAACTTTTGCAAAAATAATCGATTTGAAAATGTGATAATCGGCCACTACGAAATCTTTAAACAAATCAAATTGCGCCAAATCATCCGAAAGTTGTTGGTATCTATCAGCTAAAAAAGACATTTCTAACGGAAACGCATAACGACTTTGGTCTTTATAAAATTTAGGCAAAAACGGATTGTCTGCAAAGCGTTCCAAAACTGTTTTTGCATTATAATCTTCAGCTATTTTAGTAGCTAAAGTGGTTTTGCCTGCGCCAATATTTCCTTCTATGGCAATGTAGTTTAACGATTGGAAGTTTAAATTTTCTATTGGGTTTTTTAAAGAACCAATTTCAGTAATTTCAGACAAATCTTCACAAGTGATTATGAGTTCTGAAATCGATTTGTTTAATTTGGGATGATTCCATTTAGGAGCAACATCTCGCAAGGGAAACAACACAAATTTTCTATTTTGCAAATGGATGTGTGGAATGATTAGGTTTTCGGTTTCTATAATTTCATCGTTAAAAGAAATAATATCGATGTCAATTTTTCTAGATTCGTAATTTTCAGAATGACTTCTAATGCGACCTAATTCTTTTTCTAATTTTAAAATCTGAGTTAATATTTTTTGTGCCGATTTATGCGTATGAATGGTAATTGCACAATTGTAAAACGCCTCACCTTCAAAACCCCAAGCCGGAGTTTCATATATTTTTGAAACTTGAATAACAGTAGCTATATTGGTGTGTAATGTCGAAATACAGGTTTGCAAATTTTCCAATTTGTTACCCATATTGGTGCCTAAAGAAAGTATAATTGTGTTCTGTAATTTCATTTGAAGATACTACTGTTATTAAATGACAAATGGTATCGCTTTATCTTCATTTGATTTTGTTTTCAACAAACTGTTCTTTTTAGCGATTTCATCTGACAACAAATTAACAAACAATTTTAGACTTATACTTTACAAAAAATATTTTTTTATGAACATGTAACAAATTCGTCCAAAAACCTACCTATTATCATATAAATTAATTATTATGAATTTTTTTAAGAGTGTATTTGCTACTGTTGTAGGGATTTTTTTATTTATGTTGCTTAGTTTTTTCTTGTTGATTGGATTAGGAGCTTTATTAGGAAGCGGAGAAGACAAAGTAGAGGTCAAAGACAATTCGGTTATTGAGTTAGATTTAGCAAAAATAAACTTTGATTATGCTGGAAAATTCGAGTCGGATAGTCCATTTAGTGCGTTAATGACTAAAGAAAATATTGGTTTTATCGAAGTTTTAAAAGCTATCGATGCAGCAAAAACAGATGATAAAATCAAAGGAATTACTATAGTAAATAATCAATCTGGTTTAGGGTTAGCGCAAAGTAAAGAATTGAGAGATAAATTAGAAGATTTTAAGAAATCGAAAAAATTTGTTTATGCTTATGCCAATATTTTTTCTCAAAAAGAATATTATATCAATTCTGTTGCTGATGCTGTTTATTTAAATCCTGCCGGAGAAGTCGATTTTAAAGGTTTAGGATCGGAATTGTTGTTCTTTAAAAATTTCCAAGATCAAACAGGTTTAAAAATGGAAATTATCCGTCACGGAAAGTTTAAAAGTGCGGTAGAACCTTATTTAGCTCAAGAAATTAGTCCAGAAAATAGAGAACAAATGACTGTTTTATTACAATCAGTTTGGCAGACCATTGTTACAGATATAGCTAAAAACAGAAAGGTTTCTGTAGCTCAATTAAATACTATAGCTGATGGTTTGTTGGCGAGAACTCCACAAATGGCGTTACAACAAAAATTGGTAGATAAAGTGGCTTATGTAGATGAGTTTGATGCTATGTTGAAAACAAAATTAAAAGTTGCTAAAGATGAAGAAGTAGAAGCTATTTCAATATCAGATTATGTTAGTACTGTATCATTAAAATCAGAAGATTATACAAAAGATGATATTATAGCTGTAATTTATGCACAAGGAGAAATTACTGGCGGTGAAGGTGATGTAGATTATATTGGTGAAGGATCAATTAATCGTTCGCTTAAAGAAGCTAGAGAAGACAAAGATGTGAAAGCAATTGTACTTCGTGTTGACAGCCCTGGTGGAAGTGCTTTAGTATCTGAATTAATCTGGAGAGAAATTGAATTGACTAAAAAAGTTAAACCAGTTGTAGTTTCTATGGGTAATTTAGCGGCTTCTGGTGGTTATTATATTGCTTGTAACGCAAATACCATATTTGCAGAACCAACAACAATAACAGGATCAATTGGAGTATTCGGAATGTTGCCAAATGCACACGGATTTGCTACGAAATATGGTGTGAATGCAGAACAAGTACAAACGCACAAAAATGCCATCGGTTATAGTGTTTTCGAACCTATTTCAGAAGAATATAAAGCAATAGCTTTAGAAGGTGTAGATCAAATTTATAAAACTTTTGTAAATAGAGTAGCAGTAGGAAGAAAAATGACTTTCGACCAAGTTGATGCTATTGCACAAGGTAGAGTTTGGACAGGTTCCGATGCGATTAAAAATGGTTTAGTAGATAAATTAGGAAATTTAGACGCTGCTATTGCTCATGCAGCTGGTTTAGGAAAAACAAAAAGCTACAGAACAGAGAATTATCCAGAATACAAGAAAAATTTCAATGAGTTTCTAGAAGCATTTGCAGGTGCAAGTATTTATAAATCTAAAGAAACGATCATGAAAGAAGAACTTGGAGAAGAAAATTATAATCTTTTAAAAAAAATAAAAGTAATGCAAAACAGAAAAGGAGTACAGATGATATTGCCTTTCGATTTGAGCTTGTAAAAGAAAAAATAAATAAAGTAAAAACGCCATCCTTTTAAGTTTGGCGTTTTTTTTAACAATAAATTAATCAAAATGTATTCTTTGGTATTAACTTTGTAGTCTATTAGAAAATCTTCAAAAATCAGTCTTATGTTGAAAAAAGTTTTAAAATGGTCAGGAATTTCAGTGTTATTGCTTGTAATTGTTTTAGCTGCTGTTCCTTTTTTGTTTAAAGAAAAAATTAAAACAAAAGTATTAGCTACTATTAACGAAAGTGTAAATGCTAAAGTAGGATTAGAAGATGTGTCTTTAAATTTATTTACAAGTTTTCCAAACGCAAATGTTACTTTAGATAAAATGAGTGTAGTTAATAAAGCACCATTTGAGGGCGATACCTTAGTATATTCCGATAAAATAAGTCTAAAAATGAGTATGATGGAATTGTTCAACGGTGAAGATGAGCCGATGAAAATAGAATCTATCAGTACAGAAAACACCAAATTAAATATTCTTTTCAATAAAGATGGTATTGGAAATTATGATATTGCTTTAAAAACTGATGAGAAAGAAGCTGCAAAAGAAGCAAAACCTTTCGCCTTAAGCATTCAGAATTATGAAGTAGAAAACTTAAAATTTACTTACCAAGATGAAGCTTCTAAAATGAAAATGGTTTTAGATAGTATCAATCACGAAGGAACAGGAAATTTTGAGCAAGATGTTTTAGATTTAGAAACAAAAACTACAGCGAACTTAACTTTCGATATGGATAAAAGTAATTTTATGCGTAACGTAAAAATATCTTTAGATGCTATTTTAGGAATCGATTTAAAAAACAGCAAATACACGTTCAAAGAAAACAAAGCGTTAATCAATCAGTTGCCTTTAAATTTCAATGGATTTATTCAAATGGCTGAAAAAGCTCAGGTGTACGACTTAACTTTTAATACTCCATCATCTGATTTTAAAAACTTTTTAGGCCTAATTCCTGCCGCTTATGCTGGAAGTTTAGATGGAGTAGAAACTACTGGAAAATTTGAAGTAAAAGGGAAAGTAAAAGGTAATTTAACAGAGACAACTGTTCCAGCTTTTAATATTGAAATGTTGTCAAATAACGCATCTTTCAAATATAAAGACTTACCAAAATCGGTAAAAAACATTTCAATTGACACGCATATTGTAAATGAAACAGGTTTAATGAACGATACGTTTGTAGATTTAGATAAATTATCTTTTGCAATTGATCAAGACGTTTTTAACGCAAGTGCTCATGTTAAAAACTTGACTGAAAATCCGAATATTGACGCTGCTTTAAAGGGTGTTATAAATTTAGCCAATGTTTCTAAAGCGTATCCCGTAAAATTAGAAAAGCCTTTAAATGGAATTTTAAGAGCCGATGTAAAAACCGCTTTCGACATGAAATCGGTAGAAACAAGTCAATATCAAAACATTAAGAATTCAGGAAATATAAATTTAACCGGTTTCAATTATTCAGGTCCAGAAATGGCCAAACCTGTTAGTATTTCTGTTGCTGATTTGACTTTTAATCCAACTAAAATTAATTTGAACAAGTTAGCAGCTAAAACCGGAAAATCTGATATTAATGTTTCGGGAAGTTTAGATAATTTTTACGGATTCTTATTTAAGAACCAAATCTTAAAAGGGAATTTCAACTTAAATTCGTCTCTTTTTGCGGTGTCAGATTTTATGGCGCCAACTACCACTACAAATGAAGAAGGAAAGAAAACAACTGAGCAAGTTAAAATTCCAAGCTTCTTAGATTGTACATTATCAGCGAAAGCTACGACAGTACTTTATGATAATTTAAATCTTAAAAACGTGGTGGGAACGTTAATCATTCGCGATCAAGCAGTAAACTTGAAAGGTTTAAAAATGGATGTTTTCGGAGGAAAAATTGGTTTAGACGGATTGGTTTCTACGAAAGGAAAAATTCCAACTTTCGATATGGATTTAGGTTTGAGTACAGTTGATATAAGTCAAACTTTTTCTATGTTAAACACCTTGAAAACTATAACGCCTATTGCAGAGGTTATCAATGGTAAAATGAATTCTACCATAAAATTAAATGGTAATTTAACACAAGCCATGTTGCCAGATATTAAAAGTCTTTCTGGAGATTTATTTGCAAGTATATTACAAGGTTCCTTAAATAAAAGCAAATCAACTTTACTAACTGAATTAAGCAGTAAAGCAACATTTTTAGATTTAAAAGATATTAATTTAAAAGATGTCAAAGCAGCACTTTCTTTTAAAAATGGAAAAGTTTCGGTGAAGCCATTTACGGTAAAACATAAAGATGTAGCTGTTCAAATAGCAGGTTCTCATGGATTTGATCAGAACATGAGTTATGATTTAAAATTTGATGTTCCAGCTAAATATTTAGGCAAAGATGTGAATAATTTAATTGCAAAATTAACTCCAGCTGATGCTAAGAAATTAGAAAACGTTCCAGTTAATGCGTCAATGAGTGGGAATTTTAAATCGCCTAAAATCACAACCGATTTACAAAGCGCAACTAAAAATGTGGCATCTCAATTAGTGAAAATGCAAAAAGATAAATTAGTACAACAAGGAACAGGTGCGATAACAAATATTTTAGGTGGAAAAAAACCAACTGATACTACAAAAACGGCTACGCCAAAAGAACAAGTTGGTAATGCAGTAAAAGACGGAATTAAAGGTTTATTTGGTAAAAAGAAAAAATAGTAACCCGTTCTTTTCATTCTGAAATTGGTACAGAATCTAAACAAAGATAAAATCCAAAAAGCTGAAAAAAGTTCAGTTTGACAATAATAAAGTAAATAAAAAATGCCGAGTTCTCACTCGGCATTTTTTATTTACTTTACCTGACAGGTTTCAAAAATCTGTCAAGTTTATTTGATTATCCTAAAAACGGATAGCTATAATGTTCTGGTGTCACGAAAGTTTCTTTTATAGTTCTTGGAGAAACCCAACGCAATAAGTTTTGTGCAGAACCTGCTTTGTCATTGGTTCCAGAAGCTCTTGCTCCACCAAATGGTTGCATGCCTACAACAGCACCAGTTGGTTTGTCGTTGATATAGAAGTTACCAGCAGCGTTTTGTAAAGCTACAGTTGCTTCTTCAATGGCATAACGATCTGTGCTTAAAACAGCTCCAGTTAAAGCATATTCAGAAGTTTGATCTACTAAAGTTAACGTTTCAGCCCATTTCGCATCTTCGTATACATAAATGGTAATTACTGGTCCGAAAAGTTCAGTTTCCATTGTAGCGTATTTTGGATTAGTTGTTACGATAACTGTTGGTTCAACAAACCATCCTTTCGATTTGTCGTAATTTCCACCGATGATAATTTCTGCATCAGTATCTTTCTTAGCTTGGTCGATATAACTAGCCAATTTGTCAAATGAGCCTTCATGGATAACTGCTGTAATGAAGTTTGAGAAATCTTCCGGAGACCCCATTTTCATGGTAGCTACATCAGCAATTAATTGTTCTTTTACCGCTGGCCATAAACTTTGTGGAATATAAGCTCTGGATGCCGCTGAACATTTCTGACCTTGAAATTCAAAAGCACCACGTGTAATTGCAGTAGTAACTTGTTTTACATTGGCAGATGGATGTGCGATAACGAAATCTTTTCCACCCGTTTCACCAACTATTCTTGGATATGTTTTGTAATTGTGAATGTTTTCTCCGATCTTTTTCCAAATTTCTTTGAAGATGAAAGTCGAACCTGTATAATGAATTCCTGCAAAATCAGGAGAAGCTAAAACCGTATCTGTAATCATTACGGGATCACCAAAAACAACATTAATTACACCATCTGGAACACCCGCTTCTTTGAAAACATCAATAATGATTTTTGCAGAAAAAACTTGACTATCACTTGGTTTCCAAACGACAACGTTACCCATTAATGCCGCACTTGCAGGTAAATTTGCTGCAATTGCCGTAAAGTTGAAAGGCGTAACAGCATATACAAAACCTTCTAAAGGTCTGTATTCTACTCTGTTCCACATGTCTGAATTAGAGGTTGGTTGATCCGCATAAATTTGTGTCATAAACTCTACGTTGAAACGTAAAAAGTCGATTAACTCACAAGAAGCGTCAATTTCTGCTTGATGAATGGTTTTAGATTGCGCAATCATTGTTGCGGCATTAATTTTAGCACGGTAAGGACCAGCGATTAATTCCGCAGCTTTTAAAAAGATAGCAGCACGTTGTTCCCAAGCCATGTTCGCCCATTTTGTTCTGCTTTCCAAAGCATTAGCAATGGCTTTTTCTACATGAGATTTTTCAGCTAAATGATACGTTCCAACTATATGTTGGTGATCATGTGGAGCAGTCATGTTTCTAGTGTTTCCTGTGAAAATTTCTTCTGAACCAATATATAATGGCACATCAATTTTCGAATTCCACATCGCTTTATAAGCGTCTAAAACTCTTGTTTTTTCTGGAGAATTGGGTGCGTAACCTTTTACAGGCTCGTTTACCGCTTTAGGTATATTAAAAAATCCTTTTAACATTGTATTTAATTTGACAATTAGACAATAAGACAACTAGACAATTTTTAGTTTGTCATAATTTGACGTAAAAGTACAAAGGATTAATTGAATTCTAAAATAAATTATTGAACAGAAAAGTTAGGATTTGATTTAATTAATCGCAAAAGGTACATTCAATTTGAAGGTTGGAACTTGTACCTCAAAGTTTTCAGAAGTAGTGAAATTTAGCATGGTGTAAAAACCTTTCATGGCGCCAATTGTAGAATGCAACATGCAACCGGAAGAATATACATATTTATCACCAGGAATAATAATTGGAGTTTGTCCAACTACACCTTCGCCATCAACAGATTCGGTAAAATTTAAGGAATCGAAGATGTCCCAGTGACGCGATTGTAATTGTACGATATCAGTGCTCAAATTTTCGATAGTAATTTCATATGAAAAAGCATAAAGAATCGCATAATCTTTATAGTAATTACCTTCGAAATTAGTGGCAACAGATATTTTTATTCCACTGGTGATTTGAGTATTCATCTGCTTTTTTTTTAAGTAAATTCAAATTTACTAATAAAATAGTTTAGTTGAGAAATAAAAATTTTAAAGTATTGTTAATTTATGATATCTGTACTATTGGCTCGTCCGATACCAATAATTCGATCATAACGCTCAACGCCACCTCTATAATAGACCAATACAATATATTCGTTTTCGGTTTGATAAAAGTTACCGTCAACCGCATTTTTTTCATCAATTTTACCATTTTTATCTACAACAGTGTACATATAATTGGTAAAACCTTGTTTTAATAAAATCGGTTTTTCAAAAGTTTTAGTTTTAGTATTGTATTCCATTTTAAATTCATCTGAAAGTTGATAATTATTAAACATCCCTGTTACATAAATCGATTTTTCTAATGGATTTATATCTGAAACTAAACTGAAATAGATCCACGAATAATCCGCTTCAATAGTGTTTTGAGTCGTGTTTAGATTGTTGACAAAAAAATTGCCATTAATGTCTGGAAAAAACGTGTAAATTTTATTTTTTCTAGCTTCATTAGTATACAAAAATGTATTGTAGATATCTCCCGAAGTTACTTTAAATACGGTATTAGAAGCGCCTCGAATATTTTTGTTTTCGAAATTTAAATATTCATTTCCTGCCCAAAATTGAGTTTCTTTATTGTATCTGTAAATCAATTGAGTGCCAATGGTGTACTGCGGTTTAATATTATGAATGGCATTGTTAAACTTGCCGTTTTGAAAGATAGATACTTTTACATTTTCTTTTGGATTTTGTAATAGTTTGTCTTTAAAATCTATAAAAAATTCTATATTGTGTTTTTGGTTTACAGTTTCCATATCTCTCGAACGTCTCACTGTAATACCCACAGCCGTATTGTCTTCATAAATGATGAATTTTTTTGAAAATACAATTTCTTGATCTTCATCAAAAATTTTCACAATATAATTACCACTTTTAATAATTTGATTGAATTTGTTAGGAAAACTCAAGGTATAATGCGAATAAATTTGCAAGCAGTTTAAAGAATTCTGATAGTTTTGTATGCGCTGATTGTCTAAACCACTTAAATATTCGTTTTTAAGTAATTGAGTGGGTGTCCAGTCATAATTATATTGTTCAATTGTGTAATAGTAATCAGCTTCATTACCATACAAATCATCAAATTGTAAATCAAAATTTTCACCCAATCTAAAAAAAGGAATCGTATTGTTTACATTTTGAGAAAAGGTAATTGTTTTAATGTTGTATGGAGGAATTACTTCTTTTTCTTGAGAAATAACAAGTGTAGTAAGTAATAACGCTAAGATTTGGAATAACTGCTTCATAAATTATATTTTCAAAATATAAAGATATAAAAACTATGCCAAAAACTATTATTTTAATCCCATATCTACAGTATTTTGTATTGTGTTAAAAATAGTTAATAATTTAAAAATGTACTAAATAGTATGTTAAAATACAATAAACATACTTTTTAATCGTTTTTATTTGTAAAAAATTAAATCAACTAAACTATGAATTATTTCAAAAAATTATCGGTAGCGGTTTTTGTGTTGCCATTGAGTATGCTGGCTCAAGATGTAGGTTTGTCTGCAAAAATTCCATTTGACGCAAATGTTAGAACTGGAGTTTTACCAAATGGATTAACGTATTTTATTAGGAAAAACGCAAAACCAGAAAAGAAAGTAGACTTAAGACTTGTTATCAAAGCAGGTTCTATTTTAGAAACAGATGCGCAACAAGGTTTGGCCCATTTTATGGAACACATGTGTTTTAACGGCACAAAAAGATTTCCAAAAAACAAACTTGTAGATTATTTACAAAGTATCGGTGTAAAATTTGGACAACACTTAAATGCGTACACAAGTTTTGATGAAACGGTTTATTTCTTACCAATCCCAGCAGATAGCCCTGAAAAAATTGAAAACGGATTTAATATTTTAGAAGATTGGGCTTTTAATACAACTTTAACACCTGAAGAAGTAGACAAAGAAAGAGGTGTGGTATTGGAAGAATACCGTTTGGGTTTAGGAGCAGATAAAAGAATGATGGGAAGATTTATGCCTAAAATGATGTATAATTCACAATATGCAAATCGTTTGCCAATCGGACAAAAAGAAGTTTTAGAAAATTTTACTTACGATAAATTAACTAGTTTTTACAAAGATTGGTACCGTCCGAATTTAATGGCGGTGATAGTAGTTGGTGATATTGATGTAAATGAAATGGAACAAAAAATTAAAGCGCATTTTAGTTCTTATAAAAACCCGAAAAACGAAAAACCAAGAAAACAATTTGAAGTACCAAATCATAAAGAAACTTTCATTGCGATTGAATCAGACAAAGAAGCGACAAGTTCAGACGTTCAATTATTGTACAAAGATTTAGATGCGCCTAAGAAAAGTGTTACCGTTAAAGATTTAAAAAGCGAAATGGTCGAAGGTTTGTTTACTAGTATGATTAATGCACGTTTAGATGAGTATGCAAACAGTACAACGCCACCTTTTTTATATGGATTTTCGTATCATGGAGAAACGTTTGCTAAAACTAAAAAAGCATATCAGTCTGTAGCTATGTCGCAAGACAATAAGCAATTAGAAGCTTTGAAAGTTTTGGTAGACGAAAATAACCGAGTGAAAAAATACGGTTTTAAAGCCGCTGAATTGGAAAGAGCAAAAGCAGAAATTTTAGCTGCTATGGACAAACAATTTAAAGAAAAAGACAAGCAAAATTCTGAAATGTATGTAAATGAATTGCAATCTTATTTCTTAAATAATGACCCAACTCCGGGTATCGAATGGTCTTATAACTTTGTTTCAAAAGTACTTCCAACAATTTCTATTGAAGATGTTAATGCAGAAATTTCTAAATTAATTAGAGATGAAAATCGTGTAGTAATTTTAACAAGTCCAGAAAAAGAGGGCATTAAAAAAGCTACAGAACAAGAAGTTTTAGCAGTAATTAATAACGATGCAGCTTCAATTAAAGATTACGAAGATAAAGCAGTTGCAACATCATTACTTAGAAGTTCTATTAAAGAAGGTACAATAACAGCTAAAACAACAAACGATAAAGTAGGAGTAAAAACATTTCAATTATCAAATGGGGCAGTTGTAAAATACAAAAAAACTGATTTTAAAAATGAAGAGATTCTATTTGAAGCGGTAAGTTTTGGTGGTTCAAATATGTATTCGAATGAAGATTTCAAAAAGGTAAATTGGGCAAATGGTGGTTTAACCGAAGCTGGAATTTCGGGTTTAAAAACCAATGATATTACTAAGTTTATGTCGGGTAAAATAGCAAGTGTTTCGCCGTATATTTCTGGAATGACAGAAGGTTTAAGAGGTTCGTCTACACCAAAAGATTTCGAATATATGCTACAAATGATGTATGCGTATTTTACAGATTTAAATTACGATGTTGAAGCGTTTGAAGCGTTTAAGCAAAAACAAAATTCTATGTATTCGAATATTTCTTCTCAGCCTAACTTTTATTTTAGTCAAGAGTTTTATAGCTATTTAAATCAGAATAACCCACGATTTTTAGGATTAGTGCCTTTAGAAAAAGAGTGGGCTTATACAGATTACAAGTTAGCCTACGAAAAGTATAAAGAAAGATTTGCTAATGCAGGAGATTTTGAATTTTACTTTGTTGGAAATATTGATGAAACGCAATTTGAAAATTTAGTTAAGAAATATATTGCTTCTTTACCAAGCACAAAATCTAAAGAAACATATAAAGATTTAGGTTACAGAATGATTAAAGGCGATGTGAAAAAAGTAATTAACAAAGGAACAGATCCAAAAAGTAATGTTACCATTTTAATTAGTGGTGAGTCAACTTATGATGCCAATGAAATACTACCAATGCAGTTTTTAGGAGAAATCTTAAACATTAAATTAACAGAAAAACTACGTGAAGCGGAAAGTGGCGTATATACGGTTCGTTCTAGTGGTTCGGTTTCGAAAGTACCTTATGGCTCATATAATTTTAATATCTCTTTTCCATGTGGTCCTGATAATGCAGATAAATTAACACAATCTGCTTTGCAAGAAATGGAAAAGTTAGTAGCAAATGGTCCGGAGGAAAAAGATGTTTTAAAAGTAAAAGAAACCAATTTATTAGAGTATAAGAAAAACAGTAAAGAAAATAGATTCTGGATGTCTAACTTTACAAAAGTTTATATGAACTCTGGAAATCTTGAGGATGTTTTAAAGTATGAAGAAAATGTAAATGCGGTTACCGCAAAACAAATTCAAGAAGTAGCAAAAAAATATTTAACTCAGGAAAAGAAAATTGGTGTTTTAATGCCAGAAACAAAATAATCTAACTAAAAAATCCCGACTCATTTGAGTCGGGATTTTTTTATTTATAAACTACAGGAATAATTTCTCCTTTTGCTAAACAGTATTTTTCTACTAAATCTGCTGGAATTGTATTGGTGTAATCTACTTCTTCTACACGGAAACCGATACTTCTTAATTTATTGAAATAATCTCTTCCATACACGCGAACATGATCATATTGTCCGAATATTTTGGCACGTTCTTTTTGATCAGTTATAGAATCATCAGAAAAAGTAACTTCTCTTTTTAAATCTTGTGGAATTTGAAAAATACCCATTCCGCCAGGTTTCATTACACGGTATAATTCTTGCATAGCTTTTGTGTCATCAGGAATGTGTTCTAAAACGTGGTTGCACAAAATCATGTCGTACTGATTGTCTTCAAAAGGCAAATTGCAAATATCTGCTTTTACATCTGCTAATGGCGATAGTAAATCCGTAGTAGTGTAGTCTAAATTCGCTTGCTTTTTAAATCGTTTATAAAACTCTTGTTCCGGTGCGAAATGCAATACTTTTAATTTTGAATTAGTTTTAGTATCTCCTATTTTAATGCGATTTGGGTTAGAATCAACAGCATCTGAATCAAGTTCAGATTGAAAAAAATTCGTTTCATTTTGAAGATACAACCATAACAAACGGTGTCTTTCTAAAGATAAAGTACTTGGTGATAAAACGTTATTTCGTTGTGTACCATATCCGTAAGGTAAAAACATTCGGAAACTATTGCCATCGATTGGATCCGTAAATTTATTTCCTTTTAATAAGAATGCAATAATTGGTCGTGCCACAATACTCAATCTAATTAAAATAGGACGAGGGATTGTGTTTAGTATAAATTTGAAAATTTTCTTCATTTTTTATTTTTATGTTGAACCCTTCAAGAGTTCGAAACTCTTGAAGGGTTTTTGTTTTTAGCTAGTAAGAATTATAAAACCAAAGGTTTCTCTCTCAATCCCTCTTCTTCATTACTTACAATTCCTAAAGCTTCATAAATATAAGCAAAAGTGGAAAGTAATTCTGGTTTTCCGTTTACAATAGCTACATCGTGTTCAAAGTGAGCAGAAGGTTTGTTGTCGGCAGTTGTAATCGTCCAGCCATCTTTGTGTTGAATGATGTTTCTGGTTCCTAAATTTATCATAGGTTCAATGGCAATTACCATTCCGTTTACTAGTTTTTTTCCATGTCCACGTTTACCGTAGTTGGCAACTTCCGGATCTTCATGCATTTTTCTACCTAAGCCGTGTCCACATAATTCTCTAACTACGCCATAACCGTGTTTTTCACAATAGGTTTGAATGGCATAACCGATATCTTCAACGCGATTACCAACTTTAGTTTCTCGAATTCCAACATAAAGGGATTCTTTTGTAACTTGTAATAGTTTTCGGGTTTCTTCTGCTACTTCACCCACTTCAAAGGTGTAAGCATGATCGCCATAAAATCCATTTTTTAAAGTTCCACAATCAACAGAAATGATATCGCCATCTTTTAGTGGTGTATTGTTTGGAATTCCATGAACAACTTGAGTATTCGGACTCATACACAAAGAGTTTGGAAAACCATACATGCCAAGAAAAGCAGGTTCTGCTCCATGATCTCTAATGAAGGTTTCTGCTAATTTATCTAAATGTAAAGTTGTAACTCCAGGTTGAATTTCTTTGGCAAGCATTCCTAAAGTTTTAGAAACAATCAAAGCACTTTCGCGCATCAATTCGATTTCTTCAGCTGTTTTTATAATGATCATAATCTGAAATTGAGAGTGCAAAAATACAATATTCTTTTAATAAATGGCACGTCTCATTTTTGCATCTGCAAATTAATTCGGATTAGCAATAGTTTTGTATAAATCGGCATTAGAAATATAGAATCTGTTTTCAATTGCAATTTTAGACAATTGTGCAGCAACTAAATTGTTTTCTCTTGTATTAATTAAAAACAAAGAACTTTCACCCATTTCGAATAAGCGTTCTTCAGAATTTAATAATGTTGAGTTGTCTTTTACTAAATCTGAAATAATATTTTCTTGTTTTTTTAAAGATATAATTTCTGCTTGTTGCGAGGCTACTTTGTTGTTAAGCTGCTCTCTTTCAAATGAAACGTTAAATTTTTCGACTTCAATTTTTTGCTTGGCTAATTTTAAACTACCTCTTTCTTTTCTTAAAAAAAGTGGAATCGCAAAATTAACTCCGAATTTATAATCTTGAAATTGAAATTCCTGAAACTGATTAGGTGTTGCTAAATAATTATATCCTAAATCTATTTTAGGTAGTAACATGTTGGCCTTGAGCTTTCTATCTACTTCAAGCATGTTAATTTTAAGGTTCAGCGAGTTGATTTTTGGATGATTTTCAGTCGAAAAGCTCACTAAATTTAATTCATTTGTACTTAAATAATCTTGTATGTTTTTAAATAAATTAATTTCAGGATACATTTGTTCTTCTAATTCTATTGGAATGGCATTTGTAGTCCATAAATAATTTGATAGCTCTAATCGGGCTTTTGTAAGTTTTAATAAAGCATCTTCTTTATTTAACAAACGATTTTTTACTGTAATATTAGCCTCAACACTGTCTATAGCTGCTTTGTCACCTTGCTCAATTAAACTTTTAATTCCGTTTAAACGAATTTGTGCGTTTTCTAAATAGGTTTCGTACAATTTGAATTCGTCATAATTTTTTTTCCAAACAAAATAAGCAATAGCTGCCTGATGAAGCACTTGAATGGCTTGTAAATTTCTTTCCGCGGCACTTAAGTTGATATTAATTTTGGCTTTTCTTAAGTCGGCCATTCGTTGATTGATTAAAAAACCTTGTAAAATTGGAATAGAAATTCCAGCATATCCTAATCCTTCAGTGGGTGTGTTGTTTTGTGGATTTAAAAAAGTACCATCCGTATTTTCAAAACCGCCTTTTACTTCAATACCGTACCAAGTTGGGATTTTAAATCCGCCATTGAATAAAGAGTAATATTTTTTATCTTTAAATTCCTTGCTGCTAAAGTCGGCTTCTAATTTCGGATCGAAAGCACCTCTAGCCATCATCAAATTCGCTTGAGCCTGAGAAATTTCTAAATCGGCAATCTTAACTAAAGGATGAAATTTTTTCACCATACCCAAATACTCATTAAATGACATTTCATTTGTGGATATTTGTGCGTTTGATAGCGAAAACACAAAAAATAAAAAAAAGAAATACTTGTTCATGGGTTTATTTTTTTTCTGAAACTTCTTTGGTTTTTTCTGCTGAAGTAGCGGGTTTATAATAGTTTGGAGGGAAACCATTCAGGGTTCGCCATATTTCGTACCAAATTGGCACATTGTCTAATAAAGCCATTGTTTGAGCACCCGAGCCTATACTTAATTGTTTTGGCCAGTCGTGTTTGTCTTCTTCATCAGGAGCAATTAAAACACGATATTTTCCATTGTCAGATATGAAATTTTCTACCGCAACAATTTTTCCTCCAAATGTTCCGTATGATAAATTCGGCCAACCTGAAAAAACAATTGTAGGCCATCCATCGAACCAAACTCTAACTTTTTCGCCTTTTTGAATTAAAGGGAAATCGTTTGGAGAAATGTAAGTTTCAACAGCAATGTCATATTTTGCAGGCATGATACTTACAATTGGAGTTCCCTCTTTTATGTTTTCTCCTAAACCCGATTTCAAAGCTCGGTTTACATATCCGTTTTGCGGCGCTTTTATGTAATACATTCCGTTTCGGATTTTATAATTGTTGTATTGGTTTTCCAGTTTATTTACTTGAGCTTTTGTGTCATATTTGCTACTTTGAGCAGTGTATTGATCACTTTGTGCTTTGGAGAATTTTTCTGAATACTCGGCATTGATTCTGCTTATTTCAACACGTGCATTTATCAATTCGTTTTCACTACTTAACAATTTGTTTTCTTGAGTGATAATTTTAGCTTCAATTTCTTGAAGTTTTAAACGTTTTTCTTCAACATCAGTTACTGGTTTTAAGCCTTCTTTGTTTAATTGAACCGCACGCTTAAATTGTGTATTCGCAATTTTTATTTGTGTTTTAATGGCTTCTAAATCCATACTGTCGCTTTTTATTTTTAAAATAGCTTGACGGATTTTGTTTTTAGCTTGTTGCGATTTTAAATTTCTTTCGTTATTAATGGCGTTCATTTGCGAATCTAAGGCGCCAACTTTACTTTCATAAGAAGCAACAGCGTCTTCTTTAGCGATCATTTGGTTTTTAGTATTTTCTACTAAATTCGGATCCAAATAATCTTCTTTAATTTCCGAAATGAATAAAATAGTATCGCCCGCCTTTACATAATCTCCTTCATTTACATACCATTTTTCAATTCGTCCTGAAATTAAAGATTGAATAGTTTGTGGTCGTTGATTGGGTTTTAAAGTAGTAACTGCTCCCGAACCAGAGATGTTTTGCGTCCATGGAAGAAATAAAAAAAGCACGGCAATTGTCACAAAAACAAGAAAAATTTTATTTAAAATTTTATAGTGTTTTTCTTTATTTAATAATCCGATTGCGCTGTATTTTTCAAGCGTTTTATTGTTAATTCTGTTGTTGTCTGAAACATTTAACATAATTATTTATTTAAAATGTTACTAATTTTTCCTTTTTCCATAGTAATAATTCGATTACTACTGTTGCTAAATTGCTTGTTGTTAGATGTGGCTACTACTGTCCATTTTTGACTAGGATCCATTAAAAATGCAATGATTTCTTTGGAAGTGGCTACATCCATTTTATCAGTTGGATTTTCTAAAAATAAAATTCTAGGTTTGTGTAATACGCATCTTGCTAATAATATTTTCTGAATGTTAGACGATGATAATTGTTTGCCATCAGGAAAAATTGGAGTATTTAAACCATTTGGTAAGGTTTTTATAAAACCAGTTAACTTCAAATTATCTAAAGCCCATTTGATATCTTCATTTGAAATGTTTGGGTTGTTAAACGTTAAATTTTCTAAAATAGAACCTTCGAACAAAGTTTCGCCTTGTAAAATACTTCCAAAATGCGTTCGATATTGATTGATATCCATTTTGTTAAACGTGTCATCATTAATGATAAAATGACCTTGTGTAGGTTGCATTAATCCGGACAGAATTCTAATTAATGTAGTTTTTCCTGAACCGTTATCACCTTCAATTACAATTTTTTCACCCTGATTTATTTTTAAATTTATGCCTTCTAAAGCATTTGTGGTGTCGTCTTCAAATTTAAAACTCACATCTTCTAACTCTAAAGTTAAATTAATGTAGCAGTTTGAAGCCGTAACTTCCGATTCTGATTCGATTTGTAAATCGGTCACTTCACCAATTTTTTCTACAGAGGTCAATACATCATAAAATGTTTCTAAACCTAAAATTATTTTTTCTACAGAATTGATAACCAATAAAATGATAATTTCAGCAGCTACGAATTGTCCGATGTTCATTTGTTGGTTTAATACTAAAAATCCTCCAATCAATAGCAAACTCGCAGTTATAATGACTTTAAATCCAATCAATTGCGAAAATTGTCTTTTAATCACTCGAAAATGCTCTTCTCTGTAATTGATATAATCTGAAACTAATTTATTGTTTTTTTCTAGCGCAAATTCAAAGTGATTTGGGTTTTTAAAACTAAAACTATTTCTAGATAATTCTTGCAACCAGCCTGCAACTTTGTATTTGAATTTCGATTCTTTTAAACTTGTTTTTAAACCCGCTTCGTATGAAAATTTATAAATGAAATACAATAAAATAGTTAATAATATTCCGAAAATAATAAAAAACGGATGGTAAATCGACAGTAAAATTAATCCAAACAAAATTTGTAATAGCGCAGCAGAAAAATCCGTTAGTAATTTTGATGTTCCTTTTTGAATCGATAAAGTATCGAAAAAACGATTGGCCAATTCTGAAGAATGTCTGTTGTATGTTGAAGAAAATTTTAGTTTTGGAATACGATAAGTAAATTCAAAAGCAGAACGAATGAATATCTTTTGTTGTAAATTTTCAGTTATACGCAATTGCATTAATGAAAGTAAGCCAACAAAAGCCACGCCGATTATTACTAAAACTACTAATACAACCCAAGAAACACTTGCTCTACCGGCTTGTATGAAATTAATTATGGCTTGGATTCCAAGTGGAAGTGACAAACTAATTATTCCAGCAAAAGCAGCGTATGAAACAATTTGAATAATGTCTTTTTTATCTAGGCGTAATAAATTATAATATCTTTTTAATGGTGACATATCTTATTTTTTTAAAAGATTTTCTACTAAATGAAGGTAAAAAGAAGTCGGATTGATTTCTGAATTACAATTGGTAATCGTTTTTAAATGATTTTTTAAAAAGTGTTGATGCAAAGAACCTTCAATGATCGAAGATACTAAACTTTTAGCAAAAGGATACTCTGGATTGACTTCTTCTATCATTTTTTCTATACGATAATTTACCTGTTTGTAAATTAAGAAAAACCCTTCTTTGTTTTCTTTGTCAACATGTTTGTTATGAAGCGTTTTGGTAAATTCTTCAATTATAATCTTATTTAAAACAGCTTCGTTAACGTGTGCGGTTGAATAATCGTCTTCTATGTTTTCCGTGACAATAGTTATAGCTTTTTTTAATTTTTCTAGTTTGTTCTCGATATTAGTAGTTGAAAACACTAAACGGTATTCTATCCATGCCCAATACCATGAAGACAAATACACTAAAAGTTTGTGTTTGTTTTCGAAATAGCGGTAAATAGAACTTTCATTGGAACTTATTTTTTCACCTAACTTCTTGAATGTAAACTCTTCAAAGCCAATTTCGTCTATAAGTAAAATGCTGTTTTGAATGATTTTTTTTCCTAAAGCAGACGTTTCAGGATCTTTTACATATAGTTTTGGGTTGACTTGTATTTTTATGTTTGATAATAAATCGATCATTGTTGTTGATTTACTTGGTTAATTGTTTTCATTTGGATGATGTCTACTAGAAATGCAAACAACATGGAAAAATAAATGTATCCTTTTGGAATGTGAAATTGGAAACCTTCAGCAATTAACGAAACTCCTATCATCATTAAAAAACACAACGCAAGTATTTTAAATGAAGGATGTTTTTTGATGAATTCGCTAATTGGTTTAGAAGCTATTAACATGATTAAAACAGTTACTACAACAGCTGTATACATAATCCAAAGTTCATCAACCATTCCAACAGCAGTTATAATTGAATCTACAGAAAATACTAAATCTAAGAGAATTACTTCTCCTAATAACTTTCCAAAAGTAGCTTTTGTTGCTGTTTTTTTCTCTGGTGCTACTGTTTCAGTTTTGTGATAAATTTCTTTAGTAGCTTTGTAAATTAGGAAAATACCACCGACTATTAATATGATGCCTTTTCCAGAAAAATCGACACCTGAGAATGAAAATATTGTAGTGTCTAATTTTAAAATCCACGATATTGCTGCTAAAAGTAGTAAACGCATTACCATTGCTAAACCAATTCCCCAATATCTTAGTTTGTTTCTTTGGTTTTCTGGTAATTTATCTGATAAAATTGAAATGAAAATAATGTTGTCTATTCCTAAAACAACTTCAAGTGCAATTAAAGAAAATAATGCAATAATAGAATCTGTCATGTTTATAGTCTTATTTTAAATCCGAAATTAATATTTTGTAATTCTGTACTTGTAGGTTGAATTGGGTTTTTTCTTAAGTCTAAATATTGCAAATGATCTAAACCTTTGATTTGTTTCGGTAAAAACTTAAAATTATTGTCGTCCAGATATAACATTTCTAAGTTTTTTAAATCTTCGAAGCCTTTAGGTAGTTGGTCTAACTTATCATTTGAAAGGTGTAATATTTTTAAAGCGGGTAATTGTTTTAGTGTTGAAATACTTTTTTCTAAATTAAGATTTACTTCATCATTCAGATATAATTCTTCTAAGTGCAATAAATTTTTAAATTCCGTCGGTATACTTTCGAAATCATTTCCACTGATATCTAAAATTTTTAAATTTTTTAAGTTTCCAATTTCTTTAGGAAGTTCTTTTAAATGATCGTTTTTTAAACTTAAGTATTCTAAGTTTTCAAATTTTTGAAAAAAATTAGGTTCGAATGTAAGGTTTTGATTACTTAAGTTTAACCTTTTTACTTGCAAAGGATTTTTAAGCGCTTCTTCAATAGTTGTAAAATCTGGAACTATTTTTAAAGTATCAGATTGCGCAGAAGTAAATGTACATATAAGTACAAAAAATAGCTGTATAATTTTAGAAGTTGCTTTCATAATTTTAAGTTTTAACAATTGAAACTAATTATGAAACAAACATACTAATAATATTGATAGTAATACTATTACTTTTGAGTTTTTAACTTTTATTTAATATTTGTACAAAAAAAAAGCCATCTGTTAAATGGCTAATTTTTATATTTTTTTTAATTCAAGTTTTTCTGCAAAGTAGTCGCAAAAATCTGTCATTGCGCCGGCCATTTTTTCATCACCTGTGGCACGTTGAAAGGTGTCTGTCATGGCAACTAAAGTTTGGTGAAAAAAGATTTTCATCTCATCCACGGGCATGTCTTTGGTCCATAAATCGATACGAAGTGTTTCTTTTGCTTTCGCGTCCCAAATAGATAATAAAACAGTTTTTGCTTCTTCGTTGTTTATGCCGCCGTCTTGTGCTGTCCAAGTTAATTTTTCAGGCACATTATTTTGGTCTAATTCTATGTTTACTTTAATTTCAGATGTTTTGCTCATTGTTAAAAATAGGTTACTTTTTTAGAGTAAGTTAAAGGTTAATTTTTGTTTTGTATTCGCTAGATGAATTGTTTTTTTTATTTTTTATGGTTTCAAATCGTACATCTCAAATCGAATACTATTTCTTTGGTTTGTATCCAGAATTTTTAAAGATTATTGAAGGTTCTGTTTTTAAAAGTTGGTCTAACGATACGTCGTTATTTTCCATGTAACTTTTTACAATTTGCCAACCTAACCATTGGCCTGTTCTTCCTGGTGATTCTCTGTCAATGTCTAAGTAAAATTTTGTAAAAGGTCCGTCTTCAATAAAACGTTGGTAGTTTTTAATGTTGTTGTCGTATAATAATTTTTCATTTACTAAATAACTCCACATTTGTGCTTCATTTTCAATACAAAATTTTTCTTGCATTTCTGTATAGCCAATTTTCTGATAATTTGGAACTTCAGGAAGTAATAAGTCTTTTAAGTAATGTAGTTTCCCGAAATAAATCATTTCACTAATGAGCGATTTGTCTTGTGAAGGGACAATTTTTCTAAAAGCGAAATTGGTAACTAAATCGGGTAAAATTTGATGAGGTTCTAAATTGGCTTTCTGGTATTCGGCAAACGGTTCGTAAAATTTATGATTTTTTCCTAAATACGTATCTAAAGAAATTAAAATTAGATCGTTAGTATAAAAGGCTTTTTTATCAATTAATACTTCATTTACTAAAGTAATTACTCTTGGTTTTTTTTCTTCCGGAAAATAATGTTTGACTCTAGAAACCATCATTTCTATACCGTCTTCAAATTTTGAATTGTCAGGAAATTGTTTGCCTACTTCAATGTTTAATTCTTTAAAAATAGGGTCGTTTATTTTCGCAAACCAAATAGAATCAGGAAATTGAGAAGGAAATAAAAAAGGATATTGATTTTTTAATTCTGGCAAACTATTCACAGTTGCTGCTGCATATAATTTATCAAAACGCTCAATGTTAAGGTCTATTGTTTTTTTTACATCAACTATTTCAACCGCATCATTTTTTTTACAGTGTAAGAAAAAACAACATGAAATTAGTACTAAGATTAATTTTTTCATCGCGTGAAATTTACTATTTTTATCAAAAATTATTGAACTGCAAATATATAATTATATCGCTAAAGTATTTATTAAAATTATGTCAAATAAAACAACATTAAATTTAAAAGGAATTAACGATCATATCGTAAATTGGTTGAAAGTTTATGCCGAAAATTCTGGTGTAAAAGGTTTTGTAATTGGTATTTCTGGCGGAATTGATAGCGCGTTAACTTCTACTTTGTGCGCACAAACGGGCTTTCCTGTTTTGTGTGTAGAAATGCCGATCCATCAAGCAGCGAGTCATGTTAATAGAGCGAACGAACACATCAATCAATTGAAAAAACGTTTTCCAAATGTTTTTAATGATCGAGTAGATTTGACGCCTAGTTTTGAAACATTTAAAATGAGTGTGCCAAGTTGTGAAAACGAAAAAGCTTTGAATTTGACTTTAGCGAACACAAGAGCGCGTTTGCGTATGACAACTTTATATTATTTAGCTGGAATTCACGGGTTTTTGGTGGCTGGAACAGGAAATAAAGTTGAAGATTTTGGTGTCGGATTTTACACGAAATATGGTGATGGTGGTGTAGATGTTAGTCCGATTGCCGATTTAATGAAAAGTGAAGTGAGACAATTGGCAAAATTTGTAGGTGTTCCAGAAAGTATTTTAGTTGCCCAACCAACAGATGGTTTATTCGGTGATGATAGAAGTGACGAAGACCAATTAGGGGCAAGTTATGACGAATTAGAATGGGCAATGTTAGCTATGGAACAAGGCAAATCGGTTGAAAATTTTGAAGGCAGACAAGCAGAAGTATTTAAAATTTATGAGAGATTGAACAGAATTAATCAACATAAAATGCAACCAATTCCGGTTTGCGAAATCCCGAAAGAATTTATAATCAGATAAATAGCGTATTTTTTAATTTTTTTTGTTAATTTTGTGTAAAAATTATTGCTAACATTTTAAAATAGATTAGTAAAGTATGATTACACTTTGTTTAGCAGATAATTCTCCGGTGGTTCACTTGGGAATCCAGACTTACTTTAAGAATAGTGCTACTATTAAGGTTACTGATGTTGTATCTAATTTTGATGATTTATTGGCTAAAATTGAAACCGGTTCAATTAATTGTGTAGTTTTAGATGCCGAATTATCAGGATTAAATAGCATACTAAAAATAAAAAAAATCATGCAAGAACATTCTAAACTGCATGTAATTTTTTATTCTAACGTTTCTGATACTTTGTATGCGCCACCAGCAATTAAATGTGGTGTGAAAGCCTATGTTTCCAAAAATATAACGCTTGCAGAATTAGAAAACACCATCATTCGAGTAAATAACGGAGAGTATGTTTTTAGTTCAGAAGTTAGAAAAGCTATTGAAATTTTAAATAAAACCAAAAAATCGGATCGATTATTCAAAAAATTATCTACTAGAGAAATTGAAGTACTTCGTTATTTTAGTGATGGTAAGAAGAACAAAGAAGTAGCCAAAATATTAGGGTTAGACGAAAAAACAATTAGTACATACAAATTAAGGTTACTACAAAAATTAAGTGTTACTAACTTGTTAGATTTGATTAACAAAGCGAAGCAGTTGGAGATTATTTAATTAAAATAAATTGATTTAAAACGAAGTTAAGCTTCGTTTTTTTATGTTTTGTAAGTTTTCAAAAAAGTTAGTAATAGTACGCTTTTCTTTTTCCCTTAGAATGAAGAAAACAGAAATTAAAACCGCACTAAAACCCTACCTAAATTTTTTGCAATTACATTTCTTAAAGTAATTAAGTCTTTACTGTTCGATAATATTTCTGAATTATCAATAGTTACATCAGGTGAAATGTTTTTCATGTTTTCTGCAATCATTTTATCAATTAATAAAAAGCGATAAGATAATATAGTTTCAGAAACATTTTGCTCTAAAGTTATGTTTTTATCTTCTACAACAATTTTTCTAAGGTGCCACTTATGTAAAGCATCACGTTCTTCTAACATTAAAATAGATGTAATTTTTTCTGTTATTTCAGGAGTTGTTTGTGAAATGTATTTGTCAATTTCGAATTCTAAATTCTGATTATAATAATTGATAATATCGGTATAAATATTTCTGAATATTGGATTGGCTAATTCAATTTCATCCTCTTGAAGTGCCAAATATATTTTTTCATAAATTTTATAAGAATTGGTTTCTTTAATGTCTACTAAATTTCCCGATTCATCTTCAGTCTGAAAAATTTCTGTGAAGGTTTCTGTTTTTAATCCATTAGTTAATAAAATTTCAATAATTTTTTGTTCGAAAATATACTGACTGTCAATTTTTTCGGGTCTTAATTCCTCGTTATTCTTATGAACTTCAAATGCTTTTTTTTCTTCCGTAAATTTTTTATTGGCATCAGAAAGGTCTTTTTTTTCTATTTGGGCTAAAGTACTTCGAATTACATCTTCCGTAATGTCCATAATACGCGAACATTCTTTAATGTAAATTTCACGTTTAATGAAATCTGAAATTTTAGAAATACTGTTTACCATATCTCTAATTAATTCGGCTTTTTTTATGGGATCGTTATTAGCTTCTTTTACTAATAAGTCGGCTTTAAACTGAATGAAATCTTTGCTGTTTTCCTCTAAATACTGTTTTAAAACATCGTACGAATTATTTTTGGCGAAACTATCTGGATCTTCTCCATCAGGGAAGCTACAAACTTTTACGTTCATACCTGCTTCCAAAATTAAATCGATTCCACGAATAGAGGCTCGTAAACCCGCCGCATCACCATCAAAAAGAACGGTAATGTTATTCGTTAAACGATTGACTAAACGAATTTGGTCTGGTGTTAAAGCCGTTCCAGAGGAAGCCACTACGTTTTCTATACCACTTTGATTGAACTGAATCACATCGGTATAACCCTCTACTAAATAACAATTGTCTTGTTTGGCAATGGCTTGTTTGGCCTGAAAAATTCCGTATAAAACTTTACTTTTATGATAAATTTCACTTTCTGGCGAGTTTAAATATTTGGCTGCTTTTTTATCGTTGGTTAAAATTCGACCTCCAAAACCCAATACTCGGCCACTCATACTTTGAATCGGAAACATGACGCGGCCTTTAAAACGATCAAATGTTTTGCCGTCTTCTTGTTTCACGATGGTTAAACCTGTTTTTTCAAGATATTCGAGTTTATAAGCCTTTCCTAAGGCTTCTTTGGTAAAAGCATCCCAAACATCAGGAGAATATCCTAATTGAAATTTTTGTATAGTTTCTTTTGTAAAACCACGTTCTTTGAAATACGATAAACCGATGGCCTGACCTTCATCTGTCTGTAGCATCGTTTTGTGAAAATAATCTCTTGCAAACTCCGAAACCAAATACATGCTTTCTTTTTCGTTAGCTTGTTCGATATCTTCGTTGGTTACGATGGTTTCTTCAACTTCGATTCCGTATTTGTTGGCTAAATATTTGATGGCTTCCGGATACGTGAAATGTTCATGCTCCATTAAGAAAGTTACGGCATTTCCACCTTTTCCCGAGCTAAAATCCTTCCAAATTTGCTTTACTGGCGAAACCATAAAGGAAGGCGATTTTTCATTCACAAACGGCGAAAGTCCTTTCATATTACTTCCAGAACGTTTCAGTTGAACGAAATCGCCAATGACTTCCTCTACACGAGCTTGGTCAAATACTTTTTCTATGGTTTCTTTAGATATCAATGTCTTGTTTTAATTTTAGCTGGTAAAAATACAATAATTTTAGTGATTCTGAAACAAGTGTATTAAGACAAAAAGGCATAAAAAAACCTACAAGAAAATCCTGTAGGCTTTAGAAAAAAGTATGAAAATATAACTCAAAAAAAATGTAATTCTACTTACTAATTCCAATCGAAACGAATTCCTAGTGAAATGTTGTTTTGGTCTATTGCGTTGTTTTCAAATACTGGATTCAAATCGTATTTTAAATATAAAGACGTTTGTTTGTAACCAATGTAAGTACTTAAACCATACGTAAAATCATTTACGTTGAAATCTCCTTTTTGTTTTTCAGAAATTTTATATCCATCTTGCTTGTAAGAAATAAATTGTTTTGAATTGGTGTTTACACCTACAAATCCTCCTATTCCGAAACGTGCTCCTTTGTGAGACTTGAATACTTTTTTCTCATCTACAGTTTTGGTTTTAGAAAAATCAAATTCTAAATGTACAGGAACCACAAAATATACATTTTTAAAATATGTTTTTCTTGGTCTTAAATCGGTGAAAAACGGAACCAAAACAGTTTGGTTGTTAACATCTGCAAATACGCGGTTGTCTGTTGCGTTAAGTATGTTGTACATAAAACCAACACCATATTTTAAATGTAATAAGTTACTGTTTTTAGATAAACGTGTATTCCAAGTTACGCCCCACTCATAAAAACCTGAACGCGTATAGCTAAATTCTGAATTGGCAACGGCACCGTCTGTTACTAAATTGTTATAACCTGTAGCAAATACAAACTGACTTGTTGTTCTGTTTTCAGATTTGTTTTCGTTTTCTTTATTTTTTCTGTATCCACCAGGAATTGAAAAACTATTTTTTTTCGTTGTATCGTTAGCTTCTTCAAAATCTAGTTTTCCGTTGATTAAGGCTCTTAAGGCAGCTTCTTGTTCAGCTATTTTAGTTTCAATGTTTTTGGCACGTTCTTCCGCAATTTTTGCTTTTGCGTTTGCGGCTTCTTCTTTCGTCATTTTTCCAGACTCTAATGCTTTGTCTATAGCTTCAACTTCTGCTTTTAAAGCTTTCTTTTCTTCTTCTGCTATGGTTTTTATTTGCACACCAATTTGCTTAGCGCTTTGCTCGAAAGTTTTTTCTTGAGCACTTACAGTATTTACTAATGTTACTAGTGCTATACTAACGTATAAAATAATTTTTTGCATGATTTCTAGTTTTTTAAAGTTTTTTTTTTAATTATAGTTTCTGTTTACAAAAGCTGATTTTGCTTGTTTTAATTTGTTTAATGCCTTGTCTTTAAACGATTGATCGAGCTCTGATTCAACCGAATGCAACAAATCATTAGGGTCTACCTTTAAAGTAGATTGGTACGTATTTGTAGTGCCGTTCGACTTTTTATTACCTTGTACTTCGGCAAGTAAAGTTTCTGGATTTACATATTTATACGTAGGTTTTTGATTTAATTGCTCTTGTGCTGTGGTTTTGTTTTCGTTATTGGTATTTGATTCGTTTTGTTTTTCTATTACAGCTAAATAAGAATCTAATTTTGATTGATGTTTTGAATTATCATTTTGTTTAGAAACTTTTTTACCAATAGAAGGTGTTGTTTTTGGTGTCGCAACAGCTAATTCTTTTTGATTTTCTGTGGAAATTACTCTTGCAGAATCATCACTGTTTTCAACTTCATTAGTTGGAGTTTCTTTTGAAATGACTACTTCATTACTTTGTTGTAAAACTTCTGATTTCTGGTTATGTTGAAAAAAAAGATAACCTATTCCAGTAAACAGAACGAAAGCAGCTGCAATCTTTAACCAAAAATAGTTTACAGGTTGTTTTTTTTCTTCTGCAATGGTAAGCATGGCATCTAATCTGTCCCAAGCCTGCGCAGAAGGTTCAATTTTTCTAGAATTGAATTGCTGTTGAATTTTATTGTCGAAATTATTTGGTGCCATTGCTTTTGTTTTTTAATTCGGTAATTTGGGTTTGCAACATTTTTCTAGCATGAGACAGTTGCGATTTTGATGTGCCTTCTGAAATTTTTAATAATTCGGCAATTTCATTGTGTTTGTAGCCTTCTATACAATATAAATTAAAAACCATTTTATATCCATCTGGCAAATTATCTATTAATAATTGAATGTCATCTATAGAAAAATCGCCTTCCATTTCGTAATTGTCTTCTGCTTCCGAATAAATTACATCTTCTATATCTTTGTGATTGAAGCTATTTTTCTTAACTCTTAAATAATCAATACATTCATGAATCATGATGCGTTTGATCCAACCTTCAAAACTTCCTTTTTGTTCAAACTTTTTTAAATTGGTAAACATTTTCATGAAACCAGTAATCATGACATCTTCGGCATGGTGTACATCTTTTATGTACTGACGACAAACACTTAACATTTTTGAAGCATATTTAGCATACAACTGCTGTTGCGCTTGACGATTATTTGCAATCGCTTCAGCAATTAGTTGTTGTTCGTTTTTATGTAATGCTATTACTTTCATTTAGTTGATTTGTCAATTCAAATTTAAGCTTCTATTACTATAGACGATTCTTGTTTGTAAATGGTTGCATTAGTTTTTAAAAAACTTTCAAAAATTAAATTTTAAACGTTTCTATTAGTATAGACGATTTTGTTTTTAAAAAGGTTGCATGGCAATTAGTCAATTTGTCGATAAGCCAATTTAATGTTCTAGTTTTATAGACGCTTTTGGTATTAAAAAGGTTGTGTCAATAATTGACTTATTGAAAATCGAACAATTGGCACATTGATTAAATCTTTCTTTCAATCACGTAATTCACCATTAAAATTAAGGAATCTTTATAGATAGAAGTAGGGAAGTCTTGTAAAAGATGTAACGCTTCTTGTTGAAATTGAATCATTTTTTGTTCGGCATAGGAAAGTCCGCCGTTATTTTTTACAAAAGTGATGACTTCTTTCACACGTTTTTTGTCTTTATTGTGATTTTTGATGGAATTGATCAGCCAGCTTTTTTCTTTTGGTGAACAATTATTTAAAGTATGAATTAAAGGCAACGTCATTTTTTGTTCTTTGATGTCAATTCCGGTTGGTTTTCCGATAGCATCCTCGGTGTAGTCGAATAAGTCGTCTTTAATTTGAAAAGCCATTCCGATTAATTCGCCGAATTTTCGCATTTTTTCAACCGTTTTCGATTTTTCTGGAACAACTGCACAAGCACCAAGTGCACAACAAGCAGCTATTAAAGTGGCTGTTTTTTGTCGGATAATTTCGTAATAAATGGCTTCAGTGATGTCTAGTTTTCTGGCTTTTTCGATTTGTAACAATTCGCCTTCACTCATTTCTCTTACGGCAACGGAAATAATTTTTAGTAAATCGAAATCGCCATTGTCTATTGAAAGTAGTAAGCCTTTTGAAAGTAAGAAATCGCCCACTAAAACTGCAATTTTATTTTTCCACAACGCATTGATAGAAAAAAATCCGCGACGTTTGTTGCTATCGTCTACTACATCATCGTGAACTAAAGTCGCCGTGTGAATCAACTCAATTACCGAAGCGCCGCGATAGGTTCTGTCGTTTACTGTTCCGCCGGATACCATTTTTGCTGTAAGAAATACAAACATCGGACGCATTTGTTTTCCTTTTCTGTTTACAATGTAATGGGTAATTCGGTTTAAAAGGGCCACTTTAGAAGACATAGCCAATTGAAACTTTTTTTCGAAAAGTTCCATTTCGTAGGCAATAGGCTCTTTTATTTGCTCGGTAATTTTCATATACACAAAAGTAGTGAAAACTTGTAGTTTCGCCAAAAGATTGCTAAGAAGTTTAGCCCTGATTGTAGCGGCATCCTTTATATAATTTGAAACTATTTTAAGTTACAAATTATATAAAGATATAGCGGAAAGCAGGATATAGCTCCAAAAAAATGCAAGAATTAGATTCTAAAATAAATTCAGAATGACCAATTGGTTTAAGATTTATTGGCTAATTGTCCGCAAGCGGCATCAATATCTTTACCACGACTTTTACGAACTTTTACAACAATATTATTTTTTTCTAAAGCAGCAATGTAATTGTTAGTAGCTTGTTCGCTTGCTTGTTGGAAATCACCATCGTCAATTGCATTGTACTCAATTAAATTGACTTTACACGGTACATATTTGCAAAATTTTACTAATGCATCGATGGAAGCTTTGTCGTCGTTAATTCCTTTCCAAACTACATATTCGTAGGTAATTTTGCTTTTTGTTTTAGCATACCAATATTCTAAAGCTTCACGTAATTCGGGTAATGGAAAACTTTTCGTAAATGGCATGATTTGATTTCTTGTGGCTTCAATTGCAGAATGTAAAGAAACTGCTAAGTTGAATTTTACGTCATCATCGGCCATTTTTTTAATCATTTTTGATACTCCAGAAGTCGAAACGGTAATGCGTTTTGGAGACATGCCCAATCCTTCATTAGAAGTAATCATGTCAATGGCTTTCATTACGTTTGGGTAATTCATAAGTGGTTCGCCCATTCCCATAAAAACGATATTAGAAAGCGGTCTGTCATAATACAGTTTACTTTCATTATCGATAGCCACCACTTGGTCGTAAATTTCGCCAGGTGTTAAGTTGCGCATGCGTTTTAAACGAGCTGTGGCGCAAAAGTTACAATCTAAACTGCAACCTACCTGACTTGAAACACAGGCTGTTGTTCTTGTTTTAGTAGGAATTAATACGCTTTCTACAATTAAATCGTCGTGCAAACGAACCGCGTTTTTTACTGTTCCGTCTTCACTGCGTTGCATGGTGTCGACTTTTACGTGATTGATAACGAAGTTAGCTTCTAACATAGCTCGAGTTTCTTTTGAAATGTTGGTCATGTTTTCAAAAGAATGAGCGCTTTTGCTCCATAACCAATCGTAAATTTGGTTCCCACGAAAGGCTTTGTCACCGTTGGCTACGAAAAAATCTCTTAATTGCTCTTTAGATAAAGCTCTGATGTCTTTTTTGTCTGCTTGCATGGTGCAAAGATAGTATTAATCCCGAAATTCGGGACAAGTTATGTCAATTTATCAATTTGTCAATAAGCCGATGTTATAATTGATCAATTGTTATTGCTTTTTGGAGTTGTCATTGCTATTGAAATTTGTACTTTTGTACTTCGAAAACATCCTAATTATGCACTTTATATCCGAAGATTTAGAAAATTATGTAGCCCTTCATTCCCAACAAGAACCAGAATTATTGGTGAAATTGAATAAAGAAACCCATCAGAAAATTTTGCAACCTAGAATGTTAAGTGGACATTTTCAGGGTAGAGTGTTGAGTATGTTGTCTAAAATTATCAATCCAAAAACGATTTTAGAAATTGGAACTTATACAGGTTATGCTGCTTTGTGTTTGGCAGAAGGTTTGCAAGAAAATGGGACTTTAGATACGATTGATATTAATGAAGAATTAGAAGAAATTCAACAAAAATATTTTGATTTGTCTGAATATTCGAATCAAATTTTTCAGCATATTGGTGATGCAATTGAAATTATACCCACTTTAAATAAAAAATTCGATTTGGTTTTTATTGATGCGGATAAAGAAAATTACATCAATTATTTTCATTTGATTGTACCGTTAATGAATAAAGGTGGCATTATTTTATCAGATAATGTATTGTGGAGTGGAAAAGTTTTAGAAGAAGTAAAAGCGAACGACAAAAGCACACAGATTTTATTAGATTATAATAAAATTATTAATGAAGACGATCGTGTAGAAACCGTTTTATTGCCAATTCGTGATGGATTAACGGTTACTCGAGTGAAATAAATTATTTTATTTTTGATAAGATTTTTAGATAAATGGTATAAAATAAAAATCCTGTTAAGCAACCAAAAATATAACCAGATATGATATCTAAAGGGAAGTGCAATCCTAGGTAAATTCGGCTGTAAGCAAAAATTAGTGGATATAAGAAAATGAAATAACTGTAGTTGTAATGTTTTCTTAAAATCAAAAACAAAAATAACATCGTGGCCATTGAATTAGAAGCATGACCAGAAAAATAGCTAAAAGAATTTCTTTGCAAAACGACTCTAATTAAACCCTTCAATTCTGTATCGTTGCATGGTCGGATTCTTGCAACTGTATGTTTTACAACATCTGTTAATTCGTTTGTGAATGTAATTAATGCAGTGATTGTGATTAAAATGAGAGCAAGTTTCTTGGTTTCAATCTTCTTTCGAAGTAAAATCAAAAGTAAAAGAAAAAACGGAATCCAATTTAATTGATTGGTTAGTAGTTTCCAAATGCCATCGAAAGATTCAGATCCTAGGTTGTTTAAGAAAATAAAGAGACTTTTATCTGCGTCAATAATTTTTTCTAACATTACATTTGGCGTTTAATTGGTCCGGTTAAATTTTCTAAATCTTCTTTAATTTCAGTAATCGGATTTGCTATTTCGGTGGGATTTATGGCCTTGTTCATGTTCTCTTTTGCGTTGGCAATTTCATCGGAAATTCCGCCAGTAAGACTTTTCATGTCTAGGCCGTTATCTTCAGCACCTTTTTGGATTTCGTGTTTGATTTCGTTAGTTGCATTTTTTAATTGCGCCATTCCTTTTCCTAAAGTTCTTGCGATTTCAGGAATTTTGTCTGAACCAAAAAGCATAAGTATTACAATTAAAATAAAAAATATTTCTCCGCCGCCAATTCCAAACATAATCTTGAAGTTTAAATGATTTACAAATGTATTAAAAGATATTGTGATACGAAAAAAACCATTAAGGAAATAAGTAGTAAGTTATCAGTAACTAGTTTACTTAAGCCTTAATGGTTTTAAGAATAACGTTTTTTTGTTATTTTTTTTCTATCTGCTCAAATTTGTCTACAACAGCTTCTTTTGGCCAAGTGTTGTTGGTAACATCAATATCTGCAGTTTCTAATTTTGGATCTAATTGCAATTTGACAACTTTTTTCTCAGTAGCAAAAACTCGTTTCACTGTACTATTGTTTCTTCTCCAAATTTGCACAGGGAATTTTTGAATTTCAGCGGTACCATCTTCATAAATTAGTTGTACAATTATTGGCATCATTAAACTTCCTGGCTTCTCAAATTCTACTTCATAAAAGTATTTTGGATTTTTTAAAGCTGCTTTTTCTTCCGCAGTAAAGTTTTTTGATAAGTAGTCTTTTAAAGCTACTACTTTTTCATTTTCTAAAGCCGTTTTAGCTTCTGGTTTTAAATCTGGACTGTCACTATTTACAATGTAAAGCATTGGTCCTGAATCAGATATTTTTCTACCTCTTCTGTTAAACGATGCAGTTGCTTCTTTGGTTGGATCTTCAGTAATATAATATTGTTTAACATTTTTAATTCCTAAATCTACCACATCAGTAGAATAAAACCAGCCTTTCCAAAACCAATCTAAATCTACTGCAGAAGCATCTTCCATTGTTCTAAAAAAGTCTTCAGGAGTTGGGTGTTTAAATTTCCAACGGTTGGCATAGGTTTTAAATGCGTGATCAAATAATTCATGACCCATAATTGTTTCTCTCAATATGTTTAATCCCGTTGCTGGTTTTCCGTAAGCATTAGAACCGAAGTTATAAATGACATCACCATGACTCATAATTGGCTCTAAAAATTGCTGGTTTCCTTTCATGTAAGGTACAATAGTTTTAGCTGGACCTCTATTTGCTGGGAAGTTTTTATCGAATTCTTGTTCTGTTAGATATTCTAAAAAAGTATTTAAACCTTCGTCCATCCAAGTCCATTGTCTTTCATCTGAATTTACAATCATTGGAAAAAAGTTATGACCTACTTCATGGATAATTACTCCTAACATGCCGTATTTTGTTCTGTCGCTAACAACACCTTTATCGTCTGGACGACCATAATTCCAACAAATCATTGGATATTCCATTCCTTGATCTTCAGCAGAAACCGAGATCGCTTTAGGATAAGGATAGTCAAATGTGTATTTTGAGTATGTTCTTAACGTATGTGCTACAGCTAAAGTTGATAAATTTTCCCATAATGGATTAGCCTCTTTTGGATACATAGAAATGGCCATAGGTTTATTGTTTCCTACTTTAACAGCCATTGCGTCTAAGATGAATTTTCTTGAAGTTGAAAAAGCAAAATCTCTTACGTTTTCAGCTTTTAAATGCCAAGTTTTTTTGGCGTTAGAAAATCCTTTTTCTGCAGCAGTTGCTTCTTCTTGCGTTACGATAATTACTGGTTTTTCAAATGAATTTTCTGCTAATTGCCATCTTTTCACTTGTTCTGGTGTGTAAACTTCGTTTCTATTTTGTAGCACACCAGTTCCGTCTAGGATATGATCTGCAGGAACCGTAATTTTCACATCGTAGTTTCCAAAAACTAAAGCAAATTCACTTCTTCCCCAAAACTGCATATTTTGCCAACCTTCAACATCATTGTAAACACACATTCTTGGATAAAATTGAGCAATTACATATAATTTATTCCCATCAGGAAAAAGTTCATAGCCAGAACGTCCGTTTCCACCATCTTTCATGTAATTGTTCACATTGTACCACCATTTGATGGAAAAAACAACTTTTTCTCCTTTTTTTAAAGATTTAGGCAAATCAATTCGCATCATAGTATGATTGATGGTGTATTTCATTGCGTTACCTTTTTCATCTCTAACGTATTCTAAATTAAATCCACCGTCAAATCCGTTACCCATATAATTTTTTGCAAAGTTCTCAGGCGAAGTTGCAGTAGGCATGGTTTCATTGTCAATTAAAGGTGTTTGAGAATCTTTTCTTGCGATATTTTGGTCTAATTGCACCCATAAATAATCTAAAGATTCTGGAGAATTATTGTAATAGGTTACCGTTTCACTACCATATATTTTAGAAAGCTTATCGTCTAATTCTAAATTAATTTTATAATCGGCTTGTTGTTGGTAATAAGCAGGTCCTGGCGCTCCAGAAGCTGTTCTGAACATGTTTGGTGTTGCCATTTCAGCATACATTTGACTGAACTTATTGATGTCTGTATGACCTTGAAGTTCTTTTTTTGCCTCTTCTTTTTTTACTTCTTGTGCATAAGTTGTTAAAGAAGCAAAAAACAATAAAGCAATCGAAATAGACTTTTTCATATGGTTTTAATTATGGTTTAGGTTGTTTTGAAGTTAAATATTTGTTTATTTATTAGTTACTTGTATTTTAATTTCTGATTGTTTTCCGAATTAGTAAACAAAAGTGTTTTTTTGTTACCATCAATATTCAAATGTACTAAATTTTGTTGTTCATTAAAAATATCAGTTAAAACATTATTAGTGATATCAAGATCTTTTATTTTTTCTTTACAATTAATTTTTAAATAACAAATTATAACATTGTCTTCTTGCTCTTTCGTTAAAAACTGAAAGATTTGTGTTTTGTTGTTAATTTTAATTTTTAATTTTTCCTCTAAATAATTCGCAATGTACTTGTTACTCTCAGCAATTTCCTCTTTGGTCGTGATATAAAAATGTTTGTTGTGTTTTTTGTATAATGCTTTTTCTAAATCATCGATAAATAATCTTGCGGTAATTTGAACGGCTTTTTTTTCTTTAATATAGTCTACTTGAAATACACCTACATAAAATTTATGTAGGTAAAACGAGCTTAAAAAAACGAAGAGCAGAAGTAAGCAACTGATTTTAATTTTATTCATCTTTTTTGGGTTCTGTTTCAGGTTTAGGAAGTGTGTTGTTTTCGGTTTTACCCTCAACTTTTTCGGTAGTTTCCGTTTTAGCATAAAAAGGTTGAAGGTTTTTAATTTTTAAATATTCAGCCGCCAAAGCACTCATTCTAAATGAGAGTAATGTTTTATTTTTGGCTTTCGCAGCAGCTTTTAATTCTTCATCTTCTACGATGTAAAAAACATATCCTTCTACATATTCTTCAGGAATGTGTAATTGATTCATGATGTATTCAGCGTCAAAATTGGTGTTGATTTTTTGTTGTAAAAATTCTTTTCTTTCGACTTCTAATTCAGCTTTTAATTGCTTTGTTCGGCCTGTAATCGCATTAATAATTGGATCTACGCTAAAGGCTGTATTGAGTCCAAATTGTCCGTCAAAATCACCCGCGGTTTTGACTCTCCTTTCAGCCGGAGTGTATTGTTTTTGGCCTTTTGGAACTAAACCAAGTGATTCAGATGTGATGCGACTATCACTTGTAATCATTATTTCTTTGATATGCTTGGTGTAAATGTCTAATTTGATAAATAGTAAATCTTTACCATAATCTTTTTTCGTAACAATATGTTTTTTGGCTACCAAATGAAGTGCGCTAAAAATTATCGTATCATTAACCTTAGCTTTTATTTTAAAATAGCCTCCATTTCCAGAAGTAGTATTGGTTTTGTTTGAAATGTTCACAATAGTAACCCCTTCATTGTCGTTAGTTTCAACAATAATTTTTCCCTTAATGATGGAATCGTTTTGCGAAACAACAAATTGAGTAAATAACAATAGTAATATGTATAAATAGTTTTTCAAGTTATTTTGAAATTTCTTTTGGTATTGTTTTTAAATATGCTGTAGCTAAATCTGATAATTGAAACATTTTTATGGTTTTATCTTCACTTTTAAGTATCTCAACTGCAGCTTTGTCCTCACTAATATAAAATAAAAATCCTTTTAAATACATTGCTGGTATTTTTAGGGTTTTAATAAAATATTCTTCTCCAAATTCATTTAAAATTTTTTCTTGAAACATTTCTTTTTTCTCTGTTTCTAGATTTTTTTTTAATTCTTTATCGTAGCCCGTAATTAAATTTATTAAGGCTCCAATTGACACTTTCCCAACTTCTCCAGATTTAATTCTTCTTTCAGCAACCGTATATCTTTTTTGATTTTTCGGAACCAAACCTAAATTTTCTGGAGTAATTACAGTAGCATTAGAAATTAATACTTCTTCAATTAATTTAGATCTAGGTGACATTTTTACAAAAAGTAAATCAGGTCCAAAATCTTTTGCGGTTACCCGTAATTGAATAACATCATAAGGTAGCGCAGAGAAAATTAATGTATCATTCACTTTAGCTTTTATTTCAAAATAACCACTATTTCCAGAATTTGTATTAGTTTTGTTAGAAATATTTACAATAGTAACGGCTTCATTGATGTTTGTTTCCACTACTATTTTTCCTTTAATGATGGAATCATTTTGTGAAACAACAAATTGTGAAACCAAAAATATTAGTATGTGTAAATAGTTTTTAATAGCTTTTTATTTTTGTTTGTAAAAATAAGAGAACAAAACAACAATCCATATAAAATTTTGTTAAGAATAAAGTAAATTTTAGAAGAACTTATGAAAAAGGTCATTATTGCAAGTACATCAACGGTTTTTGGCGGTACTTATTTAGATTATTTGCTCCCAACTTTAGCGGAACATTTTGCAACCGTTTCCAATTTAATTTTTATTCCATTTGCACGACCTGGTGGAATTACTCATGAGGAATACACTGAAAAAATAAAACCAGTTTTTCAACAATTAAATATTAACGTTAAAGGGATTCATGAATTTGAAAATCCTATTGAGGCAATAACTAATGCAGAAGCTATTTTCACTGGTGGAGGAAATACTTTTGTTTTAGTTGATATGCTTTATAAATATAATTTGTTAGATGCGATTCAGCATGCGGTTGAAAATGGTGTGCCTTATTTAGGAACAAGTGCCGGTAGTAACATTTGTGGATTAACAATGGGAACTACGAATGACATGCCAATTGTTTATCCACCAAGTTTTAGGACTTTAGGACTGGTTTCGTTTAATTTGAATCCACATTATTTAGATCCAATCGAAGGTTTAGAACATATGGGTGAAACAAGAGAAACGCGAATAAAAGAGTTTCATCATTATAATCCGCAATCGGTTTTGGGTTTAAGAGAAGGAAGTTGGTTGGAAGTTGTAGATAGTAAAATTACTTTGAAAGGAAATTTATCTGCAAGATTGTTTCAGCAAGGTAAAGCGCCTGTAGAGCTAGAAACGGGTTCTGATTTAAGTGATTTGAGATAAGTTCAAAAAAAAAGCCTCAAAAAAAATTGAGGCTTTTGAGCGAAAGACGAGGGTCGAACTCGCGACATTCAGCTTGGAAGGCTGACGCTCTACCAACTGAGCTACTTTCGCATGGTAGAATTTTAAAATTCAATAAATATTAGAGCGAAAGACGAGGGTCGAACTCGCGACATTCAGCTTGGAAGGCTGACGCTCTACCAACTGAGCTACTTTCGCATTTTTAATTTTGGTGAGTGCAAATATAATATGAAAAACTCGTTAAATGCAAGTTTTTTTATAAAAAAAATATCTTTTTTAAATTTTAACTTTCTAATTTATTAATTTATAATTGTTTATGAATGAAATAAAAGTAAAAAAAATTACTTATTTGGAAACTTTTCCTGTTCGAAGTGCAGTTTTGAGACAAGGAAAACCAATTGAAACTTGCTTTTTTGTTGGAGATGATGCAGTAGATACTACACATTTTGGACTCTTTCATACAAATAATTTGATTGGTGTGGCTTCAGTTTACTTGGCATTTAATGAAAATTTTAAGCAAGTTCAACAATTTCAGTTACGAGGAATGGCGGTGTTAAGTGAGTATCAAGGTTTAGGCTATGGCCAGCATATTCTTAAAGAAGTTTGTACTTTTGTAGAAGAAAAAAAAGGACAACTCTTGTGGTGTAATGCTAGAGAAAATGCGGTGCGATTTTATGAAAATTTTGGATTTTTAGTTTCTGGAGATGCCTTTGAAATTCCAAATATTGGGAAACATTTTGTTATGTTTAAGATTTTTGTCGGGTAAAAGAGTTTCTTGTCGATAAAATTTAATAGGCACGCATAATTTGTTAAATTTGTATATGATGAGAAAGATTTGCTTGTTTATCGTTTTACTGTTTGTTGTTTTTATGTCATGTAAAAATAGCAGAAAAGAATCTTTTGAAGAAAGCGAAGATTACTTCGATACAGTCCGAAAAATAACTATTCATGCGATGCCTGAAGATTTATTAGCTGATAAATCGGATAGTATTAAAAGTTATTACAGTTTGTTTGAAAATCATGAAATTTGGGTCGACCGCGAAAATAGAGAAGATCTGATTTTTCAAATAGAAAAGGCTAAAGAAGAAGGTTTATATCCAGAAGACTATAACATTAATAAAATTTTTCAATTAGAATTGAGACTTGATTCTTTAGAGCTTGAAGAAAAATTATCTTACGATATTCTATTAACTCAAACTTATGAAAAACTTTGTAATCACTATTATAAAGGGAAGCTAAATCCTAATGATGTCTATGAAAATTGGGATTTATTTGACAAGAAAATATCCATCGGAAAGTTGTTAAAAGAGGCAATTGATTCCAAAAAAGTTGCCGCTTCTTTAAAAAATTTATTACCAAAACATCCAGTTTATCTTTCCCTCAAAGAAGCTTTAGTTCTTGTCAATAAATTACCAAACAAAACTTTCGATTCCTTAAATAAAAATCTTAAAATTAAATTTAACGATACCACACGAGTGGTCAAAGAAATTAAAAGACGATTGGTATATTGGAATGATTTGCAAGGAAAAGATACGTTGTCTAAAAAGTTTGATAAAAGCATGCTTGAAGGTATTAAGAAATTTCAAAAGAGACATGGTTTATTTGCAGATGGTGTAATTGGAGTTGGAACACTTAAAGCCTTAAATACTAATAAGGAAACAAGAAAAAATCAAATTCTAGCAAATTTAGAGCGTTGGAGATGGTTTTCTAGAAATTTAGGAGAGGAGTATATTTTAATTAATTTGCCAAATTATCAGTTAGATTATGTAATTGAAAATGATACTGTTGCCACTCATAAAATTGTATGCGGAAGGCCACAACGTATGACTCCAATTTTATCTTCTAAGTTGTCTAATTTTGTTTTTAATCCGACTTGGACAGTTCCACCCACAATTATTAAAGAAGATTTGTCAGTAGAAGCGGCTGCAAATAGAAATTATTTTTATAAAAATAGAATCACGATCTATAAAGGAAAAAACACAGTCGTTTCCCCTGCAGAATGGGATGTTGAAAAAGCAGAAAGCTACAGGTATGTTCAAACACCAGGTTATAACAATTCGTTAGGTGTAGTGAAGTTTAATTTCCCTAATCATCATTTGGTTTATTTGCATGATACCAATCATAGAGATTATTTTAATTTAAAATATAGAGCTTTAAGTTCGGGTTGTGTTCGAGTCGAAAACCCTGTAAAACTTGCCAAAAAAGTGTTAGAAGACCAAGATAACGGTCGTTGGAAAAGCTTAGAAATTATTCGAAAGGAACGTGCTGAAAAAGAAGCTAAATTAAAAGCTAACAAAAATTACAAGCCGAAAAAATTAACTCCAGAAGAAGAAATTGAAAATCAAAAAAGATTGGCTGAAGAAAAAGACGCAATAGACCAAATAATTGCAGACAAAGAAACATATTATATTAAGGTTAAAAAACCTGTTTTCATTCACCAATTGTATTGGACCAGTTGGTCCGATAAAAACGGATTACACTTTAGAGAAGATATTTATAACTTAGACAAAATCTTATTCGATAAGTTAAACGTTAAGAATTAATAAATTATTTCCTTGTCCTTAAACTATTTCATAGTGGTTGTTTGATTTCAAAAAAAAATATTTTATGAAACTAATCTCGATTTGTTTACATACATTCTTGTAGGATGATAAATGAACAAAACCGATTTGTTTTTAATTGTATTGATTAATTTTGGAGCAATTTCTGGAGCAACTGCAGGACAACCCTGACTTCTTCCAATGTAACCTTGTTTATTTGCTAATTTTTTGGAAACATATTCTGCACCATGAATAACAACTGCTCTTTCTCTCGCATTATCATTTAATCCGAATTCTTGACCATCTAATTTTAAAGAAATTCCATGTTTACCAGTATAGGTTTCTCCTGTTATGAAAAATCCAAGACTGCTTTTGAAAGATTCATTTTGATTAGAAAATGATTTAGCAAATTCTTTTCCAGAATTCATACCGTGAGAAACTAACGTTTGTAGAAGTATTTTTTTCTGTTCCATGTCAATTACCCACATTCTTTCTTTGGTAGAAGAAAAACTAAAATCGACAATAGTTAAAATGCTATTTTTAATTTTACCTTGGTTTTCTAATGCTGAATATCCTTCAAATGCTTTTGTAAAAGTTTCTAACTTTGGTAACGAGTAAAAACCAGCCTCAATAGAATTGTAAATTAGTGCTGTTTTTTCTTCAAAAGTAAGTACTTTATTTTCTGCAATTTTTGTTGGCTTTGCGATCTCAGTATTTACTGATTCTGATTTAGATGTAGTCTTAAATGTAGTTTTATTATTCGATAAATTTAAAATAAATCCTAAAAAAACTAAAGGTAAAAACTTGTAACTCATTGTTAATCTTCTTGTTAAATGTTGTTGCTAAGGGCGCAAATATAGAAGTTATTTTGAGAAAAAAAAATTTCAAAATGTTTTTTAACGGTTATTTTTTGCGTTTCGTCGATTATTTTGACTTAATGGTGGTGTGCTTCGGCCGTAAAGTCACTAAAATAAATACGTTCAACATTTGCAACAAGATGCTGTAAATTTGTGATTTTTTTTCATAATTAAAAATTTAACATTTTTTTTTGAAACAAATATGGGTATGTTATGTCTAATTTTGCAATTCTGTAAAAACTACTTAATGAATTTATTTAAATACTTCTTTTTTTTTATAGCTGTATCTCATTTTTCTTTTGCTCAAGAAAAAAACGAGGATGTTGCGTTTGTTAAGAAAAAAATCCAAGCTGTAAAATTAAACTCGACCATTAAAATTGACGGTGATTTAAATGATATAGAGTGGAAAAACGCCCCAGTTGCAAAAGATTTTGTAATGTTTGATCCCGATAACGGAAGACCAGAAGCAAAAGAATTAAGAACTGAGGTGAAAGTGTTGTATGATAATGATGCCGTTTATATTGGTGCGACTTTGTATGATAACGAACCTAATAAAATTTTAAAAGAAATATCTGAAAGAGACGATTTAGGAACAGCAGATTTATTTGGTGTTTTTATTAATGGTTTTAACGACGGACAACAAGAATATAGTTTCAATGTAACAGCTTCAAATGGACAATTAGATTTAATTCGAACGCCAAATGGTGAAGATGATACGTGGGATGCTATTTGGCACAGTCAAACAAAAATTTCCAGTGAAGGCTGGCACGTGGAAATCAAAATTCCATATGCTGCATTACGTTTTTCTAAAGAAGACCAACAAACTTGGGGTATTCAGTTTTTTAGAGAAGTGCGCCGTTTACGTCAGAAATTTACTTGGAATCCTGTTGACAATCGAAAAGGTGCATTTACACAACAAGCTGGAATTTTGGAAGGTATCGAAAATATCAATACTCCAACTCGTTTGTTTCTAATTCCCTATTCTTCTTTTTATCTTAATAGTCCAGCAAAAGAAAAAACATTTGGAACCTTAAAAGGAGGTTTAGATTTAAAGTACGGTTTAACCGATGCGTTTACTCTAGATATGGTGTTGATTCCCGATTTTGGACAAACCAAATTTGATAACACAATTTTAAATCTCGGACCATTTGAGCAAGTTTTTAACGAAAACAGACCTTTTTTTACTGAAGGAACCGACTTATTTAACAAAGGCGATTTGTTTTATTCCAGAAGAATTGGTCAACGCGCAAGTACATTTCCTAAATTAACCGCTACAGAGGAAGTGGTAGAGCTTCCCAACGCGATCGACTTAGTTAATGCTGTAAAAATTTCAGGAAGAACTAAAGATGGTTTAGGTGTTGGGTTTTTAAATACAGTAACTAAAAAAACAGATGTTGTTATTAGAGATGTAGTAACAGGAAATGAAAGAGTTGAAACCGTAGAACCTCTTGCTAATTACAATGTTTTGGTATTAGATCAACGTTTCAACGGAAATTCGTCAGTATCATTAATCAATACGAATGTTACTAGAAATGGAGAATTTAGAGACGCGAACGTAACGGCAACAGCATTCAATTTAAACAATAAAAAAAATACTTTTAATACAAACGGTAATTTCAAATACAGTTACGTAAACAGTTTTAAAAATTTAGAGGATAAAAAAGGAATATCTACGAATTTATATTTTGCCGAAACATCTGGTAACGTAAGATTTTCTTTTGGTGGGGAATACGTGTCGGATGATTATGATAATAACGATTTAGGGATTAATTTTCAAACCAATTACTATTCTTTTTCTGGAAATGCAAGTTACAGAACGCTGAAGCCTACTAATAAATTAAACTCATTTCGTATTAATTTCAATGCTTACACACAATACGATGTGCGAACGAATTATTTACAAGAACAAAATTTTAACATCAACGGAAATTTAACAACGAAACAAAATCATGCTGCTGGCTTTGGAATTAATATTAATCCATTTGAAAGACATAATTTTTATAACCCACAAGTAGAAGGAAGATATGTGATCTTCCCTAAGAACTACGGAACTTGGATGTGGATTTCTACCAATTATAACAATAAATTTGCCTTTGATGTAGAGCCAAATGTAGGATTTACAGAAACAAAGGGTTGGTGGTATTGGGGATTTTCTGTTAGTCCAAGATACCGTTTTAATGATAAATTTACTTTAATTTATAGAAATAATTTTAACAACGAATACCAAGATTTAGGTAGAGTTGATCGTGTAGGAAACGATATTGTTTTCGCAAAAAGAGACAATCAAACGTTAGAAACTAGTTTAGAAGGAAAATATTCTGTGAATTCTCAAATGAATTTTGGACTAAAATTAAGACATTATTGGTCTTTTTCCGAAAATAATTCGTATCACAGGTTGTTGGAAAATGGATATGTAGAGGCTTATAATTATACAGATAACGCCAATCAAAATCTTAATTTATGGAATTTCGACTTGACATATAGTTGGTGGTTTGCTCCTGGAAGTCAAATGTCTGTTTTGTATAGAAATTCTTCTGGAATCTTTGAAAATGAAATTGATAAAGATTTTAGTTACAATGCCAAACAAGTTTTTAATCACGAACAGTTAAATCATATTTTTTCAATTAGTGTTCGATATTTTATCGACTATAATCAGGCAAAAAATGTTTTTAAACCGAAAGTTTAAGTGAATTTCAATAAAAATATTTCCAGAAAACCTTTTCGTTAATACTTTTTTTTAAGTCAACCTTAAAAAATGACTAACTTCGTACTTTAATTCGTACAGCTATGAACAAAAAAGTAATTTTAATGATTTTGGATGGATGGGGACATTCGCCAGACCCAATAGTTTCAGCAATAGATAATGCCAATACACCTTTTATAGATTCTTTATATAAAAATTATCCAAATGCCGAATTAAGAACAGACGGACTTCATGTAGGTTTGCCTGAAGGACAAATGGGAAATTCGGAAGTTGGACACATGAATTTAGGCGCAGGGAGAATTGTATATCAAGATTTAGCTAAAATCAATTTAGCTGTTCAAAATCACACCTTAAAAAACGAAAAAGCTTTACTAGATGCATTTAATTATGCTAAAGAAAGCCATAAAAACGTTCACTTTTTAGGTCTGGTTTCAGATGGTGGAGTGCATTCTCATACTTCTCATTTGCGCGGATTAATTGAAGCAGCGCAAGAAAATGGTGTTCAAAATATGTTTGTTCATGCCTTTACAGATGGTCGTGATGTAGATCCTAAATCTGGAAAAAAATACATCCAAGATTTACAAAATTTTCTTTCAAATACTCCAGCCAAATTAGCTTCTGTTATCGGGAGGTATTACGCTATGGATCGAGACAAACGTTGGGAACGTGTTAAATTAGCTTACGATTTGTTGGTTAACGGAATTGGTGAAAAATCGACTAATCTTGCGGAAAGCATTCAAAAAAGTTACGATGAAAATGTAACTGATGAATTCATTCAACCGCTATTTGCCGTTGATGGTCAAACCATTCAATCAAATGATGTGGTGATTTTCTTTAATTTCCGAACCGATAGAGGTCGAGAACTAACAGAAGCACTTTCGCAAACCGACTTCCACGAGCAAAACATGCACAAATTACCTTTATATTATGTTACGCTAACCAATTACGATGACACTTACAAAAATGTTCATGTAATTTACGATAAAGATAATATTACAGAAACTTTAGGTGAAGTGCTTTCTAAAGCAGGAAAAAAACAAATCCGAATTGCTGAAACAGAGAAATATCCGCACGTTACTTTTTTCTTTTCTGGAGGAAGAGAAGAACCTTTTGTTGGCGAAACACGAATCTTAAAAAATTCACCAAAAGTAGCTACTTACGATTTGCAACCAGAAATGAGTGCTTTTGAATTAAAAGATGCTTTGGTGCCAGAATTACAAAAAGGCGAAGTGGATTTTGTATGCTTAAATTTTGCCAATGGCGATATGGTCGGACACACCGGAAGTATGCCAGCAGCCATTAAAGCATGTGAAGCGGTAGATGTTTGTGCTAAAGAAATTATAGAAACTGCTTTAGCGAATAATTATACAACTATTGTTATAGCTGATCACGGAAACTGTGAAACTATGATTAATCCAGACGGTTCACCAAATACTGCTCATACTACCAATCCGGTTCCAGTGATACTAGTAGATAACGATAAAATTAAGATTGAATCTGGTGTTTTAGGAGATGTAGCGCCAACCATTTTAGATTTAATGGGAATTGCACAACCAGAAGTAATGACACAGCATTCGTTGTTAGTGAAATAATATAAAATAAAGTAAAAACCCTCCAAGAATTCAAAACGCTTGGAGGGTTTTTTTTATAAGTGGAATCCTTATAATTTGTAAGCCAAAATTAAAAATCAGAACCCGTGAATAAACTCTGATTCACTTCGTTAATATAATTTAAAATTTCTTCTTTACCCAAAGTGCTTTCGGCTGAAGTCACAAAATATTGAGGCATTTCTTCCCAATTATTCGCTAATAAATTTTTCTTATAGGCTTCCACATGTTTGTGAATATGTGTTTTTCCTAACTTGTCAGCCTTCGTAAAAACAATACAAAACGGAATTTCACTTTCGCCCAAATATTCAATAAATTCAGTGTCAATTTTTTGTGGTTCATGCCTAATGTCCACTAAAACAAAGGCACAAATTAATTGTTCTCTAGTTTCAAAATAGTCGGTTATAAATTGTTGAAACTTCGCTTTGGTTGATTTAGATACTTTCGCATAACCATAACCAGGTAAGTCAACTAAATGCCAGTTTTTGTTAATTAAAAAATGATTAATTAACTGAGTTTTTCCAGGTTTTCCAGAAGTTTTAGCTAAGTTTTTATGATTGGTAATCATGTTAATTAACGATGATTTACCAACATTAGATCTTCCAATAAAAGCATATTCCGGAATTCTGTCTTTCGGACATTTTTCCACTTCGGAATTACTAATTACAAATTCGGCTGTATTAATTTTCATACTATTCAAAAAATTTAAAGTCACTCTTTAAGGAATGACTTTATATTATAATATTTTTTTCATTTGCTCCTTTTATTGGAGAGGGTTGGTGTGAGCTATAATTTTTTTTCAGTTAGCCAACCGTATAACAACTCGTTAAATTCGTCTGGTTTTTCCATCATCGCGGCGTGACCACATTCATCAATCCAATATAAATTGGAATTAGGCAACAATTTGTTGAATTCATCAGCCACTTCAGGTGGCGTTACTTTATCTTGTTTTCCCCAAATAATACAAGTTGGAGCGTGCATTTTTGGTAAATCTTTAGCCATATTATGGCGAATCGCACTTTTAGCAATCGTTAACGTTTTTAATAGTTTAATTCTGTCGTTTACTGTTGCAAATACTTCGTCAATGATTTCTTTCGTGGCTACTTTCGGATCATAAAACACATCTTCTGCTTTCTTTCTAATGTATTCATAATCACCACGTTTTGGGTAGCTTTCACCCATTGCGCTTTCATACAAACCTGAACTTCCGGTAATTACTAATCCTCTAACTAATTCTGGATATTGTTTCGTAAAATATAAACCAATATGTCCACCTAAAGAATTTCCAACCAAAATAACACGTTCGTAGCCTTTGAAAGTCACAAAATCTTTTACATATTTAGCAAATGCTTTCACATTTGTTTTCAATAAACTCTGTGTGTAAATTGGTAATTCTGGGATAATAACCTTGTATCCTTTTTTTGGAAAAAAATTAGCCACACCATCAAAATTACTTAAACCACCCATTAATCCGTGTAAAACCACAATTGGTGTGCCTTCTCCAGCTTCAAAATAGGTGTATTTTTTTTCTTTCTTTATCATAAATGCTGTATCGAATTCAAATAATCATTAAGTACAAAAATACACAAATTTTTCACATTTGTTCACTATGCCACATTATTATATTCTTTTTGACCTAAATGGCTATATTTCAAATTGTTTCCCCAAAAATCAATGTAATTAACAAGTATTTTCAAAACGTATAAAATGAAGTTAAAAACTTCAAATCTTCGTTAATAAGTGTGTTTTCTGATGTTAAGTGGGTTTTCAACCTTTTTTGAGTAAAAACTTATTAACAAAGTGGTATTTTGTGGTAAAAAGTGGTAAAATATTTTTTAAATTTGTCTCATTATTAATTCATTCGATAAAGTTGAATACATTTTTAGGAACATACGAGTGTAAAGTCGATGCAAAAGGAAGGCTAATGGTGCCTGCGCCTCTCAAGAAGCAATTAGGCAATCTTGAGGAAGGCTTTGTGTTGAAGCGCTCTGTTTTTCAGCCTTGTTTGGAATTGTATCCAATGAGTGAATGGAACAAAGTCATGCAAAAAATTAATAAGCTGAACCGTTTTGTAAAAAAGAACAATGATTTCATTAGAGCGTTTACTGCTGGTGTGAAAATGGTTGAGATTGATACAACAGGCAGGTTATTAATTCCAAAGGATTTGGTGCTGTTTTCTAAGATTGATAAAGACATTGTATTGTCGTCTGCGGTTTCAATTATTGAAATTTGGGATAAAAATTTATACGAATCAGCTTTAGATAATGCAATGGTAGATTTTGCAGATTTAGCAGAAGAAGTAATGGGTAATCAAAATGAAGACGAAGATGGAATATCATAATCCAGTACTTTTAAAGGAAACGGTAGAAGGTTTAAATATTAAGCCTGACGGAATATATGTAGATGTAACTTTCGGTGGCGGAGGGCATTCTAGAGAAATTATGAAACATTTAGGGCCAAACGGTAAATTGTTTGGTTTTGATCAAGATACAGATGCGTTAGCTAACGCAATTGAAGACGAAAGATTTGTTTTGATTAATGAAAATTTCCGATTTATAAAAAGGTTTTTACGCTTTCATGGCATAAAACAAGTAGATGGAATTTTAGGAGATTTCGGAGTTTCTTCTCATCAATTTGATGTGGCAGATAGAGGTTTTTCTACTCGTTTTGATGGAGCTTTAGACATGAGAATGAACCAAAACAATTCGCTTTCTGCTTATGAAGTGATTAATGATTATGAAGAAAAAGAACTAAAACGCGTTTTTGTTGATTTTGGTGAATTGAAAAATGGTGGCGCAATGGCGAATGTTATCGTAGCCGCTAGAGCCGATAAGAAAATTAAGAATTCAGAACAATTAAAAGAGGTTTTGGCTAGGTTTTTACCCGGACATAAAGCAAATAAAATTTTAGCTCAAATTTACCAGGCCATTCGTATTGAAGTAAATCAAGAAATTGAAGTGCTAAAAGAATTCTTAACACAAACAGAAGAATTGTTAGTTTCTGGAGGAAGATTAAGTGTAATTTCTTATCACTCTTTAGAAGATAGATTGGTGAAACGATTCATAAGAAACGGAATGTTTGAAGGTGAGCCAGAGCGAGATTTCTTCGGAAATTTTGAAGTGCCTTTCAAAAGTATAGGAAAATTAATTGTGCCTTCTGCCACAGAAATTGAAAGCAATAACAGAGCAAGAAGCGCTAAATTACGAATAGCAGAAAAAAAATAATGGCAAAAGAAAGTAGTATATATAGCCTTTTGAAAGCGAAATTCTTAATTGATGATGATGCGCTTAAAACATGGAAATTCATCATTTTCTTATTTTCATTGGCTATGTTAATGATTTATTTTAATCATAAATACGATGAAAAAAATTATAAGATTACCAAATTAACTAATGAAGTAAAAGAGTTAAGATCCCGTTTTGTAGATACACGATCCGAATTAATGAAACTCAAAATGGAATCGACCATTTCAAAAAAAATGGAAGCAAGACAAATTTTACCTTCATCCGTTCCACCAAAAAAAATTGTAATACGCAAACCAGAAGAAAAAAGCTTTTTTGATAAATTAAAAATATGGCAGTAAAAAAAGATAACTTAATTTCATACAGACTTACTTTTGTGGTAGTCTGTGTTTTTGCGTTTTCTATTGCCATTGCCGTAAAGTTATTTAATATTCAGTGGGTTGGCGGTGAATATTATAGAAACTTAGCCAAACAACGTACGGTTAAAAACTTTGATATTCCTGCTAATAAAGGAAATATCTATTCATCAGATGGTAGTTTATTAGCTACTTCCATACCAGAATATTCAATCCGTTTCGATGCGGTGGCGCCAACTGAAGAGAATTTTGAAAAATATTACAAAGAGCTTTCAGATTCCTTGTCATTACTTTTGGGAAAATCTTCGGGCGAATTTCAGAGAGAATTAAGAAAAGCTAAAAACACCAAAAACAGATATTTTTTAGTAGCCAGAAAATTAAGTTTCACAGAATATATGCGAATAAAAAAATTTCCATTATTCAAGTTAGGTGCAAACAAAGGCGGAATTATCGTTGAACAAAAAACAGTTCGTAAACATCCTGTCGGATTAATTGCCAACAGAACTATTGGTTATGAACGTGATGGTAATCAAGGAAAAGGTTTAGAATACGCGTTTCGCGAATACTTAAATGGTAAAAACGGACACCGTTTGATGCAGAAAATCGCCAAAAACCAGTGGAAACCCATTTCTGATGTCAATGAGTTAGATCCTGTTGATGGGTATGATATCATTTCTACTATCGATGTTTTCATTCAAGATATTGCCCATCATGCTTTGCTAAAACAATTAGAATTGTACGAGGCAGATCACGGTTGTGTAGTAGTTATGGAAACCAAAACAGGTGAAGTAAAAGCCATTTCAAACTTAGGAAGAGCAGAAGATGGTTCGTATTTCGAAACACAAAATTATGCAGTTGCCGAGTCTCACGAGCCTGGTTCGACATTCAAATTATTAGATTTAATCGCACTTCTTGATGATAAAAAAGTAGATACTTCAAAAGTGTACAATACAAATGGTGGAATTATCACTATCAGAAACAGAAAAGTAAAAGATTCGCACGATGGCGGTTACGGAAGTATTTCGTTAGCAAGAGGTTTTGAAGTGTCTTCTAACACTGTTTTAGTACAAGCCGTATATCAGAATTATAAAAGTAATCCAAAACAATTTACAGACAGATTAAGTAGTTACGGATTAAACAAGCCAATTGGAATTCAGCTTTTAGGAGAAGCAAAATCATACATTCCACAACCAGGAACGGACGATTGGAATGCAACTTCTTTACCTTGGATGGCTTTCGGTTATGGAGTTTCCATGACGCCTTTGCAAACATTGACTTTATATAACGGAATTGCCAATAACGGAAAAATGATTAAACCGATTTTCGTTAAAGAAATTAAAGAATGGAATAAAACTATAAAAAAATATGAAGCAGAAGTCATTAATGAGAAAATGTGTTCAGATGAAACCTTAGCTAAAGTGAAAGCAATTTTGGCAAATGTGGTTAAAAAAGGAACGGGAAGTAAATTGTATTCTTCTGATTTTTCAATGGCTGGTAAAACAGGAACAGCTCAAGTAAATTATAGTAAAGGAAAAGAAAACATGTATTATGCTTCTTCATTCGTAGGCTATTTTCCAGCGGATAACCCTAAATATTCATGCATTATTGTGGTGCACAAACCCAATACGTCTTTAAATAATTATTACGGAGCAGATGTGGCTGGACCAGTTTTCAAAAGAATCGCTCAAAAAATATTTACAGATGTGCCAAATACAAACAAGTTTAAAAGCATCAAATTAAAAAATGCCAAGCAAGACGTTTTGTATGCAGAATATGAAAAAAAATCACAAGGAACTACAAATAAAATTCCAAACGTAAAAGGAATGGCTGGAATGGATGCGGTTTCCTTATTAGAAAATTTAGGATTGAAAGTGAAGTTTATTGGTGTGGGAAAAGTGAAAAAACAATCCATCAATCCTGGGGAAGTTTTCAAGAAAAATCAAACTATAACTATAGAATTATCGTGAGCATTTTAAAAGACATATTATACAAAGTTACGATTGAAGCGGTTCACGGTTCAACGGACTTATCTATTGAAAAAATCGAGTTTGATTCCAGAAAAGTCTCTAATAACGATGTTTTTGTAGCGATTAAAGGTTCACTGTCAGATGGCCATCAATTTATTGATAAAGCAATTTCGTTAGGTGCTTCTGTAGTAGTTTGCGAAGATTTACCAACACCTTTATTAGAAAATATTACTTACGTAAAAGTTCAAAATTCAAATCAGGCTTTGTCGTATTTAGCGGCAAATTATTACAATAATCCATCGCGAAAATTAAAATTAGTTGGAATTACGGGTACAAATGGAAAAACAACAATTGCTTCGTTATTGTACCAAATGTTTAAAAAAGCAGGTTATAAAGTTGGTTTGTTATCGACTGTAAAAATTATGGTTGATGAAACAGAATATAAAGCGACTCATACTACTCCAGATTCTCTTACCATAAATCAGTATTTAGATGAAATGGTGGAAGTTGGTTGTGAATTCTGTTTTATGGAAGTTTCTTCTCACGGAATTCATCAAAAAAGAACGGAATCTTTACATTTTGAAGGTGGCGTGTTTACCAATTTATCCCACGATCATTTAGATTATCACGATACGTTTGCAGAATACCGAGATGTAAAAAAATCGTTTTTCGATAATTTACCAAAATCAGCTTTTGCTATTACAAATGTTGATGACAAAAATGGAGCAGTAATGTTTCAAAATACAGTGGCCAGAAAAAGAACATATGCCTTAAAAACGTATGCCGATTTTAAAGCTCAAATTTTAGAAAATCAATTATCAGGTTTAGTTTTAAAAATTAATAATGATGAGGTTTGGACGAAATTAATTGGTTCTTTCAACGCTTATAATTTATTGGCCATTTATGGTGTAGCATTAGAATTAGGAATAGAAAGTAATGAAGCTTTACGCTTATTGTCAGAATTAGAAAGTGTTTCAGGACGTTTTCAATTTATTATTTCTGAATCAAAAATCACAGCTATTGTAGATTATGCACACACACCAGATGCTTTAGAAAATGTATTGAAAACAATAGAGGACATTCGTACCAAAAACGAACAATTGATTACAATTGTAGGTTGTGGTGGCGATCGAGACAAGACCAAAAGACCAATTATGGCTAACATCGCCGCAATGTTAAGTGATAAAGCGATTTTCACTGCCGATAATCCACGAACCGAAAATCCACAAACTATTATTGAGGAAATGGAAGCTGGTGTGGAAGGTCAGAATTTCAAAAAAACGGTATCTATTTTAGATAGAAAACAAGCCATAAAAACAGCTTGTCAAATGGCAAATCCTGGTGATATTATTTTAATCGCAGGTAAAGGTCATGAAACCTATCAAGAAATCAATGGCGTACGTCACGATTTTGACGACATGCAAATCGTACAAGAATTATTAAAACAATTAGAAAAATAGTAAATAGTAAATAGTAAAGTGTGAATAGTAAGGAGTGTAATTGATGTGAGTAAACTTATTCAAACCTTTTTAACTCAAAAACTTTTAACCTTTTAAACTCAAAAATTATGTTATACTACATCTTTAATTACCTAGACGAAGCCTATAATTTACCTGGTGCTGGTTTGTTTCAATACATTACTTTCCGTTCAGGAATGGCGGTAATTTTATCGTTGCTTATTTCAACCATTTATGGAAAAAGAATTATTGGTTATTTAAGAAACAAACAAGTAGGTGAAACGGTTCGTGAGTTAGGTTTAGATGGTCAAGTGCAAAAAGCAGGAACGCCAACTATGGGTGGATTGATTATTATTTTAGCCACTTTAGTTCCGGTATTGTTATTAGCGAAGTTAGATAATATTTATATCATTTTGCTCTTGATTACCACTGTTTGGATGGGAAGTATTGGTTTTTTAGACGATTACATCAAAATTTTCAAAAAGGACAAAGATGGTTTGAAGGGAAGATTTAAAGTTATCGGACAAGTAGGTTTAGGAATTATTGTAGGTGCTACTTTATATTTTCATCCAGGTGTAACTATTAAAGAAGATGTAGTGCTAAAAAAACAAGGGATAGAAACGGTTGTAAAATCGACATCTCCTGAGGTAAAATCTATGGAAACTACGATTCCGTTTTTAAAAAATAACACGTTTGATTATGCCGAAGTATTATCATTTATGGGTGATGATTACCAAAAATGGGCTTGGTTAATTTTTATTCCAATCGTAATTTTTATCATTACGGCCGTTTCAAATGGCGCCAATTTAACGGATGGAATTGATGGTTTAGCTGCTGGAACTTCAGCTATTTCAGTTTTAGTTTTAGGGATTTTTACATTCGTATCGGGAAATATCATTTTTTCAAACTATTTGAATATCATGTACATTCCAAATTCGGGTGAAATGACCATTTACATAGCAGCTTTTGTAGGAGCATTAATTGGTTTCTTATGGTACAATACGTATCCAGCTACGGTTTTTATGGGCGATACAGGTAGTTTAACTATTGGTGGTATTATTGCTGTAATTGCCATCGCAGTTCGTAAAGAATTAATGATTCCAGTTTTATGTGGTATTTTCTTAGCAGAAAACTTCTCAGTGGTTTTGCAAGTGGCATATTTTAAATATACCAAGAAGAAATTCGGAGAAGGTCGTCGTATTTTCTTGATGTCGCCGTTACATCATCATTATCAGAAAAAAGGGTATCACGAAAGTAAAATCGTAACGCGATTCTGGATTGTAGCTATCATCTTGGCTATTTTCTCACTAGTATCACTAAAGTTACGTTAATGGATATCAGCAGCATTCGTAAATCATTAATCGTAAATCGTAAATAGAAAATGAGGTTAGTAATATTAGGCGGTGGAGAAAGTGGTGTGGGAACCGCAATTCTTGGAAAGAAAAAGGGATACGATGTTTTTGTCTCTGATTTCGGAAAAATTAAAGAAAATTATAAAGAAGTTCTTACGATAAATAAAATAGCTTGGGAAGATGAAAAGCATACAGAAGAATTAATTCTGAATGCCGATGTAGTCATGAAGAGTCCCGGAATTCCAGAAAAATCTCCCATTGTAAAAAAGTTGGTAGAAAAGAACATTCCAGTGATTTCTGAAATTGAATTTGCAGCGCCTTTTACAACGGCTACAACAATAGGAATTACAGGAAGTAATGGAAAAACAACAACTACTTTGTTAACGTATCATTTGCTAAAACAAGGTGGATTAAATGTTGGATTAGCGGGTAATATCGGAAAAAGTTTTGCTTGGCAAGTAGCCGAAAACAAACACGATTGTTACGTATTAGAATTGAGTAGTTTTCAACTAGACGGAATTATTAATTACAAGCCAGATATAGCGGTTTTATTAAATATAAGTCCTGATCACTTAGACCGTTACAATTACGATTACAATTTATATATCGATTCCAAGTTCAGGATTACAATGAATCAAACAGCAGATGATTATTTTATTTATGATCAAGATGATGCAACTATTTCAAATTGGTTAGCCAATCATCAAATAAAAGCAAACAAAGTGCCTTTCTCACTAGTAAATCAGATAGATGAAGGCGGAAGTGTCACAGAAAACAACGAAATCAATATCAAACTAAACGAAGATAATTTTATTATGCCAATCAACAAACTTGCTTTAGAAGGAAAACATAATGTTAAAAACACTATGGCTGCAACGACAGTTGCCCAATTAATGAACATTAGAAAAGCAACCATCAGAGAAAGCTTAACTAATTTTCAAGGTGCCGAACATAGATTAGAAAAAGTATTAAAAATAAACAATGTTCAATATATTAACGATTCGAAAGCAACCAATGTAAATGCTACTTTTTTTGCTCTAGACAGTATGATTACGCCTACGGTTTGGATTGTAGGTGGTGTGGATAAAGGAAACGACTACGACGAATTAATGGCCTTAGTTCGTGAAAAAGTAAAAGGAATTATTTGTTTAGGAGTTGATAACAAAAAGTTAGCTGATAAATTCGAAGGTTTAGTAGATATGTTTGTAGAAACTACTTCAATGTCTGAAGCAGTAAAAATTGCAAACAAAATGGCTGAAAAAGGAGATACAGTTCTACTTTCACCAGCTTGTGCCAGTTTCGATTTGTTTGAAAACTACGAAGACAGAGGTCGCCAATTCAAACAAGCAGTACAAAACCTATAAGGATAGTACTATTGAATCTAGTGGATTCAAACATATATAGCATAAAACATGACTCCAACAGAGTCAAATATTTCTAGCGTTTTTTTAAAAATGCAATTTGATATCAGATGAACAAAATAGTAAGCGAACTTAAAGGCGATAAAACCATTTGGGCGGTAATAGTATTACTGGCTATCGTTTCCTTTTTACCTGTATACAGTGCCAGTACTAACTTGGTTTATACGGTCGGAAATGGTGGTACGACTTTTGGTATTATTTTGAAGCATTTTGTACATCTTGGAATTGGGTTAGGAATTGTTTTTTGGGTGCATAAATTACACTTCGAAAAATTTAAAAAATATTCCATTTTCGGAATGTTAATTGTAATTCCTCTTTTGGTTTACACGCAATTACAAGGTAAAGTGATTGGTGGTGCCAATGCCAGTAGATGGATCAATATTCCTTTCATAGGAATGTCTTTTCAAACGTCAACTCTTGCCTTTACGGTTTTGATGGTTTATGTAGCAAGGACTTTAACCAAATTAAAAGAAGCTTCGTATACGTTTCAAGATTCTGTTGTTAAAATTTGGTTACCAGTTAGTGCGGTTTTAATTTGTATTTTACCGTCTAACTTTTCCACCACAGCTTTAATGTTTGCTATGGTATGTATGTTGCTTTTTATCGGTCAATATCCTTTAAAATATTTAGGAGTTATTATTGCATCTGGTATCGCGCTTTTAATGTTGGTGTTTTTGTTATCGAAGGCATTTCCTGGTCATAAATTATTTAATCGTGTGGCTACTTGGGAAAAAAGAATTGAAAATTTCACCACAGATAAACCAGATGAAGATAAATACCAAATAGAGAATGCAAAAATTGCCATTGCAGTTGGAAAAATCAATGGAGTCGGACCAGGTAAAAGTATTCAGAAAAACTTTTTACCGCAATCGTCTTCCGATTTTATTTTCGCCATTATTGTCGAAGAATACGGATTAATTGGTGGATTTACATTAGTGTTTTTCTACATGTTATTGTTCTTTAGATTTTTAATCAGAGCCAATAAAACGAATAATTTATTCGGGAAATTATTAATCATAGGTTTAGGATTTCCAATTATCATTCAAGCATTAATAAATATGGGTGTTGCAGTAGAATTGTTACCGGTAACTGGGCAACCATTACCTTTAATTAGTTCTGGTGGAACGTCAATTTGGATGACTTGTTTGTCGTTAGGGATTATCTTGAGTGTGACAAAAAAAGAAGATGAAATTGCTGCCGACTTGAAAGATTTACAAGATAGAGAAGCGGCTTTACAAAGAATTATAGATAGAGAAGTTTCTGTAATGAATGATGAAAGTTCATCCACTTCAATTTCAGAGGAAGAAAAGAAAGTTAATGATATGAAATATGCTATTCGTGAATCTTTAAAACAAGAAAACGAATTGGATAATGAAGGCGATAGTTTAGTAAATGGGCAAAACCCAATGCATGCAGTTTTAAATAAAAAGTAATGGGAAAAAGATTTATTATTAGCGGAGGCGGAACAGGCGGACATATTTATCCAGCTGTTGCTATTGCAAACGAATTAAAAGCGCAATTTCCTGATGCAGAATTTTTATTTGTAGGCGCCAAAGATAAAATGGAAATGCAAAAAGTGCCGCAAGCAGGTTATAAAATTGAAGGGCTTTGGATTGCAGGTTTACAACGTAAACTAACGCTTCAAAACGCAATGTTTCCTTTAAAATTGACATCAAGTTTACTGAAATCTTTTTTTATTTTAAGAAAATTTAAACCAGATGTGGTTATAGGAACAGGCGGTTTTGCTAGTGGTGCTGTGCTTAAAGTAGCTTCTATGTTAGGTATTCCAACAGTTATTCAGGAGCAAAATTCTTTTCCAGGTATTACTAATAAATTATTAGCCCAAAAAGCCAACGCCATTTGTGTAGCCTATGATAACTTAGATCGTTTTTTTCCAAAAAATAAAATGGTCTTAACAGGAAATCCTGTACGTCAAGATCTAATGGAAGTGGCAAGTAAAAGAGAAGAAGCAATCAAGCATTTTAAATTAGATGCGAATAAAAAAACTCTTTTAATTTTAGGTGGAAGTTTAGGTGCGAGAAGAATCAACCAATTAATTGAAAAAGAGTTAGATTTTTTTGGGCAGTTAGGGTTTCAAATCCTTTGGCAATGTGGTAAGGTTTATGTCGACGATTATTCGAAATATAACGAAAACGAGAACGTTCAAGTTACAGCTTTCATTGATAGAATGGACTTGGTTTATGCCGCGGCAGATGTTGTTATTTCCCGTTCTGGCGCATCGTCGGTATCTGAATTATGTATCGCAGGAAAACCAACTATTTTTATTCCATCTCCAAATGTAGCTGAAGATCATCAAACTAAAAACGCGAAAGCAATTGTGGAAAAAGGTGGTGCGATTTTACTTAAAGAATCGGAATTAGAAACGCAATTCGAATCCGTATTTGAAACTTTAGTAAACGATAAAAGTAAACTCGAAAGCTTAACTGAAAATATCAAAAAATTAGCTTTGCCCAACGCAACAAAAGATATAGTTGAAGAAATTAAGAAATTAATTAAAAACTAATAAAAATAAACTGCCTTAGCGACTTCGTGGCTTCGTGGCGAAACAAATAGTGACTTAAAACATGAATCTAAATCAAATACATAACGTCTATTTTATTGGTATCGGTGGTATCGGAATGAGTGCTTTGGCGCGTTATTTTCAATTTATCGGAAAAAACGTTGCGGGTTACGACAAAACACAAACACAATTAACTGCCGAATTAGAAGAAAATGGTATCAAAATTCATTTTGAAGATGATGTGAATTTAATTGACGATAGTTTTAAAAATACAGAAAATACTTTAGTAGTAATTACTCCAGCAGTCCCGAAAAATCATACAGAATGGAATTACTTTTTAGCGAATAATTTCACAGTTAAAAAACGTGCGGAAGTATTAGGAATTATCACCAAAGATACCTTTTGTTTTGCAGTGGCTGGAACGCATGGAAAAACTACAACCTCAAGTATTTTAGGACATGTTTTGTATGAAAGTGGAGTGGATGTTACGGCGTTTTTAGGCGGAATTGTTGAAGGGTATAATACGAATTTAATCGGTTCGGGGAAAACCGTTACGGTAGTAGAAGCCGACGAATTTGACAGATCTTTCTTGCATTTACATCCGGATTTATCTTGCGTGACTTCAATGGATGCAGATCATTTAGATATTTATGGTGATGTGGCAGCAATTGAAGAATCGTTTAGAGAATTCGCTCATAAAGTTCCTGCAGATAATTTGTTTGTTATCAAAGGTTTGCCTTTAGAAGGAAATACTATTGCAGTGAATGTAGGTGCCGATTACACAGCTCAAAATATCAGAATTGAAAACGGTTTTTATGTTTTTGATGTAAAAACTAAAGAGGGAGTTATCGAAAATGTAAAATTTGGCTTACCCGGACATCATAATTTAACGAATGCTTTATTGGCTTTTGCAATGGCGAAATCGTATGGTGTAGAGGTGGAAAAAATAAAAAGTGCCTTGGCTTCTTTCAAAGGAGTTCGAAGAAGATTTTCCTTCCAAATTAGAGAGGAAAATTTAGTTTATATTGATGATTATGCACATCATCCAACAGAAATTAATGCGGTACATCAAGCAGTTCGAGAATTGTATCCGAACAAGAAAATTATTGCTTGTTTTCAACCTCATTTATTTAGTAGAACAAAAGATTTTATAGATGGTTTTGCTGAAAGTTTAGCGCAATTTGATGAGTTACTTTTATTAGAAATTTACCCTGCTAGAGAATTACCAATGGAAGGTGTAAATTCGAGTTGGTTGTTAAGCAAAATAAAAAATGAAAATAAGCGTTTGATTACTAAAGAAGAGTTGTTAATAAGTTTCAAAAATTCAGATGCAACAGTATATGTAACAATAGGTGCAGGCGATATTGGAGAAATGGTTAAGGATGTAAAAAAGGTATTAAATGAAAAGGTTTAATTGGCAAAATATTCGCCTCGTATTGATGCTTTTCTTGGTAGTGTTTTTGTATTCTTTTACACAGATTAGAAACCAAAACAGAAAGATAAGCAAGGTGCAAGTTGAATTTCAGGGCGATAACAAAATGTTTTTAACAAATGAAATGGTTAATAACTTGTTAATACAAAATTTAGGAGGTACTTCTTCAATCCAAAAAGATAAAGTAGATTTGAAAGATTTGGAAAGTGCCTTAAAGAAGCAACCATTTATCGAAAACGCGGAGGTTTTTACCTCTGAAGACGGTGTGTTAATAACTAAAGTTTTACAAAAGACCCCTGTAGCGAGAGTTGTTAACGGAAACCGTACTTTTTACGTGGATAAAAAGGGTAGTATTTTTCAATTGTCAAACAATTTTTCATCAAGAGTTCCTATTGTTCAAGGAAATATTGAGGGAGAATTCAAAAAGGGTTTCATCGAAACTTTTAGCGCTATTGAAAAAGATGATTTTTTAAAAAAGAATATCATCGGAATCACAATTCAGAAAAACGGAAGTATGACGATGCTTTCAAGGGAATATGATTACGAAATAAATTTTGGCAAACCCGTTTCAATTGATAAAAAGTTTAAAAATTACAAAGCCTTTTATCAATACGCATCGAAAGATTCGTTAATTGGGAAGTACAAATCGATAAATTTAATTTTCACACAGCAAGTAGTGTGTTCAAAATAAGGAATAGATGATGAACAAAGAAAGTATTGGAGTAGGATTAGACATTGGTACCACAAAGATTGTAGCAATGATCGGTAAGAAAAATGAGTACGGAAAATTAGAAATCCTAGGTGTAGGGAAATCTAAGAGTTTGGGCGTGCATAGAGGCGTAGTAAATAATATTACGCAAACTATTCAATCTATTCAACAAGCAATTTTAGAAGCAGAAAATAATTCAGGTTATAAAATAAATGATGTAGTAGTTGGTATTGCCGGACAACACATTCGCAGCATTCAACACAGCGATTACATCAGTAGAAAAAATCCAGAAGAAGTAATTGGAGAATATGATATTGAACAATTAACTTGCCAAGTTCAAAATTTATCTATGCTTCCAGGTGAAGAAATTATTCATGCTTTACCACAAGAATTTAAAATCGACGGACAATCAGAAATTTTAGAACCAATTGGTATGTATGGCGCTAGAGTTGAATCTAGTTTTCATATTGTAGTTGGGCAAGCGGCGTCGATAAGAAATTTAGGACGTTGTGTGAAAAATGCTGGATTAGAATTAACAGGATTAACACTTGAGCCTTTAGCATCTTCAGATGCAGTTTTAAGTGAAGAAGAAAAAGAAGCTGGAGTAGCACTTATCGATATCGGTGGTGGAACAACAGATTTAGCCGTTTTCAAAAATGGAGTGATTCGTCATACTGCAGTAATACCTTTTGGAGGAAATGTAATTACGGAAGATATAAAAGAAGGATGTTCTATCATTGAGAAACAAGCTGAATTATTAAAAACACGTTTCGGATCGGCTTGGCCAGGTGAAAATAAAGACAATGAAATTGTTTCTATTCCTGGATTAAGAGGTCGTGAACCCAAAGAAATTTCGTTAAAAAACTTATCGAAAATTATTCACGCTAGAGTAGTGGAAATCATCGAACAAGTATATGCTGAAATTAAATTATACGGTCATGATGAGCCAAAGAAGAAATTAATCGCAGGTATTGTTTTAACAGGTGGTGGTTCACAATTACAACATATCAAGCAACTAGTAGAATATATTACAGGAATGGATACTAGAATAGGTTTTCCTAACGAGCATTTAGCTGGAAATTCTAGTGAAGAATTGTCAAGTCCATTATATGCTACTTCTGTAGGTTTGGTGATGGAAAGTTTACGCAATCAAACGAATAGCGCCACGCCATTTGTTGAAATGAAGACTCCTGAACCTGTTGCAGTAATCGCTCCAGAACCTGTTGTAACAGAAAAGGTTATTGAAGTAGTTGTGGAAGAAGTAAAACCACCAACGCCAGTAGCTTCAAAAGAAACGCAAGAAAGAAAAAAGAAATACGACTTTAATAATCTGTTAGGAAAAATTAAAGAGTTTTTAGATAATGTAGAATAATGTTATTAGTAGCAAATAACAAAAAATAAAAAAAGCCAAATATATGGAGAGCAACAACGAATTTGGAAACATTACTTTTGATTTACCAAAAAATCAATCAAACGTAATAAAAGTTATTGGAGTTGGAGGCGGCGGAAGCAATGCCATCAACCACATGTTTAGACAAGGAATTATTGGAGTAGATTTCGTGGTTTGTAATACTGATTCTCAGGCCTTGCAAACTAGCCCTGTGCCAAATAAAATTCAGTTAGGTGTGAATTTAACGGAAGGTTTAGGAGCAGGAGCAAAACCAGAAATCGGACAACAAGCGGCTTTAGAAAGTATTGAGGAGATTGAAAAAATGTTGGATGCCAACACTAAAATGGTCTTTATTACTGCCGGAATGGGTGGTGGTACAGGAACAGGTGCTGCGCCAGTAATTGCTCAATTAGCTAAAGAAAGAGGAATTTTAACGGTTGGTATTGTTACGATTCCATTCCAGTTCGAAGGTAAAAATCGTTCTGAACAAGCTATGGAAGGTGTGGAAAGATTAAGAAAACAAGTAGATTCTTTAATTGTTATCAATAATAATAAATTAAGAGAAGTATACGGAAATCTTGGTTTCAAAGCAGGTTTCTCTAAGGCCGATGAAGTATTAGCTACAGCTTCAAAAGGTATTGCGGAAGTGATTACCAATCACTTAACCATGAATATCGACCTTAAAGACGCGAAAACAGTATTAAGTGATAGTGGAACAGCTATTATGGGATCTTATGTTGCTTCAGGTTCGGATAGAGCTAAAATTGCTATTCAATCTGCATTAGATTCTCCATTATTAAATGATAATAAAATTACAGGTGCCAAAAACGTATTGTTGCTTATCACGTTTGGTTCTGATGAAATTACTATCGATGAAATTAGTGAAATTAACGAATATATTCAAAATGAAGCAGGCCATAACGCCAACATCATTATGGGTATCGGTGAAGATGAAAAATTAGAAGATTCTATTTCAGTTACTGTTATTGCTACTGGTTTTAACATCGAACAACAAAAAGAAATTATCAATGCAGAACCTCAAAAAATCATTCATTCTTTAGACGGTGAGCAAAAATTACAACATAATTTAACGCCAAATGCAGTGTCAACTCCAGTTGTTTCTGTAAATGAGCCTATTGCCAATAACGTAACTTTTGAAGTAGAAACACCAAAGGAAGTAACGACTGAAACAGCGCAAAAAATTGTTTTTGAATTAAATGATTTCGAAGTGGAACAACCACAAACAGTTCAAGCACATGTTTCAGATTTAATTCCAACATCTGATTATATTAAAAATTTAGATGTGTTTTTTGAAAACGTTTCTGCAGAATTTCAACAACCAGTTGCAGTAGTAGAACAACCTGCTTTTAAAGTAGAAATTCCAGTACAAACGATTCAAAACATTGAACCAGTGGCACAAGTTGCTCCACCAGTTCAAGAATTTGAAATCATTTCTAATTCAGTTAGAGAAATTGAAGTTATTGAACCAGAATTTGTAGTAGCAAATGATGATTTCAACTTTTCGTTAGATTTATTCGAAACGAAAGCGGAAAGCAAACAAAATACAATTGTTTTTGAATTAAGCGAAGAAACAAAAGACATCAAAGTTAACGAAGCCGTTCAGTTTTTCCCTGTGACAGAATTAAGTCAAGAAGGCATTATTAAATATACTTTGGAAGAAGAAATTGAAGAAACTTTTGAACCAGCTGCTACGATTCAATTTGCTGCAGAACCAATAGATGAAGAAATTAATTTTACCGTAAAACAAACAGTTACAGCAGAAGAAACTTCTGAAAATAACTTTAGTTTTGACGCTGCTTCACCAGTTGAAATGTCTATTGAAGAAATTTTAAGAGCTAGAGCAGAAGAAAGAAAAAACAAATTAAAAAGTTTCAATCACAAGTTCAATAATCCAAGCAGAATTGACGATTTGGAAAAAGAACCAGCTTTTCGTCGCCAAGGATTAGATGTAACGAGTATGCCTAACCAAAATAATCAATCGCGCCTGTCATTAGGAATCGATAGTAACGACGACATTCAATTGCGTTCTAACAATTCTTTTTTACACGACAACGTAGATTAAAATAAAATAAATTAACCAATACTTTAAATCCCGGCATGTAACTAACAAGTCGGGATTTTTTGTTACTTTAGTAAAAAAATAGCATATGTTTTTAATACTAATTACTTTTACAAGATTAATTTCCGTACAAATAAATATATTAGTTTTGCGTTACTTATTGGTGTTTTGTATTTAATTTTTAAATAGATCTTCAAAAAATAATATGGAAAAAATTATGGAAAATTTCAGTTTTGGATTGTTCTTTTTTCAAACACTTTTGTTTGTTTTGTTAATTGCAATTCTATATTTTATTGTTAAGTTATATAAAAAAACCATGAAGTATTTAGATAGAAAGTAAATTCTAAATCTATTAAACTTATATTCCCGACTTGTTATAAACGAATCGGGATTTTTTATTACTTTTGTTTCGAATTTTTTAGCACCTGTTCCAGCTATCCGCTATATTCCCGAAGAAAAATCGGGAGATGCCGCTGCTATCTGGGGTGAAGCCTGAATTTCAAATCACATTACATTAATAAATACTAAAATTAAAATATATGAGTTTATCTACACAAATTATGGATACGATGAAAGAAGCTATGAAGGCCAAAGATACTGTGGCTTTGGAAGCTTTACGTGCCATTAAATCGGAGTTGTTACTTGCGCAAACCGCTTCAGGTTCAAAAGAAGAAATATCAGAAGCAGACGAGATAAAAATTTTACAAAAATTAGTAAAAATGCGTAAAGACAGTGCTGAAATTTTCACCACTCAAAACCGTCCAGATTTAGCAGAACCAGAATTAGCACAAATCGCCGTTATCGAAAAATTCTTACCAGCACAATTATCTGAAGCTGAAGTAGAAGCTATCGTAGCTAAAATTATTGCAGAAACAGGTGCATCTGGAATCGCTTCAATGGGAAAAGTAATGGGCTTAGCTTCAGCACAAATTGGCGGACAAGCAGAAGGGAAAACCATTTCTACTATCGTTAAAAAACTTTTAGTTTAAAAATACGAAGTACGAAGTACCGAGTAGAAACTTCCAATTTCTAACTTTTAACTTCGTACTTAAAATGGCTTCGTAGTTCAACTGGATAGAATGACGGATTTCGGCTCCGTTGGTTGCAGGTTCGAACCCTGCCGAGGTCACTTTTATCAATAAAAAAAACCTTTGTCAAAGTACAGCTGACAAAGGTTTTCCTTTTTAATTAATGTTGCTATAGCTATTACCAGAAAACGGTATATAAAGCTACTAAAATTCCTGTAATAAGTATCGCGCCAACTGTAAAACCTGGCGACATTTTAAACATCGATTTTTCTATTTCTAAACCATTCGTTACTACGCCGTTTTTAGTTTCGTACATGCTGATGAAATACATGACAATTACGCAAATTAAAAACACAAATCCCATTCGGTCTACAAACGGTATTTCGTAAATGCCTTCTGCATTCGGAACTGAAAATCCAACGCCGTTTAAGAAAGATAAATCGACAAAACCAGGCATAAATTTAAATAAAATAGAAAGTAAGAAACCTCCAATTATCGCAAATAAAGCCGCATTTGAAGTGGTTTTTTTCCAAAAGAAACCTAAAATAAACATCGCAAAAACACCAGGACTCACAAATCCAGTATATTCCTGAATGTATTGAAAACCTCCTTTTTTATCAATGCCTAAAAAGGGTGCTACTAATACCGCAACTATCAAAGCTACTGCAATTGTAATTTTTCCAATAAAAATCAATTGTTTTTCTGATGCATCGGTGTTGATTTTATTTTTATACACATCTAAAGTAAAAATCGTAGCAATACTATTTGCTTTTCCTGCTAATGAAGCTACAATTGCCGCTGTTAACGCTGCAAAAGACAAGCCTTTTAAACCTACTGGTAATAAGTTTAGTAAAACCGGATACGCTCGGTCCGGATTCACACTTCCATCTTGTAGCATTTCGGATTGAAAACCACCATTTTGATATAAAACATAAGCCGCAATTCCGGGTAAAACCACAATGATTGGCATTAATATTTTCAAGAAAGCGGCAAACAAAATTCCAGAACGCGCCGTTTGTAAATCGGCACCCAAAGCACGTTGTGTGATGTATTGGTTACAACCCCAATAATTTAAATTGATAATTAACATCCCACCAATTAGCACAGAAAGTCCAGGTAAATCCATATAATTCGGATTTGATTTTTCAAATATCATGTGAAAGTGATCGTTAGCTTTTTCGGTCATCAAGTTGAAACCGTTCAAAATTCCTGTAGTTCCAAAAGATTCTGAAACTAAATTTAAAGCTAAATAAGTAGTTACTAATCCACCTAAAATCAAGAAAAAAACCTGAATTACATCGGTATAACCAATTACTTTCATGCCGCCAAGTGTAATCATTAAAGCGAAAAAGGCCAATCCAACCATACAAAAGGTTAAGTTCAATCCAGAAATGCTACTAATTGCCAACGCACCCAAATATAAAATAGACGTTAGGTTGACTAACACATACAAAAGCAACCAAAAAACGGCCATGATCATTGCTACGTTGCTGTTGTATCTTTTTTCTAAATATTGCGGCATCGTGAAAATTTTATTTTTCAGATACACAGGCATGAAAAACACTGCAACGATAATTAAAGTCGCAGCAGCCATCCATTCGTAAGTGGCGATGGCTAATCCCATTTTGAAACCGCTTCCGCTCATGCCAATAAATTGTTCGGCACTAATATTACTGGCAATTAATGAGGCACCAATGGCCCACCAAGTCAACGAACCTTCGGCTAAAAAATAATCGTTACTGCTAGCTTGCGCTTTTTTCTTTTTGTTGTAGACCCAAAGTCCGTATCCTACAATTATAATGAAATAAATGAAGAATACTAAGTAGTCTAAGTTGGCTAATGTTTGCATATTATTCGTTTGGTTTGGTTAGTTTGTAATGTGTGTTCGGTAAGTTTCTTAGCATTTCGGCACTTTTTTCTGGAGAAATATCTCTTTGTGCTTCACCTAACATTTCGTAGCCTACCATAAATTTTTTTACAGAAGCACTTCGTAATAAAGGCGGATAAAAATGCATGTGTAAATGCCATTCTGGATGCGAAATTCTGTCGGTTGGTGCTTGATGAATTCCGGCAGAATAAGGAAATGAAGTCTCAAATAAGTTGTCGTATTTAACGGTAATCCCTTTGATGGCTTCGGCAAAAGCAAGACTTTCTTTCGAGGTTAAGCCAATTAAATTTCCGAAATGTCTTTTACTTACAAGCATCGTTTCAAAAGGCCAAGTTGCCCAAAATGGGACTAAAACAACAAAATGTTCGTTTTCAATTACGATGCGTTCTTTCAATTGTAATTCTTGATTGACATAATCTTCTAACAAACTTTTATTGTGTTTTTCAAAATAAGCTTGTAAACTTTTTTGTGTTTTTTCTATTTGAGTAGGAAGAGACGATTGCGCCCAAATTTGTCCGTGCGGATGTGGATTGCTACAACCCATTACACTTCCTTTGTTTTCAAAAATTTGTACGTAATTGATGTAGTCTTTACTGCCTAAATCGATATATTCTTCTTTCCAAGTTTTAATTACATTTTCAATTTCTGAAACTTCCATTTCTGCTAAAGTCACGTTGTGTTTCGGTGAAAAGCAAATGACTTTATTTAGACCTTTTTCGGGTTTTAATTGAAATAAAGTACTGTTGTTATTTTCAAATTCAATGTCATTTTGCAACAAGGCAGGGAAATCGTTATCAAAGACATAACAGGCTTCATAATCTGGATTTTTTTCTCTGTTCGAACGTAAATTACCCGCACATAAATAACAAGTAGCATCGTGTTCTGGTAAAGTCTCAGTAGTTACGGTTTCTTTTTGCCCCTGCCAAGGTCTTTTTGCACGATGCGGAGAAACTAAAATCCATTCGTCTAATAACGGATTGTATCTTCTGTGTGGATGTTCGTTGATATTAAATTGCATATTCGGTTGTGCCTTTGGCTATTTTAATTTTGTATGATTTTAGTTCGATGTTGTATTTGGTTTTGTACGCTTGTGTCATTTTCTCAATCACCGCATTCACATTGTCTTTTTTGACTAAATTTATGGTGCAACCACCGAAACCGCCGCCCATCATTCGAGCGCCAATAATAGCTGAAAAATTATTCGTTTCTTGAACTAGAAAATCCATTTCAGGACAACTTACTTCGTACAATTCTGATAAGCCGTAATGCGTTTTGGTCATCAAATTGCCTAATTGTTCAATATTTCCTTCCGATAAAGCTTTCACGGCTAATTCCACTCTTTCAATTTCGTGTACTACAAATAAACATCTATTAAAAATAATTTCTCCCAGTTTATCTTTTAAAGAAAGGACCATTTTTTCGGTACAATTTCTAAAAGAAGTAACTTCAGGATAAGTAGCTTTTATGATCGCTAAACCTTGTTCTACTTCATTTCTTCTGTCGTTATAGCCCGAAGTTAAATGCGTATGTTTCACACAACTATCGAACAAAACCAATTGATATTCTTTAAAATTAGCTTTATGATATTCGTAGGCTAAAGTCGTACAATCTAATTTTATGACTTTATTTTTTTTACCAAAAACTGAGGCAAATTGATCCATGATGCCGCAGTTAACCCCTGCAAAAGTATGTTCCGCTTTTTGTCCGATAAGTGCGATTTCTTCTTTTGATAAATTTAAATCGAACATATTGTTCATCGCATACGCTATTCCACATTCTAATGCGGCAGAAGAGGAAAGTCCGGCTCCCATGGGAATCGTGCTACTAAAAACGATAGTAAAACCATTCAACTTTAATCCTTTTTCTTTCAACTGCTGCAATACGCCTAAAATATAATTGACCCACATTTTATCTATGGGTTGTAACGTATCTTTTAAGTCGAATTGGTACACTTCATTTAAATCTTTTGCCACAAGTGCACATTCCGAATTTTCATTTTTAGAAATGGCAAAACAAATGTATTTATTGATAGCAGCTGGCAAGACAAAGCCGTCGTTATAATCTACGTGTTCGCCAATAATGTTAATTCTTCCGGGTGAAAGAAAAATATGTTCTGGTTTTTTTTGAAATAATTTTTCAAAATGTTCCGAAGTATTTTGAATTAGTTTTTTTTTCATTTTTTGCTGAACTGGTTTCAGATCTTATTCACACTGAATTCTTTTCAGTGTCTTTTTTTTGATTCTGTATTTTAATTTATTGGATAAGTTTTAAATTTAAAGTTGCCGATTGTAATCCGTTGGCTTTGGCTTCGAATTGTATTGTTCCTGAAGATTTTCCAGCTTGAAGAATTACCTGACATTTTCCGTTGAACGCACTTCTTTGCCAAGCACCGTCAGCGCATTGATCGGGTTCGTGTGAACTTGGATCGCCATTTCCTACGCCGATTATTTTCGCATCTCCTGAAAGGTAAAACTTCACCATGTTATCCGCTACAGGAACTTCTCTTCCTTTTTCGTCAGTAATAGAAATATTGATTACCGTAGCATCTTTTCCATCAGCAGTTAAAATCGTTTTATCTGGAGAAAGTACCACTTTATAAGGTGTTCCAGTGGTTTCTACTTTTGAAGTCAATTTTTTTCCTTTTTTGTATCCGATGGCTTCTAACGTTCCAACTTCATAATTGACATTCCATTGCAAATGACTGTTTCTTTCCATGGTTTTCTTTCCTAAACTTTTTCCATTTAAGAAAAGTTCTACTTCATCCGCATTAGAATTCACCCAAACATCAATAGGTTGTCCAACTTTTTCAGGCCAATTCCAATGTGGAGAAATATGTAAAATATCTTCATTCGTCCACCAACTTTTATAGTAGTAGTAAATGTTTTTCGGGAAACCGCAAACGTCTAAAATTCCGAAATGTGAGCTGATATTCGGCCATTTATATGGTGTGGGTTCTCCGCGATAATCGAAACCTGTCCAGACAAAACCGCCTAACCAAAATTTGTTTTCTGCGGCTAATTTCCACCAAGTTTCTGCTTTGCTCGCCCACCACGGATGTGTAATATCTTGGTCGGGAACATAGGCTCTAATGGCATCTTTTTCGTAAATACCACGTGTGGTAACGGTACTTCCCATTTCAGTTCCTAATAAAGGTTGATTCGGATGATCGCGATGGTAATCGGCTACCGCATATTCTCTGTAGTTGAAACCACGAATAGGAATGACTTCGTTCACACCTTTAAAATCGTTGGCCATATCTGCCGCATAGGTGCTGGTTCTTGTAGGATCTAAATCTTCTTGAATGGCTAAAAGTGTTTGTGCAATTCGTTTTCCATATTCGTTACCTTGAATATTTTGTTCTTCATTTCCAATCGACCATAAAAAAACGGAAGCATGATTTCTATCGCGTTTCAGCAATCTTTTAAATTGGTCGATGTATTCTGGACTACTATTTAACAAACGCTGTTCGTCTAAAACTAACATGCCTAAACTGTCACAAGCTTCTAAAAGCTCTGGTGTTGGTGCATTATGACTGGCTCTGTACGCATTCGAACCCATTTCTTTTAAGAGTTTGATACGGTAATATTGTAAGTAATCGGGTAAGGCGCTTCCAACTCCGGCGTGATCTTGATGGTTGTTGGTGCCCTGAATTTTAATCGACTTTCCGTTTAAGAAAAATCCTTCTTTGCCATCAAATTTTACCGTTTTAATTCCGAAACGGGTTTTGGTTTGATGTATAATTTGATTTCCAAATTTTACAACAGAGACAACTTTATATAAATAGGGGTTTTCCAACGACCAAAGTTGGGCGTTATTGATGTTTACTTTCTGTTTTACCGTGATATCTTTTCGAATACCTAAAGCTATTTTTTGCTCTGAAGTTGTAGCTAAAATTTTTCCATTTCTATCTGTAATGTAGGAAAGAACTGAGCAGTTAGCATTTTTTAAATTGTTATTTTGAACGGTAGTTTCAACGGTAACCGTTGCATTTTTTCCTTTTACTTCGGAATGTACGAAAATCCCATCGTTAGGAATGAAAATTTTATCCGTGATGTTCAACCAAGCGTGTCTGTAAATTCCGGCACCTTCATAAAACCAGCCTTCGTATTGTGTAGCATCTACTCGAATCACAATTACATTATCGCCATCAAAATTGATATAATCTGAAACATCATAAGCATTTCCCACATAACCGCTAAAATTGGTACCAACATAAAAACCATTTAACCAAATTTCAGCATTTCTGTAAATACCATCAAATTGTAATTCGAAACGTTTGTTGCTTTTAGATTTATCTACGTTAAAATGCTTGCGATACCAGCCAATACTCGTTTCTGGATAGGCACCACCTACAGGTTTGTAACCATGACTGTCCATTTCCACTTGTTCCGATTTCACAAAAGGAAGTTCCACCACCCAATCGTGTGGAATGTTGATTTTTTTCCAAGTCGTATCCACAAATTTCGGATTCACAACTGTTGTGGCAAATACATTCGACTTGTGTAATAAAGCGGTTTTACTGTAATCGAAATCTTTGTCGGGATTGGCAGCATGACCGAAATGAAATTTCCAATCTTCGTCTAAACTAATCTTTTCTTGACCTTTTACGGTTGAAAAATTTAAAAATAATGTAGAAATTAGTACTGTAACTTTACAGATTTTATTTGAAATTAGGTTTTTCATCATTTTAATTTTCTTTAAAAGCATCTAATGCTGGTGAAGGTTTTCCATCAGCTTGCCAAGCACTTAAACTATAGCCACTCCACGATTTTTCACCTTGTGGTTCCCAATACATTACGCCTAAACCTCTATTGTTAGGGACTTTTTTTACAGCTTCAATCGTAGCTTTTAGTAGTTCGTAGGTGTTTTGTACTTTATCATCTTCACCACCAACTTCCACAATCATTACATCTTTATTATAGCGTTTTACCATATCATTTAGGTTGAATTCCAAATCGGTAATCGTTTCAGAATAGTCTTTTTTAATCCAAAATGGATAATAAGACAATCCAATAATGTCGTATTTCACTTTTTGAGCCGTTGCATTATCAAAGAAATTTCTGAATTTGACGTTGTTATTTCCTTCATCCACATGCACAATCACTTTTATTTTTTTATCAACCGCTTTTGTGGCCTCGTAGCCTTTGTTTAAAAGTTGCCCCAGTTGTACCCAATTATCAGTACTGCCTTCAGGCCAAAGCATCCCGCCTGGAATTTCATTTCCAACCTGAACCCATTCCGGAGTTACACCAGCTGTTTTTAAGGCTGAAAGTACCTCAAAAGTATGGTTGTATACATCATTTAATAATTCTGGAAACGAATGGTTTTCCCAAGCTTTTGGTTTATACTGTTTTGCAGGATCCGCCCAAGAATCAGAATAATGGAAATTAATCATAATTCGCATGCCCATTTTTTGAGCACGTAAAGCCATGGCTACAGTTTCTTCTTTGCTGCAATGTCCGCTTGCCTTGTCGTTATTCGGATTCACCCAAACTCTTAATCGAATGGAATTCATGCCTCTGTCTTTTAACAATTGCAAGCATTCTTTTTCGGTGCCATCTTGGTCATAAAATTTATAACCTGTTGCTTCCATTTGTGGCAACCAACCCACATCCGCTCCTTTAACAAAACTATTTTTGGAAGATGTACATGAAGCTAATAAAACGGAAATGGCTAGTATTTTGAAAATTTTCTTCATTTTAATTTTGACTAAAAGCATCCATTACAGGAAGTGCATTATTGTTGAAATCCCATAAAGCTTGATTTTCCCATGAGGAACCATTGGAAGAGGTTGGGCCTCTAAAAGCGACCCATTCTGCTCCCCAATAACAAAACCCAATTCCTTGTGGTGCTTGTTTAACCAAATTTTTAATAGCTAAAAGAAAGTCTTTCTGACCTTGATTTGAAGCTGCATACGTTGGAATAATTTGATTGTTTAGTCCGATAATATTGTTGGTATAATCGTTATATCCCAAAGTAAACGGATAAGCTGTTTCTGCAATTAAGACTTTTTTGTTGTGTGTTTGTCCAAGTGAATTTATCGTTGCGCTTACGTCATTTAAATTTTTTCCATGCCAAATAGGATAGTACGATAAGCCAATGTAATCGTAATCAATGCTTGTCATTTTATTGAAAAACCAAGTAGCGTCTGTTCCAATTCCTGCATGATGGAGCATTATTTTGGTGGTAGAAGATGCGTTTCTTACAGCCGTACTTGCTGCAGCTAATAATTGGATGCATTGCGATTCATTATTGATTAAATGACCTTGTGGCCAAAGTAATCCGCTATTGATTTCATTTCCAATTTGAATAATTTCAGGTTGAATTTCTGTCATTAACAACGTTGTGTAGTTACTCACAGCCGTTTTTAAAGCTGTAAAAGATAAACTTGTCCAATCTGAAGGCGTGGTTTGATGCGCAGGATCTGCCCAAGTATCCGAATAATGAACCGTTAACCAAACTTTCATACCAGCTTGTTTTACTCGTTGTGCGAATGCTTTTACTTCGGCTAAACCAGAACTAGCTGTCGACGGATTTCTCCAAATTCTAATTCTAATTGTGTTGCAACCTGCGTTTTTTAGTGTGGTTAAGGCATTTTCTGCTACACCATTTTTCTTGTAAATCGTGCCTTCGCTTTCAATTAACGGTAAGTAAGACATATCTGCAGCACGAATGAAATTATCTGGTACTGGATTTGTTGGCGTTGGAGTAGGAGTTGCTTCAGGTTCATTGGATGAACATGAAAACAAAAATAATCCCGCTACTATCATGGCTAATCTGATAAGTGATTTCATAAGTTATATATTTTCAAATTTAAAACTAGTTTTTTGATTGTAGGTTTCGTTTTTTCTTAAAATTGCGTTGGGAAAATGACTGTGATTAGGCGCATCTGGGAAATTTTGCGTTTCGAAACAAATGCCACTTAATCGATGATAATTTGTTTTGTTTTTTCCTTGTATTAGATCAGAACAATTGCCACCCACATAAACATGTACAGAAGGTTGATTGGTAAATACCTGCATTTGTATCTTGTTTTTTGTACTTTTCAAAGTGGCTACTGCTTTGGAATGGTCTTGAATTACGAAAGAATTATCTATTTTTTCTGGACATTTTTTGAAAGTCGTAAAATCGAAAGGCAAATTAGCCACATTTAAAAAATAACCAGTTGGGACATTATTTCCATCTGTATCTAAGAGTTTGGTACTAACCACTTGTAACTCCTGATTTTGAATAGAACTTTCATGACCCTCTAAATTGAAATAACTGTGTTGAGTTAAATTGATAATTGTATCTTTTGTGGTTTTTGCGGAATAAGTGATTTCTAATTCATTTTCTTCAGTTAGCGTATAAGTTACTTGAACGGTTACTTCACCAGGAAAATTTTCTTCTAAATCTTTGGAAATATATTCTAATATAATGCTGTTTTCTGAAAGCGAAATCACTTTCCAAAAATTATTGCTAAAATTAGAAATGCCGCCGTGCAAGTGTTGTTCGCCAAGGTTTTTATGCAACTGATGCACTTCATTATTTAATTTGAAAGTTCCATTTTTAATTCTACCCGCATATCTTCCTACAACGGCACCCATGAAAGGAGCTCCTGGAATATTGAATGAATTCATATAATCTGAAACCGAATCAAATCCTAAAACTACATCTGCAAATTCATTGTTTTCTATTGGAATTTTTATGGCGTTGATAGTTGCGCCAAAATCAATTATATTGACTTCCATTTTATTTTTGTTTTGCAACGTATAAGCAAAAGACTCTCTACCTTCAGGAGTGAATCCGAATGAAGTAATTTTAGCGGTATCTTTTTGGATATTTGACAATTTTTATCGTAGATTTTTGATTATAATTCAAATTTATATTTTTTTCTGTACAAAATCATACCAGTACCCACCAGTTTGTTATATATTTACTACCAGTTTAAATTCAAAATTTTATGATTTCTATTGATAATCAGTCTTCTGTGCCGAAATATAAACAATTGATAACAGCTATTGAAAAAGCAATTGTTGAAAATAAATTGGTAAAAAACGAAAAATTGCCTTCCATCAATAGGATTTGCATGCGCCATCAGTTGTCGAGAGATACAGTAATGTTGGCGTATAATGAATTGAAGAAAAGAGGTGTTATATATGCTATTTTAGGTAAAGGTTATTTTGTAAAAAGTATTGCTTTTAATTATGAACAACGCATATTCTTGTTGTTTGATGAACTGAATTCATTTAAAGAAGATATTTTAAATTCGTTTTTAGAAACTATAAAAGATAAAGCACATGTTGATATTTTCTTTCATCATTTCAACAGAGAAATGTTTACAAAGTTAATAGATGACAGTTTGGGAAATTATTCTAAATACATAGTTATGCCTTCTAATTTAGAGAAAACTACGGAAACAATTTCTAAATTACCAACGCAAGAAACCTATATTTTAGATCAAACTCGAGAGGATTTAAAAAAATATCCTGCTGTCTATCAGAATTTTATTAAAGACATGTTTTCGGCATTAGAAAAAGGTTTAGATCGGTTAAAAAAGTACCAAAAACTGTTTTTAATTTTCCCAGGAAAAAAAGAACCCATTGGAATGGTAATCGGATTTGAAAATTTTTGTAAAACGTATCATTTCGAATTTGAAATAAATTCCGAATTTGATACGAATACTTTTCAAAAAGGGAATGTTTATGTTTTGCCAAATGATAGAGATTTAGTTCAGATTATTGAAAGTGCTTCTGATTTTCAGTTTCATATTGGAAAAGACATTGGGCTAATTTCTTATAATGATACCCCATTAAAAAAAGTTGTCGCCAACGGAATTACAACCATTTCTACTGATTTTAGTGAAATGGGACAACTTTTGGCACAGATGATTTTGACAAATTCTAAAGAAAACATCGAAAATAAAAGTCAATTAATTTTGAGAAATTCTTTGTAAAGAGTTTCTTTGTGAATCAATGAACTTTATGCCTGAAAGAGAATATACTTTTGCTGAATTTTTTGCTATGTTTATTTTGGTTTTTCCAATAGTCATAGCTTATTGTTATTTTATTTTTTATGTTGTTGAAATCATTTATCAACGAAATTTTAAAAAACCATTAGTTGTTTTCAATCATTTTTTCAATAAAAAATTATCGGAATCTGATAAAAGTATTTTACGTGAAAACAATCATTTTTATCAAAAGTTAAAACCAAAATATAAAAGTTATTTTGAACATCGTGTAGCTGTTTTTATAGGGAAAACAGAATTTTCTACTCGTGATATTCCTTTAAGTTCGGAAATAAAATTATCGATTGCAGCGGTTTATATTCAGTTGACTTTTGGAATGAAAAACTATTTAAATACACTCATTCAACGAATTATTATTTATCCTGATATTTATTTATCAACACACACAAATGAATATTATAAAGGAGAATTTAATCCGAAAATGAAAACAATTGTTTTTTCTTGGTCTGATTTTAAAAGTGGAATCGACATTAAAAATGACAATTTAAATTTAGGATTACATGAATTTACCCATGCTTTGCATTTTCAAACTTTAAAGAGCAATAAATCTGCTCATGTATTATTTAGAGAATCTTTACAAAATTTATTTTCTTCATTTTCTAATGTAGACTTAAGGAATGAGGTGTTAAATTCTGGTTACTTAAGAACCTATGCTTTTGAAAATCAATATGAATTCGTTGCGGTTTTATTGGAACATTTTTTCGAATCTCCTGAAGAATTAAAACAAAAATTTCCTTCAATTTATAAAAAAGTGAAGGAAATGTTGAATTATAATGAAGCGATTTTTATTGCGTAATCTTTTTTAAATCTGAAATAGTTGCAGTTGGGTTTTCTGCTCCAAAAACATAGCTTCCTGCAACTAATACATCGGCGCCAGCATCTGCTAACTGTTTGGCATTTTTATTGGTAACACCGCCATCAATTTCAATCAAAGTGTTTGATTTGCATCTTTGGATCATTTCTTTCAATTGAAAAACTTTGTCGTACGTTTTTTCAATAAAACTTTGTCCACCAAAACCTGGATTCACACTCATGATACAAACTAAGTCGATATCTTGAATGATGTCTTCTAAAACTCTAACATTGGTATGTGGATTGATTGCTACACCTGCTTTCATGCCTTCAGCTTTGATCGCTTGTAATGTTCTGTGTAAATGGTTGCAAGCTTCATAATGCACGGTTAAAATATTTGCCCCTAATTGTGCGAAAGTTGAAATGTATCTGTCAGGATCCACAATCATTAAATGTACGTCGATTGTTTTAGTGGCATGTTTTGATATAGCTTGTAAAACAGGCATTCCAAATGAAATATTAGGAACAAAAACGCCATCCATAATATCAATATGAAACCAATCGGCTTCACTGTTGTTAATCATTTCGATGTCGCGTTGTAAGTTGGCAAAATCAGCAGCTAAAACTGATGGAGCAATAAGTGTGTTTTTAGTCATGTTGTTATATTGTAGTTATGTTGTTGGGCAAAGGTAAAATTTAACCGCAAAGTTCGCAAGGTTTTTCGCAAAGTTCGCAAAGTAATTTATTGTAATAAACTCCCCTTTTGGGTTGGGGGCTTAAAAACAAAACTCCGGTAATCAGCCGGAGTTTCAATCATCAATCAAAAAACGAACCGATTGCTCGGTTGTTCATCGTAAAATTCCAAATTCCAAATTCCAATATTGACGGATAAAGTCTAAATTGAGATTTGGAATTTTTTTATTGGAATTTAAAACTTATCCTAAGTAAGTTTTTAATATTTTACTTCTAGAAGTGTGTTTCAATCTTCTAATGGCTTTTTCTTTAATTTGACGCACACGCTCACGAGTTAAATCGAAAGTTTCTCCAATTTCTTCTAATGTCATTGGGTGTTGGTCGCTTAATCCGAAGTATAAACGCACTACATCTGCTTCTCTTGGAGTTAATGTTTCTAACGCTCTTTCAATTTCTGTTTGTAGTGATTCGTGGATTAATTCTCTGTCTGGATTTGGAGATTCACCTGAACGCAATACATCGTATAAGTTAGAATCTTCACCTTCTACTAAAGGCGCATCCATTGATAAGTGACGACCAGAGTTTTTCATAGACTCTTTTACATCATTTACCGTCATGTCTAGTTCTTTGGCAATTTCCTCAGCACTTGGTGGACGTTCGTTAGATTGCTCTAATAAAGCGTACATCTTGTTGATTTTATTGATAGAGCCAATTTTGTTTAAAGGTAAACGTACAATACGAGATTGTTCCGCTAATGCTTGAAGAATCGATTGACGAATCCACCAAACCGCGTAAGAAATGAATTTGAAACCACGTGTTTCATCAAAACGTTGTGCCGCTTTAATCAAACCTAAATTTCCTTCATTAATTAAATCGGGTAAAGTTAAACCTTGGTTTTGATATTGTTTCGCTACCGAAACTACGAAACGTAAATTCGCTTTGGTTAATTTTTCTAAGGCACGTTGGTCTCCGGCTTTAATTCGTTGTGCTAATTCAACTTCTTCATCGGCAGTAATTAAATCTACTTTACCAATTTCTTGTAAATATTTGTCTAGGGATGCAGTTTCACGGTTAGTAACCTGCTTGGTGATTTTAAGTTGTCTCATGGGGTTTTCTCCTGACTTTAAAAGTTCTATTAGTTATACGTAACATGTTTCAAAAAAGTTACAAAACTTTCAAAAAAAATCTATGATGTTCTTACATAGCAGGTGTTGTTCTATTTTAAGATTGCAAAAAAAAAGAATATTTATATGTTTTTAATTACAATTTATTACCAATAAAACCTTAGTTCATACATTAAAAAACCCATTTCGTCACAATATTTAAATTTCGTTTTTCAATTCCTATTAATTTCACATCAGAATTAATTACTACAATTCTTTATTCAAATTAAGGCGGAACCGAAAAGCCAATAGAGTAGGAAAAAAAACTAAAAACTAAAAATTATGTCAACACAATCTAATTTAGCAGGTGCTTATTTAGCAAAAGGAACAATCGGAAATGTAGGAATGCCTGGTGCGCAAATTGTACATTTTTCATTAGTTGTAGTGCCTTCTCAAAACTCAGTGAATGGAGCAGTACAAATTACACAAGCTACTCAGAATGGTAATTATCAAGGACAAGTTTCTGGTAAAATTTTCGCAACTGGTTTTGGTACAACTACCCAAGTTGTCTCGTTAAGAGGAAATGTTCATTCAGATAGAGTTACTCCAATTGAAATTCCATTTGAGGCACATTTAGCACTTGACGGGTCATGGAATGGAACTGGAGGATTTGCTTACGCGAATACACATGTTGAAAATGTTCCAGTAGTAGCAGAAAAGTAAAATAGTTCATCCAAAAGTTAATTATAAAGGTCAATATCTAATTGCTTTTGGTTATGAAAAGCTAGTTAAAGGGGTTGTTTTTTCAGACACCTCTTTAATAGTTCTACTGATATCTTGATAATTTAATATTTGAAATATGAAAAAAAGTATTTTTAGTAAAATGTTTTCTGTAACAATTATAGGAGCACTAATGGTTTCTTGTGTTGTTGAAAACGGAAAACTACCTCAAAATGTTAAACCCTTATGTGATTTGTCAGATAAGGATTTTGCTACTTGGTTTAAAACTGGTGAGGTAACAGAAAACGGAGAAGTGACTCCAGCAAATAGTGTCGATTTTAAGCATGAAAACAATTGTGATTTTTACAAATGGTCGGAGCGCATGTTTCTTTGGATGACTTCTAAAAGTAATATTGGTGACGATGTGGTGTTTGAATCTCCAGAATTCTATACGGTTTCTCCGAAAACAGATGGACACCGAGATTTAATTCAGAATAAACCAGGACAACTATTAAGAGCTATGGCTAATGTAGACAAAACTGGAAAAATTGTAAGTGAAGAAGGTCAAGCCACAGATGATGTGTTGATGGATGCTAATGGAAATTTAGTGTATTACATTTCAATGGTAAATGATGTGTATGCTGAATTTTTAAATGCCGTAAATCAAAAGAAAATGTCTGGAAATAAATTTCCTACTACAAAAGCTGAAAAAGATAGCATTTTTACTTTTGCTCAACAAAACGGTGTGGTTTTAAAAAATCCAAATGCATTAGCAATTGAAATTAAAACGTCTTGGGTAGATGCTACTTCTTTAAAAAATGTGAACGAATTTGTAACTATTGATGCAACAGTTCCCGTTTACAAGAAAAAAAGCAACAAATTATGGGTCATAAATGGCGAACGTAAAATAAAATTAGCATTAGTTGGGATGCATATTGTTGGAAGTACAAGCGGCCATCCAGAAATGATTTGGGCCACATTTGAGCACCAACGTAATGCTCCAAATCAAGCGTATCAATTTGTAAACAAAGATGGAATTACAGAAACCGTTTTAGCTGATGGAGAAAAAGACTGGTTGTTAAATAATGAACCAAGAGGCATAAATAATCAATCGCACATGACTTTTTCAGGAGATTCCATTGTGGCTAAAGAGTTGTGTGAAATTTCTCCGAGTAATACACTAAGAACTAAACCTTGGGGAAGTGCTGTAGATGTAACACCAAATGCAGAAGATGCTTCTCCAGCTGCTGCTAACAGTGAAATTATTGCCATAAACAATGCTGTAATTTCTAAGTTAAAAGGAAAAGATGTGCGTAAAAATTATATTTTTATAGGAGCTACATGGACGGCGAATGGAGCCGGACCAAACGGATACAGTTATAATTCTACTGTAGATTCTTTAAAAGTTGCGGGTGTTGCCATTGGAACCAGTCAATTGGCGAATTCTACCATGGAAACGTATGCGCAGAATGGTGACCAATACAATACATATGGAACCTGTTTTTCTTGTCATTCTAATAATAAAGGACTGAAACCGGGCGATTTAAGTCATGTGTTTAATGCTTTGTTAAGAGGATTGCCTGCTCCAAATTCAGCTATGGCAATTGTTGAGGATCGGAATAAAAATTAGTAAAATAGTATTTAGAAAACCACTCAAAACTTTTACAAAATTGAAGAAATGAATGAGTCCGATGTATTTTCGGACTCATTTTATTTCTATTAAAAGTTCTAAAAATCACACCAAAAAATCAGTATCTAATCGTTGTCTGAATCGGTCAATTGGTTTTAAATCGACATCAATTTCATCGTTTGAAATGTCAAATGGATCATCTAAACCTCGAATTAATAAATACAAATAGCAAAACAAAAAGGTAATTGCAGCTGTTACAAAATAATCAGCTGGGTTCGATTTAAATTTGGTAATTAACAAAAGCGACATTACAATAAACAAAATGCTTTTTAATAAAATATAGGCAGGTTTGATAAAGTTATTTCTGGAAATAGAGTAGGCGCGAGTGAGTTGTTTTCGCATCGCATTCGTATTTTCTTGAATACCTTTTATAGCTTCTTTATCCACACCACGTTCTGCAAAGTAATAGGCAATTTCGTTAGAATTTCGAATTAAAGGAAAAATAACGTTTGAATCTTTTTCTTTAGAATAAATCCATGCGATAATTCCGTCCGTAATTTCAAGTAATTCATTTCTTAATTTGGGCTGGTTTAATGCTTCTTTACATAAATCGGTTGTACCGGTTCTTGGTGCTCTTAGGGCTAAGTAAATCCAATCTTTTATGGCTTCTAAATTGGAAGCTACTTCACCAGGAATACGTTCGCTTTCTTTAAAATCAGACATCGTTGCGGCTAATAACAATCCGAAAACAAAAAACGCACCTGTAAAAATGATAGTAATATCAGACAATTCAATCAAATCGTGAAAATCTTGACCGTATAACGACAAGTGTTTGAAAATGAAATTCTTGATGCTTAAAATAAGTAAGGCGGCAAGAATAGATTTTATAATTATAGTACGATTGGTGATGAATTTCATTTGGTTGGTTTTTTGACAAATTTAGAAAAAAATTGAAGTTATTTTATGAATTGTGAATCCGACAAATTTTTAAAAATATTTTTTGTTTCAGATTCTGAGATTTTTTAATTGAGATTAAAAAAAAATCACATGTTTTGAATGGGTTGGGTTTATGAATAAACCTGACAGGTTTGCCACGAATTCTCGAATTTTAAAAACTAACATTAAATTTAGCTCCTTAAAATTATCCCGATATATCGGGACGAATGAATTCGAATAGTAAATCTGTTTCATTCGATAATTCGTGGCAAAAATATTTATATACCTGTCAGGTTTGAAAATTGGTTTTTAATCCTCACGACTACCATCTTCTGCCATTCGTACCATTTTTGGAGTAAACTTTGCTACAACATCTACTAAATCTTGTTGTGCGGCCATCACTTGATGGATGTCTTTGTACGCCATTGGAGCTTCGTCTAAACCTGCACCAATTAACGTCACGCCGTGGTCATTTAATAGCGTTTGCATGTCGGTTTTTGTAATGGATTTAATAGCTTGCGTTCGGCTCATTTGTCGCCCTGCACCGTGTGATGCCGAGTTAATGGCGTTGGCTTCGCCTTTTCCTCTCACTAAAAATCCGGGTGCGGTCATACTTCCTGGTATAATTCCCATCACGCCTTTTCCTGCTGGTGTCGCACCTTTTCTATGCACAATTACTTCTTCGTTATTATGCATTTCTTTCCAAGCAAAATTATGATGGTTTTCCACTTTCGCTAAAACCGTAGCGCCTAATGCTTTTTCCATTTTGGTATGAATAATTTCATGACAAGCCGAAGCATAATCACCCGACAAGTTCATGGCTAGCCAATATTCTTGACCCAATTGCGAGTTCATATCTAAATACGCTAAGTTTTTTGCTACTTCAGGTAATTTACAAGTGTCTTTTGCCAACTTGGTATAATGTCCAGCAATTGTAGCGCCCATTCCTCTGGAACCCGAGTGTGTCAAAAGTGCCACATATTTTCCTTTTGGAATGGTTAAAATGGTATCGTCTTGTTCAAATTCCATAATTCCGAATTCCACAAAGTGATTTCCACCACCTGACGAACCCAATTGCGACCAAGCTTTGTCTTTTAAATTTTTCACAAACGCATTTTCGTTAAACACGTTGCTTTCTAAAACGGGGTGATCACTTTTTTGTTGTCCTGTAAATCCATGTCCCGCTCCAAATTTCGAATGCGCAAGTAATTCTCTTTTAAATTTGTCTTCGTTTTCGTAATAGAAGAATTCAGGAATATCGTACACCGATAAGGCCATTCTGCAACCAATATCCACTCCAACTCCATAAGGAATTACGGCATTTTTTGTGGCTAAAACTCCACCAATCGGCAAACCATAACCTTGATGTGCATCGGGCATTAAGGCGCCAGCAACCGTAACCGGCAATTGCATGGCTACTTCCATCTGCTTTCTAGCACCTTCCTCAATGTGTTCCAATCCATACGCAGAAAACGCATTTGGATTTTCGTTTAATTGAATAAAATCATCTGGTTTTTCATTGGCTTTTTCAATAATAGCACGGGCTAGTTTACCGAATATTGTATCGTCAATATACTTTTCTGGATGTGCTAAAACCGCTGCATAATGCATAAACATTTCCTCTCTGTTGTATCCGTTTCTTTTTTTGTTAATTCGTAAGGCTATGCCAACTAAAGTTCCTTCTGGATAACCAAGTTCTTTTAAGTCGTTTCCGTTTATGGGTGTTTTCATAATTTTTTTCTTTCGTGAACCTGATGCCTTTCCGCTGAAGCCATCAGGTTGGTTTTTATTTCTTTACAAAGATTTCAAAACTAGTGCGCAATTATTTTGCGTAGTAAAAAAGAAATTTTACATTTGATGAAAATAGGTTAAGATTTCTAAATTATATTTCCTGAAGACTCTTAAAATATGGCACAAACCAAAAACGCTCTTATCCGATATAAAACCATTGATAAATGTCTGCAAAACAACTACCGTCAATGGACGTTAGAAGATTTGATTGAAGCTGTTAGCGAAGCTTTATTTGAATACGAAGGCAAAGAAAATTCGGTTAGTAAACGCACGTTGCAATTGGATATACAAATGATGCGTAGTGAAAAGTTAGGTTATAATGCGCCAATTGTAGTGTACGATAAAAAATTTTACAAATACGAAGACGAAGACTTTACCATCACAGATATTCCTTTAACAGAAACGGATATTAATGTATTAACAGAAACGGTTTCGATGTTGAAACAGTTTAAAGATTTTTCGCTGTTTAATGATGTGTCCGATATTTTACAACGTTTAGAAGATAAAATCTATGCCGAGAAATCGCACACACAACCTGTAATTCATTTGGATAAAAATGAAAAATTAAAAGGGTTGCATTTTTTAGATGAAATTTATCAGGCGATTGTGAAAAAAGTGGTATTGAAAATAACTTATAAATCCTTTAAGTCTAAGGAAGAAAATACGTTTCAGTTTTATCCTTTTATTCTGAAAGAGTTTAATAACCGATGGTTTTTAGTAGGAAAAAAAAGATCGCAAGCACCCGTTTCTAATTTAGCTTTAGATAGAATTATTAGTATCGATTACGATTTTCAAACACCTTACATTGAAGAAGAATTTGATTCTGAAAAATTTTATAAAAATGTAGTAGGCGTTACCGTAAATACTAGAATGCAACCCAGAAAAATTGAACTGTGGATTGATAAAATCAACGCGCCATATGTCATTACAAAACCGTTACACAGTTCGCAGCGACTAATTGAAACCTATGTAGATGGCAGTATAAAAATTCATTTGTTTCTGATAGAAAATTATGAGTTAGAAAGATTATTGCTAGGTTTTGGTGATGGTTTAGAAGTGCTTCAGCCAACCCGATTGAGAAATCGAATGAAAGCTATTTTACAGAAGAGTTTGGAGAAATATAATAAAGAAATATAATTGAATGATATGAACTCATTTAAAATTTTATTACAAACCTTACAACAAATTACCACTTTAGAACAAGAAGAGGAAGTATTGTTTCAAAAGGCTTTTAAATCCTATTCATTACAAAAAAACGAATATTTTTTGCAAGCTACGGAAGTTAACACCAAGCTTGGATTTTTGTGTAAAGGTTTGGTGCGTTATTTTGTGTTTAAAAACGAAGAAGAAGCAACTTTAGAATTCACCAAAGAAGGAGAGTTCGTAGCAGATTATGGAAGTTTTATTTCGAAACAACCTTCCATACAAAATATTCAAGCATTAGAAGATTGTGAATTTTTAGTAATTGATTATGACGAGTTACAAAAGCTATATAAGATTTCTAAAAACTCCAATTTATTGGAAAGAATAATAATTGAACATCGTTTTATCATCATGGTGAATCAACTTTTAACCGTGCATCAATTCAGTCCAGAAGATAGATATCGTTACTTTTTAGAAAAATATAAAGATTTAGTGCAACGCATACCTCAATATTTAATTGCTTCTTATGTAGGTGTAAAACCGCAATCGTTAAGTCGAATTAGAAAACGAATCGTTTAGTCATTTGTTAACTTAGGTGCATCAATTTTAATTTCGCTTACTAGTACTTTTGATTTAGTATTAATTGTAACACTAAATTGAAATGACACTTACTATTATTTTTATCGTTTTTGGATTTTGTTTTTTGCTAGAACGTTTAATTCCAGGTTGGAAATTACCTGAAGTCCCAACTTGGACTATTAGAGTTTTAGCCGTAAATTTTATTCAACTTGGAGTGGTAACACTTGCTGGCTTTACATGGGAAATTTGGCTTTCTCAGTATTCTTTATTTAATGTGTCAGAGCATGTGAATCCGTTTTTTGGAGGATTAATTGCGTATTTTATTGCCACATTTATTTTTTATTGGTGGCACAGATGGCGTCATCAATTCGATTTTCTTTGGACGCGTTTTCATCAAATTCACCATAGTGCACAACGTTTGGAAGTCATTACTTCGTTTTACAAACATCCGTTAGAAATGACTGTGAATTCTATAATTGGTAGTCTTTTAGTGTTTTCAACTTTAGGATTAAGTATGGAAGCAGGCGCTGTGTATACTTTGTTTACAGCTTTAGGAGAATTTTTCTATCACACCAATGTGAAAACACCACGATGGATTGGCTATATTTTTCAACGACCAGAAATGCACAGAATTCATCACGAATACGACAAACATACCAATAATTATGGAGATATCGTATGGTGGGATATGTTGTTCGGAACCTACGAGAATCCAAAAGAATTTAATTCTACTTGTGGTTTCGATCCGGAAAAAGAAGAACGCCTATTAGATATGATTCAGTTTAAAGATGTACATAAAGAATAATTTACTCCACCACATAATTCTCAATTTTCGTTTTGTAAAAATCAATTTTCTGACGCATTTTATTGAAAAATATTTTTTGATCTTTTTTGCCTGATTGGTTTAACGATTTGGAATTGGAAAGCTGATTGGCAATGTATTCTTTTTGTTCTGAACAGGCTTTTTTGTCGGAAGTTACATAATAGCCTAAGGCATTATAAGGTAAAAAGAACTTTAGTTTTTGTTCTGAAGTAAATAAAACCGAATTGTTTAAAATCAGTAATTCGTTATGATATAACTGAAAATCGGGTGTGTTGGTTTGGCATTTCAATTCTAAATCGGCTACGATATTTGTTAAATCTTCTAATAATAATTTGGCGTTTGAATAGTGTAATAAGCCCGATTCAAAGAAATAATAAATTTGTTGTAACGAACTGTTTATAGTGGTGTCGTTCCAAATTTCTACACGTTTAGAATGTTCGAAAAATTGTTTTAATGCGGAAGTTTCGTTCAGAATGCTAGTATCAAAAATAAAATCTTCAAAGGCCGTAGCTTTCTTATTCGTTAATAATTGAAACCAAATGAAAAACTTAAATTTAGAAAACAGAGTGCCCGCTACAGCGTAATTCATCGGAATGTCTTTTGCCGAATAATATAAGGTAGTTGTGGCGGGATGGAAATCGGATAAAAATTCTTTCGATTTTTCGAAATAGGCTTTAAAATCGGCTTGTGTTTTAATGTTTTTTGTTTTTTCTACAATCAAACTTTCTTTTTGTTGAAACAATTGATCCATGGAAATGCCATATTCTTGGCACAATGTTACGGTTTCTTCAATGGAAAATTTACTTTTCATCGAAATTCTTCGGTGTGCTGCGTCATAACTGATTTGTAAAACTGTAGAAATGGCTTCGTTTATGGAGGTTTCATTTCCAATAATTTGTCTGATTTCTTTTAAAAGAATTTCTTGAGGGTTCATATTTGTGATTTTCGCAAATTCAAAGATACATATTATTATTTACTGCAAATTATTTTGTGATTAGTATAATACTTTTGAACTGTAATTAAAATTTAGATTAAGATTTGTAATTCATCAATTTTAGCTACGAATTCACTAATTGATGGTTGTAAATATTCGATTTAATTCGAATTTTCATCTAAGATGAACAAATTTTATCTGAAATTTTAAAAATTTAATTTGTGAATTCGTGGCAAGTTGAAACAAAAAAATTCACATCGAAGACAATTTTAAAACAAATAAAATTATGGAAAAATTAAAACTTAAAATCGCAAAAATTACCGATAGTTTAGAAAAAGTTACGGCTAAAGATTTGGTTCACTATTCGGAAGTGATTAATAGAATTCAAATGAAAAATAGTCTTCATTTTGTTTCGTTTGTAAATTCTTCTGTATGAAAAAAATAGCTATAATGTTGTTGTTCTGTTTATTTTCATGCAAATCTTATCAAGTAATTAAAGACAAAGATTTGGTAATGATTTCAGCCAAACCTTTAGGGAAGTTTCAGTCTTTATCCAATCAAAAGAAGAAAACAGACTATCAAATTTCTATTCAAGAATTATTTGAGATTAGAAATTTAGATGAAGTAGTAAAGCTTACTATTTCTAAAAATGAGGAAATAGAAATTCATTACAAAAATGTGTTAGGCGGTAATGAGATGGCTGCTTTTAAGGGAAAGTTTAAGAAAAATTATTTTGAAGTGTATTTGCGTAAAAAGCGCATTTTTTTTCCACCCATTTATTGTAAAACTAACATCAACAGATTGCGAATTGGCTTGTCGAAAAACCAAGAATTAGTGATTAACAGACATTATAATTATTCTGGAATGGTTTTACTTTTTGCCGCAGGAAATTCGGATCATAAACAATATGTTTTTAAAAATAAATAAATATGCGACTTTTAAAATTAAATAAAATAGTAGTTTTTTTGGTTTTGATAACCACAATATCCTGTAGTGTTCAGAATCAAACGAGCACAGATTATTATAAGTCTTTAGGACCCAATTTAAATGTGAGGTTTTATGATAAGTTGGATACCCTTAGAAATCAATATGATGCTAGTATTTCAACCAGAAGTTTTGTTAAATTATTTACAGATAAAAATGATGTGGATTATACAAAACCTATGGCTATAAAAATGACTGAAAATAAAATGTATTTGCATTTCAGTGATGCGCAAAAGAAAGAATTTGTATTGCAATTTTATGGTAAACTACATAAACAGAAGTTTGTTTTTTATACCAATTATAAAACCATAAATTTTCCAGTTTTGTTACTGAGTAAGCAAATGGAACGATTTAAAATTCAACTTTCAGAAAACAATGAATTGTTAATTGAAAAATATAACGTGAATGAAGGAATGATGTTGTGTTTTGGAGCGGGTAATTCTTATGAAAATTTATATCGATTTAAAATTCTTTAAGATGAGAAAAGTATTATTTTTTGTTTTGTTTGCTATAAAATTACAAGCGCAAGACACAATTGTTTTTCCTAAAATTGATGTTTTTAAAAGAAATATTGTTGAGGTGAGTTACGGAATTCCTTTAGGTGATTTAGCTAATAAATATGAAAGCACTATAAATTCCGGAATATATTTTAGAACAAAAATTGGTAAAAAACAGTTTATAGATTTCGGATTGGAAGTAAGTGGAGTGGTGCAAGGGAATGCGATTAATTATACATTTAATGGAGAAAATGTAATTTTAGATGGAAGTAAATCTGCTTTTTTATTAGGGTTACGATATACCCGATTTTTATATCAATCTAAGAATGAAGTTTTCCATATTGAATCTAATTCAGGTTTAGGTTGGAGGTATTTGCATTACAGTAAACCAGAAGACGAAAAGTATAAAGAAATAGATTTATCACCCACACTTAATACTGTGGCTATTTCTCAAGGATTAAAAATTATGTACGGTGGTTTTGGTGTGTTTTGCAATTATCAGTATGCACCATATGATTTGTTTAATTCAAAAATTGAAGACCATTTTGGCGGAGAATCTATTAATTTCGGAATTTCAGGAAGTTGGAATTTTTAATTTTAAGTAATTATACAAAAAAAACCCGATAAATTATTTTATCGGGTTTTTTATATATGAATTTGAAAAGATTAGGCTTTTGGAGCGTCGTCTTTTTTCTCTTCTCTTGGAGGTCTTGGTAAAAGAGCTTTTCTAGATACTTTCTCTTTTTTAGTTTTAGGATCAACACCTAAGTATTTCACCATAAATACATCACCCATGTTTACTACATCAGTCACATTTTCAGTTCTTTCCCAAGCTAATTCAGATACGTGTAATAAAACTTCGTTTCCAGGAGCTGCTGTATATTCCACAACCGCACCGAAATCTAACATTTTAATAACTTTCACTTCGTAAGCTTCACCCATCGCTGGTTTGAAGATAATAGAGTCAATTTTAGCTAATACTGTAGCGATTCCGTCTGGGTCAGTTCCTAAGATTTCAACTACTCCTTGTTCGTCCACTTCGTTGATTACAATTGTTGTTCCAGTAGCTTTTTGTAATTCTTGAATTACTTTTCCACCAGGTCCAATTAATGCACCAATAAAGTTTCCAGGAATCGTTCTGGTAATAATTTTTGGAGCATGTTTCTTAACATCAGCTCTTGGTGTAGCTATTGTTTCAGTTAATTTTCCTAAAATATGTAAACGTCCTTCACGAGCTTGATCTAAAGCTTGCTCCATAATGTCGTAACGCAAACCATCAATTTTAATATCCATTTGACAGGCAGTAATACCGTCAGCAGTACCAGTTACTTTGAAGTCCATATCTCCTAAGTGATCTTCATCACCTAAAATATCAGATAATACTGCGAATTTTTCACCGTCAGTAATTAATCCCATTGCAATACCAGAAACTGGTTTTACCATTTGAACTCCAGCATCCATTAACGCCATCGTACCAGCACAAACTGTAGCCATTGAAGAAGAACCGTTAGATTCTAATACTTCAGACACAACACGAATGGTGTAAGGACAATCTGCAGGAATCATGTTTTTTAACGCTCTTTGCGCTAAGTTTCCGTGACCTACTTCTCTTCTTGAAGTTCCTCTTAAAGGTTTTGCTTCACCTGTTGAGAAAGGTGGGAAATTATAATGTAAATAGAATTTTTCTTCACCTTGTTCAGATGGAGAATCTATTTGATTTGCTTCTCTTGAAGTTCCTAAAGTTACTGTAGCTAAAGCTTGTGTTTCTCCACGTGTAAATAAAGAAGAACCATGAACTCTTGGTAAATAATCAATTTCACACCAAATTGGTCTGATATCAGTTGTTTTTCTACCATCTAAACGAACACCTAATTCTAATACTACATTACGAACGGCTTCTTTGTTTGTTTTGTAGAAATATTTAGACACTAAATCTCCGTCTTCTGCTAATTCTTCCTCTGTAAATAAAGCTTTTACTTCTTCTTTTACTTCAGCGAATGCTGCACTTCTTTCATGCTTAGCAGAACCCACTTTAGCGATATTGTAAATTTTATCGTAAGCTGCAGCTTTTACTTTTTTGTAAATTTCTTCGTTTTCTTTCTCACCTTCGTAAGTACGAATTTCTTTTTTACCAAAAGCAGCTTGTAAACGCAATTGCGCTTGAATTTGAACTTTGATAGCTTCATGAGCAAATTTGATAGCTTCTACCATTTCTGCTTCTGAAATTTCTTTCATTTCTCCTTCAACCATCGCAACAGAATCCATTGAAGCTCCAATCATCATGTCGATATCAGATTTTGCTAAGTCTTCTCTACTTGGGTTGATCACAAATTTCCCGTCGATACGCGCCACACGTACTTCAGAAATTAAGTTGTGAAAAGGAATGTCTGAAACCGCTAATGCTGCTGAAGCGGCTAAACCTGCTAATGAATCAGGCATTACTTCTTCGTCGTGCGACATTAATTGAATCATAACTTGTACTTCCGCGTGGTAATCATCTGGGAAAAGTGGGCGTAAAACACGGTCAACTAATCTCATTGTTAATACTTCGCTATCACTTGGACGTGCTTCTCTTTTGAAGAAACCACCTGGAAAACGACCTGCGGCTGCAAATTTTTCGCGATAATCTACTGTTAAAGGTAAAAAATCTACACTTGGATTGATGTTACGAGAGGCTACCGCTGTGGCAAGGATCATCGTATCACCCATTCTTACTACTACAGAACCGTCAGCTTGTTTGGCTAGACGACCTGTCTCGATTGTGATGCTTCTGCCATCACCTAAATCGATTTTTTCTACAAATAATTGTGGAATCATAAATTTAATTCTCAAAGGTTATACAAAGGGTTAGTTGTGTTGTTGTTGTGTAGTTGTTGTAGTTGTGTCTAACCCAATGAAAAACCAAACTTTTTGTGCTTTTTTTGTAAACAAAAAGGGGCACAAAGCCCCTTTAGTATATTATTTTCTAATTCCTAATTCTTTAATAATCTCACGGTATCTTAAGATATCTTTCTTTTTTAAGTAATCAAGTAAAGCTCTTCTTTTACCTACTAAAAGTACTAATGATCTTTCAGTATTATAATCGTGACGATTTTTTTTCAAGTGCTCCGTTAAGTGTGAAATTCTGAATGTGAATAACGCAATTTGTCCTTCTGCTGAACCTGTGTTTTCTGCTTTTCCTCCGTGTTTAGCGAAGATTTCTGCTTTTGTTTCTTTAGTCAAATACATGCTAATATTATTTAAATGATTATTATGTAGATTGAGTTTGTCTCAATACGGGTGCAAATGTACAATTAATTTCTGAAGTTACAAGTTTCTACTGTTTTTTTATTTTAACCACAAGTTTCGGTACTCCATTTTTTTGTCGTAATCATTAGCTTGTTTTTCTATGTTAAACCATCTGTGATCTCTTGGGTCATTACCAACTCCAGCTAAATAAGCCCAATTGCCCCAATTGCTACATACATCATAATCAATTAATTGTTCTTCGAAATAAGCAGCTCCTACACGCCAATCCATATTCAATTCATTGCAAAAATAACTGGCTACATTTTGTCGGCCTCGATTACTCATAAATCCGGTATTTTTTAATTCAATCATATTAGCATTGATGAAATCGGATTGTGTTGCTCCGTTACTCCATTGTGATAGCAATTTTTCGTTCAATGATTTGGAATTGACTTTTTCAGATTGAATACCTGAATACAAGAAAAATTTAGTTTGGTGTTTTTTAAACATAAAACGGAAAAAATCTCTCCAAAGCAATTCGAAAACTAACCAATAAGTAGAATCATTCGCGCCAAATTCTTTTTCATATTTTTTAACTTCAGTATGAATGTAACGTGGCGAGATGCAACCCATGGCTAACCAAGCAGAAAATTTAGACGAATAATCTGCACCCACCATTCCGTTTCTGGTTTCTTTGTATTTGGATAAGCATTTTGTTTCGTAAAAATAATGGTTCAATCTTTTAATAGCTTCAGATTCTCCGCCTTTAAATTGAATAGCGGCACGTTTATCGATGGTTACTTTTTTTAAGCCTAAAGCATCTAATGAAGGAAGTTGCAACGCTGGAATTTCCGGAGAATGGATTTCGGTTGGTTTTTCGAACGATTTTCTTATGATTGCGTCTTTTTCCGTTTTCTTTCTGAAATTGGTAAACACATCTGGAATGTTTTTAATTGAAAACGGTAAATCCTCAGCATGATATAACGTACTTGTACTGCAAGTTTCTAGTTCGCATCGCAATTTGAATAATTCATCTTGCACCATTTTCTCAGTTCGTTTTTCTTCAAAGGCGACTTCGCGTTTTGCATATACTTTTTGAATTTTGTATTCTTGAACGATTTTAGGAAGCTCCACTTCTGGTTTACCTTTAACAATCAGTAATCCAGAACCTAATTTTCTTAAATTCGCATCTAAATCTTGTAACGATTCCAGTAAAAATTGTGCTCTATAACCACCTGTTTTTTTAAAACCATAAGGGGTAGTTTCAAAATGAGAATCGTCAAAACAATACACCGGTACAATTTCTTTGCTGTTTGCAATGGCTTTCACTAAGCTTTCATTGTCTTCTAATCGTAAATCGGTTTTAAACCAAACTAATGCTGTTTTTATCATGTTAGCCCCCTAACCCCCAAAGGGGGAATTCCTATTAGGGGTAAATAGGATTTTATTGTTAATAGTTTCCATCCAATTATTCCTCCTTTGAGGTTATAATTTATTGATGTTTTTTAAATAATAATCGGCTTGTTGTAATAATGCGGCTTTGTCATCGGGTTTCATTTTTCGCCACACGTTGTACATCATGCCAATTCTTGGATTTGTTCCTAGTTTATCTTCGTTTTTGTCGTAAAAATTCCAATATAAACTGTTAAATGGACATGCTTTTTCACCAGTTTTAATTGCTTTTTTATAAAAACAACTGCCACAATAATGACTCATTTTATCCATATACGAAGCGGAACTTACATAAGGTTTTGTGCCAACAATTCCACCATCTGCAAACTGACTCATGCCGCGAGTATTAGTTATTTCAACCCATTCAATAGCATCAATATAAATACCTAAATACCAAGCGTCTACTTCATCAGGATGTACTCCTGCTAAAAGGGCAAAATTTCCAGTAACCATTAATCTTTGGATGTGATGCGCGTAAGCGTAATTTAAAGATTGATGGATGGCATCTTTCAAACAATTCATTTTTGTTTGGCCTGTCCAAAACCAATCGGGTAATTTATTTTCATGGTTGAAATAATTCATTGTAGCATATTCTGGCATTTTATTCCAGTAGATGCCACGCATGTATTCGCGCCAACCGATAATTTGTCGGACAAAACCTTCTAATTGATTGTATTCAATTTCATTAGGTCTTTTTTTCCATTCTTCAATCGCGCGATTGATAACTTCTAGAGGAGCAATCAGTTTAATATTCATAGAAAACGAAATCCTAGAATGATATAACGACCATTCGTTGGGTGTCATTGCATCTTGATAGCTTCCAAAAAGCGCCAAACATTCCGTAACAAAAAAATCTAATAATTGTAAAGATTGTGCTCTTGTTGTGGGCCAAACGAAATTTTTCGCATCGATAGTTCCAATAGTTTTTATGTCATTTTTTTGAATTTCTGAGAGCACATCAGATACATCGGTGTTAAAAACAAGTGGTGGAGTAGGCTTGTGGTCTTTCGGTAATTTTTTTCTGTTGTCGCCGTCGTAATTCCATTTTCCTGTTAATGGTTTGTCGCCTTGCATTAAAACATGGTGCTTTTTTCGCATCATGTGATAAAAACTTTCCATCAAAAAGGTTTTTTTGCCTTCGAAGAAAGTGCCTAATTCTGCTCTAGAACTCATAAAATGCTCGGAATCCACAACAGAAGAAGTAATTGCAAGTGTTTGACAAAAGTTTTTCAAATGTTCATCCACACGGTATTCGTCAGGAAGTTGGTATTCGAAATGGGTGAAGTTATTTTCATTAATAAGATGCAATATATTTTTATCAAATGCTTGTAAATTAGAGGTGTCGTTTAAATGAATATAAATCACCTGATGGTTTTTCGATTGTAATTCCGAAGCAAAATTTCGCATGGCAGAAAAGAAACCTACAATTTTCTGAATGTGATGTGTAGCATAATCCGTTTCAGAACGAATTTCCATTAAAACATAAGTAACGGATGCATCGCAGGTTTGAAACCAAGAATGATTAATATTTAATTGATCACCTAAAATTAATCGTATTGTTTTTGACATTTTTTTGATTTTTATTTTTGTAGCGAATTATCGAAATTTAAAAGTCATTCACTTTTACCAATTACTTAGATGTTCTACATCTGTCGCTGCAATATTTCACTTCTTCCCAAACTTTTTCCCATTTTTTTCGCCAAGTGAATGGTTTCTGACAAACAACGCAGATTTTACTTGGCAGATTTTCTTTTTTAACTCCACGCATTATTCAAATTTTAGTTTGTTTCTTTTCCATTCGATTCCAACTGCCGAACCTTCTGCAATGAATACGGCTTCTGGTTCCGTGTGGTTTAAAACAGCAAATGATTTTCCGTACATCGCTTCAAAATCACAATCAATTTTATACTGGAGTACTTTTCTGGTTTTCCAGCTAGGATGTTGCAGTTTGTATTCCTCTGTTTTGTACTCATTCACTTTAGTATAACCATAATAATGTTCGTAAATGAATTGTTCTAAACTTTCATTCTCCATGTTTTCAGTATGGTATAAAGAAGTTACTGCTATGCTTTGCCATTTTTTTTCAACTTCCCATTCGAACGTGATGCTTTGGTTTTCTTTATCTTTTATTTTTTTGTGTTTCGTTGGTACTACCGTATAATGTTCTTTATATAATTTATTGGCCACCCAAGCTACAACAGGATAAGGAATGGTTTCGTTTATAAAAACTACACCTCTTTTAATGGTGTTATTTTCTGTTTTCTTCACATAAAATCGCAAATTGATTTCTTCAAATGTGCCAAATTTCGGAATGGGAATGTTAAAAATTTTTGTGTTTTTGAACATGAATCCCACTAAGCTTATGTAACATTTGTTGTTGAATAAATCTAACTCCACTCCTTTGGGTAAAAAGGGCAATAAAATTGCTGGATCAATTTCATAATTTGCCATAATGATGTCTTCCCAATTTGCTTTTAAAAATAATGCCATTTATGTTTTCCTTTTTGTTTTCCGATTTGGATTGCTCACGTGTTTTTGTAAAATGCGTTTTCCTTCTTGTTTGACTTCGTCTTTTTTTCTGAAACTCCAAACGATATCACTGGCATATTTTCTGGTTTCTTCGATGTTAACGATCGGAGCAGGATAGTCTTTTCCGATTTTGCAATTGTAAAACTGTTGTTCCATTTCGTTCATTTTCCAAGGTTCGTGAAGCAAATGAACGGGAACTTCTGCTAATTCGGGAATCCATTGTTTGATGAAAACGCCATCCGAATCGTGTTCTTCCGAGTTTTTAATCGGATTGTAAATTCGAATCGTATTAATTCCGGTGGTTCCTGATTGCATTTGGATTTGCGGATAATGAATGCCAGGTTCGTAATCTAAAAATTGTCGGGCTAAAAAATGCAATTCGCGCCAATCTTGCCATAAATTAAACGTGAAAAACGACACCACCATCGCACGCATTCTAAAATTGATATAACCTGTTGCGACTAAACAGCGCATGCAAGCATCTACAATCGGAACGCCTGTTTTTCCTTCTTGCCAAGCTTTTATGTATACTTCATTTTTTGGTTTGATTAAAGTATCATAAGCTCGGTTCGCATTTTGAAATTCCATTTCGCATTCGTCTTCAAATTTTTGTATGAAATGACAATGCCAGTGCAATCGCGATACAAAATTTAAAATCGCACGTTTATTTGTTGCCGATTCATAATGCTGGTTGGTGTATTGATACACCATTCGCATACTGATATTTCCGTAAGTTAAATACGGCGATAATCGGCTACAGCCTTTTCTGCTTAAAGCTGGTTTAGAAATGTGTTTACTGTAATTAACATAACGCTCTTTTACAAAACTGTCTAAATAACGCCAAGCGAGTGTTTCGCCACCCAGTTGAAAGTTTTTATTTGGAGTTGTAATTTCCTCTGATAAGGTTTTACCTTTGATCGAATCATAAAAATCAGCTTCTAATTCAACGGTCTTTACATCGGATTCTTTCAGTATTTTTGGTGTGGCACGCATGACTTGTTCCCAGCGTTTGTCCCAATTTTGTCTCGACTTTAATTTTCTGATGACTCCATGCATTTGATATTCTTTCCAAATAATATTGTTTTTTTTGAAAAGTTCTTGCATGGCGACGTCTCTATCAAACGTTACTTTATTCCCAATTTCTTGATGAGAAAAAATGGTTTGGACCTCAAATTTTTTAATGATTTCTGAAAAAACTACTTCCGCTTCGTTATGAAAAAAATAAAAATTTTGGTTAGAAGTATGTAACTTCTGCTGTAATTCTTGAATAGATTGATAAATGAAACGCCAGTGTCGCACATCTGAATCGTCATAATTCATTACTGAGGGTTCAAAAATATATACTAACAACAGCGGTAAACCTGATAGATTCGCATGAAACAACGCTTCGTTATCTAGAATACGTAAGTCGCGTTTGAACCAGACAATATTTACCTTTTTTTTTGACAAAATTTATAGTAGTGATGTAATTGTTTTATTCGGCTTAGCATAACTTAAGCGATCTATTCTTGTGGTTTTATGATAGCTATCTAATCCGGAACAGGTAATGCTTGCAGCTTTTTCAATATCTAAGAAACCGTCATTTTGTAAACAAGCTTCTGGAAAATAAACTTCTTTCACCTCACCAATCACTAAAACCGTATTGTTAATGGTGAGTTCTATCTTTTCTTTAAATTCCATAGCCAATTGCAAATGGCTTTCTCCAACAAAAGGAGCGAAAAAATTGTTTTTGAAGTTGGGTGTTAATTGGGTAACTTCAAATTCAGAAATTTCTCTGTCGTATCTCGCAGAAGTTTGATGGGCTTGTTTGTAAATGTTTTCGTTGATGTGATTGATGGTATAAAAACCAGTTTCTAAAATATTTTCTAAAGTATGACGCGGCACAACTCCAGGTCGAAAGATGATTCCAAATAAAGGTGGATTGCTTCCAATGTGTAAAATAGAATCGATTATAGCTAAATTGGTTTGTGCTGATTTATTTTGAGTTCCTATTAAACCTACACTTTTAAAACCTCCTAAACTGTTGGCAAAATGAACACGTTGTTGTTTTTCCATTTCATTTATTTCTGCCAATGAAATTTTTATTAGTCTATTTTCACCCATTTTTTATCGCTGTTTAAATGAAAAGTTCCTAAATGTTCTTTGTTCCATTCGTGTGGTGGAATTAATGATAAAAAATTATGTCCTTTTTCATGTGAATATAAATGGTATATTTCGCCTATTACAGGTTCAAATGAAAACTTAGCATTATAAATGATTTCATTCCATTGAAATTCTTCCATGAGTTTATCATATTCTAACTTCAATTCTTGAAATTTATTTTCAAATTCTTTGTTTACGTTTCTTACGCCACGACCTTTCCAGGCTGCTACATCATCTACTTTAATAATTGGTGCGCCAACACTTGTAGAATAAGGTAAAAAGCTGGCATTGTATCCTTCGTTTTCAGAATAAACAATATTATCAGGAATATTTTTTTTCATTATGTTAGGTTATCTTTTCGATATTTTATTATTAGAAATAGCTCTTTGCATCTTACATTTGAATCGGTCGATACCTTCTACGCGTTTTGCCGCGTGTTTGGTTTTGCAATTTTCCACACGTTTACGCCACAATTTGTAACTTGAAAATTTTAATTCTTTTTTCATTAAAGCTTTAACATCTGCTTCTGCTAATCCAAATTGAAATTTAATAGCATCAAAAGGCGTTCTGTCTTCCCATGCCATTTCGATAATTCTATCAATGGCAATGTCGTCTAATTCGGTTTTTTGAGCAACTGGCATTTTCTGTTTAATTAAATTGTAATAAAGTTAAACAAAATTATAAATTTTATTTGAATTATTAGAAGTTTTTAAAATAAAAAAATCCGTAACCTAAAATTAAGTTACGGATTAGTATGTAAAAGCAGTAGTTTTTAAAAAAGTGTAGCGATTTGTTTGTTTACAAATTCTAAAAAACGTTCGTCTTTTTCGGTGAACGGATCGATTACATGACTGTCAATATCAATCTGACCAATATTTACACCATTTACAAATAATGGCACAACGATTTCCGATTTTACCGTAAAACTACAAGCGATATAATTGTCTTGAGCTGATACATCTGGCACAACGAAATTGGAATTACTTTCAGCAACTTGTCCGCAAATTCCTTTTCCAAACGGAATAACGGTATGATCTGTTTCTGCACCAACATACGGACCAAGATGTAAGGTTTTGGCTTCATGGTTGGCGAAATAAAAGCCTACCCAATTGTAATATTCAATAGATGCATTTAATAATTTACAAATTTCTAATAGTTTTTCATCTCTTGTAATTTCACTGTTTACGATAGAAATTACTTTAGGTTTTAAGTCTTCAAATTGCATTTTTATTTTTTTTACAAATTTATGTATTAATACGTTAGTAAAAATTATATTTTTGTTAAAAATCGAATGTTTTGAAAAATACCATCCAACAGTACAAACCATTTTTTCTTTTTTTACTAAAGTTCGTAGTATTCTACATGATTTTTACATTTTTGTATAAATTTTATTTGAATCAGTTTGAAGTAGAAAGTAATGAAGTGGATGCAATAACAGAATTTGTTGCTCATCAAACTGAAAATACCTTACAATTTTTTGGGAAAGATTGTAAAGTTGTAAAACATGATACTCAAGCTTCCTATAAAGTGATTTATTACAATTCTTATTTGGCAAGAATTATTGAAGGTTGTAATGCAATTAGTGTAATCATTCTGTTTGCTTCCTTTGTATTTGCCTTTTCATCGAATTTTAAAACTACCTTTCTATTTATTTTATTTGGTTCGGTTTTAGTTTTTATTTTAAATATTTTCAGAATTGCATTACTAACAGTTGGTTTATATTACTACCCCGAATATGAAGAATTTTTTCATAATATAGTATTTCCTTTAGTCATTTACGGAGTCGTTTTTATATTGTGGATCGTTTGGGTAATTAAATTTTCAGCCTATGCAAAGCGTAATTAAATCCAAAAAGAGATGGCTCGTAATTAGTGTTTTGATCCTGGCTTTAATTTTAATTAGAGCTTTCGAAAGCCGCCTTTTTTATGATCCCTTTATAGCGTTTTTTCAGAGTGAAATTCAAAACAAACCTTTGCCAGACTATGAAGGTTTTAAATTGTTTTTTGGATTGTTTTTCAGGTATTTAATCAATAGTATGCTTACAGTTGCAATACTTTATTTTTTGTTTGGAGAAGTTTCAATTGTAAAATTAACGACTTTTTTATTAATCGTATTTTTTATAATTTTAATGGGAATTTTGTTTCTAATTTTGAACTTTTCTTCTCAACCAGATTATTTATTTGTTTTTTACATAAGAAGATTTTTAATTCAACCCTTATTTTTAATTTTGTTTGTTCCAGCGCTTTTTTATCAAAAAAGTGTTAATAATAAGTAAGTTATTAATATTATGTGTAAATTTGCAGTATGAATTTCAAAAAACACATCAGCTTTTTTTTAGCACTATTTCTTTTATTAGCAAATAGTAGTGCTAGCTTGGTGATGCATTTTTGTCATGATCAAATAGCTTATATTTCATTAGTATACCAAGACAATAAGTTAGTTGACACTGCTGAAGAAGATTCTTGTTGTGCCACTGCGGTTGTTTCTGAAGAAAAAAGTTGTTGTTCTAACGAAGAAATAAAAGTAGATAAAAAAATTGATTATTCTATTTTGAAAGCTTTTCAGTTCGATTTTACAGCTGTACCTTTTGAAATTAAGACACCTTCAGCAATCACTCCTGTTGAAGGTAATGCACTAGTTCAAAAAATCACCGATTACTATTGCGATTCCAACGCACCACCTTTATATAAACTTTATTCTCAATTAGTTTTTTACGCATAATTTAGTATTGTTTTTAGATTTTAAATTTATAAACTTTATTAAATAATTATATGTATAAACTATTATTATTGGTGCTAGTGCCAATATTTTCTCTGGCGCAAACTAGCGTACAAGGAAAAATAACCGATAAGGAAAACAATCCTATCGCAAAAGTTAAAATAACTATTCCAGAATTAAATACCACGTTAACTACTGATGAAAGTGGTCTTTTCTCTCTTGTTCAAGGGAATAGAAATTTAGTACTTATTTTGGAAAAAGAAGGATTTCAAAAGTTAGAAATTTCACAAAGTTGTACTATTGATTTTTCAATTCAATTGCAAAAAATGGATTCTGAAAACGCAATTGAAGTCGTTAAAGTAGAAAAAAAATTAAGTACTTTAGGTAGAAAACAAAAAGCAGTTACCAATACTCAAAATCTTACTCAAGGTGAATTGCAAAAGGCAGCTTGTTGTAATTTATCTGAAAGTTTTGAAACTAATCCTTCTATAGATGTAAATTTTTCAGATGCGGTAACAGGTAACAAGCAAATTAAAATGTTAGGTTTAACTAGCCCTTATATTTTAATGAGTGAAGAAAATATTCCAGCTATTCGAGGTGCTTTACAAGCAACGGGTTTAAATTTTATTCCTGGAACTTGGGCAGAAAGTATTCAAATTACTAAAGGTGCAGGGAGCGTAACGAATGGTTATGAAAGTATTTCGGGACAAATTAATTACGAATTGCTTAAACCTCAAAAAGAAGATCCTTTTTTTGCTAATGTGTATGCTTCAAATGATGGGCGATATGAATTAAATACTCATTTTGCGAAAAAATATTCAGATAAATTAAGTTCATTAGTTTTACTTCATGGCAATACTAGAAACATGAAAAATGATATGAATGATGATGGATTTTTAGATAACCCTTTAGGAAAACAAGTCAATGTTTTAAATCGTTGGCAATATAATGATGTGGAAAAAGGCATTGTTTCTTTCTTAAACATCAAATACTTTAAAGATGAAAAAACAGGCGGGACTTTCAATCAAGATGCTGTAAATCCACTATCTTGGAAAAGTAATGTTACTACTGAAAAAATGGAAGTATCTAATAAACTTGGATATCTATTTCCAGACATGCCTTTTCAAAGTATTGGTTTTCAACAGGCGTTTCAGTACAATAAAATGAATTCGCAGTTCGGTTTAAAAGAACATCAAATAAATCACAAAAGCTATTTCTCTAATTTATTATTTAACTCCATTATAAACAATACCAAACATAAGTTTATTACGGGTATTAACTTTAATTATGATAGTTTTCAAGAAGATTTACAAGTTAATTTCACTAAAAACTACGATAGAATTGATACTTCAATTGGTTCGTTTTTTGAGTATTCGTACGATAATTTAAATAATTTTAGTTTTGTTTTAGGCGCTAGAGCAGACAATCATAACCGACTAGGTTTATTTTTTACACCACGTGCACACGTAAAATACAATCCGTTTGAGAAAACAACCTTACGTTTTTCAGCAGGAAGAGGAAAACGTGCTTCGAATATGTTTGTAGAGAACATCAATGTTTTGGCTAGTTCAAGAGATATTGTTATTAACGACGAAAACGGAAAATTATACGGATTAAATCCAGAAATTGCATGGAATTATGGTGCTAGTTTGATTCAGAAATTTTTTATTTTTGGAAAAGAAAACGAAATTGTTGTAGATTATTATAAAACAGATTTTGACAATCAAATTGTAGTAGATTTAGAAAATCCGAGACAAGTTACGTTTTCCAATTTAAAGGGTAAAAGTTTTGCAGAATCTTTTCAAATTGAGTGGAATATCAGTTTAATGAGACATTTAAATCTGAGAACAGCTTACAAATATTTGAATGTAAAAACCGATTATGCCACTGGATTATTAGAAAAACCATTGCAAGCTAAAAACAGATTTTTTGCCAATATAGCCTACGAAACGCATATCTTAGAAAAAGGGCAACAGTGGAAGTTTGATGCTACTTTTAATTGGATTGGTGCACAACGTTTGCCTAATACTTTAGCCAATCCGATTGAATATCAGTTACCAACATATTCGCCAAATTACCAATTGATTAATGCACAAGTAACCAGAACTTTTTCAAGTACATTTGAAATGTATTTGGGTGCAGAAAATTTGGGTAATTTCAAACAAAAAAATGCTATTGTCGCATCAGACAATCCAAACGGACCGTTTTTTGACAGTACCATGATTTATGGTCCAGTTTTTGGTAACATGTTTTATGCAGGATTGCGTTTTAAAATAAAAACAAAAAAAGAAGTTGTCAGAGAAATATAGAAATTGAAAATTATAGTAATCATTAAAATATATAAAATCATGAAAAAATTAATAGCCATACTAGTGTTCTTATTTGTTGGAATCCATGCAAACGCTCAGGATAAACCAAACAAAAACAAAAAAGTAGAAATTGAAGTTAATGGAAATTGCGATATGTGTAAAAAACGTATTGAGAAAGCAGCCTATTCTGTAAAAGGTGTAAAAAGCGCCATTTGGAATGCCGAACACCAAGATTTACATTTGATTATCGATGAAACGAAATGTAAAATTTTAGATGTAGAAAAAGCCATTGCAAAAGTAGGACATGATACTCAAGACGTAAAAGCAAGTGATGCAGAATATGATAAAATTCACGGTTGTTGTAAGTACAGAACTGACGAAACGCATTAATAAACAAAAGTTAAAATAATTTATTATATTTGGTATATTAACCAACTAAATTATTTATTATGAATGTGTATGCAATTTTAGCAGCTTCTTTAGTTTCACTTGTTGTAGGTTTTGTTTGGTACAATTCAAAAGTATTTGGAACTATTTGGATGAACGAAACAGGAATGACTGAAGAAAAAGCCAAGCAAAGTAACATGGTAAAAGTTTTTGCTTTAACTATTTTGTTTTCATTTATGATTGCTTTTTCTCTTCCTGGAGTGGTAATTCATGAAATTGGAGCCATGCAACTAAATGGAGGCAATGCCACTGATCCAGCTTATTTAACTTATTTAGAAGCTTGTGGTGAAAAGTTTAGAAGTTTTCAACATGGGGCTTTACATGGTGCGATTTTAGGTGTTTTCTTTGTTTTGCCATTGACAGCCATTAATGGGTTATTCGAACAAAAATCAGCTAAATATATCTTAGTTACATCGGGTTACTGGATTGTATCATTAACAATTATGGGGGCCATTATTTGTGGATGGAAATAATTAACATTTTATTATAATATAGAAGTCCTACATTTGTAGGACTTTTTTATGTCTTTTTTAAACTTTTGAAAAAAATTACGATACATATATATAATTCAATTTCTGATTTGCCAGAAAATTGGAACGAAGTGGCTACTGAAAATCATTTTCTGCAAATTCCTTATTTAAAGGTGTTAGCGCTTTCTGCACCTACTAACATGCAATGTTTTTATATCGGATTTTATGAAAATTCCGAATTAATTGGTGTTTCATTAGCACAATATTTAGATTTAAATAAATTGGAATCTTTTGGAGAAAGAGACAACTGTTTCAAAACCTATATAAGAAATTTTATTTTCAGAAACTTTGCCTCTCATACTTTGTTTATTGGTAACAACATGATTACCGGACAAAATAGTTATGTGTTTAATAAGGAAATTAGTTTTAAAGAAGTCAGTGAAATTTTAATGCAAGCGTCTCAAGAATTAGTCGCCTATTTTAAAAAGAAAAATATTAGTATTCATTTAGTTTCGTTTAAAGATTTTTATCAAGATTGTGCTTTAGAATTTAAAAAGCATGCTTTTGCTAAAGTGTATGAATTCAAAACTCAACCGAACATGATTTTTGAATTGCCTTCCAATTGGTCATCCAAAGACGATTATTTCAATGCTTTTTCTAAAAAGTATAGAGACCAATATAAAAGATCTCACAAAAAAATGGAAGGTGTCGAGCTGAAAGAATTAACCTATGATGAGGTGTTTTTTCATGAAAATCGAATCAATGAATTGTACCATTATGTGGCAAAAAATGCACCTTTCAATACTTTTTTCTTAGCCGATAATCATTTTTCTACCTTTAAAAAGCAATGTGGCGATGGCTTTAAAATTTTTGGGTATTTTTTAGATGAAAAATTAATTGGTTTTCACTCTGTTTTAATAAATGACTCGGTTTTAGAAACCTATTTTCTAGGCTACGACGATCAGGTGCAAAAAGAAAAAATGTTGTATTTGAATATGTTGTACAACATGACCGAATTCGGAATCACTCACCAATTTAAAAAAATTATTTTCGGAAGAACCGCTTTAGAAATAAAAAGTTCTATTGGCGCTACTCCAATTATGATGTCGGGTTTTATTTACCATAAAATTCCTCTTGCAAATCGTTTTATGGACAAAATATTTAAAAAGTTAGAACCAGAAACTGTTTGGCAACAACGTCATCCTTTTAAATAATTTATAAGCAACACGTTTTATTTTATTACTTTAGTGCTCAATAAAAAGAAAAGTTATTTGGGAGAAAAACCTTCTATGTAATTTTTTTTATTGAAGTATTCAATTTATGTTAAATATATTTTTACAGCCTTATCCTTTTCAGAGTAATAAAAAAACGGCTTTGCTTGTTTGTTCTAGTGCAGCCGCTATTATTTTCTCTATTTTTGTTTTTTTCAAACCTTTTAATCTACAGGTTGTTTCTTCATTAGAGCTTTTCAAAATTGCTGCTTTATATAGTACAGTTACATTTTTTGTGTCGATTTTTCTTTCTATTGGGTTACCTGTTTTTTTTCCTGCTCTTTTTGAAGAGAAAAAGTGGACTGTTTTAAAAGAAATTATTTTTTTAATTGTAATTATATCTGTAATTGCTGTTGTGAATCATTTGGCCACTACACTTTTTTACCAGACCACTATTTCTTTACAAGGATTTCTTACGATATTAAAATATACTTTTAGTTTTGGTATTTTTCCTGTTTTGTTTTCAGTTTTGTTGAAACAACAAATTTTGGTAAAAAAATATAAAAATGAAGCACATGTAATTAACCAAACTATTGGTAGTGCCGAAAAAGTAGCTAGCCAAAAAGAGACTTCTCAACTTGCGGTTTTTGTTGGCGATAATGTTTCAGAGCAATTAGAAATTCCTGCCACTTCTTTTTTGTGTGCCGAATCAGATGAAAATTATACTACTTTGTATTATTTAGAAGAAAATCAAATCAAAAAAATTTTATTTCGAATTACCTTAAAAAAAATCGAAATGTTAAATAAAGATTGTGCTTTTTTTTACCGCTGTCATAAATCTTTTTATGTGAATTTAAATCAGGTTATTCAATTATCAGGAAATGCACAAGGCTACAAATTGCATTTTGAAAACCTTCCATTTACAGTTCCAGTAAGTAGAAGTTTGAATGCCATAATCAAACAAAAAATAGCTGTATAATTCTTTTTATTGGTAAAATTTCCTTTACCATTCGTCACAAAATAATTTGTTTTTCGCCCCAATCCGTGCCATTCATCACAAGATAGGTTGTTTTCTTGCGGTTCATCCCTTTTTAAAATAATCAATTCATTTTTGTTGCAATTTTGTCCTGTCTAATCACAACAAAAATTAATTATTATGCAAACAACATTTTATACATTCGTTTTAATCCTTCACATCTGTAGTGGATTTTTAGGTTTGGTTTCTGGAACAATTGCCATGTTAAAAACGAACAACATTCGTACACACAAAAAAGTAGGAAAAGTATTTTTTTATGCCATGGTTTTTGTCTTTTTAACGAGTACCATCATGTGTTTTCTAAAACCAAATGTCTTTCTTTTATTAGTTGGTTTTTTCAGTTTCTATTTAACTTGTACGGGTTACAGAATCTTACAATTAAAAAATATATATAAGTACCAACTTCCACCTACTTTTATTGATTATTTAATTTCTTTCATCGGAATTATTTCAGGAGTTGCCATTTTATTTCTTTCTGCTTACTTGTTTAATCAACAAAATAATTTTGGATTTGTGTGCTTATTTTTTGGTGTAGTTTCCTTGTTCTTAGGATATAAAGATTTAAGGAAATTTTACATCAAAAATACCGATACGTTTTTTTGGATGCGACAACACGCCATAAGAATGTCTGGAGCTTATGTGGCAACTGTTACTGCTTTTATTGTAGTAAATGTTCAAATGAATCAGAGTTGGATCTTATGGATTTTACCAGGTTTAGTAATCATCCCACTTTCAAACAAAATTGTCAATAACAAAATCAAATCATTACAACAATTCTAACAAATAAATCAATTTTTAAAAATAGTAATATAAATTCAAACCATTATGAAAAATATACATTTCTTCGCAGTTTTAGCTTTAGTTTTATTAACTACTTCATGTGCTTTTAATAAAAGTTTTCTAAATCCAATTGTCTTTAAAAAAGATCTTCAAAAATTAGTAGTAAACAAAACCGCAACCGATTCGATGACCATTTTATTTTCTGGAACTCAGCATCAACCTACTTTTTTGGATAAAAATTTAGAACCTGTAGCTTTAGAGTATTCAATAGAAAGTACCATGTTTAAGGCTTCTGGAGATTACCAACTTAATGGCTGGATGCTAAAACCAAAAAAAGAAGCAGTTAAAGCCACTTTAATTCATTTTCATGGAAATGGAAGCAACTTGCTGTATCAAATGAAATTTGTAATTCCATTAGTGAAAAAAGGGTATCAAGTATTCATTTTTGATTATTCTGGCTTTGGTTTTTCAGAAGGAAAAGTCAATAGAAATCAATTGTTAATGGATGGTGAAGATGCGATTCGTTATGTAAAATCAAGAACCGATATTTCAGGTAAACCTGTATTTATTCATGGAATGTCTTACGGAGGAAATTTAGCTTTATGTGTAGCAGCAAAAATGCAAAATGAAGTAGACGGAATTATTACCGAAGGCGCTTTTTCCTCACACAAAGATTTAGCTAGTAAAGGCAATAGAAACAAAATAATGACTCGCTTTTTTGTGAAAGAAATGTATGCTTCTGAGCAGTTTGTGGCTCAAATTAAAAAACCATTACTAATTATTCACAGTGAAGACGATGCTGTTATTCTTATAATTAATGGCGAGCGAATTTTTAAAAATGCAACAACTACAAAAAAATCATTTCTGAAAATTAAAGGAAAACATTTAGAAGCCAATGCCTCTGATTTAGAAAAAATAGATGCAGCTATTAGTAATTTAGTACAATAGTTCACTTTTTTTAACTGTATTGAATTAATAGAAAAATAGTATATTTATAAAAAAAAACAGATGCGATTCGATTTTAATTTCTATTCTTCTTTGCTCTTATTGTTCTTTATTCACGGATTAGTGTATGGTTTTTTGTTACTCAAAAAAGGCATTTTTACTGAAAACAAATCGAATTTTTGGCTTAGTTTTTTTCTCTTTTTGTGTAGTTTATATATAGCACCTTGGATGTTAGGTTTTGCAGGTTGGTACGATAATCAGCCGTACAGAGATATTTTATTTTATGTGCCTTTTCAACATTTGTTTTTAATAGGACCAACCATTTTCTTTTACACACAAAGTTTGCTAAATCCTGCTTTTCAACTTACAAGAAAAAATAGTTGGCATTTTATACCAGGTTGTTTGTATCTAATTTACATAGTGTGTCTTTTTATGTATGACGTTTTTATAGCAAAGGAAGCCTATTTTTATGCCAATGGAATGGATAAAGATTTTGATTATTGGTATCAAAAAACAGGTTTACTATTTATGATAATTTACTTTATTTTAAGTTTGAAATATTACAACAAGTATAAAAAATTAATGCTTCAGGTAGTTAGTTTTGCAGAAAGTGTGTTGTTTAAATGGATGAAACATTTTTTAATCACCTTTTTAATCATGTTAATTTTACCAGTAGTTTTTGATGTTTTAAGTTATTTTTTCCCGGAATTGAATTCCTATGTTGGCAGTTGGTGGTTTTATCTGTTGTTTGCTGTTTGTATGTATTACATCGCAATTTCTGGTTATTCTAATCATGTAATTGGAATCGTTCCTTTTGAAATGTCTGTTTTTAGTGCAAAACCTATTTTGCTTTTGGAAACTCCTCAACATGATACAATTGAAAGTATTGATCTTGAACAAGAAGAACAAATTATTGAAATTTCAGCTGAAATATTGGAATGGAAACAAAAAATTCAAGATTTAATCTTGATGGAACAGTTGTATCAGAATCCAGAATTAACTTTAACAGATGTGGCTAAAAAATTACAGTCTAATTCAGCGGTAATTTCTAAAGCTATAAATCAGGGTTTTTCCATGAATTTTAACGACTACATCAACTTTCATAGAATCGAAAAAGTAAAAATTGCTTTTCAAAATAAAGAACATATTACTTCGACTTTGTTAGGTATCGCCTTTGATTGCGGATTTAATTCTAAAGCGACTTTCAATAGAGCTTTCAAAAAACATACGGGTTTATCTCCAAAAGACTATATTCATACAATTTGATTCGTTTCAAATTAACATAAATAACCCTTGTGAGAAATTGTTTTACAAGGGTTTTTTAATTTGAGACGTTTTTGATGTGTATCAAATTATAATTTGAAGCGTTTGGCGATGCTTTAAACCGCAACTTTGCCTTGTTAATCTAAAAATCAAAACAAAATGACAAAATCTATTTTAGCAATTTTCATGACATTAGTGTCTTATTTTGCACAAGCTCAATTAAAAGGTTCAGGAGAAATTTTAACTAAAAACTACGAATTTACAAATTTCAATCAGTTGAAATTAGAAGATTTAGATGGTGAAATTATTGTTCAAATCGGAACGACTTATCAAGTTACGCTTTCCATTTCGGAAAATCTTTTCGATATGTTAGAACTGGAGCAAAAAACCAATACCAAAGAACTTAAAATCTGTTTCAAAAACAACGTCAATAATAAAAAATATATTGAGGATTCGAACTTAAAAATAGTGATCACTATGCCTAATTTGATAAAAGTTGAGCACAATTCGAACAGCAATTTAAAAATTAATGCTATTAACGAATCAGAATTACAAGTTATAAATTTAGATAATGGCACTACAGAGTTAAATGGTGTGGTTCAAAAACTAGTGGTGAAAAACAGTGGAAATGGAAACGTAAAAGCACAAAATTTACTAGTAAATACGGCAAATGTTTCAAGTAATGGAAACGGAAATGTGTATTTGAATGTGACCAACTTAATTTCTGCAATAGCAAAAGGAAATTGTAGCGTGTTTAATTTTGGAACTGCCCAATTTGATAGTTCTTCATTTTCATCTGGAAATGCCAGATTAATCAATAAATAAAATTTTATGAAAGTATTTAAAGAGATTACCCAGCCTGTAATTTTACCTCATTGGGGTTTGGATGTACTATTACTTATTCCACGAATAGTTTGTGGTTATTTACTAACAGCCAATTTTGGAGCAGATAAATTTGGTTTACCTTGGTCGCCCGTAGATGCAAATTTAGGATTTTTTGAAGTAGCATTTTGGTTTCCAAATGATGTGGCAGATTATGGCGGAATTTTCGCTATGTTTCCAGTGTTTTTTGCTTGGATGGCTGCATTTAGTGAAGCAGTTGGAGGCGTGTTTTTATTGCTAGGTTTACAAACTCGTTTCACTTCATTTTTAATTTTGTGTACGATGTTAGGAGCTATATTTTTACAACAGTGGCAACAAGGCATGTGGATGATGTTACCGGCAATGGGTTTTTTATGGGTCAGTATTTTTTATTTGGCTTTAGGCGGTGGTCGTTTTAGTGTAGATTATTTAATAAGTAATAAAAGAAAATAATATGAAAGTAGGTATTAAAATTATGGTGTTTGTATTGGTGTTATTATTATCAAGTTGCGTACAACAAACCAAAAAACAAACCGTCACTTTGCTTTTAGATGTAAAAGGACAAAAAAATATTAGCAAAGTTGGCGTTCGAGGAAATAATAAACCACTAAGTTGGGATACCGATTTGGTAATGAAACTAAGAAAAGATGGTTTATATGCAGTAACTTTTACAAGTGAAACCGGTTATACTTTTACAGAAGTTAAATTTACGATAGACGATACTTTCGAATTCCAGGAGCAAAGTAACCGCCGAATCGATTTTCATCCTAGTGGAAAAACTATTTATAAAGCCACTTTTAATGAAGTCAAATAATTAAAAAACCCTTCAAAACAACTTTGATTTTGAAGGGTTTTGTTTATTATTTACTAGTTTTTATAGTGCCACTTTTAGAATGTGCTGAAAATTCTGGGGCATACATGCCTTTTTTGACAAAAAGGTTGGAACGATTTTATTTTTTTTTAAAAATACTTAAAATTTATAACGCAAAAGTTTCCTTTTTCTTATTTTTGGAAATAATTTCAACTCATGAAAAAAATAATTTTCTTTTTACTTCTTTTTACCCAATGCTTGTTTTCTCAGACTTTGTTTGAAAAAGCCGAAAAGTTATTTAAAGAAAAAAAATTTGAAGAAGCCAGAGGATTATTTGAGAGTTATTTAAAATCGGTACCGAATCATCAAAAAACTATTGAGTATTTGGGTGACATTGCTGGAAGTACAAAAAAATGGGATGTTGCCATTGAGTATTATAGAAAACTTAAAAATCAAAATCCAAATAGTGCGAATTACTGGTTTAAATATGGTGGCGCCATGGGAATGAAAGCCAAATCCATAAATAAATTTAAAGCTGTAGGAATGATTGACGACATCGAAACAGCTTTTTTAAAAGCAGCTTCATTAGATAAAAATCATGTGGAAACGCGTTGGGCTTTAGTGATGCTTTATATCGAATTACCAGGAATTGTAGGTGGAAGTGAGAAAAAAGCCATTAAATATGCCGATGAACTTTTAGCCATTTCAAAAGTAGACGGTTACTTAGCAAAAGGCTACATTGATGTATATTACAAACGTTACAAAGCCGCAGAAGTGAATTTGCTAAAAGCACACCAAATAGGGAAGTCTGCTACCACTTATGCCAAACTTTACGATTTGTACATGAACAAATTAAAAGACAAAGCGAAAGCACTAAACTTAAAAAAGTAGTTTAAAAGATTATGTGTTTAAAAGTTTAAAAGGTATTGCGATCAACTTTTAAACTCATCAACTTCTAAACTCATCTACTAAAAATATGAGAACACATTTCATAGCTATTGGCGGAGCAGCCATGCATAATTTAGCATTAGCCCTTCATAATAAAGGATATCAAGTAACAGGAAGCGATGACGCTATTTTTGAGCCTTCTAAATCTCGATTAGAAAAAAAAGGATTATTACCAGTCGAAATGGGTTGGTTTCCTGAAAAAATCACTTCAGATATTGAAGCAATTATTTTAGGAATGCACGCCAAAGCCGATAATCCAGAGCTGTTGAAAGCACAAGAATTAGGTTTGAAAATTTATTCGTATCCAGAATTTTTATACGAACAATCTAAGAATAAAACGCGAGTGGTAATTGGAGGTTCACACGGAAAAACAACCATTACTTCTATGATTTTACATGTTATGCATTATCATAATATTGAAGTAGATTATATGGTTGGTGCACAATTAGAAGGTTTTGATACTATGGTGCATTTAACCGAAACAAACGATTTTATTGTGTTGGAAGGTGATGAATATTTGTCTTCTCCAATGGACAGACGACCAAAGTTTCATTTGTATCAACCAAATATTGCGTTGCTTTCTGGAATTGCTTGGGATCATATCAATGTATTTCCAACCTTTGAAAATTATGTAGCACAATTCAGTATTTTCACTTCGCAAATTACCAATGGTGGAATTTTAGTATATAATGAAGAAGATCCTACAGTAAAACAAGTGGCTGAAGAAACTACGAATCCGATTCGTAAAATGGCGTATCAAACACCAAGTTATTCGGTTGAAAACGGTACCACTTTATTAGACACACCAGAAGGTCCAATGCCAATTGAAGTGTTTGGCGCACATAATTTAAATAATTTAGCCGGTGCGAAATGGATTTGCCAATGTATGGGTGTGGATGAAGTCGATTTTTATGAAGCCATTGCCAGTTTTAAAGGTGCCAGTAAACGTTTAGAAAAAATTGCAGAAAGCAGTAATAAAGTAGCTTATAAAGATTTTGCACATTCGCCAAGTAAAGTTTCGGCCACAACAAAAGCGGTGAAGTCGCAATATTCAGACAGAAAATTAATAGCTTGTTTAGAATTGCATACCTATAGTAGTTTAAATGCCGAATTTTTAAAAGAATATGAAGGCGCTTTAGATGCCGCTGATGTTGCGGTTGTTTTTTATTCGCCAGATGCGGTGAAAATAAAACAATTAGATGAAGTTTCTTACGAACAAATTGCGCAATCTTTTAACAGAAAAGATTTAATTATATATACGAATCCAGCAGAATTTAAAGACTATTTATTTGCTCAAGATTTTACTAATTCTGCTTTGCTTTTAATGAGTTCAGGAAATTATGGCGGATTAAATTTTGACGAAGTGAGTCAATTGATCAATTAGCCGATTAGTCAATGTGCCCATATACAAAACCCTTCAAGACTTTAAAATTCTTGGAGGGTTTTAAAATTAAATTCAATTTTATGGACTTTTTAGATTTCTTTATTTTATTAGATCAAATTACTAATCCAATTAAGGCTATTAAAAGCTATTGGTTAAAATTAACTGATAAAAATGAGTATAAAGGAGAAAGGTTTGTCGCGTTTCTTTCTTTGATTCTATTGGTAGGTTTTTATTTTTTAATGGGTTATATTTTGTTTTTTATACTTCTAAAAAAATAAAATTTTCTACTTATTAAGTTGAGTTTGGTACATTGGCACATTGAAAATTGTCTAATTGCCATATTGATAGTGCCCAACAAGTGAATAACTAAACAAGCAATCTTCTAACACTTGTCCGCCACCTACATTGTGTACAATTAAATTTCTTTTTTCTCCCGAAGCGTCGGGATCCGATTTTAAATGAGTTACTATTCCGATGTGTGGTAATTTGTCATTAATCATCCAAGTGACAATATCTCCAGTTTTATAATCGTTGGCGTTTTGTGAAACAGGTAGTGTTTTTCCTTTTCTGGCAAAGAAAACTTCTAAGTTTGGCACTCTACGATGATCAATATTTTTATCTGTGGTTTTTAATCCCCATTTTTTTAAGTTGGGATATTTTGTAAAATTAGCCACCATATCTTCATGCACTTCTTTTTGTAAATCGATATTCAACTTTCTATAAGCACGAATAATTACATCAGTACAAACTCCAGTTTTAGCAGGAACGTCACCGTTTGGATATTTTAGTTTTACATAATCAGGTGTGTAAACCACATTTTTGTCAATAATGGAAAGGGCTGCATTTGATAATTTTTCTGCAAATGCATTCGGATTTTCAATTTGAGACATTTCTTGTTTTTCGGAAATTAAACGCTTGTTATCCGAAAGCGTCTCTTCTTTTTTACAAGAAGTGAAACTCAATAAAAAAGCTAAAATAAAAATGTAGTTCATAAAACAAAAGGTTTTAATAGTAACGCTATTTTTAAATTTTTAGTATAAAAAAAGGCCAATTCTTGAATTGGCCTTTTGCTGTTTTTAAAATTTTATCCTGCTATAAATTCATCAAATGTTTTCAATTTATATTCTGGATTTGTTTTTTTAGCTTTTTCTAAAATTTTAGACAAATGTGTTTTTTCTAATTTTTTAAATTCAGCTTCTGCTTTATTAAACAATTCCAATACCGATTCGATGTTCGCTTTTTGAGAAGGTGAAGGCGCGTCGTATTGGCCTGCAATTGAGGCATAAATGGCACCTAATTTTTCTCTTAATTGTTTTTCTGCAGAACCTACATAGTTATCACCTGTGGTAATTACCATAGTGTTTTTTAACTTATTTAATTCTGCATTTATTTTATTAGCAGTTTTTGCATAACTTTTGTCCTTTGAAACAATTTTTTCATTTAGTTGTATCATTTCATCTATTTCATAAACCATAAATGCTAAGTTTTGAACTTTATCAAAAAGCATTTTAGTTGTAGTTCTTTGCTCAGCTCTAGAAGCAGTTGAAATGGGACTTTTAGGATCGTTTATGACTTCAAATTCCTGAGTATATTTGTCTTTTCCTTTTGTTAAAACAGCTTTATATTTGCCAGCAGGAACAAGTGGAGTTGTAAATCCGCTGTAATCTAATGTTTTTCCAATGGCCACTTTCGGACCTTTTTCATTGAAATCCCATGTTACAATGTTAATTCCTTTTTGATTGCTTACGGGTAAACTCACAATTTTATTTCCATTCATATCCTGAATTTCCATATCCATTTTACCAAATGTATTTCTTTTCTTCAAGTAATATACAATTTGAGCAGATGTACTAGGGTTTGGACCCACAAATTCTAACTCAGAAGCAGTACTTCCAAATGAAGAATTTTCTACCTTTACAAAAGGTTTCGTTTTGAAGAAATGTACATCAGACGCAATCACTTCATTCGTAACTTGTCTTAAGATACTGATGTCGTCTAAAATGATAACACCTCTACCATGAGTAGCTAGTACTAAATCGTTAGTTTTTTTGTGTAAGTCTAAATGCATTACAGCTACTGCTGGCATATTGTTTTCAAATTTCGACCAGTTTTTACCACCATCAACAGTGATGTATAAACCTTTTTCAGTACCTAAAAACAATAAGTTTTCATTTACATAATCTTCCTGAATACAACGTGCAAAACCATCAATATCTTTAGTAACAATTGACGTCCAAGTTGCACCAAAATCTGTAGTTTTATATACATAAGTGTTCATGTCATTTTTAGTATGACCTTCAAAAACAGCGTACGCACTTCCTTTTGCAAAATTACTGGCTTCAATATGATAACACCAGGTGTTTTTTGGTAAACCAGCGATATTAGCAGTTACATTTTTCCAAGATTTTCCGCCATCTTGAGTAATTTGAATATTTCCATCATCGGCACCAGCCCAAATAATATCTTTACTTAGTGGTGATTCAGCTATTGTAAATAAAGTACAATGGTTTTCCGCTCCAGAATTATCTTTAGACAAACCACCCGAATTTTCTTGATTCATTTTTAGTTTGTCATTCGTAGTTAAATCTGGAGAAATAATTTTCCAACTAGCACCCATATCATCTGATACGTGTACGAACTGACTTCCAGCGTAAATTCTATCTGGATTATGTAAACCTGTAACAATTGGTGTATTCCAGTTAAAACGTAATTTGGCCATCCCTTTTTCTTGTAAAGGCTGAATGGTTTTTAATTCTTTCGTTTCCACATTATAACGCCAGATGTTTTCGGCACCTTGCATTTCACTGTAAATGATTTTTTTAGTTGGATGTTTTAAAACTCTAAAACCATCGCCATAACCTACGCTATTCCAGTCTCTTGCTTCAATACCGCCATCACTTTTACTTGGTCCGTACCAAGAACCATTGTCTTGTAAACCACCATAAATATTATACGGTTCTTCCGTGTCAAGCGTAATATGATAATATTGAGAAATAGGTAAATTTTTCACTATATCTAAAGTACTACCATTGTTCCAGCTTCTGTACATACCGCCATCGGTTCCTACATAAATACGATTGGTATCTATTGGATCTACAATGATATCGTGAATGTCAGAATGCATTGCACCTAAGTTTCTGAATGTTTTTCCACCATCACGAGAAATAGAACCGTTTAATCCACCTTTATAGATGATATCTGGATTTTTTGGATCGATAGTAATTCTAGAAAAGTAAAAAGGTCGAACTACTAAAGCGAAATCGTTATTTAAATGTTTCCAAGTTTTTCCAGCGTCTTCAGATTTATATAATCCTTTTTCATTTTCTTTTTCACATTCAATTACAGAAAATAAAATATTTGGATTGGATGGAGCGACTGCAATTGCAATTCTTCCTAATTGTCCTGAAGGAAAACCGTTGTGAATTTTATTCCAAGTTTTTCCACCATCTGTAGTTTTAAATAGGGCAGAAGAGTTACCACCAGAATTGAAAGACCAAGCCGTTCTTCTAAATTCCCAAAAACTCGCATACATGATATTCGGATTAGTTGGGTCGATTACTAAATCTGAACAACCTGTTTTGTTATCGATATAATGTATTTTGTTCCAAGTTTTTCCACCATCTTTTGAATTATAGATTCCTCTTTCTTCGCTGTCGCCCCAAAGTGCACCTAAAACACCAACCCAAATATTATTTGAGTCTCTAGGATCTACAATAATAGAGGAAATTCGGTCTGATTTTGGTAAACCCATATTGGTCCAGTTTAATCCGCCATCAGTAGATTTATAAATTCCATCTCCTACAGAAACACTGTTTCTTGTCCAAGTTTCTCCAGTTCCAGCCCAAATTACGTTATCTGGGTTATTCGGATCAAAGGCTATAGTACCAATGGATTGTATGTGTTTATCGAATACAGGAACGAAGGAAGCACCACCGTCAGAACTTTTCCAAATTCCACCACCAGCTGCTCCTAAAAATATGATTTGATTATTTTTTGGATGCATGGCTAAGTCGGTTACACGGCCACTCATTATAGCTGGTCCGATTTGACGTGCAGCTAAATCTCCGAAAAGCTCTTTTCCTTTTAAGGTAATTTCTTGTGCATTTGTAGTTAAGGCACTTAGAGTTAATAGGGAAAGTAATACTGACTTTTTCATGTTATTCCGTTTTCATTTCAAATTCTTTTGCATCAACAGTAGGATTGATAAGGATTTTTTTAACCGTCATAGCTTGTCCGCCTTGATTCATTGTGAAAGGGAAAAACAAGCCATCTACTTCTTGATAATCTCCCATTGTGCTGGTAGATATCTGACCTTTTGAAGGACCTTCTTTAATTTCAGCTTCTGTCATAATTGGCACATAGTTTTCTGTGTCAAAATAATAGAAAGTTACATTTTCTTCTTTTTTACCGGCAACAGTAATTGGATCTTTTGTTAATTTGATTTTAAAGCATTCTGTACCTTCTTTTGTTTCTTTACCAAGAAATTCCACTTTAAAACCTTTTTCTTTATAGTTTAAAAATGGATCTGGAAAATCTTTAATTTGACTTAACATGTTTTCAGTAGTTTCAGAATCTAATTTTTCTGCTTTCATAGTCATGAAGTTGGTACTCCATCCTGTTTTACCGTCAAATGCAATTTGTGTAATTTCTTTTCCTTGAAAGTTAATTTTTACATACATTTTTCCAGTTTTGTCGTTAAAAACTTCAACTGGAATTTCCATACCGTTGTAGTTTGTAACCATACTCATTTTAAAACTATTTACTTTTGATAGTTTTTCTTTTCCACCGATATTTTCGAAATATTTAGTAATAATTTCGTCGGCAGTTTGTGCAGTAGAAGTTAAACTTGTGAATAAAATTGCTGCAGATGCAATTAAGGTTTTTAGTGTTTTCATAATAGAATTTTTTAGTTTACTTATTAGTAGTGAGTGTTTTAAAAAAGTTACAAAATTTGGAGAATTAAATTAATACTATTATTTTAGCTTTTTAACTGCCAAAATAATTTTTATGTATACGCCAATTAATCTGTGGGCTGAAGACGATCGCCCGAGAGAAAAACTTCAACTAAAAGGTAAAAGTGCCTTATCTGATTCCGAATTATTAGCAATTTTAATTGGTTCCGGTTCTAGAAATGAAAGTGCCGTACAATTATGTCAGCGAATTTTAGCCACAACAAATCAAAATCTTAATCAACTTAGTAAGTTGTCTATGAGTCAATTGATGCAATTTAAAGGAATTGGAGAAGCTAAGGCCATTTCAATTATTGCTGCTTTAGAACTTGGTAGACGAAGAAGAATTGAAGATGCCACGGAGTTGTCTCAAATTTCCTCAAGTAAAAATGTCTTTCAAATCATGCAGCCTATTATTGGTGAATTACCACATGAAGAATTTTGGGTATTGTTTTTAAATAATTCTAACAAAGTAATACACAAAACACAAATTAGTAAGGGTGGCATTACCGGAACAGTTGTAGATACTAGAATGGTTTTTAAAGTAGCTTGTGAACACTATGCAACTTCTATCATTTTATGTCACAATCATCCTTCTGGAAAACTCCAAGCTAGTGTGGCTGATATTTCATTAACCAAAAAAATTAAAATCGCTGGAGATACTTTAGATATATTGGTTTTAGATCATGTAATTGTAACAGAGTTTGGCTTTTTTAGTTTTAAAGACGAAGGAATTTTTTAATTACTACTCATTTTAAAGATTTAAATGTTTTATCAGATAATAAAGTAATGTTTCAAGCACTAATCAATTTTACAAGTTTTTAAAAAACAGTGAAATTAACCACTTTAATTACTGTAGGAAAAAATCTGTATGCCTATTTAGCAATTAATTAAGAATAGAAAACCTATTTTTGCAAAATAAACTAGAATAACAGACAATGAACGAATTATATCAATTTACAAAACAAGATTTAGATTTAGTATCAGAAATAAAAAAACATCAAAACATCACTTCAATCTATTATCATTTTTGGATCAATTTGGTAAATCCTGAAGAAAAATTTGTTTTTGTAGATACTATCGAAATTCTTTTTGATAAAACTACAACTTATTTTTTTAAAATTAACGAAGACGATACGGGTTATTTTATATCTACATCCTATAATTTTGAAGCAGAACAAAAAGCATTAGCTGAAAAATTTCAAGACGTACTTTCTTTAAAAAGAGTTGATGTAAGTCAAGCTACCATTTGGAAAGACAAAATCATCACGCCATTATTATCTGTAGATACTGTAGTTGATTATGAAAATAGAAACGAAAATTTTATTCACTTCGATTTTATTGATGGGTCTTTGGCCATTTATTATAATGAAGAAAAAGGTTTGTTTGTAGAATATTATGAAGAATAATTAAACATTACACTTTTTACAAATACCGTTTAGTAATATTTGAGTTTCTTTAACTTGGTACTCATTCGAAATTTCAATTTTCGGAATTACATTTTCTATACAAGTAGTTTCTTTACAAACTAAACAATTAAAATGAACATGTTCGTGGTTGTGATTGTGGTGTTTGTTTTCTTCTTCTAAAACAGATGTTTTATGGTCGCACTCTGAACATAAAGCATATTGAATCACTCCGTCGAAATTAGCAATTTTGTGCAATTTTCCCTCTAAAACCAATCGGTCGAGTGCTCTGTAAATGGTTACTCGATCAATTGTATTCTCAAAAAAGTCTTGAAAATCTTTATGGCTTAGTGCCGATTTTCGTGAGATTAAGACATTTAAAATTTCAGTTTTCGTGGTTGAGGTTCTTTCTCTTTTTATTTTTTTTTCCATTTTTTAATATTTTAACAACAACATTGTTGCGCTTAAATATAAATTACTATATTTGCAACACAATTGCGTTTAATGGTAAAGATATGAAAAAACAAACAATAGCAACATTGGATTATTTAGGAATTTCAAGCGCCTCAATTTGTTTGGTGCATTGCTTGTTGTTTCCACTTTTACCATTTATTCCAATAGGCATTAGTCATAATCACTATATCGATTTGTTTTTTGCATTACTTGGGTTATTTGTAGTGGTAAAAATACTAAAAACAAATACAAAATGGTATATAAAAATTATTTTGACGGTTTCAATGGTAATTATTTTTTGTAGTGTGTTTTTTACGCTATTATTTCATCAACATACTTCTCTCCTATATTTTGGTGGAATGGGAATGATCGTGGGGCATGTTTTGAATTTTAAAAATCAAAGACACTAAATTTCTTTTGACTCATAAGATTATGATACAATCTGATAATAATGAAAAATATTTTTTTTTGATACTCACATGTTGATGTAAATAGAAAATTTCCTTTTTTTCAATCTTTTGCGGAGTGTTTAGTTAATTAGTTATAAATTTTCCTCCGCAGAAGCGAAAAAAAAGTTAATATTTTCTTCTTCTGTTACTTTCTTCTTATATTGCGTAGCAAAATAAAACACTAATGATAAGTACCAAAAACATTACGTTTTCTTACAACCAAGAGCAATCTTTTATTTTTCCTGATTTGTTTTGTCAGGCCGGAAATACGATTTTGGTTACCGGAAATTCTGGAAAGGGAAAAACTACTTATTTACACATTTTAGCTGGATTATTACAACCAAATTCTGGAGAAATTGTAATTGATAATAAAGATATCACACATTTAAAAGGTAGCAAATCCGATAAATTTAGAGGTAAAAATATCGGAGTAGTTTTTCAGAAATCGCATTTTATTGCGTCGCTTTCTGTTTTGGAAAATTTAGAAATGGCTAGTTGGTTAGCTACTGGAAAAAAGCATAAAGCTAGAGCCAAAGAATTACTACAAAAATTAGACATTGCAGAACAAGCACACAAACTCCCGAGTCAATTAAGTGTTGGACAGCAACAGCGTGTTTCTATTGCTAGAGCTTTGATGAATGAGCCTAAAGTGTTATTGGCAGATGAACCAACTTCAAGTTTAGACGATAAAAATGCTGATAATGTCATTGAACTTTTAGAAACTTTATCTAAAGAATACAAAACGGCTTTAATTATTGTTACACATGACAGTCGCATTAAAGAAAAATTCACCAATCAAATTACAATGGTATGATCGGAAAGTTAGCATGGAAAAATATTTGGTTTAAACCTCTCAATACGATTTTAAGTATTTTGTTATTAACGGCTTCAGTGGCTATAATAACCGTTTTGATATTAGTTGAAAAACAATTCGAAGAAAAATACCAAAGCAATTTAGATGGTGTCGATTTGGTTTTAGGTGCACAAGGAAGTCCATTGCAATTGGTGTTGTCTTCTGTATATCAAGTAGATGATCCAACAGGAAATATTAGTTACGATTCGGTAAAGGTTTGGATGAAACATCCGTATGTAAAAAAAGCCATTCCTTTAGCTTATGGTGATAATTATGTTGGATTTAAAATTGTTGGTACAACGCCAGATTACATTGATAAATACCAAGCAAAAATTGCTGAAGGAAAAGTATTTGAGCACAATTTTGAAGTAGTTGTTGGAGCGGATGTTGCTGAAAAATTAAATTTAAAATTAGGTGATACTTTTAAAGGTACTCACGGAAGTGCTGCTGAAGGAGAAGTGCACGAACACGGCGAATATGTAATTGTAGGTATTGCTTCCAAAACAGGAAAAGTAATAGATAATTTAATTTTATCTAACATACCAACCGTTTGGCAAATGCATCATGAAGAAGGCCATGAAGCAGAACATCATGAAGTAGCCGAAAATCCTCCGCATGGAGAACCAGGTCATGTGCATCATGAGGAAGAAGAAATGACAGAAAATCCAGCGCATGGAGAACCTGGTCATGTGCATCATGAGGAAGAAGAAGTAACTGAAAATCCAGCTCACGGAGAAGAAGGTCACGTTCATGAGGAACATGAATCGGATATGACTATAGAGGAACCAAACATGGAAATCACTTCTGTTTTAATTGAATTTAAAAATAAAATGGGAATTTTTGTTTGGCCCAATTTAATCGCTCAAAATACTAAAATGCAAGCGGCGCTTCCAACCTATCAAATGAACAGATTGTTCGATATGTTTGGAGTAGGATTGAATGCATTAAAATATTTAGCTTTCGGAATCATGTTAATTTCAGGAATTTCTATTTTCATTGCTTTGTTCAATACTTTAAAAGAGAGAAAAGCAGAATTTGCCTTAATGCGTGTGAACGGAGCCAAAAGACATCAATTACTTTTAGTGGTTTTATATGAAAGTATATTGCTTTGTGTAGTAGGTTATCTGTTTGGCACCATTTTGGGTAGAGTAGGAATAGTTTTGTTGTCAAAAGCTTCAGAATCAGATTTTAAATTAGGATTTAATCCCATGGAAATCATTTGGGAAAAAGAAGGGCTTTTATTCGGTTTAACATTGTTAGTCGGATTAATTGCGGCAGGTATTCCGGCCATAAAAGCCTATACATTAAATATTTCAAAAACATTAGCAAATGCGTAATTCAGTAAAAATTATTATGGCCTTATTTATAGGCGTTTTCTTATTTAGTTTTCAAAATCAAAGTGAAGTAACTTCTCTAAAAGTATCTAAGAAATATGTGGCAGCTGACACTTTAACTTGGAAAATGTTAGGAGAAATTAAATACATGAAGAAAAAACACGCTTCTTATGGCGAAGTTGATTTTCCAATCATAAATACAAAATTGAAAAAATTAGCAAAGAAAACTATTGTAATGAGTGGTTTTATTGTGCCGATTGATAATAAAAATTATGCATTAAGCAAAAATGTATTCGCTTCTTGTTTTTTCTGTGGAAAGTCAGGACCAGAAACCATTATGGGAATTAAATTTAAAGGCGCGACTCCAAAATTGAAAACAGATACTTATTTAACCATTAAAGGAACGTTTCGTCCAAATGAAAATGATGTAGAAGATTGGATTTATAATTGCGATAACGCCGAAATTGTAAAAGGGAATTAAGTTTTGAAGGAAATTAAACATGTTTTTTTTGATTTAGATCATACGCTTTGGGATTTTGAGAAAAATTCTGCCTTAGCTTTTGAAAAAATATTTGAAGAATTAAATTTTAACATTGATTCTAAAAAATTCATGGACATTTATAATCCTATAAATGTGGCTTATTGGAAGTTGTATGAAAGAAACGAAATTGATCAAGAAACCTTACGAATTAATCGAGTAAAAGATGCATTTGAGGCTATTGGGTTAACTATTACCTTAGATGAAATCCATACAATTTCAGATTTATTTATTGCTTATTTGACATCCAATAATCATTTAATTGATGGAACAATTGATTTGTTAGAGTATTTAAAAGAAAAATATACTTTGCACATTATTACTAACGGATTTTCATCTGTTCAAGAAGTGAAGTTGCAAAAAAGCAATTTAGATAAGTATTTTGTAACTATCACTGATTCTGAAGCAGCGGGAAATAAAAAGCCACATGAAACTATTTTTCAGCATGCTTTAACGGTTGCAAATGCCTCAAAAGCTGAAAGTATAATGGTTGGAGATAGTATAGAAGCAGATGTTTTAGGGGCAATTAACTTCGGTATAACGGCGGTTTATTTCAATCCATCAAACGAAAAAGTTCCAAATGATCAAATTATTCAAATTCAAAAATTAATACAATTAAAAAATATATTATAATGAAAAAATTTACCCTACTTTTTATTTGTTTGTTATCTATTCAAGCATTTTCTCAAAAGCCAGTTATTCTTATTTCTAATAAATATGAATTTCAAAAAAAGCCAAATACGTATAACATCAATAATATGTTAAAAGCTGTTTTGGTTTCTAATAATTATGAGGTTTATTTTGATGATGAACCTCTTCCAGCCGAAGTAGCTAACAACAGATGCGATGTTTTAACAGGTGTTTTGTTAGATAAAAGCAACATGTTTATGACCAAAATAAAACTTCAAATTAAAGATTGTCAGAACATGATACTTTTTGAAACGGATGAGGTTAAAAGCAAAGACAAAGATATTCAAGCTGGTTTTATAGAAACCATTCGGTTGTTGAGTCCAGAGTTGAAAAAATTCAAGCCTAGTATTAAAAAACAAGATGTTGTAACAATTGCTAAAGATGAAACGGTATCTACTTCGCAAAAATACCAACTTGTAGAAGTTACTAACGGATATGTTTTAATGGACGCTTCTTTAAAAGCCAAATTACAAATTTATAAAACTACAAATCCAACTGTTTTTATTGCAGATAAATTTGGTGTTAAAGGAGTTTTTACGAAATTACCAAACAAAGGAATTTTCGAATACTATATGAATGATACATTGGTTGTAGAAGAATTTTTGTTTTAAAAATTAAAGATTCCAAATACCATATTTTGCTAGATATTTAGAAAATTTACTGTGTAATCTTTTCAATTTTAGTGTTTTTAATCACCTTTTTATTTTGTACCAAATAGCTAGAAGAAGTTTTTGTGTAAATCCCAAAAGTGGTATTTATATTTTACAAACTACAGAGTCTGGCACGAACGGACTTGCATCGCCACCATTTCTTAATACATCACGAACTATACTTGATGAAATATAAGAGGTGTTAGCAGCTGTTAATAAAAATACAGTTTCTATTTTAGATAATCTTCTGTTGGTGTGCGCAATAGCTTTTTCAAATTCGAAATCGGCTGGATTACGCAAGCCACGCAAAATAAATTGTGCTTTTTCTTTTTTGCACAAATCGATTGTTAACCCTGTATAAGTTATTACTCGAACTTTTGGTTCGTCTTTAAAAGTATCTTCGATAAAGCGTTTTCTGTCTTCTAAAGTAAACATGTATTTTTTTTCAGCATTTACGCCAATCGCAACAATTACTTCATCGAATAATGAAATCCCGCGTTTAATAATATCGAAATGTCCGTTTGTAATAGGATCAAACGAACCAGGGAATATGGCTTTTCTCATAATAAATATTCTAAAATATTGGATTCCTTTGGAATTTTATATGTTTTATTTTTACTGTTTTCTGAAATTTATTTTTTCCAAATGGGTTTTCTTTCCAATGCTAATTTAATCTCATTGTCTAACAAGTCTGAGAAATTCAAATTAGCAAAAGCCGCTTGTTGTGGAAAAATACTTTGTGGACTTAATCCCGGATTCGTATTAATCTCTATAAAGTGCGGAATATCGTTCATTACAATAAAATCGATACGAGAAAATCCTTGCATGCCTAATGCTTCATATATTTTGGCGGTTACTTCAAAAACTTTCTTTTCTACTTCATGTGATAATCGAGCCGGAGTAATCTCATTCGATTTTCCTAAATATTTGGCTTCGTAATCGAAGAAATCATTTTCTGAAATAATTTCTGTGGTTCCTAAAACTTTTGTAATTCCGTTTAATTTCATCACACCAACAGAAATTTCAATTCCTTTTAACTGCGATTCTATTAATATGTCTTTATCTTCTGCAAAAGCAAATTCTAAAGCTTTATTTAATTCTGTTAAATTTTTCACCATAGAAACGCCTAAACTACTTCCGGATTGGTTTGGTTTTACGAAAAATGGAAAACCTAAAGTAGCTGCAATTTTTTCACCATCAATTTCTTGCCCTTTGGATAAATAAATAGATTTTGCTTTTGGAATATCAAATTTCCCTAAAACGGATAGTGTATCTCGTTTGCTAAAAGTTAAGGCACTTTGGTAAAAACTACAACCTGTGTAAGGTAAATCTATTAATTCCCAGTACGATTGCATGTGGCCATCTTCACCTGGAGTTCCGTGAATGGTATTAACCGCAACATCAAATTTTATAGTTGTTCCATTGTTTTCAAATGAAAAATCGGCTCTATTTATGGGTAATTTTCTATCGTCTATTTTCACATACCAACCTTCGTTTAAGATGTGAACTTCAAAAACTTGGTATTTATCTTTGTTTAAGTTGTTTAAAATAAGTTGTCCGCTTCTTAAAGAAATTACGGATTCGTCTGAATATCCGCCCATTACAACTGCTACGTTCATAAAAAATATTTGTTTCGGTTTTATACAAAATTATCATAAAATGTTTTACTTTTCTTATATTTGCCAAAATATATTTCAATGAGTTTAAGAAAGTTTTTAATGAGTTTTACATTTTTCAAAAATTTATTTTTTGCATTAGTGATAGTTGTGGTGTTTTTAGTAGCTTTTGTGAAGTTTTTAGACTTCAGTACTAACCATGGCGAAGAAATTACTGTTGCTAATTTATCTAAAATGAAATTAGAAGTAGCAGAAGAAAAATTAGATGAAGAAGGATTAGAAGTTTTTTTATTAGACACTGTCGACTTTCGTCCAGAATTTCCTCCTTATTCTATTGTAGAACAAGATCCAATTGCTGGTTCTAAAGTGAAAGATGGAAGGAAAATTTATGTAAAATTAAATGCTGGAGGCTATGCAATGGTTACTTTTCCAGATTTAAAAAATAAAACATTTCGTCAGGCTACAAATGCTTTAAGAGCACTTGGACTTGTTGAAGGCGAACTGAAATATGTACCCGATTTAGCAAAAGATGTAGTTTTAGAAGTTTCTTGTAATGGTAAACCTGTTAAAGCAGGTGATAAACTAATGAAAAATTCTAAAATCGATTTTGTTTTAGGTGATGGAAAAGATGTGTTTAAGGATGAAGATTTGGATTCTATCCCTAATGAAGAACTTGATACGATAGAATAATGCAAGAATTTATAGATGAAAACGATACAGCTGACGGTGATTTATATGAACACCATCGGTTCGAAATAGCCAAAGGTCAACAACCTGTTCGAATTGATAAGTTTTTGATGAATTCCATCGAGAATACCACAAGAAGTAAAATTCAAAAAGCTGCAGATTCAGGAAATATTTTCGTAAATGGTACTTCTGTAAAATCAAATTATAAGGTAAAACCAGACGATGTAATACGTGTCATGTTAGAACATCCGCCTTATGAACATTTATTAAAAGGTGAAAATATTCCCATAGATATTGTTTACGAAGATGAACAAGTTATTGTAGTAAATAAACCTGCTGGAATGGTTGTACATCCTGGTCATGGAAATTATTCAGGAACATTAGTAAATGCTTTGGCCTATCATTTTGATAATTTGCCAATGAATAGTAGTGAAAGACCTGGTTTGGTGCATCGAATTGATAAAGATACATCTGGACTTTTAGTTGTAGCTAAAACTGAGGAAGCGATGTTGCATTTGACCAAACAATTTGCTGCAAAAACATCTGAACGCGAATACTTCGCAATTGTGTGGGGAAATATTGAAGATGATGAAGGTACAATCGAAGGAAATATTGATCGTCATCCCATAAATAGAATGCAAATGCATGTTTTTCCTGATGGTGAACAAGGCAAACCGGCTATTACACATTTTAAAGTTGTTGAACGTTTTGGTTATGTCACTGTGGTTTCTTGCCAATTAGAAACGGGAAGAACGCATCAAATACGTGTGCACATGAAATACATCGGCCACACATTATTTAATGATGAACGTTACGGTGGTGATAAAATTTTAAAAGGAACTACTTTTACCAAATACAAGCAATTTATTGATAATTGCTTTAAGACTTTACCAAGGCAAGCCCTTCACGCTAGAACTTTAGGTTTTGAACATCCAACTTCAGGAGAATTTTTAAGATTTACGAGTGAAATTCCTGTGGAAATTACTTCTTGCATTGAGAAATGGAGAAATTATAGTAAAGCAGTTCAGTTAAATGAGGAAGATTAATCTCAAAAACATCTTATTTTTTATGTTATATAACGTTAGAAGTATGAAAAAGTAATTTTGTTCTAACTTGTAACTTCTAACTTGTAACTTCTAACTTTAACTAATATCCGTATTTGTTTTTCCATCGGTTTTTTAAAAACTGTCGAATTTCTTTTTCTCTAGCATTTTCACCGGGTTCAAAAAAAGTAGTTTCAGAAATTTCTGTTGGTAAAAACTCTTGTTCTGCAAAATTGTTAGCAAAATCGTGAGCATATTTGTATTCTTCTCCGTAACCTAACTCTTTCATTAATTTAGTTGGAGCATTTCTTAAATGCATCGGAATAGACAAATCGCCAGTTTGTTTTACCACTTGTTGTGCTTTCCCAATTGCCATATAACTTGCATTACTTTTTGCTGAAGTTGCTAAGTAAATGGCACATTGACTCAAAATAATTCTACTTTCCGGATATCCAATTGTACTCACCGCTTGAAACACATTGTTTGCCATGATAAAAGCAGTTGGATTGGCATTTCCAATATCTTCACTTGATAAAATTAGCATTCTTCTTGCGATAAATTTTACATCTTCGCCACCTTCAATCATTCTAGCTAACCAATAAACGGCACCATTAGGGTCACTTCCACGAATAGATTTTATAAAAGCGGAAACAATATCGTAATGTTGTTCACCCGTTTTGTCATATAAAACCGTATTTTTCTGTACCAACTGCATGACTTTTTCATTGGTAATTTCTATCGCATTACTTTCAGTAGCATTGATGACTAATTCGAAAACATTTAGTAGTTTTCTTCCGTCGCCACCAGAAAGTCGAAGGAGAGCTTCTGTTTCTTTTAAATTGATTTTTTTACTTTTCAGATATTCATCTGTTACAATTGCTCGATGTAAAATGTTTTCTAAATCTTCTTTAGAAAAAGCGTTCAACACATAAACCTGACATCTTGACAAAAGTGCTGGAATCACTTCAAAACTCGGATTTTCTGTTGTAGCGCCAATTAGTGTTACCCAACCTTTTTCTACAGCCGCTAACAACGAATCTTGTTGCGATTTACTAAAACGATGAATTTCATCTATAAATAAAATTGGGTTTTTTGCAGTAAATAATCCGCCACTTTGTTTGGCTTTTTCTATGACTTCTCTAATGTCTTTCACACCGGAATTAATCGCACTTAACTCATAAAACGGCCTTTTGCTTTCTTGTGCCATAATTTGAGCTAAGGTTGTTTTACCTGTACCTGGTGGTCCCCATAAAATTAAACTTGGAATTATTCCTTTGGCTATTTGTTGAGTCAATGAGCCGTTATCGCCAACCAAATGCGATTGACTGATGTATTCCGATAAGTTTTTCGGGCGAATTCTTTCTGCTAATGGTATTGTCATAAAGCAAATTTAAACAATGAATTCTGTTATCACAATCTTTTTTAATTTAATATGATATGCCAAAATTTCATATCTTTTACTTTGGCTTCATTTTTGACTTTTTTGCAATATGATAAAATCGTCTATAGATAAAAATTTTTATTTTTCTGCATCCGTATTTGTTTTGCCGATACTTTTTGTAATGCTAATGTGGATTAGCTTTTATGTGAATTTGCATTATTATCCTGAAATGTATCAGTTCGGAATATTGCCTAAAACCTTTAAAGGATTACGAGGTGTGGTTTGGCATATTTTTATTCATGGAGATTTTAAACATTTACTTAATAATTCCATTCCGATTTTCTTTTTGGTCATGGCTTTAAAGTATTTTTACCGTCAACAGTTCTGGCAGGTTTTGTGTTTTGGAATTTTATTCGGTGGAATAGGGACGTGGCTAATAGGTAGGAATTCGTACCATATTGGGGCTAGTGGATTGGTATATTGTTTGGTGAGTTTCCTTCTTTTTAAAGGTTTTTTAACGAAGTATTATCGTTTGGTTGCGTTGTCATTAACGATTGTGTTGTTGTATGGAGGAATCATTTGGTACATGTTTCCAAATCCAGAAACTTTAAATGGCGGTGTTTCTTGGGAAGGCCATTTTGCAGGTTTTGTAACAGGGATGACAATGGGTATTTTCATAAAAACACCACAATTTGAAAAACCAATTTTTTACGATTGGGAGCATCCTGATTTTGATCCTTCCGACAAACCTTTTTTTAAACAATTTGATGAGAATGGAAATTTCATCAATCCGCCAAAACCTGAACCTGAAATCATTGAAGAAACAGAAGTAGATTCGTATTTTAAATCTTCGGTTAGAGTGATTTACGAGTTTTTAAAGTTCAAATAAAAAGACTTATATAATTGAGAGTTTCAATCATATAAGTCATATAAGTGTTTTTTTCTAAAATTAAAGTAATCTTTGTCTCACTACTTCATATAAAAAAGCACCACAAGCTACCGAAACATTTAAAGATTCGATAGTTCCATACATAGGTAATTTTGCTTTTTCATCCACTACTTTTAAAACGGATGGATTTACGCCGCGTTCTTCGTTACCCATGATAATCGCTACAGGAACTTTAAAATCAATATCGTAAATGGTTTGTTCTGTTTTTTCTGTTGCTGCAACAGTTTTGATATCGCAACTTTGTAAATGAAATACAGCGTCTTTAATATGATCTACTTTACAAATTGGGATATTGAATACCGCACCGGCACTTGTTTTAACGGTATCGCCATTTACGGGAGCCGAACCTTGTTTTTGAACAATAATTCCATTCACGCCAACACATTCTGCTGTTCTAATGATAGCGCCAAAATTTCGAGCATCAGACAATTGATCTAAAACTAAAAACAAAGGTGTTTTGCCACTTTCTAAAGTTTGTTCAATTAAAGCATCTAAATCGTGAAAAGCAATTGGTGAAATAGTTGCTACTGCACCTTGATGATTTAAAGATGTAAAACGGTTCAGTTTTTCGACTGGAACATAGCTAAAATTAACATTGTTTGCTTTTATAGCTTTCATTAAATCTTTCATTAAGTCGCCTTGCGCTTCTTTCTGAATAAATACTTTGTCTATAACTGCGCCAGAATGAATGGCTTCAATTATGGCTCTAATTCCAAAAATTTGATTGTCGTTTTTCATGTGTCAAAGGTAAAAAAAAAAGAGCACCTTTTGAAGAAGTGCTCTTTAATTTGTTTTATGTTATTTCTTTTTCTTGATTTTTTTAATTTTTTTTGAAGAACTTGAGGTTTTACCTTGTTCTAGCTGTACGCCATTTGAATCAGTTAACGTGTAAGTAGTTCCATTTCTATTTATTGTTCCCACATATACATATGCATTTGGATTACCGTTTTCAGCAGAAACCATATCTGTATTCAAGACGCCACTAAAAGCAATTTCTCTAGAAAAAACACCTTGTTTTGCTACTGTAACAGTAAAAGGGATATCTTGATTTGGTGCAGGAGTAGCAGCTCCCAATGTCCAAAAGCTGGCAAAAATATCATAATTTCCATTAGCTAAAGCAGAAGTTTCAATGTTTTCAGGACAGCTTGTGTAACTCGATTCTACTACGTTTCCACCTGCATCATACAGTTCTAAATCTAAATCAATATCACAAAAATCGTGTGGTTGTCCATCAATACCTAAATAAGTTCCCGTCCAATCTAGGGTAGTAGATAGGTTGGTAGAAGTTAAATTGTTTATTGTTATATTCATTTCTGTTCCTTCAGCTACTAATCCTTTCAAATTTCTTCTTGATACTACATAGACTTTAAAGTTTTCTGTGCCTTCCGGAATAAAATCAGCAATAGTTTCAATGGTAAAAGTGAAGTTTGTCGTGTAAGGTGGAACTTCGAATACATAACCTACTGGACCACCATTTTCTTCAATCGCAACACAACTTGGATCGTTACTTAAACAGCCGTTTTGTATGTAGTAGTCCAATTGATCATCAGCAGTTCCATTTGGAGCAATTATTAATTTGTATTCAATTGGGTCGTTAATCGCTTTGTCTAGTGTAAATTGAAGATCTATTGGTTGTCCTTCAATAACTGAGTATGATTTGCTAACTGCTGATAAAGTGGGTTTGTTTTTTTTACCTAAATCATCTTCATCATCATTACAAGAAACGTATATTAAACTCGATAGCGTTAGTGCTACTAAGTATATAATTTTATTTACTGTTATTTTCATGTTTTTTTAATTAAAGTTTTGTGTAAACGGCTCTGTATTTTCTTAGACCAGCTGCACGAACAACTGTGTAAGTCATTGTAATCTCAACAACGTTTCCGGTTAAAGGGTCTAGAGTAACTTCGTTTTGGTCGTCTTGGCTTCCTTTTACTAAATTTGGATAATAATCTCCTAAGAATTGTTGAGGTATTATAATTGTTTGGCAAACGTCATTAAAAATAAATCCATTTCTTGGAGCACCAGATGTAGTTAAGTCATCTAGACCGCCTAATGCTAAATCTCCAAATTCTGAAGTTGAAGAAGTCACATATTCACCTACAGTTCCAGTTGAAGTTATAGTTTCTGTTGTAAAACTATACACAGCACCATTGTCGATTCTTGTAACCTCTAGAGTGTAATCTCCCGCTAAAGCAGATTCACATTTTGCAATTGTGATTGTAATTTGTTTGTTAGCATCAGAAATTACCGCATTATTACTAGAAACTTGTGTTAAATTAATTACTATAGTTTTTGGAGTATTTCCAGGTAAAACTGTTGGGTTAATAGTTATAGGTAATAATACAAAATCTGATCCTGCAGGTATAGTAATTTGATTGCCTGTAATGTCAATTGTGTAATCTGTACCTTGTAAAGCAGTACTTGAAGCATCTACTGAAAATTGAACAGTAATATTGCTATTAGAAGGAGTTCCATTGCTTCCGCCAATTAAATCTATTGGTTCAGTAACCTGTACAGGGTTTACATCTGCACTTGTATAAATGTAAGATGATTCACTTTTTTTAAACCCTACAATGTGTGCTCCGGATTTAAAATCTTCCACATCATCTTTTACACATGAAAACAAAAGTACTATTGAAAAAAGCGCTAGTGTTATTTTTTTAAAATTATTCATATTTTTCATATTAATTATAGATTCCAAAATACTCTACTTGTAAAAGCTTGAGATTCATTTTGCGCTGGAACATTTGCGGTGTTACCAGAAATTTCTGAACTTGGATATAAAAGACGAACAGGTCTAGATGTTCCAGGAGCTACTGTTGATAACGGGACATGAGCTGGGAAACCTGTTCTTGTATTTTCTATCCAGGTTTCAATACCGTTTATTCCGTTTAAAGCTATCCATTTTTGATTGATAATAGCTTCAATTTCATTTCCTGTTGATGCATTCCAATTTACTAATGAAATGGCTTGGTTGTAATAAGCAGTTGCATCTGCAGCAGATAATCCAAAAAATTTATAGGATTCTGTTATTCCACTTTCGTACAAGTTTTTTGCAACTCCAGGTAATAAATTTCTTTGAACTGCTTCTGCTTGTAAGAACAAACTTTCGGCCGCTGTAAAAATGATTCCATCTTGTGCATTACTTGTTAATAAGCCCGTTCCTACATGAGAAACTGGATAATTTGTGGATGCATTTAAAACATCTCCTTGCTGATGACCTGCGTAAGTTCCATTAGAAGCAGCAGAATAGATTCTGTTTCTTCTTCCATCATTAGTGTTGGTAAGGTAAGTGATGGTGTATTTAGTTGCAGCTGTAGAAGACCAATTGTTTAAAAATGCACCTGTTGAATCTAAAAATAATGAAGCAAATGCATTTGGTTTATTGTTGTTAAATCCTGGGTTAATTCTGATATTATCATTTGGACCTAAAAATTGAGCATTCGCAGCAACTAATTCCTGCATTTCGGATTGTACATAAGCAGCAGATGAAGCTTTTTGTGATTCACGAATTAGGATCTTTAATTTTAACGTGTTGGCTAATTTTTTCCACATCGCCATGTTACCTTGTAAGATTACGTCGTTAGCTCCTGGGTTTATGGCTGAAGAAGGTGCGTTGTCTATAAGTGAAACCGCTTGTTCTAATTGCACTACTAAATTGCGATAAATTGCCATGTCATCATCATAAGCAGGTGTTAAGTTTTGTCCTCTTTTATGTGCTTCAGTATAAGGAATGTCGCCATATAAATCTACTAAATACTGAAAATATTTTGCTTTCAATATTTTAGAGATTGCTTTGTAATATTCGTAATTTGGTTCTTCAGAATTAATGATGAAAGTAAAGTTAGATGTTCTTAACATTAGGTTTTCAAAAATACCTGAATAAAAATCTGACGTTACATTATAGGTGTGTTCGTTGAAATAATAACTTGAGTTCGAAGCACCAACATCTCTAGTCCAATTGTTCATCATTAAATTACCAAGTTGGTTCATATTCGTTGAAAACGTAGAATATGTGTATACTTGACTTGCTGCTAAAACATTTTCAGGTTTTATGTTTTCTGACGAAGGATTGTTTGGGTCTTCATTTACATCTAAATAGCTGTCACATGAAGCAAGAGTAACAACAGTAGCAAAAGCCATTATTGCATTTCTGTATATTGAGTTTTTTATTTTTTTCATAGTTATTAGAATGAAATGTTTACGTTAAAACCATATGTTCTAGTTGATGGTCCTTGAGCTGATGTACTTAAACCTACATTGTTACCTGTTGTAAATGAAAATTCAGGGTCACTGTAGTTTCTGTTTTGTTTTGGTAATACCATAAACGCGTTTCTAACATTGAAGCCAATAGATAGTGCGTCGATAAAAGTTTTACTTAAAGCTTTTTTGTTAAAATCATAAGACAATGCAATTTCTCTGCATTTAAAAGCTGTAGCATCTAACACAAAATTCTCATCAATTTCTCTATAAATTCCTGTGAAATAATTCTGATCTCCTGAGGTTGTTACACTAGTGTTAGGTGAAAATACACCAGGCGAAGTTTCTATTACAGAATTTGGAAAAATAAAAGGATCTCTTCCGTTTTCTGCTGTAACAATATCAGATCCATTCTGAATTAAATCATCTTTTGTTCCTGAGTAAAAAACGTGTCCTGTTCTGTAATCAAAAACTGCTGAAAGTTTTAAATTTTTATATTTTACATTGGTAGATAAACCTAAAATATAATCTGGAGTTGTTTTTCCTAAGTTTTTGTTTGCTTGTTTTAAAGGATCACCTGTAGCAGCATCAATAACAACATTTCCGTTTTCATCTCTTTGGTAACCAACTCCAACAATTGTTGGGAACTGTTGGCCTTCAATAGCTTTTATACCTACTGTTCCAACGAACTGACCTACAGGAACTTCTTTAGAGTTTTCTGAAATTTTTGTAACAGTTGTTTTTGGTGCACTGTAGTTAAATTTAAAATCCCAACTGAAGTTTTTAGTTTTAATTGGAGTGATTCCTAAATCTAATTCTAATCCAGTTGACCTTGTTTCACCCACATTAATTGTAGCTGTATTTGCTCCAGATGAAGTAGATGGTGAAATTTCTATAATCTGATCGGTGTTATCTGAAGAGTAGTAACTGGCATCAAATGTAATTCTTCGTTTTAAAAATTCTACATTTAAGTTAACTTCTTTAGATAAATTCTTTTCATTTACAAGATTGCCATCAGTTATAGCTAAGCTTTGAGCAAATGAATTGATATCTGCATAAGGGAATCCTGCTCCTGTTGCAGGTTGGAAACGGTCGTTAATATCATAAGGTGAAACAACGGCATTACCAACACTTACGATACTTGCAGAAATTTTCATGTAATCTAAAAATGAACTACCTAAATTTTCAAAAGCTTTTGTAGGAATAAATGACATACCAACACTTCCATAAGGAAAAGATCTATTTTTAGCAGATAAAACCGATGTCCATTCTTTTCTTCCAGTTACATTTAAAAATAAATACTCTTTGTAACCTAAGTCTAAATTGGCAAAATAAGCATATCCTCTTTCTTTTGTTTTAATATCATCTATATCAGCATTACCTGTAATGTTAGAGATATTGTATAAACCTGGAACTACTAAATTTTGTCCTTGTGCAGAAATAAAATTTGTTTCTAGGTTTGTGATATTGTTTCCAATGTTCGCTTTTAATGTGATGTCGTCAGTTAAATTGTAATCAAAATTAACCATTAAGTCAGAATATAATCTTCTGCTATTATCATTACTCACAAAATAAATAGATGGATAATTCAATGGAGAATCCCAGTATACAACAGGATGAGTATATCCATTAAAAAATCTATTTCCATTTGATGAAGTACTTCTAAAACTACCTCTGTAAATAGCGCTAATGTTTTTGTTAAATTTATAATTTAATTCTCCAACACCTTCAAATGTTTGAGTTTTTGTGTTTCGTCTTTCGTTTTTTAGTCTCCAATATGGACTTAATTCCCAGTATGTCCAATGCGCTGCGTTATCACCTTGACTGAATTCGCTAACAGGAACATTTACGGGTACTTGTAAAAGTGAATTGTAAACAGAACTTTCAACACCTCCAGCTACATCTGTATTTGAAGAAGTATATCTCATATTTCCATTCACAGATAATTTTCCAGCGGTTTTTCCTGCACTTAAATTAAAGTTATTTTTTTTGAAAATATCACCAGGTACAATTCCTTCAGTAATTTGATTTCCCACGGAAAAATTCATATAACCGTTTTCATCACCAGCAGATATAGCAATAGAATTCAATGCTGTTGACCCTACATTAAAAAAATCTTTGATGTTATTTTTTCTAGCTTCATAAGTGTATAAATTTTGTCCTAAACCCGTTGGCTGTAAACTTCCGTCTAATTCTGGTCCCCAGTTCGTGTTTTCAGTAAAATCTTGCGCCCCTTGATACCCTTGTCCGAATCTTGTTTGTACTTTAGGTATAAATGCTAACTCATCGAATGTATATGTAGAATTTAAGGTTACTTTAAATTTTTCATTGTTTTTAGATCCCTTTTTAGTAGTTACAATAATTACCCCGTTTGAACCTCTCGAGCCGTACAAAGCAGCTCCACTTGAGCCTTTCATTACGTTTACACTTTCAATGATTTCTGGGTTTAACTCTGTGAAAGCGCCCGCTGTAGAAACCACACCGTTAATTACAATAAGCGCTTCGTTATTTCCAGTAATAGACCTAAATCCTCTTAATTGGATTCTAGTGTCTGGATTTACTCCGTTATTAACTGTGTTAATTTGAAGTCCAGATACTTTACCAATCAATCCAACGGCAGCATTAGATGCTTTAGCTTGGTTTAACTCAGAGGATTTAATCAATTGCGTTGAACTTGTAATCTCATCGGGTTTTCTTTTAATTCCAAGTGCTGTAATAACCACGCCTTCGATGGTTTGTGAATCGTCTTCAAGTTTAATATTTAAATTAGAAGAACCTGCAGAAATCTCTTTAGTTTTTGAGCCCAAATAGCTAATTACTAGTGTTTGAGTAGGATCTGCTTTAATGGTGAATTTTCCGTCAATGTCTGTTTGTGTGCCAGAACCGTTTTCTTTTACGACAATACTTGCACCGATAAGTGGTTGTCCAGCTGGATCTGTGACTTTTCCGGAAATGTTTTTTTCTTGAGCTAGTACAAACTGACTAATCAGCAAGAAAAGGAGTAAAGTTAGTTGGTTTAGTTTTTTTTTCATTTGTTTTTTTATAAATAATTTTCACAAAAAAAGACATAATATTATTGACTTGCAAGTAAAGTGTTTATTTTTTTAATAAAAATTTTCTATTTCTCTGATTTTTATAAAGATAATTAAAAATTGGTTTTAAAACTAATTTGAAGAATGGAGTTGCCAAGTTTTATGTCTTGGTTGCCAGAGTTTCCGTTTGCATAGACTAAATTAAATAAGCCTCCATTTGTGAAAAGTCCAATTCCTATGCCTAAACTATAAAGTTGACCTTTGTTATTATTCGCTTTATCTTGATAATAACCAAAATCTGTAACGCTATAAAAATATAGGTTTGAAGATGCTATGTAGCGATATTCTGCAAAAATTCCACTGAAAATATTTCCTTGTAAACTATTTTCGTTAAAACCTCTAATCGATTGAATCCCACCAAAACGATACAATTCATTGGTAAAATAGTCGTTACTTTGAAGGAAATAAGTATCGTTTTTCAGATGAATGTAGTTTTTTTTGTTGAGTTCGAGTAAGTGTTGGATTTGGAATTGTGCGAAAAATTGATTCGTTTTTAAAGTGCTTGTTGTTCTGTTTCCAATTCCGAATTTTGTAAAAATGGAGAATTTATCTGGAAACATCGAGTCGTCAAATTCTATTTTTTTATGTTCAAAAGTAGTAGTTATGAAAGTTGATTTCAAATCTTTTAAATCAGAACTTGCGATTTTTTGTATGGCTTCTGAAATATTGTCTTTATAACCAATAAATGCTTTGGTGTTGTAGTTTATCATGTAACCCAAATCGAAATCAAAACTGCTGTTTTGAAAAATGGTATCTTGTTTAAAAATTTTTAAATTCGTTTTTAAGGCTAATGGGCTCTTGAAAATATAGGCCAAATCTAAGTTAACGTTAAAAGTACTTTGTTTGTTTCCGTCATTCTTCCAGTACAAATTGAAGCGTTCGCCAGAATTCAAATTATTATATAAATTCAAATCTAAATAGCCGTTAAATTGTAACTTTTGTGTTTCTTCATTGTTTCCAAAGCCTAAATAACCATCAAAGCTATTGTTCTTTCTTTTTTCTAAATATAGATATACTTTCGTTGAATCAATTGTAAGTAACACTTCTGGATATTTGGTTTGATTTACAAAAGGTAAAGCGTTAAAATCTGAATGAATTTTTTTAATTGTACTTTTATTGAAAGGCTTTGATTGGTATTTTCTTAAAAAAACTTTTTTAATCCCGCTAGGAAATTGATTGTAGCCTTGAAAAACTAAGTTGTTAATTTTTCTAACTTTATTTAATTCTATGATAATTTCGGCTTGAAGTTGTTTGTTAAATGTGTTGAAATGCTCTAATTTTATTTTTGCTTGAGCAAAGCCTTTCTTTTCTAGAATGTTCAGTTTTTCATTTACATAGTTTTCTATGTTTGAAAGTAGAATAATTTCTGATGTTTTTAGATTTAATAATTCTTTGATTTCGTTAGGAATACTGTCGGTTTTAATCTCAATATTTCGAGTTAAATTTCCAAGTTTATATATAAAGGTAAAACTACTATCGTTGTTTTTTTTAGTTTCTTTCAATTCGTTTTCTAAATAGCCAATCTTTAGTAAGCTTTTATTGAAATTATTTTGAAATTCTAATAAATTCTTAATTTCTTTATGCGTTTTGATATAGCCAATACTATCAATAATTTTATTTTCAGTTGAAGTGCTTCCTTCAATTTTTAAATAAAACTGCTGACCATATATACAAGTTGAAAATAAAAATAAGAATATAAGGTATTTCATAGGGTAAATATAACGTAATTTTTTAAGATTTTATTTTGTTGTTTGAAGTGAAAGTAATCTTTTGTGAAACAAATTTTCAATATTTTGGTTATCAAAAAGTTATAAAATAAAAAATAAATATAATAGGGTTTGGATAATAAAAAATATTTTCTACCTTTGCATCCCTTAAAATAAGGTAACAATAAACAAGTTTAATTAAAATTTAATTATGCCAACAATTCAGCAGTTAGTTAGAACAGGAAGAACCAAAATAACTAAGAAGAGTAAATCGGCGGCTTTAGATTCATGTCCTCAAAGAAGAGGTGTGTGTACTCGTGTTTACACTACGACTCCAAAAAAACCAAACTCAGCGATGAGAAAGGTTGCTAGGGTTCGTTTAACAAACGGAAACGAAGTAAATGCATACATTCCTGGAGAGGGACATAATTTACAAGAGCACTCGATAGTATTAGTTAGAGGTGGAAGGGTAAAAGATTTACCAGGAGTTAGATACCACATTGTGCGTGGTGCTTTAGACACAGCAGGTGTTAAAGACAGAACACAGCGTAGATCTAAATACGGTACTAAGCGCCCTAAAGATGCAGCTAAAAAGTAATTATTAAACACTTTTAAAGAAAAGACATGAGAAAAAGACAGGCCAAAAAAAGACCTCTTTTACCAGATCCAAAATTCAACGATCAGTTGGTAACACGTTTCGTAAACAACTTAATGTGGGATGGTAAAAAATCAGTTGCTTTTAAAGTATTTTATGATGCTTTAGATATAGTTGAGACAAAAAAACAAGATGCAGAGAAATCAGCGTTAGAAATTTGGAAAGATGCATTAACAAATGTTATGCCTCACGTAGAGGTTCGTTCGCGTAGAGTGGGTGGAGCTACATTCCAAATTCCAATGCAAATTCGCCCAGATAGAAAAGTATCTATGGCAATTAAATGGTTAATTCTTTACACTAGAAAAAGAAATGAAAAATCGATGGCTGGTAAGTTAGCGGCTGAGATTTTAGCAGCGGCCAAAGAAGAAGGTGCTGCAGTTAAGAAAAGAATGGATACTCACAAAATGGCAGATGCTAACAAAGCATTCTCTCACTTTAGATTTTAATTCGTACAGAAATGGCTAGAGATTTAAAATTCACGAGAAATATTGGTATTGCCGCTCATATTGATGCTGGTAAAACTACAACTACAGAACGTATATTGTTCTATACAGGAAAATCACACAAAATTGGTGAAGTACACGATGGTGCTGCAACAATGGACTGGATGGCACAAGAGCAAGAAAGAGGTATTACAATTACTTCAGCTGCTACAACTTGTGAATGGAATTTCCCAACTGAGCAAGGTAAGTTATTGCCAAATTCGCAAGCTTACCACTTTAATATTATTGATACTCCAGGGCACGTTGACTTTACTGTAGAAGTAAATAGATCTTTACGTGTATTGGATGGTTTAGTTTTCTTGTTTAGTGCAGTTGATGGTGTAGAGCCACAATCAGAAACTAACTGGAGATTAGCGGATCAATATAGAGTTCCAAGAATGGGATTTGTAAACAAAATGGACCGTCAAGGTTCTAATTTCTTGGCAGTTTGTCAGCAAGTTAGAGAAATGTTGAAATCTAATGCAGTTGCTATTACTTTACCAATTGGAGAAGAAAATGATTTTAAAGGTGTTGTTGATTTAGTAAAAAATCAAGCTATTGTATGGCATGATGCTACTCAAGGTGCTACTTTTGATATCGTTGAAATTCCAGCTGATATGGTTGCTGAAGTTAAGGAATACAGAGATATCCTTATTGAGGCTGTAGCTGATTATGATGATAACTTACTTGATAAGTATATGGAAGATCCAGATTCTATTACAGAAGAAGAAATCAACAATGCGTTGAGAGCTGCTACTATGGATATGGCTATTATTCCTATGATTGCAGGTTCGTCTTTCAAAAACAAAGGAGTTCAATTCATGTTAGATGCAGTATGTAAATATTTGCCATCTCCATTGGATAAAGAAGGTATCCAGGGTATTCATCCTGATGATGCTGAATTATTAGAAGAAGATCAAACTAAAATATTACGTAAGCCAGATGTTAAAGAGCCATTCGCTGCTTTAGCATTCAAAATTGCTACTGATCCATTCGTAGGTCGTTTAGCTTTCTTCCGTGCTTATTCTGGTCGTTTAGACGCAGGTTCGTATGTTTTAAATACACGTTCTGGTAGTAAAGAAAGAATTTCTCGTATTTATCAAATGCACGCAAACAAACAAAATCCAATCGAATATATTGAGGCTGGAGATATTGGAGCGGCAGTTGGTTTTAAAGATATCAAAACTGGAGATACATTGTGTGATGAAAAACACCCAATTATTCTTGAGTCAATGAAATTCCCTGCGCCAGTTATTGGTATCGCTATTGAGCCAAAAACAAAAGCAGACGTTGATAAAATGGGTATGGCTTTAGCTAAGTTAGCTGAAGAAGATCCTACATTTACAGTAAGAACTGATGAGGCTTCAGGACAAACTATTATTTCAGGAATGGGTGAGTTACACTTAGATATTCTTGTAGATAGAATGAAACGTGAATTCAAAGTTGAAGTGAACCAAGGTGAGCCTCAAGTTGAGTACAAAGAAGCTTTTACAAAATCTGCTACACACAGAGAAACTTACAAAAAACAATCTGGAGGTCGTGGTAAATTTGGTGATATCGTATTTAGATTAGAGCCTGCTGATGAAGTGGATGGTAAAGTTCCTGTAGGATTACAATTTATTAATGAAGTAAAAGGTGGTAACGTTCCTAAAGAATATATTCCATCTGTTGAAAAAGGTTTCCGTGAAGCTATGAAAACAGGTCCTTTAGCTGGTTATCAAGTTGATAGTTTAAAAGTGACTTTATTGGATGGATCTTTCCACCCTGTGGATTCTGATGCTCTTTCTTTTGAATTAGCTGCAAGAATGGGTTATAGAGAAGTAGCGAAAGCTGCTGGTGCTATCGTTTTAGAGCCTATCATGAAAATGGAAGTTATTACGCCAGAAGAAAACATGGGAGATATCGTTGGGGATATTAACCGTCGTAGAGGTCAGGTAAATGACATGGGTGATAGAAATGGTGCTAAAACTATCAAAGCAGATGTGCCATTATCAGAAATGTTCGGTTATGTAACTACATTAAGAACATTGTCTTCAGGAAGAGCAACTTCAACTATGGAGTTCTCGCACTATGCTGAAACACCTTCTAACATATCAGAAGCGGTAATTAAAAAAGCAAAAGGTAACGCTTAATTCTTAAGAAAATGAGTCAAAAAATCAGAATAAAATTGAAATCTTACGATCATATGTTAGTAGATAAATCTGCTGAAAAGATTGTAAAAACTGTAAAAAGTACAGGTGCTGTTGTAACTGGTCCAATTCCATTACCTACTCACAAAAGAATTTTTACAGTATTACGTTCTCCACACGTAAACAAAAAATCTAGAGAGCAGTTTGAATTAATGTCATACAAAAGACTTCTAGATATTTATAGTTCTTCTTCAAAAACGATTGATGCGTTAATGAAGTTAGAATTACCAAGTGGTGTTGAAGTAGAAATTAAAGTGTAACTTTATTTCATCATAAATAAAAACCGAGTTGAAATACTACTCGGTTTTTTTATATCCTCAAGGAAAAATATGTGTTTTTTGTTGTTTTTGAAAATAAGTTAACATTTATTTTTGAGAACAATAAAATATTTATATATTTGCACCCTTGAAAAAATTCAGCAAGTGTGCTGAAAATCAATGTTTAATTAATTAATATGTATTTATGTCTGGGTTAATCGGAAGAAAAATCGGTATGACTAGCATCTTTGACGAGAATGGAAAAAACATTCCATGTACTGTTATTGAAGCTGGACCATGCGTTGTTACCCAAGTCAGAACCATTGCAGTTGACGGGTATGAAGCCCTTCAATTAGGTTTCGATGACAAAACTGAAAAGCATACGGTAAAAGCTGAAGAAGGTCACTTCAAGAAAGCTGGTACTGTTGCTAAGAAGAAAGTTGTTGAATTCCACGGTTTTGAGGAGGAGTTTAAGTTAGGAGATTCAATTGACGTAAACTTATTCACTGAAGGTGAATTTGTGGATGTTGTTGGAACTTCAAAAGGTAAAGGATTTCAAGGTGTTGTAAAACGTCATGGTTTCGGTGGAGTTGGTCAAGCCACTCACGGTCAACATAACCGTTTAAGAGCGCCAGGATCTGTTGGAGCATCATCTTATCCTTCAAGAGTATTCAAAGGAATGAGAATGGCAGGAAGAATGGGTGGAGATAATGTAACAGTTCAAAACTTAAAAGTATTGAAAGTTGTTGCGGATAAAAATCTTTTAGTAATTAAAGGGTGTGTACCAGGGTGCAAAAACTCTTATGTAATCATTCAGAAGTAATGGAAGTAAAAGTTTTAGATATCAACGGAAAAGAAACAGGTCGTAAAGTAAATCTTGACGATACAGTTTTCGCTATTGAGCCTAATAAACATGCTGTTTATTTAGATGTAAAGCAATACTTGGCTAACCAAAGACAAGGAACGCATAAAGCTAAAGAAAGAGCAGAAGTTGCAGGTAGTACACGTAAAATTAAAAAACAAAAAGGTACAGGTACTGCTCGTGCAGGATCAAAAAAATCTCCTTTATTTAAAGGTGGTGGTACTGTTTTTGGTCCAAGACCTAGAAGTTATTCGTTCAAATTGAATAAAAACTTAAAAAGATTGGCTCGTAAATCAGCTTTCTCTTTAAAGGCTCAAGAATCAAATATTGTTGTTGTTGAAGATTTTACATTTGACACACCAAGCACTAAAAAATTCATTAACGTATTGAATTCTTTAGGGTTAGAAAACAAAAAATCTCTATTTATATTAGGTGATACAAATAAAAATGTATATTTGTCGTCACGTAATTTAAAAACAACTTCAGTTGTAACTAGTTCTGAATTAAGTACTTATGCTATTTTAAATGCAAAAAGTTTAGTTCTTTTAGAAGGTTCAATTGAAACTATAGAAGCTAATTTAAGTAAATAATTCAGATCATGAGTGTTATTATTAAGCCAATTGTAACTGAAAAGTTAACTAAAGATGGTGAAGTTTTTAACCGTTTTGGTTTTGTAGTTGAAAAAACTGCCAATAAAGTACAAATCAAAAAAGCTGTTGAAGCTGCTTTTGGAATTACTGTTGTTGCTGTAAGAACAATGAACTATAGAGCTGATAGAAGTGTAAAATACACTAAAAGCGGATTAATCAGTGGAAAAACAAATGCTTACAAAAAAGCAGTTGTTCAAGTTAAAGAAGGAGAATCGATAGATTTTTATACTAATATCTAATATACAACAATGTCAGTTAGAAAATTAAAACCTATTACCCCAGGTCAGCGTTTTAGAGTTGTAAATAGCTTTGACACTATTACGACTGATAAGCCGGAGCGTTCATTGATCGCACCGAAAAAAAACTCTGGAGGTAGAAATAGTCAAGGAAAAATGACCATGCGTTATACAGGTGGTGGTCATAAACAAAAGTACCGTATTATTGATTTTAAAAGAACAAAAGCTGGAGTTCCTGCTAATGTAAAAACAATCGAGTACGATCCAAACCGTTCAGCATTTATCTCATTATTATACTATGCAGATGGAGCAAAAACTTATGTTATTGCACAGAATGGTTTACAAGTTGGGCAAACTGTAGTTTCAGGTGAAGATGCTTCTCCAGAAATTGGTAATGCTTTACCTTTAAGTAAAATTCCATTAGGAACAGTTATTTCTTGTATCGAATTAAGACCTGGTCAAGGTGCGGTTATCGCTCGTTCGGCAGGTACATTTGCTCAGTTAATGGCTAGAGATGGAAAATATGCTACAATTAAAATGCCTTCAGGTGAAACAAGATTAATCTTGTTAACTTGCTCTGCAACAATTGGAGCAGTATCTAACTCTGACCACCAATTAGTTGTATCTGGAAAAGCAGGTAGAACTAGATGGTTAGGAAGAAGACCTAGAACAAGACCAGTAGCTATGAACCCAGTTGATCACCCAATGGGAGGTGGAGAAGGACGCTCTTCAGGAGGTCATCCACGTTCAAGAAAAGGTTTACCGGCTAAAGGTTATAGAACTCGTTCTAAGGTTAACCCGAGTAACAAGTATATTGTAGAACGTAGAAAGAAATAATAAGATATGGCACGTTCATTAAAAAAAGGACCATTTGTACACTTTAAATTAGAAAAGAAAGTACAAGAGAATATAGAAGGTGGTAATAAAAATGTTGTGAAGACTTGGTCTAGAGCATCTATGATTATTCCAGATTTTGTAGGACAAACTATCGCTGTTCACAATGGCCGTCAATTTGTTCCAGTTTATGTAACTGAGAATATGGTTGGTCATAAATTAGGAGAATTCTCACCTACAAGATCTTTTAGAGGTCACGCAGGTGCGAAAAATAAAGGTAAAAAATAAGAAGTCATGGGAGTTCGTAAAAGAGAAGCAGCTGACGCTAGAAAAGAAGCTAACAAGCAGATTGCGTTTGCTAAATTAAATAACTGCCCTTCATCACCAAGAAAAATGCGCTTAGTTGCGGATCAAGTAAGAGGTCAGAAGGTAGAAAATGCTCTTAATATATTAAGATTCAGTCCAAAAGAAGCTTCAAAAAAATTAGAGAAATTAGTTTTATCTGCCATTGCAAACTGGTCAGCTAAAAATGAAGGATCTAGTATGGAAGATGCTGGCTTATTTGTTAAAGAGATTAGAGTTGACGGTGGTATGATGTTAAAAAGATTACGTCCTGCACCTCAAGGTAGAGCACACAGAATTAGAAAACGTTCTAATCACGTAACAGTGGTTTTAGGAGCTATCAATAACACACAAAGTAATTAATTAACAGTATGGGACAAAAGACAAATCCAATTGGAAACAGACTTGGTATCATCAGAGGATGGGACTCAAACTGGTATGGTGGAAATGATTACGGTGACAAAATCGCCGAAGATTACAAAATCAGAAAGTATATCCATGCGCGTTTAACGAAAGCTAGTGTATCAAAAATAATTATCGAGAGAACTTTAAAGCTTGTAACCGTTACTATCACTACTGCTAGACCTGGTATCATTATCGGGAAAGGTGGACAAGAGGTAGACAAGTTAAAAGAAGAACTTAAGAAAATTACAGATAAGGAAATTCAAATTAACATTTTCGAAATCAAAAGACCTGAATTAGATGCTTACTTAGTAGGTAATTCTATTGCTCGTCAAATCGAAAGTCGTATTTCTTACAGAAGAGCAATCAAAATGGCTATCGCAGCTGCTATGAGAATGAACGCAGAAGGAATTAAGGTTCTTATTTCTGGTCGTTTAAATGGTGCAGAGATGGCGCGTTCAGAAGGCTTCAAAGAAGGAAGAATTCCATTATCAACTTTCAGAGCAGACATTGATTATGCATTATCTGAAGCTCACACTACTTATGGTAGAATGGGAATCAAAGTATGGATAATGAAGGGTGAAGTTTATGGTAAAAGAGATTTATCTCCTTTAGTAGGTATGGACAAAAAAGGTCCAAAATCTTCTGAAAGAGGTGGTTTTGATTCAAAAGGAAAAGGCGGTAAACCAGCTCCACGCAAAAGAAAGTAATTTTTTAAATAAAAGACAAAATGTTACAACCTAAAAGAACAAAATATCGTAAGGTACAAAAGGGTAGAATGAAAGGTAACTCTCAGAGAGGTCACATCCTATCAAACGGTATGTTTGGAATTAAATCTTTAGATTCGGCTTTTATCACATCACGTCAAATTGAAGCATCTCGTATTGCTGCAACACGTTTCATGAAAAGAGAGGGTCAATTATGGATTAAAATTTTTCCAGACAAGCCTATTACAAAGAAACCACTTGAGGTACGTATGGGTAAAGGAAAAGGAGCAGTAGAATATTGGGCTGCTGTTGTAAAACCAGGAAAAATTATGTTTGAAGTTGGTGGAGTGCCTATTTCAGTAGCTAAAGAGGCTTTACGTCTTGCAGCACAAAAACTTCCTGTAAAAACTAAGTTTATCGTTGCTAGAGATTTCGAAGCATAATAAAAATTAATTATGAAACAATCTGAAATAAATAATCTATCTACAGCTGACTTACAAGCAAGACTTGTTCAGGTGAAGAAAACGTATAACGACCTTAAAATGGCTCATGCTATTTCTCCAATCGAGAATCCGCTTCAATTGAGAACATTAAGAAGATCAGTAGCAAGAATTGCAACTGAAATTACTAAAAGAGAGTTACAATAATTGTATTCTGCTGAAAGATGGAAAAAAGAAATTTAAGAAAAGAAAGAGTTGGTGTTGTTACTAGTAACAAAATGGAGAAATCTATCGTTGTTTCTGAAACTAAAAGAGTAAAACACCCTATGTATGGTAAGTTCGTGTTAAAAACTAAGAAATATGTTGCACACGACGAAACAAACAACTGTAATGTTGGTGATACGGTAAGAATTAGCGAAACGCGTCCTTTAAGTAAAACTAAGTGTTGGAGATTAGTTGAAATCATTGAAAGAGCTAAGTAATTATGGTACAACAAGAATCAAGATTAAAAGTAGCAGATAACACGGGAGCAAAAGAAGTTTTAACTATCCGTGTTCTAGGTGGAACGAAACGTCGTTACGCATCTGTAGGTGATAAAATTGTAGTTTCAATTAAAGATGCAGCTCCTAACAGTAATGTTAAAAAAGGATCTGTTTCAACTGCAGTTGTAATACGTACCAAAAAAGAAGTGAGAAGAGCCGATGGTTCATACATTAGATTTGATGACAACGCATGTGTGTTATTAAATGCAGGTGGTGAAATGAGAGGTACTCGTGTTTTTGGTCCAGTAGCTAGAGAACTTCGTGAAAAACAATTCATGAAAATTGTATCATTAGCACCTGAGGTGCTTTAATTCTCAAAGAAATGATGAAAATTAAAATTAAATCAGGAGACCTAGTAAGAGTTAATGCTGGTGATCATAAAGGACAAGAAGGTAGAGTTTTACGTGTAATTCGCGATAAAAACAAAGCTGTTGTGGAAGGATTAAACATGGTTTCTAAACACACTAAACCTAGTGCAAAAAGCCCACAAGGTGGAATCGTGAAGAAAGAAGCTCCTATTCATATTTCTAATTTAGCATTAGTTGACTCTAAAACAAAAGAGACTACTAAAGTTGGTTTTAGAATGGATGGAGAAACAAAAGTAAGATTCTCAAAAAAATCTAATCAAGTTATATAGTTATGGGATACATACCAAGACTAAAGGAGGAATATAAAAGCAGAATTATTGCTGCTTTGAAAGAAGAATTTGGTTACAAGAATGTAATGCAAGTTCCAAAGTTGGAAAAAATTGTTATTAGCCGTGGTGTTGGTGCTGCTGTGTCTGACAAAAAATTAGTAGATTATGCTGTTGAAGAGTTAACTAAAATTACTGGTCAAAAAGCTGTTGCTACAATTTCTAAAAAAGACGTTGCATCATTCAAGCTAAGAAAAGGTATGCCGATTGGTGCTAAAGTAACTTTACGTGGTGAAAGAATGTATGAGTTTTTAGATAGACTAATTACTTCTTCTTTACCTCGTGTAAGAGATTTTAGCGGAATCAAATCAACAGGATTTGATGGAAGAGGTAATTATAACTTAGGTGTACTTGAGCAAATCATTTTCCCAGAAATTGATATTGACAAAGTAAACAAAATTTCAGGGATGGATATTACTTTTGTTACATCTGCTGAAACAGATAAAGAAGCAAAATCATTATTAACTGAATTAGGTTTACCTTTCAAAAAGAACTAAGTTATGGCTAAAGAATCAATGAAAGCCCGTGAGGTTAAAAGACAAGCTGTTGTAGATAAGTATGCTGAAAAAAGAAAAGCTTTAAAAAAAGCTGGAGATTATGAAGCATTACAAAAATTACCTAAAAATGCTTCTCCAATTCGTTTACACAACCGTTGTAAATTAACAGGTAGACCAAGAGGGTATATGCGTCAATTTGGTATTTCACGTGTAACATTCCGTGAAATGGCAAATCAAGGGTTAATACCAGGAGTTAAAAAAGCTTCTTGGTAATCTCGTAAAAGTTTATTACTTTTGCAAACCAAAAATAATTTTTAATTGATTAAAGGTTCAGGAAGCGAGTGCTTCCTGAAAACCGTAATCGCAAATTTATACATATGTATACAGATCCAATTGCAGATTTTCTTACAAGAATTAGAAATGCGGCTAGAGTAAATCACAAAGTGGTTGAAATCCCAGCTTCTAACTTGAAAAAAGAAATCACAAAGATTTTATTCGATCAAGGATATATCTTAAGTTACAAATTTGAAGATTCTACTGTTCAAGGTACAATCAAAATCGCTTTGAAGTATGATAAAGATACTAAAGAGTCTGTAATTAAAGATATCCAAAGAATTAGTAAACCAGGTTTACGTAAGTACGCAAGTTCTACAAACATCCCAAGAATTTTAAATGGTTTAGGTATTGCTATCGTGTCTACTTCTAAAGGAGTTATGACTGGTAAAATGGCTAAGCAATTAAATGTTGGTGGTGAGGTAATTTGTTACGTATACTAATTTTAAAGACCATATAAGATGTCAAGAATAGGTAAAAATCCAATTGCAATTCCAGCAGGAGTAACTGTAGAAGTGAAAGATGCTGTAGTTACAGTTAAAGGAAAATTAGGCGAGCTTTCTCAGGAATATTCAGATGTAACAATCAAAATTGAAGATAACAATGTTATCGTTGAGCGTGCATCAGATCAAAAGAATGAAAGAGCGAAACACGGACTATATCGTTCATTAATCAATAACATGATTACTGGAGTAGCAGAAGGTTTCACAAAAGAATTAGAATTAGTTGGAGTAGGATATAGAGCTTCAAACCAAGGGCAAAAATTAGATTTAGCTTTAGGTTTTTCACACAATATCGTACTAGAAGTAGTGTCTGAAGTAAGTGTTGAAACAATCTCAGAAAAAGGTAAAAATCCGATAGTGAAATTAACTTCATTTGACAAACAATTATTAGGACAAGTTGCTGCTAAAATCAGAGCTTTCCGTAAACCTGAACCGTACAAAGGTAAAGGTGTTAAGTTTGTTGGTGAGGAAGTAAGAAGAAAAGCAGGTAAATCAGCTTAAAAAATAAAGTTATGTCATTAACAAAATCTGAAAGAAGACAAAGAATACAGTTCAGAATCAGAAAGACTGTAAGCGGAACTGCTGCTCAACCTAGACTTTCTGTTTTTAGAAGTAATAAAGAAATCTATGCGCAAATCATAGATGACGTAAACGGTGTTACTTTAGTTTCTGCTTCATCGAGAGATAAAGGAGTTACTACAGGTACTAAAATCGAAACTGCAACTGCAGTTGGTAAATTGATCGCTGAAAAAGCGCTTAAAGCTGGTATTTCAACTATCACATTTGATAGAGGTGGAAATTTATACCATGGACGTGTTAAATCGTTAGCTGAAGGAGCTAGAGAAGCGGGACTTAAATTCTAAGGTATGTATCAAAATTATAAAAACGTAGAATTAGTTAAACCAGCAGGTCTTGAATTAAAAGATCGTTTGGTGAGTGTTAATCGTGTTACTAAAGTTACTAAAGGAGGTAGAGCCTTTGGTTTTTCAGCTATTGTTGTAGTTGGAGATGAAAACGGAGTAGTTGGTCACGGTTTAGGAAAATCTAAAGATGTTTCTGAAGCAATTGCAAAAGCAGTAGAAGATGCTAAGAAAAATTTAGTTAAAATTCCTTTAAGTGGACAATCTGTTCCTCATGAGCAAAAAGGTAAATTTGGTGGTGCAAGAGTATTCTTAATGCCAGCTTCTCACGGTACTGGAGTTATTGCTGGTGGTGCTGTTCGTGCGGTATTAGAATCAGTTGGTGTACACGACGTATTATCTAAATCTCAAGGGTCATCAAATCCTCACAACGTAGTTAAAGCAACTTTCGATGCTTTATTACAAATGAGAAGTGCTCTTACTGTTGCAAAACAAAGAGGAGTGTCTTTAGATAAAGTATTCAAAGGATAAATCAAGGAGATATGAAAATTTTAGTAAAACAAGTTAGAAGTAAAATCAACTGTCCACTAGACCAAAAAAGAACATTAATTGCTCTTGGTATTAAAAAAATGGGTCAAGTTGTTGAGCACGATGCAAATCCTGCTGTCCTTGGAATGGTAAATAAAGTTAAACACTTAGTTTCTGTAGAAGAAACTAAATAACAATATACATGTTATGAATTTAAGTAACTTACAACCAGCAGAAGGTTCTGTTCACAACCAAAACAAAAGAGTAGGTAGAGGTGAAGGTTCTGGTAAAGGTGGTACTTCGACAAGAGGTCACAAAGGAGCCAAATCACGTTCTGGTTATTCAAAGAAAATTGGTTTTGAAGGAGGTCAAATGCCTCTTCAACGAAGAGTACCAAAATTTGGTTTCAAAAACATCAATAGAGTAGAATATCAAGGTATAAATCTTGATACATTACAAGGTTTAGTAGAAAATGGTGTAATCACTGAAGCTGTAGATTTTACAGTTTTTGTAGATACTCGTTTGGCTACAAAAAATAGCTTAGTAAAGATTTTAGGAAGAGGTGAGCTAAAGGCAAAATTAAAAGTTAGTGCTCACAAATTTACTGCTACTGCAAAAGCTGCTATCGAGGCTGCTGGAGGAGAAGTAGTAATTCTTTAATTCTCATCACTATGAAGAAATTTATTGAATCATTTATCAATGTTTGGAAAATAGAAGAACTAAAAAATAAAATTTTAGTTACTCTTGGAATTTTACTTGTGTACCGTTTTGGTTCACAAGTAACTTTACCAGGTATTGATTCAACTAAATTGCAAAGTTTATCAAACCAAACTGAAGGTGGAATAGGTTGGTTAATTAATGTTTTCACAGGTGGTGCTTTTTCGGAAGCTTCTATCTTTGCATTAGGAATCATGCCTTATATCTCTGCATCAATTGTAGTTCAGTTAATGGGAATAGCTATTCCTTATTTACAAAAATTACAAAAAGATGGCGAAAGTGGTAGAAAAACTATTAACCAGATTACACGTTGGTTAACTATTGCAATTACATTAGTTCAAGCTCCTGGTTATATTTATAATTTAAGACAAACCTTACCAGCTGAAGCTTTTGTAAATTCTGAATTCTTTTCTTTCTTCCCTCTATTTGGGTCAGTTTTAATCATTGTTTCGGGAACTATTTTCGCAATGTGGTTAGGAGAGAGAATCACTGAAAAAGGAATTGGTAATGGTATATCATTGTTAATTATGGTTGGAATTTTAGCAAGAATGCCTGAAGCATTCATGCAAGAATTTGCTTCAGCAATTACTAATGGTGGACCAATGAAAATCATTATTGAAGTAATTATATGGTTATTAGTAATTATAGCTACTATATTATTAGTAATGGCATTGAGAAAAGTTCAGGTTCAATACGCTAGAAGATCAGTTTCTGGTGATTTTGAATCGGATTCAATGGATGATAATAGACAATTTATCCCATTAAAGTTAAATTCTGCAGGTGTTATGCCAATTATTTTTGCGCAAGCAATTATGTTTATACCTGCTGCACTAGCTGGATTATCTAAGTCTGACACGGCTTTAAGCATTTCAAATATGTTTAAAGATCCATTCGGTTTAGTTTATAATGTAGTTTTTGCTTTATTAATTGTTATTTTTACGTATTTTTACACCGCTATTACGGTACCAACAAATAAAATGGCAGATGACTTAAAGAGAAGTGGAGGTTTCATTCCGGGTATTAAACCTGGTGCTGAAACAGGTGATTTCTTAGATAAGTTAATGTCTTTAATTACATTCCCAGGTTCATTATTCTTAGCTTTAATCGCAGTGTTCCCTGCTATTATTCATAGTATGTTAGATGTTCAAGGGGCATGGGCTTATTTTTATGGAGGTACATCGTTGATTATTATGGTCGGAGTTGCAATCGATACAATTCAACAAATTAATTCATATTTGTTAAACAAACATTATGATGGTTTAATGAAAAGTGGTAAAAATAGAAAAGCTGTCGCTTAATTAATTATGGCAAAACAATCAGCAATAGAACAAGACGGAAGCATTGTAGAAGCATTATCTAATGCAATGTTTCGAGTTGAATTAGAAAACGGACATGTTGTAATTGCTCATATCTCAGGTAAAATGCGTATGCATTATATTAAGTTGTTACCCGGAGACAAGGTTAAACTTGAAATGAGTCCTTACGATTTGTCTAAAGCTAGAATTACTTATAGATATTAAATAAGCAATAGGCAGTAAGCATAAAGCTTAAAGCATAAGGCATATAGCATAAAGCAATTTACAATGAAAGTAAGAGCATCAGTTAAAAAAAGAAGCGCAGAATGTATTATCGTGCGTAGAAAAGGTAGATTATACGTTATTAACAAAAAGAATCCTAGATTTAAACAAAGACAAGGATAATTATGGCAAGAATAGCAGGGGTTGATATCCCAAAAAACAAAAGAGGAGTTATCGCTTTAACATACATTTTTGGTATGGGTAGAAGTAGAGCTATTGAGGTTTTAGAAAAAGCCAAAGTAAGCCAAGATAAAAAAGTACTTGATTGGAATGATGACGAAATCGGAGCAATTCGTGAAGCGGTTTCATCATTTAAAATCGAAGGTGAATTACGTTCAGAAATTACATTAAACATCAAACGTTTAATGGATATTGGATGTCAAAGAGGTATCCGTCATAGAGCGGGATTACCTTTAAGAGGTCAAAGAACCAAAAACAACTCGAGAACAAGAAAAGGTAAAAGAAAAACTGTTGCTAACAAGAAAAAAGCAACTAAATAGTAAATAATATGGCTAAGGCAACTGCAAAAAAACGTAAAGTTATCGTTGAGTCTTCTGGAGAAGCACATATTAGCGCTACTTTCAATAACATCATCATTTCGTTAACAAACAAAAAAGGTGAAGTCATTTCTTGGTCATCAGCTGGTAAAATGGGTTTCAGAGGTTCTAAAAAGAACACTCCGTATGCTGCCCAAATGGCTGCTGAAGATTGTGGAAAAGTAGCTCTTGAAGCTGGACTAAAAAAAGTAAAAGTTTACGTAAAAGGTCCAGGGAACGGTAGAGAATCTGCTATCAGATCTATCCATAATAGTGGAATTGAAGTAACTGAGATTATCGATGTTACTCCTATGCCTCACAATGGATGTCGTCCTCCGAAAAGAAGAAGAGTATAATTATTAGTATAAAACAAAGGTAGGAATTTAGATTATCGAAGGAAAGACCTTAATTCATAATCCCTACCTTAAATTAAAATTTGTAAAATGGCAAGATATACTGGTCCAAAAACAAGAATCGCCCGTAAGTTTGGTGAAGCAATTTTCGGAGAAGATAAAGCTTTCGAAAGAAGAAATTATCCTCCTGGTCAACATGGTTTGGCAAAAAGAAGAGGTAAAAAATCTGAATATGCTGTTCAATTAATGGAAAAGCAAAAAGCTAAATATACTTATGGTATTTTAGAGCGTCAATTCAGAAATTTATTTGAAAAAGCATCGGCCTCTTCAGGTGTAACAGGTGAAATCTTGTTACAACTTTGTGAAGCTCGATTAGATAATGTAGTTTACAGAATGGGAATTGCTCCTACTCGTAGAGGTGCACGTCAAATCGTTTCTCACAGACATATCACTGTAAATGGTGAGTTGGTTAATGTACCTTCTTATCACTTAAAATCAGGTGATGTTGTTGCAGTTCGTGAAAAATCAAAATCCCTTGAAGCTATTGAACGTTCTTTAGCTAATAATTCTTCTGTTTATGAATGGATTACTTTTAACAACGATACTAAAGAAGGTACGTTTGTAACTGTTCCTCAAAGACTTCAGATACCAGAAAATATTAAAGAGCAACTAATCGTAGAGTTGTATAACAAATAATAATTGACATTAGTCGAAGATATGGCAATATTTAATTTTCAAAAGCCCGATAAAGTTATAATGATCGATTCTACCGATTTTGAAGGTAAATTCGAATTTAGACCTTTAGAACCTGGTTATGGTTTAACAGTTGGAAACGCTTTAAGAAGAGTTCTTCTTTCTGCTTTGGAAGGTTTTGCTATTACATCTGTTAGAATTGAAGGTGTTGAACATGAATTTTCAACAATTTCTGGTGTAGTAGAGGATGTAACTGAAATTATTTTAAATCTTAAGCAAGTACGTTTCAAACGTCAAATTGAAGATATTGATAATGAATCAGTTTCTATCTCACTTTCTGGTAAAGATCAAATTACAGCTGGTGATTTCCAAAAATTCATTTCTGGTTTTCAAGTTTTAAACCCAGATTTAGTAATTTGTAACTTAGATAGCAAAACAACTATCAACATGGAACTTTCTATTGAAAAAGGTAGAGGTTATGTTCCTGCTGAAGAAAATAAAAAACCAAATGCTCCTATTGGAACTATTTTTACAGACTCTATTTATACTCCTGTAAAAAATGTGAAGTATTCTATTGAAAACTTCCGTGTTGAACAAAAAACTGATTACGAAAAACTAGTTTTCGAAATTAAAACTGACGGTTCAATTAATCCAAAAGATGCTTTGACAGAAGCTGCTAAAACGTTGATTCACCATTTTATGTTGTTTTCTGACGAAAGAATCACACTTGAGGCGGATGAAATTGCTCAAACTGAGTCTTATGATGAGGAATCATTACACATGAGACAACTATTGAAAACTAAATTAGTTGACATGGACTTATCAGTAAGAGCGTTAAATTGCCTAAAAGCGGCTGAAGTTGATACATTAGGAGACCTAGTTTCTTTCAATAAAAACGATTTAATGAAGTTCCGTAACTTCGGTAAAAAATCATTAACTGAATTAGATGAGTTAGTGGCTAATAAAAACCTTACCTTCGGAATGGATTTAGCAAAATACAAGTTAGATAAAGAGTAATTGCTTCATATTTTGCTCTCCATAGTGGATTGATGCAAGATGAAGTCTAAAATAAAATGTCATGAGACACGGAAAAAAATTCAATCATTTAAGTAGACAAACAGGTCATAGAAAAGCAATGCTTGCTAACATGGCATGTTCACTTATTGAACACAAACGTATTAATACAACTGTAGCTAAAGCTAAAGCTTTAAAACAATTTATTGAGCCGCTTGTAACAAAATCTAAAGAAGATACAACTCACAACAGACGTATTTGTTTTTCTTATTTAAGAAACAAGTATGCTGTAACTGAATTGTTCAGAGCAGTTGCTGATAAAGTTGGAGATCGTCCAGGAGGTTATACTCGTATCATTAAGTTAGGAAACCGTTTAGGGGATAATGCAGATATGGCTATGATTGAACTAGTAGATTTCAATGAAATTTATTCAACTGCAAAAAAAGAAGTTAAAAAAGCATCTACTCGTAGAGGTAAATCTAAAAAAGCTGAAGAAACAACTGGAGAAGCTCCAGCTGCTGAAACAACTGATACAACAGAAGCTTCTGAATAATTATGAATCTATTGATTTAAATATAAAAAAGGATAAACAAATTTTTGTTTATCCTTTTTTTTTGTTAGCACTAAAATGTAATTTTGCAAAATAAACAACTACAACTAATGAAATACAACGACAAACAACAAGCTATTCTTCTATTAAAAGATGGAACTATTTTCCACGGAAAATCAATTGGAATTTCAGGAACAACTTTTGGCGAAATTGCATTCAATACCGGAACAACAGGTTATCAAGAAATTTTTACGGATCCTTCCTATTATGGCCAAATTATGGTAACTACCAACGCACATATTGGGAATTATGGTGTCAATGTCAATGAAGTAGAATCTGATAATGTGAAAATATCTGGATTAGTATGTAAAAATTTCAGCATGAATTATTCTCGTCCAGATGCTTCTGAAAGTTTATATGACTATTTTGAAAAACAAAAATTAATTGTGATTTCAGATGTGGATACACGTGCTTTAGTAAGTTATATTAGAGACAATGGCGCTATGAACGCGATAATTTCAACCGATGGAACTTCTATTGAAGAATTAAAAGTAATGTTAAATCAGGCTCCTAATATGGAAGGTTTAGATTTAGCTTCAGTAGTTTCTACCAAAGAATCATATTTCTTTGGAAATGAGAAGGCAACTTATAAAATTGCAGCACTAGATTTAGGTATCAAAACTAATATTTTAAGAAACTTGGCAAAACGTGATTGTTATATTAAAGTATTTCCTTTCAATACTACTTTTGATGAGATGAAAGCTTTTAGTCCTGATGGGTATTTCTTGTCTAACGGACCTGGTGATCCAGACCCATTGGCATCTGCTCAAGAAGTAGCAAGAAATATTTTAGCTGAAAATAAACCATTATTTGGAATTTGTTTAGGTCACCAAGTAATTGCTTTAGCTAACGGAATTTCAACATATAAAATGTTTAACGGACACAGAGGCATTAATCATCCAGTGAAAAATATAGTAACTGGTAAAGGTGAAATTACTTCTCAAAACCATGGATTTGCTGTGAATAAAGAAGAATTAGAAAACCATCCTGACTTCGAATTGACTCATGTGCATTTAAATGACGGAACGGTAGCTGGAATGAGAATGAAATCTAAAAATTGTTTTTCCGTACAATACCATCCAGAAGCGAGTCCTGGACCACATGATTCAAGTTATTTATTCGATGAGTTTATCGAAAATATTAAAACTTCAAAAAACTAAAACGTTATCGTTTATAAGTTTTAATTTAATTACGAATTTCAAAATAAAATATAATTAACTTTGTTAAAATAGTAATAAAGCAATTAAAAAAATAGAAATATGAGCATAATAATTAAAGTTCACGCAAGACAAATATTAGATTCAAGAGGAAATCCAACTATAGAAGTTGATGTGGTTACCGAAAATGGAATTTTAGGTAGAGCAGCCGTTCCATCTGGAGCTTCAACTGGAGAACATGAAGCTGTTGAATTACGTGATGGTGGCAAAGCTTTTATGGGAAAAGGAGTTTTAAAAGCTGTTGAAAATGTAAATTCTACCATAGCTTCTGAGTTAGTAGGAATGTCTGTTTTCGAACAAAACGCCATCGATAAAATGATGATTGAATTAGATGGTACGCCAAATAAATCTAATTTAGGTGCAAATGCAATTTTAGGAGTTTCATTAGCGGTAGCAAAAGCAGCTGCTAACGAATTAGGAATGCCTTTGTATCGTTATGTTGGTGGTGTTTCTGCCAACACATTACCAGTTCCGATGATGAATATTATTAATGGTGGTTCACATTCGGATGCGCCAATTGCTTTTCAAGAATTTATGATTATGCCTGTAAAAGCAACTTCTTTTACACACGCTATGCAAATGGGAACTGAAATTTTTCACAACCTAAAAAAAGTATTACACGATCGTAATTTATCTACAGCTGTTGGCGATGAAGGTGGTTTTGCTCCAAATTTAGCAGGCGGAACAGAAGACGCTTTAGATACGATTAAACTTGCCGTAACTAATGCGGGTTATTCTTTTGGCGATGAAATTATGATTGCTTTAGATTGTGCAGCATCAGAATTTTATGTAGATGGAAAATACGATTATACTAAATTTGAAGGCGCAGGCGGTAAAGTTAGAACTTCAGAAGAGCAAGCTGATTATTTAGTAGAATTAGCTACTAAATATCCAATTATATCTATTGAAGATGGTATGTATGAAGACGATTGGAAAGGTTGGAAATATTTAACAGAAAAAATCGGAAATAAAGTACAATTAGTAGGTGACGATTTATTCGTAACTAACGTAGAGAGATTGTCTCGTGGAATTAGCGAAGGAATTGCCAATTCAATTTTAATTAAAGTAAACCAAATCGGAACATTATCTGAAACAATTGCAGCTGTGAATATGGCACATAATGCTGGTTATACTTCGGTTATGAGTCATCGTTCTGGAGAAACAGAAGACAATACAATTGCCGATTTAGCTGTAGCATTAAACTGTGGGCAAATTAAAACCGGTTCGGCTTCTCGTTCAGATCGTATGGCAAAATACAACCAATTATTACGTATTGAAGAAGAATTAAATGAAGTAGCTTACTTTCCAGGTGCAAATGCCTTTAAAGTGAAATAAGTTTGCTATAAATAAAGTTTTATAAACCAATAAGCTATGCTTGTTGGTTTTTTGTTTTTTTGTAACTTTTGAATTTGTTTAAAAGTATAGATTTTATATATACCTATTGTGCAATTTATCTATGCATTAATTTTAAAATTCAAGAATTAATTATTAAATTCGCAACAAACATAATTATACATATAAAATATACATATTATCATGTCGAAAAATGCAATTATAGAAATTGATGGCACTAAATTCGAACTACCGGTTATGGTCGGAAGTGAAAACGAAACTGCCATTGATATTAGTAAATTAAGAGATTTAACAGGAGCGATAACTTACGATCCAGGATACAAAAATTCAGGAGTTTGTAAGAGTGATATCACTTTCCTTGATGGTGAAGAAGGAATCTTAAGATACCGCGGGTACTCTATCGAAGATTTAGCAGATAAAGCAGACTTTTTAGAAGTTTCTTATTTAGTAATTTTCGGAGAATTACCAACAAAAGAACAATTAGCAGATTTCGAAACTAATATTCGTAAATATACCCTTGTAAACGAAGAGATGAAAAACATCATTGATGGTTTTCCTAAAACAGCTCACCCAATGGGCGTTTTATCTGCGTTAACAAGTGCACTTACAGCTTTTAATCCAAAAGTGGTCAATGTAGAAAACGAAAAAGAAATGTATGAAGCCATCTGTAAAACTATGGGTAAATTCTTAGTTTTAGCTACTTGGACATACAGAAAAAGTATGGGATTCCCATTAAATTACTATGATAACACTATTGGTTATGTAGATAATTTTATGCAGTTAATGTTTAAATTGCCTACTGGACCATATGCTATAAATCCAACAGTAGTAGCAGCTTTAGATAAATTATTTATCTTACACGCAGATCATGAACAAAACTGTTCTACTTCTACTGTACGTATGGTAGGTTCTTCTCATGCTGGTTTATTCGCGTCAATTTCTGCTGGAGTTTCTGCACTTTGGGGACCATTACACGGTGGTGCCAATCAAGCGGTTTTAGAAATGTTAGAAGCGATCCAAAAAGATGGTGGGGATGCCGATAAATATTTAGCAAAAGCAAAAGATAAAAATGATGAATTCCGTTTAATGGGATTCGGACATAGAGTTTACAAAAATTTCGATCCTAGAGCAAAAATCATCAAAAAAGCAGCAGATGAAGTTTTAGCAGAATTAGGTGTAAACGATCCAATATTAGCTATTGCTAAGAAATTAGAAGAATCAGCTCTAGTGGATCCTTATTTTGTAGAAAGAAAATTATATCCAAACGTAGATTTCTATTCTGGTATTATTTACCGTGCTTTAGGAATACCAACAGATATGTTTACTGTATTGTTCGCAATCGGTCGTTTACCGGGTTGGATTGCTCAATGGAAAGAAATGCGTGTAAATAAAGAACCAATCGGTCGTCCAAGACAAATTTATACAGGTCACCCATTAAGAGACTTTGTAAAATTTGAAGACAGAAAATAAATTTTAAAATCCCGATTTATCGGGATTTTTTATTTCTAGTGATTTCAGAAAGTAAAATACTCCTCAGAATTTTAATCAGAACGAGGTTGACTTTTTTTTATCTCAAAATTATCGAAATCTCTCTTTTTGTTGAAATCTCTTAATTAAATTGTAAAAAAAATCTTTGCGAATTAGTGTCTTTATGGCATTGTCAAAAATAAATGCGTTTTTTCTTGACAACGCCTATCTCACAATCGTATATTTGCACTCGATTTAGGTAAATCTTTTTTTTATACTTAATTCTTTAATCTTAAAATATATATATGAAATTATCTCACTTCCAGTTTAACTTGCCAGAAGAATTATTAGCAGAATTTCCTTCAGAAAACAGAGACGAATCTCGTTTGATGGTGGTACACAGAAAAACAGGTGAAATAGAACATAAAATGTTTAAAGATATTATCGATTATTTCGACGATGGAGATGTAATGGTATTAAATAATACTAAAGTTTTTCCAGCTCGATTATATGGTAATAAAGAAAAAACAGGCGCAAGAATTGAAGTTTTCTTATTAAGAGAATTAAATGCAGAACAGCGTTTATGGGATGTTTTAGTAGATCCAGCTCGTAAAATCAGAATTGGTAATAAACTATACTTCGGTGATGACGATTCGTTAGTAGCGGAAGTAATTGATAATACAACTTCTCGTGGTAGAACTTTACGTTTTTTATATGATGGGTCTTACGAAGAGTTTAGAGAAAAATTAATCGAGTTAGGAGAAACACCAATACCTAAATATATCAATCGTGAAGTAACTCCTGAAGATGCTGAGCGTTACCAAACTATTTATGCAAAAGAAGAAGGTGCAGTAGCAGCACCAACTGCTGGTTTACACTTTTCTAAACACTTAATGAAACGTTTAGAAATAAAAGGTGTTGATTTTGCAGAAGTAACTTTACACGTTGGTTTAGGAACTTTTAATCCAGTTGAAGTGGAAGATTTGTCGAAGCACAAAATGGATTCTGAAGAAATGGTAGTTACTCAAGAAGCTTGCGACATTATTAACGGTGCAAAAGCTAAGAAAAAGAAAGTATGTTGTATCGGAACAACTTCTATGCGTGCCATGGAAAGTACGGTTTCTTCAATGAGAACTTTAAATCCTTATTCAGGTTGGACAAATAAATTCATTTATCCGCCTTACGATTTTAGTTTGGCAGATGCTATGGTTTCAAACTTTCATACTCCAAAATCTACTTTATTAATGATGGTTTCTGCTTTTTGTGGTCACGATTTAATGAAAAAAGCATACGAAATAGCTATCAAAGAAAAATATAAATTTTACTCTTACGGAGACGCAATGTTAATTCTTTAAAAAGTAAATAATAATTCCAATTTAAACTTGTTTTAAATTTGTTTATAAACTAAGCCCAGCATCAATGTTGGGTTTTTTTATGTCTTATTTTTTTGCTACTTTTACGCTACTAAAATAACTATAATGGATTTTTTAAATAACAAAGATTTCGCCAAAAGTTTAGATGCTCAAGATGAATTGGCACACTATAAAAATGAGTTTTATTTTCCACAACATAATAATAAAAATGTTATCTATTTTACTGGTAATTCTTTAGGATTACAACCTAAAGTAACAAAAAACTATGTTAACGAAGTAATGAACGATTGGGCAAATATGGCTGTTGAAGGTCATTTTTATTCCGAAAAACCTTGGTGGGATTATCACGAAAGATTTTGTAATCCATTAGCGAAAATTGTTGGGGCAAAACCTTCTGAAGTTGGAGTAATGAATACTCTTACTATTAATTTGCATTTGTTATTAGTTTCTTTCTATCAACCAAAAGGAAAAAGAATTAAAATTTTATGTGAAGAAAAAGCCTTTCCTTCAGATCAATACATGCTACAAAGTCAAGTCAAATTTCACGGTTTTGCTCCAGAAGAAGCTATTGTTGAAATAAAAAGAAGAGAGGGCGAATTAACTACAAGACAAGAAGACATCCTAGCTAAAATTGAAGAATTAGGTGACGAGTTAGCGCTTGTTTTTATTGGCGGAGTGAATTATTACACAGGCCAGGTTTTTGATATGAAAACCATTACTGCTGCCGGACATAAAGTAGGTGCTATCGTAGGTTGGGATTTAGCTCATGCTGCAGGAAATATCGAATTAAATTTACACGATTGGCAAGTTGATTTTGCTGCTTGGTGTAGTTATAAATATATGAATTCAGGACCAGGAAATGCTTCTGGATATTTCGTTCACGAAAAACACCACTCGAATAAAGACTTAAATCGTTTTGCAGGTTGGTACGGTCATAACAAAGAACGCCGTTTTTTAATGGAACCTAATTTTGATGCTGTGGAAGGTGCAAACGGTTGGCAAGTAAGTAATTTACCAATTTTATCTTTAGCGCCTTATTTAGCAACTGTAGAAATGTTTGCAGCGGTCGGAATGGAAAAGTTAATCGCCAAAAGAAATGTAATCACTTCTTATTTAGAATTCATTCTACATGAAATAGATAAAGAAATTGAAGAAGCAGAATTTGAGGTAATTACCCCATCAAACCAATCAGAACGAGGTTGTCAACTTTCAGTTTATTTACACGGACAAGGAAAAGAATTGTTTACCTACTTAATGCAAAATGGTGTAGTAACTGATTGGCGTGAGCCAAATGTAATTCGTTTAGCGCCAGTTCCTTTTTACACGTCTTTTGAAGATATCTATAATTTCGGACAAATTTTAAAACAAGGAATTAAAGAATGTGCCAAAAAGTAAAATTCCAATAAGTTAATACAAACAACTTAGTGTCTTAAACTATTCTTGGTAAAATAAATAAAATTATGACAAAACAACAAAAAATAGAAAACTTCGATCCTTCACAACCTGGTTTAGCAGATGCTACCGTTTTTGGATTGCCTTTTACAGCAGAAGAATCAGAAATCATTATTATTCCTGTGCCTTGGGAAGTTACGGTGAGTTATGGCGCTGGAGCTTCAGAAGGTCCAGATGCTGTTTTTGATGCCTCATTTCAAGTAGATTTGTTACATCAAGATTTTCCAGAATTATGGAAATTAGGTATTTATATGGAGGAAGCTCCAGAACAATGGGCTAAAAATTCAGATAAGTATAAAGATTTAGCACAACCAATTATTGAAGCTTTAGAAAATGGTGAGGATTTAGAAACTTTTCCATCCTTACAAGAAGATTTACATAAAATCAATAAAGCCTGTAGAACGTTACACACTGAAGTAAAAGAGAAAGTTTTATATTGGCAAAATAAAGGGAAAAAAGTAGCGCTTTTAGGTGGCGATCATAGTACGCCACTTGGTTATTATGAAGCATTAGCCACACAACATGAAAGTTTTGGAATTTTACATTTAGATGCACACATGGATTTACGAATTGCCTATGAAGGCTTTACTTATTCTCATGCTTCAATTATGTACAATACGTTACAAATTCCACAAGTTTCAAAAATTGTTCAAGTGGGAATTAGAGATTTCTGTGAACAAGAAGTAGAAGTGGTTAAAGATGCAAAAGGAAGAGTTATTGTTCATACAGATACTGACATGAAAGCAAAGGCTTTTGAAGGTCAAACTTGGAAACAACAATGTGAGGAAATAATCGCGCAATTGCCTCAAAAAGTTACCATTTCATTTGACATCGACGGTATGTATCCTTGGTATTGTCCAAATACAGGAACACCTGTTCCAGGAGGTTTCTCTTTTGAACAAGCTACTTATTTATTTAATTTATTAGCCAATTCAGGAAAAGAAATTATTGGTTTCGATTTAGTTGAAGTAGCACCCGGAGAAAACGACGATTGGGATGGAAATGTTGGGGCAAGAATGTTATTTCATATGTGCGGCATTTTAGCAAAATCTCAAAAATTAAACGTAGGAAATAGAATACAATTTTAATTTAATACTAATATTATGGGACATTTTATACTAGAGCAGTGGAAAGAATATAAGATTAAAGTGGATGGAAAAGTAAAATATGCCGTGTCTAATTTAGGTAGAATTAAAAGTTTTACAGATTCAATTGAAAAAGGAAAGCTCTTAAAAGGAAGTATAACGGAAGGTTTTTTATACCTACGTTACAAAAGACAGAAAGACAATACTATTACAAATTACCATCATGCAGTTCATAAAATGGTTGCTGAACTGTTTATTCCAAAAGATAATGAAGAACAAACGTATGTGCTTCATTTAGATTATGACAAACTGAACAATCGAATAACTAATTTGAAATGGGCTACATATGAAGAAATGAAAGCTCATGGAAAAAATAGTCCTTTCGTAAAAGAAGCGTTTAGTAAACTTCAAGAGTTTAATAAAAATAATAATGGGTCTAAACTTCGAGTGATTGATGTGATGCGACTAAAAAAAATACTTTTAGATCCAAATAGAAAAACACGTCTCAAAATTTTAGCCAAACAAATGGGTGTCTCCGAAATGCAATTGTATCGCATAAAATCTGGAGAAAATTGGGGACATATTAAAGTTTAATGCATTTAAGTTAAAGAAATAGTTTATTTTTGTAGCCTTATATTAAATCAATGCAAACACCAAAAAAAATAGCCATTGTTGGTTCTGGATTAGTAGGAACTTTACTAGGAATTTATCTAAAACGAAGAGGGCATACGGTTCATATTTATGATAGAAGTCCAGATATTAGAAAAATTAACTTTACAGGACGATCTATAAATCTTGTGCTTTCAAATAGAGGTGTAAAAGCTTTGCGCGATGTAGGTTTAGATCATGAGGTTTTAAGTATAGGAATTCCTGTTGAAAAAAGAGCAATTCATACCGGATTGAATACGGTTAATGAACAATTTTATGGTAAAGATGGTGAAGTAATTTATTCGCTTTCAAGAGGTTTACTAAATAAAAAAATGGTCGACTTAGCCGAAAGAGAAGGTGTGGAATTTTTCTTTGAAGAGAAAGTTTGGGATGTTGACCTAGCTACAGCAACTATTTCAATTGGCGAATCTGAAAGAGGCGAATGGACTACACATAATTACGATTTAACCTTTGGTTCTGATGGTGCTTTTTCTAGAATTAGACACAGAATGCAACGACAAAGTATGTTCAATTATTCTCAGGAATTTTTAGAAGTGGGGTACAAAGAATTACACATTCCTGCCAATTCAGACGGTTCTCATAAACTAAATAAAAACGCTTTGCACATTTGGCCGCGTGGAAATTTCATGCTTATGGCTCTAGCAAATCTAGATGGAAGTTTTACGTGTACTCTATTCATGCCTCATGATGGTGAAAACTCTTTCGAATCCTTACAAACAAAAGAAGATTTAGTAGCTTTTTTCGCTACGCATTTTCCAGATACAAAAGAAGTTATTCCAAATTTAGTGGAAGACTTTTTCAAAAATCCAACAAGTTATTTAGTAACCATGAAGTGTTTTCCATGGACATACAGCGATAAAGTAGCTTTAATTGGTGATGCTGCTCATGCAATTGTTCCATTTTACGGACACGGTATGAACGCTGGTTTCGAAGATATTTCTGTTTTAGAAGAAATGATGGAAAAATACGGAGACGATTGGGCTAATTTACTTAACGATTACGAAAATTCTAGAAAACCAAATGCCGATGCGATCGCCGAACTTTCTTATAGAAACTTTATGGAAATGAGCGCCAAAACAGCCGATGCAAATTTCTTATTACAAAAGAAAATTGAAAAATGGTTTTCAGATAAGCATCCCAATTTATGGGTTCCGCTATATTCACGTGTAACTTTCAGTCACCAACCTTATGCGGAAGCGTTAGCAGAAGGCGATAGACAAAATGAAATTATGCAGGAGGTGTTAAAAATAGAAAATATTCATCAGGATTGGGAAAATGAAACGGTAGAAAATAAAATTTTAGAATTGTTAAAACTGCAATAAATTAATAAAATTCAATTCAAATTATTAATCTTTATTTTTAGTATTCCTTATAGAAATTTTTAAAAAAAGGTTGAAATAAGAAGTAATTTCAGCGTTTTTCTAACATTTATTTAACAAAATATATAACTTTAAAAGTCGTAAATTTGGTTTTTCAACACTAAACTAAAATTATGAACTTTAAAAAACTTCTCTTTTGTTTGCAATTCTTTTTGCTAACAAGTATTTCATTTGCTCAAGATGCAATTTGGCTAAGACATCCGTCAATTTCACCAGATGGTAAAACAATTGCCTTTGGCTATAAAGGTGATATTTATTTAGTTAACGCGCAAGACGGAACTGCTGTGCCATTAACTATCCATGAAGCTCACGATATGATGCCAGTGTGGAGCAATGACGGAAAATCAATAGCTTTTGCAAGTGACCGTCATGGTAATTTTGACGTTTTTGTAATGCCTGTCAATGGTGGAAATCCAACACGATTAACCTATAATAGTGCGGCAGATTATCCTTACGATTTTTCTCCAAATGATAAAAATGTATTATTTGGTAGTTCTCGTCAAACAAGTGAAGCAAATATTCGTTTTTATTCTCCGCGTTTGTTTCAAAATTTATATACAGTAAATGTTACAGGCGGTAAAGCTATACTAGTAACAGAAGGCGGAATTGAGTATGCAAAATACAATAAAACGGGTTCGCAAATTGTTTTTCAAGATAGAAAAGGATACGAAGATCCGTTAAGAAAACATCACACAAGTAGTGTAACAAGAGACATTTGGTCTTACGATGTAAATGCACAAAAATTTACAAAAATTAGTACTTATATTGGTGAAGACAGAGAACCAGTATATAGTAATGACGATACAAGTATTTATTATTTAAGCGAAGCAGACGGTAGCAACCAAAATATATTCAAATTTAATGCTCAGTCAAAAACTAGTACTGCTTTAACCACTTTTAAAAATAATCCTGTTCGTCATTTAAGTATTGCTGATAATAATACATTGTGCTTTTCAAATGATGGACAGATTTACACCTTAACTGAAGGAAGTACTCCCAAAAAAGTTACTGTTATCATACAAAATGATGGCAAATCAAATGTAGAAAAAAACTTACCGCTATCAGGAAATATCAGTGAGTTTGTTCCTAGTCCTGATGGCAAAGAAATTGCTTTTATTTCTCGTGGAGAAGTGTTTGTTGTGAATGCAGAAGGCGGATCTACCAAAAGAATTACAAATACACCTGAACAAGAACGCTATGTACAATGGAGTCCGACTGGGAAAAAATTAATTTATGCTAGTGAAAGAGGCGACAGTTGGGACATTCATACTGCAACTATAGAACGAAAAGAAGAGCCTTATTTTTATGCTTCAACTTTAATTAAAGAAGAAAAAATTATAGCCTCAGACAAAGAAGAATTTTTGCCTAAGTTCAGTCCAGATGGTAAAGAAATTGCATACATCGAAGAAAGAAATATTGTTAAAGTATACAATATAGCTACTAAAACTTCAAGAACTATTTTACCAGAAGGAAGAAATTATAGTTACTCTGATGGCGATTTCGGTTTCAATTGGAGTGCAGACAGTAAATGGTTATTTGTAGATGATAATATGGGGAATTTTTCCAATACACATACCGCAATGATTAAAGCAGACGGTTCTGAAACTAAATATCCTATTATGAGTGGTTTTGGTGAAGATTCAGCAAAGCAACAAATTGGAGGGAAAGCACTTACTTGGTTAAGTAGTAAAGAAGGAAGAAAATCTTTAGCCAATCAAGGAAGTAGAGAAGTAGACGTTTATGCTGTCTTTTTTGATAAGTTAGATTATGATATATTTAAATTGTCTAAAGAGGATTTCGCTTTATTGAAAGAAAAAGAAGACGCTGCTAAAAAGGAAAAAGAAGGAGATAAAAAAGAGGACAAAGCTAAAACAGATAAAAAAGAAGAAGCTAAACCTTGGAATCCAAATGTAACTGATTTAGAAACAAGAAAAGTAAAAGTTACAATCAATAGCTCTTCTATTGCCGATTATGTTTTTAACGAAGAAGGAAGTAAATTGTTTTACTTAGCGGCTTTTGAAAAAGGATTTGATCTTTGGGTTACAGAAACAAGAACAAAAGAAACAAAGATTTTAGCTAAATTGGGCGCTTCTGCTAGTCAATTGTTTTTAAGTAAAGATGGAAAAAATTTATATGTAAATAATGGAGGTAAACTTACTAAAATTGAAGTAGAAGGTGGAAAAACCTCTTCAGTTGAAGTGAGTTCAGATATGGTTTTAAACACACAAGCGGAAAGAAACTATATTTTTAATCACATGTGGAGACAAACTGCAAAAAAATTCTACGATCCTAAATTACATGGAGTAGATTGGAAAATGTATAAAGAAACGTATGCTAAGTTTTTACCACATATAAACAATAACTACGATTTTCAAGATTTATTAAGTGAAATTTTAGGAGAATTAAATGCTTCTCATACTGGTGGAAGATATACGCCACAAATGACAAATCCCGACAATACCGCAGCTTTAGGTTTATTATACGATCAAAAAAGTAGCGAAAAAGGTATAAAAGTTGCAGAAGTAATTCAGGGTGGACCGTTTGACAAGCCTACTTCTAAAGTTAAACCTGGAGCAATTATCACAAAAATTGATAATGAGGTACTAACCAACGAAGTAGATTGGGCTAAATTTTTAAATAGAAAAACTGGAAAATTGGTTTTAGTTAGTGGTGTAGATGCAAATGGCGCAACTTTCGAAGAATCAGTTAAACCTATTTCATTCGGTGAAGAATCAGGACTAATGTATACACGTTGGATTAAAAAAATGAACGCCTTAGTTGACAAACTTAGTAATGGAAAAGTAGGCTATGTTCATGTACAAGGAATGAATGACGGAAGTTTCAGAGAAGTTTACGATCAAGTAATGGGTAAAAACTTTGAAAAGAAAGCACTAATTGTAGATACAAGATTTAACGGTGGTGGTTGGCTTCACGACGATTTATATACTTTATTAAGTGGAAAAAGATATTTGGATTTTGCTCCTCAAGGTAATGTTTTAAAAGATGCAGAACCGATTGGAAAATGGACTAAGCCAAGTTGTGTGGTGATGTCTGAAGGCAATTACAGCGATGCTTTTATCTTTCCTTACATTTACAAACAAAATGGTGTAGGGAAATTAATTGGAGTTGGAGTTCCAGGTACAGGAACAGCTGTTTGGTGGGAAACTCAAATTGATCCAACTTTAGTTTTTGGAATTCCTATGGTAGCTACTATTGGTAAAGAAAAAAGAGCTACTGAAAATCTTCAAGTAGAACCAGATGTTCCTGTAGGATTGTCTTATGAAGATTTCTTGAAAGGAAAAGATACCCAAATCGAAAAAGCAGTGGAAGAAATGTTAAAAACAATTCAATAATAAAAAAAGCTCTCAATTAGTTTGAGAGCTTTTTTTATACCTATTAATTTTCTTCTCTATGTACTTTGGTAAAATCAAAGGCTGGTTTGCAAATGGCAATATATTCACAAATTTCATCAAAAGGATTTGAATATTGTACACGAGTATTGGCTTCAATTTTTATAGATTCTCCTGCTTTTAAAATTATAGTTTCGTTTTCTATAATAAATTGTTTTTTCCCTTTTATAATATAGGTGTATTCCTCAAATTCTGGAGTTTGGAAAGGTTCACTCCATCCTGGCGGAGCAATCATGTGTGCAATGGAAATTGCCTCATTTTGAGTGGCTACTTTTCCGTGATGTTCTTCAATTAATTTACCATCAGTTGTTGGTACTACAAAAGGTGTTTTTTGAATAAAATATTTTTTCATAATATTATTTTTTAAAGATAAAGTATACAGCTAAGACTAAAAAAAGAAATCCAACAGCGTGATTCCATTTGAAAGTTTCGTTTTTAAAGAAAAGAAGTGAGAAAATTACAAAAGTAATTAGTGTGATAACTTCTTGTATGACTTTTAATTGTAATAATGAAAAGGGTCCGCCATTTCCAGAAAACCCAAGCTTATTGGCAGGAACTTGAAAACAATATTCAAATAAAGCTAAGCCCCAACTTATTAAAATAATTGAAACTAATCCAGCGTTTTCAAACCATTTTAGTTCTTTAAACTTTAAATGTCCATACCAAGCTAATGTCATAAATACATTAGAAAGTACTAATAAACCAACAGTAACAACTGATTTCATTATTTGCCTTTTAAAACCCTCATCAACACACTAAATGCTCCGCGAATAAAACTAGCGCTTGTTACGACTTTAACAACAGATTTTCCAATGACAGAAGCTGTACTTGGTTCTTTACGCTCTTGTTTTTCTTCTTCTGCTTCGGCAACTTCAGCAGAAATTTCTTCAATTTTTTGGGTCAAAATTTCGTAAGCACTTTCTCTGTCAATTTCTTCAGCATATTTTTTGACTAATTTCGATTTTGAATTAATAGCAAGAATTTCTTCATCTGTTAAAATATCCATTCTGCTCTCTGGAGCTCGCATCATAGTTGCTGCTAATGGTGTTGGTATTCCTTTTTCATTTAAAGCTGTAACCAAAGCCTCTCCAATTCCTAGAGAAGTTAATAATTCTTCTGTATTGTAAAATTCTGAAGTGGGATAATTAGCAGCTGTTTGTTTAATCGCTTGCCTATCATTTGCTGTAAAAGCACGTAAAGCATGCTGAATTTTTAAACCCAATTGTGCTAAAACACCTTTAGGAATATCCATAGGATTTTGAGTAATAAAATACACACCCACACCTTTTGAACGAATCAGTTTAATTATAGTTTCAATTTGGTCTAATAAAGTTTCACTAGCTTCGTTGAATATAAGATGCGCTTCATCAATAAAAATAACCAATTCAGGTTGTTCAACATCACCTTTTTCAGGCATTAAATTATAAATCTCAGCCAACAAATTCAGCATAAAAGTAGAGAATAACTTTGGTTTATCCTGAATGTCATTTAAACGTACAATATTAATGTATCCATTTCCGTTTTCGTCAATTCGCATTAAATCTTCAATTTCAAAAGATTTTTCTCCAAAAAATATATCGGCGCCTTGTTGCTCTAATTCTATAATTTTTCTAAGAATTGTTCCAGTAGTAGAAGTTGAAATTTTACCATAAGATTCTGAGATTTCTTCTTTTCCTTCTTCTGTAATATAATTCATTACTTTTTTGATGTCTTTTAAATCTAATAAAGGCATCTTGTTATCATCACAATATTTAAAAATCACAGAAATTACACCTGCTTGCGTGTCATTCAAATCTAAAATTCTTGAAAATAAAACAGGTCCAAATTCAGAAACGGTGGCACGTAGTCGAACCCCATTTTGTTTTGAAAGTGTTAATAATTCTGTAGCAAATCCTTTTGGTTCAAAAGGAATATTCATTTTAGTGTGTCGTTCTGTAATGAAGCTTTTTTCTTCGCCAGGTTGCGCTATGCCGGAAAAATCACCTTTAATATCCATCATTAAAACTGGAATTCCTTTAGCAGCTAATTGTTCAGATAAAACTTGTATGGTTTTTGTTTTTCCTGTTCCAGTTGCACCAGCAATTAATCCATGCCTATTTAATGTTTTTAAAGGAATGTTTACAGGTGTGGCTGCAATAGTTTCGCCGTCAAGCATCGCGACTCCTAGAGTTATACTTTCCCCTTTTGAGCTGTATCCAGCTTTTAATGTGGAAATAAAATTTTCTTTTGACATGTTGATAGGTTTTTGTTACTACAAAGATGATTTTTTTTTTAAAAACTATGAAATTTAATACTAGAAAATCTTAATTTAACATTCTTTACATTTTCTTAACATTTCATTTTATTAATATTATCTTTATTTTTTGAATAATTAATAAATAAAATCAAAAAAATATAAATATAATTTTAGCTATATCTTTTTTTGGTACGATTGTTGCATATTTTCACTATATAAATGCAATTTTTATTAAATTAGTTTTTTTTTAAAACCTAATTCACATAAATTTGCGACTATCAAAATAAATTAAAATCAAATAATTAATCAATTCAAACTTAAAATTTTAAAAAATGGATCAGGATTTAAACGTTTCTGTAGAGAACAAAGGAAACAAGGCTAGTACACTTTTTGCCGCTTTGACTATCGTAATTTGTATAGCAATTGGTGCTTTATTATGGAAATTTGTAATGGGAGCATCAGCTAACTTCGTAAATGGTAATCCAGAGGGACAACCATTACCAGGTAATTATTTAGGAATGGTTTACAAAGGTGGTTATATTGTTCCTGTATTAATGGGATTATTATTAATGACAATCGTATTCTCTGTAGAAAGATTTATCGTATTGAAAAAAGCAGCTGGTAGAGGTAACTTAGACAACTTCGTTAAAGATGTTTTAGCTCAAATTAAAAGTGGAGATGTTAAAGGTGCCATTTCAGCTTGTGATACACAAGAAGGATCTGTTGCAAATGTTATTAAGGCTGGTTTGTTAAAATCAGAGCAAGTTAAAAAAGACGGTTTAGATGTAGACACTGCAACTGAAAATATTACTAAAGAAGTAGAACAAGCCACTTCATTAGAAATGCCAATGTTAGAAAAACACATGACTATTATCTCTACTTTAGTATCTATTGGTACGTTATTAGGATTATTAGGAACTGTATCAGGTATGATTAAAGCGTTCGCAGGATTAGCAGAAGGTACTCCAGACCAAGCTGAATTAGCAAATGGTATTTCTGAAGCACTTATTAATACTGCTACAGGTATTGGAACTTCTACTATTGCTGTAATTTCTTACAACTATTTTACTTCTAAAATTGATACTTTAACTTATTTTATTGACGAAGCTGGTTTCGCAATTTCTCAAGCTTACAAAAGAGCTAAAGGCGGAAACTAAGATTTCCAAATAAAATAAATTATAAAGTTAAAATAAAGTAAAATGGCAAATGTAAAAACATCTAAAAAAAGCACAAGAATTGACATGACGGCCATGTGTGACGTTGCGTTTTTGTTATTGTCCTTTTTTATCATGACAGCAACATCAAAAGTACCTGAGCCAAAGCCAGTAGATACGCCTGCGTCAACCATAGAAGCTAAATTGCCAGAAAGAAACTTATTAACTATTACAGTTGGTGATAGTGCAGTTTATCTTGGAATCTCTGAGAGAGAAATAAGAAAATCTGCTCTGGAAGCGATGTCATTAAAATATGATATAGCTTTTACACCTCAAGAAATTGAAGAGTTTTCTTTATTAGATTCTTTCGGTGTTCCTTTAGAGGAATTAAAATCTCTTTTGGCGCTTAAAAATTCAGAAAGAAACAAACCAGGAACACAAGTGGGTATTCCCTACAAAGGCGATATTTCTGAAAATGAATTGTCATATTGGGTATATTATGCAAACGCTGCTGTGATAATGGAGCAACAAGCTAAAGGAGTTGAGAAGATCAAAGAAATTGAAATTGCTATTAAAGGTGGTTCTAAAGAAAAATATCCTGTTGTGAAAAATATTTTTGATATTCTTCAGAAACAAAACATGAACGATTTTTATTTAGTAACTTCTCTTAGAGATGAAGATTTTTAATTAAAATAAAAAATATAACATGGCAGAATTAAATACCGGTGGCGGTGGCGGCAAGAAAGGCGGCAAAGTAAGAAGTAAAAAATCGAATCCAGGAGTTGATTTAACAGCGATGGTAGATTTAGCTTTCTTGCTTATCACTTTCTTTATTCTAACAACCACTTTGTCTAAGCCACAATCTATGGATTTAGCTTTACCGGATAATACCGTAGTTCCTCCAGGAGAATCACCTGAAACACCAGCATTCAGAACATTGACTGTAGTTTTAGGAAAAAATGATAAGTTAGTATATTATATTGGACTTACTGATAATCCTTACATGGAAGACGGAATCAATGGTAAACCTAAGTTAGAGAACTATGGTGGTAAAGGAATAAGAAAAGCACTAATAGCGCATAACAAGTTTGTAATGGATCGAGTAGAAGATCCAAAAAAACAAGGTATGACTGTGTTAATTAAGGCTAGTAAATCGGCTAATTATAAAAATTTAGTGGATATATTAGATGAAATGGCAATTGTAAAGCCTTTCTCTTATTCAATTGTTGATGTAACTCCAGGCGATTTAAAAATGCTTGAAGACAATAAAATTAAATAACATAACTTTAAATATAGTAAAATGAGTGGAAATGAAAACCTTAGCGATGCTAGTTTAATTGACAATATATTCGAAGGACGTAATAAAAGTTATGGTGCATACGAATTAAGAACAAACAGTTCTAAAAGGACAGCAGTTGCTTTAGTTTTATCTTCAATATTTTTCATAAGTCTAGTATTTGCATCTTATCTTGCAATGAAAAAGAAAGATAAAGTTGAAGAAAAAATTACTAAAGTTGCTTTAAAGAAAGTGAAAACTCCTATCAAAAAGGAAGTTAAGAAAATTCTTGAAGAGAAAAAAGTTGAGCCTATCAAAAAGGTTAAGTCTGTAGTGGATATCGTTAAAAATGTACCACCTGTGGTCGTAAATAAAAAAACGGTTGAAAATGAGATTCCACCTATAGATCCAAATGCAAAATCAGGCTCTGAAACTGTTAAAGGAGATGTTAATGCTACTCCTGAAAAAACAGGTGAATTAGCAGCCGAAGAACAAAAAGGAGATGATACAGATTACAATCAAATCTTTACATCAGTTCAAGTTTCTGCAGCTCCTCCAGGTGGTATGAATGCTTTTAGAAAGCAAATTGCGAATTCTTTCCGTTTACCAGAAGTGGATGAGTCAACAACTGGGACAATTATTGCCAAATTTGTTGTTTGGGATGACGGTTCAATTAGAGATATCGTAATTGTTAAAGAAACGCCTCCAGGTTTAGGTTTAGGAAAAGAAGCTACAAGAATCTTATCTAAATCACCGAAATGGACTCCTGGTGTATACAATGGAAGAAGTGTAAAACAATATTATACTTTACCAATTTCAATTCAAATAACAGGTTCAGAATAAATGAATTGGTTAAATAATTTAAAACAGAAATCGCCCAAACAGCGATTTCTGTTTATTTTAGGACTTTTAATATTTTGCTTTTATTTAGTTTTAGCCTATCTGGTTAGCTTTTGGGATGACTTTCCTCTTGAGGTTTCTATCACAAGAAGAAGAATTTTTAGTGGTTTATTAGTTCTATATGCAACTTTCAGATTTTATAGATTAATTCAAAAAGAAGAAGACTAAAATGAAATATGTTTCTGTAGTTTTTCTTTTTTTTATTGTAGCAATTGGTTTTGCACAAAATAAAGTCGACGTAAAAAATAAACCTAAAAAGAAAGTTGTTGTGACTCCGGTTCTTGTAAACCCAGATACAGTATCTTCTAATTTTAAGGTTGATGCTGTAGTTTCTCCAAAAATTGAAATTACAGACTATAGTCAAATATTTGAAGTTGTTGAAATACCTGCTCATCCTAAGGAAGGAATGAATGTTTTTCGAGAAACAATAACAAATTTATTTCGTTTACCAGAAGTAGATAATGCAGTTTTAGCGTCTGTAATTGCTAAATTTGTAGTTTGGGATGATGGTTCGATTAGAGATATTCAAATTATCAAAGAACAGCCTTATGGCCTAGGTTTAGGAAAAGAAGCAGTACGTGTTCTAAAAACTTCCGAAAATTGGATTCCTGGACAAGTTCAAGGAAAAAATGTTAAACAATATTATACTTTTCCTATTTCATTACAACTAAAAGAAAAAAATGAAATTGTAAATCCCATTGAAGTAGCTTCAAATAATGAAATAAGAAATGATGCTGAAAAGAATGTTGTTAGCAAAGAAAAAAAAGCAGCTCCTTCTGAAGGGTTTTCTAAATTTTATAGTCTTGTTGCTTCAAACATTCAAGTTCCTGATGTTGAAGTAGCAGGAACCTATAAAACTAGAGTGAAATTTATAGTAAATCAAGATGGTAGTTTGTCAGATTTTCAAGTTCTTGAAGAAACTCCTACTAATGTTGGTTTAGGTCAAAATGTAATTTTATATTTGCAACGGATAAAGAAATGGGAGCCAAGTGAACAAAACGGTATTAAAGTTAAAACGTATTATATTTTACCTGTAACTCTATACATTGAGGCTGAAAAAGAAAGTAACGAAAAGAAGGAAAACTAATATGAAAAAAATAGTTGTAATTTGTGTTATCATACTATTCGCATTTTTTGCTTGCAAGAAATCTGAAAACACTACAGAAAGTGAAACATATACAGTTGGAAAAGCCGACATTTATGTAGATGAATCGTTGCTACCTATAGTTGAGGAACAAGAAATGATTTTTGAAAACAGATACCCAAAATCCTCTATTACACTAATTCCAAAATCTGATGCAGACATTGTTAATCTATTATTACAAAGAAAAATTGATCTAGCTGTATTAACACATCCACTAACAACAACACAAGAAAATAGTTTAAAGGACAAAAATGTTATTGGAAAAAATACTCCTTTTTGTTCTGATGCCATTGCGTTAATTGCAAAAGTAGGTACTTCAACAGATGCAATAACTACAACCGAAGTGTATGAAGTTTTAAAAGGTAAACCAACTAAGTATCAATTTGTATTTGATAATGAAAACTCTAGTACTTTAAATTATCTAATGGAAAAAGCAGGTGTCACTTCATTGCCAAAAAGTGTAACCGCTTTAAATAATAATTTAGATGTTATTAAATTTGTATCTGAAAACACCAATTCTATTGGTTTTGTTGGCGTAAATTGGATGCTAAATCCTTCTATCGAAATGGAAAAAACCTTAAATAAGGTTAAAGTTATAGCTGTTGGAGAAACTCTTCAAAAAGCCGTGAAGCCTTCACAGACTAATATTGAGACTAAGGATTACCCTTTTACCAGAAAAATTTATTTGTTAAATTTTCAAGGAAGAGTTGGTTTAGGCATGGGATTTGCTTCCTTTGTAAAAAGTGAAGTTGGACAAAGAATAATTTTAAAGTCGGGTTTGTCTCCAGTTAAAATTCCAACTCGAGAAATCAGAATTATTAAAAACAATAAAAAGAAATAAAAGAAGAAGAAATGAAAACACTAATTTTATCAAGTTTTGCTACAATAATTACTGCGGTTGCGGTTAATGCACAAGATTTAGAGCAAGTTAAAAAAACAATTGACGCAGAAAAATTTTCTGAAGCAAGAAAATCTTTAAAAGGGATGGTTGCATCTGCACCAGATAAAGGTAAAAACTTCTTTTACTTAGGTCAAGTCTATTTAGCTTTAGAGAAACAAGATTCTGCAAAAATTTATTTCGACAAAGGAAAAGCTGCTAAAGATGCAGGACACTTAAATTTAATTGGTTTAGGTCAATTAGAATTATTAGATGGTAACAAATCTGCTGCAGAAACAAATTTTACTAATGCTCTAGCTCTTTCAAAAAAGAAAAATACGGAAGAACAAATTTTTATTTCTCAAGCATATTTAAAAGCGGCAACTCCAGATGCTTCTAAAGCGTTAACAGCTGCCAAAGCTGCTGTAGCTTCAGATCCGAAATCAGCTTTAGCACAAATTGCATTAGGTGATGCTTTTGTGGCGAATAACAATGTTAATGATGCTTACGTTGCCTACAGAACTGCTAGCGAATTAGACAAATCATTGTTAAGAGGACCAATGCAATTGGCAATTATTACTCGAAATGCTCAAGCTTTCCCAGAAGCCTTAAAAGCGTTTAACGATGTTTTAGTAACTAACCCAAATTACGGACCAGCTTATAGAGAAAAAGCAGAAACTAATTTAGCTTGGGCTTATGCAAAAAAATCAGTTTTTGAAGCAAAAATTGCTGAAGCACTTGAAGATTACAAAAAATACATGAGCTTAACAGATGTTTCTACAGATGCTCGTATCAAATACGCAGATTTCTTAATCTTATCTAAAAAATGGAAAGAATTAGAAACTGAAGCGTTATCCATTCAAAAATCTGATAAAATAAATCCTAAAGTTTATAAGTATTTAGGTTATGCTTATGCTGAAAACGGAAATCCAGAAGGCGCTATTAAATCTTTAACAGAATACATGTCTAAAGTAGATGCAAAAAGAGTAAATGGTAAAGATTATTTATATTTAGGAAAAGCAAAATTAGCTTCTTCTATGGACGATAAAGGAGTGATTACCAATCAAACAAAATTTAATGATGCAGTTGCGAATTTAACTAAAGCTGCCGAATTAAATCCATTGTTAAACACCGAATTTACAGAAATCGGAATTAAACTATACACAGGAAAAGCATATTTAGAAGCCGCAAAATTATTCGAATTAGCTGTTAAAAATACAAGTTCAAAAAGTTTTAGCCGCGACAGTTACTTATTAGGAAACTCAATTCTTTTTTATGCTGAAAATAAAACAGAAGCTCAAAAAGCAGCATTAACTGCAGAATTTGCTCGTGCAAATCAAGCTTTTGCAGACGCAATTAAAGCTTCGCCAAACACGCAAGATGCTTATTATAACAAAGGGCAACTAAACAGAGTTATCGGAACTAAAGAATCTAATGCGCAAGCGGTTTTAGATTATGAAGGATATGTGAAAACCGTAATTGCAAAAGGTGAAACTGAAACTTCAAAACCAGCTGTTAAAGAAAATCTTTTTGATGCTTATTCTTTTATTGGTGCAAATTACGCAACAACAGATAAAGTTAAAGCAATTGAAAACTTCAAAAAAGCAGCAGAAATTAATCCTGCAGATACTTTCGTAAAAGAATCTTTACAAGCTTTAAGTAAATAAGAATATAAAAATTAATTCAAAAACCGATAGCGAAAGTTATCGGTTTTTTTATTTCAATATTTTAGAAGCCTTTTCCAGCTTTCCATTATAGTTGTTCTCATAAATAAGTAAAAACTAAATTTTGCAAAAAGCTTCCGTAGGTCGCTGTTTCCAAAAAAGTTTTTATCTCATTTCTTTCCAACAAGCTGCCATTGCAATCTGGGCTAGAAATTGTCATTAAATAAAAACTTCCAACTTCTAACTTCCAACTTCTAACTTTATACTATCTTTGCACTCAATATTAAAAATATGCTTAACAAAGAAACTCAAATATTAGTCAATAAAGGCGAAATGCTTCCGTTAATGGAAGAATTTTATACCATTCAAGGCGAAGGATATCATACTGGAACAGCTGCTTACTTTATTCGAGTTGGTGGTTGTGATGTGGGTTGCCATTGGTGCGACGTAAAAGAAAGCTGGAACGCCGATTTACATCCGCCAACTTCTGTCGCAACCATTGTGGCCAATGCTACAAAATATGCAAAAACAATTGTAATTACTGGTGGTGAACCTTTAACTTGGGACATGCATCCAATTACACAACAATTAAAAAACGCTGGGTTAAACGTACATATCGAAACTTCAGGCGCGTATGACGTAACTGGAACTTGGGATTGGTTTTGCTTATCACCAAAGAAAAATAAATTACCAGTTGCATCCGCATATGCTATCGCGAATGAATTGAAAGTAATTATTCATAACAAACACGATTTTATTTTTGCAGAAGAACAAGCAGAAAAAACCAACGCAAATGCCATTTTATTTCTACAACCTGAATGGAGTAAAAAAGAAGAAATGACTCCGCTGATTGTAGACTATGTAATGAACAATCCAAAATGGAGAGTATCCTTACAGACACATAAATATTTAAATATTCCTTAATAAGAATAGTTGAAAATAAAACCCAAATTCCAATCTTAAAATAAATTGAAATTTGGGTTTTTTGTTTTTAAAACATAAATAAAGATTTTCATAATTTCTTAAATCTGTGTTTCAAATAAAAAAATTATAAAGTTATTTTCGCCAAATAATCAAAATGTTCACCTTCTGCAATCAATTCACATTGTAAACCATTTGCAAGTGAAGCATTCTGAAGCGTGTTATAATCTAAATACAACCAAGGAAAAGTGTCTTCTGTTTCACCTTTGTATACAACGGTAAAAGTCAATTCGCCATAATAACCATCCGCAGGAACGCTATATGCGCCATCTTCATCTTGGTCGTACATATAAATTAAATCTGAAGAATCAATTAAAATTTGTCCACCTTCATTTAATAAAGATTTCAATTTTTGTAAATATTTAGACGTTTCTTTCAAAGTTCCAAATATTCCAGTACCATTCATCAAGAGTAAAATGGTGTCAAATTTATTTTCCGCAGCTAAATCTAAAAGATGCACTACTTTTGCATGTTTAATTCCACGAAGTTGGCAAGCATGTACAGCATTTTCAGAAATATCAATAGCAGTAACTTCTAATTTTCTTTCGTTTTGTAATTCTAAAGCATGACTTCCAGCACCACAACCCACATCTAAAACCTTCCCTTTAGCTAATTGCAGCGCTTTTTGTTCTAGTTTTGGCATTTCGTTATAGTTGCGAAACAAATACGATACGCTCATTTCGTCTGCTTCAGAAATAGAAGTTTCCGTAACTAAATCTTCTGGTGAATTATTAGTTTGGTAATCTAGTATGGCTTTTCCGAAAAGGTCTTTCATGAGTTATTTATCAAAATTCAACATTCGTTATTCTTAAATCAATATTCTAAATCGTAGCTTTGCAGTTCATTAATAAACGATATGTTAAAACCAGCATTAAACGAAATTCAAAAACTAGCCAAAGATACGCATATTGAAACTAAAAAATATTTCGATAAGCTAAAAAAAAGGGTGCCAAAAAATTTAGATTATGTGATGCAAGATTTACATGAGGCCGAATTTAAGAAAACCGATTGTTTAGAATGTGCCAATTGTTGTAAAACCACGGGTCCATTATTTACAGATGCCGATGTAGAACGAATTGCTAAACATTTCAAACAAAAACCACAACAATTCATCAATCAGTTTTTACGTATCGATGAAGATAATGATTATGTATTAAAATCGGTGCCTTGTACATTTTTAGATGCGGATAACAAATGCTTCATTTACGATGTTCGACCTAAAGCTTGTAGAGAATTTCCACACACCGATAGAAAAAAATTCAATCAAATCACTGATTTGACTTTATTAAATGTAGCCATTTGTCCAGCTGCTTATAATATTGTAGAAAAAATGAAAGTAAAAATGCCTTTGTAACATGAAAGTATATAAATCTAAAATAGACTGGTGGTTGGGATTATTTTTGGTATATCCAATTTTTATGAGTATCAAAAATATACTTGAAGGTAATTTATATGGTTTAATTGGACTAAGTGTTGTTGTTGGACTAATTTTGATTTTCTCAAAAACGACACGCTATATCATAATTGAAAACCAATTAATTGTTAAAAGTACATGGATAGTAAACGAAAGAATTGACATATCCAAAATTACAAAAATTGAAAAGTCAAATAGCGTATTAAGTTCTCCTGCACTTTCACTTGATAGATTAAGTGTAAGATATAATAAATATGACGAAGTTTTAATTTCTCCAAAAGAGAAAAAAGCATTTATAGATGAACTGTTAAAAGCTAATCCTAATATTGAAATTTTGGTTTAATTATAAATCAAATAGGGTTTTCTCATTTCTTTAAATGCTAACAAACCAGCTTCCCAACTTTTTCTAATTTCTTTTTCTGAAACGCCATTCACAATTTGCTCTTGTAATTTTTTGGTTCCAGCCAATTTCGTAAAGAAATCATTAAAGAAAATCGTTTTATCAGAAGTGTCAGCATACGCTTTAAGCAACCATTTCAATTCTAAACGAGTCACTTTTTTAATTTTAGTCAAGTCTTCACCAACACACAAAACATTTTTATGCATCGGTTCTTTCGCCCCAAAATTTGAAATAGGTGTAAAGCTGAAATTGAAATTTGTCAAAAAAGGAGAACCATAAATTTGAAATTGCTTTTCGGTTCCTCTTCCCACACTCACATTTGTGCCTTCAAAAAAGCACAAACTGGCATATAAATTTATCGATTGGTCATTAGGTAAATTTGGAGAAGGTTTCACGGGTAAACTATAAGTCAACTCTCTTTTGTAATTGGTACAAGGAATAACTTTCAGTTCGCACTGAATTCCATTGGTCAACCACTTTTCTCCATTAATCATTTTCGCATATTCACCTATTGTCATTCCATGTAAAACAGGAATTGGGTGCATGCCTACAAAACTTTTATGTTCCATTTCTAAAACCGGACCATCAACAATAGTTCCGTTCGGATTGGGTCTATCAAAAACAATAAGCTCAATGTTGTTTTCTGCGCAAGCTTCCATTACATAATGTAAGGTTGAAATATAAGTATAAAATCTGGCACCCACATCTTGGATGTCAAAAAGCATCACATCAATACCAGCAAGTTGCTCGGGTTTCGGCTTTTTGTTATTTCCATATAACGAAATAATCGGTAAATTTGTTTTAGTGTCTTTCCCATCTTTAATAACTTCTCCCGCATCTGCTGTTCCTCTAAAACCATGTTCTGGAGCATATATTTTTTGAACATTGATTTGTTTCTCTAATAAGAAATCTACCAAATGCTTTTTGTTTTCTAGTATTCCAGTCGGATTCGTAACGATTCCAATTTTTTTATTCGTTAATAGAGGCAAATAGGATGTATAGTTTTCTGCACCTGTTTTAAACTTTGTTTCATTAAAAGTAGCGTTTGAAGTTTCCGATGCATTTGCAACAGATGTATTTGTTATTTTCTTTTTAGATGAACATCCAAAAGAAAATAATAGTATTGAAAAAAATAAAAACGTATTTTTGAACTCAAATTTCATATAAAAACATATTTTGAATTTAGAATATTTTATTGCAAAACGACTAATCGTTACTAAAAGTTATAAAAGTAGTGTTTCTTCACCAATTATAAAAATTGCTATTTTGGCCATTGCCTTGAGTATTCTTATGATGGTAATGTCTGTGGCAACTGGTATAGGTTTGCAACAGAAAATTCGAGAAAAAATTTCAGCTTTTAACGGACATGTTATTGTTTCTAATTTCGATGACAATCAATCTCAAGTCACAGCCGAACCTATAGATTCTAGATTGCTACCTATTTCTCAACTAAAAAAGAACAGCTTCATTACACACGTGCAGCCAATAATTACTAAAGGCGCATTAATAAGAACCGAAACCGATGTAGAAGGAATTATTTTTAAAGGTGTAGATGCATCTTATCAATGGAACAATTTGAAAGAATTTTTGGTGGAAGGAAAAATCCCAACTTATAAGGAAGGTGCTATTAATGAAGTTTTAATTTCCCAATTTTTAGCAACACGGTTAAAATTAAAAGTAGGAAATTCGTTCAATACTTTTTTTATGAAAGCACAAGGTAAGTTACCAAGTGTAAGAAAGTTCAAAATTTCTGGAATTTACAATTCAGGTTTTCAAGAATTCGATGCTTCCTATATAATAGGTAATATTCAACATTTGCAGCGCATCAATAAATGGCAATCGAATCAAATTGGTGCTTATGAAATTTTTATCGACGATTTTACAAATTTAGAAGAACGTGCCGAAGCTATTTATAAAACTATTCCGCCAACATTCAATAGCACTTCAATTTCAGAAAAATACTTTAGTGTTTTCGAATGGCTAAAAATCTTTGATACCAATATTATTTTGATCATCGTAATTATGATAATTGTAGCTGTTACGAATGTCGTAGTTTCACTTCTAGTTTTAATTATTGAACGTACACAGTTAATCGGAATGCTAAAAGCATTAGGAGCAAGTAACTGGTCGGTTCGAAAAATATTCTTATACAATTCTTTTTATCTTATCTCAAGAGGATTACTTTGGGGTAATGGAATCGCTATTCTATTTCTACTTCTTCAAAAGAATTTTGAAATCATCAAACTCAATCCGGAAAGTTATTACGTGTCATCCGCACCAGTAGATATAAATTTGCTTCACATATTATTATTGAATATAGGTACTATATTAATATGTGTATTGGTTTTGTTAATTCCATCTTACTTAATCACAAAAATATCTCCAATCAAAGCGTTGAAGTTTGATTAAAATTTATACTATAATATATAAGGTTGATTTTTTCTAACGTCAGCCTTTTTTTATTATATTATATAGGTATAATTTTTTCTAGTAGCTTTAACCTGCTTTCCGCTATATTTTTTACAATCCCACCCGAAAGTTTAATAACCTTTCGGGTGTTTTTGTAAAAAGATGCCGCTACTATCAGGGCTATGGGTTTTGTTTTTAGAATAAAATTTAGTTTTAAAAGGCTGT
>NZ_JAAJBT010000004.1 GCF_011392115.1 Flavobacterium difficile
CATAAAAAAAACTCCTTAATTTCTTAAGGAGTTTGATATTGGTGGGCGATAGCTAGTCCCGATTCCTCGGAAAGGGGTTCGAACCCCCGACCCTCCCGATTGCATCGGGATGCTTTGAACCAGCTAAGCAAATCTTTTAAAATTAGGCAAAAAAAAACTCCTTAATTTCTTAAGGAGTTTCATATTGGTGGGCGATGAGGGGTTCGAACCCCCGACCCCCTCGGTGTAAACGAGGTGCTCTGAACCAGCTGAGCTAATCGCCCCAATAAATGCGCTACTTCCGTATTGCGAGTGCAAATATACACTCAATTTTTATATTTCCAAGTAAAAATAAAAAATAATTAATTAAATTTTATTTCCTCTAAAATTACTTGGTTGGTTTCGTTAATTATTGTCATTGTAACTTTTTTGTTATCAGATAATTGAGATTCAATAACGTATTTTTTGCCGTTTTTATAAGGAATGTTACTTTTTTCAAAATCTACATCTCCATTAGAAAGTGCAATGTCAATTTCTTTCATTGTTGTCGTTTTTTTGGCAAAAATACTATCCACATTAGCTGAAGTTTTGAAAGGTTTACTTCTAATATCCTTAATTACTCTGCAATTTGGAAAATAACAAAAGGTTACGCCTTTAGAGGTTGCTTTTGCAGATAAAAATTCACCAACAAAATAAAATCCTATCAATAATCCAAATAAATAAAAAGCTAACCTGTATCGTAATGACATATTGTAATAAATTAATTTTGGCAAAGATAAAAAAAGTTATAGGTTGGAAGTTAGAACTTTGCTTTTTTTTCTCTTTTTTAATGTATAAACATTAATGCTAAAATAAATTCATTTTTTTTGAAAAATAAAATCTTAACATAATTCTTTTAAAATGTTATTTTTACTACTTTTGAGCAAAATTTTACACCAGCAATTATGATTTTTGAAAGACAGAATTTAACCAACGAGGAATTAATTTATTTATATAAAAAATTAGTAAAACCAAGACTTATTGAAGAAAAAATGCTTATCCTTTTGCGTCAAGGAAAAGTTTCAAAATGGTTTTCAGGTATAGGTCAAGAAGCAATTTCTGTTGGAATAACATGTGCTTTGGATAAAGACGAATACATTTTACCTATGCACCGTAATTTGGGTGTATTTACTTCTCGTGAAATTCCCTTAAATCGATTATTTTCTCAATGGCAAGGTAAAGCAACTGGTTTTACAAAAGGTCGCGATAGAAGTTTTCACTTTGGCACACAAGAATATAAAATTATTGGTATGATTTCGCACTTGGGACCCCAATTAGGTGTCGCTGATGGAATCGCATTAGCTAATAAATTAAAACAAAACGGAAAAATAACTGCTGTTTTTACGGGTGAAGGCGCAACTTCCGAAGGAGATTTTCACGAAGCGTTAAATATTGCTTCTGTATGGGATTTACCGGTTTTATTTGTAATTGAAAACAATGGTTACGGACTCTCAACTCCAACAAACGAACAATATCGTTGTGAAAATTTAGCAGATAAAGGTGTAGGTTACGGAATGGAAAGTCATATTATCGATGGAAATAATATTTTGGAAGTTTATACCAAAATTACGGCATTAAAAGCTTCGATGGTAGCAAATCCACGTCCTGTATTATTAGAATTTAAAACATTCAGAATGCGTGGACATGAAGAGGCGAGTGGTACAAAGTATGTTCCTCAAGAATTAATGGACATGTGGGCTGAAAAAGACCCTATTGAAAATTTCAGAAAATATTTAAAACTTACAGATGTATTATCTGAAGAAGTAGACGAACAAATTCGTACAGAAATTAAAGCAGAAATCGACGAACATTGGGCAATAACTCAAGCTGCTCCAGAAGTAGTTGCAGATTTAGCTGAGGAATTGAATGATGTTTACATGCCTTATCAATATGAAGAATTTAAACCTTCTGATACTAAAGAAAATATCAGAGTGGTTGATGCCATTTCTCAAGCTTTAAAACAATCTATGGAACGTCATGATAACTTGGTTATTATGGGGCAAGATATCGCAGAATATGGAGGAGCATTTAAAATTACAGAAGGTTTCGTAGATGCTTTTGGAAAAGAAAGAGTAAGAAATACGCCAATTTGCGAAAGTGCAGTAGTTTCAACAGGCATGGGATTGTCAATAAACGGACATAAAGCTATTGTTGAAATGCAATTTGCTGATTTCGTTTCAACGGGTTTCAATCCAATTGTGAATTTATTAGCCAAACAACATTACCGTTGGAATGAAAAAGCTGATGTCGTAGTACGTATGCCATGTGGTGGTGGAACGCAAGCAGGACCTTTTCACTCTCAAACAAATGAAGCTTGGTTTACCAAAACACCAGGTTTAAAAGTGGTTTATCCTGCTTTTCCTTATGATGTAAAAGGTTTGTTAAATACCGCGATTAATGATCCTAATCCAGTTATGTTTTTCGAACATAAACAATTGTATAGAAGCGTGTATCAAGATGTACCAACGGATTATTACACTATTCCTTTTGGAAAAGCCTCTTTGATAAAAGAAGGAAATGATGTAACTATTATTTCTTTCGGAGCTGGAGTACATTGGGCTCTGGAAACATTAGCCAAGAATTCTGAAATCTCAGCTGATTTATTAGATTTAAGAACCTTACAACCATTAGATACTGAATCAATTTTTGCCTCAGTTCAAAAAACTGGGAAATGTATCATTCTACAAGAAGATACTTTATTTGGTGGTGTGGCGAGTGATATTTCAGCATTAATTATGGAAAATTGTTTTCAATACTTAGACGCTCCTGTAAAAAGAGTAGGTAGTTTAGAATCACCAATTCCGTTTGTAAAAGCTATTGAAGATCAATATTTACCAAAAGCTCGTTTTGAAACTGCATTAAAAGAGCTAATGGAATATTAGTCTACAACGAATGATAAATTTCTAAAAGCGCACTGGTTGCGCTTTTTTTATGCTTTATATAAATAAACTTCAGTATTTTTACGAGTTATTAAAAAAAATATTTAAATTTTTATGAATTCTATTTTTATTATTTTGCTAAATTAGTATATTTATGCAAAATTTATATATATGGAAATTTTAGCCTGTCCAAAATGTCAAAATAATCAGATTGTAAAGAGTGGAATTGTCAAAAACAGACAAAGATATTTATGTAAATCTTGTAATTATTTCTTCAGTGTCAATAAACTAGGAAAAAAAATAGACGATTATTATGTAACAAAAGCACTTCAATTATACTTGGAAGGACTTAGTTTTAGAGAGATTGAACGAATAATTGGGGTGTCTCACGTTTCCATTAGCAATTGGGTAAAAGAATTTAAAATAAAAAAACCTGAAAATTCTAATTATCATCCGACATATAAAATTTTTAATCATCTCGAATTGGTAGAATTTCTTAAAAATAAAGATATTTTATCAGGAGCAGGAATGATCATCACTGAATTAGGAGATAAATTTATGTTAATAAAATGGGAACGTTTTAAAGATTAACTATACTACTTTACAAATATATATATCAAAATTTTTTTCACTTATTTTTTTTTAGAATTTGGCTGCACTAATCAAATACTAAAAACAAATTTATTATGAGAAAAATAGTAAGTATTACTGCTTTCTTCTTTTCAGTTTTGTCCTTTTCACAAGGCTCTTTAGATTATGGAGGCGGAATGAAATTTAATTTAAATCCAGAAGGTACAAAGTACATGAGATTTATCACTTGGAACCAAGTCTGGCTTCGTTCAACAGAATTAAATCCTGGGACAGTTATTGGAGAAGAATCCTTATCAAGATTTGAAGATGCTGGTTTACGACGTTTGCGTGTTTTAGCGTATGCACAAATTACACCACGTTACATGATTGTTACACACATTGGTATTAATAACCAAACTTTTATTAATGGTGGTGCTTCAGGAGCTGCAGGAACTGGCGGTTATGGTGCAGGGAAAAAACCAGGTCTATTTTTTCATGATGCTTGGAATGAATATGCTTTAGTTTTACCTAAAGATTCAAAATCTTTTAGTTTATCTGTAGGAGGTGGATTGCATTATTACATGGGTTTATCAAGAATGACAATGTCTTCTACTTTAAATTACATGACAGTTGATGCACCTATTTTCAATTGGCCACTAATTGAAAATTCTGATCAATTCGCCAGACAAATCGGAATTTTTGCCAAAGGTAAATATGATAAAATCGAATACCGTTTTAGTTTAAACAAGCCTTTTTCAACCAATCAAGTTCCAGTGGATGTCACAAACCCTGATTTGGCAAGAGCTGTAGATAATAATAATGTTTCGCAATGGTCTAAAGCAGGGTATGTTGAATATCAGTTTTTAGATAAAGAATCAAATTTTCTTCCCTATAAAGTAGGAAGTTACTTAGGCACGAAAAAAATGTTCAATTTAGGTGCTGGTTTTTATAATGCTCCAAAATCAACTTTAACCTCAGTTAATGGTGTGAAAGAAGAACATGGAATTAATTTATTTGCTGCAGATGCATTTTTAGACATGCCAATCGGCGCTAAAGAAAAGAAAATGGCGGTAACCGCATATAGTGTTTACTATAATTATGATTTTGGTCCGAATTATTTAAGAAATTTAGGAATTATGAATGAAGGAATTCCAGATCCTACTTTTACAGGTACAACAGCTTTGGCTGGTGCTGGAAATTTACAACCTATGATCGGTACAGGATCTATTTGGTATACACAAGCTGGCGTACTTTTACCAAACAAAAACGAAAAGCCTAAATTAAGAATTCAACCTTTCACAGCTTATACTTACAAAAATTTTGAAGCACTTAAAAAAGCTAGTAATCAATTTGATATCGGTGCGAATTTCTTCTTAGATGGTCATCATGCAAAAATTACAACGCAATATTCTACACGTCCTAATTACAGTGCTGTAGATAGAATTGAAAATAGCAAAGGAGAATTTATTTTACAATTACAAATCTATTTATAATCAACAAATTAATAATTATGAGCGATAAAAAAACAACTGGAATTTGGAAAGTAATTTCCGCTTCCTCAATGGGAACGATGATTGAATGGTATGATTTCTATATTTTTGGAAGTTTAGCGGTAGTATTATCTACAAAATTCTTTCCGTCTGATAATCCAACGGCTGCATTCTTATCTACTTTAGCCACTTTTGCTGCTGGTTTCGTAGTACGTCCGTTCGGAGCTTTATTCTTCGGAAGATTAGGCGATTTAATCGGAAGAAAGTATACATTCATGGTTACGTTAATGTTAATGGGTGGTGCTACATTTGTAATTGGGTGTATTCCAAGTTTTGAAACTATTGGTTATGCAGCACCAATATTAGTCTTAATTTTAAGATTATTACAAGGTTTGGCCTTGGGAGGAGAATATGGTGGAGCAGCGACTTATGTAGCAGAACATGCACCAGCCGGTGAAAAAGGGTATTGGACATCTTGGATTCAAACAACAGCTACTGTTGGTCTATTCATTTCATTAATGGTAATTCTAATTACAAAAAGTGCACTTTCTAAAGAAGCATTTGACGATTGGGGTTGGAGAGTACCGTTTTGGGTTTCCATTTTAATGGTATTCGTATCGTATTTAATTCGTAAAAACATGCACGAATCGCCAGCTTTTGCTAAAACTAAAGCGGAAGGAAAAACATCAACTAATCCTTTAAAAGAAAGTTTCGGAAACAAATACAACTTAAAATTTGTACTTCTGGCTTTATTCGGAGCTACAATGGGGCAAGGTGTGGTTTGGTATACGGGTCAATTTTATGCAATGAATTTCTTAAAAACAGTTCAGTGTATCGACTCGTCTCAAGTAGATATGTTATTAGGAATCGCATTAATTTTAGGAACGCCATTTTTCGTGTTTTTCGGTTGGTTGAGTGATAAAGTAGGTCGAAAATACATCATGATGGGTGGAATGTTAATTGCGATTTTGTTATACAGACCAATTTATAAGCAAATGTATGAAACCACAGATTTAACTCTAAAATCTGAAATTGTAGCCAATACAAAAGTAGTTCCATCGATGAAAGAAGTTGATGCTACTAAAATGGATTCAATTTATACTACAACTAAAATGTATACAGATGGAACTGCGGTAGAAGAAATTCAAACGAAACATTTCGAAGCAGGAAAATTAATGGTGGATGAAAAAGGTAAAGAGAAAATTGAAACTAAAATTACCAAAACAATCAATAGTAGCGATAAATGGATGCTGGTTTTCTTAGTATTTATTCAAGTAATATTTGTTACGATGGTATACGGACCAATTGCTGCTTTCCTTGTTGAAATGTTCCCAGTGAAAATTCGTTATACTTCGATGTCGTTACCTTATCATGTTGGAAATGGAATTTTCGGTGGCTTGCTACCAGCTATTTCTACGTATTTCGTAACTTCCGCAAAAGATGGTGGTAATCCTGAATTTTATTTAGAAGGGTTATGGTATCCAATTGGAATTGCAGCAGTTTGTTTCGTTATTGGAATGATTTACATTGATAGAAAAATTAATACACTTCACGACTAAAATTTAAAAGTATGAACGCAATAAAAAAATATTTAGGTATCGTTTGGATGGCTTTAGCCGCAGCAGTTGCCTATTATAGTTATGAAATTTTCGGTGGAAAATTCGCAACAGGAAAACAAGATGATTTGGTTTTTGCAATTATTATCTTCTTTGTTTTATTACCCTTAATTGTTTCCGGATTAGCTATTTTCGGATGGTATTCTTTTAAAAATGAATATGACGATTAGTTAAGTTAATTTATTTTGTTAGAAAAAAGCTCTTATTTATGATAAGGGCTTTTATCAATTTAAAATGGTTGCATTTTAAAAACTTTCTGTAAATTAGTAAAATAATTTTTAATCTAAAAAAACAATAACTTCTTGCCCGAGCGGTTTTCTGGCTAAACCTATGAAAAAAAGACACCAACAAAAATTAGTAATTATTTCAATAGTAGTTCTTATCTGCTTAAATATGCCGATTGTATTGCTTTTTGATTCTTCTAAAAATATTTTTGGCTTTCCTAGTAGTTATGTTTTTATTTTTTCCACTTGGCTGGCTTCTATTTTAGTTTCTTTATATATCATGATTCGATACCATGAATAGCATTATCCTATTAATCATCTTGACTATTTATTTAGCTATTCTATTCTACATCGCACATTGGGCAGAAAAAAATGGAAATAGCAAATGGACGAATAATCCTTACGTTTATACTTTATCTTTAGCGGTTTATTGTACAGCATGGACGTATTATGGAAGTATTGGTGTAGCTGCCGACAGTGGATTAACTTATCTACCCGTGTATTTAGGTCCAATTATTATTGCACCATCATGGATTTTAATCTTAAAGAAAATCATACGAATTTCTCGCGTAAATAAAATTTCAAGTATTGCCGATTTTATTTCACTTCGTTATGGAAACAGCCGTTTTTTAGGCGCTATTGTAACCGTTATTTGTTTAACTGGAATTATTCCGTACATTTCCTTACAGCTGAAAGCCATTGCAGAAACGTTTCACATCGTAACAAAAACTTCAATGACTTCCTTAATTTTCGATGATACTACAACTTATGTCGCAATTGCACTTGCTTTATTCGCTTCTTATTACGGAACTCGCTACGTAGATGCCTCCGAAAAAAGAAAAGGAATTGTTACTGCAGTGGCTATGGAAAGTGTTTTAAAATTGGTCTTCTTTGTACTTATTGGAGTTTACGTTACTTTTTTTGTTTTTGATGGTTTCGATGATATTTATCAAAAAGCTAGTGTATTAGAAAATTTTAAAGAAAAAAATACGATTGGTGGATTGCCTCAAGCTATTAATTGGTTTCTTCTTTGCATACTTTCCATGTTTGCTATTTTTTTATTACCACGTCAATTTCAAGTTTCTGTAATTGAGAATAATCGCGAAAAACACATTAATACTGCTGTTTGGTTGTTTCCACTTTATCTATTGTTATTTAATATTTTCGTGTATCCAATTGCTTGGGGCGGAAATATTTTGTTCGACGGTCAGGAAATCAATTCCGATGCGTACTCATTGTTAATTCCACAATTATTCAATAACAAAATTTTGACGGTTTTGGTTTTTTTGGGTGGATTTTCAGCAGCTATTTCAATGATTGTGGTTTCATCTATCGGATTATCCACCATGGTAACCAACAATATTTTAATTCCCTATAACTTACTTGGAAAACTAAAAAGTGCCGATACCATTAGCAGTAAAAGTATCTTAAATAGTAGAAAAATAGGGATTTTCTTGCTTATTATCCTTTCCTATTTTATATACAGATATTTCGGATTAGATTATAATTTAGTTTCCATTGGTATGATTGCTTTTGTTGTAATTTCGCAATTAGCACCCGCATTTTTTGGAGCTTTATTTTGGAGACGTGGTTCTCGATTAGGAGCTATTTATAGTATATTAATGGGATTCATAGTATGTTTATTCACATTACTAATTCCTTACAGTGTCGGAATTACGAACAGTGAAAGCACTTTTGTGTCTAACGGTTATTTTAATATTGAATTACTTAAACCGTTTCAATTATTTGGTTTAGATTATTTAGATCCGATTCCACATGCTTTATTTTGGAGTTTATTATTCAATTCGGTGATTTATTTTTCGGTTTCTGTAAGTTTTAAAGGAAATTATCGAGAAAGAAATTATGCTGAAATGTTTGTAGATATTAACAAATACATCACGAATCATGAAAATGCATTCATCTGGAAAGGAACCGCTTATAGAAATGATATTGAAAAAGTGTTAACTCGATTTTTGGGAGAAGAAAGAACCAAACGTGCCATGAATATTTTCAATGTGAAATATAACGTAGATAAAGATATAGAATTAGCAGATGCGCGTTTGATTAAGTTTTCTGAAAATTTATTAACCGGACATATCGGTACGGCATCGGCTAGAATTTTAATTTCTAGTGTAGTAAAAGAAGAGAAAATTACCTTGCCAGAAGTTTTAAAAATATTAGAAGAATCAAAAGAAAATATCATCATTAATAAAAAATTAACGGAAACTTCCAACGAACTAAAAGTCATCACAGCCAAATTACAAGAAGCGAATACCTCATTAATGGTTAAAGATCAACAAAAAGATGAATTCTTAGATACTGTAACACATGAACTTCGAACTCCAATTACAGCTATTCGAGCAGCTAGTGAAATTTTACACGATGATGACGAAATTCCAGAAGAATTAAAAAAACAATTTTTGCAAAATATCATTTCAGAATCAGATCGATTGAATCGTTTAATTGATAAAATTCTCGATTTAGAAAAATTTGAAACCGGTAAACAAACCATTCATCCTACACCACATAATTTGGTTGAAACAATTGAGAAATCTATTGAGCCTTTACAGCAATTGATTAAAAACAAGAACATTACCATTCATATTGAAAGTAAGTCAAAGGTAAATGCCTTCTACGATGAAGACAGAATTGTGCAAGTTGTGACCAATTTATTATCTAACGCAATTAAGTTTTGTCCGGAAACAGATGGATTAATTACGATACAAATTAAGGAAAAGAATAATTTTATTCATACTTTCGTACAAGACAATGGTAAAGGAATACATTCAGAAGATTTTGAAGTTATTTTTGATAAATTTTATCAATCCACTAATCAAAACATAAAAAAACCAGTTGGAAGTGGTTTAGGATTAGCGATTTGTAAGCAAATCATGGAATACCATAAAGGTAAAATATGGGCTGAACCTTCTGTAAAAGGTGCTTGTATTGTTTTTACTTTACCAAAAAATAAGAATACAGAAAGCAGTTAATTATGAAGAAAATTTTAATAGTAGACGATGAACCTAATATTGTTATGTCTTTAGAATATACGTTCAAAAAAAATAATTTTGAAGTATTTATCGCTCGCGATGGTCAGGAAGCTTTAGACATAGTCAAATCAAATTTTCCAGATGTAATCATTTTGGATGTCATGATGCCAATGGTAGATGGTTATGCTACTTTAGAACAAATCCGAAAGGATACCAATTTGGCTCATACTAAAGTGATTTTCCTTTCAGCAAAAAACAAAGCAAGCGATATAGAAAAAGGTATGACCTTAGGTGCAGATGCTTATTTGACAAAACCTTTTTCCATTAAAAAAGTAGTAGATCAAGTTTTAGAGTTACTAAATTAATATGCAATCCGAACTAGTTTAGGATTTTTTTGTCTCATTTCTATATATACTTATTTAGCAAGATTATTTCTTTCGGCTTGATAATATTCGTTACATTTACGTTGTAAATTTAAAAATAAAGCAAAAGAAATAATGAATTATAAAGAAATATATAATAAAAGTATAGAAAATCCAGAAGATTTTTGGAAAGAACAAGCGAATCAACTGGAATGGTACAAAAATCCTTCAATAATCTTATCAAAAGATGAAAAGGAGTATCCACTTTGGTTTGCAGATGGAGAAATAAATGCTTGTTATTTAGCACTTGACAAACATATTCAAGACGGTTTTGGAGAAAATATTGCTATAATTTATGACTCACCAGTTACACAAACTGTAAAAAAGTTTACTTATAACGAAGTCAAAACTGAAGTTGCTAAACTTGCTGGAGGGTTATTGTCATTAGGTTTGAAAAAAGGAAATACTGCAGTTATATACATGCCAATGATTCCACAAGCTGCATTCGCTATGTTAGCTTGCGCTAGAATAGGTGTAACGCATTCAGTTGTTTTTGGTGGTTTTGCACCTCATGAATTAGCCATAAGAATTGACGATTGTAAACCCAAAGTGATACTTACAGCTTCTTCTGGAATAGAAGTAGACCGATTAATTGCGTACAAACCTTTAGTAGACGAAGCCATCGAATTGGCCGAACACAAACCAAAAAAAGTGGTGGTTTTAAATCGAAAATTAGGTGCAAGAATTCCATTTAAAAAGTATGATGTAGATTATGATGCGTTAGTTTATGGTTCAGAAGAAACACCTTGTGTGCCAGTTGAAGCTTCTCATCCTTTATACGTTTTATATACTTCAGGCACAACAGGAAAACCAAAAGGAATTGTCAGAGATACAGGTGGTTATGCCACAGCACTTAACTATTCAATGCAATATATTTACGGTGTGAAACCTGATGAAATTTTCTGGGCTGCATCCGATGTAGGTTGGGTGGTTGGACATAGTTTTATCGTTTACGGACCTTTAATAAACAGAAATACAACCATTCTTTTTGAAGGTAAACCGATAAAAACGCCAGATGCAAGTACGTTTTGGCGTGTAATTGCAGAACATAAAGTAAATGTCATGTTTACAGCTCCAACAGCCATTCGAGCTATTAAAAAAGAAGATCCAAATGGAGAATTCATCAAACAATACGATTTATCGAGTTTAAGAACACAATTTCTAGCTGGAGAACGTTGTGATATCGCTACTTTAGAATGGTACCAACAACATATTCCAATTCCTGCAATTGATCACTGGTGGCAAACAGAATCCGGATGGCCTATGATTGCAAATATGATGGGAGTCGAGTTTTTACCTATAAAACCAGGTTCAGCTGGAAAAGCTGTGACTGGATATAACATTCAAATTTTCAATGAAAAGGGTGAAGAACTCGGTCCGAATGAAGAAGGATATGTAGTAATTAAATTACCATTACCACCCGGAACGATGTTAGATTTATGGAAAGATAATGCACGTTTTAAGTCTGGTTATTTGAATAAATTTCCAGGGTATTATTTTTCTGGCGATGGCGGTTTTAAAGACCAAGACGATTATATTTTTATAACAGGTAGAGTAGATGATGTAATAAATGTAGCCGGACATCGACTATCAACTGCAGAAATGGAAGAAATTGTTTCTTCTCATCATGCTGTGGCTGAATGTGCAGTAATTGGTATCAATGATGAATTAAAAGGTCAAATTCCGTTAGCTTTAGTAGTTACCAAATCTGGAGAAAACATGGAGCATTTTCAATTGCAACAGGAAGTTGTGCAATTAGTGCGTCAACAGATTGGAGCAGTTGCTTCCTTACGTGATGTAATTACAGTTCAAAGATTACCCAAAACACGTTCTGGAAAAATTTTAAGAAAATTAATGCGAAGTATTGTTGATGGTGAAAACTTCCAAATACCCTCAACCATTGATGATGAAGAGATTGTAAATGAATTAATTACTAATTTTTCTACAACAAAAATTGGTTCTTTTAAATAAAAAATTTAACTATACTTATTTAGCAAGAAAAATCAACAACGAATAAATAGAATACTTATATTTACACTATTAAACAGAAACAGTACTATAATGAGTTATTATAAAATCAAAGATTTAGAAAATTACTTCAAAATGTATAAAAAATCAGTTCGTGAACCCCGAAAATTTTGGGATCGCATTGCTGATGAAAATTTTACTTGGTACCAAAAATGGGATAAAGTTTTTGAAGTAGATATGCAAGAAGCCAATTTTAAATGGTTTTTAAACGCAAAAGTAAACATCACGAAAAATTGTATTGACAGGCATTTAGCAAAACGTGGGGATAAAACGGCAATCATTTTTGAACCGAATGATCCAAATGAAGACGCAGTACATATTTCATATAACGAATTATATGTAAGAATTGCCAAAATGGCTAATGTACTTCGCGAACAAGGCATAAAGAAAGGAGATAGAGTTTGTATTTATTTACCAATGATTCCAGAATTAGCTGTTGCAGTTTTAGCTTGTGCGAGAATTGGTGCCATTCATTCTGTAGTTTTTGCTGGATTTTCTGCTTCCGCTGTAGCAGCAAGAATTAACGATTCAGAATGTAAAATGGTCATTACTTCAGATGGTGGTTTCAGAGGAAACAAATCTGTTGATTTAAAAGGAATTGTTGATGAAGCTTTAGAAAAATGTCCATGTGTGGAAAAAGTTTTAGTGGCTAAAAGAACTAATACTGAAGTCAGGATGAAAGAAGGACGCGACATTTGGTTGCAACCGCTTTTAGATGAAGCTATTGGAAATAATGTAGCTGAAATTATGGATGCTGAAGATCCTTTATTTATATTGTATACTTCCGGTTCAACAGGAAAACCGAAAGGAATGTTGCATACCACTGCAGGATACATGGTGTACACAGCTTACACGTTCAAAAATGTTTTCAATTATGAGGAAAATGATGTGTATTGGTGTACCGCAGATATTGGCTGGATAACCGGTCATTCTTATATTTTATACGGACCACTTTTAAATGGTGCTACAACCGTTATATTTGAAGGTGTGCCATCGTACCCAGATTTTAGTCGTTTTTGGGAAGTTATCGAAAAACATAAAGTGAATCAGTTTTATACAGCTCCAACGGCAATTCGTGCTTTGGCGAAAGAAAGTTTAGACTACGTACAACGTTTTCCATTAAGTTCTTTAAAAGTAATCGGATCAGTTGGTGAACCAATTAATGAAGAGGCTTGGCATTGGTATAACGATCACGTAGGAGGAAAGCGTTGTCCACTTGTAGATACGTGGTGGCAAACAGAAACTGGTGGAATTATGATTTCTCCAATTCCTTTTGTAACTCCAACCAAACCGACTTACGCGTCTTTACCTTTACCAGGAATTCAACCGGTTTTAATGGATGAATTACGAAATGAAATTGAAGGCAATCAAGTAACGGGTTCGTTATGTATTAAGTTCCCATGGCCGTCAATGGCTAGAACCATTTGGGGCGATCATCAAAGATATAAGGAAACTTATTTTACAGCTTTTCCAGGAAAATACTTCACAGGTGATGGTGCTTTACGAGATGAAGTAGGTTATTACAGAATTACTGGTCGTGTCGATGATGTAATTATAGTTTCCGGACACAATTTAGGAACAGCACCTATTGAAGATGCTATCAATGAACATCAAGCTGTAGCGGAAAGTGCTATTGTTGGTTTTCCCCACGATATCAAAGGAAATGCTTTATATGGTTTCGTAATTTTAAAAGAAAGAGGCGAAGGAAGAGATAAAGATAACTTATCAAAAGAAATTAATCAATTGATTTCAGATCAAGTTGGACCAATTGCGAAATTAGATAAAATTCAATTCGTATCTGGCTTACCTAAAACCCGTTCTGGAAAAATTATGCGCCGCATCTTAAGAAAAATTGCTGAAGGTGATTTCTCTAATTTCGGAGATATTTCAACTTTATTAAATCCAGAAATTGTAGAAGAAATTAAAAACGGTAAATTATAAAGAATTAATTTGTTCAAATATATAATTTAATTATTAAAAGAGGTATAGTTTTTGTACCTCTTTTTTTATTAAAATTATCAAAATGAAAAAATATATTGTAGGTTTGATTTTGTTAGCAATTTCTTGTACAAAAGAAAATAAACAAACCATAAAATCAGATGAAAGGATTGTTGGAATTCAACCTTATGAAAAATTTTCTAATGAAGATGCAAAAATAATTTCCTTTGTAATCGATAGTTTTTACGGTTTAAAGACTAAAATTTTACCTAATAAACCCTTACCGAAAACTGCTTATACAACTCTCAAATCTCCTAGATATCGTGCAGATAGTATTATAAAAATTCAAAACCAAAATATCCCAAAAGACGTATATTATGTTTTAGGATTAACAAATGAAGACATATCAGTAACAAAAAACGATAAAAATGGTCAAATTTTAGAACCAAAATGGAAATATTGCGATTTTGGCATAATGGGATTAGCCTATAGACCTGGAAAAAGTGCAATAGTTTCTAATTTTAGAATCAAAAGTAAAAGTCATAATACAGAAATGACAAGGTTACGAAAAGTAGCTGTACATGAATTTGGTCATAATTTAGGATTGCCTCATTGTCCTGATAAAAGTTGCGTAATGACAAGTGCAGCAGAAAAATTAACAACAATTGATAACGAAAAACTAGCTTTATGTAAAAGTTGCCAAAAAATAATTAACTATAAAATGTAAAAAAGCGTAATTTTTACATTTTAGTTACACTTAAATAATTATTTTTGCAAATAGCTAAAGCCTAACAAACTATTTAATATGAATTTTACATCGGTAAAACAGACTCTTTTCGAATTACAACATTTATTAAATCAGATTTCTGAAGATGATTATTCAAAACCTATTGAATATTTAAGTAATGCTTCTATTGGCGAACATACTCGACATATTATAGAGTTGTTCCAATGTGCAATCAATTCTTATGAAATAGGAGAAGTAAACTACGACAAAAGAAACAGAAATCTTTTAATACAAACTAGTCCATCTTTTGCTATTGAAAAAATAGATGAGATTTGTGCTACTATTGAAAAAGAAAATAAAGATTTAGTATTAGAAAGTGTTTTCTACGATGAAGTTTCAAGAATTCAAACGAATTATTTTAGAGAAGTAATATATAATTTAGAACATTGTATTCATCATCAAGCATTAATAAAAGTTGCTGTTTTTCAATTTGAATATTTAGTGATAAATGAGAATTTTGGTGTAGCTCCTTCAACAATTGTTTTCAGAAATCAATGTGCACAGTAAGTTTTGTTTATGCTAACGATTCATTTTTATTGACTTCAAATAGAGATGAAAAAATTACTCGGCCGTCAGCAATAGCTCCTAAAATTTATCAAACGGCAAACAAAAAAATAATCTATCCAAAAGATGCTAAAGCTGGTGGTACTTGGTTTGTTGTGGATGAATTTGGTAATGCAATCATTTTGCTTAATGGCGGAAAAACCAAACACATTCCTAAAGATAAATACCGTTTAAGTCGTGGTGTAATTGTTTTAGAATTAATGGCTTCCAATGCCATAGTATCTAGATGGAAAGACATAGATTTAACAGATATTGAGCCTTTTACTTTATTGGTTTTAGAAAACAAACACCCTTTTCAATTGCAATGGAGTGGTGAAGAAAAATCTACAGAAGAATTAGAAATCAATCAAACTTATATTTGGTCATCTTCAACTTTATATACGCCTGAAATTCAGCAACAACGTGCCGATTGGTTTCAAAAATACATGAATGAAAACCAAGAGATTACTGCAGATAAAATGAAATTTTTTCATAAAAATACCGAACCAAAAGATGAAAAAAATGGTTTAATTATTAATAGAGATAATCTTTACAAAACCTTAAGTGTTACGCAAACTGTTATTTCAGAAAATGCCATTTTGGTCAATCATTCAGATTTAATTCAGAATGAAGAACATACTATTTCTTTTTAAATGAAATTATTTATACACAAAGTTCTTAACTGGGAATATTGGCCTTTCGGATTAGTTTATTTTCCGATTTTTTTTCTTTGGATCTATTATTCAATACAGGCTAAAACGATTTTTTTCTTCAATTCTGCCAATCCAAAAATTAAGAATGGTGGATTTATGAATGAAAGTAAAATTGAAATTTACGACTTAATTCCACAACAATATTATCCAAAAACATTATTTGTAAAGGCAAATACAAGTGTTACAGAAGTTTTAAAACAATTAGAAATTGCTCAACAAAATTTTCCTTTAATTTTAAAACCTGACATGGGTTTAAGAGGCAATGGTGTAAAAAAAGTTGCGAATTTAGAGGAATTAAAAGACTATCACGCGAAAGCCGATTTCGATTTTTTAATTCAAGATGTGATTCCTTTTGAAAATGAAGTGGGTATTTTTTATGTAAAATTACCGAATGAAGCCAAAGGGAAAATTACAGGAATTGTTTCTAAAGAATATTTAATTGTAGAAGGCGATGGAAGCAGTACGATTGAAGAATTAATTAAAAAAACACCTCGATTTGAATTACAGTTAAAATCCTTACAAAAAGAATATAAAGACAAGTTACTTAAAGTTTTACTTAAAGGAGAAAAAATCAATTTAGTTCCTTATGGAAACCATGCTCGAGGCGCAAAATTCATAGATTCTAGTCATTTAATTAGTCCAAAATTAACGGATGTCATTGAAACTATTAGCAAAGATATTTCAGAATTTTACTTTGGACGTTTTGATATTATGTTCAATACTTTTGAAGAATTGGAAAATGGTCAAAATTTTTCTATAGTAGAATTAAACGGAAGTGCCAGTGAACCTACACATATTTATGATCCCAAACATTCTATCTTTTTTGCCTGGAAAGAGTTAGCACGACATATTACTTATATGTACAAAATTGGAAAATACAATAACGATAGAGGTTTCAAATTCTTAAGTTATAAAGAAGGAATGAAAGAATATAAAGCACATAACGAGTGTTTAAACAAAATCGTTTCTATTTAATTTTGGATATTTTAAAAAACATATTAGTTGGCTTTGCTGTAAGTTTTATTGGTTCTATTCCTTTGGGTTACTTAAACCTGATTGGTTATCAGATTTATTCGACTACTAATTTTAACCAATTAAATTTATATTTATGTGGCGTATTAATTGTTGAAGCCGTTGTAATTTATACTACTTTAAAACTTTCTTCAAAATTGGCTCTAAATCTAAAATGGAAAAATTATATTTCTTTTTTTTCTTTTCTATTTTTGCTCGGAATCGCCATTTTAACTTATAATTCATCATCAAGCGAAACCAATTCCTTAGATAAATACAACACGTATTTAAGTCACTCTGCTTTTATTTCTGGTTTACTTTTAAGTTTAATTAACATTGCTCAAGTTCCGTTTTGGATGAGTTGGAATTTATATTTGACCAATGAAAAATATATAATTTCTATTGGTATCAAAGGTTTAATTTATGTTTTAGGAACAATTATTGGAACCTATTTCGGAATGGTGGCAATTATTTTTTCGATTGAAGCAGCAAAAGATAAAAATTATATTTCTCCTACATTTTTCTCAAAATATATTTGGTTGATTTTCTTTGCTTTAGCAATTTTTCAATTGTTTCAAATAATAAGAAGTAATCAAAAATCAAAATAACTTCTTTTGTAAGCTAACTGACATTCTTTGAAAAAGTTATTTTCTAATTTTGGTTAATCTTAAAATTGAAATTATGAAAAAGTTAGTTTATTTTTCGCTACTCTTGTTTAGTTTTCTTTCTTGTGAAAAGGAAGGTGAATTTACCAAAACAACCACTCAAACCATTGATTTAAGTTCGGCCGTTTTATTAAAAACGGGTGTATTTACCACTACATCTGGAATTTCAGGTTCTGGAAGTGTTAAAATTTATGATGACAATACACAACGAAAATTGGTTTTAGAAAATTATACTATCGAAAATGGTCCAGATTTAAAAGTATACTTATCTACAACGGATGCACCAACAACTTTTGTGAATTTAGGAAATCTTAATCCATCAACCATTTATAACATTCCAAGTTCAGTAGATTTGAATGTGTATAAATACGTTTTAATTCATTGTCAACAATACAACCATTTATTTGCTATTGCACTTCCAAACTAAAGTATATGAAAAAAATAGTTTTAAGTTTTACGTTACTAATCACATCTTACAGTTTTAGTCAAGGTTGTAGTGATGCCGGAATTTGTTCGGTTGGAAATGGATTTTCTAACCCAATAGACAGTTTAAAAAATCAACTTGAAATAGGTAATGTTTTTGGAAAAGGAGTAGAGGATGTCGTTTACATTTCGCCATATATTTCTTATACACGAGTTTTTACTAATCATTTTTCTTTAACTACTAAAGTTACTTTTTCTCAAGCTTCTGGAAGTTTTGGTACAAGAGGCAATATTGGTGATGCTTTTCTAATAGGAAATTATAAATTTACCGAGAAAAACAACAAACAATGGAGTGCGCTTTTAGGTATTAAAATTCCGTTTACAGGAAGTAATGATAAAATTAATAATTTCTCAATTCCGTTAGATTATCAGTCAAGTTTAGGAACTTATGATTTGTTTTTGGGAGCCGATTTTAAATATAAAAAATGGAATTTCAATTCGGCAATTCAAATTCCGGTTATCAATGCCAATGGAAATTCATATTTTGATGAATTTTCTGCTTCCAACGATTTTCCAACCACCAATTTATTTGAAAGAAAATCGGATGCCTTATTCAGAAGTATGTATACATTTCAATCAAAAAGCAAAAAGTTTACGTATAAACCCAATTTATTGTTCATTTACCATCTAGGCAATGATACTTTTGAAGATACATTTGGAGTTAGAAAAGAAATTCCAAATTCTGAAGGATTAACTATTAATGCCAATTATATCACGAATTATAAATTCAACGACAAGAACAGTATTGAAGTTTCATTAGCATTTCCAATTCTTTACAGAGCAATTCGTCCTGATGGTTTAACTCGTTCTTTAACTTTAGGAATTAATTATAGATATAATTTTTAATTTTTTGATGAAAAACTATTTTCTCTTAGTTGTAAAGTGGATTATAGCAATTATTTTACTTCAAACTTTGTATTTTAAATTTTCTGGAAGTCCAGAATCAGTTTATATTTTTAAAAAATTAGGCGTTGAACCATATGGTAGAATTGGTTCTGGTATTATAGAATTAGCAGCTTCTATTTTACTTTTTATAAATAAAACAAAATTTTTTGGAGCTATTATTAGCGCTTCAACTATGTTAGGTGCTATTTGTACTCATATTTTTATTATTGGAATAGAAGTCATGAACGATAATGGTACTTTATTCATTCTTGCACTTATAACTTTTATCTTAAGTTTATTTTTAATTTATACCTATGGGTTGATAGAAAAACACATTGAGGATTAACTAAAATAATATTATAGCATACATTTTAAATTATTATTTTTTACTTGTTAATTGAAAATTATCATAAATAGGCTTAAATACGATGCAAATTCAACTAGTTTTTTGTTTTAATATGGATTAAAATTATATTTTTAAATAATTTAGTTATCACAAACAAGCTTTTTAAGACTAAACTGTGCTTGTTTTGGTTAGTTCCATTATTTTAATTAATAAATCATCCTTCTTTACAGGTTTTGTCATGTAGAAATTCATACCCAATTCTATAGTTTTTTTTCTTGCTGTATCAGTTGTGTCAGCTGTTATTGCAATAATTGGTGTTGCTTTTTTATCAACTCCACAAGTCCCATTTCTGATGGCTTTTGTTGCTTCGTATCCATCCATAACTGGCATTTGTAAATCCATCAATATAATATCAAATTTCATTTCTTTGAGAATTTCTAGCGCTTCATGTCCATTATTGGCAATTTTTAATTTTATATTTTCATAGCTTTTAAAAAACATTTTTAAAACCATTTGATTCATAACATTGTCTTCAACAATTAAAATGGATTTTTTTAAAAAACTAAAATTTGATAAAGAAAATGGAGAGATGTTCTTCTTTTTCGAAATGGGTAATTGTATTGTGATACTAAATTTACTTCCTTTTTTAACTTCAGTTTGTATAGAAATGGAACCGTTATATTTTTGAACAATTTTTTGAACAATATATAACCCTAATCCCAAACCTCCATATCGTCTTTTATCAGTGGCATGTTCTTGACTAAACGATTCAAAAATTGTGTCATAATTTTTTTTGTCCATTCCGATGCCAGTATCAGATACAATTATTTTTATAGTAGCTTTATTTTTAATTTGTTCTACGAGTTTTAACTGAAAATTTATTTCGCCATAGTTAGTAAATTTTAAAGCGTTTAAAAGTAAATTATTAAATACTTGCTCAATTCTATTAGCATCTGCTAGAACTAATTCTGGAATTTTCTGATCAAAATGATATAAAAATTTTAACCCTTTTTCGGAAGATTTTAAAGTATAATATTTGGCAATTGTATCAGAAATATTTTTTATGTTTATACTGGTAGTGTCAAAATCGAATTCATTATTATCAATTTTTGAAAAATCTAAGATGTCGTTAATAGAACAGAGTAAGTTTTGTGAAGATAGCTTGATTACATCACATTTTTCTTGTATTTCCTGTGGATTGTTTTCATGTGGAATCATCTCTGTAACATTCATAATCGTATTTAGAGGCGTGCGTAATTCATGACTAATATTAGACAAAAAGTGCGACTTTAATCGACTAATTTCTTCAGATTTTAGCAAAGCAATTTTTTGGGATTTAATTGTTTCGTCTTTCAAATCTCCAATTAATTTAGCCATAGTTAAAGAATAGAAAATTGTTTCTAAACAAGTTCCAAATTTAGACCCATTTTCAGTAATAAAATTACAAGGTAAAATACCAAAGTTTTTTAAAATAAAAATGACAAAACCAGCTATTAAAAATAAAATTCCAATTGTAAAAAAAGGGAATACAACTTTTGTGGTTAAATAAATTTCAATTAAAGCACATAAGATTAAAAAGAAAAATAATAGTCCTAAAGAATTAATTAATGGATATCCAAAACTATTTACTGAAGGATTATGTAATAAAAATGAAAAAAAAGCAATAATTAAAATGAAATACATTATCCCAAAATAACTGGCAATTTTACTTTTAACTTTTTTAATACTGATATATTTTTCAAAATATTTTCCTAGAAAAAAAAGAGTCAACACAGCGAAAACTAACACCGAATTTTTAGAAATCCAATTGGCATTAGGAAAAATGAATTCATAAAAATAGCCATCTAATGAAAATTGTAATAAACCAACAGCTATAACATACAAACTGTAATAAAAAAACACACTTTCTTTTGTAGTGTAATAAAAAAAGAAATAAAGAACACTAGTTATGGCTAAAATTCCATAAAATAACCCGAAAATAATTTGTTCAATAGAATAGTTTTGTATGAAGTTTATATTAGATCTTAGTTGAAGTGGAATGTTTATTACTTCACCGTCACTTTTAAAGTGTAGGTAATAATCAAATTTAGCATGGGGTGGTAAATGTATATCGAAAAGAATCTTTCTATTCTGAATACTACGTTCAGAAAAAGGTATGGCGTCACCACTTTTTTGGTAATAATAAATTTTATCTTTATTTAAGGTATAAAATTCTGCAAAATCGAGTATTGGTCGGGCAGTTTCTAAAAAATAATTTTGAACGTGATTTGTAGGATTTTCTAAGGTAAACTTAACCCAAAAATGATTAGTGGTAAAACCTAAATCTTGACTTTCATTTGTAAGTTCTTTAAAGCTTGAGTTGGGTAGTCGACTTACTTGAAATACACTTAAATTTGAGTCGGAAGCGTTGTGAATTTTCGCAATTGTATGAAGTGATTTTTTTTGTAGCGGTTCATTAATTTTCAATATAGTATTACTATGACACACAATAGAAAATAAACAAAATTTTAACGCTTTAAACCACATAAATATATAAATTTTTGTAATATTAGGGTAATATTATTGTAAAAACATTATAAAATTACAAATAATATAATTGATGCGCAATGTATTTTATAATAATTTCAGTAAAATTAATTTGAAATAAAACTCTTTAAGTTGTATGAATTGATTTCAAAAGGATTCTTAATCACTTAAAAAAGACAATTTGAATTTGGTATGGTATTGAAATAGAAGTAATTTTTAATAAAATCAATATTTAATTTTACATTGAAACATTTCATCAGTTATACTTTTGTAAAATAAAATCATACGTATAACTTCCTAGCGGCAATAGGTTACCAGTTATTCTTTTTCTGTTTAAATCAATGGAATAGTAGGTGCAAACGATATAGCACTTTAATCATCAAAGATTTGGAATTTAATCTTAGCTATTAATTTATGGATTTGAAAGAAAAAATTATAGTGAAATTAAAACAAAATAGAATTTGACATGAAAAGATTTTAAATTATTGTTTTATGATTTTCATAAAGAAATCTAATGAAACATCGACAAAAACACCTTAAACTTTGCAAGTGTTTATTTATTTGAAATTGGTTAAAACTAAAAAAAACTTAAAATAATTTTGTTTTGAATGATTAGCTCAAATCTGATAAAAGAAAGATTTTATTTTTTGGTCAGTTCATTGATTTTATCATACAAAGACTTCTTATCTACTGGCTTGGTCATGTAATAATTCATTCCAATCGACTTTACTTTTTCTTTTGTTGGTTCAGTTACATCTGCAGTAATAGCTATAATTGGAGTGTTACTTTTTTCTTGTCCACAAAGACCACTTCTAATTGCAATTGTAGCTTCATAGCCATCCATTACTGGCATTTGTAAATCCATCAATACAATGTCAAAATGATTGTTTTTTAATAAATCTAGAGCTTCTTGTCCGTTATTAGCAATTTCGAAAGTTGCATTTTGCCAGTTTTTGAATATCATTTTTAAAACCATTTGATTCATCTTATTATCTTCAACAATCAAAATTTTTTGTTTGTTTGAATCTATTGGTGTTACATTTTCTATGGCTTTTTTACTCTCTAAGTAATCTAATTTTAATTGAATTGTACATGAGCTACCTTTTCCAACTTCACTCTCAAAATTTATTTTTCCATTGTACTTATCTACTACATTTTTTACAATAAATAAACCTAAACCTAATCCTCCGAATTTCCTTTTATCATTGATAGTTTCTTGCGAAAACGAATCGAAAATGGACTCTAATTTTTCCGCATGAATCCCGACTCCTGTATCAGATATTTTAAAACGAATTTTTACTTTTTTGTTTGATAATAGTTTCCCTTCAATTGTGAATTTGATACCACCCGATTCTGTAAATTTCAATGCATTTTGTAAAAGATTGTTTAAAACTTGTTGCAATCTATTTGTATCTACAACAATCTCTTTAGGAAGCGAAACATCTGAATTAAATTCAAAAGTTAATCCTTTTTCTTGAGCTTTTACGGAATAAAGTTTAGCAATTTCAGTAGCTAAATTTAATACATTCGTGGGTTGATTTTCTAAATGGAACTCGTTATTCTCAATTTTAGAAAAATCTAGAATGTCATTAACGGCACTTAATAAATTTTGCGACGAATATTTAATTAATTCACTTTTTTCCTGAACAGTTGTTATCTCTTTCTCTTGGGTTAGTAATGCAGAAACATTTAAAATGGTATTTAAAGGTGTACGTAATTCGTGACTAATATTGGATAGGAAATGCGATTTTAATTCATTCATTTCCCTTGATTTTTTTAATGCAATTTCTTGCGATTTAATTTTATCTTCTTTTAAATCGCCAATCAAATTAGCCATGGTTAATGAATAAAACACAACCTCTAAACCTGTTCCAAATTTTGAACCATTTTCAGTAATAAAATTGATAGGTAGAATGCTGAAATTTTTAAGAATAAAAACGACAAAACCTATAATTAAAAAGGACAATCCTATTGAAAAAAGAAAAAAGGACTTTTTAGTTTTTATATAAACATTTACCAAAGAATAGATTATTAAGACCAACAATATTAATCCTAAAAGATTCATAATTGGATAACAATGGTTAAAAAAGTCTGGTAAAAAAAGTATGGTTAAAAGTAAAAGTATTAATAAACCATATAGCACATAAAAAAATAAGTTAATTGGCGGTTTGACTTTCTGAATTTTTAAATAATTTTGAGAATAGCTACCTAAGAAAATACCAGAAATTATTGCAAAAATTAAAACAGACTTTTTAGAAAACCAGCTTGCGTTAGGTTGTATGTACTCATAAAAATAACCATCTAATGAAAATTGTAAAAGTCCTATAAAAACAACATATAAGCTGTAATATAAGAATACTTTTTCCTTCATGGTGAAATAAAAGAACAAATAGAGTATGGCTGTAATTAATAATATTCCGTAAAAAAAACCAAATACAATTTGTTCAAAAGAAGTATTTTCTATTAAGTTGGTGTCAGATCTTAAAAGTACAGGAACATTAATCACTTCTCCATCACTTTTCATATGGATGTAGTAGGAGAGTTGTTGGTAAGGTTTTAGTTGAATTTTAAAAATAATTTTTCTGTGATGAAAACTTCTTTCAGAAAACGGAATCGCATCACCACTTTTCTGAAAATCTATAACTTTACCGGATTCAATGGAATACAATTCAGCATAATCGATAATTGGTCGTGCTGTTTCTAAATAATAATTTGTGGGTTTTGTACTTGTGTTTTTTAGTTTAAAATGCAACCAATAATGATCGTTGGTAAATCCTAAATCTTGGTTTTCATTTTTTAATTTCTGGAATTGTGCTATGGGTATTTTTACTATTTCATTAATAGTAAGTTTTTTTTGTTTGGCATTATAAATATAGGTTGAAGTATGAATAGATTTTTTCTCGAAAGGCACATCAAGGTTTACTTGACCTAACAAAAACTGAACTCCGAATAGTATAAAAAACAATAAGAATTTTCTTTTCATTTCATAAAAATAAAGAAAGAAATTTAAAAATTAAAATTTAATCCAATTATTAACATTTTTGAATAAAAAATTAACGAATACCCAATTTATCTTTCATTTTTAAAAATAATAATGCTATTGAATACGCATCATCTGCAACTGAATTTCTATTGCTAACGGGCATTTTTAGAATGTTGCTCATTTCATCTAAAGCATACATTTTGTCATTCGTTTCTAAAATTTTATTTAACATTGCTTCAATGTCAAAAGCTTCATTTCTAATTTTTCCTAATTTTAATTTGCTTAGTAATTTATTAAGCATCTCAATATCAAAATCGATTCTATGTCCAATTAAAATAGAATTACTAATGTAATTTAAAATAATTTCAACAGATTGACTTTCAGTAATTTTATCAACTTTACTTACAGTAATAAATTCATTATCTAAACTGGTTTCATTAAAGGCTTTATGTTGAATAAAAATTTCAAAGGAATCTTTTAAAATGATTCTGTTATTAATTACAGAAGTGGCAGCTATAGCCATAATTACATCTTTATCGGTGTCTAAACCTGATGTTTCCATGCTAATTACCACATATTTAGTCGCAGGATTTTTAAAAGAATCGGTATATTTTTTCCAAAATTCAGGATATTCTTTATTAAATATTTTTGAAAGCATATGATTATTTATGAAAATCGAGTTAGTTTATATTTGTCTTTTATCAAATCAATTATATCATCTATGGCCATAAGAGATTTTTTTAATTCTTCTTTATCAATCTTAGATAATTTATTGGTATCGATAAAAGCTCCATCATTATCATTTAGAATACCTTCTTTAGCTCTAAATCCTTGTAATTTTATGTAGTTTTCAGCAAAATCTAAGTATTTTTCAGCATTTTTGGCATCAGAAATAGCCATTTGTTTAAATCGCAAAAAGGTACTGTTAATCCCTTTTAAATTATAACTCAAAGCAAAAACACGAGCGGCATCAATGTAAAATTGCAATCCTTTTTCCTTTAAATTGAATTGGTCTTTATTTATACCAGTTTCTTCTACGGCAAATTTTTTGAAGAAGGTGAGTGGTTGCGGTAGCTTCAGTAATTGATTCCCTATGTAATCAAAAAATATTTTATTGTTGGCTAAGTTTTGATGAATAGCAATTTCTAATGAATCTTTAATTTTAATTTCACCATAAATGTATTCAAAATCAAAGAAAATACCACTGAAATCAGACATGTTTTCACCTGGTGACTTAATACAATTACTATAAATTGCCGTAAAATCAGATAAGGATTTACACCATTTTATATTGCTTGCTAAATGCTCATTTGGACAAGGTTTATAGCCTAACAATTCCATGTTTGAAATGACTAATTTCGCCAATTGAACAAAGTAAAATTTAACATCTCGATGTTTATCAGCTGCAATATCTTCATAAACAATCATGTTGTCTTGATCACTTAATACCAATTGTTCTTTTCTTGCTTGACTACCTAACGCTAACCAAACAAATCGAGCAGGAGGAGTACCTAATTTTTCGATACAAAATTTAATATTTTGCTCAATTATGGTATGCAAAATACCACCAGCTGTATTGTTAATATGGAAAATTGGAATGTTTTTGGTGAATGAATTTTGAATGACAAACAAATATTTAGAGTGAATATATTTTAATTCTTCAAAATTTTTGGCTTTTCTTATTTCATCAATTAACACTCCTGGATTATTGGATTGCGATTTTATAATATCTCTTTCAGAAATCATCCCTTTTATACGAGTATTTTCTGTTCCATCTTCGGTAACACATAAATAATTGGTATCATTTTTCAACAACAACAACTGAGCTTCTGCTACCGAAATTGATTCTTCAACAATAGTTACATTTTGTTGCATTATAGAACTACAATCTGCTTCCAAATTAAGTGTTCCAAAGGCAATTTTTTTTCTAAAATCGGCATCAGTTAGTAAGCCTGAAATTCTAGCATTTTGTGTGATAATTGCAACTGATGAATTGCGTTCAACCATTTTTTTCGCTGCAGAAGCTATAGAAGTATGAACTGGAAGTAAAAGCGGATTTTTATCATATTCAAGTTCCTGAAAATAAGAAAAATCTGTTAGTTCTGATTCTGAACCAGCTTCCGAAATAGCCTTTAAATTCTGATAATTTTCACCGGTAGATTTTGATTGTTCAGAAAAACTTTCCAAAAAGTAATCCATTACAGCTGCATATTTTGCTAATAATGGTTTAAATAAAACAATTGGTATGGCATAAACAACCGCATCTTCATTAGCAATTGAATTTAAGGCATAGTTATTTTTAGCAAAAAAGGGACGTAAACCAAATATCGATCCTACATAACATTTCGAAATTAATGTTTCTTGAGCATCAATAATCTTAGTTAAATGAATAATCCCTGAATGAACGATGTAAAAATTTTTATGTAATTCGTCGTTAATTTTAAATAAGCGTTTAGATTTCTCTAAATATATAATTTCACTTTGTGTAGCAATATCCAATAAATCTGTAAATGCTACAGTTTTAAATGGATCATGTTGTTGTAAAAAGTCTACAATATTTTCTGCAAAAGTGTTCTTCATAATTGGAGTAGTAAATACACTTCAAATTTAATCAAATTAATCGATTGTAAAAGGCATTGTTTGAAAAATTCTATTTTACATAATGTATATTATAATTCAAAATAACTATTTTAAATATATCATAAAATCGCTGTTAATTGCTAAACATTATTTAATTTTGTGGAAATTTAAATTTTCATAAAAATGTTAAACTGGTTTAAAAAAATCGCACTATTTGAAGGAATATCGTATTTAATTTTAATTTTTAATATGTTGGTTTTAAAACCAAACTATTTTGAAACGTACAAAATGATTTTGAAGCCTTTTGGAATGGCTCATGGAATTTTATTCATCTTATACATAATATTAGCATTTTTGCTTAAAGAAGAAAAAAATTGGAATCTTAAAAATTTCGCAATTATTTTATTAGCCTCATTAATTCCTTTTGGAACCTTTTATGTGGATAAAAAATATTTGAATTAATTTTTATAAATCGCATATTTCCAATTAAAAAATAAAATTTTCTAAATATGAAAGTTTTCGACTTAGCAGAACCTTTATTAAAAAAACTCGATTTTGGTACAAATTTTACCTTGTATGGTAATTTGTTTCTTAATTTATTAGTGTTATTATTTTTTGCGTATGTAATTGATTATTTAGCAAAGAAAATACTAATTATAGGTTTGGCTGTTGTTGCGACTTACACGAAATCTACTTTTGACGATTTTTTAGTAGCCAATAAAACGGCTAAATATATGGCTCATTTAGTTCCATTATATTATATAAGTATAAAAATTCCAATTGTTTTAGATGATTTCGTTTATTGGGAAAATATATTTGGAAAAAGTGTAAAAATTTTCATCATAGTTTTATCTCTTTTTATTGTACGAAGTATATTAAATTCGCTAAAAGATTATTTAAAAAGTTTACCAAAATACAACGACAAACCCATTGATAGTTACATTCAGGTCATTATGATTGTACTATGGATTTACGCCTTAATTTCAATTGTTTTATTACTTTTTGATACTAAAAAAGGAGTTTTATTAACTGCTTTCGGATCAATTTCTGCTTTAATTATTTTAGTATTCAGAGATACAATTTTAGGATTTGTGGCCAGTATTCAAGTCACGGTTAACGATATGGTTCGAATTGGCGATTGGATTACAGTGGATAAATTTGGAGCAGATGGTGAAGTGGAGGAAATTAATTTAGCCACAGTAAAAGTTAGAAATTTTGATAATACAACTTCCACTATTCCTACGTATAGTTTAATTTCAGATAGTTTTAGAAATTGGCGTGGAATGATAAATTCTGACGGCAGAAGAATTAAAAGACATATATTAATTAAAGGTGCAACGGTTCGTTTTATTAATAATGATGAATTAAATGCTTTTAAACGTATACAATCTGTAACTCAATATATTGACAGACGAAAAGCTGATATAGATAAATACAATTCTATCAACAACATAGATAAATCTTTAAATGTTAATGGTAGAAATTTAACAAACTTAGGACTTTTTAGAAAATACATTCAAAATTATATCGAATCACATCCTGGAATAAACAAAGATATGCAAATGATGGTTAGACATTTGCAGCCAACTGAAAAAGGGATTCCATTAGAGATTTATTGTTTTAGTAAAGATAAAAAATGGGAAAACTATGAGTATATTATGGCAGATATTTTCGACCATATCATAGCATCTATTCCATATTTTGATTTAGAATTGTACGAAGCTCAGCATGTTAAAGGCGATAAATTGAATTTATTAGATGAAGAATAATCAACAAAATATTAAATAATTGAGTTGATTATTTCTAAATGATCGAACGCTAATTCTGGTAAATTGTTTAACGAAAACCATTTAACTTCTTTTGCATCATCTTTCGCTTGAATAGTTTGATTTTTTATATAATAAGTTTGATAAGCTATTGATATCATATGGCCACGAGGATCACGATAAGGTTTTCCAAAGGCACCTATTTGTATCATTTTATCAGTTTCAATATTTGTTTCTTCAAATAGTTCTCTCCTAGCCGCTTGTTCTAAATCTTCATTCTCATCGACAAATCCTCCAGGTAATGCCCAACAATTTTTATACGGTTCATTTAATCTTTTAATTAATAAAATCTCATTTGTATCGGTGTTAATAACTAACACATCAACTGTTACAAATATTTTTGATATATACTTAGACATATTTATTTTTTTTGTAAATTTAAAGTAAAAAATGATAGAACGTAGCCAGTTTCTTTTGCCTTTAAAAACAGTTAAGTTTGGAAATGAAAATGTAGCATCTTTAAGTGAAGAATATTTTCAAAATAACACTTTACGCCCTATTCTTAAATTACAAAACGATTTATTACTTGCTGTTTTTAAGAATTATGCTATAAAACAAAAAAATACATTTTTCGCTTTGTCTCCAGATAAAAAAGAAAAGTATATTGAAAATGCAATTCAAAAAGATTTAAAATTTAGAAACGCATTAAAAGGTATGATTATTGGATTATTTAGCCTTGAAGAATATTCAGATTACACCAAAAACTCCTCAAATTTAAACAAACGTATGATGACAATGTTAATCGAAAGGTTAAAAAGTCAGATTCAAATACTAACAATTGAATAAATGGATATTGAAAATTTACCAAAAGATAAAAAAATAATTCTTTTTGATGGCATTTGTAATTATTGTAATGATAAAATTAATTTCGTTATAAGAAAAGATAAAAACGATGTTTTCCGTTTTGTACCATTGCAAAGTGAAACTGGTCAAAAAATAATTCAATATTTAGGCATAAACCCTTCAATTGATAGTATTATATTATACGAACCTGGTTATGCCTATTTTATTAAGTCGGAAGCAGTTTTTAGAATTATCAAAGACTTATCATCATCAGTAAAAGTTTTGCTTTTATTTACTTTTATTCCTACAAGTATTAAAAATATTTTTTACGATATAATTGCTAGGAACAGATACAACTGGTTCGGAAAGAAAGAGAGTTGCATGATACCCACTCTAGAATTAAAAAGTAAATTTTTAGAATAAAAAAATCCTGAATTGCTTCAGGATTTTTAATTTAAAATTTATTTATGGATTATTCTTTAACTATTTTCTTAGTAAAATTACCATTTTCAGTTTCAAGAGATAATAAATATATTCCAGAATTTATTTTAGTTAAATCAATTGCTTCAAAATTAGAAACATTTTCCTGAATAACTCTTCCATTAATATCTGAAATTACAATTTTGTTTATTTTTAAATTATTAGTATTTTCAATTTTTAAAATATCAAAAACTGGATTAGGATAAATATTGAAATTTGATGTTAAAAATGAATCAACAGATAAAGCAGAAGTAACAGTTACATTGTCAAGTAAAACACTTGATCTTTGTGCAGTGGTATGTTGAGGACATGTATGATTAAATCCTAAGTAGTAAACACCTGCAGTTGTAGCTGTAAAAGTTGCTGTATTTTGTACATAAGCAGCTGTACTTGTTACTGAAAAAGATGGTGTAAGAGTAGTCGTTTGTGAAGCTACATTGGCTGCGGTTCCAATACTCAAAGCTAAATTATTGACAGAAGTAGTACCTGCTGCTCTATTCAATCTATGACTGTAGTTAATTGTGATTTGTTGTCCAGCTGCTAAAGTTATTCCACGTGAAAATAACCATGAGTTTGATGCTGTATTTGTACTTGAAGAAGCTAAAGCAATGTTAACACCATCTACTGCAAAACCAGCAGGTACATTTGCAGCAATACCCCAAAATCCACTTGTAGTATTTGCTGCAGTAGCAGCAGTAAACGTAGACCAACCAGCTTGTGGTAAGTTTAAACTCTCAAAACCATAACTGTAATTTGGAGCTGTAGGTTGTGTTGTAACTGTTGTAAATACATAAGGACCATCCCAGGCATTTTCTGTAGTAGTGCCACATTTAGATTTTACATAAAAAGAATAAGCAGTACCAGCAGTAAGGCCTGTAATGTTTGCAGATGGAGATGTTAAACCACTAACAATTGTACCTGAACCTAAAGCAAATCCTAATGGTCCATATTGTAAATCAAATTGTGATGCAGTACTATTCCAAGATAAAGTTGCTGTATTTTCCGTAATTAAGCTAGATTTAGCTCCTACAACACCAGGACACGCTGTCACGCTAATATCATCAATTCTAATTAAATCAGCATCATTTGCTTCGTATTGAAATCTAATTTTTACATTAGACTGACCAAGAAAAGGGGCTCCTAACTGAATATTTTTGTATAATGGTTGATAATCTGTAAATGTAGGTTCATTTTCTTCAACCCAAATAGTTGTCCAAGTTACACCATTATCAGTAGATACTTGACATCTTAAATCACCAGCAGGTATTGTAACCATATATTCAAAACCAACTATTGCTGTGAAATTCACATAACAATTGGTTAAACCAACAGAACTAAATGAAGGAGAAATTAATTTTTCATCCTGGGTTGCTGCAACCCAATTTACTATCGCAGAACCATTTCCTGTAGCGGCAGGGTTACCAACACTTCTAGACCAATTGTATAAAGTGTTAGGATGTGTGTTTTCAACAGTCCATCCTGTAGGAGGAAAAGTTGAACCTTCGAAATCTTCTCTTAATAAAGTTTGAGAAGTACCAATTAACGTAGAAAACAACACGCCAAAAGTAAGTAGTTTTTTCTTCATATTTTTTAATTAATAGTTATTTAAAATCCAAAGTTAATTAAAAAAAGATTACATTAATTTTTTTTAACATAAATATAATTTCAACCAAAATAATACTTTCAACTTAGTAACAATATCGAGAATTTTAGTAAATTAAAAATCATAAATTATGTTATTTCAATTTTCTCCTATTTCTTTCAGAAATAATCAAAGTTAATTCTCTACCCGTTTGTCCTGCTACTGATGTATTTTCTTGTGCACGTCTTATTAAATAAGGCATCACATCTTTTACTGGTCCAAAAGGCAAATATTTTGCAACATTATAGTTATTTGCTGCTAGGTTATAACTAATATTATCACTCATACCATATAATTGTCCAAACCAAATTCGTGAATCATTTGTAGCAATTCCTTTTTGCTCCATCAAATTCATCAATAAATACGAACTTTCTTCATTATGAGTTCCAGCAAAAATAGCCATTTCATTAATGTTTTCTAGCATATAAGTTAAGCCAGCATTAAAATTAGCATCTGTAGCTTGTTTACTTTCACAAATTGGGTTTTTGTATCCTTTCTCTTCAGCACGCTTGGCTTCTTTTTCCATATATGCACCACGTACTAATTTCATTCCAATGTGAAACCCTTTTTCTTTAGCACGCAAGTGTAATTGCTTCAAATAATCTACTCTATCCCAACGGTATAATTGCAAAGTGTTGAAAATTAATGCTTTTTTTGTATTAAATTTCTCCATCATTTTTTCCACTAAATCATCAGCAGCATCTTGCATCCAAGTTTCTTCCCCATCAATTAAAATTTGAACATCATTTTCATAAGCATATTGACAAATTTTTTCAAATCGTGCCACTACCCTATTCCATTCATTTTGTTCACTTGAAGTTAATGGTAAATTTGTTCCAACTTTTTCATACAAATCAATTCTTCCTAATCCAGTTGGCTTAAAAACAGCAAAAGGAATGGCTTTATTTTCTTTTGCAAAATCGATAGTTTTTAATGTCATTTTCAAACAAGCATCAAACTGCTCTTCTTCTTCTTTTCCTTCCACAGAGTAATCTAAAACAGAAGAAACACCTTTGGTATACATTTTTGCAACAACTTTCAAGCAATCTTGCTCGCTTACGCCGCCACAAAAATGATCAAAAACTGTTTTTCTAATGATTCCTTCAACTGGCAAATGAAATTTTAAAGCGAAATTTGTTAATGAGGTTCCAATTTTTACTAATGATGGTTTTCCAATCATTTGAAATAGAAAATGAGCTCTGTTTAATTCTGAATTAGATTTTAACGAAAATGCGTTCTCAGTATTGTTAAATATTTTCTCCATTTTTATTATGAAAATTTAAGGAATGCAAATATACTTATTGATGTAATGATTTCTCCTTTTTTTTAATTTATTTTGCAAAGAATTTTATAAAAAAAATCGATGAACCCTATTCAAGCCAATAATTATTCTATTTATTTTAATGATACTAGTTTTGTTTATTTAGAAAACCTTCTCAAAAAAGAAAACTATTCTAAAATTTTTGTTTTAGTTGATGAAAACACGAATGAGAATTGTTTGCCTTATTTTCTTTCCAATTTACCAACAGAAATAGAAATAGAAATTATTGAAATTGAAGTCGGAGAAGAAAATAAAAACATCTATACTTGTTTAGATTTATGGCATACTTTAATTGAGTTAGGTGCAGATAGAAAAAGTATTTTACTGAATCTTGGTGGTGGTGTAATTACTGATATTGGTGGTTTTGTTGCTTGTACTTTTAAAAGAGGAATTGATTTTATAAATATACCCACTACACTTTTAGCTATGGTTGACGCTTCTATTGGTGGTAAAAACGGCGTGGATTTAGGGAATTTAAAAAATCAAATTGGCGTAATTAAAGAACCAAAATCGGTTGTGGTTATTACTAAATTTTTAGAAACTTTGCCATCCAATGAAATGCGTTCCGGTTTGGCAGAAATGTTAAAACATGGTTTAATTTACGACAAAAAATATTGGGATAAATTAAAAAATTTAAATAATTTAAATACAGATGATTTAGATGTTTTAATTAAAGAATCAATTGAAATAAAAAACAAAATTGTTTCTGAAGATTTAACAGAAAACGGAATTAGAAAAGCCTTAAATTTTGGACATACATTAGGACATGCTATTGAGAGTTATTTTTTAGAATCTGAACATAAAAAAACTTTGTTGCATGGTGAAGCAGTTGCCGTTGGAATGATTTTAGAAAGTCATTTATCATTACAACTAAATCTGATTTCAAATGATGAATATGCAGAAATCAAATACATTATTACCGATGTTTATGAAAAGGTTGTTTTTGATGAAGCTGACATTCAAAAAATTATAGATTTATTAATTTTTGACAAGAAAAATGAGTTTGGAAAAGTACAATTTGCTTTATTAAACAAAATAGGAGAAATTAAAATCAATCAAACCGTTGATAACTCTCTGATTTTATTAGCTTTTCAAGATTATTTACAGATTTAATATTTTTTTAAATTACAACTATTTTTAGCAATATTATTTTTACTTTTGCTAATCGTTTTGGAACTAATTTTTTCAATTAAACTTTTATTTATTCAATGAATACAAAATATTCCGACCTTATAAATCAAACTTTCTATTTTCCACAGGAAGAATTTACTTTAAATAAAGACCATTTACAGTTTCACGGTATAGACTTAATGAAATTAGTGGAACAATATGGAACGCCTTTAAAGTTTACGTATTTACCTAAAATTTCTGAAAACATCAACAAAGCGAAGATGTGGTTTAGAAATTCAATGGAAAAACATGGGTATGAGGCCAAATATTTTTATTGTTATTGTACTAAGAGTTCGCATTTTGAATTCATTTTAAATGAAGCACTTAAAAACAATATTCACATTGAAACTTCATCTGCTTTCGATATCAATATTGTAGAGAATTTAATGGAGCAAGGTAAAATCAACAAAAATTCATTTGTGGTTTGTAACGGTTTCAAAAGAGATCAATATGTAACTAACATTGCGCGTTTAATTAATAATGGACATAAAAACACTATTCCTGTTATTGATAATTACGAAGAATTAGACTTACTTCAAGAACAAATTGATGGTAAATTTAAAATCGGAATAAGAATTGCAGCAGAGGAAGAGCCTAAATTTGAGTTTTATACTTCACGTTTAGGAATCGGATATAAAGATATTTTACCGTTTTACAGAAAACAAATCGCTGATAATAAGAAGGTTGAACTTAAGATGCTTCACTTTTTTATTAATGCGGGTATTCGTGATACAGCTTATTACTGGAACGAGTTAGTAAAATGTTTAAAAGTATACATTGCTTTAAAAAAGGAATGTCCTTCTTTAGACAGTTTAAATATTGGTGGTGGTTTTCCAATCAAAAACTCTCTAGCTTTTGAATATGATTACCAATATATGGTAGATGAAATTCTAAATCAAATCAAAATTGCTTGTGATGAAGCAGAAGTTGACGTGCCACATATTTTTACAGAATTTGGCTCGTTTACAGTTGGTGAAGCTGGTGGCGCATTGTACCAAGTTTTATATCAAAAGAAACAAAATGATAGAGAAAATTGGAACATGATTGACTCTTCATTTATCACAACTTTACCAGATACTTGGGCAATTAATAAGCGTTTTGTAATGTTAGCTGTCAATCGTTGGAACGACGTGTATGAACGTGTACTTTTAGGCGGATTAACCTGTGATGGCGATGATTATTACAATTCTGAACAACACATGAATGCGGTTTATTTACCAAAATACAACAAAGAAAAACCACTATATATCGGCTTTTTCAACACCGGTGCGTATCAAGAAACAATTGGAGGTTATGGCGGATTAAGTCACTGTATTTTACCGCAACCGAAACATATTTTAATCGATAAAGATAAAAACGGAATTTTTGCTACAGAAGTATTTTCTGAGCAGCAAAATGCCGACCAGGTTTTAGAAATTTTAGGATATAATAAAAACAAGAACGAAAAATAAATAGAATGAGTAAAGGACCAATTAGTCAGTTTGTAGAAAAGCATTATTTGCATTTTAACGCTGCTGCTTTAGTTGACGCAGCTAAAGGATATGAAGAACATTTATTAGATAATGGAAAAATGATGGTAACTTTAGCTGGTGCCATGAGTACAGCTGAGTTAGGAAAATCATTAGCAGAAATGATTCGTCAAGATAAAATTCATATTATTTCTTGTACAGGTGCAAATTTAGAAGAAGATATCATGAATTTGGTAGCGCATAATTCCTACAAAAGAGTACCAAATTACAGAGATTTATCGCCAGAAGAAGAAAGAGAATTATTAGACAATCACTTTAATAGAGTTACAGATACTTGTATTCCTGAAGAAGAAGCTTTCCGTCGTTTACAACAACATTTATACGACATTTGGAATAATGCTGATAAAGCTGGTGAAAGATATTTTCCACATGAATTTATGTACCAAATGATCAATTCTGGTGTTTTAGAACAATACTACGAAATTGATCCTAAAGATTCTTGGATGGTTGCAGCAGCTGAAAAAAACTTGCCAATTGTAGTCCCAGGTTGGGAAGATAGTACAATGGGTAATATTTTTGCATCATACTGCATTAAAGGAGAATTTAAAGCGTCTACAACAAAAAGTGGCATCGAATACATGATGTGGTTGGCAGATTGGTATCCGAAAAACTGTGCAGGTAAAGGAATTGGTTTCTTCCAAGTTGGTGGCGGTATTGCTGGAGATTTCCCAATTTGTGTAGTTCCAATGTTGTACCAAGATATGGAAATGCATGATGTGCCATTTTGGAGTTATTTCTGTCAAATTTCAGATTCAACTACTAGTTATGGTTCTTATTCTGGTGCTGTACCAAATGAAAAAATTACATGGGGAAAATTAGATGTCGATACACCTAAATTTATTGTAGAATCTGATGCTACAATTGTGACACCACTAATATTTGCTTATATTTTAGGTTGGTAATAAGAAAAAAAAAAGTTTAAAAAAAATTTAAATTTTAATATTTCAATACTAAATTTGACATTTAAATTGATTAAGGCACGCAACAAATGAAAAGAATAATCGTAGAGTACGCAAAATTAACAAACGAGATTTTAAACTTATTAGTTGAAAAGTTTCCTGACGGATATGATGATTCGGATATTATTCGCTTCAAAAACGCTAAGAATGAGACCATTGAAGCCGTTGAAGTTAGAACCGAAGACACTATTTATTTAGTAAAAGTGAGTATGAAGTTAGCCGATAGAATTGAAAACTTCGATGAAGATGACGATTTATTCGCACCAGAGGAAAACTTAGATGCGTTGAAAGAGCTAGAAATTGATGATGATTCTGATGATGATGATGAAAAAGAAGAAAAAATCGAATTAGATGATGAAGAAGATGCTGATGGAAATAAAATCAGCGATGATGCTGATGATTACGACGATGAAGATTAAATCTTAAAAAAAATCCCGTTCCTAAATTAGAACGGGATTTTTTATTTTAAATATCTTTCTTTAATTATGGTAACGTGATGGATTTCATGTCCAGCAATGATAAATCCTAAGGCTCTAACCGAAGCAGGAGCATTATTAGCCAAACCAATATTTAAAAGCATTTTTTCTGAAAAACTTTTAAATAAATGTATCGAAGCTAATCTTACAACTTTGTATTCTTCAATTAAATCTCCAATTGTTCGATTTGTTGCGTTTGCAGAATTAGCATAATCATTTTCTTCATAACCAGGAAGGTTTGTTAAATCAAAACGAGCGAAACGTAAAGCTCTATAGGCAAAAATTCTCTCAGTATCTATAATATGCTGCAAAATGTCTTTTGGTGTCCACTTCCCTACTTCATATTGATATTCTAATTTATCAATTGGTAAAGATTTGAAAAAAAGCGATGTGCTCTCCAATTGATTTTCTAAATTTAGAATGAAATCATCAGTACTATTTAATGAAATATAATAACCGTAATAGTCTAAATATTCGTTTTGATTTAATTTGATCATAAGAATTTATATTAAAAAAAAGGCTTTCAAAAATGAAAGCCTAAATATATTACAATTCTTTGAAAATCGTATGCATTAATCGTTTTTTATCGTTAATGCTTTCTTCTAACGAAATCATTGTTTCTGTTCTGTACACACCATCGATATCATCTATTTGAAAGATAATATCTTTTGCATTTGCAGTGTCTTTTGCTCTAATTTTACAAAAGATATTAAATTTTCCTGTAGTTACTGAAGCTACTGTTACGAATGGAATTTCATTAATTCTTTCTAAAACAAATTTTGTCTGAGAGGTACTATTTAAAAATATACCCACATATGCAATAAAAGAATAACCTAATTTTTCATAATCTAAAGTTAATGAAGATCCTTGAATAATTCCTGCATCTTCCATTTTTTTAACTCTAACATGAACCGTTCCAGCAGATATTAATAATTTTTTTGCAATATCAGTAAAAGGAATTCTAGTATTGTCAATTAACATATCTAAAATTTGGTGATCTACTTCATCTAATCTAAACTTACTCATAATCAATTTTTTTACTCTTTTTTATATTCTAATTTTTACAGTGTCTCCAATTTTTGGATAGTTTCTATTCTCAATTTCAAATAATTCATTTTTATAATCAATGGTTTGATGTGCATAAAAATCATCTAAATTTTCAATTTGAACAATTTCGGGAATAAACATTATTTTATTACCCATCAGAACTTCCTTGTATTGGACTGCAAATTTAATGATTTTTTCTACATTATTGTTAATAATTTTGACATTTTTAAAAATAAAATCATAAAAACATTTGTTATTTTGATAAATATGCAAATATTTGTTAAAATTTGACAGTACTACAACGTTTTCGTTACAAGATAAAATTGCCTTTTTTAAGGCAATAAAAACATATTTTCTTACAATATCTCTTTGATAATCATTCGAATAATGTCCTGCTTCAAATAAAATTGTAGGATAACCCTTGTTAGTAAAATAGTCTCCTGTGCAATTTATGTTGAAGGAATCATCAAATCGTCCAACCTGATTGGGTATGAATTTTTCTAATTCTGTATGAATTTCTGCAATAACAGATGCCGCTCTCTTTCTTACAACGTTAAATTCACGTTCTATATTGTATGAAGCAGTTAAAAAAGACATAGTTGCGGGTAATTTCGTTTCAACTAATCCAAAAATTGTACGTTGATCGTGTAAATTAAAACAAAAATCTGGATTAAAATCTGCTACAACTTTTCTTAAAATTTTACTTTCTGGCTGAGTGCACTCCAAAGCATCTCTATTTAAATCAACTTTGTTTGCGTTTTCTCTTGTATACAAAATGGCGCCATCTGGATTTAAAATAGGAAGTATATAGAATGTGTAGTTTTCTGATAGGGTTTCGAATTCTTTTTGGTTTAAATTTAAATAATTTAAATAATCAACTAATCCTTTTGTTGTGGTTGATTCATTTCCATGCATTTGAGACCAAACTAAAATTTTAGTTTTTCCTTTGCCAAATTGTATAGATACTATTGGATTTTTATTTACTGAAAATCCTACTGTTTCAATTTTAAATCCTTCATGTAAAGTTTCAACAAATAAGTCGATATCTTCCATAGTGACGTATCGTCCTACAATGGAATCATATAAATACGTTGTTGCTAATTGTAAATTGTTTTTCATGTTACAAATGTAAATATATTAAATTTTACATTTGTAAACTAACAACTTGTATTCTGAATAAACATTTGTAAACAGTATTAGTAGGCAATAATTAACAATTGTAAATTTATATATTTTAAAAATATAAATAGATTTAAAATCAATAAGTTAAATATGTTTTATTATGTATTTACTTTAAGTTATATTTGCTTAATTCATATTTATTTACATTTGTAAATACCAATAATTCCAATTTATTTATTACATTTGTAAACAAACAATTCAAATTGAAATACTATGATTAATACAGACGATTTTGTGAAACGGTTGGAAATTATTTTTGATTATTATGGTTTAACTGCTTCTTCCTTTGCAGATAAAATTTCAGTTCAGCGTTCTAGTATTTCACACTTATTATCTGGAAGAAATAAACCCAGTTTAGATTTTATTTTAAAGGTTTTAGAGTGCTTTCCCGAAGTAGAATTATTATGGTTGTTAAATGGAAAAGGAAATTTCCCTAATGATGAAAATTATAAGCAAGATGAAACAAACGTAACCACTACTTCTATTTTAAGTTTTAATAACGAAGAAAAAAATACGCCAGATTTATTTTCTACAACAAATAATGATGAAAAAACTGCTGTAATTGAGGATGATCTTAAAAATATTTCAAATACACCAATATTTAAAACTTCGTTGAATGAATTGAATCAGAATTCTGACATTGAAAGTATTGTTGTTTTTTTTAAAGACGGAACCTTTAAAAATTATGTACAAAAAAACCCCAACCTGAAATAAATCAGAGTTGGGATTTTAAAAAAAAAACTAAAACTATTATTTTCTAATTAAATATACAGATGAAACTCCTGCTTCTGATCTGGTATTTAAAGGTGTTGCGTCACTACTTGTAGTTGGCAATGAAAAGGTTAGAACTGTTCCGCCTGCATTCAAGCGTTCAGCGATATATATATTGTTTGTTACACTGTCGTAAGCTACATCCACTGGATTTCCTAAAGTTGAATTTGGTCCATAAACTCTTACTTGGTTTGCCATAGTAATTGTTCCCATGTTAGGAGTTGCAGCAATTTTTGTTGAGAAATCATTAATAACAATAATTCCACCATCTGTTGCAGAAGTCGCATTTCCTACATCTGTTAAAACCATTCTATTATCAGCTGCAGAAAAAGTAATTCCATGCGTCCTAACTAAGCCTTCAATAGTAACTCTTTTAGTAGGTAGAATATTCCCGTTTGAATTTGAAAAAAAGTTTTCGAAAATTAATAAATCACTCGCTAAGTCAGCAACCGCATATAAAGTATTTCCTTCAATATGAATTCCCCAAGTTTTAAAATTTACAGTGTATGAATTTAAAAGCGTAAAACCTGTACTTGTTTTTTGATAAACTACAAGTTTGTTTGTATTTCCATTAGCAGTATTTTGGTCTTGAGTTACTATTATCTTATCCCCTGATACAGCAATTTCTCTTGGATTGTTAAAATCAGTATTTCCAGTAGAAGATTGTAATAATAAATTATCTGTGTTGTTAATTACAGAATTGTTTAGTCCTTTGTATAATTGTAAAGTATTGTTGGTTCTTGATGCCAACATAAGTTCATCAGTTTCGCTGTTAAAGTAGGCACCATCTGCATCCAAACCATTAATTGTTAGTGATTTTACTGTTGCTGAAGCAGCTAATAAATTGGTGTAAGAAACTTTTCCAGAAGTGTTACTTGTAGTAACTAATTTTAATTCTGGATTTGAAATCGGCTTACTTAACATACCTACTTCGTCTGAACAGGACGTTGCAAATAATGCTAAAGCTGTTATTGAAAATAAAGTAGATTTCATATTTATAGTTTTACATATCTATGTACGTTAAACTATAAGGTTTTGGTTTTAAAAAAATGTTTTTTTTTTATTTTTTTTTTAAAACATCAATAAAATAGAGACTTTTGAGGTAAAAAAAATTAATAAAAACTTTGCTCAGCAACTTTTCCTTTTACATTTTTAAACAAATTTTCTAAAAACTTAGCATCTTGTTCGTAGTTATTAGTGGTCATGAAAAGTTCGAAAACTATAACTTGTTTGTTTTCATAATCAAAACCAATTGGAATAATAGGTACGTTAGCTTTTTGAGCAATGTAATAATAACCAGATTTCCATGTGTCTACTTTTTTTCTTGTTCCTTCTGGCGATAATGAAAGTCTTAAAACTTCATTTTTCTCAAAAATTTTTGCAATAGTATCAACTTTATTTTCAGTTTTACTTCTATTCAAAGGAATGCCACCCATCCATTTTAAATATGGTCCTAACGGAAATTTAAATAATTCTTTTTTGGCTAAAAAATTAATTTCTACAGGATAAGTTCCTCTGAAAAAAACTCCAATAAAAAAATCAAACCAACTTGTATGTGGAACAACTATTATTACACATTTTTTTATATGGGTATCAAAAGTGCCTTTCACTTTCCATCCCATTACTTTAAAAAATATAAATCGGTAAATAAATTGTTTCATGTCGCAAAATTTGGTTAGCAAAAATATACTATATTTACTCAAATCAAAGCGCAATGTTTAAAAAAATATTAAGTTATTTCTATCCTATAACTATTTATAATACATCGTCTTCTATTAGTAAGTCCTTAGAAGTGACTTTGTACAATGGAAAAACAATGTTAAATACTAAAAACACCAATTATTCTTATGGTAGTTTACAAACGGTTTTAAAAAAAGGACTTATTACTATTGGTCAAGATGAAATTGATAACATGAATGCTATTTTGTTACTTGGCGTTGCTGGTGGTAGTGTAGTTCAAACCTTGATTTCTGATTTTAAATTTTCTAAAAAGATAACGGGCGTTGAATTAGATGCCGAAATAATTGATATTGCTAATTCATATTTTGGTTTAGATAAAATTGGAAACTTTAAATGTGTTATTGCCGATGCGGAAGAGTTTGTGAAAACAAGTATTATAACCTACAATTTAATTATTATTGATATATTTAAAGATACAGAAATGCCAAGCTTTCTTTTTGAGAAAAGTTTTATAGATAACATTAAAAAATTACTTCAAGCAAATGGATTTATTTTATTTAATACCATGCTTTTAGATAGTAATAAAAGAGACCAATTAAATCAGTATTTGAAAAATTTTGAATCTGAAAAATTTGATGTAACGGTTCTTAAAAATGTGGAACGTTTTAACGATTTGCTCATCATTAAAAAATTATAAACTTAATTACTTTATATTAAAATTATCCTAAATTTCTGTGTTAGATTAGTACTTTAAGGTTATTACGACTACTTTTGGAGCGATGAAAAACTTATTAAAAATAGGATTTATATTTCTTTTTTCTGTTGTAGGATACTTTGTAATTAGTACTTTACAACAAATGAATGTAAGTGTTTTATCTTCTCCACAATACAGTCAAAACGGTAAAAAAGAAGTTCATACAACTAAACCAACATCTGTTTTAAGTTGTCAATTCAATCGAAATATTCAATTTCATTATGTTGCAAAATCGAAAGTTACAAAGGCTTTTTATTGCAATAATTTTGTAAAAACTGTTATTAAGAAAAAACAAAACAAATCGGTTTTAGCCAAAAGTTATTTTTTCTACACTTTACTTCCCATTCGTTTTAAACCGATTGATATCATATTTCCTTTTCATACTTTCTGGTAAATTAATTCTACATTTCACTTAAATAGCTTTGTAACAATTTTTAATTGTGCAAAAAATCAATGTAAAATTAATTTTAAAAAATAAATCATGGATACAACATCCCTACTAATTGGTAGTATAGTATTGGTTATGTGCTTATTACCTTTCTTACTGTTCTATTTTAATTCAAGTGTAAAACAGAAAAAAAGAAACAAAAATTTAATTCTGAAGGCAAAAGAAAATGATTCGATGATTCATGAAAAAGACAGTTGGAATGCTTCAATTATCGGAATAGATAAAAGAAATAAATTACTTTTTTTTTCCAAAAAATCAGATGAATTTGATAAATTTATAACCATTAATATTTCAGATTTATCAAATTGTCGAATCGAAAGAACTGAAAATAAAGATAAGATTCTGGAAAAGTTAGAGTTAGAACTAACTTTCGCGTCAAAACCAACAATAGTTTTAGAATTTTTCGATAAAAATGAAACAAGACTTATAGTCAATGAAATCGAAATAATTCAAAAATGGCAAAACGTGTTGCATAAAATCATATAAAATAAATTTAAAACATATAAAATGAATTCTTTTTTTAAAAACATCATTCTCAAAATAATACTTCTGGATTCTTCTTTAGAAAAAGGTAAAATTTCCGATTATATTTTCGCTAAAGCATACAAAAAACTTAAAATTACAGTCAAACATAATATAAAAGATGTGTTTTTAATTGTCTTAGGAATTTTGTCTGCGTCCTTTGGTTTTAAAGCGTTTTTATTAACGAATCATTTTATTGATGGTGGCGCTACAGGTATTTCATTACTTGTAGCTTCACTAACTAATATTCCTCTTTATGTGCTAATTATTTTAGTCAATTTGCCTTTTGTATTTTTAGGTTTTAATGTAATTGGAAAGCAATTTGCTATAAAAACAGCTTTTGCAATTGGTGGACTTTCATTAGCTCTTGCGACATTAACTTTTCCAAATATCACAAATGATAATTTATTGGTTGCTGTTTTCGGAGGTTTTTTCCTTGGAGCTGGAATTGGTTTTGCCATTCGTGGTGGTGCAGTTATTGATGGAACAGAAGTTTTGGCTATTTATTTAAGTCGGAAATTTGGAACCACAATTGGAGATGTTATTATCATTATAAACGTTCTAATTTTCGGAACAGCTGCTTATTTTTTAGGGATCGAGATTGCTTTATATTCCATGATTACGTATTTAGCAGCTTCAAAAACACTCGATTTTATTGTTGAAGGTATTGAAGAATATATTGGCGTAACAATTGTTTCTTCTCATAATGAGGAAATTAGAGAAATGATTATAAATAAAATGGGACGTGGCGTTACTGTTTATAGCGGAAAAAAAGGATTTGGTAAACGAGGTGAAACTAAAGAAACAGATATTGTGTACACGGTAATTACCAGATTAGAATTGAACAAACTAATGACCGAATTAGACAAAATTTCCCCATCTGCATTTGTGGTGATGAATAGCGTAAAAGATACACGTGGCGGAATGATTAAAAAACGCCCTTTACATTAAAATATGGAAGAATTAGAACAATTTGTATTCTGTTTAGAAGCAGTAAAAGATATTGATACTGATGAAGTTACTGAAATTGAAAAGCAGTTAGAAAGCTTAGCTTTACATCACGGAATTCCTAATATTTATAAAGCTTGTGACACCATTGAAGGCTTAGAAGAAAGTTTATCAGCACTACTCTATGACGATCATAATTTTAAGAATTATGAAATTATTTATTTGGTAATGGAAGGCGAAAACAACAACATTTGTATTTACAATTACTATTATAGCTTAGATGAAATTGCAGAACTTTTTGAAGGGAAAATGAAAAGAAAAATCATTCATTTTGCTAATACAAAAACGCTAGAATTAACTAACGACCAAGCTCAATTTTTCCTCGATGTTACAGGTGCAAAAGCCATTTCTGGTTACGGAGAGAAATTTAATAATTTAAAAAGTTACCAATTAGATCAAGTATTTTTTAAACTATTTCAAGATAATGAAAATATTGATGAAGTCGTAGAAACGCTTTTTGAAAAAAATTATGCACTTTGTAAATTATTAGATTTCAGATTGTATTATTAAATCTTAAAGTTCTGTCAAAAATGACTTTTCAAGCTGAAAACGTCGTAACTTTACACTTATAAATAAATCATAAATCAACATGAAAAATAAAATTTTATTCTTGTTATCAATTGTAACTTTGAGTGTTTCTGCACAATTTACTCAAAAACCTCTTCCCTATTCGTATGCAGCTTTAGAGCCTGTAATAGATGCGCAAACCATGGAAATTCACTACAGTAAACACCATGCTGCGTATGTGAAAAATTTAAATGCAGCAATTGTTGGTACAGAAGCTGAAAAAATGTCGCTTAAAGAAATTTTTGCTTCGATGTCTAAATTTAGTCCTGCTGTCAGAAATAATGCGGGTGGACATTTTAACCACGAATTATTTTGGTCCATTTTAACTCCTGAAAAAAACACTAAACCATCTGCAGAATTAGAAAAAGCAATTATTGAAACTTTCGGAAGTTTAGAGGCTTTAAAAGAAAAAATTAATGCTGCAGCTACTTCTCGATTTGGTTCGGGTTGGGCCTGGTTGTCTGTAGATTCAAATAAAAAACTTGTAATTTCATCTACTGCTAATCAAGATAATCCTTTAATGGATGTTGCTGAATCAAAAGGAACACCTATCTTAGGTATTGATGTTTGGGAGCATGCGTATTATTTAAAATATCAAAACAAACGTGCCGATTATTTAACTTCGATTTGGAATGTAATCAATTGGAATGAAGTAAGCGCGAATTATAAAGCAGCCACTAAAGGAAAATTTGACGATTGGCCAGCATTAAAAGATTTTCACAAAGTGATGTCACAAACCTTTCATCCAAGTGAAGAAGGCGATTTAAAACCCATAAAAGCTAGAAGCGCAGAAATGGTTGCTAAAGCAGATGCATTAGCAAAATCAATCATTCCAACCGAATTTAATAAAAAAGAAGTTGTAGCTGCAGTTCAGCAATTAAAAGCTGACAGCAAGAAATTAGACAAATTAGTAAAAAGTAAAAAATCGGATAAAGAAATTACAGAAGCCTTAGCAAAATTGCATGATGTTTTTCATGAAATTATCGGATTATGTACCAATGAAGAACACCATTAAATTATAAAAATGAGAAAATCAATAGTTATTTTGTTAGCAGTTTTAGCAATCAGTTGCCACAAAAAAGAAGAAGAAATGGCTGGAACTGAAGCTTCAAAACTTGTAGAACCAGAAAATCCTTTAAACAAATTAAAATACGATAATGAAGTAGATTTTTATTGTAAAATGGATATTAAAAAACATGGTGTATCCGACACGGCACATTACAAAGGAAAGCTCTACGGATTTTGTGCTAAAACATGTAAAGATAAATTTTTAAAAGAACCTGAAAAATACCTACAAGAAAAGTAATTTTCCAATTTTAAATATATTGAAAAAGCAGGATGTTTTATAACTTCCTGCTTTTTTTGTAGGATGAAAATAAGTTTATGGAATAAAATACTTGGATAAACTAAAAACAAGTTAAATCAATTGTCTAGCTTTTTCTAAATCTTCTGGTGTATCAATTCCGATACTAGCATGACTTGTTTCTATCATTTTGATGCGTTTTCCGTATTCTAAATAGCGAAGTTGTTCTAGTTTTTCTGAAGCTTCTAAAGAAAGCATTGGTAATTTAGCAAAATCTAATAAAGCTTGCTTTCTAAAAGCGTAAATTCCAATATGTTTCATATAACGAACTCCTACATTTTCTTCACGTGGAAACGGAATTACCGAACGTGAAAAATACAATGCAAATCCTTGTTGATCCGTAATTACTTTCACATTATTCGGATTTTCAATTTCCGATTTCTCTTTAATTTCAAACATTAACGAAGCCAAATCTATTTTCAAATCTGTATCTTGTTTGAAGGCTTCAATAATTTGTTCTAATGGTGGTTTATTGATAAAAGGTTCATCACCTTGAACGTTGATTATAATATCAGCATCAATACTATCAACAGCTTCAGCAATTCTGTCGCTTCCACTTTCGTGCTCTTTGATGCTCCTAATTGCTTTTCCGTTGTTCGAAATAATTTCGTTATAAATTAAATCGGAATCGGTTACCACAAATACATCATCAAATAAATTGGTAGACAGTGCAGCTTCATACGTTCTTAAAATGACTGTTTTTCCACCTAAATCTTGCATTAATTTAGCAGGAAATCGTGTAGAAGCATAACGAGCAGGAATGACAGCAATTATTTTCATTTTATTAATTTATAGAATTTTATTAATATTATTTTTTTAAGATATAATTTCATTTTAAATGTAATGAAATTGAATTTTTACGAGTTTTATAGTTTATACAAAATCTTCTTCTTTAAACCCAATTAAATATAACTTCTCTTTGGCACGAGTTATAGCCGTGTACAACCAACGAATGTAATCTCTATCTACTCCATTGGGTAAATAAGGTTTTTCTACGAATACACTACTCCATTGTCCACCTTGCGATTTATGACATGTAATTGCATAAGAAAACTTAACTTGCAACGCATTGAAATACGGATTGTTTTTTACTTTAAGTAATTTTTTATATTTATGAATTTCGTCTTCATAATCTTTAGAAACTTCCTGGTATAAAAGGTTCGATTCTTCATAAGTTAACGAAGCCGATTCACTTTCAATGGTATTTAAAAGTAAAACCGTTTCAAAGGAAGCTTCATTGGGATAATCTATCATTCGAATCGTAACATTCGCAAATTTGAAGCCGTATAATTCTTGAATATTTCTAATTTTTAGTACTTCAATAATATCTCCATTGGCTATAAAACCTGCTTGTGAAGTTTCATTTAACCAAAAATAATTATTTTTTACAACCATTAATAAATCGCCAGCCGATAAATCGCTTTCTTTTCCTAAAATTCGTTGCCTAATTTGTTGATTGTATTGATTGGCTCTTTTGTTAGAACGCACAATAAAAGAAGTATCTTCCGTAGAATAATTTCTATACGATTGATGAATCGCGTCTTCAATATCAAAACCATCTTCTAGTCGAACGATATCTTTAAAGCGTTTTAAAAGGAACTTAAAATCATCTATAAAATGCGATTTTAGTAATTCTCTCAATTCGGTAGCATTGTACAAAATTCCTGAGTTTTCTGCTTGTCGCATGACTTCATCTAACTCAATATGAACAATTTCTTTATCGTAATTTACATGTAAAGAATGAATATCCAAAGCCGGACTAATATCAGAATTCACTGGTGGCAACTGCGCGGTATCTCCGACTAAAATTATTTTACAATTTTGTCCTGCATCTACATAAAACAACAAATCGTCTAATAAAGAACCGTTTTCATACAAACTTGTTTCGTTAGATTGATCTGAAATCATAGAAGATTCATCGACAATGAAAATCGTATCTTTAAATTTATTGGCTTGCATCACAAATCCGACTCCGCCATTTTTATTCTTTTTTGGAAAATAAATACGTTTGTGAATAGTAAATGCAGGTTTTTCTGAATAAGCCGACATCACTTTGGCAGCTCGTCCCGTGGGTGCTAACATTACTGCTTTTTTATTAGCCGAATTTAATTGATTTACTAAAGTAGAAATTACAGTTGTTTTTCCTGTTCCAGCGTATCCTTTTAATACAAATAAATCGTCTTTGGAATGTAAAATGTAGCCTGCGATTTTTTGGAAGAAAATATCCTGATTAGCGGTTGGCTCAAAAGGAAAATTGTCTATTAAAACTCTGTAAAATTGCGTTGGCGACATTCATTTTTATTTAAGAACACCAAATATAGCAAGGATTTTAAATATAATTTCATTTGAAGGTTTTTAATTCTCTCAAAAAATGTAAATTTGTCCATCAAATAGAAAACATGAATCAGGATATTACTCAAAAAACTTATAAAAAGTTATGCTTTGAGGTTGCAATTAGTAGCCTTTCTTTTTGTGTTATTGATTTGATTTCGAACAAAATAATTACGCACAAATCGTATGTTTTTAATCAAAATAATGTTTTAGAAGAAGAATTGTGGAAGATTTTTGTGGAAAACCCAATTTTAGAAGAAAAGTACGATGATGTAGTGGTTTTACATAATTCTAACTTAAACACTTTTGTGCCTTCTTCCCTATTTGATCCGAATTATTTAGGAAGTTATTTGCAATATAATTCTAAGGTTTTTGAAACAGATTATTTTGCTTACGATTATTTGGATACGTACGATTTAAATAATGTTTTTATTCCTTATACGAATATAAACAACTATTTGTTAGACCATTACGATACGTTTGATTATAAGAATTGCAATTCGATATTCGTTAAAAAAGCATTAGATTTTTCGAAAAATAATGACTCCAAACAAGTTTTTGTTCATTTTCAAAACGATAGATTTGAAATTGTGGTGACCAAAAACAAACAGTTGTTATTATTCAACACCTTTATTTACAAAACATTAGAAGACTTCATTTATTACTTGTTGTTTACTTATGAGCAATTACAATTGAATCCAGAAATTGTTCCAGTTCATTTTATTGGCGACATTTCGGAAGAGAGTGATGCTTTTAAAATCGCCTACAAATACATAAGAAATTGTAATATTTTAGAGGTTTCACACTTAAAAACAGCTTTTAATGTAGGAGAAAAAGACCTATTAAAGCATTTTATTTTATTTCACTCATGAGAATAATATCAGGAAAATATAAAGGAAGAAGATTACAAGCGCCTAAAAATTTACCCGTTCGACCAACCACCGATATGGCGAAAGAAGCCTTGTTTAATATTTTGAACAACCATTTTAATTTTGGTGAACTTAAAATTTTAGATTTATTTTCTGGAACAGGAAATATCGCTTATGAATTTGCATCTCGTGGAGCTACACCTTTGGTAGCTGTTGATGCGGATATGGGATGTGTGAATTATATAAGAAAAATTTCAACAGAATTTGATTTTGACATCACGCCAATTAAAAGTGATGTATTTACATTTTTACAAAAGCACAAAGGAAGTTACGATATCATATTTGCTGATCCACCTTATCATATTGAACAAAAAGATTTTGAAAAAATTCCAACTCTAATTTTTGAAAATGAAATATTAGATGAAGAAGGCATGCTAATTATAGAACATTCAAAAGATACGAAATTAGAACATTTAGATAATTTTTCATTCGCACGAACTTATGGTGGAACGACTTTCACTTTTTTCGAATTGTTCAGCGACGAAGACGAAGAAGACAGTGTTTCAGAAATTGAAGAAGATGACGACTCTGAATCATAATAAAAAAATCCCATTCTGAACTATCTAAATGGGATTTTTAATGCATTATAACTAAAACCAAACAATTAAAACTTAAATAAAATCAATATTTTCTGATGCATTATAAAGTGTAAATCATTAAGTTGTTGATTAACAAGGCAAAAGTATATTTTATCTTACTCAACGACAAATTAAATCGATGAAATGCAATAAATTTTAACATTTCAAACGATTAATAATCAATTGGTTATATTTTTTGTAGGTAAAAACATAAAAAAAGTCTAAATCAAAAACTTAGGCTTACTTAGTTTTTATCAAATAAAATTAAGGAGATAATCTATCAATTTTCCAACTAAAATCTTGGTTCAATTGGTATCTAATTCTATCATGAAGTCTGTTTGCTCTTCCTTGCCAGAATTCTACTTCGATAGGTTTTACTAAAAATCCGCCCCAATTTTCTGGACGTTTAATTTCAGAACCTGATAACTCATTTTCTAATACTTTTAGTTTTTCATCTAAAAAGGCTCTTGAAGGAATCACTTCACTTTGGTTGGATACAATTGCTCCTAATTTACTTCCTTCAGGACGAGAATCAAAATAAGTATCAGAAATTACAGCAGCCGTTTTTTCAGCTGTACCTTTAATAATAACTTGTCGTTCTAGTGTAGGCCAAAAAAAAGAAATACAAATATTTGGGTTTTGCAAAATGGCTTTTCCTTTTTCAGAATTGTAATTGGTGTAAAAGATAAAGCCTTCTTCATTGAATTTTTTAAGAAGCACTACTCTACTTTTCGGAAATCCATCTAAACCAATTGAAGAAACTGTCATGGCATTTACTTCACCATCTTCTTGTTCTTCTGCTTCATAAAACCATTTATGAAACAATTGTATAGCATCATCTGGAATTGTGTTTTCTAACAATTCACTTTTTTCGTATGATTTTCTGTAATCGGATAAATCTTTCATAATATATACCGCGAAGTCACAAAGTCGCGAAGGCTTTTTTTTAGATATCTTTAATTTCTTTAATCTGTGTTTCAATAAATTAAAACTCAAATTCTAAACCATCATCAGCTAATAAAACATTTTCAAAAATTTCATTAGCTTCGTTTCGGAACAATTCTATATTTCCATAACGTGTAGAATAATGTCCTAATAATAATGTTTTTACTTCTGCTAATTTAGCAATATTTGCGGCTTCTTTGGCAGTAGTATGCATTGTTTTTTCTGCTAAATGACTTTCGCTTTCTAAAAAGGTACTTTCGTGATACAAAACCGTAACATTCTTAATTATAGGAATTATTTCTTCATTATAAATCGTATCCGAACAAAAGGCATAACTTTTTGCAGGTTCAGGATCGAAAGTTAATTCTGAATTCGGAATAACTTTTCCATCATCTAAAGTAATGTCGCCACCGTATTTAATTTTATTATAATATACTTTTTCAATTTCGTAATTTAAAATGGCATCAATATTTAACTTTCGTTCTTTATTTTTTTCTTCAAACAAATACCCATTAGTATAAACTCTGTGTTTTAAAGGAATTGTGGTTACTTTCACTTTTTCATCTTCGAAAATCACTTCGCTTTCTTTACCAGTTAATTCGTGAAAAAATAATTGATACGAAGTATATGCATTTCCAAGTTTTAAGAGCAATAAAATAGCTTCTTTAATGCCTTTCGGACCATAAATGTGTAAGTCTTTTTCTCTTCCAAGTAACATAAAAGTAGAAATTAAACCTATTAATCCGAAGAAATGATCACCATGTAAATGAGAAATAAAAATATGTTCAATTTGAGAAAATTTAATTTTATGTTTGCGAAGTTGTACTTGAGTTCCTTCTCCACAATCAATTAAGAACATGTGACTTTTAATCTCTAAAACTTGTGAGGTTGGATTTGTTATTGTTCTTGGTGTAGCGGCATAACAGCCTAAAATCTTGATTTTCAATGTTTTTATTATGGTTTTTGTTTTTTTAATTCCTTATAAATGATCAAATAGAAAACTAAAATTAAAAAGATATTTGATAAAATTCGCCATCCTTCAAATTGATTATTTTTGATAGATAGTAAAATGTTTACTATTAATAAAATCAGGAATATTACTAAAAAAATAGATGTATTTTAATTTGTGTCATCATTGGTTTTATTTAGTTTAGAAACTTTATAAATTTGATTCAAAGTAAAAATAATAGCCAATACAGAAATTAAAATCCCAAAATAATTCGGTTCTGATGAATAATACCCTTCTTTAATTTTGAGAAATAAATTACCACAAAATAAACACAATAAAATTATATTCAAATACAGTATGGTTCGATTGCTAAATTTCATCTTATCTTTTTTTATTTAAAATAAGGTTGTAAGTGGTTACAAGTAATACTAAAATCATAACAAATGAAATAGATAATCTAAAAATATTGATTTTTTTAGCACTGAAATATTCATTGATTCCATGATATAAGGCAAAGGAGAAAATGAATAGACCTAAAACACTCAAAAACAATTTAAAAAATCTATTTTTTATCATTGTTATAAAAATTAAAATCCTAAATCGCGTTCAATTTCTTCCATTTCAATAATATCATGCGCTTCTAATAAAGAAGGAACCGTATTGATTGAAGCTGGGACTTTATTAAAATCAATATCTTCGGCAACCACTACAAAAGACTTTTTGTTTTTTTTATGTGTTTTAGCTAAATCAGAAAATTGTTTCAAACAACTCATATTAAATGATTTATCATGAGTTACATCAATAATTAAATTAACTGATTTGAACGAATTGTATTGCGACGTTAGTTTTTCCAAAAACGCTTCAAAACTACTTTCTGTATCTTTAATTGTTGTGGTATGTCCTTTTTGTTCTACTTTCATTTTTGAAAAGTTTATGAGTTTAAAAGGTTAAAAGTTTAAAAGGTTTTATGATAATTGAATTTTTCCAACTTCAATCTTCCGACTTCTAACTTTAAATTAATTCTGAATCTTGCTCGCCAATAAATATATAACCGCCATTCTCACGGCTACCCCATTTTCTACTTGATCTAAAATAACTGAATGCTTTCCATCTGCTACATCTGAAGTAATTTCTACACCACGGTTAATTGGTCCGGGATGCATCACTACAATTTCTTTATTCAGATTGTTTAGTATTTCATTTGTTAGTCCGAATTGTTGTGTGTATTCACGTGTATTCGGAAAATAACTTACATCTAATCTTTCATTTTGAACGCGTAACATATTCGCTACATCGCACCATTCTAAAGCTTTTATTAAATTGGGTTCGTAAGTAACTCCTAAGGAATTAATATATTGTGGAATTAGTGTTTTTGGTCCACAAACCTTTACTTCTGCTCCTTGCATTTGTAAGGCAAAAATATTAGAAAGCGCTACTCTACTGTGTAAAATATCTCCAACTATAACTATTTTTTTACCAGCAACTTCACCTAATTTTTCTCTGATTGTGTAACTGTCTAATAGAGCTTGAGTGGGATGTTCATGTGCACCATCACCAGCATTTACAATACTTGCTTTTACATGTTGTGATAAAAAATGTGCGGCACCTGGCGAACTATGTCTCATTACCACCATATCCACTTTCATGGCTAAAATATTATTTACCGTATCAATTAATGTTTCTCCTTTTTTTACAGAAGATTGTGCAGAGGAAAAACTCATTACATCTGCTGAAAGTCGTTTTTGAGCCAATTCGAAAGACAATTTTGTTCTGGTACTGTTTTCAAAGAAGATATTCGCAATGGTGATGTCTCTTAGTGATGGTACTTTTTTTATCGGACGATTAATTACTTCTTTAAACTGATCTGCTGTTTCAAGAATTAAATTAATATCATTCTTGTTAATATATTTTATTCCGAGTAAATGATTGACGCTTAATTCTTTCATTTTTTTGTAGTTATGTTGTTTTTTAAACCTTAAAGAAACGCAAGGCTAACCGCAAAGATTTCTTTAAACTTTTTACTTTTTACTTGGCTCTTAATCTTTTACCTCTATGTAAACGGCATCTTCGCCATCTTTTTCCATCCATTTTACCAAAACTTTTTCGTTGTTTATGGCATCTACTTGTCGACCACGATAATCAGGTTGAATAGGTAAATCTCTACTAAAACGTCTATCAATTAAGGTTAAAAGCTCTATAGATTTTGGTCGACCAAAGGATTGAATAGCTGTTAACGCGGCGCGAATACTTCTTCCAGTGTATAAAACATCATCAATAAATACGACATGTTTATCTTCCACTAAAAAATCTATTTGTGTTTGGTTGGCTTCGAAAGGTTTTTCACTTCTTCTAAAATCATCTCTAAAAAAAGTAATATCTAATAAACCTAATTTTAAATCAGAGATTTGATACTCCTCTTTTAAAATTTCCGCCAATCTTTTAGCTAAAAAAGTTCCTCTTGGTTGAATTCCGATAAGAATGGTATTTGTAAAATCGAGATGTTTTTCGATTAATTGACAGGCCAATCGATGTAAGATGATGTTGACTTCTTTGGTGTTGAGCAATAGTTTTTGACTCATGTTACTGTGTGTTGTGTTTACAAAAGTAAGTAAAAAAATCCAAATCTTAAAATTCAAAAATATGTTCAAAAATCATTTTTTTTAAACACAGATAATAGAAATTTGACGGATTAAAATAATTTCCCTAATTCATATTAAAAAATAATTTCATGATTAAAGCAAAGTTTGAAAAATTTCACAGATTAATATAATTTCTCCAAACTGTGTTCAAAAAATTAATTTCATGTTTTATAATTTCATCATTTCTTCATACAATCTGTGCGTTGGCAAGCCTACCACATTCGCATAACTTCCTTCAATTTTCTCTATAGCAACTAAACCAATCCATTCCTGAATTCCATAAGAACCCGCTTTATCGAAAGGTTTGTAATTTTTCAGATAATAATTAATTTCATCTGCCGATAACTTCGTAAAGGTTACTAATGTTTCTTCGTGAAAAACAACTTCTTTATTAGTAGTTTTAATGCAAACTGAGGTGATTACTTTATGAGTAGTTCCTGACATTTCGGTAAGCATTTCAAAAGCGTCTTCGTAATCTTTTGGTTTGCCTAGCGCTTTGTTATTCAGCCAAACAATAGTATCTGAAGTAATTAAAATATCATTTTCATTTAATTCAGAAACAAAAGCAGAAGCTTTTAATTTAGCCAAGAAATTGGTTATCTCTTCTGCTTGTAAATGCTCCGGATAAAGCTCTTCAATATCTTTCAATTGAATTTCGAAAGCGACATCCAATTCTTTTAAAAATTGTTGTCTTCTAGGTGAACCAGATGCTAAAATGATTCGATGATTTTTGAATTTTTCGTGAAGCATATTAATTTCCAATTAAAACTATAGCGGTTAATGAAAAAATGGTAGTTAACATGATAATTTTTAACAGTTTACTTATAAAACTGAAGTCAGCTTTTGATTTGGCAGTAATCGTTTTAAAAATCACAAACAAAGTTGGAAGCATCATTAAAATCACGAAATAACCAATTACATACGGCATGTGCATAATGTTATTGTAAATGAAATAACAAGCATATCCTATAAAGCCTAATAAAGTGAAACTGGTTAAGATTTTGCTTACTGGGATTCCGAAATACGAAGCCACAGTTGTGATTTCAAAAGCTTTATCGCCTTCAATATCTTCGATTGTTTTGACAACTTCTCTGGCAAAATGTAACAAGAAAGCTAAAACTGCATAATCAATAATTACAGACAAAATGTTAAACATTTCATTGCTATTGAATTCGAAAATAAAAGGGAAAATATTAAATAATCCGACAACTAAAATACTCGAAGCAGCTAGAAAAGCAATAACGACATTTCCTACTATTGGTAGTTGTTTTAAACCATTTGAATAGACATACAACAAGGCTGAACATATTACAAAAACAGCTGCAATTGCTGGTTTTCCTACGGTTCGACTCAAATAAAATCCTAAACCAACTCCAATTACATTTAATGCAAAATACAAGTTATAAGCATTTTTTTCCGAAATATGCGAACCAACATACACTTTATTTGGTTTGTTAATAGCATCTACATCAACATCATAAATATCATTGATAATGTAACCAGCGGCAGCAATTGAAAGCGTAGCAATAATTAATAAAAAGTATTTCCAATTGTTTAAGGCTTGTAAAATTTCTGCCTGATTTAAAAAAGTATATTTTATTACGATTTGCGATAGAGCAATCATTAATAAGTTTTCTATACGTATCAGTTTTAAGTAGTATTTCATTTTTGTTAATTATTTATTTTTAATCAAGTTGTCCATCAAAATCATCCATCCATTTTCCTTGAACTTTTAATACTTGTTCAATTACATCTCGAACTGCACCTTTTCCACCATTTACATGAGAAATGTATTTGCTAATTCCCTTTATTTCTTGAACGGCGTCTTGCGGACAGGTTGGTAAACCTACTTTTTGCATCACTAAATAATCTGGGATATCGTCACCCATATATAAGATTTCTTCAGGTTTGAGTTGGTATCCATCACAAAATTCATAAAATCGTTCCATTTTATCTGGAACAGCTAAATAAATATCTTTAATTCCTAAATTTTGTAAGCGTACACGAACACCTTCATTGCTTCCGCCAGAAATAATACAAACCGGATAACCTTTATCTATAGCCGCTTTCATAGCATAACCATCTTTAATATTCATCTGACGAAGTAATTGTCCATCTTCAGAGATATGAACGGTTCCGTCTGTTAACACGCCATCAATATCAAAGATAAACGCTTTAATATCATTCATTAATTCTTTATAACTTTTCGACATTTTGTATAGATTTTGTCAGTAATTTATATATTTCAACCTGATTTTCATCGCTAAGAAAATCGATATGTTTTGCTATTGTTTTGGAATCTTTTCTTAAAGCTGGTCCAGTCTGAGCTTCTTTTGGAGATAATGTTTTAATTTTTGAGGCAGTTTCCTCAATTAAAGGTTGTAAAATTGAAAAAGGAATATTGTTTTGATTACAGATTTCATTTCCAATTTGATACAAATGATTTGTGAAATTACAAACAAAAACAGCTGAAACATGTAAAGCTTTTCGTTGATTGCCATCAATTTTATACACTGAATTAGAAATAGATTGCGCTACTTTTTCAAGAAGTAAATAATCTGATACATGCTCCGATTCCAAACAAATTGGTATTTCTGTGAATGAAACAGATTTATTTTTAGAAAAAGTTTGCAAAGGATAAAAAACACCTCTTCTGTTTTTCTTGTCAAGCAAATTAAAATCAGTACTTCCTGAAGTATGCACTACTAACCTGTTTTCAAATTCTAATTGATTAGAAACACTTGCTATGGCATCATCTGAAACACAAATTATATACATATCTGCGTCAGAAATTTTAGTAAAATCAGAAGTTTGAATGGATTTAGGAAAATCTTCAGAAAGCGTTCTAGAAAAAACTTGCACAACTTCTACTTCAGTAGCTTTGGAAAAAGCCTGAAATAAATGCGTTGCCACGTTTCCGGAACCTAAAAGAATCACTTTAATCATGTGGCGAATTTAGGGATTTCAAATGCAATATCAAAGTTGAAGTTTAAAAACAAGTTCAAAGTTCTCAACACAGATTTAAGAAATTACATTAATCTGTCAAATATCTCAAATCTGAGTTGTAATAAATAATCCTATTGCTTATTTTTGAAAAAAATCTACTGAAAATGAAAATTGTTATTTCGCCCGCTAAATCTTTAAACCTTGAAAAAGAACTTCCCACTCAATTGTACACGGAATCGTCTTTTTTAAAACAAGCTGAAACCATTCAGAAAACCCTAAAAAAGAAGAAACCAAAACAATTGATGGAATTGATGGACATTTCTGAAAAATTAGGAGAATTAAATTGGGAACGCAATCAAAAATGGGAACTTCCATTTACAACAGAAAATGCACGACCAGCGGTTTATACTTTTGACGGTGATGTTTATACGGGTTTAGACGCTTATTCACTAGAAACTGATAAAATAGCAGTTTTACAGGATAAATTGAGAATTTTGTCTGGTTTATATGGCTTACTAAAACCCTTAGATTTGATGCAAGCGTATCGATTAGAAATGGGTACTTCTATAGCCATTGGAACCAAGAAAAATTTATATGAGTTTTGGAAAAAAACAGTTACCGATGCTTTAAATGAAGAATTAGAAACTGACGAATTATTTGTCAATTTAGCGAGTAACGAATATTTTTCAGCTGTTGATGTAAAAAAACTTAAAGTTCCAGTTATTACTCCGGAATTTAAAGATTACAAAGATGGAAAACTAAAAATAATTTCCTTTTTTGCTAAAAAAGCTCGTGGTTTAATGGTTCGTTATATAATTGACACAAACGCAGAAACCATTGAAGATTTAAAAGGATTTAACTACGAAGGTTATGCATTCGATGGCAATTTATCTGATGGAAATAAATTAGTTTTTACAAGATAATTTTTTTTTTGCTATTTTTACATAAACCTTAAAATCAAATAGTTATGAAAAAAATTTTCCTTTTATTAGGTATATTTGTATGCTCATCTTTTACAGTTACAAATGTTTACAAACCTTTTGAGGTTCAAGTAAGAATACACGCAAATAAAATCGAACTTAAACCAAGTAACGGTTTTAATTTTTCGTTAATGGCTTTTACTAAAAAATCGGTTTTTATTAATGAAAGTGGTATGATTAATGAAAAATTACCGGAAGAAATTGAAAATTCTGATTTCATTTTTAAAATCGCTCGAAAAAACAATAAAATTCTTTTAGAAGGAATAAAAAACACCAAATGGAAAACCTTAGAAATTAAAAATGAGGCAATAATAAACCAAAATGGAATGCAATAATTCATAAAAAAATCCTCTAACTTTCATTAGAGGATTTTTTTTAAAGATATTTTTAATTTAATTCACAACTAGTTTCTTCATTATTCCTTCGCTAGTTTTTACTAAATAGATTCCTTTTGAAAGTTTACTGGTATCAATAGTTAAAGCTTCTTTCTCTTCACTTATTTTCTTACCTGAAACATCAAATAATTCGTAATCAGCTACTCTATTAAAATAAACAATTCCGTTTTGAGATGGATTCGGAAAAATAGCAAATGTTTTAACTTCTGCGTTAAAATTTGGAGCAGATAAAGTATTTGTATCTACTTCAAAAACTGTAATAGTTCCGCTGATTTCATTCGCCACTAAAACATAAGCTTTTCCATTTGGACTATTTTCCGGTTTGATGTAAGTAATTCCCTCTGGACCATGATCACCTGCATATGCAGAAGTACTTCTACTGTTTTTATAATCAACAAAAGTTACGTTATTTGGATTCGTAATATTATAAACCATTACACCGCCAATTCTTTCTAAAGAGATGAAAGCAAAAGTTTCTGTACCAATTTGTGCAACTGTTACGCCTTCTGGTTCCGGACCTTTAGCACGACTTCTACCTTTTGCCACGTTATTCTCATGATCGGCATTGTAAAGACTTGGCAAATTCGCTGCGGTATATCTTTCAAAATCGTCTCCACTATCATATACCAACTGTTTGGTTGTAGTATTAAAAATCGAGAAAGATCGAGCACCTACAGCGTTAATTATTTCAAAATCTGAATCAGCATCTGTATTTCCACTTAAATTCGAAACTCTAAAACGGCCCATATTATAAGATTGTTTTAAAATTGAAGTATTCGGATAAATAGCTGGATCTAAAGTGTAAGTAGCAGCTCCAACAGTGGTTCTTTCAACAAAACCGGTATATTCTTTTTCATCACCTTCATTAGCCGTAACTAAATAAGTAGTTCCACCAACAGAATAATTCGCCACAGCATCAGGCATATAAAAAGCTTGAATAGGCCAATTGGCAATTAAAACTTGTCCGTTAGTATCTGAAATATCCATTCCATTTCCAGGAAGACTAACATCTTTTGTGCCTAAAGCCCAAATATCAGTAAAAGTTGAAGTGGCCAAATTAATTTCAACAACGGCATTATTTTCTTGTAGTGTCACCCAAGCTTTCTGAGAATCTTCGCTAATTGTAACGTATTCAGGTTCAAAATCTTGAGATAATGTACTTGTTGCTTTTAATTTTCTAATTCCAGATGCGATTAATGTAGCTTCTTGCGAATTGTAAGCTGTAAATAATAAAGTGGTAACATTAGCTTGACTTAAAGCAGGAATTCCACCAGAAATGTCAATTATACTAACAGAACCTTCGGGATCGATTGAGTAATTCGCATTAGGTTGCCCTTCATTAGCTGTAATAACTTTTGTGCCATCAGGAGAAAACGTAATCATATCTGGTAAGGCACCAACTGTAACTTGTTTTAAAAATACACCATTCGTATCGAAGAAGACTACCGAACCGTTTAAAGTTTCATCTGCATTTGGAGAAGCTACTGCAACGATACCATTTTTAACCGCAACAGAAGTAACTCCACCATATGTATTCATATCAATTGAATTAACTACTGTTGGAGTTGTTGGATTAGAAAAATTAATAATATCTAAAAATCCTGCCACAGCACTGGTTGTAAATAAACGTTGTGATGCTGGATCATGAACTACAATTTCACAAGTACTTGTGCTTGCTCCAGATGGATCAAAACTTCCTACATAATTTAATTCAATTTCTTGTGAAGGAATTGGAGCTACATCATCGTTATCAATAATAAAAACAGTTGAAAATGAATTTCCAGAAATAGTAACTCCCACCGGATTTTCTAAACTTAATACAAAATATTCCGCTTGTTGTTCAGCTAAGGCATCATCGACGATTGGAATAGTAATAGTTTGCGTTAATGAACTTGAATTAGTAAAGTTTAAGGTCTGAGTCGATAAAACAATATCACTTGCATTTGCGGTACTAAACGGAGTCGATTTTACCACTAAATCTACAGAAGAAGTGGCTGGACTTGTTAAATTGATTAAAAATGAAAGTGTTGCTCCTTCATTAGTGGTAATAAAATTAGAAGCAAAACCCACTGTAGGATTTCCTGTAGTAAAAGTAGACGCTTGAAGACTGTTTATTGCATTATTGTTTAAATCTTCAACCACATTTGCTAATAACGCTACATAATATTGCTGTCCGTTATTTAAATTAGTTGTTGGAACAATAGTTATTGTATTCCCAGAAATTGATGCATCAAAAGGAACTTGTGTACCAGAAGCATTATTTAATCTTAATTCTACCAATGCATCTACATTAGAATTGGTAATTGCACTATCGTCAACCAATCGAATAGCTTCATTGAAACTCAAAGTGGGTTGTATCGTTGTGGCTACATTTGAAGCTGAATTGGAAGGTAAAAAAGTTACACTTGGCGGCGTAATATCAGCACCACTGAAGGTTGTACCTTCCAAAGTGAAATTATCAAACCTATTATTTCCAACAGTACCACCACTTCCTTGAGAAAATTCAACTTTTAGTTTGAAATTTGGGTTATTATTCGCTCCAGAAATAGCTGTAAAATCAAAGGTTGCTAAAGTAGGATCACCATTATTGGGTAAAATCGTAGTAAACGGAATATAAGATGTTCCATTTAAAGAATACGACCAAGATTGTGTTCCTGCTCCAGATCCCGATCTACGAGTGGCAAATTTTACTAAAATCGTTTCAAATCCGGTTGTAGGTAAAGAAAATTCTAAAGCTCCTCCAATCGGATCATTAAAACGTAAGTGACTTCCAGAAACATCACTATTTCTGGCATTTAAATTCAAAACATTAAAATTTTGACCTGTACCACCTGCAAAATCTATAGCACTAATTCCACCAGGAATAGCAACTAAATTAGCACCACCAACTGTTTGTGATGGTGTTGTGATTGTGGAAACAGATGCATTGTTGTTAAAATTCCAATAATGAACCAGATTTTGACCCCATGAAAAACTGGTAAGTAAGAGTAATGATAAGATTACTTGTTTTTTTGTTAGATAATTTTTGTACATAGTTGAGTAGTTTTTAATTGCTACAAAATTCATGGCCGTACATTAAAATAGTATCAAACTAAAAACAAATAAATGTAAAATAATTACAGTTTATCTTTACAAAACTTTACGAAATTGGTTCAATCATCCCCCAAAACCAGCTTATTTATTTCCTTAAGATTAACTTAAAGCTACTAGGCTCTAATTTTTTCAACAAACTCCCCTATTTTAGCTATGGAATTTTGGGTGATGTACTTGATAAAAGCACTTCCAATAATTGCACCTTTTTGATGTAAAGTGGCTTGTGTAAAAGTTTCCTTATCACTAATTCCAAAACCTATAATCTGTGGGTTTTTTAAATTTAAACTTGCAATTCGTTCAAAATATGCTGTTTGTTCAGTTCCAAATCCAGCCTGACCACCAGTAACGGCAGCTGTACTTACCATATAAATGAAGCTGTCTGAAACGGCATCAATCTCCATAATACGTTCGTTTGAAGTTTGAGGCGTAATTAGAAATACGTTTTTCAAATTATATTTTTCAAAAATAGCTTGGTATTCAGACAAATATTCTTCAAGAGGCAAATCTGGAATGATTAATCCATCTATTCCAACTTCTTGACATTTCTGACAAAAATTTTCCACTCCAAACTGCATCATAGGATTAAAATAACCCATTATAATTAAAGGAATTTGTACCGAATTACGAACCTCTTTTAATTGTTCAAAAAGTAATTTTGTAGTCATCCCGTTTTCAATGGCTTGAGTAGAACTTTCCTGAATGGTTGGTCCGTCTGCCAATGGATCTGAAAAAGGCAAACCAATTTCGATCATGTCTACGCCACTTTTTTCTAATGCTTCAATAGTTGGAATGGTATCATTTAAATTTGGATATCCTGCTGTAAAATAGATGGATAATAGCTTTTTATTTTCTTGTAATTTTTGATTGATTCTGTTCATTTTTTTAAGGTGCTAAGTTGGTTTGTTTCGCCACGAAGGTGCAAAAACACAAAGTTTTTATTTTTTTTGTGAATTTAGCTACTCTCATTTCGAGCCTTGCTGTTATAAATTAAAATCCGAAATAATTGATATAGGTATTCAAATCTTTATCGCCTCTTCCAGATAAATTAATCACCACAATATCAGTCGGTTTGAATTGTTTTTTATCTAAAACTGCAAATGCATGAGCGGTCTCGATTGCTGGAATAATTCCTTCCATTTTAGAAATTTCTAAACCAGAATTCATGGCGTCTTCATCAGTTATGGAAATAAATTCGGCTCTTCCCGTATCACATAAATGTGCGTGTAAAGGTCCAACTCCTGGATAATCCAATCCTGCAGAAATAGAATATGGTTCGGTAATTTGTCCGTCTTCTGTTTGCATTAATAAAGTTCTACTTCCATGAATGATTCCGATTTTACCTAAAACCGATGTTGCAGCACTTTCACCCGAATCTACTCCATGTCCTGCAGCTTCAACAGCAATTAAACCAACTTGTTCATCATCTAAAAATTCATAAAAAGCACCTGCAGCGTTACTTCCTCCACCTACACAAGCAATCACATAATCTGGATATTCTGTACCTTCATGTGTTAGCAATTGCGATTTAATTTCTTTAGAAATAATGCTTTGAAATTTAGCTACCATGTCTGGATAAGGATGCGGACCAACTACTGAACCAATAATATAAAACGTATCTGTTGGATTGTTAATCCAATCGCGAATGGCTTCATTGGTTGCGTCTTTCAATGTTTTTGAACCTGAAGTAGCTGGGCGAACTTCTGCACCAAGCATTTTCATTCTCGCTACATTAGGTGCTTGTCTTTCGATATCCACTTCACCCATGTAAACAATGCATTGTAATCCCATTAAGGCGCAGACCGTTGCAGTAGCTACTCCATGTTGCCCTGCTCCTGTTTCAGCAATAATTCTAGTTTTTCCTAAGCGTTTAGCTAAAATAATTTGTCCAATAGTATTGTTTACTTTATGCGCACCAGTGTGACATAAATCTTCTCTTTTCAAATATACTTTGGTATTGTATTTTTCAGATAAACGTTTGGCATAATATAAAGGTGTTGGTCGCCCTACATATTGCTCTAATAAATACATGTATTCTTCTTGAAAACTTGGTTCTGCAATGATAGAAAGATATTGTGTGCGTAATTCCTCTACATTAGGATATAGCATTTCTGGAATAAAAGCTCCACCAAATTTTCCGTAAAATCCTTTTTCTGATACATTAAACTGACTCATATAGTTGTGTTTTAAATTGTTGTATTGTTTCTTTGTTTTTTAATCCGGGTTCCATTTCAAATTGACTGTTTACATCTAAGGCATAACAACGTTTTGAAGCTGGTGATTTAAGAAATTCTTTTATATTTTCGCTATCATCTAATCCGATGCCACCACTCAAAAAATAGGGTTTATCTAAATGATACTTGTCTAAAATTTGCCAATTGAATTTTGTGCCGTTTCCACCTGGTAATTTTCCTTTGGTATCAAATAAAAAATAATCTACCATTTGGTACTGATGTAACCATTCAAAAGAAAAGAAATCATCAACGGAAAAAGCTTTTATAATATTTGTATTTAATTGATTGTGATTTAGTTGGTTTATTAATTCTAAACAATAACTTTCAGATTCATTACCGTGTAATTGGATCATGTTTAAGTCATATTTTTGAATCGTTTTTAGTATTGTTTCTTGTTTTTCATTTACAAAAACACCTACTTTTTTTATAGAACTTGGAAGAGAAACAATAGTGTCATCTGTAAAGTTTCTAGTCGAATTCTCATAGAAAATAAACCCTAAAAAATCAGGTTGTAAATTGGCTATTTCCTGAATATTTTCTGGAAATTTCATACCACATATTTTAAGTTTGACTTTCATTGCTTTAGTTTTAATTTTTGAGACACATAGAAAAGAATTTTATTCAAATAATAGACGCTTCGCTCAAAAAAGTAATCATAAATTTTCGTTTTGAACACAGATTGGAGAAATTTCTAAAATTTATATTATTTCTCTTATCTGAGTTCTTATAATTGTTTGATAAATTCGCTCGCTGCTAAACCTGCATTATCTGTTTTCATAAAGTTTTCACCAATTAAAAATCCTTTGTAACCATAGGCTTGTAACTCTTTCACACTTGCAATATCAGAAATACCGCTTTCAGAAACTTTTACAAATTCGTTTGGAATTAAATTAGCTAACTCTTTACTATACGATAAGTTCACTTCAAAAGTTTTAAGATTTCTATTATTTACACCAATTAAGTTTAAACTTGGCATAATCGATTTGTGAAGTTCTTCTTCATTATGTACTTCTAACAAAACTTCTAATCCCAGCGATTGAGCAAATTCCGACAAATCTTTAATTTCTTGTCGACTCAAAACAGCCGCAATTAATAAAATTACATCTGCGCCATGTGCTTTAGCTTCTAAAATTTGATACTCATCTATGATAAATTCCTTTCTTAGTAATGGAATTGATACTGAAGCTCGGGCTAAAAGTAAATCGTCTAAACTACCTCCAAAATATTTCATATCTGTAAGAACTGAAATTCCACACACACCAGCATTTTGATAGCCTTTTACCACTTCTTCCACTGTAAAAGATGAATTTATGGTAGATTTTGAAGGCGATTTGCGTTTGTGTTCCGCAATAATTCCAGAAGAAGAATTTAATATCAATTTGCTTAAAGAATTTGTTCTAGAATTAAATAAAACAGAATTTTCTAGTTGTGAAACAGGAATTAGCGCTTTTTTCAAAGCCACTTCTTGCTTTTTATCGGCTATAATTTGGTCTAAAATATTCATGACTTGCTAAGTTGTATAAGTTTGTTTAATTGTTGAAATGCTTTTGTGCTGAATAAACTGTCTTTTGCTTTTTCTAAAGCTTCTGTATAACTTAATCCAGAAATAGTTTGTATGGCTAAGGCTGCATTTACTAAAACCACATTATTTTGTGCTGCAGAACCTTTTCCACTTAACACATCGTAAAATATTTTTGCTGCTTCCTCAATGGTAGTACCACCCTTAATTTCTTGCAATTGAATAGCATCGAAAAGAAATTCAGATGGCGATGAAATGCTTTCTGTTTGATTGGTAATTATTTTTACTGAATCTGTTAAAGATACTTCGTCAAAACCTTCTAATCCGTGAAGAATAGCGTATTTAGTATCTGTTTTTTGATACAAATATGCGTACATTCTGGCTAATTCTAAACTAAATACACCTACCATTTGAAATTTCGGAAAAGACGGATTTACCATTGGTCCTAACATGTTGAAAAAGGTTTTCACACCCAGTTCTTTTCTAATCGGACCAACATTTTTCATAGCTGGATGAAAAAGTGGCGCATGTAAAATAGCAATATTCGCTTCTTCAATACAACGTGATAAAAAATCTTGATCGTTAGAAAATTTAACGCCCATTTGCTCCATAACATTACTTGAACCTGAAATGGAAGAAACGCCGTAATTTCCATGTTTAGCAACTTTATAACCAGCTCCTGCAACAATAAAAGAAGATAAAGTAGAAATGTTAAACGTATCTTTGCCATCGCCACCTGTTCCACATAAATCGATCGTTTCATAAGCAGAAAAATCTACAGGAATACATAATTCCAACAAAGCTTCTCGAAATCCTGAAAGTTCATCAATGGTAATATTTCGCATCATGTATACGGTTAAAAATGCTGCAATTTGATGCGAATTGCAAGTACCCGTAGAGATTTCCATTAAAGTAGATTTAGCTTCTTCTTTAGATAATATCTCGTGATTAATTAGTCTATTTAGTATATTTTTCATTTGTTTTAAGAAATAGTATACCACTCTGTCGCCATAATGGCAAAAAGTCGCATTTTTTTATTTTTTACTTAATTCTTTTTACTTTTTACTTTGTACTTTGTACTTTTTACTTGGCTCTTTTTACTTGCCTCTTTTTACTTGCCTCTTTTTACTTGCCTCTTTTTACTTGGCTCTTTTTACTTGCCTCTTTAATGACTAAGCCAATTTTCCAAGATTTTTTTCCCTTGTGGTGTCAACACACTTTCAGGATGATATTGTACACCTCTAACATCATAAACACTATGTTTAACCGACATAATTTGCCCGTTTTCATCTTTAGAAGTAATAATTAAATTTTGAGGGAAATTTTCTGTAGCAATGACCCAAGAATGGTAACGACCTACTTCTATTTCTTTTGGTAATCCGTTAAAAATGAAATCCTCTTCAGTTTGAATAACTTTTGTAGCAATACCGTGGTATACTTTTTCTAAATTGGTTAAAGATCCACCAAAAACTTCACCAATAGCTTGTACACCTAAGCAAACCCCAAAGATACTTTTGGTTGTGGCATATGTTTTAATTACATCTTTTAATAAACCCGCTTCATCAGGAATTCCTGGTCCTGGAGACAATAAAATTTTATGAAAAGGTTCTAATTCTTTTAATTCAAATTCATCGTTTCTAAAAACAGTAACTTCTGCTCCTAAATCGTCTAAATAGTGTACTAAATTGTAAGTAAAACTATCGTAATTATCTATAACTGCTATTTTCATATTTTTTTATTTATTGGCAAATTGGCTAATTGAGAATTAAATGGTTTCCGCTAAATCTAAAGCTTTTTGCAAAGCACTTAATTTATTATATACTTCTTGTGTTTCATTTTCTTCAGTAGAACTTTCTACAATTCCAGCTCCAGCTTGAAAATACAATTTGTGATTTTTACTCAAAAAAGAACGAATCATAATGGCGTGATTAAAATTTCCTTTAAAATCCATAAAACCAATAGCACCACCATAAAAACTTCTATTCGTTTGTTCAATTTGTTCAATTAATTCCATAGCACGGACTTTTGGCGCGCCAGTTAAAGTTCCTGCAGGAAAAGTATTGGCTACTAAATCAATAAATTGTCTACTATCTTTCAACTTACCAGTAACTTTTGAAACCAAATGAATGACATGAGAAAAGAATTGTACTTCTTTATATTTTTCAACCTGTACGGCTGTACAATTTCTGCTTAAATCATTTCTTGCTAAATCTACTAACATTACGTGTTCACTGTTCTCTTTAGCGTCTTCAGTAAGCTTTTTAGCTAATAAAGCATCTTCTTCATCATTTCCTGTACGCTTAAAAGTTCCGGCGATAGGATGGATTTCTGCGACATTATCTTTAATTACAATTTGCGCTTCTGGTGATGAACCGAAAATTTTATAATTTCCGTAATCGAAATAAAACAAATAAGGAGATGGATTGATACTTCTTAATGCTCGGTACACATTAAATTCGTCGCCTTTAAATTCTTGTGTAAACCGTCTGGATAAAACCAACTGAAAAACATCACCACGCAAACAATGCTTTTTGGCTAAAGCTACATTGGCTTTAAATTCATCATCCGTTAAGTTAGAGTGTACTTCATTTTCTTTTTTAAAGTTAAAAGAAGCAAAGTTTTTATTTTGTAATAATTGTTCAATCTCAGCGATATTATTATCTGAATCATAAGAATGACAGAAAATATAAGCCTCATTATTAAAATGATTGATAGCAATTATATTTTTGTAAATCGCATATTGAATAAGAGGTATTTCGTTATCAGTAGATTTTTCTTTGATGTTTATCTTCTCAAAATACTGAATCGCATCATATGAAATATAACCAAAAAGACCATTATTAATAAATTTAAAAGCTTCAGATTGTGTTTCAAATTGTTGCGAAAAGAGCGCTAATTCTTCCACAACATTTTTATTTTTAAATTCTATTTTCTCGATAAAATTATCAGGATATTGCTTAGTAATGATGTTGTTGTTCACACTAAAATTGGCAATCGGATTGAAACAAATGAACGAAAAACTATTGTCGTTGGCATGATAATCTGAACTTTCCAACAAAAGACTATTCGGAAATTTATCTCTAATTTTTAAATACACACTCACTGGCGTAAAAGTATCCGCTAGTAGTTTTTTAGAATAAGTTTGTAAGGTATAATTTTTCATTTATGCTTTATGTATCTTAATTTTTTTGGTTTAGAATGTTGAAATTGAAAATAAAAAAAAGGCTTGTCGTGAATGACAAGCCTTTTTAGTATATTATTTGAATACAATAGAGGATTTGCTCACGACGTAAGTTGTAAGTTATTCCACCACCAAGTATTTTGAATTCTGTTCTTCATAATAGTGCAAATTTATATAGTTGTAATTTAATTACCAAATTAAATTTGAATTATTTATTTTTGATGCTGATTTTAATTTGAAAATAATGAATATAGGTGATGTTGTACAAGTGCTAGATGATAATTTAGAAGGCAAAGTGATTGGTTTTAAGGAGGATAACAGAGTAATTATAGAAACTACTGATGGTTTTGAGTTAACATATTATCAAAAAGAAGTAATAAAAATTGCTTCAGACGCACCAAAAATTGAATTTGGGGCAAGTATTTCTAAGGTATTAGCAGAAAAAGAAATTCCAAAAAAACCAGGTTCTGTTTTAATTAAACATAGCAAAAAAGACCCAATGGTTTTTGAAGTTGATTTGCATTTAGAAAAAATAATCACAGGAAGAAACCAAAATTTGACTAACTTCGATAAACTGAATATCCAACTTGAAGAAGCCAAACGCGCTATGGATTTTGCCATTTCTAAGCGATATAATCGTGTGATTCTTATACATGGCGTTGGTGATGGCGTACTAAAAAGTGAACTACAATATTTACTAAAACGTTATGAAAACATAGTAATTCAAGAAGCCAGTTACGGAAAATATGGTTTAGGAGCTATGGAAGTTTACATCAAACAAAACTAATACAGAATTAAAGACAAAGTGGCTTAAAGAATTTAATTATATATTGAATAATATTTTTTTACTCTTTGTATAACATATTACAAACACTATAAAAAATTTGCAAATTTGAGCCTTCTTGGCAAAATTAGCGTCTTTACAACATGAAAAAAATATATTTAGATAACGCTGCAACAACGCCACTACGCCCAGAAGTTATTGCTACAATGGTTGATGTTATGCAACACGATTTTGGAAATGCTTCTTCGACACATAGTTTTGGTAGAAGTTCCAAATCGATTTTAGAAACTTCTCGAAAAACGATTGCTAAACATTTAAATTGTTCGGCACAAGAAATTATTTTTACTGCAAATGCCACAGAAGGAACCAACTGGATCTTGCGGGAAATGATTAAAAATAATGGAATTAAAAAAATAATTACCAGTAAAATTGAACATCATGCCACTTTGTATACCGTTTTAAACTTGCAAAAAGAATTCGGAATTGAAGTGGATTATATCAATGTATTGTCAAATGGGAATTTAGACATATTTGATTTTGAAAGAAAATTGAATGATGAAATTCCAACTTTAGTGACATTAATGCATGTAAACAATGAAATTGGAACGGTACTAGATTTAAAAAGAGTTTCAGGAATTTGTCAGAAATATAAAGCTATTTTTCATTGCGATACGGTACAATCTATTGGAAAGATTAAAATTGATTTACAAGAAACTCCGTTAGACTTTCTAGTAGCCAGTGCACATAAATTTCATGGTCCAAAAGGGATTGGTTTTGCATTTATCAGAAAAAACAGAATCATGCAGCCTATGTTATTTGGTGGTGAACAAGAAAAAGGGTTACGTGCTGGAACTGAAGCTATTCATCAGATTGCTGGCATGTCTAAAGCATTTGACTTATCCCATGAACATTTAGTTGAAGAAACAGAATACATATTAGAATTAAAAAAATATTGTATCGCGCAATTACAAGCAAATTTTGAGGGAATAATTATAAATGGAGAAAATACATTTTATAACATTTTAAATGTTTTATTGCCTTTTTCAGAAGAAAAAACAGCTATGATATTATTCCATTTAGATATGAAAGGAATTGCAGTTTCTAGAGGAAGTGCTTGTCAGAGCGGAAGTGTAAAACCTTCACATGTTTTGGCTGAATTTCTATCAGAAGAAAATAGCAAAAAACCTTCATTGAGAATTTCTTTTAGTCATTATAACACGAAAGAAGAAATTGATTTTTTTATAGAAAGTTTAAAAACCATATAAAAAAAAGCCATTCTTTACGAATGGCTTTTTTTATAACGTAAGTTTTGAATTATTTTTTAGACCACAATTCAATACTTTCTTTATTTTGTTTGATGTATTCTTCATTTTTTTCAGCAGTTGCACCAGCTAAAGATAATTTTGCCGTTTCAATGGCTCCTTTTTTATCCCCTAATTTAAACTGAATTAAAGATTTTAATCTGTAATACCAAAACGGAACTTTATCTCCTGATAGTGCAATACCTTGATTGATCCAGATTAAAGCTTTATTTAAATCTGTATTCGATTGATAATAATATTGCGAACAAGTATAGTATTCTTTTGCAGAAGGACCATCCATAGTGTCTTCAATTGTTTTTAATACAATTTTCTGAGTAGGTACATCAATTTTAATTGACACTATTGTTTTTTCCCATGATAACTCTAAATTAGCAGATTCTGTAGTCACATTATTGAAGGAAATCGTAAATGTTTCTACCAATCTGTTTAAACTTTCTGGCTTTGCAGAAGTTTTTAAAGCAACTTTTTCTTCATTCCATTCTTCTGGTAAACCCCAATTTCCTGTTTCTTTATAAAAAATAATATCCCAAGAGTCCGCTTTCGGAGTAGTGTATAAAGCATAAGTTCCTTGTGCTAATGGTTTGCCATCAATCATTACATCTTGTGAAAAAGTAATCGTAGTATTCTCATTCGCACCTGTTCTCCAGTTTTTCCCATAAGGTACTAATTCTCCATACACAGTTCTACCTTTCGCACTTGGTCTGTGATAATCTACAGCAATTTTTGTTAATCCAACTGTTTGATCTACTTTGGAAATTGGACTGGCTTGTGGCATAGTAATTTGTGCTCCAGAAAATCCAGTAACTAAAAGTAAACTTAAAGCAATAATTTTTTTCATAATACATTTATTTTTTTGCTAAATTAATCTAATTTCTTAAATTTAAAAGTTAATAAAAATATAAATTAAAATTTTTGTTTAATTATTTATTTAAAACATTAAACAATCGTATATTTGCGACTCAACAAAAAATGAGCTATGAAAATATACAGATTAGAAGCCAAACTCAATTTGCCAATTACCAAAGAACAGGCATGGGAATTTTTATCAAATCCAAAAAATTTGAAAACCATTACGCCGCAGCACATGAGTTTTGATATTTTGAGTGGTGCAGATCGACCAATTTATGCCGGACAAATCATACAATATTTAGTGACACCTTTATTAGGAATCAAAACCAAGTGGGTTTCAGAAATTACTCATGTTGAAAAAGGGGAATATTTTGTAGATGTACAACTTTACGGGCCTTATGCTTTATGGCATCACAAACATTTTATCAAAGAAATTCCTGGTGGTGTAGAAATGGAAGATATTATAGATTACAAAGTGCCATTAGGAATATTAGGACAATTGGTTCATCCTTTTCTGGTAAAACCAAAATTAAATGAGATATTTGAATACAGAAGAAAAAAATTAGTTGAACTTTTTGGAGAATTAAAATAAAATGACAGTTTTTTGGTTTAGAAGAGATTTACGTTTAGAAGATAATACCGCTTTGTTTCATGCCTTAAATGAAAACGAAAGCGTTTTACCAATATTTATTTTTGATGCATCTATTCTTGAGCATCTAGATAAAAATGATGCTAGAGTAACTTTTATTCATGAGCAATTAGAGCTTATGAATACGGAATTAGCGAAATACAATACGTCTCTTGCTGTTTTTTATGGACAACCTCTTGAAATATTCGAAAAATTAATTGCGGAAAACTCCATAAAATCAGTCTATACCAATCACGATTACGAGCCTTATGCAAGAAAAAGAGATTTAACCTTGTATGAAGTATTCAAAAATAACAATATCGATTTTAAAACTTGTAAAGATCAAGTTATCTTTGAAAAATCTGAGATAACTAAAGATGATGGTTCTCCTTATGTGGTTTATACACCCTATTCTAACAAGTGGAAAGCTAAATTGAAAGAAATAGAATTGGTAAATTACCCATCGGAAACGTTATTGTCTAAAATTATTTCTCACTCCTACCCTTTTTTAAACTTGCAAGATATAGGTTTTGAAAAAACAACCATTCCCTTGCCAGTCTACAATATTTCGGAAAAATTAGTCTCAGAATACGAAGCCACAAGAAATTTTCCAGCGCTCAAAAATGGAACTTCATTAATTGGAATTCATTTGCGATTTGGAACTATAAGCATTCGTAAATTGGTACAATATGCTGTAAAATTTCAAAATGAAACGTATTTAAAAGAATTAATTTGGAGAGAATTTTTTATGCAAATTTTATGGCATTTTCCACACACCAAATCACAAAGTTTTAAACCAAAATACGATGAAATAAAATGGGTGAACAATGAAACACTGTTTCAAAAATGGTGTAAAGGTAAAACAGGTTATCCGATGGTTGATGCTGGTATGAGAGAATTAAATGCAACCGGACACATGCACAATCGTGTAAGAATGGTTGTAGCAAGCTTTTTATGCAAACACTTATTAATAGATTGGCGTTGGGGAGAAGCTTATTTTGCCTCTAAATTATTAGATTATGAACAAGCAAGTAATGTGGGTAACTGGCAATGGGCAGCTGGTTCTGGTGTAGACGCCGCACCTTATTTTCGAATCTTCAATCCGACCGAACAAATTAAAAAATTCGATAAAGAACTAAAATATATCAAAAAATGGATTCCAGAATTAGAAACGCTCCATTATCCAAATCCAATTGTAGAGCATAAAGAGGCTCGAGAAAAATGTTTACTTGTATACAAAGAAGCTGTCGGTTAAATTATTTTAAAATATTCTCTATATCTAATTCCTCAAATCTGTCAATTACAATATTGGCTAAACTATAGTCTTGTTTGTGTGAATTAACACTTTTATATCCTACACAAAAAACACCAGAGGCATGAGCGGCTTTTATGCCGTTTGTGCTATCTTCAATAATAATACAATGTTCTTTTGGCGTATTTGATAACCTTACGGCTTCATTAAAAATAGCCGGATTGGGTTTCGATTGTGGAAAATCTTCACCAGAAATTACATGAGAAAAATATTGATGCAAATTAAATCGGTTGAAAATTCTTTCTATTGTCACTTTAGAAGCTGAAGATGCTAAAACCATTTGAATGTTTTTTTGATGTAGTTTTTTCATTAAATCTTCTACGCCATCTAATAAAAATAAATCTTCTTTGGTATCGAAAGCTTCGTTAAATAGAGTTCTTTTCCTTTGTACTAAAACTTCAGTATCTGTTATAATTCCGAAATGATCCTTAATTTTTTGAAAAACATTTTTTGTGGAATTACCTGTAAAAGAGGCAAACATTTCTTCAGAAACTTCAATGTTTAACTCTTCAAAATGCTTAAAATAGGCATAATGGTGCACAGGTTCTGTGTCAACAATAACACCATCCATATCGAAAATAACGGTTTGTAACATAATATTTTTTTGCGAAAATAAATAATTTAAGTCGTAATTAAACCTTTTTACATAACTTTAGTCAAATAATAAAATACATTGTAATTTTGCAAGAAGAAAAACTTTTTATAGAATCTTTAATACATCCAGAAACGCAAAATAGCGCGTTTAAGCAATTGGTACAACAGTATCAGAAACCTTTGTATTTTCATATTAGAAACATTGTTTTAAATCATGATGATGCCGACGATGTGCTACAAAATACGTTCATTAAAGTATTTTCAAACATTAAAAATTTTAAAGGTGAAAGCAAATTGTATTCTTGGATGTATCGAATTGCAACGAACGAATCGTTAACTTTTATTGAGCAACGAGCTAAAAAACAAGGGATTTCTAATGAAGAAGTTCAGCAAAAAGCGATTATGAATTTAGAAGCAGATGTTTATTTTGAAGGAAATGAAATGCAACTAAAATTACAAAAAGCGATTGCAACTTTACCTGAAAAACAACAACTTGTCTTTAAAATGAAGTATTTTGAAGAAATGAAATACGAAAACATGAGTGAGATTTTAGACACCTCAGTTGGTGGATTGAAAGCGAATTACCATCATGCCGTTAAAAAAATTGAAGAATATTTAAAAAACAATTAAACCTTTTACAAAATATAAGGTCTTATAAATATGAAAACAGAATTAGAAAATAGTAAAATTAAAACGGGTTTTTCTACTCCAACGGACTATTTTGATACTTTATCAGATAGACTCATTGAGAAATTAGATGGAGAATTGCATCTTGAATTTTTGCCGAAAACATCAGGTTTTGTAGTGCCAGAAAATTACTTTGCTAAAAATGAGACTAAAATTTTACAAAACAGCACTACAACAAAAGTAATCCGTTTAAAATCTTCTGTTTATAAAGTTACTTCTATTGCAGCAGTTTTATTACTAACAATTGTTTCACCAATATTATATAATTCAATTGAATCTAAAAATAATGAATTGGCCGAAATAAGTTATCTAGAAATGCATGCAGAAGAATTAAGTATCTATGAAGTAGGTTCGATGTTAGACAATGAAGATTTATCTGAATTAGAAAATGAATTGATTTATAATGATTTAAGTGCAATCAATTAAAGTAAAACAAAAAATAAATATCTCATGAAAAATAAAATTACTTATATCCTTCTTTTTTTACTTTCCATTCATTTAGGTTGGGGGCAACAAAATGATGCTAGAAAAGAACAAATCAAATCTTTAAAAATAGCGTTTCTTTCTCAAAAGCTTGCTCTTACCTCTGATGAAGCAGAAAAATTTTGGCCTATTTACAACAAATATGATGAGAAAATAATGGTGCTAAAAGAAGCTCAAATGAAGTTACGTCTTCAAAAACGTATTGGTACAGATGAAGAAGCTTTGAAGAAAATTGAAGAAGCAGAAGAAAAAGAAGCCGAAGTTATGGCACTTAAAAAGAAAATGAGAGCAGAATTAATTCCGGTAATTTCAGCTGAAAAAGTTTTAAAGTTAGAACGATTAGAGCAAGAATTCCACAGAAAATTATTGGAAAAATTAAAAGACAGAAGAGGCAATCGTCCACCTCCGAGAAGAAGATAATACTCCAATCGATGCAAGAAAGTTAATTAGTTAGTGACTTTTGAACCTAATTTAAGCCATTTTTTAATGGCTTATTTTTATTTTGGTGACTTTGTTTTTTCCAGCTAAAATTAAAAGCTCTTTTGAGGCAAATCGAAGGGTATAAAAATCGGAATCATTTAATAATTTAGTCCAGTTCCTACCACCATTTTTCGAGTAAAAAACACCGTTTGGTCCGCAACTAAAAACAGTTTTACCTTTATTATCAGGCGAATATTGAACACAACTCGCATATCCAAATGCTTTGTTTTGGGCTACTAACTTCCATGTTTTTCCACCATTTTTAGTGATGGCTTTATTGTTCGAATTGTCTTTTTGATTTTCATAATTCCCACCCACAATAATTCCTTTTTTCTGGTTATAAAAATCCATTGAAAATGCGCCTGTCATGGCTTCACCCTGAACAATAGGTGTGTCATATACTTGCCATGATGTACATTTATCTATACTTTTAAATAACCTCGATTTTTTTCCTCCTGATATCATAAAAATCGCATCACCAATAATTTTAACGTTAGTGTCGCTAGCTGCAAAAGCAGCTTCTCCCTCAAATGTTTGCGGCAAACTATCACATGGTATTTTATGCCACTTTTCTTTGTTCGATTTTCTAATTAAAACAGACAAACAATTTTCGGTAGGATCGCCAACAATAATTCCTAAATCTCCAGAGATATGCATGCTGTCGTAAAACACTTTTTCTCCTTCTTCGGTATAGATTAAACTTGGCAAATAATCTGCATTTAACATTTTTATTTGATAGATTTTTGCAGGTGAGCCAGCATTTAAAAAGTAAATGGAACCGTCAACACCAATACTTCTAAAATCTGTTTTGTTTTTTTGCAAAGTAATAATTTTGGTTTCTGATGGTTTGTCAAAATTAACAAATCCAACTTTTGAATTTGTGCCACCAAACCAAACGCCTCCATTCATTGGTGAAATGGCTCGAATTGAAATAGAATCTAACAGGATATCTTTTCGTTCAACAATTTTATAAGTTGACTTACATGAAATAATTACAAAGGAAAAAAGAAATAGAAAAACTCTCATAAACGCCATATTTATAGCTAATGTACAATAATAATTGAGACTTCAAATTCTCCAATACTAATTTTTGGCATAATAATTGGTTTTATAATTAAAAATAATAATAACCTAAAACTTAATAGTATGAAAACAAATTTATTTGCTTCGGTAATTGGCTCTCTACTTCTGGCTGTACCAACATTAGCACAAGATAAAACTACAGTAACTGCAAATAGCAGTGATATTAGTGATAATTTAGATTTAAAAGCGGTTGCTTCTATTTTTGGAGACGCTTCAAATTTAGAAGATTTTGAAAGAAGATTGAACGATCCTAAGTCGCAAATTTCTAATTTAGACTTGAACAATGACAATCAAGTGGATTATTTGCGCGTGGTTGAGTCTGTGGAAGGAAGAACGCATATTGTTGTAATACAAGCTATTTTAGAAAAAGATGTTTTTCAAGATGTTGCGACTGTTGAAATTGAAAAAGACAGTAATAATAGGGTTCAAATCCAGGTAGTTGGTGATGTATACATGTATGGAAATAATTATATTTACGAACCAATTTATGTGCATACACCAGTAATTTATAATACTTTTTGGGTAAATCATTACCGTCCTTATTGCTCGTCTTGGTATTGGGGGTATTATCCTTCTTACTATACACACTGGTCTCCATTTCCTATTTTTAGATATAGAAATCATATTTCAGTTCACATAAATTTCGGACATACCTATAATTATGTTTCATACAGAAGATGTCATTCAGCATACAATGCTTATTATGGAAGAAGAGGTAATGGTTATGAAATGCGTCATCCAAATCGTTCATTTTCAAATAGAAACAGAGGATATTCAAACCGATATGAAATGGATAGAAATAGAGAAATAAAAACGCGTACTCCTGGAACAAGAGAGTTAAACTCAAATACAAATTCGCCAAGAGGAAATGCTTCTGTTGGAACTCCGAGAAGTGAATCGCAACCAAGAACGTATTCGCCAAGAGGAAATGCTTCTGTGGAAACTCCGAGAAGTGAATCGCAACCAAGAACGTATTCGCCAAGAGGAAATGCTGCTGTGGAAACTCCGAGAAGTGAATCGCAACCAAGAACATATTCACCAAGAGGAAATGCTTCTGTGGAAACTCCGAGAAGAGAATCGCAACCAAGAACATATTCGCCAAGAGGAAATGCTTCTGTGGAAACTCCGAGAAGTGAATCGCAACCAAGAACATATTCACCAAGAGGAAATGCTTCTGTTGAAACTCCGAGAAGTGAATCGCAACCAAGAACATATTCGCCAAGAGGAAACGGAACAGTAGGTGCTTCAAGAAATGAATCACAGCCGAGAAACTATTCGCAAAATGGAAATTCACAACCAAGAAGCGAGGCGCCTAGAAGTGCTAGTTCAGGTAGAGGTAATTCTGAAAATGCTGGTAGAGGTAGAAGATAACAAATTTTTTAAATGTGCTTAATAAAAGATTATTAAGCACATTTTTTTTATTAATAATTGTTAACTGAAATTGTTCTGTTTTTTGGTAAGGATAGAAATAAATAGGGTGAAGTAAATGACATCGTTACCATGGCATTTTTTTCAGGAATTATTTGTTTTATAATTATTTCTGCAGCAGTTTTTGTGAATTTCACATCTTCTACCTCAATATCGTAACCACCAGTTGACTTTTCTCCTAAATAACAAACTAATAAGTCATGTTTTTCTAAATCAATTTTTAATAATCTTTCGTATTCTTCTTCATCGATATTTAACTCAGAAATAAGAACATTAAAATCTTCATAATTTTTAATTATTTGATGAGATTTCTCTTTTTTACCACCAATTTGATTTTTATAAACCACTTCATAAGTATCAGTAACTTCCACGATTTCTTGTTTTGGTTTACAAGATATAAATAAAGTAGATAAACTAAAAAGTATTAGTATTTTCTTGAATGTATTCATGATTAGATTTCTAAATTAATTGCTTTGTTATATAATTCTTCATATAAAGGAAGAATATTTTTGATATCGAATTTTTTTGCTACTTCAAAAGCAGCTTTTTTAAATTGATTAAGCGTTTCCTCTGATTTTAAAATAGTAATTGCATTCTGACTCATATTTTCCACATCACCTACATGGCTTAAAAATCCAGAAACTCCTTCTTCGTTAACTTCTGGAATTCCACCTGAATTGCTCGAAATTACTGGAACATTAAAAGCCATAGCTTCTAAAGCTGCTAAACCAAAACTTTCTGTTTCCGAGGGCAACAAAAACAAATCGGAATATTTTAAGATTTGATTGATATCGTTACTATTGCCAAAGAAAATTACTTTATCAGAAATACCTAAATCGTCACATAGTTTTTCAGCAATTGCTTTTTCTGGACCTTCACCAACCATCATTAATTTAGATGGAATTTCTTTTTGAATGTTGTAGAATACTTTTACAACATCTGGAATGTTTTTTACTTTTCTAAAATTAGAAATATGAGTAATAATTTTTTCTTCAGGTTTTGCTAAAACAGAACGTTGACAAACAGACTTTTCTAAATGTGCAGCATCATCAATTTCAATAAAATTAGGAATAACATGAATTTCTTTATTCAAATCAAATAAACGATAGGTATCTTCTCTTAAACTATTAGACACACTTGTAACAAAATCAGATTTATTAATGCTAAACGTAACAGCACTTTTATAAAAAGGATGGTTTCCAACTAAAGTAATATCTGTTCCGTGAAGTGTAGTAATCATAGGTAATGAAATACCTTCTTCCGCTAACATTTGTTTTGCCATATATCCTGCATAAGCATGTGGAATGGCATAATGTACGTGTAAAACATCAATTTTGTACAATTTTACCATATCTACTAATTTACTAGATAAGGCCAATTCATAAGGTTGATAGTGAAATAAAGGATAATTGGGAACGTTTACTTCATGAAAATAAATGTTCGGGTTTAGTAACGATAACCGAACTGGTTGTTTGTAAGTGATGAAGTGAATTTCATGACCTTTTTTAGCAAGTTCTAATCCTAATTCTGTTGCTACTACTCCACTCCCACCAAATGTAGGATAACAAACTATTGCAATTTTCATAAATTATTTTTTATTTTTTAAAAATGCCGATTCATAAGTTGTAATCCATTCTTCAACAGAAATTTTTGAAACTAATTCGCCAATTAAATCATATGGAATAGCATCAAAATTTTTAAATCGCATACAACTTTTACCCATGTCTAATTTTCGATTTGAGTGTTTTGGAAACTCACTTACAAACCAATCATATAATTCTTTGTTAGCATAAATACCCATATGGTAAAAATTAATGCTATTTTTTTGAGAAGCTAAGGCTATAAAAGGTAAGGGATCTGTAGGTTTACAATGATATCCATTAGGATAAATAGAATGTGGTACATGGTAACTTAACATCCCATAACTCATGCCTTCTTCAAATCCTTTAGGTAGATTTTTCTGAATACTATTTCTAAATTTTTCAATGTATAATTTTCTATCTTCTGGTAACGAATTTAAATAATCGTTAGCATTTTTGGCGTCTGAAGTCATCTTTAATCAGTTATAGATTGATAAATAATTTTTTGAATATCTTCTCTAATATTCAATTTTGATAATTTATTGATATTGGCATCAGGGTAAGTGCGATTAGAAAGAAAAACGTAAACCAATTCCTTTTCTGGATCTGCCCAAACCATTGTTCCAGTAAAACCTGTATGACCGAAACTTGTTCTTGAAGTACAACCACAAGTTGGCCCTTCATTCCCTAACTGTGGTTTATCGAACCCAGCTCCTCTTCTATTTCCAATTTTACAAAAATAACACGTATTAAAAGCATCAAAGGTTTCAGGAGTAAAATAAGTGATGCCTCCATAAGTTCCTTTTTGTAAAAACATTTGCATAATTTTAGCTACATCTAACGAATTAGAAAATAAACCCGCATGACCGCCAATTCCATTTTGCATAGCTGCAGCCATATCATGTACATATCCTTGAATGGTATCATATCTATAGTAGCTATCGATTTCAGTTGGCGGAATTCGGTTCAATTCGAACTTTTCTAAGGGATTATAAGAAGTAGAATAAGCACCTAAACTTTTGTAAAACCTGTCATCAGATAATTTATCTAAGGTTTGATTGTGAGATTTTTCTAAATATTCTTTTAATAAAATAAACGTATAATCACTGTACTTATATTGTTTGTAAGGTAATAATTGCGTGTCTTTTATAAAATTTATAATGGTATCGTTATAATCTTTTCTCAAAAATAAATTATTAGACACCTTATAAGGAAAATCTTTAGATTGTAAAGCGCTATAATATTTAGTACTTGGCTTTTTTAAGGTGTCTAAGGTTTTAGCGTAAAATGGAGTCCAAGCTGGTAATTTAGCTTGATGTGTTAACATATCTAAAAGATTAATATCGGCTTTATTTGAATTTTTATAACTAGGAATAAGTTCAGATAAAGTAGTTTTAAAATTTATTTTTCCTTTTTCATAATCTTGCATGATATTTGGCAACGTGCTCAATACTTTTGTAAGTGAAGCCAAATCATATAAATCGGTGTTTTTTACTTTTTGAATGGTATCATAAGTATGATAACCGAATGATTTTTTATACACCACCTTACCTCTTCTGGCTACTAAAATTTGCATTCCTGGTGTAGCTTTACTTTTTATGGCATATTTAGCAATAGCATCAATTTTTGCTAAAACGTCCGAATTCATATTGACTTGCTCGGGAAAAGCATAACTTAATCGGTGAATGTTTTTTGTGGAAATTCCATCATTTGCGCTAAAGTTTTTTTTTAGAGAAACAGGTAAAACACCTTTTGCTTCAGTAGCTCCAAAAATAATTTCAGCAGTAACAATTTGAGAAAATTCGTTATTTTGGTAGGCTTCGATTAAGCCTTCAGTATTTTCAAAAGTTGGAATTTTTAATAGTGAATAGGGTTTTGTGAAAAAAGCTACAATGGTTTTACTATTTTTTGAAATTTTATCAATCCAATTGATTTCTTTAAAAGTCATTTCATTTTTTTTCCAAATGCCTTCTGGTTTATGATAACCTACAATTACTTTAGAATAGTCCTTAATTTGAACCAAAAGTGAATCTAAATTTTTAGTTGTAAGGATATCAATTTGCGCATATTCTTTCAATTTATCTTCAAAAAAAGAACTGTCACCCTCACCAATTTTAATGAAAGCAATTTTTTCCTTTTCAATATTTTTTATTGGAATAATTTCATCTACGTTATTTAAAACTGTAATAGCATTTTGATACATCTCTAAATTTAAAGCTTTGTATTCTTTCTTATTTAAATCAGTATGCAAATTTTCAAACTCAATTGGACAATAATTGTTTAATCCTGCTTTGTATTTATATTTTAAAATTTTCTTAACAGAATGAGAAAGTCGTTCTTCTGTAAATACTTTATCTTTAAATGCTTGTTTAAATTTTTCAATAGCAACAGGTACGTTTTCAGCAAATAACAACACATCATTTCCGGCTAAAAATGCTGCTAAATCAATATCACCAGGTTGTTTAAAGTTACTTGCACCTTTCATATTTAAGGCATCTGTAAAGATTAAACCTTCAAATTTTAGCTGGTTTTTTAAAATATCTGTCACTACTTTATCTGATAAAGAAGACGGATAATTTTCACGGGTTTCGATACTTGGTACATTTAAATGCGCAACCATAACACTCGCTAATCCATTCTTAATCAGTTCTCTGTATGGATACAATTCCACTTCATCGATTCGTTCTCGAGAAAAATCTACAGTTGGTAAAGCGTGATGTGAATCAGTTGAAGTATCACCGTGACCAGGAAAATGTTTCGCTGTAGCAAAAACACCATAAGATTGTAAACCTCTCATGTATGCGACAGCTTTTTCAGCAACATTTTCTTTTGTTTCCCCAAAAGAACGATTTCCGATAATAGGATTTTTTGGATTCGTATTGATATCTACAACTGGTCCGAAAGTGAAATGAATTCCTAATCTTTTTGATTGATCGGCCATTTGCATTCCCATTTTTTCAAGTAGCGAATTGTCTTTAATAGCTCCTAAAGTCATGTTCCAAGGATACGAATGTGTAGAATCTATTCGCATACTTAAACCCCATTCTGCATCTATACCAATTAACATTGGAATCTTAGATTTAGCTTGAAAACGATTGGTTAATTTCGCTTGACGATTGGGTCCACCTTGAAAAAAGATTAATCCACCAATTTTATATTTGGTTATTAATTTATCTAAATCTTGCGCGTGATCTTCTTTTTTATTTGAATACGCAGCAATCATAAATAATTGACCCACTTTTTCATCAAAAGAAAGTGAATTATATGTACTATCTACCCATTGTTCCTGGGTTTGAATGTTAATTTTATTTTGAGCAAAACCTATAGTTGAAAGCAACAAGGTTAAGTATATATAGTGTTTCATGAATTGTAAATAAATAAAAAAACCATCAAAAATTCTATTTTCTGATGATTTTCAAAGTTAGTTATTTTTTTTAGAAAAATCTACTGTGCCAGCTTTCTTCTGCTGGAACTTCCCAAAATTCTTCCAATTCACCTTTTGTGTTAATAAGATTATTGAAAACGATAGTTTTTGAAGTTACCGCTTTTTCTTTCGCCATTTTTTTGAAATCGATAAGGTTTTTGTGAGCAATATGTTCTCCAATTTTATATGTCACATTCATTTTATCTAACAATTCAATTTGAAACTCTTGTTCCAATTGTTGAATAAAATGAACCGAAGCATCAATAGAACAACCGGTTGCATTCTGAACTTCCTGATTCACAGCAAAAATAATAAAACGGTTATATTTTATTAGAAATGAAGCCGCTAAACTTGTACCATGTGCAGCCCATTTTTCAACAAATTCTTGACATTTTGCATCAATGGCAGTTACTTCTTCGTCTGCTAATTTTCTATTCGATTGGTAAATCCAAATTTTAGATTCTTCTGGTAATTCGTCAAATGGTATGTACATTTTATATTTTTTCAATATTTAGAATTCTTTTTTCATCAACGTATTGATTTTTGTCGTCATCAAATAAATTGAGCACTGAATATTTTATGGAAACTTTATCGTTTATCTTCAGCTTTTTTTCTTTAAAATAAGGTTTATAATTATCAAATTCATCATAAGCCATAAAATGAACCTCTTCAGTATCAATTTTAACAACTACATATTGAGTTTCATATTTATCAAAATAGAATTTCAATACAACTCCTTCATTTTCAAAAACTTGTTCTTCAACAATTTCTTCTTCAACTTCAGTATTTTCTTCAGCATCCGATGTAATAAATGATGTTAAATCATAAGTTAAATTTGCATTATCATTAAAATAATATACTAAATTTAGAGCAAAAGTTTCTTCAGATTTTAATTTATCTAAACAAACATTTACCCAATATGCTTCAGAATTTCTAATAATTTGCAAAATATTTTTACCATTTTCTTGGTCTAGATAATTTGCTCCTAATAATTGCTTTACTTTTAATTCATTTTTATCAAATGATTTTAAAAAACAATTTTCAATTGAATCAAACCAATTTTCATCCTTTTCTTTAATTTTTTGTACGCAATTGCACGTTTCTTCAGAAATTATAGTGGATAATTGTTGTATTTTTTTATCATCAATATTTTGACAAAAAGCGAAAGTGTTTATTAAAAAAAAAGTAAATAAAAATACTTTCCTCATCCTATAAATCCTGAGCATTTGCAATCAATTCTGCAATATCCATTACCTGAACTGAAGCCTCTTTTTCTTTATTTTTAATTCCGTCCGTTAACATCGTATTACAGAAAGGACAACCCGCAGCAATAATTTCTGGTTTTGTTTCTAAAGCATCTTCTGTTCTTTCAATGTTGATGTCTTTATCCCCTTTTTCTGGTTCTTTGAACATTTGCGCGCCACCAGCACCACAACATAATCCGTTAGCACGAGAGCGTTTCATTTCTACTAACTCAGCATCTAATTTAGTAATTAAATCTCTTGGAGCTTCGTAAATATTATTTGCACGACCTAAATAACATGGATCATGGAAAGTAATACGTTTCCCTTTAAATTGTCCGCCTTCAATAGTCAATCTTCCAGAATCTAGTAAAGATTTTAAAAATTCTGTATGATGCACCACTTCGTATTTACCACCTAATTCTGGATATTCATTTTTGATGGTATTGAAACAATGCGGACAAGCCGTTACAATTTTTTTTACTTCATAAGCATTCATGACTTCAATATTCATCATTGCTTGCATTTGAAATAAAAATTCGTTACCCGCTCTTTTGGCTGGATCACCAGTACAACTTTCTTCTGTGCCTAAAACTGCAAAAGGCACATTTGCTTTGTTTAATATTTTCACAAAAGCTTTTGTGATTTTTTTGGCTCTATCATCAAAACTACCTGAACAACCTACCCAAAATAAAACTTCTGGAGTTTGTCCTTGCGCCATCATTTCGGCCATTGTTGGTACTACTAAATTTTCTGACATATTATTTTATGTTTGTTCTTACTAATTATAGAATTAATCGTTTAATTCATCAAGATTTTCATCATCAAAAACTTGGATTTTTACATCTTTTTCAATCAAATCTGTAAATTTTCCATTGTATCTAGTGGCTTTAACTAAATGATTATCAATCCAATGATAATTTCCTCCACGTGGCTTACCCATAACCATTCCGTGATATTTAAAACCGTGTTGCTTCAACCAAGCCTCTGTAACTTCCCTATGTGCCTCGGTGCGAGAAGTGAAAAAGAAAATAACATGACCTTCATCGTACCATTTATTCAAAGTTTCTAAAGCATCAGGATATACTTTTGCTGTAGCCATTCTTTCCGGTTCTTCATTTGGAATATCGTCGCAAATAGTTCCGTCAATATCAATAAGGTAATTTTTAATGCCTTCAGGTAATATCGGACTTAAATGTTCCCCATTTACTGTTAACTCTTGTAACTTTCCTTCTATTTCTTCTTTTTTCATGTTATTTAAATTTCTGAGCAAAAATTAAAGTTACATTTATAACAACAAGGCCAATTCCTAAAATTTTCATTAATTTTTTATTTCTCATGAACCAATTTACTTGCTCCATATTGTTTTTGAAAGGATTATAAATATCAAATCCAATCAAAGTACAAAATATCCCAACTAATAATCCAATAATTTGATCCGTGTATTGAATCATTGTTATGCTTCGTTTCTCCAGTTTACTCTATCTTGTTGATTATATTGCCATGGCGCACCATTATTTTCAATATTTGTCATAACCGCATTCAATTCCATTGGAGCAGCACTTTGTTCCATAACTAAATAACGTCTCATATCCATAATGATAGATAATGGACTAATATTAATTGGACATTCTTCCACACAAGCATTACAAGAAGTACATGCCCAAAGTTCTTCTGGAGTGATGTAATCGTTTAATAACGATTTGTTATCTGGAACGAAAACGCCATTATTAGCGTCCATGTTTTTACCTACTTCTTCTAATCGGTCACGCGTATCCATCATGATTTTACGAGGTGATAATTTTTTACCTGTAGTATTTGCTGGACAAGAAGAAGTACAACGACCACATTCTGTACAAGTATAAGCGTTTAGTAATTGTACCCAATTTAAATCTTGCACATCTGAAGCTCCAAATTTAGCAGGAACAGCATCTGGATTTGCTGGTGCAGCAAACGGATCAGCATTTGGATCCATCATTAATTTTACTTCATTGGTTACACTTTCTAAATTATCGAATTTTCCTTTAGCATTTAAATCTGCAAAATATGTATTTGGGAAAGCTAATAAGATATGTAAATGTTTAGAAAAATATAAATAATTTAAGAATGCGATTACCATTAAAAAATGGCCCCACCAGCCTACTCTTTCTAAAACATGCAAAGCACTTTCACTCATGCCACCAAATAAAGCTGGACCTAAATGTTGTGTAATTGTAAAATTAAAAGAAGCACTATCTCCAACATAATGAGATTTTCCTAAAGAATACAAAACTTCGTCTGTTCCATTCATGGTGAAAATACAAGCTACCAAAACAACTTCCATGATAAGAATCAAGTTAGCATCTTTTGTTGGCCAGCCTAACATTTCTACTTTATTGAAACGCGGTAATTTCAATAAATTTCTTCTTGATAAAAATGCAATTGTTGCAATTAAAGCCAATAAAGATAAAATCTCTATAAAACTGATTAAAAAAGTATAAAAACCACCTAAACTATCTTTAAAAAAACGATGTGTTCCAAAAAGTCCATCTACGATAATTTCTAATAACTCAATTTGTGTAATGATGAAAGCTGCATACAAAGTGAAGTGCAGAATGGCAGGAATTGGTCTGGTAAACATTTTTTTCTGACCAAAAGCAATTAACGCCATATTTTTCCATCGGGCGCTTGAGTGATCAGTTCGGTTAACTTTTTGACCTAATTTGATGTTTCTAATTATTTTTTTTACATTTTTAGCAAAAAAACCAACTCCTACGATCAGGACAATTGCAAAAATAATATTGGGTAAAAAAGACATAATTTTAATTTTTTGGTTGTTCTAAATTTGTTTCATTTGATGGTGCTACGTATGGTTTGTTTTTCTTTCCAAAAACAGACACATTTACATATCGTGTTGGATTGAGTCGTAAATCTTGTAAAAGTAACTCTAGTTCTTTTGAGGTTTTAGTTAAATTGGTGTACATGGCATCATCGCTTAATAATTTACCCATAGAACCTTTTCCTTGTTCAAGATTAGTCATCATGGCATTTACACTGGTCAATGTTGCTTCAAGTTTTTTGACTGTTGCACCGATATCCGCTTTTTCCAAAGAATTTGACATGGCGTTCAAGCTTCCAGATGTTTTTTCAAAATTAGATAAGGTTGTATTTAATTTAGATTTATTTTCAGCTAAAAGTCCATTAATACTTTTTGAAGTTTGACTAAATTCTGACATAGTAACTTCTAGTGAAGCAATTGTAGATTTTAATTTTTGTTGTGTAGTAGCATCTAACGTGGCGTTTAAATTGCTAATCAATTTATTAGCATTTTCCAGTAAAACTTCCACTTTATCTTTCACTGGTCCGATTTGTTCGGCTAATTTATCAGTTAGTCCTAAAGTATTAGCAGAAAGCAAATAACTACCATTTGTAACTAAATTTTTGTCTGAATCATTAGGAATAATAACAATTTCTTTTCCACCTAATGGTGATGAACCTCTGAGTTCTGCCACACTAGTTTTAGAAATTGGATAATCTGATGCGATTGATAACACTACTAAAACTTTTTTATTTTCAATAAAAGAATACGAATCAACTTTTCCAACAGGTACACCTTTGATGGAAACAACAGACGACGGAGTTAAACCTTCTACTGAATCATAAATAACATATAAAGTAGTCGTTTTATTAAATAAATCTTTACCTTTTAAAAAGTTAAATCCCCAATAAAATAATACTATGGATAAAATAACTAATACGGCAACTTTAATTTCTCTAGTAATTTTCAAAGCTTAGTAATTTAAAAAAACAAAAATAGCAATATTTATTTGATTGCCTCGCTTAATTTGATTTTTTTACCATTTTTTATAGGCACAATAAATGAAGAAGTATAGCCTTTAACTTTTGCTTCTTCTAACAATTGTTTGGCAGTTGCTAAAGAAGTTGTTGAACCATAAAAATACTTATAAATTGCATTTTCTTTTTCCACAGAAATGTTTTTTAATCCGTTAAAATTTTTTGGAAACGTTTCTAATTTTTTACCACTTGCAGAAATTTGAATTTTAAATGTTACACCTTCAATTGCAATTTTATTTTCAGTTGAAGATTTTACATCCGTTTTTTTAAGTTCGTCTTTTTTTGTAAGTTCCTTTTTAGGTTCTACTTTTTTTGGAGTTTCAGGTGTTTCTAATTTAAAAAAATCATCTCTGTATTCTAATATAGCTTTTGCTATGGCCTCTGCCAATTTATTTTGTCCTTCGGTAGAATTTAGAAAAGCACCTTCATCTTTATTAGAAACAAATCCCATTTCTATTAATACTCTAGGCATAATTATTTTTCTTAAAACCAAGAAACCTGCTTGTTTAACCCCTCTATTTTTACTAGAAGTAAATTTAGTAAACGCCTGTTGCACTTTTCCCGCAATGTCAATACTTTGCTGAATATTTTCTTCTTGCATGATAGAAATTCCCATAACCGATTCTGGAGATTTTGGGTCGAAACCATCGTATTTTATTTTATAATCGCTTTCTAAAGTAACCACAGCATTTTCTTTTTTTGCTACTTCTAGGTTAGCAGCATTTCTTGTAACTCCCATTACGTAAGTTTCATTTCCTGATGCTGTTTGATTATCGTTTGCATTACAATGCATAGAGATGAATAAATGCCCTTTAGATTTATTTGCAATATTTGCACGCTGATCTAATTCGACAAAAACATCCGTTTTTCTGGTATAAACCACTTCAACATTTGTTTCTTTTGCTAAAATTTCACCTACTTTTAAAACCGTATTTAATGCAATTTTCTTTTCAATATTGCCATGATAAGTTGCGCCATAGTCTTTTCCACCATGACCGGCATCTAAAACTACCTTAAACTTCTTGGTTTGAGATTGTATCGTTATAGAAAATAAAAGTAAAAATACTAGGAGTTTTAATTTTGTCATTTTTTTATTTTGATTCCACTATAAAAGCAGATTTATATCCTTTTAATTTGGCTTCTGTTAATAATTTTTTACAAGTCTCCATACTTCCATTCCCGTAAAAATATTTGTATCCACCATTTGCTTCTGTCATGGTTATGTTGCTCAATCCGTTAAAGTTTTCTGGAATCAACTCAAGTTTTTTAGTACTAAAGCTAATTTGTACTTTGTAGCCAGAACCAGCCGCAACAGCTTCAACGGTTGTAGTATTTGAAACGGTTGTTGAGTCGGAAGTTACAACTACTATTTCTGGTTCAATGATTACAGGTTCTTTAATATCTAAAACATTTGGAACTGTATTCGTGCCTCTTAAATTGTTTTTGTAATCAATAATAGAACGCGCAATAATTTGAGAATAATTTGATTTGCCTTCTTCTGTTTTCATGTATTTAGATTCTTGCAAATTACTTAAAAAACCCAATTCAATTAAAACACCTGGCATAACTGTAGCGTCTAAAACCCAAAGTGGTTGTTGGTGCATGCCCAAATCTTTCCTTTGCAAAGTATTTTTAAAATAATTTTGTACAGTGCTAGCAAAATCGATGCTTTGCATTAAAGTTTCCTCTTGTATAATTTTTAAACCAATTTGAGTATTTGGATTGTTGGGATCGAAACCTTCATACTTTTCTTTGTAATTTTCTTCCAATGAAATTACAGCATTTTCAGTTTTTGCGATTTCAAAGTTCATTCCAGATCTAGACAAACCCATTACTAATGTCATCGCTCCATAAGGTTTAGGAGATACAGAAGAGTTACAATGAACAGAAACAAACAAATCGGCTTCAAATTCGTTGGCAATTTTGGCTCGATCTTGTAAGGGAATAAAAACATCTGTAGTTCTTGTATATTTAATATCAAATTCTGGATAAGTTTCTAAAATTTTTCCAATTTTCAAAACTACATCTAGTGCAATATGTTTTTCAATGCATCCGTTTTTTGATGCTCCAGGATCTTTTCCACCATGACCAGCATCTAAAACTACTTTAAATTTCTTTTCTTGAGCATAAGAAAAGACTGATAAAGAGAGCAATATATATAAGAGTATTTTTTTCATTTGTAAATAAGTTATAATTTTACTAAATAATTAAATTTAACAAAAAATATACGTAAGTTTGACCCATCAAAAATTGAACCAATTTTTACAAAAATAGTATTTATAGATTTGAGTACAAAGATTAATCATATCGTTTTTTTATTTTTTTTTCTAATTGCATGTAATTCAGAAATTTACTCTCAAACCACTCGTCCAAATGATAGTGTCCAAGTAAATGTTAATGAATTAGTTGCTACAAAAGCATTAGTTAAAAAAGACACTACTAAAAAACCTTTATTAGAAGGAATTGTAAATCGAAAAGCTAAAGATTACGAAAGATTAGACCAAAGAAAAAAGCGATTAACACTTTATAACAAAGCGGAATTATATTATCAAAATTTCGAATTAAAGTCGGGTGTAATCGTTTTAGATTACGAAAAAAATCTTGTTTACGCCGGAAGATTAAAAGACAGTACAGGAAAGTATACCCAATACCCTTACTTCAAGCAGGGAGAAAATATTATAGAACCAGATTCCATTATTTTCAATACTAAATCAGGTAGAGCCAAAATTTATAATGCTAAAAGTAAACAAGGCGAAATGTTTCTTCGTTCTGAAGTCTCTAAAAGACAAAATGATTCTGTAATATTCTTTAAGAATACACGTTTTACTACATCTACAAATATAGAAAATCCTGAATATTATTTTTGGTCTTCTAAATCAAAATTAGTTCCTGGGAAAAAATTTGTAACCGGTCTGACGCACATGTACATTGCCGATGTGCCAACTCCAATTGGTGTGCCATTTGCTTTTTTTCCTATGACCGATAAAAATACTTCTGGAATTATCATTCCTACACCGGGTCAAAATAACGATCGGGGTTATTTTTTACAAAATGGTGGGTATTATTTTGCTTTAAGTGATTATTACGATTTGGCTATTTTAGGAGATTATTATACCAATGGTAGTTATGCAATTAGAACAGAAACCTCGTATGCTAAAAGATATAAGTTTAACGGAAATGTTCAGATAAGATATGAAAATCAGGTTTTAGGTGAAAAAGGTTTTCCAGGATATTCTAGAACCAATCAATACAACATTCAGTGGTCACATAATCAAGATGCTAAGGCATCTGCTAATTCACGTTTCTCTTCTTCTGTAAATTTTGGAAGTAGTAAATATTTTAGACAATCTTTAAATTTAATTAATGTTGGTTCTAATTTAAATAATACATTAAGTTCTTCAATTAGTTATTCTAAAACGGTTCCAATTGTACCTTTAGTAAATTTTGCTGTTGCTGTTACTCACAATCAAAATACAAATACTGAAGTGGTAAATTTAACGTTGCCGTCTTTCAATGCAAGTGTGGACAGAATTTTTCCGTTTTCAAAACAAGAGGGAATTAAAAGAGGTGTTTTTCAGAACATAAATTTACAATATAGCTTAAAAGGAGAAAACAGAATTGCCACTACAGAAGAATTTCTATTTAAATCGCAAATGTTTGATACTGCCATTGCGGGAATTTCGCATGTAGTGCCATTATCTACAAATTTCAAAATTTTCAAATATTTTAGCGTAACGGCTGGAACTTCTTTTACTGAAAATTGGGTTTTTAATACAAATGAAAAAGTTGTAGACCCAACAAATGATTTTGTATCAAATAAACCAAATGAAACACAAACTATTAGGAAAAACGGTTTTGATGCTTACAGAACTTATAACTTTTCTTCAAGTATCGGTACAACTATTTATGGAACTTATACCTTTAAAGAAACTAGTAAAATTAAAGCCATTCGCCATTTAATGCGTCCAAGTATTTCGTATGGTTATACACCTAGTTTCGACAGATATTATGACCAATATCAAGATAATTTTGGTAATGTTTTTCAATATTCAAGATTTGAAAATACACTTTTTGGCGCACCTAGTTTAGGAATTTCTAATTCTATTGGTTTTGGTTTGGCTAATACGCTTGAAGCAAAAGTGGCAGATAAAAACAGTAAAAAAGGAGATACAAAAAAAATATCTTTATTAAACCAATTTAACTTCTCAACTGCTTATAATTTTGCTGCAGAAGAATTCAAATTGGCTCCAATTAATTTTATTGGTGGAACTACTTTATTAGACAATAAACTAGCAGTAAATTTTGGTGCACAATTCGATTTGTACGATTTAGATGTGAATAACCAAAGGATTAATGAATTTAGTATCAATAATGGTAATGGTTTAGCCAGAATGACTACTTCTAACATTACTTTAAACTATTCTTTAACAAGTAATGATTTTAGTGGTGAAAAAAAATCAAACCAAACGGTTCAAAACGGAGGAAGAAGTGACGATTTATTTGGTTCTGCAACTGACCTTGGAAATCAAGAAGAAAGCTTATTTAAAAAAGATGGTGCTAAAAATTCACAATCAGAATTGTTTAATTACAAATTTCCTTGGGATTTACAAATAGCGTATTCATTGACTTTTAATAATAACGAAAACCAAAAACAAGTGGCAACAAACTCATTAATGTTGTCAGGTAATATTGATTTGGCAGTGAAATGGAAAATGGGAGTTTCATCTGGTTACGATTTCACACAAAAAGGAATCACATTTACACAATTACGTTTTGAACGTGATTTAGAGAGTTGGAGAATGAGTTTTAGTATCGTACCAATTGGAGTGTATTCATATTGGAATTTCTTTATCGGAATTAAATCATCTGTATTGAGTGACATCAAATGGGATAAACGTAGATTACCTGATCCAAGATTGAGATAATTAAAAAAGCAAATGAAATAGTATCTTTAGAACTATATATCACACTTTAATTTTAAAAAAATGAAAAAAATAATATTTACTGAAAAAGCACCTGCTCCTATTGGTCCTTACAATCAGGCCGTGTTAGTAGGAAACACTTTATATACATCTGGACAAATTGCTATCAATCCCGTTACAAACGAATTGGTTTTAGATACTATTGAAGAGGAAACGAAAGTAGTAATGGAAAACTTAAAAGCAGTTTTAGAAGCAGCAGAAATGACCTTTGAAAATGTAATAAAAGTTTCAATTTTTATTAGTGACATGGGTAATTTTGCAAAAATTAACGCTGTTTATGGTTCTTACTTTAACGAAGCTACAGCTCCAGCAAGAGAAACGGTTCAGGTAGCTTGTTTACCAAAAAATGTAAATGTAGAAATCTCTGCTATAGCCATTAAATAATATCATTAAGAATAAAAAATCCTCAATCTTAAAAGTATTGAGGATTTTTTTTGATTTTAAAAAACTTTAATTTGAATTTATATAGTAGTTATAAAGAACTTTAGTTGGCACTACTCTATCAACAATGCGTTTAATAGCATTTGTGCTGTAGCTTCATTTGTAGCTAAGGGAACATTATGTACATCGCAAATTCGAATTAACATATTGATATCTGGTTCGTGTGCATGGCTACTATTCGGATCTTTAAAAAACAGTACCATTTTAGTTTTTCCTTCAGCAACTCTTGCAGCAATTTGTGCATCACCACCTAATGGGCCACTTAGCATTTTCTTCACTCGAATACCCGTTGCTTCTACTTTTCCGCCAGTTGTTCCAGTAGCAATAATTTTGATATTTTCTTTTAGTAAAATGTCACGGTTTTTGTTTAAAAACTGAACCATATCAGCTTTTTTTCCATCATGTGCTATTACAGCGATTTCCATTTTTTTATCCATCTTCTTCTGTTTTCTGCCACGAATTAATTGATTTTATTTTAATCGTCCCTAGGGTTCTTGAAAATTAAAATTGAATTTAACTCGTTGGGTGTAATTATCAAATTAAGTTATTTTATTCTTTTGCCACGAATTCTCAAATATCTAAAAAAGAAACATAAAAATTAACTCATTTTTGATGATCCCGAATCATCGGGACGAATAAAATCGAAAAGTTAATCCGAAAAATTCGAAAATTTGTGGCTAATTTCATTCTTCAATATGTGAATCTTTCAAAGTGGCTTTCAAAAATACAAATCCTATAACTCCAGCCATCAATGATGAAAGTAGAATAATAAATTTAGCATTATTTATGATTGTTTCATTATCAAAAGCTAGTAAAGTTATAAAAATAGACATGGTAAAACCAATTCCTCCTAAAAAACCTACACCTAAAACCGATTTCCAATTTAAATCACTTGGTAATTTACACCAACCAACTTTTACAGCAATAAAAGTAATTAAAAAGATGCCTAATGGTTTACCTATAATTAATCCGAAGGCAATTCCTAGACTATAGTTTTGCGTTAAAATTTCTGAAACATTTCCACTCATTACTATAGCTGTATTCGCCAAAGCAAAAATGGGAAGTATGATAAATGCAACAGGTTTGTGCAAAAAATGCTGCAAAATGTAAGAAGTTGATTTGTCGCCTCCATTACCAAATGGAATGGCAAAAGCTAATAAAACTCCAGTTATTGTGGCGTGTACACCAGAATTCAGCATGAAATACCACATAATTACTCCACCGATTAAATAAGGAATCAAATTTTTAACTTTAAAATATTTTCCTAAAACATACAAAAAGACAAAGATGCCAAGCGCGATAAACAAGTTGGTCCAAAGTAACGTTTTGGTATAAAAAATTGCAATAATTAAAATTGCTCCTAAATCGTCAATTACGGCTAAAGCGGTTAAAAATATTTTTAAGGATGTGGGAACTTTATTGCCTAATAACGATAAAATTCCTAACGCAAAAGCAATATCAGTTGCCATTGGAATTCCAGCACCAGATTGCGTGGCAGTTCCATAATTGAAAAATAAGAAAATTGCAGCTGGTACAAACATTCCACCTAAAGCGGCAAAAATTGGTAACAATGCATCTTTAACGTTAGACAATTCACCTTGATAAATTTCTCTTTCTAATTCTAAACCAATTAATAAAAAGAAAATGGTCATCAAACCATCATTTATCCAATATTCGATACTTTGACCTGAAAATTCAGTTAGCCAAAAATGATGATAACTTTCTCCTAATGTAGAATTTGCAATAGTTAATGAAAGTAAAGTGCAAAGAATTAATACTAATCCACCCAGTTTTTCACTTTCAAAAAAGTCTTTAAATAGTTTAGTAATTTTCATTTTTTATTTTTTTAAATGTATCGTATTTATATTCTAAAAAGGTACTTGAAAATAAGCAAGTAAAATCATTCAATGTGTTGAAATACTTTAGCTATAACGCATCATTTTATAAATGAATGCAATCTTGATTGAAACAACTAAATGTATTGTTATCTTCAAATATCAGTGAATAGTTTCTCCGTTTAAAGTTTCAAGGGTACAACATTTTACTATGATATCTTTAAACAATTCAATTCAAATTGGAAAAAGAGCAAAATTAAAACTTGATTCAATAAATAACAGATTCGTACTGGTACTGTTTTAGTTGCAAAAAACAGCATCGAAAAAATCAATAATTTGTTATGGAAAATTTCTTAGTGTAATGGAAAAAATATTCAGATTGACTTTGATAAAAAACTTTTTGAATTCCATTTTGAATGACAAAGTTAAGCATTTCAGAGAAATTTTCAAAATCAATATCTAGATATTAAAATTAGCAAACATGTATTATTCATTAATTATAAACGCCATTGATTTTTTATTGTAGGCTATTTTTATCCAATCCTGAAATTTTTTAATATCAAATGATTTTGAATTATTCTCTTTTAATTTAATTATACAAAGAGTTACTGGTTCTAATTTTTCTGAAGTATGACGCTCTCCTGCTGTCATAATAAAAGATGTAATCTCTGGAAATAAGATTTTAATTTCTTGAAACACAATTTTATTTTTCTTTTTGAAGTTTTCCTCTTCTGAGATTTTATTTTGGTATTCCTCCAAAACTCTGCTTTTCGAATTGATTGTGTTTTTATCTATCACATTGGAAACTGAAAATCCCTCTTTTATAATCAATTTGGCGGATTCTAAATTATATGCTTTTAAATTATCTTTTAATGTTTTGATTTCTAATGAATCAACTTTTTTCCCACCAATTACTAATTCAATTATTTGATCTTTATAATTAGTTTTTTTTGTAATGAGAAAGTTGTCAGTATAGTTGAGTTGCTCGGTAATAAATTTATTCGCTTGACTTTTGAATTTAATTTCTTTGATAAATTCATACCCAAAATAAATACTTGGTAATAAGGTTAAAATAACTATTAATCCAATCCAATTGTGCACCTTTTTCTTAGTTTTTAAATCAATAATTTCTTTATTGGGAAAACTTAAAAAACGAACAGTAACAAAGGTTGATAAAGCTATAAAAACAGTATTAATTAGAAACAAATACAAAGCGCCTGAAAAAAACTGCCAATTTCCACTTGCTAATCCGTATCCAGCAGTACATAATGGTGGCATTAAAGCAGTTGCAATGGCTACACCCGGAATCACATTACCTTTTAATTTACTTGAAGTAGCTAAAATTCCTGAAAGTCCACCAAAAAAAGCTATTAATACATCATAAATATTTGGTGTGGTTCTGGCTAAAATTTCTGAATGGGCTTCATTTAAAGGAGAAAGATAAAAGTAGAATGTTGAAGTAAACAAACTAACTCCAACTGCAAAAAGAAAATTTTTGGCAGATTTTTTTAACAATGCTAAATCATTAATACCCATGGCTAAACCGATTCCCATGATAGGACCCATTAATGGAGAAACCAACATTGCACCGATAATTACAGCGGTTGAATTAACATTTAATCCTAATGAAGCAATAAAGATTGCAAAGATTAAAATCCATAAATTCGTTCCTTTGAAAACAACACCCTGTTCTATTGTTTCAATTACTGTAGTGAAATCCTCTTTTTCGTGTTTTAAACTAAATCTCTTTAAAAACTCCATATTCATTATTTAATAATTTTCAAATTACGAATAAATACTAAAGATTTCAAATAAATGGTAAGAAAAAACCCTATTAATAAAAGTAATAGGGTTTCAAATTTTAGTTATTGGCAACATGAAATTCAATTAAACCATCAATTGGTCTTCTTAACACATTCCCGATTTTTATTTCATATTCTTTTAAAATTGCTTCTAATTCATCTTTTAAATAAAATGCAATGGAGCCAATAAAATGAACTGGAACTTCTTTATAATTTTCAAATTGCATGATATAATTTTCAACAAAAGCTACCATTTCTTCACGAATAAATCCTTGACAAATAGCTTCGCTTTTATTTTTAATTAAAAACTCTGCAAATGTGGCTAAATAAGCGTTTGGATTGGGTTGTTTATAAAAATTATGTTTAATTACATCTGCATCTAAATCGAATTCTTTTTCGAATTTTTCTGCTAAATGTTTAGGCATTTTATTGAAATAATACGCTCTAATTAAATGGCGACCAAAACGGTTTCCACTACAATCGTCCATGGCAATATAACCGAGTGATTGCACTTTTTGGTGCAACACATTTCCATCAAAATAACTACAATTTGAGCCAGTTCCTAAGATACATACAATTGCTTTTTCATTTTTCGGAGTCGTGGCAAATACAGCGGCATAAGTATCTTCATATACTGAAACTTTTGCATTTGAAAAGTATTCTTGAAAAACTTCAGTTAAAAAGTTTTTCATTCTATCAGTTCCACAGCCTGCGCCATAAAAATATAAAAAATCTGCTTTTTCTTTGTTGTGAGAAATATCAAATTTATCTTCTAAACGAGCAATAATTTCTTCTTTAGTTAAAACTTCAGGGTTTAAACCTAAAGATTGGGTAGTAAATAAAACTTTCCCGTTGGTATCAATGGCAATCCAGTCGGCTTTTGTGGAACCGCTATCTACAAGTAATTTCATTTTAGTTTGGTTAGTGATTGGTAAAAATAAAAAAAGTGATTCGTTAATAAAAACAAATCACTTCATTATAAAATTATTTTACAGCGTGAATGTATACTGCTAAATCAATTAATTTACTTGAATACCCATATTCATTATCGTACCAAGAAACAATTTTAAAGAATGTCGAATTTAATCCAATTCCTGCATTTGCATCTACAATAGAAGTTCTTGTATCAGATACAAAATCTTGAGAAACAACTAAATCTTCAGTATAACCTAAGATACCTTTCATAGACGTTTCAGAAGCATTTTTTAAAACTTTCATGATGTCATCATAAGTAGTTTCTTTTGCTAATTTCACTGTTAAATCAACTACAGAAACATCAATAGTTGGAACACGCATAGACATTCCAGTTAATTTTCCATTTAATTCTGGAATAACTTGTCCGACAGCTTTTGCAGCACCTGTTGAGGATGGAATGATATTTACTGAAGCGGCACGACCACCTCTCCAATCTTTTCTTGAAGGACCATCAGCAACCATTTGAGTGGAAGTTGAAGCGTGAACCGTTGTCATTAAACCTTCTACAATTCCGAAATTATCGTGAATTACTTTTGCTAGAGGCGCTAAACAGTTTGTAGTACATGATGCATTGGAAACTACAGTATCAGCAGCAGTAACATTTTCATGATTTACACCCATTACAAACATTGGAGCATCTGCTGAAGGTGCAGAAATAATAACTTTTTTAGCACCACCAGTTATGTGCGCGCTTGCTGTTTCTTTTGTTGTGAAAAAACCAGTACATTCAGCTACAACATCTACATCTACTGAAGCATCATCCCATTTAATTTGGGTTGGATCTTTTTCTGCAGTAACACGAATATATTTATCGTTAACATATAATTTACCATCTTTAACTTCAACTTTTCCTGCAAAACGGCCATGAACAGAATCATATTTTAACAAATACGCTAAATGTTCTACATCTAATAAATCGTTTATAGCTACAACTTCTACATTATCTCTGTTGTAAGTTTCTCTGAAAACAATTCTACCAATTCTTCCGAATCCGTTTATTCCTAATTTTACTATTGACATATGATTTAAATATTTGATTCCGATGGAATCGTTTTGTTATTTGAATTATTTATAAATATTTGATTTTTACTATAATCATTTAATCTCTCAAGAATCATGACTGTAAAGTTGTAAAAAAGTTTCTTTTTACTCTCTACTCCCTACTTTCTACTTTCTACTTTCTACTTTTTACTTGGCTCTTTCTACTTGTCTCTTTCTACTTTTTCCTTGGCTCTTTTTCCTTGGCTCTTTTTCCTTTTTACTTTGCTCTTTTTACTTGGCTCTTTTTACTTGGCTCTTTTTCCTTTGCTCTTTTTCCTTGTCTCTTTCTACTCGGCTCTCATCTAAGAAGAAACAATATCCGAAACTTTTACAAGTTCTAAATCAATTTCACTTTGTCCTTTGATGGCTTGCTCTAAAGGTGTTAGTGTAATTTTATCATATTGCAAACCGACCATATAATTAGATTTTCCTTCCAGTAAACTTTCTACTGCTTTAACACCCAATCTAGATGCTAAAACCCTGTCAAAACAAGATGGAGCACCACCACGTTGCATGTGACCTAATACCGAAACTCGAACATCATATTCTGGCATGTTTTCTTCTACATAATCTTTAAGTTCGAAAACATTTTTACCGATTTTATCTCCTTCAGAAACAACTACAATACTTGAAGTTTTTCCAGATTCTTTACTTTTCTTTAAAGAATCTACTAATCTGTCTAAACCAAATGCTTCTTCTGGAATTAAAATTTCTTCTGCTCCTGCTCCAATTCCCGCGTTTAATGCGATATGACCTGCATCTCTACCCATTACTTCAACAAAGAACAATCGGTTGTGAGAATTGGCAGTATCTCTAATTTTATCAATAGCTTCAACAACTGTATTTAAAGCAGTATCGTAACCTAAAGTGTGACTTGTTCCAAAAATATCGTTATCAATAGTTCCTGGAATTCCTATTACAGAAAAACCGAATTCTTCATTAAAGATTTCTGCTCCTGTAAAAGAACCATCACCTCCAATAACCACTAATGAATCTACACCACTGGCTTTTAGATTGTCATGAGCAATTTTTCTACCTTCTGGCGTCATAAATTCTTTAGAACGAGCTGTTTTTAATATTGTTCCACCTTTATTAATAATGTTTTTTACATCACGTGGTCCCATAGCTTTAAAATCGCCTTCAATCATACCTTGATATCCGCGATAAATACCCACACATTCCACGTTATAGTAGGCACAAGCACGAACAACTGCTCTGATGGCGGCATTCATTCCTGGAGAATCTCCTCCTGAAGTTAAAACTCCTATTTTTTTAATTGTTGTAGACATATTCAATTATATTATTTGTAAAATTAGCAAAGGAAATTACATATTATGCTAAAAAAAGACTTATTTTTTACCATAATATTACTTTCAAACGATTTCGTTAATAAATTTCTATATAATAAAGGAAATCTGTAAACGTATTCTTAATGTGAATTGATGCAATTTGAAATTTGAAAGAGATATTTAATGAATGCTAAAGGATTAGTTTAAATCATTAATATCTGGCACTCTATTTTTGGGATCTGCTTTTTTCTCTTCTTTGATTTGTCTTTTTCTTGTTTCTTCAATGAAGTTAATAAATTCTGGATTGGTTTCAGAATCGTCTGATTCGTCGATAGGATTGTCCGAATTATTTTTATTTTTTTGCGATTGAAACAACTTATGAAGTAATTCTTTAAAATCATCAAAATCTACACTATAAGACAAACCAATTCCTTGTGTATAACCAACATTTTGACCTATTGTATTCGAATTTAAGTCGTTTTCCTTATTAAAAACTTGAGCGGTTAATGTTCCATCTGCATTTAATCGCATCTCTACTTCTACATTTCCAACTACATACGATTGATTGATGCCACCAACAGGAACACCAACATTTCCATTTATAGATATTCTATCATTAATTTGAGTGGTTAAGGTAACTAAAGCTCTGTCAGAGATTTCTTGTCTCGGATTACCTATTTCGTAATTGACACCCAATTTTAATCTGTTTTCACCATCTGAGAGTACTTCCCCAAAAATACTACTAGCCTTTTCAAATAAGGAACCAAAAAAATTGGTGTCTTTATCAGCAAAAAAACCTCCAGTTGCTAACAAAGCAAAAGATTGTTGTTGTCTAAAATCTTTATCTTGGAGTCTATAATCTAAATCACTTTTTAAAACAGAATTTACATTAGGAAAATTGATATTAAAATCAGATTGTGGCGCATTTAATTCTCCTGAGATTAAAATACTAACTTCTGTTGGAATTTTTTTATTAAAACTAGAATTTTCTAATAACACATTAGGATTAGCTGTAATATTTGTTGTAACAGCTTCTAAATTTAGTTTAGCACCAAGCGGATCTCCTTCCCAACTAATAGTACCTCCTTTTTTTACTATAAATTTCTTGTCAATTATACTTCCATATCTGAATAAGTATTCGCCTTTATACACAATAAAATCGCCTGTCATTTGAAATTTACCAAGCGTATTTATGTTCATGTTCATTGAACCGTTTCCAGTTCCTTTCATGGAATGGCCTGTATCTCTATTTAATATAACTTCAATTTCAGTATTTGGAGTAATAGCGAAATTAAAATTTAAATCAATTCCTTGATAGGTTTTTGTGGGTTTGTTATTTACATTGTTAATTCCATATTTTTCTTCTCTAGTTGTAAAATGAACCACGCCATTATCACTCACACTTTCAGAATCGTTAACAGGTATTTTAATTGATGTTCCTTTAGCACTTTCTCCTTCAGCATTGATCACTAAGGCTTCAATTGCTCCTTCAATGGTAGCATAACCGTCAAAATATGCAGTTCCGTAGTAATAAGCATCATCCGAATCTTTGGTATCCAAAACCAATAACCTATCTGAAGCAATTTTTAAATCCATTTCCCAATCGGCAAATTTATCATGAGAAATGGTTCCGCTTAAAATTCCTTTTGTTTTTTCATTAACATCTTGAATTTCAATATCTCTAAATATAAATTTTTCTTCCGTTAAGTCAATAATTGAATTTTTATCAAAATCGTAATCTACATTTAAATATGGGACTTTCATTCCCGCATCAGACAAATACAAAACACCGTCAACTTCAGGATTATCTAAAGAGCCAACAATATGTGCTTGACCTTTTACAAAACCTCTAACATTCTCTAAAATGCCAGTTAAAAATCCACCAATTGGTTTAATATTAAAATTTTCAAATCCTGCATCAAGGTTTAAAATTGTTTTATTATTGATAATTTCTACAATTCCAGTGGTGAAAAAAGTTTCTTCATTATCGTGTAAGATAGCAGCATCAACATTAAATTTCTTAAAACTTTCATCTCCAGAAACGTCTAATTTTAAATCGCCAACATCTATATCATTCACAACTAAACTATCAACTGTTAAATTAGTAGAAGGCTCGTAAATTAAATTGTCTTGTTTGTATTTTAAATCTCCATTTAGTTTGCCACCGAGTGTTAAGTTTTTAATATCTGGTGTAACTTTAGAAATATCGACATCATTGAAAGTAAAATTAAAATCTTTAAATGTGTTGCCGTTCATGACTCCATTAAAATCAATAAACTGATCATTATGAGATAATTTTAATTGATTGAAGGTAAAATTTTTAAATCCTTTATCAAAAACCACAGTATTTCCATTTGTTTCTTTTTCATTGATATACCATTGATAATTTTTAAAAGTAATATCCGATTTTTTGAAACCAACCACAGATTGTTTGTTTTTGTCAATGGTATGGAATAAGTTTAAATCAAATTTATCTTCACCTTTTGCGCCACCTTTAAATTCAGTTCTGGCAAACAAAGTATCGTTTAACGTTAAATTAATTAAACTAAATTCTGAAATTTTATAATTTTTAGTATTTAAACTGTCTAGTTCTATGTAGGCGTTGTATAATGGATTTTTATTGTCGATGTCTATTTTTATTCCATTAAATTTATTTTCGTAAGCATTTACAAAAGGCGATTTAAAATCGAATTGAAACAAACCTGCATCTGCATTAATTTTACCTTTAACTCTTGTATTTTCTGAGATGGTAACATCTGGATAAAATACCTCCAGAATTTTATTATAAATGGTAAAATCAAAATCTAAAAATTGATTTTTGGATAATTTATGTGGTGAGTAATTCGCATACAAACTACCTACAGCATTCTCTAAAATTTTTCTGATTTGTTTAGTTTGATATTTTCCAACTACTTGGCCATCTATCATATCAGATGAATTCAAAGTAATGGTTCTAACATTCTGATTATCAAAAGAAGAAGTTACAAAAGCATTGTCAAAATAGTAATCTGATTTTTGATTCGAATAAGAAATGTTTTCTAAATTTACAATACCAGCTAAATCTTCCAAAGAATTTCCTTTGGCTTTCATTTGAATAGTTCCAGATAAAATTGATTTAGAATCTTTCGTATATAAATTGGTTTTTTTTAGGTTTGCGTAGGCGATATTAGCTTTGAAATCGTATTCTTTTTTCCTTTGACTTAAATCCACTAAGCCATCAAAAGTCATTTTTAAATTAGGATCATTACTGTCTAATAAACCTTTAAAATAAGGCATCTTAAACGTTCCATTTACATCAATATTTCTGTAAGTGTAGCCATTATATTTAAATTGACCTACATTTCCTCTTGCTTTTGTATTCAAATATTTCTTAGAAAATCCAGTTCCGTCAATATCTAAAACAACAGAAGTTCTCCCTAGATCTTTTTCATCTAAAAAAGCCCCTAAATCAAAGTTATCTAATTGGAAATTTCCTTTATATGATGCTTTTTCAATAGTATCGATTTTATCCATTTTAAAATCTCCTATCACATGACCTAATTTAGAAAACAAATCTACATCTGCAATAATCCATTTTTGAGTTAATTCTACATCTCCTTTCAAATCAACTCGACCTAATTTTTGCAATTGTTTCGGTAAATTTTTGCCTAACAAATTTGGTAAAACTTTGCTTACACTAGCCTGACTAGTAGTTAGTCTGTCAAAACTTCCTTTTAAATAAAATTTCTGATCTCCTTTTCCAAAAAGGTTTTTCAATTGAAGATTACCAACAACTTCATTATCATTTAAATCGTTAAACTTTAAATTATCGAATTTTAAATCGTTTAAAGTTCCAATAATATGTGAATCAATATAAAATTTCTGATCTTTCCCGAATTCTGGATAAAAGTAATTTAAATCATTACTAGATATTTTCCCTTCTTTAATATCTAAATCGAAAATTACTTTATTATTGAAATCTTTGAAGTCCTTTCTGTTGTAACGCAATTCCGTTTTACCTTTAAAAGAAGAATTTTCTGTTTCTAAAATTAATTCATTTAATAAAATATTCTTTTTGGTGTATGTAAAATCCGAAGTTAGATTTTTCATTACTAAACCTCTATGGTCCTTAAACGACAATTTATACACATAGGAAGAAACGTTCGCTCCTTTTACAAAAAAATCATCTAATTGTCCATTAAGATTCGTAAAATCCAGAACTCGAGGTGTTTTTAAATTATCATCAATATATCTGAAACGACTGTTTTTCAAAGAAATCGAATTGATTTTCAGTCTAAATTTACCAGATGATGGCTTTCCGGATTTATCATCAAAAGCAGCTACAAAAACATCTAAATTAGTATCTTTTTCGCCTTTATATTGCTTGATTTTAAAGTTTAAACCATCCGCAAGTAAATCTCCAAAATAAGGATGCCCCTTTTCATATAATTTTTTATAACTTAAAATAGAAGTATGGATTCTAATAAAATGTGCTAAAGTATCTTGATGATGGTCTCTCACCAAAACACCTTTCAATTTAACACCTCCAAACGGATTAACGGCTACTTTTTCAACGGTAATGTCTACACCATACTCTTTCTTAAGTTCATCAGTAGCATAGGTACCAAGTTTGGTTTGAACAACGGGTAAGGCCAATAGTATGGCTACTATAAGCAACAAAAGTAATATCCCAATTAGGGAACGAACAAATATTTTTTTTACCGACTTGATATAATTTTTATTTAATTTTGAAAAACAAATCTATTTTTATTTGCTTATAGCAACAAAAATAAGCAATTTTGTAAGACATTTACAATAGTTTTATACCAAATTTCATGCCTAGTATTACAAATAACAAAAATATTTACACTTTAGCCATAGAAAGCTCGTGTGACGACACATCAGCTGCTGTTTTATGTAATGATAAAGTGTTGTCAAATATAGTTGCTGGTCAAAAAGTTCATGAAGAATATGGTGGTGTGGTTCCAGAATTGGCCTCTCGTGCACATCAGCAAAATATCGTTCCTGTTGTTGAAATGGCTATCAAAAAAGCAGGAATTTCAAAAGCAGATTTAAATTGTATTGCTTTTACACAAGGCCCTGGATTAATGGGTTCTTTGTTAGTTGGTGGAAGTTTTGCTAAATCTTTAAGTTTGGGTTTAAATATTCCACTACTTGCTATCAATCATATGAAAGCCCATGTATTGGCGCATTTTATTGAGGAAGAAGGGTATGAAAAACCAACATTTCCATTCATTGCTTTAACCATTTCTGGAGGACATACTCAAATTATAAAGGTTTCCAGTTTTTTCGATCTAGAAATTATTGGTGAAACTACAGATGATGCCGTTGGTGAAGCCTTTGATAAAAGCGCAAAAATATTAGGACTTCCCTATCCAGGCGGACCATTAATTGATAAATATGCTCAATTAGGTAATCCGAAAGCGTTTCCGTTTACTAAACCGAAAGTGGACGGTTTAAATTTTAGTTTTAGTGGATTAAAAACACAAATTTTATATTTCATACAGAAAAAAGTTGCTGAAAATGAGAATTTCATAGCTGAAAATATCAATGATATATGTGCCTCAATTCAGCACACTATCATAGAAATTTTAATGGATAAATTAAAGTTGACTGTAGCCGAAACTGGTATTACTCAAATCACAATTGGTGGTGGGGTTTCTGCTAATTCTGGCATCAGAAAAACCTTAAAAGAAGCCGAAACCAAATACGGATGGAAAACTTATATTCCAAAATTTGAGTACACAACAGACAATGCTGCAATGATCGGAATTGTAGGTTACTATAACTTTTTAGAAGAAAATTTCAGCACATCTGATGTGGTTTCTAAAGCAAGAATTGAATTTTAAAATTATGCAATTATTCTATAATTCTGATATAAAATCTGGTGATAAAACGTTTACTTTTGACAAAGAAGAAAGTAAACATATTATTAAAGTGTTACGCAAGAAAGAAGGTCATAAGATTCATATTACTAATGGATTAGGATTTTTATTTGTTTCTGAAATAATTTTAGGATTAGAAAAAAAATGTGAAGTAAAAATCATTGAAGAACAATTTTTTAAACCGTCAACTTTTTACACGCACATTGCAGTGGCTCCAACTAAAATGCACGACAGAATGGAATGGTTTTTAGAAAAAGCTACAGAAATTGGAATTCATGAAATTACTCCAATCATTTGCGACCATTCTGAACGAAAAATATATAAAATAGACCGAGCAGAGAAAATCATACAATCAGCAACTAAACAATCGAATCAATATTATTTGCCTAAAATTAATGAAGCCATAAGTTTCTCAGAATTCATCAAAAAAAATCACGAAGGGCAAAAATTCGTTGCACATTGCGAAGAAACTGATAAAAAGTCATTCGCCAAAGAAATAGAAAAAAACCAACCCGTAATCATATTAATTGGACCTGAAGGCGATTTTTCAACAAAAGAAATTAATTTAGCTTTAGAAAATAATTTTATTCCCGTAACTTTGGGAAATACTAGATTAAGAACGGAAACTGCTGCATTAGTAGCTTGTCATACAATCGTACTAAAAAATGAATAAATTTATAGCTTTTGGAATTGTATTAATTTGGAACTTGGGATTTTCTCAAGAAATTGCTGTTTTAAAATATTCTGGCGGTGGCGACTGGTATGCCAATCCGACTTCTTTACCTAATTTGGTGAAGTTTTGCAATCAGAATATCAATACAAAATTAAATACTAAGGTTAATTCTGTAGATGTAGGTAGCGCCGAATTGTTCTTATATCCGTTCATTCATATGACAGGTCACGGAAATGTTGTTTTTAGTAATAATGATGTTCAAAATCTTAGAAATTACTTAAATTCTGGTGGATTCTTACACATTGATGATAATTATGGAATGGATGAATATGTTAGAAAAGAAATTAAAAAATTATATCCAGATAACCCACTTATAGAAATTCCAAAAACACATCCTATTTTTCAAGCTCCGTATTCTTTTCCTAACGGATTACCTAAAATCCATGAACACGATAACAAACAACCCATGGCTTATGGAATTTTTATCGAAAACAGATTGGCACTTTTGTATACATTTGAATGTGATTTAGGTGACGGTTGGGAAAGCCAAGAAGTACACAACGATCCAGCAATTGTTAGAGAAAAAGCCTTAAAAATGGGTGCGAACATCTTAAACTATGTGTTTTCTAATTAATTAAACGTCATTTTCACAATCTTTTCAACAAATTTCTCAATAAAATAAATATTTTTTTATATTTGTATTAGTAAGAATTCGGCTCAATATCTGAGTTGAAAACAAATAATTTTTTATAATGCAAAAAATTCCAAGTGTAGACTTACGTGATTTCCTGTCGGATGATCCGGCACGTAAACAAAAATTTGTAAATGAAATCGGAAAAGCATACGAAGAAATAGGTTTCGTAGCATTAAAAGGTCATTTTTTAGATGACAATTTGGTTGAAAACTTGTATAGTGAAGTAAGAAATTTCTTCAATTTACCAGTTGAAACTAAAGAAAAATATGAAATTCCAGGAATTGGAGGACAAAGAGGATATGTTTCTTTTGGTAAAGAACATGCAAAAGGTCGTTCAGCTGGTGATTTAAAAGAGTTTTGGCATTTCGGACAATATGTCTCAGAAGGTTCAAAATACGCTGGAGAATATCCAGACAATGTTACTGTTTCTGAATTACCAACTTTCAACAGTACAGGTAAAGAAGCGTATCAAATGCTTGAAAAAACAGGAGTGTATGTACTACGTGCATTAGCTTTATTTATCGGATTAGATGAATTTTACTTTGACAAATACATTAAGGATGGAAATAGTATTTTAAGACCTATTCACTACCCACCAATTACAGACGAACCTAAAGATGGTGCCGTTCGTGCAGCTGCTCATGGCGACATCAACCTAATTACGCTATTAATGGGTGCGCAAGGTAAAGGTTTACAAGTACAAAATCATGATGGGCAATGGATTGATGCGATGGCAGAACCAGATGAATTAATGATTAATGTAGGAGATATGTTATCTAGACATACTAACAACCGTTTAAAATCTACAATTCATCAAGTGGTAAATCCTCCTAGAGAATTATGGGGAACTTCACGTTTTTCTATACCATTCTTCATGCATCCAGTAAGTGATATGAATTTAAATTGCTTACCAGAATGTATCGATGAAAACAATCCAAAATTATACGAAGACATCACTGCGGGTGAATTCCTTCACGAAAGATTAGTAGAATTAGGATTGATTAAGAAATAACATTTTATAAAATTCCAAAATAAAATTCCAAATTCCAAGTCAAGTTGGGGTTTGGTTTTTTGTTTAAAAGATTAGAACTATACGCCATATTAGAAAGCGGATAAAACGGATTTACTTCGTAAAACGCAGATTAAAACAGATTTAAAACTCGGATTTAAGAAATTTGATTAATTTGAGAAATCTTTGATTTGTTTTTATTAAAAATTTAACGCCATAAACGAAATGAAAAATTTCCCTCATCAAGAATTAACAAAACAAATTATTGGGATTTATTATAATGTTTACAATGAATTAGGTTATGGATTTCTCGAAAAAGTCTATCATAATGCTATGCTTATTGAACTAAAAAAGAATGGTTTTGAGATTGAAAACAAGAAAAAAATTAATGTTTATTATAAAAATGATTTAGTTGGAGCATATGTTCCAGACATTATTGTAAATAATTCTGTAATTATTGAATTAAAAACAGTAGAATATCTTTTGGAAGTTCACGAAAGTCAAATTTTAAATTACTTAAAAGCAACTAGTTGTGAAGTCGGAATTCTTCTAAACTTTGGAAAAGATCCGCAATTTATTAGAAAAATATTCACTAATAATTTCAAAAAAAAATAAATTTTAAAATTTTAATAATTTCTCAAATTTCTTTAATCTGTGTTTAAAAATTAAAAAAAATGGATTTACAAGACCAATTAAAAAACCTTTTCCCCGACCATGTTCCTTCAAACGAACCCGAAGAAATTGAAGAAGTAGCACACGAATTATACGTTCAAAAAGAACCTATGATTTGCAAATACGAAAAAAGAAAAGGAAAAGCCACAACTATCATAGAAGGCTATGAAGGAACTGACGAAGACTTTAAAATTCTTGCCAAAGAAATCAAAACCAAATTGAGTGTTGGTGGTAGTTTTAAAGACGGAGCTATTATTCTTCAAGGAGATTATAGAGATAAAATAATGAAAATACTTCAAGACAAAGGTTTCAAAACCAAACGAGTTGGAGGATAAAAGAGTATTCAGTGAACTGTTTTCAGTGTTCAATAAAAAATAATAAAACATAATAGCGAACTTGGCGTAAAAACTTTGCGCTCTTTGCAGTTAAAAAAATAATCATGATAAAATCATCAGAATTAATCTTAAATCCAGACGGAAGTGTCTATCACTTAAATCTAAAACCTGAAAATATCGCTCACGATATCATTTTTGTGGGTGATCAGGAACGTGTATCTAAAATCACACAACATTTCGACAGTATTGAATTTTCGACTCAAAAAAGAGAATTCAAAACCGAAACTGGAATGTATAAAGGAAAACGTTTAACGGTTCAATCAACAGGAATTGGCCCTGATAATATTGACATCGTTTTCAATGAATTAGATGCTTTAGTTAATGTTGATCTAAACACTAGAGAAATCAATGAAAATCACACGGCTTTAAATATTGTTCGTATTGGAACTTCAGGTTCTTTACAAGCTGATATTCCAGTAGATAGTTGGGTAATGAGCAAATATGCGATTGGTTTAGACAACATGCTTCGCTCCTATTTAATCGAAGCACATTCTGTTGCAGAACTAGAAGATGCTTTTATCGCTCAAACCAATTGGGATGTAAGAAAAGGACGCCCAACGGTTGTGCCATGTGCAGAAGCATTAGAAAATAAAATCTTCTCAGATAAATTTCACAAAGGTTTTACAGGAACGGCTGGTGGATTTTATGGTCCTCAAGGTCGTGTGGTTCGTTTAAACATTCAAGATCCACAATTAAATAGCAAAATGGATGCATTCAATTACAACGGAACACGTATGACAAATTTAGAAATGGAAACATCTGCTATTTATGGTTTAGGGAAATTACTAGGTCATAACTGTTTGTCTTTAAACGCAATTATTGCAAACAGAGCAGTTGGTGAATTTAGTTCGAATCCAGAAAAAACAGTTAACGAATTGATTGCTTACACACTTGATAAATTGGTTGGATAAAATTGGTACACAGATTAAAGAAATTATATTAATTATTAAAATTTCTCAAATCTTTGTTTAAAATATAATTATGAAATTTCGCTTTGCCAACAACACGGATTAAAGAAATTATACTAATTTTTAAAGTTTCTCAAATCTGTGTTTAAAAAAAATATGAAATTTAGCTTTGCCAACAACACGGATTAAAGAAATTATACTAATTTTTAAAATTTCTCAAATCTGTGTTTAAAAAAAATATGAAATTTCGCTTTGCCAACAACACGGATTAAAGAAATTATACTAATTTTTTAAAATTTCTCAAATCTGTGTTTAAAAAAAATATGAAATTTAGCTTTGCCAACAACACGGATTAAAGAAATTATACTAATTTTTAAAATTTCTCAAATCTGTGTTTAAATATAAAATATGAATTTAACCATTGAAACACCACGACTCATCCTTCGTCCATTTGAAAAATCAGATGCAGAAGAATTATTTGATATGGACAAAAACCCTAATGTTCATAAATACTTGTGGTTAAAGCCTGTTAAACATATTGACGAAGTATACGCCTACATCGAAATGGTTCAAAAACAATATGAAGAAAGAGGAATAGGAAGGTTTTCAACCATTTTAAAAGAGACTGGTGAATTAATTGGTTGGACAGGAATTAAATTTGTAAATGATCATATAGAAAATGGGAATACTAATTTTTATGATTATGGGTATCGATTAAATGAAAAATTCTGGAATAAAGGGTATGCATCTGAAGCGACTAAAGCCTGGTTAGAGTATGGTTTCAATGAAATGAAAATTGAAACCATGAACGCCTACACACATGCCAAAAATGGTGCTTCTAATCATATTCTAGAAAAACACGGCATGCAATTTATGGAAGAATATCCAGATGAAAACGGAATCAATTGGAAATGGTGGCAGTTGGAAAATAAGATGTATGAAACCAGAAAATCAATGTAATTTTCACAAAACCATTTAACCTTTTAAACTTCTAAACTCAAAACTAAAAATGAAAACAGTAAAAATAGCAGGCGTTCCAGAACATTTCAATTTGCCTTGGCACATGTGTATTGAAAATGGTGAATTTAATGAAGCTGGAATAGATTTACAGTGGACAGATGTTCCAGAAGGTACAGGAAAAATGTGTCAAATGCTTCGGGATGGAGCAACAGACATAGCCATAATTTTAACTGAAGGAATCATTAAAGATTTAACCGAAGATTCACACAGTTCTATTGTGCAAGTTTTTGTTAAATCGCCATTAATTTGGGGCATTCACGTAGATGGAAAAGCCAAATACAATTCTATTTCAGATTTAGAAAATAAGATTGCTGCGATTAGTCGCTTCGGTTCTGGTTCTCATTTGATGAGTATTGTAAATGCCGAGAAAAACAATTGGAATATAAACAACATTCAATTCGAAATTGTAAATAATTTAGATGGCGCAATAACCAGTCTTTCTGAAGGAAAATCAGATTATTTTATGTGGGAAAAATTCACCACAAAACCTTTGGTAGATAATGGAACATTTAAACGTGTTGGTGAATGTCCTACTCCTTGGCCTTGTTTTGTAATAGCAGTTCGTAATGAATTTTTAGCTGAAAATGAAAACACCTTAGCACTGATTTTAGAAATCATCAACACCACAACAGAAGAATTTAAACAAATTCCTAGTATCGATAGAACTTTAGCCACAAGATACCATCAAAAATTAGAAGATATTCAACAATGGTTATCACAAACGCAATGGAGTCAGAATAATTTAGACGAAAAAACATTCGATAAAGTACAAAATAAACTTTCAGAATTAGCTATTATTTCAAAAAAAGCGGCTTTTACTCAAATCGTAAAAAAAATATAAAAAACTATTCCAATTAAGTTCTAGCGAAAATTTTAACTACTTTTGAATTCAATTAAAAATCGAGTTCCCGTTATAAAAAATGACATTTTCTCTGAAAACTTTTTTCGATAGATTTTCGCTTTGGCTGATTAAAAACAAGCTCAGAGAACATGCCAGTATTTTAATTTTAGCATTTTTAGTTTGCATTCCTATTTTTATATATTTTAGAAAAAATATTTTTTACTTCGATGCAAAAGTGCCTATTGATAAAATACTTATTTTCTTAGGATTGTTAATTTTATTTTTTTTTGTTATCAAATTATTCAGAAAAAAATTAGCTTATTGCATTTCACTTTATGTTTTAGTATTCGTGATGGTTTCAATACAAGGAAATTACAATTTCTTTCAAGTCTTCAATGCTTATAAAATCATTTTTTTAAGTGACCAAATGCAACAAGAAGAGGCGCTGTTGGAACAAAAAACATTAAAACCTTTTCCAAACAAAACAAGAGTTTATGAAAGTGTAGATTTTTTAAATTCTAAAGTTAGAAACTTTGCTTTATATGCTGTAAATAAGCATTTTACGAAAACCCCTAATTATGTATTGAATAGAAAATTTATACAATATTTTGCTGTTTTTAAAGAAATTAATGCCCGATGGAATTATGTAAATGATCCGAAAGGACAAGAATATTTCGCAAGTGGAAGTGAAAGTTTACTATATTTTTCAGGCGATTGCGATGATCATGCCATTTTAATGTGCGCAGCAATAAAATCTATTGGTGGAAGTATGCGATTAATTCACACTGGAAAACACATGTATCCAGAATTATTAATTGGAAAAGAAAAAGACTTAGAAATTGCAACCTATCTAATTAGCAGTGAGTTATTTATTAAAGAATCCAAAAATAAAACCATCTACTTTCATCGAGATGAAAATGGAAAAATTTGGCTGAATTTAGATTATACAGCTCGTTATCCTGGTGGTCCATTTTTAGGTGAAGAAGTTCTAAGTATATTAGATTTACAAAAATAATTATTTCTTAACGCAACTTTTTTAATACTTTAGCATCTACTTAAAAACCATTCATATGAAATATATAAAATGTATCATTCTTTTGTTTTCATTGCAAACTTTTAGTCAAAATTCCACAAACGATTCCATCATCGAAAACAAAAAACATGAGATTAAATTTACTCCTATCGCCTTATTATCAGCTAATACTATTTTTTTAGGTTATGAACATTTTTTAAACAAAGATTTCTCTGTAGGTTTGCAAACTCGCTTCAACTTAAATAAAAACTCATTTGAATATATTATTTATGATGATAAGTCAATTATTACTGAAGTAAGTCCATTTATACGATATTCTCTTTCAAAAAAACAAAACTCATTTTTTTATTTAGAAAGTTATTTAAATTTTAACAGCGGTGAAATTCGAACTTATGAAAGATTAAATGATGAGTTTGGAAATGGATATTACACCAAAACTTTAAAAAATTATGCTGATCTTGGCTTGGGTTTTGGAACAGGCTATAAATTTTACATTAAAAAAACCATCGGAATCGATTTTAATTTGGGCTTAAGTAGAAACTTTTTTAATGAAGATAGTATCGATGTGATTCCAAAAGGAAATATTTTATTTAGTTATAGATTTTAATACTTTGAAAATGAAAAAAATACTTGGATTTTTATTTTTATTCTGCGGACTTAATGCTTGTACAACAACCGATGAGGACAGTTATACACAAAAAACCATACAATTAAATGTAATTGATTACATTAAAGTATACACACAGAATAATTTCATGGTTGGTGATAAATTATACATTGAGTCTTTATTCAGTAAATTACAAGATGAACCAGGATTTTCCAATAAATTGGATATTTTTAAAACCACTAATTCCAGACAATTTAATTTCTATTTTAATTTAGAAAAAAGAGTTTTCAACGGAAATTGGACCAGCATAAATTTAAATCCCTCAGATTTTGAAGCAGGTGGTTTGGGCGCTGTTGCTTATAATACTGCTATTTGCGAATTAAATCCAAACAATACGCAATATGAATTTTATAAAGGAATTATTCTTCAAGAAGCCGGACAATACAGATTAACTATTCAACCCATAATTTCAAATTTTTATGGAGGAAACAGTACTGTAAATGTAGAAATGTTTACTACTATAGAAAATTTAACTGATGTGGTTTATGAGTTTAATGTGAATTAATTACCAATCAATTTCTTTTTTCCCAAAAGTTTTTAAATAAGTGTTGGTTTGACTAAAATGTTTATTTCCAAACCAAAACCCTCGATTGGCGCTTAAAGGTGAAGGATGGCCAGCTTCCAAAACCAAATGTTTGTTTCTGTCGATTTTCAATCCTTTTTTTTGGGCAAAACTTCCCCAAAGTAAAAAAACTATATGCTCACAATTATTTGATATATAACTAATTACATTATCTGTAAAAACATTCCACTTTAAGTGTTTATGACTATTGGCTGCATCTTTTCTTACAGTTAATCCTGCATTCAAAAGTAAAATGCCTTGTTCCGCCCAGCGTTCTAAATTTCCATTTGTTGGCAAGAAAATAGTATCGAAATCGGAATTAATTTCAGCAAAAATATTCTTTAAAGAAGGCGGAATTTTAACGCCATCATTTACCGAAAAACACAAACCGTTCGCCTCACCTGCCCCATGATACGGATCTTGCCCAATGATCACCACTTTTAAATCGTCTAATTTACATCTTGAAAAAGCATGAAATATCAATTCTTTTGGAGGAAAACAAATGGAAGTATGGTATTCGTTTTCAATATCTTGCATCAATTTCAAAAAATAATCTTTCTGAATTTCTGCATCAAAAAAGGGGGTCCAGGAATTGGATTTAGGCAATAGGTTCATCTTGGTTTTCAAATTAATTTCAGTCAAATTATAGGGTTAAGAAATTTCGTTTAACAAGACTAAACTTTTCTTATTAACTTAACGCTAAAATTAACTCATTTATAAAGTTAGAAGTTAAACAGGAATTAAAATTTTAATAATTTCTACACTTTTCATACACAAATATATAAAATTGATTTCTTATGTTGTAAATTTGAACTTTAATATTACTATGATTTCAATTACCGAAAAAACGTTAAAAGACTTAGAGTTTCATACCATTTTACAAACCATTTCTGAGCGATGCAACACAGAAATTGGAATGGAAAAAGCACTTCAAATCCAACCTTTTAAAAATAAAGATATTTTATTTTCAGAATTGGCTTATACCAATGAATATGTTTCCTCCTTTTCAAACAATAACGCTTTGCCTAATCATGGCTTTGAAACGGTAACGCCTGATTTGAAATTACTAGCCATTGAAGATAGTTTTTTAGAATTACCAGCCATAAAAAAGATTTTAGATATCAGTAAATCTACAAACGAATATTTAAAATATTTAAAGAAATTCAACGACTACTATCCAGAATTATACAAGAAATCAGCAGAAATTGAGTTCACTCCTATTATAGCAAAAGCCATTGAAGAAGTGGTTAATAAATACGGTGAAATTAAGGATGATGCTTCGCCAGATTTAGTTAACATTCGAAGAAGTATTAATGTGGTTCGTGGAAAAATTAACCAAAGTTTCGGAATGGCGCTGTCACACTTTAATGCTTTAGGTTATTTAGATGACATTAAAGAAACTGTGGTTGATAATCGTAGAGTTTTAGCGGTACAAGCCATGTATCGAAAAAAAGTAAAAGGTTCTATTTTAGGAAATTCTAAAACGGGAAGTATTGCTTACATCGAACCAGAAACTACCTTAAAATATTCAAGAGAATTAAATAATTTAGAGTTTGAAGAACGTGAAGAAATCATGCGTATTTTGCGTGTCCTTTCTGCTACCATTCGACCATATACCAATCTGATTGCACAATATCAAGATTTCCTTTCGGATATGGATGTGATTGCTGCAAAAGCGAAATATGCATATAAAATCAACGGAATTCTTCCTAAAATTAATGAGGACAAACGTTTGTTTTTCAGAGAAGCCTTCCACCCTATTTTATTGTTAAATAACAAGGCGGAAAATAAACCGACTTTCCCACAAACCATCGAATTAGAAAGTAACAATCGAATTATTGTAATTTCCGGACCGAATGCTGGTGGAAAAACCATTTCTTTAAAAACTATTGGTTTGTTACAATTGATGCTGCAATGTGGAATGTTAATTCCGGTACACGAACGCAGTGAAACTTTTTTATTCGATAGAATTTTAACTGATATTGGAGACAACCAATCTATTGAAAATCATTTAAGTACGTACAGTTACCGTTTGAAGAATATGAATTATTTCTTGAAAAAATGTAACGATAAAACCTTATTTTTAATTGATGAATTCGGTACAGGTTCAGATCCAGAATTAGGTGGAGCTTTAGCAGAAATTTTCCTTGAAGAATTTTATGACAGAGAAGCGTACGGAATCATTACCACACACTATACGAATTTAAAAATTTTAGCCAACGAATTACCATTTGCGAGTAATGCCAACATGTTATTCGATGAAAAATCGTTGGAGCCGATGTATAAATTACATTTGGGTCAGCCTGGAAGTTCGTTTACGTTTGAAGTCGCACAAAAAAATGGTATTCCTTACGGATTAATCAATCGTGCCAAAAAGAAGGTTGAGAACACCAAAATTAGATTTGATAAAACCATTGCCACGCTTCAAAAAGAACGCTCTAAATTAGAAAAAACTTCTGTTTCCTTAAAAGAAGAAGAGACTAAGGCGCGCGAAGAAAGTAAGAAAATGGAAACCATTAATAGTAAAATTCAAGATAAATTAGAAAAATATCAAGAATTATATGATGCCAATCAGCGTTTGATTTATATGGGTCAGAAAATTGATGATATTGCAGAAAGGTATTTCAACAACAAAGACAAAAAGACTTTAATTGGCGATTTCTTAAAAGTAGTAGAAATTGAAAACTCGAAACGTAAAAAACTTTCCGCTAAAGAAAAGAAAATCAAGGAAGTTGTGGTGAAAAAAGTCATTGAAGAAGTTAAAGTAAAAGTTGAAGAAATTCGAATAGAGAAAAAGGAAAAGAAAATCAAGGCCAAATTAGTTCCGGAAAAACCTGTTGTAGTTTTAAAAGTGGGCGACAGAGTGCGAATGAAAGATGGAAAAGCTATCGGAACTATTGAAAAAATTGAGAAAAATAAAGTTTCGATAAATTACGGCGTATTCATGTCAAAAGCCAATTTGGAAGATTTAGAATACGTGCAACCCAGTTAATGTGTCAATTTGACAATTAGCCAATGAGTCAATGAGTCAATTAGTCAATGAGCCAATAAGTGAATCTGTCTGTTCATCGGCATATCGACTAATTGAAAATTGACTTATTAATAAATGCTTTCTCCGTTTAAATCTGTGGTTAATACATCGCTCATGTAATTGAAAAAAGGTCGCATAGCTGCAAAAGTAGCGATTACTTCTTCCTTAAAATTTGGAGACAACACTTCTTTATTGGTAAATTTTCTGGTCAACAGATATTGCTTTTTTCTAATTAAATCGATATCAGGATGTGTTTTGTCGAAATTTTTGGGTGCAGTTTTTAATTCTTCACCTTCTAAAGTGTCGAAAAATTTCTTAAACGTATTGTCAGCAATAATTTCTCGTAATTCTGAGGCATCTAATTCTATTTCTTTACGGATTCGTAATAAATCTTCATTATTTGGTTCCCAAAATCCACCACCTACAAAACTGGCATTGTTTTCAATATGTAAATACATACCACCTCGAAGCATTGGTTTAGTTCTAGAAAAACCAACAGAAAAATGATTTTTATAAGGTAATTTATTTTTAGAAAAACGCACATCTCTATAAATTCGAAATACTTGCATTTTTTCTAAACTATCTATTTTTTCTAACTCTGAATAAACTTCTGTAAAAAATGCTTTTACAAAGTTATTTTCAGTTTCAAAACGTTTTTTATTATCAGTAAACCAATCACGGTTGTTGTTTTTCGTAAGTAATTCTAAATAGTCAAAAGTAGATTTTGTTAGCATGTTATTATGTATATTTGAAATATAAAAATAGTAAAATTTAAATAATTTAACAGCATGAAAAAAGGATTAATTAACACGCTTATTTTCTATGGAATTTGCTTCATTATTTTTATTTTATTGACAAAATTCACCTATCAACCCGCACATTTTTTTGGTTTAAATTTCTTTTTCTTATTTTTTCTAATCATAGTAAGTATACTATGTATTCTTTTTCATTTAGGAAAAATATTTGGCAATAGAAACATTGAATATAATAAAGGAGCGTTACTCATTCATTCCTGTTTTATACTTGGAATTATTTCATTTTATTTATGGTCATATCCTAAATAAAATGTCATTAGAAATTTTTGGACACAGATTTCACAGATTATTCAGTGCATTAATTCAATTAGCTAATTTTTTAATTAGTTTATTGACTAATTGACTCATTGTCTCATTGACCCATTGACCCATTGTCTCATTGACCCATTGTCTCATTGTCTCATTGACTCATTGCCCCATTGTCTCATTGACTAATTGACTCATTGACCCTTTGTCTCATTGACTAATCAACCTCGCTCCTGTTCCGTTTTCCTGACTAAAAATTGTTTTTCCAAAATCGATTGAAACGCCAGTTGCAATGTCTTTTTCTAATAATAAAGCGCCATCCATATCTACATAATCTATAAGAGGCAATAAATGTGCAATGGCTGAAATTCCAATTGTAGATTCGGTCATACAACCCACCATTGTTTTTAATCCTAATGATTTTGCTTGTTGGATCATTCGTAAAGCGGGCGTAATGCCACCACATTTCATCAATTTGATATTGACACCGTGAAAATAAGTATGACATTTTAAAACATCTTCTTCTTCAATACAACTTTCATCCGCAATTATGGGTAAAACGGAATGCTTAAACACTTCGGCATGACCTAAATAATCATCCGCTTTTAAAGGTTGTTCGATAAATTCTACTCCTAAATCTTTTAAAACAATAGCATTTTGAATGGTTTCTTCTACGGTCCAACCACAATTTGCATCCACACGAAAAATCGCATTAGTCTCTGTACGCAAGGCTTTTACAATTTCAATATCATTTGGAGTACCTAATTTGATTTTGTAAATCGGCCAAGGCATGTCCTTCATTTTTAAAACCATTTCATCAATAGTAGAAATTCCAATGGTATAATTTGTAAGTGGCGTATTTGAAATATCTAAATTCCAAACCTCGTACAATTTCTTCCCTTTTTTTCTAGCAAACAAATCATGAAAAGCAATATCTAAAGCACATAAGGCAAATCGGTTGTGTTGTAAAAGCGGATTTAAAGTAGTCCAAAATTCTTCTGGAGAAAGAAATTCACATTTTTCAATAATAGGAATAAGTCGACTAATATCAGCTGCAATTTTATGCGTATCTAATTCGTAATATGCATTTTCAGTAGCTTCACCAAATCCAGAAATACCATCGCTACTTAATTCTACAATTAAAGTAGGTTTTATATCAAATGATAAACGTGAAATTTTAAAATTATGCTTTAATTTTAAATCGTAATGATGAAGTTTTACTTGCATGTTTATGGAAAAAAGATTGTTAGATTTACTTTTTTATTTTATTTTTCCAATATATAAATTTTGCTTGTAGATGATGTTTTTGATAGTAATATGGGTTTGATGACATAACAGCTAAACGGAGCATCTGATCAGAATTTAAATCTTTAATTTCTTTTTTAAAGTATTTCAAAGATGCTAAATTAACACCTTTTAAATGTGCTGGAAAAATTAATTTATTTTGCAAATAATATTCAATACATTTTCTTTTATCTATTCGCTTATCCAGTTGAATACCAAGAGATATTCGTTCAAAAGTATCCCAAACCGAATAACCATAATTAGTTTCATAGCAAGGACATTTTTTTAAATTTAGACTTAAGATTTTATCAAAAAAATGCGTAAATAAATAGTTATCAGTTGACTTTTCTATATCATAATTCTCAATTTGTAAATAATAATCAACGAACTTATTTGGTAGTTCTTCTGAATTATTTATTAACAAAACCATTTCATTTAACTCTGTTTCAGAAATCTTACTTTTGTACAAATTATAAATATAAATATACATTCCACTTACAGAAAGTAATAGAAATAAAAAAAATATTTTAAAAAATTTCTTTGTGAACATTTATATTTTCTAACAAAATTCTTAAACTTAAATACTCAAACGACAGCAACTAAAAACAGACACTGCAACTCAAAACTGCGACTGAAAACTGCGACTGCGACTGAAAACTGAGTCTGAACTATTTCCCTAATCGATCACCAACAAACTCAATTTGCGTTTTTCCGTGAGGCTTGGGTTTGCCTTCTTCGTCTAAATTCACCATCGTAATATTATCAATAGTGATGATTTTTTCGCGTGTCATCATATTTCGAACCACACATTTTAAGATTAATGAAGACGTTCCGAATTTCACAACATCAATTCCAATTTCAATAATATCGCCTTGTTTGGCGGCACTCATGAAGTTGATTTCACTCATGAATTTCGTAACCACTTTCGGATTTTCTAATTGTACGATAGAGTACAACGCAGCTTCTTCATCAATCCAAGCTAATAATTGACCTCCAAATAAGGTTCCATTGGCGTTTAAATCTTCGGGTTTTACCCATTTTCGTGTGTGAAATCTCATGATTAGTTTAAGAGTTTAAAGGTTAAGAGTTTAAAAGGATTTAAATTGTAAAGTAAATATAAAAAAAACGGAACACTAAAAACCGAAAACTGCCTTTTATTTATTTTTCACGACTTTTCAAAACGTTCACTACATCATTTAATTTATAACCTTTGGCTTGTAGTAAAATTAGGTAATGAAATAGCAAATCGGCGCTTTCAGATAAGAATAAATCGTCATTAGTATCTTTGGCTTCAATAACTACTTCTACAGCTTCTTCTCCTACTTTTTGAGCAATTTTATTGATGCCTTTTTCGAATAATGAAGCTACATAACTTTTTTCTGAAGTCGCATTTTCTTTTCGTTGTTGGATGGTGGTTTCTAATTTCGAAAGAAAACCAAAATCAGTACTGTTTTCTTCTTGCCAACACGTATCGGAACCTGTATGACAAGTTGGTCCGACAGGATTAACTTGAATTAAAAGCGTATCATTATCACAATCGTTTTTTATTGAAACTAAATTCAAAAAGTTACCACTTTCTTCTCCTTTGGTCCATAATCTGTTTTTAGAACGACTGAAGAATGTCACTTTTTGTGTCGATAATGTTGTATCTAAAGCCTCCTGATTCATGTAACCTAACATTAAAACCGTTTTAGTTTCGTTATCTTGTATGATTGCAGGAATTAATCCGTTGTTTTTTGTAAAGTCTATTTTCATAATAATTTGCCACGAAGGCGTTAAGTCGCTAATTTTGTTTGTTTTATGCTGATTTTAAACACAGATTGTAGAAATTTTAAAAATTATATTAATTTCTCCAATCTGTGTGGTTAATTATATTCTTACTTCTATGTTCTGTTGTTTCAAAAACTGCTTTAACTCTGGAATTTCTATTTCACCGAAGTGAAACACACTTGCAGCTAATGCGGCGTCTGCTTTACCTATATGAAACGCATCGGCAAAATCTTGCATAGTTCCTGCTCCACCAGAAGCAATAACTGGAATATTTATCAATTTTGAAATGGTTTCTAGTGCGTCATTGGCAAAACCATCTTTGGTGCCATCATTTTCCATTGAAGTAAATAAAATTTCACCAGCACCACGATTAGCGGCTTCTACTACCCAATCGTATAAATTGATAGCAGTAGGCACTTTTCCACCCACTAAATGTACTTTCCAAATGCCATCAATTCGTTTGGCATCTACAGCAACTACCACACACTGACTACCAAATTTCTGAGCCAATTGATTAATTAAATCCGGATTTTTAACGGCAGATGAATTAATAGAAACTTTATCGGCACCATTTTTTAACAATAACGCCACATCATCAACTGAATTAATGCCACCACCAACGGTAAACGGGATATTAATTGTTGCAGCCACATCTCGAACCAAATTCAACAACGTGCTTCGTTGCTCTTCTGTGGCAGAAATGTCCAAAAACACCAATTCATCTGCACCTGTTTCTGAATATTTTTTAGCCAACTCTACCGGATTTCCAGCATCAATTAAATCGACAAAATTGACTCCTTTAACAGTTCTTCCATTTTTAATATCTAAACATGGAATGATTCTTTTAGTTAACATATTTTTTAAATTAAAAGTTAGAAACTTGAAATCAGAATTTAAATCTGAATTTTTAAATTTCAAGTTTCTAGTTTCTGTTTTCTTACTTTACGATATAATTTTCGAGTTGTTTTAAAGAAATTCGATCTTCATAAATGGCTTTACCAATAATTACACCTTCACAACCTAATTCAGCTAATTTTGGGATTTCGTCGAATTCTGAAATTCCTCCAGATGCAATTAATTTAATGTGATTGGTATTTTCTTCTGTATTACAATGTGCTAAAATTTGTTCATAAACTTCGAAGCTTGGTCCTGCTAACATTCCATCTTTACTGATATCCGTACAAACCACATAGCTAATTTTATTTTGCAAATAATTATAAATAAACGGTAATAAATCTTCTTGAGATTCTTTCTTCCAACCCGAAATAGCAATTTTTGCTCCTGTTTGGTGTGGATTAAAATCGGCTCCTAAAATCATTCGTTCTGGACCAAAACGATCAATCCATTTTAAAAACTTTTCGGCATCATTCACAGCGATACTTCCACCAGTAATTTGATTGGCACCACATTCAAAAGCGGTTTTCACATCACCACTAGTTTTAATTCCACCGCCAAAATCAATTTTTAGATTGGTTTGAGTAGCAATATCTTCTAAAACTTTATGATTTACAATTTTTCCGGTTTTGGCACCATCTAAGTCTATTAAGTGTAAATATTCAATTCCATGATCTTCAAACGATTTAGCCACATCAACAGGACTATCATTATAAATAATTTTCGTTTTAAAATTTCCCATCGAAAGACGCACACATTTTCCATCAATAATATCAATTGCCGGAATAATTCTAATTTTGTTATTTTTCATGCTATAAATTCAAAAAGTTATTTAATATTTTTTCACCCCATTTTCCGCTTTTTTCAGGATGAAATTGGACACCGTAAAAATTGTTTCTTTGTAAAGCTGAAGCATAATTTACTTCATAATTAGTGGTTGCAATGGCTAAATTAGTGTTTGGAACATAAAAACTGTGCACCAAATACATGTATTCCTTTTCGTTGATAGTTTCAAAAAGTTTGGAATTCAAATTAAATATTGTGTTCCATCCCATTTGTGGAACTTTCACTGCATTTGAAAATTTAATTACATCTACATCAAAAATTCCTAAGCCTTTTGTTTGGCCTTCTTCCGAATAATTGCACATTAATTGCATGCCCAAACATATTCCCAAAACAGGTTGTGTTAATGTAGGAATAAGCTCATTTAAACCACTTTCTATTAACATTTTCATCGCAGAACTCGCCTCACCTACACCAGGAAAAATTACTTTGTCTGCTTGTAAAATTTCATTTGGATCTTTACTTAAAATCGCGTCAAATCCCAATCTTTTTATGGCGAATTGAATGCTTTGAATGTTTCCCGCCCCGTAATCTATTATGACTATTTTCATTTTATATAATTTTCAGTCTTTGTTTTCAATCTCAGTTGCTGCATACTGTAACTGAAAACTAATGACTCTTTTAAAGCATTCCTTTTGTACTTGGCAAAATCATTTTTTCTACATCTCGTTTTACAGCTACTTTTATGGCTTTCGCGAAAGCTTTAAAAATGGCTTCAATTTTATGATGTTCGTTAGTTCCTTCTGCTTTGATGTTTAAATTAGCTTTGGCACCATCTGTAAACGATTTAAAAAAGTGAAAAAACATTTCGGTTGGCATTTGACCAATCATTTCACGTTTGAATTCCGTATCCCAAACCAACCAATTTCTTCCACCAAAATCGATGGCTACTTGGGCTAAACAATCATCCATAGGCAAACAAAACCCATAACGTTCAATACCTAATTTATTGCCTAGAGCTTTTGCAAAAACTTCTCCTAAAGCAATAGCCGTGTCTTCTATCGTGTGGTGTTCATCGACTTCTAAATCGCCTTTTACTTGAATGTCTAAATCCATTTGTCCGTGTCTGGCAATTTGATCTAACATATGATCAAAAAAGTGTAATCCTGTATGGATGTTGCTTTTTCCAGTTCCATCTAAATTTACCGTAATAGCAATATCTGTTTCGTTAGTTTTTCTAACTAGTGAAGCTGAACGATTTTCTAATTTTAAGAATTCGTAAATTTTTTCCCAATCGTTAGTTTCTAGAGCCACAATCTCATTAATTTCTGTTGCATTAAGAGAAATTTCAGCCGTTCCTAAATTCGTGTTGTCATTGATGAAAATTGCTTTTGCGCCTAAATTTTTAGCCAATTCTACATCTGTTAACCTGTCTCCAATTACGAAAGAATTAGTAAGATCATATGCTTCTGAAAAGTAATTAGTTAACATTCCAGTTCTTGGTTTACGAGTTGGAGCATTGTCTGCTGGAAAACTTCTATCGATACATTCTTCTGCAAAGAAAACACCTTCACCCTCAAAGGTTTTCATGATAAAATTATGAACAGGCCAAAACGTACTTTCTGGAAAAATATCGGTTCCTAATCCGTCCTGATTGGTAACTAAAACCAATTCATAATCTAATTCTTTAGCAATTTTACCTAAAAAAGTTAAACATTTCGGATAGAAAATCATTTTATCAAAAGCATCTATTTGATAATCTGAAACTTCTTTAATCATCGTACCGTCGCGGTCTATGAATAATACTTTTTTTGCCATTATAACGTTTTTAAGGTGTTGATTAGTTTTAAATTTTCTGCTGAAGTTCCAATGGTAATTCGCAAACAATTATCGCACAAAGGCTGCGAACTTCTGTTTCGAACCACAATACCATTTTCTAGTAATTGTTGGTATCTTTTGTTGGCGTTATCAACTTTAATCAAGATAAAATTGGCATCAGAATCAAAAGCTTTTTCTATAAATTTAATTTGAAGAAAATGTTTAAATAAAAATTCTTTTTCTAATTGTATATCAGATACTTGTTTGATTATTTTTTTGGTATTCGCTAATTTATCCAAAGCTTTATTTTGCGTTAAAATATTCACATTATAAGGTGGCTTAATTTTATTTAAGACCTCAATAATAGATGCAGAAGCATATAAAATTCCTAATCGAATGCCCGCCATTCCATATGCTTTTGATAAAGTTTGAGATATGATTAAATTAGGATAATCATTAATTTCAGACAACCAACTTTCTTTAGAAGAAAAATCGATATAGGCTTCATCTAAAACTACCAAACCATTGAAATTCTTCAGTAAAGTTACAATACTTTCATCTGAAAAAGAATTCCCTGTTGGATTATTTGGCGAACATAAGAAAATAATTTTTGTTTGAGCAGTTACTTGCGATAGTATTTGCTCTATATTAGGTTCAAATTCATCATTCAAAAGGACTTCTTTATTTTCAACAGCATTCAAATTTGCTAAAACACCATACATTCCGTAAGTTGGCGGCAAAGTAATTACGTTGTCTTTATTGGGTTCACAAAAAGCACGAAATAATAAATCTAATACTTCATCACTTCCATTTCCTAATAAAATCTGATTTTTGGCTACTTTCTTAATTTCAGAGAGTATCTTTTTCACTGCCTTTTGTTGCGTATCTGGATAGCGATTGATGCCGTTTTCATTCGGATTTTCATTCGCATCCAAATAAATCATTTTTTCTTCATAATCCTGAAATTCATCTCGAGCTGATGAATAAGGCTGCATATTTTTAATGTTTTCTCTTATGAGATTTTGTATGTTAAAGTTCATCTTTTTGGATTTTAACCGCAAATTGCTAAAGGCTTTTTGCAAAATTCACTATTTTATTTATTTAAATTTAATCTTAAAGTTACGGCATTTTTGTGGGCTTGCAATCCTTCTGCTTCAGCCATTAATTCAATGCTTTTCCCAATATTTTGGATTCCTTTTTCTGTAATTTTTTGAAACGTCATGGCCTTCATAAAACTATCTAAATTCACACCACTATAGGTTTTTGCATAGCCGTTTGTAGGTAATGTATGATTAGTTCCCGAAGCATAATCTCCAGCACTTTCTGGAGTAAAATTCCCTATAAATACAGAACCTGCATTTTGAATGCCATCAACAAAGAAACGTTCATTTTTAGAGCAGATAATAAAGTGTTCTGGGCCATATTCATTAATTAAATCCAAAGCAATTTGCTCATTTTCTACTGAAATTAATTTCGATTTTTCAATTGCTTGAATGGCAATTTCTTTTCTTGGCAATTGTTCTAATTGTAAATATACTTCTCTTTCAACCGCTGCAACAACGTCTTCACTTGTAGTCACTAAAACAACTTGACTATCCGTTCCGTGTTCGGCTTGACTCAATAAATCAGAGGCTACAAAACTTGGAATACTAGATTCGTCTGCATACACTAATAATTCACTTGGCCCAGCTGGCATGTCTATTCCAACGCCATATTGAGTTGCCACTTGTTTCGCAACAGTTACAAATTGATTGCCTGGTCCGAAAATTTTATAAACTTGCGGAATAGTTGCTGTTCCGAATGTCATGGCTCCAATTGCCTGAATGCCTCCAACTTTAAATATTTTAGTTACTCCACATAAATTTGCTGCATATAAAATAGCTGGATTAATTTTCCCTTGTTTATTAGGTGGTGAGCATAAAATAATTTCTGTACAACCTGCAATTTTTGCCGGTATAGCTAGCATCAAAACAGTAGAAAACAAAGGCGCTGAACCACCTGGTATATATAAACCTACTTTCTGGATTGGTCTTTTTTCTTGCCAACAAAATACACCTTCAGTAGTTTCTATTTCTATTTTTTGGGTTTGTTGCGCTTCGTGAAACTTAAAAATATTCGTTTTAGCTACTTCGATTGCATTTTTTAATTCTTCTGAAACTAACGAGATGGCTTCATTAATTTCCGCTTCAGATACTAAGCAGTTTTCAGAACTACTTCCGTCAAATAAAGAAGTATATTTTTGTACAGCTACATCACCTTTTTGTTGAATTTCTTTAAATATTCCTTTTACGGTTTCTTCAATATCGGTAAAGGTTTGTGTTGGTCGTTTTAAAATTTCAGACCAGTTATTTTTTGTTGGGTTGTTTATTTTTTTCATTTGTATAAGATTCAAAGTTTCGTCACTAAGACACGAAAACACAAAGTTTTATTGATTTGATTGTTTAAAATACTAAAGTTTATAATACCATTTTTTCGATTGGACAAATTAAAATACCTTCAGCTCCAGCTTCTTTTAATTTATCGATTACATCCCAAAATTGTTCTTCATCAATTACAGATTGTACACTACTCCAACCACTTTCACCAAGAGGAACGACAGTTGGACTTTTCAAAACGGGTAAAATTTTAGAAACTTCATCAATCTTACCATTAGGCACATTCATTAAAATGTATTTTGATTTTTTGGAACGCAAAACGGCTTGCATTCTGAATTGTAGTTTGTTTAAAATTTGTTTAGATGCATCTGAAATTAATGGAGAAACTGCTAAAACAGCTTCACTTGTACAAATTACTTCTACTTCTTTCAAACCGTTTTTAAACAAAGTACTTCCACTAGAAACAATATCTACAATAGCATCAGAAAGTCCAATATTTGGTGCAATTTCTACTGATCCTGAAATTTGGTGAATGTCTACTTCAATACCATTTTTAGCACAAAAATTATTTACAGTGTTAGGATAAGAAGTGGCAACACGTAATCCATTTAAATCTTGTATAGAATTGTAAGTGAAGTTTTTAGGAACCGCAACAGAGACTTTACATTTTGAAAAACCTAATTTTTCGGCAATTTGAATATTTCTTCCTTTTTCAACTAATAAATTATCGCCAACTATAGCAATATCGACTACTCCATCAATTAAATATTGAGGAATATCTGAATTTCTAAGAAAATAAACTTCTAAAGGAAAATTAGACGCTGTAACACGAAGTTGGTCGTTTCCGTTATAAATTGAAATTCCACAATCTTTAAGCATTTGAATGCTTTCTTCGTTTAATCTACCTGATTTTTGAATGGCGATTTTTAATTTACTCATTTTGATTTTAAATTGAGTCTGAGCCAAAAAAGAAGGAATAAAAAAACCCGCTTGAATGGACTCAAACGGGTTTGTAATTTATATTTGTTTTACACACATACCAAAATTACCTCGCTTGAGCGTGGAAAAGATGATGAATATGATGTAAAGTATTTGTAAACATTTTTTCTTTTATTATGGTGCAAATATAAGTTGAATTATTTTAAATAAACAAATAATTATTAAATTTTATTACTTGTTTAATGATTTTCATCACCATTCTTAACACCTTCATTAACCTCTGAAGTGTTACTACTGTTGGCATTTTCTCTAATTTCAATATGACGAATTTCCCCACCGGTTGTTCCTACACTTTTAGACAAAAACAAACAAATTGCAGCAATTAAAAGCACACAAATGGATACAAACTTTTGATTGCCACGTTTCTTCACAACAGAAAATAGTCCGAAAATTGAAACTAAACCTAAAATGTAAAGCGGTTTCATGAAAAGTTCTGCTGCTTCTTCATGTTCGTGGATGTAATCATGTGAAAATCCTGTAAGATCCTCTACAGCATGTTCGGCTTTATCGCCAGTCATCATAGATACTTTTCCCATAACCATACAGAAAATAAAAATAATGTATGCCGTTGCTTTTAAAGTAGCATTATCCTTAATGATACCAAATAAAAGAATTAGGAAACCGAAAAATAAACCTATGATTGGAAAATGGTTTACTAGCAAGTGTAAATGGGCGTCGTTCATGATTGTGTTTTTTAAGTTATGTTGTAAATATATTAAATACTACCAATTAATCAATTTATTTATTATTCTTCTTTATTCTTTAAAACCATTAATAAGGTATACGCATCACTAATTACTAAGTTTTTATTTTGCAACGTTTCGTAATTTCTAATTTCAGAAACTTTATCGGTTACAATTCCGATTTGTACTTCTTGCATAGAAAAAGTATTTTTATTAGCATCTTGTACAAATACGTATTTCTTATCTTCAAAATCTACAATAGCCTCGTTATTTAAAACAAACGCATTATTATTATCTATTTGAATACTAGCATTGATGTAATTTCCTGGAATCAATTTTTTTGTTGAATTCGAAATTTTCGCATACACTTCAATCGCATTTTCATCGGAATAACTTTTGTTTACAAACTCAATTTTAGTTTCGTAAAAAACTTCTGGTTGTGAGTTAGTATAGACTTTAATTTTTTGTCCAATAGCCAAATTTGCGGCGTCTTTTTCAAACACATTTAACTTAGCATACATACTTTGGTTATCCATAATTTGGAACAACATATCTGTTGCGCTCACGTATTTTCCAATATTGACATCAATTTTTGTAATCATTCCAGAAATGGGTGCATAAATATTTACCGATTTTGAAATCGTGTTTGCTGATAATGTTGCTGGATTGATATGAATCAACTTCAATTTTTCTTCTAACGATTTTAACGTAATTCTTTGTTTGGCGAATTCACTTTCAGCCAATTGAAAATTCTTTTCACTAACGGCTTGCGAAGAATTCAACTCTTTTTGACGCGCAAAATCTTTTGAAGCATAAGCCAATTGTTGTTTCGTAGTTAAATAATCTTGCTGAATTTGCACATAAGATTGATCTTCAATAACCGCCAAAACTTGTCCTTTACCAATTACCATTCCGGGCATGACCTTGATATTTTTGATATAACCACCAAGTGGCATACTCACACTGGCCATCGCATTTGGCGCTAAAGTAATTTTACCGTTCACTTTTATCGTACTTGAAAGCGAAGTATTGGTTAAAGTTCCAATTTTAATTTTCGAATTATCTAATTGATTTTTAGTCAATTCCACCACGTTTTCTTTAACTACTCTTGCTGTTGTAGCTTCTTCTTTTTTCGACTGACACGCTATTGTTAAAGCTAAAATCAGTACTAAATATATATTTTTCATTGGTTTCGATTTAAATTTTAATTGAAATACAAGATTTGGATGATATTGTTATTATACGATTGAATTTTATCGAAATAATCTGACTTCGCTTCAAGTGCTTGGTTCATGGTCCACGACCATTCCATGAAATTAATATCTCCGTTTAAAATTTGTTTGTTCGCATTGGCGATAATGGAATTGGTATTGGGTAAAACAACCGTTTCGTAATACGACAAAACTTCTTGATTATTAGCTTGTTTCACAGCATAGATATTCCAAATTTTTTGCAATTCTTGTTGTTGCATCGTGGTTTTATCGGTCAAAATGGTTTCGTTCATTTGAATTGCTTTTTGTCGGGCTTTGTTGGCCGAATTAAAAATTGGAATGCCTAAACTCAATTGAAACGCTTGAAATCGGTCGTTCTTTCCATAAAAATTATTGTCTGCTCCTGTTCCTTGCATCGTTGTGCTAAAATATCCAACGGCAACCTCTGGAAGTAAAGCCGATTTTTCCATTTTTAAAAACGAAGTATTAGCTTGTTTTTCAAGCGCTAACATTTGTAAGGCAACATTTTTCGAAACAAAATCTTGTGAAGGTAAATTTTCAATTTTAGCAGATTTATAAATGGGCTCGATTGGCTCAGAAACTTGAAGTAAATATTGCAATAGAGCTACCGCTCTGAATTTTTCTTCCTGAATTAATTTGACTTGATTTTTAATCTTAACCAAATACAATTCGGCGGAACTTTTTTCTAAAGCATTACTTTCGCCATATTTCAATCGCAAATTGGCTTTCTGGATAAAGGCTGCGAAAATAGAATCCGTTTGTTTCATTACTTTTTCTTTTTCGGTAACGATGACCAAATCGTAAAAAGCTTGTGTGATTTCCTTTTTAATGGCATTTTCAGAAAATTTATAGTTCATTTGAGCCATTTCAGCTTGTTTTTGAAACCATTCCTTTTTCTTAGCGTTTACAAATGGAAAACTGATATTTTGAGAAATTCCAAATCTGTTATCTGTAAACGCACTGTTCAATTGTCCGATTTCACCCACTAAATTTAAACTCGGCACTTCATTGGCGGAACGAATTAAAACTTTAGCAGCTTCCACTTTTTGTTTTTCGGTTTTCAGTTGGATATTATTTGAAATTCCGATATTTAAAGCTTGTTCCAACGACATTTTATTTTGTGAAAATGATGTCGTTGTTCCTAATAAAAGTAAAACCGTTACAATGGCATTTTTATTCATTTTAATTTCAGATTTTTGTTCAAATACCAAATATAAAATCGGTAAAATAAATAAGGTTAAAAAAGTCGCTATTAGTAAACCTCCAATTACTACAGTAGCTAACGGACGTTGTACTTCTGCACCAGAACCGTTACTGATGGCCATTGGTAAGAATCCTAATGAAGCTACGAATGCTGTCATTAAAATGGGTCTTAATCGTTTTTTAGTTCCGTTCATAATCACTTTAATAGTATCTAAATTTCCACTTGCTTTTTGCGAATTAAATTCGGCAATAAGCACAATTCCGTTTAATACGGCGACACCAAAAAGCGCTATAAATCCGATTCCAGCACTAATACTAAATGGCATGCCTCGAGCCGCTAAAAATAAAATTCCACCAATCGTAGATAAAGGAATTGCGGTATAAATCAATAAGGCTTGTTTAACCGATTTGAAAGCAAAATACAACATCAAAAAAATCAAAAGTAAAGAAATTGGAACTGCAATCATCAATCTGTCTTTTGCAGCGTTTAGGTTTTCGAAACTGCCACCGTATGTGATATAATAGCCTGGTGGAAATTTAATTTTAGCGTTGATTTCTTTTTCTAATTCACCCACTAAACTTTGTACATCTCTTTCAGCATTAAAACCAACTACAATTCTTCTTTTCGCATCTTCACGTTGAATTTGATTAGGACCGCTAACAATTTTCACATCTGCCAATACATAAAGCGGAACAGTTGCACCCGTTTGGGTTGGAATCAATAGATTTTCGATGTCAATTAAGTCTTTTTTCTCTGTATTGCTTAATTTCACAACCAAATCGAATCGTTTTTCACCTTCAAAAAGCAAACCTGCACTTTGACCGGCAAATGCGGTATTTACTACTCTATTAATTTCATTTACACTTAAACCATATTGCGCCATTAGTGGGCGTTTGTAGTTAATTACTACTTGTGGCATGCCTCCAATTGGCTCTTCGTATAAATCTTTTGTGCCTTGAATGGTTTTTACAATTTTTCCGACTTTACTAGCATAAATAGAAAGCGTATCTAAATTCTCTCCGAATATTTTACACACTACATCTTGTCGCGCTCCTGTCATCAATTCATTAAAACGCATTTGCACTGGATATTGAAATCCAGCTGTAATTCCGGGAACATTGTTTAAAGCTTCACTCATTTTCTCGGATAATTCATTGAAAGTGGATGCGGATGTCCATTCGCTTTTATCTTTTAAAATTACCATCATATCGCTGGCTTCCATTGGCATAGGATCTGTTGGTACTTCACCACTACCGATTTTAGTCACTACTTTTTCTACTTCTGGAAAACTGTCTTTTAAGATTTTAGCGGCTTTTTGTGTGGAAGCGATTGTGGTATTTAAATTACTTCCCGTTAAAACTCGAGTATCAACTGCAAAATCGCCTTCTTCCAAAGCTGGAATGAATTCCCCACCTAAAAAAGATAGTACTACAATCGAAGCAAAAAATACTACTACTGTTGAAATGATAATTTTTCTTTTATTATCAATCGCTTGAACTAATCGTTTTTGGTAGATATTTTCCAAATATGCCATCATGCGTTCCGAGAAATTAGTCGGATTGTGTTTTAAGTTTTTCAACACAATGGAACTCATCATTGGAATGTATGTTAACGACAAAATAAACGCACCAATTAAAGCAAAAGCAACTGTTTGCGCCATTGGTTTGAACATTTTACCTTCAATTCCGTCGAGAGAAAAGATAGGTAAATACACAATTAAAATGATAATTTGTCCGAAAACGGCACTATTCATCATTTTTTTAGAAGAGGATTCCACTTCATGATTTACATTTTCTTGCGTTAAGGCAATGGCATTTTCTTTTTTATGATGCGAATAAATTTGATGAATGACGGCTTCGACAATAATTACGGCACCATCGACAATTAAACCAAAATCTAATGCACCTAAACTCATTAAATTTCCGCTTACGCCGAATAGATTCATCATAATAATCGCAAAAAGCATGGCTAAGGGAATTACGGAAGCTACTAAAAGTCCAGCTCTGAAATTTCCTAAGAAAAGTACTAAAACAAAAATTACGATTAATGCTCCTTCAATTAAGTTTTTTTCTACCGTTCCGATGGCGTTGTTTACCATTTTGGTACGATCTAAAAACGGTTCGATGATGACACCTTTTGGTAGGGTTTTCTGAATTTGAGCAATTCGTTCTTTTACATTTTTGATAACTTCGCTACTGTTTGCGCCTTTTAGCATCATTACAATGGCACCAGAAACTTCACCTTGATCGTTATAGCACATGGCGCCGTAGCGAGTCGCATATCCGTTTTTGATTTCGGCAATATCTTTTAAAAACAAAGACGTTCCTGTATTTGAAGTTAGCGCGATGTTTTCAATATCTTCTTTAGATTGCAGTAAACCTTCTGTTCTAATGAATAAGGCCGTTTCATTCTTTTCTATATAACTTCCACCTGTATTCTGATTATTGCTCTCTAAAGCATCGAAAACATCATTTATCGTAATGCCATGAGCTTTTAACTTGTTAGGTTGAATACTGATTTCTAATTGTTTTAGTTTTCCACCAAAACTACTGACTTCAGCCACACCTTTTACGCCAGATAATTGTCTTTTAATAATCCAATCTTGTATGGTTCTTAATTCGGTAGCATCATATTTTTTTTCGTAGCCTTTTTCTGGACGAACTACATATTGATAAATTTCTCCTAAACCAGTAGAAACTGGACCTAATTCTGGTGTTCCCATTCCTTTTGGGAGTTGGCTTTGAACTTGCTGTAACCTTTCGGAAACTTGTTGGCGAGCCCAATAAATATCTGTATCGTCATCAAAAACTATCGTAACTAATGACAAGCCGAATCTAGAGAAACTTCTTATTTCTTTTAATCCAGGTATGTTGTTATTGACTTGTTCAATAGGAAAAGTTACTAAACGTTCAATATCTGTTGCGCCAAAAGAAGGTGCAATTGTGATCACTTGAACTTGATTATTAGTAATATCAGGAACGGCATCAATAGGCAATTTCTGTACGTTGTATATACCAAATGCAATTAAAGCAAAGGTAAATAACGCAATGATGAGTTTATTCTTTACAGAAAACTCTATTATTTTATTTAACATGTGATTGTTTTTATTTTATTAATAATCAATTTATCAACTAAAAAGAGTTGATTTTAAATTTATTATGATAAAATAGTTTTTGGCGGTTGCCAAATAGAAGTAAGAAAACTAGACGTATTCACTTGATTGTCGAAACAAAAAGGTTTTTGTTCAGAAACAGGATAAACAATAAAATTAAAAAAATGGTTCGTTTCTGGTAAACTTAAAACCACATTTGGATGATTGTCTTGGAAATTTTTGAAAGGTAATTCCATGTCTTTTTCATAGTCTGCATCTTTCACATTTCCGTTTAAATAATGCATTTCTAAAAAAGTAAGTACCGATAATTCTTCTTTATCATTGTGTTCGTAATAATGTTCCACAAGCAAAGGTGCTTTCAATATCTGATGCAATTCAGTCATTGAAAACATATAACACAACAACAAAAATATAGTTATAGACTTTTTCATTTACACAAATTTAATGAAAATTGACTTAACAATTACAATAATCCGTTATATTTTCTTGTAAACCATTCAGTAGCTAAAGAAACGGCTAATAGGATTAATAAAAGTATCCAGTCTATAAGTGGCGAATTTTTAATTAAAGATTTTTCTACAGGTAAATAGGTGTCTTTTTCAAGTAATTTTTGAATCAGTTTATCAATTTGATTCGGATGAATGACTTCGCCTTTATTCTGATTGGCTAATTGCTGTAATTTTGAAACATCAGGATTTACAAATTGTTTTTCTACATCAAAATCTAACACTTCAAACGAACCGTTATAACTAGCATTATTACTTGATTCTTTGACCTGAAACACATAATTTCCTGGTTCTAAACCGTCAAAAATAGCTTGATAACCGTTATTTGCTTTAGAGAAATTATAATTTTTGGTTGATTTTGTATTTTTATTCGTCAAGTTGATAGATAGATTGGCATTTTCTTCCAATTCATAACTTTTGTTAAAATATTGCGCAAAAATTTCAATGGTTTCACCAGAATTATAAAAACTTTCATGTTCTACTAAAAGTGATTTTTTAGCCGAATTTGTAGATAAATATTGAATGATTTTATCTATAAACTGATCGTATTTTTCATAAGATTGATGGATAACATGTGTTTCCATTCGCCATTTCCAAGAATTTTCTCCTAGTAAATAAGCACTTCTGCTAGTACCTTTTTCCGAAAAGGTTAAGAGCGGATTTCCGACTTCTATTCCGTTTACTTTTGCAGTCAATAAGGTATTTAAACTCCCTTTTTCCGTAATTTTTCCAAAAGGATTTTCTAAGGGTGGTAGCTGGTCAAATTGAATATCATTTTGTGCAAAAAGATTAAAACCAGAAACAAATGAAGAAGTAAAATCTTCTTTTTTATTGGTTAATTTAAATGACAAATCGGATTGCATTTGATTTAATAAATTAAAATCTGTTGCCATTCCGGTAATGATAAACGTATTAATTTTTAGTTTGTTATTCGCTTCAAAAACCTTTCTAAAAGAAGCTGTTGGCTGATACAAAACCAATAAGTTATATTTTTTTAAATCACTGATTAAGTTGGTTTTAAAAAAAGTTACTTTACGCTGAGCATTAGATTCAATCGCGCGCTTTAAAGCACCTAAATCAGGATGTGCAATATCTGAAATAATCGCAATTTCTTTCCTTTGATCAATCACTTCAACAGCAAAATTTTTAATATTATTATAGGTGTTTTTTTCTTTTGCAGTAGAAGAAATTACAGCTTTATATTTTTGCAAACCTACTCTATCAGCTTCTAATAAAATCTGCACAGATTGTACCTTATTTTTTTTATCGAAGTTAAGAGCTTGACTTGATATTTTTTTACCATTTTTTTCAATTGAGAAATTCGCAGAAACAGCTTTATTACCATTATACTGCAAGAATACTTCAACTGGAAATTTATTTTTTAAAAAGGCGTATTTATTAGCGTTAAGTTGATTAATTTTTAAATCAAATGTTGAAGTAGTATCACCTAAAACAACCGGAAAAACTGTCGCTGTCTCTTGAAAACTATACACATAATCGTTACCTATTGTTTGATTTCCATCGGTTAATAAAACAATCGGATAAAAAGTGTTTTTGTTTAATTGCTTCAAACTTGTGGCAACATTGTCGATATTGGATTGATTTCCATTAAAATCCAATGGTTTTCCAACAAAAAACTCTTGATCAAAAGTAGAAGTCTGAATTTCAAATTTCTCTTTTAAATCAGCATTAGTAGTTAATTTTTCAAATAATTCCTTTTCTAAATCATTTGCTTTTAATTCGCTTATGGAACGAGAATTATCCGCAACTATCGCTAAAGGAATTTTATTAGTTTCAATCGTTTTTCTTGAAATTACTGGATTAATTAGTAATAAAAGCAATGAAAATACCGAAATGAAACGTAAAAAAGCCAATACCCAATTTATTTTATTTTGGGTATCGGCTTTAAATAAGTAGTGATAAAAGGCAACAGCTCCAGAAATAATAACTGAAAGTAAAATTAATAGAATGGTGCTTGTTGTCATTTTTTATGTTTAAATGTTTAAATGTTTATGTGTTTAAAAGGTATCATGGAATATAGTAAAGAATTATTTTATGTTTGAAATTTGTGTCTTATGTAAGCCATCAATTAGCATATTTACTTCTGTAATTGTTTCTCTAATTTGAATGTATTGATTTTCATCTAAATATTCAAAATCGAAACTTAAAATAACTTGATTTAACAACTCAAGCGATGAACTGTAAGCAATTTCAGAAAATCTGGCTTTCTCCTTCATAGAACTTCTACCTGAGCCTTCGGCTAAATTTGAAGCTATTGAAATTGAGCAACGTCTCATTTGACTAGTCAAACCAAATACTTCATCTTTTGGGAAATTTTTAGTTGTTTTATATATTAAAATAGCTAATTCCCTACCTTTTTGCCATGCAATCAACTTTTCAAAACTAAATATTCTCATTGTAATTTTATAAAGTTATAAATTTCAAGTTAACTTAAACCCAAAACCTTTTAAACTTTTAACCCTTTTTTACAATACTAAGTTAACATTCCTCCATCTACGTTAATAACTTGTCCTGTTACATAAGCACTCATATCAGAACTTAAGAACACACAAACATTAGCTACATCTTCTGGAGTTCCACCACGTTTTAATGGAATAGATTCTCTCCAACCTTTTACAACGTCTTCATTCAATTTGGCTGTCATTTCAGTTTCGATAAAACCAGGAGCAATAGCATTACAACGAATGTTACGAGAACCTAATTCTAATGCGATAGATTTAGTAAATCCAATCATACCAGCCTTAGAAGCAGCATAATTAGCTTGACCCGCATTTCCTTTTACACCAACTACAGAACTCATATTTACTATCGAACCCTTACGATTTTTCAACATAATTTTCTGTACTGCTTTTGTCATATTAAATACCGATTTTAAATTGATGTTCATTACCGCATCAAAATCTTCTTCAGACATACGCATTAATAAATTATCTTTTGTAATTCCAGCATTATTGATTAAAATATCTATATTTCCAAAATCAGCCATTACATCATCTACTAATTTTTGTGCTTCGTTGAAATCAGCAGCATTTGATTTATATCCTTTAGATTTTATACCTAAAGCATTTAATTCATTTTCTAAAGCTAAAGCAGATTCTGCAGATGAACTATAGGTAAAGGCAACATTTGCTCCATTTTGTGCAAATACTTTTGCAATTCCACTTCCTATTCCTCTACTTGCGCCTGTAATAATGGCAACTTTTCCTTCTAATAATTTCATGTGTAAATATTTATTTTTTTAAGGTTATATGGTATCGCTTTATTTTTTTGCTTGCATGCAAACCAGTTTGTTAATGGCGATTTTATATTATAAATTTATTTAAATCATGCTCTTTTTATTGAAGCCAAATATAATAATAATTTAAAGTAATAAAAAACATCTTTAACATTAAACCTTTTTGTTTTTTATGAGTCTAATGTTTAACAAACTAAACTGACTAAATAATGAAACTATCCAAAATCCTCCAATTGTGTGCAATCGTACTCTTGTTTTCCTCTTGTAATGATACAGAAGAAGATGCGTATACACCTTTACCAAGTACGGCTTCCTACCCAGCAGTTGAAGCAGAATTTGGTAATTCGGTTGACTTAAATAATTTAGCAAATTATGCCAATCAAACTATTCCAAGTTATATTACAAAAGACAACAGTGCTTTGAATTTAATTTCCAATAAAATAGCCACTTTAGGAAGAGTTTTGTTTTATGATAAAAAATTATCTGCCAACAACACCGTTTCCTGTTCTACTTGTCACAAACAAGAAGTAGCTTTTGGAGACAACACTGTTGCTAGTTCTGGTGTTAATGGCACTACAGGAAGACATTCAATGCGATTAATTAATACTCGATTTGCTTCAGAATCTAAATTCTTTTGGGATGAAAGAGCAGCTAATTTAGAAATTCAAACTACAATGCCAATTAAAGATCATGGTGAAATGGGCTTTAGCGGTTTAAATGGCGATTTATCTTTTAACGATTTAATTGTAAAATTATCTGCTGTGGATTATTACAAAGAATTATTTCAATTTGCTTTTGATTCAGAAGAAATTACAGAAACTAAAATACAAATTGCTTTGGCGCAATTCATTAGAAGCATTCAATCCTTTGATTCAAAATATGATGTTGGAAGAGCTAGCGCGCCTAATGATGGTGCTCCGTTTTCAAATTTTACTGCACAAGAAAATCAAGGTAAAAACTTATTTTTAACTCCACCTCAATTTAACGCAACTGGCTCAAGAACAGCAGGCGGTTTAGGTTGTGCAGGTTGTCATAGAGCGCCAGAATTTGACATAGATCCAAACTCAAGAAATAATGGAATAATTGGAACTATTTCTGGTAATGGAATTGACATTACTAATACCAGAGCTCCATCTTTAAGAGATTTAGTTCGTGTTGATGGCACAACAAACGGTCAAATGATGCACACGGGAGTCATCACTACTCTTCAAGCTGCTATTGGACATTATGGCACAATAAATATTGCGCCAGGAAATACAAATTTAGATCCAAGATTAAGACCTGGTGGAAATGGTCAACAATTAAATTTAACTGCCGCCGAAGTGAATGCTGTGATTGCCTTTTTAAGAACGCTTTCTGGAACAGATGTTTACACCAATGCTAAATGGTCCAATCCTTTTAATTAATACCAAAAAAATCCCGTTTTGAATTTTTCAAAACGGGATTTTTTATAACTGTTAGTTTCTTAGAAAGCTACATTCCATTTTGGAAGAGTACCATTTTCAGCTAAATAACTTTGTAAAACTGTAGCTTCAACAAATGTTGGAATACCTTTTACTTTATCAGTAAATGTTTCATACCATACCACTTCTAAAGTTTCAATTTCTTCTTTTTTCATTTGTGCAGGCCAAGAATATTTTCTACCTGTTTTAGCAAATTGATGTCCGTTTACGATTTTATCATATAACCCACCACTTTTTACTTTTAGCGTTCCGTCATTTTGTACTGTACCTGTTGATCCTACCATAATTAATTGTTTGGCAGCATCACTTACATTATATACTAAGAAAACGCCACTTGCGCCATCGGGTGCATTACAAACTTCTTCTAAATTTAAATCTGTTGTAAATAAGAAACTATTTGTTGACTTGTATTTATTTAATTCTTTTTCCATTTTTATATGATTTGTCACGAAGACTCTTAGAAGCTAAGTGATATTGTTTGAGATTTCACAATAACATAAATCGTTTTGTGAACATGATTGTTATAAGTAATAAAAGCTCCATAAAAAGGAGCTTTTATTAGTATGTATTTTATTTACAGGAAATTATCCCATAATTTCTTTTACTTTTTTACCAATTTCTGCAGGAGAATCTACTACGTGAATTCCACATTCTCTCATGATGCGTTTTTTAGCTTCAGCTGTATCATCAGCACCACCAACAATTGCACCTGCATGACCCATTGTTCTTCCTTTTGGAGCCGTCTCACCTGCGATAAATCCAACAACTGGCTTACGGTTTCCATCAGCTTTCACCCATTTAGCAGCATCTGCCTCTAGTTGTCCACCAATTTCACCAATCATAATGATGCATTCTGTTTCAGGATCGTTCATTAGTAATTCAACAGCTTGTTTTGTAGTAGTTCCAATAATAGGATCTCCACCAATACCGATTGCTGTTGTAATCCCTAAACCTTGTTTCACAACTTGGTCAGCAGCTTCATAAGTTAAAGTTCCTGATTTAGAAACGATACCTACACTACCTTTTTTGAAAACAAAACCTGGCATAATTCCAACCTTAGCTTCACCTGGAGTAATAACACCTGGACAGTTAGGACCCACTAAACGACAATCTTTACCTTGAATAAAGTCGTAAGCTCTAATCATATCTGCAACTGGAATTCCTTCAGTAATACAAATAATTACTTTAATACCTGCATCAGCAGCTTCCATAATAGCATCTGCAGCAAATGCTGGTGGAACAAAAATAATTGAAGTATCTGCTCCTGCTTCTTTAACAGCGTCTTTTACTGTATTAAAAACTGGACGATCTAAATGTAATGTTCCTCCTTTACCTGGAGTTACTCCACCAACTACGTTTGTACCATATTCAATCATTTGAGAAGCGTGAAAAGTTCCTTCACTTCCTGTAAATCCTTGAACAATTATTTTTGAATTTTTATTTACTAAAACACTCATGATGTTATTTGTTTGTTTAAAAGTTGAGCAAAAGTAAGTTTTTTGCAACTAATAATTTAATTTTTTTAAATATTTTTTTAAGCGGGACGACTAATTTGATATCCTTTTATGATTTTACCATTTTCGAATTCCCAAATTGCCATAAATCTTCCAATTAAAATTAAGTCTTTTTGGTTTTCAATACTAGCTCCAAAATGGTTGTAAGCAATGGAAACTTTATGGTCTTCAGCAACTAAATGCAAAATATCAGAATTAAAAATTGAAAAATTTTGCTTTAATTCATTGGCTAAATCTAAAAAAGAGTTTTTATCTCTAACCAACAAACCTTCAGAACTATGCCATTCAACAAGCATGTTGTCATGAAGAATTTCATTTAAAAATTCTCTATTTCTTATACCATCATTTAGATACAATTCTTGGATAATTTCTTTTGGAGTCATTATTTTAATTTTTCTATAATTTCAGGAATACGTTTGATATTTGCTAATTGTTTTAATTTTTCTCTGGATTCTTCAATTGGAGTACCGAAATAAGATTTCCCACCTTCTACAGACTTTGTTACACCCGTTTGCCCCATAATGACTGCTTTTGCACCGATTGTGATTCCACTTGTAGTTCCAACTTGTCCCCAAAGTGTAACTTCATCTTCAATCACTACACATCCAGCTATTCCTGTTTGTGAAGCTATTAAACATTTTTTTCCGATTACTGTATCATGACCCACATGAACTTGGTTGTCAATTTTGGTTCCTTCACCGATAGTTGTATCACCGGTTACCCCTTTATCTATAGTACAAAGCGCTCCAATTCCAACATTATTTTCAATCACTACTCGCCCACCGGAAAGCAATTGATCAAAACCTTCTGGGCGTTTCTTATAGTAAAAAGCATCCGCACCTAAAACAGTTCCAGCATGAATAATTACATTGTCGCCAATTACAGTATTGTCGTAAATGGATACATTAGAATGAATTAAACAGTTTTTCCCTATTTTAACGTTATGTCCAACGAAACAATTGGGCTGAATTACGGTGCCATCTCCAATTATTGCAGAATCTGAAATGGAAACATTCGAAAATTGAAAAGGTCTAAAATGTTTGGTTAACAGATTAAAATCTCTGAAAGGATCATCGGATATTAATAAAGCTTTTCCTTCTGGACAAGCTACTTCTTTGTTAATAAGTACAATTGTAGCAGCAGACTGCAAGGCTTTATCGTAATATTTTGGATGATCTACAAAAACAATATCACCTGGCTCTACAACATGAATTTCATTCATACCATGAACAGGAAAATCATCAATTCCAATATATTTTGAATTGATGATTTCAGCAATTTGTTTTAAGGTGTAAGTTTTGTTAAATTTCATTTATTTAGTTTGAAATTCAGCTTTTATAGACTATTTACTAAAAACTGAATACTGAATACTCAAATTATACTCTTTCCATATATTTTCCAGAAGCAGTATCAATTTTAATTTTATCACCTTCATTGATAAATAAAGGTACATTAATTGATGCTCCAGTTTCAACAGTTGCCGGTTTTGTAGCATTTGTTGCTGTATTTCCTTTTAAACCAGGCTCAGTATAAGTAACTTCTAAAACAACAGAAGCAGCCATATCAACTGATAAAGGTAAATCCGTTTCTGTATTGATTTGAATCATTACATTTTCACCTTCTTTCAATAAATCTGGTGCATCTAAAACATTTCTATTTAAAGTAATTTGTTCAAAAGATTCGATATTCATAAAGTGAAAATCATTGCCTTCAGGATATAAAAATTGATACGTTTGTGTTTCTACACGAACCACATCAATTTTATGACCTGCTGAAAAGGTATTGTCTAATACTTTTCCGTTAGTTAATGATTTTAATTTGGTTCTTACGAAAGCTGGACCTTTTCCTGGTTTAACGTGTAAGAATTCAATAATTTTATAAATATCGTGGTTAAATTTTATACATAAACCATTTCTAATATCTGATGTACTTGCCATTTTGTTTATTTATTTTATGTTTTTAATTTTTTATACGCTTCCAGTATACCCTTTCATAATACCACGAGAAGAATTTCGGATAAAATCTAAAATCTCATCTCTTTCTGGAGTGGCTTCCATTTCAGCTTCAATAATACTCATTGCTTGAGAAGTATTGTAGTTTTTTTGGTATAGAATTCGGTAAATATCTTGAATTTGTCTTATTTTTTCTGTTGAAAAACCTCTTCTTCTTAAACCAACGGAGTTGATTCCTACATAAGATAGAGGTTCTTTTGCTGCTTTAGAAAAAGGGGGTACATCTTTACGCACCAAACTTCCACCAGAAACCATAGCATGATCTCCAATTGAAATAAACTGATGTACTGCAGCCAATCCACCAATTACGGCATATTGTCCAACAGTAACATGTCCAGCTAATGCTACTCCATTTACAATGATGGCATTATCGCCAATCATACAATCGTGAGCAATATGTGCAGTGGCCATAATTAAGCAATTTTTACCAATTACCGTTTTTCCAGCAGCAACTGTACCTCTATTTATGGTTACACATTCTCTAATGGTAGTGTTGTCGCCAATTACAGCTAACGAATCTTCACCACCAAATTTTAAATCTTGTGGTACAGCAGAAATTACAGCTCCTGGAAAAATATTACAATTTTTACCAATTCGAGCTCCTTCCATAATGGTTACGTTAGAACCAATCCAAGTGCCTTCGCCAATTTCTACATTATTATGAATGGTTGTAAAAGGATCGATAACTACATTTCTTGCAATTTTTGCTCCTGGATGTACGTATGCTAAAGGTTGGTTCATAATTAATCGTTTTTAACTTTTACAATTTGTGCCATTAATTCAGCTTCTGAAACTAATTTTCCATTCGCATAGGCATAGGCTTGCATGTGACAAATTCCTCTTCTAATTGGAGTAATTAATTCACATTTAAATACTAAAGTGTCACCTGGTAAGACTTTTTGTTTGAATTTCACATTATCTATTTTCATAAAAAATGTAAGATAATTTTCTGGATCTGGAACGGTACTTAAAATCAAAATTCCTCCTGTTTGTGCCATAGCTTCTACTTGCAAAACACCTGGCATAACTGGTGCACCTGGAAAATGCCCTACAAAGAAAGGTTCATTCATAGTCACATTTTTTAAACCAACCACATGATTATCAGACAACTCTAATATTTTATCTACTAATAAAAAAGGTGGTCTGTGTGGTAACAAATCCATTATTCCATGAATATCTAAAACAGGTTCTTTATGTAAATCGTAAACTGGAATATTATTTTTTTCTTCTAGTTTGATAATTTTTGATAGTTTTTTGGCAAACTGTGTATTTACAAAATGCCCAGGTTTGTTAGCAATTACTTTTCCTTGAATTCTTGTTCCAATTAAAGATAAATCACCAACAATATCTAATAATTTATGACGAGCAGCTTCGTTTGGAAAATGCAACGTTAAATTATCTAAAATACCGTTTTCAGTAACTGAAATTGATTCTTTATTAAATGCTTTCTTTAAACTTGCCATAGTTTCAGCAGAAATTTCTTTATCTACATACACAATTGCGTTGTTTAAATCGCCACCTTTTATTAATCCGTTGTTTAAAAGTGCTTCTAATTCATGTAAAAAACTAAATGTTCTACAAGCAGAAATTTCAGATTTGAAATCAGAAATACTTTTCATATTAGCATTTTGTGTGCCTAGTACTTTAGTTCCGAAATCTACCATTGCTGTTACACAATAAGTATCACTTGGAATGATGGTAATTTCGCTTCCTGTTGCTTCATCTAAGTAAGATATCACATCTTTTACAACATAAACTTTTCTTTCTGCTTCTTGTTCAACTGTCCCAACTTTTTCTAATGCTTCAACAAAATATTTGGAAGAACCATCCATAATAGGTAGTTCCGATGAATTTAATTCGATAATTACGTTATCTAAATCACATCCAACTAAAGCTGCCAGAACATGCTCAGGAGTTTGTATCATTACACCTAACTTCTCTAAATTAGTACCACGTTGCGTATTTACAACATAATTGGCATCGGCTTCAATAATTGGAGCGCCTTCTAAATCGATACGTACAAATGTAAATCCGTTGTTTACTGGTGCTGGTTTAAAAGTCATTGTTACTTCCTGACCAGTATGTAATCCTACACCGGTTAATGAAATTTCACTTTTTAAAGTAGTTTGTTTTAACATGATTTTATTTATTATCCTTTTTTAAATCTTCTAAATCTTTTACAATTTTGGGAAAGTTTTTAAAGTGCACGAATGATTTTGCAAAATCGCCGTAATTAAAGGCTGGACTACCTTGAACTACTTCACCTTCTTTTAAACTTTTTCCAATTCCAGATTGTGCTTGAATTTTAACATTATCACTAATGGTTAAATGTCCAGCTATGCCAACTTGGCCACCAATCATACAGTTTTTACCAATTTTAGTAGAACCTGCAATTCCGGTTTGAGCAGCAATTACAGTGTTTTCACCAATTTCTACATTGTGAGCCACTTGAATTTGATTGTCTAATTTGGCTCCTTTTCTAATAATTGTAGCACCTAGTGTAGCCCTATCAACAGTAGAACACGAACCCACTTCTACATTATCTTCAATGATTACATTTCCAATTTGAGGCACTTTCACATAAGTTCCGTCTTCTTGTGGTGCGAAACCAAACCCATCAGAACCAATAATAGTTCCTGAATGAATGGTTACATTATTTCCAATTTCAGATTCAGAATAAATTCGAACACCTGCAAAGAAAATACAATTATCTCCAATAATTACATTGTCGCCAATAAAACTATTTGGATATATTTTTACATTATTACCTATTTTTACATTTTGACCTAAATAACAAAAGCTTCCTAAATACAAATTGTCACCATATTGAACGCCTTCAGAAATTACAGAAGGTTGTTCGATGCCAGATTTCATCAATTTGACTTGATTGTAATATTCTAACAATTTAGAAAACGATTTATATGCATCCTCTACTTTAATTAAAGTCGCTTTTATCTCTTGTTCTGGTTCAAAAGTTTTATTGACAATTGCAATTGAAGCATTTGTCGTGTAAATATAATTGGCATATTTCGGATTGGCTAAAAAGGTTAAAGAACCTTCAGTTCCTTCTTCAATTTTTGCTAATTTATATACTTCTGCATTCGGATTTCCTATTACTTCTCCTTCTAAAATGCTGGCTATTTGTGCTGCTGTAAATTTCATCTTATACGCTTTAATTTCCATCAGTATAAGATGGAACTCGCTATTATTGTATCTGCTTTAATTATAAAAAACTAACCTTAGCTCGTTTCATAGTATGCAAAAATATAAAAATTAACCTTAATCTATAACTTTCGGATAACAAATAAAATATTTGGTTACTGTTTTCGATAAAGCTTTCAAATGCATTTGGTCTGATGCTTCTACAACCGTTTCAATCGTTTTATCCTTTTTTAAGATGCGAATGGGTTCCGATGATTTGCTGTAAGCTTCGTTTTTTATCTTGCCTTTAAAAACAAAATACTCTACTTCTTTATCAGAAAGATTATACTGTTTTACATACTTTTCTTTTAACTCTAAGTATTTGATTTTATCAATCTTATCTTCATTTAATTCAATCTTTAGTAAATTGCGATTGATGATCATTTTACTTAATGAACTCAGTACAAAATCGTCATGATATTGCCATTGTTTAATCGCACCCAACACATCATAGTCGTCTAAATTAGAAAATTTATCTAAAATAGTTTTATCAATCTGATTTAATTCGATTTTGTTATTCAAGAAAAACAATAAAAACGGACTTCCAAAAAGCACTTCGCCTTTTGTAGCCAATTCTTTCGCACGTTTTAAGATTTTTGTTAAAGTCAATTCGGCAACAACACTAGTTTTATGTAAATACGCTTGCCAATACATTAATCGGCGTGCCATTAAGAATTTTTCAATAGAATAAATTCCTTTTTCTTCCATGACTAAAACGTCATCTTGTACATTTAGCATCTGAATCAAACGTTCGCTATTTACATTTCCTTCGTTCACACCTGTGTAAAAACTATCGCGTTTTAGATAATCCATTCTATCCATATCTAACTGACTAGAAATCAATTGCAACATGAATTTTCTATGATATTCTCCTTTAAAAACTTGAATAGCCAGTGACAATTTTCCATCAAATTCGGCATTCAATTGTTCCATAAACAACAACGATAATTCTTCGTGATGCACTTCTTCCACCACACTATTTTCAAGAGCGTGACTAAAAGGACCATGACCAATATCGTGTAATAAAATGGCTACATATAAGGCATTTTCTTCTTCTTCAGAAATATCAACACCTTTAAATTTAAGCGTTTGCACCGCTTTTTGCATGATATACATACAACCTAATGCGTGATGAAAACGCGTATGATGCGCACCTGGATACACCAAATACGAAAGACCCATTTGAGAAATGCGTCGCAAACGCTGAAAATACGGATGCTGAATTAAATCGTAAATTAAGGTATTGGGAATGGTTATGAAACCATAAATAGGATCGTTGAGTATTTTTAATTTGTTGATTTGGCTCACAGAATATGTTTTTGTGTAACAAATGTAAGAAAAAGTTAAAAAATAATTATTACTATTTTAACACTTTGTCATTTCAATCTATTAATCTGTCATTTCGACCTTAAGAGAAATCTCATAATCTTTGAATCTCCACTCCAATATCCCAAAACTATTACATTTCTATTTGAGAAAAAACTCAAAAAAAAAAAGTTTAACTTTATGTGATTTCTCATTACGTCGAAATGACAAACTTACACTCAATTTTTTATTAAACATCCAACACAAACTCTGTCATTTCGACCTTAAGAGAAATCTCATAATCTTTGAATCTCCACACCAATATCCCAAAACTATTACAATTTCATGCGAGAAAAAACTCAAAAAAAACTAAAGTTTAACTTTATGTGATTTCTCCTTACGTCGAAATGACAAGTATACTTTCAATTTTTTAATAAACATCCAACACAAACTCTGTCATTTCGACCTTAGGAGAAATCCCATAATCTTTTTTACAATATCAATTTAAAATGGTCATTTAAAAAAGTAAATTCAGGATTAAAACTCCTAATCAAATTCATTTTCTTTTCTCTTCTCCACTTTTTTAGTTCTTTTTCTCTAGCGATAGCTTCTTCAACCCAAACAAATTTTTCATAATAAACCAAAAACTCTAAATTATATTTTGAAGCAAAAGTTGAATTTCCTTGTTCTAAATTTTCTTTATGTTGTTGCAATCTTAGTTTCAAATTATTTGTCATACCAATATAAAAAGTAGAACGATATTTATTAGTAATTATATAGACATAATAGGAATGAAAACCTACTTGTGGATTAAACTCATTCATGTTTTTTGTTTTTAACTTTATGTGATTTCTCCTTACGTCGAAATGACAAACTTACTCTCAATTTTTTATTAAACATCCAACACAAACTCTGTCATTTCGACCTTAGGAGAAATCACATAATCTTTGAATCTCCACTCCAATATCTCAAAACTATTACTTTTCATGCGAGAAAAAACTCAAAAAAAACTAAAGTTTAACTTTATGTGATTTCTCCTTACGTCGAAATGACAAACTTACTCTCAATTTTTTATTAAACATCAAACACAAACTCTGTCATTTCGACGTAAGGTGAAATCCCATAATCTTTGAATCTCCCACTCTAATGTCCCAAAACTGTTACATTTCTATTTGAGAAAAACTCAAAAAAAACTAAACATTAACTTTATGTGATTTCTCCTTACGTCGAAATGACAAACTTACTATCTACTCTTTAATCACTTTCACACTTTCTTTTTTACCGCTCTCAGATTGTAAGTGTAATAAATAGTAACCACTTGCAAATTCAGAAATTGTTATTGTATTTTCAGTTGTGTTTATACAACCTTCTTTAACTAAAACACCTGTTATTGTAAATAATTGATAACTAGTTTTTTCTTTTACTGGTATAATAAATAGATCTTTTACTGGGTTAGGATAGATATTTGTTTTTACTTCTTCAAAGCTTTCACTACTTAATGGTAAACAAGGTTGAGTAGAAAATTTAGTGATAAAAAAGTCAGAATCTCCACCTTCATTGACCACCGTATTGTTATTTACATCATATAAAATTCCACCAAAACCACCACCAATTATATAATCTCCTGAAGCGTCTTTTGCAATAGCAGCACCATAATCTATGGAAGGTGTATTACTTGTAATTTTATTTAAACTCAAACAAGCGCCTGAAGTAGTATTAAAACGAGCCAACAAAACATCTGTTCCTTCATTAGTACCTGGCATCGCAATTGTTTGAGTGCCCCAAGTAAAATTAGTTTTACTACTGCTACCTATAAACGCTAGTTCTGTTCCATTGTACAACACATTACCAAAAGTACCTCCTCCGTTAGAAATTGAAGGATTTGATACCCATGTAGTACTGGAAGCATCAGGTATAGTTTTCATTATGAAAATAGTACCTGGTATAGTTGCGTAACTAAACCCTAAAAATGAATTATTATTTAAACCTGTTATATTACCTGCTATATATATGCTATTTTGCGCATCAAAGTCTAAACCATAAAATCTTATTCTGCCTGTGTTTGTTGTGGTATCCTCTCTTTTCCATAATAATGTACCATCTATTATCATAACATACCAAAGCTGCAGAATTTACAATAGGTTGCCCATTAATAGAAATAGTTGTATCTGAACTCCTTTTAACTATTGTAGTATAATAATACCCATTATGAGGGTTTCTATAATATGTAATATCATAAGAGGAATTTGTTTGAATTGTACCTAATTGTGGCACTAATTAAGGTTCCATCCAAATTATATTTTAAAACATATGGTGTATAAGAATCTGAATTGCTATTGGTAAATGCACCATCCGCATAAGTACCTGGTGGCAACCATAAATACCAATAAATAACATCATTTTGAATTTGAAAATTCATTGAAGCAGTATATGTAGTTGCATTTAATGTTGAAGTAGGTAATTGTGGCCTTTTTACATACTGTAGTACTCCATTTTTATTAAATTTAGCATAAAATATTCGAGTACAAGCCGAACTAGAATTAGAAAAAAAGTACTCAGTATCAATCTGAGAAGGATATGGTTCAGATGGAGTCCCAGGATAAGGATGACAACTTTGCATTTTCCCACCAACATATACATTGTCTTGACTATCTACCACTACAGAATTAATAGTTTCATCACCATTACCACCAAAAACCTTACTCCAACGATAGGTACCATCACAAGCAAAACTGGCTAACACTACATCTTGTGGACCAAAACCAGGATTATCATAATTACTTTTAGGGTTACCATCCACATCTAAACCACTCATTCCTACATAAGATAATGTGTAATAATTTTTTTCACTATCTGTAGCAATACTGTATACAGATTCATAATCAATACCTAAATTTTCATTACTACCTCCTCGTTTCATCCATTGAAAAGATTGGGAAAAAGTAGTGAAAGCAATGAAGAAAGTGATATATGTAAAAAGTTTTCTCATAGTTTTTTAGACTTGTAGAATTCATTAATTCCACTATTTTAATCAAATATAAAACTTTTACACAATTTTTAAGAAAACGCTACTAAAAAAAGCAATATTCCAGTTTCATAATATTTTTTTATTGCAATAATTGTATAAAAACTTAATTATTTCAATTTTGCTAAGCTGACCATATTGCGACTCAAAGCCGACAACAATTCAAGTTAGAGTTTGGCTTTTTCCAAAATCACCTGTTTTTTTTAGTTAAACAAGCAACATTTAAGATTCTTAAACAATAGAAAAAATCTAAAACAAACTAAATTGAATATCTAAAGAAGTCGCTTTGAGATTCACTTCATACAAAAATGCAAAATCGTTGTAATTTGCTACAGCCAACCAAGCTTTTTCATCTTTTGGTTTTAAAATGATGGGCATTCTTTTTTTAATTTTATGAATGTCACTATTAATGCATTGGCTTGTGTAGGTAACATGGAAAAAGTAAGCGCAAAAAATTTGGAATTAAAAAAGAATAAATACCTGCAAAAGCTTTTTCATTTTCGATTTCTATTATATTAAAAAAGATAGGAACGTTCAAGATTCAATTAAATAAATTTTAACAATTGTTACTTTTTGTGTTTTTAATTTTGCAGTAAATTTGACATAAATATTTTATCATGAGTCGTTTACATCAAGAATTAAAGCAAATTCAAAAAAAGTTTCAATTTGATTTTTCATCAATTACTTTTACAGATCGCATTGATGTTTCGCCAACTTTAATTAGTGTTGTTGAACGATTGAATTCTAGCAACGAAAATTCAATTAATACCTTTCATTTTGATAAGTTACAGTCCGATTTAATATTTTCAGAGGCTGCTATAAAGGAACTTGCTATAACGTATCGTTTGCGATTTCTTTCTACTTCATATTATAAGAATGAAATTCCTAAAGAAGCCATTCACTCCGTTTTGGTATTTGAAAACGAACATCAAACCCAAATCAAAAACTTCAAAATTTTAGCTCCAAAAGAAAATTTTGCGCTTGAAAATTATGATGACCCACTGTTATTTATGTCATTAGGTAATGGCTATTATTATTTATTAGCCAAATGGGGAAATGATTTATCCGTTTTTAGAAAAATTAAATATTGGCCTTTTAGAAATATATTCACTTTGGTTACTACTACTTTACTATTGTCTTTACTTGTTTTAGTGATTTGCGGACTTATTAATCCAAATTTATGGGTAACAAGTCGAGCTTTATCGATATTTCTATTTTCTTGGAAAACTTTCTTGTTTATTTTTATCTATTATACCTTTAAAACAGGTAATTATCCTAGTGAATTCAATTGGAATAGCTCCTTTCACAACAAATAAAGGGCTGTAACAACTTTAATTTATTGCAAAAATCTAAAACAAACTAAATTGAGCATCTAAAGAAGTAGCTTTAAGATTCACTTCATACGGAAATGCAAAATCGTTGTAATTTGCTCCAGCTAACCAAGCTTTTTCATCATTTGGTTTTAAAATGATAGGCATTCTTTTTTTAACATTATGAATGTCACTCATTAATGCGTTGGCTTTTGTGGTTAGCATAGAAAAAGTTAGCGCATTTAATTTGGTGTTAAAACAATAAATTCCAGCGAAAGCAAATGCATTTTCATTTTCGATTTCAATCAGATATTTTTCTTTTTTGGATCCTGATTTATTTAACCATTGCCATTCATAAAATCCGTCCGCAATAATTAAACACCTGTTTTGTATGCTATCTTTATAAGAATTTGTAGTTGTAATGTCTTCAACTCTAGCATTTAATGTAAAATCTTGATGCTTTTCGTCTTTGGCCCAATTGGGTAATAAACCCCAAATTCCATGCTCCAGCACATTTGGATTTTTATCTGTAATTATTAAAGATTTAGGATGTTCAAAACCATTCACATAGGTAACAGGTGTTATGTGTATTCCTGATTTCTTTTTAGCATTAAACTGTTTTTCTAATACTAAACCCTCTTTAGTTTGTTTATAATGAAAACACATCTGCAATATTCTTTTTTCAAATATATAATTTATTGTAATGCATAACAATTAAAAAAAGTTTCAAATTAAAATAAAAACATCAATCTAATGTAAATTAAAATTTTAGCTCAATTTTTCAAACGGATCATTTCAAACAAAACAACTTCCTATCAAAGGCATATCAAAGCCCACTATAATGCCACTTTAATGGGATAAAATAGCAATTGAAAATCAAACAAAATATGAGAGTATGAAATAATATCTTTTAGCCATCAAAAAAACACAAAATACAGTGGCAAATAAAAACTATTGTTGCACTTAGAAGTAAATTTTTTATTTTTTACACAATTTTTAAGAAAAAGTACGTTAAACAAATAGTAACTTGCACTTTTAAAACTAAAACACGATGAACAACATAAAAATACTTTGGGTTGATGATGAAATCGACTTATTAAAGCCACATATTTTATTCTTAGAAAAGAAAAACTACGATGTAACCACTTGTAATAACGGACAAGATGCGATTGATTTATATAAAGAAACGGCTTTTGATGTGGTTTTTTTAGATGAAAATATGCCAGGACTTTCAGGATTAGAAACGCTTTCAGAAATGAAAGAATTTAAATCTTCTACACCGGTAATTATGATTACAAAAAGTGAAGAAGAATACATTATGGAAGAAGCTATAGGAAGTAAAATTGCCGATTATTTGATAAAACCTGTAAATCCAAATCAGATTTTATTGAGTTTGAAGAAAAACTTAGACCATTCGCGTTTAATTTCTGAAAAAACGACTTTAGATTACCAGAAGGAATTCCGAAAAATTGCCATGGAAATGTCGATGGTAAATTCTTTTGACGAATGGGCGGAATTCTACAGAAAACTAGTGTATTGGGAAATTGAATTAGAAACTATTGAAGACCAAAACTTAATTCAGATTTTAGAAAGTCAGAAAGCGGAAGCCAATTTGCAATTCGGGAAATTTATTGAACGTAATTACGAAGATTGGTTCGATGAAAAAGCAGACAAACCTGTATTATCTCATAAATTATTTGGAGAATTTGTAGCACCAGAAATTCGTAAAAAAGACAAACCAGTTCTTTTCATCGTAATTGATAACTTGCGTTTGGATCAATGGAAAATTTTTGAAAATATTGTATACAATCACTACAAACCTGAAAAGGAAGTGAACTACTACTCTATTTTACCAACAGCAACTCAATATGCTAGAAATGCGATTTTCTCTGGATTATTACCTTTAGAAATGGAAAAAAAATTCCCTCAATATTGGAAAAATGATACCGATGATGGTGGAAAAAACTTACATGAAGCCGATTTTTTAAATGAGCAACTGAAACGTTTGGGTTTAAATATTAAAAGTGAATATCATAAAATCACCAATTTACGCGATGGGAAAAAATTAGTAGACAACTTCAAGGCATGTAAAAACAACGATTTAACTACTATTGTGTATAATTTCGTGGATATGTTATCACATGCGAAAACCGAAATGGATGTAGTGAAAGAATTAGCATCAAATGATAAAGCGTATCGTTCTTTAACGTTGAGCTGGTTTAAAAATTCGCCTTTATTAGAAATGATTCAACAAGCCCAACAAATGGGTTTCAAACTAATTATCACCACCGATCACGGAACCATAAATTGTAAAAACCCATCGAAAGTAATTGGAGATAAAAACACAAGTTTAAACTTACGTTACAAAACTGGAAGAAGCTTAACATACGAAGACAAAGACGTTTATGCCGTAAAAGATCCCAAAAAAATCGGTTTACCTGCTATAAATATGACAAGTTCTTATATTTTTGCAAAAAGCGATTACTTTTTAGCGTATGTAAATAATTTCAATCATTATGTAAGTTATTACAGAAATACCTATCAACACGGTGGAATTTCGTTAGAAGAAATGATAATTCCATGCATCGTTTTAAATCCGAAATAGTAATATGAAGTGGGTTTTGAGTTCTGTGCTACTTAGTTAACACACAACTCAAAACTAGCCACTCACAACTTGCCAAACTAATGACAACCACCTTTACCTTAGAAGAAATAAACAAAGTAGCCAAAGACCTATTAGCCACTCCAAATTTAAAAAAAGTTATCACCTTTCATGCTTCAATGGGTGTAGGAAAAACTACGCTTATTAAAGAATTGGTTAAAGAATTAGGAGTTACAGAAAATTCCAGTAGTCCTACATTTTCATTAGTAAATGAATACGAATCTGAAACTGGAGCAACCATTTATCATTTCGATTTATATCGTATAAATAGCGAATTAGAAGCATACGATATGGGAATTGACGAATATTTTTATTCTGGAAATTGGTGTTTTATCGAATGGCCAGAAAAAGTACCACATTTATTACCACTAGATCATGCTTCAATTGTAATTAAAAGCTTACCAAATGGCAAAAGGGAACTAACTTTAAAGAATGATTAAGTTATTAACACTTCAATTAAGCACATTAAAATCGATATTATGGTTAAAATTTAACTTAATCAAAATAGAAATTTGAATTCAATTCCCTTCAAAACATCTAAATTCTATTTAACTTTATTATTGTAAATAGATAGAAATAAATAAATATTTACTAATTTCGCAATCAGAAAAAAAATAAGAAAAACACATCATAAGTCAAGAGCGTAAGCGACTGCATTTTTACAATAATTAAATAAACACAAAAAAATGACAAGAGCGGTAGCGACTGCATATTTACAATAATAAAATAAACACAAAAAATATGAAATACGATATTATAGTTTTAGGAAGTGGTCCTGGTGGATATGTTACAGCAATTAGAGCCTCACAATTAGGATTTAAAGTTGCCGTTATTGAAAAAGAAAGTTTAGGTGGCGTTTGTTTAAATTGGGGTTGTATTCCAACAAAAGCCTTACTTAAATCAGCTCAAGTTTTCGATTATTTAAAACATGCTGCAGATTACGGATTAAAAGTAGATAATGTAGATAAAGATTTTAACGCAGTGGTTGCCCGTTCTCGTAGTGTAGCTGGTGGAATGAGTAAAGGTGTACAATTTTTAATGAAAAAAAATAAAATTGATGTAATCGATGGTTTTGGAAAAGTAAAACCAGGTAAAAAAATTGACGTAACTGCTGCAGATGGAAAAGTTACGGAATATTCAGCAGATCACATCATTATTGCTACAGGTGCTCGTTCACGTGAATTACCAAACTTACCACAAGATGGTGTAAAAGTAATTGGTTACAGACAAGCGATGACTTTACCAACTCAACCAAAATCTATGATTATTGTGGGTTCTGGTGCGATTGGAGTAGAATTTGCGCATTTCTATAATTCAATGGGAACTGAAGTAACTATTGTTGAATTTATGCCAAATATTGTTCCTGTTGAAGACGAAGACATTTCAAAACAAATGGAACGTTCTATGAAAAAAGCGGGTGTAAACATCATGACTAATTCTTCAGTAGAGAAAATCGATACTACAGGAAATGGCGTAAAAGCTACAGTTAAAACAGCTAAAGGCGAAGAAGTAATTGAAGCTGAAATTTTACTTTCTGCAGTTGGAATCAAAACAAACATTGAAAATATTGGTTTAGAAGAAGTAGGTATCGCTACGGATAGAGATAAAATCTTAGTAAATGACTACTACCAAACTAATGTTCCAGGCTATTATGCCATTGGAGACATTACTCCTGGTCAAGCTTTAGCTCACGTAGCTTCTGCTGAAGGAATTTTATGTGTTGAAAAAATCGCTGGTTTACATGTGGAACCATTAGATTACGGAAATATTCCAGGTTGTACTTATGCTACTCCAGAAATTGCTTCTGTTGGTTTAACTGAAAAAGCAGCTAAAGAAAAAGGTTACGAAATTAAAGTAGGTAAATTCCCTTTCTCAGCATCAGGAAAAGCAACTGCTGGTGGAAATACTGACGGATTTGTAAAAGTAATTTTCGATGCCAAATACGGCGAATGGTTAGGTTGCCATATGATTGGTGCCGGAGTAACAGATATGATTGCAGAAGCAGTTGTAGCTAGAAAATTAGAAACTACTGGTCATGAAATCTTAAAAGCAGTTCACCCGCACCCAACTATGAGTGAAGCCGTTATGGAAGCTGTAGCTGCTGCTTATGATGAAGTGATTCATATTTAAGATTTACGAATTTAGATTTACGAATTTAGATATACGATTTGTCATGCTGAACTTGTTTCAGCATCTAAATACTCAAAACCGTCTTGTTAAAACTTGACGGTTTTTTTTGTGAAAAATCATTACATTTACTCATATAATTACTAAAACCAAAATGGAATATAAAATTTTAAATATTTTTTTATCTTTATTACTACTTTCATATTCAATAAGAACATTTTATTTTACCTACAAAGAGCCGTCTACATTTAGTACCGATTTAAAAGGTTATCTTTTTGGAATTTCAATGTCAGCTTTATGTTTAATGTCATTAATTGGAAAATTTGATTTATTAGAAACAACAATCACCTTATTTAAAGATACATTCAAGGTTAAAACCAATTTAAAAGTATTTGTGATTATTGGTTGGGCATTATTCATAATGGTAGGAATTGCAGTATATTACTACATAAAACACAATAAAAACACAGCAGTAAAAAAAGTAGGATTTTATAAAACTAAATATCTAATAAACACAGCTTTAATTTATTTAACAATTTTATTTTTAGTTTTTTACCTAATCTTCAAAATTCTACAATAAATTATTGTCATGCTGAACTTGTTTCAGCATCTAAGTACTCAAAACCGTCTTGTTAAAACTTGACGGTTTTTTTATTTTAAAAAATTCACAATTGCCTAATTCACAACCATTTACCTATTTCATAAAAATAAATATTTAAAAATTTGTAACTTATTATTTACACCTACGTATAATAATAGATTTTTATTTTAAACGACCTTCAAATGGCACATAAGTGTTAATACTCACTTTTCAAAAAATAATTCTTACAACAGAATTTGAAACTGCACAATCTCAGATTAACCACATTTTAATCTCTTTTCAAAATAAAAATCAAAATACAATTATCAACTAAATAATTTAATATGACATCAATTTTCGATTTTTGGTGGGTACTTTTACTAGTACTAACAGTAGTTTTCTACAAATTTGTATTACGTGTATTCTTCGGAATGGTTATCGTACCCGAAGATAAAATTGGTTTAGTAACCAAAAAATTCGTGCTTTTCGGTGCTGATAAATCCTTACCAGATAGCAGAATTATTGCCACAAAAGGAGAAGCTGGTTTTCAAGCTCAATCTTTAGCTCCAGGTTTGTATTGGGGCATGTGGATTTGGCAATTTTCTGTAGACATGACTCCATTTACCATCATTCCAGAAGGAAAAATCGGTTTGGTTTTAAGTAAAGATGGAAAAGAAATTCCAACAGGTAGAATTTTAGCTCGAAAAGTTGAATCAGATAACTTTCAAGATGCTAAAGCGTTCTTAGACAATGGCGGACAAAAAGGACGTCAAACCGCTTTTATTACCAGTGGTTCCTATCGTATCAATACCTATTTGTTTGAAATCGTAATTATAGATCAAGTGAAAATCTATGAAAATATGATTGGAATTGTTACCGCTTTAGATGGTGAACCGATTCAACAAGGTCAAATTGCTGGTAAAAACGTTGAAGGACATAATAACTTTCAAGATTGTGATTTCTTTTTAGAAAGTGGCGGAAATCGTGGATTGCAACCTCAAGTTATGTTGGCTGGTTCGTATTATATCAATACTTGGGCATATCAAATTGAACAAAATCCGATGACAGACGTGCCAATTGGTTACGTAGGTGTTGTGATTTCTTATATTGGAGAAGACGGTCAAGATGTAACAGGCGATACTTTCAAACATGGAAATATCGTATCGAAAGGACAACGCGGGGTTTGGATGGAACCACTTGGACCAGGAAAATATGCTTTAAATAAATATACAACGAAATTAGAACCGGTTCCAACCACTAACTTAGTATTAAATTGGGCTAACGCCAGAAGTGAATCGCATGATTTAGATAAAAATTTATCTACAATTACCGTTCGTTCTAAAGATGGTTTCCCATTCAATTTAGATGTAGCACAAATTATTCATGTCCCAGCTAACGAAGCACCAAAAGTAATTGCCCGTTTTGGAAGCATGACGAATTTAGTTTCACAAGTATTAGAACCTACAATTGGTAACTATTTTAGAAACTCGGCACAAGATAGCGATGTAATATCTTTCTTAAGCACACGTAAAGAACGACAAGAGTCAGCTAAAAATCATATCAAAACAGTTTTAGATGAATATAATGTAAATGCAGTAGATACTTTAATTGGTGATATTGTTCCACCAGATTCATTAATGAAAACGTTAACCGATAGAAAATTAGCAGAAGAAGAACAAAAAACGTATCAAACCCAAAAAATGGCGCAAGAACAACGTCAGGGTATGGAAAAAGAAACGGCTATTGCTGACATGCAAAAAGAAATTGTTCGTGCTTCTCAAAGTGTAGAAATTGCGCAACGTACAGCTGATGCAACCGTTAAAAAAGCAGAAGGAGATGCAACAAGTTTAAAATTAAATGTAAATGCAGAAGCAGAAGCTACCAAAATGAGAGCAAATGCAGAAGCTGAAGCAACAAAAGCAAGAGCTGGTGCACAAGCAGAAGCTACGAAATTAAATGCTAGTGCAGAAGCTGAAAAAATCTCTAAAACTGGTTTAGCAGAAGCAGAAAAAATTATGGCAATTGGTAAATCTACAGCAGAATCGTATCAATTACAAGTTTCTGCGATGGGTGGCGATAACTTTACGAAATATAAAATTACCGAAGAAATTGCAAAAGGTAAAATTAAAGTAATTCCAGATGTTTTAATCTCTGGATCAAATGGTTCAGAAGGTGGCATCAGTGGTTTATTAGGTATGAAACTAATGGAAATGATGGATACCAAAAATGAAGAAAAAAACATATAATACCTTGTTAACGTCTCAAGAAATTGGGGCGTTTTCTTTTTTATTTACATCAAATAAATATTTTTGGTACGGAGTTTGTTATAACCAAATGAATAGTAACCTAAATCTCATATAAATGAAAACTTTTCAGTCTACAAACAAGAGCTTAAAAATCTTTCTAGTACTTGTGCTATTAAGTTTATTTATCACTACAGAAACAACATTTGCTCATGGAAAACCTCCTAAATGGGCTCCTGCTAAAGGATATCGTGCCAAAACAAGACACATTTATTTCCCACAGCAAAATTTTTATTATGATATTCAAACGAGTAATTATTTTTATTTGAAAAATGGTAATTGGACAGTAAGTGTTTCAATTCCATCACCATTTATAAATATAAACTTGGGTAGTGTAGCTCAAATTCAACTAGATTATTACGGAGCAACTCCATATTATTACAATACAAACCATTGTGCAAAATATAGAAAAGTAAAAGTTAATCCAACAAGAACAAGAGTTATTGTAAGTAAAGAAAGAAAAACTAATGCGCATCACGGATCAAACCGCAAACATGCTAAAAAAAAAGGTAATGGACGTGGACATGGTAACGATAAATGATCATACATTTAATGACAAAATAAAAAAGTCTGATACAAAATTGTAACAGACTTTTTTTATTATTACTTTTAAAAAATCTAAAACAATATATCATGGCTACAATAAGCACCTACCTAACATTTAACGGAACTACAGAAGCTGCTTTTAACTTTTATAAATCGGTTTTTGGTGGCGAGTTCACTGAATTGCATAAGTTTAATTCGATGCCTCCACAAGATGGAATGCCAGCATTAAGTGAAGAAGAAGGAAATCGAATCATGCATGTTAGTTTTCCTATTGGAACGGCAACTTTATTTGGTAGCGATACTTTGAGTACGCATGGCGATGTTGTTATTGGAAACAATTTTTCCATTTCTATTAATGCAGAAAGTAAAGAAGAAGCGGATAAATTATTTAACGGACTTTCAGCTGATGGAAAAATAACAATGCCAATGGAAAGTACTTTTTGGGGTGCTTACTTCGGAATGTTTACCGATAAATTCGGAATCAATTGGATGATCAATTTTGATGAAGTTCCTCAATAAAACATAAAACCTGACAGGTTTAAAATCTGTCAGGTTTGTATAATAGCATCTGAAATAATCCCGAAGTATCGGGACAGATTAAATCCCAGCAATCACTTTTAACTCTTTTACAAAACGTTCCGCTAAAACATCGGCTTCATTTTGAGTAGGCGCTTCGGTATAAATTCTAATAATCGGTTCAGTATTCGATTTTCTTAAATGTACCCATTCCGTTGGGAAATCTATTTTCACTCCATCAATGGTAGAAATTTGCTCATTTTTATAAGTTGCTGTTAAGGCTTCTAAAATCGCATCAACATCAATTTGAGGTGTCAATTCAATTTTATTTTTACTCATATAATATTGCGGATAACTCGCACGTAATTCGGCAACCGTTTTATCTTGTCCTGCTAAATAGGTTAAAAATAAAGCCACTCCTACCAAACTATCTCTTCCATAATGTAATTCTGGATAAATGATTCCACCATTTCCTTCACCACCAATAATAGCGTTGGTTTTTTTCATTAATTCTACCACATTCACCTCACCTACTGCACTCGCTTGGTAACTTCCGTTATGTTTTTCAGTAATATCGCGTAAAGCACGAGAAGAACTCATATTAGAAACCGTATTTCCTGGAGTTTTACTCAATACATAATCGGCTACAGCTACCAAAGTGTATTCTTCACCGAACATTTCTCCATCATTAGAAATAAAGGCTAAACGGTCTACATCTGGATCAACTACAATTCCGAAATCGGCTTTTTCATCTACAACCAATTTACAAATATCGCCTAAATGTTCTTTCAAAGGTTCTGGATTATGAGGAAAATGTCCGTTAGGTTCGCAGTAAAGTTTTACTACTTCTACACCCATTTGTTCAAGTAAATTTGGGATGATAATTCCACCTGATGAATTGACACCATCAACCACTACTTTAAATTTCTTAGTTTTTACTAAATCGGCATCAACCAAAGGTAATTCTAACACTTCATCTATATGAATATCCATGTAAGAATCGTTAATTGTAACTTCCCCTAAACTATCCACATCAACAAAATCAAACGCTTCAGCTTCAGCAATTTCTAATATTTTGGCACCATCAGCTCCACTTAAAAATTCACCTTTTGCATTTAATAATTTTAAAGCATTCCATTGTTTCGGATTGTGAGAAGCAGTTAAAATTATTCCACCATCAGCTTGTTCCATTGGTACAGACACTTCAACTGTTGGTGTAGTTGATAAACCTAAATCGATTACATCAATTCCTAAACCTAAAAGTGTATTTTGCACTAAATTATGAATCATTGGACCAGAAATACGGGCATCACGACCAATAACCACTTTTAATTTTCTATCCGTTACAGTACTATTGTTTTTCAAGAACGTTCCGTAAGCTGATGCGAATTTTACAGCGTCAACTGGAGTCAAGTTATCACCAACTTTTCCGCCAATTGTACCACGAATTCCTGATATAGATTTTATTAATGTCATTTTTTAATGTTTAAAAGATTAAGGGTTTAAAAGTTAAGAAGCAAACGCATATAAAATACAAATATAAAAAGTTAAGCATTGGATTTCAATAAAACATTCAAAGTTTTTTTTATATATTTACGAAGCGATTAAATGGACAAAATTAAGTTCAATACCTTTTAAACTCATAAACTCTTAAACTTTTAAATCTTTTTCAAATTGAACTACCTCGCTCACATATATCTTTCTGATGAAGATGATTTTATCAAAATTGGTAATTTCATGGCTGATGCAGTAAAAGGAAATCAGTTTGAGCAGTATCCAATTGGCATACAAATTGGTATTAGATTACACCGTTTTATTGATAGTTTTACAGATTCACATCCTGTTTACAGACAAAGCAAACATCGGTTACATGAAAAATTCGGACATTATTCTGGTGTGATAATGGATATTGTTTACGATCATTTTCTTGCTAAGAATTGGAAGCAATTTTCTGAAATTAAATTGGAAGATTATGCAGATACTTTTTATAAATTATTACAAAATAATTATGAAATTTTAACGGATAAAACTCAAAATTCCCTACCTTATATGATGGAAACCAATTGGTTAGTGTGTTACAAAAGTTTGGCTGGTTTAGAATTGATTTTATTTCAAATGGACCATCGCACCAAAAATCGTGTCAACATGCCTGCAGCCTTGGAAAACGTAAACCAATTTTACACTGAAATTGAACTAGAATTTTTTACTTTTTTTGCCGAATTAGAACAACAATGTAAAATAGAATTACAAAAATTAAGAAATGAGTTTTGTTATTACCATTAAAAAAGCATTTGAAGCACAAGAAGATCTGGTTTACGGACAAAAACAAAGTGCTTATTTAAAAAATAATTTTCCTTGTTATGGAATTCCAACTCAAGTTAGACGTGAGATTTTAAAAGAATGCTCATCAAATTATAAAGAAGCAATCAATACAAACTTCAGAAATATTTGTTGGGAGTTGTATCAATTGCCGCATCGTGAAATGCATCAAGTGGCTATCGATATTTTCATTAAAGAAATTAAAAAAAACTATCAAGTTGAAGATATAGCATTCATTGAAAAACTCATTACTACAAATTCTTGGTGGGACAGTGTGGATACTTTAGCAAAATACGCAGTAGGTGGCTATTTAGAGACATTTCCTGAAAAAAAGTATCCAATTATAGAAGAGTTCTCTAATTCAGACAACTTATGGTTAAACCGAACTGCTATTATTTTTCAATTAGGTTATAAACAAAAAACAGATTTCGATTTATTAGTTTCAGAATGTGAAAAGCACAAACATTCAAATGAATTTTTCATTCAAAAAGCCATTGGCTGGGCATTAAGAGAATATTCGTCTGTAAATCCAAGTGCTGTGTTAGAGTATGTAAATCGCACTAATTTAAAACCTTTAAGTAAAAAAGAAGCGATTAGAAAAATCATCTAACTCGTCAATTTACAATTTGTCAATGTGCCAATTATTTTGCATCTCAATTAAAATTACCGTATTTTAGCATTTCTAAATCAAACATCTTGTGTTAAAAGCCATTCAAAAAACAGCCCAATTTTTCGAACATACCTTCTCTAAACTTAAAAGTGTTTTAGAGCCTAGACAGTTTTTGTATGTTTCTAGTGTTTTGGTCGGATTGTCAGCTGCTTTGGCCGTAATTGTGTTGAAAACTTTTGCTCATAATGTATTTTTGTTTTCACAATATTTAAACAAAGAATTTCATTTACCCTATAGTAAAAGTACTTTGCCAATTATAGGTATTTTACTTACTGTATTTGTAATAAAAAATTTCTTAAACGGAAACATACAAAAAGGAACTTCCCAAATTATGTATGCGGTAGCTAAAAAGCGAAGCGTTATTCCAGACAAGCAAATGTATGCACAAATTATTACCAGCTCGTTAACCGTTGGTATGGGTGGAAGTGCGGGTTTAGAGTCGCCAATTACTATAACAGGAGCTGCTTTTGGAAGTAATTATGCATTAAAATACCGATTAAGTTATAAAGACAGAACCTTACTTTTAGCTTGTGGAGTGGCAGCAGGAATTGCAGCAGCCTTTAACGCTCCTATTGCAGGCGTTTTATTTGCCATTGAAGTGGTATTAGCAGAAATTAGTATCACTGCTTTTACGCCTTTGATAATTAGTGCTGCTACAGGTTCCATTGTTTCGATGTTATTGTTAAATGAAGATGCTTTATTCAGTTTTAAATCGATTCAGGAATTTAATTCGAAAAACATTCCATTCTACATAATTTTAGGAATTCTGTCAGGATTCGTATCCATTCATTATGCCAGAAACTTCAGAAAAGTAGAACATTTTTTTGCCAATAGGAGTCGAAATTCTTACCGAAAAGCCTTATTTGGAGCCACAATCTTAGGTGTATTAATTTTTATTTTTCCAAGTTTATTTGGTGAAGGTTATGAAGGTATCAAATTGTTAGCGGCCAATCAGCCTGAAAAATTACTAGATAACACACTAATCGAACGTTTTGAAGACAACAAATGGGTTATTTTTGGTTTCATAACCTTAACACTTTTATTCAAAGTATTTGCCACTGGTATTACCTTAGGAGCAGGAGGAAATGGAGGGAACTTCGCTCCTTCTCTATTCGTTGGTTCTTATCTGGGATTTTCTACAGCTTATTTTTTCAACATGCTAAAAATTACTAATTTACCTATCAGTAATTTCACTTTAGTTGGCATGTCGGGCGTTTTAAGTGGTTTGTTTCATTCACCTTTAACAGCTATTTTCCTTATTGCAGAGATTACAGGTGGCTATAGTTTAATGGTGCCTTTGATGTTGGTTTCCTCTATAAGTTTTGCAATTTCAAAACACTTTGAACCTTATTCGTTTGACATTAAAAACCTAGCTGATAAAGGAGAAGTTTTCACAGATGATAAAGATAAAAACATCTTACAATCAATTGATGTTAAAAAATTGATTTGCAATAACTTTAGTCCAGTAACTGAATCTAAAACTTTAGAAGAATTAATTGAGAAAATTGCCACTTCAGATGATGTAATTTTCCCAGTTTTAAATGATGAAAAAAAACTAATTGGATTGATTTATTTAGATGATATTCGTCCGATTATATTTTCTGCATTTAAAGTAAAATATACCTCAATTACAGAAATTTTACAACCAGTTAAAGAAAAAGATACTGTAGATTATAATGAAGGTATAGAATCCATCATGAATAAATTTGAAAAAACACAGCAAAATATCTTGCCTGTTACTCAAAATAAAATTTTCATTGGTTTTATATCTAAATCTGATATTTTAGAAAAATACAGAGAACAATTGAAAGAATTGGTAATTGAATAAGTTTCAAAAATCAATAGCTCTAAATTCAATCCTGTACTCCAACACTCTTAGATAATTATCAATAGGAGTTTATTCATTTATTTAAAACCCTAAGAATTATAAAAGTACTTATTTTAATATTATCACAAAAACGACTAGATCAATTATGACATTTATTTTCTTTTCTGTTTAATTGTAAAATTCCTTAGCTAATTTATATTTTTCCTTAATTCCTTTTTTTGTTGTTGTTCAAAGAGAAACATTAAAATAGATTTGCTCTATAAAAGTTTAACAATAAAATCAAAAATTATGAATAGAGAATTAGTTTTTTTAAGAGCATTTGCAGTTACAACAGTTTTAGGAATGCTATTTATTTCTACATCAGCATTTAAAGAAAATGGGAATAAAAAATTTAAGGAAATTGATGTAGAACGAATTAACATAGTTGAAAAAGACGGAACTGTTAAAATGATTTTAACAAACGTTAGCCGTTTTCCTAACGGAAATGACAAAATAAATAACAGACCAACAAATGAAAATAGAAAAAAACGATCAGGAATGTTATTTTTTAATGAGGACGGAATTGAATGTGGCGGATTCATTTATGATGGACAAAAAGATAAAAACGGACATAGTTCTGGGTTATCTCTGACATACGACCAATATGATGGAGATCAAGTTATGCAACTCCTTACACAGGATTATCAAAAAGGAGACAAACGTTTTGTTTCTAGTAGCCTTGCCTTTAACGATCGTCCAACAAAAGAAAACCAACTCAAAACTGCTGAAATTATGAAGGAGTTAGAGGAACTTGAAAAAAAAGACCCAAAAGCGATGCAAGAAAAAATCAAACAATATGAAGAACAAGGCTTGATTGGTGGAGTTCCAAGAGTTATGTTAGGAAAATCTAGAAGTCAAAATAATGGTTTATTTCTTTTTGATGACAAAGGATTACCAAAAGCAATGTTTTATGTAGACAAAAACAATGTTGCTAAATTAGATTTTTATGATGATAGCGGGAAAGTGATTGCATCTTTTCCTAATGAAAAATAATAGTTTCTAATCTTACTCATAGCCTTATATCAAAATATAGGGCTATTTTTGTAAAACACTATAAATAATATTCATGCAAAAAATAATCTTTAAAATAAAAGGTCACCGCTACTTTTTGTTATTTATTTTATTATTTTCTTATTTTGAAAGTATACAAGGAAGGCTTTCTTATGAACGGTCATTTACAGTCTATCTATTTACGCCAGAAGCCGCAATTGTACAACTTTTGAGTGCTTGTATTTTATTTTTAATTATACGTTTTTTAATTGTAAAATGGCAAATATCTGGAATAATTAAAATCAAATCTATTGTATTTATATTAATAACTTCAGTTTTAATATATTTTATTGTAATGTTACTTTTAGGCCTATTTGTTGCACTAATTTTTAATACTTTAGAAAGAAATTTCAACACAACAACTTTAATTCTTTCTTCATTTAAAAATGTGCTTGATGCATTAATTTATGGTAGTTTTTATATGACTTATTTTTATTATAATAGAAATAAATGGCATCAAAAAGAAATTTCAAGATACAACCAAGCGTTATCTGAGAGTAAAATTATGCAATTAAAAAGTCAAATAAACCCTCATTTTTTATTTAATAATTTAAATATTTTAGATCAACTTATCGAAGAAGATAAAGTGGTAGCATCAGATTTTTTAAACAATTTTGCTGAGTTATATCGTATTGTTTTAGAAGTATCAGATAAAAAACTAATCAAATTAGAAGAAGAAATAGAATTTGCAAATTTATACTTTCAATTGATCAAACAAAAATTTGGAAATGCCTTTGTTCTTGAATTTAATATTAAAAATAATGTTGGTTATATTGTACCAATGACACTACAATTACTGATAGAAAATGTAATTAAACACAACAAAGCAACAGAACAAAATCCGATAAAAATTGATATAAACATTGATGACAAAATAACTGTAACAAATTCATTTAGGCCAAAATCACCTTCACAATTTTCATCTGGAAAAGCTCTAAAAAACTTAAATGTTCAATATGAAATATTAAGCAATCAGAAGATTCATATTGTGCAAGATGAAGCTACTTTTTTGGTAAATATTCCTATAATTAAAAATTTATTATGATGATTAAGACAGTACTCATTGAAGATGAAATCCCCGCCAGAAAAAAATTAATTCGTTTTCTTAATGATGTGGAAGAATCAGTTGAAATAATAGCTGAAATCGATACCGTTGAAGCGGCAATTACGTTTTTAAAAACAAATCAAGTAGATATAATTTTTTCTGATATTGAATTGTTAGACGGCAAGGCATTTGAAATTTATAATAATGTTGAAGTAAATTGTCCTATTATTTTCACAACAGCATACGATAAATTTTGGATGGATGCTTTTGAAACAAATGGAATTGAATATCTACTCAAACCCTATTCTTTCACTAGATTTCAAAAAGCTTGGTCAAAATTTCTAAGATTAAAAAAAACAGGAGCATCAGATTTAGTTTCAAAATTATCTAATTTAATTCATAATACAGCTGTTGGTATTGCCTATAAAAAAAGATTCATAATTAACTCAAATAATTCATCTTTTGCTTTAGATATTGACAAAATTGCTTTTTTTTCAGCAGAAGAAGGTGTTATTTTCGCACATGAAACCACAGGAAAAAAGTATTTACTAACTGAAAATACACTAGTATCAATAGAAAGTCAAATTGATCCAAACGAATTCTTTAAAATTAATCGAGGTCAACTCGTAGCAAAACAATACATAGAAAAAATTGAACGTTATTCTAAAAATGCTTTATCCATAAAAATTATAAATTATAAAACGCCACTAATTACTAGCCAAAGTAATACAGCCTCTTTTGGAGAATGGTTTCAGAAATAAGAAAAATTTACTAGCCATTACATCACATTTTCATATATTTGATTTACAACTAAAACTTTAAACAAATTATGAAAAAATTATTTTTAAACAATGGAACTGGATTGAATTTTGATTTAGGCCTATTAGTGATTAGAATTATATTAGGTATTCTGATGGCTTTTTATGGCTATGAAAAATTAATCCATTTTAATGAAATGGCAGCCTCTGACTTTTGGACAAAAAACATCAGCTTTTTAGGAATGAGTGGCGCTGTACCTTTAGCTTTAACCGTTTTTGCAGAATTTTTCTGCAGTCTTCTATTACTTGTAGGATTATTTTCTCGCTTTAGTCTACTTGTACTAGCGTTTTGTATGGCCTATATTTTCTTAATAGTTTTTCCTATGCAAATACTTTCAAAAGGAGATAATGGTTACGAATTTAATTCAGCTTTTACTTATTTTGTACTTTATGTTGGTTTACTTTTTACAGGCGTTGGCAAATATAGTTTAGATGCTAAATTGTTTGACAAATAACTATTTTATATACATTTTTGATATTAAAAAAAGCGACAATATTGTCGCTTTTTTTATTTATACTCTTACGATATTTGCTCCTAAGGCTCTTAATCGTTCGTCTATTCTCTCGTAACCTCTGTCGATTTGTTCTATATTTTGAATCGTACTAGTTCCTTTTGCTGAAAGTGCTGCAATTAATAAAGAAATACCCGCTCTAATATCTGGCGAACTCATCGTTGTAGCTTTTAATTGCGATTGGAAATCGTGACCCATTACTACTGCTCTGTGCGGATCACATAACATAATTTTCGCACCCATATCAATTAGTTTATCCACAAAGAATAAACGGCTTTCAAACATTTTTTGGTGAATTAAAACATCCCCTTTCGCTTGTGTAGCGACTACTAAAATGATACTCAATAAATCGGGTGTAAATCCCGGCCATGGCGCATCCGAAACAGTTAAAATAGAACCGTCAATATCTGTTTTAATTTCATATCCGTCTTTATGAGCAGGAATGTAGATATCGTCTCCTTTTTGTTCTAAAGTAATTCCTAGTTTTCTAAATACATTCGGAATTTGACCTAAATTATCCCAACTCACATTCTTGATTGTAATTTCACTTTTTGTCATTGCTGCTAAACCAATCCATGAACCAATTTCAATCATATCAGGTAAAATTCTGTGCTCACAACCACCTAATGATTCCACTCCTTCGATAGTTAATAAGTTAGAACCAATACCAGTAATTTTCGCACCCATCGAATTTAACATCTTACATAATTGTTGTAAGTACGGTTCACAAGCAGCGTTATAAATTGTAGTAATTCCTTCAGCCAAAACAGCCGCCATAACAATATTAGCGGTTCCTGTAACAGAAGCTTCATCTAATAACATGTAAGCACCTTTTAAACGGCCTTCATTTTCTACGCCATAAAAATGGTCTTCTCTATTGTATCGAAATTTTGCACCTAAATTAATGAAACCTTCAAAATGCGTATCTAATCGACGTCTTCCAATTTTGTCTCCACCTGGTTTGGGAATAAATCCTTTTCCAAAACGAGCTAATAACGGACCAACAATCATGATAGAACCACGCAAACTTCCACCTTCTTTTTTAAAAGCTTCTGTTTCTAAATACCCTACATTTACTTCATCTGCCTGAAATGTATAATCTCCAGGACCATTTTTCTGTATTTTTACACCTAAATTACCTAATAAAGTAATCAACTTATTTACATCGATAATGTCAGGAATATTCGTAACTCTAACTTTTTCTGAAGTTAATAAAACAGGACATAAAACCTGTAACGCTTCATTTTTGGCACCTTGTGGTTGCACATTTCCTTTTAAGGGCTTTCCGCCTTCAATTTTGAATGTTCCCATTTATATTGTATTTGTATTTGGATTATTTTTTGGTTTAAAATTCTTGCCGCCTTTATAATTTGGATTGTTTAAATTGGCTTTATTATTATCTGGCGAGTTCGGTTTTGCACTTGTAGCATTTGAATTTCTGTTGGTATTCGTTTGCGCTCTGTTCTGATTAGAAGATGGTCTGCTTTGGTTTCTATTCGTATTGGAAGCTTCTCCTTTGGGAAAAAACTGTGTTTTATTCGACTGCTTTTTATTTACCTTTAATAAATTTTGAGAAGTAGAAAGCTCTTCTTTCATTGCTGTTAAGTTCAATTCTCCGTTAGATAATTCTAATAAATGATTAAAAATAACTTCATCGGTAACCGTATCCTTATTCCAACTTAAAAAACACTTTTTCATGTGATTAGCAATCACAATGATTAATGCGTTTTTCAACTCGCCGTCTTCCCATTTACGAGCAACATCAATCATATATTTAATGTTGTTACCGTAAAATCTATATTTTGGAAAATTTTGAGGATACGCTAATCTTTGAGGTTTCAATTGCACCACTTCTCTTGTTGGAATTGGGTATGGAGAATCAATATCTAATTTAAAATCAGACATGATGAATAATTGATCCCAAAGTTTATGCTGAAAATCAGGCACATCGCGCAAGTGCGGATTTAAATTTCCTAAAACAGAAATTACATATCTAGCACCTTTATTTCGCTTTTCACGATCTTCAATTGCGGTAATTTCATTAATTAATTTTTGAACATATCTTCCGTATTCAGGAATAATCAAGTGTTCACGTTGCGAGTTATATTCTAAATAATTAATCGCTTCTTCGTTTATGTATGACATATTTATAATGAAATAATTCCTTCAATAGTTGATAATTCCTGGTATTTCTCTATAACCTTATCTGGATTTTGCATCGTAACATTCACAGAAATACTAGTGTATTTTCCTGTTTTTGAAGCGTTTGTTTTTATAACTGCACCCATGTTATTGAACGTGTTTTCAACTAAATTTATGCTAGTAGCATCAGTTGGAACAATAAACTTATACAAATATACGGCAGGCCAAGTTGTAGATTCTTCTAATTCTGATTTTAACCTAATGTAAAAATCTTCTGTTTTTTTATCCATGTAAATTTAAGCTAATAAAAGAACAAATATACATTTATAATGTTTCATTTAAAAATATAAATAATTAAGATTTTCAAAATAAAAAAAATGATAGTACATTTGAACTTTTAAGACTCAAAATGAATAAAAAAATTATACTGCTAATTGGCGGACCTAGTTCTGGAAAAACGACTTTAATTAACCATTTAGAAAATGAAGGTCACATTTGTTATCCTGAAATTTCAAGAGAAGTAATTTTAGAGGCTCGTGCTGATGGTGCCGAATTTTTATTTTTAGAAAACCCCATGTTGTTTAGTGAAAAACTTTTAGAAGGAAGAATTAAACAATATGAAAATGCCAAAAAAGAAGAAAAACCTGTTTTTATAGACAGAGGAATTCCCGATGTAGTCGCATACATGGATTTTATTGGAGATTCGTATCCTGAAAAATTTACAGCAGCTTGCGAAAAATACAAATACGACAAAATTTTCTTATTACCACCTTGGGAAGAAATTTATACAAGCGACGAAACCAGATATGAAACATACGAAGAAGCAAGCAAAATACACCATTTCTTAGTTGCTACATACAAAAAGTATGGATATGATTTACATGAAGTCCCGAAAACGACTGTTGAAGAAAGATATGCGTTTATAATCAATCATTTACAAGACTAATTCGCTTTAATGAATCAACCACTAGATGTACTAAAAACCTATTGGAAACATGAGGCTTTTAGACCCACACAAGAGGAAATTATCACTACCGTTTTATCCGGAAAAGATACTTTTGCTTTATTACCAACTGGTGGAGGTAAATCCATTTGTTTTCAAATTCCAGCTTTACTCCTACCCGGAATTTGCTTAGTAATTTCTCCTCTAGTGGCTTTAATGAAAGACCAAGTTGAAAATCTAAAAGCAAAAAACATCAAAGCAATAACATTAGCTGGTGGAATATCCTTTGAAGAAACCAATAATTTACTAGATAATTGTGCGTTTGGTGGATATAAATTTTTATATGTTTCTCCAGAACGTTTACAACAAGATTGGGTTTTAGAGCGAATTAAAAGCTTAAATGTAAATCTAGTAGCTATTGACGAAGCGCATTGTATTAGTCAATGGGGCCACGATTTTCGTCCAGCATACTTAAAAATAGCTGCGTTAAAAGACTATTTTAAAGTTCCTTTTATTGCATTAACAGCAACGGCTACTCCAAGAGTTGAAACCGATATTTGTACTTTGTTACAACTTGAGAATCCAGTTATTTTTAAAAATTCGTTTGCTAGAGAAAATTTGGGTTATCACATTATTAAAACCGAAGATAAGCTGGGCAAATTGAAACAAATTTTCATTAAAAATCCAGAACCCTCAATCATTTATGTTAAAAATAGAAAATCTTGTATCGAATATAGTCAAACTTTAAACGATTTAGGATTTACTTCAACTTTTTATCACGGTGGATTATCAACTAAAGAAAAAGAAAATAACATGAAGTTGTGGTTGGAAGAAAAAACAAAAATAATTGTGGCCACCAACGCTTTCGGTATGGGAATTGACAAACCGAATGTAAAAACAGTGGTGCATTTACAAATTCCAGATAACATTGAAAACTATTACCAAGAAGCAGGTAGAGCGGGAAGAAACGGAAATAAATCATTTGCTTTGTTATTGACACCAGAAATAAATACAGAACAATTAAAGAATTATTTTATATCGAATTTGCCAAATAAAGAGTTTTTACATTTGGTATATAAAAACTTAAACAATCATTTTCAAATTGCTTATGGTGAAGGATTTGAAGAACTTTTTTATCTAAATTTAAATCAATTTTGTGCTAAATACAATATTTCTGTAACAAAAACTTTCGCCTGTTTGCAATTTTTAGACAGACAAGGAATCCTAACATTAAACAATTTAATTAGCAATAAAGCGAGTTTACAATTTTTAATTGAAAGTAGAGAAGTAATTAGATACACTAGTTTAAATAGTAAAGATGCTCCTGTTATTGAAACTATTTTGCGAAATTATACAGGTGTTTTTGAACAAGTTACAATAATAAACACTGCATTAATTGCAACAAAATCTGGTACTTCGGAAGAAAAAGTCATCACGATTTTGAATAAACTTCAAGCGCAAGAAATGATTGACCTGAAACTGCAAAGCAATGACATTTCAATTTTATATAATGAACCACGAGAAGATAGTTATACTATAAATAGGGTGGTTAAAATATTAGAAAATCAGAACCAGATTAAAGTAGAACAATATAATGCCATGCTAGATTTTGTTTCAGACACCTCGAAATGTAAATCGGTTTTAATATCGAAATATTTTGGAGAAGAAAACGCTAAACCATGCGGAATTTGTTCGTACTGCAGTTTAAAAAATAAATCGGAACCCAAATCTGTTTCAACAAGTATTCAAAACCTATTAAAAAATACTGCTTTATCTTCAAAAGAAATAGAAAACACGCTTACATTTTCAACAGAAGAAATTATCTTTGCCTTACAAAACTTATTAGAAAACGATAGTATCTTTTTAAATTCCAATAATAAGTATCAAATTAAATAAAAGTTAACCGCAGATTCGCAGATTATTAAAATAAAATTTAAGTGAAATCTGAGAATCTATGGAAAAAAATAAAGAAATAATAAAACATTAAAAGTCTTAGTATCTTAGTGCCTTCTTGGCTAAAAATGCTTAGAAACTATCAAAAAATGGAAAAATTAAGAATCGTATTTATGGGAACGCCTGACTTTGCCGTTGGAATTCTCGACACCATATACAGTAGTCAATTTGAAATAGTTGCTGTCATTACAGCACCAGATAAACCAGCAGGTCGCGGACAAAAAGTTGCAGTTAGTGCTGTAAAGACATATGCATTAGAAAAAAACTTACCACTTTTACAACCTACTAATTTAAAAAACGAAGAATTTTTAAAAGAGTTAGCCAGTTATAATGCAAATTTACAAATTGTTGTGGCGTTTAGAATGTTACCAGAAGTTGTTTGGAAAATGCCAAAATTAGGAACTTTTAATTTACATGCTTCTTTATTACCGAATTACAGAGGAGCTGCACCCATAAACTGGGCAATTATTAATGGTGAAACAGAAACTGGTGTCACAACTTTCTTTATAGACGATAAAATTGATACTGGTGCGATGATTTTAAATAAGAAAATAAATATCGGACCAGATGAAAATGTAGGCCAACTTCACGATAAGTTAATGCATTTAGGCAGTGAATGTGTGATTGAAACCTTAGAATTGATTGAAAAAGGAAATGTGACTACCACAATACAATCTGAAAATGCTGACTTAAAAACGGCACATAAACTCAATAAAGATAATTGTAAAATAGATTGGACAAAACCTGGACTTGAAATTTACAATCAAATTAGAGGATTATGTCCTTATCCAGCTGCTTGGACATTTATTAAAGATGGAGCCAACGAATGGAACGTAAAAATTTACGATTCAAAATACATTGAAGACTCGCATACACATCCTTTAGGTACTATTATTTCTAGTAAAAAAGAAATGAGAATTGCAGTTGCTAATGGATACATACAAATTGAGAGTTTACAGTTTCCTGGAAAAAAGAAAATGCAAATTCACGAACTTTTAAATGGAACTACAATTAGTAGTGAAGCCGTTGTAGCCTAGGATTTTTGTGCAAAAAACAAGGCTTTAAGGATACTTTATTAACATTTAAACCTATTTATTAACATTTTTAACGAAAATACTAGGAAAAACTTGCACAGTTCAGTCATACGTATAAATTTGTAGATGAAAATTATGTTTAATCAATTAAATAACTAACAATTATGAACAAATCAGAATTAATCGATGCAATGGCAGCTTCTGCTGGAATTACAAAAGCAGCAGCAAAATTAGCTTTAGAATCATTTTTAGGAAGTGTTGAAGGTACATTACAAAAAGGTGGAAGAGTTTCTTTAGTAGGTTTCGGATCATGGTCAATTTCAAAAAGAGCGGCTAGAGATGGAAGAAACCCTCAAACTGGAAAAACAATCAAAATTGCTGCTAAAAATGTAGTAAAATTTAAAGCTGGTGCTGAATTAGACGGAGCTGTAAACAAATAATATATATTTGATTTATTATAAAAGCCTCTTCAAGTAAGGGGCTTTTTTTTTGGGATTATATAGTTCAATTTAACAAAACACAATCTTTTTAACGATTTTATTTGTTCAATAAAATTATTTTTTTTATATTCATTAAAAAATTAGTTGGCCTATGATTTCAATGTTACCTAAAAAAGGTTGTTTACTCGTTGCAGAACCAACCATACTAAATGACATGTCTTTTAACAGATCTGTAATCTTGTTAACAGAACATACAAAAGACGGAAGTGTAGGGTTTATATTAAACAAACCACTATCCTATTCTATCAATGACTTAATCCCAGAAATTGATGCCAACTTTATGGTATATAATGGCGGACCAGTTGAACAAGATAACTTGTATTTTTTACATAACGTTCCAGAATTAATACCGGAAAGTGTAGAAATATCTTATGGTTTATACTGGGGTGGTGATTTTGAAAGTACTAAAAATTTAATCAACGAAGGAAAAATTTCTAAAGAAAACATTCGTTTTTTCCTTGGATATAGTGGTTGGGATACCAATCAGTTAGAGGAAGAATTAGAAGATAATTCATGGATAATTGTTGAAAATGAATTAAAAAACAAAATCATAGCCAAAAACAGCCAAAATTTTTGGAAAGAAAAACTGAACGAAATTGGTGGTGAATACATTTATTTTTCTAATTCACCAGAAAATCCTACGCTCAATTAATTGTGTTGTTTAATAATTCTATTATTTCTTTAGTTAAATCTGAAGTAAATTCTTTTTTTCTATATTTTGTAATCGACTGAATCCCTGTAATTACATTTGAAAGAAACAATTCATCTGCTTTTTGTAAATCGAATGGTGAAATGCTTTTTTCAATCATTTCTATGTTTTCTATTTTGGTGGCAAGAGCAATAATTTGCTTGCGCATTATTCCGTTCAAACAACCATCAGAAATTGGTGGTGTAATTAATTGATTACCCATTTTCATGAAAATATTGCCATTAATGGCTTCCACTACATTTTTTTCTTCATTAATTATAAGACAATTGTCAAAGCCATTTTCTTTTGCAAAAACACTTGCAACAACATTTAACATCTTGTTATTGGTTTTTAATGTCGATAATAAATGTTTTGAAACATGGAAATCTTTAAACAATTCCACTTCATAGTTTAAAGGTAATAGCACATAATTTTCGGAAGCTAATTCAGAACAAGTAATTACAAACTGTACATCATTAGAAGTTGGATTATAAAACCCATCAGCATTTCTAAACACAGAAAAACGAATTCTATTACTCAGTTTATGAGTTTGCACATCAATTAACTTAAGAATTTCTTCTTCCATAAATTCCATGGTGAAATTCATAGGAATTTCCATTCTACAAATTCTCATGGAAGCCATTAATCGTAAATAATGTTCTTCTAAAAATAAAATTTTAGTTCCATTTACTTTGATAGTTTCAAAAATGGCATCACCAAAAAGAAATCCTCTGTTGTTTTCTATAGCCGAGTTGCTAGTTTCTTGTATGTTTCCGTTGAAATTAATCATAAAAAATGCTCCTGCCTTTTGTTGCGGGAGCAAATATACTTATTTATTGAAATTAAACCGAACCAATTACGTGTTTTAAATCGGAAACTAAACTTTCCCACAATAATTTATTTTCTAGTAGTTCTTCTTCCTCAGAAAAATCAACTACAATCAAAGAAACGTCATTGGTAATTTCATCAACTTGAATTTTTAGTTCAAAGAAATATTCTGTTTCTTTATTATTTTCATCTAACCATTTGAATTTAACTTTTTCACCTGATTTTTTTGATGCTAACTTAGCATTTTCTTCAGAATCGTCCCAAATAAATGTGTAAAACTCTCCACGAGAATTTACATTATCTGCAAACCATTCTGATAATCCAGATGGAGTAATTATATATTGATACAATAATTGTGGCGAAGAGTGAATGGGAAACTCTAGTTCATACTTAACTTTTGGCTTCATAGTTGTTTTTGTAAATTTTTAGCAAAATATAAAAAAAAACGATACCACAACTATATTTTATTGGATTTTTTTATAATGAAATTTTAATAATAAAATTTGTAAATAATTTTTGGAATAAAAGTATTTATTTATATATTTGCACCCGCATTGAGAGATGCAAAACTAATTAATGGCGAGATAGCTCAGTTGGTTAGAGCGCAGGATTCATAACCCTGAGGTCACGGGTTCAACTCCCGTTTTCGCTACAAATAAACCCTAACTTCTTACAATCAGAATGTTAGGGTTTTTTATTGCTTAAAATATAGAATTTTATCTTTTTAGAACATGGTCAGATAAGACTTAAATTAATTTTTTATCTAATTTAATTGATTCATAGATGATAAGAAAACTATATTTTAAAAAAAAAAAATAAAACAATCAAACATTTAACTGAACATAACTATTTATCTTCTAATTGTATTTAAATGATAGTATTGATTTCTGATTCTCATCGAATATTAGAAAAGTAACCTCAATTCTTTTATTTAGATTTCGACTCAACAAGTTTCATTTAAAAAACAATTATTAAAGTGTAACCAAGAAATTAATATATAATAGTCTGATTTTCCTTTACCTATTTTAAAGATTCGAGACTAACTTGAAATAAATTTCCACCTGTTTTTTTTACTTTTTCATCCGCAATGAATAATTCTTCATTATTTTTAAAACAAACCGCCTCTTTTTGAGAATAATGATTTAAATTTAATTCGGTCATTTTACCATTTGTAATATCATCTTTTGAATAGTTTTCAAAAAGCCACAACTTAGAATGAGAAAGCAATACAAATTTTAATCCATCAGGACTTATAGCAGCACTTGTAATAGCACAATTATGATAATCACTACAAGTTATAATTTTTTTTATTAATTGCGCTTTATGATGTCCTGCTTGGTTTGGAACCTTATAAATGTAACTTGTTCCGTCAAATCCTTTACTCCTATTTTTGGTAAACAAATAGAAATGATTTTCATATTCAAAAAAACCTTCTACATCAAATAATAAATCTTTCTTTTTTGGAGGAAAATCGGTTTGTTCTGGATAATCAAATGTAACTTTATAAGCTACATCAACACTCTCTTTTTTTAAATCAGATTGGTTGATTTTATAAATGGCCAAATCTTTTCTATCATTATCATTGTTTCCAAAATCACCAATATATAAGTTGTCTTTTTTATCAAATGTTAAGTCTTCCCAATCGATATTTTCAACAGCATTGACTACAATTGTTTTAGTAATTGTTCCTAAAGTATCTAGTACAGTTACTTCGTTTTCATTGCCACTATCTTCAATGGAATAAATTAGATTGTTTGAAAAAGCTACTCCTGAAATTTCTTTAAGTGTTTTTGGTAAATCAGTAATTTGTTTTAACTCTGAAGTTTCGCTTTTATTTTCACATGAAAGTAAAGAAATGCATGCAACTGCTAAAAGTGTTTTTATTGTATTTTTCATAATTTTAAAATTGAAATCCTAATGAAAATGCTACTCTGATTCCGTCAGAAGAGTTGAACCATCCTAAATTTGCTGATAATAATTCTGCACCATTAATAAAAAATCCACCACCATAAGAGTTATGCCATTTTTTTGATTCTTCGTTATCCAACCAAATTCTACCATAATCAAATCCTGAATAAATTCCGATTCTAATTGGGATTAATTTTGTTTTCATGGAACTGAAACTATACCTGATATCAGAATTTTGATAAAATGATTGATTTCCAGTAAATCGTTGGTTTCTAAATCCTCTCAAACCATCTGTTCCCCCGATTGAAGCGGCTTGATAAAACTCAAATTCACTTCCAAAATTGATGTGACTTTTAAATTTTGTAGCAAAAACCCATCTTCCTTCACCATCAATTTTATGATTGAAGCTTACTTCTGGAATAATGTAACTGAAACTTCTTTTATTGGTGTCTAAATTCGTTTTTTGTCCAACAGAAATCTCGGTTTTCATTCCCATTGTTGGATAGGCTTTGTTGTCATAATTTTCAAAATTGAAAGATAAGTGAGTTCCTAAAAATTGTACCTCATCAAAAACATAATTGGGTAATTCTAGATTATTTTCAACAAATCTATTTGGAGATTTATGCACTTCAATATTTTCATAACTAGCTCCCAAACTTAAACTGGCACCAGATTTGTTCGCCCATTTTAATTTGGGATTAAAATTAAAACTACGCACTTTTACTCGGTTATAATTTAGTTCAAAATTGGCATCAAAGTTTAAGGTTTCGTTACCATAACCAAAAAAGTTAATCGTGAAATTTGGACTTTGCATAGCCGCATTCAATTCTAAATTTACATTTTTAGTCAGATTTGCAATTTCAAATCTATAATTGACTTCATAACCACTTGTTGCAAAATAATAGGCCGTTTTTAATTGATGCTGACTAGTGAATGGATTTCTTTCAAAACCATAAGACGTAAAAGTATTATTGAATCCAAATTTAAATCCGTCATCTGGATTGGCGCCTAAAACAGGAATAAATTGATTTTGATATTTTTTAACTTTTTTGAAATCATATGTATTAACCTCATAACTATCATCAAGTTTTACTCTTGCATTTTTAGCTTTTGACACATCATTTTTTTTAGATTTATGATCGTAAATAATAACTTTTTTTCCATTTGAAACAATATAATTATCATTGTTTTGTCCGCCAATAATTCTAATTTTTATGGTATTATTTTCACCATTAACATCAAATGTATCGTCGTCATCTAAACCATAAATCCAAATTTCTTTAGTGGTATCAGCTTTATAAATGGCTTTAAAATACGGTTCGGAAGTCGACTCTTTTTTCTTTCGTTGAATCGTAACTTCAAGTCTATCATTATCTAAAGCAGTAATTGTAAAGTAATCTTTCTTGTTTGTACCTGTTATTACCGCATATTTGCTTACTAAATCAAAATAACGACTTGCGATTTTTTGTAAATTATTTTTTCGTTTTTTTAAAGTAGACTTAATTTCATTAATCGTTTGGCTATTTAATTCTGAAGGAAGAGTTGCAAATGCTTCATCAATAACTGCATCGGTAATATTTTTCTGAATGTAAGCGACTTGAGCTTTCCAATCTGCTTCATTTAAATGCCTGATAAAAGCTTTATCTAATGGGAAAGGTTCTAAATTAAAGCCTTTTACATCTTCTAAATCTTCGCTGTACTTTCTTAAGATTTTGGCCATTGGAATTAATTTAACCGCTGCTCCAAGAACAAAACCGTCAGACATAATGGAAAAAGACTGATCTCGATCTCTTGGCAGAGGTTTGAAAACTGTTTTGTCATTTTCTTTAAATTCTAACCATCTCCATTGGTCTTGATGCCTGTCCCAATCGCCAATTAACATATCGAATAATCTGGCTTTTATATATTCTTTTTCATCTACAATCTGATTTTGATCTGCTTGAATTTTTTCAAAAACGTCATAAGTACTATAAATATTTCCTGTGAAATTTTTATCTTCAAGAATTAAATTTCCATCTGCTGGATGTTCTTCGAAAAGATATAACTCGTTACCAAATTCAGAATTAAATTCACCCAACGCATTTTGTTTTGGAATATAATACAATTTCGAATTTAAAGAATTGATTTGAATAGCGTTTGCTAATTTTCCAACAATAAAAGGTGCGTAAGGATATGCACCAGTGAAAACATCTTTCACTAAATCTTCAGAAGCTGTATTCTCAAATTGTTTTTGAACATACTGACTTTTAAACATAGAAGCTTGAATGTATTGCGACGCACTTTTTTTCATAGCTCGCATTACATATTGTTTTCCATCTTTAGCTTTTAATCGCAACGTTCTTGATTGAGTTCCACCGCCTTTTCGTAGTGGTTTTAATCCACCAAAAAGAGTATCTAATGAAACGACTTTAGCTGTTATTTCCTTGCTATATTCTTCTCTATATCTTTTACCCCAAAAGAAATTATAGGTTTTACTTTTTGAGGTTTCTGCTTCAGAGTAAATACGTGCTTTGATAGAATCTGGAAATTTTTCTAAGAATACTTTTTGATTAATTGATTCCTTAGGTTGAATTACAGTTGTTTGAAATTCAACCTTATCATTTCTTGCGTTAATGAATTTTACATTTGCTCCGCCATTTTCAAAAACTTCTAATATAGCATATCCATTAGTGGCGTGTGCATAAATTCCTCCATCAGAATTTTTCACAGGTTCTATTTTTGAACCCGAACCACTAATGATTTGAGGAATATCATTTTTTACTAGGTACTGCAAACTATGATCGTGACCAGAAACAAAAATCACATTCTCATTTTGTTGGGCGGCAGCAGTAAGATTCTTTTTTAATTCGTTATAATGAACATTTTGTAAATCTGCATTACTTACTCCACTTGTTTTACGAAGCCAATTTTTCAAAGTTCCTAAGATTGGAATTGGACTTAAGTGACTTTTAAACGAATATTTTCCACCATGTGGTCCATTGGAAAACATCGGATGATGAATGGCAACTATTGTAGTTTTACCACGAGCTTTTTTGATTTCACTTCGAAATTCATCTAAAAATTGACTTCTAGTTTTGATGTCGCAATTTTCATTTATGGTTGGATGATTGTCCCAATTGGTAATGTACCATTGCGAATCGACAATAATTAATGTAATATCTTCTGAAATATCTATGCTTTCAATTGGGCAACCCTCTTGAGGTAAGAATGATTTTTTCCCAAGTTGGTTTACAACGATTTCTTCTTGTCTTTTTAAACCTTCGTTACCCTCGTGATACCAGTCGTGATTACCTGGAATAAAAATAGTTTTCCCTTTGAATCCCTTTGCAATATCAATTTGTTCTTGCAGTTTTTTTACAGCATCATCATGTCCATTATCTTTTTCTTTAGGCATTCCGGCTGGATAAATATTATCTCCTAAGAAAAGTAGCGTACTGTTTTTACTTGCGTTTTTAAGATTATTAATTAATGAATTTGAGTAATCGATTGTATCCTTAAACACACCATTACCTGCATCACCAACCAAAATAAAAGTGTGAGTAACTTTTGTTTCATTAGGAAAAAAATCACTTTTTATTTTAGAATTATACTGCGCGTGATATGTTGCACATGATTGAACTAAAATGAATATCGGCAAGAAAAAAAACAGCCTTCTTTTCATATATCTATCTAAATTTAAAAGCTATTACAAAAGCTATAACTGAAAGTATAATTCCGAACATAAAAATGGTGTATGCAATTCGGAGTAAGCTGTATTTTTTTTCTAAGACAATTCCCAAATGGTATAAATCCTTTATCATAGAATTATACAAATATTCCTTATCTTTCATTAATTCATTCATGGCCCAATTGTAATCGTCATAAGACATTTTATAAAAATTTCCGAAAAATAAAAGATTTACATTTTTGTCATTTACTTCATTTCTAGTAAAACTCCCCTTTGTAACAGTTGGTCTTGTCGCTAAAATGGCAAAAGTTATCGCAATTACGCTCGATAGCACTAAAATTAAAGTTGGTGTAATTAAATGTGCATTTGAAGGATTATCTAATTTTGGGATGATCGTGGTTAAAGAAACAGAAATAATTATGGCATTTACAGACAACAAAATATTGGCTTTATTATCCACTAAACCACTCAAATTGTTATGGTTGTTCAAAGTTGTTCTGAACATCGTATCAATACCTCTTTCTGGTTTTGGTTTTTTTTGCTTTTTAACTTTTTCTTTTAGAGCAGAAGATAATTTCTCATTTTCATTTGAACTAATTTCTTTCATGTTATAGTTGGTTTTGTAGTTTTTCTTCAATTCTTTTTAAATTTTCTTCTTTTAGTTTTTGCCATTCTTTTTGTGCATATTGTGTATGATATTTATGATTTTTTAAAAAATCGATATTTAAAACAAACCAATCAGTATTGCAATACTTTTTATCTACAGAAAGTTCCCATTCTTCTCTTAAATTTTCTAGAGTATTGAGATAATTTTCGTTAGCTAAATGTACATTATCAGCATCTTTTATGATTTTTTCAAGCTTATTTTTTGGATCATGATTAAAAGTAGTTGCTAGAATTAAATCGGCAACTTGTTCTTGAATGTCGACACTAATTTGTTTACTTTTAAGAAAATCTAGAGCAATTTCAACACTTAGAACTTCGTGATTAAGGCAACCCTTTATATAACCTGCATCATGAAACCAACCAGCTAAAACTAAAGTGTTTGTAGTTTCAATATCTATTTTTTCTGCTTGACATAATGTTATGATTCCGGAAACCACATTTTTTGTATGTTCAAAATTATGATACGAAAATATAGCTTCTAATTTTTCTTCAAATAATTTAGAAATAAATTCTTCCGCCTCTATGAGAATTGAATTATCATTATGTTTTACTTTTACACGTAAGGCTTTTAATCCGGAAACCGCTTGTAAATCTTCAACTTCTAATTTTTCAATTTCCTTTTCAAGTAAACCTTTATGCTGTAAATATTTGATATATTTGGTGTATTCTTTTTCTTCAACTGAACTCGAATATACAATCGTAATCTTTTCTTTTTGAGTAATTCTTTCGTTTGAATTTTTCACAAAAGCTTTATCAATTCTTTTTTTAACTACTTCATAACGTGCATTATAGGAACCATCAACATCAAATCGTTTTTCATCCATTCTGAATCGAATTGAAATGGGTGAACTAAACGCTAAAATTAACGAAGTCACATCAAGAGCATAAGGTAAAGTTGCTTTCAACTTATGGTGTTCTTGTTCCATTTCACAAAGCGTTTCTAATTGCCACAAACGAAGATTTTGTAGATACATTTCGTTGAAGTTTTTATTAGGTTCTATTGATGCACCAATATACAAGTTGTGTTCTACCCCATCCGTTTTAAAACGTTCATAATAGTGGGGAAATATTTCTTGCGCTTGTTGTTGTTTTAAATCTAAAATATTAGCCATTTTTTTATTGATACTCATGATGGTTTCATCAAAATCTTTTCGAGTTTGGTAAAACATTCCAGTTTTCGGATCAATTTTATCAAAATAGCTACTTATTAGCTTTTCTGTATTTTTATTTGATGTCGTATTTTTTAGAAAAGAATGAATTTCAGAGTCTATATAATGGTGAATACTTTGTTCCAAGTTATTTTGAAATGGCTCTTTCAAATCGCTTAAAAAACTTTCCAATTCAAACTTTTTTTGAGCAATCACACTAATTTTTTTATCTGTATTTAGAAGATCTAAAATTTCTATAATTTCATTGATTTGTGCTCTTAAATCATTCACTACGGCTGAATTTCTATTTTCTGAAGAACCTTTAATGTCAATTTGACCATATAATGGATACACCTCTTTAAATACAATCTCTTTAAAATGATATTCTTCAGCAGTAGTATTTGAATAAAAGAAATTTTTAGCTTCTTTTTTAAATTTCCAATACACACTTGGATGAATGGAAGTATACTCTTTCTGAATAATAGCTTCCAATTGGTTGATCATATCATTATTATTCTTTTCAATTGTATCTGTTAAATATGGAAGAATTAATTCTAATTTATTTGCATTAACGGAATTTAAAGCTCTAGGTGTTGGTGAAGCCAATTCTAGTAATCCTAACAACTTCTCATCTTTTATAACAGGAGCTAATAAAAAACTTTGAATACCTTGATTTAATAAATGATTCGCAAATCGATTTTTCTTTTCATTTTTGGCAAACTCGGCCACATTTGGAATAATATATGATTGATTATTTTCAATTAAACTCTCATAAGAACAACCGCAAAGCGCATTCTTACAATCCGCTTCTTTTTCATTTAAAAGGATAAAGCTCTTTAAATTTTCATCGCTAAAAGGCGGTTTCATAAACAAATCTTCTTCTTCTTCATAAAAAGTAAAACCTATTTTTAAATCGGGAATTTTAAACACTGATCTAAAAATAGATTCGAAACTTTCATTCAATTTAGATTTATCAATGTCTGATTTTAGTAAATTAGATTTTAAGTTAGAAACTGCACTTTCAGTCGTAACATCCACTAAAGAAACAATAGCAAAACCTTTTAAAATCCATGAATTCTCGGGAAAAGCTTTCTTCCATAAATCCAGATTATCGTAATTATCAATTAATTCATTTATTTCTGACTGATTTAAAAACTTTGTATTTTCGGTTGGTAGTATTTCTAGAAAATCGGCATTATATAAAATTCTGTAATGTTTATGAATACCGTTACTATCAGGAATATCGTAAAATAAGGGTTTACCAAAATCTAAATTTTGATGATAATAAGCATTTAAAATAAGGGTGCAACTCATCACATAAAACTGATGTTCATCCATATCTCTGATGTTCATATCTATGGAAATATCTACATTTTTTAATATTTTTTTAAAACGTTCAGAATAATTAAATGTAATATCGTAAAAAGGAAGTGTAACTGCTTTAATTTCATTATCAGTTAATGCTGTAGGAAATAAATCTGCCAAGAGATATTGAATCAATTCTTGATTATCATCTATAAATTTTAGGTTCTCAATACCATTCACAAATTCTGGTTTATCTTCAATTTGACTTAATAAACCTTTAGCATAATTAGATCTGTAATCAATATCTGATAAAGCTATTTGCTGTAAGCCTTCAATCAATTTATGAAAAGATATTAAAATTTTAAAAGGACTCAGGTATTTATAGTTTTTAATCATAGCAAATAGTTTAAACAAAAATAAACATTATTTCAGTTAATTTCAGTTTTATTTATTGATGAAATCTATAAAGTTATATTAAAAATATATTCCATTTGGTTTGATTTTTATTGAAAAGAAATCTTTTTACTACAACTACAAACTATATTACTATTTTCAAAAATTAATTTATATTTCTTGTTTTAAAAATAACGTGAAAATTATTTTTTTTCCATTGCGTTCTACTTCAACAATTATATCCTCATCTGTATTTTTATGGAGAATTTCAATAATTTCTTTTAATTTGAATTCATATGCTTTTTTCCCATTAATTGAAACTATTTTATCTTTTTCTTTTAGTCCTGCTTTATCAGCTAGAGAATTTTTTCTTATGTATGATATTTCAATTCCGGGTTTAACAATATATTTGAAACTGATATTATTTGATGGAATATCAGCTAAATTAATGGTTTTCTTCGGGGAAGATGTATTTCTGTCGCTAATTTTTTCATCAATAATATCGATACCGCTATGTTTGACATCAAAGCCAGCAATATTGTAGTAAAATTTATCATTATAGTTATTATTTTCATTTAAATACATAGTTTGATTTTTATAATCTAAAAGAATATTAAATCGTTTTAATACCTCACCACCAATAGAACCACCCCGTTCATTTAAGATGTTTTTTTTCAAAAAAGAAATGGTATCAGGAACAGAAACAATTGGGTCTTTAAATTGAAAATCTGAAAAACTTATCGTTTTAAATCTAACTCTTTTACCATACACATTACCTCCAATACCGGCACCAAAATAATCTGTAATACTTTTTTTATTTTTAATATCTAATTCTTTTTCAAAAACCCATAATCCATCAGATAATCCTGTATCTACTAAAAGTTCTAAATCTTTGGTTTTTTGTTCATCAATTGTAATTGTTACAGGTATGTATGGTTTTTTTTCTTTAATCACAAATGGTAACCTCTTAAAATTTCGCAACCTTTTATTGTATCTATTGGTCTCTTTTTTATATACAATAATCCGTTTCGCATCATATTGTATTTCCACTTTATTGTCCATAAAAAAATCGGCACCTAAAATTCCATGTACTGGTATTTCAATAGATTTTGTAAAATTATACTCGTCTTCTAACAATAAAATTACATCCAATTTTTTAGAAGCTATGTTTTTAAATTCTATTTTATTTTCTTTGGAAATATAAGCATCTATAGGTTCTTCCATTCCTGGACCTGTAATTTTAATTTTTGAAGTATTGTAGAATGCAATACTGTCTTTTTGTGGAAAAGCAAAAAGTATGTTGTATGCAGATCCTGTATCTAATATCAAATTTAATGGCACATTATTGACTTTTGGTTGTAAAATAATGCTGTTATTTAGCAATTGAAAAGGGATAATAATTTTATTTTTTCTTGATGGAAATTCCCAGATATTCTGTGAAAATGCATTAGAACATATAAACAAAAGAAGTAAATATCTTAAAAAGTGATTCATAACTAATAAAGTTTTATATAAATGTACGAATTTTATTATCTACTTTTATTTTTTAACACGTTAATTTGAAAAAATCCTATTTTTTTTTGCACTTTTGCAATGCTAAATTTTAAGTCATGCCAAAAATTTCAAATAAAGGGATTCAAATGCCCGAGTCGCCAATTAGAAAATTAGTTCCTTATGCTGAAGGAGCAAAAAAACGTGGTACAAAAGTCTATCACTTAAACATTGGACAACCTGATATTAAAACGCCTGAAGTGGCTTTACAAGCAGTAAAAGATTTCGATATTAAGGTTTTAGAATACAGTCATAGTGCTGGATTTGAAAGTTATAGAAACAAACTTTCCACTTATTACAAAAATCAAGGCTTACCGGTTGACACTAAAGATATTATTATTACTACCGGTGGTTCTGAAGCATTATTATTCGCATTAGGTTCAACTTTAGATAATGGGGATGAAGTTATTATTCCTGAACCATTTTACGCAAATTATAATGGTTTTGCAACAGCAAGTGGAGTTAAAGTGGTTCCAGTAATTTCCGGAATTGAAACTGGTTTTGCATTGCCTCCAATCGAAGCTTTTGAAAAATTAATTACACCAAAAACCAAAGCTATCATGATATGCAATCCAGGTAATCCAACTGGATATTTATATTCTGAAGCTGAAATCAATAAATTAGCTGAAATTGTAAAAAAACACGATTTGTTTTTAATTGCTGATGAAGTATACAGAGAATTTGCATACGACGGATTAAAACATTATTCGGTTTTAAATGTGCCTGGTTTAGAACAACATGCTATTATGATTGATTCAGTTTCGAAAAGATTCAGCATGTGTGGTGCAAGAATTGGATGTGTAGTTTCTAAAAATGCTGAATTTATGGCAACTGCTATGAAATTCGCTCAAGCTCGATTAAGTCCACCAACTTATGCGCAAGTAGCCAGTGAAGCCGCTTTAGATACACCACAAAGTTATTTTGATGAAGTAATTACTGAATATGTTGACCGTAGAAACACATTAGTGGAAGAAATGGAAAGAATTGAAGGAGTTACTATCGCCAAACCAAAAGGTGCTTTTTATTGTATTGCCAAATTACCCGTAAAAAACGCAGATGATTTTGCACAGTGGTTGTTAGAGAAATTCGATTTTAATGGAGAAACAGTTATGGTTGCTCCAGCAGCTGGCTTCTACTCTACTCCAGGTATTGGTTTAGATGAAATCAGAATTGCTTATGTACTAAAAAAAGCAGATTTAATTAAATCGGTAGAAATATTAAAAGAAGCTTTAAAAGTTTACCAAAACTAAATTTTTGAAGTTTAAACTAAAATAAAAATCCCGTATAGTTGACTAACTGACGGGATTTTCTATTTATTCTTCTCTTTTAATAACATAAGTATAAAACCAAGTTATTGTAAAAGTTGGGATGATATCTGTTAATGGAAATAATTCTTCTATAGTTCCGAATAAACCTGCTATTTTTCCAGCTGTTCCTTTATACATCAAAACTAAAAGTAATCCTGAAATTGGTGCCCAAAATGTATCTGTAATTTCACCAAAAATTGGAGCAACGTAAGAAAGCATTCCAATTCCATCGAAAATAAGACTTAAAATCAGTTTGGTTTTTTTATCACTTTTCTTAACAACAGTTGGTTGCGGCTCTTGATTCATTTATTTGTATTTTAATATTTGAAATACTAATATACAAATTAAATGCCAGTATTTCTGTAAAATGAAAAATGTATGTTGTAAACTGAACTTCAACATACAACATACATTTTACAACAAAAAAAGAGAATCTATTTCAACTTACTCTTATAATATTTTCTCAATTTATCCAATTTCGGAGCAATTACATACTGACAATACCCTTGCTCTTTATTCTGATTGTAATAATTTTGATGATAATCTTCTGCATTATAAAAAACACTTGCTTCTTCAATTTGTGTCACAATCGGATTTGCGTATAATTTTTCTTGTTCAATTAATTGAATATATTTTTCTGCTTTTTCCTTTTGCTCAGGCGAATGATAAAAAATCGCACTTCTGTATTGTGTACCCACATCTGCACCTTGTCTGTTTAAAGTAGTTGGATCGTGAGTAGCAAAAAATATTTCTAATAAATCTTCATAAGCCACTTCTTTTGGATTAAAAGTAATTTGAATTCCTTCAGCATGACCAGTAGTGCCGTTACATACTTCACGATAAGCTGGATTTTTAATAAATCCTCCCGTAAATCCTGAAACTACTTTTTCTACACCTTTTACTTCTAAAAACACCGCTTCTGTACACCAAAAACAACCTCCGGCAAACGTTGCCACTTGTACACTATCATTCATAATTACCTTTTGATTTTCTAATTTAACATTCGATTTTTTTTCTGTTGTTTGCGCCTTGTTAGTGCAAGAAAACAAACTTAAAAACGAACTTAATACAACAATATAATTCATAATTACTTTTTATCAAATTTAGTTAATATTCTTTCACTTACATACGATTTAACTTTACTTTTAGATTTGTGTATTCTCAATAAGCTTTCAAAGAATTCACGAATTCTTATTTAATTGATTTTCTAACTAATAGTAACGAATTCGATTCCACTTTTGCTGATAAAATTGAATAAAATATAGTATCCATTTTTATTTTATAAATAGTTGTATTAAATCTTCAATTTCGATACAAAAAATTATAATATTTATCTTTCATTTGCAAAGCAAAGGTTTTAATATTCACTATTTCTTTGTTTCTTTGTACAAATTGATGTTATGATTCGAGCGACAAACATAAATAAACATTATGGCGATTTACAAGTATTAAAAAATGTAAGTCTGCAAATCAATAAAGGTGAAATTGTTTCCATAGTTGGAGCTTCTGGTGCTGGAAAAACCACCTTATTACAAATTTTAGGGACTTTAGATTTATTAGATAAAAAAGATAATTTATCAAGTTCTTTAGTTATAAATGACACTTCTATAATTGATTTAAAAGATACTGATTTGTCTAAATTTAGAAATTTAAATTTAGGTTTTATCTTTCAATTTCATCAATTATTACCTGAATTTACAGCGTTAGAGAATGTTTGTATTCCTGCTTTTATTGCCAACAAACCTAAAAAAGAAGTAGAAATTGAAGCCAAAAAATTGTTAGATTATTTAGGATTATCACACAGAATTCATCACAAACCAAGTGAACTTTCTGGTGGTGAACAACAACGTGTAGCAGTCGCAAGAGCTTTAATTAATAAACCTGCTGTAATTTTTGCTGATGAACCTTCTGGAAATTTAGATCATGCCACTGCAGAAAATTTACACCAATTGTTTTTTAAATTGCGAGACGAATTTGGACAAACTTTCGTTATTGTTACTCATAACGAAGAATTGGCAAATATGGCAGATAGAAAGTTAGTAATGATTGATGGTGTTTTGCAAAATTAATAGCAGACGAATCGTTTTTCAGTACACTTATCGTCCCGCTTTCCGTTATATTCCCGAAGAAAAATCGGGAGATGCCACTGTAATCGGGGCTAAAATTCACCAACTTATTTTCAAATGAACCCATCAGAATTAAAAGAATTTTTAGACGAAAAGGTTATTTTATATAACAATAAGAATTTTATTGATTCAGATCCTGTTCAAATTCCACATTTGTATTCTCAGAAAGAAGATATTGAAATTGCTGGATTTTTAGCCGCAACAATAGCATGGGGAAATAGAAAAATGATTATTAATAATTCGCATAAACTCATGCAAATTATGGGAAATTCGCCTTTCGATTTCGTAATGCATCATAAAGAAATTCATTTAGAAAAATTATCTAATTTTGTACATCGAACTTTTAATGCTACTGATGCAGTAACATTCATAAAAGGTTTGCAACATATCTATCAAAATCATACTGATTTAGAAAGCGTTTTTGCTACACATATTGAAAAAAATTCTACACAAAAAAGTATTTCTGAATTTAAAAAAACATTCTTTGAAATTCCACATGAACCAAGAAGTCAAAAACATATTTCCGATCCTTTAAATGGTTCAGCGGCTAAGAGAATCAACATGTTTTTAAGATGGATGGTTCGAGATGATAAAAATGGAGTCGATTTAGGAATTTGGAAATCAATACCAACTTCAGCTTTATCTTGTCCGTTAGATGTACATTCTGGAAATGTGGCGCGAAAGTTAAATCTCTTAACACGAAAACAAAACGACGCAAAAGCATTGTTTGAATTAGACACCAACTTACGACTTTTAGATGCAAATGATCCTGTAAAATACGATTTTGCCTTATTTGGTTTAGGTGTTTTTGAAGGGTTTTAAAACACCTATTATTGTGGAGAATACCGGATTCGAACCGGTCGCCTCTACGCTGCCAGCGTAGCGCTCTAGCCAAATGAGCTAATCCCCCGAAATGTCAAATATAACTAAAAAAGTAGAAAATCTACATTATTTTTAAAATAAAAAAATCCCGACTTTCATCGGGATTTGAATAAATAAAAAATATTTTGTTTTTTTATTAAGATAAAGCCGCTTTAACTTGATCAGCCGCTTCTTGAAACTGAACAGCAGATAAAATTGGCATTCCAGAATTATCAATTAATTCTTTTGCAATCTCAGCATTTGTTCCTTGTAAACGAACAATGATTGGCACTTTAATTGCATCACCCATATTTTTGTATGCGTCTACAACACCTTGTGCAACTCTATCGCAACGTACAATTCCACCAAAAATGTTAATTAAGATCGCTTTTACATTTTCATCTTTTAAGATAATACGGAAAGCTGTTTCTACACGTTTAGCATCTGCAGTTCCTCCAACATCTAGGAAGTTAGCTGGTTCAAAACCTGCGTATTTAATTAAATCCATAGTAGCCATTGCTAAACCAGCACCGTTAACCATACATCCAACTGTTCCATCTAAATCTACGTAGTTCAATCCTACTTCTTTAGCTTCAACTTCAATCGGATTTTCTTCACGAACATCACGCATTTCAGCTAAATCTTTATGGCGGAATAAAGCATTATCGTCTAAATCAACTTTAGCATCAACTGCAATAATTTTATTATCTGACGTTTTTAAAACTGGGTTAATTTCAAACATAGTAGCGTCTGAACCAATGTAAGCTTTATATAAAGCATCTACAAACTTTACCATTTCTTTGAAAGCTTCACCTGATAAACCTAAATTAAAAGCAATTTGTCTTGCTTGAAAACCTTGTAAACCAACAGAAGGATCAATTTCTTCAGTAAAAATTAAATGTGGCGTGTGTTCCGCAACTTCTTCAATATCCATTCCACCTTCAGTAGAATACATTATCATGTTACGTCCTTTACCTCTGTTTAATAAAACAGACATATAAAATTCTTTTGTTTCAGATTCACCTGGGTAATATACATCTTCAGCAACCAAAACTTTATGAACTCTTTTTCCAGTTGGAGGCGTTTGAGGCGTAATTAAATCCATACCAATAATTTGACCCGCTAATTCTTTAACCTGATCTAAATTTTTTGCTAATTTAACTCCACCACCTTTTCCACGTCCACCTGCGTGAATTTGAGCTTTTATTACATGCCAACCTGTACCAGTTTCAGCAGTTAATTGTTTTGCTTTTTCAACAGCTTCTTCAGCATTGTTTGCTACATGACCACGTTGTATGCGCACGCCATAGCTTGCTAATATTTCTTTACCTTGATATTCGTGTACGTTCATAATTTAGTATGAGTTAATCTTGTTTAAAAGTGGGACAAAAATAATAAAGTAATTCTTAAATGACTAATTTTTACACTTCTTTTTACTTTTATATTTCTGAATATTATCTTTAAAATGTTATAATCATAACAATATGTTGTTTTTATTTTTTATTTGTGTTTTTATTTCTAATTAACCAAATTACAAAATACATTTGCAAAAAATAAAATCAAAATGCAAAATTCAGACTTACTACAAGTTGCACAAAATTACGGTTGTCCATTATATGTTTATGATGCAGACAAAATCATTGCACAATACCAACGTTTAACAAAAGCGTTTAGCAAGGTAGAAAACTTTAAAATTCACTACGCAGTAAAAGCGCTTTCAAATGTTAACATATTGAAATTATTAAAAAACGAAGGAAGCGGATTAGACACGGTTTCAATTGAAGAAGTATTACTGGGTTTACATGCTGGATTTGAACCAAATGAAATTATGTATACTCCTAACGGCGTTTCTTTTGAAGAAATTGAAAAAGTTACAGAACTTGGTGTTCAAATTAACATTGACAATTTATCAGTTTTAGAACAATTTGGAACAAAATATCCAAAAGTTCCTGTTTGTATTCGTGTAAATCCGCATGTTATGGCTGGCGGAAATGCCAATATTTCTGTGGGACACATTGATAGTAAATTCGGAATTTCTATTCATCAATTGCCTCATATATTAAGAATTGTTGAAAATACTAAAATGCATATAAACGGTATTCACATGCATACCGGTTCTGATATTTTAGATATAGAAGTGTTTTTGTATGCAGCAGAAATTTTATTTGAATCGGCAAAACAATTTAAAACACTTGATTTTATAGATTTTGGAAGTGGTTTCAAAGTACCCTACAAAAAAGGAGATATTGAAACTGATATTGAGGAATTTGGAAAAAAATTAAGTAAAAGATTTTTAGCTTTTGAAAAAGAATACGGAAGAAACTTAACTTTAGTATTTGAACCAGGAAAATTTTTAGTGAGTGAAGCTGGTTCGTTTTTAGCTAAAGTAAATGTTGTAAAACAAACTACTTCAACAGTTTTTGCTGGTGTCGACACTGGTTTTAATCATTTAATCCGACCAATGCTTTATGGTGCAGAACATTATATCGAAAACATTTCTAATCCAAAAGGTAAGGAACGATATTACTCTGTTGTAGGATACATTTGCGAAACCGATACATTTGCTTCAAATAGAAGAATATCTGAAATTCATGAAGGCGACATTTTAAGATTTAAAAACGCAGGTGCCTATTGTTTTTCAATGGCTTCTAATTATAATTCTAGAGTGAAACCTGCAGAAGTTTTATGGAGAAATGGAGCCGCTCATTTAATAAGAGAAAGAGAAACATTTGAAGACATTCTAAAAAATCAAATTGAAATAGAAATTTAAACCAAAACCCTACTACTTAAAATTCTAAACTATAGTAAATTACATACACTTTTTAATTCTATACGTTTAGATAGATTAAAAAAAAGCACTGAAAATTCAGTGCTTTTTTTTTGGTTTTATTTGATTAAAATTTCTTCTAATACTTCAGAATCTGTTCCGTTTGGCATGGTAATTTTTAATTTCTGAGCCAAAGTTGGTGCAATTTGTGTGATGGTTTTTTTACTAAAAGATTCCCCTTTTTTGATTTTCCAACCATAAAACAAACAAGGCACATGAGTATCATAAGAATAAGGTGAACCATGAGTAGTTCCTGTTGAAGAATATTCCATAAATCCTGGTTTGAATAGCAATACTAACTCCCCATTTTGTTTCGGATCATAACCATTTGCTATAATCTGAAGTAATGGATTATTAGAACTCGAAAACTGAACTTCTTCTTCTGTAAAGACATTACTAATGAAATTTTGAGTCATTAAAAACGTTTTAAATTGTTTTTTTACTTGATTCAATTCCAAGCCTTTTAGTTTTACTTTTTCCTTATCAATAAAAATATTGTAGTTAGAATATTCTAATAAAACATTTTCACCAAAAGTTTTTTGAGAAAACTCAATCATACTTTGTTGTAAGTTTTTAGAGTTTAAACTTTCTACTTCATATTTATTATCTTTTAAATAAGTAGCATTTTCCGCACCTGCATGATCAGCAGTTAAAAAAACTAAATAATTTCCTTTACCAACTTTAGCATCTAAATACGCTAAAAAATCAGCAATTGTTTCGTCTAATCTTAAATAAGTATCTTGTAATTCTATTGAACGTGGCCCTAAAACATGTCCTACATAATCAGTTGAAGAAAAACTTAATGTTAAAAAATCAGTAATTTCATCTGCACCCATTTGTTCATTCTCAATAGCTTTTTTTGCAAAATCTGCCACTAAATTGTTACCGTAAGGTGTTGTTCTTAAAACTCCTGCATCATTATTATTAAACATTTCCTTCATATCGTAAGGAAAGAAAGGTGTTTTCTTAAACAACTTTCCTTCATAAGGATTATTATCGTTTAAACTTTCATTATATGTTTCTTTAGGTTTTAATAAATCCCAACCTTTTTCAATGTATTTTAAATAATTTTTTTCATCGTTAAATTGTGTTGCCCAATCTGGTAATTTCTGACCGTAAAATGAACTTGAAATAAAATTTCCTGTTTTGGTGAACCAAAATGCCCAATCAGCAAAATGCCCCGCGGGTAAAATTGCACCTCTATCTTTAATACTAATTCCAATTACTTTGCTTTTGAAATTAGTTGCTAACTTTAATTCATCTGTAATGGTAGTACTAAATAAATTTTTAGGCGACATCTTACCTTCAGATTCAGTCCCTTCTACCAAAGTGGTTACATTATTATCATCTGTACAATACATTTCTTTACCAATGGCTTTATTAAACCATTCATTTCCTATAATTCCATTTACATTTGGTAGTGCACCTGTAAAAATTGCGGCATGACCTGGAGCCGTGTAAGTAGGCATATAATTATAATGCATGTTATGAAACGTAAACCCTTTGTTCATTAATTTTTTAAAGCCATTGTCAGAAAAATCATTAGCAAAACGATACAAATATTCCATTTTCATTTGATCTACCACTATACCCACCACTAATTTTGGTTTTTCTTGAGCATTTAATAAGGAACTGAAAACTAAGAATCCTAAAATCAGTTTTTTCATAAATTTAAATTTATTGATTAATTTTTATTTTCTAAAAGCGGTACAAATCTAAAATCACCAAATTCGGTTTTTTCAAATTGTGTTTCATTTTTTCTAACTAATAAAGTCATTATTTGTGTAGCATCACCAACAGGAATTACTAACCTTCCTCCTATTTTCAATTGTGATAACAGAGCTTGCGGAATAATTGGTGCACCGGCTGTTACAATTATACTGTCAAAAGGTGCTTCTTTTTCTAAACCGATATATCCATCACCAAAAACAAATAATTTTGGTCTGAAACCTAAAGTTGGTAACAAACGTGATGTTTTTTTAAACAATTCGTTTTGTCTTTCAATCGTAAATACTTTGGCACCTAATGTAACTAAAACCGCAGTTTGATAGCCACTTCCCGTTCCTATTTCTAAAACTTTATGATCTTTTTCAATTTGTAATAATTCACTTTGAAAAGCCACTGTATAAGGTTGTGAAATAGTTTGTCCTGCACCAATTGGAAAGGCTTTGTCTTGGTAAGCAAAATCTTCGAAACTAGAATTCAAAAATAAGTGTCGAGGGATTTTTTTAATAGCTTCTAACACGTTTTTATCTGTAATTCCTTTTTCCTGTAATTGCTTTGCAAGCTGATTTCTAAGCCCTTGATGTTTATTAGTATCTTTCAATTGTAGTAGTAAATTATTGATGTAAAATTAGATTTAAAATTTCAAAAAGCAAATCGAAATTTTTATTATTTAATTACTATTTTTGATGAAATTTATTTTTATGTTAAAAGTCGGAGTTTTAGGTGCGGGTCACCTAGGAAAAATACATTTACGATTACTTAATCAATCTGAAAAATATGAACTAGTAGGTTTTTTTGATCCTTTTGAAGAAAATGCTACTAAAGTCGCAGCCGAATTCGGTTATAAAAAATTTGATTCTATAGCAAGTCTGATTGCAGAAGTTGATGTAATAGATATAGTTACACCTACGATTCAACATTTCGAATGTGCCAAAATGGTTATCGAAGCTGGCAAACATATTTTCATCGAAAAACCAATCGCAACAACGGTTGAAGAAGCAGAAGAGATTGTGGCGCTAGCTAAAAAATATAACGTAAAAGGTCAAGTTGGACATGTAGAACGTTTCAATCCAGCTTTTACAGCTGTGAAAGATAAAATCAACAAACCTATGTTTATTGAAACACATCGATTGGCAGAATTCAATCCTCGTGGTACAGATGTTCCTGTGGTTTTAGATTTAATGATTCACGATATTGATGCGATTTTAAGCGTGGTAAAATCGAAAGTAAAATCGGTTAATGCCAGTAGTGTCGCAGTTATTTCCGATTCACCAGATATTACGAATGCGCGATTAGAATTCGAAAACGGTTGTGTGGCAAATATTACTGCAAGTAGAATTTCCATGAAAAACATGCGTAAAAGCCGTTTCTTCCAAAAAGACGCTTACATTTCTGTAGATTATTTAGATAAAATTTGCGAAGTGGTTCGTATGCAAGATGCCCCAGAAACTCCGGGTGACTTCGATATGATTCTACAAAATGCAGAAGGTGTGAAAAAACAAATTTATTTCGATAATCCAAATGTAAATCCAAACAACGCTATTTTAGATGAATTAGAAGCGTTTGCAGATGCAATCAATAACAATACGACTCCTATTGTAAGTTTAGAAGATGGAACAGAAGCGTTAAGAGTTGCGTATCAGATTATCGATTGTATTGGGAAGTAAAAGCCCCCTAATCCCCAAAGGGGAATGATAAAAGAAACTAAATTTTATAATAAATAATTAAAACCCTACTTACCCCTAGTAGGAAAGTCCCCTTCGGGGATTTAGGGGCTTACTAAATGAAACAAATTGCCGTAATAGGATCAGGAACAATGGGTAATGGAATTGCTCATACATTTGCACAAGCAGGATTCACAGTAAAATTAATTGATATTTCTGAAAAATCATTAGAAAAAGGAATGGCAACAATTGCCGCTAACTTAGACAGAATGGTTGCAAAAGGAAGTATTACAGAAGAAGACAAACACAAAACTATTTCAAATATTATTACTTACACAGAGGTAAAAGATGGTGTAGTGGGTTGCGATTTAGTGGTAGAAGCAGCAACTGAAAACGTAGGTTTAAAAATGAATATCTTCAAGCAATTAAGTGATATTTGCGACCATAATGTAATTTTAGCTAGTAATACTTCTTCTATCTCAATTACTCAAATCGCCGCTCAAGTGGTTCATCCAGAAAGAGTTATTGGAATGCACTTTATGAATCCGGTGCCGATTATGAAATTGGTTGAAATCATCCGAGGCTATTCTACATCTGATAAAGTGACGAAAATCATCATGGATTTATCTGTAAAATTAGGAAAAACGCCAACTGAAGTTAACGATTATCCAGGTTTCGTAGCAAACAGAATTTTAATGCCTATGATTAATGAATCTATCGAAACATTATATAATGGTGTAGCTGGAGTTTCTGAAATTGATACAGTTATGAAATTAGGAATGGCGCATCCAATGGGGCCACTACAATTAGCAGATTTTATCGGACTTGACGTTTGTTTATCTATCTTAAACGTAATGTACGATGGGTTCAAAAATCCAAAATATGCTCCATGTCCGTTGTTAGTGAATATGGTGATGGCAGGAAAATTAGGCGTAAAATCTGGTGAAGGGTTCTACGACTATTCAGAAAGCAAAAAAGCAGAAAAAATTGCAAAGCAATTTTCTAAGTAATTAGTCGCAGTCGCAGTATTCAGTTAAAAATGTGACTGAATACTGTGACTGTAAACTGTAAACTCAAAACATGAGCAAAATAATCCCTTTTAAAGCGGTTCGCCCTACAGCGGATAAAGTCGCATTGGTAACTTGTAGAACGTATGACGATTACAGTTCAGCGGAGCTTGCAGCTTGGTTGAATTTTAATCCGTATTCGTTTTTACATGTGATTCATCCGGCGTATGCAAATGCCCAAAAAATCACAATCGACAAACGTTTTAAAGGAGTTTTACACAAATATCAGGATTTTAAAAACGAAAACATTTTAACTTCGGAAGAACAACCTGTGTTTTATTTATATGAAATTCAGGCAAAAAGTCAGACGTTTACTGGAATTATCGCAGGAACTTCAGTTGAAGATTATCAGCAAAATATCATTAAAAAACACGAAGATACCTTACAATATCGAGTGGAATTGTTCAAAGATTATTTACATCAAACCGGCTTTAATACCGAACCCGTTCTAATAACTTATCCAGATTCTGTTGAGATTAACACGTTTATTTCTTTACGAAAAAAGAGTGAGCCGATTTATGCTTTCGCAACTCCAAATAAAGAAAAACACACCCTATGGAAAATCGACACTCAATCGGAAATAGATTGGTTACAGGAACATTTTGAAAACATTCCGAATTTATACATTGCAGACGGACATCACAGATCTGCTTCTGCAGAATTATTATTTGAACAAGATAAACATTTAGGAAACAAAAATTTAAACTATTTCATGAGTTTTTTAATTGCTGAAAGTAACGTTAAAATTTATGAATTTAATAGAATTATCCGCGATTTGAATGGATTATCTAAAGACGATTTTATAAAAAAATTAGCCGATAATTTCATCATCAAAACCAAAGATCAAGAGTTGTGGAAACCCCAAAATAAATTCGAATTTGGTATGTATTTAGATGGCAGTTTTTACGCGTTATTCTACAAGCAAAATCAGAAAGAAACGTCAGTTTTAGAAAATTTAGATGCACAAATTTTATACGATACCGTTTTGAATCCACTACTAGGAATTGAAGATTTACGTAACGACGAACGCATCGATTATATTCCAGGAAAACAAAGTATTTCTGTAATTAAAGATTTAATTGACGAAGGCGAATATGAAGTAGGTTTCATGCTCTACCCTACCAACATTTCAGAAATTAAAACCATTGCCGATAACAATTTAATCATGCCTCCAAAATCAACGTATATTGAACCTAAGTTTAGAAGTGGTTTGGTGGTGTACGAATTATAATTTACGATTTTGGATTTTGGATTTACGAAGTAAGAATCAGTAAGCTTAACAACAATATTGTCGTGCTGAAAGCATAACATAATATTTAACCATGAAAAAATTATTAATATCACTTGGATTAAGCATTGCAATATTATTTGCTTTGTATTATTACAAACCAATAGTTATAAAATATTTAATAGGTAATGCTACTATTTTAGATAAAGCAAAATATTATGTATCAATTGATGATAAATTATATAAAGATGTTTTATATGAAAATAAAGATACTTTTATTCTTTATTTAAAGAATGAAAATACATCAACTGATTTTTCAATAATATCAATTGACTTAAAAAATAATATTGTTGCATATAATTGTTCTTCAAGTAGTTGTTATGATATGTTTTTAGGGAATTTGTTTCAAAGTGATATGGGAAAAAAGAATATTTTATTTGAAAATATTTCTAAAGGACCAAATTTTAAAACTAACTTAAAAATTTATGAAACTAAAATTAGTTTTTATATTCCAAATAATGAAAAAAATAAATTTGTAGAATTGATGTTAAAAGAATCCTGTGAAAATTAAAGAAAACCTTACTGAAATAAAATCCCAACTTCCAGCTCATGTCACTTTGGTTGCGGTTTCTAAAACCAAACCTGTCTCTGATTTAATGGAAGCTTACAATGCTGGGCAACGTATTTTTGGAGAAAACAAAATCCAAGAAATGACCGAAAAATGGGAACAAATGCCAAAAGATATCGAATGGCATATGATTGGTCACGTTCAAACCAATAAAGTCAAATTTATGGCGGAATACGTGAGTTTAATTCATGGAGTGGATAGTTTGAAATTGTTACAAGAAATTAACAAACAAGCCAAAAAACACAATAGAATTATTGACTGTTTGTTACAAATTCATATCGCGGAAGAAGAAACCAAATTCGGATTGAATGAAGAGGAATTGAATGAGATTTTTGAGATACTGAAACAAGTTCAGTATGACAATATTCGTATTGTTGGTTTAATGGGAATGGCAACATTTACTGATAATCAATCACAAATTGAAAAAGAATTCAACCATTTGAAAGCTATTTTTGATAAACTTCAAACTTCTAACTCCCAACTTCAAACTTTGTCAATGGGAATGTCTGGCGATTATCAACTCGCAATTTCCTGCGGAAGTACTATGGTTCGAATTGGAAGTAGTATCTTTGGCAATAGAAATTATCAATAATGCAGTTTTCAATCCCGAAATTCGGGACAAGTTGTCCCAAATATTTCAAACTGAATACTTAAAACTGAACACCGAACACTGATTTGTACACGATTATCGACATAGAAACCACAGGCGGACAATACAACGAAGAAGGTATTACCGAAATTGCCATTTATAAATTTGATGGCCATGAAGTGGTAGACCAATTTATTAGTTTGGTGAATCCTGAAAAACCGATACAACCTTTTGTAGTAAAATTGACTGGTATTAATAGTGCCATGTTAAGAAGTGCTCCTAAGTTTTATGAAGTAGCGAAACGTATCATTGAAATCACTGAAGGTACGATTATGGTTGCTCATAACGCCAGTTTCGATTACCGAATTTTACAAACCGAATTCAGAAGATTAGGATACGATTTCAAAAAACCAACACTTTGCACTGTAGAGTTATCCAAAAAAATTATTCCAGATTTACCTTCGTATAGTTTAGGGAAACTGGTGCGTTCTTTAGGAATTCCAATGGCCGACAGACATCGTGCAAGTGGTGATGCTATGGCAACGGTAAAGTTGTTCAAAATGTTATTGGCTAAAGATGTGACTAAAGAAATTGTAAAAAATTACATCAAAACGGAAATAAAAGCAGGAATGCTTCCGAAATTATTAGATATCATAGAAAAACTACCTTCTAAAACTGGTGTGTATTACATTCATAATGAAAAAGGTGATTTAATTTATATCGGAAAAAGCAAAAACATCAAAAAAAGAGTCAACCAACATTTTACAGGTGTGAATTCGAAAAGTAAAAAAATTCAAAGAGATGTTTTTGATGTAAGTTTTGAAGAAACGGGTAGCGAATTAATTGCCTTGCTAAAAGAATCGGAAGAAATTAAAATCAACAAACCCATTTACAATCGAGCACAACGTAAAAGTATTTTCAATTTTGCGATGTATTCTCATCTTGATGAAAATGGCTATCTAGCTTTAAAAATTGAAAAATCAGACGGAAGAAAAAAAGAAATTACTTCATTTGTGAGTTTGCAAGAAGGTAAAAACTTACTTTTTAAAATTACTGCTACACATGAATTGTGTCAGAAAATTAACGGATTGTACGAAACAAAATCGGCTTGTTTTCAGCATAAAATAAAAGAGTGTAATGGCGCTTGTATCGGAGCAGAAGATCCTGAAACCTACAATGCACGAGTTATGAAATTTATCAGCGAAGCACAATTTGAAAATGACAATATGATTGTTGTAGATAAAGGCCGAACGATAGAAGAACGCAGCGCCGTAATTATTGAAAATGGCGTATACAAAGGCTATTGTTTTTTCGATTTGAATTATCAAGTTACCAATGTTGAGGTATTGAAAAACATTTTAATTCCAATGCAAAATAACCGAGACACTACCAATATTATAAAAGGATACATCCGAAAAAACAAAGTGATGCGAATTATGAAGTTTTAGTTTGAGTAATAAGCTTGAAGATGGAAATTGAAAGTCGGAAGCTAGAAAAAGATGACTAAATGTTGAATTACGAATTTTTAAACTTGAAACCTTAAACTTGAAACCAAATTACCTAATAACCATCATCGGACCAACAGCCATAGGAAAAACATCCTTAAGCATTACTTTGGCGCAACATTTTGGTTGTGAAATTATCTCTTGCGATAGTCGGCAATTTTATAAAGAAATGACAATTGGTACGGCAGTTCCTTCAGATGAAGAATTAGCTGCAGCTCCACATCATTTTATTCAAAATAAATCGATTTTTGATAAATATTCTGTGGGTGATTTTGAGCTGGAAGCCCTATCGAAATTGGATGAATTATTCCCAAAAAACAACATTCAAATAATGGTTGGTGGTTCGGGTTTATATGTTGATGCTGTTTTAAAAGGATTTGATGAATTTCCAGATATTGATGAAAATGTTCGAACTGAAATCAATTCTAAATTTGACGAATTGGGTATCGAATTCCTACAAGAAAAATTACTAGAATTTGATAGTGACTATTATCAAAAACTAACAACTGAAAATCCGCAAACATTACAAAATCCGCAACGCATGAAACGTTTTGTAGAAGTGTGTTTAGGATCCGGACTTCCCTATTCTTCCTTTATTGGTAAACGAAAAAACAAGCGCGATTTTATTCCAATAGTCATCGGATTAGAAGCGGAAAGAGAAATCATGTATGACAGAATTAACCAGCGTGTAGACATCATGTTGGAACAAGGATTATTAAATGAAGTCGAAAATTTATTTCCTCACAAAGCGCTAAATGCCTTACAAACTGTAGGCTACAGAGAATTATTTGATTATTTAGAAGGAAAAACCACTTTAGAATTCGCCATCGCACAAATCAAACAAAACACACGTCGATTTGCGAAGCGACAAATGACTTGGTTTAAACGCACCGAAAATGCTACTTGGTTTGATTTTCAAAGAGATAGAAAAGAAATTATAAAAGTTATCGAAAATTTAACACAATACCACGCAACCTAACTCTTATTTTTACATCTCAAAATAAAACTTTATGAGAAAAATATACTTGTTATTCGTTTTAATATTTATTTCATGTGAAAATGAAATACAATATTTAGGTACAGAAAAAGTAGTTATTAAGGGAAAATTAAATACCGAAAATAATGTACCCATTCCAAATCATAAAATTGCTGTAAATATTATAAAAAACGGAGATTCTGGGTTGTTTGGAAGTAACTATGAAAATAATTTAATCGCTTTTGGAAATACTGATTCCAACGGCAATTATACTTTTGTATTTTCTAAACCGACAAATTTTGATTATATCGAAATAACAACTAATGAAAACGATATGACATACAATTCTCAAAAAATTACCCAATTTAACATGGATAATTTTTTGAACTTTCAGTTTGATGCACCAACTATGAAGATTTTTGAAAAACAAAATCTTACCAAACTAAATATTATATTAAACCAACAAAGCGCTAATACTGAAATAAGTAAAATAGAATATATTGGAATTGTAGCTAAAGAAAATATTATAATAAATACTACTCCTGAAACTGAATATTATGAAAACTTTCAACTTAATAAGTTGGTCAAAAAGAATCAAACTCTTATAGTCAGATACACCAAAATTAACTACTCTACAAACGTTACAACTGTTACGGATGAAAATATTATTATTAATGATTCTGATTCAATAAACTACACCATAAATTACTAACTATGAGGGCACTATTTTTTGGAATTCTATTAATTACTTTTGTTTCTTTTGGGCAAGATAAAAAAGAGAAAATTGTAAAATTCAATCCTCATTTTAGTTTAGGAGCAAGTTATAACAATTTTTTTGGAGATAACTATTTGTCAAAAGGCCATAAAAACGACAATTATGGTTTTTTTTTAAAACTAAATGCGTTGCAAGTTTTTAATTTCAATATTGGAGGCTTATTTGATAAAACAAGACTGAAAGCCATAGATACAGCAATTGGTGGTAATGTTGGAAGTTCAAATTTAAATACTGCTAATGTATATTTAAATTATAACATGAAATTAAATAATCATTTTTCTATTGAACCCGAAATTAAATACGGTGGTGTAGAAGTTAGACAAAGTGGTTTTGAAAAAAATTTAGGTGTTCAATTTGGGAAATTATATGGGTTTGGTACAAATTTCAATTATAAAATAGACAACAGTTTGACTTTTTTTATGAATTTAAGTTATAATAAATTTATCCTAAATGTAAAAACTACTCCTGAATTTGAAAATTATTTTGATAACAGTAACTCCTTTAATGTTTCATTAGGAATTAAATTATAACTATGCCCATTTCTTCAGACTTCACCTCTATTTTCCAACACAATTTCGAAATTGGTTTTCAACATTGCTATCCAACAGGGTTTTTAAAACATACGGAAATTTGTAATTTATTTCAAATTGTAGCCGGAATGCACGCCGATTTAGGTGGCATTAGTTATTTAGACATGCAACAACATCATCAAGCTTGGGTGTTAAGCAGAATGCGAATTGAAATCACGAAAGTGCCAAAATGGAAAGATGTTATCACCATTAAAACTTGGATTAAAACCTTAGAAAACTCACGTTCTATCCGTTGTTTAGAAATGTACTTAAATGACGAAAAAATTGTAGGTTGTGAAACTTTTTGGGTTGTGATTAATACCAAAACCAGAAGACCTGATATTTTGGCTTTGCCACACAATCATTTCGAAAAATTTGATACTGATAGTATTTCAAATCCTATTCAGAAAATCAATATTCCGGAAGCATTTACGTTTAAAAACGAAAGAAACATTCTTTTATCTGATATTGACATCGTAAATCACGCTAATAATGTGAAATATTTAGAATGGTGTTTAGATGTTACAAATGTAGAAACAGTCTTAAGTAACACAATCAAAGCACTAAATTTAAATTACTTACAAGAATTGAATTTTAACGATGCCATTGAAATTCATCATACTGAAAATCAATTCTTAATTACTAAAGAAGGAAAAAGTTGCTTTGCTTTGGAAATTGAGATTTAAAATAAACAGATAAGCACATAGAAATCGTTAAAAACTATGTGCCTATATATTTATTTAATCAAAAACTAATTTTACTTAAAGTTTCCATCACATAATCGTGCATGACTTGCTTGTAATCTAGGTGAGTAACCATGCGAAGTTTACCGCTTCCCATGTTGCTAATGTTGATGTTTTTCTCTTTCAATTTATCGATAAACTGCGTTTCACTCACATCAGATTTCAATGTAAAAATCACAATGTTTGTCTCTATGGGTTCTACTTTATAAATGAAAGGTAAAGTCGCTAAAATGACTCCTAATTCTTTTGCTTTTTTATGATCTTCTTCTAAACGAGAAATATTATTTTGTAATGCGTACATTCCTGCTGCCGCTAAATATCCAGCTTGACGCATGCCGCCACCAAATATTTTTCGAATGCGAAGGGCGCGTTTCATATCTTCTTTTGAACCAATTAAAACGGAACCAACAGGAGCGCCTAACCCTTTAGACAAACAAACTGAAATGGTATCAAACAATTCTCCATATACTTTTGGATGTTGTTTTTTGGCTACTAATGCATTCCAAATTCGGGCACCGTCTAGATGGTATTTTAAATTATGTTTGGTACAAACTTCTTTTATTTTTCTTAAATCTTCAATTTCATAACAAGCGCCACCACCTTTATTGGTTGTGTTTTCTACACATACCAACTTTGTCATTGGTGCATGATAGAATTCTGGATCGTTAATTGCTTTTTCTACTTGTTCAGCTGTAATCATCCCACGATTTCCGTCAATCAAATTACATGAAACGCCACTATTAAAGGCTACTCCACCTGCTTCATATAGAAAAACATGTCCCCATTTATCACAAATTAATTCGTCGCCAGGATTCGTATGTAATTTTATAGCGGTTTGATTCGCCATTGTACCTGATGGAAAAAACAAAGCCGCTTCTTTACCAAATAAATCGGCTAAAGTTTCTTCTAATTCATTTACAGTTGGATCTTGTTTAAACACATCATCTCCCACTCTAGCATTGAACATAAACTGCAACATTTCTTGAGTAGGTTTGGTAACCGTATCGCTGAATAAATTAATTTCCATAAATCGTTTTAATAGTCTATTTTTGTGCTGTAAAACTACGAATAAAATGGTAAATACCGAACAAATTAAAGACATTATTAATCGCCTTGGTGCGTTAAGGAGGTATCTTTGACGTTGATGCCAAGCTTGTCGAAATCACCAATCAAGAAGAAAAGACCTTTGCACCAGACTTTTGGAACAATGCAAAGCAAGCAGAAATAATTGTACGTAATTTACGTTCGATTAAAAAATGGGTAGACGATTATACCCGTTGTGAAGATTTAGCGGAAGAACTGCAATTGACTTACGAATTTTATAAAGAAGATGCCGTATCTGAAGAAGAATTAGACGCCATTTTTGATAAGACAATCACGAATATTGAAGATTTAGAGTTTAGAAACATGCTTTCGGAAGAAGGTGACAATTTAAGTGCTGTACTTCAAATTACTGCTGGTGCCGGTGGAACAGAAAGCTGCGATTGGGCAAGCATAATGATGCGGATGTATTTAATGTGGGCCGAAAAGCAAGGATATAAAGTCAAAGAACTGAATTATCAGGAAGGTGATGCGGCTGGTATAAAAACTGTGACTCTGGAAATTGAAGGCGATTTTGCCTTTGGATATTTGAAAGGAGAAAATGGTGTGCACCGTTTGGTTCGAATTTCGCCTTTTGATAGTAATGCGAAACGACATACTTCATTTGCTTCGGTTTATGTGTATCCGTTGGTGGATGATACGATTGAAATTGAAATTAATCCGGCTGATATTGAAATTACTACCGCGCGTTCGAGTGGTGCAGGTGGACAAAATGTGAATAAAGTAGAAACTAAAGTACAATTATATCACAAACCTTCAGGGATTCAGATTCAATGTTCGGAGACGCGTTCTCAGCATGATAACAGAGCTCGTGCCTTACAAATGTTGAAGTCGCAATTGTATGAAATTGAACTAAAAAAACAATTGGCACAACGTGAAGATATTGAAGCAAGTAAGATGAAAATTGAATGGGGTTCGCAAATTAGAAACTACGTATTGCATCCTTATAAATTAATTAAAGACGTGCGTTCCGGATTTGAAACTTCCGATTCTGAAGCCGTTTTAAACGGAGAAATTGATGGTTTCTTGAAAGCTTATCTGATGATGATGGGACAAAAAGAAGAAGAATAAAACTTTTATCTTAGAAAAATAATAAAGCCGGTTTTCGTTTGAAAATCGGCTTTTGTATTTTTAGGGATTTATATCGTTAATTTCATTGGTTAACTTAGATGAAATATCCTTAAGTTGGTTATAAGGCAAATTGAAGAGCGCCTTTTTTAAGTCGGTTTCGGAATCTGTAGTATGACTTAGCTTTTTTAAAGGATGGTTTGCTGCAATTTGTTTTCCGCTAATTGGTTGCCACAGTAATAAATCGTTTGGTTCACAAATTAAGATTTCACATAACAATTCGATGTGGTCTAATCTGAATACTCTGGTTTTAGCGTTTAACAAGTTGTGCGCAGCATGAGGTGTGAAACCGTTTTTTACTAAAAATGTATACGGTTTTTCGATACCTCGAGCTTTGAATATGGGTTGTAAATGAAGCGATAACATGATCAATTTATTAAAAATTAAAAATAGGTTACTAAAATATAAAAATATTCTTTTAAAAATTAAAAATAGTATATTATTAATTAAAAATAACATTGTAGATATAAAAAATAGCATTGTATTTATTAAAAATAGTATTGTAAATATTAAAAGTGATATTTAATAAATAAAAAAAAGTATGTTAAAAATACAAAGTAACTTATAAAAAACTAAAAATAGGTAGTTGGTTTTTAAGTAAGACTTTAAGGGATTGAACCTAGCACAGCTGGGAATATTTTAAAGAGATTCTGAAACAAGTTCAGCATGACAAACTTTGAGGGGAAACTTTTTAAATTATAAATCTACTACTTCAGATTCTGAAACATGTTCAGCATGACAAAGTTTTGATGGAAGGTTTTTGTTGGTATGCAGTATGTGCTAAAGATTCTGAAACAAGTTCAGAATGACAAAGTCTTGATGGAAAGTTTTGATGGAAAGTTTTTTGTTGATATGCAGTATATGCTAAAGATTCTGAAACAAGTTCAGCATGACAAAGTTTGAGAGGAAACTTTTTAAATTATAAATCTACTACTTCAGATTCTGAAACAAGTTCAGCATGACAAAGTTTTGATGGAAAGGTTTTTGTTGGTATGCAGTATGTGCTAAAGATTCTGAAACAAGTTCAGAATGACAAAGTCTTGATGGAAGGTTTTTGTTGGTATGCAGTATATGCTAAAGATTCTGAAACAAGTTCAGCATGACAAAGTTTGAGGGGAAACTTTTTAAATTATACATCTACTACTTAAGATTCTGAAACAAGTTCAGCATGACAAAGTTTTGATGGAAAGTTTTTTGTTGATATGCAGTATATGCTAAAGATTCTGAAACAAGTTCAGCATGACAAGGAATTATTACAGAAACAAAAAAAGCCTTCCAGATTTGGAAGGCTTTTAGTTGATATACATCTACTTCTTAAGATTCTGAAACAAGTTCAGCATGACAAAATTTCGATATTATCTATTCGGATTTAAAGCTTTGTCAATTCTAGCTACTAAATCTGCGATATGAAATTTACTTAAACGGTCTGTTGCCGTAGCATTTGCCGCTTTTAATTGGCTTCTTAATTCAATTAAATGTCCGCGTGCAATTGAAGGTAAATCGGTATCAGCGATAACAATTCTTCTTCCGTTAAAGTTAGCGGTTACGGTTCTTTCTAGGCTGATTGCATCAATTAATTTAGATACGAAAGCTTTTTGTAAATTTCTTCTGTATACATCAATAGCTGCATTAGTTCTTAATTCTGTAAAAATTCCGCGTTTTAAATCGATCATTAATTCATCTACCGAATAATTTGCTTTGCTTAAAGAAGAAGTTTCCATTAAACGCGCTAAACGATCTGGAGCTAATAAACTTGATAAAGTACCGTCTTGAATACCTCTCATTAACTCTACTCCATTGTCTGGATTAATTTTAGCTAAAACATTCTGATCTAATAACCAAGTTGGAGTTTTAAACAATTGCTCATTTAAGAAAGCAACCGCTTCATTTTGAATAGTAGAAGGTACAACTTCGTACTCATTACCCTCCATGTCATACGTTTTAGGGTTTTCGTAAATTCCACCTACGTTTTTCGTAACGTGACCCATATATCTTCTGAACTGTCCAACTAATGAATTATATAAACCTTCTAATTCTGAATAATCTTCCCCTTTTTCTTTACTCCACTCAATTAAGTTAGGTAAAATTCTTTTTAAGTTTTTGATACCATATTCTGACGCTTTCATGGCATTGTCCCCTAAATCTTCTGTTTGGAAACGAGGATCGAATGGACTAGTTTCTGTACCAAATTGTAATCTTTTGTTTTTGTACGCTTCTTTAGTCATTTCGTTAAGAATTGCTTTTTCAGCTTCTTCAGATTTGGCGTCATTAAAATAAGAGTACCCCCATTTGATAGCCCATTTGTCGTAATCTCCAATTTTTGGGAATAAATCTTTAACATTATCTTCAGGTTGTGCTACATAATTAAAACGAGCGTAATCCATGATAGAAGAAGTGTGTCCGTTTTTCTTTTGGAATTCTGGATTTCTTAACATTTCAACTGGAGTTGCATTACTAGCCCCCATGTTGTGACGTAAACCAAGTGTGTGTCCTACTTCGTGAGCTGCTACGAAACGAATTAATTCGCCCATTAACTTATCGTCAAACTTTTTATTTCTTGCTTTTGGATCTACTGCGGCAGTTTGAATTAAATACCAATCGCGTAATAAACTCATAATATTATGGTACCAACCGATGTGAGATTCCATAATTTCACCTGTTCTTGGATCGTGAACGTTTGGTCCGTATGCATTTTGAATTTCAGCAGCGAAATATCTTAACACCGAAAAACGTGCATCTTCTAAACTCATTGTTGGGTCATTTTCTGGCCAATATTCTCCACGAATTGCATTTTTCCAACCTGCAAATTCGAAAGCCACTTGCCAATCGTCGATACCTTGTTTGATAAAAGGTTTCCATTTGTCTGGAGTAGCAGGATCTAAATAATAAACAATTGGTTTTTTAGGCTCAATTAATTCCCCTCTTTTTTGTTTTTCAGCATCTTCTGCATTTTTAGGTTCTAAACGCCATCTAACAGCAAAGATATCAGTTTCTGCTTTTTGAGAATCTTCTTTAAAAACATCATATCCATTAGCAAAATATCCAACTCTTTTATCGAAAGAACGCTTACGCATTGGATTTTCTGGTAATAAAATGAAAGACGTATTGATTTCCATAGTTACTACACCTGCATCTAGAGCTGCTGGGAAATCAGTTCCGATTTTTGGTACTGGAGATCTTGAAACTTGAGGTGCAACAGTTGAGAACGTTTTAGTAGTTCTGATTTCTGTATTGATAGGGAAACTTTTTACAAATTGAATAAACGATTTGTCTTTTTGAAACGCTTGAATGCTTAACAATTGTTTGTTTACCGGATTTAAAGAGAAAATTTGCGTATCTGAATCGAACGCTGAAGTCATATCGATTACACTTGAAACATTTTCTTTACCTGATTCCGATTTTTTATAAGCCAACACATCGTAAATTCCGATAATTGGATCGGCACTTGAATTCTTTACTGATTTTGTGATTGGTTTGTCTTCATCTGGAGTAGTGATTACGTAAGTTATAGAACGTAAGATAATCGTATTATTCATACCTTTTTCGAAACGAACCACTTGACGATTGATTTCTTCACCACCGAAAATTCCACCACCTGCAGGTGTTTTAGAATATCTTGTGATGGTCATAATTTCTTTACCAATTAGAGATTCAGAAATTTCAAATAAGTACTTATCTGCCACTTTGTGAACATCAATAAGACCTTTTTGAGTTACCGCAGTAGAATCGATAACTTTTTTGTAGGGTTTAGGCTCTTTTTTACCATCAGGTTTTTTAACATCTGCGGGAGCAGCTGCAACAGGAGCTTGTCCTTTTTTATTCTTTTTGTCTTTCTTTTGTGCGATACTATCTGCACTTGTTAAAAGAAAAACACACAAAAGAATTTGTAGTGATTTTTTCAACATAAAATTTTGTTTAGTTAATGAATATACATCTGTCTTGCTAAAATACTTTATGTTACTTTAAAAAGTTAGTTTTATGAATACTTTAACAATTGATGAAATAAAAAAACGTCATTAACTTAAAAATGACGTTTGTAATTTGAACTCGTTAAATTCCGATTTCGACTTGAAAGCGTAAAAACCAATTGTTTTGGGTTGTTCCGTTTTGGAATTCTAAAGTATCGAAAGTGACTTCTGTTTGCAATTTAAAAGTATGCTCCCAAATGTATCTTGTTAGTCCAAAAGACAATTGTTTCGAATTGGGAGCGAATTGTTGAATATCTTTTCCTACTTTTTGAATGGAATATCTGGTGATAAATTCGTAATTCGATTTTGTGTTGTAACTCAATTGGTAATCAAAACCATTACCAACAAAAGCATAGTTAGAAACGGTACTATCAGTTGGATCGAAAGTTACCGCATTTTCAGTAGTGGTACGCGACATAAAACTAGACATCGCAGCAAAGCCCTTATATTTGAACATGGCATCTAAAAGTACCGATTTCATGGTTCTTGTTTCAAATAAATCGTTACCCAACTGACCTTGCGTTCTTCTGGCATGATTATTTTGTTGAAAAGCTCCTGAGAACATTAATTTCGGCTTGCTTTCACGCATGATATCCCCTTCAAAATTTGTTCCATCCCTAGTAAAAGCGCCAAGAGGTAATATTTCAATTTTTCCAGTTATTGCTATACCATCATCTGGTTTATCGGTAGAATTTCTTCCTTCACCTGTAGAAACTGCACCTTTGAAATTGTATGAGAACTTATTTTTATATTCATTAGTGTTGTGGACTTGGAATCCGAAATCCCTATCAATAGTAAATCGGGCATTATTAATAGTTCTGTCTGTTAATTGCAAACCTCCAGAAGAATTGACACGTTGTCTGTTTCCGGGTAATTTTGTTTGGCCGAAACTCACATTCCAATGATTATTGGGGCGATACATAAAAACAGCATCTCTAATAATATTTAAATTTTCGCCATCTTTTATTTCTCCGACATCACCGGGTGCAAAAGACAATTGAATGGCGTACAAGAATTTTGGATTTCCTACAAAACCGTCAAAACGCAAACGTAACCTTCTAATTTGAGCATCATATCCACCGCTTTCCCCATCATTTTCAACATAAGTTACTCGATTTTGCATTCTAAACCTAATATTCAATTGATACAAACTATCAGGAGAAGTGATTCCAATTCCTTTCCCTGAACTAAAATAAGGCAAGGAAGACAATTTGATATCATTGGTTGGTTTTTCTTGCGAAAACAAAAAATTAGAAATGAAAAAGATAAAAAGAAAGAAATAATTTAAAAATTTCATGCGATACAATTATGAAATGAATTTAGTTTTCAAATATTGAAGGTAAAAATAGGAATTAAAAATAGTTTCACTCTCCAACGCACACAATTTTTACATAAAATTTCTTTTTTTTAAAATATTTTAGATGTTTTTAAAAGTTAAACTGCGCCTGAATTCTTAATAGGCTTCCAGATTGATAATTATCAAATAAAACCGCATCTTCGTATTCTCTTTTTGAAATGGTGTAATCTGCAACAAGTTCAAAGCTTTTAAAAGGTTGCCATTCAATACCTATTTCTAAATCGTTTACTTTATAGCTCCTAGCATCTAATTCGTGTTTTTTTCCACCATTATAATATTGATACTTTACAAACGGAAAAACTATGTGATTTTTTATTGAAGTTTTAGCATTTAACATTATGTATCCACCTTCTAAATGACTTTCTTCAATGGTATTGTTAGACGGATTATATCTTGGTCCTCTACCAATGTTATATTCTGCTTGAACCCCAAAAGGTTTTGGATACAAAATAAGTGAAGCTGCAGCACGTTGGTCTAGAAACTCTGGATTGTTATTTTCTAATTTTGCCTTAGCTGCCCCTGTTGTTAGAGCATTAACCACAAACTTTCCGTTATACGCTTGAACACCAGCTTCAAAAACTTGACCGTTTTTAAATTCGAATGGGTATGTAAATCTAGCTACAACATGCTGATTATTATTTCTTTCTGTTTGATTGGCAGTTTGACCATTATACAAACCTAATCCTAATAATCCATAATCTCCACTACCTTTATACCCATCATCTATTAATTTTTTAAATAATTCTCTCTTTTCTTTTGTAGCCCAATAAAAGAATACACCTAAATCACGCTCATTAGAAACGGCACTATTTAGTGCATCATTTCGATCTAAAGTTATTCTATTTTGAGAAGATTGCATATTTTCAAAGCCGAAGGGAACTTTACTTTGTCCAATTCTAAAACGGTACTCTCTGTCTTTATCTAATGATAAATCAAAATATGCATCTCTTATTTGAAATAAACTATTTGTAGTTCCTGCCGCAGATGCAAAATCTGGTTGAATATAAATAAAAACTCTATCGTGTACTTGACCAGAAAATATAATCCTTCCACGTCTTACAAAAAAGCTACTTGTACCACCCCAAGATCTATCACATTGTTCACAGCCTAAATTCGGGTTTGTCTCTAAAAGTTTATTATATCTAACTTGAGCGTAACCTCTTAAACTTATTAATTCGAACCATTTTTTCTTTGGCTTTTCTTCCTCTTTTTTTGTTTCAGAGATGAGCATTGTTTTAATCGTATCATTTTGAGAAAAGGAATTTAATATTCCGAAAAAAACAAATAAGTTAAGATAAATTAATTTTTTCATTAGTGTTTGTGTAGTTGTGTTAAGAATTAGTTGTTGTTTTGTTTTGTTTGTGCAAATTTAATGTTAACAACTAGAGAGTTATCATTATTTATATTAAGTTATCTTTAAGAAGTTAGTTAATTAATTTACAATTTCTTAACAAATATAAATTTGACAAAAAAAATCCGTCCCAATTGTATTGAGACGGATTCTTATGTTTATGATTTATTTTATTTACACGAACAAAGTAGTTATGAAATAAATTATAGCTGCAATAATTGCTGAAACTGGAATGGTTAAAACCCAAGCCCACAATAAGCTGATTGTAACACCCCAACGAACTGCGCTTAAACGTTTAGTTGCTCCTACTCCAATTATAGAACCTGTAATGGTATGTGTGGTAGAAACAGGTACACCCATTTGAGAAACTGTAAATAAAGTTAAAGCCCCAGCGGTTTCAGAACAAACCCCTTCTAGAGGTGTAACTTTGGTGATTTTCGTTCCCATAGTTTTTACGATTTTCCAACCTCCCATTAACGTCCCTAAACCAATCATTAAGTAACACCCGAAAGCAATCCATGTTGGCATAGTATCTTTAGTTACTTTTGTTTCTAATTTATGACCTTCTAGCAACTTACCGTCTTTATCTAAATATTTAGAAAATATTTTTGCATATCTATATTCTGGATTTACTTCTTTTCCTTTAAAAATTATTTCATTAGTTACAACGTCTTTTACGTCTTTTTTATCAGAGTAAACTACAAGTTTTGTTAGCTTTTTAGAAACTTTTTCAAAGTTATTTAAGTTAATTTTGTCTTTAGATAATGAGACTAAGAAAGGATTTGTTTTAGCAACATCTTTATTTAATTTTTCATCATCGTAAATTTTTTCACCAGTTGTTACATCAATAATTTTCTTTCCATCTAAAAATAAAGTATCTTTTCCAAATACACCAACTGACGGTTTAAACTTTTTAACTTTCCCTTCTTCATTTTTATAAACTACTTGAAGAACTTCCGTTGTGTTAAGCAAGTTATATTCTTTTACAAATTCAGGCATATTCTTGTCGGGACTTGTTCTATATTCATTAGCATATACAATACAAGCGGCACAAATAATTCCCATTACTTTTTGAGAATCGGCACCACCGTGTCCTAATGAAAAAGCTGCAGAAGATAATAACTGTAATTTCTTGTACATATTTCCTTCTTTAGTGTGTGAAGGATTTTTACCATGTACCAATTCGTACCAACAATACACTACGATAAATAAACCAAGCAGAATACCGATGATCCATATCATAATTGGTTTGATATCTAAACTATCTTTTAAGCTATAAGTTACATAAACAGTTAGTACTGAAACGGCTATAGATAAACTTATTTTCTTGAAAAAATTTCTTTGAATTGTTACCAAGGCAATAAAGAAAGAAATGATTCCTCCAATAAATGGTGCTAAGAAAATAAATAGAACTGTAAGTCCAATAGATTCTAAATTTAACACACCGAAACCAGCGTGTGCAACGGCTGCTCCTGCAAAACCACCAATAAGAGTATGTGAGGATGAAGATGGGATTCCTAACTTCCAAGTTAATAAATTCCAAATAGTGGCTGCTAATAATCCGGATAAAATTACCCAAAGATTAATTACAGAACCATCTACCGTTTTGGCTACCGTATTTCCCACACTCATATCGAAAACCCAGTAGGCTATAAAGTTGAAAAATGCAGCCCAAATTACAGCTTGTGTTGGAGATAAAACTTTTGTAGAAACTACAGTTGCAATAGAATTGGCGGCGTCATGAAAACCATTAACCAAATCAAACAACAAGGCAATGACTATAATTACTATTAATAATGTAAACATAGTACTTAATTAAGAATGTTTAACGGCTACTGCTTCTAAAACTCTAGCAACAGCTTTACATTTGTCTGATGCTTTATCTAAAGATGCTAAAACTTCTTTATATTTAATCACATTTTTAGCATCTGTTTCGTTTTCGAAAATATCTGCTACAGCTTTTTCAAAAACTGAATCTGATTTTCTATCTAATTTGTTAATTTTCTTAACCGAATCAAAAATATTTTTGAAATTTTTCATTTCTTTTAACTCCATTACAGATTTAGCAATGTAACCACAAGCCTCTAAATTGATTTCAGTAATTTTTCTGATAGATTTAGTGATTTTCTCCACTTGATACATTCTAATTCTATTAGATGCTTCTTGTAAATTACTAGCTACATCCTCGATTGTAGTCATTAAAGCGTGAATGTCTTCTCTATCAAATGGTGTTATAAAATTTTTACTTAACTCGATATTCATTTTATGAGAAATTTTCTCAATGCTGTCAAATAATTCATCAATTTTTTTAAAATAACTTTCTCTTTCTGCTTTAGAAGCATTTACTCCTTCATGCAAAGCATCAGACATTTTAGTTAACTTGTTAGTAGCTTCTTCGAATAGTGGAAAAAAAGTTTTGTCTTTTGGAGAGAAAAAATTTAAAATGTTTGTAAAGCTCATCTTTTATTTAGTTAAAATTATGGTGCAAAAGTAAATTCCAAATGTTAAGTTAATGTTACGTAATCAATAATAGTAGATTAATTGTTAACGAATTATTAACAAAATGTGAAGAAAAAAATGCAGACCTATAAGCCGGATTCTGTATCCCGATAGGATCGGGACCCTTATCATTTATCTAGTTCTTAAATTACTCTAAGAATCCATCTTTCTACCCTTCAGCAACGGACGAGAAACCCTTAAATGCTGATATACTTGAAATTTCACCGCATAGAGTTTACCTGGTTTCACTACAGCTTAACCTGTACATACTTTCTGTTGCACTTGTCCTTGCAAATTCAGAATTCAATCCAAATTTACCGACGGGTGTTACCCGCTATGCTTCTCTATGGTGTCCGGACTTTCCTCTCCCGATATAATCGGGAACGATAAGGCGGTCTGCGGTGCAAAGATAACTAAAGTTGGGAGTTGGAAGCTGGAAGTTGGAAGTTTTTTTTATAAGAACACAGTTTGAACAGATTTTCAAAATTTCTTTAATTTCTCAAATCTGTATTGAAAAAGTAGTGGGTAATGCTTTTTATAAAATATTAATAACTTTTAACTTTTCACTTTTGACTTTTCACTTTTTAAATCTATATTTGCTAACGAGAATTACCTATGGAACAATTTATAGTATCAGCCCGAAAATACAGACCTCAAACATTTAAAGATGTTATTGGGCAACAGGCTATTACCAATACTTTACTACACGCCATAGAAAATAATCACCTAGCGCAAGCTTTACTTTTTACAGGACCACGTGGGGTTGGAAAAACCACTTGTGCTAGAATTTTAGCTCGAAAAATCAATCAAGAAGGTTATGACGACCCAAATGAAGATTTTTCTTTCAATGTTTTCGAATTAGATGCCGCTTCAAATAACGGGGTTGATGATATTAGAAGTATTATCGATCAAGTTCGAATCCCACCGCAAACTGGAAAATATAAAGTATATATTATTGACGAGGTTCACATGCTTTCAACCTCTGCATTTAATGCGTTTTTAAAAACTTTAGAAGAGCCACCAAAACATGCTATTTTCATATTAGCTACTACGGAAAAACACAAAATTCTTCCTACGATTTTGTCACGTTGTCAAATATTCGATTTTAAACGAATTACGATTAACGACACCAAAGACTACTTAATAGGAATAGCTGAAAATCAAAACGTTCAGTTTGAGGAAGAAGCTTTACGTATAATTTCTCAGAAAGCAGATGGTGCGATGCGTGATGCTTTGTCTATTTTCGACAGAGTAGTTTCTTATTGTGGTAACAACTTAACTCGTCAGGCTGTAGCCGAAAACTTAAACGTTTTAGATTACGACTATTACATCAAGATTACCGATTTAATTTTGGAAAATAACATTCCAGAATTGCTTTTAACTTACAATGATATCTTAGCAAAAGGATTTGACGGACATCATTTTATTGCTGGTTTGGCTTCACATTTTAGAGATTTATTGGTTTGTAAAAATCCCGTTACTTTAAAATTATTAGAAGTAAGCGAACAAACTCAGCAGCAATTTGCCATTCAAGCTCAAAAAGCATCTCAGGATTTTTTATTGACCGGAATTAACATTGCAAATGAATGTGACTTGAAATATAAAGTCAGCCAAAACCAACGACTTTTTGTAGAATTAACTCTAATGCAATTGGCTTCATTAACACATGATGCCGAAAAAAAAAAGCTAAATACTTTATAATTCCTTCTAATTTCTTTCAAAATAGAAAAGAAATTCAACCAGTAACACCTTCAATTCCAGTAGAAACTGCTACAAAAATAGAAGTACCAACTACTCCTGTTGCAAGCGTTCAAAAAATTGAAGAAAAAGTAGAAGAAAAAGTTGAGGAGAAAATCGAACACATTCAGCAAAAAATTACTCCTACAATTACCATTGACCCAAGTAAAAAAGTATCTTCTTTATCTATAAAAGGATTAAAGCAAAAAGCAGACCTTTCCAATCTTGCAAAAATTGAAACTGTTGCAGTTGGTGAACATTTAGCCGATCCATTTACACAAGAGGATGCCATAAAACATTGGAACGATTACATCGATATTTTAGAAGCCAAAGGCAAAAAACTGTTTTGTAGCTACATGAGATTGAGTAAACCTGTTTTAATGGGAACAAATATCTTATTAGAATTTCCAAACCAAGGTTCTAAAGAAGACTTTGAAAACAGTAATTCCGAATTACTAGTTTACTTAAAAACTAATTTACGCAATTACGACATCAAAATAAAAATTACGGTTATTGAAACATACAAACCAAAAGTAATTTATACCAACGAAGAAAAATACAAGCATTTTAAGGAGTTGAATCCAGCTATAGAATTATTTAGACAAACCTTTGAATTAGATATATAACAACAACAATAAACATGGACATTAATTTTAACAAAAACGAAGATCATAACAAGTTATTAGTTTCTGAAATGCTACAAAAATTTGCGAAAGTAAAATTAGGTGGCGGACAAAAACGTATTGATAAGTTACACGCAGAAGGTAAAATGACAGCTCGTGAACGAATTGATTATTTACTAGACGATAATGCCAAAAGTATAGAAATTGGCGGTTTCGTTGGAGATGGAATGTATGAAGAACATGGCGGTTGTCCTTCTGGTGGTGTAGTCATAAAAATTGGTTACATCAAAGGAAAACAATGTATAGTAGTTGCGAATGATGCTACTGTAAAAGCTGGTGCTTGGTTTCCAATTACTGGAAAAAAGAATTTAAGAGCACAAGAAATTGCCATGGAAAACCGCTTACCAATTATTTATTTGGTAGATTCTGCAGGTGTATATTTACCTATGCAAGATGAAATTTTCCCTGACAAAGAACATTTCGGACGAATTTTCCGTAACAACGCCATCATGAGTAGTATGGGAATCACCCAAATTGCTGCAGTAATGGGAAGTTGTGTAGCTGGTGGTGCGTATTTACCTATTATGAGTGACGAAGCGTTAATCGTAGATAAAACTGGAAGTATTTTCTTAGCTGGTAGTTATTTAGTAAAAGCCGCAATTGGCGAAACTATTGACAATGAAACACTAGGTGGCGCTACAACGCACTGCGAAATTTCGGGAGTTACCGATTTTAAAGCAAAAGATGATGCTGCAGCTTTAGACAGAATTAAAAGTATCGTTTCTAAAATTGGAGATTACGACAAAGCTGGTTTCAATAGAGAAACTCCAGTAAAACCAGCATTAGAACCAAAAGATATTTACGGTATTTTACCAAAATTACGTACCGACCAATACGATATGAATGAAATTATCAAACGTTTGGTTGATAATTCAGAATTTGATGAATACAAAGCGGGTTACGGACAAACAATTATTACAGGTTATGCCAGAATTGATGGCTGGGCCGTAGGAATTGTCGCCAATCAACGTTTAGTTTCTAAAACTAAAAAAGGAGAAATTCAGTTTGGTGGAGTAATTTATTCTGAAAGTGCCGATAAAGCAACTCGTTTTATTGCCAATTGTAACCAAAAGAAAATTCCATTAGTGTTTTTACAAGATGTTACTGGGTTTATGGTAGGTAGTAAGTCCGAACATGGTGGCATCATTAAAGACGGTGCCAAAATGGTAAATGCAGTTTCGAATTCAGTGGTACCGAAATTTACTGTTGTTATTGGAAATTCTTATGGTGCTGGAAATTACGCCATGTGTGGAAAAGCGTACGACCCAAGATTAATTTTTGCCTGGCCAAGTGCAGAATTAGCTGTAATGGGCGGAACGCAAGCTGCAAAAGTTTTAGCACAAATTGAAGCCGCTTCATTAAAAGGAAAAGGCGAAGTGGTTGATGAAGCCAAAGAAAAAGAATTATTCGATAAGATTAAAGCCAAATATGATGCGCAAGTTTCACCTTATTACGCTGCTTCTCGTTTGTGGACAGATGCTATTATCGATCCGTTAGATACCAGAACTTGGATTTCTATGGGAATTGAAGCTGCGAACCACTCGCCTATTGAGAAAAAATTTAATTTAGGAGTGATTCAAGTATAATAAGATGAAGAAAATATTATTTATTATTATTCTAGCGACAATTACTACTACTGAAACATATGCTCAAAAAATTAAAGGAGACTTTTCAAATGTTGAAAGAGTAATTCAACCAAAATATGCCTCAGAAGGTGTTGTTTTAGATATTGCTATTAAAAGAACAACTACAGATCCTTATTTTTTAAGTAATTATAATTTAGGATATGATTTAAACAGTGATTATTATACTTCGAATCCAAAATTTAATAATAATTTCGGGACTCCAAAGTATCTTGCTGTTATAGATTACGTATATAATGAACCTACAATAAATATTGTAAAGAAAGATAATGGCATGTTTTTAACTAGTATCCATTCAAATATTTCTGCAAAATTGTACTTAATTGACATAGAAAAAGGTGTTTTTGAAATTGAAGATTTAGTTTTTAAAGATATCAATCTTAAATATCCTATTGATAATACTAAAGGAGAATCATTATCATACGATAGAATGACAAAAGCAACAATGGTTTTTGATAATCTTTCTGAAAATGAAGCAAATCAATACAAAAATTCAAGTTTAAATTATGCCAAACAAGTAAATATTCAGCAGCTATCAAAACTTCCAGGATTAGCTACCGAAATTATAGAAAAAAAGTTTTTTCCGTATTCAAAAAAAATTGGCATTTATTTTAATTACATTAAATCAACTGACGATTTTAAAGGAGAAGCATTTAACAAAGCGTATAACCTGATTCAAAAAAGCATTTACCCTGTAAATAATGATAACTTATTTGAAGCCATTTCAATTTTAAAAACAGAAAAAGAAAATCTTGTAAGTACAGATGATAAAAAAATAGTAAAGTATAAAATTGCAATTCTACAAAACATCATAAATTGTTTTCATGCCATGCAAAAAATAGATCAATCTAAACCATATATTGATGAATTGTTACTTTTAGATTCCAAAGATGATATTGCAAATAGTCTATTACAACGTGCATCCAATCCGATTGTCCAAAAAGAACAAACACCAGAACAATTGGTTTATAAAACTATTCCTGATGCGTTTTTAAAAAACGAGTTAAAACGATTTTTGTACAAAAAAAATAATGAAATTAATTATATACCTCAAGTTTTAGGCAAGGAAAATGCTACGTATTATTTGCTTTTAAATAATTATATAAACTGTTCTGCAGAACTATTAAAAACCAATAATTCTGTAGAAATTGATACTAATTTAATGAATTATTTAGCAGAAACACTCATTCTTTCTAAAAAAGCATTAAAGAAAATGGATAATAATGCAGATGCTATTCTTATTAATTTCAAATTATTCCTAGATAAAGTAGAATTGGATCTAAAACCTATTGAAAAATTAAAAAAACATTACAACTATTTTGATTTATCAAATGATTTATACAGAAGTCAAGTTAGAAAAATTATGTTTGAAAAATATAAAAGATCAGATTTTATTTTTACAGACGAAATAAAACTATCACTTTCTAAATGTTTTGAAAAATTAAATGAAAATGACAAAAAAATAGTTTCAACGATACACAGTTTGTATTCAGAATTAATTATTTCATCGGTTAATAAAACATTCTCCAACAAAAGCAAAATTTTTGAAAAAATTGATAGTCTTAAAAATTCTTTTGCAACAAAATATAAAAATGGTTTTCCAGAAGAATATTTTGAATTAGATATCATTTCACAAAAGGTAAATTCAGATAAAGGATTTCCGGGTCAAGAACTTTATAATCTAGAAATACTATTATCTAATATTTATAGTATCTTCTTATTGTGATAGAAATAAACAAACGTAACAAAAAACAAAAATCTACTACTTATTAGTAGATTTTTTTATGGAATCAGAAAACCAACGAAATAAACATGAATGGCTTTCGCATCCGAGGGCTTTTTCTTTTAATCATAATTCTAACTTGGAATTTTTTTTTAAGAGAGACATACTTTAACAATTTTTAAAATGAAAAAAGCACTATTATTTTCTCTTGTTCTTTTAGGTTTCAATCAAATTGAAGCACAAAATTTTTCTCGTAAAGATTCGCTACAAGGCGGTTTACGTGAAGAACGAACCTGTTATGACGTTTTAAGATACGATTTAAATATTAAAATTAATCCATCCGAAAAATCAATTATTGGATACAATGAAATTATCTTTAAAGTAGATGACACTACTTCGAAAATTCAAGTAGATCTGTTTGAAAACATGAAAATTGAATCTATAGTTTGGAACAATAAAAAGTTGAATTACAAAAGAGAATATCATGCTGTCTTTATAGATTTTCCTGAAACCTTAAAAAAAGGAACCACACAATCCATAACATTCAATTATTCTGGTAATCCTATTATTGCAAAAAATGCACCTTGGGACGGTGGTTTCGTATTTACAAATGATAAAAAAGGAAATCCATGGATTGGTGTAGCGGTTCAAGGAACTGGAGCGAGTTTATGGTATCCTTGTAAAGATTCTCAAACGGATGAACCCGATAATGGCGCCAGTATAAAAGTAGCAGTTCCAAACGGGTTAATGAATGTTTCTAACGGAAGATTTTTAGGAGCAACAGATTTAAAAGATGGTTATACGCGTTGGGATTGGGAAGTGAAAAACCCGATTAATAACTATGATATTACTGTAAATATTGCAGATTATGTTCATATTCACGACAATCATGAAGGTTTAGATTTAGATTATTATGTATTACGTGACAACGAAGAAAAAGCACGAAAACATTTTGATCATGACGTAAAACCTATGATGGATTGCTTTCAATCTAAATTTGGAAAATATCCTTTCTATGAAGATGGGTATAAATTAGTAGAAACACCTTATTTAGGTATGGAACACCAAAGTGCTGTAGCTTATGGTAATAAATACAAAAAAGGTTATTTAGGAATGGACTTGTCGGGAACTGGTGCAGGTATGTTTTTCGATTATATAACGATTCATGAAACAGGTCATGAATGGTTTGGGAATAGCATTACAAGTAAAGATATTGCCGACATGTGGATACACGAAGGCTTTACAACATATACAGAAACTGTCTTTATTGAATGTATGAAAGGGTATGAACAAGCTATGAAATATGTTAACGGTCAAGCAAATAATGTACAAAATGATCGACCAATTATAGCTCAATTTGGAGTTAATAAAGAAGGAAGTGGCGATATGTATTACAAAGGTTCCCTTCTACTAAACACCATTCGACATATTATTAACGATGATACAAAATGGTGGAAAATTTTATACAATTATTCAGAAACCTATAAAAAACAAATAATTGATACTCAAACTGTAATCGATTTCTTCAACAAAGAAAGTGGGATTAATTTAACGTCTGTTTTTAATCAGTATTTAACTACTACCAAAATTCCTAAATTGGTTTTAACTAAATCAGGAAGTAAATTAAGCTACAAATGGGAAAATGTAACTAACGATTTCAAAATGCCAGTAGATATTGTGATTGATGAAAAAGTTATCCGTTTAAATGCTTCAACTTCAAAACAAGAAATGAAAATTGATAAAAAAATCGAATTGGAAAACATTGAAGTGAAAACCAATCAGTTTTTTATTAAAGTAGAAAAATAAAAAATTAACAAAAAAGTTGTCTATTTATTATTTAATTAGTAAATTTACTAATCTTTTCGAAACATCTTGCAACTATTAATTAGTTATAAAGTATTTTATTAGTGTCATACTGGAAAAAAATCTATAAAAGAAGAATTATTTTATAAACCAGATTTTTTATTAGTGTGACACTTTTTTTATGTCAATTTTTCAAGAGTTTTCTTTCTATTTACCTTATTGGTTTCCGTTTCTACAAACTTTTCAATAAAAACTATTTTTTTTGGAATTTGATATTTGGGTAATTCAGAAAAAGAGCTAGTGTCTACTTCAAAAGGTTTTCCTTCAAGTACTAAGATTACAATTTCTCCGAATTTATCATCTGCTAAACTTGCAATGAAAAAACGAGTAGAAAAATGTTTTGATAATTGTTCTTCAACTTCTTCTGGGAAAATTTTTACACCACCAGAATTAATTACATTATCAATTCGTCCGTTTAGTATAAATTGAGTTTCGTTTAAAATTGAAACCCTATCATTTGTGACAATTTTATCAGTAGACAATTCTAAAGCTTCGATGACTAAACAATTTCTTTCATCCAAAGCAATTGACACATTTGGTAAAACAGTAAAGCACTTCTCTCCTATTCGTTTTATAGCAATATGAGAAATTGTTTCTGTCATTCCATACGATTCAAAAGCATTACACTTGGTTTTCAAAACGCTTTCCGCTAATTGATAATTTACTTTTGTGCCACCAATTAACAACGTTCCAACTAAATAAAGTTGCTCTAAAGAATTAGCAACTTGCATCGGAACCATTGCTACAAAATCGTACCTTTGATTCGTTAAAGGATTACTATTTGGTTCTGTCGTATCTAAATGCCATCCTAAAGTTAGCGCACGAACTAACATCATTTTTCCTGCAATATAATCTGCAGACAAACACAACAAAGCCGTGGTTTTAGGTTGCAATTTAAAAAACAATCCAGTAGCTCGCGCAGAAGCCATCATTGCCGATTTTTCTACAAGGATTTTTTTTGGTTTTCCAGTAGAGCCAGAAGTTTGCACAAAAACATATTCGTCAGTATTTAACCATTCTAAAAGAAATTTTCCAATTGCTTTTTCAAAAAACTTACCATTTTCTTTTAAATATATGGCTTCAGACAAAAGTTCTAAATAAGAAAATTGTTTTCCATTTAACTTAAAATCGGGATGAATAAACTGGTTCATTACTATTTACCAATAGTTTCAAATTCTTCAACATCAATAGGTTTAATAGTTCCGAAAAGTTTTTCTTTCCAATTACTCCATTTGTACTTAGCCGCAAAAATGTATAGCAAAACGGGGAAAATAATTAAAATTGGAATAAATATTTGAATGTTTGCACTCGGTTCTGAAACATCTTTCAATATAGAATGGGTTTGAAAAGCCGACCAATCAGATGTAACTAATAAAGCACCGATTAGATTATTAGCAGCATGAAAACCTAATGCTAATTCTAAACCTTCATCCATTAATGTTAAAACACCTAAAAACAAACCTGTTCCTATGTAATAAAACATTATTACCAATCCTAATTTTTCTACTTCCGGATTGGCAATATGCATAATTCCGAACAAAAAAGAAGTTACTACTAAAGGAATCCACCTTGTTTTTGTAGCTAAACCTAAGCCTTGCAACATGTGTCCACGAAATAAATATTCTTCAAAACTTGTCTGTAAAGGAATTAAAAGAAAGGCTAAGACAACAAATATAGCAAACTCTTTAGGCTTAAAATTTAAAACAAAATCCTCAGGAGCCATGTAATAACTAATTCCTGTAGTTGCAATTGTAATGAAACTCCAAAGTCCAAATGAGAAAAAAATTCTTTTCCAATCAATTTTTTCTCTGGAGGTAGTTAAAATTCGTAAAGTATTGTTTTGAATGAATTTATTATAAAATAAAACTACAAAAAACAAAAAAGCTAAAGGCGCAACTAACATGGTAAAAGTACCATTAACACCAATAACTTTTGTCATTTTTTTCATCATATCGGCTGTATCTATGCCTTGAGTAGAAAAATAATTATAAACCATTAATCCCAAAAAAGCTAATGGTATGACCAAATATGATCCTAGATTAATTTTAAATTTTTGTAATTGTTCGATATACATATCCATTTATTTTTGTGAGCACTAAAATACAATTATTACCTTTGTAAAAAAAATATTTATGCTAACCATTTATCATAATAATCGTTGTTCTAAATCAAGAGAAGGAGTTTGTTTTTTAGAAAACACAAAAATACCTTTTGAAATTATAAACTATTTAGAAAGCGTTCCTACTTTCGCGGAATTGGAATCAATTATAAATAAACTAAAAATCAAACCGATTGAATTGGTTAGAAGTAAAGAAAAAGATTGGATTCAAAACTTTAAAGGTAAAAATTTATCTGATAAAGAAATTATCGAAGCAATGATTCAATTTCCAAAATTAATAGAACGTCCTATAGTTATCAATGGAAATAAGGCGATAATTGCAAGACCCACAGAATTAATTAACAAAGTTTTATAAAATCATTTAACATAGTTTTAATATTTAATTGAAAAGTGTAACACTACATTTGTACTGTAAAATGTTAATACTATGTTATTCAAAAAAACTACTTTCTTACTACTATTTTTAGTAGCTACTACATCAGCTTTTTCACAAGCTTCATTAAAAAAAGTGATTCTAACTGGTAAAATTATTGATAAAGAAACTACAGTTCCTGTAGAATTTTCTATTATAACTATCACTAAATCTGATACCAAGCAAATTGTTAACGGTGGAACTGCCGATGCCGATGGTAATTTTTCCATTGAGCTTAAAACATCTGGAAATTATGACATAAAATTTGAATTTCCAGGATACAAAACTCAAGAAAAACTAAATCAAACCATTGCAGAAGATACTAATTTGGGTAATATCCTACTTGAAACAGAGTCTAATCAAATCGAAACTGTTGTGATTCGTGGTGAAAAAACTACAGTAGATATTAAACTAGATAAAAAAGTTTATAATGTTGGTCAAGATTTAATGGTAAAAGGCGGTACAGTTAGTGATGTTTTAGATAATATTCCGAGTGTCGCTGTAGATGTAGAAGGAAACGTTAGTCTTCGAGGAAATGAAAGTGTTAGAATTTTAATTGACGGAAAACCATCAACTGCCATTAATGTTGCAGATGCCTTAAGAATGTTACCTGCCGATGCAATCGATAAAGTGGAAGTTATTACCAATCCGTCTGCAAGATATGATGCTGAAGGTGGTGGTGGAATTATAAACATCATTCTAAAAAAAGGAAAAAACAAAGGTTTAAACGGAACAATAATTGCAACTGCTGGAGATCCAAGAAATAACGGAATTTCCGCAAATATCAATTCTAAAACTGAAAATTATAATTTATTCACAACCATTTCTTATAACGACCGAAATAATCCAGGAATCACTAAAATTGATCAGGAAAATTTGTTAGCAAACACATATATTGAAGAAAGAAGAAATGTAGATCGTTACAGAAAAGGAACAAATGCAAACTTTGGAATGGAAATTTACCTAAACAAAGATAAATCGGCTACTTGGACCAATAGTATCAATTACAGAAACAATGGTGGAAATACAGATGAAGATGTAGTGTTTAGAAATTTTACATTAAACCGTAATTTTATAAATACTCGTTTCCGTGATAACATAACAGATAACAATAGTGAAGCCATAGAATTTACTTCAAATTTTATTAAAAAATTTAAAAAAGACGGTCACAAACTAACTTTTGATGCTTCGATTTCATTAAATAAAGATGATGAATTTTCTAATATCTTTGGAAGTATTTTAGAAACTGGAATGTTTGTATCTGATGAGAAAACTACTAAAATAGACAGACAAAATAGAAATTTATTCCAATTAGATTATGTTTTACCATTTGGAAAAAATATGCAATTTGAAGCTGGCTACAGAGGAAGTTATACTAATTCTACCAGTGATTATGAAGTTTTAGAAAAAATAACCCAAAATGATCCTTACACCAATATTCCTGGGTTTACTAACAACTTTGAATATATTGAAAATGTTAGTGCTGTTTACACGCAATTAGGAACAAAATTTTTTGAAAAACTATCTGTATTAGCAGGTTTACGTTTAGAAAATACGAATCTGGAAATAAATCAATTATTAACCAATGATTTTAATACTAGAAACTACAACAACTTGTTCCCTAGTATGTTTATAACATATGAATTTAACGACGATACAAGTTTTTCATTAAACTACAGCAAAAGAATCACAAGACCTAGAGATCGTTTTATAAATCCATTTTCATCGTATACAAGTAACATAAATTTATTTGAAGGAAATCCAACTTTAAATCCTGCTTTTACAGATGCTTTTGACATTGGTTACTTAAAAAAATGGGATAAATTAACATTAAGCACATCAGCGTATCTTAACTTGACTTCAGACTCTTTCCAAATTGTAAGAAAAGAACGTGGTGATTTAATAAACGGTATTCCTGTAATTATAAATACACCGTTTAACTTAGGTGAAGATAATCGTTATGGAGTTGAAGTTACTGCAAACTATACACTAAAAAAATGGTGGCGATTAAACTCAAATGTTAATTACTTCTACAATGAAACTAAAGGAGATTATCAGTTTACAGATTCTAACAACAACCTAGTAAATCAAAACTTCGATTTCAAATCTAGTACTTGGTCTGCAAGGTTAACTTCAAAAATTACTTTACCTTATAAAATTGATTGGCAAACCAATGCGAATTACAATGCAGGTCAAAGAACAGCACAAGGAAAAACTAAAGGAATTGCTGCTATGAATTTAGCTTTTAGCAAAGATGTTCTAAAAGATAAAGGAACAGTTGCAGTAAACGTAAATGATGTTTTTAACTCAAGAAAAAGAATTCAAGATTTACAATTACCAACAGTAAATTCATATAGCGAGATGCAATGGCGTGTTAGAGCCATTACAGTTTCATTCACTTACCGATTTAACAAATTAAAAACAGATAGAGATCAGAAACCAAAAATGCAAGACCAGCAAGAAGGTGGCGGAGAATTCTAAACAAATAAAAAAATCCCGATTCAAATGAATCGGGATTTTTTATTAACCTAAGAAAATTACTTTTCTTGTTCGGCTAATTTTTTTGCTTTCTTTTCTTTGTATAATTCTATTAAAGATCCGCCAATCCAATATTGAACAAAACCTACAAGAAAAAACATCAACCAAAAACCTATAGTTAAAATGGTTAAGAAAAGTAAAAAGCCTAAATACTGTTGAAATTCAAACATGTTTTCCGGAATTTTATTTGTGAATTCTGTTCAAAGATAATTCATAAATTTATTTTTCACAAATAATATTTATTTTTAGTGTAATAAATATCTAACTTCGAAAATAATAAATATTTTTGCAAAATAAATCGCATCTTGTTTGCGTTAATCAATTCATCAACTCTAAATTGTTCAACATGAAAAAGTATATTTTATTAAGTCTTATCTTCCTATTTAGTACCTCTGAAATTTTTTCACAGGAACACCTTTTAGGAATTACAACTTCAAGCAGAGGCGGTTTATTAAATGGGTTTAACAATCCTGCTGAGCTATCAAATATGAACATGAAATTTGACGTGAATTTGTTTAATACAAGTGTGAATTTCTCAAATAATAAACTTTCTTTTAATGATTTGCTTGATGGTACAAATTTAGAAGATAAATTTTTTAGTGGAACCGAAGCAGCCAATGTTAGAGTTGATGCATTAGTAATCGGGCCAGGAATCGCATTCAAAAATGGAAACTGGACATACGCCATTAGCACTTTAGCTAATATAAAAGCTAATATAATAAATGTTGATACAAAATTAGGAGATGCCATTCAAAATGGAGCTTTAAGCAATTTAATTTCTCAAACCACACTGTCATCGCTAGAAAATCAAAGATTAAATGCAGCAACTTGGGGAGAAATCGATTTTTCATTATCAAGAAAATTAATAGATATCGCACGTCATCAAGTTAACGCTGGTGCAACTGTTAAATTATTATTTCCAAGTGCATATGCCAATTTTTCTGCTTCTAATTTACAAGGAACTATTCAAAATAATTTAGGCGATATTCAGTTAGCAAATGCTTCTGCACAAGTAAATTTAGCATATTCTGGTTTTTTAGGTAACGATTTTAATGACACTTCAAATTATGCAAACTTTTTTAAACAAGGCATAAATGGTGTAGCTTTCGATATTGGAGGAACTTACCGATTTAAAGAAGCCAATTCAAACAAATACATAATCTCTGCCGGATTAGCGGTTAAAAATATTGGTGGAATGTCATACAAAGACGATACGAATACTTCAATTGACTACAATTTAAGTGTTGGCAACTCTCCTACTTTAGATTTAAATCAATTTGAATCAGCAAATAGTTTAACTGAAATTGAAACTATTTTAGCACAACCACAAAATGCACAGTTCTTCCAAAAAACAAAAACTAATGAAGCTTTTAAAGTAAAATTACCAACTACAATTAACGCTTATGCTGACTTTAAAGTAACTTCTAAATTTTATGCTACAGCGTCAATAAATCAGAAAGTTACAGATGATTCTGAAAGTGATGTTACTACAACTCAAAATACCTATTCAATTATTCCACGATTAATTTTTGGTCAGTTCGAAATGTTTGCACCTCAAACTTCAAATGAAATTTCAGGATTTACTAGTGGTTTCGGAATGAAAATTTATGGCTTTTACTTAGGTTCAAGTTCAATAGTTACCGCAGCATTAAACAATTCTAAACAAGCTGACATATATTTAGGATTTAGGTTTGGAATTTAATTTTAAAAAACTAAATTTGACTTTAACATTTTTTTAAAATATATGTCAAATTTTCAAACAAAATTTAATCAAAACCACACACCAGATATTGGTACACTATTAGACGAAAGTTTTAATACATTTAAGAAAACAGTATGGATTTCAGGAGTAGGAACCATTTTAATGGTTCTTTTCATCTTACCAATTTCGTTTTTTATACTAGCTAGTGTTTTTGAAATCGACTCCTTACAAGAATTTGCAAAAATGAGTCCTACATTAGCGGAAGACTTTAATTATATTCTAACCAATGCAGCTGTTTCAATTCCTCTGAGTGCCTTAGTAGCGCCTTTAACAGCTGGTATCTACAAAATAAACCATTTAGCCAAACAAAATAAAGAATTTAGTTTTTCTAATTTATTTGATTATTATAATGGTAAATATTTTTTCAACATTGCAAGTTGTACATTTCTTATAGGGTTATATAGTAATGTCTTAGGATTAGGTTTAATTTATTTAAAGTTAACATTTGTTGCTACCAACATACAATTACTTGTTTCTTTTTTATTTATGCTTGCTATTCCATTAATTATTTTTGAAAATCAGAATGCATTAACAGCAATGTCTAACAGTTCTAAAATAACAATCAAACATCCATTTACTATAATTGTATGCATCATTTTGGCTGTAATAATTTCTTTACTAGGATTATTTGCTTTGTGCTTAGGTATATTTTTTACTGTTGGATATATTTATACCATGAATTACTCCATTTACAATGCAATTATTCCTGTTGAAAATAGTAGTTCATTCGACGAAATTGGTAAAGAATAAAAATATTTCACCTATTCTTGAGTCTAAAAGCACGAAAACTTGTGCGAAAGACAATTAATTAACAATTTAAAATTTAAGGTATGAAATGGAGAGATTATAGAAAAAGTGACAACGTTGATGACAGACGTGGCATGAGCGGAACTGGGAAAGCAGTTGTTGGCGGAGGTGGATTAATCGGAATTATAGCTTTCTTATTGATGACTTTTGGTGGCGAAGATGCTCAAAAAATTGGTAGTGCCATTCAACAAATGCAACCTGTACAACAAGAAACTCAAGTTCAAGGCGCTAAAGACCTTACTCCTGAACAACAAGAAATTGGAGATTTTGCCAACGCAGTTTTTGCAATGACAGAAGATACTTGGACAAAAATATTTCAAGAAGAAAATTTAGGTGAGTATCCAAAACCACAAATGGTATTATTTACTGGTGGTGTAGAAACCGCTTGTGGAAGCGCTACTTCTGCATCTGGCCCCTTTTATTGTCCAGCAGATAATAAAGTGTATATGGATTTAGACTTCTTTGAAGAATTAAAAACCCGTTTTGGAGCAAAAGGTGGTGATTTTGCCATTGCTTATGTAATCGCACATGAAGTAGGCCATCACGTTCAAACCGTTTTAGGAACTTCAGCTCAAGTTAGAAAAAAGCAACAAAGTTTAAGCGAAGAAGACGCTAATAAGTTATCCGTTTGTCAAGAATTACAAGCTGACTTTTATGCAGGATTATGGGCTAAATACAACCAAGAAAGAATTGAAGTAGGCGATTTAGAAGAAGCAATTGATGCTGCCCATGCTGTTGGTGATGATGCCATTCAATCTAAAATGCAAGGACATGTACAACCTGAAAAATTTACACATGGGACTTCAGCACAACGAAAAAAGTGGTTTACAAAAGGCTATCAAACAGGAGATTTCAGACAGCATAATACTTTTGCAGAAGAATTATAAAAAATAAAACAAAACTAAAAGCACTTATATTTATCCATGTGGATAAAAATAAGTGCTTTTTTTTTGCAAAAAGATGACTAATTAGTATAAACAAAAAAGTCCCGATAAAACTATCGAGACTTTTTGTGATCGCGTCAGGATTCGAACCTGAGACCTACTCATTAGAAGTGAGTTGCTCTATCCAGCTGAGCTACGCAACCTTAAATTTTTATTCTGGATGACAAAGAATTTCTGTCGGGGTGGCAGGATTCGAACCTGCGGCCTCCTGCTCCCAAAGCAGGCGCGATAACCGGGCTACGCTACACCCCGAAAAAAGCGGAGAGACAGGGATTCGAACCCAGGCGACAGTTACCCGTCGACAGATTAGCAATCTGCTCCATTACCACTCTGGCACCTCTCCTATTCATTATGCAAAGAACTATCCTTTTTTGCGGTTGCAAATATATGACAACATTATTTTATTTCCAATAAAAATTTAGCATTATTTTTAAATAAAAAACAAACTTACTAAATATCAACCAAATACACTAATTAATAAATATAACAATAATTAAATTTTGGATATAATTTCAATAAACTTGCATTTAAAAAAGCAAGAATTCCTTTAAAATTTACTAAAAATTCGTTACTTTCGCCAAAAATAAAACAAATCACAATGAGCAAAAAAGTAGTTATCGTATCAGCTGTTAGAACTCCTATTGGTAGTTTTATGGGCGCATTATCAAGTGTACCAGCCACTAAGTTAGGAGCAGCAGCTATAAAAGGCGCTTTAAATAAAATAAATTTAAATCCTTCTTTAGTAGATGAAGTGTTAATGGGGAATGTTGTTCAGGCTGGAAACGGTCAGGCTCCAGCTCGTCAGGCTGCTTTATTTGCAGGTTTATCTAATGATGTAGTTTGTACTACAGTTAATAAAGTTTGTGCTTCTGGAATGAAAGCAGTTATGCAAGGCGCACAAGCTATCATGGCTGGTGACGCTGAAATTGTGGTTGCTGGTGGAATGGAAAATATGAGTTTAATTCCTCATTACGCACATTTAAGAAATGGTGTAAAATTCGGACCAACTACTTTTGTAGACGGCATGCAAAAAGACGGACTTACAGATGCTTATGATGGCAATGCCATGGGAGTTTCTGCCGACTTATGTGCTACAGAACATAATATTTCTCGTGAAGAACAAGATAATTTTGCTATTCAATCTTATTCACGTTCAGCTGCTGCTTGGGATGCTGGAAAATTTGATGCAGAAGTTGTTCCTGTAGAAGTTCCTCAAAGAAAAGGTGACCCAATCATCGTTTCTAAAGACGAGGAATACACTAATGTGAAATTAGACCGTATTCCTACTCTAGCTGCAGTTTTTACAAAAGAAGGTACTGTAACTGCCGCAAACGCTTCAACAATTAATGATGGTGCTGCTGCATTAGTATTAATGAGCGAAGAAAAAGCAAATGAATTAGGTTTAACGCCATTGGCATATATCAAATCTTACGCAGATGCTGCTCAAGAACCAAAATGGTTTACAACTGCTCCTGCAAAAGCTTTACCAAAAGCATTAGATAAAGCTGGTCTTTCAGTTGCTGATGTAGACTTCTTCGAATTTAACGAAGCCTTTTCAGTTGTTGGTTTGGCTAATGCGAAAATCTTAGGATTGGATAATAATAAAGTTAACGTAAATGGTGGTGCAGTTTCTTTAGGACATCCTCTGGGTTGTTCAGGAGCTAGAATTATAGTAACTTTAATTAATGTTTTACAACAAAACAATGCAAAATTAGGTGCTGCAGCGATCTGTAATGGTGGCGGTGGTGCTTCTGCAATTGTTATTGAAAGAGCATAACTAATTAATAATTTTAAAATTAACAATTGATAATTGACTTTTAATTATCAATTGTTAATTATCAATTATAACTGAATGTTTGGAATTTGTAATTTAGGAATTGTACCCATAAGAAGTGAAGCCAGCGATAAAAGCGAAATGGTTTCTCAATTGTTATTTGGAGATACTTTTAAAATCATAGAAACAACTCCTAAATGGACTAAAATAGTAACCACTTTCGATACTTATGAAGGTTGGATTGACAACAAACAATTTCAAAATATTACTGAAAATCAACACCAACTTTTAGAAAACTCTGAAAATATTTTAAATGGAGAATTGATTGATTTTATTTCTTATGAAACCAATCAACTTATGCCTATTCCTTTAGGAAGTTCGTTAAACTTCTTAGATGTAAATGAAATTAACATTACAAATTTTCAGTTTGAAGGTAAAAAAGAATGTGGTATTAAACCAAAAGACAATCTTCTTAAGACAGCTTTTTTATATTTAAATGCTCCTTACTTGTGGGGTGGAAAAACACCGTTTGGGATTGATTGTTCTGGATTCACACAAATGGTTTATAAACTAAACGGTTATAAACTTTTAAGAGACGCTTCGCAACAAGCGATTCAAGGTGATGCGTTAAGTTTTATTGAAGAAAGTGAACCTGGCGATTTAGCGTTTTTCGATAATGACGAAGGAAATATCATTCATGTAGGAATTATGATGGATAACAATTATATCATTCACGCTTCAGGAAAAGTTAGAATTGATAGAATTGATCATTTGGGAATATATAATGTTGATACCGGAAGACATACACACAAATTGAGAGTAATCAAAAAAGTGATATAAATCAAAATTAAAAAGCCAGAATATCTAAGAAGTTCTGGCTTTTTTATGTTTTATTTTTTTTATTAATTCAAAGAAATTTATTTCTCATCAGAAATACTTGTTTTTTGAAAATCATTATTCAACATTTTTTCCAACTTCTTTTTCTCTTTTTTATTTACTCTAATAAAATATAGAATTAATAAAAACACTAGCACAACAACCACAATCAGTAGTAGAAAACTCTCCATGATGACTTTTTATAAAGTTAATCTATTTTAAGTTATTTCAAATTTAAATCGAAACAAATTGCATTCATTTCTCGGAATTATATAAAACTAAAAAAGCCAGAATATGAATTCTGGCTTTTTTAGTTTTATTCTCAATCTATTCTCGTTAACTTTATAGCTTTCGTTTCAGAAATCTTTAAAGGAAACTTCTCAATAGTAACAGATCCTGGATCTAAACCAAATGCTTTTTCTTCAGATAAGCCCATTTTTTTCAAAATATTATAACCGTCTAAAATTAGTTTTTCATAGAACGGTAATGCATTATCATAAGACATGAATTTCTCAATCAAAACAAATCTAAAATCACTTATAACTTTATGTTTGTTTAATGAAGTATATCTACTTGTTAAATCTACTTCTCCTCTTTTTTGCATGTCTTTTACAACTTGTGCAAACATTTTATTGAACTTTGGAGCTACTCTAAATCCTAATCTAAAATCTACTCGAATGACATCATCATGAATAAATTCACAAACTCTGTATTCCATCGTATACGGCTCATCTACAACATGTACGTGGGCAAACCAATAAATATCGGCACGTTTTGGGCTATTATTTATAATAGAATAAATAATTTTAGACTCTATTTCATATCTGTTATCAGCACTAGTTAAATACACTAAATTAGTGGCATATTTCGCTACAGATTCATCTCTACTTAAATCTTCTAAAACAGGTAAATATTTATCTAATTTTACAAATTCAACAAATCTGTTTCTAATTTTTCTAGCGAAATACCAACAAGTCATTACCGCAAATAAGACAAAAGCAATGATTAAAGTGATGTAACCTCCTTCAAAAAACTTGTGCATACATGCATATAAGAAAGCCAATTCAATAATAATATAAACAGATATAATAGTAAAAATAAAGTACTTATTGTATCGTTTTAATATCATGTAAAAATTCAATAAAGTGGTAGTCATTAACATCGTTAGCACAATTGCTAAACCATACGCACCTTCCATGGCAGCTGATTCTTTAAAATGTAAAACTATAAAAATACAACCTGCCCAAAGTATCCAGTTTAAAGAAGGAATATATAATTGCCCTTTTAATTCGGTAGGATATTTGATTTTAACTTTAGGCCAAAAATTCAAACGAATTGCCTCATTAATTAAAGTAAATGAACCACTAATTAAAGCTTGAGAAGCTACAATAGCTGCTAAAGTAGCAATTGCAATACCAACTGGTAAAAACCACTCCGGCATTACACCATAAAATGGGTTAGTAATACCAGCTTCTGCTAATGTTTGTCCGTTATGTTGAATCAACCAAGCACCTTGACCTAAGTAATTCAAAATCAGAGTTGTTTTTACAAAAATCCAACTTATTCTGATGTTTTCTTTACCACAATGTCCTAAATCTGAATACAACGCTTCTGCTCCAGTTGTACATAAAAAAACAGCTCCTAAATACAAATAACCACCATGAACTGAAAGTAATTTATATGCATAATAAGGATTTAAAGCCGAAAGAATATCTAAATTAGAAAACAATTGTACCAAACCTAAACCACCTAACATTCCAAACCAAAGCAACATTACAGGCCCAAAAAATTTACCAATAAATTTGGTTCCGAATTGTTGTATGGCAAACAATAAAGTTAGAATAATTAAAATAATAGGCAGCGTTTGAATGTCTTTATTAATCACTAACAAACCTTCAATAGCAGAAGCTACAGAAATTGGTGGTGTAATAATTCCATCTGCTAAAAGTGTACATCCTCCTATAATTGCAGGAAATAAAAGCCACTTAATTTTAGTTTTTCTAATTAAAGCATACAAAGAAAAAATTCCTCCTTCTCCATTATTATCCGCTCGAAGGGTAATAACTACATACTTTATAGTAGTTTGTAGTGTTAAGGTCCAAAATATACAGGAAATGGCTCCTTTTATTATTTCTGAATCAATTGGCTTTGATCCAATAATTGCTTTTAAAACATACAATGGAGAAGTTCCGATATCTCCATAAATAATACCTAGTGTTACTAGTAAACCGGCTGCAGATAGTTTATGCAAGCCATGATGACCTTTTTCCATTTTGAAATTTATAAACGAATTACAAAATTACAAAACTATATCATTCTAAATTGAATTTACATAAAAATATTTTAACAAAATTTTAATAACTAGCCTACAATAATACTTTCAAATTCTAATCAATTACTTATCTTTGTATCCTTATTAAAATTCATAAAAATGCGTATTTCTTACAATTGGTTAAAACAATTTATTAAAATAGACTGGAAATCAGATGAAACAGCTGCTTTACTTACAGACTTAGGTTTAGAAGTAGAAGTTGTAGAAGCATTTGAAAGTGTTACAGGCGGACTAAAAGGTATTGTTGTTGGACATGTTTTAACGTGTGAAAAACATCCTGATGCAGATAAATTAAAAATTACAACTGTAGATTTAGGTGATGGAAATGCGCCTGTACAAATTGTTTGTGGTGCTAGTAATGTTGCTGCTGGCCAAAAAGTTCCAGTTGCAACAATTGGTACTAAATTATACGATAAAGAAGGAAACGCTTTTGAAATAAAAAAAGGAAAAATCAGAGGACAAGAAAGTCATGGTATGATTTGCGCTGAAGACGAAATCGGTTTAGGAGAAAGTCATGACGGAATTATGGTTTTAGCTGAAGATTTAGTTCCTGGTACTCCAGCAAGCAAAGTCTTCAATATAGAAGTAGATGAAGTTTTCGAAATTGGTTTAACACCAAATCGTGCTGATGCTATGAGTCATATGGGAGTAGCTCGTGATTTAAAAGCGGGATTGTTACAATCTAATGTAACCACAGAATTTATTACTCCGTCTGTAAGTAAATTTAAAGTCGATAAAAGAACCTTAAAAATTGATGTTAATGTTGTTGATTCTAAATTAGCACCACGTTATGCAGGTTTAACTATTTCTGGAATTACTGTAAAACCTTCTCCAAGTTGGTTACAAAATCGTTTAAAAGCTATTGGTTTAACTCCGAAAAACAATGTTGTTGACGTAACCAATTATGTATTACATGAATTGGGGCAACCTCTACATGCTTTTGATGCGAATAAAATTAAAGGAAATAAAATTATAGTAAAAACTGTACCAGCTGGTACAAAATTTACAACTTTAGATTCTGTTGAACGAACCCTTCACGAAGAAGATTTAATGATTTGTGATGAAAATGGTCCGATGTGTATTGCTGGAGTTTTTGGTGGAGCCAATTCTGGAGTGACAGATTCTACAACAAATATTTTCTTAGAAAGTGCTTATTTTAATCCAGTTTCCATCAGAAAAACAGCTAAACGTCATTCGTTATCAACCGATGCTTCGTTCCGATTTGAAAGAGGAATTGATCCTGAAATTACTGCTTATGCTTTAAAACGTGCTGCTTTATTGATTCAAGAAGTAGCCGGTGGAGAAATTACTTCAGATTTAATTGACATTTATCCGAAAAAGATAGAAGATTTTAAAGTGGTTTTAAACTTCGAAAAAGTAAATAAAGTAATTGGTGAAGAACTTAAAAAAGAAACCATTAAAAATATTTTAGCTTCTTTAGATATTAAAATAAATAGTATTTCCGATGCTGGTTTAGGTTTAAATATTCCTTCTTACCGAGTAGATGTGCAAAGAGAAGTTGATGTTATTGAAGAAATTTTAAGAGTTTACGGATATAATAATATTAAAATTCCAAGTAAAATTAATGCTTCTGTATCGAATTCATCAAGAACTGAGGAATTTAAAGTACAAAATATTATTGCTAATCAGTTGTGTTCATTAGGATTTAATGAAATGATGGCCAACTCGTTAACCACTTCAAATTATGTCGCTTATTCTGAACAAGTTAAAGCGGAAGAAACGGTTACAATGTTAAATCCATTAAGTAGTGATTTATCTGTAATGCGTCAATCTATGTTATTTTCTGCATTAGAAGCGGTTTCGTATAACGTTAATAGAAGAAATTCTGATTTAAAATTATTTGAATTCGGGAAAACATACCACACAATCGAAGGAAAATATACAGAAAAAAAGCATTTAACTATAACAATGACTGGAAATGCTACTTCTGAAAACTGGAATGTAGCTCAAAAACCAAGTGATTTCTTTTTATTTAAAGGATATGTAAATGCTATTTTATCAAAATTAAATATCGATTCAAAAGTTAAAACTGTTCCTGTAACTCATGATGTGTTTGCGGAAGGAATTGGTTTGGCTATTGGAAATGAAATTATTGCCGAATTTGGTACCATCAAAAAATCATTATTAAAACATTTTGATGTAAAACAAGATGTGTTTTTTGCCGATTTAAATTGGGATGCAATTCAGAAATATGTTTCGAATAAAATCAAATTAGTTGATATTCCGAAATTCCCTGAAGTAAGAAGAGATTTAGCGCTTTTAGTAAATGACTCAGTAACTTTCGAGCAATTATTTTTAGTTGCGAAACAAACTGAAAAAGCTTTATTAAAAGATATTAATTTGTTTGATGTTTATGAAGGTAAAAATCTTCCAGAAGGAAAAAAATCTTATGCACTAAGTTTCATTCTTCAAGATACTTCAAAAACTTTAACAGACGTTCAGATAGATAAAATCATGAGCAAGTTGCAAAATAATTTTGAAGCACAATTAGAAGCTGTCTTAAGATAATCTTACAAATACAATAAAAAAAACACCTCAAAATATAACTTTTGAGGTGTTTTTTTTTAATAAAATTTATTAATTTACTTTATAGGAAATTCCCATATTAAAATTCATAAACTTTCCAAAGGCAAAAGCACTCATTAAATTTAATTTTTCAATACTATAATTTAGAGCAATTTCGCCTATATAATTTGTTTTTCGTTTTTGTATTGTATCTAATAAACCATTTATAATTTGTTGCGCAGGAATAAGATTTTCAATGTCGCCTTTTTCCCCACTAACTATGTAATTAAAATCACTTATATTTACGATAAAACTTCCTAATATTTCAAGTTTTTTAATTTCTTTTGAAACAGACAATTGATAATGATAGGTATCTACAATACCATTTAAATTATTAATCCCTAAATTTCCAAAACTGGTGTTTACATCTAAAAAATCGAAACTTATATCTTCATTTGAATAAAATGACAAGGCTGATACATAGATTTTTTTGCTTTCTAACTTAGGGAAATACTGACTCAGGTTGTGCTTAACACCAAAACCGTATACTTGATAATCACCTCTTTTTAAATCTGTTTTGTTTGAAAAACGTCCAATAATTTCTGAACCACTTGGTAAAGCAAATGAAAAATCTAAATAAGGATAAATTATAAATTCTTGATTGACACCTTTTGGAGTTTTCAATCGAACTTGTTGCCCTCCTAAATCGCCTACTAAACTTACAGAAGTGTCATTTCCCAGAGCAGTTGGAACTTCAAGTGAATTGGCGCCTTGAATTTCAAAAAACTTAAAATCGGAATTCGATATCGTAAAACTTCTATCAGAATTAGGAACTTTGAAAGTATTGGCATGAATTCCAACACTAATTTGCCAATCTTTTTTTCTTTTTGCAGAATCTATCCAAGCAGAAGAAGCTTGATATACAGCTCCATCAGTTGCAGGAATTAAATATTGCTTGGAATACAAAAGGGCATCTTCTAAAAGATACCCTATTTGTTCAAATTGTGTAGATGTTTGCGCTTTTAGTGTCGACATAAACAACATAAAAACCGTAAAAAGAACAATTTTATTTTTCATTTTTACACATCTATATTTGCATAAGCTGCATTTTTTTCAATAAACTCTCTACGAGGCGGAACCTCATCACCCATTAACATCGAGAAAACTCTATCTGCTTCACCTAAATTATCAATTGTAACTTGACGGAACGTTCTGAATTCTGGATTTAAAGTAGTTTCCCATAATTGTTCCGCATTCATTTCTCCTAAACCTTTATAACGTTGAATACTTGTTCCACCACCAAGTTCTAGAGAAATTCTATCACGTTGATCATCATTCCAAGCATATTGTTTTTTATTTCCTTTTTTAACTTGGTACAATGGCGGTTGAGCGATATACACGTGTCCACCTTCAATCAATTCCTTCATAAATCGGAAGAAGAAAGTTAAAATTAAAGTTGAAATGTGAGAACCATCTACATCGGCATCACACATAATAACTACTTTATGGTAACGCAACTTAGATAAGTTTAAGGCTTTACTATCTTCTTCAGTACCAACGGTAACTCCTAAAGCTGTAAAAATATTTCTAATCTCTTCGTTTTCAAAAACTTTATGTTGCATCGCTTTTTCCACATTTAAAATCTTACCTCTTAATGGTAAAATAGCTTGGAAAAATCGGTCACGACCTTGTTTTGCTGTACCACCTGCAGAATCTCCCTCAACAAGGAAAATTTCGCATTTAGCAGGATCTTGTTCCGAACAATCAGATAATTTTCCTGGTAAACCACCACCGCCCATAACGGTTTTACGTTGTACCATTTCACGCGCTTTTTTGGCTGCATGACGGGCCTGCGCCGCTAAAATTACTTTTTGAACGATCGTTTTAGCATCATTTGGATTTTCTTCTAAATAATTTTCTAGCATTTCAGCAACTGCTTGCGAAACTGGTGAAACTACTTCTCTATTTCCTAATTTTGTTTTAGTTTGACCTTCGAATTGTGGTTCTTGAATTTTAACCGAAATAATTGCAGTTAAGCCTTCACGAAAATCATCACCAGCAATTTCGAATTTTAACTTATCTAGTAAACCTGAGGCGTCTGCATATTTTTTTAAGGTACGTGTAAGTCCCATACGGAAACCTTGCAAATGCGTACCACCTTCATGCGTATTAATATTGTTTACATAAGAAAAAATATTTTCAGTGTAAGAAGTGTTGTATATTAAAGCCACCTCAACTGGAATATCTCCTTTATCATTTTCCATGCTAATTACATGAGAAATAATTGGTTCTCTGTTTCCATCTAAAAATTTAATGAATTCTTTTAAACCTTCTTTAGAATGAAACGTTTCTACAGGTTGACTTCCGTCATCAGCTAAATGTCTTTTATCTGTTAAAGTAATGGTAATTCCTTTATTTAAGAAAGACAATTCACGCAAACGAGCAGCTAATGTATCGTAAGAATATTCGAGAGTTTGAGTAAAAATTGTTGCATCTGGTTTAAAAGTAACTATTGTTCCTCTTTTATCCGTTGTTCCAATTTGTTTAACAGGGTATAAACTTTTTCCTTTTTCATATTCTTGTTCATAAACTTTTCCATCTCTATGAACGGTTGCTCTTAAATGATCTGAAAGCGCATTTACACACGAAACCCCTACTCCGTGAAGTCCTCCAGAAACCTTATAAGAATCTTTATCAAACTTTCCTCCTGCTCCAATTTTAGTCATAACAACTTCTAAAGCAGAAATCCCTTCTTTTTTATGAATGTCAACAGGAATACCACGACCATTATCTTCAACAGTAATCGAGTTATCTTCGTTTATGGCTACGTAAATCGTATCACAATGTCCGGCTAAAGCCTCATCGATAGAGTTATCTACAACTTCATAAACTAAATGGTGTAATCCACGAACTCCAGTATCTCCAATATACATGGAAGGACGCATTCTAACATGCTCCATTCCTTCTAATGCCTGAATACTATCGGCAGAATAACTGGCTTTTTTATTTTCTTCGCTCATAATACTTATTCTAAATATTCTATTTTATAAAAACAAATATAACAAATTCAACAAAAAACAAGAAGCAAAAAACACCTCAAACTACCTAAGTTATCAACATTTGTTAATTTCTAAAATAAGCGCTTAAAACGGCTAAAAAGTAGCTTAAAATTAAAATTACACTATTATAATCCAACCCAAAAATCAAGAAAATAAAATAACTTCTTAAATCGAACATAAATGCCATACTAAAATTTTACGAAAACAGTTTATCTCAAAAAAAAGAGCATTAAAAAATAAATTTTAATACTCTTTTCAAACAAACACAATATATAACTATTTTAAACTTTTTCAATTTCCGAAGCAATCAGAACATCTGCTTTTACATGTGCAGCATTCGCTCTTCCGCTAGGATCTTGATTTTCTTGCCATTTCGGAATCCATTTTCTAACGGTTTCTGCTGCGCTAGTTTGTGGATAAAACTTATGGAAAATTCTTCTGTAAAAAAACGCTTCTTTAGTTGTAGGTGTATTATATGGAAATAACTTAGACGCCCTTTCAAAGTCAGCATCAGAAACTTGTGAGGTGCAATATGCTATTAGCGTATCGATCCAATTGTATCCCACACCATCTGAAAATTGTTCTTTTTGTCGCCATAACACTTCTTCTGGCAAGTATGGTTTTTCTGGTGTATCAAATGCTTTTCTTAAAATATATTTTTCGATGCCTTCATAGGTTTTTGGCTGTTTTTCTTCTGGTTTTATTTTGATAGCTAATTCTAAAAATGCTTTATCTAAAAATGGTACACGGGCTTCTAATCCGTGAGCCATGGTCGATTTATCGGCGCGTAATAAATCGGCTGTAAATAATTTTTGTACTCTATCTATAGTTTCTTGCTGAAAATCAGCAGCGCTTGGAGCATTTCTAAAGTACAAATAACCGCCAAAAACCTCATCAGCACCTTCACCTGACAGTACCATTTTAATACCTTTTTCTGTAATAGCTTTAGATAAGAAATACATAGGCGTACTTGCTCTAATTGAGGTAACATCATACGTTTCCAAATGCCAAATTAATTTTTCTAAAATTTCAATTCCTTGTTCGATGGTGAAATGAATTTCATGGTGTTCTGTTCCAATAAACTTGGCCACTTTTCTTGCTGCTTTAGTATCTGGTGAATTGGCATCTAAACCGATTGAAAACGAATGTATTTTTTGTCCAGTTCCCTCTAATAAACGACAAGCAATTGAAGAGGTTAAGGATGAATCTAATCCTCCAGAAAGTAAAACCCCAAAAGGAACATCTGCCATCAAGCGCTTTTGAACTGCTTGAGTTAATATTTTTCTAATTGACTCGTAGTCAATTTCTTCAATAGCTTTCGAAGCATCTTCCCATTCTGGTTGATAGTATTTCACAAAACCTGTTTTTTCAGTATAAATATGTCCAGGAGGAAAGGTAGAAAAAGTAGTACATTGATCGGCAATAGCTTTCATTTCTGAAGCAAAGTATTTTCTACCACGCTCATCAATTCCGTAATATAAAGGTTTGATTCCAAGTGGATCACGAGCTGCAATATAATCGTCTCCATCAATTACAACAAAAGCAAACATTCCGTCTAAAAAGTTACAAAAATCATAACCAAATTCTTCATATAAATGTACAATAACTTCAGAATCGGAAGTGGTTCTAAAAGTATGATTTCTTAAAATCGTATCTCTTAATTCCTGATGATTATATATTTCACCATTATGAATCATCCAAGCAGAAGATGTTCCCTGAATAGGTTGTTTTCCTGTATGCAAATCGACAATTGACAAACGTTCATGTGCTAAAAAATGTCCATTTTCTGTCATATGAATATCACTTTCATCTGGGCCACGATGACTCATGCGTTTTGAAAGTTGTTTTACTAATTCTTCATCTTTTCCTTTTCCGATAATGGCTAATATTCCGCACATAATTTTATATTTTATTATTTATTTCTTGAAGCAAAATTGAAAAATAAAGCTTACGAATAAAACCAAATAAGTCTATTTGATTTAATTTTTAAACTAAATTTATGTTTTTTAAATAAATAATAAAATAAAAGATTACAATATTGAAGGTTTACTTACAATTTTAAAAAATTGTCACGAAGACACGAAGAATAAAAAGTAGCTGCGTAATTGTTTGTTTTAGCTTATTTTGTATAAAATCTTATAATATCTCTAAAATTTTATAAGTCACATTGTTTACAGGAAATTCTGAATTTATAGTTTTATGCATCAATTGCATCCCCAAAGGAGATTGAGGAGAAATTGCAAAAACCACCTGATTATCAACAGTAATTTTTGGTAAAGCTGTGCCAACAAAAACCGTTAAATGATTGGTTTTTACTAAACTTCCAAGTATGACCTGATCTGAAACTTTGTCGATATCTAATTTGGTTAAAATAGCTTGCTGTTCAAGAGCTTCTTTTAATTTATTAGCGATTTTTTCTTGTTCAATGTGCAACTTAGACAAAGTGGTTTCGTGTTTGTCTCCTGCAGAGGATTTGGCGTCATTTTGCGCATCATTTGTTAAAGAATGAATTAAATCCTGATAAATATCTATTTTATCTTGAAGTAAGGTTTGGTATTGAGAAAATATTTTTTGTTTGAAGTTTGGCATTTTTAAATTTTCTGAGTTAAAAGTAGGTTCAAATTTTAATTGTTCGTTTCGACTTCTTTTTCAAGATTTTCCAGTTCAAAATTCAGCGGCAAAATATTACCAACTTTTTGTTGACCGATATCACCTCCAAAAACAATTCTATCCCTATGAGAATTATTTCCAAAATTATCTACATAAAAAACATCAGTTTTAAAAATCACTCTTGATTGCCTGTTTTTTTTATACAAAAGATTAAAATCTGCATGAACAGGAATTTCATTTTTGGCAACTAATCCTTCCAAAGGTTTAATGGTTTGTTTTACTTCTACTTTGTTTAAATCATCATTATATTTTGAAACAATGAAATACTCATTAGCTTGAACACTGTATCTGTCTTTAAACAAAATAAAGCCATTATTCGACCAAGCATTTGTTACAATATTTTTAAAAAAATGCATGGAAGAACCTAAATAGACATCTTTTCTGTTTTTTAAGATTTTCGCTTCCGAATTGTTATCTGTATATTTTGCAGTTCCTAAGTACATGTTTTCGCCAACCGCACGTGAATGAATACTTTTATATTTAAATCGTACGTAAAAAGTATGCAAATCAAAATCAATTGTATACCCTAAATAAGGATTATTAATTTTAATTGGTTCTACACTTGTTGCTGTAAAAGTTAAAGTTTTTAAATCGTAATTGAAATCAATTGCATCTTCGTTTAAAATTTTACAAGCTTTTCCATATTTTGTTAGACCAAGAAATTGTTCTTTAAACAATTTTAATTTTTGTTTTCTGGTATACCCATCCTTTATAATTAAAACAGTTTCTATTTCATTTTGTTTTGGTACCAGAATGAAAACAAAATAATCTTTTTCATATGGATTGGATATAATGATATCTTCAAAACCTAAATACCTGACAATTAATAAGGTGTTGAACTTGTTTTTTTCTACTATTTCAAAATTACCATTGGCATCGGTTGTGGTTCCAATTGTGGTTCCATCCAAATACACAGAAGCGCCTTCAATAGGTTCGTTATTAGCATTGGTTACTTTTCCTTTAATGCTTTGAGATAAAACGAATATTGGAAACACTAAAAATATTATAATTTTATTCACTTAATTATTTGTTTTTCAATAACTTATTTTTTTATTGAATTTCAGAAATGCTAACAACTTAACAAATTATTTGTCAAACGTATTTAACTTTAAAATTTGTCATTCCATATTGAATATTCAGCCTTTATAATCTTGGAACAACAAATATAATGTAGAAGATGGAAGTTTTAGAAATCAAACTTATAACTCGCACCACCTAACACTTGAATGCCTTGTACTGGAAAATTTGCCCAACGTTGATATTGTTGGTTGGCTAGGTTATTTCCTTTTAGAAAGAATGTCATTTTTTTACTGTATTTGTAACCCACATTTGCATTCAAATCGAAATAACTATCTAAAGTTACCTTTTCTTGCACAAATGAAGGCAATGGGAAAATTAATTCTTGTTTTGAAACCAAATCCATTCTTTCCCCTACAAAAAACAATTGCATGCCACCATACCATTTTTCTGTAAAATCAATATTTAAGTTAGCTTCTACTTTTAATTGTGGTAAATTCCACGCTTCTTGTAAGGTAGAAACTTTAAAGCTGTTATATGTACCACTAAGAGTGAATGCCGTTTTCTTTGAAAAATCAGCTTTAATTTCTCCGAAAATATTGAAAGTATTCAAATTATCATACACAACATTAAACGAATTACCGAAATGATAACCTTGTTTGTTAGTAATTGATGCATCATAAATATTAGAAACAAAAAACGCTTTGTTTTTTTCATTATTGATTCCACCACGAATATTAAAAGAAACGGCATTAGCTAATTTCCCTTTCATTCCAACATATAAATCAAATGAATTATCAGTTGGTGAAACATTCAAAGTTGGCGATACAAAAGGATTTCCATCTACAAAATCAGCATAAGAATTTTGTTGTAAATTTCCTTCAGCACCGGCATAGGCAATCATTAAATCGCCCACTAAACGATAAGACGCTTTTACATTTGGATACACAAAAAATTTGCCGTCAGAAGTTCCGTTGAATCTATTTGTTGTATAAAATAATCCTGCACCTAAATGTACAGAAAAATCATCTTGTTGGTATAAAAAGCTTGGTTTTGTTCCGAAAATCACATTGCTATATTTCATTTCGTTACTGTTATAATAGTCTTTTTTGAAATTTCCACCAACATAATCTACTACGAATGAAGCACTGATTTTACTGTCCATTACTTCAAAATCAAATGATGGTTTTATAAAAAATCTATTCTCTCCAGATCCAAATTTATCCGAAAAACGTTTGAATTGCATTGAAGCATCATTAAATAATCCGGCATTAAATTCCATTCTGCCACCAAATGAAATGGTATTATAACTTTGCATTTCTGCAATTGAACTTATTGTTGCTTCATCAAAATTGATATTTTCTGTTGGCAATCCATACCAATTTACAACCTGATTTTTCACACCTAAATCGACGTTCCAATTCATGTCTTTTGTTCTACTACCGTAGGTAAAATCTAAACCAGTTGTGTAAAATTTGTCATCTAAAACCAAACCTTTTATACCACCTTGAGAAGACAGATGGCGCAACAAACCACCGATATAATCCGTTTTACTCAATTGATGCGCTAAGAATACTTCCGCGTTAACAGTTCCGTAATTTCCAGCTCCAAGTGAAGCGTAATTAGAAAAACCTTTTTCTTGAGTTTCTTTATCAACATCAGCCGCTTTTCCTTTAGAAGGTACGAAAGTTGACGCTACAGGAAAGGAAAAGATTTGATATTTGATTGGAATTTTGGGTTCTACTACTTCCTCTTCTACAGCTGGAGTTTCCTTTACTTTAAAAGCATCAGAAATGGTTGGCGTATAAGGCTTTACAATATTAACCACTTCACTACCAATGTTTTCGTCTTTCTTTTGAGAAAAACCAACTTGAATAGTGGTAATGGCGATGATACTAAAAATTAACTTTTTCATATTTTGTTTTATTAACCGCAAGGACACTAAGGTTTTCGCTAGGTTCGCTATATATTTAGAATAATTACTTGGCTCTTTTTACTTTTTACTTTTTACTTTTTACTTGGCTCTTACTTCGTTACCGAAGAATTCGTCTTCGCCTCTTCTGCTTTAATTCTATCTAATTCCGTTTGACATTCTTTAACTACATCTGGAAATTCCTCGAAATTATCTATAATACTTTGTAAAATTTCTGTGGCTTGAAAACTATCTTTCAATTCATAATAATTTTTCGCCATGACAAGTAACGATTTTGATGCGAAATAACTATAACTTGAATATAAAGAAGAATATTTTTCAACTACTTTATTTGAAGCCTCAAATTTTCCTTCTTTATTTTTAAAATAAGCATCGTAATATAATGCTTCTGCAGCTAATTCCCCTTTAGCAATTTTCTGTAATTTTGCATACGCTTCTTTGGCTTTGGCGTCGTTATTAGTTTTAATTGCCGAACGTGCTACTATAATTTGCGCATCACTTTTAATTTTATCATCCATTTTCGGATTTTTCAAAACTTTATCAGAATAGCTTTCAGAATTTACAAAATCTTGTTTTTCATAATAACACTTCATCAAATTAGCTTGAGCGAAAGTAGTATTTTGAGGATATTCTGCAATTGTTTCCAATTGTTTTAGAACCGGAATTGCTAAATCACAATTTTTGTCTTTTAAATGAATTTCAGACAAACGAACTAAAGCTTGCTCTGTAAACTCGTTTCTGGCTTGACCAATTACATAATCGTAATGCGGAATAGCATTTTTTTCTAATTTATCTGCAAAATATAATTGTGCCAAATAAAAATGCACTTTCAAGGCATGTAAACCTTTAGGAAATTGACCTAAATAACTAGTAAAACCTTCAATTGCTTTCTTCGGATTATTTGCTAAATATTGTTTTTCAGCAGATTCGTACATGTCGTTATCTAATTCCGCATCCGTTACTTCTACAAAAGAAAGTGTTTTTACCCAAGCTGCATATTCTGCTACATTTCCATTGGCTTTATAGATACTTTTAGCCGTTTCAACAGCTTCTAAAGATTCTGGAGAATTTGGAAATTCTGCTACTACTTTTTTAAACTTTGCTAACGCAGCATCATCTCTATCTGTGTTATAATAAATTAAACCTTGTTTTAAGATTGATTTAGCAACATATGCACTATTTTTATAATTGTTAATTAAGTTGTCAAAAGTTGCAATCGCTTTATCATTAATTTCTTCATTCGTATACGTATTTGCTAACTCATATAAGGCATCATCTAAATATTGAGACGATTTATAAGTGACTACGAATTTGTTTAAGTCATCAATTTTCTTGTCGTTTTTATTTACAAATCCGTAACTCATACCTTTTTGAAAAGCAGCGTAATCAGCATCTACACATTTCAATTCAATAGCTTTATTATAAGCATCCATTGCTGGCCAATACTTTGATGAAATATAATTGCAATCAGCCAATCTTAAATAAGCATCTGTTAATCGGTTTTTGTCATCTTTAGCATTTGTAATGTAGGTATTGAAATAAGGAATCGCATTTTCATATTCTTTAATCTTAAAATACGCATAACCTAGATTATAATTCACGGTATTGTTTTCAGGTGTTTGTGTTGCAGCGACACTATTTAAAAACTGTTTATAAGTCAAAACCGCTTCAGAAAATTGATCTAAACTGTATTCACATTCTGCTTTCCAGAAAGTAGCACGCGCTAAAATTTTAGCATCTTTATTTTCGGTTAATGATTTTTTGAATAAAACATAAGCTTCTTGATATTTTCCATCTGTGTACACTTCTAAACCTCTGTAAAAAGCAACTTTTTGATAGGCAGCTTTATTTTCTGGTGTTTTGTTTTTTTCTAACAACACCAATGCTTCTGCATAATTTTTTGAAGAAATAAATGAATTAATCAATAAAGCCTTTAATTCTGAATGGTTTGGATTTGTTGGATATTTATCCATAAATGTTTTAAGAATTTCCGGTGTAGATACATAGGGATTTCCAATTTCGTAACTCAACTTCGTGTAATTCAAAGCCGCATCTTCCTGAATTTTGGTATCGAAAGTCATTTCAGAAGCTGTTTTAAAGGCGTTTAAAGCTTGTTGTTTTTTATCTGTATTCAAATAACTTTCTGCCAAATGATAATAAGCATTTTGTGCTACAAAATCGTTTCCTTCAATAATTTTATTGAATTGCGTTATCGCTTTTTCGTACTCTTTTTGTTGATAAAAGGCATAACCAAGTTGATAATAATCGGTATTGGTCCATTTTCCATTTTTACCTCTGTAAGCTTGTAAATAAGGTAATGCTTTGTCGTATTTTTTTAAATTGAAATAACTTTCGCCAATTATTTTTGACAATTCACTTTTTTCTAAAGCATTTGATTTTTTTAGTTGTGGTTCTCCTAAATCGATAGCTTTTTGAAAATTTCCCAATTTAAAATTCATATCCGCTTGAAAGTAACCCATTTTCTCTTTGTACTTATCCTGATCGGAAACTTGCCCAAAAAGCTCATTGGCTTCCTGGTAATTGTCACCTTCATAGGCCAAATACCCTAAATAATACTTTGCTTGATTCCCATATTCTTTCGAATTGGCAACTTTATTTAAATATTTTGAAGCATCTTTATTATTTTTAGTTGAAAAACTTGCGTAACCTCGTTGAAAATTAGCTTTTTCTAAGTCGGAAACATTTAAATCTGGTTCATGAATATTTTCGTACCATTTTAACGACTGAGTATAATTTCCTTCTGAAAAATAAAACTGTGCCACTTCTAAATAAGCCGCATTTCTTTTCGTACTTGTGGGATGATTTTCTATGAAAGCTTCCATCAAAGCATCTGCACCTTGTTGATTGGTTTTTATGGCACAATTTGCAATATAATATTCACAATCAGCTATTATTTCTTCAGAAGTTGACGTACTTTTTACCTTGTCAAATAAAATTTGTGAAGCTTGAAATTGTTTTTCTTTATACAATTGAATTGCTTTGTTGTAATCTTGATTTTGATTCGTGTAAATTGCAGACTGCTGAGCAATAATACTTTGCGAAACAAGAAGCAATAATAAGGTTATCTTTGTTAAAATGTTCATAGTAGTATTCTATTTAGATTTCAAATATATCAAAACGATATGACTATAAACGTAAAAATAATCTTAAATATTGTAATTGAAATTATTTAGTTCAATAATTTTGTTTAACGTTCAAATGTTTATATTTTTACACATTAATTAAGTAATTATGAGCCATACGATTTTAGCTTTAAAAAACGTTTCTATATATCAAGAAAATAATCTAATACTATCTGATATAAATTTAGAAGTTCAAAAAGGAGAATTTTTATATTTTATTGGAAAAACAGGTTCTGGAAAAAGTAGTATTATGAAATTACTTTATGCAGATTTACCTTTAAATGAAGGTGAAGGAACAATAGTAGATTATGATTTAACTACACTTAAAGAAAAAGACATTCCCTATTTGAGAAGAAAAATTGGTATTGTTTTTCAAGATTTCAAATTATTATCTGATCGAAATATTAAAGAAAATTTAGTGTTTGTTTTAAAAGCAACAGGTTGGGTAGATACTGTTGAAATGGACAAACAAATTCAAGAAGTTTTAGACAAAGTTGGAATGGGAAATTTTGCCTCTAAAATGCCACATCAACTCTCTGGTGGAGAACAACAACGTGTTGCAATTGCCAGAGCTCTATTAAATGATCCAGAAATTATTTTAGCAGACGAACCTTCAGGAAATTTAGACCCACAAACTAGCATAGAAATTATGGAAGTTTTGAAGAAAATAAATGCAAATGGTAAAACTATAATCATGGCTACTCACGATTATGCATTACTATTAAAATATCCTTCTAAAACATTAAAATTTGAAGATGGAAAAGTATTTGAAGTGGTTCAAAAATCAGTGTAACGTTTTTAAGAAAACGTATACTAATATTTCAAACTAACTAAAAATTTACAAAATGAACGAAATTTTAAAAAACAATGGTATTAAATACGGAGTTATTCTAGGATGTTTAGGTATATTAATGCATTTAACAATATACTTATTGGGTGGAATCACTAAAGAAAACGCAATAACTGGCACAGTTATTAATTGTATCTTTTGGGTTGGATATTTAGTCACTAGAATAATACAATGTAGCACTACAAAAAAACAACTGAATAATGTTGTAACATTTAAAGAATTATTTACCACTTTAACGATCTGTATCGCAATCGGTATTTTAATTGCACAACTTTTCAACTATACATTAAATAATTTTATTGATGTGGAGTACGGAAAAGCTATGAACGAATTTATGAATGAACAACAAGTTGTAGCTTTAAATGCGATGAAAAGCATTACTGATGTATCAAGTGAAGACTTAAAGGCTGCCGCAGAAACTGATAATTTTTCTATCCTTAAAACACTACAAGGTTCAGCTATGGCATTTTTAATATCATCAATCATGAATTTGATTCTTGCTGCAATTTTTAAATCAAAAACAAACGTATTAAACGAATAAATGAATATATCACTAGTAATTCCCTTGTTAAACGAACAAGAATCGTTACCCGAATTATCTAAATGGATTGAGAAAGTTATGACTAGTCATAACTTTTCTTATGAAGTATTGTTTATAGATGATGGCAGTACTGATGGCTCTTGGCAAACTATTTTAGACTTGCAAAAAGACAATTCCAATATCAAAGGTATTAAATTTTTACGTAATTATGGTAAAAGTCAAGCTTTACATGCTGGATTTGCAAAAGCTTCGGGAGATGTTGTAATTACTATGGACGCTGACTTACAAGATAGTCCAGACGAGATTCCAGAATTATACGATTTAGTTCAAAATCAAGGTTTTGATTTAATTTCTGGTTGGAAGAAAAAACGTTACGATTCTGTAGTGTTTAAAAATATTCCTTCCAAATTATTTAACTGGGCCGCTAGAAGAATTTCTGGAGTTAAATTGAACGATTTCAATTGTGGTTTAAAAGCTTACAAAAATATTGTTATTAAAAACATTGAAGTGTCTGGTGAAATGCATAGATACATTCCAGTTTTAGCCAAGAATGCAGGTTTTGCTAAAATTGGCGAAAAAGTAGTAATCCACCAAGCTAGAAAATATGGAAGTTCTAAATTTGGAATCGACAGATTCGTAAATGGATTTTTAGATTTAATCACAATTTGGTTCATTTCAAAATTTGGGAAACGCCCGATGCACTTTTTCGGATTATTAGGAAGCTTAATGTTTTTTATAGGTTTTTGTTTAGCCATTTACTTAGGAATTGATAAACTTTTTATACATAAAACATCTCGTTTAATTACCAATAGACCAGAATTTTATATCGCTTTAACCACTATGATAATTGGAACGCAATTATTCTTAGCTGGATTTTTAGGCGAAATTATTTTACGCACGAAAAACAACGAAGAACGTTACAAAATTGCGGAAACGTTATAATTATTAGATCACAAATTGATACCTTAGTAAATAATAAATCTTGTAGCCACAAATTGTTACCTCAAGATTAAAGAATAACTTAATTACACGCCAAAATGAACAATTTAGAGATTATCACGAATAAGATTCACATTATTCGTAATCAAAAAGTGATGTTAGATTATGATTTAGCAGCACTTTATGAAATAAACAAGAGTTTTAAAACAATCAGTGAAAAGAAACATCGAAAGATTTCCAGAAGATTTTATGTTTGAATTGACGGAAGATGAAATTAATATCGTGGTATCACAATTTGTGATACCATCTAAAAGTTTCTTAGGAGGTGCAAAACCTTTCGCTTTCACAGAACAAGGAGTCGCAATGCTTTCCGGTGTTTTAAAATCAGAAAAAGCAATAAAAATAAATATTGCCATTATGCGAACTTTCGTAATTTTACGTAATTCGCTACTAAATTTAGAAGAAATAACTTCAAAAGTAAAAGAAATTGAGAATCAGTTTCCTGAGATTTACAAGATTTTGAACCATTTAATGAATAAGGAAGATATAAAAACAGAACAAGAAGACCGAACTAAAATTGGTTATAAAAAATAAGATTATGCACATAGAACAAAATATTTTAGACCAAGTGAATGAATGGCTAACGCCTATTTTCGACCAAAACACACAAGATGAAATAAAAAAACTAATGACTTCAGACCCAAAAGGTTTAGAAGATGCGTTTTACAAAAACTTGGAGTTTGGTACGGGTGGAATGCGAGGAGTTATGGGTGTAGGAACCAATCGTATCAACAAATATACTTTAGGAAAAAACACACAAGGCTTGTCTAATTATTTGAAAGTATGTTTTCCAAATGAAGATTTAAAAGTCGCTATTGCCTACGATTGCAGAAAAAACAGCGATACTTTAGCTAAAGTTGTAGCGGATATTTTCTCAGCAAATGGAATCAAAGTGTATTTATTTTCAGAAATGCGCCCTACTCCAGAATTATCTTTCGCTTTAAAACATTTAAATTGTCATGCTGGAATTGTTTTAACCGCTTCACACAATCCTCCTGAATATAACGGATACAAAGTATATTGGCAAGATGGCGGACAAATTGTGCCACCTCAAGATGGTGAAATTATTACAGAAATTGAAGCATTAAAATATAGTGATATTCAATTCTCAGCCAACGAAGATTTAATTGAATACATAGATGCAGCAATTGATGAGGCTTTTGTCAATTCAACTGTTGAAAATGCTAGTTTTAATACTTCAAAAGAAGCTAAAGAAAATTTAAATATTGTTTTTACACCATTACACGGAACTTCAGTAAAATCAATTCCTGCCGTTTTAGCAAAAGCAGGTTATTCGAATGTGAATATCGTAAAAGAACAAGAAACTCCAGATGGAAATTTTCCGACAGTAAAATCTCCAAATCCAGAAGAACCAGAAGCTTTAACAATGGCTTTAGCATTAGCAGATAAAGTAAATGCAGATATTGTAATTGGAACTGATCCAGATTCTGACAGATTAGGTGTGGCCGTAAGAGATAACGATGGAAAAATGATGTTACTAAATGGAAACCAAACCATGGTAATCATGACAGCCTTTTTATTAGAACAATGGAAACGTGCAGATAAAATTACAGGTACAGAATTTATTGGTTCAACAATCGTGTCTACACCAATGATGCTAGATTTAGCTGAAGCGTATGGAATTGAATGTAAAGTGGGATTAACAGGTTTTAAATGGATTGCAAAATTTATTAAAGACTTCCCAGATCAGAAATTTATTGGAGGTGGTGAAGAAAGTTTCGGATTTATGGTGGGTGATGCGGTTAGAGATAAAGATGCCGTTGCAGCTTGTTTATTAGTTTGCGAAATAGCAGCTCAGGCAAAAGCTTCAGGAAGTAGCTTATATAAAGAATTGATTAACTTATACTTAGATTTTTCTTTTTATAAAGAACATTTAATATCTTTAACTAAAAAAGGAAAAGAAGGTTTAGCAGAAATCAATCAAATGATGATTGACTTACGTGAAAATCCAATGGAATCTATTAACGGTCAACGTGTGGTTTGTATTGAAGATTACCAAAACACAACAGCTCGTGATTTAATTAATAATGAAACGTTTGATTTAGACATTCCAAAATCAAATGTATTAATTTATTATTTAGAAGATGGAAGTAAAATTTGTGCCCGACCAAGTGGAACTGAACCAAAAATTAAATTCTATTTTAGTGTGAATGCTATTTTAGAACAAGCAAGCGATTTCGAAGAAGCCAACAACTTCTTAGATACTAAAATACAGAATATTATCACTGAAATGAAATTAAACTAATGGATGATAATTTAAAAAAAATAATTCCTTTTGTAAAAAAGTATAAAAGAAACGCCATTTTAAATATCGTATATAATATTTTTTATGCGCTATTTTCTACCCTATTAATGGTAACATTAATTCCTACTTTAAAAGTATTATTTGATAAAACAAAACAAGTAGCAGTAGAACCAAAATATGAAGACATAACTAAATTAGGAAGTTATTTAAGTGATTATTTTAACTTTAAATTGACTAGTTTATCGATAGATTATGGTATTCAATATACGTTATATTTTGTGGTTAGTATCGTAATTATTACTGCCTTATTAAAGAATTTTTTCAATTACTTAGCTGCCAATCAATCCACTATACTGAGAAATGGTGTTTTAACTGATTTGAGAGAAAAACTTTATCATAAAATTATACACTTACCCGTTTCGTACTATTCAGATCAAAGAAAAGGAGATGTAATGACCAAAATGTTAGGTGATTTAGGTGAAGTCCAAAATTCATTTTTTCAAATTTTTGAATTAATTGTTAGAGATCCTGTTACCATATTGTTTTCATTGATTTCTATGTTAATTATAAGTGTAAAACTAACCCTTTTTGTTTTTGGTTTTATTCCAATTTCTGGCTTCATTATTTCTAGGATAGGAAAAAGTTTAAAAGCTAAATCTGAAAAGGCACAAGCTGAACAAGGTTTTTTTATTTCAACTTTAGATGAAACATTAACAGGCTTAAAAGTCGTTAAAAGCTACAATGCTGAACCTATTTTCATAAAAAAATTCAATGATTCAATTTATAGAATGCTAAAATTGTCGACTAGTATAGCCAGAAAAAACAATTTAGCTTCACCAATGAGTGAATTTTTAGGAATCATAACAATTGCTACATTATTAATTTTTGGAGGTTATTTAACTTTAATAGAAAAAAGTTTAGATGCTGAAAATTTTATTGGTTACATCGCCTTAGCTTATACGATTTTAACTCCTGCAAAAGCAATTTCGAAAGCTTCCTATCAAGTTAAAAGTGGTTTAGCTGCAGCAGAACGTGTTTTTACCTTATTAGAACAAGAAAATGTTGTGATGAATAAACCTAATGCATTTGAGAAAAACACTTTTGATCAATCAATTTCTGTTAAAAATATCAATTTTGCGTATCAAGAGGAAAATGTATTGAAGCATTTTTCTTTTGAAGTAGAAAAAGGGAAAACCGTTGCCTTAGTTGGGCAATCCGGTTCAGGAAAAAGTACTATTGCAAATTTACTAACCCGTTTTTACGATATCAACGAGGGTTCTATTGAAGTAGATGGTGTGGAAGTTAGAGATTGGAACATGCATGCTCTAAGAAATTTAATTGGTTTGGTGACACAAGATTCTATCTTATTTAACGAATCAATTAAAAACAACTTATTAGTTGGAAAACCTGATGCAACCGATGAAGAAATCATAGATGCTTTAAAAATTGCAAATGCCTACGAATTTGTATCTTCTCTTCCTGAGGGAATTAATACCAACATTGGTGATGCAGGTGGAAAATTATCGGGTGGACAAAAACAACGTTTGTCTATTGCTAGAGCCGTATTGAAAAATCCACCAATTATGATTTTAGATGAAGCAACCTCAGCTTTAGATACGGAAAGTGAAAAATTGGTTCAAGATGCGTTAGAAAAAATGATGCAAAATAGAACTTCAATCGTAATTGCACACCGTTTATCGACCATTCAAAAAGCAGATAACATTATTGTAATGCAAAAAGGAGAAATTGTAGAACAAGGTAAACACGCTGAATTGATTGCAAAAAATGGAACTTATGCTAGACTAGTGGCACTACAATCTTTGGAGTAATTTTTTATATTTTTTCGAAATTAACTTAAAATGTATAAAAAAAATGACAACATTAAGTTACCTGATGATCCAGACACTATTGTTTGGAAGTACTTAGACTTGTCAAAATTTTTAGATTTACTGATGTCGCGAAAACTATTTATGTCGCGTTCCGATAAATTTGAAGACCAATACGAAGGCACCTTTTCTGAGCCTACTTTCGAAGAAATCAAAAGACTATCTCAAAACAAGCCCGAATTTTTAGATTATTACAAATCGCATCGCGAAAAAGTGGTAGTGAGTAGTTGGCACATTAACGAATATGAATCCTTTGCAATGTGGCAAATATTTACCCAAAACAATGAAGGATTAGCCATTCAATCTACTATTGGAAGACTACAAAAGGCACTGAAATCCGAAATCAATTATAGTCAGTTTATTGGTGAAGTCAATTATATTGACTACAAAAAGGAATACATTCCATTTGACAATATGTTTTTCCCTTTTATGTTTAAAAGAAAAAGTTTTCAGTATGAAAGAGAAGTCAGAATTATTTCCGATTTATCTGAAAATAACATTAAAATTAACGATGGTTTAAAAATTGACATCGATGTGAATCAATTAATTGAAAAAATATACATTCATCCGAAATCAGAAAACTGGTATAAAAAGTTAGTGATTGAACTGGTTTCAAAATTAGATTATACCATCGAAATTGAAAAATCGGATTTAGAAAGTGATATTTTAATTTAGTTTTATTTACCGCAAAGTTAAGCACAAAGCACAAAGCACACAAAGTTTGTCATGCTAAACCTTTATCAACCAACCAAACTAAAATAGATAGATTCTGAATCGAGTTCAGAATGACAAAAACACTTCTATAAAGGGAAGTATTCCGAAACCTTACTATCTTTTAAGTTTAAGAAATGATAATGAATTTTATCTTTTTTATCGAATTCACCATTTTTATTAGCATCTTCAATAGTTCTGAAATAAATTTTATTCGCAGACTCCATATGTTTCCAATCAACTAATTCTTGCAAATCTGTAGAAATTTTAGTGAAATTTTTTCCTAATTCTGAACTTATGTATAACGATTTAATATCATTAGAATCAATTAAGCCATCCTGATTGGTATCGGAGTCAGCCAAAATATACACTAACATTTTATTACTCTTTATGAACGAAACGCGTTCAATGAGCATCACTTTTTCAGTTAAAACGTGTAAAGAATCTGAGCCTACTGCTTGAAACTTTAGATTTTGTAAATAACCTGTAATTTCATTTTCCATAGAATTGGAAACGCTAAACCCAGCCACACCTTCATATGATGTTGTTTCATAACTTCCTTTTTTATTGATGTCGCCTAGTGTTAAATTACCAATCGTATACACCAAAACACTTGAACCATCAAATTGAATAGGCAAATCTGCAACTTCTAATTTTGTGGTATCTTTTTGTGGCGATTTAGCTTGTTTTTCTGTGTATTTAACTTTTGGTTTGGCTTTTTCATCTTGACAAGAAAAAAACATCACACTTAAAAAAAGAAGAATATATATATAATTTTTCATAGACAGTAGAATAAGTCTCAAATATAGCAATTAGAAATTAAATTCTCATGCTCAATTTTAAATTAAACGTTCTCGTTGTCAAATAGTTTGGCACACCATATTGCGTTTTAGTATATACATCACGCACCCAAGTATTTGTAATTGAATTTTGATTATTAAACATATTAAAAATTTCAAAACCTAAAGACATTTCAGTAAAATTAGCCAACCATTTTCTGTGAGCGCCTAATTTTGCATCTTTAAAAATATACGAAAATCCGGCATCTGCTCTACGATAATCATTCAAACGTATTTGATATTCGTAGGCATCTGCATAAGCTGGTGAACCACCTGGCAAACCTGTATTGTAAACTAAATTCAAATACATTTTCAAACTTGGAATGTTAGGCATATAATCTTGAAACAAGATAGCAAATTTTAAACGTTGATCGGTTGGACGCGCAATATTTCCTCTTCCATTTTGATTTTCTTCTGTTTTTAAATAACCGAAAGTAAACCAAGATTCTACACCCGGAACAAATTCTCCATTCAAACGTCCGTCAACACCATAAACATAGGCAGTTGCATCGTTATTTGCTCGATAACGAATACGAACATTATCAATAGTATACGTATTTACATCGCTAATTGTTTTGTAATAAGCTTCACTTACAAATTTAAACGGTCTTTGCCACATTTTAAAACTATAATCGTGACCTAAAACAAAATGAATTGATTTTTGATCTTTTACATTTGGATTTACACTTCCATCATTTCCACGTAATTCTCTATAAAATGGTGGCTGATTGTAAATTCCTACAGAAAAACGAAAAATCATTTCCTTTTCCCACAAAGGTTTTAAAATAAATTGCGCTCTTGGAGAAAAAGTAAATTGATTGTCTCCGGAAAATCCATTATTAGAAACTAACCAACTTTGTCCACGCACACCAGCATTTACATAATAAGTGTGTACCCCAATTTTTCCTTCATGGTTCCAATTTAAATAGGTACTAAAACGATTAATTGTTGTGTTGTTTTTAGCTCTAACATTTTGGTAAGGCGCTAAAGGTCCGTAATAGGGATTATACGGTTGGTCGTTTACATATCCTAGCAACGGATTAGGCAATGAAAATCCAGCAGAATCAACAACTTCCCATTCCACCACTCTATCTCTAATGTTTTCAAAATTATGTTTGAAACTCCACTCTATCGCATTGTCCTCATTTAATTTATGATTTCCTTTGATTTCGTTGGTAACGATTAAAGCGTCTAAATTATTTCTGGCGTGGTTTAATTGTGAACCAATTCCACGAGAGAAAACTACATCTCCAAAAGTTTCCGAACCAATATTGGCATCTACTTCACCTAATCTATATTGTGCTAAAATATCATAATACTCTTGCTCTACTGTGTGATAGGCTGATGAAATCAATTTATATTTATTGTTTTTGTTTGGTTCATATATTGCTTTAAATGCTCCAAAAACAGTTGTGTATTTATCTTTTTCTTGTCCTTCATAATCAATTACTAAAGCAATTGGATCACTTATGGTTCCAAAATTCGTCTGACGAGTTATGGGCGTATAATCGTAAGTATTTTGCGCGATGTTACCTAAAAAACTAAAATTCCATTTAGTGTTTAAGTTGAAATTTAACAACGATTGTATGTCTAAAAAGGATGGTCTAAAATTAGTTTCAGTTTCCTGACTTTTAACTAAGAGTGAGTTGTTTCTGTAACGAACTCCGGTAATATTACTCCACTTTTGGTTTTTAGAAACGCCTTCTGCAAAAATACTTCCTCCTAATAAACTAGCTTCTAAACCAGCATGAAACGTTTTCGGATTTCTGTAAGCGATATCTAAAACAGAAGCTAATTTATCACCATATTTAGCTTGAAATCCACCTGCATAAAAATCGATGTTCTGAACTAAATCGGTGTTGGTAAAACTCAAACCTTCTTGTTGCCCAGAACGAATTAAAAACGGACGATAGACTTCAATTTCATTAACATAAACTAAATTTTCATCGAAATTTCCTCCACGTACAGTGTAAGAAGTACTCATTTCGTTACTTCCAGATGCACCGATTAAAGTTTTAACTAAATTTTCAACTCCAGGATTTGCACCAGGAATTCTTCTGATAACAGCAGGAGAAATAGCTGTTCCTCCATCAATTTTTCTGTTTTTCCCAGAAATTACAACGGTTTCAATTACTTCATTTATTTCATTTAAAATCGGATTCCATTCAAAATCTTCATTAGGTTTTAATTTTACTTTGTACGTCGATTTTTTTAATGTAGCATGTGAATAAATAATAGTTACTTCTTTATTGGCTTCAATTTCTAATTCGTAAAAACCGTTGGTATTAGTAACTGTATTAGAGGTTTGAGAACTTACTGTTACCTTTTGAACAGGTTGTTTATTTTCATCTAATACAATTCCTTTTATTCTTGCTTTTTGTGCAATAGAAAATGTAGAAAATAAAATAAAAAATAAAAGATATCGCATTGACTTACTGTTCAAACTCATAAATTAATATATAAAATTGGATGTAAAAGTGGTTGAATTGTCTAATTTATCTGTAACCACAATTTTTATATCGTTTTTTCCTGAAATCACTTTTCCGTCTTTAAGATCATGAACTAGTTTTTTCGTTTTGTAATCGTATTCCATTAAAATCCATTCGCCATTTAAATAAGCATTATAAGTATCAATTCCAGAAATGGCATCGCTGATAGAAACACTTAACGTAGATAATTTAGAAATATTGCTACCTTCAATAAAGTTTGGATTATAAACTCGTGGCGCTACAGCATCAAATCCGACTTTATATTTACCAAAACTTTTTACTTTTGCGGATACTTTACTCCCTTTTCGAAAAGACGAATTATAGTCTAATTTTAATCCTAAAACAGTTCCAACAAAAGCCTTTTTCTGTTCTTCTTCAGATAAATGCGACATATCTAAAGCAACTGTTAGTCCATTTTGTATTGCCTCGTAATTATTTTCTATATCTAAAACACCTTCTTTTTCAATGATGTTTAAAGAAGCGTTTTCATAAAAAGCATTAGCAGGAATATAGAGCGATGTTTTTTCAAACTCAAAATTATAATCGGATTTTGTTTTGATGTAATAATTTCCTTTTGAAGACACAGCGACTGTATTTGTTTCTTTTTCGTAGGTAATTGGCACGTTTACAATCGTTTTATTACCATGAAAATCTGAAACTTCAATTTTGTATGTATAATTTATTTTAGGTTTTATATCGATAAAGCCATTTTTCAAATTGCCACTTATTAAAGATAATGGATAACTTTCTTTAAAAAATAACTTTTGAAAGCGTTGTTTGAGCTTTTTATATCGGTTGAAATCTATAAAATAATTGATGTGTTTCGATTCGTCAAAAGCAAAAGTATCAAACTCATATTTAAAAATTGGCGAACCATTTAAATATGTAACGACTTTATAAATTCCGTTTTTGTTGTAATTGTTAGTTGATAAGTCATAAGAATTTAGGGCAAAACCAATTTTTCCACTAGCAACCACTTTTGTGGCTAAAAAAGTACCGTCTACTTGCTTTTGTAAGGACAAACTAACTGGATTTTTACTTTTATTTACTGAAATTGAATCATTGGCTGGATACACCATTAAGCTAGAAATCACAGGATTCATCTCATCTTTAATCAATTTATTCATTCCAAATGCCATTGGATTGATGATTTTTTCGGTAGCAGTATCTCTAAATTCGAAATGCAAATGTGGACCACCACTTCCACCAGAATTTCCAGATAAAGCAATAATTTCAGACTTTGTAACTTTTAAGGTACTTGGATATAATTCTACTTCAAAACTTTTTTGTTTGTACTGCTGTTCCTTCACATAAGCTTCAATTTTATCACTGAACTTTTGAAGATGTCCGTAAACCGTAGTATAACCGTTTGGATGTGCTATATATAAAGCTTTTCCGTATCCGAAAGCAGAAACTTTTATTCTGATAATAATTCCATCTGCTGCTGCATAAACGGGTAAACCTTCTACATTATTGGTTCGAATATCTAAACCTGAGTGAAAATGATTAGGACGAAGTTCGCCAAAAGTTCCTGATAGGTTAATTGGAATGTCTAAGGGTGATCGGAAATAATCCTTTGGATACTGTGCAAAAATTAATTGACTGGCGAATAAAAATAAAATGGCGCTTAACTTCTTCATTGTGGTTATTGATTTGTAATTTATGGTTTATGAATTGTGCTAAAATACTAAATTCAAATGCAATGACAAAAATAAATTTCGATTTCAATCCCATTTGTTGCTTTTTTGAAATGCAGATTTTAGAAGTTTTAGAAGTTATTAAAATCTTAGATGAAAAAATAAAATGGCAAACTCAATCCTAATTTGTCAATATCTTAAAATAAAAACCTAAAAATCAATACGTTAGAAATCATTAACAAGTCATTATCATTTCGTTATCACCCCTAATCTTGGCTTTGGCACAGCAATTGAAACTTCCTAAATAACGATAACAATTCGTAAAATGTTTAACAATTAAAATTTAGAAATCATGAGAAAAATTACATTTTTAGTTGCCAGTTTTTTAGTAATGTTAAACGCAACTTTTGCACAAGAAATAAGAACAGATAGACGTGGAAACGGAAACGGACATTCAAACGGACATGGACACCACAACGGACATAACAATTATTATGCTATTGATTACAGAGATGCAGAACCGATAGTTTTTAGAGAAAGAGGTATTACGTTTTATGTTTTTCCAAGTGGAGATTTTGATTTTAACACTGGAAATGGAAGTTTTATAGCAAGACGAGGTGGTGTTCCTACAACTAACTTAGAAGAAAGAGGAATTAGAGGTATAAAAATTGAACACGACTACTATGGTAGAGTGAGAAGAGTTGGAAATGTGTTTATCAACTATGATTATTATGGTAGAGTTAGAAAAATTGGAAGTGTATACATGACGTATAACAGCTTCGCCTTAACAAGAATTGGTGGAATGAGATTGTTTTACAACTATCACGGAGAAATTGTAGGTGTAACGGGATACATAAACGGAATGCACTACGGCTACCAATACAATCCTTGTCCAACAGGTTATAACGGCGGAAGTTATCAAGATGATGAATACGGAAACGATGATGATTTTTACTACTACAAAAAAGATGGTAGCAAAGAAAAAATGAAAAAAGAAGACATTGAAGGCATTAAAAGAGATGCTGTAGAAAGAAAAAAATAGTTTATAGTTGATTGATTGATTGAAGAATCCCGTATCGTGAAAGCGAAGCGGGATTTTTTTTGTTAGGTAGTCAGATTAGGCGGATTTTTTTATTAACCACAGATTCGCAGATTATAAAAAATTCTTAAGTCTAAGTTTGAAAAAAGGTTACTTAAATTTAGTATCACAAATCACTCTTATTTCATAAAAAAATTTGCGAATCTATAGTAAAATCTATTTAAAAACCTTTCCAAGTACATTTCTAATCACGAAATTAATATCGCTAGAAACCTTGAAATAATAATGTAAAGACAAATATAAAACAGAAATTAAAGCCGATTTTAAACCCATATTTACAATCGGATGAAAAGGAAATTCCCAAAAGTAAAACGCTAAAAATAAAACTAAAGTAATGACTAATGAAACAATTGTGTTTTTTGTAAAAGGAAATAATTTCATTTTGAAAACTACAAATAATAATTTGGCTAAACTGTACATTCCAATAGCTATTAAAGTGGCTAATGCTGCGCCATTGATTCCGTATCTTGGTATGAAAATCAAATTTAATCCAACGATGACAAATACCAACAAAACCCCTAAAACTAAAACCGCTTTATAATATTTAGAATTAAAAATGATAGAATTATTATTTCCTAAAATCACATCAAAATATTTAGACAAACCTATGGTGAAAACTACGAATAAACCCTGATCGTAACCTTCATCGGGAAGAATTTCATACAATTGCTTAATGTTGACTAAAATTCCTATATAAATTAAACCACCAATGACTTGAAGTGTAACTGACGATTTTTTATACAATTCATTTAATTCTTGCCACTTGTTTTCACTCATTAATTTGGCTGTAATTGGATACGTAATTTGATGCATCGCTCGTTGTGGAACCGATATGACCATCGCCAAATAAACTGCTAAGGAATAAAACGCGATGTTTTCAATTTTCAAGAATTGGTTAATCATATATTTATCAATGTCTAACAACATATTCGCCACACTTGCCGATAAAATAATAAAAATCGTAAAGACAAAAATAGACTTCGTTTTCTTTGGAAACTTTTTACTCAATTGAATGTTCTTAGTTTTATTAGCATAATAAATGATCACTAACAAACTAATTCCATAAACCAAAACTAATGAATGTATGAATTGAGGTAACGTTATAAATTCAAAATAAACGGCAAAAAGAGAAATTGTAACTAAAATTCTAACAAAAACTTCTTTAACAAACGAACCAAAAACTGATTTCATATGCGCTCGTAACCAAGCATAAAAAATTTCAAAATATCCAATAAACAAAGCAATTAAAGGAATTTCCCATACAAAATCGTAAACAATTGCATTTTTGGCAGATTCATATACCGCAATATTTTCATAAAACGTATAAAACAAAGCAAAAAACGGAATAATAATAAGCAAAGGCAACAAAAGCATATAACTGAAATAGCTACTTAAATCCTCTTCCGTTTTATTATTCTCATTAAAAAACTTAATTAAAGTATTTTGAATTCCGAAAGATAAGATTGGATATAAAATATTAGCAGCTGATAAGACATAATTGGTTAATCCCAAATAGTCTTTACCTAAAAAAACGGGATACATATACAAAACATTAATCGCACCAATAGAAAAACCTATAAAAGTGATAATGGTGTTTTTAATAGATTGTTTGATTACGATGCCCATATTTTTCAGTGTTCAGTATTCAGTTTTGAGTGTTCAGTTTTTATTTGATATTGAATTATTTGTTTGTATTTGATATTGAATTATTTCAAACAGATTCAACAGATTTTATTAATTTTTATAATTTCTTAAATCTGTGTTGACATATTTGTTTTTACAACTTTTTACTTGGCTCTTTTTACTTTTTACTTAAAATATTCGCCAACTTTTCAGTTAAACTTTTTCTGCTAAATTGTTGTAAACCGACAGCATGAACTTTTAGATTTTTATCTAAATATTGATTAAAATAAGTCAAAATTTGATTTTTTAATTCATTTTTCTCGTGATATTGATAAAAAACACCTGTATTTGTTTGTTTGATAATACTTTCAAAATCGGAGTTTTTAGGTCCGATGGCTACTATTGGTCTTTCGGACACCATGTATTCAAATAATTTTCCGGGTATGATGCATTTGGTATCTTTAGAATCAATTTCAATTAACAACAAAACTTGCGAACTTCTTTGATGTACTAAAGCTTCTTCATGCGAAACATAACCTAAATTTTGCACAAAAGTTTCTAGGCGAAAATCAGAAATCGATTGCAACACTTCTTTACTAACGGCTCCAATTAATTTCAGTTTGAAATAGTTGGCAAAATCTTCATTTTCTTGAATTAATTCTGCTAAAGATGCCCATAAAATTTGCGGATTTCTTTCCGATAAAAACGAACCAATATGTGCTAAAGTAAAGTTTTCATCTAAAGGTTTCTTTTCGATTTTCTCTACATCATAACCATTTGTAATGACTTCTATTGGTTGTTTCGTAATACTCTCAAATTCAGTTTTTGTGGTTGGTGATGTCACTAAAATCGTATCACAAGTATTCATCACTTCTTTTTCCAAAGATTTATGTTTCGCACTCGCCCACTTCGATAATTTAAGTTCTTTATGATAGCCAATAGTTGTCCAAGGATCACGAAAATCGGCAATCCAATTTACATTGAGTTGCTTTTTTAAATCTAAACCAATTAAGTGCAAACTATGAGGCGGACCAGTTGTAATAATGGTTTCAATGTGATTTTCTTGAATGTATTTTTTAAGATATTTTACAGAAGGTTTCACCCAAAAAACTCTAGCATCTGGAATAAAAACGTTGCCACGAATCCAAAGCATTGTTTTTTCAATAAACGATTGCTTTTTCTTTTGAGTAATGATTCCTGCACCTAACTTTTTCGTCTTATTTTTCGATAAGAAAGAAGCTAAAGCATAAGGTTCAAAAATTTTATTTTTTAAAATTACGGTTGAATTCTTAACTTCTGAAAGCAATTTCTCATCAAGTAAAGGGTAACTCGGATTTTCTGGAATATAAACAATAGGTTCTATTCCAAAATCAGGTAAATATTTTACAAACTTTAACCAACGTTGCACGCCTGGTCCACCAGCTGGCGGCCAATAATAGGTAATGATTAAAACTTTGTTTGAACTCAAAATTAATTTTCCTTTATATTTATTCTTTGTTTTTTTGCCACGAATTTTCGAATTTTGACAATCTAGACGATTATTGAATTGTGGTTAATTCGAAAAATACTCTACTTCGTCGATTCAAATAAGTTTTAAAAATATTTTAATTCGAAAATTCGTAGCTTATAAAATAAATTATTTTATCTCTACTAGATTCTTTTGCTGTTTTCTCCAGTAAAAAATACCCAAACCAATAGTTATAAGCATTAAAAGTGTGGAAATCAAAGCTATTGTACTACCTGTTTTAACTACTTGTGGTTCAAATTTGAATTCAATAGTATGTTTTCCTGCTGGAATTTGTAAACCTCTTAAAACATAATTTACGTTTAATATTTTGGCTTCTTTACCATCAATTGTAGCGACCCAACCTTTTTCATAATACATTTCAGAAAACACTCCAAAACCATTTTTTGAGTTGTTAGAAATATATTTTAAATGATTTGGTTTGTAAGAAGTTAATTCAATTGTTGCAGTTGAATCTTTTTCAAAAGTATTTTCCTTAATAGCATTCACTTTTGAATTAATTACAGCTTCATCTTTAGTTTTTAATTTATCTAAAGCTTTCATTTCTTCATCGCCAGATTTAACTAACTTAATTTTTGAAACAAACCAAGAATTTCCGTTAGCATTTGGATTTTCTAAAGCTTGTTGAATACCTTCTTGATTCGTTTGAATGATATATTTGGCATTTAACATATTCAGCATTTCAATATTGTTTTTAGCAATTTGATAGTCGAATAATTCTTGCATTTTCTTAGGTTTTGCTGCGTGATATCCTCCAATAGATTGGTGATAAAAAGAAGCTCTAGCGCTATTCATTTGTCCATCTACATCAAAAACTCTAAAATGGGTAGTATCTTCTAAAATACGAGCATCCGCTTCTGTTGGTTCTCCAAAAGGTCTTTCAATTTGACTTTTAGAAACAAAATCATCTGCTTTTATATAATTTTTAGCAACAATAAATAAATCTAAAACCATTACCAAACCAACTAAAATCACAGTTGTTAATTGTGAAAAAGTTTTTTTAGTGTATAAAAATAAGATTCCGAAAGCTACAGTTAAAAATCCTAAAGAACGAGAAATAGTAGAAAAATACATGCTTTCACGATCTTCTTTTAAAACTTTCATAAACTCTGGACCATATTGCTGTGCATACATTTTATCCGTTTCACCTGTAAAATCGAAAGCACCATTGGCTAAAATTAATATAACTAAAAGTCCACCAACAATAGCAGCAGAATAGAGTAAAGCTTTTTTTCTTGGAGCTTCATCTGCATTGAAAAAAGCTGATAATCCTAATATGGCTAAAACGGGTAAACATAATTCCAGTATAACTTGTATAGAAGAAACCGCTCTAAACTTGTTATACATTGGTACATAGTTGATGAAAAAATCGGTTAAAAAAGACAAGTTTTTTCCGTAAGACATTAGTAAGGAAAATATTACAGCTGCAGCTAAAGCAAATTTAATTTTTCTTTTTTCTAAAAACATAGCTAAAACTGCTAAGAAAAACACAATGATTCCGATATAAGCTGGAGCGGCAACAATTGGTTGTTCACCCCAATATGTAGGCATGTGTTTCACTAAATCTCTAGCTTCATTTTCTGGTACATTTTGTCCAACAATAAACTGGTACATAGAGGATTCGCTTCCTAAATCTTCATTATTTGAACCTCCAAATAATTTTGGCGCAATTAAATTTAAACTTTCTGAAATTCCATAGCTATATTGAGTGATATAGTCATAACTCATCGCGTTGGTATCGGTTTTCTTTTTTCCGTTTTCATCAAAAGTTAACTCACTATTACTTCTGGTTGAATATTTAGCATATTCGGCAGTGGCTAGTAAGTTAGTAGCATTTGCACCGATAGCTAAAACTGCACCTATGCTTAAAATCGCAAATGATTTATACAAATGTTGGAAATCTTTTTCTTTAATGATTTCGTAAATGTAAAATCCGATTACGAAAGCAAATAAAAACAAGAAATAATACGTCATTTGGAAGTGATTCGCCTGAATTTCTAATCCAGCGGCAAGCATTGTAACAATTCCACCTACTATATAGCGTTTGTTAAAAATAAAAATAATTCCAGCTAAAACCATAGGAATGTAAGCAATAGCATGCGCTTTAGCATTATGTCCTACACCCAATATAACAATCAAATAAGTTGAAAAACCAAAAGCCAACGCACCAAAAAAGGCTTGTAAAGGTTTAATTTTCAAACTCATCAACAAGAGATAAAAACCTAAGAAATATAAAAATAAGTAATCTGCAGGACGAGGTAAAAATCGTAAAGTGCTATCTAAACTTTTTATATAATTATGAGGATATTTTGCTCCTAATTGATAAGTTGGCATACCTCCAAAAGCACTATTTGTCCAATAAGGCTCTTCGTGAAACTCGTTTCTAAAGTCTTTCTGTTCTTTAGACATACCAGTATATTGAGCTATATCTGACTGTAAGATTTGTTTTCCAGATAAAACTGGATAAAAATAAATTATAGCGATTACAATAAAACCAAAAATGGCATAAAAATGTGGCGCGAATTTTTCTAATTTCTTCATTATACTTCTTGAATTAATATCTTACAAAAATAAAAAATTCCCCGTAAGGGGGAAATTTTTATTCAACTTCTTCGTAATCGATGTAATCACCTACAATCTTCTTTTCCTTTTTGGGCACTTCTTGTTTGTTTTCTGTTGGTGATTGATATTGTTGTTGCTGTTGTTCAAATTGTCTTTTAATGTGTTCTTCTGCTTTTTTCGCAACTTTTTGCATCAAATAAGGTGCTAACAACCTCATTGCGAACTTAAATAAATAATAACACAAAATGATAATGGCTAACGTTCTAATAAAACTCGGCACACTTGCAGTATCCATAATTATAAATTTTTCTTCAAAAATAAGGAATATATCAAATCTAATACTTAAAATTATGATAAAATATTTACATTTGGATTTTTAAAACTAAGTTGTATGAAACAAACTACTAATATATTTCTGTTGGCTACACTACTGTTGTCTTTTTTGAGTCACGCTCAATTTACAGATGAAGTAAATTCAAACCGACCAGGAAAATCTATGATGGCTTTTTCTGTTGGGAAAAGTGTATTTCAAACAGAATCTGGTGTGAATTACATTACTGAAGATCATGAAGGATTAAAATATAATGCAAAAGGCTATAATGCAGATTTTGTAATGCGTTGGGGTGTATTTAAAGAAGAATTAGAAGTTATTGCTGAAATTCAATATCAAAAAGACAGTTATAATCGATTTGGAGTAACTAGCGACAGAAGTGCACTTCGACAAACAGTATTTGGAGCCAAATTTTTATTTTATGATCCTTTCAAAAAAGGACCAGAAAAACCCAATTTATACAGTTGGAAAGCCAATCACCGCTTTAAATGGAAACAATTTATTCCTGCTTTTTCTGGATATGCTGGAGTAAATTTTAATTTTTCTGAAAATAACTTATTTTCAAATGCTCCTATACTTGAGCCAAATTTTAGTCCAAAAGTAATGGCCATTGCTCAAAATCATTTTGGAACAAGAACCGTTTTAGTTACTAACTTAATTTACAACAAAATAGGTACTGAATTTGCAAGTATCGACTATATTTTAACATTAACTCGTGGTATAAACCAGAACTGGTCGGCTTTTATTGAAAATCAGGGATATAATGGTAAATACTACAGCGATGGAATTATAAGATTAGGAGCAGCTTTTTTACACAGAAAAGACATGCAATTTGATGCTTCTATTGGTACAAACATAAAAAGCACACCTAGTATTTTTTCGGCAGGAATTGGGTTTACTTGGCGTTTTATAAAAAATTACAAAGAAGTTAAAATGGCTAAGCCAGGAACTCAAAGTAAAATGGATAAGAAAATGGACAAAAAAGCAGAAAAAAATAAAAGAAAAGACGGCGTAGAGTAATGATAGAAATAAAAGAAGTTTTCTCGAAAAAAGAACTAAAGGATTTTGTAAAATTTCCTTTTGAATTATATAAAGATAACAAAAATTGGGTTCCACCATTAATTCAGGAAGAATTAGAAAGCTTTGATAAAAACAAAAATCCAGTTTTTCAAACCGCTGATACGCATTTTTATTTAGCCTATAAAAACAATAAAATTGTAGGTCGTGTTGTAGCGATAATCAATTGGGACGAGGTGAATATTTTAGGTAAAAAGAAGGTCAGATTTGGCTGGTTTGATGTCATTGACGATATTGAAGTGACTAAAGCGCTTTTAAATAAAGTAATCGCTTTCGGAAAAGAACATAAATTAGATAATATTGAAGGTCCGATGGGCTTTTCAAATTTAGATAAAGTGGGATGTTTAATTGATGGTTTTGATCAACGAGGATTAATGATTACTTGGTACAATTATCCTTATTATGCAACACATTTCGAACAATTAGGTTTTGTTAAGGAAAAAATATATTTAGAAAGTAAATTTCCATTTTCAAACATTGACCCCACAAACTTTCAGCGAATTGCTGATATGATTGAAAAAAGATACGAATTAACCCATTTGAACTTTACAAAAACTAAAGAAATTATGCCTTATGTAGACAAAATGTTTGCATTATTTAATAATAGTTATGCCTCATTGCAGTCATTTGTACCAATTAACGACATTCAAATTGAATACTTTAAAAAGAAATACATCTCATTTATCAATCCAGAATTTATAAAATTCGTAATGGATAAAGAAGGAAGAATGGTAGCTTTTAGTATTGTAATGCCTGATTTTGCTGAAGCCTTACAAAAAGCCAAAGGAAAATTATTTCCAACAGGATTTTTACATTTATTAAAAGCAAAAAACAAATGTAAAACTGCGGTATTTTATTTAATTGGAGTTTTACCAGAATACCAAAGTAAAGGTGTCACTTCAATTATTTTTAATGAAAACTATATAAGTTTTAAAAAAATTGGGGTAGAAAATTGTATGCGAACACCAGAACTAGCAGACAACCACGCCGTTCATAATTTATGGAAACATTTTGGTCCTGTATATCACAAGAAACGATGTACTTTTATTAAAAAGTTGAAATAAATGAAAACAATTATATACTTAAAAGAAGTACCATTCTTTAAGAAATTTTTCGGAATTACTTTAGGAATATTTGGATTTATTTCATTGTTATCAGGTCAAATAATTTTTGGGGCAATATTTTTTATGCTTGGAATAAATTTCATTTTAACAGAAGGAATAGAAATAGATTTAGAGAGTAAAACATACAGAAATGTCAAATCAATATTTGGCAAAAATTTCGGAAAATGGAGTGTTTATCCTGAATTTGAATATGTTTCTATATTCAAAACCAAAGAAAGTCAAAGAATAAATGTTGTTACGGCAACTACTTCAATAACAAGTGATATTATTTTACTAAATTTATTTTATAAGGGAAATAAATATTTTACAGTTTATAAAACAACTGACAAAAAAGATGCTTTCGAAGTTGCAGAACATTTAAAATTAGCTTTAGATATTGATATTTTAGATGCAACTGAAAGTGAAAAAAAATGGTTATAACTTAAAACAAAAAAAATGGACTTAATGGGAATGATGGGTAAACTAAAAGAAACCCAGCAAAAAATGGAAGAAACTAAAAACAGATTAAATAGCGTTTTAGTAGACGAACAAAGCAATGACGGTTTATTACAAGTAACTTTAACAGCGAACAGAGAAATTAAAAACTTTAAAATAGCTGATGAATTGTTACAAGACAAAGAAATGTTAGAAGATTATCTGGTGACTGTTTTAAACAAAGCCATTACAAAAGCAACTAACGTTAATGAAGCAGAAATGGCGGCAGTAGCGCAATCTGGAATGCCAAGTATTCCAGGAATGGATATGTTTAAATAGAAATAGTTCAGTCAAACAAGTTTTTATAAAACACCTTTTATTTTTTTGCTGCGAATTCTCGAATTATAAAATTTGTTACTTGTGAAAATAGTTTTTCTAATATGAAAATTCGAATTTTTACGAATTCCAACAAGTTAAAAAATTCCATAATTCGTGGCAAACTACTAATTATCCAACCCAACAAAACTATGATGCATCTTAACAACTTCGTAGCAAAACGCTTTCATAATTTTGATTTATGAACTTTGTAAGTGATGCGCTTTTATTTCAAAAGAAAACTAGGTGTCTATTTGTTAAAAAAAACTATTTTGGATAATCATATCAACGCTTCAGAAGAAGATTACTTATACATCCATCAATCACAAATTCCGAATTCGGGAAAAGGATTATTTACGGCAATAAAAATATACAAAGACGAAGTGATTTCGACATTCAAAGGGAATATAGTATCAAATTTAGAAGCAGAAAGTATTGCCAAATCAGGAAACGATCAATACTTTATCAAGTTATTGGATGGTTCTATTTTAGATTCAAATTTAGTGGCTTGTTTTGCAAAATATGCCAATGACGCTACTGGATATAGCAATTCAGAATTCAAAAATAATGCAAAAATTGCATTAGACGAAGCAAACAATGTCTGTTTAATTGCACTTAAAAACATCAAATCTGGAGAAGAAATTTTTTGCAGTTACGGAAAATCATATTGGAAAAAACACGGAAATAAATGATTACAAAAGCTACTTTAAAAGACGTTACAGAAATTACTAAACTAGTAAATTCAGCTTATCGCGGTGAAACTTCAAAAAAAGGATGGACCACAGAAGCGAATATTTTAGAGGGTGAACGCATTTCAGAATCGGAACTTACCGAAATACTTTTAAATACTGAAAACACTTTTTTAATCTATCGCGAAAACAATAAAATTATAGGAACTGTTTTATTAACCAATAAAAAAACAGAATTATATTTAGGAATGTTAACCGTTTCTCCAGAATTACAAAATTCAGGTTTAGGAAAAAAATTACTGATTGCTGCAGAAGATTTAGCGAATGCCATACCATTACCAAAAATTGTAATGACAGTAATTTCTATTCGTGAAGAACTTATTGCTTGGTACCAACGTAATGGCTATTTAGACACGGGAAAACGTGAACCTTTCCCAAGTATTTACAACGATGTAGTCCTTCATTCCGAGCCATTAGAATTTTCGATATTAGAAAAAGTACTTTAAGTTGAATTTTTCAAAACATACATTTTACATTTAAAAATTAATTTTATTAATATCATAAATCACTGTTTTACAGTGTTTTAAAATTAAATTACAAAAAAAAAGTAAACTTTTTTTCCGACCGTAAGTATTAGTTCAAAAAACCGTAAAATCGTATCCTATTTCTTTCTTAATTTTGTTTGAACTCAAATTTGAAAGATTATGGCAAGAAGAATTTCAACTATTATTTCAGAAAATATTCCTACTGAATTATTGTATTTCAAAGCGGAATTTAATAAAGTATTAAACCAAAGAATAATTTTAGGTGAAGAACTTTATAACAGACCCATTCATACACTAGCTGGATTAAAAAAGAATAAAGAAGAATTTTTTACATGGAATGCCTTTAATTCTGATTATTTAGGCAAAGCATTTAACAGAGAGCATAATGAGTATAAGAAATGTTATGACGAATCTATTTCATCTTTTTTTAGTTCATTTACGATTCGAAACTCTCCTGTTCAAGACCAGAAAGACTTTAAAGATAAAATAAACAATAAAATAAACAATTTAAAAAAAATACGTTCGAAAATTGATGAGATGAGAACTGGCGTATTAAAAAGTGCTGTTTTTAGAAAAAATGAAGTTGAATCGTACAAAACTGAAATTTTTATCGTTCCTGGAAATGATGAAATCGTACTAAATAAAACGTTGAGTTTTGTGCAAAGTTTAGGACTAAAAGCAATTGTTTTACATGAAAAAAACTCTTCAAATAAAACTGTATTTGAAATCATAGAAGAAAATTCAAATGTAGGATTTGCTATTATTTTGCATACATCACATCCAACTGTTACACAACAAAATATTTTTTTCGAACATGGTTTTTTAATTGGGAAAATTGGAAGAAATAAAGTATGCGCTCTAGTTAAAGAAGAAATAGAAAAGCCTAAAGATATTTCAGGTATTTCTTACATAGCAATAGATGAATCCGATTTATGGTGTTATTCACTTGCAAAAGAATTAAAAACTGCGGGTTGTTATGCTATTGATATGAAAAAATACATTAGCGCGTAAATTTTAATATCATGACAATTTTAATCCTGAAAGTTTTCTGCTGGATCATTAACGCACTATTGTTGTAAAAAGATAATTTGTTAGTTAAAAAATGCCTCAAAAGTAATTACTACAATTGAGGCATTTTACTTTTATCTAAGAGTATGCTTAAAAAACATTAAAAAGTTTAAAATTGTATATTAGCGGTGAATAAGCAGGAATTCCAGTTAAACTTCTATCATAATAAGCCACTGCAGAAGGTAAAAACATTACACCAGCTCCAAAATCATTATACTGATCCACACCAGTTATAGTACCCATTTTGAATTCTGGAAGAATGTTTTGCCAACCTAAAATTAAATTATTCATAGGTAAATTCACACCTGATGTAGCACTTGTAGTTACTGCAGTAGATTGCGTATTTAAAAGTGATAATTTGTAATATGCTTTTATTTGACTTGTTAAGGTTGGCGAAACTCCTACTCCATCTTGCAACTTAATGTAGTATATTTTATGTGGTACACCACCAACATTTACAATTTTTGACAATACATTGGCATTCGGAGTCGTTTCATTTGTTCCCCAAATAGAAGTTGGATCTAAACTTGGAACCGTTATATAGTCAACATTTTGATGATCAACACCGCCAGGATTATTGACTACTACTAAAGCATGTGTTTTTAGATAATTTTCAATTAAAACAATTTCAGAATTGTATTGTGTTTGTATGTCTCTAATTGGTGGAATTTCAATCGGATCATCCTTTTCACAGCTAGCTAAAACACTAATAAACAATATACTCAGCACAATTTTTTTCAATATTTTCATCTTTTTATCTTTTTAATGGTTACTTGGTTAAATACATCTTTCTTCTTGAATATAAATCATAAAACTGATCGTCTTTTAAATCGTCTATAAACAAAATACTTTCTCCAGTACTCTTCATTTCTGGCCCTAATGCTTTATTCACATTTGGAAATTTACTAAAAGAGAAAACAGGTTGTTTAATTGCATACCCATTTAATTTTGGTTCAAAAGTAAAATCAGTAACTTTATTGTGACCTAACATAACTTTCGTAGCATAGTTTACATAAGGTTCACCATAGGCTTTTGCAATAAATGGCACTGTACGAGAAGCTCTCGGATTCGCCTCAATAATATAAACAATATCGTCTTTTATGGCAAATTGAATGTTAATCAATCCAACTGTTTTTAAAGCAATAGCAATTTTTTGAGTATGATCTTTAATTTGTTGCATTACAAATTCACCTAAATTAAACGGTGGTAAAGTTGCATTACTATCTCCAGAATGCACCCCACAAGGCTCAATATGCTCCATAATTCCGATAATGTAAACATTTCCGTCGGCGTCACAAATTGCATCTGCTTCGGCTTCAATCGCACCATCTAAATAATGATCTAGCAATAATTTATTTCCTGGAATCGATTTTAACAAATCAATTACATGTTCTTCTAATTCTTGTTTATTAATTACGATTTTCATTCCTTGTCCACCCAAAACATAAGAAGGACGCACTAATAATGGAAAATCTAATGAATCTGCTAATTGTGATGCTTCTTCAGCACTTTCTGCAATTCCAAATTTAGGAAAAGGGATATTTAAATCGGTTAATAATTCTGAAAATCTACCTCTATCTTCTGCTAAATCTAATGCATCAAAAGAAGTTCCTAAGATTTTTATGCCATATTTAGATAATTTCTCCGCTAATTTTAAAGCCGTTTGTCCACCCAACTGCACGATGACACCTTCTGGTTTTTCATGTTGAATGATGTCATAAATATGTTCCCAAAATACAGGTTCGAAATACAATTTATCAGCTGTATCGAAATCTGTAGAAACCGTTTCTGGATTACAGTTAATCATAATGGTTTCATAGCCACATTCTTTTGCTGCTAAAACACCGTGAACACAAGAATAATCAAACTCAATTCCTTGTCCAATTCTATTCGGTCCAGAACCTAAAACTACAACTTTTTTCTTATCTGTAACAATACTTTCATTATGAACATATCTGGTACCATCTGCTTTTTCAATCTCGGCTTCAAAAGTCGAATAATAATATGGCGTTTGTGCTTTAAATTCTGCCGCACAAGTATCTACTAACTTGTACACACGTTGAATATTCATTTCATCTCTTAATTGATGAACTTGACTTTCTAAACAACCCATCATATGAGCAATTTGACGGTCTCCATACCCTTTTTGTTTGGCCTCTAACAATAATTCTTTTGGTAAAGAATCAATTTTATATTTCGAAATTTCTTTCTCTAAGTGGAATAATTCTTCATATTGTTTTAAAAACCACATGTCGATTTTTGTAATTTCATGAATTCTGCTTAATGGAATTCCCATTGCAATAGCGTCATAAATAACAAAAACTCTATCCCAACTTGCATGAGTTAATTTATCAATAATTTGCTCATAATTGGTATAACCTTTTCCGTCAGCTCCTAACCCATTTCTTTTGATTTCTAAAGATTGAGTGGCTTTGTGTAAAGCTTCTTGGAATGAACGTCCTATTCCCATAACTTCACCAACAGATTTCATTTGAAGCCCCAAAGTTCTGTCTGCACCTTCAAATTTATCGAAATTCCAACGAGGTATTTTTACAATTACATAATCTAAAGTTGGCTCAAATAAAGCAGAAGTCGATTTTGTAATTTGATTTTGTAATTCATCTAAGTTATACCCTAAAGCTAATTTCGAAGCGATTTTAGCAATCGGATAACCAGTTGCTTTCGAAGCTAAAGCCGATGAACGAGACACACGAGGGTTGATTTCTATCGCTACAATATCTTCTTTTTCATCAGGTGAAACTGCGAATTGTACGTTACAACCTCCTGCAAAATTTCCGATAGAACGCATCATTAAAATGGCCATATCACGCATTTTTTGGAATGTGGTGTCCGATAAAGTCATTGCTGGGGCAACTGTTATCGAATCTCCAGTATGAATTCCCATTGGATCCATATTTTCAATCGTACAAATAATTACAACGTTATCATTACTGTCACGTAATAATTCTAATTCGTATTCTTTCCAACCCATTAAGGCTTTGTCAATTAAAACTTCATGTATTGGAGAAGCTTCTAAACCATAAGTTAAAGCGGCATCAAAATCTTCTTTTTTATAAATAATTGCTGCTCCAGTTCCACCCAAAGTAAACGAAGGTCGAATTACTAGAGGAAAACCAAATTCTTGTTCAATTTCTTTTCCTTTTAAGAAAGAATTTGCCGTTTTAGCGGGCGCTTGAGGAATTCCTATTTTATTTAGTAAGTTTTTAAATTGTTCTCTATCTTCAGTGATATTAATCGCATTAATATCTACACCAATTAATCTTACATTAAAATCTTTCCAAATTCCTTTTTCATCAGCTTCAATACACAAGTTTAAGGCTGTTTGCCCACCCATTGTTGGTAAAACAGCGTCAATTTGAGGATGAGCTTTAAGAATTTCTATAATAGATTTTGTAGTAAGTGGTTTCAAATATACATGATCCGCCATAGTTGGATCTGTCATAATAGTTGCAGGGTTAGAATTGATAAGAATTACTTCAATTCCTTCTTCTTTTAGAGATCGAGCGGATTGAGATCCAGCATAATCAAATTCACAGGCTTGTCCGATTACAATTGGTCCTGAACCAATGATTAATACCGATTTAATTGAGTTGTCTTTAGGCATCTTGTTGAGTTGTTGTGGGTTGTAGTTTTTTCAAATATATAAAAAAAGGTGCTACTATATAAATAGTAACACCCTGATATTTTGTTTAAATAAAAACATTATTTTTTATGTCTTGGTTCGCAAGATACAGTCAATTTATGTCTTCCTTTAGCTCTACGACGAGCAAGCACTTTTCTTCCGTTAGGAGATGACATTCTGTCCATGAAACCGTGCTTATTTCTTCTTTTTCTCTTTGATGGTTGAAACGTTCTCTTACTCATTGCTAGTATTTTTAAATTCTATATAATTCTTTAATAAAATGGCTTTCTTTAAACCGAGTGCAAATATACAAAGACTTTTTTCAAATACAAATACTTTTTTAAAAATATTTTTAATAGATTTTATTACCTTTGCAAACTAAACTATTAATCATGTTCAATAAAAACATAAAACTAATTGTCGCTGCAAGTATTGTTGCATTTGCCATTTATCAATTTACAGAAGGAAATATCGGAAATGGTATATTCTTGCTATTAATAGCTGCTATTTTTATCTTTTTTTACTTTAAAAATGAGTTGATTATTTTAGCTTTTTTACAATTAAGAAAGCAAAATTTTGAAGGAGCTAAAAAATATTTAGACAAAATTACTAATCCGGAATCAGCATTAGTAAAAAAACAACAAGGTTATTTTAACTACTTAAACGGATTAATGGTGTCTCAAACCAATTTAAATCAGGCTGAGAAGTATTTCAGAAAAGCCATTGAATTAGGTTTGAGCATGGATCAAGATTTAGCCCTAGCCAAATTACAATTAGCAGGAATTGCCGCTTCAAAAAGAAGAAAAATTGAAGCTGAAAAATTATTAGGTGAAGCAAAAAAATTAGATAAACACAATATGTTGAAAGATCAAATCGTAATGATGAAGCAGCAATTGAAAAGAATTTAATACATTAAGAGTCTCAAATGAGACTCTTTTTTTTCTTTATTTTAAAAAATATATTTTTCTTATCACTAAAAACAGATGCGAAATTCATTCTTTAATAACTTATTTTATACTCTGAAAATAAAATAATTCCTTACTTCATCTAATCTTTAAGATTTAATACGCGCAAATTTTTATTTCTACACAGTATTTTAAGTACTTAATGATCCAATCATATCCTTTTCTACAAAATACATTTAATTCATATACAATTTTCAAATCAAAAAATAATACTCAAAACATAATTTCTTTATTTAAAAATTCAAAAAATAAAACTAATAAAATTATACAATTGTAAAACTTTAAAAAAACACAAAAATAAATTCAGAATCAAATTAAATATTACCAAAACCAAATCACCCAAAACAAATCAAAACAATTTCAAATAACCTTTTTTCATTTTAGGAAATAAAATTACTTAACAAAAACAATTCAAAACACCAATTAATTTCCTAAAAAACAATAAAAATAGATCCAAAAACATAAATAGTGTCTGAATTAAAATATTTATAAGTAAAAAAATTATTTAACATCTAGACTTAATTGAGCGTTCCTCGTTAGAGAAGTATTCATTATACCACACGTTAATTTTACAACGAGGTCGTATGTTACGTTCTATCTTTTATTTTGTTGAAGGCGTTTGGTGTTTAGATAGGTAAAATAGGACAACAACAAAAAAAAGGATGCCACTTCACCCACTAACGCGAAGGATTTCAGAAGGAGTTTACTGCAATAAACTCATAAAGAATCTGATTCAAGTTCAGATTAAAAAAAATGTCCCGTTGGGA
>NZ_JAAJBT010000005.1 GCF_011392115.1 Flavobacterium difficile
TGTTGGTGTTCCAATCCCAGTTGCACCCGTTGTTGTATGAGTTATTATCGGTAAGTTGGTATTCACACATAAAACCGGTGACGATGAAGCCGGTGAAACCGTATTGTTCGGGTTAACTGTGATGGTAGCAGTACTAGAAAGTGTATTATCACATACTACATTCGGAGAACCACTTGTAACATATGTTAAAGTATAAGTCGTATTTGAAGCCAAAATTGGTGAATTCCAAACACCAACTCCACTTGAATCTAATAATTGAGTATACGCTGTAGTTCCATCAGTAAAACTCACTGTTGAAAACGGTGACCCGGTAAAATTTAATTGCCCCGAAGTATTAATACATGTAGTATTTCCAATGGCACTTGCTGTAGCAAGAGGAACCAGTGATATAGTAAACGGAACAGTCAAAGACTGATTACAAACTGGAATCGTAGCTGAAGCTATGTTGATTAAAGTAAATGTTGTATTTACAGTTAATGCCGGAGAAACCCATGTTTGTGTACCTGTAGCATCTAAAACAACATTATATGTATTCGTTCCGTCTGTTAAAGTAATCGTAGCGTTAGGAGTACCAAAAAAGTTTTGAGTCCATTGTTCCCCAAAACATGCTTCACCATTTAAAGGCGTAGAACTTAATAAAGGCAACTGATTTACTGTTACTGTAACGCTTCCAGAGGCTGGACTTGTACAAATTGGAGTAGAATTAGACGCAATACTAATTAAACTATACGTTGTTGTAAAATTTGGTGAAACAAGAACCGTTTCAGAACCCGTTGAACCAATCGCTACAGATTGGTTAGTAGTACCGTCTGTATAAATTATGGTTGTGTTAGGAGTTCCTGAAAAAACTAAACCTGTTGAAGAACCAAAACAAATTGTAGTTGTACCTGTAAAATTTGACACAACTGGCTGCGGTTTTACAAGCAATTGAAAAGTTTTCGAAGTATCAAAAACAGAACCATCTGAATTTTTAATCACTCTAATATAAATAGTTTGAGGATTTGACGTATTCGGATAAGCTGTAATTGGAGAAATTGGAGAAGCACCACTTAATACATCTGTGCTGTCATCATGATACGATATAGTATAATCTGCACTAGATAAACTTCCTAAAATGGTTGTATTTTGAACAGATAAATCGAAAATTTCTATTCCATTATTACTACTATCATCGCAAAGTATCAAATCAGGTGGCGTTTGTACACCACAAACTGGATTAATTGTTACATTTAAGGTACTAATATCTGCAGGACAACTCGAACTCGCATCCACTCTGTATTCCAATACATAATTTGCAGGACTATTATTTGAAGCTATGGTACCAGCTGCTAAATTTAAATTGGCTCCTGAACCTGAAACAACAGACCAAGTTCCACCAGCTTGTTCGCCAGAGATATAATCAAACAGATTAAAAGTTATTGTATCGTCTTTACAGAAAACTAAATTACCATCATTTCCAGCAAAATTAGCCTGATTAGCTAAAAGTGTGAATTGAGTAAATTGTCTGTTTACAGGCACCGCGTTTTCCCAATATCGTACATAAATCTCTTCAGGATTGGTAGTTAAAGAATAAGCATTTTCTGGCGTAATTGGTAAAATTCCAGCCACTGCATTTGCCATAGACTGATGAAAACTAATGGAATATTTAGTAGGATCAAAACCATTTAAAATGATTGGTTTTCTATTTGTTAGGTTGAAAACAGCTGAGCTTGGATTTAAACTACAATCTACATCATCACAATTCACAAATTTTAATTTAAACTCCATTACAGAACGACAAACATTACCTGTTAAAATAATATTAGACACACCTAAGAAAATAGATTGGTTTTCTGTTCCATTATAAGCACTCCAAGAAGCAACAGGAATCGCGTTTACGTTATTGTAAGCATCATCTCTAGTGGTATAAAAACCAAGTTCTTCATAATCTGCATTATAACTTGGAATGATGTTATTTATTTGCATATTTAAATTAAACTGACCAGTAGCTGTTGCAGGTGTATCAGAACACAAGGTCAATGGCGGTGGAGTGTTTAATGTTGGACCATATTGATATTGAATGACTATTTCATCATCAAAAGTACAAGCTTGTGTGGGATAAGGTTTTACCACAACTTTAAGTGTTCCATTGGTACATGACGGATTATCAAATATAAATTGATTGGATGTACTCGATGTAAAAACTAAAACATTTTCAAAATACCATTCATGAACTGCTCCAGGATAATCAGTAAGATTAAAAGGAGTAGAAAAAGATAATTTATCTCCACAACAAGCTTTACTTGGTCCTACCATATCCCCACCTAAATTTAAATTAGGTACAGAAAAACTATCTTCTTTAAAAAATACTGCAGAATCGTAAGCAGAATCTCCAACATCTGCAAGTGCAAGTTTGATATGATACGTTTGCCCACATTGCACTTCTGATCTGGCCGTTAAAACAGTTGTAAAACCATCATATTGAATAAAACCTCCAGCTGGATTGCTAACATAATAACTACTATTTAAACCCGGATTCACATTGTTAATAGAAATGGCTGTAGTAGAATTAGGCAATAAAGCTATATTTTTTGCCCCATTAGAATAAGGACCAGTAATTCCAGGACCACTTAAGAAAAAACCGAAGACATCATTAAATGAAGTACCCACAAATTCGGGATATTCCTCTGATGCAAAAACATATTCAAATTTTACTTCAGGTCCAACAGGAATAAAATCAAATTCTAGAATACAAATATTATTGATAGACAAACTCGCAATCATAGCTAAATCAGGGTCGCCATTAACTGGAAAATTTGAAGCAGTTGTACTACCACCAACTGAATTCGGACCGATAGCACCAGTTGCCGAACCATTAGTCATCAATAATCCACTCGACAAACCTAAATTTGTGGGTGTTACACCTGTAGTATAAAACCCTAATTGGTTATTCGTAATTAAAGCGTTAGGCACACTACCATTATATTTTACATTAGACACTGAAATTCCATCCCCAATCAATTTACTTAATATTAAATCTGCAGGTGAGAATAAAGTATTGTTAACGTTTAATTGAGCATTTGTTAAGAGTGTGGATAACAAAAAACAAAAAAATACTATTTTTTTCATATTATATATCGTTGTGTTAATATAATTATAATATTCAAATATATAACTTTAGTTTAAGCAATGTTTGTATCTTTGCAAAAAAAGGATTGAAATGAGCAAAATATCGATAAAAGTCACAAATAATACGTCGATTGTTAAATTTGAACTAGAAGATTATATCACTAAAAATCAAAACTTTGAATTTAAGAACATCGATGAAACTGAAAATTCTCCACTTGCAAAACAATTATTCTATCTTCCGTTTGTAAAATCGGTTTATATTTCTGGAAATTTCATTGCAATCGAGAAGTTTTCTATTGTAGAATGGGAAGACGTACAAGATGATGTAGCCCAACAAATTGAAGAATTTATTGAAAAAGGCGGTAAAATTATTTTGGAAGAAACTATAACCAAGAAAAATCCAATTACCATTTATGCGGAATCTACACCCAACCCTGCGGTTACTAAATTTGTAGCCAACAAAAAACTAACCAATACGGCTGTAGAATGTAAAAATATTGACCAAACTAAAGCCTCTCCGTTAGCCAAAGACTTGTTTAGTTTCCCATTTGTTAAAGAAGTATTTATAGACGAAAATTATATCTCGATTACGAAATATGACATTGCAGAATGGTCAGAAATAACGCTAGAATTGCGTACGTTTTTAAAACAATATTTAGAACAAACCGATTTAGTTGTAGATGAAAGTTTAATTGAGAAAACAGATAACTTCAAAATAAAACAAGATGCTTTTTTTGATAATTTAGATGTTACTTCTCAGGAAATCATCAACATTCTAGAAGAATACGTAAAACCAGCTGTTCAAAGCGATGGAGGAAACATAACGTTTAACTCATATGACGAAACAACAAACGTTGTAAAAGTAACTTTACAAGGTGCTTGCAGTGGTTGTCCTTCTTCAACATTTACTTTGAAAAATGGAATTGAAAACATGTTACGTGATATGCTAAAAAACAACACGATTATTGTGGAAGCAATGAACGGATAATCTAATAAATAAAATATAAAAAAAGCGTTCTAGATTTAGAACGCTTTTTTATTTTTGCAAAAAAACTTCTATGGAATTTCAACCGTATTTAAATACTATAAAAAACATAATTTTCGATTATTCACCAAGAATCGCAATTGCGCTCATTCTTTTATTTGGTGGTTTATGGCTTACAAGTTTTATCACTAAAACGGCCAAAAAAATAATGACTAAAAGAAATGTTGAAATTACATTGACTAACTTTTTAGGAAACATTATTTTTTGGACCTTAAGAATCATGGTTTTTATTGCCGTAATTTCTAAATTAGGAGTAGAAACTTCTTCATTTGTAGCAATTTTAGGAGCTGCAGGATTAGCAGTTGGTTTGTCGCTACAAGGTTCTTTGTCTAATTTTGCTGGAGGAATATTGATAATTTTATTTAAGCCTTTTCGAGTTGGTGATGTCATCGAGGTGCAAGGCGAACAAGGAAGTGTTTCTGAAATTTTAATTTTTTCTACAAAAATAATTACAGCCACAAACCAAATAGTTTATATACCTAACGGAATTTTATCTAACGGGAAAATAAAAAATTACAGTCAACTAAATACAAGACGAGTAGATATCGAAATTATCACTAATTACAGTTCAGATGTAACAGCTATCAAAAGCAACATATTGTCTATAATTAATCAACATCCTTTGGTTTTAAAAGAACCTAAATCAGATGTGTTTATTGCTAATTTTACAGAAACTTCTATCCATTTTAGCGCCAGAGTTTGGACAGAAAATGCCAATTATCCACAAGTAAAGTCGGATATTTTAGAGCAGTGTAAAGATTTGGTGAGTATATAGATTTAGGCGCATTTTAATTCCCCTCTTATAGAGGGGTGGCCGTAGGTCGGGGTGTCAAACTTTATATTCTTGAACAATGTAATCTTCTAATTCTAACATTACATTGTCTAAATCATGTAGCACTCTAAGTTTAGAAATTCTAAAAATTCTAATTCCAAGAGAAATCATAAACTCATTTCTTTTGGCATCATAATTTTCTTTTTCGTTATGACTTTCGCCATCGATTTCAATTACAAGTCCTAAACTTTTTACATAAAAATCAACAATATAATTTCCGATTACTCTTTGTCTGTCGAAATCTAATTTCCAGAATTCTTTGTTTCTAACTTGCTTCCAAAATACAACTTCAGCAAAATTACCTGCTTTTCTTAAGGCTTTTGCTCTGTTTTTTAATGTGTAGTTATAGGGAAGATTGATAATATAGTTAGTTTTTAAAGGAATTCCATTTATATTTAAAGATTCTGACATATTATAAATTATTTATTACACCCCACCCTTCGGGCACCCCTCTAAAAGAGGGGAAATATAGCGGAGTGTTTTATTATATGTTTTACCAATCTGGCTTAACATCTTTCAAATTATCAACATATATCTTTTTATAAAGATGTCTATAATTTGAAGTTATTCTTAATTCTATATCTCCATTAGGTAAAATCCTGTATTTTTTCATACTACCTACAAAAGGATGATTTGGAAATTCAATTTTTACATTTTTATCTCTAACATTATAATAACCGACATATCTTGCTTTTTTTAAATCATTAAAATCAATATCCTTGTATGTTAAATTCACTATTGGTTTATCACTTCTTGAAAAAAAAGCATATTGGCCATTCTTAAAAAATCTAAAAATGAAATTGAATTCTATGTCTATATTTTCATCTTTATCATGAAGATAATAAATTGTATTGAGGTCAATCAAGTCAATTTTTGTAGAATCAAAAGATTTCTTAAGTTTCATTTCTCTGAGTTGCATCCTGCCATAACTATTTTGAGAAATATAATATTGCCAATTATTACATCCTAGAATAAAAAGGATAATTATGAATGTAAAAAACAATTTAAGAATATTCTTATTTCTCATAGCAAGACTATTTACTTCTTCGTCAACATTACAAAATCTTTTAAGTAAAAAGGTTCGAAATACGCTACATCTTCAAATTGATTATTTTGGTATTTATGGTAAGAAATTTTTGCCATTTCTATAGCTGAAGGAAATTCAATTTCTGGATAGTATTTAAATTTAGCATCGGTTAAAACCGCTTTAAATTTCATGGCACCATCACCAATTAAGTGCAAGGTTTCTGAAAATTCACCATAACTGGTTGCGTCTATAATCTCTGCTTGAGTTTCTCTTATCTTATTGAAATTCGTATCGAAAAAAGCAGAAAATACTTCCATTCTACGGGCATCTATCATAGGTACAATAATTCCATTTTCGACAGTGATTTTTCGAGCAATAACTTCTAAAGTGTCTACTGAAATCAAAGGAACAGATAAAGCATAACACAACCCTTTTGCAGCGGAAACACCAATTCGCAATCCGGTATAAGAACCTGGACCTTGACTAACAGCAATCGCATCTAAATCTTGTAACTTTAGATTTGATTCTAGAAATAACTCTTCAATAAAAACGTGCAATTTTTCAGCATGAGAAAAGTTTTGTGTAGCGATTTCTCTTAGCGCTACTGTTTCTCCATCTTTAGCCAATCCAACAGAACAATTTTTTGTTGCCGTTTCTATATTTAGAAGTATTGCCATATTAAAGTAATTAAGTACACAAAGAAACAAAAAAAGACACAATTTCTTGTGTCTTTTAATGATCAAAATCTATTCATAACTAACTTTTCTGCTCTTTTTCTTTTTTATCTTTATCCGATTTGGTTTCTAATCGAACTTTATCATTTGGCATTAACTCTTTAGAAACCAACGTATATGGCCCAATTATAATTTCATCGCCTTTTTTCAAACCTGATAAAATTTCTATATTGGTATCGTCTTGAATTCCAGTTTTAACCACTCTAATTTTAGCCTTATCTCCTACTTTAACAAAAACACATTCAAATTTAATATCTTTTTTTGGTGTGTTTCCTTTTTTCTCTGCTTCTTCTTTTTCCAATTCTGCCACCACATCTTTTTTAGTTGAAGTGGTATCATCTTTTATTACAATTGCGCTAATTGGCACTGCCAAAACGTTTGTACTTCTTTTAGTTTCTATATCAACCGTAGCCGTCATTCCTGGGCGGAAAGGCGAATAACTTACCGGTTTTCCTTCTAATAAATCTTGGTAAGAATCTTTCACTAATCGTACTTTAACTTTAAAATTTGTAACCTGATCTGCAGTTAATCCAGTATTTGCCGAATTTGAAATACTTGTTACCACTCCATCAAATTTTCTTTTTAAATAAGCATCTACTTCAATTTTAGCCGAATCGCCTATGTTAACTTTCACAATATCATTTTCATTCACATCTACTTCAACTTCCATATTGTTTAAGTTGGCAATTCGCATCATTTCTGTACCAGCCATTTGCTGTTGTCCTAGTACTCTTTCACCTAATTCGATATCTAATTTCGAAATTGTTCCATCAGCTGGTGCAAAAATAGTGGTACGTTTTAAATTATCACTCGCTTCAGTTACATTAGCCGAAGCTGATTTCATTTGATAATATGCCGATTGTTTACTCGCCACAGCTACTTCATAAGCCGAAACAATTCTGTCCCATTCTGAACGAGAAATCACGCCTTTCTCAAAAAGCTTTTTATTTCTGTCGTAATTCGCTTTAGCTTCTTTAACTTGAGCATCTGCCTGACTTACACCCGCTTTTGAAGTAGATAAAGACGCAACGGTTCTATCTACACCTGAAGTATAAATATCTGGATTGATTTTAACCAACAACTGCCCTTTTTTTACTTCTTGTCCTTCTTTTACATTTAAGGCGATAATTTCACCTGAAACTTCTGGCATAATTTTTATTTCAACTTCTGGTTGAATTTTACCTGTAGCAGAAACAGTTTCAATAATAGTATTGGTTTCAAGTTTAGCAGTCTCAACTACTTTTCCTTCGTCGTTACTTCCAATTTTTCCTGATTTTTTCAGAATAATTAATAGCGCAATTACAGCAACTACACTTCCTAAAATGATAAATAATTTTTTTCTAGACATGACTTTATTGTTTTTCTATAAGTGGAATTCCGAAATAAAATTCTAAAATTTTAATTCTAAAAATATAATCGTATTTGGTTCTTAATACTTCTGATTGTGCATTTACGAAAGCAGTTTGCGATTGGTTGTAATCGAAAATATTCATCATACCAATTTCGTATCTGTCTTTGGCATACTGCATGGCCAATTCTCTTGCTTTTTCAATTTGTAAAGCAGCTTCATAACTTTCTTTAGCGGCTTTTGTATCGGTGTAAGCTGTGAATACATTTCTTTCAATATCTAATTCTTGTTGTGAAACGTTCAATTTTACTTTTTCGAAATTTACCTTATTTCTTTGTACGTTATTTCGAGTAGCAAAGCCGTTAAAAATTGGAATATTTAAAGACAATCCGAAATTTTGACCTTTATTTGTATCAAACTGATCAAAAATTGGTTTTGCACCGGTAATTACTGGAGCTCCATTTACAATATCAAAACTATTTGAATTTGATGCTCTTGTATTAAATCCGTAAAAAGCAGATAAAGTTGGTAAATAGGCACCTTTTGCTATCGAAATGTCTTTTTCCGCTATTTGTAAATTGGTTTTTGCGATTTTTAATTCCGTTCTGTTTTCTTTTGCTTTTGCGATTACTGCTTCTGCTGATTCATTTAAGATTGTAGACAACATTGAAGGAATATCATCTTCTGAAATATCAAAATTTTGAAAATCCTGAATTTGTAGCAGTTGAGCCAAACTTAACTTTGATAATAATAAGGCGTTTTCGGCTACTATAATTCTTTGTTTACCTGATGCCATGGTAGCTTGAATGTCTAACAAATCTCCTCTAGGAACATTACCCGCTTCTACTAATTCTAAAGTTCTGTTATATTGTTTGGTATCTAATAAATTTTGAACCGTTTGTACCTTTAAGTTTTCTTTATTAAATAATATTTGTAAAAAGGCATTAGCTACATTTAAAGCAATGTCTTCTTGCATTTTAGTAACTTGATATTGAGAGGCTAGTATGGATAAATTCGCTTTTCTAAGCTGATTTAAATTTTGCAAACCTCTATAAATATCTACATTAGCATTCAAATTAGCAGATGTAAATTGAGTAGTTTGATTTTCCAACAATCCTGTAGTAATATTCTGGTTCAAACCAATATTCCAAGAATGTGAACCTGATGCATTCACTGAAGGCAAAAAATTACCAATCGCATCCTTTTTTGTAATCGCCGCTGATTGTAAATCTAATTCTGATTGTTTTATAGAAATATTATTTTTTATAGCATGATTGATACATTCTTTTAAGGTCCATTTTTTTGCCTGGGCCAAAGATGTAGCACTTACTAAAAATAATACAAAAACTAGTTGTACTGACTTCATTATGATAATTGTTTTCTTATTTGACCATATTTTTTAAAAAATGTTACAGTTTCCAATTAAAATTTTACTTTTATGGCTAAAATCTAAAAACGAAACAATATTTAGTCAATCTTTTTGTTATGTTTCTACGAACTAGTTAAAACACCTTTTACACATGAATATAAAAATTAAAATTTTGCTATTTGGAATCTTAACCATGGGACTTTTTAGTTGTAGCTCTACCAAAAGAATTGACACCATAAAACCCGAACCAACAGATAATGCTCCAATAGTTTTTAGTAATAAAACTTCCTTAATTTCAATGCCAATGGAAGTTAGCATGAAAGAAATTGAACACCAACTAAATAAAAACTTAAAAGGTTTAATTTATTCCGATTCGATTTTAAATGACGACAAAACCGAAATGAAAATTTGGAAAACGAATGATATTAAACTAGTAGAGAAAAACGGAGAAATACTATCTGTTATTCCGTTAAAAATTTGGGCAAAAATTAAATACGGAACCGAATTTTTAGGATTGAACGATACCCGAGAAATCAACTTAAACGGAACTATAACTTTAAAAAGTAAAGCTAATTTTGCCAATTGGAAACTGAATACTACATCTAAAATTGAAGATTTCGAATGGAGTGAAAGCCCGAGTATTTTAGTTGCAGGAAAAAATGTTCCAATAACCTATATCATTAATCCGACTTTATCTATTTTTAAAGGAAAAGTTGCTAAAATGATCGACGAAGCCATCAACAAAAGTTGCGATTTTAAAGAACAAGTATTAAATGTTTTAGAAACCATTTCTACTCCATTTATGGCAAATGAAACCTATGAAACTTGGTTTAAACTGGTACCCAATGAAATTTATAGCACAAATGCCGTTTTGAGCCATTCTAAAATTACGATGAATTTAGGAATGAAATGTATGATGCAAACCTTAATTGGGCAAAAACCAAAAAACGGATTTGATAGAACTAAAATAATTTCGAAAGCTGTAAGTAAAATTCCTTCCGATTTTAATGCGGCTGTAGCAGCAGTTTCTACTTATGAAAGCGCAAGTAGAATTATGACGAAAAACTTCATGGGTCAAGAATTCGGATCTGGAAAACGAAAAGTTACAGTTCAAAAAGTAGATTTATGGTATAAAGATGGTAAAATGATTATTGCGTTAGACATGTTAGGCTCTGTGAATGGCACCATTTATTTAGCTGGAATTCCGAAATACAACTCGGAAACCAAAGAAATTTATTTTGAAGAAATGGATTATGTATTAAACACCAAAGGCATTTTAACTAAAACAGCCAATTGGTTACTTCAAGGAATAATCTTAAATAAAATTAAAGAAAATTGTAAATATTCGATCCGACCAAATTTAGAAGATGGTAAGAAAAACATGTTGCCTTATCTTTCAAATTATTCACCGATGAAAGGCGTTTTCGTAAATGGAAAACTGAACGATTTTGTCTTTGAAAAAATGGAGTTAACCGAAAAAGGAATTGTAGCCTTCATAACTTCTACAGGAACAATGAAAATTACGATTGATGGAATGGATTAATCGCATTTACGATTTTGAATTTACAATTAAAAAATCCCGATTATTTAAAATATGATCGGGATTTTTTATATTAACTTGATGCTTGTGCTTTCTTTTTTTGTTTTAATCGCCATACCGCATAAAAAACACCTGCAACTAAAATATAAGGTATAGCCATCAAATAAACAATTCCGTCGTTTACACCTTCCGCAACTGCTTTATTGGCCTCGTTTTGAAGTGAAGCTCGACACATAGCACATTGTGCGTTTCCTTCAAGAAAAAAGAAACAAGTAAAAAGTAAAAAGTAAAAAAACTTACTGCTACTTACCTGGCTCTTTATACTTTTTCCTTTGCTCTTACTTAACATAATAAGGAGAAATCATAAGATAAACTATTACACCTGTAATTGCCACATATAACCAAATTGGAAAAGTAATTTTAGCCAATTTTTTATGTTTATCAAATCGTTGTGCTAAAGCTCTCACATATGTGATTAAAACTAATGGAATGATGATAACCGAAAGCGCGATATGTGTTAACAAAATAAACAAATATATACCTCTAGAGCTTCCAATAGCTACACGCTCTGTTTCTTCTAAAACAGAATTATGATTAACATCTCCATATACTGCTGAAATAGATGTCATGTGATACGCCACATACATAAGTAAAAAAGCTAACGAACAAGCAATCGCTATTTTCATTAAATTTTCATGCAATTTTCTTTTTCCGTTTTTAATTGCCAAAACAGCAACTATTAATAAAACAGCTGTTATTCCGTTTATAGTTGCATAAATTGGAGGTAACTCATGTAAAGGTTCTACATCATAACCTAACTTTTTTAAATTAACACCAAATAGAGCGGCAACAGCTACTGGGATAATTATCGATACGGCTGTAATTAACTTATTATATTTTGTTTCGGTATTGTTTTCCATTTTGATAAATTTTATAACACTGATTAAAAAGTTCACATTGAATGTTAGAACTCAAAAATCTTTTTAAATTATTAATTTTTATTATTCTTCAAGTAGTAATTTTATATCTTCTTTTAAGGCATCAATACCCGCTTGTTCTAAACCATCATAAAATAAAATTGGGTTGCCAAATTTATCTTTTCTACTTCTAATATTTCCATCTTTATCGATAAGGGCAAATTGACCTGAATGTCCAAATCCACCTTGTGCTTTAGCATCTTTTCCTGCTTGAATATAAAATCCTTTGTTCGCTAAATTCATGATATAATCTGAATTTCCAGTAAGAAAATGCCAATTAGGATGTTTTACGCCTAACGTTTTAGCATGTTCTTTTAAAAAAGCGGGAGTGTCATGCTCTGGATCAATTGTAATGGATGCGATTCCAAAATCTAAATTGCCATAAAATTCATCTTGCACCTGAACTAAATTTTTATTCATAATTGGACAAATGGTTAAACAATTTGCGAAGAAAAATTCAACAACATACACTTTACCCAAGTATGATTTATCCGAAATTTTCTTGCCATTTTGGTCTGTTAATTCAAAACTTGGTACTTTAGTAAGGACTTTTAAATCATTTTCTTTGAAACGTTCGGATAGTTCTTTTACTGTCCAAATTCCGAACAACAAAACAATAAATGATATTCCGATGTAAGAGTTTTTTTTCATAATTTAAATTTTTTTAAAATACAAAATGAATTAAAAAGTTAATAAATTACTTTTTAATTACTTCTTGTTCAATTTTATCTCTAAAATCATCTTTACGCTTATTCTTTTTAAGAGCTAAACGGTATTCACGAAGAAGAATTTTAACATCATCCGACATTTCATTATGCAATTCAGCAGCAGAAATAGTGTTATAGCTTTCTCTGTATTCTATCTTATCTTTAATTTTCTGACCGGTTCTTCCACGCAAGTTTCTATCTTTATCTAAAATATACACAAAAGAGCTTCCCGTTTTATCGTTTAGCTTGTTTTTAAATTTAAATGTACTAAAATACTTTTCAATGTCTCCAGGCTTTCCAAAAAGAAAATGCCAATTTTTTAAATCGTTAGACAACCTACGAAACTCTAACATAATGGCTTTAATTTTATCTTGATTGCCTTCAGGTAAAATCATTACCATTTGAAAATCTTTAAAACCGCTGTATTTGTTGTAAATCTTCTGATTTAGGTTAAATAAATTTGCTTTAACTTCATCGATATCGCTTCCAGGAAAACCTAATACGGTGATGTTTTTATCTAAGGTAATTTTTTCATTGTTTAAAGAGACGAACTGATTAGGGACATCTAAATGGTTTTTCGAAATAATTGGAAGAAAAAGAGAATTATGAGAAGCTGTAGCGAAAAACATATAAGCCACAATTGGCAAGATGAATAGAACAGATAAAACGATATATTTTTTCATTTTAGAAAGCTAAATTTTGAAAAACAAAGGTAAAAAAAAATCCCGACGTTAGTCGGGATACAATTATATAAATTTTGTTAAAAAATCCATTTATAATGAGAATTATCGAATACCTCGAAAATATAATCTGCTTCAACCAAAACGATGAAACATAGATATAAAATTAAGAAAACTAAAGGCGCTACAATAGACCAGCGCAAACTCTTCTTTTCTCCTTCTAAGTGCATAAATGCCCACATAATGTAGTAAGCTTTTACAACCGTTAATATAATAAATATCCAGTTAAGCAAACTCATACTCAAAAAATTATTCTTAAATAATGAGTCCGGTTTTAAGATACCTAAAGCAACTTCTACCGTTGTAATTATTGATAAGTATCCGAAAACGATCCAGATTCTTTTCATATTTGATTCATGTGCGTGTGCCATACTATTTTTTTTTACTAAAAATTAAACTAAGTAGAAGAATGTAAATACAAACACCCATACTAAATCGACAAAGTGCCAATATAAACCAACTTTCTCTACCATTTCATAACTTTTTCTTCTTTCGTAAGTACCTAACAATACATTAAAGAAAACTAAGATATTAAGCAATACTCCAGAAAATACGTGGAATCCGTGGAATCCTGTAATAAAGAAAAAGAAATCTGCAAATAATTTGTGTCCGTATTCGTTTCTAACTAAGTTCGCACCTTCAACAACTAAAACGGCGTCTTTTAATCTTTTTTCAGATTCTTCACGAGAAAGAACAGTTTTTTCTTTGTCTTTGATAAATTCTGTTCTAACTAAAAGTTCTGGATGAGATTTAAAACCTTGATTCACTTCATTTAAAGAATAATTTGTCAAGGCAAACTTATCTTCCATAAACCAAACCCCTTTGTCTCTAGTCAATTGTTCTCTTTCTTCATTTAAATTAGCCGCAAATTCTTCTAATTTAACTCTTTTGTAACCTGATTTTTCATTTTTATCTGGCTTCACAAATTGAAGGATAGAACCACCTGCAGTCTCAACCGCACCATATTCTCCTTTGATGAAATTTTTCCACTCCCAAGCCTGAGAACCTAAGAACATAAAACCACCAATAATAGTTAGCAACATGTAAACTGCTACTTTTGTTTTTTGTAATCTGTGTCCTGCATCAACAGCAATAACCATTGTTACAGATGAAAAGATAAGAATAAACGTCATCAAAGCCACATAATACATAGGTGCGTTTACACCGTGTAAGAATGGAAAGTGCGTAAATACCTCATCGGCGATTGGCCAAGTTTCGATAAATTTAAATCTAGAAAAACCGTATGCTGCAATAAAACCTGAAAAGGTTAAAGCATCTGATACGATAAAGAACCACATCATCATTTTACCGTAAGTGGCTCCCATTGGTCCTGGACCTCCGTCTAAAGCGTGTTCATTATTAACCGTAGCGCTCATATTATAGTTATTGTTAAAAAGTTCCCAAATTTATTGATTTTTTTCTATTTGAAAAAATAGAAAAATAAAAACAAGTAAACCCAAATAAAATCCATAAAGTGCCAATAGATGCCACTTAGCTCAATACCAAGGCATTGCGAGGAATTGTATTTTTGTTTATAATGATTATAAATTACATAAATTAATGAAATCATGCCGCCAAACAAGTGTGCCACATGAACAAAGACAAAAGCATACAAAAAAGAAATAGTTACTTTACTTGAAGAACCAAAAGGAACTAGCCCTTGATTGAACAACAAATCAAATCCTTTAAATTGAAGATACACAAACGTTATACCCAAAACAAAAGTAATTAATAGATAAGTTGAAGTTAATGAACGTTTGTTAGCTTTAATAGCTTTTTTTGCTAAATAAAAAGTAACACTACTTAGCAATAAAACAACAGTACTGTACACAAAAGTACTCGGAATAACTAAATCTTTAAGCCAATCTGGTCGCTGTTTACTAACCACAAAAGCACTAGTTAATCCTGCAAAAATCATAATAATGCTAATCATACCAAAATATAATAACATTTTGTATGTTCTAGCTTTTTTATCGTAAGCTTCTTGTATTGATAGAGTTTCCATTTTTAATTATTTTATTTTAAACACATAATCATGTAAAATCATTTATGCTTCATGCCTATTAACATTGGGAGAAATATAAAAACAATCAAAATCTATTTTCATATATCACGAACTATTTTATTTACTACACAAATTTATCGATAACATAAATAACTTGCAACAAAGTTATGTAAGTTACACTAACTAACATTAATTTTCTTGCGGTTTGCGCATCTCTTTTTTTGTACAATTGAACGGCATGGTACATCATCCAACAGCCTAATAAAAAAACTAGAACTGCGCCGACAACTGACAACTGCAGCATTCCAGTAAAAGCAAACACTGGCAACACAGAAGCAATAATTAACCAAAAAGTGTACAAGATGATTTGTATGGCTGTTTTTTTATCTCTCTGTCCAGTTGGCAACATAAAAAAACCTGCTTTCTCATAATCGTCATAAAGAAACCAACCAATAGCCCAAAAATGCGGAAATTGCCAAAAAAATTGTATTAAAAAAAGTGTCCCTGCTTCAATTCCGAAATTTCCTGTAGCGGCAACCCAACCTAACATAAAAGGAATGGCACCGGGAAAAGCACCTACAAAAACAGACAAAGGAGTAATTGTTTTTAATGGCGTATACAAACTAACGTACATAAAAATAGAAATGGCTCCAAACATAGCTGTTTTTGGATTAATAAAATACAAAACAACCAAACCAATAAAAGTTAGCACAAAACCTATAGTCAGCGCTTTGTTTACAGACATTCTACCAGAGGGCACAGGACGGTTTTTGGTACGATCCATTTTTGCATCTAAATCTCTTTCAATAACTTGGTTGAAAATGTTAGAAGCTCCAACCATACAATATCCACCAATTGCTAAAAAAACAAGTGTAGAAAACCGAAAAGGATGCGTTTCTGAAAACCCTAACAAATAACCAACGACAGAAGAAAACACCACGCTAATGGCTAAGCCAGCTTTGGTAATTTCTTTAAAATCTAAAAAAACTGATTTTAGGGTTATAGTATTTGTTTCCAAAAGTGAAATTTTAATCGAGTGCAAAGATAGTAAGAAGTTACGAGTTTTATATATGTACTTAAGTTTTTTTTTAGGACATAACACCCCTATTTATCTTGATTCTGAATAAATTTCGAATTGAAAAATAATAAAATCTTTTTAGTAACGATTAAAAACAAAATATTGTTAGACTAAATTTAATTTGGAAATAATATTTAAGGACATAGAAATATCTCTTGAGACATTATTATGAAATTCCTATGAATAATTTAACACCTAAAATTGATTGTTAAATTGCAAAACCAAACCGATTATAACAACAAAACAATACGCTTATGATTGTTTATTTGAAGCAGTAATGATATTTAATAAGAAAAATTAATAGTCGAAATACCAATTGAATAAATCTGTTGAAATCCCTATGGAAACCCAAGTGGTATTTGATTTTTCAAAAGTTGCCGAAACTTTTGTAGGATCGAAACTTCTGTGAACCAAATTGGCAAATATTTTTAAATTAGAAGACGGATTAATTAAATATCCTGCTGTAAAATCGCCAATCAAAATTGATGTTGTATTTCCTTGACCAGCAAAAACACCTTCATCGTAAGGTCTCGGATTAACGGTACTATCATACGGAATAAATAAATTGGTTCCATAATTAAAGTTATTAGTTCCATCTGTGTAATCGAAGCCTCGTTTCCCGTAAATTAATTTCGCTTGTGCAAAATACCTGTTTTTGTTATAACGAGCAATTCCGATTAACTCTTTAAAATTGGCGCCCCAAGCGTGGCCCATACTTTGGTTATTGTGCGCATAATTAGTAAGTGTAGCGCTATGAGAATAAACATAAGGTCGAACAATATTATATTCTGCTTGTAAGGTTAAATTTTCAATATCGAATGCGTTAAAGTATTTCGCTCCAATTTGATAGCCGAATTTATTTTTCCAACTTTTATTTCCTTTTGAAACGTCGCCAACTGAAAACTCGTCTACTAGAAGCTGACCATAACCTATAATCTGACTGTTAAACTTATATTTGGATGTTAAACCAATTAGCGCATTTCCAGACTTTGGCGAAGAAGCAAATTCAACCGCACGATAAAAAATAATTGGATTGATAAAATTAGGATCAAAACCTCGACCGTTAGTGTTAGACCAAACTACACTTTCAAACAAGCCTAAATTCCATCTTTTAGTAACATTCCAACTTAAATAATGATTGGCCATATATTTAGAAGCATAGGTATCTTGCATGGTGTTTTCTGGAGTAATATCTCTTAAAAACATGTAAGTATTTGTGTATTTAATCTTCCAAAAAGTCGTATTAAACTTAATAAACGGATAAGGACTTGTAGCATCACTCTGAATAACTGATCGATAACCGTCTCCGATAAAATTTCTTCCATATCCTAACTGCACATCAAAAAACTGATTCGCAGTAAACTTAATATTCGCTTCTGCCATTGGAAAATCGAAAGCATCTACTTTAAATTGCTTGGCTATTCCTACACCGGGAATAGTAGCTGGATTTCCACCAGATGGCGCTAAACTAATTGCATAAGCGTTGTAATAATCTGCAAAACGACCTTGACTTTCATAAATAGAGGTAGTAAAGGTTATATTTTTACCTAAACCAGCTTGAATGTTTACACCACGTGTGTTAACAAACGTATTTTTCAATTCACTATCAAAATCTTTTCCACCACGAACATCTAAAATAGGATTGAATAAAAACCAATAGCCATCACCTTGAACTTCTACTAAATTTTCATCCCAAAATTTTCTTCCCCACCAAGACGATTTAGCCTTTAGTTTAGTTTGGTAACTTTTTTCAAAATCGTAATACTTGCTTACATCTTTGTACGAATAAGGTTTTTCAGCGGTATGACTATTTGCGCCAACCTGATTCATAAACACTTCAAATTCGGCATATTTTTGATGATTAAATGGAATATTTAAACCACTTTTAAATTGAGGATTTTCGAATGTATTATACACGATATTCTCAAATTCTTTCAATTCACTTTTAGCTGTAATTTTATCATTTTTATTTATTACTGCTGTTTTTGTATTATTTATTTCATTGTCTGAAAAAGGAAAGTTTACTTTTAAAGTATATTTAGCATAAACCGGTTTACCGTTATAAGTGGCGGGTTGCACTTTTGAAAGCATGGAAAATACGCGTTTGGTTTCCGCTTTAATTTCTTCTGAAGTGGCATCAATATACAAAACTTCAAACTTGCCTAAAGTATCTACTCCAAATAGCGCAATTATAGTTGATTTTTCGGAAGTAAATTCTTTACTAAAATTTTTCTTAAAATGATCTTGAATAGTAGTAAAAAAACAAATTTCATTTTCTGATTGCACGTTGCAATTTTCAAAAACAGGGAATTTTTCTGTATTGCTTTGTGAAAAAACAGACAGAGAAAACAGCACAACTATGGTGATTAAAATTTTTTTCATTTGATGTTTTTTTGTTTACCGCAGAGAAACACGAAGGTTTTCCGCTAAGGTTTGCAAAGAATAATTTTACATTATTTTTACTTTAATTATCTAACTACTTTATTCTTTTTACTTTTTACTTGCAACTTTTAAAAGACGCGATAAATCGTATCTCTACTTTAATATTCACCTAAAATTGAGGCTCCTTCAGCGATGGCTTTGGCTGATGAAGTGCCAATTCTTTTGACACCTAATTTTATCATTTCTAATGCTTCTTCTTTGGTTTTAATTCCACCAGAAGCTTTTACCTGCAATGGAAATGCATTTTCTAACATGGCTATAATTGTTGGAAATGTAGCTCCATTTGGCAATCCGTCTTTTGTTTTATAAAACCCTGTGGATGACTTAACAAAGACATTCTCAAAATCTTTTTCTTTAAAATTGGAAACCACAACATTTTTAATCAAAGTTGTTAACTGAATAATTTGAGCGCCATTTAGAGCGGCAACTTCGATAATCCACTTTACTACTTTGTGCTGTTCCAAACCTAACTTTGTACCTAATTTGACTTCTTCTTTTACTAAATCAATTTCACCAGACTTGAACGCTTCAAAATTAACAACAAAATCTAATTCATCTACTCCATCATGAATCGCTTGATTGGCTTCTAAAAGTTTCGCTTCAAGAGAATTTGTGCCTTCTGGAAAACCAATTACGGTACCAATCAAAACTTTAGAATTAGCCTCAACAAGCAACTGCTTAGCCATTGGAATTTCTTCAGGTCTAAGCATTACCAATTTAAATGCTTCATCAATAGCTTCTTGCACAAAATCACGAACCAAATTTTGATGTTCTTTTTTGGAAACATGGGCTTGGCTAGCTGTTTTTAAATAAGTTGCGTCTAAATAACTTTTAATAGTCATACATTTAAATATTGGTAAAAATAAAAAAATCTCACTAAAGTGAGATTTTATATTGCTTTTATTTTATTTTTTTTAGCACTATCAATAAACCAGTTACGGCTCCAAAGGTATTGGCTAAAATATCATACCCATCAAAAGATCTATTTGCAGTAAAATATTTTTGTAAAAACTCAATAATAATTCCAGTTGAAACGGCGATAAAAAAAAGGAGTAAACAAAAATTAAAATTTTGTAGTTGTAACCCTTTAAACCAAAACATTACAAAAAAGAAATAGAATAAAAAATGAACTATTTTATCTTTATTTTCAAAACTTATATTTGGAACATTTGGCGAATTATCTAGGCTTAAATAAAAAATTAACGCCGTCCAAAAAACGGCAATAATCTTAAAAAAATTAGGCTCCGACAAGTGTTGAGTATGCTTCACTCGATAATAATTCTTCTATTTCAGCAGCATTTGAAATTTTCACTTTTACCATCCAACCCGCTCCATAAGGATCTGAATTTACATGTTCTGGATTACTTTCTAAATCTTCATTAAATTCAATAATTTCTCCACTTAATGGTAAAAATAAATCAGAAACTGTTTTTACCGCTTCCACAGTACCAAAAACCTCATCTTTATCTAAAGTTTGGTCTAAAGTTTCTACTTCAACATAAACAATATCTCCTAATTCTTTCTGAGCAAAATCAGTAATTCCTACAGTTGCTACATCTCCATCAATTGAAACCCACTCGTGGTCTTTTGTGTACTTTAAGTTTGCTGGTATATTCATATCTTTAATTGTGTTTTATTTTTGACAAATGTAAATTATATTCTTAAAATTTACTATTAATTTTTATTTTTTAATTTCCGAAATTATAACGTAATGTGAATCCTGAACGGATGTTAGTAAGTGGAAATGCGGTTGAAACAACTGCTTTAGAAAACTGATGATCGTAGAAGAAAATAGCGGTAAAATTCTTGCTAAACGAATAATCAGCTGTTAATTTGAATGACCAAATATTTTGTCCTCCACCTAATTGATTGTTATCATAATCTAAATATCGCACAATAGTCATGTTTTTTCTTAACGTAAAATCGGCTTTTACATTAATATCACTTTTAATCATTCCTTGCGCATTGTCGGCTAATTTTGAATTAAATTGTACGCCTTTAATTCTGTATCCTAATCGAACCGTGTAGTCATTTCCTTGTACTTCGGTTAGTAAATTATTATCGAAACTCATGTTTAAACTTCTGTCTTTTTTAACTTCCGCCATAATATTAAATGAGTTTTTTAATTCGAAATTAATATTAATTAACGGATTAAATTGTTCTGTTAAATTCACATTAGAAGTAATAATATCAGGGAAAAAGTTTCCATTGGTATCGGTTGGACTAGGATTCAAATTACTTCTGTAAGCATTTACACTATAACTCGAACGGTAACCATGTTGCACAGAAAAACGTTTAAAATTATCTTTAAACCAAGCCAATTTCATTAAACCTGTGTATTTTAACGTCCAGTTTGGAAGTGGAAAACTTGAGAATAAACCCGTTTGAACTCCAGAAGTTTTTACACCTGAATAAGCTGAAATAAATGCAGGAACTAAAACACGCTGACTATTTTTTCCGAATCCAGTTGGAAAACCATCCGGACCAACAGGAAAAGCTGAAGTTCCATAAAATTGTTCCGCTAATCGTGTGGCCACAGCATATCTGTTTTTACGGAATCTATCAAAAATTTCTGATTCGTTTTCATTACTAGCTTTAAAAGCCGTTTTAATCATAATCGTAGAAATATTAAAATTCCCTGTACTAAAAGGAGAAAGCGAATTATAATTTCCACCAACAGCATCAAATTGTTCCGAATAATTTTCTGTAATATTACGTTCTGCACTTACATCAATTTTTAATTCTGGAATAAATTCAACTTGAGCTGTATAGTCTAATCTTTTAGATTGAATTTGTGTAAAACTTTGATTAAATTCTGGGTAGTTCGTTAAATAACCTCTTTTAGCTGCTTCGTAGCGAATATCCGATTGATCACCGAAAACAAAACCTAAAGAAGGACGCGAGGTTCCGAAGAAACCTAAACCTGGTAAATATCCTGGTAAGAGCGTTCCGCCTGATTCTGAGTAATTAACTTGAATGTTTTTTACTGAAGTTAGCAAACCAATTCCGAATTTAGCCAAGCCATTTCTATCTTGCTGAATTACTTTCGGAGCAGTATTGACTACTTTTTCACCTGGTTTTGGTGGTGTTTTTTTTGTAGCAGCAGGTTGTTTTTTCTGTTTTTTAGCGGTTAATCCGATATATTTATAAAATGCATTCATGTCTAATCCTGCATTAATTTTATGTGAATTAGCATTTTGAATAGTATTCCCTAATTGATAAACGGTGCCATCTAGTGCTTGAAAAGTAGCGAAAGCATCAGAGGAACGTTGCCAACTAAAATCGCCCGTATAAATATAAGATGATTTAATAAAACTTAAAAGCGGGATTTTATTAATTGGCAAATCGTAATTGGCTGTAATTTGTTGATTGTGTGTATTGGCGCTACCAAAATTCCAATAATCATTCCAAATATCTAAGTCGTTTATAGGATTGTTTTGTGCATCAAAATAATTTCTAACGATATTATTATTTGCCGCAGTATAATTTAACTTTAACGCTTTAGTAATTGGGAAATTAACTCCATATTGATAATTAAAGAAATAATTTCTTCTGTACAACGGATCTAAACCAATACCTTGAACATCTATTAATCGGAATTGTTGGCGATTAAATTGTCTGATAATGTTTGAATTAAAAGTAACATTACTTGGTAAGAAATTAAAATTAAAATCGCTTAAAGCTTTGTAATATCCATTTTTCTTGAAAAATTTATTCTTTTTAAAAGGTTCAATCGACAAAGGTTTAAATGAATAAGCGTAATCTAAAGATGTTTTTTGTTGTTGATCTATAAGATTTTCCACTTGGAAATCGCGATGCAGCATTTCGTTGAAAGAATAAGAAAGAGTTACGTTTTCTACATCATAAAAATGTTGTTTTTGTTTTTCACCACGATCTTTTTTTACACCAATAAAATTAACACTGGTACGTTTTGTATAATCAATTGCACGGTTTTCTATTTCTTCCTTTTTAGCTGGATTAGATTCGGCTGCTATAACCTGTTTCAATTCTAAATCTTGGTAAAGTGGATCGAATTTTGGCGTAATAATTTGTTCTCCAATAGCATAATTAAATGGCAAATTGATTTTCCATTTTTTTGGTAATAATTGTCCAACATTAAAGTTAGAAACGATATCATATTGTTTGACATCTTCTCTACTTCTTTCGTTTGGTCCTTCTTCTAATGCTCCAAAACCAATGGTACTGATACGACCTGTAGCTGAAAATGTTGCAAAATCGGCTAAATTAGTATCTAAATTAGCTACTGCAGCATATCCACCTTTGTTATCAATTTCAGACATACGAAGTTCGTTAAACCAAACTTCTCCACGAATGGGTCCAGTTGCATCGGGATTCGGATTTTTTAAACCGACCATCAATGTTCTTACTTGTCCGAAATTTGGATTTCCTTTAATACCAATATTCATTCTATCCTTACTAGAACCTAATACACTTTCGTTTAAAAAAGCAATTCCATTAGCATCAGGAATTATGGAAGGATCACCAGCAATATTTAAACTTTTAATTTTAGATAAAAGCGCGAGAGGCAATTCAATTTCGTTTTCTGCCAACCAAACTTCTTCTGCACTTCTGGCACTTAACGAACTCACTTTAAGCGGCATTTCTATTTGATAAAAGTTATCTGTAAAGTCATTTCCTAAACGAATGAAAGCTACCATTTCGTCATCTTTCAAATCATTTCCTCCAGCAACATCTACTTCTAATGGTTCTGCGTGTAAAAACATACGAAGTTTTTTATACTGACGCATATCAACATCTACATTTTTAAAAACGGCACGCGCGTCATTTTCTTCTAAACCACCTAATCCTACTAAAGCTGGATCTTTTTTATATACTCGTAACGATAAAGATTGTTCGTTTTGATTGATAACCGTATTATTATTAAACAATTGCTCTCTGTCTACACCTGGTGGTACAACATAAGGAATTGGACTTCTACTTGCATTCTCCTGAACATTCACAGCCACCACATCAAAACCTGTGTCGTCGTCTGAAACATCTGTATCTGCTGCATCTAAAGTATTTACATAACGTCTCCATTCGCCGCGAACTAAATCTAACGTTCCTAAACGAAGTGTTACCTCTTCACTAAATCCTGTTAAAAACATTCTCATAAATCGAATCGTTCTAAAATCTGAAATTGGCCCTTCAATATTAGCTGCAGTTGCTTCTAAAATTGGAATTTTATATTGTACCCATTTTACATCTGTGGTTTGCCCGTTTGGCATGGTTTGCGTAGTAGTTAATACATCTGACACATAATTTTGACCAACAACTGGATTAGGAGAAATTGGAATGTTAAATTTATAATACGCATTAATAGTATTCATGGTATTATCTCTATTCAAATCTTCTACATCTGGAATTGTAGAATTCCCTCTATTGGTGTCTGTAACGGTTATTGGAGAATTATTTTCTAAACCATTATAATTTTTATAGCGATCTAAAATAGATCCTGTTGCGTTCAAATAAAAATTATAGTTATCGGCAGAAGCATCTCCAAAAGCTGCAAAAGCTGGATGTTCAATTTTTTCTTCGTCATCATTTAAACCATTTAAACCCACATCTTGTACACCTCTATTTCCTTCATTCGTATCAAATGCATAAATTAAAGATTGTGATGCAGGAACTTTTCCCCAATTGGTGGTATAAGTAGGTTGCGTTCCTCCATTTTCTGGTAATCCATTTTCATATAATTTTCTACCGTCTTTCAGGATGTCTTCACTAATTTCACCTAAGTTTAAAGTTAAAACCCCAGTATTTGTTGGATTAGATACATCACCAGGATTTCCTGTATATGGATCCATCATCCAAAACTGCACATACTCTACATTAGATTGTTCAAAATTTGTGGTATTGATAGCACGCATAATTCCACCCCAATTATTTGGTGCATCCAAAGCTGGAAACTGATTGGTTCCTGCTGCTATTGGATTGTAATTATATGGTCCACGTTCTCTCGGATAATACGTTAAATCTAAAGTGTTTATCACATTCGTTTGACCCTGAGGAATATCGATATTCGGGAACAATTCTTGACTAAAAATTCTTCTGGTTTTATTAGATGAAATATCATTGTCATTAATTCCTGTTGGTTGATCTACATAAAAAACTGGATCGATATTGTACCAAGATAATTTGGCTCTTCTGTATCCGTAGTTTAAATCGTTTTCATTAAGTTCTCCACCAAAACCAATTGGTGTACTGGCTAAAGACCAAGCTAAAGGCGATTTTAAATCGATATTAGATTGAGAACCTTCAAAATCATCAATATATGAAGTAGGTTCGCCATTAAAATCTGATGTTTTTGGAGCGTTAGGAAATAAATATGCAAATTCCCCTCTAAACGATAAATTTGATGGTGCTTCTGTTTCAACATTTGGTAATTTATTTACCAATCTAGTCAAAAACGGAACTTCTGTAGAAAAATTAGTATTTAAACCAACAATTGTATTGTTAACCGATTCCTGATTGTAATCTGTTTTTTGGGTAAAAGGTCTTTCTGTCATTTTCAAGAAAGTTCCTCCAAGTAAGAATTTATCGTTAAATTTATGTTCCACATTTAAACCATAAAAACGTTTGGTTTGTTGTCCGAAAACTGAATTATTTTCTAAAGAAACATTAATTGGTGTGTTTGAAGCCAATAAGGAAGGATCTAATATATTTACCTTACCTGCTTGATAATTTACGGTATAATCTATACCTTCAGCTAAAATTCTACCACCAGCAGTTACCACTACACTTCCTTGCGGTACATTAAACGCTCCTAAAGAAATTCCATCGCCACCGGTCGATTTAAAACTACCTTTTAGTTTAAATTTATTCTTCGCACTTTCTTGTAATGCTGCAGCTTGTGTAGATTTATATAATGTACGGAAAACGTATTTAGCCTGATTCGAATTGTAAGATAATGGTGTATCGTAATCTTCTGTTAGCGTTGTAACATCTAATTTATTAAATAAATGTTTTCCGAAAGGTTCAACCGTTGTGAAGATAATTCTACCGTATTGAGCATCTACTGTAATACCTGGATAAAAATCGAAAAATCCATCTCCATTAGGTTGCGGATCGTTTGTAAAGTTTAACTTATCCAAATTGAAAACTTTAAGTAATGGTGTATTGGCAACATCTGCAGGTAAAGGATCAATTCCTGATGGTGTTATGTAATTTAAAGGTGATGGATCTTGGTATAAGATGTTAAACTTAAAATCTTGTTGTTGCAATTGAATACCACCTGGAATTTGATAAATATTCTTCATCATTAAATCCCAACTTGGCTCACTTACATTGATCAAACTTCCTTTTAACATTTTTAAAATCAAAGCCTGAGTTGTTGGAACACCAACCGGATCAACAGTTGTAGATTCTAAACCATCATTAGCAAATTCCCCTACTTGATACACCTCTCCACCAACAGTATACTGATAAGCTACTGCTAAAACCTCATCATTTTGTAATTTCTGATTTAAGGAAATATATCCTAATTGTGGATGAAAGGTATATTCTGAAGGCGATAATTTTCTTGCGTTTTCTAATTTAGAATAATCGATACCTTCCGAATAGGTACTTGATGAAGTAGCATTAACATTAAAACCATTGGAAGCTGTGGCAATTTCCCTTATCGCAGCATTTAAAAAACTTCCTGCTTGTCCTATGGTTAAAGGATTGTATTTGTTATTCTTATTATCTGTTGGAGAATCTGGCGGAACATTAAAAAGTGTTGGATTTAATGTTAAATCTGTACCCACCACCTGATCATCTGGAGTTGCTGCTAATTGCGATTCTCCTAAATCTTGTAAAGCAATAATATTTCTTAAATTATTGTCGGTTGTAGTGACTCTATTTTGCTTGTTGGTAATCCAAACTTCCATTCTAGTGATTTGAGCACGAGAATCGATCACTGGATAATTTCTTAAAGCATTATCATAGTTATTTCTAAAATATTGCGATAAAAAATAGTGCTTATCCGAATCATAGTCTAAAGCAAAAAAATCAAATTCTTGTATGGTTCCGCCACCTTGAGTAGTAATCGATCTGGATTGCGATTTTTGTTCAGAGAAAACCCCAGTAAACGTAGTTTTTCCAAACTGCAGCTGTGTTTTAACTCCAAACAAACTTTGTGCACCACGAATTAATGAATTCGAAATTGGAAAACTAACATTTCCCACTTCAATTTTTTGTAAAATATCATCTTCAGTTGGCGTAAAATCTAGTTTAATTAAATTTTGAAAAGCGAAAGTAGATTGGGTATCGTAATTAATATTTACATTCAATCGAGTTCCTACCTTTCCTTGTAAACCCATTGAAATTCTTTGATTGAAATCGAAGGCAGTTGTTCTTCTATTTCTTGGAGAAAACGAAGGATTATCTTGTTTTGTAAATCGGACACCTAAATCAACTTCTACGGAGCCACTTGGTTTTACATCGATAGTATTCCCACCAAAAATGGCTTCAAAAAATTTATTATTCACGTAAAATCTGGGTAATAAATTTTTTCTAGCTTCTTCAGAACCTGCGCGTTTTCCGTCAACTGCATTTAATTTTTCCTGAAAATACTTTCTCATATTTTCTTTCCTAACCAATTTTTCGTACTCTTCAGGAGTCAAAATTAGAGGATAATCGATAGTAAAACCATCTATAGAAGCTGTATAAATATAACGATTAGAAATGGGATCATAAGTATAGCCATCTATAATACTTTTAGGATTTGGCATTGTAATTTTCCCAACGGCATATCCTGTTTTTGTAGTGTCTGGTGTTTGAACAGGTGCATCTTGAGCATAACTAAAAACACTAACTAACATCATTAATACAACGACAGTAGTTTTTGAAACTATATTTTTAAATAATTTTTTCATATGTTTAAAGCATATTATTTACAGGTAACATATGAATCACTTCTATTTTTATTGGTGTTTGCTTTGGCAAACTATTTGTTAATTGTGATTTCAAATTATAATACTTTTAAAGCTTGTTTAATTAAGTCTTCAACCGAAGCGTTCGGACTATTTGTAATGATTTTTTCAAGAACTTTTTCGGCATTTTTTCTGATGTATCCTAAAACTTCTAATGCAGATAACGCTTCTTCTTTGTTTGTATTGTATGAACTACCAGAAATTTCTTCGATAGCATATATTTTTAACACTTTGTCTTTCAGATCTAAAATCACTCTTTGTGCTGTTTTTAGTCCGATTCCTTTTATAGATTGAACTGTTCCAACATCATTTGAAGCAATGGCCTGAATGATCTGTTCTGGTTGTAAGGAAGAAAGCATGGTTCTAGCAGTATTGGCGCCAATTCCAGATACAGAAATTAAAAGTTTAAACAATTCTCTTTCTTTCTTATCGGCAAATCCGAATAAAGAATGAGAATCTTCTTTAACTTGTAAAAAAGTATACAATTTAACATTCTCAGATTCAGGAATTTGAGAATACGTATGTAATGAAATATGAATTTCGTAGCCCACACCATTACACTCTATCACAACTTCTGTTGGTGTTTTCTCTACTAATTTTCCTTGAATGTGTGCAATCATATATTTTCTTAATCGCTAACTTGTATGCAATTTACAAGGTTCGCAATATTTTTTAATTTCTTAATTTCTTAAATCGTAAATCAATAATCGTAAATCAATAATCGTAAATCACTAATTACTTTTCGATTGTTATTTTTTATTTAGATGTGATTGATCGCATTTATATGTATTGTTAGATGCGATAAATCGCGTCTCTACTTTTTATTTTTTACTTTCAATTTGTTTTTTAATTTTTCTTGAGCATCTACTACAGCAACTGCTGCCATGTTTACCATTTCTTCTACACTTGCTCCCAATTGGAAAATATGCACTGGTTTTTCTAATCCCATCATAATCGGACCAATGGAAACCACTTTATCTAATTCTTTTAGCATCTTGTAAGTAATATTGGCAGCGTCTAAATTAGGAAATATTAGTGTATTTACTTTTCTATTCGCTAATTTAGAAAAAGGGAATTTACTTTTAAGCATATCAGAATTTAAAGCGAAGTCCGTTTGAATTTCACCATCCACAATTAATTCAGGATGATTTTCGTGTAAAATTTTAACTGCTTGTCTAACTTTAATAGCGCTTTCATGAGACGACGAACCAAAATTCGAAAACGAAATCATAGCAATTACAGGTTCAATACCAAATAATCGGGCTGTTTTTGCAGTCATCAAAGCAATTTTCGCCAATTCTTCAGCTGACGGATTTGGATTAATAGCTGTGTCTGATAAAAATATTGGACCACGCTTGGTATTCATAATATTTGTTGTAGCAATTCGGCTCACACCTTGTTGCTTATCGATTAACTCCATTACAGGTTTCACCACATTTGGGTAACTACGAGAATAACCCGTAACCATACAATCAGCATCGCCTGAGTTTACCATCATGGCTGCGAAATAATTTCTTTCACGCATCCATTTTTGCGCATCTAATAATGAAGTACCTCTGCGTTGCCTTGTAGACCAGAAGTATTGCGCGTATTTTTCTCTTGTTTTATCTTCTTCTTTTGACTTCGGATCGATAATTCGCAATTCTGCATCGAATCCAATTTCTTCTTTAAGTTCCTGAATGATTTCTAAATTTCCTAACAAAATAGGCACACCTATACCTTCTTCATGAACAATTTGTGCCGCTTTCAACACATCTAACTGGTCGGCTTCTGCGAAAACGATAGTTTTTGGTTGTGTTTTGGCCCTGTTTGAAAGTAGTTTTACAATTTTATTGTCGCCACCCAAACGTTCTTGTAACTCGTCGGCATATTTTTCCCAATCTGTAATTTCAACATCGGCCACACCGCTTTCCATTGCTGCTTTGGCAACTGCTGGAGAAATCGTAGAAATTAATCTTGGATCAAATGGTTTTGGAATGATATAATCTCTTCCAAAAACTAATTTCTTTTCGCCATATGCGATATTTACTTGTTCTGGAACTGGAGTTTTAGCTAATTCTGCTAAGGCTCTAACAGCAGCCATTTTCATAGCTTCGTTAATTTTTCGTGCTCTAACATCTAGCGCACCACGGAAAATATATGGAAATCCTAATACATTATTTACTTGGTTTGGATAATCCGAACGACCGGTTGCCATAATGATGTCTTCACGTGTATTAATGGCAACATTATAATCAATTTCTGGTTCTGGATTGGCCATAGCGAACACAATAGGATTGGCGGCCATAGACAATAACATTTCTGGTTTTAAAATACCACCAACAGATAAGCCCAAAAACATATCGGCATCTTTAATAATTTCCGATAACGGTGCTGGATTACAAGATTTGGCGTAACGCATTTGAAGTTCCGAAACGTCCTCTCTACAAGTAGTTAACAAACCATTTACATCGAACATGTATAAATTTTCAGGTTTCACACCTAATAAAACATACAAGTTGGCACAAGCTAAAGCGGCTGAACCCGCTCCTGAAACTACAATTTTAACTTTAGCAATATCTTTTTCGGCTAATTCAATAGCATTTAAAAGTGCTGCAGAAGAAATAATTGCGGTTCCGTGTTGGTCATCGTGCATGACAGGAATATTCAATTCTTCTACTAATCTTCTTTCAATTTCGAAAGATTCTGGAGCTTTGATATCTTCTAAATTAATTCCACCAAAAGTTGGCGCAATCGCTTTAACTGTTTCTACGAATTTATCAATATCCGTAGCATCTACTTCAATATCAAAAACGTCAATATCAGAGAATATTTTAAACAATAAAGCTTTTCCTTCCATTACAGGTTTAGAGGCTTCCGGACCAATATCGCCTAACCCTAAAACCGCAGTACCATTGGTAATTACAGCTACTAAATTTCCTTTAGCAGTATATTTATAAACATTATTAATATCCTTTGCAATTTCCAAACACGGCTCGGCTACGCCTGGCGAATAAGCCAAAGACAAATCTCGTTGGGTAGCATATTTTTTTGTTGGCACAACCTGAATTTTCCCAGGTGTTGGTTTGGCGTGATATAGTAAGGCTTCTCTTCTTTTATTATTACTTTTAGACATATATAATCATTTGCATCAACTTACAAAGATAAAATAAGCAATGAAATAACAATAAAGTTTAATTAAAAAGTTGTTATTCTTTTTAAATACAACTGTAAATATTTAATTATCAGTTATTTTTATATTAAACATAACAAATCTCGCCCATTGTGTTTAAATAGCTTTACATCTTTTAAGCTATTAAAAAAATTAACCTAACACACTTATTTGTTTTTTAAACCAAAAAAACAAAGAAAAAACATTTAATTAAAATTCAGAAAACAGCATTTTGTGTAATTCAGGGGTTTCCCCTTATTTGAAGGAACTTTAAAATTTATCAATTTTGTAAAAATAATGAAATTGAAAAGTAGCACAATACAATTTCTCATACTTTTTTCTTAGGACTTAAAAAACTTAAAAATAACATTATTAAGCATTAAAACTTCTCTTCCTATGACACAAATGAGCTTTTTCATGACATTTTTTTTTATGAAAACTAGCACTTAGAATAAATTTGAAAATAATTAATTAAACACAAACTAATAATCAACTAATGAAACAGAAAACTACCTATTGGTTAAAAAAAATACCAATAAAAACTGTTATGAAAACAGATTTTACTTCAAAAATTTATAGGAATATTACACTTTCTATACTAACTTTATTATTCGTTCAATTATCTAACGCACAAGTTTATACCGTTTCAAATTGTGCATATTCTCCAATTGTGGGAGGCGGAACGGCTCTACCATCAGGGGATGATATAATTTCAGGACTTGTCCCGATAGGATTTACTTTTCCATTTTATGGCACAAATTATACAGATTTGGTAATCTCCACCAATGGTTTTTTGAGTTTTGATCCAACAGCCAATCAAGGTTGTTGTACTGGTCAAATTTTACCCACTACTTTCACAAGAACTTTAATTTCATGGGCTTGGGACGATATGTTTACGGTGGGCTCTACTTTTAATTATTTCACTACTGGAGTGGCTCCAAATAGAATTTTTGTAGTGAATTACAACAATGTTGGTTTTTGTTGTAGTCCAGCAAATGAAGCAAGTGTTCAGATTCAATTGTATGAAACAACAGGTGAGATAAGAATGCTTTCAGCGAATAACAATCATGTTGGGAGAACTGCAACAATGGGTATTCAGGATAATTTAGTTGGAAGCACATCTGTTCCCGGAAGAAATTCAAGTTCATGGATATCTCCAGCAAATGAGTGTCTTTCATATTCTCCAGTACTAACTTCTCCAGAAATAAATGTATTGGGAAATTCAATTTCAATTGTAGATGGGGACATTACACCATCATTAGCTGATGGTACTGATTTCGGAGGGGTTTTAACCTGTTCAGGAACAATTTTGAAAACGTTTACTATTGAGAATACAGGGAATACAGATTTAACGTTTTCTACCCCAACTATTACAGGTGCTAATGCAAGTGATTTTACAGTAACCTTAGCTCCGACAAGCCCTGTTGCTGTTGCTGGTTCAACTACTTATCAAATAACGTTTGATCCATCGGCGAATGGTTTAAGAACTGCAACAATTTCTATTTCTAACAATGATAGTGATGAAAATCCTTATAATTTTGATATTCAAGGAATGGGGCAATCTGATGCTATTGCTCCATCAATTACGTGTCCTTCTAACATCTCTGTGAACAATACTGCTGGTTTATGTGGCGCAACCATCACTTATGCTATGCCAACAGCTACAGACAATTGTCCAGGAACAAACATAAGCACGCTTGAAAATGTACTTGCAAACATTAATACAAATTCTAATACAATTTTAGCAACAATTCCAAATCCTGTAGTGTTTGAAATGGACAATGGTTTAAATGGAAATGTTATCTTTGATGGATTTAGCGATATGTATGACGGGGGAAATATTTTAAACACCAATTTTGCATCAAATATACAATACTCTCAAAATAACATTGTTAATTCAAGTGCTTTTGGTAGTAGTGGAAGATATTTTACTAGTTATATTACTAATGGAACTACAGGATCTTTGAATCCATGTATGTTTATTTTAGCAGCAGATATTAATAACGTAAGCAATTTTAATACTACTGGAAATTTAGGAGCTGACGGAAATGGTTCAACAGATGCTAGTTCATTCTCAATTACAGTAAACGGAATTGGATACAATTGCTTTGTTAAACGTGTTTATAACGCTTTTGACCCTTCAATTAATCAGTTAATGATTGTTCCAACAAACCCTTCTGCGAGTCAGACTTTTGCTACAGATACCAATGATGGCTTACATAGCTTAAACAATATTAATGCATCTACAAGAATTTACTATCTATTGTATTCTGGTAATTCTGGAAGCTATATTAATGATGCACAGACACAAGCAATAGCTCAAGCATTTCTAAGCAATGCCGCACAGTCATCTGTTTTAATAACACAAACTACTGGTTTACCAAGCGGATCTGTATTTCCTATAGGAACAACTACAAATACTTTTGTAGCCACAGATCCATCAGGAAACTCAAGCAATTGTTCGTTTGATGTTGTTGTAACAGATACTCAATCGCCTACTGTAATTACTCAAAACATAACCGTTCAAGTAGACGCAACTGGAAATGCAACAATTACGGCTGCTCAAATTGATAATGGTTCAACTGATAATTGTAGTGTGGCTTCAGTTACTGTCTCACCAAATGCTTTTACTTGTGCTAATGTTGGCCCAAATACAGTGACTTTAACAGTAACGGATGTAAATGGAAATATAAGTACTGGAACGGCTACGGTAACTGTTCAAGATGCTATTCTTCCAACAGTAATAACTCAAAACATAACCGTTCAACTAGACGCAACTGGAAATGCAACAATTACAGCAGCTCAAATTGATAATGGTTCAACTGATAATTGTAGTGTGGCTTCAGTTACTGTCTCACCAAATACTTTTACTTGTGCTAATGTTGGCCCAAATACTGTGACTTTAACAGTAACGGATGCAAATGGAAACATGAGTACTGGAACGGCTACGGTAACGATTCAAGATACTGTTCTTCCAACAGTGATTACTCAAAACATAACCGTTCAATTGGACGCAACAGGAAATGCAACAATCACAGCTGCTCAAGTTGATAATGGCTCAACTGATAATTGTGGTATTGCTACAATTACTGTTTCACCAAATACTTTTACTTGTGCTAATGTTGGCCCAAATACAGTGACTTTAACAGTAACGGATGCAAATGGAAACACAAGTACTGGAACGGCTACGGTAACTGTTCAAGATACTGTTCTTCCAACAGTAATAACTCAAAACATAACAGTTCAATTAGATGCAACAGGTAATGCAACAATTACGGCTGCTCAGGTTAACAATGGTTCAACTGACAATTGTGGGATTGCTTCTTCATCATTAAATACCTTAAATTTTAATTGTAACAATGTTGGTCCTAATACTGTAATTCTTACTATTACTGATGTAAATGGAAATATAGGAACAGCAACAGCTATAGTTACCGTAACTAATAATTTCGGTGACAACGATACCGATGGAATTAGAGATAACTGTGATGACGATGATGACAATGATGGTGTTTTAGACACGTCTGATAATTGTGAATTGATTGCAAATAGCGATCAAGCAGATAATGACAATGATGGATTAGGAGATGTTTGTGATGACGATGATGATAATGATGGTTATACAGATACAACGGATAACTGCCCATTTATTTATAATCCTAATCAAGAAGATCGCGACAACGACGGTATTGGAGATGTATGTGATTTAATAGAAGTTAATGTTTCTGAAGCTATTACTCCTAATGGCGATGGTATTAACGATACTTGGATGATTTATAACATCGAAAACCACCCGAATAATACTGTTAGAGTATTTAACAGATGGGGTTCTGAAGTGTTTTTCGCAAGAGGTTATCAAAACAATTGGAATGGTGCCTATAAAAACAACAATCAACCATTACCAGATTCAGGTTCATATTATTATCAATTAGATTTAGACGGTAATGGAAGCATTGAAAAAGATGGTTGGATTTATATAACTCGTCAGTAATCATTAAAATAACAAAAATGAAATTTTTAAATAAAATATTTATAGCACTACTTCTTGTTGGTAGTAGTGCATTTGCCCAACAAGAAAGCATTTTTGCTTTTTATAGATATCAAATGAACATTGTAAATCCAGCTTATGTTGGTGTTGATAACAAAACTGTAATATCAAGTGGGGTTAGAGAACAATGGACTGGTATTGAAAATGCTCCTGAAACTCAAACTTTAGCTTTTGGAACCCCATTAGGGAAAAATACTGGACTTGGTATTTCTATGGTGAGTGACAAAACTTTTATTGAAAAACAAACCTTTTTAGGCCTTGACTTTTCATATAAATTAAAAGTTAGTGAAAACACTAATGTATACTTAGGAATTAAAGGTGGTGGAAACTTTTACAATGTTAATACGGCAGGACTTCAAACTTATAATATTATGAGTGATCCATCACTAAATTCAATAAGTTCATTCAACCCAAATATTGGAGTTGGTGGTTTAGTCAAATATAAAGATCTTTTCGTTTCGTTATCTGTTCCAAGAATGTTAAATACGGAAAGAGCTAAAAACAATGATGGTTATGCTGCTGTAGCAACAGACAAACCTCACATTTATTTGAGTTCAGGTTATGACATTCATTTTGATGACGCTAATCGTTACACACTAAAACCGTCATTCTTTCTGAGATATGTAAATGCTGCACCAATATCAATGGATTTTAACACCATGTTTAATTTTAATGACATCTTAGAGCTTGGAGGAACATACAGAACAGATAATACATTTGCAGGCTTAATTAATGTTAAGATTAATAATCGACTAATCATTGGATATGTTAACGAGACAAGTACGAAAACAAATCTTGCTAGGGCTAGAAACACTAGTGAATTTTTGTTAAGTTTCGAGTTTTAGACTTAAAAACATTAAATTTATTTCCCCAAAAGGCAATTGTTTTTTGGGGATTTTTATGTACAAGAAAGTTCAATTAAATTTTAAAAACCAATAACTGATTTTATAAATAGATAAAATCATTGGAAACGATAATTTAAAAATAACTAATTCCTATCTATTTTGATGAAACATCAAATTTACTAATAACACATCATAAAAAATTTATTTGTCACATTAATTAATTTTTAAAATATAGGAAGCTATAAAAAAAGCTGCAATATTGATTACAGCTCTTAACTAAAATATAAAAACACAACTAACTTTAAGTTTGAATAATTTGTTTGATATTAATGTTATCTGGTAATCTTCCTACATTTTGTAATTTGATTGTGGCTAATTTTTGTGCAATCGTTACACAATCTTCTAAGGATTTGTTTTCAATTTGTGCGTATAAAAAACCGGTCCAAAAGGCATCACCTGCGCCAGTCGTATCTTTAATTTCATCAATTTGAATAGCGGGTTGAAACAACAAACCTTCCTTTACATCGGAAACTACAACTCCATTTTTGCCTTTCGTAAGGCAAATTGTAGTAGCACCTAACTGATGAAAGTAATTAAAAATAAATTCTTCAGATTTCACTTCAGCAAATAATCGGTAACAATCGTCTTCGCTTAATTTTACTAGCGGATCATTGGCTAAATATTCTTTTAAAACTTGTTTGGCTTCTTCTCTATTGGGCCAAATTCGTTCCGAAAAATTAATATCAATACTCAATTTCAACCCTAATTCGGCTGCTTTTTTGGCTCGATTTAAAATTGTTTGACGGGCAGGATTTTTACTTAACGCAAAACAAGTAGTATGAAAAATCTTAGCGTCTGCTATTATTTCATCTGGTAACTGGGATTCAAAAATTTCACAATCTGCCTGACGATATGGAATAAAATCGGGAGTCTCTGTCGATTTCGAAACAAAAATTACAGAAGTGGGAGCTGTTTCTGCCATTCTGATATGTTTCACGTTCACTTCATTAGATTTTAATTTTCTAATTACATAATCGCCCAAACCATCTTGACCACACGAGGCGACCAAAACGGAATTCAATCCTAAACGAGAGGCATTTACTGCTACATTGGTTGGAGAGCCTCCTAAAAAGCGATGGTAATCTTTGGTTCTATTGATAGAGGTATTCACTTCATGACCAATAAAATCAATTAACACTTCACCTATACTTATGATATCTATCGTTTTCAACTTAAAATAGTAATTTAAAATTTTGATGTAAAGATTGTTCCAACAAAACACTTGCTCCTGCGCTCCAAGCACAAAAAGCTACTCCGTTAGGATCTTGTGTGTTGGTGTTGAAATTCTCATAAAATGAAAAATCAGCTACTGCATTAGCAGAATTGATTTTTTCTAAAACATTTAATGCATGTTCTTTTTGATTGGCGTTTAAAAAGGCTAGTCCAACAAAACCATTCACCATGGGCCAACTTCCACCATTATGAAACTCATAAGGGAAATTTCTGAATTCGTATTTACAATTATTTTTTAATAAATTCCAATGTTCGTCTTCAGGGAAAACCGGAGGCCAAAAAGCGGGAACCAGTCCTAATTTGGTTTCAGCAGCTACTTTTGAAGTATGATTCAAAATTTTCATCCTGGTTTCTCTTGTTCCTACTTCTAACAAAACAGCTAAAGCATTAGCAAAAGCATCGAATTGCGTTTTATAACCTGAAGGCGAAAAAGAACAAGGTAAATAGTCTTGAAAATGGATTTCTTGGTATGCTCGTTCATGGTATTTTTCTCCTTCTGAATTCGGTAAGAAATTGGTTTCTACTTGAGCGGTAATCGCCTCAATTTTTTTAGAAATTGATGCTAAATTCACAAAATGATTATAACTTTTTAACGCCCAAATGCGCAACAACTGATCGTATAAAACATAGCCATCGGTAATGTATTCATCGGCCCAATTTCCGGAAAGCGGCACATAAACTAAATGTTTGTTATTGAATTCCCATGCATTTAAAAGTTGTAAGGCTTTTTCAATATGTGTCTGATATTTACTTACGAATTCTGGCTGCTTTTGATGGTATGCAAATTGACAAATTCCGATTACAAACCAAGTTATAGCATCTACTCTTCCCGCTAAACCACCATAACTGACTTCATTTTTTTCATCTGAAAGTAAAACATTAGAAGGAATCGTTCCGATTTCATATTGATGATTGGCTAATGTTTCTAAAGTAGTTTTGAAAGTTGCGATTAGTTTTTCATCGGCGGAAGCCAAAGCAGCTAAACCACAAATTACACCATCTCTTGCCCATACCCTTTGGTAATTAGACGTGTTTTCGGCACTGGCTAAAAATCCGTTATTGGTGCTAACTTGATGAAGCAAATCGATAGCTTTATGATAAGAAACATTATTCATGGATCACTTTTTTACTTGAAATAGTTAAGGTGAAACCTGCTGCTAACACCAATAAAAAGCCTGCAAAAGAAATTGCAACTCGCGGATCGTTATGTAAAAAATGCTTCATAATGTAGCCGAAAGTGATAGTTTGAATAAACATTGGAATTACAATCATCATATTGATAATTCCCATATACACACCGTATCTTTCTTTTGGAATATTGTTGACAACCATTAAATAGGGAATTCCCATCATACTTGCCCAACCGATACCGAAACCTGTGATGGCTGGAAAAAGTAAGTATTTATTTTCTATATGAGGAAAAATTAAAAAACCAATTGCAGCTAGTAACAAACAAGTAAAATGCACCATTTTTGGCGAATATTTTTTAGCAAAATACACCAATCCGAAGGCACATAAAAAGGTAACAATATTGTACCAACCGTTTACTAAACCTGTCCAACCTACAGCCTCTTCATACAACTTACTGTTTTGTTGTGGTGTAGTATTCCAAACCGAAAGCGCGATACTTTTTGAAGAATTTTGCCAATAACAAAATAAAGCATACCATTGAAACAAATATACTACAGCCAATTGCCACATAACTTTCGGCATTTCTTTAATCGCCAAGAAAATATCTATAAAAGGCGTAAAAATATTTACTTTTTCAGATTGAATTTGTTGTAATTCTTCTTCAGTAGGCGGGATTTCTTTGGTAGTGTGTGAACTCCACCAAACCGAGCCAATCGAACAAATGGAACCCAAAATAAATGAGGCAAAAACCCATGTTGGTAATTTTCCTGTTGTACCAATAAAAATCATTGGAAAAACAAACAAAGAAACATTGGCTAAAGTTTGACCGAAACCAGTAAAAAAACTTTGTGCTTGAAAACCCAATGGCTGTTGTGATTCGTCTAATTTATCAGCTACAAAAGCTCTATAAGGTTCCATTGCGGTATTGTTTCCGGCATCTAAAATCCAAAGTAAACCAGCAGCCATCCATAACGAACTGCTAAAAGGAAATAAAAACAAGGCGATACTGCAAACGATGGCACCAATAAAAAAATATGGTTTTCTTCTTCCGCCCAATTTTGGCAACCAAGTTTTGTCACTCAAAGCACCAATTATAGGTTGCACTAACAAACCTGTTAAAGGTCCGGCTAAATTTAAAAGTGGTAATTCATCGGGACTAGCGCCTAAAAAATCATAAATAGGATTCACAGCGCTTTGTTGCAATCCAAAACTGTATTGAATGCCAAAAAAACCAACATTCATATTGATGATTTGCCAGAAACTTAATTTTGCTTTTGTAATCATTAGTTTTTTAATTTTTGTAAAAATTCTTCAAACACACCAGTATTGGTAAAGATCACTCCGTTTTTATCTACAACAGGAATGCCTAAATTTTGTGTACTGATATTCGCATTTTTAAGTTTTAGTAACATTTCTTTTAAAGCTTCTGGATTTTTATCGATATCAAAAAATTCAAAAGAAATTTTATTTTGAGTTAAAAAGGCTTTTGTATCGGTACAATGATGACATTCATCACTTCCATAGATAATTACTTTCTTTACTTCTGACTTTGTATTTTTTTGTTGGGCGTTCGCAGAAAACATTCCAAAAATCATAAACAATACACAAATTAATTTCTTCATTTTAATAATTTTTAAATTTAAAACAATTCCCATATCAGAATAAACTGATACAGGAATTGAATAAACAAAATATGAAACTTTTTTTTAGAATCTGTAAGCAATTGTTAACGCGCTTGTTCTACCTGTAATAGATCTTGCTCTAACGATATTGTTTGTGTTTTCTGTAATGCTTCCTTCTTCTACTTCAGTAATTCCAATAGTATCAAAAACGTTGTTTACGTTAACTGTAGCTGAAAGTCCTTTAGTTAACTCGAAACTTAGGAACGGATTCACGTAAGCATAACCTGGCATCACTAACTTATTATCATCTTGAGCATATGATTTCGTGGTACCAATTACACTGAAACCAAAATTATGCTGTTTGTTTGCCCCGAATTTGTATGTTGGCACTACGTTATAAATAAAATCAGCTTGACGTCTTGGTTTGTTGCCATTTAATGCTGGAGTGATTACATCGTCTGCAATTTCAGCTTTAGTATACGTTACACTTCCATTTACAGAAAAACTATTGATTTTATAATTTCCTTCTAATTCTAAACCGTAAGAATTGTATTTTCTTTGAATTTGTCTGATTCCACCATTTGCGCCACCAAAATCCCAGTTTTGTTCAGAAACATTAGCTAAGAAAGCTGTTGCAAAAATAGACGCGTTAGTTCCTCTTCTTTTGTAACCAAATTCTGCTTGGTTTACCATATCTGCACTTAAACCTGGAACGGCTGAACCATCATTTAAAATATTTGCACCAAATAACAAACGGTCTGCATTGGCTCTACCACCACGGCTGTATCTACCAAATAAAGATTGATTATCAGTTAATAAGTAATTTGCTCCGAAAGAGTAAGATACGTAATCATAATCGTAATTGATTGGTTTTCTGTTCGCATTGTCTACCACAGAAACACTAGCTTCTGGACCTTCAATTGTTCCGTTATTGTCTACATCTAAATTTGCAGATTGAGTTGCTCCAGCGTAAGTACCACGAGCTTTTCCTGAATCAAAACGCACACTGGCATCTACTGTTAATTTTTCATTAGCTTTTAACGAACCAGCTACATAAGGAGCAGTGATGTCGTACTTTGCATCGTAATTTCTTGTACAACAGTTCCCCCAAAATGGTACACCATAAGCATATAAACCGTTAACTGAATTAGAACCCGCATTTAATAAAGCTGCGTTTTCACCTTTAGCTTCTAATAAATATGAATTCCATAACCATGACATAGAAATATTTTGGAAAGCTTTGTAATATCCTAAGGTTAAGTCGAAATTACCAATTTTTTTAGTTAATTTCATATCATTTGTAAAGTTATTGAAGTCATTAATTTCTGTGTCGAAAGTATGAATTCTCATCACTAAGGCATTATTATCATAATTTTGACCTGCTTGAGGACCATTTGCATATGTTAAATTAGTTTCACCAAAACCTGCTGCGATTACACCAGCAGTTGTTACTTCGGCAGGGAAAGCAGAAACAAAACGTCCTTTATTATAATTTTGTCTGAATTTACTATCAATTTTCCAGTCGTTTCCTAAATCGAAAGATAAATCTCCACCGAAAGAAGTTGAAATTGGTCGCATTCCATCAGACATATTACTTCTTCTTCTTTCTCCATTTGCACCAATAGACAACATATCTTGAAAATAAGCACTGTGAGGTGTATCATGCAAAATATCGAAATTAGCTAATGAACTCCAGTTTGGATTGGCGTTAGTTCCTGAAACATTTACTGGCATTGGTAAATATCCGATAGATTTATCATTTAAATATTTGAAATATAATTTTGCATACCCTTTTTCAAATTCTTTAGTCATGTTTGCTTTAAATTGTCCACCAACATTTGCTGTATAACCTGCATTTCTTGGTCCTTCTCCTTGTCTGTAAAAACCACCTAAGTGAAAACGTAATGTTTCTGATATTGGCGAACCATATTCAAAATCTGTACGATTATTTCCATAATCTAAACCAACCGATTGCATTAAACTACCGCCTTCTTTTTTTCCATCTTTACTGATAAAGTTGATAATACCAGCAGGTGAATTACTTGTTAAAGTAGAAGAGGAACCTCCACGAATAGATTCTACTCTTTGTACCGTTTGATCGGCACGAACAAAAATATCTGCATTTCCGAAAGCTACGTCTCCAAATTGCATCACAGGCATTCCGTCTTCATGAATTTGTAAAAATTTTGCTCCACCAGAAGCTACTGGAATACCACGAACTGTAATGTTTGCATTCCCTTCACCACCAGTAGATTCTGACTTAATACCCGGAATTGATCGGAAAATTTCTGCAGTAGCTCTTGGGGCAGCTTGCTCAATTTGTATCCCTGATACTGAACTTACAGAAACACTAGATTGTAATTTTGAAGCTGATTTCACCACTCCGGTAACTACAATTTCATCAATATTAGAAGATTTTTCCTCTAGTTGAAAATCGGAAACCGTACTTCCTTTGATTTCAAGTTCCTTTTTTAAATCTGCAAATCCAGACATGGTAACTTTAATTGTTGTCAATCCGTTTGGTAAATCGGAAAGTAAATAACTTCCATCTTCGTTTGTAGAAGTCGATTTACTACCGTTAGAAACACTTGCGCCATTAACTGGCAAACCCTTTGAATCAGTTACTTTACCTGACAAAGAACCATTTTGAGCAAACGATTGATTGAATAGCAAAATCGCTATTAAAAAAATCGATTTCTTCAAAAAACTAGTAATTTTTTTCATTTTTGAATAATTATTTGATTAGTAATTTTAGTTGTTAATTACTTCGAATGTAAAAATTATAGTAACAAATTATTACGAAATTATTATCGAAAACGTTTTCGAAATTACCGAAAACGTTTTCGATTTAGAATTAGCATCATTTAGATTTTTTTAGCATATTTGTAATATGAAAGAAATTACGCTAAAACAAATTGCCGAAACATTAGGCATTTCAGTCACCACCGTGTCCAAAGCCTTGAAAGGTTATTCGGATGTGAATGAAAAAACCAGACAATCTGTTTTAGACCTCGCTTCCAGCCTACAATATACGCCAAATAGTTTTGCGGTGAACTTACGAACCAAGGAATCTAAAACTATTGGATTAGTCATTCCGGAAGTAGTTCATCATTTCTTTTCGAATGTAATTAAAGGGATTATTGAGGAAGCCGAGAAAAATGGCTACTTAGTAATTATTCTTCAATCTAATGAATCTTTAGAATTAGAAAAAAAGCAAATTGAATTGCTTATTAACAAACGTGTTGATGGCATTATTATTTCCCTTTCAAACGATGCGAATAATGAAATTTACCTACAACAAATTATAGATAGAGAAATTCCGTTTGTACAATTTGATAAAATTTCGAAATTAATTCCGAGTTCAAAAGTCATTATTAATGATCAAAAAGCTGCTTATCAAGCTGTAAAGCATTTGATTGATAAAGGTTGTAAAAAAATTGCACATATTAGAGGCCCGATAAATCCACAAAATGCAATAGACCGATTTTTAGGTTATAAAAAAGCTTTAGAAGACCACAACATTACATTTGATTCTAGTTTAGTGTATCCCTGCAAACATGTAACCTTTGAAGAAGGCAAAGAATTTGCTGCAAGAATACTAGCTGACCACAAAGATGTAGATGGCATTTTTGTGATTACAGATATGGTTGCGGTTGGCGTTTTGGCTCATTTTAATGAACATCAAATAAAAGTACCTGAACAAATAAAAATTATTGGTTTTAGTAATTGGTTTATGTCGCAAGTGATTACACCAAAATTGAGCACGGTGGATCAACCCAGCTTTGAAATGGGCGAACAAGCCTTTAAATTACTTTTAGAAGAAATGCATGCTCGCAAAGAATTTTTACCTTTTACACCTAGAACTATAGAACTAGATACCAGCATAATTGAAAGAGAATCTACTTTTTAGCATTCAACTAAAATAATTCTCCCTGATTAAAACCTTTAATTCTACCTAAATGTTTATACGCTTTTTCGGTTGCTTCACGACCACGAGGTGTTCGCATTAAAAAGCCTTCTTGAATTAAAAATGGTTCGTAGACTTCTTCAATCGTTTCTCCGTTTTCTGAAACCGCTGTGGCTAATGTAGTTAAACCAACTGGGCCACCTTTGAATTTATCAATTAAAGTAGTTAATATTTTATTATCCATTTCGTCTAAACCATTCGCATCCACATTTAATGCTTTTAGGGCATAACGAGCAATTTCGATATCAATTCTTCCGTTACCTTTAATTTGGGCGAAATCTCGAACACGACGCAATAATGCATTGGCGATACGAGGTGTTCCTCTACTTCTTCCAGCAATTTCTATGGCGGCTTCTAAATCGATTGGTACATTTAAAATTCCGGAACTTCTTTCTATGATTGTAGCTAATAATTCGGTGTTATAATAATGCAAACGACTTTGAATTCCGAAACGTGCGCGCATTGGAGCCGTTAACAATCCAGAACGCGTTGTAGCACCGACTAAAGTAAATGGATTTAAGTTGATTTGAACCGTTCTTGCGTTGGGGCCAGATTCAATCATGATATCGATTTTATAATCTTCCATGGCAGAATACAAATATTCTTCCACGATAGGTGACAAACGGTGAATTTCGTCAATAAACAACACATCACGTTCCTCTAAATTAGTTAACAAACCCGCTAAATCTCCAGGTTTATCTAAAACAGGACCAGATGTAATTTTGATTCCCACACCCAACTCGTTCGCTAAAATACTGGCTAAAGTTGTTTTTCCTAATCCGGGAGGACCATGAAAAAGAGCATGATCTAACGCTTCGCCACGTTGATTGGCAGCAGCAACAAATATTTTCAAATTTTCAAGCACGTGATCTTGTCCGGCGAAATCGTCGAAACTTAAAGGTCGCAATGCTTTTTCGATATCTATTTCTTGAGGTGTAAAACGCTCTTTGTTGGGATCTAAATGTTCATTCATGTTACAAATATAATATTAAGTTGGGAGTTGGGAGTTGGGAGTTGGGAGTTTTTTTATCTAAACACAGATTTCACAGATTATCATAAATTTATTTCACGCAGATTAGAAGGATTTTTTTGAAATTGTTGTTGCGTTTTGAGCTTGTTTAACCATATAAGTCATATATAATTTTTAAACACGGATTAGAGAAATTAGTAAAATTGTAGAAATCTTTTAATTATGATTTGGTTCGCGAGTAACGGCGCTTCGCTTAACATAGCGCATATAAGTTTGGCATGCAGATTTTTAAACACAGATTAGAGAAATTAGTAAAATTGTAGAAATCTTTTAATTATGATTTGGTTCGCGAGTAACGGCGCTTCGCTTAACATAGCGCATATAAGTTTGGCATGCAGATTTTTAAACACGGATTTAAGAAATTTCTAAAATTTTACAAATTTCTCCAATCCGTGTTGTGGGTTTTGAGTTAAAAGTTTTGTGATTGAAATAGGGTTTCTTGCGTGAGGGATTGCAGTGGAGCTCTTTTTTGTTCCGTTTTTATCGGGACAAAAAAAGCGGGAACGGAAAGCCCGACCCGAAGGGGCACGCCCAAATTAATAATAATTGAATTGTAGCATTGCTATTGTCATTGATATTAAAAAAGTATCTTTGTAAAAAATTAAGCACATGATTATTTATAATGTTACCATAAATATTGACGATAGCGCACACGACCAATGGTTAAATTGGTTAAAAACCAAACATATTGGAGAAGTTTTAGCAACAGGATGTTTTTACAAAGCGAAACTTTCTAAAGTTTTAGTGGAAGAAGAAATGGGCGGCACCACCTATTCTGTTCAATATTCGGCGGAAAGCCATGAAAAACTTCAAGAATATTACAAAACGTATGCACCAAAATTAAGAGAAGAAGGCTTGCGTTTGTTTGGCGATAAAATGCTAGCTTTTAGAACAGAATTAGAAGTGATTAACGAATTTTTTAGCAACGAAAACTAAATAGATTTACGAATTTCGATCTTAGATTTACGATTTGGGATTTACGAAGTTTAAAAATAAAAAATAAAAACATATGTCAGTTAAAGCCAAAAAACATTTAGGTCAGCATTTTCTTACCGATGAAAATATTGCACAACAGATCGCTGATTCTTTAATTGGCTCTAACTATAACAAAGTTTTGGAAATTGGTCCAGGAATGGGTGTGTTAACCAAATACTTGTTGGAGAAACCTTACGAAACATTTGTGGCTGAAATTGATACCGAATCGGTTGACTATTTGAAAGCACATTATTTGAAACTGACAAATAATATTTTTGGGTTAGACTTTTTACGACATGATTGGGCAACTGCATTTAAAAAAGAGCAATTTGCGATTATTGGCAATTTCCCATATAATATTTCTACTCAAATAGTATTTAAAACTATAGAATTACGAGAGTTTGTCCCAGAATTTTCTGGTATGTTTCAAAAAGAAGTAGCTGAACGTATTTGTAGTAAAAAAGGCAGCAAAGTGTACGGAATTTTATCGGTTTTGGCACAGGCTTTTTATGAGGTTGAATATTTATTTACAGTTCCGCCAACCGTATTTAATCCGCCACCAAAAGTAGATTCTGGTGTGATGCGAATGATTCGAAAAGAGCACTACGAATTACCTTGTGATGAAAAACTATTATTTAAAGTGGTGAAAACGGCTTTTCAGCAAAGAAGAAAAACCTTACGAAACAGTTTAAAAAGTTTAAATTTATCTGAAAAATTACAAGAAGATACTATCTTTGCACAACGACCAGAACAATTGTCAGTAGAAGAATTCATTGACTTAACTCAAAAAATAGCTGCCGATGGAATTTAAAATCAGTAAAGAACTTATCACGCAAATAGAAACTTTAGTACAACAAAATAATATTGTTGAATTAGAGAGCATTTTGCATGAAATTCACTTTGCTGATATCGCGGAAATTATGAATGACTTGGACACTTCCGAAGCCATTTATATTTTCAACTTATTAGATTCTGAAATTACAGCAGAAATATTATTAGAATTAGACGATGAAGTTCGTGAAAATATTTTACGAAGTTTATCAGCCAAAGAAATTGCAGAAGAGCTTGACGAATTAGATACGGATGATGCGGCGGATATTATTGCCGAATTACCACAATCGAAAAAAGCGCAAGTAATTTCTGAATTAGAAGATGTTGAGCACGCCAAAGACATTGTTGATCTTTTACGTTATGATGAAAATACCGCTGGTGGTATTATGGCGAAAGAATTAGTAAAAGTCAACGAAAACTGGAACGTATTAACTTGCGTAAAAGAAATGCGTCATCAGGCAGAAAATGTAACAAGAGTTCACTCGATTTATGTAGTGGATGACGAAGACCGTTTGAAAGGCCGTTTGTCGTTGAAAGATTTATTGACGACTTCTACAAAAACTCAAATTAGCGATATTTACATTAAGAAAGTGGACTACGTTCGTGTCGAAACTAAAGATGTAGAGGTGGCTAGAATCATGCAAAAATATGACTTGGAAGCGATACCTGTTATTGACGAGTTAGACCGTTTGGTGGGAAGAGTTACGATTGATGACATTATTGATATTATAAAAGAAGAAGCCGATAAAGATTATCAGTTAGCAGCCGGTATCTCGCAAGATGTAGAAGCGGATGATAGCATTTTAGAATTAACCAAAGCGCGTTTGCCATGGTTGGTTTTGGCGTTATTTGGTGGATTCATCTCTGTAAAAGTTTTAGGGATTTTTGAACCGATGATGAACAGCCACAGAATGTTGTTGTTTTTTACGCCTTTAATTGCAGCTATGGCTGGAAATGTAGGTGTACAATCGAGTGCGATTGTGGTACAAGGTTTGGCGAATAACTCGCTAACAGGAAGTTTATGGAACCGATTGTTGAAAGAATTATCGTTAAGTTTGTTAAACGGAAGCATTTTAGCGGTTATTTTAATACTTGGCACACATTTCTTGCTTGGATATGAATTCATTATTGGCATCACAGTTTCTATAGCTTTATTGAGTGTCATTGTAGTTGCCTCATTAATTGGAACTTTTATTCCGATAATCTTAGACAAATACGGCATTGACCCAGCATTAGCAACTGGCCCATTTATTACTACCAGTAATGATATTTTGGGAATCATCATTTACTTCTCTATTGCTAGATTGGTGTTAGGAATTTAAGTTTATGTTTTGGTAATGGATTATTTTTTTATTCTTGATTTTTCTTACCATCAAGAACTTAAAGCTTATTTACCTTCGCTGTATATCAATCATTCCGAAGAATTCAGATATATAGAAAAAAAAGCCACACCCGAAGTTCTACAACATTTTGGATTAGAACTGAAGCAAACTAGTAAGGAATCCTCTCGGATTTTTGAAATTGTAACACTTTTACAACCCGAAAAACTTCTAGAACGATTTAATAAGAAAGTCAAAAAAGGATTTTTCTTGGAAGATAAATCGTTAGCTGCTTTTTATTTTCAATATTTAGATGATCGCATTTATGAATTACTAATATTGGCCAAAGCACAACACATTCAGTTGACGTTAAACTTATATCAAGAGAAAGATTTTACTTCAAAAAAGATCAGTTATTCGGAAAAAACATTCGATGTAAGTTTATATTTCAACAAAAAAGAAGATGGTTTATCGTATAAATTATATTTACAATATGAAAATGAAACTATTGTTCCTTGTGAAGTAGAAATTCATTTACTTACGAACACTACTTCATGGTTTGTTTTAAATGCTGAATTAGTGCTTTTAAAAAACATCAACACGAATAAATTAAAACCCTTCTTACATAAAACTACTGTAGAAGTTCCGCAACGTATTTTAGCTTCTTATTTTAACACCTTTATTAAAGATATTGTCCAAAAGGTAGCCATACAAACTGATGGATTTGAAGTGAAACACCAAAACACACTTACAAGTTGCACTATAAAAACTGCTATAGATATTTTTAAAGATCAGCCGTATTTGTATTTAGAATTTGGATATCGAGATAAAGTGTTTAGTTCTGAAGAAAAAAAACAAAAGCAGGTTTCTATAGATTTTGAAAACAATGAAATACTTGTTACCCTTACAACACGCAACACTACTGAAGAAGCTAAAAAAATTGCACAATTAGAAGAATTTAATTTGATTAGTTCAAATAAGGAAAGATGGCTATCAAAAACAGCTACTACTTCTTTATATCATTATTTAGAAAACCACAAAATAGCTTTAGAAAACCTTCAATTTAAAGTAGCTGATTTTTACATTGGACAGAAAAAAATAAATATAGCAACTACAACTATTCATACAGAAATTGCAGAACAAAAAGATTGGTTTGATGTAAGAATGATTGTCACTATTGGAACATTTACAATTCCATTTGCACAATTTGTTCCTTATATAAAAAACAAAAGAAAGATATTTGAATTACCAGATGCAACGGTTTTTATCATTCCAAATGAATGGTTTAGCAAATACAATTCACTTGTAAATCATTTATCTATTCAAGAAAACGCCACACTTTTACCAAAAACAAAAATCGCGTTATTAGAAAATGTAGATTATATTGTTCAGAAACAAAAACATCTTCCATTAGCAAGTACAATTAAAGCTACTTTAAGACCTTATCAGGAAAAAGGAGTAAATTGGTTAATAGAGTTATATCAAAACGGATACGGTGCTTGCTTAGCAGACGACATGGGTTTAGGAAAAACCATACAGGTATTAAGTTATTTAGCAACCATACAAGAAAATAATTTATTAGAAGCTGACAAAAATGAAGAAATAATTACAGATTTATTTACTACAACTGAACCCAATAAAACTAAATTAAAAGCTTTAATAGTAGCACCAAAATCATTATTATTTAATTGGTATCAAGAAAGTAAAAAGTTTACACCATTTTTTCATTGCATTACTTATTTTGGAACATCAAGGAAAACAATTTTAAACCGACTTAAAAACTACGATTTGGTTTTTACCACTTACGGAACTCTCAATAAAGATGTAAAAGAATTATGTAAAATAAATTTTAATTTTATTATTGTTGATGAAAGCCAGAATATAAAAAACAAAGATTCTATAACTTATAAAAACCTTGAATCTATTACGGCACAACAAAAAATTGTATTGAGTGGAACTCCAATAGAAAATTCATTGTCTGATGTTTGGTCGCAAATGCAATTAATTAATAAAGATATTTTAGGTAACTATTCCTATTTCAAGAAAAACTATTTAGATCCGATTGAAAAAAAACAAGATGAAAACACATTAATTGAACTTAAGAAAATACTTAGTCCATTTATTTTACGAAGAACTAAAGAAGAAGTATTAAGTGAATTGCCAGAAAAATCAGAACAAATAATATATTGTGAGATGAGTACAGATCAGGCAAAGGAGTACGAAAAAGAAAAATCTAAAGCTAGAAATTCCTTATTATCTATAGATAAAAACAAACCAGATCATATTCAAATTTTAAAATCATTACTAAGATTACGTCAATGGAGCAATCATCCAAAATTAATAGATGAAAATTCTACTATTGTTTCGGGTAAATTTGAAGCAATTACTACTAAGATTAAAAATTTAGTAACCAACCAAAAAAAAGTGTTAATTTTTAGTTCGTTTGTAAAACATATTGCCATTTATGAAAACTGGTGCCTAGAAAATAAGATTAAATTTCAAACCTTAACGGGTAAAACACAAAAAGAAGCTAGAGAGCAGCTAGTTTATACCTTTCAAAACAAAGAGGAACCCTATGTGTTTTTTATTTCATTAAAAGCTGGAGAAACAGGCTTAAACTTAACACAAGCTAGTTATGTATTATTTCTAGACCCTTGGTGGAATCCATACAAAGAAAACCAAGCTTTATCAAGAGCACATAGAATGGGACAGAAAGAAAAAGTCACTGTACTACGATATATTACTAAAGATACGATTGAAGAAAAGATTATAACTTTACAGGAGAAGAAAAAAATAGTAGGAAATTCTATTTTTGATATTGACGTAGAAATAACAAACGAAATATTTAATAATATTGAAATTTTAATTCAATAGTTGTAATATAAAAAAAGTCCCAATTTACATTGGGACTTTTTTTATATTTTAGTGATGTAACTCCACTTCACCTTCTTTCATTGGTGTAGTTTGTGGTACAAAATCTTCATCATGACCTGGTTTGCTGTAGTCATATGGCCAACGGTGTACTGTAGGTAATTCACCAGGCCAGTTACCGTGAATATGTTCTACTGGAGCTGTCCACTCTAAAGTAGTAGAACGCCATGGATTCATTGGAGCTTTCTTACCTTTGAAAATACTGTAGAAGAAATTCCAGAAGAAAACTAATTGGAAAGCTGCTCCTACTAAAGCAAACATAGTAATTAAAACGTTAGTATCTGCTAACTCATCAAATAATGGAAAGTTAGAGTTGGTATAATATCTTCTTGGTAAACCTGCCATTCCAATAAAGTGCATTGGGAAGAAAACCCCGTAAGCACAAACAGCTGTTACCCAAAAGTGAATGTAACCTTGTGTCTTGTTCATCATTCTTCCGAACATTCTTGGGAACCAGTGATACACACCAGCAAAGAAACCATATAAGGCTGAAATACCCATTACTAAATGGAAGTGTGCTACTACGAAATACGTATCATGCACATTAATATCCAAAGTACTATCACCTAAAATGATACCAGTTAAACCTCCTGTGATGAAAGTAGAAACTAAACCAATTGAGAATAACATACCTGGGTTTAACTGTAAGTTTCCTTTCCAAAGTGTAGTAATGTAGTTAAACGCTTTTACAGCAGAAGGAATTGCAATTAATAATGTTGTAAATGTAAATACAGAACCTAAAAATGGATTCATACCTGAGATAAACATGTGGTGACCCCATACGATTGTAGATAAGAACGCAATCGCAATAATAGATGCAATCATGGCTCTGTAACCAAAAATTGGTTTTCTCGAGTTAGTTGCAATCACTTCAGAAGTAATTCCTAAGGCTGGTAATAATACAATATATACTTCAGGGTGACCTAAGAACCAGAATAAATGCTCGAATAAAACTGGAGAACCACCTTGGTAATGTAACACTTCTCCTTTGATAAAAATATCAGATAAGTAGAAAGAAGTACCAAAACTTCTATCGAAGATTAGCAATAATGCAGCAGAAAATAATACTGGGAATGAAATAACTCCAATAATAGCAGTAATAAAGAAAGCCCAAACAGTTAAAGGTAATCTTGTCATCGTCATACCATTTGTTCTAAGATTGATAACAGTTACGATATAATTTAGAGAACCCATTAATGAAGAGGCAATGAAAATAGCCATTGATACTAACCATAAAGTCATTCCCATACCTGAACCTGGAATAGCTTCTTCTAATGCAGAAAGCGGAGGATAAATCGTCCAACCCGCTGATGCTGGACCAGATTCTACGAATAATGAAGCAATCATTACTACACAAGAAACAAAGAACAACCAAAATGATAACATGTTCATGAATCCGGACGCCATATCTCGTGCACCAATTTGTAACGGAATTAGTAAGTTACTAAACGTACCTGACAAACCTGCAGTTAATACAAAGAATACCATGATAGTTCCGTGAATAGTTACTAAAGCTAAGTAAATATCATTTCTCATAACTCCACCTGGAGCCATTTTTTCACCTAAGAAAATTTTAAAAACTTCAAAAGATTCTTCAGGCCAAGCAATTTGCATTCTGAAAAATAAGGATAAAGCTACCCCTATAATTCCCATTAATAAACCTGAAATTAGGTACTGCTTAGCAATCATTTTATGGTCAATACTAAAAATATATTTAGTAATGAAAGTTTCTTTATGATGACCGTGATCGTGTGACATAATAAGTATATTATTTTTGAATCTTAATTTATTTTTTTGCTGTTACCTGTGCTAAAGTTTTTGTAGAATCAACAACAACATTTGTAGCATCTGGAGTCGTTGCTGGATCTACTTTAGGAGCATTGGCCTCTTTGATAACTGCTGATAATGTTTTTTGAGAGGCTAACCATTTTTTGTAATCTGCTTCAGATTCTACTATAATCTTTAATTGCATATTGTAATGAGATGCACCACAAATTTTGTTACATAATAATAAGTAATCAAAAGTGTATGGCTCTAAAGCTGGTTTTCCTTCAGCAATTAATTTTTGAGATTTTTTAGCTCTAATTTTATTTATACCATCAACTTTCTTCATCATCATGTCTGTAGCACGCATGTCGGCAGTTGTAATAGTAGGAACGAAAGCAAACTCAGTTACCATACCTGGAACACAGTTCATTTGTGCTCTAAAGTGAGGCATGTAAGCAGAGTGTAAAACGTCTTGTGAACGCATTCTGAAATGAATTTTCTTACCAACTGGTAAGTGAATTTCAGCAACAACTTTATCATCTTGTGAAGCAGCATCAGCCATATCAACACCTAAAGTATTTACATCTTTAATATATCGTACATTAGCTTTTCCAAGGGTATTATCTTCACCTGAATAACGAGCTTCCCAACCAAATTGTTTAGCATATAGTTCAATATTGATTACTTCTTCATCTTCATCAACATACATAATTTGATTCCAAGTGTATAAGCCATAAAGAATTAGTACTGCCAAAACGATAACTGGAATGATTGTCCAGATTGCTTCTAACTTATTGTTATCTGCAAAATATAAAGCTTTTTGACCTTCTTTACCTCTATATTTAAAAGCAAAATAGTGTAATAAAAACTGAGTAAATGTTTGTACAATGAAAATAATAACAAATGAAATATTCATTAAGTTATCATAATCCTTACCATGCTCTGAAGCAGGTGTATCTAACACAAAACTACCACATTTTACAAAGGAAATAATTGTTACAATGTATATAAATGCTACAAAGGCAAACATTAAATATCCATTTATATTGTTGTCTCTGTCATTAGCAATACCAGAGTCATCTCTTTTGGTACCTATTTGAGTTAGACTATATATCTTAGATAATTGCCAAGCTGCAATACCTAATAAAACTATGATTAAAAGTATCAATAAACCGTTCATTTGTTTATTTCGTTAATTAATTATTAATAATGAAAATGTTTGCTTTCTTCTATATAAGGATTACCGTCAGACGATAAAGGCGCTTTTGTAAGTGCAGTGAAAACTACAAAAATAAACAATCCAGCGAAGAAAAGTACTGAACTAATTTCAGAGACACCAATAAACCATTGATCACCAACAGTTGCAGGCATTATCATGTTAAAGAAATCAACATAGTGACCTGCTAATATTACGATACCCGCCATAACAATAACCCATTGAAGACGTTTGAAATCGGCATTCATTAATATTAATAAAGGGAATACAAAATTCATAACTACCATACCAAAGAAAGGTAAGTTGTAATTCTCAATTCTTGTTACGAAATAAGTAACTTCCTCTGGAATGTTAGAATACCACATTAACATAAATTGTGAAAACCATAAATAAGTCCAGAAAACGCTAATACCAAACATGAATTTAGCTAAATCGTGTAAATGAGATTTATTAACTTCTGGTAATAATCCTTTATTTTTTAAATAAATTGTAGTCAAAGTAATAAGCGTAATACCACTTACAAAGAAACTAGCAAATACATACCATCCAAATAAAGTACTATACCAGTGAGGATCAACAGACATAATCCAATCCCAAGACATAACTGATTCAGAAACGATGAAGAAAACTAAAAACATCGCTGCAGCATTATAGTTCTTCTTGAAGAAAGACAAATCTTTAGTTTGGTCTAATTTTATGGAATTTTTTCTTGAAACATATCTGTATAAATTCCAACCAAATAAGAAAATTGCAGCTCTAAATAAGAAAAAAGGAACATTTAAAAATCCAGTCTTACCAGCGATTATATGATCATAATTTTCACTTTTTGGATCAGCAATACCATCAGCCATCCATGTGAATAAGTGATTGAAATGGAAACCAGATAAAACTAATAAAATGAAGAAAATAATTGAACCAGGCAAAACATAAGCTGTAACTCCTTCCATCACTCTAAATAAAATTGGAGACCAACCTGACTGAGCTACCCATTGAATTGCATAGAAAGCTAACGCTCCAACTGCAATTAACATAAAGAAAATACAAGCAACATACAATGCAGACCAAGGCTTGTTTTGTAATTGATGTTTTACATGTTCTATGTGTTCTTTGTGTTCTGCTGCATGATCAACTTTTTCTTTATGAAATTTACTTACATAAACTTCACTTTTTACTTCTGAAACTTTTTCTTCAGCAACTACTGCAGAATCAGCAACAATATGAGAAGCGTGAACTGTAGAAGAATGTGTAGTATCATTTTTAATTGAATCATGCAATTTAATTACATCTTCATATTTAACGCTTTTTACATTATCTGCTGTAGCTTCATGAGATGCATGTGCATCTTCTTTGCCATGAGCTTCGTTGTTTGCATGTGAATCATGAGAAGCTTCAGAATGTGAGGCTGTTGCATGAGAATCGTGGTGAGCTCCACCATGATGAGCTTCTTGCTCTTTTAAAATTGCTTCAACATCTTCATCAGTTTTAGGTGCTGACCAGAAACCGTAACCGATTCCTAAGATACCTAATACCATTAAGGCGAATGAAAAGCTTTTTAATCTACTAGAAAACTGGTACATATTTAAATTTTTCTAAAAGTAATACTATTTTAATTCTGATTTAAGCTTCATTACATATTCTGCAACTTGCCATCTTTCTTCTTGTGACAATTGATTCGCATGAGAACCCATTGAATTTATACCATATGTTACAATATGAAAAATACTCCCTGAAGTAACTTCTCTATCTTTGTAACTTGGAACCCCAAGAAACTTTTCTCTTTTAACTAAATTTCCTTTACCATCACCCGCTTCACCATGACAAATAGCACAATAAATGTTAAATAATTCTTTACCGCGCTCTAAATCAACTTGATCTGAAGTTAAAATAGTTCCTCTTGTTTTAGAAAGAGCATAAGCCTCAGGTGTATTTGGCAAATCATATGGTGTAAAACCACGTTTAATTGTACCGGATGCTGGAATCTGATTTACTTTACCTTTTTCACCCGTTGGTGAATTAAACGCATCAGATTCACCATAAGTTTCATAACCTACAGATTCGTACATGTTTGGAAAAAGCTGATAATTAGGTGCAGATTTATCAAAACAAGAAGTCATTAGGAAAGATGCTCCCACTAATGTCAATATATTTAAAATACTTTTCATACCAATTAATGCTTATCAATTACTTTTACTTCTACTGCTCCAGTATTTTTAAAAAAAGAAACTAATTCTTCTTCGTTTCCGTGAATTCCAACTTCCATTAAAAAATGGTCATCAGTAGTTCTTACATCAGGATTTTCAGCTTTTTTAAATGGCCACAATTTACTTCTCATATAAAAAGTGATTACCATTAAGTGAGCTGCAAAAAACACAGTACCTTCAAACAAAACTGGAACAAAGGCTGGCATATTCTGAATGAACTCAAATGAAGGTTTACCACCAATATCTTGAGGCCAATCTTGTATCATAATATATCTTAAAAGATTAAAATAGATAAACAAACCTGTGATTCCGTATAAGAATGCACATATTGCAAGTCTTGTTGCAGGTAAACCCATCGCTTTATCTAGTCCGTGAACTGGAAATGGCGTATAAACCTCTTCAATGTGATAATGCGCAGCTTTTGTTTTGTGAACTGCTGCTAACAAAATATCATCGTCGTTATATATAGCGTGTACTACTTTATTACTCATAATTCTTAATATTAATGATGATCGTGTCCTTCATATCCATCATGACCATGGTTATCATGATGTGGTTTACTATCTCCTCTTTCTCTTTTAAAATTATCACCAGATGATTTTAAAATAGTTTTAACTTCTGCTTGAGCAATCACTGGGAAACTTCTAGAATATAATAAGAATAAAACGAAGAAGAAACCGATAGTACCTATAAAAATACCTGCATCTACAAAAGTTGGTTGGAACATTGTCCAAGATGATGGTAAATAATCTCTATGTAATGAGGTAACGATAATTACAAAACGTTCAAACCACATACCAATATTTACAACTATAGAAATGATGAATGAGAATGCAATACTAGTTCTTAATTTTTTGTACCACATGAATTGTGGAGAGAAAACGTTACAAGTCATCATTAACCAATATGACCACCAGTAAGGTCCAGTTGCTCTGTTAAGGAAAGCGTATTGTTCATACTCAACTCCAGAATACCAAGCTACAAATAATTCAGTAATATATGCACAACCAACAATTGAACCAGTAATCATAATAATAATGTTCATTAATTCAATGTGCTGAATTGTGATATAATCTTCTAAATTTGAAACTTTACGCATTACAATTAATAATGTATTTACCATTGCAAATCCAGAGAATACAGCACCAGCAACGAAATATGGAGGTAAAATTGTAGTATGCCAACCTGGAATTACAGAAGTAGCGAAGTCAAAAGATACAATTGTATGTACAGAAAGTACTAAAGGAGTAGCTAAACCAGCTAATACTAAAGAAACTTCTTCGAAACGTTGCCAATCTTTAGCTCTACCACTCCATCCGAAAGATAAAATAGAATATACTCTTTTGTTAAAAGGTGTAACTGCTCTATCTCTAAGCATTGCAAAATCTGGTAATAAACCTGTCCACCAGAAAACTAAGGATACAGATAGATAAGTTGAAATTGCAAAAACGTCCCATAATAACGGAGAGTTAAAGTTTACCCATAAAGATCCGAATTGATTTGGTATTGGTAATACCCAGTATGCTAGCCATGGACGTCCCATGTGGATAATAGGAAATAAACCTGCTTGAACTACTGAGAAAATTGTCATTGCTTCTGCAGAACGGTTAATAGCCATTCTCCATTTTTGACGGAACAATAATAATACTGCTGAAATAAGTGTACCGGCGTGACCAATACCTACCCACCAAACGAAATTGGTGATATCCCAAGCCCAACCAATTGTTTTGTTCAATCCCCAAGTACCAATACCTGTAGTGATTGTATATACCATACAGCCTAATCCCCAAAGGAATGCAGCTAATGCTATTGAAAATACTGTCCACCATAGTTTGTTAGCTCTTCCTTCAACAGGGCGAGCCACATCTACAGTTATATCGTGATAAGATTTATCACCAATAACCAAAGGTTTTCTAATGGGTGCTTCGTAATGAGACATAATCCTTTATATGTGTTTCTTATTAATACTTATTTATCGTTTCTAACTTTAACATGATACATCACGTTAGGTTTTGTTCCAATGCTTTCTAATAAATGATACATTCTGTCGTCTTCTAATAATTGAGCAACATCGGATTCTTTATTATTTACATCTCCAAACTTCATTGAACCTGAAGTACAAGCGGCAGAACAAGCAGTTTGGAAGTCATCTTTACCAACTTCTTTACCCTCTTTCTTAGCTTTTAAAATAGTAGCTTGAGTCATTTGGATACACATAGAACATTTCTCCATAACCCCACGAGAACGTACATTTACATCAGGATTTAATACCATACGACCTAAATCATCATTCATGTGGTAATCAAATTCATCATTCTTGTTGTACAAGAACCAGTTAAAACGACGTACTTTGTATGGACAGTTGTTTGCACAGTAACGAGTTCCCACACATCTGTTATATGCCATATGGTTTTGACCTTGGCGAGAGTGTGAAGTAGCAGCAACAGGACAAACCGTCTCACAAGGAGCATGGTTACAGTGTTGACACATTACAGGTTGGAAAACAACTTGAGGATTTGCAGAAGGATCTTCTAATCTAATGTTTCCAGGGATAGTTCCGTCACCTTCACCATCACCAAAAAGATAATTACCTAATCCTAAACCATTAAGGCTTTCTTTTTCTTCAACATCACCAGCAAATGTATCTTCAGATGAATAATATCTGTCAATTCTTAACCAATGCATATCACGACTTCTTCTAACTTCAGATTTACCTACTACAGGTACATTATTTTCAGCGTGACAAGCAATAACACATGCACCACAACCTGTACAAGAATTTAAATCGATAGATAAATTAAAATGATGTCCTGTAGTTCTGTCGAACGAAGTCCATAAATCTACAGATGTAGCAGCAACTTCTTTGTGGTCTAACGAAACTACTGGTGTTGGATTATATATTTCCTTATTACCTGCTTCATTAGCTTTATTGAAAACAGACAAAGTCGTATCTTTTACAATATCGCCTCTACCCATTAAAGTTCTTTGTAATTGAACACAAGCAAACTCATGCTCTCCTTCGCCTAAAGTAATAGAAGCTACTTGATTTGCATTAGCATTAGCATACAATGTGTAAGCATTAACACCAGTTTGCATTTCTTCTTTTAAAGCTTCTTTTCTACCATAACCAAAAGCTAAACCAATAGTACCAACTGCTTGGCCTGGTTGTATGATAACTGGCACTTTTTCTAATGTAGTAGCACCTACTTTAATTGAAACATAACTTCCGTTTAAACCTCCGTTAGCTACATTAAAGTTTTTTAAATTATATTTTTCAGCATCTGCCTTGGAAACTGTTACATAATTATCCCATGAAACTCTTGTAATAGGATCTGGAAACTCCTGAAGCCATGGGTTGTTAGCTTGTTGTCCATCACCCATTCCAACTTTACTATACAATACTAAATCTAAACCATTAGATTTAGCAGCAGCTAATTTTGAAGCAGAAGTTCCGAAATTACCACCCTGTGCAGATAAAGCACCAACTGGAAGAGCTACGAAACCATCATGAACCGTTTGATTCCAAGACTTACCGTTTAGATTTGCAGTAGCAAATCCTTTTAAGAAATCATAATATGAAATAGCATTATCAGTCCAAGCTAAAACAGCTTCTTGAAACTGTTTTGTATTAAATAAAGGTCTAATTGTAGGCTGAGCTATACTGTAATTAGAACGTGTAATTGTTACATCATTCCAAGACTCTAAGTAATGACTTGCAGCTGCAGCTATTGTAGTTTTAACTGCAGTCTCATCTTCTTTAGTAGAGAATGATACTGATAATTTAACTTTTCCTAAACCAGCAACAAATTCTTTAGAGTTTGCTAAAGTATAAACAGGATTCACGCCACTCATTATTAATGTGTGAACTTTTCCAGCATTCATATCTGCTACTAATTGAGCAACAGCTTTAGCATCTCCTTTTCTTGTAAGCTTAGCATCAGCAGGATTAAATGCTTCAGATTTTAAAGCTAAATTGATACCTAAAACTAAATATTGAGCATCAAAATCATCTAAACCTGTTACAACAACTCCTTTTGATCCTGCTGCTCTTAATTGTTGTGCAGCTTTTTCAACTTCTTTATCTAAAGGACCAACGCTAGCTACAGAAACAGAAGAGCCTGTAACAGCATTATATAATTTTACTAAAGCTAACTTTTGGTTTGCAATAGTTAATGGAATTCTTTTATCTGCATTAGCTCCTGCTAACGACATATTGGCTTCAATTTGAATGTGCTTAGACATTTTACCATTTTTCGGCACACGTCCTTTAGCATATCCTGCATCATAACCACCACCTTGCCAATCTCCAAGAAAATCTGCACCAACTGAAACGATGGTGTCAGCATTTGCAAAATTATAATTTGCTAAAGCTCTGAAACCATAAACCGCCTGAAATGCATCTAAAGCATTAGAATCAGAAATCGCATCATATACTACATGTTTCACATTCGTATATTTTGCAGCTAAATCTGAAATCAATTTATCAGTTGAAGGACTTGCCATAGTATTAGTTAACACAACAATTTGAGCGCCTTTTGCCTTAGCATCAACTAAACTAGCTTTAACTTTTGCATTTACTTCATTCCAAGAAGTATCTTTTTTATTTAATTTAGGATTTTTTAATCTTAAATTATCGTATAAAGAAAGGACTGAGGCATGTACTCTTGCATTTGCTCCAGTAACTGAACCCTCAATAGAGTTATTTTCAACTTTAATTGGGCGACCTTCACGAGTCTTAATTAAAATATTCGCAAAATCATAACCATCCGCAATTGTTGTAGCATAAAAATCAGCTACACCTGGGATAATTTCTTCTGGTTGAACCACATAAGGAATTGACTTAATCACCGGACCTTCACACGCTGCTAATGATGCTGCAGCTGTACTGAAACCAACGTACTTTAAAAAGTCACGACGCGAAGTAGATGAATTAGAAAGATTTTCTTTATCACCTAAAAACTCATCAACAGGAATTTGCTCTACAAATTCGTTGCTTTGTAACGCCTCAACAATAGAACTATTTTCATTTAGTTCTTCAACACTTTTCCAGTATTTTTTGTTTGATGCCATTGTATATAGATATTAACTTCTTATATTATTATTAATAGTGACATTTACCACACTCTAAACCACCCATTTGAGCAGCTGTCAACTTAGTAACACCCAATTTCTTAGCCAATTGGTCGTGGATTTTAGCGTAATAACCATTGTCTTCAACTTTCACATTCGTTTCTCTGTGACAGTTAATACACCAGCCCATAGTAAGTGGTTGATCTTGTTTCATCACTTCGAAGGACTCTACTTTACCATGACATTTCTGACATTCGATACCACCTACAGTTACGTGCTGTGCGTGATTGAAATAAACGAAGTCTGGTAAATTATGAATTCTAACCCATTTAACAGGTTTGGTTTTCCCAGTATATTTTTGAGTGGCTTTATCCCAACCAACTGCATCATATAATTTTTGAATTTCAGCAGTGTAGAATTCTTTTGTGTATTCCACATAAGTTGAATCTTTAGAACCTTGGAATTCAGCAATGTTTTTGTGACAGTTCATACACACATTCAAAGAAGGAATACCTGAATGTTTAGAAACCCTAGCAGAAGAGTGACAATATTTACAATCAATACCATTTTCCCCAGCATGAATTTTGTGTGAGTAATGAATCGGTTGAATTGGAGCATATCCTTGATCTACACCAATTTGCATGAAAAACCCATACATAAAGTATGCAGAAGTTAACAGGAATAAAATTGCTGTAACAACCATCATAAACTGATTCTTAACGTAAGCTCTAGCGAAAGAAAGAATAGCACTACCAGGACCTTTTGAATCCGGCACCTCAACACCTTCTTTTTTAGCAAGATTTTTCATTAACTTATTTACTGCATAAAGCACAAAAATTAAAGCACTTAAAATAAAAGCTAAAATTCCTAAAATAAAATTATTTGAAAAACCGCCCTCTGAACCACCATCGCCAACAGCAGGTGCAGCAGTTTTAGGGGTTTCTGCCGCTGGAGCCACTTCCATTGTGTAAGCAATGATATTATCAATATCACCATTAGACAATTGAGGAAAAGCAGTCATGTTCGCTTTAGCATAATCATCATAAACCTTTACCGCTCTCGCATCACCAGATTTAATAAGATCAGAACTGTTTTTAATCCATTTGTACAACCATTCTTTGTCATACTTATCGCCAACACCTCTCAATGCAGGACCAGTCATTTTTGCATCTAATTTGTGACAAGCGGCACAATTAGTGTTAAACAATTCTTTCCCTTTAACCGGATCACCCGAACCAGATGCTGGTGCCGCTGCTGCTGCAGCTGGCGCAGCCGCTGCAGCAGGCTCTTGCGCAGAAACGCCAACTGCAAATATTGCAGAAAACGCTAAAGAAAAGATAGTTTTTGAAAACGATTTAGGGTTACCCAACTTTTTCATATTAAAAATTAATTATCAAACTTATTTTTGGTATGGTTTTAGCGTTAGCTTAATCATACTTTTTAAAAACTTGGACAAAAATACAACATTACAAGAATTATCAAAACCTTAAATTTATCAGAAAATGTAATTTATTTTAATTCTAAATAAGATTGCGATTGATAATTTAAATCTAAATAATAAATTTGCAATAAATATCATTCATTATGAAGACTTTAAAAAAAATAACAGTAGTTTCAATTTCAATAGTTGGTTTATTTACAACTCAAAATATTTTTTCGCAAACTAAAAAAAGCAACATAGAACAGGACGAAAAAATAGAAAGATTACTAAACGAAAAAAGAAAAAGCAATTCTGCAATTACAATTAACGATAAATTTAAAATACAAATTTACTTCGGAACAATAGAAGAATCAAAAAAAACATTACTAGCTTTTAAAAAAGACTTTTCCCAAACAGACGGAACGATAACATTTAGCAATCCCTCATACAAAGTTTGGGTAGGCAGTTATAAAAGTAAGATCGAAGCTGAAAAAGCATTAATTGGTATAAAGAAAAAATATCCTACTGCTGTCATTATAGAGCCCAACAAAAAATAATTTGTTTTTAATGGCATTATTTTTGTGGCATAAATTCTTTAAACTTAACTAACATGAAGAAGAACTACTTATGCCTATTTGGGTTACTTACACTAACAACTCAATTATCTTTTAGTCAAGAAGTTACAGATACCATAAAGACACAAAACATCGAAGAGATTAAAATCAATTCTAAGAAATTTAAAATTGACAAAAACCAAACCCCATCACAAATTGAAATTATTTCCAAAGAAAAGATAGAATTTCAAAATTTTCAAACCACGGCCGATATGTTGGCAAATTCTGGCGCATTATTTGTTCAAAAATCACAACAAGGTGGCGGAAGTCCAGTTATACGAGGCTTTGAAGCAAGTCGGGTTTTACTTTTGGTTGATGGCGTAAGAATGAACAATTTAATTTTTAGAGCTGGTCACTTGCAAAACGTGATTACTGTAGATGAAAATTTTCTAGAAACTGCACTCGTTCAATTTGGCCCAACCTCATCATTATACGGAAGTGACGCACTTGGAGGTTCTGTAAATATGATAACTAAAAGCGCAAAATTCGGAAATGGATTTTCAGGGAATGTAAACACGAGATATTCTTCTGCAAATGAGGAAAAATCGGGGTATTTCGACATCAATTATGGAGCTACAAATTTTGCCTCATTGACAGCATTTTCATACAACGATTTTGGTGATTTAAGAATGGGTAAAAAGAAAAATCATAATGGTGATTTTTTTGGCGAAAGAACTACTTACGTTCAAACTACAGATAATGTAGATGTATTAACCACAAACAACAACAAATACCTACAAGTTGGGAGCGGATACAAACAATACAACTTCATGCAAAAATTTACTTATTTGAGTAAAAACAACATCAAACAAAATATTAATTTTCAATATTCAACCTCTTCGGATATCAATAGATATGATCGTTTAACAGATAAATCAAGCACGGGTTTAAGAAGTGCAGAATGGTACTACGGCCCTCAAAAAAGACTTTTAGCAGTGTACAGTTTAGAAAAAGAAAACCTTTTTACGAACACTGATTTTAAACTAGATGCTGGCTATCAAAATGTTGAAGAAAGTAGGATCAATAGGAATTTTGGTTCAGCAAACAGAAACAATAGAATAGAAAAGGTTGGAATTTTTTCTTTAGCAGCCAACTTCGAAACGAAGTTAAATAAAGGAAATTTATACTTCGGAATTGAAAATTACTATGATGATTTAAATTCTTCTGCATTTAGAGAAAATATCAACACAGGATTAATCACACCTTTAGACAGTAGATATCCAAATGGCGATAACAATATGATGAGAAATGATGTGTATCTTTCTTACAGTTCTAAAAGATATAAAAGCACTAATTTTTCAATGGGTGGACGTATAGGTTATGCTATATTAAACAGTAATATTGCTGATAATTCTGTATTTCCATTGCCTTTTTCTGAAATCAAACAACAAAACTTAACCTACAGTGGTAACATTGGAGTAGTGCATAATGCTTCAGAAAATTTCATATTAAAATCTAATTTAAGTTCTGGATTCAGAGTACCTAATATTGATGATTTAGCAAAAATATTTGAATCAGGCGCTGGAACATTAATCGTTCCAAACAAAGATTTAAAACCGGAACAAACTGTAACAGGAGATTTAGGTTTTGTATTGAAATCTAAAACAAATGCCCATCAATTTGATATAACCTATTTTTATACCCAACTTTACGATGCCATAGTAACTGATGAATTTACCTTTAATGGCTCAAATACATACGATTTTGGCGGCGGTGATGTAAGAAATGTTATCGCAAATCAAAACTTAGGAAAAGCATTTGTAACGGGATTTAACGGAACTATTAAAACGGAACTTACCAAGAATTTACAATTTAATGGAAGTTATAATTTCACTCTAGGAAGAGTTACCACTGAAGGAAACAAAAGACCTCTTGATCATATACCACCATACTATGGCAGATTGGGCTTTAGCTACACACCAAAATGGGCTACTTTTGAAGCCTACATGCTATTTAATGGTAAAAAACGTTTACAAGATTATTCTACTAGCGGAGAAGATAATTTAGTTTATGCGCCAGCTAACGGAATGCCTGCTTGGGAAACCTATAATTTTAAAGTAGGAACAAAACAAATTTATAATTTCACTTTATTTGCAGGAGTAGAAAACATTTTAGACACACAGTATAGAAACTTTGCATCTGGAATAAATGCTGCAGGTAGAAATATTTACGGTGGGGCTAAGTATAGTTTTTAAAAATAATTCATATAATTCATAAAATGGCTACAATTCATATTACAGTAATCCTAAAATCTAAGGAAGAAGAAACGGAAAAAGTAAAAAGTACACTGGAAAATCTTGTCAAAAATGCGACATCGGAACCAGGATGTTTGCAGTATAAACTTCATCAAGAAATACAAGACAAATCGGTGTTTGTTTTACATGAAACTTGGGAAAATCAAGAATTGTTTGACATACATAACGCACAACAATATGTAAAAGACTTTTTCGCCATTGCTCCGACATTATTACGAGATAAACCAGAAGTAATTTTTACCAATCTTTTATAAAACAAAAAATGCGAATTCAACAATTCGCATTTTTTTTATCCCAAATTAAGAATAAAATTGTAAAAAAATAATCTCAAGTGTAAAAGGGTATTATCTATACAATTCATCAATTTTGTTAGCTAATTGATCATCTAATTCAGTGATTTTTTGTTGGTCGTAGGTAAATAATGTAATTTCTAATTGAAAGGCCTTGAAGATTTTACAATCTGGATGGTGATTAATTTCATCAGCAAAAATAGCCACTTTTAAAAGAAAGCTTACTAATTCTGTTTGCGATTGAAACTTAAAAGTATTCACTAGTTTTCCATCAACTACATTCCATTCCATACAATTAGTATTTTCCGTTTAAAAGTTCTCCGCCAATGGCCGATTTCGCTTCAATTCCGATTTTTTTCATCATTTCATAAGTTGTACAAACTGCGGCTGATGTGACAGGAATTCCACATTCGGCTTGAATTAAATCAATAGCTTCTAACGATGGCATTTGTACACAAGCTGAAGCTACCAAAACATCAACATCAGTTAAATCTAATTGCTTATAAATCTCCAATAAATTCATTGGATTTTGAGCCGCAACTTCTAAATTATCTGGAATTTCCAAAGCGATACTTTGTTTCACTTTTATCCCTTGATTTTCAATATAGTCGACTACCATGTCTGTCAAAGGTCGCATATAAGGCGTGATGATTGAAATTTGTTTCGCTCCTAAAACCTTTAAACCATTAATTAAAGCACCAGCAGAAGTTACAATTGGTGTAGGAAAATCATTTGCCACTGTTTCTTGATGTAAATTCACTTCCGAAACGCAATGATAACCTCTTCCCATACTCATAATTGCTACCAAACAAGCATAACCCATAACATCAACATGAGCATCAGACAATTCTTGAGCACATTTTAAACTCATCGCGTCCATGGCTTCCAATTCTTCTTTGGTTACTTTTTTCATGCGCATTCTACTACTATGAAACGTAAAACGCTCGGGTAAAATGGTTTCGCGTGAACGAAAAATAGCTGGTATTTCGGTTTCCATCGTTATGTTAGATGATGGAACTATTTGTCCTATTCTGTATTTCATTTTTACATTTTTTTTGGAACGCGGATAAAACGGATTGCTTTAGCAAACGCGAATAACCACTGATTTTTTTTGGAACACAGATTGGAGAAATCTGAGATATTTTAAAAATTATTTGAATTTCTTCAATCTGTGTTTCTTTTAATTATATTTCTTTAATCGTATTTACAATTGTTCCGATTCCTTCCACAGTTGCTTCAACAACATCTCCATCGTACATCCATTCTTGTGGATTTCTTCCTGCTCCTACTCCAGCTGGTGTTCCGGTTGCAATAATATCTCCAGCTTCTAAAGTGAAAACCGTACTTAAATCTTCAACTAAATCGTTAATATTAAACAGCATAAACTTTGTATTGGAATTCTGTTTTTCCACACCATTCACTTTTAACGATAAATTTAAGTTATGTGGATTTTCAATTTCATCTCTTGTGACTAAAACCGGACCCATTGGCGCAAAAGTATCTTGACCTTTCGAAACAATCCATTGTCCTTCTCTACGACAATCGCGAGCAGAAATATCGTTAATTACCGTATAACCAAACACATAATCTAAAGCGTCTTCTTTAGAAACATACTTTCCTTTTTTACTAATCACTACAGCCAATTCACATTCCCAATCTAATTGAGAAGTTAATTTTGTGTTTTTTATAATCTCTGTATTTGTACCAGTAACTGTAGTTGGTGGTTTGGAAAAAATAATAGGTTTAGCAGGTAATTTTCCTGTTGTATCTAGAGTTCTAGCGCTTTCCGCCACATGTTCGGTATAATTTAAACCAATACCGATAATGTTTTTTCTTGGTTTTTCGATTGGTGCTAAGAAAATCACTTCGTCTAATTCATACGCAATTTCTTCAAAGAAATTTTCTGGAGTTTCCGAAATTAATTCTGTGATTTCAGCAATAATTTCAAAACCCATATCGATTAAATCTAACATATCGCTTGGCAGTGGAAAGTTAGAAATTTCCCCGAAATCTTCCATATCTATAACCTGGTTGTTATGAAGGAAACCTAATCTTGGTTCGGTGTCTTGTGTTTTGTAAGTAAGTAGTTTCATGTTTATGTGTTTAACCGCAAAGAGCGCAAGGATTTACGCAAAGTTCGCATTGTTTTTTATATTAATTATTGATTATTTTAAGGTTGATATTGTTATTGCAATTGTTGATGTCCGTTATTTTCTTCTAATTCTCTTGATTGGAATAAGCCTAAACTTTCAATTACTGGTAAATCGTTGAATTGAAATAAGCAAGCATCTTCTGTTTCCGATACATTATGATGTTCATGCCAAGCCCAAGATGGTACGCAGAAAATATCTCTTTCTTTCCAATCGAAACGTTTTCCGTTAATAATTGAAAAACCATTTCCTTTTGCACACTGATAAACAATTGAACCCGTGTGTTTGTGCGCTTTTCCTTTAAAACCAGCTGGTAATAATTGCATGGCTGCTCCCATCGTTTGCATCACGTGACCGCCAGTTAATGGATTCGAGTATTGCATGAAAATTCCATCAAACGGATTGACTTCTGTTACTTTTTGAGCTTCTAAAAGTGCTGGATAAACGTTCTTCCATGAATATTTAAATAAAGGCGAATACGGTTTATCCCAAGTTTTATCAGCTGGAATTAATCCGGCACAACCATAAACAATTGGAGAATAATTTAGCGGTTGTACCAAAGGTTGTTTCCCATCATACACGGCATAATCATTGGCTTCTAAAGCATTCACTAATGGAATATCTAAGCCATCTTGCCAAATGCAGGTTTTTCCACCTTCTTCTACACCATGTTCATGCCAAGTTGAATTCGGAGTAATAACGAAATCGTTGACTTCCAACATGATTTTATTTCCATCCACCACAGTATAACCGCCTTCACCTTCCATAATGAATCGAAGTGCCGACGCTTTATGTTTATGTGCCGAAGTGCTTTCGCCAGGTCGAGTGACTTGAATTCCAGTATACAACCAACCTACAGCTGCCGAAACGTCTTTACGTTTGTCGTTTACCAAATATACTACACGTCTTCCCGCTTGTTCTGGCGTTACTAATTCTGATGATTTTAGAACTAACTCACGTAAATCGTCATATTTCCAAAGCATTGGAACCGATGAACTTCTGGGTTCCCAAGGTTCGATGTCATTGGCAACTGTCCATAAAGCACCAGCGCCAAGTGTTTCTAATTCTTTATAATATTCTACTAATTCTGGCGAATCTTGTACTCTAGCGCGACCTATTTGGTCATCTGAAAATTTATCTTCCATAATCTGTATATTTAAACCTGTCAGATTTCTAAAACCTGTCAGGTTTTTTTGTTAGCGTTTATTAAATTCCTCGTGATTGTCGATGAATGTAATTTTTCGAGTTGGTGAGATGTTGACTCTCAAATCAAAAATATCAAATCGGTTATAATGTCCGAGAATATCGTGCATTTGTTTTGGTTGGATGCATTTTTCTAAATCGATATCTGCATACACCATGCCTTCATTGTCAATTAAAGGCTCGCCAATTACTGCTCCATTTGGACCAATAAATCCAGAAAAAGCTGAATTTTTACGAGTTAACAATTCCTCTACATTTGGAACGTCTTCTTTTAATGCTTCCATAATTTCTTTTGAAATCGTAGAACAAGAAACAATGGTAAACAATTTTCCTTCAAAAGAATGCGCTGCGGCACGAATTTTTATAGCTTCCGCCATATTATAATCTGGTGGTGCAACGGGTAATGAAATGTAATTCGCAATATGAATTAATTCACCTTGAGAAAGTAAGGTAAAACGTGCTAAAGTATTGGTGTTTTCGCCACAAGCCAAAGTTCCAATTGGACCAATTTCTGTTTGATATACTTTTAAGGAAGAACCATCTCCTGAAGTCCATGTAAGTTTTTCTGCCCAAGTTGGGACTAATTTTCGATGCTTCCCGATTAGATTTCCTTTGTTATCAATAATTAAATTAGTGTTGTAAATTTCACCATACGAATCACCACGTTCGTTAATTCCGATTACGATGTGAATGTTGTTATCTTTTGCCGCTTGAAACAAAGGTTGCATCACCTCATCATCAGTTTTTACTGAACATTTATATAGTTTTTCATACCATTTACTTCCTTGAACAGGTGTCATAATCCAATTCCAATATGGATAACCTGCAACAAATACTTCTGGAAAAGCAATCAATTGCGCGCCATTTTGACTCGCTTCTTTTACAAATGAAATTGCTTTTACTACTGTTTTTTCTACGTTAAGAAAAACAGGTGATGTTTGAACAGCGGCTGCTTTGAATTTTTTAAAGTCCATATTTTATTGTTTTGGTACGCGGATGAAACGGATTGCTTTGCAAACGCGGATAATTGCTGGTTTTATTTTGAAACACTGACTGTAGAAATTTAAGAAATTTTAAAAATAAATCTGTGTGGATTTCTCAGATTTCTTTAATCTGCGTTGTTATACTATATATTTTGAAATTTTTTCTTTCATGTTTTCATTAAAAGGTTCTGCTTTGATACTTTGTCTGTCTTCTTGAATTTTTACGTTGACTAAAGTTACTTCACCTTCTAAAACCGTTTTGTCGTCTTGGTTGGTGAATTGAAATCTGCATACGATTGAAGATGATTTTAATTCAGCTACCCATAATTTTTTGGTTAATACTTCTCCAATTCGTGCTGCATTTTTAAATTGTACTTTTAAATCTACGGTTGGAATGCCGTTACTTTCATGCATTTTGGAAAACGGTCTATCTAAAGCTTCTTCAAACCAATCTTCTACTATATCATTTAGCATTTCTAGAAAACGCGGATAGAAAACGATTCCCGCGTAATCGATGTGTTTGAAACGAATTTTTTCTTGTTTTATAAAAGGTTGATTCATGTTTTTATATTATATCGCGATGTTGATTTTGCCAAAAGACACCAAGTCGCTAAGTTATTTTTGTTTTAGTTGTTCTTGAGTACTAGCCCCGTTAGTAATGGAAATCCTTTTGTTTTTTTTCCTTAAAGAAAAGATTGCAATCTCGTCCAATAGACGAGACGGAATTAGCTTCTAAAAAAAAATTAGAAACTGGCTGCATTGGCTCTTTTCCAGAACGTATAAAACTCATTCGGAACGGTTGCTGGTTCTAACAAGGCGCCCACTTTTAATTCGGGATACGTTTCTTCATACGTTTGTATTTTTGACCGTTCAATTCTAGTGCTTACTACCGTTCTATCCACTTCATCTGGATGTGCTAAACCGGCTGAAGCCATTAAATCCATTGCCGATTTTACGGTTTCATGATGATAACGAGCCACGCGAACACTTTTTTCTTCAGGCACTAAACCTTTTGTCAATCTTGGATCTTGAGTAGCCACTCCGGTTGGACACGTGTTATTATGACATTCTAAAGCTTGAATGCAACCTAAAGCGAACATCATACCGCGAGCAGAATTACACAAATCGGCACCCAATGATAAATTTCTGATGATATCAAAACCGGTGATTACTTTACCAGATGCGATAATTTTAATTTGATCTTTAATAGCAAAACCGTTTAAACAATCGTATACAAAAGCCAAAGCATCTCGCAATGGCATACCAACATGATCGGAATATTCTTGTGGTGCGGCACCTGTTCCGCCTTCTCCGCCATCGACTGTGATAAAATCTAGATAAGTTTTGGTTTCCACCATGGCTTTACAGATGGCGATAAATTCCGATTTATTTCCGATACAAATTTTAATTCCGATCGGTTTTCCGCCAGAACCTTTTCGTAATAACTTTACAAAATCCATTAATTCTAAAGGCGTGGTAAATGCCGAATGCGTTGGAGGCGACAAAATGTCTTTTCCTTTTGATACCAAACGAATTTCAGCAATTTCATCCGTAACTTTTTCTTTAGGTAAAATTCCGCCATGACCAGGTTTTGCACCTTGAGAAAACTTAATTTCTATCATTTTCACGTTGTCTAAAGTCGCTCTTTTTACGAATTCTTCATAATTGAATTTACCTTCATCGGTACGACAACTAAAATAACCTGTTCCGATATTCCAAACCACATCACCACCAAGTAAATGATAGGGCGACAAACCGCCTTCGCCCGTATTATGAAAAAAACCGCCTTGTTTGGCGCCATTATTTAAAGCTATAATAGCATTTTTACTTAAGGAACCGAAACTCATCGCGCTGATATTAAACAAACTTGCTTCATAAGGTTTTTCACATTGCGAAGAACCAATTTTTACGCGTGGATTTTCGTTAACTTTTGAAAAAGGAATCGCTTTTATACTGTGATTGATCCATTCATACCCTTCTTTATACACGTCGAGTTGTGTTCCGAAAGGCATCGAATCGGTTTCTTTTTTACTTCTTTGTAAACGGTTGAAAGGTTTCCCATCTGTATCATTTTCTATGAAATATTGACGCGCACCTGGTCCGAGTGCTTCTAACAAATAGCGCATTCTTCCTAATAATGGAAAATTTCTACGAATGGTTTTTTTCGATTGATACATATCGTATAAGCCCATCATAATCAAAGGAACAAATATCAAAAGCAGAAAACAGAATTTCCAATTGATATAAATCAATATTCCCGTTAAGGAAAGAATGGTGATGCTTATAATTATAAATGCTTTTCTCATTGTTTTCTTATTACAAATTATGATGAAATTCTGAAACAAGTTCAAAATAACAAAATAGGCTTATTTCAACTTAAATCGTTGAATTTTACCTGTTTCTGTTTTAGGTAAACTATCTACAAAATTAATGATTCTTGGATATTTATATGGCGCTGCTGTATTTTTAAACCAATTTTGAATTTCAATTTTAAAATCATCTGCGGCTTTATTATGTTCTTTTAATACGATATGTGCGCAAACCAACATGCCTCGTTCTTCATCTGGCAAACCTACAACGGCACATTCTAAAATGGCATCGTGAGTTAAAAGTACGGATTCTACTTCAATTGCAGCAATATTATAGCCAGAAGAAATAATCATATCATCGCCACGGGCTACAAAATAGAAATAACCTTCTTTATCTTGACGAAAAATATCGCCTGTAATATTCCAGCCATTTTCTACATATTCCTTTTGTTTGTCTTCTCGGTTTAAATATTTACAACCTGTGATACCTCGAACTGCTAATCTTCCGGCTTCATTTCTTGGTACTTCATTTCCTTTTGCGTCGATAACTTTAGCTTCGTAACCTGTAATGGCTAATCCAGTTGCACCTGGTTTCATGTTTTCTTCATGGGATGAAATGAAAATATGAAGCATTTCTGTGGCGCCAATTCCGTCTATAATTTTTAATCCTGTTGCGTCATAACAATCTTGCCAAACTTTTAAAGGTAAGGTTTCACCAGCTGAAACACACTTTCTTAAACTTGAAATATCGAACTCTTTCACTTTTGTAGTGATGATTCGCCAAGCCGTTGGAGCGGTGAAACAAATGGTAATCTTAAAATCTTGAATTGCTTTTAATAGCAAATCAGGACTAGGTTTTTCGATTAAGAAAGTAGAAGCACCGAAATACATTGGAAATAAAACCAATCCGCCTAATCCGAAGGTAAATCCGAGTGGTGGACTTCCTGTAAAAACATCATCTGGAGTCGGTTGTAAAGCGTATTTTGGAAACGCTTCGCAAATATTTAAAATATCTTTGTGATAATGCGCGGTCATTTTTGGCAAACCAGTTGTTCCTGAAGTGAAACCAATTAAAGCTACTGAATCAGATTTAGTAGGATAATTTTGAAACGTTTTGGGTTTAGATTCTAGTCTCTTTTCTAATCCCGCAGTTTCTGGAGAATTTCTGAAGAAACTTACTTTTTTTAAATAGTCCGATTGCACCAAGTTCATTTCTTCGGCCAAATCGGCATCGCAAAAGGCGTGAGAAATTTCGGCACAGTTAATTATGGTTGTTAATTCTTTCGAACGCAATAATGGCATGGTTGCAACTACAATTCCACCTGCTTTTAATATCGCAAACCAGCACGCCACCATCATAGGATTATTGGCAGAACGAATTAATACGCGATTTCCAGATTGCAAACCGAAATCGTCTACTAAAACATGTGCGATTTGATTCGCTTTCTCATATAAATCTTGATACGTCCAAGTTTCGTCAAATGTTCGGATGCAAATTTGATTTCCACGACCTGCAGCAATATGACTATCGAGTAATTTTTCCACACAATTCAGTTGATCTGGTCGATTGAATTGAGGCCAATCTAAAAACACATAATCGGGTTGTAATGCCTGATTAGGTAAATTTATATGTGCGAAATTGTCTTCGTAATGTTTCATTTTTTTGAAAGTATACAAATTAATTCTTCTTATTACTCTTCGGTTTCAATGCTTTTTTCATTCCTTCTATTTGTTTTCTTTCTGAAGCTTTGAAAGGATACAAATGAGAAATTCCCATTTTATAAGGATTTGGAATATCTGTGGCTTGAAATTGTTCGTAAGCTTGTGTATTTCTTACAAAATTCGCATCTAATAATAAAGGTCTTCCTAATGCGACCAAATCGGCTCGACCGTTTAAAATTATGGTATTAATTTGATCGATATCCTGAATGTAACCTGCAGTTATTGTTGGTACATGAACCGTATTTCTTATTGTATCTGAAAAAGGCGTTTGCCACATTCTTCCCGTTTGCGGTTTTTGATGCGCTACTGTATTTCCTGTCGAAACATTAATAATATCTGCACCTGAATTTTTAAAAGCCGTTGCAATAAAAATAACCTCTTCATCTGAAATTCCGTTTTCTGCCCAATCTGTAGCAGAAATTCGAACCGACATTGGTTTTTCTTTAGGGAACGCATTTCGCATTTCGGTGAAAACTCGTAAAGGAAATTTTAATCTGTTTTCGATATTTCCGCCGAATTCGTCTGTTCTCGAATTGGTTAATGGAGATAAAAAGGACGCTAATAAAAATCCGTGATGCGCTTGCAATTCAATCATATCAAATCCTGCTACTTCTGCATTTTTTGTAGCTTGTACGAATTGAGAAGTTACTAAATCCATATCGACCAAAGTCATGGCTTTTGGAGTTGCCGAATTTTCATTAAACGGAATGGCTGATGCAGCAAGTAATTCCCAATTTGTTCCAGTAAAACTTTCTTCCCAAGGTTTTTTAGTCGCACCTTTCCTTCCGGAATGTCCTAATTGTATGGCGACTTTAGTTTGTGTATAAGTATGAATGAAATTGGTAATTCGTTTCCATTCAGAAATTTGATTTTCGTTGTAAATTCCGGCACAACCTTCTGTAATTCTTCCTGTTTCCGAAATAGCTGTCATTTCCGTTACAATCAACCCTAAACCACCAACTGCTCTTGATGTGTAATGTTGAAAATGCCAATCGTTTACTAAGCCTTCTTTTGCAGCATATTGTCCCATTGGCGCCATTACAATTCGGTTTTGTAATTCTAAATTACGAAGTTGAAAAGTTGAAAAAGCGGCTGATTGATTTTTGTCATCAACGTTAGTATTAGTATTGAATTCATTTAATACTTTATCTGTAAAAGACTGGTCTCTTAATCGTAAATTCTCATAAGTGACTTTTTTCGCACGCGTCATACATCCGAAAGCAAATTGATAAAACGGATGTTGGTTGTGACGGTTCATGTTTTCGAACCAATCTAAAGAAACTAAAGCGGCGTATTGAATCATTTCAACTGTATTTCTACGAGACTTGTCATATTGTTGAAAAGCAGCTTGCACATCTGTTGGATTAGCAAGTACGGCATCTGACAAACCAATCGCTGAATCCATGGCTAACTTGGTTCCTGAACCTATAGAGTAATGCGCAGTAGCTTTCGCATCACCAAGTAAAACAATATTTTTATGGTACCAATTTTCATTCGTAACATGCGGAAATTGTCGCCAATGCGATTTATTTGTGATTAACGGATGTCCGTCTAATTCTTCTTTGAAAATCTCAGAAATTTTAGTGATGGTGTCTGCTTCATTGGTGACTTCAAAATTAAATTTTTGCCAAGTTTCGTCAGAACATTCGAAAATCCAAGTACTCATTCCTTCTTCGTATTGATAAGAATGTGCTACAATAAGTCCGTGTTCCGTATTTCTGAAAAAATAAGTAAACGCGTCTAAAGGTTTAGTAGAACCCAACCAAACGAAACGATTTTGTTTTTGTACGATTTTTGTTCCGAATTCCTTTTCATATTTTGTACGAATACTACTTCCAATTCCATCTGAAGCAATAACCATATCGGCAGTTTCGAAGAGAGAAAGATCCGCCACATTCTGTTCGAAATGCAGATTCACACCTTCTTCCAAACATCTTTGTTGTAATAATTGCAATAAAGTTTTTCGAGAACAACCACAAAATCCATTTCCTGCGATGCTAACTTCTTCTCCATCTCGAGCGATAATGATATCATCCCAATAAGCAAACTTACTACGAATTAATTCATATGATTGCATGTCGCGTTTTAAGAACTCACCTAAAGTTTCATCTGAAAAAACCACACCAAATCCGAAACTATCATCGGGTTTGTTGCGTTCATACACGTCGATTTGACACTCTGGCATGGCTTTTTTGGTTAATATCGAAAAATAAAGTCCGCCAGGACCACCACCAATTACTGCTATTTTCATTTATACTGAACTTGTTTCAGTATCTCAAGTTATCAAGATACTATTTTTACTATTATTTTTGTTTGGAACACAGATTTAAGAAATTTAAAAAATCATAATAATTACTTTAATTTCTTAAATCTGTGTTCTTATTATCCTCTTTTTATAGAAAAAATTTCTCCTATTTTACTATAATTAGATCCTGCTAAACGAGCAACAGGTTTGTAAGTGTCTAAATTGATTCTGTAATTGTCTTCAAGAATAGCATCATCGATATGCATCGTAAGTATTTTTCCGATGATAATACAAGCGCCACCATTTTGATGGTTTTCGATAAAATAATGATGTACCATTTCACATTCAAAATGCACTAAACTTTCTTTGACTCTTTTGGGTTTGATGTAAACAGAATCGATTGGTGTTACGTTTGCTAATTCGAATTCATCCACATCTGGTGCTACATTTTGAGCTGTGGTATTCATTTGTTCCACTATATCTTCAGTGACCAAATTGACTACAAACTGATGGTTGGCAAGAATATTATTGAGTGTATCTTTGTTTTTATTTCCTGTTCTCACGGTAGAAAACATGATATGAGGTGGATCTTCACTAACCACATTAAAGAAAGAAAAGGGTGCTAAATTGTGAGTTCCATTAGAATCTATAGAAGAAACCCAAGCAATTGGACGTGGAATAACAGTTCCGGTTAACAGTTTGTATAAAGCCGAAGATTCGGTATTTTGAATATCAAATTGCATTTGAAAGATTTTAGTATCTTCAAAAATAAGTTAAAAATTATAATAATAATATTTTTTTAGATGTAAAATTTTCTGATTTTTAGAAGGATTTGTGTGATTTTTAAATTATTTTATAATCCACATAAGCATGCTTTTATTAGTTGTAAGAAGTTGGTCGATTTCTTTCATACTTTCGTTTGAAACTGCTGGACAACCCCAACCTTCTGGTGTGCCTTCCGGATATACTTCATTAGAAGGAACTTTTTCCCAGGAATGCAAAACAATAGCTCGTTTTACGGCGTTAGAATTAGTTTTATCTTTCCCGATTAGTAGGTAATTTACTTTAATTCCCCATTGACTGACACCACGAGAACTTATTACATACTTTCCAATGGAAGAACAATGTGAATCGGGCTCGTTTGATATTGGTGCATTTTCTTTACTGGTCGTCCAACTCCACATATGAGATCCACAACCGTGACTAACCATATATGATTTTATTTTTTTGTTAGTCTTTAAATCGTAAACAAAAAAACGTTTCAATCCAGAATGTAAGGCCAAATCAATTAGAATAAATTTATTCTGATTAAGGGTGTTTTTTTGGCAATATTCTTTTGCTTCTTTGAGGATTGAAGAATAGTCTTTTGGCTTTATTTCTTTTTTTGAAACTTCTTTTTGACAAGAAAAAAACAAGAAGGCTAAAAGGAATATTTTAATGTAATGCATTGGAATTTTATGGAATAACGAATAAATTTTAAGTTTATTGTTTCTTTTAAGAATAAAAAAAGTCCCAATTTTCATTGGGACTTTTTGTTTATCAAAATATTTTATTTCAATTTCTTTTTGATTTCTACTTCGTGGAAACTTTCAATGATATCGTATTCTTTAATATCGTTGTAGCCTTTAATTTGCATACCACAATCGTATCCTTTAGAAACTTCTTTCACATCGTCTTTGAAACGTTTTAAAGCAACTAATTCTCCTGTGAAGATTACTACACCTTCTCTGATTAATCGAATTCTGTTGCTACGGATTACTTTACCATCTGTAACCATACATCCAGCGATTGTTCCTACTTTAGAAACTTTAAATAACTCTCTAATTTCAGCAGTACCTGTAATTTCTTCTTTCAATTCTGGAGAAAGCATACCTTCCATCGCGTCTTTTAAGTCGTCGATAGCAGCGTAAATAATTGAATAGTTACGGATATCGATTTCTTCTTTTTCAGCTAATGTTTTCGCATTTCCAGCAGGACGAACGTTAAATCCGATAATAATCGCATCTGAAGCAGACGCTAACATAACATCCGTTTCTGTAATGGCTCCAACACCTTTGTGTATGATATTAATTTGAATTTCTTCAGTAGATAATTTAGAGAACGAATCTGCTAATGCTTCAACCGAACCATCCACATCTCCTTTGATGATTAAGTTCAATTCTTTAAATTGACCTAAAGCAATTCTTCTACCAATTTCATCAAGAGTAGTATGTTTTTTAACTCTAGCAGATTGCTCACGAGACAACTGAGTACGTTTTGATGCGATTTGTTTCGCTTCTCTTTCGTCTTCGTAAACATTAAATTTATCTCCAGCAGTTGGCGCTCCGTCTAAACCTAAAACTGAAACTGGTGTAGATGGACCAGCCACTTTTACATTGTTTCCTCTTTCATCAAACATGGCACGAATTTTACCATGATTTTTACCCGCTAACATATAGTCACCGATTTTTAATGTTCCGGCTTGAACTAAAATAGTAGATACATAACCACGACCTTTGTCTAATTGTGCTTCTACAACCGTTCCTTGTGCTGGTTTATTTGGATTAGCTTTTAGTTCTAAAACTTCCGCTTCTAACAATACTTTTTCTAATAATTCTGGAACTCCTTGTCCGAATTTAGCCGAAATATCGTGAGATTGGTATTTTCCACCCCAATCTTCAACAAGTAAATTCATACCTGCTAATTGTTCTTTAATTTTTTCTGGATTTGCATTTGGCTTATCCACTTTATTGATAGCGAAGATCATTGGAACTCCAGCGGCTTGCGCGTGAGAGATTGCTTCTTTTGTTTGGGGCATGATGTCATCATCCGCTGCAACTACAATAATAGCAATATCTGTAACTTGAGCTCCACGAGCACGCATTGCTGTAAAGGCTTCGTGACCTGGTGTATCTAAGAAAGCGATTTTCTGACCACCATCTAAAGTTACTCCGTAGGCTCCAATGTGCTGTGTAATTCCTCCAGATTCACCAGCAATAACGTTTGCTTTACGAATATAATCCAGTAAAGAGGTTTTACCGTGATCTACGTGACCCATTACGGTTACAATAGGCGCTCTGAATTCTAATTCTTCTTCTTTATCTTCGATAACTACTGCATTTTCTTCAATGTCTGTAGTAATAAACTGCATTTCATAACCAAATTCGTCAGCCACAATTGTTAAAGTTTCTGCATCCAAACGTTGGTTCATGGTAACCATGATTCCAAGAGACATACACGTTCCAATAACTTTTGTAATCGGCACATCCATCATTGTAGCAATTTCACCAACTGTAACAAATTCCGTTACTTTTAGAATTTTGCTTTCTAAATCTTGTTGTGCTAAATCTTCATCTGTACGTTGACGGTGTGAATCCCTTTTATCTCTTCTATATTTTGCTGCTTTAGATTTGTTACCTTTTCCTTGTAATCTTTCTAAAGTTTCTTTGATTTGATTTTTTACTTCTTCTTCAGTTGGCTCAACTTTTACAACAGGTGCTGTTTTGTTGAACCCTGGTTTTTTGAAACCACCTCCGCCTTGTCCGCCTTGGTATGGTTTTTTAACGAAACCACCTTGACCACCGCCTTGAGTATTTCCGCCAGTTCCCCCTGTATTTGGAGTTCCTGGTTTTACAATTCTTTTACGTTTATTGGCAGCAGCTCCTGCTCCGGCAGCTCCTGGCGTACCAGGTTTGTTAGCTGAGCCAGGCGCACCTGGTTTTTTAAAATCTTCTTTCTTTTTCTTAGGTTTATTAAATTGAGATAAATCAATAGTTTGACCTGTAAAAGTAGCTCCTGAAAGTTTCGTATATTGTGTATCTAACTTGACTTCAATTGGCGTTCCATCCGCATTAAATTCTTGAGGTTGAATTGAAGGTTCTTCTGATTTTGCTGTTGCTTCTTTTGGTTTTTCAAAAGATTTCTTAACCGTTTCTGCAGGTTTGTCTGAAGTTTTTTCTGCAACTAGTGGTTTTTCATCTTTTGCAACAGGATTATTTTCTTGAGCAACTACTGCTTTTTCCTGAGCAACAACAGGTTTTTCTGCTTTTGGTTGTTCTTGTTTTTTAGGATTTAAATCTATTTTTCCTAAAGTAACTGGAGCAGTAACAACAGCTCTTGCTTTGATAACTTCCTGTTTTTGTCTTTCTTCTTCTGCAAGACGCTTAACTTCAAGTTCTTTTTCGATTTCACGTTTTAATGCTTCTTTCTCTTTTTTCTTTTCTTCGCCAACTTCTTTCGAAGCTACTTTGTTTCCCTTATCGGCCGAAAAAATATCGCACAAGACGTCGAATTCCACTTGAGAAACTTTTGCATTGGGACTGTGCTCAATGCTATGACCCTTTTCTTTTAAGGTGTCAACAGCTCTATCAAGTGAAATGTTGAATTCTTTTAAAACTTTACTTATTCGTATTACTCTTTCTTCAGACATATGTGTATTTTGCTTAATTTTCTGTGTTGTTGCGTTGCTATTATATGGAATAGATTAACTATCTAATTCATTTTTTAAAATATTGATAACATCTAAAATGGTTTCTTCTTCTAAATCTGTTCTTCTAACTAAATCGGCTACGTCTTGATCTACAATACTTCTAGCAGTATCTAAACCGATTTTTTCAAATTCTTCAATAATCCATTCTTCGATTTCATCACTGAATTCTCTTAATTCTACATCATCTTCTTCTTGAATCGCTCCTTCACGAATTACATCTAATTCGTAGCCCGTTAATTGACTAGCTAATTTAATGTTTTGACCGTTTCTACCAATGGCTTTAGAAACTTCTTCAATTTTTAAGAAAACTTCTGCTTTTTTATTTTCTTCATCAATTTTTACTGTAGAAACTTTGGCTGGGCTTAAGGCTCTAGTAATAAATAATTGCGTATTTTGTGTGTAATTAATTACATCAATATTTTCGTTACCTAATTCACGAACAATTCCGTGAATACGAGAACCCTTCATACCTACACAAGCTCCAACTGGATCAATTCTATCATCGTAAGAATCTACCGCAACTTTTGCTTTTTCACCAGGAATACGAACCACTTTTTTGATAGTAATTAAACCATCAAAAACTTCTGGAATTTCTTGTTCAAATAATTTCTCTAAGAAACTTGGTGCAGTTCTTGACATGATAATTTGAGGTTTATTACCTTTAAGCTCTACACTTTCGATAATTCCTCTTACATTTTCTCCTTTTTTGAAGAAATCGTTAGGTATTTGTTTTTCTTTTGGTAAAATAATTTCATTTCCATCATCATCCATCAACACAACCATTTTAGGTCTAACGTGATGTACTTCTGCTGTATAAATATCACCAATTAAATCTTTAAATTGCTTGTAAAGATTAGTATTGTCGTGTTCGTGAATTTTAGAAATTAAGTTTTGGCGTAAAGCTAAAATGGCTCTTCTTCCTAAGTCTATTAATTTAACTTCTTCAGAAACTTCTTCACCGATTTCAAAATCTGGTTCAATTTTTCTCGCTTCTGTTAGAGTGATTTCTTCATTTTCAAAATCTAAATCTTCATCAGCTACAACTACACGGTTTCTCCATATTTCCATATCTCCTTTATCTGGATTAATGATAATATCGAAATTGTCATCTGAACCATATTTCTTTTTTAACGCATTTCTAAACACATCTTCCAAAATTGCCATTAAGGTAACTCTGTCGATTAGTTTGTCGTCTTTAAATTCTGAAAATGAATCTATTAATGCAATATTCTCCATGTTATGCTTTATTTTTTAAAATGATATTATTACTACTGCTTCTTTTATATCTGTGTAAGAAATTTGTAAAGTTTTTTCAACTGTAACTTTCCCTTTACCAATTTCTTTGGGTTCTCTAGCGCTCCAAGTTAAGGTTGCACCCTCTTCATTTGCTGCTGTTAAAGTTCCTTCAAAATCTCCTTGAGAGATTGTTTTTACTTTTAACGTTCTGCCAATATTTTTTACGTATTGTCTTACCATTGTTAATGGAGTAGACAAGCCTGCCGAAGCTACTTCAATAGAAAACTCCACTTCTTCTCCTTCTAATCCGTTGTCTAAAAATCGATTAACATTAATACAATCCTGTAAATTTACACCAGAATCACCGTCTAAAACCACTGAAATCTTATTTGATTCTGAAAAATTTAAATCAATCAAAAACAAACTTGGATTATCTTCTAACGCCTTGCCTAGCAAGTCTTTTACTTTTTCTTTAAATGTCATGTTTATAAAAAGAGGCACGCAATGCGTGCCTCATTATCTGGTTCATTACGAAATAACTGCGCAAATATACAACATTTATTTTAAAAATTCCAAATATTTCATTTTTCAAAAAAAGAACCACCATTTCAAAATAATTTCGTAACTTTATGTGAGTCAATTAATCGTAATTAAATTCGAAAACTATGAAAACAATACTAGTACCTACCGACTTTTCCAAACACGCAGAAAACGCCCTAAAAGTAGCTGCACAAATTGCAAAAAAAAATAATGGTGAAATTATTTTGCTTCACATGCTGGAACTATCTACTTCAGGTAACGATGCACTTCATACCGCTCATGACATTCCTGAATTGATGTTTTTTAAAAATGCCGCTTTAGGAAAATTAGAAGATTTAGAAAACGCAAGTTTTTTAGACGGTATTCAAGTTTCAAGTTTAGTTCAATTTAATATGGCATTTGATGGAATTATGGACAATGCCAAAAAACACAATGTAGACCTAGTTGTTATGGGTTCACATGGCGCAAGTGGTTTTCACGAAATGTTTGTAGGATCAAATGCTGAAAAAGTAGCCAGAAATTCTGAAATCCCCGTGTTAGTTATCAAAAAAGAAGAAGAAAACTTTAAGGCCGAAACCTTAACATTTGCATCAGACTTTTCTAAAGAAATTAAAAAACCTTTTGAAAAAGTAGTTGATTTTGCAAAAAGTTTCGGTTCTCACATCAATTTACTTCACATCATAACACCAAACAACTTCACTACAACCCGTGCAGCAGAAGAAAAAGTAAGAAACTTTATCGAAGAGTTTCATTTTTCAAATTATTCTACTCACATTTATAACGATATTAATGTTGAAAAAGGAATTTTACATTTTGCCAAAGACTCAAATACAGATATAATTGGAGTTTGCACACATGGAAGAAAAGGAATTTCTCACTTTTTAAACGGAAGTATTTCTGAAGATTTAGTAAATCATGCGAAAAGACCAGTTGTAGCTTTCAAAATATAAACTACTAAAACATCCTATAAATAAAAAAATCCTACTTGAACTAAGTAGGATTTTTTGTTGGTCCACAAGGACTCGAACCTTGAATGACGGTACCAAAAACCGGAGTGTTACCATTACACCATGGACCAATTATTTTGTAATTGCGAGTGCAAATGTAATACATATTTTTTTTCCTGCAAACAATTCTGTAAAAATTTTTAAGAAAAAATTAATTGCTAATCTGTTCAATAAATAGTTTCTTTGTAATCTAAATTAATTTAGCATACATATGACTTCATTTAATTACAGCAAATGGAATACTTACTTGGGTTGGTTTGCTTTCATAATCGCTTTAGTAACTTACACTCTAACCGTTGAACCTACCATGAGTTTCTGGGATTGTGGTGAATATATTGCCACAGCCGCTAAATTGCAAGTTGGACATCCACCAGGCGCTCCATTATATCAAATGATTGGTGCCTTTTTCGCAATGTTTGCTACAGATAAAACTCAAATTGCATTGATGATCAATATGATGTCGGTTTTTTCTAGTGCATTTACCATCTTATTCATGTATTGGTCGGCCTCAAAGATTATTAGAAAAATCGTTAAAGCAACGTCTGAATGGAATGATCAAACTTCAAAAATAACCTTAGGCGCTTCCTTAGTTGCTGCTTTGTCTTATACTTTTACAGATAGTTTTTGGTATAATGCTGTGGAAGCGGAAGTATATTCGATGGCTTCTTTATTTATAGCTTTACTATTTTGGTTAGGCCTGAAATGGGAAGAAGAACTTGAAACAGAGAGAGGAAACAAATGGTTGATTTTAATTTCTTTGGTAATTGGATTATCATTTGGTGTACACTTTATGGCTTTATTAGCTTTACCTTCAATTGGAATGTTGTACTTTTTCAAAAAACAAAAAAATATTACTACTAAAAATTTCATCATAGCCAATGTAGTAATCCTTGCTATTTTGATGTTTATTTTTAAATTTTTACTTCCTTATACGTTATCCTTTTTCGCAAAAACAGAAATTTTCGCAGTAAACTCTCTAGGTTTACCTTTTAATTCTGGAACCCTACTTGCTTTTATCTTAATTATTGGTGGGTTTTATTACGGATTATCTTATACAAAGAAAAAAGGACAAGTTAATTACAACACCTTACTTCTTTGTGTTTTATTCATATTGATCGGATTTTCTACATGGATCATGTTACCCGTTAGAGCCAATTCTAACATTAACATTAACGAAAATAAACCTAGTGATGCAGCAGAAGTTTTAGCCTATTATAACAGAGAGCAATATGGTGAAACTAAATTGTTTTATGGTCCACAATATTCTAATGCTTATGCCGGTTCTGATGAAGACAATCCGTATTCTGACGACAAACCAAATTACGAAAGAGATGAAAAAACAGGCAAATACGTAATTACTAATAATTATAAAAACGCCAATCATAATCCAAATTCTAATCACAACGCCTTTTTACCAAGACTTTGGAGTGAAGAACACGCAAAAAACTACATGACTTTTACCAAACCTCTAGAATTTAGCATTAATACTGACGCTTTTTACGATGAAGAAACTGGTGAAACTAATGAGGAAAAATTAGGTCAATTTACAGAAATCGTAGCCGATTTTAGAACTCAGTTTGCTTCCAACAAATTAAGCTTAGATGACTATGAAGATTTCTTAAAAACCTATGGCGAATATTTAAATATTGAAAAACCATCTTTTTCAGACAATATGAAATTTATGTTTGAATATCAATTTGGTTACATGTATTTCCGTTATTTAATGTGGAATTTCGTCGGAAGACAAAATGATCAACAAGGAAATTACGAAAGTTTAGAAGGAAACTGGTTGAGTGGAATTGGTTTTATCGATAATTTACATTTAGACAATCAGAGTGCATTAACTTCCGATATGAAAAACAACAAAGGCAGAAACACCTATTTCTTTTTACCTTTTATCTTAGCGGTAATCGGAATGGTGTATCATGCGAAAAAAGAATGGAAATCGTTTTATGTTTTACTTTTATTATTCTTATTCACCGGATTAGTTTTAAAAATATACCTTAATGAAAGACCTTTCGAACCAAGAGAAAGAGATTATGCTTTAGTAGGTTCCTTTTACATTTTCGCTATGTGGATTGGTGTTGGAGTATATGCCATTTATCAGTACATTTTAAAATATGTAAGTCCGAAAGTTGCTTTACCTGCAGTTGTAGCAGTTTCATTGTTAGCTTCACCGATTGTTTTAGCTTCACAAAACTGGGACGATCATGACAGAAGTGGCAAACACACAGCTGTTGCAATGGCAAGAGCTTATTTAGATTCTTGTGAACCTAATGCCATTTTATTTACCATTGGTGACAACGACACTTTTCCAATGTGGTATTTACAAGAAATTGAAGGTTATAGAACCGACATTCGAATTGTTAACACCAGTTTATTAGCAACAGATTGGTATATTGACGAAATGAAAGTAAAATCCAATCAATCTGACGCCTTACCGATTTCATTTACTCACGATCAATATGTTGGAGATAAAAGAAATTATTGTTTATTTGATGAAAGAACTACTGATACTTTAGACTTAAACACCACTTTAGATTTCTTAAAAGACGATAGATCTAAACGTGAAATGAAAAATGGTCAATTTGTACATTTTTATCCAAGTGAACACTTAAAAGTAAAAATAGACAAGCAAAACATCATCAAAAACAAAGTCGTTTCGCCTAAATATTACGATTCTATTGTACCACAAATAAATTTAAAATTAAAAGGTGGTGCGTTGTATAAAAACAGAATTTTAATGTTAGATATATTTAATGAAAACAACTGGAAAAGACCTATCTATTTTTCACCAGGAAGTTTTGGTTCTGATGATTACATTTGGATGAAAGAATACCTTCAATTAGACGGAATGGTTTATAAATTAGTTCCCGTAAGAACTAAATTAGAAGAAGGAAATTCATATGATATGGGCTTTATTGATACAGATAAAACTTTTAATATTGTAAACAAATGGACATGGGGTAATTCTGGAAGCGATAAAATTTATCACGATCCAGAAACACGTAAAAATGCTTTATCATACAGAAATAACTTGTCGCGTTTAATGACGGCTTTAATTGAAGAAAAGAAATTTGACAAAGCTGAAAAAGTAATTCAGATTGCTATGAAAAACATGCCAATTGATTACTTTGAATATTATACTACTGTTGAACCATTTGCTGAAGGATATTATAAGATTGGTAAAAAAGAAGAAGCCAGAAAAATTCTGAATCAACTAATTAAAAAATACCAAGAGAAAATCACATTCTTTAATTCGCAATCTGAAAAGCAAAAAGCGTTTTATAGAATGGAAATTTATAGAGAAATTGAAATATACCGTTCGCTATTATTAATGGCTCAACAAAATGGTGATTTAGAATTTTATAATTCACAAAGAGTAAAATTCAACAATTACAACAATTTAATGGGCGAATACAAAAGAGAAGCAGAATAAACAAACACTAAAGCCATTCTTTTGAGTGGCTTTTTTTATATGACAAAAATCCCTAAAATATTAAAACTCTTATTTTTTAATCAGGTTTGGAATTTTCCAAATACTGATAATACGATATATCTAACTTTTGATGATGGACCTACTCCTGAAATCACAGAAAAAGTTTTAGACATATTAGAAAAACATCAAATTAAAGCCACGTTTTTTTGCATTGGAGATAATGTTAGGAAATATCCAGAAATCGTTCAGAAAATCATTTCTAAAAACCATTCTGTAGGCAATCATACGTACAGCCATTTAAAAGGATGGAAAACCAATACAAAAACCTATATAAGTAATACGGAAGCTTGTGAAATCAAATTGAATTCACTTTTTAAAATTAGAAATTCGAAGTTATTTCGTCCGCCTTACGGAAAAATTTCGCCTTGGCAATCTTATAAATTAAGAAAATTGGGCTACAAAATTATCATGTGGGATGTTTTGAGTAAAGACTACGACGCAAGCCTTTCACCTGAAACATGTTATGAGAACGTTATAAAAAACGTTACATCAGGAAGTATTGTTGTGTTTCACGATAGCGTAAAAGCACAAAAAAACATGCTCAATAGTTTAGATAAAACCATCGAAACCTTAAAAAGTAAAGGATTTAATTTTGAAAAAATCGCCTAAGCTTGTTCTTGAATAAGAGCTATTAAAGTATTAGCATCAAACTCACCACTTTGCCTCCAAACCATTTGTCCATCTTTATAGATCATAAAAGTTGGCAAACCCTTAATACGCAATGCTTCTGCTAATTCTTTATTTTTATCTACATCAATTTTAATCACTTTTGCTTTATCGCCTAAAGCGGCAGCAACGTGACGAATTGTTTCATTCATAGTAATAGATTGTTCGTGCCATTCCGTAAAAAAATCAATTAAAACAGGCACTTGTGCATCTATAAGTTCTCCAAATTTCGACATAGACCGAAGTGTTTATTAAACAAATGTAAATATTTTTTTATAATAACAAACAAAAATGCAGACTTTTTCAGCATTTACGCTACTTTTTTAGATTTTTTTAACTCAATTACCGTGATTTCTGGCATAATTCCGACCCTTCCTGGATACGCATGAAAACCAAAACCTCGATTTACATAAATATATCTTCCTGCATTTTCATATAAACCAGCCCATTGCTTATAAACATATTGCACAGGACTCCATTTAAACCAACCCGGAATTTCAATTCCAAACTGTAAACCATGCGTATGGCCCGACAAGGTTAAGTGATAATGTGTCTCATGATTTTTAATTTCATTTTCCCAGTGACTTGGATCGTGACTCATTACTATTTTAAAATCTTCTGGTTTGGTGTTGGCTGTTGCTTTATTTAAATCTCCTTTTTTACCAAAATGAACACCCCAATTTTCAACACCCACCAAAACAATTTCGCTATTCCCTTTTTTAAGTCTTACGTTTTCGTTCATCAATAAATTAAAATCTATTTTTTGATGAATGGCTTTTACCTCTTCAAAGTTTTGATTTTCTTCTTTTTCGGAATTCCAATCGAAATATTTCCCATAATCGTGATTTCCTAAAATAGAATACTTACCTAATTTTGGGTTGTACAAACCTTTAAATGTATCAATCCAAGGATCCATTTCTTTTGCGTGTGTATTTACAATATCACCAGTAAATAACAATAAATCAGAATTTTGTTCATTAATTAAATCTACAGCATATTTAATCTTATCTGTATTTTCATCAAAACTTCCGCTGTGAATATCTGAAATTTGTGTAATCGTAGTTCCATCAAATTCATCTGGCAAATCATCAAAAAACAGTTGTTGTTTCATGACTTTGAAATTATATTTCCCAATGGTCATCCCATAAAGTAAGGATCCAAACGGAATAGCAGCAATTCCTAAAGCAATTTGACTTACAAACCTTCTTCTTGGACTGAAAAACTGTTCTCGATTTTCATCGACAAAACTCATAATACAAGCTTCTACTAAACGGGAAACATCTTCAATAAACAACACCAAAAAAATTAAAATTTTCGGAATATAAACTAATAAGGCTAATCCAATAACAAATAAACTTGACTTATTTTGCCCTTTTCCTCTTTCAAAATTCATGAAAGAATACACAATAAAAAGCATGGCTAAAATTGACAGCACCAAATAGATGCCTAATACCCACTTGTTTTTAGTGATCGTTTTAACTGCTTGAAACGAGTAGAATTCAACAATTAATAATATAATTAACGGTATTAAACCTTTCATATTTATAATTTTTCACAAAGTAACTATAAGTTTGTGTAAACCAGACAAACTTTTTAAAAATTTTAACTATAAAAAAAAGCTGCAAACTATTAAAATTGTTTGCAGCTCCTATATATAAAAATTAAGAATATTAGAATCCTAAACCTACAGCCATTGCTGTAACATTTGGAGAGAAGTCCGCCACTTTAGTAGCTGCTCCAGTAGCTATATTTATTTTGTAAACACCTTGTACGTTATTTACATTTAGTATAGCATAAGCTTGATTACTATTTCCTCCAATATCAAAACCATTCATGGCAGAAGCCGTAACTCCTAAACTTCCCACTAAAACTAGTGTACCATTATTTGGTGGGTTTTGTAAATACAAATTATTATTTGCAGTGTCAATTACGAACAATTGTGTAGCTGTAGATAAAGCAAAATTGTTTGTATACGCAGCTGCAGAAACTGATGGAGTACCTGGATTCAAATTTAAATCTGTTGCTACAATCGCACCAGTATCAGGATGTAATCTTAAGTTTTGACCTGAATCACTTACCAAACGAATTCTGTCTACAGTTGGGTTAAAATCAAAACCAAAATTAGTACCAGATAAAGCTGGAGAAATTCCTGTTCCAATAGGAGTAACTGCACCACTTGCAGTATTGATTGTTAACATTCTACTTTGATTTGTTACCGCATAAAGAGCACCATTAGCTGGTCTGAAATCTAAACCTACAACTTGTTCACCTGAATTCATTCCTGTTAATGCAACTGAATTTGAAGTTCCTGAATTAGGATTTAGACGGTATAACATATTTGAAGATGAAGTAGCATAAGCAATTGGTTTCGTTTTAAAAGCCACTTCTACAATTTGTTGATTAAAAGTTCCAATCCATAGGGCTTTTCCTGTCTCTAATGAAATTGTGTATAATCTTGATTCATTATTTTTATTGTTTACAGCCATTGCGTAATTGGAATCAGGTAAAATATCGAAACCACCTGCGCCATCAAAATCAACATCTAACGCACCAACTTCTGCTAAAGTTCCATTATTTGGTGGGTTTTGAATGTATAATTTATCTGTTGTATAATCTATATCATACAATTGTGTAGTTGAAGTTCCTGCAAAACTATTGGTATAAGCTATTGCTTCAACTTTTGCATTTGTTACTCCGTTAATTGCGCCATCTGTTGCAACTACTGTACCTAATTCTGGATGTAATCTTAAGTTTTGACCGTTGTTTGAAACCAAACGTACTCTATCTACTGTTGGATTAAAATCTATTGCACTAGATGTTCCTTCTAATTGAGGCGTAAAAGGTGCAGTACCAAGTGGAGTGGCTAAACCTGAAGTTTCATTAATTATATATAATCTACTTGAACTACCCAAACCATATAATTGTCCAGTTGCAGGTCTATAATCAATACTAATAATTTTTTCATTAGCTTGTAAACCAGAAAGTGTTAGTGTTCTAATAGCTGATTGTAAATTTCTAGCATTGTAATACACAATTTTATTGTCATTACTTAAAGCAGTAAACTCTACTAATGGAGCAACACTAGGCATAGGTATTGGTTCTGGTGCTGGTTGAGGAGCTTGAGTTACTTCGTCATCAGAACAAGCAACAAAAAAAGTCAGTAAGCTTACCAGTAAAACTGATTTGATTGGATAGAAAATTTGTCTCATAATTAATTTGTTTTTTTAATGATTTGTTTTTTTTTTAGTATTTACGGAAAAACAAACCACATGGTTTTAAAAAAATAAAAAAAACACAACTATTTATTTGCTTAAGCTGTATTTTATCATAAAAAAAGGAAAATCATTGAGGAATTACTTCTAAAAACAAAAGCAAACTAAACTATAATTAATCATATTTATAAAAAAGTAAAAACAAAAATTCGAAAACTATTAATGAAGGAAAATAGCTATATTTGTTCCTTAAAAATGTTTAAATGAAAAAAATATTCACATTTTTAATTTGTAAATATTTTTCAATTCAACTAAACATGTATTGGTTTGAAAGAAGCAATCGAGTTTTAAAACATCAAACGCTTAAATTCTTACAAAGTGAATCAATAATTTTTACCAAATACAAAAATTATAAATTTGTGTTGAAAGGTAATTAAAATGAAGACTACTGAAAATATGGAATTGCAAATTAGAATTGACAAGTTTATAGGAACATTCTAATACAACCTGAAAGTCTATGTTAGAAAATTTACCATTAAACACAAAGATATTAAATCAAAAAAACGACAAATTCAACCCTAACAAAAAAATCAATTTCAATTAAAATGAATTTGGTTTAACTATAATCTTTTAATTATGTCACAAAAACGCTTATTTCTTTTAGATGCTTACGCTCTTATTTTTAGAGGATATTATGCTTTTATAAAAAACCCAAGAATCAACTCAAAAGGCATGGATACTTCTGCCATAATGGGATTTATGAATGCTTTAATGGATGTAATTAAACGAGAAAAACCGGATCATTTAGCAGTTGCTTTTGACAAAGGCGGAAGTACTTTTCGTTTAGAAATGTTTGAACAATACAAAGCCAATCGAGATGCTACACCAGAGGCAATAAAAATTGCAGTTCCCTATATACAAGATTTATTGCGTGCCATGCACATTCCGATTGTAGAAGTGGCAGGATTTGAAGCGGATGATTTAATTGGAACTATCGCCAAGCAAGCTGAAAAAGAAAATTATCAGGTGTTTATGGTAACCCCGGATAAGGATTTTGCTCAATTGGTATCCGAAAATATTTTTATGTATCGTCCAGCTCGAATGGGGAATGATATCGAAATATGGGGAATTCCTGAAGTACAAGCCAAATTTGAAGTCGAACATCCTTTACAAGTGATTGACTATTTAGGAATGATGGGTGATGCAGTGGATAACATTCCAGGTTTACCAGGTGTTGGAGAAAAAACAGCTAAAAAATTGTTAGCAGAATTTGGTTCGATGGAAAACCTTTTAGACAATACTGACAAATTAAAAGGTGCTTTAAAAACAAAAATTGAAGCCAATAAAGAACAAGGAATCTTATCTAAAAAATTAGCCACAATTTTATTAGATTGCCCTGTTACTTTTAATGAAAAAGATTACGAATTATCTACACCAGATGTAGAAAAAACAGATGCATTATTTATGGAATTGGAATTCCGTCAAATGAAAGCACAGTTTGATAAATTATACAATCCAGCGGCTACTTCGGAAGAAAATACTTCTGAAAATACAGTTTTAAAGAAAGCTCCTGTAAAAAAATCAAACGATGAACAATATGATTTATTCGGATTCTCGGATGGTGAAGAAGCTACAGATACGGTTAATTCCTTTTATGCCACATTAGATACAACTGAACATTTTTACCAGAATGTACAAGGTGATTTGCCTATAAAAATGTTTGTTCAAAATTTATTAAATCAAAATTCTGTTTGTTTTGATACGGAAACTACTGGCTTAGATGCTTTAAATGCTGAATTAGTAGGTTTGGCGTTTTCATGGGAAAAAGGAAAAGGATTTTATGTGCCATTTCCAGAAAACCAGGATGAAGCTCAAATTTTAATCGACAAATTCAAACCTTTTTTCGAAAATGAAAGCATAGAAAAAGTAGGACAAAACATCAAATACGATTTAAAAATTTTGTCACGATACGGCATTGAAGTCAAAGGAAATTTATTTGACACGATGATTGCGCATTATTTGATTAACCCAGATATGCGTCATAATATGGATGTTTTGAGTGAAACTTATTTAAAATATTCTCCAAAATCGATTACTGAGTTGATTGGTAAGAAAGGAAAAAACCAAGGCAACATGCGTGATATTCCTTTGGATGATATCAAAGAATATGCTGTAGAAGATGCTGATGTTACCATTCAATTGAAAAACCATTTCTTACCCATTTTAGAAAAAGTAGGTACGAAAAAATTATATGATGAAATTGAAATTCCTTTAATTCCAGTATTGGCTGATATGGAAAAAGAAGGCATCAATTTAGATGTCGATTTCTTAAAGAAAATGTCTGTGGAAATGACTGCTGAAAGTAAGGCTTTAGAACAAAGCATATACGAAACCGCAGGTGAAACGTTCAATTTAGCTTCTCCAAAACAATTAGGAGATGTATTATTTGATAAAATGAAAATTGGTGGTGCCAAGCAAAAGAAAACCAAAACCGGTCAGTACGCAACTGGTGAGGAAATTTTGAGTTACTTAGCCAACGACAATCCAATTGTAAAAGACATTTTAGAATGGCGTCAAATGGTGAAATTACAAAGTACTTATATTGATGCTTTACCCAATCAAGTAGATGCTAAAACAGGAAGAGTTCACACAGATTATATGCAAACTGTGGCTGCAACAGGCCGTTTGAGTTCTAACAATCCGAACTTACAAAACATTCCAATTCGTACCGAAAGAGGAAGACAAATTAGAAAAGCCTTCATTGCTAGAGATGAAAATTACACCTTAGTTTCTGCCGATTATTCTCAAATAGAATTGCGTATTATCGCGGCTTTATGTGGTGAGGAAAACATGATTGAAGCGTTTAAAAACAATGAAGACATTCACAAGAGTACAGCTGCAAAAGTATTTAACGTGCCGTTAGAAGAAGTGACTAAAGAACAAAGAAGTCATGCCAAAACGGTTAACTTCGGAATTATTTATGGTGTCTCTGCTTTCGGATTAAGTAATCAAACGAATTTATCTAGAAAAGAAAGTGCCGAATTGATTGATGCGTACTATAAAACCTATCCGAAATTAAAATCGTTCATTTCGGACCAAGTTGATTTCGCAAGAGAAAATGGTTATGTAGAAACCATTTCAGGTAGAAGACGTTATTTAAAAGACATCAACTCTGCCAACGCTATTGTTCGTGGTGGTGCAGAAAGAAATGCTGTAAACGCACCCATTCAAGGTTCTGCTGCCGACATTATTAAAATTGCGATGATTAACATTCATAAAAAACTAAAATCGGAAAACTGGCAATCCAAAATGTTATTGCAAGTACATGATGAATTGGTTTTTGATGTGCATAACAGCGAATTAGAAAAAATTCAACCGATGATTAAACATGAAATGGAAAGTGCTTTTAAAATGATTGTTCCATTAGAAGTTGAAATAGGTTTAGGTAAAAACTGGCTAGAAGCACATTAAAAATAGTGATCAGTGTTCAGTTTTTAGTATTCAGTAAATAGTAAAACAAAAAAAGCCTTCTTATACTAAGAAGGCTTTTTTTATGCTTTATTTTTAATTAGTTGATCACGATGTCATCTACTTGTACAGTTGTAGTTGAAGTATCTGTACCGATGTGTTCGAAAACAAAATAACCATTACCTGTTAAACTAGCCGGAATGTTATATGTTCCAGCTGAATTAAATCCATTTTCTGACGCACCAACTGCTGGATACGTAATGTTAAAACTTGAAGTAATGTTTACCAATTTAGTACGGTCTACAGCAGAACCTGCAACATAATCTGCACTTGAAATATAGTATACTTTTAAAGAAACTTGTCCTCTATAAAAACGCATTTGCTCTCTGAAAGTAAATGTACTTGCTGCTGTAAAATTTACAGGAACCATAAAGAAACAGTTAGAAGCTACCCCAGGATTTCCTGTTCCTGCGAAAGAAGAAATTTCAATATACTTGTTTCCACTAAACGTTTTTAATTGCCAGTATCTTGGTCCAAAATCTGCATCGTTAATATACTTAGGAAAATTTTGTTGATTAGTTGTTACATAACTCGTAAATGGCTCATTTAAAGTAGCATCAAAAGTATTTGCATTTCCAACAATTGGTGGTGCACTATCTACTCTAGGATTGGTTAACATAATATCATTTTCTGTACGAACCATAAATTGAAATCCTGTACCAAACTTAGTTAAAACTCCTCTAATTTTACCGTTTAACCCAGGTACTTTATTTCCTGAGAAAGAAGCAAACTCACTAATTCTAACTACAATACTATTTCCAGCAAGATCTGTTACAATATTATTTGTAGCACCACCAATTTGATTGTTTGCATCAAAATAAGATTTACCAACATTAGCATCTGAAAATTGTACATTTGAAATTTCAATTAACTTATTCAAATTTGCATTGTTTAAAGCTGCTGGAATGGTTAAAGCATTAACTAAAGTATTTTCGTTAACTTTTGTACACGATCTTTGAATAACTTGTTCGTAAGTAATTCCAGAAATTCTTCCAACTTCATCAGGTTGTGGCGCACCATTATCAAATAAATCACCAATTTCTAAAGAACTTGAAGTCGGGCTATTGTAAAAATATCTGTTTTTTAATTTGACAAAAACTTTTCTTCCTGGCTCATATTTAGAATATAAATTATAAGAATCAACAGGAATTGAAAACCCTTTTGTTCCATCTACTGTAACTAATGAAATCGATTTGAAAAAGTTTCCGCCTTCATCACTTGAAGTAACATAAGCTTCAATTACATCATCAGCTGTATACTGTTGAACTGTAGAAGTAGCAGTAGCTGCTAAAGCGGTTACAGTTGTAGTTACAGGCACTTCTGTACAAAATTTAGTTGTATCAGGAGCGTCATAATTATCCGAATTTACACAACTTACTAAAGCTGCAAAAATCGATAGACTTAATAGTGTTTTAATATTTTTCATAAAAATAAATTATAAAGTTTTATCGTAAATTTTAACATCATCTACACGTAGTGAACCGTCTAGATTACTGTTTGTACTTGAGCCTGTCGCTTTAAAAGCAATATGAATTGTACCTGTGTAAGAAGATAAATCAACTTCACCTGAATCTACATTTAATGTTCCGTCTGGACTTCCAGATGGTAAGTTTGTTGCTAAACCAGCAATATTAGCTGTAATTGGTGTCCAAGTAGCTGCTAAAACATTATTTCCGTCAAAATTAGTAGAAATATAAACCTCTAATTTATTTCCTGCATCTGTTACGAATTCTGCGGCAGATTTAAAAGTTAATACTTCGTTTTGAGAGTTATCAAGATTTATAGCTGGAGTAATGGCCCAAGCAACATTAACAGGATTACCCGTACCACTTGAAAAAGTAGTAAATTGAATGTAACCGTTACCTTCATCATCTTGTTCAGTCCATTCTACAGTACCAATTTCTGCAAAACTTTTCCAACCGTTGTAATTTAAATATTCGTCTTCACCAAGTAAATCTGGATTAAAATTTTCTTTAAAAACAACAGGTTTAAAAGGTGCTACTTCTGTTTCAGGATCTTCACAACTTGTAAAAGTTACTAAAGTAGTAAAGGCTACAATGCTTTTTAAAAATATATTTTTCATATCGTACTATTTAAAATATTAAAAATTAATGTATAAATTTACGAAATAAGTTCTTCCATATCCGTAAAAATATCTATTACCAAAAGAAGGTGTTCCGTTGGCATTGTCTGTTTGTTGCTCTTGAAAAGTTGCTTTTCTTGATTGTTCAAAACCACCTGATTTGTAAGTTACATCCAATGCATTGTTAATAGTTGCAAAAAAACCAATTGTTTTTCCATCAACTCTCCATGATTTTCCACCTGATAAATTTAATAAATTTAAATCAGGTAATCTTTCTTGTTTTAATGCTTTTGCAACAGTTTCTTTTGAAGCCCCATTATAACCGAATCCATCATCATCTAATACAAAATTTTCTGTTCTAAAAATGTTTGCTACTGAAATATAAGAATCAGCTAAGTAATTGATATTTGCACTTACCCACCAAAATTTAGGATCTCTATATTCTAAACCAAACGAAGCGGCTGTTTGTGGCATACCAGATTGTCTGTAATTTTTAAGATAAGCTTGTCCGAAACTTGTAATTGGGTTGGTATTTGTTAACGTAGCTTGAGTATCATTGTTGATAGAAATAGTTGGATTGTTTGCAATGATATATTGTCCGTAAGAAGCAGCACCAGTAGCTTTAATAGTTGAAGTAATTTGGTATTCTAAACCTAGCTCTGCTCCTACATTTCTTTTATCTACTCCTGATAAAATCTCACTTATTAATGAATCGTCGTCATCACCTTCTGCATCTTCAAATAAACCTTCAGCAAAATAGAACGTTAAAGCCGTTGCTTTTTTAATATTTGTCATAAAACCAGTTAATCTAGCTTTAAACTTAGGTGTTTTTAAAATATAACTAGCATCTAAACTTGAAACCTCTTCGTTTGTTAAATCGTTTGTAATGGCATTACTTCTTCTAGCATTAACAAACGTATTTCTTAAGTTTGGTGCTTTAGTCATGTAAGCTCCGTTAAAATCTAAAAAGTGTTGACCAGAAATCTTGTATGTAAATCCTCCTTTGAAACCAAAGTTTTCAAAAGTTTGTTTTTCACTTTTCCCAAAAGATGTTGTTGGGAAAAAACCTGTTCTGTATAAACCTTCTCTTTGGTATTCTGAACGAGAAAATGATTGTGCTAAATAGAAATCTGTTTTCTTATAAGAGAATTTAAATTGAGTAAAAGCATCAACAACGTTAGCATATAATTTATAATTATAACCAAATACGTCGCCTTCTACAACTTGAGCGTTAGGATTATTTAAATCGAATTGAGAAATTTCTGGTCCGATGTTAAATCCATCTGCATTTAAAGCATAGCTAGCACCTAATAAATCTTCAATAATTGTATAATTTCTTGAGCTTAAATTTCTAAAAGACACTCCAGCATTTAACTTGATATTATCTGATAAATCTGAAAATATGATTGAGTTAGCTGTTAATTGTTTGTCATCTACTCTTTGTTCAGTTAAAAACGCTGCAGCACCAGTTGTACTGTTTGCATTAGCTAAATAAAGTTCATCCCAGTTAATTTGAGAGTTTTGTAAAAAATAATCTGTTGGATTAACTCCAGCTGGTAATCTGTCAGGATTATTAATAAAAAAACTTGGTAAATTTTGGTAATAAGTAGGATTTGGATTGTTTGCTCCTGGGAACTCTAATCTATTTCTTCCTGTAGATCCGGTTTGGTATGCTACATTTGTATTAATTGTCGTTTTATTACTTGGTTTCCAGTAGTGACTTAAAATCACCATCGGCTCCTCGATATTTCTATCCGAAGAATTTCTTTTTTTACCATTTTGATATCCCCATTGTGGATTATATCTAAAACCTTTTAATCTTGCTACTTCATCAGTAATAGCAGTATTTGTTCCTCTACTATTTTGAGCGTAAATTGAAGTAAGGTTTAAACTGTGTTTGTCATTAAATCTTTTTTCTACACTTGCAAATAATGAATTTGCGGCATAATCTGTACCTTCAAAAAAGCCTTCTTTTGCCCATCTTCTTCCACCTGAAACACTATATGCCCAACCATTTTCCATTAAACCAGAATTGATTGTAGCCATAGAACGCCAAGAATAATTGGTATTTGTACCAGAAAAAGAGATACGATTACCTTTTCTATATAAGGAAGCTCTAGTGTTAATTTCTTGAGTTCCTAAAATACTTCCAAAAGTATAATCTGAAGGTGCTGTACCTAAAGTAAACTCCTGATTTCTAGTTACATCATTTAAACCACCCCAGTTTCCAAATTGTGGTCTACCATCTAATAGTTTGTTCATGGTGATACCATTTATCATCGTAGTACCGTATTCACTATCTAAACCACGAATTCTAAATCTTGCTGCACCCCAGTTAAAGGCTGCTGCTTGTTGGTAAGCGTCACGTGAAGATTGTAATAAACCCGAAGTACTTTCAGATCCACTTGAATCGTCTCCTAAATCGTTTTCAGTAATAGTTACTAAACTCAATTGCTGTTCTACGGTAATGTCTTCATCTAAAAATAGCATTCCGACATCTAAAATCTGACCTGCTACTACTTCAATAGTGAAGTTTTGTTTGTTGTATCCTTCCACAGAAATTTGTAAAACTTGACTACCTTCTTGAACTTCGTTTAATAAAAATTCACCTAAGTTATTGGTAGTTACAAAATTCCCACTGGATTGAATCATAACTTTCGCACTTCCTAAAGGAGCTTGCGATTTTGAATCAACTACTTTACCTTTAACAGTTGATTGATTTTGAGCCATTACAATAATAGCTTGAAATAAAAATAAAAGACTTAATGCAAGTTTTTTCATACTTAATTATAAATTAATACTTTACAAACTTTTTTAGCAAAAACTAAAAAGCCGACAAATGTACAACATTTAAATAATATTATTTACCTTTGGCATCTATTTTGCATAAAGATTTAATTATAACTTAATTTTAAAAATGAAAATCAACCCATTTTACAGTGCTGTAGCCCTTATTCTTACTGTTGCAACAAGTTTTGCACAAGAGAAAAAAAACTACATGGTTAATACAATTGCTTTCTATAATTTAGAAAATTTATTTGACACCATTAACGACCCAACCATTAATGATGAAGATTTTATATATACGCCTCAAAATTATAAAGATAAATTACAAAAATTAGAAAAAGTAATTTCTCAAATCGGTGTAAATGCCGAGCAAAAAAATTCTCCAGTCATATTAGGTGTAGCTGAGATAGAAAACCGAAAAGTATTAGAAGATTTATGCAAACAACCTGCATTAAAAGCGAAAGGCTATGCCGTAATTCATTTTGATTCGCCAGATAGAAGAGGAATTGACACTGGTTTTTTATATCAAAAGGGACATTTTCAACCTACAAGTTACAAAAACTACCCTTTAATTGTAACAGAAGATGCTACAGATAAAAAAGCTAAAGACAAAGAAAAAGTAGAAGATACAGATGATAATGTTGTAGATGCCAAAACAAAAAGAATTTATACCCGTGATCAAATTCTTATGACGGGTATATTAGACGGTGAAGAAATGCACTTTATAGTAAACCACTGGCCTTCAAGAAGAGGTGGAGAAAAAAGAAGTAGCCCGTTACGTGAAGCAGCAGCAGCATTAAATAAAAAAATTATCGATTCTTTACAAGCCATCAACCCAAATGCTAAAATTTTCACCATGGGTGATTTGAATGATGGTCCGTTTAATAAAAGCATAAAACAAGTATTAGGCGCAAAAGGAGATGAAAAAGAAGTACAACCTTTAGGACTGTATAATCCGGCAGAAAAATTATTGAAAAAAGGAATTGGAACATTAGCTTTCAGAGATTCTTGGGATTTCTTCGATCAAATTATTATTTCTGAACCTTTACTGAAAAAAGATTATACTTCTTGGAGATATTGGAAAGCAGGTGTTTACAACGCACCATTCATGATTCAACAAACTGGGCAATATAAAGGTTATGCTTTAAGAAATAGTGCTACTGGCCCTGGATATTCCGATCACTTTCCTTCTTACATTTATCTAATTAAAGAAGCTAAAAAATAAAACAAACTAACCGCATCTGCTAATCAGAAGCGGTTTTTTTTATTTTGTGTGTTTCAAAAAATCGGTGTAAATTCGTTAAAACTTCTAACTCAAAAAAAATGTCAATCACAAAACCTTTTAACCTAAATAAATGGATAGAAGAAAATCGCCATCTTTTAGTCCCACCTGTTGCGAATAAAAATTTATATGTTGATTCTGGCGATTATATTGTTATGATAGTTGCCGGACCAAATGCTCGAAAAGATTATCATTATAATGAAACGGAAGAATTGTTTTATCAGTTAGAAGGTGAAATTACCGTTTTCATTCAAGAGAATGGCAAAAAGAAAGCTATGAAATTAGCCGCTGGCGATATGTTCTTATTACCTGCAAAAGTTCCACATTCTCCAAATCGAACCGAAAATTCTATAGGTTTAGTAATTGAAAAAAAGAGAAATCATTTGGATGTAAAAGATGGTTTACTTTGGTTTTGCGACAATTGCAATCATAAACTTCATGAAGTATATTTCGAATTAAACAATATCGAAAACGATTTTCTTTCGCATTTCAAGGATTTTTATACTTCGGAAGAAAAAAGAACTTGCGACAAATGCGGCACCATTATGGAAGCTAATCCGAAGTTTGTAAAGTAATTTTTTTCTTTATTTATTCTCCATAATCTGTACTCAATTTTCTAAATTCTATTTATTACATTTGTAAAAAATAACAAAAACACATAATAAAGTTAAATATGTCAACAATAGCATCACAATTCGGAATGCAAGAAGCCTTACAAGCATTAGGAATTAAAGAAGTAAACGATGGAACTTCAACAGGTTCAAATAGTTTTTCTTCAGGAGAAATTATCGAAAGTTATTCACCAGTTGATGGTCAATTAATCGGAAAAGTAAAAACTACAACAGCTGCAGACTACGAAAAAGTGATGCAAAGCGCTACGGAAGCATTCAAGTCTTTCCGTGCAATGCCAGCACCTCAACGTGGAGAAATTGTACGTCAGTTTGGAAATAAATTAAGAGAATTAAAAGAACCACTTGGAAAATTAGTTTCTTATGAAATGGGGAAATCTTTACAAGAAGGTTATGGTGAAGTTCAGGAGATGATTGACATTTGCGACTTTGCAGTTGGTTTATCACGTCAATTAAACGGACAAGTAATTCCGTCTGAACGTCCTGGTCACGTAATGCGTGAGCAATGGCATCCGATTGGTGTTGTAGGAATCATTTCTGCTTTCAATTTCCCAGTAGCCGTTTGGGCTTGGAACACAGCTTTAGCATGGATTTGTGGAGACGTTTGTGTGTGGAAAGGTTCAGAAAAAGCGCCAATTTGTACGATTGCTTGTCAAAATATTATTGCTGATGTATTAAAAGCAAACAACTTACCAGAAGGAATTTCTTGTATTATTAATGGCGACTATAAAGTAGGTGAAATGATTACAACTGACACAAGAATTCCATTAGTATCTGCAACAGGTTCTACAAGAATGGGAAGAATTGTGGGCGCAACTGTAGCACAACGTTTCGGAAAATCTTTATTAGAGTTAGGCGGAAACAACGCCATTATTATCACTCCAACTGCCGATTTAAAAGTAGTAGTTCCTGGAGCGGTTTTCGGAGCTGTTGGTACAGCCGGACAAAGATGTACTTCTACGCGTCGATTAATCATTCACGAATCTGTTTATGATACAGTACGTGACGCCATTGTTGGTGCTTACGGACAAATTAAAATTGGAAATCCTTTAGATGAGAAAAACCATGTAGGCCCACTTATCGATACAGATGCAGTAAATACTTATTTAGCTGCAATTGAAAAAGCTAAAGCAGAAGGTGGAAAAGTATTAGTTGAAGGTGGTGTATTAACAGGAGAAGGTTACGAATCTGGATGTTACGTGAAACCAGCTATTATTGAAGCGGAGAATCATTTCGAAATTGTTCAACACGAAACGTTTGCTCCAATTTTATATTTAATGAAATATGAAGGTGAAGTAGAAAACGCTATTGAGAAACAAAATGGTGTGGCTCAAGGTTTATCTTCAGCGATTATGACAAACAGCATGAAAGAAGCAGAAAAATTCTTATCATTCGCTGGTTCTGACTGTGGAATCGCTAACGTAAACATCGGAACTTCTGGTGCGGAGATTGGTGGTGCTTTCGGTGGTGAAAAAGAAACTGGTGGTGGAAGAGAATCGGGTTCAGACGCTTGGAAAGTTTACATGAGAAGACAAACGAACACCGTAAACTACTCTGATCAATTGCCTTTAGCTCAAGGAATTAAATTTGATTTGTAATAAATACTTATCCTGCAAGGTTTCCAAAACCTTGTAGGAAATAGAAAAAACCCTGCAAAAATTATATTTGCAGGGTTTTTTAATTATTGACACATTGACCAATTGACTCATTGGCTAATTATTTAGTTTTCTTCACGTATTGTGTTAAAATTACAATGTGTTGGTTTTCTACTCTACCTTCAATTTGATTGGGATTGTCCCAAACTAGTTTAATATTATGAACAGCAGCACCACGTTTAGCGGTAAATGTAGCACCTTTCACATCTAAATCTTTTATTAAAACTACAGAATCGCCGTCTTGTAATATATTTCCGTTAGAATCTTTATGGATGATTTTTCCTTCTTCATCTTCGTCTTCACCTGTTGCCTTTGCCCATTCTAAAGCATCTTCGTCTAAATACATCATTTCAAGCAAATCATGATTTTTTAAACGCGCTAACATTCGCCAAGAAACAATTTGCACGGGTAAATTTTCATTCCACATACTGTCTGACAAACGGGTCCAATCGTTGGCGTTCATCAACTCTTTATTTTCAATTTGATCTCTTAATGATTTGGTAATTAAAATACAATTTTCCGGAATGGCTTCTGTTTTGGGTTCTACAATATAAACGACTAAGTTTTCATCGCTTCCGCTGATTTCACAAACAGCACCACTTCTGTCTTTTAATCTCTTTTCGGTAACTACACTCATCTATAAATTGAATGAAGCACCAATTTGAAAAACAAACTGATTATTATATTTACCAAAAACACCTGGCGTTGAGTCATATTCTGCAATTGGGAAACCTGCTTCTGTATATACTCCAAAACCTTCCGTAAAGAAATATCTGAATCCAAGATGTGCGCCGAAATTTCTTGTTCCTAAATTTAAACCCGGATACACATCCATATTGTCTTCTAAACCAACAACACTTCCTAGGTTGGCATTAAATCGAATTTTCGCATCTGCACGATCGGTAAATTCTGGTTTATAGTTTACATTGTTAATAGTAATGTTATCCGCATTTAACATATAACTAGCTGAAAAACCAAAAGACATATTCTCTCCAATTCCATAATCATTTGTTAAAACAATTCCACTTCCTCCATTTTGTACTGTTGCACCAATTTGCAATTTAACATCACTTTTCCCTTTGTAAGCTTGTGCATTACCTAAAAAACCTATTCCTAAGAATACAAGAAACATTATTTTTTTCATTATCTATAAATTTAAATGTTCTGCAAATATAACAATTAATTTCAACCTAATTCACAGGCTATAATTCTAACTAGATTCTATTTATCCTTTTTTTTTGTACACCACTTTAACAATTAAAACCCCTTGAAAAGTAATTTTTGAGTTTAAAATTTAAATCTTCTTAAGAAAAGAGTTTCCGTAGTTAAAATTCATTAAACATAAAATGTTTAACATATATCGATAAAAGTTTAACAATTTTTGAGGGAAATCCGTAACAAAAATCAAGTCTGCGCATATAATTTTACACCTGTATTTTACATTAATAAATTGTTATATAACAATTTATTAAAAACTTAATTTAAAACCCTTAACACATAAAATTATGAAAAAAGTTATCATTTTATCAGCGCTTATTTTGTCAACATTAGTTTCATGTTCAACTGATGACGAATTAACTTACACACAAGAATCAACAACTAAAAATTCCAGTAAACAAAGTAATTACAGCCTGAGAACAACATCTACAGATTCCATAAACAGATTAACAGATAGTATTAATGGATCTGTAAATCCAAAACCAATAAAACCATAAAGAAACCAACATGTTTGACTCCTTTTTCCTATTTTTGTAATACTATGAGGAGTATAATTAAAATAACAACTTTACTATTTTTAATGCTTTCTTGTCAAGACAAGAAAGCATTAAAAACAAATAAGGATTTCATAACATATAAAATTAAATTAGCTACCAGTCAAAAAGAATTAAAACTAATTGAAACTGAATTAGAAAAATACAACTACGATACCATAATTAGAAATAATCTTGATGCGATTTCTGACAAATATTACGACTTAGAGAAATTTGAAGATTATAACAGAATAAGTACTACGATTCTAAAAAAATCAAAAAAAATTAATGACACTACAGGAATAATAGAAGGACTTTGCAAAAAAGGCGCTTATTATTCAAATATGTATAGATTAGACAGTATGTATTATTACTATACAAAAGCAGAAAATTTCTCCTTAGAAACCAAAAACAAGTATCTTTTAGGCACCATATATTTAAATAAAGCTGTAATCAATCAAAATTTAAATGATTATTATAATTCTGAAAAAAATTCTTTTGAAGCATTAAAAATTTTAAAAAACAAACACAATTACTACTTACTCTACAACGCGTTTTTAAACATTGGATATGCTTCACATATTCAGAATGATCCTGTTGAGGCAATAAAATATTTTAAAAAAGCGTTAGAAATAACCGACAAAATAGAGAACAAAAAAATAGTGTTATCGCTTAAAGGACAGGTGTATTATTACTATTGTTTAGCATACAATAAAAAAAATAATTATGAAATTAGTTTAAACTACGCAAAAAAGGGCCTGATTATTGATAACTTTAAAATAAAAGACCCTCATGTTTTTTGTAACCTAAACAACTGTCTAGGTTATTCAAAACTTAAGCTTAACGACATTAATGCAAAAAACCATTTCATTGAATCTTTAAACATAGCCAAACAAACCAATAATATTTTAGCGATAAACACCTCTAATTTATATTTGAGTGAATATTATTTAAAATATAACAACTTACAAAAAGCCTATGAATATTCTAATGATGCTTTAACAATTGCAAACGAAAATAAACTTACAGATGACAAACTAAAAACACTTTTATTATTAGCGAAAATTAGTCCCAATAAAGCCACTACTTATTTTGAAGAATATAAAACATTATCAGATAGTATCATTAATACCGAAAGGCAAACCAGAGATAAATTTGCCAGAATTGACTATGAAACAAACGAGATTATTTCTGAAAAAGATTCCATTCAGAAAGAGAAAGAATCCATACTTCAACAGTTATGGTCCATTTCATCAATTGCTGTATTTGTAATTCTAATGATTCTTCTGTTTTATTTCATAAAATCTAGAAACATAAAAAACAAAGAGCTTAAATTCATACAAGAACAACAAAATTCAAAAGAAGAGATTTACGATTTAATGTTAAATCAGCAACATCATATTGAAGAAGGAAAATATCTAGAAAAAAATAGAATTTCTCAAGAATTACATGATGGTATTATGGGGAAATTAACCGCAATAAGACTTAATTTGTTTATTCTAAAGAAACGAAAAGATGAAGAAACAATTGAAAAATGTTTACCTTATATAGATGATCTTCAAAATATTGAAAAAGAAATAAGACAAATTTCTCACGACTTAAATCAAAATGTGTTTGATGACAATGTCACTTTTATTTCAATTGTTGAAAATTTATTTACAATGATTAAAGGGCATTCTGATATTGAGTTTAAACTAAAAGTCGACGAAAGAATTGATTGGGAAATCATTAATATTAATATTAAAATAAATATTTATAGAATCATTCAAGAAGCCTTACAAAATATTGATAAATACTCTCAAGCAACAAGAGTAAATTTAAATATGAATAAAAAAGAAAATGAAATTCATATAAAAATTTCTGATAACGGAATTGGCTTTAAAATCGATACCAACAAAAAAGGAATTGGCATAGAAAATATGAAAAAAAGAATGGCTGAAATTAATGGTAAATTTATTTTAGAAAGTAAAATAAATAAAGGCACTACAATAAATTTAATATTTTAGATTGAACACAACATAAACTCCAAATAGAAAAAAATGACTTTAAATATTTTATTAATAGATGATCATCCAGCAATTTTAAGTGGTTACCTTTCTGTTTTAAATTTCAATGAAAAAAACATTAAGCTCCTACCTACTTTTTGTCATAATTGTGAAGATGCTTATAACATCATCACAAAGCCAGAAAACGCGAATTTTTTTGACATCATTTTTGTAGACAGAAGTTTACCACCTTTTCTAAAAATGAAACTTAAATACGGAGAAGATGTAGCTATCCTTGCTCGAGAATACCAACCTAAAGCTAAAATAGTTATTCTAACAGCTCATTCTGAAGCATTTATCATATATGACATTCTATTTAAAGCAAAACCAAATGGATTAATTATAAAAGGTGATGCCACTGGTGAAATTCTTTTAGAGGCATTTGATAGTATTCTTAACAATAAAACCTTTTATAGTGCTACAGTAACAGACAGAATGAAAGAATTATTAGAAAGGGAAAATTATTTAGATAGCATTAACAGACAAATTATCGTTTTACTTGCTCAAGGTTTCAAAAATAAAACAATAAGCATGCAATTAGGATTAAGCGATAGTGCGATTGAAAAAAGAAAATGTAAGATTAAAGATTTTTTCCTAATTAATAAAGGAACTGATGAAGAACTTATAATAGAAGCTAGAAAACTCGGTTTTATTTAATTAAAATACAATTTTAACAATTATTACGTAAAAACCGTACTTCTTCCATTAAACTAATCTCTAAATTTGAACTATGTTTTTATATAACCGGGGGGTATTATAAAAGAAAAGAAACTCGCTAACATTAAGTTGGTGGGTTTTTTTTATATTCTTTTATCTTGTAATTAAATAGATATCTAGAATAGACTATAATTAAAAAAAACCGCACTAAAATAATTTTTAGTACGGTTGAACTTAATGAAATTATTATTCTTTAAAAGAATTTTATCTTACTTTCTCTTTTTCCAATAGTATTTCTTCTTTTAACTTTGTTGGGCCGATTGGAAGTCTTAAATTTTCAAATTCAGAATTTACATTTCCTTTTTCATCTTTACTATCAGCTCTACTTCCAACAATATGCCATGAAAAACTAACATTACTTTTGCCATTATTTAATTCTTTAACTCTAAATCCAACATTTGATTTATCAGTAACAAAAACTCCATTACAATCACCTTCTAACTGAATAAAAACTTTTAATGGATGTTTATCGTCTATTTTCATGGAAGAAGTTAACACTTTATCTAATGATACATAAGCTTCTCCATTATTTAATTTTGCCATTCCATAATCTTCAAATAAAACTTCAGGTGCTTCTGTACAAAACATTATACGTGGTATGTTTTTTTCGTCATAAATTATTGTTGAGGCAACTCCATTACCAATTACCTTAAAATCTGTACCACCACCACCTGATGCGTTATGATTATATTTTATTCCAGTGTAAGAATAAGAAGGCGAACTAACACCCGCTTGAAAATAACCACCATACAAAACGTTTTGAACACTTAAAATCCCGTTAGGAGAAACATTATCTTTACCTGCTAACTTTGCAAAAGCACTTGAACCAAGAGTAGTAACGTTATTGTCGTTATCTAAAAGAAAACCTCCAGCTGCGTGACCATTATGCGTTGCTGTATTAGGATCTCCATTTCCTGTGTTTGCATAAACCCCATATCCATCTATATGTGACCCTGAAATTCCCGCACCTATATTTGGTAAAATATTTGGTGGTGTAGCACCAGAACTTGCAATAATACTTGTTCCGGTTGCATTACCGTTCGTTGCCCAAACTGCATTCCCTTTTCCAATATTATCATCATTATTCACTGCATTTATCGCATCATTCCCTGCGCCAGAATGTACAACTTTTATTTTTTCTGTTGCAGCACCTGGACTATTTATACCAACACTACCATCCGATCTGATTCTCATTCTTTCGTTAAAAAAAGGAGTTGTAGCCCTTCCAGTAGAAAATATAATTGACCTTGTATTATTAGCATTGGCAATATACATATCTTGTCCACTTCCAACATAACTTACATCATTTGCTCCACCAACATTATAAGCGGTTGGAAAGTTAAATGTAGAATTATTAATTCCAATCCAAGCAAAACCTGTGGTTGCTGTTCCATTGTCTGCTGTTGCAGAATAGCCACTTTGTGCGCGAACTCCAGTACTTGTATTTTGAATATTGTATTGTAAAAAATCATTAATATTTCCGGTTCCGTTTACAACAGAATTTACAAGCGTAGTCCCAGCAGCTACGTCTAATTTAGCAACAGGATTTGAAACACCTATTCCCATATTACCAGAACTTGTAACTCTTACTTTCTCTGTGTTGTTGGTTCTTGTTACAAAATCAACGGCATCAGTAGTACCAATAAAATTGGTAGTAGCATTTGTACCCGCATTACCTATTTGTGACCACGCAGAAAGACTTCCTGTTGAAATCGGAACCCATATCGTACCATTCCAATAATAATATCCTGGGGCTACCTGATTGGGGCCTAATGCAGAAGTAAACGTATTGTAAACTAATTCAGATACCATTGGAGTTAAAACTGTTGCCACGTTGGTGGCTGACAATGCAACTCTTGGAATTAAAAGGCCTTCTACCGAAGAAGTTATATCCAACGCTCCAGATGGATTGGTGGTTCCAATTCCAACTTGTGCATTACAAGTAACTTGTGTTAAAATTGAAAGTAACAAAGTTAAAAGTACTGATTTCAAAGTAAAGTTTTTCATATCATTTATTTTTGCAGTTTACTTTATTCTACAATCTCAAAAAGGCTTATAAATTTGAAAATTTTAGAATAATCTTCAAAAATAACAGATAGAAATACTTTTATATTACGGAATATCCGTAGTATTTGTTAAAATTATGACGATTAAAGAACTGAAGTTATTGTTTTAATACTTAAGTTAAAACAACATATTTCAGTCATCAAACTTTTAAAAAATGAAATTTTAACATTTATTACGGTATTTCCGTACATGCATATAAAAATACATGCATATATTTGTCATTATATTTTTATATAAATTTTGGGGATTAAGTGAGAAACTCGTTGGTATTACAACCAACGAGTTTTTTTTTATAGTAACAATTTAAAAATTAATCAATTCTTAATGGATAAAAGAGACTAACTTTAAAAGATAAAAATAAAGTAAAAATAATTTAACTTCTACCTGCTTCATTAGGATACAAGTCACGAACAACATCACTTTGCCAATATTCTTTGGTAGAAATATCCATAATTGTTAAAGCCCCATTAAACGCAGCACCAGTATCTAAATTCCAAACCGAATTTTTTAAAAGCGGGGCCACTTTTTCTGTTTTTGAAATAGGGGTATGACCAATATAAATCTCCGAATAAATTTTTAATCTTTTAGGATACAACTCAGAGTTGGTATCCATTTTCTCATCTAAACACAGAGCAACTTCCCAAAGTGTTCTGTCCCAATACAGTAATTTTGGAAAATACTCAAAATCAACACCATGCAAATTGGTAAATCCAGCATGAAGAAACAATCTGTTTTCGGCATCTAAATAATAATTCTGCAAAGATTTTAAAAACTGAATGTGTGTCTGTTTTACTTCCTCAGAAACTTTTAAATAAGCATCAACAGTAGCTTTACCTCCGTGTTTAAACCACATTTTTTCATTCAAATGCTTGTGATTATTTTCCAACCAATCTAAAAGTAATTCGTCATGATTTCCTTTAATAAAAATACAGTTTTGTTTTTTTGATAAATCTATTAAAAAGTCTAAAACTTCTGGTGATTGACTCCAACCGTCTACATAATCACCTAAAAAAATTATAGTATCATTTTCATTTATTTCAGCTCTTTCTAAAACTTGCATCACTGCTTTTAAACCTCCGTGTATGTCGCCAATTACTAATGTTCTGTTCATTTATGTTACGTAAAATATATGGCCTAAGGTACGAATAAAACTTCAAATGTTAAACCTAACAAATGTTAGGTTTTTGTTTTAAGAATTACTTATCTTTGTATTTTAATTCAATCTAAATAAGTTCGTGAGCGATTATAATGCTTCTATGCTGAAAAAAGGGCAAAGCGCCCAAATTATCGATATTGATATTGACGAAATTCCATTGAAATTAATTGAAATGGGATGTTTGCCAGGGAACGACATTGAATTGATTCAAATTGCGCCAATGGGCGATCCTTTATTTTTTAATGTGAACGATGCCAAAGTAGCTATTAGAAAAAAAACAGCTTCTTTCATTTTTATTCAATCCGACTCCATCCAATAAATGACTCCAAATACAATAAAAGTTGCGCTAATTGGTAATCCAAATGTTGGGAAAACATCTGTTTTTAACCAGTTAACAGGATTAAATCAACAAGTTGGAAATTATCCTGGAATTACAGTTGATAAAAAAACTGGAATTTGTAAAATCAATCAAATTACCCGAGCAAAAATTATAGATTTACCCGGAACCTATAGCTTAAATGCGAATTCAATTGACGAAAATGTAGTAATTGAACTGCTTTTAAATAAAAATGACGAAGACTTTCCTGATGTTGCCGTTGTGGTGACTGAAGTAGAAAACCTAAAAAGAAATTTATTACTTTTCACTCAAATAAAAGATCTTGAAATCCCAACGTTGCTTGTAATTAATATGAGTGACAGAATGAAGCAAAAAGGGATTGAATTAGACATTCCTTTATTGGAAAAAGCTTTAAAAACGAAAATTGCTTTAATCAGTTCTCGAAAAAATATTGGAATTGATAAGATTAAAGAATTAATTTTAAACTACAAGTCACTTTCTAAAGAAGCTTGTTTAAACGCAAGTTCAATAGACGAAGAATATTTCAACCGTTTACGAAAAGCCTTTCCGAATCAATTGTTATACAAACTTTGGTTGGTTATTACACAAGATGTTAACTTCTTAAATTTAGAACGAAACGAAATTGAAAACAACTTCACCCGTTCGCATACCGAATTAAAAAAACTACAACAAAAAGAAACTATAAAGCGCTATCAATTTATAAATGATACGTTGAAAGTAACTCAGAAAATAGACAAATCTAAAGCCACAGATTTTCAGAGTAAATTAGACAATATTTTAACGCATAAAGTTTTTGGTTATTTAATTTTCTTTGGAATTTTATTACTCATTTTCCAATCTATTTTCGACTGGAGTAGTATTCCAATGGATTTTATTGATACGAGTTTTTCTAAATTTAGTGCGTATACAAAAGAAAATTTACCTTCTGGAAAATTCACCGATTTATTATCCGATGGAATCATACCAGGAATTGGTGGAATAGTAATTTTTATACCGCAAATCGCCTTTTTATTTTTATTCATTTCTGTTTTAGAAGAAAGTGGTTACATGAGCCGTGTAGTGTTTTTAATGGATAAAATCATGCGACGATTCGGATTGTCAGGAAAAAGCATTGTGCCATTAATTTCTGGAACTGCTTGTGCGATTCCGGCCATTATGAGTGCTAGAAATATCGAAAACTGGAAAGAACGCTTGATTACAATTTTAATTACGCCCTTCATCACTTGTTCGGCAAGATTACCCGTTTACGCCATTTTAATTTCATTAATTATTCCTGAAAAACGCTTTTTAGGTTTCAGTTTACAAGGTTTAACTTTAATGGCTTTGTACTTAATGGCTTTCTTTGTTGCCATTGGATCTGCTTACATTTTAAACAAATTATTAAAACTAAAATGTAAATCGTATTTTGTTGTAGAAATGCCAAGTTATAAGGTTCCAATGTTTAAAAACGTAGCTTTAAATGTTTTAGAAAAAACTAAAGCTTTTGTAACAGGTGCTGGAAAAATAATTTTAGCGATTTCAATTGTTTTATGGTTTTTAGGTTCACACGGTTCGGCAAATTTTGACAATGCAGAAAAAATTATTGCAGAAAAACATGAAAAACCACTGACAGAAGAAATGCGTCAAAATAAAATAAACGCCTACAAATTAGAGAATTCTTATATAGGAATGATGGGTAAAACCATAGAACCTGTTATCAAACCATTGGGTTACGATTGGAAAATTGGAATTGCTGTAGTAAGTTCTTTCGCTGCTCGTGAAGTATTTGTAGGAACGCTTGCTACTATTTACAGCGTGGGAAGTCAGAGCGAAGAAGAAGCCACAATAAAAATGAAAATGGCAGAAGATATTGACGAAAATGGAAATAAAATTTTCAACTTTGCTACGGGAATTTCTTTACTTCTATTTTATGCGTTTGCCATGCAATGCGTTAGCACACTGGCAATTGTAAAAAAAGAAACCAATTCTTGGAAATGGCCTTTAATTCAATTGGTATTTATGAGTGGTTTTGCTTATGTTGTGGCATTAATTGCGTATCAAACATTAAAATAATTGGGAGTTTTATTTATAACCGAAAGAAAAATATTGAAATTGAATTTTAATATTGAAATTGATATTTTATCATGATGCAAGAAATTTTAACATATATCTGTTTGGCTCTAGCGGTTGGGTTTTTAATTAAAAAATTCTTCTGGAAGAAAAAAGCAAATAAAAAAGGTTGTGGTGACCATTGTGATTGCAAATAGTTTCTTAACTTAATTTTTGATTGAAAAAGATAAAATACTATATGCTAAAAAACACCTTATTACTTGTACTTTTCTTTTTTTCAAGTAGTTTTTACGCTCAAAAAATTGATACATCTAAAAATGAATTAAAATCCGGAAAAGAAGATACGCGTCCGCCTTTACCAACTGAACCTGTAAATCACAATCCACCTTCAAACGCAAGAGAAAGTAATGATAATTTTGGCATTGGCGCCTTTTTTGTAGAACTTGGTTTTTACATCGGACTTTATGCTACCATTGGTGATTACCGAAATGAAGATCACTTGTATTTTCCTTTAACACCTCATCCCTATTTTGATGGAAAATCAGGAAATTACGAAAAAATTAATGATGAATCTGTACTTAAAAAACAACTTCGTTTTGATGTAGAAAATCACTTTCTGTATAGTAATAATGCTGCTTTTGGAAATCATCTAAAAGGAAAATTTCGACCTTTTCAGCATTTCTATTTACAAACCGATTACAGAGCTTTGATAGAACGAGACAAATTTGCTAAAACGACTTCACATTTATCTTTGTTTCAATTTAATTTCGGCTACGACCGATTGCGTTTTGAAAAATTCAATTTGGGTTGGACAATTGGAGCAACCTATATCGCTAACGATATTAACAAAGCCGGATTTTCGTATGGCTTAAATACTGATGTTTTCCCATTTAAAAAAATCAGTTTCAATAGCGCCATGATTTGGAGTAAAGTTAACGGAATGCCAGTAAACTCATTTGAATTTCGAGGAAAATATCATAAAAAAAATCACTTTTTCTCTATGGGATATGAAAATTTAAAAATAGCTTCACCAAGTTATAATTATGTTACATTGGGAGTTGGATCCTACTTTTAAACAAACAAATGTTAAATTTAGAATTTTCTTATTTTAAATTTGTCTAAATAAAAACCAAAAAGTAATTTTGCACGTAGATTTAATCTAAATAAAGCAAAATGAAAAAAATATTTTATGGATTTTTGGTCCTATCACAAATTAGTATCGCACAAGAACTACAACAAGATACCATCACTAAAATTCCAGAAATCTTAATTGAAAAACAAATACATACTCCGGAAAGAATGCCTGATGTTAAAAACAACATCATTTATTCAGGTAAAAAAAATGAAGTTTTAAAATTAGAAAACATTACAGCTAATGTGGCAAATAACAATGCCAGAGAGTTATTTTCAAGAGTTCCTGGTGTTACAGTTTGGGAATATGATGGTTCTGGTATACAAGTAAATGTTGCTACTAGAGGCTTAAATCCGAACAGAAGTTGGGAATTTAATACCCGTCAAAATGGTTACGATATTTCTTCTGATGTATTTGGTTATCCTGAAGCGTATTACAATCCTTCTTTTCAAGCTGTGGAAAAAATAGAGATTGTTAGAGGCGGCGCGGCACTACAATACGGACCTCAATTTGGTGGCTTGCTTAATTATGTACTAAAAAGAGAGAAAAATAAAAAGTTTTCCTACGAAACGCAAAACACATTAGGTAGCTATAACATGGTATCTACATATAATGCGATTGGTGGTACTATTGGAAAATTTTCTTATTACGTTTACAACGATTCCAAAAAAGGTGACGGCTGGAGAGAAAACTCAAGATACGACGTAAGAAACACACATGCATATTTAGGCTACCAATTTAATAAAAACACTTCTTTATCAGCAGAATACACAAATGCCGATTATACAGCCCAACAAGCTGGAGGTATATTAGATGCTGATTTACAAAACAACGGAAGAATATCCTACAGAGATAGAAACTGGTTTGGCGCACCTTGGAATTTAGCCAATATTACATTAGACACAAAAATAGCTGATCGATTAAGTTTAAATGTGAAAGCATTTGGATTAATTGGTGAAAGAAATAGTGTTGGCTTCTTAGGAAATATCAATGCGGCTGACCCACTTACTAATAGAGATGTAGCAAGAGATTTTTATAAGAACTTTGGAATTGAAACCAGAAGTGTTTTTAATTATTCTCTATTTAAACAAGAGCAAAACTTAGCTTTTGGTTTTAGAGCTTACAAAGCCGAAACGAACAGAAAACAAAACGGAAAAGGCACAACTGGATATGACTTCGATTTAAGTGTAGAAAATAATAAATTTAATAGAGATTTAGATTTTACAACTACAAACTTTGCTCTATTTGCAGAAAATTTATTTAAACTTTCAGACCAACTAAGCATTACTCCTGGAATCCGTTTAGAATCTATTAAAAATGAAATGGAAGGTCGATTCAATGTAGTGAGCGGAAACGATGTAATGGTTACTCCTGCTACTAATGAAAGAACGGTTTTATTAGCAGGTTTAGGGGCACAATATAATTTCGTATCCACTAATATTTATACTAATATTACTCAGGCGTACCGACCTGTTTTATTTGGCGATTTAACACCACCTGCCACAACTGATGTAATTGACAGTAATTTAAAAGACAACACTGGATATACTTTTGATTTAGGGTATCGAGGCGATTTATATAACTTTATTACTTTCGATGTAAGCTACTTTTACATGCAATACAATAATAGAATTGGAACTATTAGACGATTTATTAACGACGATCCCGCACAAGGAACTTTTCAATTCCGAACCAATTTAGGTGAAAGTGTTAACAAAGGATTTGAAGGTTATGTAGCAGTTGACATTTTTAAAGCAGCTAAACTTAAAAACGCAGGAAGTTTAGAAGTCTTCGGTACACTTTCATTTATTAATGCGAAATACACAAAAAATAAAGTGTATGCCGCTTCTGGTAGCACAATTACAGAAAGTGATTATGCGGGAAATCGTGTAGAGTACGCTCCAAAATACATTCACCAATTCGGAATTACTTATGGTTATAAAAACGTTTCGAGTACTTTCCAAAATAAAATTATGAGTGATGTATATACCAATGCGAAAAACGACATTACACCTTCGGCAAACGCTAATGATGGATTGATTCAAAAATATACGGTATATGATTGGTCGTTTAAACTGAACTTCTTAGAAAAATACAATATTAGAGGCGGAATAAACAATGTTTTCAATACAGCTTACGCAACAAGAAGAGCTGGTGGTTTTCCTGGACCAGGATTAATTCCAAATGAAGGAAGAACCGTTTACATAAGTTTAGGCGCTAAATTTTAAAAAATAAAAAGGGAAGTTTAATACTTCCCTTTTTTTATCCTAAAGCTACATCTAAACTCATCATTACAATAAAGCCTCCAATAAAACCTAACGTAGCAATATCTGTATTTTTATCTTGTTGCGTTTCTGGAATTACTTCTTCTACTACAACAAAAATCATCGCACCGGCTGCAAAAGCTAAAGCATAAGGTAAAATTGGTGTGAAAAATGTAACTGCAACAGCACCTAAAACTCCAGCTATTGGTTCTACAATTGCTGATGATTGTCCGTACATAAAACTTTTTCTTCGACTCATTCCCATTCTACGAAGTGGCATAGAAACGGCAATACCTTCAGGAAAATTCTGAATTCCAATACCGATTGCTAAAGTAACAGCACCAGCAATAGAAGCTTCTGGAATACCGGCCGCTACTCCACCAAATAAAACACCTACCGCTAAACCCTCAGGAATGTTGTGTAAGGTTATGGCCAAAACTAGTAAAGTAGTACGTTGCCAAGGCGACTTAATACCTTCCGTTTCTTTAAAATTAATATGTAAATGTGGTAAGGTTTTGTCTAAAGCAAATAAAAATAAAGCACCCATTAAAAAACCAACAGCTGCTGGAATAACTTTCGTGAAACCTTCACCTTTGCTCATTTCTATAGCTGGAGCTAATAAACTCCAATAACTAGCCGCCACCATAACACCACCAGTAAAACCTAACATGCCATCTAAAACTGCTCGATTCATAGTTTTAAAAAAGAAAACTAAGGAAGCACCAGCCGCAGTAACAATCCACGTAAACATGGTAGCATAAAAAGCAGCTAAAACTGGATCTATTCCTTCTAAATAATTTATTAAATCTTCATACATAGTACTATTTTTAATTGTTCAAATTTTAAAATTTATAAAATCTAATAGGTTATTATTTGACAAATAGGTTATTTGCAATTTTATCTGAAATGACTAAAACCGCATGATTAATTTCAATTTTAATGGTACCATCAAAAGCTTCTTTTTCCAAAACAGTAATATTTGTACCCAACGAAATTTGTTGTTTGTTTAAATATTGTAAAAAATCTACCGAAGTGTCTTTAACACCAACACAAGTAATGGTCGAACCAATTTCAATTTCAGAAAGTAATTGTTTAGCAATGGTTGGCATTTCTCCTTTAGCATTCGGAATAGGATCGCCATGAGGATCAAAACTCGGAAAATTTAAAAACTTATCTAATTGATTAATTAGTTTTTCTGAACGAATATGCTCTAATTCTTCTGCTACTTCATGCACCTCATCCCAAGCAAAACCTAATTTTTCAACTAAGAAAACTTCCCACAAACGATGATTTCTAACAATCATTTTCGCACTTAATTTGCCCTTTTCCGTTAAAAAAACACCTTGATATTTTTGATAGTTTACCAATTCTTTATCCGATAATTTTTTTAGCATATCCGTTACAGATGAAGCTTTTGTATCTAGCATTCCAGCAATAGCATTCGTATTCACTCCTTTTGGCGAAAGATTGGACAGATGATAAATTACCTTTAAATAGTTTTCTTCGGAAGTAGTCATAAAATATATTTCAACAAAAATAACAAATAATATTTCTAAAACACAAATAATATTTTTAGCTTTGTCTAAAAAATAAATTATTAAAATTGAAAAAAATATTTATAATACTCTTTTTTCCTTTAATTCTAACAGGACAAATAAAAGATACTATTGCCAAAAATTCGGATAAAGACATTGATGAAGTAGTTGTAACAGGCACTTTAAAACCCATTTCACGTCTTGAAACTCCTATTCCTGTTGAAATTTATTCGGCAACTTTCTTAAAGAAAAATCCAACTTCTAATATTTTTGAAGCGTTACAAAATGTAAATGGAGTACGTCCTCAATTAAATTGCAACATTTGTAATACGGGCGACATTCACATTAATGGTTTAGAAGGCCCCTATACAATGGTTACGATAGATGGAATGCCAATTGTAAGTGCACTTTCTACTGTTTATGGTTTATCTGGAATTCCGAATTCGTTAATTGATAGAATAGAAATTGTAAAAGGGCCAGCTTCTTCTTTATATGGCAGTGAAGCGGTTGGAGGATTGATTAATATTATCACCAAAAACGCCACTCAAGCTCCCATTTTTTCTGCAGATTTTTTTTCAACTTCATGGTTAGAAAATAATTTAGACTTGGGCTTCAAACAAAACATAAAGCACAAAGCAAATACATTAGTTGGTTTGAATTATTACAACTATAATTCACCTATTGACAACAATCATGATAATTTTACAGATGTAACCTTACAAGAACGAATTTCGATATTTAACAAATGGAATTTCATTAGAAAAAACAATAAAGTATTCACTTTAGCAGGCAGATTTTTCTATGAAGACCGTTGGGGCGGCGAGATGAATTGGAACAAATCGTATCGAGGAACAAATCAGGTTTATGGAGAAAGTATTTACACTTCTCGTCAGGAAGTAATAGGAAAATACGAATTGCCATTTACAGAAAAAATAGACCTATCCTTCTCAGTAACCAATCACAATCAAGATTCTTACTACGGAACCACTAAATATTTAGCCCAGCAACAAATTGGTTTCGGACAATTCACTTGGGATAAAAAAATGAGTAATCACGACTTTTTAATAGGAAGTGCGTATCGCTATCAGTTTTATAATGACAATACAACCGCAACCGTAAAACCAGAAAGAACTCATATTTTTAGTGTTTTTGGTCAAGATGAAATTAAGTTAGCAAAAATGCACAGTGTTTTATTAGGAAGTCGATTGGATTACAATAACAATCACGGCTACATTTATACGCCAAGAATAGCTTACAAGTGGAAATTTTCAGATTCGGATATTTTTAGAATAAATACTGGAACTGGCTTTAGAGTGGTGAATTTATTTACAGAAGAACATGCAGCACTTACGGGTTCTAGAGACGTAATTGTAACCGAAGATTTAAAACCTGAAAAATCGTATAATGTAAATGTGAATTATATGAAAAAGATACGATTTGAAAATGCATCTTCATTAGGTATTGATATTTCTGGTTGGTATACGTATTTTTCAAATCAAATTATTCCCGATTACGACAGCAATCCGAATCAAATTATTTACAAAAATTTGAATGGCTTTTCGGAATCAAAAGGAATGAGTATGAATGTGGATTATATGTCGAATTTTGGATTAAAAGCTAATATTGGAGCTAGTGTATTAGAAAGTAAAAACACAAGAAACGGCATCTCTACAACTCCAATTTTAACAGAAAAATTTAGCGCCAATTGGGCCATAACTTATGAACTTTTAGACTTAGGCTTATCCTTTGATTACACAGGAAATGTATATGGCCCCATGCGATTGCCTTTATTGAGTGACTTAGACCCAAGAAGAGCTATTTCGCCGATTTGGAGTATTCAAAACATACAAGCAACATACAAACGAGACAATAAATTTGAATTGTATGGAGGAATTAAAAACTTATTAAATTGGTCACCAAATAAAAAAAACGCCTTTTTAATTGCCAGACCAAATGATCCGTTTGATGAAAACGTACAATTTGACGGAAATGGAAATGCAATTGCCACGCCAGAAAATCCGTATGCATTAACCTTCGATCCTTCTTATACCTATGCACCCAATCAGGGAATTAGGTTTTTTTTAGGAGTTAGGTATTATTTAAAATAAAAAAGCCCATTTTAAAAACAGGCTTTCTACAGTATAACTCTAAATATTAATTTAAACTAATCTTACCATCTAAATCTTTAAAGGTTAAAAAGCCTTTGTTTTCTGAATCAAAATCGAGTAAACTTAACAGTTCAAACAATTCGTACCTGTCAATTAAAATGATAAAATTTTTCTGTAACGTAGGAATTGGAATCTTCTTCCTGTAAATAGAATTTTCATATTCGTTTTCCCAATAATTAATGTCTACTTTTCGTAAAAAATCTTTAAATGTTTCTAATTCGATTTTATCCAAACTAAAATGAAGATTATTAAAACTCAATTGGAACTTTTTGCAATGATTCATGTAAATTAAAATCCCATTTTTAGTTTCTTTAACTTTTGTAAAATTGCAACACATACTACACTTATTTAAATTAAACAGCAAAAACAGACTCTAGATTTGAAGTAAATTAATTCATAAGTTTTTTAATAAAAGAAAACTAAAAACTAAAATCTGATACAAATATATGTTATTTTTATTTATTCTAAATTAATATAAAAGAAAAATTTAAAATATATTAGTGTTTTTTTTACAATTACCTTTAAAAATTCTAGAACAAAAGTTAAAATTGACATTAAAACGATTAAGCATCTATTCTAAGCATTGATTTTCTGTTTTATTTGCTACTTTTACCAAGAAATACAAGCATAAGACAAAAATTTCATCGCTTATCAATAGTAATTTAATGAAAAACTTGTGCTTTTTTGTAACTGAATTTTTACTTGATATTGAAACAGTTGCATAGTATTAAATAATAAACGCATCACGAAAATGTATTAATTAATATTTTTCTTCATAAGCATTTATTTAAAAAATAGTAATTCATTTTCATAATATTTTAAACGAATCAAAATGTTTCATCGTTACGACTTAGCTTGGGAAAAATACCAGAAAAGCTTAAAACTTCTACCATTACCTATTGTATCTTGGGATTTTTACCAACAGCTACCTAATGAAATCAAAACGATAGAAAGCATACAAGAAAGTTGGACTGAAAAAATAAACTTCGCTAAAGACATAGCTAATAAATCTGTAATTATCACAGATAGCAGTTTAAAAATCATATATGTAACTCCAGAAATTGCAAAATTAACAGGTTACTCATCAAGAGAAATAGTTGGAAATACACCTAAAATGTTTCAAGGTAATTTAACAGATGTAGCTACCAGAAATAAAATTAGAGAAGCCGTTAAAAACCAACATCCTTTTAAAGAAATTGTAATTAATTATAAAAAAGACGGCACAAGCTATAAATGCGAAATTGAAGCGTATCCAAAATTTGATGCTAACAACAACTTAGTACATTACATAGCATTTGAAAAAATAGCTTCATAAGTTAATTATACCTTTTTTAAAATCACTCAAAAGCAGTACTTTTGAAGCTATGAATCACTATCATTATATTTTTACAGGAAACGGATTATCAGCTTTATTAACCCTTTTTGAAATGATTCAATCTGGGCAATTTTCTGATAAAAAAATATTGTTGATCGATGCTGACACTAAAAACAAAAACGACAGAACTTGGTGTTTTTGGGATTCCGAAAATTGGTTTGATGAAATTAGTACTAAAAAATGGAACTTAGCTTGGTTTAAAAACAACCACTTTACCAACCAATTAAATTTGAAGCCCTACGAGTACAAAATGCTTCGAAGTGCCGATTTTTATAAGTTGATTTTTGATGAAATTGCCAAACATCAAAACATAGAAATTATTCAAGATACTGTTACTGATTTTTCAGAGTTAGGAAACCATTGTGTCGTAAAAACGAAAAGTAAATCGTTTACATGTACTCAAATTTTCAATAGTATATATAATCCCGAACTAGTAAAATCGCAAACAAAATTCCCTTTAGTACAACAACATTTTGTAGGCTGGTTTATTAAAAGCAAACAAGCAGTTTTTACAGAAAACTGTCCGACTTTCATGGATTTTTCTGTCGAACAAAAAGGCAACACTCGCTTTATGTATGTGTTACCAACTTCTCCAAAAGAAGCTTTATTGGAATATACTTTATTTTCTAAAGATGTATTGCCGAAAAATGAATACGAAACCGAAATTGAAAATTACATTCAACAATTAGGAATCACCGAATTTGAAATCGTAGAAAAAGAACAAGGAAATATTCCTATGACTTGTTTTCCGTTTTGGAAAAATAACAGCAAAAACATCATAAACATTGGTTCTGCCGGTGGTTGGAGTAAAGCCAGCACAGGGTATACCTTTAAAAATTCAGTAAAAAAAGCTAAAAAACTTGTCGCTTTTTTAAAAACGGGAAACGACTTTACCAATTTTCATAAAATCAATAAATTTTGGCTGTACGATTTATTATTGATTGATATTTTATATCTAACCAATCAACACGGAAGTGCTATATTCTCAAGTATGTTTAAAACTGGAAAAGCGGCCTTAATTTTTAAATTCTTAGATGAAGAAACCTCTTTTTGGGAAGATTTACAAGTCATTTGGATGTGTCCGAAAGGATTGTTTATAAAGGCTTTGTTGAAGCGAATCTTATAGCTAGTATTTTTAAAACGAATTCTCAAATTAAAAAAAGTTTTTCTTTACGATTCTATTTTTTTTAAAATCCAAGCAATAATTCGGCAATTCTCAGCTAAATTATTATTCTTCCAAAAAATTCTTATTTACCAATTTTATATTTGTGTAAAAATTGTTCTTATCGGTAAAAGTCGCTCCTTTTTCATCGAATCGTTTGAATGTAAAATCTCGAAGTTTTTCTTCAATACTTAACGATTTTAAAACCATCTTGTTTTTTACAATTTCAAAATTCATGGCTACTTTTTCTCTTTGGTAAATCCAATTAGAAGTGAATTTATGATTTTTACCAATACTTTCTTCACTGGTATAAAAAAACGGATAAGGTTCTTGTGTTTCGTAATTCAATTGTAATAAATTGAAATTCTTATCCACAATAAAACTACCTTTATAAAATCCTTTAGATTCGAAAGTGACTAATAATTCATCATTCTCTAACCAATCTCTTGTATAAGTATACCCTCTAGGATGTGAGAAAAAATCGAGTTCAGCAGTAGTTAAATTTTTTCGAATAGGATAACCCGAAAGCCAGCCAATTGGCGATTCTTCTGCCGAATAATTCTGGAAAATCTCTTTGAAGTTAGAAAACCAATTTTCTTTATTTTCAATTACATTCTTTTTAGAAAACGTATTATTAAAATTAGTAATTTTTAAAATTTGTTCTTCCGTTCTATTGATAATCGTATCCGAATTTTTCAAATTTATTTGACGCAAATCGAACACAAAACTTGTAGTATCTGTTTTCTTAAGTAATTGCTTATTTAATTTTTTTAGAATTGTAGCAATTTTTGGTTTACTTTTTATACTAACCGTTTCAATTTCTGCATCTTTTAAATCTTGAGCAAAAGAAAATGAAGTAACACTTAAAAAAAGAAGAATAATATATTTCATAAAATCATTTAATGTTGCAAATATAAAATAGAAATTCAGGATTTCATTAAATTTATCTAACGATAACAAATCTTTATGATAAGTTTATATGTGTAAAGCTAAAAACTTTGTAAATTTGTACTTTATAACGTTATAAAATACAAAAATATGTATCCAGAAGAAATGGTAAAACCCATGCGTGCAGAATTATCTGATGCTGGTTTTCAAGATTTATATTCAGCTGAAACAGTTGAACAAGCAATTAGCAAAGAAGGAACCACTTTAGTAGTTGTAAATTCAGTTTGTGGTTGTGCCGCAAGAAATGCACGTCCAGGTGCCAAAATGAGTTTAGACAATGCAAAAAAACCTAGTAATTTAGTTACTGTATTTGCTGGTGTAGACAAAGAAGCTGTAGACAAAGCGAGAGAACACATGTTCCCTTTTCCTCCATCTTCGCCTTGTATGGCTTTATTTAAAAATGGAGAATTGGTTCACATGTTAGAGCGCCATCATATTGAAGGTCGCCCAGCAGAATTAATTGCAGAAAACTTAAAAGACGCTTACAACGAATTTTGCTAATAAACTATTTGCAACTTATAAAAACCGCTGAATCAGCGGTTTTTTTATTTAATTAAAAACTCAATTGACTTAAAAAGATTGTATTACTTTTTTCAAAAACACATTCTTGTCTAAAAACTCAAAATTAATTACCTTTTTTATTTTACTGGTGTCGTGAATTTCTTCATTAAATAGCGAATTAATGGTAGCTTTCGTTAACATTCGATTTCTAAATAACAAAGTCGCAAAAATAAATTCCAAAATACGTGCGATTTGAACTTGCCATTTTTTGACCAAATATTTCGGTTTTTTAACCCTTTTGTCATTCTGACCCGAAACTTCGGGATTGTTCAGAATGTCAGCAATACTATCAAATAATTCTTTATAGGTAACATCTTGACTAACTAAGATAAATCTTTCACCAGAAATAGTACTTTTCATTAAAGCAGTCATGGCTTTAACCACATCTTCAACCGAAACAATTCCAATTTTCCCCAAAGTGTAAAACAATTGTCCGGCTTTGATGTTTTGGATAAATAAGCTACTGCCTTCATTTGGAAAACCAGCACCGAAAATCACACCTGGATTCACAATCACCACGTCTAGGCCTTCTTGAAAGCCTCGCCAAACTTCCATTTCAGCACCAAATTTCGAAATCGAATAATCGCTTCTTACGGCTTCACTATTTCTCTCAGTTTCTTCGTTGACAATTAAATTATGCTCTGTTCCGTTTCCTAAAGCGGCAATCGAACTCACATAACACAATTTTTTAATATTTTTTGAAAGAGAAATATTAACCACATTAGCAGTTCCAACAATATTATTTTGATAGAGTTGGTCTTCGTCATTCGGATTAAAAGAAACCAACGCTGCACAATGATATACATATGAAACATCTGAAAAAGCCATTTCAAGCGCTGGAATATCTAAAATATCCGCTTGAACCCAATCGATTTTTTCAAATTCAGCAAGTTGATTTTCTTTTTGGAAAAAATTTTTAATGTGTTGTAGTTTTTTTTCTGATCTATATATGGCACGAATTGCCTCCTTTTCTTGAGAAAGATGCAACAATAAATGAAAACCCACTAAACCTGTTCCGCCTGTAACTAAAATCATTTCGTAAAATTAGAAAATTACGATTAATAATAGAATTTAAATTCATAAAACTTCTTAAAATAAAGTACAAAATCACATTTCTAAAACTCAATAATTCGCACTATATTTGCACTTTAAATGAATTTTAGCAAAAGATGAAGAAGCACATTAGAATAATAGATTTATTAGAAAACACGAAAACGTTACAAGAAGTCAACGCAAAAGGTTGGGTAAGAACATTTAGAAACAATCAATTTATTGCACTAAATGACGGTTCAACTCTTAACAATATTCAGTGTGTGGTGGATTTTGAAAACACACCTGAAGAAACTTTAAAACGAATTACTACTGGAGCGGCCATTTCTGTTATTGGAACTTTAGTGGAAAGTCAAGGTGCAGGTCAGAAAGTAGAAATTCAAGTTACTAAACTAGAAATTTTGGGTGATTCTGATGCGGAGAAATTCCCAATTCAACCTAAAAACAAACCAAGTTTAGATTTTCTAAGAGAACATGCTCATTTACGTACCAGAACCAATTTGTTTGGAGCGATTATGCGTGTGCGTTCTACGTTGTCTTTCGCGGTGCATAAATATTTTCAAGAAAAAGGATTTGTATATGTAAATACGCCAATTATCACAGGTTCAGATGCAGAAGGTGCTGGAGAAATGTTTCAAGTATCAGCTTTACCATTTGACAATACGCCAAGAACTGAAGACGGAAAGGTAAACTACAAAGAAGACTTTTTCGGAAAACAAACGAATCTTACCGTTTCTGGACAGTTAGAAGCAGAAACGTATGCGATGTCTTTAGGTCAGGTATATACATTCGGACCAACGTTCCGTGCAGAGAATTCAAATACGTCTCGTCATTTGGCTGAATTTTGGATGATTGAACCTGAAGTAGCATTCAATGATTTAGCAGCGAATATGGATTTAGCAGAAGATTTTATTCAGAATGTAATTAAATACACTTTGGAAAAATGTTCAGAAGATTTAAAATTCTTAGAAAACCGTTTAATCGAAGAAGAAAAAAGCAAACCTCAAGCAGAACGTAGTGAAATGACGTTGTTAGAGAAATTGAATTTCGTTTTAGAAAACAATTTCAAACGTGTTTCTTATACAGAAGCGATTGATATTTTAAAGAATTCAAAACCAAATAAAAATAAGAAATTCCAATATTTAATTGACGAATGGGGTGCCGACTTACAATCGGAGCACGAGCGTTTCTTAGTGGAAAAACATTTCAAATGTCCGGTAATTTTATTCGATTATCCTGCGAAAATTAAAGCGTTTTACATGCGTTTAAATGACGGAACAGAACCAGGAAAAGAAACCGTAAGAGCCATGGATATCTTATTCCCAGGAATTGGAGAAATTGTTGGAGGTTCACAAAGAGAGGAACGTTTAGACGTTTTAATCGAAAAAATGAAAGTTTTAGGAATTGAAGAAGAAGAATTATGGTGGTATTTAGATACACGTAGATTCGGAACAGCAGTTCATTCAGGTTTCGGATTAGGTTTCGAAAGATTGGTGTTATTCGTAACCGGTATGACCAATATCCGTGACGTTATTCCTTTCCCAAGAACGCCAGATAACGCAGAATTTTAAAAAAAACAGTTTAGAAGTTTAAAAAGTTTAGAAGTTTAGAAGGTTTATACACGATGCCTTTTAAACTTATAAACGATTAAACACTTAAACCATAAACACGATATGCTTAAACACAGTTTAAATTTCAAATTATCGCAGAAATTATCTCCACAACAAATTCAGTTGATGAAGTTAATTCAATTGCCTACGCAAGCTTTTGAGCAACGTTTGCAAGAAGAAATGGTTGAAAATCCCGCTTTAGAAGGAAGTTTAAATGACAATAACGAATCGTTAGATGATTATAATGACGCGTCTAATGACGACAATTACGATGATTATGACAACGATCAAATTGATACAGGTGATATCAATATTGATGAGTATTTAAGCAACGACGAAACGCCAGATTACAAATACCAAAGCAATAATTATAGCGATGACGACGAAGACAGAAGCATGCCGATGCAAGCACAAGTAAGTTTTCATCAAGATTTAATCAATCAGTTAAATACGTTTATCCTTACTGAAGATGATCGAGAAATTGCTGAATTTTTAGTAGGAAGTATCGAAGATTCTGGATACATCAGAAGAACCATTCAGGATATTGTAGACGATATGGCCTTCACACAAGGAGTTTATACCGATGAAAAAACGGTTGAAAGAATCTTACACGTAGTACAGCAATTAGAACCCTCTGGTGTAGGCGCTAGAGATTTACAAGAATGTTTGTTAATTCAGTTGAAACATAAAACGCCTACTGAATCGGTAAATTTAGCAATTACAATAATTGAAAAACAATTTGATGCTTTTACCAAGAAGCATTACGATAAATTATTACAAAAATTCGATTGTACGAAAGAACAATTGAAAAAAGCCATTGATGAAATTGAAAAACTAAATCCGAAACCAGGAGGAAGTTATGATAGTAACAGCAGAATGGTAGAACATGTTGTCCCCGATTTCACGATTCGTATTGTTGATGGCGAATTAGAACTACTTTTAAACGGCAGAAATGCTCCAGAATTGCACGTATCTAAAGACTATCAAGAAATGTTGCAAACGTATAAAGTGTCTAGCGATAAATCGAATTCTCAAAAAGATGCGGTGCAGTTTATCAAACAGAAATTAGATTCTGCCAAATGGTTTATCGATGCGATTAAACAACGCCAAGAGACATTATTTGTAACCATGAATGCGATCATGTATTTTCAACAAGAATATTTCTTAGATGGCGAAGAATCGAAGTTAAAACCGATGATTCTGAAAGATATTGCCGATATGATTGGTTTAGATATTTCAACCATTTCTCGTGTGGCCAATAGTAAATATGTAGACACGCCTTACGGAACAAAATTAATCAAAGAATTTTTCTCTGAAGCGATGAAAAACGACCAAGGAGAAGATGTTTCTACGATTGAAATTAAAAACATTCTAGAACGCGTTATTGCGGAAGAAGACAAAAGCAAACCTCTACCAGATGAGGACTTAGCTGCTATGTTAAAAGAAAAAGGTTTTCCAATTGCCAGAAGAACCATTGCAAAATACAGAGAACAATTAGACATACCTGTAGCGCGATTGAGAAAAAAAATGTAGTTTTAAAAATTTTCTAAACGTATTAAAATTGAAAACAAAATATCTATTAGTTCCGTTTTCATACATTTTTCATCCCATTTTTATTTCTATTTATGGTGCTTTTTTGTATTTTTTATTTACAAAAAATTTAAAGTTAACCACAGAAGTTTATTTATCGATCTTTCAAATTTTTATCTTAACTATATTACTACCCATTTGCTTTTACACGTTACTAAAAACTTTAAAAGTAGTAAAATCGTTTACTGAAGCCACAATTGAAGAAAGAAAATACCCTATTTTTATACAAATTTTACTTTTATATTGCTTGCTAAATTTCACCATTTTAGACATACATTTTCCCGAACTTTACAAGTTTTTTCAAGCGGGATTACTAAGTTCTTTTTTAGCTTTTATATTGGTGCTTATACGATTTAAAGCAAGTTTACACATGATCGGTTGCACATCCTTATTTACTTTTATAATGATGTTAACCAGTTATTTAGAAATCGAAGCTACTTACACGCTAGCCTATTTAATAATGTGTATGGGTTTTGTTGCTTCATCTCGTTTATATATGAAAGCCCACACACCCTTTGAGTTAATTATTGGAATACTAATTGGTGGGGTTCCACAAGTGTTATTATGGTTTTACAGTATATAAAACTGAAACCCAATATTAAAATTACTAATTTTTGAACCGTCTTTAAAAATTGGATTTAAGCCATAATATATATAGGGGTTCCAAGTGTTAAATCCGACAGAAATATAAGCACCATATTGCCAACGATTGATTTCGTCTGAAATGGATTCTTTTGTACTTCCGGTAGAAGATTCAATTTTCAACTTAGAATTAAAAACATAAGTTGCTTTAAAACCAGTGTGTATTCTCCAAAAAATATGACTTGTTGGCGTGGCATTTCTCCAGCGCACTTCAAGCGGAAATTCAATACCGTGTGTAGTAATTACTGTACGAATATTCTCTGCAGGAACAATAATATCGCTACCCGCAAGTTCATCTGAATTAATAAATTGCTTAATGTTATTATAGGAATAGCCTAATCCGGGTGCTATCGCCCAATGCCTGTTTTTTGAAATCGGAAAATCTCTTAAAAAACCAAAGGTGATACCTGGCGAAAATGAAAATTGCTTAAAACCAGCTGGACGGTTTTGAACTAAATTATAACTTAAAGACGCATAAAATTGGTCTTCTCTGAACAGTGAATCTATTTCAATTGTCTTAACTTCCTGTGGAAGTGTTTCTTGTGAAAAACAAAAAAAAGGCATCCATAAAAAAAACAAAACTTTTTTCATCACTATATTATTTGCAGAAAGGAAGGGATTCGAACCCTCGTCCCGAAAATCGGGAACACGCTTTCCAAGCGTGCGCCTTAAGCCACTCGGCCACCTTTCTAATTTTAATCGTTCATTTCTCCGCGTAAAGGCGTTTCAAAAATAGTTTTAAAAACTGAATTAGCCACGTTTTGTCCTAACAAATACATTAATTTTGTTATGGCTGCTTCGGTAGTAATATTTTTTCCTGAAATTAAACCTATTTCTTTTAACTGAGTACTAGTTTCATAGGTGCCCATCAACACACTTCCACCACTACATTGTGTCACATTAACAATATGCAAACCTCGTTGAATGGCATTATCAATTTCGCTAATAAACCAATTTTCCATTGGTGCATTACCAGAACCATAAGTTTCCAAAATTACACCTTTTAAATTAGGCGTGTGCAAAAGAGCATGCAAAATGGTTTTATTAATACCCGGAAATAATTTTAATATTAAAACATTGTCATCAAAACTGGTATTAACTTTTAGTTTTTTAGTGGTTTTTTGTTTCAATAAAATAGAGGTATTCACATTTAAATGCACACCAGATTCTACTAATTCTGGAAAATTTGGTGAAGTAAAGGCATTAAAATGTTCGGCACTTATTTTAGTCGTTCGGTTGCCTCTATATAATTTATACTCGAAATATAAAGAAACTTCTTGTATTACGGGTTTTCCTTTATCTTGCAAGGAAGCAATTTGAATGGCAGTAATTAAGTTTTCTTTCGCATCGGTACGCAAATCGCCTATTGGTAATTGAGAACCTGTGAAAACGATAGGCTTACTTAAATTTTCAAACATAAAACTTAAAGCAGAAGCACTATAAGACATCGTATCGGAACCATGAAGCACCACGAAACCGTCAAAATTAAGGTAATTTTCTTCAATGATTGCTGCCATTTTTTGCCAATCCTTAATTTGCATATTTGAAGAATCGATGGGTTTTTCAAAAGAAACCGTTTCGATCGTACAATCTAACAATTTAAGTTCAGGAATACCTTTTATTAATTTCTTAAAATTGAAAGCTTTTAACGCACCTGTATCGGCATCTTTAATCATACCGATTGTTCCACCTGTATAAATTAGTAGAATGTTTGGCTTAGTTAGCGCTTTCAATTTTTTGATATTTTAATTTGTTAATTACCGGATTGGCATACATAGCTAAGAAACTTTCTTTCATTTTAGCATCTTCGGCATTAATTCTTAATTCTAATCTGCGCTCAAAAAGTTGTTTTTCTTTTTCGGTATATTTATCAGAATTTGAATCGGTATTGAATAATAAATCGTATGCAATATAATTTGTTGGCCAAAGCTTGTAAGATTGTAAAATAGAATCATCTATTACTTGAGCTAATGCAAACATTTGCTTGTTAGAATTAGTTGTTTCGGCAGAAATTGCATCTAATTCCGAATCTAAAACATCACCAACATGAATGTGAATGCGCTTTTTCTGACCAATAATTCCACTTAAAAGCGTTATAAAATCTTCGTTTTTATCTTTGGTATAAATTTCATCGTTAGCTTCAGCCATTAATTGAGGCATTTTTAAAGCATCGGTTGGATCATATTCATAGGAAATTGAAACCGGTACGATTTTAACTTTCTTAAAGAAATCCATCGTGTTTTTTTCGTCGGAAGCCATAGCCATCATTTTTAAAACACCAGAATGAGTGGCATCATTTCCGTCTTTTGTTCTTCCTTCACGTTGTGCAATCCAAACCGAACGATTTTCTTTCGAAACCAAACGGTACATGTACTCTGAAAGTAATTTCGAACTTTCTAACAATTCTCGTGGCGACAAATTTCTTTGCACTAAAAAGTTTCTATTTAGTTTAGATAGCATCAATAAAAAATCTTTCTTAACTAAATTATCACCAATGGCAGAAGCGGTCATTACCAAGCCGTGTTCATGCAAACAAACATTTAGCAAGGAAGTGTCTAAAATAATATCTCTATGATTCGAAATGAAAAAATAAGACGTATTCGGTTCTAATTTTTCAAAACCGGAAGTAGTTAAGCCATCAGAACTTTTCTCCAAAATCTTTTTTATGGCGTGATACGCAAAATTAATTTGAAAATCTCTAATAGAATGGGTACGAAGTAATTGTTCTTTCCAAACGCTTTCTTCCACGTTCGGATAAGCAAAATCCATCAATGCTTTCATCATAGGATGATTGATTGAAGCACGAATAGCATCGTTTACTTCAGCATCATAATAAGGACGTATTTTATCAAATTTCGACATACTGTATTTTATATCTACAAAAAAACGAAAAAAATAGGAATTAAACGTTATCAAATATTAAAATCCGAAGACATCTTTACTATTTTGTGTAGTTATTGCGGCTATTTCTTCTAAAGGCAAGTTATAAATTTCAGATAATTTATCAGCAATTAGTTTTACATAGCTACTTTCGTTTCGTTTGCCACGAAACGGAACGGGTGCTAAATAGGGCGAATCGGTTTCTAAAACAATATTTTTTATCTCAATTTCGTTTAAAAACTGATCAATTTTACCGTTCTTGAATGTGGCTACACCACCAATTCCTAATTTCATGCCGCAAGAGATAGCTTGGTTGGCTTGGTTGAAATCGCCTGTGAAACAATGAAAAATTCCCCAAAGTTCAGGTGATTTTTCTTGTTCTAAAATTTCTAAAACTTCATCAAAGGCATCTCGACAATGAATATTGATTGGTAATTTATATTGTTTAGCTAGTTGAATTTGTCTGATAAAAACCTCTTGTTGTTGTTTCAAAAACGTTTTATCCCAAAATAAATCGATTCCAATTTCACCTATGGCTGCAAATTTTCTTTTTGCCAATTCGGTTTCTACATGTGCTAATTCAGCAGTATAATTTTCTTTTACATAACAAGGATGCAAACCCATCATTAGAAATACGTTTGCTGGATATTGAGCTTCTAAATCGTACATGTTTTGCGTGTAACTGCTATCGATTGACGGCACAAAAAGTCTAGTAACACCTGCTTCGAAAGCACGATGTATCATTATATCTCTGTCTTCTGTAAATTCTTCGGAATATAAATGGGTATGTGTATCTGTAAAAATCATGATTTTTTTAAATGTTTTTTGGTTTTCGAAATTAGTAAACCATTAAATTACAACCTCTGATGTCAGAATTATCAAACCGACCTAAAACTTCAAAGGTTTTGTTTTCGAATTTTTTTCCTAAATCTTGTGTAGCTATAAAAGAACAAGTATTTATGTTTGCCAAATCTATTACATTGATTCCACCAGTTTTTCCATTTTCAACATAACTTAAAGCATCTTCGGTATCTCGAATTAAAACATCCATCCAAATTGGACATTCGAAAATTCCATTTCCTAGAGAATAAGCTTGCGATAAAAGTTCAGTCATACCGTATTCGGAATGAATGGTAGGTACGCCAAAACCTTCACAAAGAATTTGATGTAGTTCTTCTCTTATCATTTCTTTTCTTCTACCTTTCATTCCACCAGTTTCCATGATGATAGTGTTTTTCAACTGAAATTTTTTGAATTCAATTAAATCTAATAAAGCATAAGTAACACCTATTAAAATGATATTCTGACCTTCATTTTCTAGTTCAATAATTTTATTAGAAAGTTGTTCCAAATCATTCAAATAAAAACCACTGTCTTTATGATTACTTCTTTTGATCAAATCTTCTACCATATAAATCAATGAAGAGCCTTCACGCTCTAAATAAGAGGGTAATAAGGCTAAAACACAATAGTCTTCAATATTTCCATAAAACTGAGCAAAAGCCTTATTATAACTGTCTTCGTAAAGTGACGCATCAGTTACAAAATGTTTACTTGTAATCATTCCTGTTGTACCACTACTTGTAAAAACTACTTGTGGTTGATTTGAAGTACTCACAATGGTATCAGATTTAAAAAACTGAATTGGTAGAAAAGGAATGTCAGCAATTTGCTTTACGTTACTTGGATTTTTTCCTAAATGAATGCAGAAAGATTGGTATACGCTATTATTCTCGTATTGAAAACGAAAAACTTTTAAAGTAATTTTTTCAAATTCTTTTTTAGATGCAATGGAGAAAATATCTTCTTTTGAAATCATTCTGCAAAAGTAGAAAAAGATTATTAGTTGCACGTTGCTTTTCCGTTTTTTGAACATAAAAAAAGCACCAACTAAAGTTGGTGCTTTTTAAGATATCGTTTAAATTAATTACTCAATAATTAATTTTTTAGTTGAAGTTTTTCCTTCTTCAGTAATTTTTACAATGTAAATTCCAGAAGTTAAGTTAGAAACGTTTACAGTATTGTTAACTACTTTAGCGCTTACAACTTCTTTACCTAACATGTTTACAATTGATACATTGATATCGCTATTTAAAGCTGTTTCAATAAATAAATTATTTTTAGTTGGGTTTGGATACATTTTTAAACCTTCAATTTGAGAAAAAGATGAAGATGATAAAGTAAAAGTTGGTGTAGTATTAATTGTTAACTCGTCAATGATCATTGTCGGAGTGTTAGCAGCACCATCTTGACGGAACATAAATCCTCCTAATGTAGTAAAAGCCGCTGTTGGAGTTACACTTACAGTTGAACTTGAAGAACCAGCAACAGTTGGGTTTTCGTATAATGATAAAAGATTAGTACCAAAATCATATCCTAAAACTAGATATTGTGTATCATTAGCATTATATAAATTTGCAGACCAGTTTGTTGGAGCTGTACCCGAACCTAAACCATATTGGTATTGTGTTCCATTTTTTCTAATCCAAATTCTTGCTGTTGTTGTAGCTCCTGTTGCATCAGTGAAAAATGCAAAATAAGTATTTGTTAAGTCTACAGTTACATTAGATAAATCCGAAGCGGTTGCTAAAAAAGAAGCATAAATTGTACCAGAGTTAGTTGATGTAAATGGAGTTCTAACTTCAGCACCTGCACCAGAGAAAGAGATTGAATTTCCTGTTGAAGTAATTCCAGTGTAATTTAAGTTTCCTGTTGCAACTAAAACGTTGTCTCCTGTGTTAACATTTGTCCATCTTTGCTCTGCTCCTAATGAGTTTCCAACTGTATAATTAAATGGCTCACTATATGGAAGAGCGTTAATTGGCTTACAATCAGATGCAGTAATTACTTTATTGAATGAACAAGCTCCAGTTACAGTTAAAGTAACATTAGTACCTTCATTTACTCCAGAAATAATAATATTTCCAGTAGCTGTTGTTGAAGGATTATCACCTGAAATAGTTCCACTAGTAGCAGATAAAGTATAAGAACCACTGTTTCCACCTGTAAAAGGGATTGTTACGGTATATGTGTCAATAGCTGTAGTGATAGCATCACAAACAGCAACTTCTGTACCTAAAGTTAAAGGACAAGCAGAAGTATTAAACCAAGTTGGGTAAACTCTTAAACCATCTATAGTGATGTTTTGAGATGCATTATATTGTCTTAAATAAACCCCAGCAACACTTGCATTTCCTGAACCTGATGAAGTAGCAGTAGGTGCACCAGCAGCAGCTTCAGTTGCAGGTATTCCAGAAGGAATTATCCACAAACTTACAGGACCGGTAGCAGAAACACTATATTTAATAACTGCTAAATACGTTGTATTTGGGTCGAAATCTGTTGTTGAATAAGTTGCAGCAGCATTACCGATTCCAAAGTTTATTTTTCCTGATGTAGCAGAAGGTCTAGCATAAAATCTTGAATAGAATGTTGAAGTTCCTGTACCTAAACTTAAAAAATACCCATCTACAGCAGTTGATACGTTAATTAAAAAAGAAACGTATAAATCTCCTGAAGTTACAGGTGCAGCAAATGCTTTATTGATATCTTCTCCATTGTTATCTAATCTTACAGCATTACCAATTGCAGCAGCAGTAAAACCAGTTACCCCAGAATAACCTGTGTACGTTAAACCGTTTGAAGTACCAACATCAATTGCTTGTGTTCCAGCTCCACTATGAGCAGTCCAGCCATTAGCAGTTAAAAGTGCGTTATCAGCATAGTTGAAATCTTCTGACAATACTTGTCCAAAACTTGCAACTGAAATTAAACCAATAAAGATTGAGTAAATTTTTTTCATTTTTGAATAAATTAAATTGAGTACAAAGATATAAACAAATTTAATTTCCTAACTAACTTTAATTAGGAAATTAATGTTTTCTTAATGTTAATCTTTTAACAACTAGTTAATAATCAATTTTTTAGTCGCTGTTTTTCCCTCTTCTGTAATTTTCACGATATAAATTCCTGAAGTTAAGTTTGAAACATTAACAAGATTATTAGCAACTTTAGTGTTAATTACTTCTTTTCCTAACAAATCTACAATTGAAACGTAAATAGTACTATTTATAGCTGTTTCAATGTATAAACTATTTTTGGTTGGATTAGGATATAATTTTAGCCCATCAATCTGAGAAAAAGTCGCAGAGGATAAGTTATATTCTGCAGCTAAAGCACCTATTTTTAGTTCATCCACTTTTATAGTTGGTGTCGAAGTACTGCCGTCTTGTCTTAAAACAAATCCACCTAAATCTGCAATCGCAGGTGTTGTGGCTGTTAAAGTTGGTGGTGTAGCACTTGAAAAAGTGGCTAAATTTGGATTGATCCAGACATTAACAACTGTATTTGTTGCAAAATCGTATCCCATAATAACGTAAACTACATCTCCAATATTTCTTAATGTAGTGTCGTAATTTGTTGTAGTAGCTGCACTATCAAAACCAATTTGATATTGCGATGCTACTCTTTTAGTAAAAAGTCTTAGCTTAAAATTTTTAGCAGCATCTGTTAAAACGGCAAAATAAGAATCTACTCCATCTGTTACGTTGCTTAAATCTGTAACTGAAAACATAAAACCTGCATAAATAGTACCAGAAGTTGTTGGTGTAAAAGGAGAAAAAGTTTCAATTCCAGCACCTGAAAAACTAACCGAATTACCTGTTCCGGCCAAAGTACCATAGGTAAGGTTCCCAGATTCAACTGTAATTAAATCTCCTGAATTTAAATTTGACCAAGTTTGTTGCGCACCAAGTGAACTTCCAACCGTATAATTAAATGGTTCTTGAAAAGTTAAAGCATTTAAGGGTTTACACTCTGGTGAATTTCCATTAGTCGTAAAGTTACATGTTCCACCTGTAATGCTCACTGAATATGGCGTATTCTCCGTAATTCCTGAAATTATAATATTTCCTGTTGCAACAGCAGTTGGGTTATCACCACCGACAGTCCCTGAAGTTGGAGTAATAACATAAGTAGCATTTCCAGCTCCTGAAAAAGGAATAGAAACACTATATGTATCTAACGCTAAGGTAGAAGCAGAACAAGTTGTTGTGGCTGCTCCCAAAACCAAAGTACAAGAAGAAGATACACTCGAAAGTTTTACATCATCAATACGCATAGATGCCGTTGCCGGTTGTGTAAATCGCAATGATAATGTTGTTGATGAAGGAATTTGACCGCCTAAAACAGTAACTAAATTCCATGTAGTTGTTGTGTTTTGTGTAAAAGTTATTGGCGTCCAAGTAGTACCATTTGTTGAAGTTTCCACCACTAATTGTGTTGCTACACTGCTAGTTAAATAGCCAAATGACAATTGGATATCAGCCTGGTTAAAAGCAGAAGAATTAATGTTTGAAATAATTAAATTTCTACCAGCAGTTGATGTTAAAAAAACATTTCCAGAGCCTGAAGCTCCAGCATATCCTGAAGACGCTCCTGTTGTTCTTACATCACCAGACCCTGAATAGGTTACCGGCGAACCAACTTGCCAACCTGAATAACCAGTTATTAGAGTAGTACCAGATGGAGTTCCGAAGTTTTCAGAATAAAAAGTTTGTGCAAATGATAATGCTCCAAAAAACATTAAAAAGAATGAGTAAATTTTTTTCATATAAGATTTGAGATAAGTAGACACAAAAATTCCTAGACAATAAACATTATATGCAATTTATCTAGGAATCCTATTTTAGTTGATGATAAGCTTTCTTGTCGCAGATGCTTCTCCTTCTTTTATTTTAATAATATAAACACCAGGATTTAAATTAGCGATGTTTAGTTCTTTGGTAAACAAAGTAACGTCGATTACTTTTTTACCTAATACGTCGAATACTTCAACCTTTTTTTCAAGATTTAACTTAGAAGTAATGTAAACTTTACCAGTATTATTCGGATTGGGATATAAACTTAACCCTTCAATAGTTGGCTCTTGAGACTTAGAAGCATTACTGTTCTTAACATCTTGCCCCATAGAGGTAAAACTAAATGCTAAAAAACAAAGTAAAATATAAATGTAATTTTTCTTCATAAGAAATGTTTAAGTTGTAAATTTAAAAAATAAAAATCAATAATTGTGCCATTACACAAAAAAACTCATCTATTTTTAACAAAGTAGATGAGTTTTTAAAATTTTAATGGGAATTACTATTTAATCTAAGTAATAAATGTATCCAAAATTTAACCAAACATTCCAATCATTTACTTTGTTTTCTGGAAATCTTGCTTGATCTGGATTTACTCCGTCTACCCAATTAGAAAAATAATATTGCCATCTTAATTCTACAAATAAATCTGATAACTCTGTTAACTTGTAACGAGAACCAACACTAGACACAATGCTCCATGTACTTCCACCTTCATTATTTACTCCACCGTCATAATATTTTGGAAACCATGGCATGGTTAACGATGATACCACTCCATTCCCTGTTGTAGTGTAAACATTTGGTTTATAAAAATTATAATGTGCTCCAAGTCCAACAAATGGAGCCCAAGCGCCATCAGTAGCTGTAAATTGTCGGATACTCCATGGAAAATATTCTAATTGCATTCCGATGTCTGTAACTTTAGCTTCACCATCCATGGCTCTAAGTTGTCTTCCACCATCAGTCTGTTTTTCAGCCCATTCCCCAAAATGATCTAATTTTGTTTTAGTATACGAAAGTTCTGTTCTTAATTTAAAGTGATCATTAAAATAGGTTTCTGGCGTGTAACAATTACATTCTGCTCTGTAAGAGAAATTCATATAATGAACAATCCCCACTCCAAAACCTGTATTTCCAGCATTTGTAGATAAATCGCGTCTTTCACCAAAGTCTGATTGAAAGGCAACTGGCCCTACAAAAGCACCAACTTCATGTGAAAAACCAAACTGTGCACTCGATAAATTTGAAATTCCAAGTGCTAATATTAGGCTGTAAATTATTTTTTTACTCATTGCTGGGAAATTTTATCTGACAAATATAAAAAAACAAACTTCATATTAAAATATTTTTTTTGTTTTATTCGAAAATTGATGTTTTTTTTAAGATTTCTTAGTATCGTTCGCGCTGTTTTTCATTTTCTTAAAAAAAGGTTATTTTTTTTACGAAAACGATGTATTTTTTTTTTATAACTGTATATTTGCAATCAGAAAAAAAAATTTAAAAATATAATTATGAGTCAAAGTGTTACAGCATTTTTAGGCGAAGTAGCTAAAAGAAATGCAAATGAACCAGAGTTTATGCAAGCCGTAAGAGAAGTTGCAGAAACAGTTATTCCGTTTATCGAGGAAAATCCTAAATACCAAGGCAAAATGTTATTGGAAAGAATGGTGGAGCCAGAAAGAGTAATTATGTTCAGAGTGGTTTGGATTGACGACAAAGGAACAACTCAAGTAAACAGAGGCTACAGAATTCAGATGAACTCTGCAATCGGACCATACAAAGGAGGAATTCGTTTTCATCCATCTGTAAACTTAAGTATATTAAAATTCTTAGCTTTTGAACAAACATTTAAAAATTCATTAACTACTTTACCAATGGGTGGAGGAAAAGGTGGAGCTGATTTTGATCCAAAAGGTAAATCTGATATAGAAATTATGAGATTTTGTCAGGCATTCATGACAGAATTATCTAAACACATTGGTGCAGATACTGACGTTCCTGCTGGAGATATTGGAGTAGGTGGACGTGAAGTGGGTTACATGTTTGGACAATATAAAAGATTAAGAAACGAATTTACTGGAGTTTTAACTGGTAAAGGAATTTCTTTCGGTGGTTCATTAATCCGTCCTGAAGCTACAGGTTATGGAGATGTGTATTTCGCTGATAGTATGTTAAAAACTAAAGGAAAAAGTTTCGAAGGACAAACTGTAGTGGTTTCAGGTTCTGGAAACGTAGCACAATATGCAACTGAAAAAGCAACTCAATTAGGTGGTAAAGTTGTAACTATGTCTGATTCTTCTGGATATATTTATGATGAAGCAGGTATTGATGCTGAGAAATTAGCGTATGTTATGGAAATTAAAAACGTAAACTACGGAAGAATTTCTGATTACGTTAAGAAATATCCATCTGCAAAATTCGTAGAAGGAAAACGTCCATGGGAAGTAAAATGTGATATCGCATTACCTTGTGCTACTCAAAACGAATTGAACGAAGAAGAAGCTAAAATGCTTGTTGCTAACGGATGTATCTGTGTGGCTGAAGGAGCGAATATGCCTTCAACTCCAGAAGCAGTTACTGTTTTCACAAATGCAAAAATCTTATTTGCACCAGGAAAAGCCTCTAATGCTGGTGGTGTAGCGACTTCAGGTTTAGAAATGTCTCAAAACTCTTTACGTTTAAGTTGGACTTCTGAAGAAGTAGATCAAAGATTAAAAACTATCATGAAAGATATTCATGAAGCTTGTGTAGCTTATGGTTCTGACGGAAATGGCTATGTAGATTACGTAAAAGGAGCAAATATTGCTGGTTTCGTAAAAGTTGCAGATGCTATGTTAGGTCAAGGTGTAGTGTAATAAGTCTTCAGTCTCAGTTTTCTGTTTTCAGTTTGGGAATTAGTAAGCAGACTATTTTAAATATAAAAGCAGTTTTCAATAATGAAAACTGCTTTTTTTTATTTTATATACTGAACACTGAGACTGAACACTGAAACTGTAAACTGAGACCGTAAACTGAGACTGTAAACTAAACAACCCCACTCCACTCCTTATAAAACTGCTCTAAAAACGTTTTCATAAATTCATGGCGTTGTTGTGCAATTTTTTTTCCCGTTTCGGTATTCATTTTATCTTTTAAAAGTAATAATTTTTCGTAAAAATGATTAATGGTTGGTGCGGTCGAATTTTTATATTCTTCTTTCGACATGTTTAAATTAGGTAAAATATCAGGATTATAAATTTCTCTGTTTTTAAATCCGCCATAGTTGAAAGTGCGAGCGATTCCAACTGCTCCAATAGCATCTAGCCTATCGGCATCTTGAACGATTTCTAATTCTTTAGAGGTGAATTTCTTTTCGAAATTGCCACCTTTAAAAGAAATATTTTCAATAATTTTTACCACATGCTGAATAGTCTCTTCCGAAACATGTTCAGAAACTAAAAAATCTCTAGCCACTTTCGGACCAACTGTTTCATCACCTTCGTGAAATTTACTATCGGCAATATCGTGTAACAAAGCTGCAAGTTGAACCACTTCTAAGTTGCAAATTTCCCCTTTTGCTATTAATAATGCGTTGTTGTAAACGCGTTCCATATGAAACCAATTGTGCCCGCTTTCTGCATGTTCTAATTGTTTTTTTACGAAGTTAATGGTGTTTTCTAATACTGACGACATATAAATGTTGAAATAAAAATTCCAAATTCAAAAGTTAAGTTTTAGAATTTGGAATTTATGTTATTAAATTTTTTTGATTATCTAATTAAAGCAGGTTCTACCCATTTAAAAATATGACCGTCTTCTGGAATGATTAAACGTTCAGAGATTTTTCTCATTCTTTCAGGTAATTTCATTAAGTAATCTCTTGCTTTTTCTGCTTCAGCTGTTAAGCCATTGATGTTTCCAATGTCCCACTTCTCATTTAATTTTTGCAAAATATCTACGTAATCAGATGCTGTATATACTCCAATTCGTTGAGCAGAATCTGAAAACGCTTCAAAAGCACTACCAATTTTATCACCAGATTCACGTAAGAAAAGTGCTGGCATTGTGATTTTTTGCTTCATCATATACTGAAAAGAAAGCATCATTTCACTTGGGTCGATTTTAAAAATTTGGTTTACAAATTCGCTATAAGCTAAGTGGTGACGCATTTCATCACCTGCAATTAAATTACACATTTTAAATAGCTTTTTCTCGCCATATTTTTTTGCAATTTGTGCTACTCTATTATGGGAAACAAAAGTGGCTAACTCCTGAAAACTGGTATAAACAAAGTTTTTATAAGGATCTCTACCTGTTCCAATATCGAAACCATCATTAATTAAATGTTGAGTAGTTTGTTCTATTTCCCTCATATTTACCCTTCCAGAAAGATATAAATATTTGTTTAAGGCATCACCATGACGGTTTTCTTCACCTGTCCAATGGCGCACCCATTTGCTCCAGCCATTTCTTTCAACATTATCAATACCTTCTACGTCCATTAACCACGATTCGTAGGTTGGCAAGGCTTCTTCAGTTATAGTATCACCAACTAATGTTACCCAAAAGTCGTAAGGTAAATCTTTAGAGATTTCTCTTAATTCTTTTACTTCTTCTAAAAAATTCTCATTTTTAGAGTCTGGTAATAAATCCGTTGGTTGCCATATTTTTTCTACTGGAATTAAAAATTCTTCCATAAAAGAATCGATTTTTCTTTCCAATAACTGCATGACTTCAAGTCTTATATTGTGTAATGACATAGGTTTTATTTTATATATGATTTAATTGTATGTTCTGTTTTTTCGAAAATTTCTTCGAAAGAATAATCGGAAACTTTTAAGGGTTCATGAATTTGAAAGGTAATTTGAGTGCCTAATCCAACTGGAAAAGATCCAAACTTATTCATCTTCCATGAATTATTTATACTGATAGGGACAAAATACGAATCTGGGGCAAATTTGTACAACATTTTTAATCCGTTGATAGCAAACTCTTTAGGTTTTCCTGTCTTACTTCTCGTCCCTTCAGGAAAAATAACAACAGAAAAGTTATTAGAATTGATATATTCTCCTACTTTTTTTATTGCTGCTAATGCTTGTTTTCCATCATTTCTATCGATTAGCGCAGAACCTCCAATTCTCAAATTTAAAGACACACTAGGAATCCCTTTTCCAAGTTCTTTTTTACTAATAAATTTTGGATGCACTTTTCTTAAAAACCAAATGATTGGAATAATATCGTGCATGCTTTGGTGGTTACACACCAAAACTAAAGGTTGATTTGTAGGCAATTTTTCTCTGCCTTCAATTTTATAAGAAGTTCCTAAGATATGTGAAGTTCGCAACAAAAACATATTTAGATACGCAACGGACAACCTGTGAGCATTATATCCTAACAAATGATAACAAACCAATTGAATAGGATGAAAAATAAGTAACCAGAATAAAAAAACTATAGCATAAAGTATCGATAAGGGATACGAAATAATTTTTTCCATATTTATTGTTGATTTTTTTGCCTGAGCAAAGATAGTGGTTAAAAACAAAAAAACCACCAAATTGGCGGTTTTTATAGTATGCAAGCATATTACTTACAAGTTCTTATACATAAGTTTTCGCGAAAGTTAAGTTACATTTTAACTTTAACTTATACCTTCATGATTTCTGCTTCTTTTACAACGAAAATTTCATCAATCTTTTTGATGTAAGCATCTGTTAATTTTTGTACAGATTCTTCTGCTACTTTACAAATGTCTTCCGAAGTTCCGTTTTTTTCTTCTTTTTTAATATCACTATTTGCGTCTTTTCTAGCATTTCTAACTCCAACTTTAGCATCTTCAGCTTCAGCTTTCGCTTGTTTTACTAATTCTCTACGACGGTCTTCGGTTAATGCCGGAATACTGATGATAATATTGTCGCCATTATTCATTGGATTTAACCCTAAATTAGCAATCATAATGGCTTTTTCGATAGGTTGTAACATGGATTTTTCCCATGGTGTAACCGTTAATGTTCTAGCATCTGCTGCTACTACATTAGCAACTTGAGACAAAGCCGTTTGCGCACCGTAATAATCTACAAAAACACTCCCTAACATTTGCGGAGAAGCTTTACCTGCTCTAATGTTTAAAAATTCTTTTTCTAAATGTGCTACAGAACCATTCATAGATTCTTTTGCACTATCAATAATAAAATTAATTTCTTCTGTCATTTTATTTATTTTAAAAAATATCTTTTTACTTATTACTTGGCTCTTTTTACTTGGCTCTTTTTACTTGGCTCTTTTTACTTGACTCTTTTTACTTGACTCTTTTTACTTGACTCTTTTTACTTGGCTCTTTTTACTTGGCTCTTTTTACTTGGCTCTTAAATAGTAACCGTTGTTCCAACTGTTTCTCCGTTACAAATTTTAAGTAAATTTCCTTTTTTGTTCATATCAAAAACAATAATTGGTAATTTATTTTCTTGACTTAAGGTAAAAGCAGTGGTATCCATAACATTTAATCCTTTCGCTAGCACATCATCAAAAGTTATCGTGTCGTATTTCACAGCGTTTGGATCTTTTTCAGGATCGGCTGTATACACTCCATCTACACGAGTTCCTTTTAAAATCACATCGCAATCTACTTCAATTCCTCTTAAAACGGCAGCTGTATCTGTAGTGAAATAAGGATTTCCTGTTCCTGCTCCAAAAATTACAATTCTACCTTTTTCTAAATGACGAGTAGCTCTTCTTTTAATGTAAGGTTCTGCAATCGCCTCAATTTTTAGAGCGGTTTGTAAACGAGTAGGCATTCCAGCATCTTCTAAAGCACCTTGTAACGCCATTCCGTTGATAACTGTAGCTAACATACCCATATAGTCACCTTGCACTCTATCCATTCCGTTGCTTGCACCGGCTACACCTCTAAAAATATTTCCTCCACCAATTACAATTGCAATTTCTACACCTTGATCGTGAATTTGTTTAATTTCTGCTGCATAATCAGATAAAGTTTTAGGATCAATTCCGTATTGTCTTTCACCCATTAAAGCTTCTCCGCTTAATTTAAGAAGTATTCTTTTGTAACTCATTGTGTTGGATTGTTTGATTTTATTTCAGAATTAATTTCAAAGCATTCTGAAATTCTGATGCAAATATAGTTAAATAGCTCTTTTCTAAAAAATATGTTTTTAACATTTATACGACTAAATTTTCAAAGGTCTTTTTAGCTTCGTTATAACCAATTTTGTATATCAAATCCATTTTTGCTTTTTTGGTTTCAAAAGTATTGAAATCAGCTAATTCTTTGGGTTCAATAATCACATCACAATAATTGAATTTTTGAAAGCTTGAATTAGCCGTTAACAACTCTAAAGCCCTGTAAGTTACAGATTTTATGGAATTTAAATTTTTAGCTTCCATATTTTGAAGCGGACTTACATATACACCTACAATAGACTCGCATTTACCAACCAATAGATCTGCTGGAAAATGATTTAAAATACCACCATCGCTAAATAATTCTCCATTAATTACATATGGAGAAATCATACCAGGAACCGCTGTTGAGGCTAAAATAGCATCTACCACTTTCGTATTTGAACTAAATATTTTCAGTTTTCCTTTCACCATATCGGTAGCAGTGATGTACATCGGAATGTCTAATTCTCCCAATTCGATATCGCCAAATATTTCATGAAAATAATGTTTAAACGAATCGGAATCTACAATTCCAGCTTTCTTGAACGTAAAATGCTTCCAATGAAAAAAATAAATCGATTTAAAAAAATCTAAAATTTCTTCTGGTTGTTTGCCAAATGCATACATGGCTCCAACAATTGCTCCAGCGCTAGAACCAGCAATACATGTTGGTTTTATGTTTTGTTCTTGCAAATATTGTAATACACCAGCATGTGCAATACCTTTGGAACCGCCACCCGATAAAACTAAACCTTGTTTTTTGGTATTACTTTTCATAAATAAGTTTTTTTTTCAAACAAAAGTAACGATTATTAACAGGTTTTATTTTGTTGAAGGCAATTAAAAATGTAATTTTTAGTTTTCATACAAAGACACAGCTTCTGTGAGAAAAAGTCTAAAAGTATAGGGTATTTGCTACTTTTTTTCGCCTCGAATTATCAAATTTACTTCTTTATTTGAGAAAATTCGAATTCATCTTTAAATGTACAAATTGCACCATTCTATTTTAATAAAAATTTGTGAATTCATGGCTCATAAAACTTGAATTGTAACTTGTATTACACAACTACCCATTTATTATTTTTAACTTTGTGGTATAAATTCATCAACTATGTTATCAATTATCCAAGCTGCCTTACAAAATAGTTTTTCTTATGCCGAATATAGAACTTTAGTTTCTAAATTAATTCAAGAAGGCCAATCGACAGGAAACGAACAAAGTGCCGATTTATTACATTATTCGGAATTGAATGAAACCAGAATGAATCGTTTAGAAAAAACACTGAAAATGGATTCGGAAGTTTTGAAAACGCTAGAAAATTTGAAATCGAAACAAACTTGGATAGTGATTTCAGAAGGTTGGTGTGGTGATGCCGCTCAGATTTTACCTATTATAAAATTAATGACTGAAACTTCTGAAAATATAAAATTGAAAATTGTTTTACGCGATGAAAATGAAGTATTAATGAACCAATTTTTAACGAATGGCTCTAAATCGATTCCGAAACTAATAATTTTAGATGAAAACTTAAACCTCATCAATCATTGGGGTCCACGACCAGAAGCGGCAAAAAATCTAATTATTGACTATAAAGCCAAACACGGAATTGTAGATGAAACAGCAAAAATTGCGTTACAAAAATGGTATTTAGACGATAAAGGAATTTCTACCATGAAGGAGATTACCAAATTACTGTAAAGCTGCTACAAAAGCATCTGGTTCTACTCCATTTTCTACAGAATACTCCCCAATTTTTGTTCTGCGAAGTGCGGTTAAATGTCCGCCCGAATTTAAAGCTAAACCAAAATCGTAAGCTATAGAACGAATGTAAGTTCCTTTGCTACAAACAATTCTGAAATCTATTTCTGGTAAGGCAATTCGGGTAATTTCAAATTCGGAAACGGTTACTTTTCTGGTTTTAATTTCTACTTCAATTCCTGCGCGAGCGGATTCGTACAATCGTTTTCCATCTTTTTTAATGGCTGAAAAAACAGGTGGTTTTTGATCGATTTCACCTATAAATTGTGGTAAGGTTTCGTAAATTAAAGCTTCCGTAATATGTTCCGTTGGAAAAGTTTCATTGATTTCTGTTTCTAAATCGTACGAAGGAGTCGTTGCGCCAACGGTTATTGTTCCAGTATATTCTTTAGCTTGACCTTGTAATTCTTCAATTCTTTTGGTGAATTTACCTGTACAAATGATTAACAATCCAGAAGCTAATGGATCTAAAGTTCCAGCGTGACCAATTTTAAATTTTTTTGGTAATTTTAATTCTTTGATTAAACCAAACTTCAACCGATTCACCGCTTGAAAAGACGACCATTTAAGTGGTTTATCAATCAATAAAATTTGTCCTTCTAAATAGTCTTCTGGTGTCATTATTTGTATAAATTAAAGTAAGCTAATAATAAAATTCCTGCAATAATTCTATACCAACCCCAAGGTTTAAATCCGTATTTTTTGATGATTTCTATGAAAAATTTAATCGCTAAAACAGCAACCACAAAGGCAACCACATTTCCTACGATAAACATTTTTGTATTTTCTTCTGATTGTAAAATTAATTCGAAACCTTTTAATCCACTTGTATCATACGTTTTTAAAAACACCGAATAACAAGTAACAGCTAACATGGTTGGCACAGCTAAAAAGAAAGAAAATTCTGCAGCAGCTTGACGACTTAAACCTTGTTGCATGCCTCCGATGATACTTGCTGCACTTCTACTTGTTCCTGGCATCATTGCTAAACATTGCCAAAAACCGATGGTCACAGCTTTTTTGATTGTAATGTCTTCTTCTTGGAGAATGGTTGGATTTTTGAAAAATCGATCGATAAATAACAAAACAATTCCACCAACAATTAATACCATTGCAATAGGCGTGGGATGTTCTAAAACAGCTTCAATTTTATCGTCAAATAGTTTTCCTAGAATTAAGGCTGGAACAACTGCACAAGCTAATTTTATAAAAAATTGCCATTTCGAAAAATCAAAAAACTTTTTCCAATACAATACTACAACCGCTAAAATGGCTCCAAATTGTATCGAAACTTGAAATAATTTTACAAATTCTTCTTTTTCAATTCCAAAAAAAGAACTGGTAAAAATCATGTGACCCGTTGAAGAAACAGGCAAATACTCGGTTAAACCTTCAATAATAGCAATAATTATGGCTTGTAATAAATCCATTTTTTAGTGATTTGTGATTAGTAAAAAAATAGTAAGATTGAATACTGATTACTTTTTACTCTTTACTAAAATGGAATAAACGGCAATTCCAAATCCTATTAAAACCACAGTTGGTGCCAATCTGATTCTTCTGAAATTAAAAACTTCTTCATTAAAAACATTTGGGTTTTCGTTTGAACCACCACTCATTAAAATGAAACCTAAAGCAATGACTGCTAATCCTAAAATTAGGATTTTATAATTTTTGGCACCGAATAAAAATTCTGGTTTGTTTTCGTTTTCTTTCATAATTTTTTACGTAAATCTTATTCCTTTTTACTTGGCTCTTATTACTTGGCTCTTTTTACTTGGCTCTTTTTACTTGGCTCTTCTTACTTGGCTCTTCTTACTTGGCTCTTTTTACTTGGCTCTTCTTACTTGGCTCTTCTTACTTGGCTCTTTTAATACAAATCGTCTGTTCTTAAATTTAAGAAACGTGTGGTAGCAAAATAGGTACTTAACCAAGTTATAATGATTCCAACTAACAACACACCTGCTGCGACAATTCCCAAAGAAACATAGTCTTTAGCAATTCCTAAAGTTGGAAATAATCCATCAATGTAAAAGGCTAAAATAATTAAACCAATAATTGCTAAAGCGGCGCCAATGCAACCTAATAAAATACTAGTTTTAATAAATGGTTTTCTAATAAATGACTTAGTAGCGCCAACCATTTGCATGGTTTTGATAGTAAATCGATGCGAGTAAATAGATAAACGAATAGAGCCATTGATTAATAACATCGCTACAAAAGTTAAAACAGCACTGATAATTAAAATCCAAAAACTAATTTTTGTTACGTTTTCGTTCACTAGTTCTACCAATTCTTTATCGTAAATAATATCAGAAATGTTTCCATTTCTTTTGAAATTATTTTCAATTTTTGAGATTTCTGCCTTTGTTACATATTCACTTTTTAAATGAATATCAAACGAATTTTGCAACGGATTAAATCCTAAAAACTCCATAAAATCTTTTCCAACTATATCCGGATTGTTTTTTGCGGCTTCTTCTTTGGTAACAAAATCATAAGATTTAATAAACTTTGCGTTTTTCAATTCGGTATCAAACGCATTCAAAATGGTATCGTTGGCTTCGTCTTTAAAATACACACTCATCGGAATATTTTCTTTAAAATCATTCGAAATTTTTTCAGAATTAATTACAAATAATCCTAAAGCGCCTAATAAAAAAAGCACTAAAAAAATACTAAAAACTACCGAAAAATAAGAAGAAATTAATCTCCTGCGTTGATATTGCTCAAACGATTGTGCCATAAATTTTATAATTATGCTGTAAAAATAGTAAAGAAATTTTGTTTACACATAATATAACTCTAAAGTTTTAAAATTAGTATTTTTAATCTCTACTTTTGTAATCTAATTTTTTTGGTATGTCATTCAAATTTAACTTGTTTACGGTTGTTATACTATTCAATATTTTTCTAGTTTCGGCACAAGATATTGCCATTCCTTATCGTGATGGAGAAAAATGGGGAATGTGTAATCCGGAAGGAAAAATACTAATCGAACCAAAATATGATAAACTAGAATTTAAGGAGTATTACGATTCTGATTTTCAAACCGTTTTTCCAAAATTAAAAAACAAAACGGGTTTAATTATAAATGGTAAAATTGTTTTTGAAGCGAACTATTCTGAAATTTATTTTGACGATGAAAATTATGTGTTAACTTCAGAAGAAAACAATGCTAAAACCACAGAAATTATAAATAAAGAAGGCCATGCTATTCTTAAGAAACCAATTATAAAAATTATTGCATCCGAACACATTACTTCAAATTTAAAACTCTATCAAGTATTAAATAAAGACTTTACTGAGAGTGTATTTCTACTTAATAAAAAAACTCAAGCAATTGAACAATGGCTGTACGAAGATTTTCACTCTCTTTATATCTTAAAAAAAGTTGGTGGTAGATATAATTTAGTTTTCAATTCAAAAAAATCAGAAAATGATGCCTTACAAACCGATGTGTGGAATTTTGAAAAAACACCTTTCACAAAAACCCAAAAGTTAATGTATGAAACAGAAGAGAAATATTTAGAACAATTTTATCAAAAAGCGAAATACAAAACCAATAATAATGAAAGAAAAGGCTATGGAACTGGAACTGGAGAAGCAGTAACGGATTCAGAATATGGGGAAATGTATACTGCAGTTGAACGTGGAGATAGTGAAGTTGTTGCTGAAATGGGCGAGTCTAATTCTGTAAGTAATACAAAACCAAAACTTTATTTCACCTATATCCTTAAAAAAGAGAATGAAAACTTAGTTTTAGAAACCAAACAAGAAAATATAAAAGAAGCAAAAAAAACAAGTACGCCTGTAAAATTAAAACAGCCTGTAAAAAATCTAGAAGTACTTAATTATTACAGCTATAAAGATACTAAAGATTCTATTTTGAGTTACAGAAATATTGCGTATTTCAAAACTAAAAATAAAACAGGCGTAATTTTTCCAACAAACATTTCAAAAGTCATTGAATTTGACACCATTGTAAAAGTTTTCAATCAAGTAAGATCGAAAGATGCTCAAGAGGAAATCACCTTTATCGCTGGAAATAAAAACAACCAAAACAATCAATTTAAATACAGCTTATACTCCAACAAAAAAGGCTTGTATTTCCCTTTACAATTTGACGAAATTTCTAATTTTAAATTGCAAATTAACAATGGAAATGTAGTTTATAAAACCAAAATTGGCGACAAGTTCGGGTTAATAGAATCTAACGGAAATGTTTTACTAAAAACAGAATACGAAGATTTTAAACATCCTGGCTATAATCAAAATAGCAAACATGTTACTAAACGTTTTTTACTTCAAAAGAATAACAAATTCGGATTAATTTATCATAACGATGTTACTTATAAAGATGAAATTATTGAAGCCATTTTCGATTACCAAATTGATGACGTTTTGGTTAATTTCCCTTACAAAGACAGATATACAACTAACAATTCTAAATTAACTTTGGTAACCTTGAAAAATGAAGATAATGAAATTATTGGCTATGCAAATGCTAATGGAACTTTGTATTTTAAAAACTAATCTCATGAGAAAATTTATTTGCATCCAATTGCTTTTTACCTCTCTTTTTTCTTTCTCGCAAAGTTGGGAAAGTAGCGGGTATATAAATTCAGATGTAACACTTCCTAGAATTAAACAAGCCGACACGTTTTTTTATACGGAATACGAATTTTTATTAAATGAAACCCACAAAACGCTATCGGAAATAAATGCTGAAATAAAAGCCAACACCTTCGAACCTATAAAATACATGGTTTCAAAAACAACCCAAAACAGCACTAAAATTGAAAAATACATCAAAGGAAATCTTTTTAGTGAAAAAACTTACAAAAACAATGTTTTAAATGGTGCAACAAAAATCTATTATCCTGATGGAACGCTTTTTCAAGAAGTTGATTTTTTAAATGGAAAAGTAAATGGTACCTATACAATTTATAGCAATGATCGAGAGCATAAAGTGATTTTAGAAACCAACTACAAAAATGGAATAAGAAACGGCATAAGAAAATATTATATTCCAAGAGATGAAGAAGTTTTAGAAGGAAATTATGTTGATGGCAAATTAGTTGGCGACTTAAAATTTACTACGGAATATGGCTATTATTTATTGCCTAATGATCTTAAAAAAGGAAAAGTACAAGGGTTCTCAAATAATAAATTGGTCAGTGAATTTTATATCATTAATGAGAAAGAAATTCATGGAGAAGCACTATTATATTTTTATGATTCTGATAAAATCGCCATGAAAATCCCTTATTTTTTAGGAGAAAAAAACGGAACAGCTAGAATGTATGATCGCGAAGGAAAAGAAATAAAAAAAATTGAATTTAAAAATGGTAAAAAAGTTGGCGATTATGTCAATTTCACAAAAGACAATCAAATAAGTAGCGAAGAACATTATGATGAGGAAGGAAACAAAACTGGCCTTTGGAAAGAATATAAAAACGGTGTAATTTACAGCGAACAAAATTACAAATCAGATAAACTAAACGGCACTTATAAATTGTATAAAAATGGGGTTTTACAAAACGTTGAAGAATATAAAAATGGTATTCGAAATGGAAAATCTGAAACTTATAATGTTGAAAACGAACAATTAGTCAGCGAATCGGTTTATGAAAATGATGTGGTCGTAAAAACCATTCAATACTACAACAATCAAGTAAAATTTAGTGTATTTGATAAAGAGAAGAAAACTAAATTATTTTCCACAAAATATTACGACAAATCTGGAAAATTATTGCATCAGAACAATTACAACGAAACCCGACAACCGATCGGAATTCAAAAGAATTTTTCGCTCAGAAATGATGAACCCGTTTCAAATAGTGAAACACATTACGATGCTAATGGCAAACAAACTAAACATATTTATAATTTCGGAGGCAATTCTTCAACAGAAACCAATTACAGAAATGGTGTTCCTCATGGTGAAAAAATAATAATCAATAAAGACAACATTAAAACCATCGAATACTATTACGAATCAAAAGGCAACTCGAAAAAAGTAACGAAAGAAGAATTTGAAAAACTCATGAAAGCTGAAAAAAATTAGATTCAACGCAAACTTTCAACTTTAACATATAAAATGTAAATTTGCAACCGAATTTAAGTAAATAGTCACAGAAGCAGTAACAGTCGCAGTATACAGTATACAGAAATTGCATAATGTTGAAAAACTGAAACTGAAAACTGAGACTGAAAACTGAGACTTAGACTGAAAACTGAAACCTAGAACATGAAATACCATCACGAAAAAATCGAAGCCAAATGGCAACAGTATTGGGCAGAAAATCAAACTTTTGCTGCAAGTAATAACTCGGACAAACCAAAATACTTTGTTTTAGACATGTTCCCTTATCCTTCGGGAGCAGGTTTACACGTTGGACATCCACTAGGTTATATTGCTTCTGATATTGTGGCACGATATAAAAGACATCAAGGCTTTAATGTATTGCATCCACAAGGGTACGATTCGTTTGGTTTACCTGCGGAACAATATGCGATTCAAACCGGACAACATCCAGCAGATACGACTCGCATGAATATTGAAGGTGGTGTGGATAAATCAGGAAATACGATTCAAGGATACAGAAATCAGTTAGACCGAATTGGTTTTTCTTTCGATTGGAGCCGTGAAGTTCGCACGTCTAATCCAGAGTATTACAAACATACACAGTGGATTTTCATTCAATTATTCAATTCTTGGTATAATAAAAATTCAGATAAAGCAGAAGATATTTCGACTTTAGTTGCCATTTTCGCTTCAGAAGGAAATGCCAATGTAAATGCGGTTTGTGATGATAATATCGCACCTTTTACAGCAGCAGAATGGAATGCTTTTTCATCAGAACAACAACAAAAAATACTTTTACAATACAGATTAACTTATTTAGCCGAAACCGAAGTCAACTGGTGTGCGGCTTTAGGAACCGTTTTAGCTAACGACGAAATTGTAAACGGCGTTTCAGAACGTGGTGGACATCCAGTAGTTCGTAAAAAAATGACCCAATGGAGCATGCGAATTTCGGCTTACGCAGAACGTTTATTACAAGGTTTAAATCAAATCGATTGGAGTGAATCGATCAAAGAATCTCAAAGAAATTGGATTGGAAAATCAGTTGGAGCCATGGTTTCTTTCAATGTGAACAATCACGAAGCGAAAATTGACGTGTTCACAACTCGACCTGATACGATTTTCGGCGTAACCTTTATGACTTTAGCGCCAGAACACGAATTGGTTGCTCAAATCACTACTCCAGATCAAAAAGCTGCGGTGGAAGCCTATGTAGAAGCCACAGCCAAACGTTCAGAACGTGAAAGAATGGCTGATGTTAAAACCATTTCAGGCGTTTTCACAGGTGCGTATGCCGAACATCCTTTTACCAAAGAACCGATTCCAGTTTGGATTGGCGATTACGTATTAGCCGGTTACGGAACAGGTGCAGTAATGGCCGTTCCTTGTGGTGATGAGCGTGATTATGCTTTCGCGAATTTCTTCAAAGGCACGAACGGAATGCCAGCGATTAAAAACATTTTCAACCAAGATATTTCAGAAGCCGCTTACGGCGAAAAAGGTGGTTTCGAATTAGTAGATTCTGATTTCTTAAACGGATTAGATTACAAATCTGGAACCAAAAAAGCCATTGCCGCTTTAGAAGAAATCGGCGCAGGAAAGGCTAAGGTAAATTACCGTTTACGTGATGCTGTTTTCTCTCGCCAACGTTATTGGGGTGAACCTTTTCCAGTGTATTATGTGAACGGTTTACCACAAATGATTGACAAAAAACACTTGCCAATCGTATTACCAGAAGTAGAAAAGTATTTACCAACCGAAGACGGACAACCACCTTTAGGTAATGCAACCGTTTGGGCTTGGGATTCTGAAACAAATCAAGTGGTAAGTAATGAAAAAATAAATGACACTAGTGTCTTTCCGTTAGAATTAAATACTATGCCAGGTTGGGCGGGTTCTTCTTGGTATTGGATGCGTTATATGGATGCGCACAATACAGAAGATTTCGCAAACGAAGAAGCCTTAAAGTATTGGGAAAGTGTCGATTTATACATTGGTGGAAGCGAACATGCCACCGGACATTTATTATACTCGCGTTTTTGGAATAAATTCTTAAAAGACAGAGGTTACGCACCAACCGAAGAACCCTTCAAAAAACTGATCAATCAGGGAATGATTTTGGGAATGAGTGCAATAGTTTATAGAGTTTCTGGAACAAATAAATATGTTTCTAAGAACTTAAAATCTGAATATGAAACTGAAGAAATTAGAATAGATGTAAATCTTGTAAATGCTTCAGATGAAATTGATTTAGAAAGATTAAGAAATTGGATTCCTGAATTTAAAGAGGCAGAATTTATTACTGAAAATGGTAAATATTTTGTAGGTCGCGAAATTGAAAAAATGTCTAAACGATGGTATAACGTAGTTAATCCAGATGATATTTGTGAAGAATATGGAGCCGATACTTTACGTTTGTACGAAATGTTTTTAGGTCCGTTAGAGCAATCTAAACCTTGGAACACGGCTGGTATTACAGGTGTTTCTGGTTTCTTGAAAAAATTATGGCGTTTGTATTTTGATGATAATGGTTCAGTTATAGTTAACGACGAACCAACGGCTGACATGTACAAAGCGTTACACAAAACCATCAAAAAAGTTACGGAAGACATTGAGAATTTCTCTTTCAACACGTCGGTTTCTCAATTCATGATTTGCGTGAACGAATTGCAACAATTAAAATGCAATCACCGTGCGATTTTAGAACCATTAGCTATTTTAGTTTCGCCATACGCGCCACACATTGCTGAGGAATTATGGTCGACTTTAGGTCACGAAGGTTCGATTGCAACAGTAGCTTTTCCAAAATTTGAAGAGAAATATTTAGTCGAATCAGAGAAAGAATACCCAGTTTCTTTCAATGGAAAAATGCGTTTCACGATAAAGTTGCCGTTAGATTTAACCGCAGCACAAATCGAAGAAATTGTAATGGCCGACGAAAGAACACAAAATCAATTACAAGGCAGAACGCCGAATAAAGTGATTATCGTACCAGGAAAAATTATTAATTTGGTGGGATAATAATTAAACAATAAGTCAATTGGTCAATGTGCCAATTCCTAAAATCTAATCTTTTAGAGAGGTAATTATAATTCGGGTTTCAAAAAAATTTGAAAATATAATAACCGCAGCTTCGCAGATTAAGTTCTGAAAAGCTGCGGTTTTTTCTTATGTTAATTTAATTTTCTATAAATTTTTGTTTCTAATTTCATAAATCAAAAACTACTACAGCCAAAAGAAAAAGTTAGAAAATGATTGGTAATTCATTTTTGTTTAGTATTTTTACATAAACATTAAACAAAAATATTATGAAAAAAATAATTCTATCCGTTCTTTTGTTAGTAGCCACGCTAACAAGTGCTCAAGAAACGAACAACGAAAAGAATCCAGACAAGTTAAAAGCTTTTTTCACCTACGGTTTAAACTTTCAGGTTCATGATGAGTATGCCATCAACTCAAAATTAAATCAGGCAGGTTTACCTGAATTAAAAACTACAACGCCTGAGCTCTTTTTAGGGATGACGTTTTTCGGAAAAAAATATTCTGGAGATTTAGATTTTGGCTTCTTAAATTCGAAAAATGAAAACGATGCAAATGAAAATAAATACATCGGATTTACAACTCGATTAAGAGTTCACTATAACGTAGTTAATAAAGAAAAAATTGCATTTACCACAGGTTTAAATATCTCAAACACTACAGGAGAATTAAATATTTATTCGAAAAACAATCCTATTGATTTAAATAATTTAGTTCCTGATTTTAATTCTGGTCACGTTTCGCTTAGAAATAACTTGTATTATGCAGGTCCATCAGCTTCTGTGTATTTCTTCAAAAATAAAGCTACGCAACTCCGACTCAATGTAGGATACGAATTTGCTTTTTCTAAAGGAAACTGGAAATCAGATTATGGAAATGTGTTGAATTCGGTAAATGAAAGAGGCAACAACCGCTTTTTATTTGGCTTAACAATTATGTAAAGTAACTGTTACAGCTATTTTCAAAGTAAAACCGCAGATTCGCAGATTATACGCTGTAAATCTGCGGTTTTTTCATGTAACAACAATTGATTCCTTTCTACTAATAAGGAAAAAAATATGAGATTCATATCCTTTTTAACGTTTGTATATTGCTTGAATGTAAATGCGCAAGTAAATGACTATACTTTGGTAAAAGACCATTTTAAATTATTTGTTGGAGTAGGCGCTTCATTCAATAATGGTTTTGAAATTAATTCTTACCTAGCTAAAAACAATATTCAAACCATAAATCCTGTTCAAATTAATGCCAATGCAGGTTTAATTTACTATGGTGATGATGTGGATGTTGACTTGGGATATGAATTATTTGCTTCTGGAGATAGTAACGAAAAAACAAAAAACAGATATATTTCGAATGGAATAAAATTGAGATCGCATTATGTTTTTCAAATTGTGAAAGATTTTGAAATTGGTACGGGTTTTAATATAAGTTATGCCAAACGAAAATTAGCCATTTACTATACCGATTATACCTTAGATTTTAATAATTTACCAGCAGACGTTAATGGAAATCAAATTTCATTATTCAATGAAAAAGCATTAATTGGGCCCTCTTTATGTTTGAAATTTAAAGAAGTTGGAAAAAGACACCAACAAACTAAAGTCACTTTTTCTTATGAGCTTCCTATTAATAATAAACCTTGGGAAAGTAGTTTTCTAAAGTTGGAGAATAAAATTTTTGAAAAAAACAGAAATCAATTTCTAATAAATGTATCATTTACTTTATAAGTAATTATTTTAATGTCAACTTGTCATTTTTAAAATTTGGCTCATAATTTGATGAATATTTTGTAACTTTAAATTTTTAAAATTAAAAACTATGTTTGATTTACCTTACATGATACTAATTGGAGCCATTGCTCTATTCAGTTGGATAGTGAGTTCACGCTTAAAAAGTAAGTTTGAACATTATTCTAAACTAACACTAAGAAACGGAATGTCTGGTGCTGAAATTGCAGAAAAAATGCTTGCAGATCATGGTATTCTTGATGTAAAAGTAATTTCTACACCTGGAAGATTAACAGACCATTATAACCCAGCAGACAAAACCGTTAATTTATCAGAAGCGGTATACAACCAAAGAAACGCAGCCGCAGCAGCAGTTGCAGCTCACGAAGTTGGACATGCTGTACAACATGCTCAAGCCTACGAATGGTTGACGATGCGTTCTAAAATGGTACCAATGGTTAACATCTCTTCAAGTTTGTCGCAATGGTTAATTATGGGTGGAATTATTTTAGGTTTTGCTTCAAAATCTGGAATTGGATTTTATGTAGCTGTCGCTGGTTTAGTTTTAATGGCAGTAGCTACAACATTCAGTTTTATAACTTTGCCAGTAGAATACGATGCCAGTAACCGAGCTTTAGCGTGGTTGAAAAACAAAAACATGTTAGGCCAAGAAGAATACGCTGGTGCTGAAGATTCTTTAAAATGGGCCGCTAGAACATACTTAGTTGCCGCTTTAGGTGCATTAGCCTCATTATTGTATTGGGCGTACCGAATTTTAGGCTCAAGAGAATAACTTCTAAAATAAAACAAAAAAGTCCGTCAATTCATTTTGACGGACTTTTTTTTATCTTAAAATATGAAATTACAAATTCCAAATCGTAAATCGTAAATCGTAAATTACAATTGTATTTGTCTTTCGATTTGTTGTTCCAAAGAAATATATGTTTCCGTTCGAGAAACACCGTTTATAGTTTGAATTTTTTTGTTTAGTAACTGCATCAAATGTTCGTTATCTCTACAAATAATTTTTGTTAGAATACTCCAATTTCCTGTGGTATAATGCGATTCTAATACTTCAGGAATTTTTTTTAATTCTTTCACAACCTCTGCATTATTAGAGGCTTTTTCTAAATAAATTCCAATAAAAGCCATCGTTTTATAGCCCAACACTTTGTTATCGACCACATATTTCGAACCAGAAATTACGCCAGCCTGTTCTAATTTTTTTAATCTTTGATGAATGGCTGCTCCTGAAATTCCGAGTTTATTTGCAATTTGAAGAATTGGTTTTCTGGCATCTTCCATTAAGTTACGAAGGATTTCTTTGTCAATTCCGTCTATTTCAATTTGTAAGTGATTTATCTTCATAGCTTATAATTTTAAATAAAAAATCCGAAATAAGTTACTATTTCGGATTAAAGTTAAGCAATATTTTTAAATTCTTTACATCGAATAATTATATCCAAAATAAGGCACTTCAAATTCTTTAAATACAACTCCGTATTCTTCAAGTTCTTTTAAAATAGGATCATATACTTCTTTGGTAATAGGCAATTGAACACCTGGAGTTGAGATTTCACCATTTAGTATTTTTACAGCCGCAATAGCAACAGGCAAGCCAACGGTTTTAGCCATAGCAGTATACGTTTGATCGTCGCCTAAACACACCATAGTAGAATCAATTTGTTTCTCTTCACCATTCATTTCGTAACCAAATTTATGATACATGACAATCATGTCTTTATCTTCGGGTTGTAAGGTCCATTTATCAGCTAATATTTTTTCTAACATTTGAGCTGGTGTGGCGTTTTTTAGTCCAGAAACTGTAGTTTTACTAAATAAATCTAGCTCTAATAATTTATCCCAAATTACATCATCTTGATCGATTCGTAATTGATGTCTGAATTTAATTTCAACAGAATCAGTAGGATGATACGGCAAAAATAAGTTCACAAATTCACGGTTACTCATGGTTTCAGAATCGTCAACAATAAAGGTATCGTCGGTCATTCCTAATTGTACAAAAACATCCCATGCTTTAGAAAAACCCACTCTTCTGATCGTACCACGGTAACAAGTTTGGGCATGCTCTAAGCCATAAATTTCCCTATATTTTAAAGAATCTCTGTTCGCATAAGCTTCAAATCTTCCAAACCCTTCTACTTCTAAAAATTCGGTTCTTCTGAATAATTTATGATAAGGAATGTATTTATAAGTACCTTCTTGTACAAATTTTGCAGCACCACCTTGTCCGGCTAACACTACATTTCTTGGATTCCAAGTAAATTTATAATTCCATAAATTGGTATCACTTTCTGGAGCTACTAACCCACCACAAAACGATTCAAACAAGATAATATTACCACCTTCGCTTTTTATATTATCCATAATTTTCATGGCACTCATGTGATCAATTCCTGGATCTAAGCCAATTTCGTTCATTAAAACAATATTGTTTTCTTTCGCCACAGCATCTAAAGCTTGCATTTCTGCACTTATATATGAAGCAGTAACCATATGTTTTTTATAGAAAATACAATCTTTGGCTACTTCAATGTGCATGTGAGCCGGTAACATAGAAATGACTATATCTGAGTTTTTAATTTCATGTTTACGTTGCTCGGCATTAAAAACATCAAAAGAAATGGCTCTAGAATTTTTATGATTTTGGGTTTTCTTTTTGGCTAAATCTTCTGACAAATCGGCAATTGTTACAAATAAACGTTCTGTTTCCGACTTGTCCAATAAATATTTTATAAGTGAAGAAGCGGATCTACCAGCTCCAATAATTAAAATCTTTCTCATTATTTCGTTAAAATATCACACGAAGGTAATAAAATGTTGTATTCCTTAAAAATAAAACCCGCTATTTATAAAAAAAGTTGGTTTGAAGTTTAGTACATTTGTAATAAAGTTAGAAAAAAAATGGAAAAGAAAATTGTATTAGCAGCATGTTTACTTGGGTTTTTAGCGATAATTTTTGGCGCATTTGGTGCGCACGCATTAAAAAAAACACTTACACCAGAACAATTAACTTCTTTTGAAACAGGAGTCAAATACCAAATGTATCATGCCTTGTTTTTACTGTTTATAGGAATGTCTCAAATGATACATGCTAAAGAAAAAGCCGTATTGTTTTTTTTGGTTTTAATAGGCGTATTCTTTTTTTCTGGATCCATTTATATATTAACTACAAGCGCCATAACTGGAATAAAATCTAAAGTATTCGGACCGATAACACCAATTGGCGGTTTGTTTCTCATCTTATCCTGGGGATACTTATTTTATGCAATTTTGACGAAAAAGTAACAGAAATCGTAATTTTGTCAAATTATTGTTTAATTTTGCACTTTAAATAAAAGCAACATAACTTATTATTTTATGGATACATACGCTCAATCTACGAAAACGATTTCGTTAGAAAAATATGGAATCAAAAATGTTAAAGAAATCGTTTACAATCCGTCATACGATTTACTATATAACGAAGAGTTAAGCAACAACCTACAAGGCTTTGAAAGAGGTCAATTAACTGAACTTGGTGCAGTTAATGTTATGACTGGTGAATTTACTGGTCGTTCTCCTAAAGATAAATATATTGTTAAAGATACTACAACAGAAAACACAATTTGGTGGAATTCTGAAAAAGCAGTTAACGACAACAAACCTATCTCAACAGATACTTGGAATGCTTTAAAAGAAACTACAGTCACACAATTATCTGAAAAAAGATTATTTGTAGTTGATGCTTTTTGTGGTGCTAACGAAAATACACGTTTAAAAGTGCGCTTCATCATGGAAGTTGCTTGGCAAGCTCATTTTGTAACGAACATGTTTATCCGTCCAACAGCTGAAGAACTAGCAAATTTTGGCGAACCAGATTTCGTTGTAATGAACGGTTCAAAAACTTCTTTTAAAGATTACGCTGCTCATAATTTAAATTCTGAAGTATATATAGCCTTCAATTTAACAGAAAAAATTCAGTTAATTGGTGGTACTTGGTATGGTGGAGAAATGAAAAAAGGGTTATTCGCCTTAATGAATTACTATTTACCTTTACAAGGAATATCATCTATGCACTGTTCGGCTAATAAAGGGAAAGATGGTGATGTAGCTGTTTTCTTCGGATTATCAGGAACAGGAAAAACCACTTTATCAACTGATCCGAAACGTGAATTAATCGGTGACGATGAGCACGGTTGGGATAATGATGGCGTTTTCAATTTCGAAGGCGGATGTTATGCTAAAACTATCGATTTAAGCGCAGCCAACGAACCAGATATTTTCAATGCGATTCGTAAAGATGCTTTATTAGAAAACGTTACGGTTGATGCTAATGGAAAAATCGATTTTAAAGACGGTTCAGTAACACAAAATACTCGTGTTTCTTACCCAATTTATCATATTGACAATATTGTTAAACCGGTTTCCAAAGCAGGTCACGCGAACAAAGTTATCTTCTTAACAGCTGACGCTTTCGGAGTAATGCCTCCAGTATCTAAATTAACTCCAGAGCAAACTAAATATTATTTCTTATCGGGTTTTACAGCTAAATTAGCGGGAACAGAAAGAGGTGTTACACAACCCGAACCAACGTTCTCAGCTTGTTTTGGAAAAGCATTTTTAACTTTACACCCAACAAAATATGGTGAAGAGTTAGTGAAGAAAATAGAAGAACATAAGGCCACTGCTTATATGGTTAACACAGGTTGGAATGGAACTGGAAAGCGTATTTCTATTAAAGATACACGTGCTATTATCGATGCGATTTTAGATGGTTCTATTGAAAATGCTGAAACTACTGTAGTACCAACATTCAATTTTGTAGTTCCTACTACTTTAAATAATGTTGACTCCAATATTTTAGATCCAAGAAATACCTATGCAGATCCTTCTGAGTGGACTGCTAAAGCAGAAGATTTAGCAGGAAGATTCATCAAGAACTTTGTTCAATATACAGACAATGAAGAAGGTGCTGCTTTAGTAAATGCAGGTCCGAAATTATAAGAATAAAACCACCAAAATACTACTTCAAAAACGCCTTGACTATTTCAAGGTGTTTTTTTTGTAATCAATTGATACATGTACAAAAAAAAGCGCTCATTTCTGAACGCTTGATCATTTTAAACTGAGCTAAAAGCAATTATTTGCCTTTATTAACCTCAGCTACATATTTTTCTAAGGCACCTGTCATTGATGGTGTCCCAGGCGCTGGCGCCATGATATCGACTCTTAAACCGTGCTCCAAGGCTTCTTTTTGAGTGGTTGAACCAAATACAGCTATTCGCGTATTATTTTGTTCAAAATTCGGGAAATTCTTAAATAACGACTTAATCCCAGTTGGACTAAAAAACGCCAATACATCATAGTAAACGTCTTTTAAATCGGTTAAATCACTCATAACCGTTTTGTAGAAAATTCCTTGTTTCCAATCTACTTTTAAACCATCAAGTGTTTGTGGCACATCATGATTCAATTGATCTGTATTTGGCAATAAAAACTTCTCGTCTTTATATTTTTTAATAAGCGGTGCTAAATCGGCGAAATCTTTCTGACCTACATAAATTTTACGTTTTCTGTACACCACATATTTTTGCAAATAAAATGCAACAGCTTCAGATTGACAAAAATATTTTAAATCCTCAGGAATTTTATATCTCATTTCTTCTGCTACTCTGAAAAAATGGTCTACTGAGTTTTTACTAGTAAATATAATTGCAGTAAAATTATTTAAATCGATTTTCTGAACCCTAACTTCTTTTGCCGAAACGCCTTCTACATGAATAAAAGGCCTAAAATCAATTTTTACCTTAAATTTATTTTGCAGATCATAATAGGGAGAATTCTCCACTTTCGGTTCTGGTTGAGAAACCAAAATCGTTTTTACTTTCAAATTTGACATATCTAACAAATTCCTAATTTTTCGTTACCCAATAATACATGAAATAATACGGTGCTATTTCAAGCGTGCAAAGATACAAAATAAAATAAAACAATTTACCTATGATTATCTTTTGATAAGTTTTTACTAAAAAATAATAGGTAAACACATTGTAAAGTAAGAAAATACACAGAATAACATAAAAAACTTCTTTAATTGGAGTCGAATTATAATACAAAACAATGTTAACTGGTAGTAAAATGAATCCTAAAAAAGCTCGGTAATTGGTTTTTATCAAATTAAATTGATCGACCATACTTTCAGAATCAATGGCAGTTCCTACAATTTTTTCAATTAAAAATTTCGAAAGTATAAACACAAAAAGAAAGGTAACAATTTGAATGTAGGTAATGTAATTATCTGTTTTTGTGTAATTAAAAAAGCTTAAAAGCAGTAAAATGAAAAATGAAAACGATATTAACTGTATGATAAACATGGAAATTGTAAACCAGTTTAATAAGTTATTGGTGTCTTTGTAAACTTTGTTGTATTTGTCTGAATAACCTAATTTTATAAACTCGTTAAATCGAACAGAAAAAATAGATTTATTAAGCGCAATGATTGCAATGGCTAACACAAATAAAACTGTGGCCCAATCTTTATTTACTAAAATTCGTTCTGATAATTGCATCATATTCATAACGCAAAAGTAACAAAAAAAACAACTATGAATTAATTATAATATTATTAAGACATTAAATCTAAAAAAATCTTAATTTTGCAACGAAAATAAAATCACATGTCAGCAGGAATAGTAATTATACCTACCTATAACGAAATTGAAAACATTGAACGAATTGTTCATGCTGTTTTTCAATTGGCCTCAAACTTTCACGTATTAATTGTCGATGATAATTCACCTGACGGAACTTCTCAGAAAGTAGTCGAATTACAACAACAATATGCGGGAAAATTATTTTTAGAAGTACGCACAAAAAAATCTGGGTTAGGTACTGCTTATGTGCATGGTTTTCAATGGGCTTTGTCTCATAAGTATGAATATATTTATGAAATGGATGCTGATTTTTCTCACAATCCTAACGATTTAGAAAAACTATATTTAGCGTGTCAAAACGGCGCAGATGTAGCAATTGGTTCGAGATATTCAAAAGGTGTAAATGTAGTAAACTGGCCGTTAAACAGAGTTTTAATGTCTTATTTTGCTTCAGTATATGTGAAATTTATCACGGGAATGCAAATTCATGATGCCACAGCTGGATTTATTTGTTACAAGAAAAATGTTTTAGAAACCATAAATATTGATAAAATAAAATTTGTGGGTTATGCCTTTCAAATTGAAATGAAATACCGAGCTTTTGTACACAAATTTAAAATTGAAGAAGTACCAATTATTTTTACCGACAGAACTTTAGGTGAATCTAAAATGAGTGGCGCCATTATCAGAGAAGCAGTTGTTGGTGTAATTATGTTACGAATTAGAAAAATATTTAACAAACTATAAATGAGCACATTTTTAATTAAAAATGCAAGAATTGTAAATGAAGGAAAAATCTTTGAAGGAGATGTATTAATTGAAAATGAAAGAATAAGTCAGATTGCGGAAAGCATAAGCCCTAAAACTTCAAACTGTGTTATTATTGATGCAGAAGGTAGTTTTTTATTGCCTGGAGTGATTGACGATCAAGTACATTTTAGAGAACCTGGCTTAACCCACAAAGGTACTATTTCTTCAGAAAGTAAAGCCGCAGTTGCGGGTGGAATTACTTCATTTATTGAACAACCTAACACCGTTCCAAATGCCATTACGCAAGAGTTATTAGAAGACAAATATGTAATTGCATCCCAAACATCGCATGCGAATTATTCGTTTATGATGGGCGGAACAAATGATAATTTAGAAGAAATTTTAAAAACCAATCCTAAAAATGTAGCTGGAATTAAATTGTTTTTAGGCTCTTCAACTGGAAACATGTTAGTTGATAATCCGGAATCGCTAGAAAAAATATTTTCTTCAACCAAAATGTTAATTGCGGTTCATTGTGAAGACGAAGCGACAATTAAAGCGAATTTAGAAAAATATACTGAAGAATTTGGCGAAGACATTCCGGTTAACAAACACCATTTAATTCGAAGTGAAGAAGCTTGTTATTTATCTTCATCAAAAGCAATTGAATTGGCGAAAAAAACAGGAGCCCGTTTGCACATTTTCCATGTTTCTACTGCTAAAGAAACTGAATTATTTACGAATAAAATACCTTTAGAAGAGAAAAAAATTACAGCAGAAGTTTGCATTCATCATTTATGGTTTACGGAAAAAGATTACGATACAAGAGGGAATTTAATCAAATGGAATCCAGCTGTTAAAACACAAAACGACCAAGATGGCTTATGGAAAGCTTTGCTTGACGACAGAATCGACGTAATTGCAACAGATCACGCTCCACATACTTTAGAAGAAAAACAAAAGAAATATACTAGTTGTCCAAGTGGTGGTCCGTTAGTACAACATGCCCTAGTAGCCATGATGGAAGCCTATGTTAAAGGCAAAATTTCTGTAGAAAAGATTGTAGAAAAAATGTGTCATAATCCAGCTAAACTATTCAAAATAGAGAATCGTGGTTTCATAAAAGAAGGTTATTATGCAGATTTAGTTCTAGTAAATCCGCACATGCCTTGGAATGTGAAAAAAGAAAACATTATTGCTAAATGTGGCTGGTCGCCATTTGAAGGCATCAACTTTAAATCGAGAATTACACATACTTTCGTGAATGGAAAACTAGCATACGCTAACGGAAAAGTAAAAGATGTAATTGCAGGACAACGATTAACGTTTAACAGAGAATAAAATGAAAAAAATCATTTATCTAAGTTTAGTGTTGGGAACTTTTGCTTGTAGCGATAATCCAGTAAAAAAACCAAAAATAGTATTGGATGAAGAAACTATGGAGAATATTTTATTTGATGTAGCTATATTACAAGCAGCAAAAGCTAATTCTCCAGAAGTTTTAACCAACAACAATATCGATTCAAAAGATTTCATCTATAAAAAATATAAAATCGACAGCGCTACTTATCATCAAAACAACAGATATTATGCTGGAAACGTACGAAAACACAAGCATATGCATAAAAGAATTTTAGAAAGAATAGAAACACTTTCTAAAAAATCTCAACCCAATAATAAGAAATAAAAAAAGCCCCAAAATTTATAATTTGGGGCTTTTTTTTACGATTAAACTAACTGAGTTGTAATGGCTTTATCTATTGCGTTCCATAACTCAATTCTCATTTGTAAAGAATCATGTGCTACTTGCTTTACTTCTGCCCATTTTTTTGGCGAATCTCCACATAATTCTTCTATCATTTTCATAGCCATTGGTCCGTGTTCATCAGCGTCTAATTCGATATGTCTTTCAAAATAATAAATTAGTTTTGATAAATTCACATCTGGGAAATTCACTTGAAAATTTCTTAGAATTTCTGTAAACATATTCGGAATTAAATCTTCTCTTCCAAAAGTAAATGCCGAAGCTATTTTATGCGGTTCTCCTTCTTCTACAATCGTGAAAGTGTAAGTTAAGAAAGCTTTTACTTCTTCTGGTAATTTTGAAGCTTTAATAGAAACGAAAATATTCTTAGTTTTTTCAACATTCGCTAAAAATTCAAAGATATGATCGGTACTCGCACCACATTCTTGCATCGCATCGATATACATTTCGAAATGACTTTGTCTTTTCCCATCGAAAGAAATATCGGTTTCTTCTGCTACAACAATTTCATTAATTAAATATCTAATTTCAGGATTACCAATAGGTTTCCATGGGATTGATACTGATGTTAAATGAATTTGTAAACCTTTTAACAAAGACATAAAATCCCAAACAGCAAAAACATGATATTCTAGAAAGGTGTGCAATTCTTCAACAGAAGTCACATTCTTGTATAGTGAATGGTTTAATAATTCTTGTTTATGATGTTCAATACTTTTTTTAACTTCTTGTGTGTTCATCGTACTAAAATTTATATATTTTTATTTACGTAATTTTGGACAATATAGTTTAACAAAAATAAAAATGCTTCCCTCAAAAGAGAAGCATTTTATATCAATTTTATCTATTGTTTAATTATTTAAATGCTGGGAATCCAGTAACGTCCATTCCTGTAATTAATAAGTGAATGTCGTGAGTTCCTTCGTAAGTTACTACAGATTCTAAATTCATCATATGACGCATGATTGAATATTCACCTGTAATTCCCATTCCGCCTAACATTTGACGTGCATCACGAGCAATTGTTAAAGCCATATCTACGTTATTTCTTTTGGCCATAGAAATTTGAGCTGTTGTAGCTCTACCTTCGTTTCTTAGCACGCCTAATCTCCAAGTTAACAATTGTGCTTTTGTGATTTCAGTAATCATTTCAGCCAATTTTTTTTGTTGTAATTGTGTCGCACCGATTGGTTTATCGAATTGAATTCTTTCTTTAGAATATCTTAAAGCCGTATCGTAACAATCCATAGCTGCACCAATAGCGCCCCAAGCAATTCCGTAACGTGCTGAATCTAAACATCCAAGTGGCGCCCCTAATCCAGATTTGTTTGGCAATAAATTTTCTTTAGGTACTTTTACATTATCAAAAATAAGTTCACCAGTTGCGGATGCACGTAACGACCATTTATTATGAGTTTCTGGAGTGGTAAAACCTTCCATACCTCTTTCAACGATTAAACCGTGAATTCTTCCTTCTTCATTTTTGGCCCAAACTACTGCGATATCTGCAAACGGCGCATTTGAAATCCACATTTTTGCACCATTTAAAAGATAATGATCGCCCATATCTTTAAAATTAGATGTCATTCCTCCTGGGTTCGATCCGTGGTCTGGCTCTGTTAAACCGAAACAACCAATCCATTCACCTGTTGCTAATTTTGGCAAATATTTCATGCGTTGTGCTTCGTTTCCGTATTTCCAAATTGGATACATTACTAAAGAAGATTGCACTGAAGATGTAGAACGCACACCAGAATCACCTCTTTCAATTTCTTGCATAATTAATCCATAAGAAATTTGATCTAAACCTGCACCACCATATTCAACTGGGATATATGGACCAAAACCACCAATTTCACCTAAACCTTTTACAATTTGCTTAGGAAATTCGGCACGTTGTGCGAAATCTTCAATAATTGGAGAAACTTCTTTTTTTACCCAAGCTCTTGCAGCATCACGTACTAATTTATGCTCATCTGATAATAAATCGTCTAACAGATAGTAGTCTGGCGATTGAAATAAATCTGGTTTCATATCTTGTAATTTATGGTTGTTGTTTTAAGAAATAAATTTAAAATGCAAAAGTAATTATTTTTTAACAAAAGTAAATTGAATTGTTAGTTTTATTAGAAAACAAACGTTAAAAAACAACTCATTAACTTTAATTTAATTCAAAACCTTACTCGCAAAACAATACCATGCTTCTAAAATTATAGGAATTTTTAAATTTTTAAATTCTAACTGATAATTTTAACCATAAAACAGCACTTAATTCAATCAAATTATTTAAAAAAATTACCAAAAGAACAAACATATTTTATTTATTTTTGATTTAAAAAACTAAAAAATTTGAAGAAATTTCCTAATTACATACAAGCCGATAGTAAAGATTGTGGTCCTACTTGTTTAAAAATTATTAGCAAATATTATGGTAAAACTATTAATATTCAACAATTAAGAGAGTTTAGCGAAACCACCCGTGAAGGAAGTAATTTACTATTTCTTTCAGATGCTGCCGAAAAAATTGGCTTTCGTTCTTTGGGTGTAAAACTTAATTTAGAGCGTTTAAACGAGGCACCCTTACCATGCATCCTACATTGGAATAAAGAACATTATGTAGTGCTTTATGATATCCGAAAAGGAAACTATTTAATTTCAGATCCTGGTTATGGATTAATAGCATACCACCAAACCGATTTTATCAAATTCTGGATCGGTAACAATGCAGACCATTTCACCCAAGAAGGTGTAGCTTTATTGTTAGAACCCACTCCCACTTTTTACGATTTAGAAAATGACACCACTGAAAAAAATGGTAAGAAAAGATCTTTAGGTTTTAGCTTATTATCACAATATGTTCTAAAATACAGATCGTTTTTAATTCAATTAGTTGTCAATCTGCTTGCTGGAAGTATTTTGCAATTAATTTTCCCTTTTTTAACACAAAGTATCGTGGATGTTGGTATTCAAAACCAAGACATGGGATTTGTGTATATAATTTTATTCGCACAATTATTCCTATTTGCAGGAAGAATGGGATTAGAATTAATTCGAGGCTGGATTATGCTTCACCTTTCTACAAGAATCAATATTTCTTTAATTTCCGATTTCTTTATCAAATTAATGAATTTACCGATATCTTTTTTTGATGTCCGAATGACGGGTGACATCATGCAACGCATCAACGATCACCATCGGATTGAAAGAATCCTTACAACTTCTTCTTTGAACGTGATCTTTTCTATTTTTAACATGATTGTTATGGGTGGTGTTTTAGCCTACTACAATTTGACAATCTTTTTTGTCTTCTTCACAGGAAGTATTTTATATTTCGGATGGATTACCCTGTTTTTAAAGAGAAGAGAAGAATTAGATTACAAACGCTTCTCAGAAATTTCACAAGAACAGAGCAAAGTCATTGAATTAATTAACGGTATGCAAGAAATTAAATTGCACAATGCCGAAAAACAAAAACGCTGGGGTTGGGAATACGTGCAAGCCAGATTATTCCGTGTTTCTACAAAAGGACTAATATTAGAACAAACCCAATCATCAGGTTCTCAAATTATTAATGAATTAAAAAATATTTTTATTCTTATTTTATCAGCCAAACTGGTTATTGATGGTACAATTACTTTAGGAATGATGCTTGCCATAAGTTCTATTGTGGGAAGTTTAAATGGCCCAATTTCACAATTAATTGGTTTTGTAAGAGAATTGCAAGATGCAAAAATTTCCTTAGCTCGACTATCTGAAATTCATGAAAAAGAAGATGAAATTCAGCAAGAAGCCTTTCAAACCAATGATATTCCTAATAACGAAGACATCACAATTAATGAGGTTTCATTTAGATATTTAGGATCCGATGTTTCTGTTTTAGACAATTTAAGTCTTACGATTCCTGCCAATAAAATCACAGCAATTGTAGGAACCAGTGGAAGTGGAAAAACCACTTTAATGAAGTTACTTTTAAAATTTTACGAACCTCAAACGGGTGAAATTTCAGTTGGAAATGCGCAATTGAAAAACATTAGTCAAAAAGCATGGCGTAACAATATTGGCGCTGTGATGCAAGAAGGTTTTATTTTTAACAATACAATTGCCAACAATATTGCTATTGGTGTAGATAGTATTAACAAAGAACGTCTAGTATATGCAGCAGACGTTGCGAATATTAGAGAATATGTCTCGGGTTTACCGTTAGGATATAATACCAAAATTGGTTCTGAAGGTGTGGGAATGAGTACAGGTCAAAAACAACGCTTATTAATTGCTAGAGCGGTATACAAAAACCCAGAAATGTTATTTTTCGATGAAGCCACTTCTGCTTTAGATGCAAATAACGAAAAAGAAATTATGGAAAAGCTAGATATCTTTTTCAAAGACAAAACCGTTGTGGTTATCGCACACCGATTAAGTACGGTTATGAATGCCGATCAAATTGTCGTACTAGAAAAAGGAAAAATAATTGAAATTGGAAACCACGAATCGTTAGTAGCAAAAAAAGGGAATTACTATAACCTAGTGAGAAATCAGTTGCAGCTAGGTAATTAAAAAAATAAATATGTCAGAAAATAAAAACACCGACTTCGAACTACGCAGCGAAGAAGTACAAGATATACTTACCAAAGTTCCCAATTGGATGATTCGTTGGGGCACTTTTCTAATTTTCGGAATTATCTTATTATTGTTATTTACTTCATGGTTTATTAGATATCCAGATGTGGTGACTAGCGAAATCGTTATCACAACCAACACGCCGCCAGAAAAGTTAGTTGCCAAAGTGAATGGAAAAATCCAAGCCATTTTAATTGAAGACCAAGCCAATATAAAAGCCAATACACCTTTAGCGGTGATTGAAAACTCAGCTAACTACAAAGATATTTTTTTGTTGAAATCTACATTAGAAAACATCAATTTAGATAAAAGCGAATTCCCTTTCGAAAAGTTTGCAACTGCTCAATTGGGAGAAGTGGAAGCCAGTTTTGCTTTTTTTCAAAAACAATATATCGCAGACAATTTAAACAAAAAACTACATCCTTTTGATGTTGATACGAATGCGCAAGGTTATGAAAAAACACAATTAGCCGAAAGATTACAGTTATTAATAGCTCAGAAATCAATTACTGAAAAGGAATTACAACTTCAAAAAAATGATGTCAACCGACAAGAAACTTTATTTAAAAAAGGGGTAATTTCAGCTCAAGAAATCGAAAAACAACGATTAATTTATTTGCAAGCGGAGAAAAATTATAAGAATTTATTGAGTTCAATTTCACAAACTAAATCCTCGATAAACGATTTAAAAAGAAACTATCAAACTACACAAATTAACGAAAACAAAGAAAACACCAATTTAGAAACGAACTTATTACAAGCTTTTTACCAACTTAAAAAAGCGATTACAGATTGGGAATTAAACTATGTTTTCCGCGCTTCTGAAGATGGAATGGTTTCGTTTTTACAAATTTGGTCAGTGAACCAAAACATTACAGCAGGAGAAAATATGTTTGCAATTATTCCAACCCATCAAAATGGTTTTGTTGGAAAAGTAAAAGCTGCTGCTTTAAATTCTGGAAAGATTAAAGAAAATCAGCGTGTTAATATTCGTTTAGCCAATTATCCTGATAGAGAATTCGGAATTGTAAAAGGACAAGTCAAAAGAATATCTTTAACTCCGGATAAAGATGGAAATTTACTTATAGATATTGCCTTACCCAATGGATTGGAAACTTCATATAACAAGAAAATTCAATTTCAACAAGAAATGCGCGGTACGGCAGCTATTATCACAGAAGATTTACGACTTATTGAACGTATTTTTTACCAGTTTAGAAGTATGTATCAGGTGGAGTAAAAAACCTACATCTTCAAATAAAACTCTTTCGTCAATTCTATATATTCTGGAGTATATTGATGACGAGCGGTTTCAATGACTAATTCATCAACAATTGGCGTTTGTTCGATGCGAGTAAATGCTAATAAACTTCTTTTAATTTCGGAAGTTGGCGTGCCTTTTACACGGGTAATTTTCAAAGGAAATAATAATGATTGTTTTGCTAAAGCGATAAAGTTTTCTTCAGCAGAATAAGGAATAATTACAGAAAAGATTCCATTTTCAGACAATAATAAATAAGCGGCTTCTACTAAATCTTCAAAAGGAAGGGCGTCAGCAAATCGAGCTAAATCACGTGCTTCATCTGGAGTTTTATAATCTTCTGAATAAAAGGGTGGATTGGAAACAATAACATCATATTGTTCTACCATTTCAAACTCGTTTGTGTCTTCGTCAATTTCTTGCAATTCTTCCACAAATTCATCTAAACCAGCATGATAACAAAACAAACGATCTCCCCAAGGTGAATTTTCAAAATTATCTACACATTCTTCGTACGCGTTTTCTTCAATTTCAATCGCGTCAATTTGTTCCGCGTAACTTCTTTGTGCTAACATAAGTGAAAGCAAGCCCGTTCCAGCGCCAATATCTAATATGTTGTAAGGATTGTTGATTAAAGGTGTCCAAGCACCTAACAAAACACCATCTGTTCCCACTTTCATGGCAGATTTTTCTTGAACTATAGAAAATTGTTTAAACTGAAACATAATTATGTTTATTGCTGCTCACTGAGACGGAGACTGTAAACTATTCCAAATACAAATCCACTAAACCAACGGGTGTATTTAAAACCAATTCTTTGTCTTTTCTATTGACCTCAATAATAAAAGAATCAATCATTGGCACTAAAACTTGTTTTTGACCTTTGAAAATTTCAAAAATAGGTTGTGCCGCATTATCTAAAATGGTATGAACCGTTCCAATATCGCCTAAACGCTGATCGATGACTTTGAATCCAATTATTTCGTGAAAATAAAACTTGTTCCCTTCAAGTTTCGGCAACATGGTAAGAGGTAAGTATACTTCTAAATTTTTCATGTTGTCGGCATCTAATTCCGTATCAACATCTTCAAATTTAACTCTTAGAAAAGTATCTTTATGGAGGGAAGATTTTTCAATAAAAAATGGAACCAGATTTTTATTGTATTCAATAAAAACTGATTCCAAATTTTGATAAAGTTCAGGTTCATCTGTATCTAAATAGATCAGAACTTCCCCTTTGAAACTAAATTTTTTAGCGATTTTGCCTAAATAAAAACATTCGTCTTTACGCATAATCGCAATATATTAAGCTTCTGTTTCTTCGTTAGCTTCTTCGGCAGCAGGTGCTTCAGTAGTTTCTTCAGCAGCAGCTTCTTCAACAACTTCTTCTGCTTTTGCAGCCTCAGCTTGTGCAGCCATACGTTTTTCGTTAGCTTCTTTTTCAGCTTTTAAAGCTTTAGCTTTAGCATCTGCATCCGCTTTGCTTAAACCTTCTTTTTTAGCATCAACTTTTCCAGCTTTTGCCTCTAACCAAGCTGCTAATTTAGCATCTGCTTGTTCTTGAGTTAACGCACCTTTTCTGATACCTCCATCTAAATGGTGTTTCAATAAAGCACCTTTATAAGACAAAATTGCTTTAGCCGTGTCAGTTGGTTGTGCACCATTGTGTAACCATTGAACAGCACTATCAAGATTTAAATCGATAGTTGCAGGGTTAGTGTTTGGATTGTAAGTTCCAATTTTTTCTAGGAATTTACCATCTCTTTTTGAGCGAGCATCTGCCGCTACGATCCAGAAAAAAGGTTTCCCTTTTTTACCATGTCTTTGTAATCTAATTCTTACTGGCATAATCTTATGATTAAATTTGAGGTTCTCGACCTCGGTTAATTAAGGGTGCAAAGATAATAATAATTCTCAATTTTCAATGTTCCATGTTCAATTATTTTTGAATCAGTATTTTAATAGTGTTTTTACTTATTTTCCAAGAACACAGTTAGGAGAAATTTTAGACATCCATGAAATTTCTCTAATCATGTTGTTAGATTTTGATTTCGTATACTGATTTTCTCAACAAAGATTTAAAAAATCATACTAATTTTTATAATTTCTTTAACCTGTGTTGTTCATATTCCAATTTTCATCTTTTGTCTTTTCACTTATGCCTTTTCCCATTAAAATTCATTTCGTATCTTTGAAAACTATAATCAAAAACAACTATGGACAATATAAAACAATACGTTCAGGAAAACAAAGAACGTTTCATTCAAGAATTAATCGAATTATTAAAAATGCCTTCTGTTAGTGCAGATAGTGCTTATGCTCAGGATGTGATTAATACTGCTGAAGCCATTAAATCTAGCTTAGAAAAAGCAGGTTGCGATGTAGTAGAAATGTGCGAAACACCGGGATATCCAATCGTTTATGGACATAAAATTATTGATGCAAATTTACCAACTGTTTTGGTATATGGGCATTATGATGTACAACCTGCAGACCCTATTGAATTATGGGATTCTCCACCTTTCGAACCTGTAATTAAAACTACTGAAATTCATCCAGAAGGTGCAATTTTTGCTCGTGGAGCTTGTGACGACAAAGGTCAGATGTACATGCACGTAAAAGCCTTCGAATACATGATTGCGAACAACAATTTACCTTGTAACGTAAAATTTATGATTGAAGGTGAAGAAGAAGTAGGCTCAAAAAGTTTGGGTTGGTTTGTAGAACGCAATCAGGCAAAATTAGCTTGTGATGTGATTTTAATTTCAGACACAGGGATGATTTCTAACACACAACCTTCAATAACTACTGGTTTACGCGGTTTAAGTTATGTAGAAGTGGAAGTTACTGGTCCGAATAGAGATTTACATTCCGGTTTATATGGTGGTGCTGTTGCGAACCCAATTAATGTGCTAACAAAAATGATTGCTTCTTTACATGATGAAAACAATCACATTACGATTCCAGGTTTTTACGATGGTGTGGAAGAATTATCATTAGAAGAAAGAGCAGAAATGGCAAAAAGACCATATTCTGAAGACGAGTATAAGAAAGCTTTAAATATTGCCGATACGTATGGCGAAACAGGATACACTACTAACGAAAGAAACTCTATTCGTCCTACTTTAGACGTAAACGGAATTTGGGGTGGTTATACGGGTGAAGGCGCAAAAACGGTAATTGCTAGTAAAGCGTATGCTAAAATTTCTATGCGTTTGGTTCCAAACCAAGATTGGGAAAACATTACAGAATTGTTTCAAAAACATTTTGAAAGTATTGCACCAAGTGCGGTTACTGTAAAAGTTTCACCTCATCATGGCGGCCAAGGTTATGTAACTCCAATTGACAGCATTGGCTATCAGGCAGCATCAAAAGCATATTCGGATGCGTTTGGAAAAACACCAATTCCAGTGCGTTCTGGAGGAAGTATTCCTATCGTAGCCCTATTTGAGAAAGAATTAAAGAGTAAAACAATTATGATGGGATTTGGTCTAGATAGTGATGCCATTCATTCGCCAAACGAACATTATGGCATTTTTAATTACATGAAAGGTATAGAAACGATTCCTTTATTTTATAAATACTTTACAGAATTACACCAAAATCAGTAAGCTGTATTAAATTTTTGGGTCTTTCTAACTTGTTTTGGAATCTAATAATCAGACTTCAAGATTCCGAAACAAGTTCAGGATGACTAATTCTAACTTTATTGATACGCACTCAATTGCTGTGGCGTTTCAATATACTCTTTAACAATTTGCAAAACACCATCATCATTGGTTTCAATCAGCCATTTGATAAGTGAGATTCTACCGTTTTCAATTTCTATTCCGGTAATATTTCTGGGATGAACACAACTTCCATCGTTAAAAAAATTCAATAAATTTTCACTAGGTTTTGGAAAATGTGGCCGATGTGTATGTCCAATAATGGTAATTATATTTCCGTTATCAGCAATCCATTTTTTTATTCTACGTTCTACTTTTTCAGATTCTATATAGTTTTTTGCCGGACTAGTTGGATCTTTAATTCCCCAAACTTGAAGTGGTTTCCAAAGCACTCTCACAAAAAAACGATTGAACTTCCAACCCACATAATTCATAAAATCTGCCTGATGGCCATGCGTTAAAAATAATTCTTGACCCGTTTCTGAGTTTTCTAAAACAATGGCTTCGTTAAAAGTTAAACTTGGCATTAACGGTAAATTTTTTCCAGCAGTAGTATCAAAATATTCTGAAAAGTTTCTCTTTACAATAGTAGGATTTCTGTATACCATATCATGATTGCCATAAATCATGTGCAATCTTTTTTTATCGTAGAATTTTTTTAAGAGTAAGAAAACATTTTTATTCGCTTCAATAATATCTTTAAAAAATAAATTTTCCCATAGTTCATCGCCATCACCTAATTCGACATACTGAAAATCATTTTTATAGTACTGATTTAAAGCATGCATATAAATGTTACGATTGTTTGCGAAATCATCGGCAAAACTTCCGTCTCCACGATGGCAATCACTAAATAAAATAAATTTATCTGAGTTGGTAAATTTAATTCGAAGTGCTTTTTGATACGCTCTTGTTAATCGGGTTTGAGAAGACATGATGAGTTATTTCTAACAAATATATAAAATAATATTTTCGTTTTCATGTCTAAAAAAACAAAAGCCACATTACTGCGGCTTTGTTTATTTTGTATTGATTAACAGCTATTTACCTGTAAAAACGGCTTTTCTTTTTTCTAAAAAGGCAGTTGTTCCTTCTTTGAAATCTTCCGTTCCAAAACAAATTCCGAAATTTTTAATTTCTGTAGCAAAACCATTTACGCCATCTTCAAAATTGGCGTTGATAGCTTCAATAGCTTTGGCAATAGCTACACTTGAATTATTACTAATTTTTGCACCAATAGATTTCGCTAAATCTAATAATTCCTCTTGAGGAACAACGTGATTTACTAAACCATACGATTTAGCTGTTTCGGCATCAATCATATTAGCTGTCATAATTAATTCCATAGCTCTACCCTTTCCGATTAATTGTGCCAAACGTTGCGTGCCGCCATAACCTGGAATCACACCTAAAGTCACTTCTGGCAAGCCCATTTTTGCATTTGTAGAAGCAATTCTGAAATGACAACTCATCGCCAATTCTAATCCGCCACCTAACGCAAAACCGTTTACAGCTGCAATAACTGGAGTGGATAAGTTTTGCACAAAATCAAACAATAATTCTTGTCCTTTTGCCGCCAATTGTTCTCCTTCTGAAACAGAAAAATGAGCAAATTCCGAAATGTCAGCACCTGCTACAAATGCCTTTTCACCACTTCCCGTTAAAACGATAACTTTGGTTGCCGTATCGTTGTTTAAATCGGTAAAAGCTTGGTGAAGTTCTTCTATCGTAGCTTTGTTTAAAGCGTTTAATTTTGTAGGTCTGTTAATCGTTACAATCGCTAAATTGTCTTGTTTTTCAATTAAAATATTTTCCATTTTTTAGTTTTTTATCGGTAATGTGACAATAAATGTTGTGCCTTTTCCTTCTTCGGTATCAAAAGTAATAGTTCCTTTATAATTTTCAATAATATTTTTAATAATTGCTAAACCCAATCCCATTCCAGAATTTTTTGTAGTAAATTTTGGTTCGAAAATAAAAGCAGCATTTTCAGCAGAAATTCCGATTCCATTATCAGAAATTTTTAACACAAACTGATCATCTACTTTTGAAAGTGCCACAAGAACAGATTTTGTTTCTTGACTTTCTGGAATAGCTTGAATGGCATTTTTAACTAAATTGGTTACAATTCGAGTCAGTTGCGCTCTATCAAATAAGGTTAAAATTTCTTGTTCTGTAGTAGTAAATTGAATGTATTCTTCATTAAAAATTTCTAAAGCCGTTTTACTAACCTGAACAATATTTAACATTTCATTTTGTTGGCCGGGCATGTTCGCAAAATTCGAAAAAGCACTAGCTACTGTTGTCATGGTGTCAATTTGCTGAATCAAAGTTTCCGAATAATCTTTCAATTTCTGATTCATATTTGGATCATTTACATCAAATTTTCTTTGAAAACTCTGAATGGTCAATCGCATAGGTGTTAACGGATTTTTAATTTCGTGTGCTACCTGTTTCGCCATTTCGCGCCAAGCATGCTCGCGTTCACTTTGTGCTAATTTTTGAGCACTTTCTTCTAGCGTATCGACCATGTTATTATAAGACAAAATCAGTGCGTTAATTTCCTGATTTCCTGGCTGCAGATTTAATTTTTGATTGCGTTTGTTAAGCTGAGTAATTTCTAGTTTTTCAGAAATTTGAGAAATTGACTTCGTAATATTTCTTGACAATAAATAAGACAATAAAATTGAAATTACGAACATGATCATAAAAACTTGAGCATATCGCGTTAAGAAATTTTCTGCTTCTTCGTTATAAAAATCGCTATTTTCTTCATAAGGAATGTTTAAAATCGCTAAATTTTTAAACTTATTATCCTTGATGTAACTGAAAGATGATTTTAAATAGGTGTCGTTTTCTTTTGTTTTCGTGATAACCACTCTTTTCTCTGATGAATTTCTTAAATCATTGAGCGTATTTATCCCAATATTCGGAATTTTTTTATCAATTTTAAATGCCGATTTTGAAGACAGTAGTAATTTTCCATTCAAATCAAAGAAATTGATTTCTAAACTATGAATGTCCGACAATTCATGGATTCTATCTTTAAAAATATATCGAATATTTTTAGTTAAAAGCGGATAGCTAGTGGTTTTCAGTATGTATTCAATATGTTCTTTTATCGCACTTTCTTTTCTTGATAAGCGTTCTTCATGATATTCTTTAGCTTCATAACGAAAATGAATTAAAGAAACCACGGTAATCAAGATGGTTGAGAATGTCGTTAAAAACAACATCGATAAGAAGATTCTTCGTCTTAAAGAAAGTGTATGTATTTTAAAGAATTTATTCACTTTTCTTTGTTCTAATTCTCTTATAGAATTTAAATCCAAGCATAATTAGTACAGAAAACAATACTATACCCACTACTCCATAAATCCAATTGATTGCATTTTTTAAAATCACTAAAAAAACAACCGCAAACAGAATGATAGTTGCGCCTTCATTCCACAAACGCATAAAATTTGAGCTGTATTTTATTTGATCGTTTTGCAATTCTTTGTAAATGCTTTGACATTTAAAGTGATAGAAAAATAAAGCAACAACAAACCCTAATTTTACCTGCATCCAAGGCATTTCTAAAAAGGCTGGGTTTAAATGCAATAAGGAAAGTGCGAAAATAGTCGCTAAAATCGCACTTGGCCAAGTAATGATATACCACAAACGATACGTCATTATTTTGTATTGCTTTTGTAAAATTTCTTTTTCAGGTGATGGCATGTCACTCGCTTCTATTTGATACACAAACAAGCGAACAATGTAAAACAAACCTGCAAACCAAGTAATTACAAAAATTAAATGTAAGGATTTCAGATAATTATAATATTCCATTTTCTACTTCAAGTTGACTTTTTTGTCATGATTCTTTTTACTTTTTACTTGGCTGTTCTTTAAACTCTTGAATCCATTTTGCCACCACACCACACCATTCGTCTTCGTCATTCATACATGGAATGGCCATAAATTCTTCACCACCATGATGTAAAAACTCTTCGTTTGCTTCCATAGCAATTTCTTCTAAAGTTTCTAAACAGTCCGCTACGAAAGCTGGCGTTACTACGGCTAATTTCTTAATTCCTTTTTCTGGCATTTTATTAATTTCCACATCAGTATATGGCGTTAACCATTTGTCTCCAGCTAAACGAGATTGAAAAGTTTGACTGTATTTTCCTTCTGGAATACCCAATAGTTTAACTACTTGTTTCGTAGTTTCATAACATTGGTGACTGTAACAAAACTCATGAGCCGGTGAAGGCGTATGGCAACAAATTCCATTCATTTTACAGTGCGATTTCGTTACATCTGTTTTTCTGATATGACGTTTCGGAATTCCATGATAAGAAAATAACAAATGATCGTATTCAAAACCTTCTAAATGTTTTTTTATAGAATTAGCTAACGACTGAATGTACTCTGGTTTGTTATAAAATGCAGGAACTGTTGTAAACTTCATGTGCGGAAAATGCTTAGCACGAAGTTCTTCAGCTAACACTAAAATAGTAGTAGTAGAGGCCATAGCATGTTGCGGATACAATGGGAAAAGCATCACTTCTGTAACACCTTTGTCGTGTAATTCTTGTAATCCTTTTAAAATTGTCATAGTTCCATAACGCATGGATAACGCTACTGGAATATCCACTAAATTACTAACTTTTTCGTGCATTTTTTTTGAAATAACAATTAAGGGCGAACCTTCACTTGTCCAAATTCTAGCATAAGCCTCTGCAGATTTTTTTGGTCTGGTTTGTAAAATGATCCCACGAACTAATAAGGCACGTAATATGTACGGAACGTCAATTACGTATTTGTCCATTAAAAATTCATCTAAATATGGTTTAACGTCCTTTGGGGTTGGACTTTCTGGTGAGCCTAAGTTGACTAATAATACGCCTTTCATTTTGTAGGTTTTATTTGTTTACGGTTAAATTTAATATATATTTCTTTGGTGTCGTACCAAATTTCTTTTTAAATGCAGATATAAAATGACTGGAAGTACTGTATCCAATTTTTAAACCCACTTCATTCACATTATAGGATCCCGAATCTAATAATTTTCTGGCAAATTCCATTTTATAATCGAATAAAAAATTAAAAACAGTATCGCCATAAATTTCCTTAAACCCTGCCTTTAATTTTTTTAAGGATATTCCCACTTCATCTGCTAACTCTTGCAAACCTGGTGGCTCTGCCATGTTTTTAATAATAATTTCTTTGGCTTTTTTTATTTTTAACACATTACTTTCATCAGATAAAAACGGACAATGTTCTGCATCTGGATCTTCGTTTGTATTAAAAAACAAACTTAATAGTTCATAACTTTTACCTTTCAAATATAAGTTTTTTATGGAAGAATTTTGATTATAATGAAAAATTTGATTTAAAACTATTGCTAATGATGGACTAATTCCTTCTTCGGCATAATATTTTTTCTCTAAATTATCTTTACTTAAAAAAGGAATCAGCTCCGATTCAGTAGAAAATAACGTGTGAAATTTTTTAATTGATATCAAAACCGAAATGATCCAACTTTTGGGTTCAATTTCTAAATATAATGGCAATTCTTTCTGTGGATTATAAAGTAACAAAGCTTTTTCTTCTACTAAATCCAAGGAATAAGAAGCGTCATTAAAAACAAACTTAGCCGTCCCTTTCAGATTAAAATGGAATTGAATATAACTTGAAGCTACTTGTTTTTTAAAAATTTCTGTTTTTTCAGTGTTGTTTTGAAACCGAAGTACAAAAAAATCCGTATCTATATTTATTTGTTCAAAAGAACTCATAGCGTTGTTTTTTATTATGTGAATTCATCAGTTTTTGGTTAGTTATTTATAATAATTCTAAACAAACTTTTTCAATAACATTGAATATAATACAAAGTTAAGGGTTTACAACAAAAAAATAAGGAAAAATAAAAAAAAAACTAATAACGATATAAAAAGTACTTTTAGCGATACTTTTATAACGTTTGAAATAATAATTTTGTACATCTTTTAGAGATAAAGTAATTTATGGAAAACTATACACCTGTAAAGCAAACTACCTTTTATGCAATTGGGCTAAGCTACAAAAAAGCGGATGCAGAGATTCGAGGTAAATTTAGTTTAGACGAAAAAGCAAAAAAAAGTGTTTTAGAACAAGCCAAAGCAAATGGTATAGAAAGCTTGTTGGTTACTTCAACTTGTAACCGTACAGAAGTGTATGGATTTGCCGAACATCCTTTTCAATTGATTCAATTGCTTTGCCAAAACAGTATGGGAACGGTTGAAGAATTTCAAAAATATGCTTACATATACAAACATAAAGAAGCTTTAAATCATATGTTTAGAGTGGGAACAGGTTTGGATAGTCAGATTTTAGGCGATTTTGAAATTATTGCACAAATTAAACATGCATACAATGAAAGTAGACAGCTAAACCTAGTCAATGCGTATTTAGATCGCCTAGTTAATGCTGTCATTCAAGCGAGTAAAAAAGTTAAAAACGAAACAGAAATTTCCAGTGGCGCTACTTCTGTTTCTTTTGCCGCAGTACAATATATATTTAAGAATGTAGCCGATATTTCCAATAAAAACATCTTACTTTTTGGTACAGGAAAAATTGGTAGAAATACTTGTGAGAATTTAGTAAAACATTCAAAGCACGATCAAATCACCTTAATTAATAGAACAAAAGATAAAGCTGAAAAATTAGCTAAAAAGTTAGATTTAATTGTAAAAGATTATTCAGATTTACAAATCGAGTTGCAAAAAGCAGATGTCGCTGTTGTAGCTACTGGCGCTTTAAATCCAACAGTAGATTTAGATATCTTGAATTTAAAAAAACCACTTTTAATTTTAGATCTATCTATACCAAAAAATGTAAATGAAAATGTTAAAGAGAACCCGTTGGTGACTTTAATTCACATGGATCAATTGGCACAAATTACAGATGAAACTATTGAAAAAAGAAAATTACATATTCCAGCTGCAGAAGCGATAATAAATGAAGTGTTAGGTGAGTTTCAAACTTGGTCAAAAGGACGAAAGTATGCACCAACTATTCATGCCTTAAAAGCTAAGCTTAATGCGATAAAAGAATCGGAAATCAATCATTTAAAAAAGAAAAATGCCGATTTTAACGATGAATATACTGAAATCATTACCGCAAAACTCATTCAAAAAATCACGAGTCACTTCGCCAATCATTTAAAAGATGACAATACAGTGGTGGAAGAAAGTGTAGAATGGATCAATAAAGTATTTCAAATAGAAACTTCAAACTCGTAATTAAGTAGTAGCCCATCCAAAAATGAAAAAAACAATTCGAATAGGAACTCGCGATAGCGAATTAGCACTTTGGCAAGCACATACTGTTGAAAAACAACTAAATGAATTAGGGTATACTACCGAAATTATTGCGGTAAAATCTGAAGGTGATATCGTTTTAGACAAACCTTTATACGAATTAGGCATCACAGGAATTTTTACAAAGACTTTAGATGTAGCCATGATTCAAGGCAAAATTGACATTGCCGTGCATTCGATGAAAGATGTACCTACTCAATTACCTAACGGTATTGTTCAAGGTGCCGTATTAGAAAGAGCTTCAACCTTAGATATTTTGGTTCATAAAGGAAATTTAGATTTCCTAACTCAAGAAAACAGTACCATTGCAAGTAGTAGTTTACGAAGAAAAGCTAGTTGGTTACACAAATACCCAACGCATCATGTTGAAGATATTCGAGGAAACGTAAACACCAGAATTCAAAAAGTTACTGATTCGGAAACTTGGAGCGGCGCTATTTTTGCAGAAGCCGGTTTAGAACGTATCAACTTAAAACCTGAAAATTTTATCGCTTTAGATTGGATGATTCCAGCACCAGCGCAAGGAGCAATGTTAGTCGTTTGTAACGCTGATGATTTCTTTTCTTTAGATGCTGTTTCACAATTAAATCATGTAGAAACAGAAATTTGTACTTATATTGAACGTCAATTTTTAAGAACGTTAGAAGGTGGCTGTACTGCACCAATTGGAGCAATAGCAACATATAATGAAAAAGAAGATGTGATTGATTTCACAGGTGTTTTATTATCCATTGATGGAAAACAAAAATTAGAAGTTTCTAAAAAAGTGGATGTTTCCGAATGGAAAAAATTAGGATTCAACTGCGCTCAAGAAATTTTAGCCAATGGTGGAACAGTAGTAATGACAGAAATTAAAGAAAAACTAAAGAAATAATGCCTGTAAAAGCTACAATACTATCCACAAAAACCCTTTCGCCAATTCAGAAACAAGTATTGTTAGACAATTCTATTCAAGTTGTGGAAGCCGATTTTATAAAAACAGAAAACGCTTCTTTCGAAATAAAAAACCTGAACAAAAACTTGATTTTTACAAGTCAAAATGCAGTTTTAAGTATTTTACAGCATCCGAAAATTGAAGAATTAAAACAAAAAACGGTTTTTTGTGTAGGTTTAAAAACCAAAGAATTGCTAAATGAAAACGGATTTACTGTGGAAGCCTACACAGGTTATGCAGAAGATTTAGCCGAAATTATTACTTTAGTATATTCTGATGAAAGCTTTACTTTCTTTAGCGGAAATCTTCGTAGAGATACCTTGCCAGAAATGTTAACGGAAAACGAAATCACTTTCAATGAAATTAAAGTGTACGATACGACCTTAACACCACATAAATTTGAAAACAAAGTAGATGGAATTCTTTTTTTCAGTCCATCCGCTGTGACGAGTTATTTGAAAAAGAATACGCTTGCCAACGAAAAATTGTTTTGTATTGGAAATACAACAGCAGATACATTAAGAACGATGTTGTCTGAAACTAAAATAAAAAATATCAAAACCGCGTACCAACCAAGTGTTGATAACGTAATTGAACAAGTTATAGAATATTTTAATTAATAGATGCTTCGGAGGGTTTCAAATCCTATGAAGGTTAAAAAATAAAAGTCAAAATGATAAAAAACGATTTATTCCTACGTGCCTTAAATAACGAATCAGTAGAACGTCCACCAGTTTGGATGATGCGTCAAGCTGGAAGATATTTACCAGAATTTAGAGCGTTACGCGACAAATATGATTTCTTCACAAGATGTGAAACTCCAGAATTAGCAGCAGAAATTACGGTTCAACCCATTAGAATTGTGAAACCTGATGCCGCCATTTTGTTTTCTGATATTTTAGTAGTGCCACGTGCTATGGGAATTCACGTAGAGTTAAAAGATAATTTAGGACCCATCATTCCAAATCCAATCAGAACTTCGCAAGATGTAGAAAAAGTGTTCGTTCCAGATGTGAATGAAACATTAGGTTACGTTTTTGATGCGATTAAATTGACCAAACAAATGTTGAACGATGAAGTGCCATTAATTGGTTTCGCCGGTTCACCTTGGACGATTTTCTGTTACGCTGTAGAAGGAAAAGGGTCAAAAAGTTTTGATACCGCAAAAGGGTTTTGTTTTTCGAATCCAGTAGCCGCTCACGCTTTATTACAAAAGATTACAGATACGACGATTTTATATTTAAAAGAAAAAGTAAAAGCAGGTTGTAATGCCATTCAAATTTTCGATTCTTGGGGTGGCATGCTTTCACCAGTGGATTATAATGAATTTTCTTGGCAATACATCAACCAAATCGTAGAAGCTTTAGCAGAAGAAACAAAAGTAATTGTTTTCGGAAAAGGCTGTTGGTTTGCGTTAAACGAAATGGGAAAATCAAAAGCTTCAGCTTTAGGAGTGGATTGGACGTGTTCACCTAGAAACGCCCGTTATTTATCAGGTGGAAAAATCACATTACAAGGAAATTTCGATCCGTCAAGATTATTATCGCCAATTCCAACCATCAAAAAAATGGTACACGAAATGATTGACGAATTCGGAAAAGATAATTACATCGTAAACTTAGGTCACGGAATTTTACCAAATATTCCTGTAGATCACGCAAAAGCGTTTGTGGAAGCGGTGAAAGAATACGGTAAGTAATACCTAAAGATGAGAATTCCTTTGATTTATAAAAGAGCTGGAAATTATTTAGTTGCATTTCTACTTTCTGCTTGTTGTTTTTTTGGATCTTATCTAGCGTTTTTAAAAGGTAGTACAGAATTACAACAAATTGATAGTTATTCCGGAAAAGTTGTTAATAAGGGAATTATAAGTCAAAAAAGTACGGTAGCAAGATTTGGATCTTATAAATCAAATGTCTTCTTTATTAAATTAAGTGGTTTAAATCAAATTTTAGCGACTTATAATTTAGAAAATAATTACGATTTTTTTGAAAAAAATATTAAAATTGGTGATAGTATAAAAGTTTATTATCAAAACTCATTTGATACTATCAAACCGAATTTAGATTTATTTCAAATTGAAAAAAATGGAACTATACTTTTGAAAAAAGAAGATTTTCAAAAGAAAAAAGGAATTGCAGCATACATAGCTTTTTTTGGAGGTTTTCTTTTAATTGGAGCAGCTATTTATCAGGACAAAAAGTATTGGAAATAAATGAAAAATAAATTCTACACATACATACAAAATCTTCAAGATCAAATCGTCGCAGGATTAGAAGCTGTTGATGGTTTGGCTAAATTTCGTGAAGACATTTGGGAACGACCAGAAGGCGGCGGCGGAAGAACACGCGTAATTGAAAACGGTAACGTATTTGAAAAAGGCGGCGTAAATATTTCAGCTGTTCATGGTAAATTACCAGATTCGATGCAGAAATTGTTCAATGTAGGTGAAGCCGATTTCTTTGCTTGCGGATTGAGCTTAGTTATTCATCCCAAAAACCCAATGGTACCAACAGTTCACGCTAATTGGCGTTATTTTGAAATGTATGATGATAACGGAAACGTAATTAACAGTTGGTTTGGTGGTGGACAAGATTTAACACCTTATTATTTGTTTGAAGAAGACGCAAAACACTTTCATCAAACTTGTAAAACCGCTTGTGATAAACATAATTCTGAGTTTTATCCCAAATATAAAAAACAATGTGACGCCTATTTTTGGAACGCGCACAGAAATGAAGCTCGAGGTTTAGGCGGTTTGTTTTTTGATTATTGCAAAGAAACGGAAGATATGAAAATGGAAGATTGGTTCAATTTTGTCACAGAAGTTGGAAACTCTTTCTTAGAAGCCTATGTTCCAATTGTAGAAAAAAGAAAAGATTTACCTTTCACTCCAGAACAACGCACATGGCAAGAAATTCGTCGTGGTCGTTATGTAGAATTCAATTTGGTTCATGATAAAGGCACACTTTTCGGACTAAAAACCAACGGAAGAATTGAAAGTATTTTAATGAGTTTACCACCACATGTACAATGGGTGTATGATCATCATCCGGAAGTGGGAAGCGAAGAAGAAAAATTAATACAAGTTTTAGAAAATCCAATAGATTGGATAGCCCCCTAACCCCCGAAGGGGAAAACTGGATGGTAAATGTTTCTAAATAAAATAAATTATAATAAAATATAAAACCCTATTGACCCCTAATAGGTATTCCCCTTTGGGGGCTAGGGGGCTTATTATGTTTCCATTACAAAGAGGGCGTCGTTTAAGAGTAAACGAATCCATAAGAAGTTTAGTTCGCGAAACCACATTAAGTCCGAGTGATTTTATGTTTCCGATGTTTATTGCAGAAGGCGAAAACGTAAAAGTAGAAATTCCATCTATGGTTGGCATTTACCGTCGTTCTATTGATTTAACGGTGGAAGAAGTAAAAGAATTGTTCGCTTTAGGCATTCGAGCAGTAAATATTTATGTAAAAGTAGATGAATCCTTAAAAGACAATACCGGAAAAGAAGCTTGGAATCCGGATGGTTTGATGCAACGCGCTATTAAAGCCATAAAATCGGCTTGTCCAGAAATGATTGTGATGCCAGATGTAGCTTTAGATCCGTATTCGATTTATGGTCATGATGGAATTATTGAAAACGGTGATGTTGCTAACGATGCAACAAATGCGGCTTTAGTAAAAATGGCGGTTTCTCATGCGCAAGCTGGTGCCGATTTTGTAGCGCCAAGCGACATGATGGACGGTAGAGTTTTACGTTTGCGTGAAGGTTTAGATGCAGCAGGCTTTCATAATGTAGGAATTATGAGTTATTCAGCCAAATATGCATCGGCGTTTTATGGTCCGTTCCGTGATGCTTTAGATAGTGCTCCAAAAGAAGCTGAAATTGAAGTTCCAAAAGACAAAAAAACCTATCAAATGGATTATGCTAATCGTATCGAAGCCGTTAAAGAAGCCTTATGGGATGTAGAAGAAGGTGCGGATATGGTTATGGTTAAACCTGGAATTGCCTATTTAGATATTGTTCGAGAAGTAAAAGATGCTGTAAATGTTCCCGTAACGGTTTTCCATGTTTCAGGCGAATATGCTATGATAAAAGCCGCTTCAGAAAGAGGTTGGTTAGATCATGATAAAATTATGATGGAACAATTAATGTGTATCAAAAGAGCTGGTGCTAGCTTAATTTCGACTTATTTTGCTAAAGAAGCTGCAATTCTTTTAAATCAAAAATAAGTTAAAATGAAAAAATTGCTATTTGTCTTTACTTTAGTTTTCGTTTTTTCATGCAAAAAAGAACCAGAAGTTGTTACCAATGTGTTAGTGGAAGAATCTACTTATAGTACAAAAGATTTAGGAAAGGAACTATTTGAAGGAAAAGGCATGTGTAACACTTGTCATAAAGAAGACACTAAAATTATTGGGCCAAGTATCAAAGAAATTTCAAAAATTTACAGAGATAAAAAAGCTAGTATTTCTGTTTTCTTACAAGGAGAAGCGGAACCAATAGTGGACCCAACACAGTATGAAATAATGAAAGCTAACCTTCAAATAACCAAAACGATGACAGAAGAAGAGCTTAAAGCTTTAGAAGAATACATGTTAAGTTTTAAATAAAAAAGCTCAAAACAATGTTTTGAGCTTTTTTTGTGCGGGTGAAAGGACTCGAACCTTCACACCTTGCGGCACCAGATCCTAAGTCTGGCGTGTCTACCAATTTCACCACACCCGCGGTAAATGTTTTGCAAATATAGGAACTAACTTCACTTATCCAAAAAAATTTACCCAATTTTTATTTTTTATTATTTTTTTTGAGTCCTCTATATCTCATATAAAACCAATGATTTTAATACATAACAAAAAAAATATCCTAATTAAGAAAGGTTTTTTGTTAAAATTAGTTAATTAATTAAATATTTTTTTATTTTAGCAAAAAATAACATAACCCCAAATTATGAAATCAAGACTACAAAGACTTGGTTTATTTTTTATTTTTACTACGGCATTTTCAATAGCCACAATTAGTTTTTTTTCTAATTCAAGGAAAATAAAAGAAATAAACCCTACCCGAAACTCATCAACAAGAGAAAAAAAAGTTGAAAGCAATCTTCTAACCATTCAAAAAGAACCATTCGACACTTCTAATTCAAATGAAGAAGAGCGCCACAATCTGCTCACAAAAGTCAAAACATTTTCAAATCAAAACAAACAAAAAATTGTTGATCTGAATCAAAACAGCGATGTAGAATCACTACGTTTGAAACATCAGAAACATTTGAATGACAACCTATTTAAAAAAGAGTTTCTTTTATCTAAAACAGATAGAAAAGCTGTAGGATTACCACCTAACAAATATTTTGAGCAAGATTTTGCTTTAACTCTTAATCCTGAATTAGGAAGGCCTACAGGAGAAAATTTATCAGAAATTAGAAATCAATTAGATAAAGAAAGATCCGCTTTGATTGCGAACCGAACTCCTGGTGACGGACTAGACAATTTATGGGTTGAAAGAGGACCAAATAATGTTGGTGGACGAACAAAAGCTTTAATATTTGATCCAACCGATGCAACAAACAAAACTGTTATTGCAGCTGGTGTAAGTGGTGGCTTATGGAAAAATACTGATATTACAGTTTCTACTACATGGACTCGAATGAATTTACCTGAAAACTTAAATGTTGTAAACATAACTGTTGACCCTTTAAACTCGAGTACTTGGTATGTAGGTACAGGTGAATCATATACTGGTGATGTAAGTGGAAATGGTATTTGGAAAACCACTAATGCTGGTAATTCATGGTTTCAAGTATTTGGAGGCGGAACCGTTAGTACAGTAACACGAGCTACTTTCAATTTAGAAATAACAAATGCAACTAATACTACATTAATAAGAGATTACCAAGCTAATTTGGCTGGCTTTGGAAGCCCCTTTTCAACTCCTGTATCAGGACAAATTGTATTAGCAAATGACGGTACCGCCCCAAATGATGATGCGTGTACACCATTAGTAGGCAACTATGCAGGAAAAATCGTTTTAATTAGAAGAGGAACATGCGGATTTGAATCTAAAGTTTCTCAAGCTCAAGCTGCTGGCGCTGTAGGAGCAATTGTTATGAATAATGCTAGCGGACCATTATTAACAATGGCCAACGGTGGTTTAGGCGTAACAATACCGTCTGTTTTCATTTCAAAAGAAGACGGCGATTTATTAGTGGCTAATTTAAGTAATTTAACAGGAAATATTAAACCGCCTCAACCAGGAGAATTTAATGGAAATGAAGCTATAAATGTTCAAATGATAAATGATATTGCTATCAAAAATAATGGTGGTGTTTCTGAGATCTACGCGGCAGTTGGCGATGGATCTAATGGAGGAACTTTTATCAATGCTTCAAACTATGGTTTATACAAGTCTGTTGACGGAGGAACTACATGGACAAGATTAAATCTTCCTACAACAGCAAGTGGCAACAGAACTTGTCCAATGGATGTTGAAATTGCAGTTGGAGGAAAAATATGGGTTTCTTCAACAAACAGCTCTACATTTAACGATGGTGGAGGTAGAATTTTTGTATCAACAGATAATGGAGCTAACTTTGCATTAAAACATACCATAGTTGGAAATGGTGGAGGTATACGAGTAGAAATAGAAGCATCTAATACTACCGCAGATAAAATTTATGTATTGTCTCAACTAGCGCAAGCTAATCCAGCCACTCCTGATAAAGAGGTTCAAATATTACTTACAACTAATGGATTTACAACTACCCCAACAATTTTGCCATTACCACCAACGACACCTACAACAGAAACAAGATTAACTACTTATGGCTTCACTGGAGCTCAATCGTTTTATAATTTGTTTATTGAGTCGGACCCTACTAATGATGCGAATGTATATGTTGGAGGAATTAATATTCATAAATCAACTAATAGTGGCTCCAACTGGACGCAAATTACAGCTTGGAGTGCAGGTAACAGAGTTCATTCAGATCAACACGCAATGGTTTTCCGACCTGGCGCTCCTAATACAGCTATTTTTGGTAATGATGGAGGCGTTTATTATTGTGCTAGTTTATCAGCTGCTACAACTACTAATGCTACAATAGTGGAGAGAAATGCTGGCTACAACGTTACACAATTTGTTGGGGTGGCAGTACTTCCGTCTGGAATTACCGGTAACTCAGGTGATTTCTTTGTGGCGGGTGCACAAGATAATGGAACATGTTCGTTTCCTGCAACCCCAAGTGCAACAACAGGTGCTGGAGCAGGAACTACATCAAGTAATGAAATACAAGGTGGTGATGGTGGAATACCTTTATACTCTCAAGACACTGATGAATACATGATTACTAATTATGTATACAATGATCAAGTTAGATACAGACCAACCAACAATATCGGCGTTAGAAACTTAGACGATGGAACATTAAACAGAGGTTTGTTTTATCCTGCTTTCGGTCTAGATTCTGCTAATGATATTTTGTATTCGGATTTTACTGATACAGCTACACGTGTGTTTTATGTAAGAAGATATACAAATATTAAAAGTGGAACAACAGCAAGAGTAGATTTAACTAATGCATTATTAACTTCATTTCCTACAGCAATTGCACCAGGTAAAACAACACCTTCAACATTATATGTGGGAACTGCTAACGGTAAATTACTAAAAATATTAAACGCAAATACTCTTACAGCAGCAAACTCTACTTCTACTGTTCCAGCAACTTCTGGTTGGTCTGATATAACAGGAAGTGGTTTTGTAGGGTCAATTTCAGATGTGATTTTTGGTGCTACAGACAATCAAATTTTAGTTACTTTGAGTAATTATGGCGTGAGAAGCATTTGGTATTCGCCAAACGCTGGAGTAAATTGGTACAGCCTTGAAGGTGATTTACCAGATATGCCTGTTCGTGCTATCGTACAAAATCCATTAGCAACGAATGAATTGATGATTGGTACAGAATTAGGAGTTTGGTATACTAATGGATTTAATCCATCATTAACAGCAGATCAAAATTTAAAATGGTTCCATTCATTTAATGGAATGAGTAATGTTAAAGTTACCGATTTAGATCTTCAACCTAATTTATCAAACCCTGCATTGTTTAGTGTGTATGCCTCTACTTACGGAAGAGGCGTGTTCTCAAGTCAACTTTGGTCTTGTGGTGCAACTACAACTACATGGAATGGAACTACTTGGAGTGCTGGAATACCGAATACAAGAACAGCAGCAGTTTTTGCAGGTAACTTTACCTCAACTTCAAGTTTAGATGCTTGTTCTGTAATTGTGAATACCGGTGTGAATGTAACTTTTGTAGAAGGTCATACATTAAGAGTGGGCGACAATATCACAGTTAATGGCACAGGAACTTTAACATTTAATAATGATGCCGCTTTAATTCAACATGCAAAACATGCCGTTAACACAGGTAATATTACCGTTAAAAGAAATTCTACTCCAATGATTCTTAACGATTATACTGCTTGGTCATCACCAGTAGCAAATCAGAATTTATTATCATTTTCACCTAATACGGCTACTTCACGTTTTTACCAATATTTATTTACCGGTACAACAACTCCAACAGCGTATCAATCTGTTAATCCATCTACAAATTCATTTATTGCTGGAAAAGGATATATGATTCGTGTAGGTACAAACTGGTCGCCAACAACACCAACTATTTATAACGGACAGTTTACGGGAATTCCAAATAATGGAAGTTTTGTTTCGCCAGTTGGTAAAGGATTCAACCTATTAGGAAATCCTTATGCATCTCCGATAGACGCACCTAGCTTTATAAGAAGTAATGGAAAAATCAACACGTTATATTATTGGTCTCATAAAGTAGCAGCTAGCGGAGGAACTTTTCCATCTAACAATTATGCCTCTTTTACTTTATTAGGTGGCGTGGCCTCTGCTAACGGAAGCGCAATACCAAATGATAAAATTCAAGTAGGACAAGGCTTCTTTGTTAATGCCATTGGTGCTTTTGATGTTAAATTTGAAAATGAATTACGTGTAGCTGCAGCAACTTCCACACAGTTTTTTAAATCATCAGAAACGAATACTTCCAAAACGGAAAACCACAGAATTTGGCTTAATCTAGACGGCAAAGACGTCAATTACAACCAAATATTATTAGGTTATTCTTCCATTGCTACAAATGGTATTGATGAGCAAATTGATGGTTTAATGTTAGACACTTCTAAAACATTCTTATATAATGTTCTAGGTGATAAAGAATATGTAATTCAAGGAAAAGGATTGCCATTTAATCAAGATGATAGAGTGAAGCTTGGTTTAAAAGTTGTCACAGCGGGTATTTTTTCAATAAATATTGAACAACTTGATGGATTATTCGAATCTCAAAATGTATATCTGAAAGACAACTATTTAAATAGTACTCATGATTTGAAACAAACTGCCTATTCTTTTGTTTCAGAAACAGGAACCTTTACTGACAGGTTTGAACTTATATACAAAAAAGAAATAAATTCTGAAATTGCAGAAGAGAGCAAAGTGGATTTAATCGTTAAAAATAATGAACTTACCATTTTATCGAATTCCTTTAAAATTAGTGCTATTGACGTTTTTGATGTAATGGGAAAATCCGTTTTTTCAAAATCAAACATTAACGAAAAAACTTTAATTACCAATCAGATCCCTGGAAAAAATCAAGCTTATATATTAAAAATTCAACTTGAAAATGGCGAAGTTATTTTCAAGAAAATGATTATGTAATATTTTTTGTAATAATTTAAAGCCTGCAATTAAGCGGGCTTTATATTTTTATAAAAATTTTGTAATTATTAAATATATTTATTAAATTGCCCAATAAAATTGAATATTATGAAAAAAACTTGCCCCTTTTTTAATAATAAGATTTTTTTACCTTTATTTTCTTTAATATCTTTTATCAGTTTTTCACAGACAGAAAAACAAGTCAAAGAGATTGTTAAGAATTATGATATGGTAAAAGCAAATCAATTATTTAACACAGTTAAACAACGAGAAGACCTACAAAAAAAAGAAGTATTAAATTTTGCAAAAGCAAACAATTTACCACTTTTTAAAAAAAACGAATCAGGAAGCTTTGACCAACTAATGTACATTACAAAAGAAGGTATTCCTATTTATTATTCCATAGACAATGCTGCTGCTGCAACTTCAACTAGAGTTAATTTTTTAAGATCTGGAGGTGGACTCGGTCTGAATCTTACAGGAACTGGAATGGTTCCAAGAGTTTGGGATGGTGGCCCTATTCATGTGCATCAAGAGTTCACAGGAAGAGTTACATTAGTTGATGCTACAACCAGAAATACAAATAGTTTTCATGCTATTCACGTTACTGGAACTGTTGTAGGAAGTGGTGTCAATGCATCTGCTCGTGGTATGGCACCTGGTGCAACATCACGAACATTTGATTGGGATTCCGATGAGTCTGAAGCTATTTCAGAAGCTATGAATGGTATGCTATTGTCTAATCACTCATATGGTATTCCTGTAGCAAGTGTTACAGCCACACCTTGGTTCATAGGTGCTTACTCAGCTGATGCTTATAACTGGGATGTAATTGCACATACTTTTCCATATTATTTACCGATAATGTCTGCAGGTAATGACGGAAATAACACTAATCCAAATCCAACTACAGCAAACTACGATAAATTAAATGGAAATAAAAACGCCAAAAACATATTAACTATAGCCAATTCTAACGATGCAACAGTAAACGCAACTACCGGAGCGATAACTGGTGGCGGTACAATTAATACGAGCTCTAGTCAAGGTCCTTCTGATGACAGACGTATTAAACCTGACGTCGCAGGAAATGGAACAGGCTTGTTTTCGGCGGGAAGTGGAACTGGAACCGGTGGAACTACCACACAATATTCGAATTTAACCGGAACATCCATGGCAGCTCCAAATGTAACTGGAACGCTTACATTACTACAACAACATGCTAATAATGTTAATGGAAAATTTTTACTTGCAGCAACGCTAAAAGGACTAACCTGTCATACAGCAACTGATGTTGATGCGGTCGGACCTGATGCTAAATCTGGTTGGGGATACGTTAATGCAAAATTTGCAGCGGAAACCATCAGTAATAACGGACTAACTTCTTGGATATCTGAAGAAGAATTAAATCAAGGACAAACAATTGTAAGACAATTTGTGGCTGCAGGCGGTACACCACTATTAGGTTCGATTACCTGGACAGATTTTCCTGACGAATCTAAAATTAACACTGGCGTATTAAATGAAGCTGATCCAGATTTAACAAATGACTTGGACATTCGTATTACTCAAGGTACCAATACATTTTTCCCTTGGAGATTAACAAATAATGCGGCCGCTTTAGCCACAAGAACTGGAGACAACCCGGTTGATAATGTAGAAAGAATTAATGTAGATAGTCCAACACCAGGTGCGGTATACACTGTAACAATTTCACACAAGGGAACACTTCAGGGTGGCTCTCAAAAATTTGGATTTGTTATGACAGGCGTTTCTTCAAGTTTTACCTTTAAAACTTTAACAGATTCACAAACAAAATGTTCAAACACAGGTAATGCCGTTTATCCATTTTCATTAACTAAAACGGGCGGTGCTAACGTAAATATGAGCGCTTCAAACGTTCCTGCTGGAGCAGTACTTACTTTTAGTACTAACAATTTTGCAGCAAGCACAACATTTAATGTTACAATAAGTAATTTAACAGCAGTTGCAGCGGGTAACTACACAATTGATATTATTGGAAATAATGGTACTGAAACGGAAATTAGAAAAATCTTTCTAACTGTTTATCATCCTGTTTTTAACACTCCTACGCTCTTAACTCCTACCAATGGAATTACTGGTTTAACAACTACAACAACTTTAACTTGGCAAAACGATATTAATGCTACGAGCTGGGATGTTGAAGTAGCTACAACACCAACCTTTAGCACTTTAGCCTTTTCTGGAAATGTTACTACTCCTAGATTTGAAATAATCGGATTAACATCTCAAACAATATATTATTGGAGAGTACGTCCAAAAAATAGTTGTGCTACAGCAGCTTATGAAGTTATGAGAAGTTTTCAAACTGCTACCATAGATTGTTCACCTGCTTCTTTTATAGCTTCTGATTTTTCTAATGCTACAATTGCTACAACCCCTTCGGTTGCCACGGTTCCTGTAACAGTAAGTGGAAATTATACAGTTGGAAAAATTACAGCTACAGTTAATATTTCACATAGTTATGTTCAAGATATGACTATCACATTAACTGGACCTGCCGCTATAGGTAGCCCAGTAGTTATTTTACAACAAGAGGCGTGTGGAGCACAACCAGATATTAACTGCACTTATGATGATGCTGGAAGTACAACAACATGTAACAACACTTCACCAGCGATTTCCGGAACGATTAAAACTTTTGAGTCCTTAACTGCTTTTGATGGATTAGCTGCAAATGGAGTTTGGACATTAACTGTAAGTGATCCTTATAATGGAGATGGTGGAAGTATCAATGCATTTAGCTTAAAAATTTGTAATAAATCTGATATTAGTCCGATTCCTACATTAAGTACTTCTGTAATAAATGTTGTGGCCTCTTCAACTGCTAGTATAACAAATACAGAATTAAATGCTACTTCAACTGCACAAACTGATTTACAACAAACTTATACGGTATTAGAAGTACCTGCTTTAGGCAATTTGAAAAAGAATGCTACAAATTTAATAGTAGGTGCTACATTTACTCAAAAAGATATAAATGATGGTATAATTACTTACACTAATAGCGAAACTATTGCTAATACAACCTCATTTAAAGTTGATGTAAAAAACACGAATAATGGTTGGGTTCCAAGCAGAACAGTAACCATTAATATCATACCTTGTGGTAATGTTACTTCTGTATGGAATGGAACAAGTTGGTCTAATGGCGTGCCAAACAAAACAACAGCAGTAACCTTTACAGGTAATTATGCTTCAATTTCTAATTTAGAAGCATGTTCTATTACTATAAATACAGGTGCAAACGTAATTGTAAATAGCGGGCATACTTTCACTAGTAATGGTCCTGTAAGCGTAAATGGAACAGGAACGTTTACTATAAATAATAATGCCGCATTGAAACAAATTGATCCAGCAGCCATAAACTCAGGTAATATAATTGTCAAGAGAAATTCTGCATCAATGGTACGATTAGACTATACTGCATGGTCATCTCCTGTTAGTGGTCAGCAACTACAAGCGTTTTCACCAAATACATTATCTAACAGATTTTATCAATATTTGTTTACGGGAACCACGACGCCTACAGCTTACCAATCTGTTTCTGCTACTAGTAATTTTATTCCTGGTAAAGGCTATATGATTCGTGCAGCAAATGATTGGGCTTTAACTCCTACTTCATTTAATGGACAATTCTTAGGGAATGCCAACAATGGAAATATTCCTCAAAGTATTGGTACTGGATTTAATTTAATAGGAAATCCTTATGCTTCTCCAATTGATGCAAGGACTTTTTTAAGTAGCAATCCTAGCATCGGTACATTATACTTTTGGACACATACTGTAGCTGCAGTAAACGGTTCATACCCTCAAAACAACTATGCAAGTTTTACCAATTTAGGAGGTGTTGCATCTGCAGCAGGTGGAGCTGTTCCTAATGGAATTATACAAACTGGACAAGGATTTTTTGTAAATGCAAGTTCTTCGGGAACAGCTCTTTTCACAAATAATCAAAGGGTGAACGCAAATACTAGCAGCCAATTTTTTAGAGCTGTAGACCCTAATATTCTTTCAAATACTCTAGAACAACATCGAATTTGGTTAAATTTAAATGATGATTCGAATGCCTATAATCAGATTTTAATTGGATATACCGCAGAAGCTTCTTCAGATTTAGATGCTGGAATAGATGGTGAAATGTTAGACAAATCTAAAACCATATTGTATAATTTAATTCAAAACAAAGAATATGTCATACAAGGAAAAGGTTTGCCTTTTGAAACAAATGACGAAGTAGCTTTGGGACTAAAAACTACAACTTCTGGTAACTTTTCTATTTCATTAGAAAATGTAGATGGATTGTTTACAAATCAAGATATATTTATAAAAGATAATCTTGTCAATACAATCCATAATATTAAAAACGGTCCTTATTATTTTTCTTCTACAGAAGGTGTTTTTAATGATCGTTTCAAAGTTGTATATCAACCAATTTTACTATCCAATCCAAGCCAAACACCAAAAAACAATCTGATGGTCTATACCAAAAACTCTAGTATTTACTTAAATGCTTCAGTTGATATGACTGCTGTTCAACTGGTAGATGTTTTGGGAAGAATTTTATACGACAATACAAATATTGATACTAAACAATTAGATATCAATAACATTAATGCATCTAATCAAGCATTAATTTTAAAAGTTACATTTATTGATGGCACAATAACTGTAAAAAAAATAAGTAAATAAATAAGTTTGGAATGCATTATAGTGAACTTAAAAATTCGCTATAATGTATTCTTTTATATCAATCCCTAACCAAATCCTATTAGACGTTTCACAATGAAAAAAAAATTACTCAAAATTAGCAGTTTATTAGTGCTTTTAGTTTTATTTAGCTATGTAGCTAGTACAACTAATATCTTCCAAACTAAACCACCTTTAAATTCTATTGAATCTTCTGTTGCAAATGGAAAGCAACAAACAAATCCCGAAACAACGATAACAAATGTAGCTATTAAACCTAAAAATACTTCATTTGATCATTCGCATAAAACAATAGAAAAAACAGGGCTAGCAAGTAAGACAAACAAAAGTCAAAAACAAGTAGCTAAAATTAACTTAGATTCTGTAAGAAAATTAAGGGAAAAATATGAAAATTTCCTTGTGAATCACCCAAATCGTAAATCTATGGCTTTGGCTAAAACAGACAGAAAAGCTATCGGTTTACCTCCAAATAAATACAACGAGCAAAATTGGCTATACACTGCTGATCCGAATTTGGGAAGACCAACTCCAGAAGTAACATTAGCAATTCAAAAAGATCTTAATGAAAAATTAGAATCTGGTCGAGTTCCTGGTGATGGAATGGATAACCAATGGATAGAACGAGGACCTAACAATGTTGGTGGTAGAACTAGAGCTTTAATGTTTGCGCCAGGTAGTACAACAAAAGTATTTGCTGGAGCAACAAGCGGAGGTTTGTGGGTTAATAACGACATCACTAGTGCTGCTAGTGTTTGGTCGCAAGTAACAGGTGTACCAAGCAACATGTCTGTTACATGTATAACGGTTGACCCTCAAAATTCTAATATCATGTATATTGGTACAGGGGAAGTATACACTTGGGGAGCTGTTAATGGAAATGGCGTGTACAAATCAATCGATGGAGGTGTAACTTGGAGAAGTATTTTTAGTACTTCAGATGCGGTTAATATTAACGATAGAATTACTTTTATTCAGGCTATTGTGGCTTGGAGAAACCCTACTACTAATTTAACAGAGGTTTATTTTGGGGCTGATGCTATGAACGTAAATTATGCTGGAGGATTAAATCCTGGTGGAACTTCAGAAACTTTTGGAAGAAATACTATTGGTTTATGGAAAAGCACCGATGGAGTATCTTTTACAAGACAAACAAATGCGTCTTTAGAATTTACCGCTGGTCGATATGTAGCTCCTGACAGTTTTACAATTGATTTTGCAGGAAATTTATTTATGGGAACTAAATATAGTTATGTGAATGCTGGAGGTGGCGGAAGAATCTATAGATGCACGAACGGAACCAATTGGACCTTAGTAAGAACATTAGCTTCTGCAAATGGCCGAGTTCAACTAGTAGCCTCAAAAACAACTGCTGGTAGAATGGTAGCACTTTGTGAAAATCTAGCAACCGGATTACCAGTAATAAGAAGATCAACTGATGGTTTTGCCACGATTGATACTAGTGTGCCTTTACCTGTAAGTTCAGGAACGCAACCTCCTGCAGCAAATGATTTCTGCAGAGGTCAAGCTTTTTATGATTTAATGATAGGAATGAATCCTACAAATGATGAAGAAGTATATGTTGGTGGAATTGAAATTTTTAGAAATACTCAAATGTTTAAAGCTACACCTGTTGCGGCAGACTGGGTACAATATACAGACTGGACACTTAATCCAACAGACACCGGAAGTACTACTACACAATTAGACGGTGTACATTCTGACCATCATGTTATTGCTTTTGCACCAGGTTTATCATCTCGAGTGGTTATTGGAAACGATGGTGGAATTTATTATTCAAACGATTCAGGAAATTCGATTGGAGTTAGAAATAATGGTTACAATGTAACTCAGTTTTACAAAGGTGCAATCAACCAAACTGGAACTCAAAAACTTTTGGCTGGAGCACAAGATAACGGCTCACAATTAATTAGTCCAGCACCAGCAGGACCAGGTTCTTCATTTGATTTATTTGGCGGAGATGGATGTTGGGAATTTATTGATAAACAAAATCAATTTATGGTAATTTCCTATGTTTATAACACGTATGCCTTTGTTAATTACGCTGCAGATGTCGCTACTCAGTATATAGCAAACGATTTTGGTGGTTCCGATGGTGATTTTGTAAACCAATGTGGATTGGATAGTAATTCTAACATTCTTTTTGCTAATGGAACAGCCGGAACAACCTATAGAATATACAGATATGCCATTAATCCTGCCACCGAAACTACAACAACCTCAACTTTAACAAACGCACTGATTAATAACATTCCAACTTATTTTGAAGCTTCACCCTATACGGCTAATAATTTATTAGTAGGATTAGCAAATGGAAGATTAATTAAAGTAATTCGTTCTAATGGCCCAACAACCGGACCTGTTGGTAGTCAACCTGCCTATTCATCTATTGGTGATGCCAGTTGGGTTGGTACAATTTCAGATATACGTTTTGGTGCATCAGATAATGAAATTTTTGTAACTTTCCATAATCACGGAGTAACAAGTGTTTGGTATACCACTAATGGAAATGCAACTACACCTACATGGGTTAGCAAAGAAGGAGATTTACCAAATTTATCAGTAAAATGTATTTTACAAAACCCTAATGCTACTAACGAAGTAATTGTAGGAACAGATTTAGGAGTTTGGTATACTGTTAATTTTAATGCAGCCTCTCCAAATTGGAGACGTTCTAATAATGGGATGAAAGATGTACCTGTTTTATCTTTTGATTATAGAAGTGCAGACAGAGTAATTTTAGCAGCAACCTATGGAAGAGGTATGTGGTCTGGAGAGTTTTGGCAATGTGGTGCTACTACAAAAACGTGGAACGGTTCAGCTTGGTTACCTGCTGGAACACCAACCAAAAGAGACGCTGTAATTTTCGCAGGCAATTACACTTCTACAGCTAGTTTAGATGCATGTTCTGTAACCGTAAATACCGGAGCAGCCGTAACATTTGTATCTGGTCATACTTTACGAGTTGGAGAAAACATAACAGTAAACGGAACAGGTTCTTTAACTATAAATAGTGGTGCAGCTTTAGTACAGTATACAAAACACGCTGTTAATACAGGGAATATTATCGTAAGAAGAGCTTCAACAAACATGATAAGAAATGATTATACAGCTTGGTCTTCTCCAGTTGCCAATCAGAATTTATTAGCCTTCTCACCAAATACAGTAACATCACGTTTTTATCAGTATTTATTTACTGGAACAACTACTCCAACGGCTTATCAATCGGTTGTACCTTCAACAAACTCATTTGCTACCGCTAAAGGGTATATGATACGTGTAGACAATAGTTGGACTTCAACACCAGCAGTTTTCAATGGTCAATTTACTGGAGTCCCAAATAACGGTTCAATTACATATCCAGTAGGTCAAGGCTTTAACTTATTAGGTAATCCGTACGCTTCCCCAATTAGTGCCTATCGCTTTTTGATTCAAAACCCAAAAGTAAATGCAATTTATTACTGGACTCATACAGCAGCTGCAGTTGGTGGTGTTTACCCACAAAACAACTATGCTTCTTATACTACTCTTGGCGGAACAGCCTCTGCTGCAGGTGGTGCTATTCCTAACGACAAAATCAATGTAGGTCAAGGTTTTTTCATTCAGGCAGCGACTGCATACACCGTTTCATTTGAAAATGAATTAAGAGAAGATGCCATAACAACTAATCAGTTTTTCAAATCTTCTGATGCTATTACTGAGAATTTAGAAACAGAAAAACATAGAATTTGGTTAAATTTAAGTGATGGAACAAAAAGTTTTAATCAGATATTAATAGGTTACACTGAAGGTGCTACTGATGGTTTTGATGCTAAAATTGACGGAAAAATACCAGATACTTCAAAAACTATGATTTACAATTTAATTGATAATAACGAATATGTAATTCAAGGAAAAGGCTTACCTTTTACTGATGAAGATGTAGTAAAATTAGGTTTAAAAGTAACAGAAGCTAGTAATTTCGAAATTACTATTCAACAAGTAGATGGTTTGTTTAACAATCAAGACGTATTTGTGAAAGACAATTATACAGGTGCAATTCACAACTTAAAAGAAAGTTCCTATTACTTTATTTCTGGGGTTGGAGTATTTAACAACCGATTCGAATTAATATATAGAAAACCTAATAAAGAGGTGGAAGTAATCGCTTCAAATACGATTGATGTATTTGTAAAAAATAACGAATTAACGGTTCAAACATATCAATCTGAAATTACAAATATTGAAATATATGATATTTTAGGTAAGGTAATTTTCTCTAAAAATGCTATTGATAGTAAACAATTTAACACCAACATAATGGCTGCTAAAAACCAAACATTACTGGTGAAAATACAATTAAAAAATGGAGAAATACTAAATAAAAAAATACTATTATAATAAGTAATTTTAAAAATAAAATAAGCCTGTAACTTGACGTTACAGGCTTATTTTTTATAATAAAGTTAAGTTTCAGTTATTGTTCAGGAGCGATTTCTAATTCCAAACCTTCTAAATCTTCAGATATATGAATTTGACAACCTAAACGACTGTTATCTTTTACGTGATAGGCATCCGCTAACATGGCTTCTTCATCATCGTTTCTTTCGGTTTGTAAAACATCGTTTAATAGATAACATTGACAAGAAGCACACATGGCCATTCCGCCACAAACTCCAATAGTTCCTTCTTCAGCTAATTCATACGAACGGATTAATTCCATCACATTCATATTCATATCTGTTGGCGCCTGAACTTCGTGTTTTACTCCGTTTCTGTCGGTAATAAAAATGGTTACGTCTTGTGGCATTTTTAGTTTCAAGTTAGAGGTTTCAAGTTAGAGGTTCGCTTAATGAAACCTCAAACTTGAAACAAAATTATATTTAATCTATAGCTTTTACAACTGCTTTTTCAGCTTCTTTTCTGGTTCCATCAAAACCATCTACTCCTGAAACCGTGGTATATTTCAACACATAACGTTTTCCAGGATTGATTCTGTTATATACACTTTGGCACATTAAAGTAGCTTCGTGAAAACCACATAAAATTAATTTTAATTTTCCTGGATAGGTATTCACATCGCCAATCGCGTATATTCCATCAATATTCGTTTGATAATCTAAAGCGTTGTTGACTTTGATTGCGTTTTTTTCAATTTCTAATCCCCAATTAGCAATAGCGCCTAATTTTGGAGTTAGTCCGAAAAGTGGAATGAAATAATCTGTTGGGATATTCATGCGCGCACCATTCATTTCAATATCTAACGATTCGATTCTTTCGTTTCCTTTGAAACCAACAACTTCTGCAGGAGTTATTAATTTTATTTTTCCTGCAGACTTTAATTCTTGTACTTTTTCTACAGAATCTAAAGCGCCACGAAATTCGTTTCTTCTGTGGATTAGAGTTACTGATGCGGCTACATTTGAAAGGAAAATACTCCAATCTAAAGCAGAATCACCACCACCAGCAATTACGATATTTTTATTGCGATATTTTTCTGGATCTTTAACAAAATAATCGACACCTCTGTCTTCGTTTTCGTAAAACTCTATATCTTTTAAAATAGGTTTTCTTGGTTCGAAAGTTCCTAAACCTCCGGCAATTGCAATAGCTTTTGCTTTGTGTTTTGTGCCTTTATTTGTAGTCACAATAAAAGAACCATCTTCTAGTTTTTCAATAGTTTCCGCAGTTTCCGCCAAAGTAAAACCAGGTTGAAACTGTTTAATTTGTTCCATTAAATTGGTCACTAAATCACCAGCCAAAACCTCAGGATAACCTGGAATATCAAAAATAGGTTTTTTTGGATACAATTCTGCCAACTGTCCTCCAGGTTGAGGCAGTGCATCAATAATATGACATTTCAATTGTAATAATCCCGCTTCAAAAACAGCAAAAAGCCCAGTTGGACCTGCTCCAATTATTAGTATATCTGTTTCAATCATTCGTTAAGTTTTTGCCACTAACACGCCAAGGCGCGAAGTTTTTTTTAAATTTTATCCTACAAAGAAATTAATTTGTATGATATTTTATTATGACATTTATAAAGTAGAAAAATTAAGCAATGTTTTCTACAGTTTCGATTTGAGGAACGTACTTTTTGATTGTAGTTTCTACGCCAGCTTTCATCGTACTAATACTTAAACTACAACTTGTACAAGCTCCTTGTAAACGGACTTTTACGTGTTTTCCATCTAACACTTCCACCAATTCAATATCACCACCATCTGAGTTTAAAAAAGGACGAATTTCGCTTAATGCTTTCTCGATGTTTTCGTTTATTTCAATTTCTGTCATTTTTTCAATTTTCAATTGGACAATTATCAATATGCCAATTATTAATATTTTAATTTTCAATGTGTCAATTGGCACATTGAAAATTGGCTAATTGACTTATTTTTTAACCGCAGAACAACCTGCCATTGTTGTAATTTTTATGGCTTCAGTTGCTGGTAACGTTTCATTTCTTTTTACGGTTTCAGCCACCACATTTCTTGCTAATTCTTCGAAAACCGTTTCTAAGATTGTACCAGTTTGCATAGCTGCTGGTCTTCCATAATCTCCAGCTTCTCTGATACTTTGAACTAAAGGAACTTCACCTAAAAATGGCACTTCTAAATCTTCTGCTAAGTTTTTAGCACCTTCTTTTCCGAAAATATAGTATTTATTATCAGGAAGTTCTTCTGGAGTAAAATACGCCATATTCTCAATAATTCCCAATACTGGAACTTGAATCGCATCCGACATAAACATAGAAACTCCTTTTTTGGCATCTGCCAAAGCCACTGCTTGAGGTGTACTTACCACCACCGCACCAGTGATAGGTAATGATTGCATAATTGATAAATGAATATCACCTGTTCCTGGAGGTAAGTCTAATAGCATAAAATCTAATTCACCCCAATTGGCGTCAAAGATCATTTGATTTAAGGCTTTTGCTGCCATTGGTCCACGCCAAATAACAGCTTGATCTGGTTTCGTAAAAAATCCAATAGATAAAATCTCAACTCCATAACTTTGAACCGGTTGCATTTTCGATTTTCCATCAATTTCAACAGAGATAGGTTTTGCAGATTCTACATCAAACATAATTGGCATAGATGGTCCGTAAATATCGGCATCTAAAACACCCACTTTGAAACCCATTTTTGATAAAGCAACAGCTAAATTTGCGGTAATAGTAGATTTCCCTACTCCACCTTTTCCAGAAGAAACGGCAATAATGTTACTTATTCCAGGAATTTGCTTTCCTTTGATGGTATTAGCTTCTTCTTTAGTTGGCGCTTCTACTTTGATATTGACTTTAACCTTCGCCTCAGCATTTATTTTTTCTGCAATTACCTTTTTAATATCTGCTTCAGCACGATTTTTTATATGTAAAGCTGGTGTAGTTAAAACCACATCTACAACTACTTCATCACCAAAAGTAACCACGTTTTGTACCGCGCCACTTTCTACCATATTTTTGCCTTCACCTGCAATTGAAATGCTTTCTAAAGCGGTAAGAATTTCTTTTCTATCTAATTTCATTTCATTAAGAGTTATTAATTTTGGTATTCGATGCAACACTAATGAACATTTTCTATTTAATTTAAATGTCTTGTTAGCGTTTCATTTTTTAGTTTAAAAGGTATTAGATTAAAAGTTGTTTTGCTTTTATTTAAACTGAATATGAATTGCAAAGATAGTTTGAAAAACACAAATGACAAATGACAAATGATAAAAGTTTGTTAATGCTGGTATAAGGTTTGTTTATTGATAAATTAGTATTAAAAATCCGGTTCCCAAAAGTGTTTTTTGAAATCTACAATTTGATTGTCAACAACTTGTATGCCTTCACTTTCAAGTAATTGTTGCATTAAGTTGGTACCATCGAAATGGTGTTTACCGGTTAGTAGTCCTAAACGGTTTACTACTCTGTGTGCAGGAATATCATCATGTCCGTGAGAAGCATTCATCGCCCAGCCAACCATCCTTGCCGAACGACCAGCACCTAAAGCTTTAGCGATTGCGCCATAAGAGGTAACTTTGCCGAATGGAATTTGTCGGGCAACTTCGTACACACGTTCAAAAAAATTGTCTTCTTTTATTTTCATATGCAGATAAGTATTGTTTTTTATTTGTCATATGGTATCGCTTTAATTTTTTAGACTTATTACTCTAAACTAGATTTTTAACGATTTTAATAGATTTTTTTAATGACCGCAGATTCGCAGATTTTTAAATTGATTTTTTTTCAATCTGTGAATCTGTGGTTTTTAAATTTATTTATTCAAGTTATAAATCGTAAAAACAGCAATTAATCCTGTAATTATAGCAATAATAAAATTAATGTTTTTAATGAAAAAAGTTACTTTATGCTTAATTTTCCTAAACAAATAAGCATAACCCATAAACACAATAAAAGTACCTAAAGTAGTACCTAGTACAAAGGCAAATCCTACTAAATTGGTGAAAAAATCTTCAATAAAAGCTGATAAATATAAACTTACAAACGCATAATACGGAATTGGAAACACATTCAATCCTGAGATAAATATCCCGTGTAAAAAAGGTTTTAGTTTGCTTTTGGAAGATTTCTTTTTAATCTCTTCTTTCGAATCAATAAAATTCTGAATGCCTTTGCCTAAAAAAAAGATGGTTAATAGAATGAAAACGACACTTCCTACTAATTTTAAGTTTTGCATCACTTGTGGATGATTTTCTAAAAAAGTAGCAAAATAAAACCCTAAAATACTTTGTAAAAAAACCACTAAAATGGCTCCATTTATAAATCTTCTGGCTCTTTTTAGAGATTTTTTTACACTATAATTCGCAACAGTCATGTTCACGATTCCTGGTGGTAATACACCAACAAAAGAAAACAAAACTGCAAAAGCAAAAGCAAAAAGTACAGACACTATTTAATTTTAAACTGGATGTAAGTTATGGATTTATTTATTGCTAAATACTGACTTTCATAAAAAGTTTGAATACTAGTTACTTCTTCTGGAGCACCAGCGTTATTGTAAACATTATGATTAGAATATAAAACTTCATGACCTTCACCATGTAAAAGCCCTAAAGTATAACCGTGCATAAATTCGCTATCCGTTTTTAAATGCATCAAACCGTTAGGCTTCAATATTTTTTTATAATTCTGAAGAAATTCAGAGTTGGTCATACGGTGTTTGGTACGCTTGTATTTAATTTGCGGATCTGGAAAAGTAATCCAAATTTCATCCACTTCATTTTCTGCGAAGCAATGTTTAATTAGTTCAATTTGTGTACGAAGAAACCCCACATTTGTTAAACCGTTTTCTATAGCAGTTTTCGCACCACGCCAAAAACGAGCACCTTTAATATCTACTCCGATAAAGTTTTTATTTGGATATTTTTCGGCCAAACCCACTGAATATTCTCCTTTGCCACAACCTAATTCTAATACAATCGGATTGTTATTTTTAAAGAAATCGGTATTCCATTTTCCTTTTAAAGCTACACTATCACTAACCACTTCTTCTCTAGTTGGCTGAAACACATTTGAAAACGTTAGGTTTTCATTAAATCTTTTTAATTTATTTTTACTTCCCACAACAATTAATTTTATTATGCAAAAGTATAAAATTAAAGTTTCTATCTTTGTAAAAAAACTAATTCAAATATTTTCTTTTTCCCAAATTGAAAATATATCAACTCTCTTATGAATACCACTACAAATATACTTGTAGCTCCATTAAATTGGGGCTTAGGTCATGCATCACGTTGTATACCAATAATTTACGCGCTAAAAGAAAATAATTTTACCCCAATAATTGCTAGTGATGGAGCTTCATTACACTTATTAAAAAAAGAATTTCCTAACGATATTTTTGAAACTTTACCCAATTATAATATCGCATATTCTGAAAAAGGTAAGGATTTTAAATTTAAAATATTCAAACAACTGCCCAAATTATTTTTTGCAATTCGAAAAGAGAAGAAATTATTAGAGTTACTTATTAAAAAACATCAAATTTCAGGGATAATTTCAGATAACAGACCAGGTATTTTTTCAAGCAGTATTCCTTCTGTTTATCTTACACACCAAGTGAATGTTTTGTCTGGAAACACCAGTTGGATTTCGAGTAAATTTCATCAATATTTCATTAAAAAATACAAAGAATGTTGGGTTCCAGATGTTCCTGAAAATTTAAATTTAAGTGGTGTTTTGAGTCATGGCAAATCAAACTTAAAAAACATCAAATTCATTGGTCCGATTACACGATTTAAAAAAAGAAATCTATCAAAAAAATATGATTTATTGGTGGTATTATCTGGACCAGAACCTCAACGTACTTTATTAGAAGAAAAACTTCGAATAGAATTATCTGAATATAAAGGTTCTATACTTTTTGTAAAAGGATTAGTGGAAACGACACAAAAAAAAGCGATACAAAATAATTTTACATTTTACAATTATATGGAAGCGGATGAATTGGAAACTGTAATTCAAGAAAGTGAATATGTAATTTGTCGCTCTGGATATTCTTCTATTATGGATTTGGCTTTTTTAGGAACAAAAACCTTTTTAATTCCAACTCCAGGTCAATTTGAACAAGAATATTTAGCCAAAAAACTTAAGAAAGAAGGCAGCATACCAAGTTGTTCTCAGCATAAATTTACACTAGATAAAATACAAAAAATTGATATTTACACTGGATTTAGAAGGTACAATTACGAGAAAAATTGGGCAGAATTATTTACTTGTTTTAAGCGTAAATGAAAATTCTGAACCTAATTGAGGTGTACTTTGTACGAATATTTTTTCGTTGTGTGCTTCGATAATATGTTTTACAATTGCTAAACCTAAACCTGAACCGCCTTCTTCACGAGAGCCACTTTTATTTATTCTGAAAAAGCGTTCGAAAATTCGAGACAAATGTTGTGGTTCAATGCCATAGCCATTATCTTGGATGCGAATTAAAACTTTGTTTTTATTTATTTTTTCAATCGAAATTTCTGTAGTTCCGTTTTCTTTTCCGTATTTGATAGAATTCATAACTAAATTCGTTAAAACTTGTTGAATTTTGTCTTTATCGGCATAAACGGGAATTGGTCCAATGTACTTTTCATCGAACATTAAGATAATATTTTTAGCATCTGCTTTCATTTCAAGTAAATCGAACACATTCTGAATTTCAGTCAGTATGTCAAATTTTGTGACATCTAAATTCAAATCGCCGACTTCAAATTTAGAAATCATATCTAAATCTTGCACAATACTAATTAATCGTTCTACACCTTTAGAAGCGCGCTCGATATATTTAACCCGTAAGGTTTTGTCTTTTATTGCTCCACCATCGATAAGTGTATCTAGATAGCCTTGAACAGTAAAAAGAGGTGTTTTAAGCTCATGAGAAATATTACCTAAAAACTCTCTTCTATATTCTTCTCGAATGTTTAATGATTCGATTTCAATCTTTTTCTCTTTGGCAAAATTTCTTATGTCGTTAGTTAAAGAGGAAATATCTGTAGTTACGGTTTTGTTTTTTAAGGAAGTCGCGTCTAAAATAGAAACCTCATCATACAATTTTTTTATGCGCTTGTATATGAAAACCTCTACTCGATATTGAATTAAAAAAAAACTAAAAATAAAAAGTGTTACAGGAAAAGCAAAAAGAATAAATAAGGCAATGGTTTGAACAAAATAGCTATATAGCAACAAGCTGATTACAACAAATAGTGAGATATAAACAGATGATTTAAACGCAAATTTATATGACTTATTAAAGTTAATCGCCATTTAATTCAATTTTATAGCCCACACCTTTAATGGTTTTAAAAATATCTTCATCTATTTTTTCGCGAAGTTTTCGGATATGTACATCTATTGTACGACCGCCAACAATTACTTCATTTCCCCAAACTTTATCTAAAATTTCGGTTCTTGTAAATACTTTTCCTGGTTTAGAAGCTAATAAATACAACAATTCAAATTCTTTTCTTGGTAAAACGATTGTTACTCCGTCTTTAATAATTTTATATTCTTCTCTATTAATTTGTAAATTACCGACAGACAAGGTTTCAGAATTTTCAATTTCTTCCTCTTTTAATCTGCGTAACAAACCTTTTACTTTACTCACTAATAATTTTGGTTTGATAGGTTTCGCAATGTAATCGTCTGCTCCAACGTCAAAACCAGCCACTTGAGAATAATCCTCACTTCTAGCGGTTAAAAAAGTAATTATAGTATCTTTTAATTCGGGTATTTCTCTAATTCTTTCGCACGCTTCCATACCGTCCATTTCTGGCATCATAACGTCCATAATAATTAAATGCGGTTTAGTTTTCTGAGCTTGTTTTACGGCATCTTTTCCGTTTTCGGCTTTAAAAACCTGATATCCTGCTTGCTCAAGATTGTAACCAACAATTTCTAAAATGTCCGGTTCATCATCAACCAATAATATCTTTATGTCTCTTTTTTTCATACTGAATATAAAAGTAATTAATTTTTGTAAAATTATAGATAAAAACTAATAATAAAACTAGTTTACAATTATTTAATGCCTTAACACTAAATTAACAATATAGATACTAACAAATAACTTCTAAGTAACATTTACGTAATTAAGGTGGCGCTACTTTTGCATCAAAATAAACACAACCACAATGAAATTAAAATTTCTTTTTATTGGATTATTATTTTCAATAATCTCAGTTGCTCAAAATTCTGCCAAAATTAGTGGAATTATTACAGATAAAGATAGCAAACAACCTGTTAGTTTTGTTTCAGTATCTTTAAAAGGGTTAATGACTAACGCAGAGTCCGATTTAAATGGCGCTTATGAATTGACTACAAAACCTGGAACGTATACAGTTGTTTATGCTTTTATTGGATACAAAACGTTAGAAAAGCAAGTTACAGTTGCAGAAAATGAAACACTGAATTTAAATATAGAACTACAAGAAAATTCTAACAGTATAGAAGGAATTGTTATTACGGGTTCTACTAAAAAAACTACAGAAACGGCATTAATTAAAGAACAACAAAAAGCCGTTGAAATGAAACAAAGTATCGGTTCTCAAGAAATGGAGAGAAAAGGTATTAGTAATGTTGAAGAAGGTTTAACGAAAGTAACTGGAATTACAAAAGCGGAATCGAGAGGTTTATTCGTAAGAGGTTTAGAGAACAGATATAATAATTTATTAATTAACGACTTGCAGGCACCTTCTAACAGTCCGTTTAAAAAAATTATTCCATTAGACTTATTCCCAACAGATATTGTAGGCGTTTTAGGAGTATACAAAACATTCAATGTAAACATGCCTGGTGATTTTGCAGGAGCTACAATTAATGTAGAAACCGCTGAACCGCAAAGTTCACAAACGAAGTTAAGTATTGGTTTTAGTTATGTAACCAATAATAACGGTTCAGACTTTTTACTTTCTGAGTCGGCTAATAATAATGAAGGATTTTTCGGAATTCAAAAGAAATTCAGAACGATTCCAAGTGAGTATGGAAATGTAGGTAACGTTTCTCTTACCTCAACAGAGTATTTAAATGGTTATAAAAATAGTACTTGGAATGTTGATAAAGTTAGTGCACCAATTAACAATAGCATTAGCTTCACGCATTCAGATAAATTTAAATTTAAAAATAGCCGTTCTTTCTCTTATTTATTATCCTTAAATTGGGACAACAGATACCAATTTAGAGAAGGAGTTGATAGAAACTTTATTGAAGGTGGAACAGAATACAGAAATAACTTTATAAAAAGTTCTTACAGCTATTCAACTAGTACCTCGGCTTTAGTTGGATTAAAATACAAATCAGATAGATTTCAAATCGCAACAAATTCAATGTTTTTGAGAACTACAGAAAATTTAATTGAAGATCAATTTGGTGTTTCTGAAAATCAAAAAAGCATAACAAATAGATTAATCCGATTGAATCAGTTTGAACAATCCGATTATTTCAACAATCAATTAGCAACAAGCTATAAATTAACTTCAGACAACAAACACAGTATTAAAGGTGGAATTTCTTATGTAAAAACTATTTACGAATTACCTGATAGAAAATTTTTAGTTGGTTTATTAAATGACAATGTGTTTTCGAATTCATATGGTGGAAACACTTTAAATCGTCAGCACTTTAGAATTAAAGGAAATTATTTCATGAGTGGTTTTGCAGAATACAACTTTAACTTTGGTAAAGAAGTAGATGGAAAAACAAATAAATTGTCGTTAGGATTTAATTCTTTTAGAAACAACTTAAGTGCTACTTACAGATTATTTGCAACTGGTTCTGTTAATGGTGGGTTACAAACAAACACGAATATTAACGATATCAACGCTCAAATTTTAGCTGATGTTGAAAATGGTTTGATTAGAGAAAGAGAAGAATCAAACGTATCGTACAAACAAAAATTAGATCAATTTGTAAACGCTGGTTATGCCAACCTTTTATTTAATATCAATGAAAAATTTGAAATTAATGGAGGACTTAGATTAGAAGCATCAAACAGAATCTTAAAATATAGAGAATTAAACAATCCTTTAACTACAGAGTTTAGCGATCCTTATATTAAAGATGAAGTGACAAAAAATTATTTTTTACCAGCTATTAACACAAAATACAAATTAAATAGTAAATCGAACTTAAGATTTGCGGCTTCTCAAACTATTACAAGACCTGTTTTAATGGAATTATTACCTGTTCAGCTAGTAAATCCTGACGGAACAGTAACTTTAGGAAATAAAGATTTATTAGACACTCAAAACTTCAATGCTGATTTAAAATATGAGTTTTTCTCAGACAAAAAAGACATGTTTGCAGTTGGTGTTTATGCAAAAAACATTAAAGATCCCATCGAAAGAATCTTTGTAGCCAGTTCTTCTCTATTAACAACTTATGATAATTCTAAAGTAGCTAATTTATTTGGAGCAGAGTTTGAGTTTATTTTTAATATGGAAAATGTATCTCAAAATTTAGAAAACTTATCGGTAGGTTTCAACACTTCGATCATGAAAACAGAAGTTGAAATTTCTGAAAAAAATGAATTAGAAAACAATCCTACAAGAGAGTTACAAGGTGCGTCTAACTGGGTAATTAACGCCGATGCAAAATACGAATTTAAATTAGGGAAAGATATTAAAAACACTCTTTCATTAGTTTATGGCGTTAAAGGTAAAAACATCTATTCTGTTGGAACAGCTGGGTTAGATCATATTTATGAATTACCATTCCACAAATTAGATTTTGTATACTCAAGTAAATTAACGAAAAAATTAAGTGCAAAATTTTCTGCAGACAATATATTAAATCCTTATCAAAGATTTGAGTTGGGTCCGAATAACAAAAACGGTATTGAAGAAGCTTCATTGGTAACCCAAGAATATAAAAAAGGCGTGGGTCTGAGTTTAAGTTTAAGCTATGCGTTTTAATCAAATAATCCTGCTTCGGCAGGATTATTTATTTACAAAGAATTTACATTCATAAAAAACCTTAAAATTTTATTAATATTTGGTTAACTCAATAGTTATTCCACCTCTATAGATTTGCATAACAAAAATTTAAAAAACACACACAATGAAAAAATTAATTTTAAGCTTATCCGTATTAAGTTTGTTATTCGTAAGTTGTTCTGAAGATAATGATGAAACAGTAGCAACTCCAAAAGCACCAGTTGTAGGAGAAATTACAGGTGATATTACAACAAATAGAAATCTTGCATTTGGAAACTATACTTTAAAAGGTATCGTAAAAATTAAATCTGGAGCTACGGTTACAATAGAGGCAGGTTCTAAATTCACTGCAACATTATCAGATGGAACAATTGATGCTTTAGTTGTTGAAAATGGTGGAAAATTAATCATTAACGGAACTGCTGCAGAACCAGTAGTATTTACCGAAAGTTCTGAAACTCCAGGATCATGGGGTGGAATCATCATGTATGGAGATGCTCCAATTGTTGCAGTAGGTGGTGTAACAACAGCTACTTCTGAAGACGGTTTAGCAAATCCTTATGGAGGAACTAACGAAACACACAATGGTGGATCATTAAAATATGTTCGTGTAGAATATGCCGGAAAGAAAATTACTGATGGTACTTCTGAAATGAATGGTTTCTCATTCTATTCAGTTGGTTCAGGAACAGTTTTAGAAAACTTAGTAGCTTACAAAGGTGCTGATGATGGTTTCGAATTTTACGGTGGAACAGTAAACTTAATTAACGCTATTTCTTACGGAAACTTTGACGATTCTTTCGACTGGCAAGATGGTTGGAAAGGACAATTAAGTACTAATTGGTATGCGTATCAAACAGGAACAGGTAATTTCGGAATGGAAATTGAATCTAAAAACAACAACAATAATTTCTGGCCAAAAGTAACAAATATTACTTTAAAAAGAGCTGCAGGTACTTTAACTGAAAACAATTCAGCTGAATATGATGCAATACAATTTAAAAACCAAGGTAACGGTGATTATTCAAACATTTTAATTGAAGGTTACACAACTAACGCAAATGCAGTAGCTGTAAGAATTCAAGATGTGAATACGAACAACAACCAAGTTAACGCTAGTAAAATTAAACTTACTAATGTTAAAATTAACGGAACAACTCCTCAATTTGGTGGAACTTCTACGGTAACTACCGTTGCTTTTCCAGCAGGTCAGTATACTACTTCAACAACTTCTACTGGAGCAAATTTAACTAACGGAGCTTGGTCAACTGTAGGTGGTAGTTCATTATTACAATAAGAAAAAACTTAAATTTATAGAAAAAGCGGTCTTGTACAGATCGCTTTTTTTATGTTAAATTTTTCAATGTTACGAAATTGTTAAGTTTATGTTTGGTAATTGTAAAAATAATTTGTAGTTTTACTTTATTATTAATCGTAACACCCGTCACAATGAAAAATTTAGCTCTAATCTTCGGTTTATTTATATTTACAGCTTTTGGTTTTGCACAAGAAACACAACCAGTTGGCGAACAAATTTCAGAAAACACAATAAAAGTAACCTATTTCCATTCAAACGGAAAAATAATGCACCAAGGAAACTATGTAGATGGAAAAACTGATGGTTTATGGAAATCATACGATGAAGCAGGGAACTTAATTGCAGAAGGTTCATTCGAACAAGGCAAAAAAGTAGGACTTTGGAATTTTTACAGTACAAAAGCACTTAACGCAGTAGTTTATAATGAAAATGCAGTAGCTGATGTTAAAAGATTTAGTACAAATGCTTTAGCAGAAAAATAAATAAAACAATTGTTTTCATTAAAAAACCACGTTTTCACGTGGTTTTTTTGTTGTTATACTTTTAAAATTTCATCATCGGTTAAGAGTTTCTGTAGCTTTAATTTTAAAATAATCTGTGCTACTGCAATAACATCTTTTTCACAATAAATGGCAATTCTGTCGATGTCTTTGTCTTTATAAAAAACTTTAGCTACCTCACTCCCATCAATATCGTCTTTTGGAGAAGGTACGCCTAGTACTTTTGTAAGTAACTTTAAAGAAGTAAAATGTTTATAATCGCCAAATTTCCATAATTCTAAAGTATCTAAATGTGGGACTTCCCAAGGTTTTTTCCCCATTAAATTTAGTTTTGAAGGAATTTTAATTCCATGAATTAACATTCTTCTGGCAATAAATGGAAAATCGAATTCTTTTACATTATGGCCACACATTAAATGATGCGGCAAACTAAAATGATTTGTCACTAAGTTAGAGAAATCAATCAACAAACGTTCTTCATCACCTTGAAATGTGGTCACTCTAAATTGTCTTTCTCCTTGTTTCTGAGTAAAATATCCCACAGATATGCAAATAATTTTTCCAAATTCGGCCCAAATCCCAGCTCTTTCATAAAAAGCTTCTGGTGGAACTTCATCCTTTCTTTGGTATTGTGTTTTGTGAGCAAATAACTCTTGAAAATCTTGATCTAAATCACTAAAATTTTCAACTTCTGGAACGGTTTCAATATCTAAAAACAAGATATTTTCTAAATTAATGGCGTGTAACATAAAATGGTATTTTTAATTATTATTTATTCTTATTCATCATTTTGTAGGCTTCTTCAATATAAACATATAAATCATTACTATGAGGGTCTGTGTTGGTTTGTAGGCCTTTAATGTGACCTAAACGTACAATGATAACATCATCTTCTGGAATAACAATTACAAACTGACCTAAATGACCGCGCATGTAAAAGATTTTTTTGCCTTTTATAGTATGCAACCACCAACCATAACCATATTCCGGACTATCAGCAAATCTTGGCTGTAACGATTTAGCTACAAAAGCACTATCTAAAATTTGTTTGCCATTCCATTTTCCGTTTTGTTTGTATAACTTTCCAAAACGCGCAAAATCTCTAGCGTTACTAGCGATGCAACAATAAGCTTTTTCAATTCCTGTATCGGCTTCATCTAACTGCCAAAGCGCTTCGTTTTCTGCACCCATAGGTTTCCAAAAACTATCTGAAACATAATTTGATAAATATTTTCCTGTTGCTTTTTCAATACACATGGCTAACAATTGAGTAGTACCACTTAAATATTCGAACTGCTGACCCGGTTTCTTTTTGATTTCTAAATTTAGAATTATATCTTTCAAATTGTCATCAAAATAAGCTCTTGTAACTATAGATAATGGACTGTAATATTTTTCGTCCCAACTTAAACCAGATGACATCGTAGACAAATCGCCTACAGTAACTTCATTGGCGTATTTTCCTTTTAGTTCAGGAAAAAAATCTATCACTTTCTGATCTAAACTTTTAATTTTTCCATCCATAATCGCTTTTCCTAAAGCTGCTGAAACGACACTTTTAGCTACAGAAAACGAGTTTGATTTGGAGTTTTTATTAAAACCATCAAAATAACTTTCATGCCAAATACTATCGTTTTTGATAATTAAATAAGCAATAGTTTGTAAGTCTTTATGCGTTTTATTTAAAATTTCCGTAGCTGGAACAGTGTTATACGCTTTTGAAATGGGCCAAGGCTGAGCGATCCCTTTTTTTATGGCACGATTTGGGAATTCTCTATAATCTTCTAAAAAAGCCGTTGTATAGCCTTTTAAATAGATGGTTCTGACAGCGCGAAGTAAATAATCAACATCAAAAATATACATCAAAATAATGATGCTACTAAAGCTAATTAAAAACCATTTGAAGAATTTTTTAAGAAATTTCATGAATAAAAGAATTTAATAGCAAGATAAGAAATTTTAAAACAAACTTTGTTGTTTCACAGGATTTTCATGATCAAGCAACCATTTTTTTCGCCACAAACCACCTGCATAACCCGTTAAAGAACCATCAGAACCTATTACTCGGTGACAAGGAACAACTATCCAAAGTGGGTTTTTACCATTGGCATTTGCCACAGCACGAATAGCTTTTGGATCGCCTAATGTTTTGGTTATTTCCTGATAAGAAATCGTTTTCCCGAAAGGAATTTTTAGCAACTCCTGCCAAACTTTCTGCTGAAATTCCGTACCTGATGGATTCATTTTAAACTGAAAATCGGTACGATGGCCATCGAAATACTCTTTTAATTGCTGTACAACTTCCGTAAACATACTAGGAATTGTATCAGACTTTACAACTTCCTCAGAAGTAATCGAAATTTTAGAAATTCCTTTTTCATCTCCTTCAATCAACACGAATCCTAGCGGACTATTTATTACAACTTTTTCCATAAAAAAATCCCGATAAGATAAACTTATCGGGATTAAATATAGAAAAAAAATTGTTATTATTTCGATGGTGCTACAACAGCAGGAGCATCATTTGTTTTAACTGTTCCTTTAATTGTAATGATTTTTGGAGCAGCATTTTCTTCACTTGTCATAACTGTTACTGTTTTATGGAAAGCCCCACCAGAAGCAGCATTATAAGTAGCTGTAACTGTTCCTTTTTCTCCTGGTTTTACAGCCGTTTTTGTATAGTTAGTAGCTGTACAACCACAAGATGCCTTAACATTTGTTAAAGTAATATCTTTGTTAGTTGTGTTAGTAAAAGTAAATTCATATGAAACTGGTTTCCCTTGTTCGATAGTACCAAATTCATGAGTTTCTTTATCCCATTTTAATAAAGAAGGAGTTTGTGGTGCAGCTGGAGTAGCTGGTGCGGCTGGAGCTGCTACTGGAGCTGGCGCCTGCATAGGAGTTACAGTCACAGCTTTGTTAACACCAGAACGTTTCGCTTTTGTTTGTGCAAATGACACTGAAGAAACTAATAAAGCAAATGCAAATAATTTTACTGTTTTCATAAGTATTGATTTTTTAAAATTTTAAATTTTTTGATATAGCAAATGTATTTATTTTTTTGTTTACTACTGTTAATCAGTTATATTTATTGTGTTAATGACTTGTTAATGATTCCTTTTGCATAAAAAATTGTAGTAATATCGTTGAAAATTATACAAAAAATGAAACTTTCTAAATTTAATATAGTCATCATAATTGGCTTCCTCGCTATTGTTGGGGTGATTATTATGCAATTATTTATAATAAACAACGCACACAAATTAGCCAAAAAAGATACGGAAGACAAAATATTTTTTGCTTTACAAGACGTTTTAGAAAAATTGTATAAAGACAATCAAACTGGATTATTAGTGGCTAATCAGGTAGAAAAAGTATCTGGAAATTACTTTACAGTAAATGTTAACTATGAATTTGAAAACACCATTTTAGAACACTATTTAATTTCTGAATTTCAAAAAAATAATTTAGATGTAGATTTCGAATATGCCATTTACAATTGTACCTCAGATCAGATGGCGTTTAGCAATCACATTAACAGTAATGGTAAAAAAGAACCCATAAAATGTCCAACATGTTTTACCAAAAACCCAGAATACACCTATTATTTTGCCATTAGATTTCCAGATATTGAACAAAATTATTTTAAAAATCTAAATCAATATTGGATTTTTACCACGGTTTTATTTTTGGTTTTAATCATTTATGTATACTCGGTAGTTTTAATGCTAAAACAAAAAAAATATACCGAACTACAGAAAGATTTTATTAATAATATGTCGCATGAATTTAAAACGCCCTTAGCTTCTATTTTAATTGCTTCGAATTATGTGAAACAGCAAAGCGAAATTAAAGAAAACACAAAACTGATGAAATACAATCAAATTATTGTAAATCAGACTAATAAACTCAACGAACATATTGAAAAAATCTTGTATGTAGCCAAAACGGAAAGCAAACAAATGTTAATTGACAAAACGAAATTCGAAATCAAACCTGTTTTAGATTTAGTAAAAGATAATATTCTTTTAAAATATGATAAAAAAATAGACATCGAAATTAACGTTGCAAAACCATTTCAAATTACTGCAGACGAATTTCACATGTATAACATTCTGTTTAATTTAGTTGACAATGCAGTAAAATATTCTGAATCTTCACCGAAAATTGAAATTAATGTAACTCAAAGTCACCAACAACTTTCCATACAAATTAAAGATAATGGTTGCGGAATTCCGGCAAAAGATTTACCTTTCGTTTTCGATAAATTTTACAGAGTTTCAAGAAAAGACATCACCAATATTGAAGGTTTTGGAATAGGTTTGTCGTATGTGAAAAAGATTTGCGATTTGCACCATTGGAAAATTGCTATTGCCAATAACATAGAAAAAGGAGTAACAGTTACCATCTTAATTAATTCAAAAGAATATGTCTAAGAAGAAAGTTTTATATATTGAAGACGAAGAAACCTTAGCGTTTTTAACTTCTGATAATTTAGAGCAACATTTTGATGTAGTACATTGCACAAATGGTAAAATAGGTTTAGAAACATTCTGCAAAAATCCATTTGATATTGTAGTAACGGATATTATGATGCCAGAAATGGACGGATTCGAATTAGCCACCGAAATTAGAAAACGCAACCAAGAAATTCCAATTATTTTTTTGTCGGCAAAAACGATGAAAGAAGACCGCATTAAAGGTTTGAAATTAGGTGCTGATGATTATTTAGTGAAACCCTACTCTATTGAAGAATTGATTTTAAAAATTGAAGTCTTTTTACACCGTAGTCAGAAAAACACTGAAAAAACTGTCAAACAGTATGAATTTGCTGGATTTGTTTTCGAGCCCGAAAATTATTTAATTAAAAATGAAAGCACAAAAACCACACTTACTGAACGAGAAGCACAATTATTAAAACTCTTTTTAGACAATCCGAATACGGTTTTAAAACGCGAAAAAATACTTATGGAACTTTGGGGTTCAGACGATTATTTTTTAGGGAGAAGTTTAGATGTTTTTATTTCTCGATTGCGTAAAATTTTCAAAGAAACACCGAATTTAACTATTGAAAATATTCCGCGAGTTGGGTTTAAATGGGTAAGTGAATAGGAAAATTTAATGAAGTAACAATTTCTTCGAAGAAACACCCGAAATGTTATAAGCATTCACCACATAAACGCCTTTTGAAAACGCATTCATATCAAATGAAACTTCATTCTGTGAACAAGTCAATTCTGCCATTTTTTTACCATTGATGTTGTATACTTCTACTTTTTGAAGAGCTTGCGGACTAACAATTGTCACCCAATTAGATTCAGAAACAACTGTTGAAAAAGTAGTTGTGGACTCAAACGTTGAAACATCTAGTAAAATTGAAGTGTTAGAAAAGGCTAATGTAAAGCGATTTTCATGCAATCCTGAATTTAAAAAAATCTCAAAAATTCCGTTTTTTATATCGTGATATGAATTGGTAACATTATCATGAACGTAAAAATTCTGACTACTTGAAAACCCTTCAAAAGAATTTACTTTAATTTTTATTATGCCCGTTTGATTGGTTAAAATTCCCAACGGAAAAGTTAAAGCGGAATCATAATAACCCACACCTTGAATGATTAATTTATGAGTATTGGTTTTAAAATAAAACTGATTTGGAGTATTATTCGGACATTCCGCATCGTAACCAGGATCAAATCCGTTAGTGGCCATATCGTTCATAAACCCAAGTAAAATCTGACTTTCGTACAAATTTGGAGTTTGATAATCTAAACGAACTGTTTTAATAGATTCATCTAAAATAGCAGCGTTAATAGTTTCCGAATAAGAAAAATTAAAACAAAAAAAGGAAAACAATAAAAAACTAAAAAAATTAATCTTATTCATAAATAATATTTTAACAACACCATCAATACAACAACACTAGCTTGTAACTGCCTGATTGCCTGTTAACAAATATATATTTAAAATAAACGTTTTGTAATGTAGAAGTAATTTTTACGAAAAATAAAGAAATTGATAGCTTTTGCTAAAAATTCAATATAAAACCGAGATAAAAATCATAGTTTTATAACATAACAACATATAAAATGTTAAAAAAATAAAAAATCAAAATTAATTTTACCGACAAAACACATGTTTTAAACGACAAAAAGCGCTAATATCTCATAATTGAACATTTTAGCTAATAATTTACATCATAAATTTTAGAGATAACTTTAAGTTTATCAAACCTAAGTTGAAAAATGAAAAGTTTTATAATCTTAAAATCATTTTACGTTTGTAGAATCCGAAACCTTTAATTCATACGGTTTTTCTTTCGCTTTCGATTTCAATTCTTCATACCATTTTTCTAAACTTGGATACATGAATTTAGAAACTTCTTGTATGGGATTATAAAAAACGGAAGTGTTCAACGTTTCTTTTTTCACCAACATATGATTGATGTTGATTTTCTGAAACAAACTAATTACCACACTTAACATTAAAACGGTTTTCAACACACTAAAAACCGCGCCACCCAACTTGTTCAACCAACCTAAAGAAGCAAAACTCGTCAAACTCGTAAAAAACTTCGCTAATAAATGAATACCAATTACTACTAATAAAAACGTAATTGCAAAAGCAATAATTTCAATATATTTTGGATTTACTTTTACGATATCTTCTAACGTTAATCGGACAATATTAGAAAATTTAATCGCTACAAAAATTCCAATAATCAAAGAACCAAAAGAAGCAATTTCTACAAAAAGACCATTTTTTAAGCCATTATATAAAGCATAACCTAACAAAGCGGTGAAAACAATATCGATAAAACTCATAATTCTAATTTTCTAAAAACAAAACTACAAAATGCAAACCTCAAATACTATCTTTGCCAAAAACAAAACAGAAATGTCTAGAGATATACAATTAAAAGAACGCTGGGAAAATGTAGTCACTTTTCTATCTGATAAATTTGCCGATGGTGAAGTTTTAGATTTGGACGCTATTATTTATTTAATTGGTGTACAAGAATTAGGTAAAATAAATACCGAATTTAAAAAAGATGAAAAAGTAAACTTAATGCACATTGCCATTTGTAAACTTTTAGAACCTTACGGATATTACGAATTTGAATTTTTCGACAAAGACGGTTGGCCACATTATAAAGTAGTAAAAGAATTACCAGCACTAAAAGCAGGCGAACAATCGGTTTTAATGAAAGAAGCCATTGTGAATTATTTTTTAGAAAAAGAGATAATAAATTAGTGGTCAGTGGCAGTTTTTAGTGTTCAGTCTAAAGTAAATACCAAAATTTTTCGCCACGAATTATCGAATTTTTAATAATTTGATACATTCGAATTCATCTTCAGATGAACAAATTACACAAATCAACAAGAAAAAAATTTGTGCATTCGTGACAAATGAAAATTAAGTTTCATGTGACTTTTAGAATTGCGTTAACTTATTTAAAAAGTTTTTCTCAATACTATTCACTAATTACTTTTCACTAATCACTAAAAAATACATAAATTTGCAGACTATTACCCAATTACGATGATAAACAAGATTAAAGAACATATTGAAGAAGCCAAAGCTTTTACTACTGAAGACAAAACGACTTTAGAAGAATTTCGTATAAAATATTTAGGAAGTAAAGGTTTGTTGAAAGATTTCTTTGCCGAATTCAAAAACGTACCAAACGAACAAAAGAAAGAATTTGGTCAGGTGGTAAACGAATTGAAAAATACAGCGGAAGAAAAAGTAAAAAGCATTCAGGAACTTTTAGAATCAAAAACAGAGTCTATAAACTTGTTTGGTGATTTGTCTCGTCCTGGTAATCCAATAAATATTGGTTCTCGTCATCCGATTTCTTTAGTGAAAAATCAAATTCTAGATGTGTTTTCTACGATTGGTTTCAATGTGTCTGAAGGTCCAGAAATTGAAGACGATTGGCATAACTTTACGGCTCTAAACTTACCAGAATATCACCCAGCGCGTGACATGCAGGATACGTTTTTCATTCAAACGAATCCAGATGTTTTATTACGTACGCATACTTCTTCTGTACAAGTAAGATATATGGAAAACAACAAACCGCCTATTAGAACAATTTCTCCAGGTAGAGTTTTCCGTAATGAAGCAATTTCGTCTCGTTCACACTGTATTTTTCACCAAGTAGAAGGTTTATATATTGATAAAAACGTATCGTTTGCCGATTTAAAACAAACGTTATTATATTTCACAAAAGAAATGTTCGGAAAATCTAAAATCAGATTGCGTCCGTCATATTTCCCATTTACAGAACCAAGTGCAGAAGTAGACATTTATTGGGGATTAAAAACCGAAACCGATTACCGAATTACAAAAGGAACTGGTTGGTTAGAAATTATGGGTTGTGGAATGGTAGATCCGAATGTGTTGAAAAACTGCGGAATTGATCCAAATGAATATACAGGTTACGCTTTTGGTATGGGAATCGAAAGAATTGCGATGTTATTGTACCAAATTGGCGACATTAGAATGTTTTATGAAAACGATGTTAGATTTTTAGAACAATTTAAATCTAGTTTATAATAAAAAAGCTCAGCAAATGCTGAGCTTTTTTGTTTTGTACACCGAGTGGGAATACCAAGCACCCAAAATGGGGTTTTAACAATTTAAAAGAGCATATTCTAATCCTCATAATTTCCAATACTTCTTTCAAAATTTCGTATTATTTATCACACTTCATTTTTGTATTGATTTGAATCATTTTTGAATTCACAATACACTTACAATACAATTTTATTAGATTTGTAAACCTTAAAATATTAACCATAATGGCAAGTATTAATTTTTTATACCGCTCAACTAAAGATAAAGCCAGCTTGGTAATAAGATTACTATACAGGCATCTTGGAAAGGACTATACTATAGGTACTAGTTCAAAAATAAAAGTAACCAAAACTTATTGGGATAAATATCACAACTCAACAAAATTAAAAGATACAGAATTAATTGCTGAACAAAACAGGGTAAAAGATTTAATAAATAAACTGAATTTGTTTATACTTGAAAAATTTGATACTACAAACATTAAATTTATTGACAAAGCTTGGTTAGAATTACAAATTAATCAGTTTTATAATCCAGATGAATATCAAGATAATGGAGATAAAAACCCAGTAGATTTAACTGAATACTTTGATTATTACATTGAACTTTTTATTAATAATAGAAACTCCAAGAAAAAATTAAACACAACAAAAAACAAGATTATTAAATATGAAGAACTAATTAAAAACAAAATATCTGTTAAAGATATTGATTTAATGTTTTTTAATAGATTTTATAGTTATCTCCAAAAATTAAACTATAATCAAAATACAATTATTGTTGATTTTACAAGCATTAAAACCATTTGTAAATTTGCAAAAAAGACTATAAAAGTTAATGATGAAATTTTTGATTGGTCATTAAAAAAAGATAAAACATCAATTAATTACTTAACATTTGAAGAATTAGATATCATATCAAATTTAAATGACTTACCAGATTATCTTGACAATGCCAGAGATTGGCTTATAATAAGCTGTTTCACAGGTCAAAGAGTTTCAGATTTTATGCGGTTTAATAAATCAATGATAAGAGAACAAGTTGATACTAATGGCAAGAAAAAGAAACTTATAGAGTTCACTCAAAAGAAGACTAATCTAAACTTGCCACTAGCTTTGCATCCTAAAGTGTTGGAAATTTTAGAAAAAAGGGGTGGTGATTTTCCTAGACAAATCTCAGATGTTAAATACAATAAATACATTAAGCTAGTTGGGCAAAAAGCAGAATTAAATGAGTTAGTTGAAGGTTCAAAACTTGATTCAGATTTACATCGAAAAGTAAAAAAGAAGTACAAAAAATACGAGTTGTTAACTTCTCATATTGGCAGAAGGTCTTTTGCTACAAATTTCTATGGTGAAATCCCAACATCACTTATAATGAGTGCTACAGGACATAGTACAGAGAAATCATTTTTAAATTATATAGGAAAAAATCACACAGATAGAGCAATGTCTTTAGCAAATTATTTTTAATATGGAAAATTTTATAGAGCTTAAAAAACAATTAACTAGTTTAGAAGATGACTTAATTAAACTTGAATTAAGTACTGTTATTACTGGTGATAAAAAAGAAATTGAATCTATAATTAAAGAAAACATTTTTCTTAAATCTGCACAAGTTTTTAGAGCAAGTAAAGAAGAATCAGCATTTTGGGATTATTGTAGCTTTAGTGTGTTCAATGATAAGTATCAAGAAATGGTTAATGTGTTTTTGATGGATGACAATAAGAATCAAAGTAATGAAGAATTATTTATTGAACTTGAATTATCAAAATATAAAAGATTACTTGAAAACTTCGAGAAAAAGAATTATTCAAATGAAATAAAACCAGCATTAGAAAAGAAAATAGCATTTTTGAATGATAAACTTAATCCAAATACTTTTATTCCTCCTGTTGATTATAGTGATACTAAAGCTAATGAAAAAATTGTTTTTTTATATGAATTAGGTGTTCTCGAATTTCTTAAAAATAACCCACCATTTAACACCACAACAAATAGTCTTGCTTCTGTACTCTCAGCAATAACTGGAGAAAATATTACTACAATACAACCCTATATTAATCCTATTTTTAACAAAGAAATTGAACAAGACAAAAACCCATTAAAAAGCATCAAATTAACTAGTAAAGTCAAAAAGAAACTTTCAGACATTGGCTATATTAATAAAAAAAACAACTTCTAGGTAAAAACCTAATTTTTACCTAACCCAGCTTGCATCAATTATTAATTTAATCATTTTAATTATGATGCAAAACAGTTTATTAGTACACAACATAGATGTACTACAATTTCAAGAACTCTTAAAAGAGACTTTAAAAACACAGTTAGAAGAGTTAAAGACTTCGTTAAAAGAAGAAAATCAAGATGAACTTCTTACAAGAGAAGAGACTTATCAATTCCTAAAAATAGATTCAAGTACCCTATGGGAATGGACTAGAAAAGGTAAGCTTATAGTTTATGGTATTGGAAACAGAAAATACTATAAAAAAAGAGAGGTGTTAGATTGTTTAACAAAACTAAATAGTTAGACAATGAATGATTTTATTGAAGACTTTGAAGACGAAGATGATGACAAGGGTTTAAGTTTTGCTGAAAGCACCTATAATCTTTATCAAGGAGACAGCTGGGACTATGATGACAAATATATCATGAACCAAGAACCAAGAGAAGAGATTGATTTATATAATCAATCTCTAACATATGAAGAAAACTTTGAAGATGGCAAGAAAGTAAAATTCATTCTGGTGCCTTTATTTAAAGACGAAAAGGATAATGATACTAACTTTACTCCTCTTCTTAATGCTGGTTCAAAAATCATTATGAACAGAAAAGAATTAGCTGGTACTTATAGTGAACAATTTCACTATATCATTGTTGATTATAATTCTATTTTTGGGTTAAGATTATTGTCTTTTCAAAGGTATAACAACTTCTTTTCTTGTGATGAAAGAGTTTTGTTTGAAACATTTATTATAAAGTTTCATAGTTTTAAATTTAAAGAATTTTATATGTCAATTCCAACCATCTACAAAGAACTTGGGATAAAAGAGACCAGAGCAAATACAATAATTAAAAGATTTATTGAATTAGGAATAATAACTAAAAAGGTCAAACCTCAAGTTGTTAATGACATTCCATCTCAAGTAAGTTATTATTGTGTTATTGCTGAAAAAGTAATTGAATTATTACCAATTATTTTTGATAACTTTTGTTCCTATGATGTTGAAAAAGATATTGAAAAATATCTTGAGCCTGCATTAAAAAAACAAACCAATAAAGAGCCTGAATAAAGGCTCTTTTTTAACATCCCCACACCTTGAAATCCCGCAATAAAAGATAACTTATAATATATTAAGTATTTAAAAGTAATATTTAAAGCAAATAATTTATAAATAAAAAAAACATTAGTATTAAAGCAGTTATCTTTTATAGGGTGTTTTCGGGGTATGGTATAAAAACAGAATTGAAAACTTAACACATACACTATATAGTTGATTATTTAGCTATTTTTATCAAAAAAACAAACTATATAGTTGATTATTAAAAATAATATTTACCTTTGCAAAGAATTTAATTGTCAAACTTATTAAAATACAGAATGGAATCTGAAGTAAAAAAGTTTCTTACTGAATTTAAAATTAATATGAATATGTTTGGCATTCTTTATGCTAATAGAGATAAGAACACGCAAACTTTGGCTGATTTAGAGATTACACCAAAGTTTAGAGATAATATTCTTTTAAACCTTAATATAGAAGATTATTGTGAAGGACCTATAGACAATGACCAATATGGAAACAATCCAATGTGGGTTTTTGGAACTAATGTAAAGAAAAATGAAATATATGTAAAGATTACATTGTTACCTAGTAAAGCATTTTGCATTTCATTTCATATCGCAGAGCACCCTTTAACATATCCTTTAAAAAAGTAAACAAAATGAAAAGTCCAATTACAAATAAGGAAATGAACCTTATAAAAGAAAAAAAAATATTGGTTTTTAGAAAGGAAGAGTTTGAATACACACATCATAGTTATTTATGTGAAGATACAGGTGAGACTTTCACAGATACTAACCTTGACACATTAAATATAACACAAGTTTACAACCAATATTTAGACAAGTATAACCTTCCATTTCCTGAAGAAATTAATATTATTAGAAAAAAATATGATTTACCAGCAAATAAAATGGGACTTGTTTTAGGATTTGGTGTTAATACATATAGAAATTATGAAAACGGAGAAGTCCCAAGTTTAGCTAATGCGAAATTAATTCAATTAGCAAAATCTCCTGCATCATTTAAAACTCTTGTTCAAGAGAGTGAAGGTGTCTTTCTAGAAAAAGAAAAAGATGATTTATTAAGATATATTGATAGTTTAATTATAATTGAACAAAAGAATCATTTTATTATTGATTTTAACACTTTTGTTTTAGGAGAAAGTAATCCAGATATTTATACAGGATATAAGACTCCTAGTTTTCAAAAACTGACTGAAATGATTGTCTTTTTTACTGAAAGGCTATCTCCAATGAAAACAGTTATGAATAAACTTTTATTTTATTCTGACTTTCTTTTCTTTAAAAACAATTCATTTTCAATAAGTGGAACAAGATATGTTGCAATTGATTATGGTCCAGTACCTAATAATTTCAACACAATATTTGAAACAGTTCAAAGAAACAATGACATTGAATTAAAAGGTATAGATTTTGGAGATGGATATTATGGAGAACAATTTAGTAATATCACAAACAGAGTTTTCAACCCAGAGTTATTTAATCAAGAAGAGATTAATACATTAGAAACAGTTTTAGCTAGATTTAAGGATTCAAGCAGAAAAGAAATAGTTGATTTAAGTCACGAAGAAGATGCGTGGATTGTAAATTTTAATGCTGGAAAAAAAATGATTGAATACAGTTATAGTTTTGGATTAAAACACATTTAAGAAAATTAAAAAACATAAAATTAAAAGGGAGCAATTGCTCCCTTTTTTTATTGATAAAAATTAAAAAAATGCAACTAAAAAAATCAGAAAGAAGTAAAACCAAGATAAAAATGGCTTTACAAGGACCTAGTGGTAGTGGAAAAACTACAAGTGCAATTTTAATAGCACAAGGATTAACAAATGGAAACCTAAGTAAGGTTGCCATTATTGATACAGAGAATGGTAGTTCAAACTTATATTCTCATTTAGGCAAATACAATGTTCTTTCATTGGACAATCCACATTCACCTGAAAGATATATTGAAGCTATTGAGGTCTGTGAAAAAGCTGGAATGGAAGTAATAATTTTAGATAGCATATCACATTGCTGGTATTACTTGCTTGATTATCATTCTTCCCTTGCTGGTAATACATTTACTAACTGGAATAAGGTAACTCCAAGACAAAAAGGATTTATTGATAAAATTCTTCAAAGTAATGTGCATATTATTTGCACAATGCGTGTAAAGCAAGATTATGTTTTAAATGAAAAGAATGGTAAAATAGTTCCTGAAAAGGTTGGTTTAAAAGCAATTCAAAGGGATGAAATTAGTTATGATTTTACTATTCTATTTGAATTAGATAATAAACATTATGCTTCTGCATCAAAAGACAGAACTAGTCTATTTGAAGGGAAACCTCAATTTGTAATAACTGCTCAGACTGGCAAGAAAATACTTAATTGGAGTAATAGCACTATGACAAAAGGAGAGCTTCAAATAAAGGTCTCTGAATGCAATAACATGAAAGAACTTACTACACTTTACAATGAGAACATTGATTTATCTAAGACAATTGAACAAGATTTTGTAAACAAACAAAAACTAATTAATGAACTAACATCTAACTTAACACAAAATAGAAATGGAGCTTGAAATAATTAAACCCAGCTATGATTTACCAGCAGAAAATGATAATCTTTCCTTTGCTGGTATGAAACAACCTTTTTTAGAGTTACCTAATGTTTTAAATAATAATTTGAATATTACAAGTAATCTTAACCTTACTTCTTCAAATCAAGTACAGAATTTGCCAACTTTAAAAAACACTACGCCATTTATTACTGCAAATAGTGAAGATATAACTCTATCTATACTAAAAGAAAAATGTGTAATACCTGTTTTTACTAAAGATAATGAAATTACAATTTCCCATTCAGATTTTATTGAAACCTCTATTTCTGCTATCAAAAAAATGTTTCCTAATGAAACTTTTGATGAGCCTGAAATTAGAGTAAGTCATCAAATCAAAGGCAGAGTTCCTGAAGCAATTCATAAAAATGTGAAAGACTTGCAAGAGAATGAAAAAACTCAATATTTTGAAAGAATGGGGTTCATTGTAAGAATACCTAGTATAACTGAAGACATAAATGGTAATAAATTAGCATTAACTATTGGAGGTGTAAGGTCATACAACTTGGAAAACCTCTACAATAAAAAAACCTATGAAAAATTTAAATTCTTTATCGGATTTCAAAACATGGTTTGTTGCAATCTTTGTATCAATACAGATGGATTTCAAAGTGAAATTAGAGCAATGAGTTTTTTAGATTTAGAAGAAAAAATAATGCAAGTAATCCAAAGCTACCAAGCTAATGAGCATTTAAATTCAATGAAAAATCTATTAGAATATTCATTAACTGAAAGAGACTTTGCTCAAATTATTGGTAAAAGCAGATTGTATAATTATCTTCCAAGAAAAGAAAAATCCTTATTACCTGAATTACTACTTAATGATGGTCATTTATCTACAATTGCAAAAGACTACTATCAAGATGAAAGTTTTTGCAGAAATTCAGATGGAAATATTAATATGTGGGAGTTTTACAACTTACTTACAGGAAGTAATAAATCATCCTATTTAGACACATTCCTTGACAGAGGAGTAAATGCCTTTGGCTTCGCCACAGGTGTATCAAAAGCGCTGAGTGATAGTTCTACCAGCTATTCTTGGTTTTTGAGTTAAAAAGAACCCGACTCTATTTATTTAGGGTTGGGTTTTATCTGTTTATACCAATGTCTTCTATTTTAACCAATTCATGTAAAAATGGAATTGAATCATGACCTCTACCATATCTAATTCTATCTTTATCTTTTTTACCTTCTTTGTATTCACCAAGTAATTTTTTTAAATCTTCTTTTGAGTTAACATCAAATATTGATTTTACTTTTTCAAAATGACGCTCAGAGCTTAATCTTTCAAAAAAATCAAAATTACTATAGTTTTCTTTATATAAATAAGTTGTTGGAAACCAAGAATCTCTATAATCATTACCCGCAAATAAATCACCAATATAATGACATAGCAAATCAGCAAAAACCATATCGCCCTTTTTAACTTTATCCGAAAGATTTGTAATTATAAAATGACCAAAACCTGTAATTCTATTAAATTTAGTTTCAAAATACCTTTCAAGATTAGTGTGATATGTGTATAATTCCGTGTACCTTTTAGGCTCTGTTTTAGTGTAAACATCAATATAATAGTATTTAGAATGTAATAGTTCTTCTACCAACTTATAATTCTTGTTTTTTAGAGAAATTGATATTGTATATAAAAAAAGTTCTTGAAAGATTATTTTATAGATATCATAATTAATAGAATTCCAACTTCCAGTATCTACTCTTGGTCTGCTATACAAAGATTTTTTTTCGAAAAAATTTATTAAGTTGTCTACATCTATTTCGTATTCCGTTTTAGTAATGATAAAAAGGAAATCTATAAAATCTTCTCTCAAAATTTTATAAGATTTCAAACCATCTATTAATTCTTCAACGAAATCATTTAGAATATGTGTTGTGCTTTTTAATTCAAAATCCCACAATGACTCTAAAAAAGTGTCTAAAAACTGAATAGAGTAACTATTTATTTTTTCAGGATTTTTTTTTAACTGATTGTCTAAAGTTCTAACAATAGAATTTGTTGCTGTATTATTCGTAACAGATTCAGTTATATATAGAGGTACTTTTGTCCCTAACTTAGGCTTAGGTATTGATGGAGCTTCTAAAATATTCCTTAATAACTCTTCATAACTTTCTTCAAAGTATTCTTCATTACTAAAGTCTATATATTTTCTTGACGATAAGTAGATTGGTAAATAAGGGTTGTTATCGGAATCCCTTTCAATAACAATAGGAATAAATTTTTCTTGTTTTTGATTATTGTATACTTCTGAAGTAATAATTTGAGTTTCTGTACCTACTCCTCCATCTCTATTATCAGATTTGTTTTTATAGTTTTTGTCACAAATAATTAGAACTCTATAGATATCATCAGCTTGAACCATACTCTCCATAAAATGATGAACATCATTTCCTTCTTTCAAACTCCATTTGTCTAAAATCACATCAACAGTATCATCCATCAATCTTTTACCTAAATTAACTACCCAATCCTGATGTTCTTTTAACCCCCAACTATATGATATAAATATTTTTTTTGACATTATTACTTGTTTTTTAATTATATAAAAAAGTATCCAAAAAAGATTTTAATTTTTTTAAGTCCCCGATACTTTCATGATTTAAGTCCCAATAATCAGCATTTTTATAATTTCTAAACCTTGCTCTTGACTCTAAATTAACTGTATGTAAATAATACCCAACTTTATCTTTTAATTCAGCAAACCTAATATTTGGAACAGCTAGACTTGACAAACAAGCCTGATGTGATTCAATGCAATTATAAACAACTTCTTTATCCGATGGGATTAATTTTCTAAGTAAGTCTTCTACTATCCCATCATCATTATTATTTGGCCATAAAAAATAATCAAAATCAACATTTTTATCTCTCTTAATCCCTTCTAGTTTTTGTTTACAAGAGTCAAATCCTTTATTTCCATTTCCTAACTCAGTATAGTCTGCATCAAAAATAACAACATTAACACCATTTAAGGCTTTATTATCTTCAAGTTGAGATATGTAAATTTCATTAGAAAGTTTGCTACAACCGCCAACATCTATAATTTCAATTCCGTTTGAAAATTTAATATCTAATTTAGAATTTTTTTTATCGACTCTAGTTGACTCAAAACCATAAAAAAGTTCAATACAATCTGCAATAAAGACTTGGTCAGTAATTCCTTCACAAAATATTTTAATTTTACTCATAATTATTCACCTCCTCTAAGTTCAACTCCATCTTCAAATGCTAAATTAAAGCTCTCAAATTCAAAAGAACGAACTTTTAATTTGTTGACAAATTTCATTTGTACAACTCTTGATAATTTCTGATATTCTGCTCCAAAATCATCTTCATTTAACACATCAGTAAAGAATTGTATACATTCATCATTATGAGTGGTAGCAATAATTTGAGTATTATCTTTTTTAGCTATATTTAGTAATATTCTCCAAAATTCTTTAAATCTTGAAAAATGAATACCTGCATCAATTTCATCAATAAGTAACCTTTTACCCTTATGTAGTGTTAATAATAATAAAATTCTGAAAAGCTTATTAGCACCTTCTCCATATTGATGTAGTGGTCTATCTACCACATAATCTCTATCTCTAATATCAATTGAACCATCAAGTCTAACATATACACTTTCAACATTAGGGATGAAAAGTTTTAAATTTGCTAAAAAGATACTTTCTAAACTTCTGTTACTTCTAATCTCTTTGTCATAGACAGATGCAAGTTCTTGACCAAATCCTTTACCATAAGCAATAAATGGCATCTTAACTCCATTATCATATGGAAGATTATTTAAAAATAAAAAGTCTGATTTATCATAACTAATTATATTTTGACCTTCATTCCCATTTAAATTTTCATCAAACTTAATTTGATAATCTGAAAAAAATCTATTGTTATATACTCTAAATCCAATATTTTCTTTTTCCTCACTACATCTTTCATAATCATTTAAAAAACTTTTATTTAAATTAAAATACCAAGATACTCCTTCAGAATTTTCAGACTTATCAGGATGAATATTTATCCTGTCAATATAAGAAAAAGCTAACCTTTCAAGATAATCTTTTTTATCTTCTGTAAATAATAACGCCTCAAGAAGTGATGTTTTGCCAATATTGTTATCTCCAACAATAAGATTAACTAATCCTAAATTTTTAATTTCTAATTTTTGAAATTTTCTAAAATTACTAATTTCTATATCTGAAAGATGTTCTGACTTAATCTTTTTAAGTTGGTCTGGAAATTTCTTAATATTTTCAATTTCAGTAATAGTAAAAGGAATATATTTTGATTTTTTAAGTTTGGAAAAAACTTGATAATCTTTATTTATTGTTTCAATATCAATTCCAGCTTCAAAATTATTTTTTGCCCATCTTTCTATAATAAAATTATACATTGAATTATCAATATTATTATATACTATTAATTTAGAATAGAAATCTGCCAACTCAACTTGTCTTCCTTTTTCTGAAAAGGATTTTTCAACCTTTCTAGATATTTCTAATAACATTACATCATTGTTGTTGACAACAATAAAAGCCATATAAGCATAAAGATTTACATATATGTTTTTGAAAACCTTTTCCTCAAGATTGTTTTCAATATAAACTGAAACAATTTCATTTGCAATTTCCTCTTTATCACAATCTGTATCTTTAACAATTCTTCCTTGATAGATAATGATTTCCTCAACAATCCCTTTCTTTTTGGCTAATTCAAGCTTAGATTTTAAGTAATTTTCTTTCTCAATATTAGCTCTTTCAAACGCATCAATTGCTAATTGATATTTCTTCAGTGTGAAGTATTTGTTTCCTACTTGTTCTAATATGTTTTCATCACCTTTATGGCAATTTTCAGTTAAGATTTCTGCAATCTTCCCAATTCTCTCACTGTCAAATTCATCAACTAGTAAATCAGCGATTAATTTTAGAGCTTGCTTTCTCCAAATAGTCTTGTTAAGAAGCTTACTTAATTCAACTAAATTATCATATAGAATATTTAAACTTGATTCTGAAAGTGATTTTTCAATAAATAACTTGGCAATAGTTAATATTAATTGTTGCTTTGGGTTTTTGATTTCTACATTGAGACTTACTAAATCTATCCAAAGCTGACCAGTCCAAAGCGAAGATATTGCCATTTCAACACCCTCAGCACCAACTTCTTTCTTTAGATAGTATTCAGATGCTTTCTTCCAGTTATCTTTAATTTCTTCAATTTTTGCAAGACATATGTAATACTCTTTTTTATTTCCAAGTTTTATAAAGTGACTTGAAGCAACTTGAAGAAGAGGTATGTTTTTTTCCAAGACGCCTTGGTCTTTTTGTCTATTTGCATCGTTCTCTAAAATATTAGATGAACTTTGAATTATTTCCCCTGAATCAAAAATTATTATTTCTTCAAAATTAGTTGGCTTTGGCTTTATTTGATTTGCCCAATCAGACTTAAGGTATTTGTAAATTAGAGGCTTCCAAAAACCTTCTTTTGAGGTTGAACTATCAATTATAACAAGTTCAGCTTGTGCTCTTGTCACTGCTACGTAAAGCTTATTATACAAATATCTACTCTCGTAAACACCCGAATTTTTATTAATAATATAATCACCAAATCCATAAATTACCACTTCACTAAAATCAAGTCCTTTGGCATCTACAGCAGAAATAATATTCTCAAAATTCTTTAAAATTGGATTTGTTTCTTTATAACTCTCAATTTCATCATAATTTACAGGAACAATAATTGTCTTGAATTCAATTTTTCTTTGAAGGGATTCATCATTTGCAAAATCATCAAAATCTACAAAAACATTTAAATGCTCATTCTCAAACACTACTGGTCTTTTAGAAGTTTGGGGTTGTTTAATATTTGCTGAAAATTCTTGTTTTCTGTAATTCTGAATAGCATTAGCAACATTAACGATAGCTTGAGAAGACCTATAATTGTAAGTAGGAGTAAATTCTAATGTGCTAGCATCTAATTTATATCCAGTTTTACTATTTGTTAATTCATTATAAATCATTGCTGTTAATGCTTCTGACCTAAATCCAGTTGGATTAACTGTTTGTAAAGCATCACCCGCAAAAACAATCGGAAATTGTTCAACGTTACTAAGATTGAATTTTGCATATGAAGATAGTTTCATTATGAAATCTAACTCAACCCTGCTAAAATCTTGAGCTTCATCACAGAAAATCACATCATAACTTTTAGTAATAGATATGTTATTATTTATGAATTTTATTAGTTTTATTTTATCCCAATAGTTTTCTTCATTAAGAAGTTTATTATAAAATGGAAAAATAATTTCTTTTTCAATTCCCTTTAAATCTTCTAATGAAATTAACTCTTTTCCTTCTTTTGGCATTTCATCAAGATAGTTATCACTAGTGATTTGACAATCTAAACTATTTCCAAAAACATAAGTTGATAATGTAAACCAAACTAACTCAGCAGAAAATTTATTTTTTATATGAGTTGCAATTTTTGATTGTTCATAAAGCAACTTAAATTTTGAAAAGTTTAAATACTTATCTGAACTAAACAATTCATTATCATCTGGCAATAAACTTAATAAGAAATTTTTAAAAGGGTGAAAATGTTTATCAACGTTAACTATAGCAATATCTTCACTAGACAGATCAAATTCAGGATTATGGAGTAATAAATCGTAAACAGAAGCTTTAGTATGTTCTAAAAGCTTTTCGTTTTCTGTTAAAAAGATTACATCTCCTGTAATTTCTCCAGCATATTTATAGTAATATACATTTGCAAAAAGATAATATAACATTGTGGACTTTCCACTTCCTGCCTGACCATTTATGTACTTTGGAAATTTAAAATTCTTTAAAAATTCAGTTTGTTCTGGTAAAAGAGAAAGGTTTCCTAATTCATTATTTTTTTCAATTTTAGTCCAAAGGTCTGGGTTGTTTAATGTCCAACCTGGATATGCTTTTAATGAAACACTACTAACATCATGTAATGAACTAAACTTTTTATCCTTATCAAATCTAAATTTCATTACATTATTCCAATGAGCAGTTTGTGTTTTTATATTTCCACCATTATGTAAAATATAAATTGAGTTATTATCAATCAACACCTTAGTATACAAAATCCCTATATCATTTAAAATGACACTAAATGTCTCAAAACCATCACCTTTATTTACAGATTTAATAAGTAACTTATTTTCAGACAAAACTTCTTTTAATGTTAGTAAATAAAGTTTTGTTTCATCACTTTTCATACCTTCATCTGAAGAATTATTCATTGCGAATTTAACCCATTCTTCAGTTTCATATATATCATAATCAACTCTTAACTTATATTCATTCTGCCAATTTAAAAGTGTTTGCGGAGGTTGATTTGTGTTGTGTTCTACAACTATGTTGTTGATTATAAAATTCGTTTTAAATTTTTCAATTTCATCTTCTTGCAATTCATTATATAAGGTCCATTTTCCATCTCTTATCTCAACATAATCTTGCAATCCATTTTTAAATCCCCTTACAAAGTAGACATTCAAAATTTCATTATTAATTTCAATGTTTTTCTCTTCCAATATAATTTCAGCATATGGAGTCTTAATTTTGAAAACAAAGATACCTTTTGTAAATGGAGCTATTTTTCCAATTCCTTTTAAATTTTCTCTATTTGAATATTCTTTAAAATATTTTTTTACAATAGAGTCAATTTCTGGCTCAGTATTGTTAATATAATTTTGGCAGTAATGAAAGTGTAGCATAATTAAATCTTATAATAATTTTTAAATATATAAAATCCTTTTTAGTTATTATTTTTTTTCAAAAAAAATTTAAAGAGGTGAATTTACAAAGCACCTCCTCAAATATAGATACCCCCTTTATAATCAATTCAATACCCCCACCCATTTATAGGAAAACTAAAATTATACCAGCAGAAAATAATATCATATTGATTTATAGATATTCTACTGCTGGTACTTTTTAATGGTTCTAAAAATATGTATTCAACTCAAAAATTATTAAAAAATGGTAAGAATTGTTAACTATCAAAAGAGAACAACAGAGGAAGGAAAAGATTTCTTTGTGTTAGAGATTCAATCAGGAATTTCAATGGTAAAATCAAAAGAAACAGGTAAGTTTTATGCAACAGCAAATAAGGCTTCAATTTCATCTACTTTTGATGAATTAACCTGTCAGGCATTAATTGGCACAGAGTTGCCAGGCAAAGTAGAAAAGGTTGATTGTGAGCCCTATAATTATACAATTAAAGATACAGGTGAAGTCATTACTCTAGCCCATAGATTTGAGTATGTTGATGAAGCTGAAAATCAAGAAAAGGCTATTACACAAAAAGTAGAAAGAAGTAGCACTACAGTTGATGAATTTGTTAGTAGTATGAATGAAGAAAATTCATTCTCAACAAAAGAAGAGTTAGAACATGCTTAACAGCTTGTAGTATTAATTTGTGTCTGAGATTTATTTAAATATTTATCTCAGACACTTTTTTTATTTTTTTAGATATGGAAAACTTATTAGCAGAAATACAGGTTAGCTATAATACAAACAGTAGTATAAAACCAAAAATTGAATCAAGTCATAATGCCTACGAAATATTACTTGCTTCTTGGTTTGCTGGTACTATAGAATTACAGGAAGAATTTAAAGTTTTACTTTTGAATAGAGCAAACCAAGTTTTAGGAATATATAACCTTTCAAAAGGAGGTACTGCTGGGACTGTTGTTGATATTAAAATATTATTTGCTGTAGCTTTAAAATGTAATGCCACTTCAATAATTGTGGCTCATAATCACCCAAGTGGAAGATTGAAGCCAAGTCTTCAAGACATAGAAATTACGAAAAAAATTAAAAGTGCTTCTGAACTATTAGACATTAAACTATTAGACCATCTAATTATTTCAAAAAATGGTTATTATAGTTTCACTAATGAATCAACTTGCTAAATTTATGCATGTGTGAACTACACTAAAACAACGCTCTAAACAAGTAAATTAAAAATTGTAAAATAATGCAGATTAATATTAATAGCGTTTTCTTAATTTTATCTTTTATGACAACTTAGATTAAATATGATACAGAAAAATCTGAATGAATATCCTCTTGAATATCAATCACTAGTATTAAAAGAAATTTTGTTTTTAGAATTTCCTTTTGAACTTCAGGATATGATTGATTATGAAAGCAATATTGATTTCAAGATTTTGTCTAAAAATCATCAGATACATTGGTCAATAGAAATATTAGAACACTTTAGAGATAAATGGGATTGGACAGCAATTCAGACCAATCCCTTTGTCTATTCCTATTGTAATATAGGTTATTTTTTTAAAGAACTTGTAAATGCAAAACCAATAAAATGTAGATGTGAGTTAAAACTAGAGTATTGTAATAAAGACCAATTGTGTTCTCCTAATTATAATTATATCTTATTAAGACCAACAAACATAAACCCTATACATGAAAAATTTACTAATTGGGTTAAGTTTTTAATTGAAGAGAAATTTTTCAATAAGACTTCAATTGGCATTTTCTTTTTGTATGACGCAGTCATTGATGATTTAAACAATTATGATGAGCTTCAATTACCAGCAGAAAAAAATGATTGTATTAACAATGACTTAGATGAAGAAGAAGTGCCTTTTTAAAAGCGAAATAATTCTATAGGTTCTATCCCAAGATTTTTAGAAACTACTTCAATAGTTGCTAAAGTTGCATTAGCTCTACCAGCCTCTAATCTTGACATATTACTAGGTTCAATACCGCATAGGTCAGCAAGTTCCTGCTGTGAAATATTCTTCTCAACACGAATTTCTTTTATTTTTTTACCTACCCTTTTTTGCAACAAATTTTCCAACACTTATTATCTTATAAGATATATTCAAAATTTGTTCTATTTTTGTTAAATCCACATATCGTAAAAGATAAGAATTGATTTAAAAATAACTGTATGAATAAAATTCAGATATTATTCGCAAGTGTATTTACAATGATTATAAGCCTGATTGTTTCTTGCTTTGTTTATACAGAAGAGATTAGGGAAATTATATCTAATAAGTACTACTTAATTATATCATTTTTGGCATTAATCATTATCATAAATATTTATTACTCTGAATTTAGTGATAGAGATTTAGAACAAAAAAAAGATTTAAAATACTTTGGAAGTATTTCAATTGCACTTTTTACTATAGCAGGAATTGTGTTTACTATGCACATACTCTTATTTGTAGTTGAATGGATTGAACACTTACTAGAATAAATGAAAAAACAATAAATATGAAAAAAATAGTTTTAAAAATTACTTTGTTATTATTTACAATAACAATTCAAAGTCAAGAAGTTGAGAAACTCTCTAAAGTAGAGTTTTACCTAAAAGGAGTTGAAAATATGGCAAAGAATGATTATTCAAAGGCAATTACATATTTTACAAATGCTCTTAACTGCAATTATACTAAACCAACAGAAAATAAATTGGATGAATATGAAATCTATAATTATAGAGGTCAAGCCCATTTTTACATGAAAGATTTTCAAAATGCAATGAAAGATTACAATTCTGCTATACAAAATTCAAATCCTGAAGAAATAAAAGTTGAAGTTTACAATAATAGAGGGTTCCTAAAAATGCAATTATCAGATTTTAGAGGTGCAATTTTAGATTATGATTTTGTTATTGAAAGATATCATACTGTAAGCAAAAAATATGGAATACAAATTGCTTCAACAGTATATAAAGAACTTGTAAGAACAGCATATTCAGATAAATCATTTTGTAACTATAAACTGAAAAATATAGATGAAGCATTATATAATTCTGAACAAGCATTAATTATAGACATAAATGATGGACAAGCTTATTGTATAAGAGGTGCATGTAAATATAGTCAAGGTAAAAAAGAAGAAGCTTGTTTAGATTTTAGTAAATCAGGTGAATTAGGTTATCAATATGCATATAACTACATCAAAAAATATTGCAATTAATATCTAAATTTAAGAAGTTTCAACTTTATTTGAATGTTATTAAATTTTGCTCTTTGAAAGATTTTTGAATAAATTGGCTCAAACAATACAATAACCATACAAATACAAAAATAAAAAAACCCTAACACTTTGATTTTTAATACAAAAGTTAGGGTTTAAAGTACACCGAGTGGGAATCGAACCCACACTCCGAAGAACACGAGTTTGAGTCGTGCGCGTCTACCAATTCCGCCATCAGTGCAACTAATTGGAGTGCAAATATAAGTAAAGTTTCTAATTTCAACCGAAAAATACTTAAAAATTTACTTTCAGAGTTCAATTTTATTTCTACCTTTGCACCCGATTACGCATGCACGCAACTAACTAACTACAAAACAACAAATTAAAATGTCATACAACGAGCCTGAAGCAAAAATATTTGCCTGTTCGCAAAGTGTGTATCTAGCGGAAGAAATTGCCAGTAAATATGGTGTGCCGCTAGGTAAAGTAACCTTCTCAAAATACAGTGATGGCGAATTTCAACCATCATTTGAAGAATCTATCAGAGGTCTTCGTGTATTTTTAGTATGTTCCACTTTTCCGAGTGCAGACAACTTAATGGAATTGTTATTAATGATTGATGCGGCTAAAAGAGCATCAGCCAGACACATCACAGCGGTCATCCCTTATTTTGGATGGGCAAGACAAGACAGAAAAGACAAACCAAGAGTTCCGATTGGAGCTAAATTGGTAGCTAAATTATTAGAAACAGCAGGAGCCACCCGAATTATGACCATGGATTTACATGCCGATCAAATTCAGGGATTCTTTGAAAAACCAGTAGATCACTTGTTTGCTTCAACCATCTTTTTACCTTACGTAAGAAGTTTAGGTTTAGAAAACTTAACGATTGCTTCACCAGACATGGGTGGTTCAAAAAGAGCGTATGCTTATTCTAAATTTTTAGAATCGGATGTAGTAATTTGCTACAAACAAAGAAAAATGGCCAATGTAATCGATACAATGGAATTGATTGGAGAGGTAAAAGGACGTCATGTAATTTTAGTAGATGACATGATTGATACCGGAGGTACATTAGCAAAAGCCGCTGATGTAATGATTGAAAAAGGCGCTTTGAGTGTTAGAGCAATTTGTACACACCCTATTTTATCTGGTGAAGCGTACGAAAAAATTGAAAACTCCAAATTAGAAGAGTTAATTGTAACAGATTCTATTCCGTTAAAGAAAGAATCTAAGAAAATAAAAGTGGTGAGTTGTGCGCCATTATTTGCAGAAGTAATGCACATGGTTCAAAACAACACTTCCATTAGTGGGAAGTTTTTAATGTAAAGTTAGTCGGTTTGAAGATGTTCATTCCTTTAAACTACTAACCAATTTATTTTTATTAATTTTAATTTATTTCAAATGAAATCAATTACGATCAAAGGATCACAAAGAGAAAGCGTGGGCAAAGTAGCTACTAAAGCCTTACGTAATGCTGGAATGGTTCCTTGCGTTATTTACGGAGGGGAAAATCCAGTACATTTTAGTGCTGAAGAAAGAGCATTTAAAGGTTTAGTTTACACTCCAGAAGCGCACACTGTAGTAATTGAATTAGAAGGTGGAAAGAAATTTGATGGTATCTTACAAGATATTCAATTTCACCCAGTTTCTGACAAAATTTTACACGTAGATTTCTATAATCTAGATGCTGCAAAAGAAATTACAATGGAAGTACCTGTTAAAGTTACTGGAACATCTCCAGGAGTTTTATTAGGAGGGGTTTTACGTTTAAACCAACGTAAATTAAAAGTGAGAGCTTTACCTGCAAACTTACCAGATTTCGTTGAAGCAAACATTTCTGAATTAGCAATGGGTAACAAATTATATGTTACTAAATTAGGTACTCCTGATTACAAAATTTTACACCCAGACAACACAGTTGTTTGTCAAGTGAGAATTTCTCGTGCGGCTATGAAAGCTGCTCAAGAGGCTGCAAAAGCAGAAAAAGGAGCAAAAAAGAAAAAATAATTCAATTTTTCTCAATACAGAAAATCCCGAGCATTACTCGGGATTTTTTTTGATATATATTTGAAAAAACAACACAAACAAGCTTTCAGTTTCCTATTTATTTAATCACACTACAATTTAAATTATAGAGTTAGTATCAAGTGGAAATGTACTTAACTTTAACCATTCTCACATCTGCACAAAATAAATACAGCTTTGTTTTAAAGTCCTAAAATTAATTAACAGGTAAAAATATTATTTGTCAATTAAACTTAGCTTAAACACAATTTTTTTATCTTCTATTTCTTTGATAACAAGTGTAGGTTTCACACCAGTTGCTTTAATATCATTTCCTCTCATCGCAAATGCCTCTTGTTTTGAATCTGCCATAAAAATTTCTGTATTAACCGGTAAAGAGTAGGTTTTAAGTTCGTCTGGATTTAAATTGCTTACTCTTGTTTGAATTTTCCCATCTGGAGTATATATAATGAGAGAGAGATGATATATGTCTTTATAATCATTAGAAAAGCTAACGCTTATATTTTCCTGACCATAGCTAAATGATACGATTACAAACGTTAGAAATGTTAGCATTTTTTTCATAACCGATACTTTTATTTATTATTCAATTAAAAAATTAGTTAAAAAAAACCAACAAAAAACATAACTTACTCTAAAATAATCACTTAAAGTAAAATAGAATTCTTTGTTCCTCAAAAAATGATTTCTATGATTGTCCAAAACACTTAAATCTTTCATATCAGATTTAGACAACAATTCGAGAAAATCGGAACAGGCTTTGGGCTCGAATAATTCTAACGATAGAAAAAACTACTTTAAACGAAAAAGAGTCCAACATTGCTGTTGCACTTTTTTGCTCCCTCTTTCCGAGAAAATCGGAACAGGCTTTGGGCTCGAATAATTCTAACGGTAGAAAAAACTACTTTAAACGAAAAAAAGTCCAACATTGCTGTTGCACTTTTTTACTCCCTCTTTCCGAGAAAATCGGAACAGGCTTTGGGCTCGAATAATTCTAACGGTAGAAAAAACTACTTTAAACGAAAAAAAGTCCAACATTGCTGTTGAACTTTTTGCTCCCTCTCTTGGGCTCGAACCAAGGACCCTCTGATTAACAGTCAGATGCTCTAACCAACTGAGCTAAGAAGGAATAACCGTATAGGTTACCTATGTTTTTGCTAAAAGATTTGCTCCCTCTCTTGGGCTCGAACCAAGGACCCTCTGATTAACAGTCAGATGCTCTAACCAACTGAGCTAAGAAGGAAGTTGCTTGTTTCTTTTAGCGAGTGCAAATATAATTGAATTTTTATTTTAGCAAAAATATTTTAGCACTTTTTTATTTTAATTTATCAATTTATCTAAAATCAATTGGTAAATGTCTTTTCCAAAGGTTAAAGCCATCAATGAAAGCAGGAAAATCATACCACCAGTTTGTACATAACCTGCTGCTTTATCAGATAATTTCTTACCTGTGATCATCTCTACAATCGTAAATAAAGCATGACCTCCATCTAAACCTGGAATAGGCAATAAGTTCATAAATGCTAAACCAATTGAAAACAAGGCTGTAAAATTCCAAATAAATTCCCAATCCCAAGCATCTGGTAGTTGGCGGGCAATACCAATTGGACTTTTAACTTGTGTATAAGCACCTGTTTTTGGTCTAAGTATCAATTTAAAAGAATTGATGTTGTATTTAAACATATCCCAAGTTAAAGCACAAGCTTCTGGAATAGCTTTTCCTAGAGACATTTTATTTCTAACTACAAATGCACTTTCTGTATTGTCTTTTAATCCAACTCCAATTCTACCTTTTTTGTTTACTTTAGAGTTGATTACGCTAATTTTAGAATCTCTATCGATTTTAATTTTTACTAAACCATTAGGTTTTACAAGTGATAGTTCTTTTTTGAAATCTTTATAATCATTTATTTTCTTGTTATTAATTTCAAGAATTTTATCATTAAAGTCTAATCCAGATTTTTTTGCTTCAGAATCTTCTGTCATCTCACCAACAACGGCATTATTCAAGTTAAAATTCTCAGAAAACAATATGCTTTTTAATGACAAACCTTTGGTTCCGGTAGAATCAATTTTAGTTTTAACTACAAACTCTTTATTATCTCTTTTAACTAAAAAACTTACTGAATCTGCATTTTTATTTCTAAGCACTTCGAATAACTCATCTACATAAGTGAATTTTTTGTCGTTTGCACCAATAATCTCATCAAAACGAAGTATCCCATTACTGTTTTTTCCAATTGAATCTACGAAAAAGTTAGTAACTGGATACCTAGCTCCAACAAAACCTTTTCCTTCTTTTTTGATGATTTCACCTTTTTCTTCATCCGTTAATTGGATTTCCATTTTCTTCCCAGCTCTTTCTATTTCGACTTTATCGCCAAATAAAACAGACATAGAAACAAACTTAAAATCTTTATATTCTTTACCGTCAATTGAAATAATTTTATCTCCATTTTTAAAACCAACTTTGTGTCCAACTTCACCAAATGCTAATCCATTTTGTTGAATTTTATCAGTAGAAATTGTTTTTTGACCCGTAGTAGAAAATGTTAACGAATAAATAAAAATAGCTAATAAAATATTTACAATAATACCACCCAACATCACAATTAAACGTTGCCAAGCTGGTTTTGAACGAAACTCCCATGGTTGTGGTTCTTGTTTCATTTGATCAGCATCCATACTTTCATCAATCATACCAGAAATTTTAACATAACCACCTAAAGGCAACCAACCAATTCCCCATTCTGTTTCTCCAATTTTCTTTTTAATTAAAGAAAAACCAACATCCATAAACAAGTAAAATTTTTCTACTCGCATTTTGAACATTTTAGCTGTTAGGTAGTGACCAAACTCATGAAGAATTACTAAAACTGATAATATAAAAAGTATTTGTGCAACTTGAATCATTGTATTTCCGATTTGTATTTAAAAAGCAAAAGTAAGGTTTTCACCTTACTTTTTACTATTATTTTTTGGTTAGCTTATTTTTTTGTGAAATTTTTATGAAACACACCTTCTGATGTTTCTATTTTTAAAAAATGAATCCCGCTTGCTAATTGTGATGTAGCAATCACATTAGTATTTTGAGTAGCGATTAACTGACCTAAATTGTTATAAATTTCAACTTTATACAACGTAAAATCATCTGGAAGTTGAATCGTTAATTCGTTTTCAGCAGGAACAGGATAAACTGACACTGCTTTATTACTATCGAAAGAAGCATTACCTAAAGTAGCTGTGTTGTTTCTAGAAACAATATGTTTATTAGGATCAAAAAGCACACCCGTAACTACAAAAGGAACAGATACGATAAACTCTTCACCGTCAAAAGTATGATTAACAACTACATCGTGTGTCTGTCCGCTACTTCCTAACAATCTAATTTGTACAGGCATTTCAAAAAAAGATACACTTGGATGAGATTGGGTTTGGTTTAAAATAATTCTTGCTTGTCCGGCTCCCCAATTTTGTGCTTCAACGGCATAAGTTGGATACCCTTGATTGAACAACCAATCGTTAAAAAATTCTGTTAAACTATTCCCATAAGCAGCTTCCACATGCGATTTAAAATTTGCTGTAACCGCATAACCATAAGCTAGTGCAGGATCAGCCAAATAACTTTTTAAGGCTTGAAAAAATGCAACATCTCCCATTTTCCAACGTAACATATGTGAAATCATTGAACCCTTATTGTATGATAATCTTGAGCTAAAAATTCTATTTACATTTAAGGCTTCAGCATCTGTTAAATATGTTGCTCCTGAAGTTGAAGAGGTAATGCTATTAATTTTACCATCTTTCCAAGCAATAAAACTACTTACTCCGTCTAAATTTTCTCTAACTAAACCAGACATATATTCTGTTAAACCTTCATTTAACCAAATATCTTTCCAAGTTCCACAAGTTATTTTATCACCAAACCACTGGTGCGCTAATTCGTGAGCAATTAAATCTCTTCCAAAACTTCCCATTGACGATACGGTTGTGTGTTCCATCCCACCTCCAAAACCAAACTGAACATGTCCGTATTTTTCATTTCTAAACGGATAAGGCTCTAATAAAGTTTCAAATAAATTCATAATTGTAGGCGTTACACCTAATGCTGTCTGAACTGTTGGAGTATTACTTTCTGGATATAAATAATTCACAACAGGAAAAAAGGGACTTTGCAAAGTACCTAATCCTGCTTGCTGTTCGTAAATCTGATAATTTGTAACATTTAAAACAATCAAATATGCTGGAATTGGGTATAAATGTCTAAAATGTGTAGTTGCATTCGCACCACTTACTACTCTACTCATTTGCAATCCGTTAGATACACTGTTATAGGTTGAGGGTGCGGTAATGTATATGTCAAAACTATTAATTTTATCGTTTAAATCTTGTTTACATGGCCACCAATCTCTAGCTCCAAAGGGTTCTGAAAGTGTGTAGATAACAGGAGTTCCAGAATGAGTACCTCTTGTAAAAGCACCTTCAGCCTGCGGTGGTGCACCAGCATAATTAATAGTTACAGTTGCACTTGTTCCTGAAGTTACTGTAGATGGAAAATTAATATTTAACTCGTAATTACTTTGCGAAAAAGTTAAATTTACACTATTCATTGTAACAGAACTAACTACTAATTGTGTCGCCATATCAAAAGTGATCGTGTTCATATTCGATAAAGCAGTAAAAGTAGTTTTAACAGAACCACTTATATAGGGAGTCGTTGTATTTGGGTTGACAGTAAAACGTAATTCGTGATAGGTTATGTCGTAATTTTGTGTGTTTGGGTTAACTTCAACATTAAGACTTGAAGAAGATGCTTTCATTTCGGATTCTACCATTCTATTAAATTCAGAATCATCAGATTGAGAAAAACAGAAAGAGGTTAATAGCAATAGTAGGATTTGGGTAGTTTTTTTCATTATTTTTAAATTAAAACACGAAAATAAGTAAAAATATTTAATTTTCAACAAATTTGATAGACAATACGTTGTAAATTAACAATTGTGCCTTTTGCATTCTTAAAAGTTTACAACAATTCCTTACATTTGCTTTCCAAAAATAAACAATCATGTTACAAGTACATTTTATTAGAGAAAACAAAGAGGAAGTTATCACGCGATTAGCGAAAAAAAACTTCGATGCTACAGCCATTGTAGAACTAGTTGTGGAATTAGACGAAAAACGTAGAAGTACACAAGCAGAATTAGACAATTTGTTAGCCGAATCTAATAAACTATCCAAAGATATTGGTGAAATGATGAAAAATGGCGAAAAAGCCAAAGCTGAAATCTTAAAGGAAAAAACTACTCAAATTAGAGAAAACTCTAAATCTTTGAGTGAAAATTTACATGAAATTGCGAACCAATTACAAGAAGAATTATACAAATTACCGAATTTACCTGCTGAAATTGTTCCATTCGGAAAAACACCAGAAGAGAATTTGAATATTTTTGAAGAAGGTGAAATTCCTAAATTACACGAAGGTGCTTTACCTCACTGGGAATTAGCTAAAAAATACGACATCATTGATTTTGAATTAGGAGTAAAAATCACTGGCGCTGGTTTCCCAGTTTACAAAGGAAAAGGGGCAAAATTACAACGTGCTTTAATTTCATATTTTTTAGATAAAAATACAGATGCCGGTTACAAAGAATTCCAAGTACCACATTTAGTTAATGAAGCTTCGGCATACGGAACAGGACAATTGCCAGATAAAGACGGACAAATGTACCATGACGCTACAGATAATTTATATTTAATTCCGACTGCAGAAGTGCCGGTAACCAATATTTTTAGAGACGATTTAATTGCAGAAAACGACTTGCCAATTTTATGTACAGGTTACACACCATGTTTCCGAAGAGAAGCTGGTTCATATGGTGCTCACGTACGTGGATTAAATCGTTTACACCAATTTGATAAAGTAGAAATCGTTCGTGTTGAAAAACCAGAAAACTCTTATGCTGCACTAGACGAGATGGTAGAACATGTAAAAGAACTTTTAAAAGAATTAAAATTACCTTACAGAATTTTACGATTATGTGGTGGCGATATGAGTTTCGCTTCAGCTTTGACCTATGATTTCGAAGTGTTTTCAACCGCGCAAGACCGTTGGTTAGAAATTTCATCTGTGTCTAATTTCGAAACGTTCCAAGCGAACCGATTAAAACTAAGATATAAAGATGCAAATGGTAAAAACCAATTAGCACACACCTTAAATGGAAGTTCGTTGGCATTACCGAGAGTATTAGCTGGAATTTTAGAAAACTATCAAACTCCAGAAGGAATCGTAATTCCAGAAGTTTTAAGAAGATATACAGGATTTGATATTATTGACTAGTTTTTTCATTCCGAATTTGTTTCGGAATCCAATTATTCTTAATGAGAATCTGAAACAAGTTTAGATTAACAAAAAAAGCAACTTTTAGGAGTTGCTTTTTTAGTTTAAGATATTATTTCAACTCAAAAAAATCATTCAAAAAGTTTGTCGATGCTAAAAGGTCACACACAATATGATTCAAATCAGTATTTAAAATGAAACACAAGAACTGCTTTCAACATGACAAGATTTCGGATAAATCTTAAATATTTACTAACCTTGCAAAGAGTTGACTAATTTTTGTTAATTTAGTGGCTTATTATTATGAAAAAATTATTCACATATCTGTTTTTCATTTTCTCGCTAATTGCCGTTGCTCAAAACGAACAATTGGCGCAAAATTACTTTGACAAAGGCGAATTTGATAAAGCGGCCTCTCTATTTGAGGAAATGGAAAAAAAACAACCTAATAATTTTTATTTTACTCAAAAATTAGCCAGTTGTTATCAGGGATTAAATCAATTTGAAAAAGCTGAAAAATTTTTGTTGAGCAAGAAAGAGAAGTTTAATCAGCCCAATTATTTTGTAGAATTAGGTTACAACGCTCAACTACAGAAAGAACAAAACAAAGCCGATTCTTATTATAAAAAAGCTATCGATGCTGTAGCGAATCAGCCAAATTACGCGTATCAAATTGGACAAGCTTTTGAACAAAAATCGTTATTACAACAAGCTTATGCTACTTATGAAATGGGTCAGAAAAACAATTCTGGAATGAATTTCGATTATCAAATGGCTTTACTTCAAGGTCAGATGGGAAATTTAGAAGTAATGGTGGTTAAGCTATTAGATTATTCGTATTCTAACAACAATGCTACTTTAAATGTACAGAATCAATTCACACAATACCTACAAGATGATGCTGAAAATGTGTTTGGAAATGCCTTAAAAAAAGAACTTTTACTTCGAACACAAAAAACACAAGATATTTATTGGAATCAGTTTTTGAGTTGGTTGTATGTGAATCAGAAAGAATACAATAAAGCCTTTATTCAGGAAAAATCGATTTACAAAAGGAATCCAGAATCGTTTGATGATATTATTCAATTGGCGCAAATTTGTGTCAATGAAAAAGACAATGAAACCGCGCAAGCTATTTTTGAATTCATACTACAGAATACCACAGATGAAGCTACTATTTTAAATGCCAACTATTTTCTTTTGAAAAACGAAATTGCAAATTCAAAACCAGAAAATTATCCTGCAATACAAGCCAAATTTGACAACCTGTTAAATCAGTATGGTAAATCGCCTTATGCTTTAGATTTAAGATTACTAGCGGCTCATTTCAGAGCGTTTTATCAAAACGACTATGAAAATTCAAAAGCCCTTTTAGATCAAACTATGGAAATGCCCTTGAACATTAGAAACAAAGCAAAAGTAAAAATGGAATTGGCGGATGTTTTAGTGTTTAATGAAAAATTTAATCAAGCGATTATTTATTATGCTCAAATTCAGAATGATTTGCCTAACGACGAGTTTTCACACGAAGCCAGTATGCGAATGGCAAAAACCAGCTTCTTTAAAAAAGATTTCAATTGGAGCATGAAACAAGCAAAGGAACTGAAACAAGCGTCTACACAACTCATTGCGAATGATGCCGTAGAATTGTTTTTGTTAATAAGCGATAATTCGGCTGAAGATTCCCTTCAAGTAGCGTTACAAGATTTTTCAAAAGCCGATTTATTAGAATATCAAAACAAACCAAAGGAAGCATTAGAGGCATTTTTACAAATTTTAGAAAAACACAAAGGACAAAGTATAGAAGCAGGAACTTTATACAAAGTGGCTAGAAATTATGAGAAATTAGGTAATTTTGCAAAAGCAATAAGTTTTTATCAGAACATTTTAGATAATCATAAAGATGGAATTTATACAGATGAAGCCTTATTTTATTCGGCAGAAATCTATAAAAAACAGCTAAACGATTTGGAAAAATCGAAAAGTTGCTATGAAAAAATAGTTTTAGAGCATCCTGATAGTATTTATTTTACAGAAGCCAGAAAACAATATCGTCAATTGCGAGGCGACAAACAACAAGGAATATAATAGATTAACATATAATAATAAGATGAAATTCAATACCAAAGTCATTCACGGCAATCAGCATCACGATCCAAGTACAGGAGCGGTAATGCCACCAGTATATCAAACTTCTACATTTGTACAAACGAGTCCAGGTGTGCCTTTAGCAGAATACGAATACAGTAGAGCTGCCAATCCAACTCGTACCGCTTTAGAACAAGCTTTAGCCAGTATTGAAAATGGTGTTCGCGGATTAGCATTTGCTTCTGGTTTAGCAGCAACAGATTCTGTAATGAAACTATTAAAACCTGGCGATGAAGTGATTGCTATGGACGATTTATACGGTGGAACATACAGAATGTTTGCACGAATTTATCAAGAATATGGAATAAAGTTTCATTTTGTAGACATGACGAACTTAGAAAAATTGGAGTCATTGATTAATACAAATACGAAATTAGTTTGGGTAGAAACGCCTACGAATCCGTTAATGAAATTAGCGGATATAGCTGAAGTTGCAAAAATAACCAAAAAGCACAACTTACTTTTTGCTGTAGACAATACATTTGCTACGCCTTATTTGCAAAAACCTTTAGATTTAGGTGCGGATATAGTAATGCATTCAGCAACTAAATATTTAGGTGGTCATAGTGATGTAATTGCGGGTGCCTTAATTGTAAAAGATGAAGCGTTAGGAGAGAAATTACACTTTGCGCAATTTGCAACAGGTGGAACTTTAGGACCAATGGATAGTTATTTGGTTTTAAGGGGAATCAAAACCTTACATTTACGCGTACAAAGACATTGTGAAAATGGCGCTAAAGTGGCTGAATATTTGGTAAATCATCCTAAAGTAGAGAAAGTATATTATCCAGGTTTAGAAAGTCACCCTAATCATGAAATTGCCAAAAAACAAATGCTTGGTGGATTTGGAGGAATGGTTTCTTTTACATTCAAATCGGGTGCAAAAGCAGATGCAATTAAAATGTTAGAGAAAGTAAAAGTATTTACTTTAGCCGAATCTTTAGGTGGTGTAGAATCATTAGCCAATCACCCAGCGTTAATGACACACGCTTCCATACCAGAAGAAAAACGCAAAGAAATTGGAATTACAGACGATTTAGTACGTTTAAGTGTAGGAGTAGAAGACATTTCTGACTTACTTGCTGATTTAGAACAAGCTTTTCAATAATAGAATTACCATAGAATAAAAAAAACCAGCATAAAGCTGGTTTTTTTTACTTGTGTTGGCATAGAAATATATTTACCAAGTATAAACATATACAAATAAAAAACCCAGCTAAAATAAGCTGGGTTTTTTGTTTGCTATTTTAATTATAACGCTAAAATAATAAACTCACTTCTTCTGTTTTTTTGATGTTCTTCTTCTGTACAAGGCACATCATCTGAACATTTATTAGTTAATTGGCTTTCTCCATAACCTTTTCCAGTTAATCGATCTTTTGCAATACCTTGTTTTACCATCCAAGCGATTGTAGCTTGCGCTCTTCTTTCAGATAAGTTGGCATTATATTGCGTTGTTTGACGACTATCAGTATGGCTTCTTACATCAACCTTCATTGTTGGGTTTTGTTTCATTACTTCAACGATTTTTGCTAAATCTAAAGCTGCATCTTTTCTAATGAAAGATTTATCTAGATCGAAATAAATAATTTCAATATTAAATGCTTTAGCTAAATCGTCACCTACTTTAACTTTCTTAACTTTCGTTTTAGTTAGAATATTAGCTACAGTAGGTTTTCCAGTATTACCAGTAGTTATAACTCTTTCTGCAACTTCACCATCTACACCTTTAGCTCTGATCGTATAGGTAGTATTTGGTGCTAATTTTTCAAAATTATATCTTCCGTCTTTATCGGTTGTCACTTTAGCAACTTCCTCCATTTTATCATTAAAGATAGTTACATCAGTATTAGGAATAATTTCGTTGGTTTCTTCATCCATGATGATACCTGTTACTGCTTCGATATTTTCAATTAACAGTTTGATATTTTCTTTAAACTTATAAATATCATCTGAACCTTCTCCCCCAGTTCTGTTTGAAGTAAAGAATCCGATTTTTGTTTGTGTATCAATGATATAACCGAAATCGTCTGTATTACTATTAATAGGTGAACCGATATTAACAGGTTTACCGTTTGTTCCATCTGCATTAATTTTTGAAGCAAAAACATCTAAACCACCCAAACCTAAATGACCATCTGAAGCAAAATAAAGCACATCATCTTTAGCTATAAAAGGAAAAGTTTCACGTGCCTCAGTATTGATGTCGTCACCCAAATTAATTGGAGTACCGAAACTTCCATCAGATTTGATTTCTACTTTAAATAAGTCCGAAGCACCTTTAGTTCCTGGCATATTTGAAGAAAAATACAAATACTTTTCATCTGAACTTAAAGCAGGGTGCGCTACACTGTAAACATCACTGTTAAAGGGTAATTCCGTAACGTTAGACCAAATTCCGTTTTCATTAGTAGCTTTATAAATTTTTAATAAAATAGTACCCGCTTCATCTTTACCTTTTTTTCCTTTATTGTAATTATTTCTAGTAAAATACATAGTGTTACCATCACTTGTAAAAACCGGGGTGGATTCATTTACTTTAGTAGTAATAGATTTAGAAAATTTTTCTGGAGAAGACAAACTACCATCTTCTTTAACTTCAGAAGAATACAGTGTTGTAAAACCTTGGTTTGTCCAGCTATGAATTCTGCTACCACTTGTATCTCTAGCACTTGTAAAAACTAATTCATTTTTAAAGAATGCAGCGCCAAAATCCATTACTTTAGAATTAATTCCTGCGTTTTCAATATTATGTCTACCTGAATTTGCTTTTATTACATCCATGTAATCTTTAGACGACATAAACTTTGCAGCACGGGTATCTTGTGGTTTAGCAACGGAAAATTTTTGAAGAAATTCATCAGATTTTTTGATATCACCTACAGCTTTTAGAGTTTGAGCATAACGGTATAGATATTCAGGATCTACTGATTCGTTCATTGCAAAAAGTTCGTTATACCATTTATTTGCAGTTAATAAATCGGCATTAAAATAATATGAATCTCCTAATTTTTGAAATAAATCTACAGATTTGTAACCTTTATTGGCTACTTTCTCATAAATATCTTTTGCTTCAAAATAAGCATATTTATCATATTCTTTATTCCCTTTTTTTAATGATTTTTCTTGTGCTAACGCAGTGAAAGAAACAAAGGCAATTAACGTGCTATATAAAATTCTTTTCATAATATATTTTTTAGAAGAATCTAGGAGATACAATATTTTCAGTGTTATTGAACAATTCAAATCTCAAGAAAATTTCATGAGAACCAGAATTATAGTTGGCAAGTTTAGTAGTTTCCATATCGTAACCATAACCAATAAACCATGATTTACTTACTTGGAATCCGGCCATTAAACTAGCTGCAGCATCCCAACGATAAGCGGCACCTAAAACAAACTTTTCGTTGAATAAAAAGTTTGCAGAAGCATCAACTTGTAATGGAGTTCCTTGAACTAATTTAGTTAAAATTGCTGGTTTAAACTTAATCGTTTCATTGATATCAAAAACATGTCCTGCAATAAAATGATAATGCATTCTTTCTGAAGCTACCGTATTTGAGGGTGAAGTTGAACTTTTATTATAATGTTCCGTTTCTAAGAAATTAGGGACAGAAAAACCAACATAGGTTTTATTGGAATGGTAATAAATACCTGCTCCAACATTAGGTGAAAATTTATTATCTACGTTAAATTGCGCTAAGTTATCATAAGGATTGTATTTACTAACTTTAGTAAAATCGATATTTAATAAGTTAGCAGTTCCTTTAACCCCGAAAGATAATTTAAAGTTTTCAGATGTTTTGATAGAATACGATACGTCTGCACTGATGGTATTTTCATCAGAAGGTCCGATTCTGTCATTAATAACAGATAAACCTAATCCAAAATTAGAATTATTAACTGGTGTATTAATAGAGAAAGTATTTGTAGTTGGAGCTCCGTCTAAGCCAACCCATTGCGTTCTATGTAAACCAAATACACTTAAAACACCACGTGAACCAGCATAAGCTGGGTTAATATTGATAGTGTTGTACATGTACTGTGTAAACTGCGCGTCTTGTTGAGCATAACTTGAGATAGCAAAAAATCCAAGTAATATAATTAAAAAACGATTTTTCATAGTGTTCTATTTTTAAATTTCTAAAGGGGGATTGCTCCCCCATTAGAGTATTTTATCTATTAATGTATAAGTAACCTGCTTGTTCTTTGTTTTCACCTGTTGTACCATTAGTATATCTAACAATGTAGAAGTAAGTTCCTACAGGCAGTTCAGAATTTTGGTTAATGGTAACTCTACCTTCAGAAATACCTTTGAAAGCTCTTCCTTCAGAAGGGTTGTAACCTTTAACTTCGTATACTAATACACCCCATCTGTTGTATATTTCAACAGTATTATTTGGGAATCTTTCGATATTTTTAATTACAAATACATCATTATCATTATCACCATTAGGGGTTACCATTTGGAAAATCTCTAGATCATCAGTACCGTTATGAGTATTGAATTCTAAATAATCTGCCACACCATCACCGTCTGAATCAAAAGCATCTGAAGGATTACCATCACCATCTGAATCTCCAAACTCATCTGCAGTATCTAAACCGTCGTTATCATCATCTTCATCACGGTAATCGAAATCACCAGTTGTTAATGCATCACCATCCGTATCTTGAAGGTCAGAAATTACATCTCCTGTTGTTACAATATTTCCATTTGGATCTCCGTATCCAACAGTTGTGTCAATAGCATCATCTAAACCATCTAAATCCGAATCATTTCCTGATAAGATATTTCCAGATTCGTATAGGTCAAATATACCATCATTATCTGAATCATTATCTAACATATCGATAATACCATCATTATCTGTATCTACAGGTGTTAATCCATTACCATAATTATCTGCCAAACCATCATTATTTGCATCAGCATCTGGGCTGTCATATCCTTGAGAAGTTTGAGCTTCAATATTATCTGGAATACCATCTTCATCAGAATCTTGATCTAAATAATTTGGTAAACCATCACCGTCAGTATCTGTTAATCCACCTTCAACTGAAGCGATAATTCCATCATTATCATCATCCATATCTAAATAATCAGGTGTACCGTCTCCATCTGTATCTTGTGCATCAGAAGGATCACCGTCTCCATTTGGATCTGGATTTTCATCAGCAGTTGGGATACCATCACCATCATCGTCTAAATCTAAATAATCTGGCGTACCATCTCCATCTGTATCTTGTGCATCAGAAGGGTCACCGTCTCCATTTGGATCTGGATTTTCAAATTCAGTATTTACTGAATCTCCTTCATCATCAACGTCTAAATAATCTGGTGTACCATCGCCGTCAGTATCTTGAGCATCAGCTGGATTACCGTCTCCGTTTGGATCTGGGTTTTCAAATTCAGTATCCACTAAATCTTCATCATCATCTACATCTAAGTAGTCTGGTGTTCCATCGCCATCTGTATCTTGAGCGTCGATTGGGTTACCGTCTCCATTTGGATCTGGATTTTCAAATTCAGTGTCCACTAAATCTTCATCATCATCAATATCTAAATAATCCGGTGTACCATCTCCGTCAGTATCTTGAGCGTCAGCTGGATTACCATCTCCATTTGGATCTGGGTTTTCAAATTCAGTATCAACTAAATCCTCATCATCATCGATATCTAAATAATCTGGTGTACCATCTCCGTCAGTATCATCTGGAGCACCTCCATTACCTGAAGGATCTAATTCAAATTCTGTATTTACTGAATCGTTATCGTCATCTGTATCTCTATAATCAACGTCATCTGGTAAAGCAGCACCATCTGTGTTGTTAGTAGATAAAGAACCTGAATTTTCATCATCATTTACATCATAATCATTCACGTTTGAACCTTCAAAACCATCATCTAAACCGTCATTGTCAGTATCAGTACCAGTAGCTATTTGATTTGCTACTCCATCACCATTAGTATCCCATGCTTCAATACCATCGATAACACCATCATTATCTGAATCATTGTCTAAATAATCAGGAGCATCTGTAGTATCTGTGTTTGTTGGTACTGAAATGTATCCAGCGCCTTCGTAAACATCATCAATACCATTGTTATTCGCATCTACTCCACTTGGTGCAACATATCCTGCTGTACTTTGTGCTTCAACGTTATCTGGAATACCATCATTGTCCGCATCGATGTCTAAGTAGTTTGCACCACCTGTTGTATCTGTGTTTACTGGTGTATCTGCTGCATCAACATCTCCAAAGCCATTTGTAGCATCCACTGCATTTGAAATACCATCACCATCTGTATCAGCACCGTCTATTTCTCCATCGTTGTTTGCATCTAATGCTCCGTTGCCTGATTCGATAACATCTGATAATCCATCGTTATCTGAATCTAAGTCCAAATAGTTTGGATGTCCATCTCCATCAAAGTCTGCTGTTGGGTTAGCATTTACATCTCCAAAACCTACTGTGTTGTCTTGTGTGTCTACAATACCATCTCCATCTGTATCTGGGCCATCTGCTACACCATCACTGTTGGCATCTCCTGCTGGTGAACCTCCGTTTTCTGTGTAGTCATTAACTCCATCATTAT
>NZ_JAAJBT010000006.1 GCF_011392115.1 Flavobacterium difficile
TAAAAAAGTTCAATTGAAGATACACCTAATTTAGAGTTTGTGTAAGTGTAATAGAGGAAATAAAAAAAGGAGACTTCAAATTATGAAATCTCCTTTGTCGGGGTGGCAGGATTCGAACCTGCGGCCTTCCCGCTGTGCGGGACGCGATAAGCATTAAAAAAGTTCAATTGAAGATACACCTAATTTAGAGTTTGTGTAAGTGTAATAGAGGAAATAAAAAAAGGAGACTTCAAATTATGAAATCTCCTTTGTCGGGGTGGCAGGATTCGAACCTGCGGCCTCCTGCTCCCAAAGCAGGCGCGATAACCGGGCTACGCTACACCCCGTAATTGCGAATGCAAATATACAGTTATTTTTATAACATCAAAATGATTTACGTGTTTTTTTCTCAGTTAAAATAATTTGTATTTTGTATATTTACCAAACATTTTAAATTGTATGATGAAAAACTATTTTTGCCTAGTATTATTAACAACTGTCTTAATTTCTTGTACTTCAAAACCAAAGAAAGAAGATATTAGTAAACTAAATGGCTATTGGGAAATTGAAAAAGTTGCATTTCCTGATGGAAATAAGAAAGAATATAATGTAAATGAATCAATTGATTTAATTTCAATTAAAGACAATAAAGGTATTAGACAAAAAGTAGCCCCACAATTAGATGGTTCTTATTTGAAAGGTATTTTACAAGATAATATTAGAATTGTAGATAGTGCGGATTGTTTTTATTTGAAAACGAATTCTAAGTTTACAAAATGGGAAGAAAAAATTCTTTCCGTTTCTGATGAAAGTTTTGTTTTAGAAAATGAAGCCAAAATTGTTTATCACTACAAGAAATTCGTACCCTACGAAAAAAGAAAATAAGAAATAATCGCAACGGTTTAAAGTCTACTTAAGCAAATAAAAAATGCGATACCATATAGCTAATTAAAAAAACAATAAATATCTAGATATGAAGCGATTTAATGATGATTTTTCTGTAGGTGATGTAATGAAAGAGTTTATAAAAAAATCTTCTAAACTTGAAGCAGGTTTAGATGTCATAAATGTTAAAGAAACTTGGTTTAAAATGATGGGACCAGCTTTTAAAAACTATACACAGCAAATAGAATTAAGAAGACAAACACTTTATATACAATTAAACTCATCTGTCGTTAAGCAAGAATTAGAATACGGAAAATCGAAAATTATTAAAATGTTGAATGAAGAATTGGGTAAAGAATTGATAAAAGAAATTGTGTTTAGGTAAAAGGGATAAGGCAAAAGTGAAAAGATAATAATAAAACAAGAAAAAGGCGACTTGAATTTTCAAATCGCCTTTTTTATTTATATCAACTGTTCACTAATTACTGAACACTGATTACTCTTTTTAGAATTGCTCTCTTCCAGCGAAGTGGAATGCACTTTCAATAGCAGCATTTTCATCTGAATCTGAACCGTGAACTGCATTTTCTCCAATTGAAGTAGCATATTTTTTACGGATAGTTCCTTCAGCAGCATCTGCAGGATTTGTAGCACCAATTAAAGTTCTAAAATCTTCTACAGCATTCTCTTTTTCTAAGATAGCTGCAACGATTGGTCCGCGAGTCATGAATTCTACTAATTCACCAAAGAATGGTCTTTCTGAGTGCACTGCATAAAATTTCTGAGCGTCAGCCACAGTTAATTGCGTTAATTTCATTGAAACGATTCTGAAACCACCTTCAGTAATCATGTTTAAAATTCCACCGATGTGTCCGTTTTCAACTCCATCAGGCTTAATCATTGTAAATGTTCTATTTGTAGCCATTTTTCTTAAATTTTTTGCAAAGGTAGTATTTAATTTTTTATTGCAAAGCGGTTTTTTTGAAATTTATTGAACAACAGATCTAACGACTCTAAAACCATAGAATTCATGTGTCTTTTCTGGAGCAGTTGAAATTCTGTTTGCTGGTCGCACATAATTGATTTGACTGTCCCAAGAACCGCCTCTAACGCTTTTCTTTTCGCCACTTTCTGGTCCTTTTGGATTTTTACTATCTTCAATTTTATAATAATCTTTGTTGTACCAATCCCAACACCATTCCCAAACATTTCCACTCATATCGTATAAACCAAGTTCATTTTGTAATTTACTTCCAACAACATGTGGTACGCCATTACTATTTCCTTTGTGCCAAGCAATTTCATCTAAAGTATTGCTTCCTGAATATTTAAATCCTTTAGATAGTTTCCCGCCTTTTGCAGCAAATTCCCATTCTGCTTCAGTTGGTAATCGGTAACCATTTGATTTGAAATTACAAGTATAAAACGGACCATTCATTGCATAAGCTGGTGTAAATCCCTCTTTTTTACTCAACCAATTACAATATGAAATAGCTTCTTCCCAAGTTATGTTGTTCATGGGTAATTTATCTTGCCAACCCCATTTTGGAGCTTTAGGCATTTTTAATTTTGTGGCTTTTGTATATTGTTTCCATTCCCAAACGGTAACTTCAAATTTGCTAATTTCAAATGCGTTTAAAGTTACTTCATGTTTTTTTTGTTCGTCGGTATCGGCATTTCCATCTAAATCATCTGATCCCATGAAAAAAGTTCCACCTTCCACTTTAATCATAGAAAAAGGTAATAAGGTGTAAGAGGAAAGTAAAAAGGAAACAAGTAGCGTAACTGGTAATAAAATTGTTATTTTTTTCATGTTTTTTAAGTGAATTGTTAAATTTGGGTTATTTTACAGTCACAAATGTATAATTACAACAAATTATAACAACAAAAAACAGATGAATTTTAATTAAAATCGATGAAATGCAGTAAATTTTATATCGGAAGTGCTTTTTTTTAGTTAAAAATTACGAATAATTTATATTTTTATGGTTTTGAATTCCGTTTTTAATGGATTTGATAATAAAACGATAGTATTTATAATTTCTTTTGAATAAAACTCGCTAAAATTATTTTTTCGCTCTTGCAGGCTGTTTTTTGGAAACAATTCATTTTGTAAGTGAATTATACGTTCTAATTTTTCAGCATGTACTCTTTTTTCAGCTTTTAATAAACGTTTTTCTAGATTTTCTAATCCTTTTATTTGTTTGGCTTCTTGCGCTTTTACAGCTCCCATAAAAGACTTATCAGTTTGTGCTGCAATATTTAATAGTGCAGTAAATTGTTTCTGTAGCATTGTCTTTTGTTCTGTAAAATCAATTTTGAAAACAGATAATTCTTTTGTTTTTTGATGTATTAATTCATCTTGTGTTAAAAATAATTCCGACCAAGTTATTTGAAGTTTCTCAATTTTTTCTATTTGTTTTTCAGTAGCAACCACAAATGAATTACGTAAAATTAATATAGGAAAAGTCACATTTTGACATTCGAAATTACTTTTTAATTCTAACCAATAGGCAATTTCTCCACCGCCACCAATGTACGCTAAGTTTGGTAAAATCACTTCTTGGTATAAAGGTCGTAAAATCACATTAGGACTAAATTTCTCCGGCGAATTTTTAACCAAATCTAAAATTTCTGTTTCAGAAAATTGAATATCTGTATTATTAACTTTAAAGATGTTGTTTTCGAAAATTATACGTTCACGTAAGTGATCTTCAATGTAAAAGAGGTTGATTTCTCTTGGGTTAACTTGAACCGTATAAGCTTTTAAATGCTCGATAGTTTTTGAAACTTCTTTGTAAGAATTTTGATTTATCAATTCCTCTTTTATGTACGGAGCAAAAAGTGTTTTTAAAGTTGCATCGTCGCCATCAATAATAACCAATCCTTCTTCTGAAAATAATTCATTCGCTAGATAACGAGTGGCATCGGCTAAATTGCTGTGCTCTAAATAAGATTTTGTAAATAATTCTTTTAAAAATTTAGCATTTTCTCCAATGCCAATTGCATCTGAAAATTCTTCAAAAACTTGATTTAAACCTTCAGTAGACAAACGACCAACTGGTCCAGAACTTTCTCTTGTCCACTTAATTTTTTTATCCTTCAGATGGAAATGATTGATTTCATGAAAATCGTGATCTTCTGTCGCCATCCAATAAACAGGAACAAAATTATGTTGTGGATATTTTTCTTTTAATTGCTTACATAAATTTATTGTAGAAGCTATTTTGTAGAGAAAATAAATCGGACCTGTAAATAAATTTAACTGATGTCCTGTAGTTATAGTATATGTGTTTTCAGATTTTAGTAGTTCAATGTTACTTTGCGTGTTTGCTGAAATAGTAACATTCTGATTCTGATTTTTTAAAGCTTCTACAAGAACCAATCGATTTTCTAAACTAAAATTTTTCGATTTCTCATTAATTTGAGCTTCGAAATTTTCTAAAGTAGGAAAACGATGGTAAAGCGATTGTATTTCTGGCTTTTCATCTAAATAATCTACAATTAGTTTAGAGAAATAACCCGATTTTTGATACGAAATACAGTCAGTTGGCATATTTTTTTTTACAAAAATAATCATTTTTCGCCATCCACAATTAATTTTTATCTTTGTAAAAATATTTTTTCTTGAAAGAGCTACTTCTCATCACACCGCCTTTTACACAATTGAATACGCCTTATCCTGCAACGGCTTATATCAAAGGGTTTTTAAATACCAAAAATATTGCTGCTTTTCAAATGGATTTGGGAATAGAAGTGATTTTAAAATTGTTTTCCAAAACAGGATTACAACACATTTTTGATGCTGTAGAAGAATCAAAACTTATTTCAGAAAACTTACAACGTATCTTTAGTTTGAAACACGACTATATCGATACGATTGATGCTGTAATTACTTTTCTTCAAGGAAATAATGCGACATTGGCACGCCAAATTTGTAGTGGAAATTTTTTGCCAGAAGCGTCTCGTTTCAATCAGCTAGATGATATGGAATGGGCGTTTGGAAATATGGGCATGCAAGACAAAGCCAAGCATTTAGCTACGTTATATTTAGAAGATTTATCTGATTTTATTGTGGCATGTATCGATGAGAATTTCGGTTTTAGTCGCTACGCTGAACGCTTGGGAAGAAGTGCGAATTCTTTTGATGAATTATACGCTGAATTACAAAACGAAACAACATATATTGATTCAATCACGCTTAAAATTTTAGAGAACCGAATTAGAGAAGTTCATCCGAAATTGGTACTAATTTCTGTTCCTTTTCCCGGTAATTTATACAGTGCTTTTCGTTGCGCACAATTTATAAAAGCTAATTTTCCTCAAATTAAAATTTCGATGGGTGGCGGTTTTCCGAATACCGAATTGCGTAGTCTAAATGATAAGCGAGTTTTTGAGTTTTTCGATTTTATTACTTTAGATGATGGCGAATTACCAGTAGAATTAGTACATAAAGCAGTTTGTAATCCTGAACTTGTTTCCGAATCTGAATTCAAAAGAACTTTCCTTTTAGAAAACAATGAGGTCGTTTATAAAAACAACACGACAAAATCTGATTACAAACAAGCAGAAGTAGGCACACCAGATTATTCCGATTTATTATTAAATAAGTATATTTCTGTTATCGAAATTGCCAATCCAATGCACAGTTTATGGAGCGATGGGCGATGGAATAAATTAACAATGGCGCATGGCTGTTATTGGGGAAAATGTACGTTTTGTGATATTTCTTTAGACTACATTAAAATTTACGAACCTATCGCGGCTAAAACTTTGGTCGATAGAATGGAAGAACTAATTGCGCAAACTGGCGAAACTGGTTTTCATTTTGTAGATGAAGCTGCGCCACCAGCTTTAATGCGTGAAGTAGCTTTAGAAATTTTAAAACGTAATTTAGTAGTTACTTGGTGGACCAACATTCGTTTTGAAAAAAGTTTTACCAAAGATTTATGTTTGCTATTAAAAGCTTCAGGTTGTATAGCAGTTTCTGGAGGTTTAGAAGTGGCATCAGATAGATTATTAGAACTTATTAAAAAAGGTGTTACTGTTGAACAAGTAGCAAAAGTGACGCATCATTTCACGGAAGCCGGAATTATGGTGCATGCGTATTTGATGTATGGCTATCCTACACAAACGATTCAAGAAACGGTAGATAGTTTAGAAATGGTGCGACAACTGTTCGAATTAGGAGTAATTCAATCCGGGTTTTGGCATCAATTTGCGATGACAGCGCATTCTCCAGTAGGTTTAAATCCTGACGAGTTTGGAGTAATTCCGCAACAAAACGAAATTACTTTTGCCAATAACGACATTCAATTTAAAGATAAAACAGGTATCAATCACGATAAGTTTAGTTTCGGATTAAAAAAATCGTTATTCAACTATATGCACGGATTGTGTTTCGATTACGATTTACAAGATTGGTTCGAATTTAAAATTCCGAAAACTAAAATTGCACCTAATTTTATTGAAGAAGCTATTTTTGATACTTCTGATTTCTCAATAAAATTAACTTCTAAAGTAATCTGGTTGGGTAAACAACCCATTGTTGAACATTTTACCAAATCTAAAAAAGGTAATTCTTGGGAAATGACAAATTTACTTTTTCATTTTAAATCGGAATCTGTAACCATTACTTTAGAACAACCAATTGCAGAATGGTTAATTGAAATTTTACCAGTAATTCAGACAAATCCAATTTTGCTTAAAGATTTCAAACAAAATTTTGAAACGCATTTCGACGATTTTGAATTGTTTTGGTTTTCAAAACCTATAGTTTCACTTCGTAATTGTGGATTATTGACTTTTTAAATTTTTATGTTAAATCACAACATGTAATATAAAATTATTGTTATATTACTGATATTTATTTGCTAAAAATCTTGTTTTGTTATTTTTTTATTATATTTAAAAAATTAATTGCAGGTGTATTTATGAATTTTTTGGTAAATAAATATAAAAATTCCACTTATTTCAAGGTTGTTTCATTGTTGTCAATAGTTTCAATAGGATTATTGCTAATAGTTCTTTCGTTGTACTTATACATGAGGGTTCAAGAAAAAGAAATTTTCAAAAACAGTAAAGAACTTTATGAAAATGAAATCAACTCACTTCTAAAATTAAATTCAGAATCTTATGGTTCTGTAATAGGCGATGTTACGTATTGGGATGAATTTGTTGATTTTACCAAAACTAAAAACATCAAATGGTTTAATACTTCTGTGGCTAATATTATTGATACTTATAATATTGAATATATTGCAGCTTATGATATTAATGGTAATTTTATTACGAAAGTTTCCACAAATAAAATAAAAACCAAAGCCTTTATTCCTAAAGAAGTTTTTAATAAAATTAAAGAGAAAAAAAACGATAAATTTTATCTCAGCATTCCAGAAGGAATAGTAGAAGTTTATGGCGCGACCATCCATCCGTCTGATGATCCGTTTAAAAACAAAACCAAACCATCTGGGTTCTTCTTTATGGTTCGTCTTTTAGATAGAGAATATTTTGCCAATATTGAAGAAATTTGTAGTTCTAAAATTAAATTTTACGAGGGAAATGAACAAGCAATAAAAACTGTTTTTACCACAGTTCCGCTTCAAGATATCCATAAAAAAGAAGTCGCTAAATTGTATTTCAAAAGAGCGTATAATATCGATTTTTATATCACTAAAAGTATACTTGCTGTTATGGCAATTGCAATCTTGTTAGCTTGGATTGTATTTTTCTATTATGCGAATAAATGGTCAAGGTTACCGTTGAATTTAATCAAGAAAATTTTAAAGAAAAGCGATGTTGCTGCTATAGAAGATTTAAAAAGCATAAAAGGTGAGTTTCGTTATATGGGGAAACTTTTTGAAGAAAACCTTAACCAAAGAACTGAACTTCTTTCAGCCAAAACCAAAGCTGAAGAAAGTGATAAACTGAAATCGGCTTTCTTAATGAATTTATCACATGAAATTCGAACGCCAATGAATGCCATTGTTGGTTTTTCCGATTTATTGCTAGATCATACCATTACGGAAGAAGAAAAGCAGGAGTTTGTTAGAATCGTACAATACAATAGTAGAATTTTATTGAGTATTGTAGATGATTTAATTGAAATGTCTAAAATCGATTCGAACTTAATTCAACCGAATTACAGTAATGTCAATCTGGAAAATATATTAAAAGCGGCTTTTGAATTGGCAACTTTTTCAAATAAAAATACCAATGTGGTTGTAAAATTGCAAGAGCCTAGTCACAAATTAAAAGGAAATATTCTTACCGATGTTGTTAAACTGAATCAAATCATCATTAATCTTTTAAATAATGCTTTAAAGTTTACGGATGAAGGTTTTGTGATTTTAGATTACGAAGTTGATGCTAGTAATAAATTAATTGTTTTTAGTGTCAAAGATTCAGGTATCGGAATGCCTGAAGAATTTACAGATAGAATATTCAAACGCTTCAATAAAATTAATGCCAAAAATATTTCTGCAAATGAAGGTTTAGGATTAGGTTTAGCCATCTCAAAATCTTATGTAGAAATGCTTGGTGGCACAATTTCTGTAAAAACTAAAGAAGGTTTAGGTTCTACATTCACTTTCACGATTCCTTTAATATATGCCGATAAAGATTCTATTGAAGAAGAAAAAGTAAACGAAATAATAAATTATAATTTAGGAAATGAAGAAATTGTTCTTGTTGCAGAAGACGATAATATTAATTATCAACTGATCGAAAAACTACTGAAAATTTTTAATTTTAAAGTTATCAGAGCGCATGATGGCTTAGAAGCTGTAGAAATTTGTAAAACCAATGACGAAGTTGACTTGGTTTTCATGGATATTAAAATGCCAAATTTAGACGGTTATGGTGCTTTCCAACAAATCAGAACATTTAACACAACGTTGCCAATTATTGCTCAAACTTCTTACTCATTTCCTGAGGAAGTCGAGAAAATTAAGCAACTTGGTTTTAATGATTTTATTTCTAAACCCTTAGAAAAGGAACGCTTGTACGAATTGGTTAAAAAATACTTCAATAAGTAATTTTTAAACTATATCATTTTTACAAATTCTTCTTAATAAAATTTACGAAAACGTTTTCTTTTGCTTATTTTTACGCTCAAATTATATGTAATTATGAGTAAGCCTTATAAAATTTCAGTAAACGGAAATCAAGTTTTTAATTTTACTGATAACAGCCTAACCACTTTAGATGCTGTAAGTGTAGAAGAAAATCATTTTCATATTCTAAACGAAAACACTCCATTTCAAGCAGAAATTATCGCTGCCGATTTCAATTCAAAAAAATATTCTGTAAAAGTTAATGGCAATACATATGATATTGCAATTGCTAACGAATTAGATTTACTTATTGAATCGATGGGAATTGCCGTTGGTGCCGGTAAAGTAGTTAATGAAATTAAAGCACCTATGCCAGGATTAATTCTAGAAATTTGTGTAACTGTCGGACAAGAAGTAACTGAAAATGAGCCATTACTAATTCTAGAAGCTATGAAAATGGAAAACACATTGGTGTCGCCTCGTAGCGGTAAAATTAAGTCAATTACTGTTGCCAAAAGCAATGCTGTAGAAAAAGGACAATTGTTAATCGAGTTTGAGTAAAAAGCCTCCCTAAATCCCTCCAAAGGAGGGACTTCAAAAATTGGGAGTAAAAATAAAAATAAAGTATAACCATAAAACTTTTTACAAAGTTTTTCAATTCCCCCATTTGGGGGCTAGGGGGCTAACATATGAAAAAAATATTAGTTGCAAATAGAGGTGAGATTGCCATTCGAGTAATGCAAACCGCCAAAAAAATGGGAATTAAAACTGTCGCTGTATATTCTACAGTAGATAGAAATTCGCCACACGTTAAATTTGCTGATGAAGCGGTTTGTATTGGTGAAGCGCCATCCAATCAGTCGTATTTATTAGGCGATAAAATTATAGAAGTTTGTAAGGCATTAAACGTAGATGGTATTCATCCAGGTTACGGATTTTTAAGTGAAAATGCCGATTTCGCAGAATTAGTTGAAAAAAATAACATTACGTTCATCGGACCGAAATCTAAAGCCATGAAGGTGATGGGAAGTAAATTAGCTGCTAAAGAAGCCGTGAAAGCTTTCAATATTCCAATGGTTCCAGGATTGGATGAAGCGATTACAGATATTGCTTTAGCGAAAAAAGTAGCCTCAGAAATTGGTTTTCCAATTTTAATTAAAGCTTCTGCTGGTGGTGGTGGAAAAGGAATGCGTATCGTAGAAAACGAAGCGGAATTCGAATCGCAAATGGACAGAGCAATTTCAGAAGCTACAAACGCTTTTGGAGATGGTTCGGTTTTTATCGAAAAATATGTGGGTTCTCCACGTCATATTGAGATTCAAGTTATGGCGGATAGTCATGGCAATATTTTGTATTTGTTTGAAAGAGAATGTAGTATTCAACGCCGTCATCAAAAAGTAGTGGAAGAAGCACCTTCTTCGGTTTTAACTCCAGAAATTAGAAAAGCTATGGGTGAAGCGGCTGTAAAAGTGGCTCAATCTTGCGATTATTTAGGAGCGGGAACAGTAGAGTTTTTATTAGACGAAAACAAGAATTTCTACTTTTTAGAAATGAATACGCGTTTGCAAGTAGAACATCCGGTAACGGAAATGATTACAGGTTTAGACTTAGTGGAAATGCAAATTCGTGTCGCTCGAGGCGAAAAATTAAGCATCACTCAAGACGATTTACAAATTAAAGGGCACGCGATGGAATTACGTGTGTACGCAGAAGATACATTAAACGATTTCTTACCAAGTGTGGGACATTTAGATGTGTACCAAATTCCAGTAGGTGAGGGCATCCGTGTAGATAATGGTTTCGAACAAGGAATGGATGTGCCCATTTATTACGATCCGATGTTAGCGAAATTAATTACGTATGGAAAAACCCGTGAAGAGTCTATCGAGTTGATGATTAAAGCGATTGCAAATTATCATATCGAAGGAATTAGTACAACCTTACCATTCGGAACTTTCGTAATGGAGCATGAAGCGTTCCGTTCAGGGAATTTCGATACGAATTTCGTTAAGAAATATTACGACAGCAACAAACTAAAAGCCAAGTTCGACAAAGAAGCAGAAATTGCCGCTTTAGTAGCTTTGAAAAGATATTTAGAGGATAAAGAGATTGTAAGGCTTCCTAATTAATCAAAGAGCCAAGTAAAAAGTTAAAAGAGCCAAGTGAAAAGAGCCAAGTTAAAAGAGCCAAGTTAAAAGAGCCAAGTAGAAAGAGTCAAGTAAAAAGGGCTAAGTAGAAAGAGTCAAGTGAAAAGGGCTAAGTTAAAAGAGCCAAGTTAAAAGAGCCAAGTAAAAAGTTAAAAGAGCCAAGTAAAAAGTAAAAAGGGCTAAGTTAAAAGAGCCAAGTAAAAAGCTTTGTGAGCCTTGCGACCCGAGACTGAAAGTCGAACAGACGAAGTAAAACCTTAGCGCTCTTTGCGGTTAAAAAAAATAAATCATGCAAGACAAAATAAAAATATTAGAAGATAAAATCGCCTTAGCTAAATTAGGTGGTGGTGAAAAACGTATTGCAGCTCATCATGCAAAAAAGAAATTGACAGCTCGTGAGCGTGTGGAATACTTATTAGATGAAGGTTCTTTTGAAGAAATTGGGATGTTGGTGACACATCGTACGACCGATTTCGGAATGGAAAAAGAACAATATTACGGAGATGGAGTAGTTACAGGTTACGGAACCATCAACGGAAGAGCGGTGTATATTTTCGCACAAGATTTTACTGTTTTTGGAGGTTCGTTATCAGAAACACATGCAGAAAAAATCTGTAAGGTTATGGATATGGCTTTGAAAAACGGTGTGCCAATGATTGGTTTAAACGATTCTGGTGGGGCGCGTATTCAAGAAGGGGTGCGTTCCTTAGGTGGTTATGCGGATATCTTTTACAGAAACGTTCAGGCGTCTGGAGTGATTCCACAAATTTCTGCAATTATGGGACCATGTGCGGGTGGAGCCGTTTATTCTCCTGCGATGACCGATTTCACTATGATGGTGGAAAACAACAGTTATATGTTTGTTACGGGTCCGAATGTGGTGAAAACTGTTACGAATGAAGAAGTAACTTCTGAAGAATTAGGAGGTGCGAGTACGCATTCTACGAAATCTGGAGTGGCACATATTACTTCTGAAAACGGAATTGAATGTTTGGAAGATATCAAACGTTTGTTGAGTTATGTGCCTCAGAATAACAGAGAAACAACACCAAGAGTTCCGTTTGAATTGAAAGACGAAATTAGAGAACAATTGAGTAACATCGTACCAGATTCTGCGAATAAACCGTACGACATGCATGAAGTGATTAAAGGAATTATCGATGAAGATTCTTTCTTTGAAATTCATAAAAACTTTGCGGAGAATATTATTGTTGGTTTTGCTCGTTTGGGCGGAAGAAGTATTGGTATTGTAGCCAATCAACCGATGTTTTTAGCGGGTTGTTTAGATGTTAACAGTTCGATAAAAGCGGCTCGATTTGTACGTTTTTGCGATTGTTTCAACATTCCGTTATTAGTATTAGAAGACGTTCCAGGATTTTTACCGGGAACCGACCAAGAATGGAACGGAATTATTACACATGGAGCGAAGTTATTATATGCCTTTAGTGAAGCTACTGTTCCAAGAATTACAGTAATTACACGTAAAGCTTATGGTGGTGCGTATGACGTAATGAACTCGAAACACATTGGTGCGGATATGAATTTTGCTTGGCCAAGTGCCGAAATTGCCGTAATGGGAGCAAAGGGCGCTTCGGAAATTATCTTTAAGAAAGAAATTAGTGAAGCCGCCGATCCTGAAGCTAAATTATTAGAAAAAGAACAAGAATATGCGGATTTATTCGCTAACCCATATACTGCAGCGCAACGTGGCTTTATTGATGAGGTGATTTTACCAAAAGACACGCGTAAGAAATTAATAAAAGCGTACAGCATGTTAGAAAACAAACAGGTGTTAACTCCGAAAAGAAAACATGGTAACATTCCTTTGTAGGATTCTTATGGAAAAAGAAACTCCCAATTTACATTGGGAGTTTTTTTATGTGTAGGTGAGAACTAGAAAAGTATATTTTCGTAAGGAATAAATTTAAATGCGCACGGCATATTTATAACCGCGCACGACATATTTATAACCGCGCATGGCATATATATAACCGCGCACGGCATATTTATAACCGCGCACGACATATTTATAACCGCGCACGCCATATTTATAACCGCGCATGACATATTTATAACCGCGTACGGCATATTTATAACCGCGCACGCCATATTTATAACTGCGCATGGCATATTTATAATCGCGCACGGCATATTTATAATCGCGCACGGCATATTTATAACCGCGCACGGTATATTTATAACCGCGCACGGCATATCTATAACTTCGGAAAGTATATATGAATAGACCTGACAGGTTTTTAAAATCTGTCAGGTCTATATAAACATTGAGTAGTTGACTTATTTCAAAACGTGATGTGCTAAAACCTTTTGAACCTCGTACACATTTACGGCTTTGTTAAATTGCTTTACGATACTCGGTTGTACTTCGCTAGACACCCAAATTTTCAATTCGGCTTCTAAATCAAATGTACCTGCAGTTTCGATACTGAAACGAGAAATGCTTTTATAGCTTATCGATTTGTATTCCGTTTTGCTTCCAGTAAGGCCTTGCACATCGACTAAAATTAAACGTTTGTTGGTGAAAATAAACGTATCACGAACCAACTTGAACCCTAGTTCTATTTCTTCTGAATCGGTTAATAATTGACCGTATTTTTTGACTAAATCTTCTTGGCTAACGGCTCCTGCGTTACCTAGTAGTGATGAAAATATTCCCATTTTTTTGTTTTTTAGATTATATGTTGTTTGTTTTTTGTTGTAATTATATTTTATTGGCTCAAAGTCGGGAGACTTTGCGTAGCGGGGTATTGATGTTGGAAATAAAATGATTAATTTCTGAAATTGAAAATACTATTTTAATTTTTTATCAATTGTTGTATTTAAAGCATAATAATCCATTTCATAACAAACTCTACCTAATATAATTGCTGGGTGAATATTGTATCTATTTGAAATTTCAACTATTTTTTCATCGTTGAGAGGAATGTAATTTGTAATAATATCTTCCCAACAATTTTCAGTAATCAATTTTTTTTGAGCAAATTCATTTGCTTCTGTTTCAAAATGATTAACTTCTTTGTGAGTAAGATCTAAAAATTTTTGTTCTTTATTGTTTTTTAAATGTAAAGCAATATGACCTATTTCGTGCATTATTGTAAAAGCAAAATTATCTATTCTACTATGTCTTAACGTAACGGCAATTGCAGGATTGTTTTCTGACCAAAAAGAATAACCATCAACAGGAGTTTTTTCTAGTTTTTCTATTGCTAAAAATTTGACACCAAATTGATTTAGTACATCTTTTACTTTAGTTAATGTATTATTGTTTTCGAAAAAAATATTATTTAAATTTTTTGTTAGTTGCTCAATATTATCAAAATTAAAAGTATTTATTAATTGATTTTTTGCTTCAAATTCTGCTAAAGAATTCCATGCAATCATATTTTTATCATCAATTTTTAACTTTTCTGATTTTTTATAAAAAGCAAACTTTTTAGTTGCAAAAATATTAACCAAGTCATCAATTGTATTTATTGAATAAATTAATTTTATTTTGGTAATGTTTTCCTCTAATTTTTCAGATAAATATCCTTGCTTTTTAAAATAATTAACAGGAACATATTCTTTGATTATATTCCATAATTCTATTAATTTAATTTTATTAATGTTTTTTTCTTTGATTCTTGCACAATCAATTTCATACTGTGACTGGAATTTCATCCAATAATCAGCTGGAATTTCAAGAGTTTTTTCTAATAATATTGCTAAATCTGCAGTTATAGGTCTTTTTCCTTTAATGATTTCATTCAAAAAAGAGGGTTTTACACCAAGTAATTCCGCTAAATCTTTTTGTTTTATATCTTCTCTAAATTCAAGTTCATCTTTTATTAAAATTCCTGGATGAGTTGCTTCAAAAGGGATGTTTTGGTTTGTTGCTTTCATAATAATGTTAAGTTTTATGAGTAATGATTACTCAAATCAATAATTGAACAGATTGTAATCGTATTGGGTGGTAATCCTTCTACAAAACTGATAAATTCTACTCGATATTTTTTATCTACTCGAACAGATTCAATTCCTTTTTTACTTCCAATTAATTTTTCATAATTTAAACTTTTTATTGGGTACAAATCCTCGATATTTTTTGCAACTCTTAATTTATCGATAGTTTGTTTGTACTTTTTTATTATATCTTTTTGGAATCTATATTTTTTGTTTTTGCATTTACCTTCTTCGTAAAGTTCTCTTAAGTAATCTTCTGTGAAATTTATTTGCATAGGCTTTTAGTTTCTTGAGGCAAAGATACAAATAATTCACTAAAAAAGTGAATTTTTTGTAAGTTAAATTATTTTTGATTCGTTATGGTTAATTTGTAAATACTCAGATTAAGTATTTAGATATTAGTAAACATACAAAAAATCCCACAAAAAAAGACCGCCAAAAGCAGTCTTTATGTCATGAATTTATCAACAAGTTTATGCTGGTACTTTTACAAATTCCATTCGTACCAAACCGTCATCATCAATTTTGGTTAGGGTAATTTCGTGTAAGGTATTCGCTAATTCTGGGTTCCAAGGTGTTTTTACTTTTACGTAATTTTCGGTGAAACCAGTAATGTAACCTTCTTTGTTTTCGTTTTCAAATAAAACGGTTCTGGTGGTGCCTAACTGACTTTCGTAAAAAGCTCTGCGTTTTTTTACAGATAGTCCGCGTAACATTTTACTACGTTTGCTTCTTACGTTGGCTGGTACGGCGCCAGGCATATTGGCAGCTTCTGTATTGTCGCGCTCACTATACGTAAATACGTGCAAATACGAAATGTCCATTTCATTTAAATAGTTGTACGTATCTAAAAAGTGTTCGTCGGTTTCACCAGGAAATCCTACAATTACATCCACACCAATACACGCGTGTGGCATCACTTCTTTAATTTTATTTACGCGTTCCGTATAAATTTCACGTTGGTAACGACGCTTCATTTTTCCTAATAGCTCATTGTTTCCACTTTGTAAGGGAATATGAAAATGCGGGACAAACGTTCTACTTTTGCTTACAAATTCTATGGTTTCGTTTTTTAGTAAATTAGGTTCGATACTTGAAATTCTTAATCTTTCAATACCTTCCACTTTGTCTAATTCTTGTACTAATTCTAAAAACGTATGTTCGTGTTTTTTGTTTCCGAATTCTCCTTTACCGTAATCGCCAATATTTACGCCAGTTAATACAATTTCTTTGATGTTTTGCTCTGAAATTTCTTTGGCGTTTTTCATTACATTTTCCAACGCATCACTTCTAGAAATTCCACGCGCTAACGGAATCGTACAATACGTACATTTATAATCGCAACCATCTTGTACTTTTAGGAACGCACGGGTTCTGTCGCCAATAGAATAACTTCCGACATAAAAATCGGCTTCTTCAATTTCGCAACTGTGCACTTCGCCCATATCGTTTTTGGACAAGTCGTTAATGTAATCGGTGATTTTAAATTTTTCTGTCGCACCCAAAACCAAATCTACACCATCCACTGCGGCTAATTCTTCGGGTTTCAATTGCGCATAACAACCTACGGCGGCTACAAAAGCTTTGTCGTTTAGTTTCATGGCTTTTTTTACCACTTGTTTGAATTGCTTGTCTGCATTTTCTGTTACCGAACAGGTGTTAATAACATATATATCAGCCACTTCTTCAAAATCTACTCTGTCAAAACCTTCGTCTTTGAAGTTTCTGGCAATGGTAGAAGTTTCCGAAAAATTCAGTTTACAACCCAGTGTATAAAAAGCTACTTTTTTTCTATCAGACATAATCATTTTCTTTGGGCGTGCCCTTTCAGGTCGTGCTATCCGTTACAATCTTTTTTTATGTCTTGAAAAAAGCCACAAAAAAAGGATTTTCACTCTTATCACTCACGCAAATCGGTTGCAAAATTACGTTTTTTTTAATTATTGAACAATTGTTTGTTTTTAGCTTTCCTGCAAGGTTTTCAAAACCTTGTAGGTATTTTGAAATAAATTGTTTTTATATCTTAGCGTTTTGTTTCTCTGATGATGTGATTAAGAAGAGAAATTGCTGTAATGTTTTAGATTAAAACCTACAAGGTTTTGGAAACCTTGCAGGATTTGTAACTCAAGAAAATAGAGCTCAAAAACGATTGTATTTTTCATTTTAAAGTAGAACTTGATTTAAGGATTGTCCTCCTGAGGATTTGATACTAAGAGGAGAAACGATAGTTTCGGAAAAAAAGAGTCTAAAAACATCTTTTGAAACCAAAACGTCGATACAGCCCTGGGTGCAGTGGCATCCTATTTGTAGAAAGGAAAAAGGAAGGAAACAAATAGATATAACGGAACACAGGACTAAAAGTGAATTAAAAAACAAAAATTCTGCTGCATACACTTGGAAATTGATAAATAAGTATTACATTTGCACCCTGAAATAAAAACAAAATTAACAAAAGGTTATAAGGCGTTTACACCTTTTTATGTAAAAAGCCGCGAAACAAATTATAATCATACATTTAAAGATTTACAAAATGAGAAAAGGAATTCACCCAGAAAATTACAGATTAGTCGCTTTTAAAGACATGTCTAACGATGACGTATTCATCACAAAATCAACAGTTGAAACTAAAGAAACTATCGTACACGAAGGTGTAGAATATCCAGTTTTCAAAATGGAGATTTCTAGAACGTCTCACCCTTTTTACACAGGTAAATCTAAACTTATTGATACTGCAGGTCGTATTGATAAATTCAAAACTAAATACGCTAAATTCGATAAAAAATAATATCCAATTTATCTATCATACAAAACCTCGATTTATTCGGGGTTTTTTTATTTTTATAAGTCAAATTTCTTTGTAAATTTGAATCGTTAGGTTTTCAAACAAAACCTTTAAATATTAAACGAAAAAACTTTTAAACTTATCTCATGAACTACATACTTTTTGATGGTCCGCATCGTAACGCTCTATTACCTTTTACTTTTACTAGACCAGTTGCCGATATTCGTGTGGGGATTTTAACCATTCGCGAAAAATGGGAAAAACATTTGGGATATACGACCACTACAGTTACCGAAGAATATTTGTCCGACAAATGGCCTATGGTAGAAATGGAACACAACGTGATGATTAACGCGTCGTTTTTACCGAATGAAATTTTGGTGGAAATGGTAAAGAATTTAGAGTTAAATCAAGCGATTTTCCAAGACGAAGAAGTAGTGGCATTTTATGCGAAAGAAGGAGAAGAAGTAGATTTTGATGCTTTTGAAAGTATTGAATTTACAGAAGAATGTATCAAAATAGAAAACACTTGGGATATTTTCCAAAAAAATGAAGCAGCCATTCGCGAAGATTTTGAATTGCTAACAGAAGACAGAACATCACAACCGATTCCTAAATCGGTAAACGTATTATCACCCGAACATATTTTTATAGAAGAAGGCGCGAAGTTAGAATTCGTAACTTTAAACGCTTCAACAGGACCCATTTACATCGGTAAAAATGCAGAAATTATGGAAGGTTCTGTCATTCGTGGACCTTTTGCCTTATGCGAATCGGGTAGAGTGAAATTGGCTACAAAAGTGTATGGCGCTACAACAGTTGGACCACATTCTGTAATTGGTGGTGAAGTGAATAATTCGGTTTTATTTGGGTATTCGAATAAAGGGCATGATGGTTTTTTAGGTAATGCTGTTTTAGGCGAATGGTGTAATATTGGAGCTGATAGCAATAACAGTAATTTGAAAAATAATTACGAACCTGTCAAATTGTGGAGTTATGAAACGGAGAATTTTGCTCAGACAGGCTTACAGTTTTGCGGATTGATGATGGGCGATCACAGTAAATGTGGTATAAATACGATGTTTAACACTGGAACCGTTGTAGGCGTAAGTACCAACATTTTTGGCGCTGGATTTCCGAGAAATTTTGTACCAAGTTTTAGTTGGGGCGGCGCATCAGGATTTACAACTTATGTTACCAAAAAAGCGTTTGAAACCGCTAAAATCGTAATGGCAAGACGAAATGTGGAATTTTCAGAAGAAGATGCTAAAATTTTAGAACACGTTTTTGAGGAAACAAAAAAATATAGAAAAGAGTAATGGAGTTTTGGGTGATTGACTTAATCGTTTTTATAATCTCTGCTTTTTATATTTATAATATATCTTATTATTATGATTATAGATATGTAGGGAATGTCATACGGTTTGCTTTTGTCTATTATTTTTTTTGCAATTTATTATTAAAGAAGATTTTAGAACATTTTATTAATCAAGAAGAGATTTCAATGAATTATACTATTCTATCATTTATTGTCTGTTTGATTATTTGTGTTTTATTTAGAATTTATTTAGTCAGCAAATTTGGTAAAGAAGAACGTTTTGCCAATACAGAGGAAATTGAAGATATTGGTAATTAAAGAGAAAAAATATGATAGGAATTTTATTAATATATTGGGTAGGAAAGTTTTTTTATGAATTAGCACAAACGTATACTAAAAGTAAATGGGGATTTGCTATTTTAGGTTTAGTGGTTTATTTTGGAAGTCAATTGGTATTGGGATTTGTTTTAGCTGTTTTTAATGATCTTTTAGCATTAGGCATCGATTTCGAAAATAATTATGGAATCAATTTATTAGGAATTCCGGTTGGAATTTTAGCTTGTTATATCCTTTATCATTATTTACAAAAGAAATGGAAAAAAGAATACATTAATCCTTTATCTGAGATTGATTCTATTGGAGTTTCAAATGAATAAATAAGCTAAAAAAACCGCAGATTCACAGATTATTATGTCTTGTATTTGCGGTTTTTTGTTTGTTTTTAAATAGTGTGAAACGCCTTAAAATGGGTTTTGAAACGTTAATTAGCTTCTGTATACTTTTTAAAATTATCCAAAATCATTTGCCAACCAGCTTGTTGTAATTCTTCTGAATTTTCTGTTTCAGGATCAAATTTTTCTACTACTTCTATGCCATTTTCAGTTTCTTTGAAAGTGACAAATATTTTTCTGTCGTCTTCTAAAAGGTAACTAATTTTTGAATGTTCTTCAATTTCTGTATAAGTTCCACTAAAATCGAAACTCATTTCTCCATTTTTAGCAGCCATGGTGTAAGCAAACGATTTTCCGATTTCTAATTGGTTTTCTGCTTTTGGACAATGCCAATCGTCGCTTGCGAAATTCCAATTTGTAACGTGTTTTGGGTTGGTGAAGTATTCCCAAACTTGGGCTAATGTTTTGCTTTTGATTGTGGTGCTAACGGTTATCATAGTTATAAATTTTTTACTCCTTTGGAGTAATTAATGATTGTTTTACTGTTCTTTTCAAAATATTTTTAAACACAGATTGAAGAAATTCTAGTAATTTTTATAATTTCTTTAATCCGTGTTGTTTCACTTTCTTATTCTTTAAAAATCTAAATTAAGAACTACAACTCAACATCGAACTTCCAATTTTTTGTCGGGCCCAATCGGGTCTTTTGGCGAACCATTTTTCCATTTCAGGTTGTTCTTCGTATGGATTTAAAAGTAACTTATACAATTCATCAATTAGAGCATACTCTTCATTTTCGGCTAATTCAATCGCCATTTGCGCCATATAATTGCGTAAAACATATTTCGGGTTGCATGCATTTAAATTTAGTTTTCGTTCATCATCTGAAGTTGTGTCTTCTTTTAAAATAGCTAAATATTGAGCAAACCAAAAATGCCAGGTTTCTAATATGATTCCAGTTACTTCTTCAGGTTTATAAAAAGCTAAGTGGATTTTAGAAACACAATCTTCAACCGAATCCGCTTTGTTGATTTGATTTAAATTTCTGAAAAAGATGGTATAATCGGTTTCAGTCTGTTCTAAATTGTATAATATTTGTTGAATCAATTTATCTGTTTCTTCGGTTTTAGAAGTAATTCCGAGTTTTTTTAGCATCATTTCTGAGAAATCTTCGTCGTATTTTTTGGCAAAATTATTCAGAATCGTTTCTAAAGGTTCAGCTTCTTCAATTAATGGATATAAAGCATTCGCCAATTGGTATAAATTCCACAAAGCAATATTGGCTTGGTTGCCATAACGGTATCTTTTGCCTTCCGCATCGGTAGTGTTAGGCGTCCAATTTGGGTTAAAATCTTCTAACCAGCCGTAAGGTCCATAATCAATTGTGATCCCGTGAATGCTCATGTTATCGGTATTCATCACACCATGAACAAACCCAACGCGTTGCCAATGAACAATCATTTCTCTTGTTTTTTCGGCAACATGTTTAAAAAATGCTATATATTTTTCTTTTCCTTCCGATTGAATTTCAGGATAATAGTTTGAAATTGTATAATCAGCTAGTAGTTTTAAATTTTCGATATCATTTTGAGAAGAAAACAGTTCGAAACTACCAAAGCGAATGAAGCTTGGTGCAATTCGGCATACTATCGCACCTTTTTCCATAGCTGGATTTCCATTGTACATGACATCTCGTAACACTTCATCTCCAGTTAAAGTTAAAGACAAAGATCGAGTAGTGGGAACGCCCAAATGAAACATAGCTTCGCTACATAAATGTTCACGAATGGAAGAACGCAAAACAGCCAATCCATCTGCACGACGGGAATATGGTGTGGCTCCAGCTCCTTTTAGTTGTAAAGTAAATGTTTGATGGTTGTGTTCTATTTCTCCTAAAACAATGGCTCTTCCATCGCCTAATTGTCCGGCCCAATTTCCGAATTGATGTCCGGCATAATTCATGGCAAAAGGTTTGGAATTGCTAACAATTGCAGCACCAGATACTAAATGTAAAAAGGTTTCCGATTGAATAAAATCATCTGAAAAACCAATTAAATTTTGTACTTCTTTTGAAATGTGTAGCAATTTGGGATTGCTTGGAATCCTGGGTTTTACATACGAAAAAGCAGCTTTTGGTACTTGTCGCGTGTAATTTTCTTCGATAGCATCTGAAGGTAAATTAGTGGTGAATTTATGTAAGAATTGAATAGACATGGATGTAAAATTGTCTTTCAAAAGTACTTATAAATTTTAAACTATTTTAAAGATTGGTATAGTTTTAAGAATTTTTTAGAATTTTCTCTTTCAGTTGAAAAGGCATGAATAACCATCGGTTTAGGTAATTTTTTAATCTTCTCGATAACTGCCTTTATTTTATCGTCTGAATCGGTAGCCAAAACAGAGAAATTATGAAATTCTTGATGGTGTTGTACGATAATTTTTTGCTCTTTTTCTATCCATTTAATTTCCTCAGGATGCTCTGGATTCATTAAATTCACAACCGTTTTAATATTTGAATTTAAAAAGTAATGAAATAATTCTTCATCTGTAGGATAAGGTGTAAAATACACATCAGTAGAAACTACAAAAACAGGTCCTCTTTCAAAAGGTTTTTCCGTTTTTATTTTGTTGTGTTTGATGGTGCTTTTAACTAAAATTTGTTGGTTTTCTGCTTCTACAATTTTTTTAAAAACTCCAGCTCGGTCTTTACCTAAGCTGCAATGTACATAGTATTTACCTTTAGCAGTTTGTGCTAATTTTTTGATTTTTGCTATAGATTCTTCGTTTTCAGAAATCCATGGTAACATTGGTATTGAAATGACTTTTAAATCTAATGTTTTGGCAATTTCTTTTTCTTTATTAAGCAATACGGGTTCTGCAGGAACAACCATTGGGTGTAATAAGGAAACTATCCCATCATAACCTTCTGCTTTAAGTTTTTTTAGTTTTTCTTCATTAGGATAAGGACCAAATTCGAAAGTGGTATTTTCATTTTTTGCAGCAGCAATATTTAAATCACTTGTGATTAAAATTTCTGGTTTAAACGTAAATATGCCTAATGAAATTCCAATAATTGTAATGGCAAAAAACACATAAATTCTTTTTAATAAAGTATTTTTATTCCAATAAAGATTTTGAATTTTATAAGCAAAAAATAGCGATAGAAGTATTAAAAGAAAAATAACTAACATTTGTAAATTATTTTCTTTTAGACTATTCCACTCTTCTTGTTTAGCATAATCTGCTAACCATCTTGATGGACCAATTGTTAAAGATAGTAATCCAATTGGAATAAAAAGAGCTGCAGCAAAAATGCCATAAATTATAAAATTTAAAAACTTTGAATTCATATCACTTAATGGTGTAAGAAAAAGCGTTTTACTCGTAATACTAATTCTACAGGGTTAAAAGGTTTGGCAATTAAATCATCGGCACCTAATTTAAAGGCTTCAATAACAGTTAAATCTTCTTTTCCTAAAGAGGAAATAATAATTACTGGGACATCAGGAAAATTAGCTTTTGCATAAGAAGTGATTTCTAACCCAGATTTATAGGGAAGCATAATATCGGTAATAATTAAATCTGGTAAATAAGAATTGATTTTTTCCATTCCAATTAAGCCATCTTCTGCAAATTCTATTTGATATCCTTCTTTCTTTAGCAGAAATTCGATAATGTTTTTTATAATTTTATCATCTTCAATGATAAGTATTTTATTAGTCATTTTATAGTGTTTTTGGGGTTAAAATAAATATACTAAATTAATTGAGAAATTATATTCATTTTGATATTTATCGGGAAAATACTCTTGATTATTGAAACTAGCACTACAGCCAACAATGTATTTTTTTGCTAAAAGTTTGCTATATCCACCGCCAAAACGGTAAGATGTTAAGGCAATTCTTTCCTGAAATTGCGTTAATGTTTCTCTTTCATCAGGAGAAGTTCCGTAGCCAATATTAAAGGCAAAAAAATCGAATCTTGAATTGTAATAATGTCTAAATTGTAAGGCAATTGAAGGGTAAAGTTTAGGTTCGTCTAACTGAAACGAAGTTCTTAAATTGATCCAATTGCTTTTGAAATACTTTCCTAAAGCTAAAATTCCTGAGCTTGAGTTGGTATTTTCTCTTTTGTTATATCTGTAACCTACTTCAGATTCAAAGCCTTTACCCAGGGTGTAATAATTGGAAAATAAAAATCGAAATTCTGGAAACACTTCACCATCACTAAATCCGAAATTGGCAAACGAATAGCTTTTTTTAGTGGTTTTAAAATAAGATTCTAGTTCATAAAAATAGCCAAAATTCTGACTTGTTCCATTTTGTCTTCTATCAATATAAGTTATTCTACCGCCAAGTGAAACTTTGTTAAATTGTTTGGCATAATTTAAAGAAGTTTGATGCCATGGTCCGTAATTGTCTCGACTAAAGTTTGTTATGGTATATGTTGTTCCGATTCTATTTGTTTTGATATTGCTTTTTACCTCGAGAAGTTGATTTTTTAGTATGGCATCATCTGGAAACTTCTTATTTAAGAATTCTAAATATTCCACACTTTTTTGAGGTTTCTCTTCTGCATTTATAACCTGAAGCTTAATCAAATAAAATTCTTTTTCTTCCGGATGAATATCTAAACCTGAATTGATTATTTTTAAGGCAAGATCTTTATTTTCCGCCTCTAATTCTAATTTACTTAAATAGGTAAACGCTTCTTTATACTTGGTGTTGTTATTAATTACATGTTGAAAATAATATCTCGCACTGTCTATGTTTTTTTCATTTTTATGAATTCTGCCAAGCGCGATATGAAAATCTAAATAATTAGGTGCTGCTTTTATACACTGATGTGCTATTTTTTTAGCTTTAAAATAGTCTTTTGTTTCAGATTTTATTAGATTATTTGTGACAATTAACAAACTATCGGTGTTGATTTTTTGCCCCACAACACAACTGCAAAACCCAATAAGAAAGAATAATAATAATTTGAATTTCATATTAAATTAGTTTGCTGTTTTAAAACCTTTACGAGACATAACACCCCATTTTTTTTCTTTTTGAAGGAAAAAATGCAAATAGCCTTTTAAAGAGGCGTAAATATTTATAGGATGATATATGAAAGGTTCGATAAAAACCATTACTATTAATTTTGCTACTTCTTTTAAGTTAGAATATTGTTTGTGAATCATTTGATCTAAAAATATAGAAATCAGCGTTATGAGTATATAAAAACAATAAACTGCAACACTAATGATAACTAAAAAAGGAATATTGATTCCAAAGAAAAAGAGATCTAAAAATATAAAAATCAATCCGACAACTTCTAAAATAGGTACTACAAATTCACAAAACACATAATATGGAAAAACTATAAGTCCAGTATTTTTATATTTCGGGTTAAAAAATAATTTTCTATGTAAGAATAGAGTTTGAATTAAACCTCGAGCCCAACGAACGCGTTGGCGTAAGAAAACTTCACCATCGCTAGGAACTTCCGTCCAACATAACGATTCTGGAATGTATTTGATTTCAAAGTCTATTTTTTTTTCATGCATGAGTTTTCTCATACGAGTTACTAATTCTAAATCTTCTCCTAACGATTTATGCCAATAGCCACCAACTTCTATGACAGTATCTTTATCAAAAATTCCTAATCCGCCTGAAACTAGAAGCAAACCATTTAATTTACTCCAAGCCATTCGGCCAAAAACAAAAGAGCGAATGTATTCTAGTTCTTGAAATCTTGCAAAGAAATTGTCAGGATAATGCGATTCGTAAAGCATGCCTTCCTTGAAGGTGCAAGAGTTAGAAATTCGTAAAGCAGCACCAGCAGCAATTACTTTTTTCTCACTTTCGATAAAAGGTTTTACTAGCATTGCTGTTGTATCTCGTCTTAATATGCAGTCTACATCCGTACAAATAAATAAGGAATATTTAGAAGAATTAATTCCAGCGTTGGAGGCATCAGCTTTACTTTTCCCATTTTCTTTATCTACAACTAAAAGTTTGTTGTAAATCGGATTTGTCGAACGATAATGTCCTTTAACTGGTTGAGTGATTATTTTTTCAATGTAAAAAAAGTCGACTTTTACCAAGCTAAATTCCGAAATTAGTTTCTCTAATGTATCATCTGTACTACCATCGTTAACTATAATAACTTCAAATCTTGGATATTCTTGTGAAAGTAAAGATTTTACATTGGAAATAATGGTAAAACCTTCATTAAAAGCAGGAGCAATAATAGATACTCCTAACGCATTATTAGATTTTATAATCACATCTTTATGCAAAAAATATTTATTGATGTAATATTTTTTAATTTCAAGAAATGAAGAAACGGCCAATATTATATATACTAAAATATAAAATAAGGAATACCAACCGAAAAATAATTCGGAACTTTTGACAATACTTTCTAATGTAATCAATTTAAATATGGGCAATTAGAGTGAGCAATCATTTTTTGTAATTCAATATTTTTCGTTTCGTCTTCAAATGTGTAAGAATTGAAAAAGGAAGCATTAGTTTTATTAATGAAATTTACAATTTCAAGTTTCAAATCTAGTTCTAAATTTTCTTCTTTTTTTAACAATATCGACAAAAAGGTTATATTTTCTGTTGTTCCGATAGTATTCAATGTTTTGATAATAGAAATTTTATTCCTCAAATTCGTCTCTGTTTTAAAATGTTGCATTAATATGTCATTAGCTTCAAACATGACAAGTTCTCTAACAGCTAAAATGGCTTCTTTTCTAACTTTGTAATTTTCTGAGGTTAACAAATAAGCAATTTGTTCCAAGGAAATGTCGTGTTTGTATCTAAATCGGACAATTAGTTTTATGGCAATTATAACAATTGAATCGTTTTTACTTTGCAACCAATTGTTAATATTCTTAGGAACAGTTGATTTTTTTCTGTAAATTATATCTAAAATTTTTACTTCATCAGCTTTTGAGATATTGTATTTATAGTTGTCTAAAACATCAAACTTTTCGTCAGACAAAGATATTAAAGCAATAATTGCATTAGATCGCAAACTCGAATTTTTACTATCTAAGAGCTTTTTAACATAACCGGTTTTTATTTTGTAACCAATGTTTTGATATTGATATAAAGCTTGAGATTTAGAATACCAACTAGAACTGTTTATCAGACGATTAGAAATTTCATCAAAACCAAAATACTTATAAATTAGTAAAATAGTATGTTCATTTGTTTCGTTTAAGTTCTCTTTGATATGAATAATTTTGTTGAGAATGTATTTTTTTAAATTAGCATTAAGTTTGTATTGTTTTTTAAACGCAGAAATTTTTTCTTTCATTTCAATTGAAGTATAGTCTGAAAAAATAAGATCTGTTAAAAAGGAATTTGTGTCGTTTTCTATTACCTCTAAATTATGTTCGTTTTTATCTGCTGAATAACGGGTATATAATAGTGAGAATATGATTAGTATTACAAACAAAACGATTAATGGGATAAAAAAGTACAATAAGAAAAAGTAGATGCTTTCTGCACTAAATGAAATTAAAAAAAAAGATATGAGTAATTTATTGTAAATCATATTATATTTTAACTTATTGTTTTAAAAATTAGTTTTTTTTAATGGTTTTTAAAAATAAATTCAAATGTAGTTTATTTTAACAAAATTGAACTGCTAAATTTTATAAATACGTAAAATTTTATTTTTAGGATGTAAAAAAAGCCGTAATTTTGAAAAAATTATTAAGTAATGAATGCAACTTCAACAATTACCGAATTAGAGACTTATTTTCAGCAATTTAGAAAAGGAATCATTGGTGTAAATCAAAGTTTTGTATCGCCTTTTGGGCCACAAAAAATTATTTACACAGATTGGACTGCAAGTGGAAGGTTATATCAACCAATTGAAGACAAATTGCTAAATTCTTTCGGACCATTTGTTGCTAACACACATACTGAAACTTCTATAACAGGTACGGCGATGACAATGGCTTATCATGAAGCCAGAAACATTATAAAAAAACATGTTAACGCCAATGAAAATGATGTTTTAATTACCGACGGAACCGGAATGACAGGTGTTGTGAATAAATTACAACGAATTTTAGGTTTACGAATTCCTGAAAATTTAAAAGAATATACAACAATTCCAAAAGAAATTAAACCTATCGTTTTTATTTCTCATATGGAACATCACTCCAATCAAACTTCTTGGTTAGAAACTATTGCAGATGTAGTTGTTATTCCTGCAAACGATGAAGGTTTGTTTTGTTTGGATAAATTTACAGCTTTAGTGAATCAATATAAAGATAGAAGTTTTAAAATTGCTTCCATCACATCTTGTTCCAACGTAACGGGAATTAGAACTCCTTATCATGAAGTTGCCAAAATTATGCACCAAAACAATGGCGTGTGTTTTGTAGATTTTGCTTGTTCTGGGCCTTATGTAGATATTAACATGCACCCAAATGATGAAGAGGCTTATTTAGATGCAATTTTCTTTTCGCCACATAAATTTTTGGGCGGACCAGGAACTTGTGGTGTAATGGTGTTTAATAAAGAATTATACAAAAATAATGTTCCTGATTGTCCTGGTGGTGGAACTGTAAGTTGGACAAATCCTTGGGGAGAACATCAATATATCGACAATATTGAAGATAGAGAAGATGGTGGAACACCTGGTTTCTTACAAGTTATAAAAGCAGCACTTGCTGTTCAATTGAAAGACGAAATGGGTGTGAAAAATATTTTAGACAGAGAACACGAGTTAGTAGACTATATTTTTGAACGCTTAAGTCCAATTGAAAATATTACTATTTTAGCCGCACCACATACAGACAGATTGGGCGTTATTTCATTTTATATAACCGATTTACATTTTAATTTAGGTGTGAAACTATTAAATGATAAATTCGGAATTCAAGTTCGTGGAGGCTGCAGTTGCGCTGGAACTTACGGACATTATTTACTAAATGTAAACCAAGAAACTTCCAATTCTATTACTTGTAGTATCAATGAAGGGGATTTAACCAACAAACCAGGTTGGATTCGAATGTCAATTCATCCAACAACTACGTCTGATGAAATTCAAATGGTATGCGATGCAATTATCGATTTAGCAGAAAACTTTACCATTTGGCAAGATGATTATGTATATAATCCAGCAAAAAACGATTTTAATCATAAAAATGATGCGCGACCAGAAGTTGCCATGGTGAAGAGTTGGTTCTTGTAAAGTAAGCAGTCGCAGTATTCAGTCTCAGTGTTTTACTGAATACTGCAACTGTACACTATCTCATATGTTTCCATCGTTTATGTGTCCACAAATAGTATTCTGGGGCTTCGTAAATTTGTTCCTCTACTAATTTTAAGAAATTATCTGTGATTTGATAATTTGGAAAATCTTTTGCGTTTCCGTCTGAAAGCACTTCAAAGCTAGCTTCGTAAAAGCCTCTTTTTATTTTCTTTGTTTTTAAGAAAATCACATTCATGTCATATTTTTTAGCTAACATTTCACCACCCGTATGCACAGGAACTTCTATACCCATAAATTTTTGCCAATGATGGGTAGCACTTAATTTTGGAGATTGATCACTAACTAAACCATATAAGCTGAATTTTTTACTTCTAAAATTAGTAGCCATGGTAGGAATTGTCTCTTTGCTATCTATAAGTTGACTTTCAAATTTCGAGCGGATTCTTCTCACTAATTTGTCAAAATACGGATTGGCCAATTGTTTATATACGCCATATCCCACAAAATTAATATGATAGTTCAATGAAACTGCCCATTCGTAACTGGCATAATGCGCACACAACAAAGCAATGCTTTTTTCTTTTTTCTCTAATTCATGATACACTTCCATATTTTTAAAAACATATCTTTTTTCTATTTCTTTTCTTGAAATAGACAACGTCTTTGCCATTTCTAAAAACATATCACACAAATGCACATAAAATTTTCGTTCTATTTCTTTGCGTTCATTGTCTGATAAATGAGGTAAGGCAAGTGCTATATTACTTCTAACAACTTTTTTTCTGTATTTAATAATTCTGTAAACCAGAAAAAAAATAAAATCTGATAATACATATAAAACAGGAAAAGGAAGTATTGATATAACCCAAATTATTGGATAAATTAGAATATATAAGAGTAACTGCATGTATCTTTTTTTGCAAATATACATGTTTTGTTATTGCAACTGTTAACTTTTTAAGTTTTGGTTAACATTTCATTTTTTCTTACAATTTTGAATAATTGTCATATCTTTATAGTCATAATTTTTATACGATGAATTCAATTCCAACAATTATTATTGCCGTTACCGCTTTGGTAACATACGCAGGTTTGTCTGATTTTTCTTTTTTTGAAAAATATAAATTCAACATTTCAGCTGTAAAATACGGACAACAATACCGCATGTTAACGTCTGGCTTTTTACATGCAGATTGGTTTCATTTTATATTCAATATGTATAGTTTTTGGACATTCGCTAATTTTTTAACTCGTGAATTTAATACCATGAATTTTCTTCTAATTTATTTTGGAAGTATGCTTTTGGGAAGTTTATTAACTTATTACATTCATAAAAACGAATCGTATTATTCTGCAGTAGGAGCATCTGGTGCAGTAACAGGTATCATTTTTTGTGCTATTTTATTGTATCCTGAAATTGAATTATTATTGTTTTTTGCCATTCCAATTCCAGGATTTTTATTTGCGGTTTTATATTTAGGATATTCCATTTATGGAATGAAAGGACGCTTTGACAATATTGGACATACAGCTCACTTAGGTGGTGCGATTGGTGGACTAGTACTTACTTTATTTCTAAGACCAGATTTGTTTGAAAGTAGGGTATTGTTTATTGGTATTTTATTAATTCCAATTGCCGTTTTAATATATTTAGTTAAGATGAAAAAAATATAACTGGCATACTATTTGACATACTATATTAAACTAAAAACAAATCAAAATGAAAAAAGTACTTTTATTATTAACATTAGTTACAACAATGCATGTTATGGGTCAAGAGCAACACAAATTAGTGCCTCAAATTTCAATTTCTGGTGAAGGGAAAATAAAAGTTACACCAGATATAGCCGTGATACAATTAGGCATACAAAACAATGGTAAAGATGCTAAAGAAGTAAAAACACTTAACGATATTACTATTGAAAAAGTAATTAAATATATTAAGAAGTTCAACATTCCAACTTCCGATTATCAAACGGCTCAAATGAGTTTGTATAAAAATTACGATTACGAAAAAAAGAAGCATTCTTATCAAGCGAATCAAACCATTTCTGTAACGTTAAAAGACATTTCAAAGTATGATGCTTTTATGATGGATGTAATGGAAACTGGAATTAACGTTATCAATGGAGTGGAGTTGAAGTCTTCTAAAATGGAAACTTATGAAACAGAAGCTAGAAAAAAAGCTATTTTAAATGCGAAGAAAAAAGCAGAAGATTACGTTTCAGTATTACCAGGTCAGAAAGTTGGAAAAGCGATTTTAATATCTGATAATTCATACACCAATTTTCCTCAACCTGTTTTTATGGCAAAAGGCATGATGGCTGAATCTGCAGATGCAATGCCCAGAGAAACGCTAGCAATAGGAGAAATTGAAATAATTTGTACGGTTACCGTAAGTTTTGGTTTGGAGTAATAATCAGTATAGTTTAATAAAAAAAGCACTTCAGTTGAAGTGCTTTTTTTTTGTGGGGAGAGCAGGATTCGAACCTGCGAAGTTTTCACAGCAGATTTACAGTCTGCCCTCGTTGGCCGCTTGAGTATCTCCCCATGGCCATAATTCGAATGCAAATATAGGATTGTTTTTTAGAGTTGCAAACTTATTTTAAAGGAAAATGTAAATTATTTTCTAACTTTCTGAAAATTAAAAGTATAAAAAAATCCCATTTTGTAAATACATACAAAATGGGATTACTTTTAAATTGCTTTAAGTATTATTTTACGCCTAATAGTTCTTTTACTTTTGCTTTTAGTTCATCACCTCTAAGGTTTTTGGCTACAATATTACCATTTGCATCTAAAATAAAAGTAGCAGGAATTCCATCTACTTTATAAGTTAAAGCTATTGGCTCTTCCCATTTTTTTAAGTTGGAAACATGTGTCCAAGTTAATTTGTCTTTCGCAATTGCTTTTTTCCAACTTTCTAAATCATCATCTAATGAAACACCAATTATGTTTAAACCTTTAGCATGAAACTCATTGTATAAAGCAACTACATTTGGGTTTTCCGCTCTACAAGGTCCGCACCAAGAAGCCCAAAAATCTATAATGGTAACTTTTCCTAAAGATTCTTTTAAGCTAACAGTTTTTCCATCAGGAGTTTTAGCTGAAAAATCTGGTGCTTTGGTTACTTTATCGGCTTTTTTTTTTCAGCAGTTGGATTAATAACTTTGTTAATTCTGACTCCAGATTTAGAATTTCTCAATTCTTCTGAAAATTTGTTAAAATCTGTTTTTGCTTCATTTGTAGGCATATTTCCTCTTGTAGCAAAGTTCTCTAAAATGATTAAAGCAATAAAGTTTTTATTTTCTTTAATATAGTTTTTAGGAAAATCAGATAATTTTTTTTGAATACTTTGGATTTCAGTTGTTAGTTTCTGAATCGTAGCTTGATCATTATTTGTTGTAGCCTGAATGTAAGCTTGCTGATTTTTAGTACCGAAATCATTTAACTCTTTGTTTAATTTATTTACATCGTCGTTAAATTTTTGTAAATCATCATTATTTTCAGTTCCTGAAACTTTAGGATTAAATAAAGAATCTTTATTAATCTTTACATTAATTGCACCGTTTTCCAAAACAAATGGAAACATACAATTAATAGCGGGAATTTTAATAAAAGCAATATCTAAAGAGTCTGCTTTACCTTTAAAAGTAAATTTTCCGTCTTTAATTTTTACAGAATCAATAGCTTTTGGTTTGTCACCATTTTGTATTTCAATATATGCATATTCTGTTCCTTTATGGTTTTTAATTTCTCCTGAAATTGTGTAATCTTCTTTTTTACAAGACACTATAAAAGTAGCTACTAACAGTGTAATTAGAATTTTCTTCATTTTTTGTTTAATTAATTAAATTTTTCACAAATGTAGTACTTTTTTATGACTTATAAAATCTGCTTTAACGTTACACCTTCACATAAATTTTAATCTAATATATGTGAAGGGAATTATTAAAATACTTTACAGCGCTAAAGGTTTAATATCACCATTTGCTGTAATAATGTAATACCTGTTATTTCTAATAATTGTGTTTTTTGGAAGTTGGTCTTCTCGTAATTTTATTCTTATCGTTAAATCGTAAAATAGTTGAATGGTAGGCTCGGTAATGTCGGCATTTACAACAAAAGTGTGCGATTTAGCCAATGCAGCATCATAAAATTGCGTACTGTTTTTTCTGATGTTATTTACTTGACTATCAGGAGAAAAATTAGTAGCAGCCTGACTGTAAGCCGTATAAGCTTTATAACTTTCCATCGGATATAAAGTCGTGTAGCCTTCCACTAATGTTTTTTCTTTTTTAAACAAATCGGTATTCATAATGGCTGAATAATTGGTTAGCATTTGTTTGTATTCCTCAGATGCTTTTAGTTGTAAAACATCTCTAATATGATCTAAATTACTGGTTACATAATCTACTTTTGCTAAATCATAAATTTCTTGTTTCGCACAAACACTCATAATTTTATTCAAATCGTTGGTGTTTTTAAATTTTATGATTAAATTCTTTTTCAATTCAAATCCACTTGGTTTTTCGTTATAGGTTTTCGGATTAAAAATTTTCTTTGTCACTTCATAATCATACATCGGAACAAATGAAATCATATCAATTATCACCTCAATTTCGGCATTAAATGTTTTTAATTGATTCATTACAGCTTCTAATCTTTCATCCATTAAATCTGTAACTTCTTCTGCAGTTTTTCCAACTTGTAACACACTAAAAACAGCTTTTTGGCAAGTGGCTTTTTCGTTGTAAATGCCTTTTATAGTAATCACCATTTCACTATCATTACTGTAAGAAGTTTGAATAGTTGGAACATCTCGATTTTGATATTGATTCGGATTTTGATAATTGTAATTGCCGCTAACTTGTTTTTTGGCTAGATCTTCTTGGTTGACATTTCCCGAATGTTGTGCGAATAGCGAAGCACTTCCAACTAATATTGTTGTTACTAAAAGCGTGTTTAAATTTTTCATAATATTTCGTTTTTAAAGTTTAACAAGGCAAACTTAAATCAAGCCAAAAATTTTTATTTAGAAAAACCACTGTGTACTGATTGTAAAGTATTTTCAGTACATTTACAGCAGTTTTACAGTAAGAAAATAACCAGAAATACTACTTTTGAAAAGCTATTTATGACAGATTTAGAAATTTTTTACCAACTTAAAAAAAGTGTTTTGGAACAGTACCAAAATAGCTATCCGTATTTTAACGGAAGTTGGAAAAGTTTCAGTTCGCAAGATATTTTAAATTTAATTGATGCGATTCAACTTAAAACCAAGCAAACGGTTTCTGAAAAGTGGATTTACACTCATTTGAAACCAGAAACCAATGAAAAATTACCTCGAAAAGATATGTTAGATATTTTGAGTGTGTTTGTTGGAAAATCGAATTGGGATGAGTTTAAGTTTTTATACGATTCAAAGAGCAATAGTAGTAAAAGTGTAGGTAATTCAAAAAAGAAATATAGAATTTTAGTCTTATTAGGTAGTGTTTTACTTCTCGTATTTTTCATTTGGAAGTGGCTTTCAAAAGAAGAACAAAAACTAGAATTTCAAAATAGTTTCACCAAAGATTCTATCGCAAAAGAAGATGTAAAAGCTTACATAATTGATGATTCTGTGGAACAACCGATCGATTTGAAAAACAAAGATTTGAATCTAGAGAAAGGTACGAAAATCGTAATAAAAAGTCCGCTTTACAAGTCGAAAGAAGTAGTCATAACCACAAATGAACCACTGGCGCGAGTTGAATTAAATCCGAATGATTACGCCATGATGTTGAAAGCTTTTATGAAAAGTGATATCAAAGATTGGCAAACTAGAAAAGAACAGTTGAATAAAATTTTGTCGGATAATTTGGAAGTGATGATTATGTTGTCTAACGATTTAGGTGCAGAATATTTTAATAAAACCGAATTTGCTCAAAAAGTAATTCTGCCTTCACCATCTTTAAAAAAATTAAAGATTGTAGAGTTGCAACAAGATCAAAATAATAAAATATCGTTTTTACGATTAACTCAGGAGTAATATGAAGCATTTACTATATCTTTTTTTCTTAATTCCATTTTTTGCAATTGGACAAAGTGTGGGAAAAACAACTTCTGAAAAAGAAGAAGTTTCCGTTGAAAAAACAACTATGCAAAAGAAGGAACAGGCTAAGAACACTCTTGCGTCTTCCATTTCTGCTAACTTTACTTCAAAAGTTATAACAGCGTATGCGCAGCAAAGTGAACAATTAATAGCCGATTTTTATGCCTTTTTGTCTTTATATAATGAAGCAGAAACTATCGATTTACAGAAAGAATTAGATGCATCAATAAAGCAAATGTTTCTTTCTGATAAAGTTATAATTGAAGATGTAATTAAGGGTTCTAATACGAAAATTTCACTTTTGCAATTGCTTCAATATTGTAAAGAAAACAGCTGTGTAATTACTGTGAAAAATATTAAAAATTCGGCAGTAAGCCATTCAAATTTCGATGTAAAATATGAGTTGCTAGTTACTAATCAATCTGTAACTAAAACATATAATTTATCTCAAAAAGTATATTTATTTCCAACAGTAAAGCAGTTTGGCGAAACACAAAAGCAGGTTTGGGATTTAAAATTAGGAGAAATTAATGTACAATAGATACAATTTTCATAAACATACGTTTTGTTTGTTTCAACAAGTAGAAAGTGCTTCTTTATCCGATTTAAAACTTAGTTATAAAAGTGCTTCGGGTAGCGAATACTATTTCACTGAAATCGGCGTGTATCGAAAATCAAATCATTGGGGAAGAGCAGCCAATTGTCGTTGGAGATTGCTTGTAAATTCTGCCTATAAAAATCAAACTGAAATTATCGGATTTGCAAAATGGACCGATTTTTATCCGAACAACGAAACCGATAAATGGTTTTATATTGAAGTAGATATTGCAAATAAAGATGTACATTTTAACCACAAAAACAATCCAAAATATTGCAATCAAATTGTAAGAAATGCATCCGAAACAGCTAAAAGAATAAAAGAGATTAAAGAAGTTTTACAAAACGATTCTTGGGCAAAATATTTAGATTTTGATGATTACGAAGAAATAAAAGGTAAAATGCTAGACAAATTAACCAATACCAATGAAAGTTTCGTAAATTTGCGTAAAATTATACAAGATGGGAAGAAATAACGCCGTTAACAAAGACAAGCATAAAAAGCAATTAGACAATCATTTGAAGAAAATTCAGAAGACCAAACAAACTTCTGCAGCCAAAAAAGCATCCATTTTAGAACAATACAAGCAATCGCTTAAAAACACATAATGTTTACACAACAAATAGTAAATTTAAAACCTAAAGTTCAGACAATCATAGATTTAATAGTTAAGAAAGATCGTGTGAATGCGGCTTTTACTTGGCATGATGTGGCTAAAGAAGTGGATGAATTACTAGATGTTGTGGTGCTAGATGAACATTTAATCGAGTTGGGTAAGTACCAAGCTTTACTTCAACATTTATGGCTTAAAATTTCAAATGACAAACAGTAAATCTTGTCCTTGTGGCAGTTCTTTCTCATTGCAAAGTTGCTGTTCTCTATACATTTATGATGGGGAATTAGTACCAACTGCCGAAAAATTAATGCGTTCAAGATATACAGCTTATTGTTTACATCAAGCGGATTACTTGTATGAAACTACACATGTTTCTCAAAGAAAATACACCAATAAATCGGATATTCTAGCTTGGGCCAAACAAAACACTTGGCAAAAGTTAGAAATACTACATTTTTCTGAAAATTCAGTAGAGTTTAAAGCTTTTTATATAGACGAAACTGGCACAGAACAAGTGCATCATGAAAAATCTACTTTTATCAATTTTCAAGAGCATTGGTATTATGTAGACGGAAAATTCTTTTAGATTTAACTTAAAATTAGTATTCGTTTTTCTTCTTTTTATTGCTTTTTCTTGTACTTTTAAAGTATGAAAAAAGGATTCTATTTTAAAACCTACGAAAAACCATTTAAAACACCTTTTGAGGTGCTTTTTGGTATTTTTAAAGAATTGATTGTTCACACTTCTGGCGATTTCGATGAAGCTATCGATTGGTTACGTGAATTAGATAAAGAATACAAACTCACAACACCAGAATATACCATTGACGATTTTATAGACGATTTAAAACGAAAAGGTTTCATTCGTGAAGAAATTACTGCTGATGGTTCTGGTGAAACAACCATTACTTCTAAAACAGAACGTTTGATCAGGCAAGCTGCATTAGATCAAATATTTGGTAATTTAAACAAATCGGGTAGTGGCAATCATAAAACCAAACAAGTTGGCGGTGGCGATGAATTAACCGGTGAATTCCGTAGTTATCATTTTGGAGACGCTTTAGATAAAATTTCTTTAACTGAAAGTTTAAAAAATGCCCAAATTAATAACGGAATCGGCGATTTCCAATTAACAGAAAACGATTTAATCATTGAAGATACACATTACAAATCGCAAATGAGTACGGTGTTAATGATTGATATTTCGCACAGTATGATTTTATATGGTGAAGATCGTATCACACCTGCTAAAAAAGTTGCGATGGCTTTAGCCGAATTAATCACAACGCGCTATCCCAAAGACACTATCGATATTTTAGTTTTTGGGAATGATGCTTGGCCGATTTCTATCAAAGAATTACCGTTTTTAAAAGTCGGACCGTATCATACCAATACAGTAGCGGGTTTGCAATTGGCGATGGATATGCTAAGAAGAAAACGAAATACCAACAAACAAATTTTCATGATTACCGATGGTAAACCAAGTTGTGTGCGAGAAAAAGACGGCTCGTATTACATGAATAGTAATGGTTTAGATCAATATATTGTGGAAAAATGCTACACACAAGCGGCTCAAGCTAGAAAATTACATATTCCAATAACGACTTTCATGATTGCTAACGATCCGTATTTACAACAATTTGTAGATAAATTCACAGAAGCCAATCAAGGAAAAGCTTTTTATACTGGTTTGAAAGGTTTAGGAGAAATGATTTTTCAGGATTATGAAGCGAACAGAAAGAAGAAATTGAAATAAAGAGCCAGGTAAAAAGAGCCAAGTTAAAAGAGCCAAGTTAAAAGAGCCAGGTAAAAAGAGCCAAGTTAAAAGAGCCAAGTTAAAAGAGCAAGTTAAAAGAGCCAAGTTAAAAGAGCCAGGTAAAAAGAGCCAAGTTAAAAGAGCCAAGTTAAAAGAGCAAGTAAAAAGAGCCAAGTTAAAAGAGCCAAGTTAAAAGAGCAAGTAAAAAGAGCCAAGTAAAAAGAGCCAAGTAAAAAGAGCCAAGTAAAAAGAGCCAAGTTAAAAGAGCCAAGTTAAAAGAGCAAGTAAAAAGAGCCAAGTAAAAAGAGCCAGGTAAAAAGAGCCAAGTAAAAGGAGCTAAGTAAAAAGTTAAAAGATTGAAGTAAGGTTGACGAAAGTCTAAAAAAAATAAAATAAAAAATGGACATAAAAAAGATAAATACTTTAGGGGATTTGATAGCTTCTGGTTATCAATCTAAAAATATTAAAGACGAGTTACGTACGAATTTGCGACATAAATTATTAGCCAAACAGCCTACATTTACTGGTGTTCACGGTTTTGAAAATTCGGTGATTCCAGAATTGGAACGTGCTATCTTATCTCGACATAATATTAATTTGTTAGGATTACGTGGTCAAGCGAAAACCCGATTGGCTCGTAAAATGGTCGAACTTTTAGATGAATACATTCCTTATGTAACGGGTTCAGAAATCAACGATGATCCGCTTCACCCGATTTCTCGTTTTGCACACGACTTAATTGCAGAAAAAGGAAACGATACCCCCATTTCTTGGCTTCACAGAAGTGAACGTTTCTTTGAGAAATTAGCGACTCCAGATGTAACTGTGGCTGATTTGATTGGTGATGTAGATCCGATTAAAGCTGCGAATTTAAAATTGTCGTATGCTGATGAACGAGTAATTCATTTCGGTATGATTCCGCGTGCTAACCGATGTATTTTTGTAATTAACGAATTACCTGATTTACAAGCTCGAATTCAAGTAGCATTGTTTAATATTTTACAAGAAGGCGACATTCAAATTCGCGGTTTTAAATTAAGAATGCCTTTAGATTTACAATTTATTTTTACTGCCAATCCAGAAGATTATACCAATCGTGGAAGTATTGTGACACCTTTAAAAGATCGAATTGGTTCGCAAATTCTAACACATTATCCAGAAACGATTGAAATTGCCAAAACAATTACACATCAGGAAGCCAAACTTGATGAAAACCAGTCGTCTCTTGTTTATGTGCCGAATTTAGCAAAAGATTTATTAGAACAAGTAGGTTTTGAAGCTAGAGAATCAGAATATATTGATGCAAAAAGTGGTGTTTCTGCCAGAATGAGCATCACCGCATTTGAAAATTTAATTAGTACTGCCGAAAGAAGAGCTTTGCAAAATGGTGAAGCAAAAACAACCGTTCGTTTGTCTGATTTCTTAGGAATAATTCCAGCTATTACTGGGAAAGTAGAATTGGTTTATGAAGGCGAGCAAGAAGGAGCTGGAGTTGTGGCACAATATTTAATTGCCAATGCCATTCATACTTTTTTACCTGCATATTTCCCTAAAATTGAAAAATTAGAAAAGCAAAATGAAGCAACACCTTATACTGAAATTACCGAATGGTTTTTCAATGAATCTGGTTTCGAGCTCACAGATGATTGTTCAGATGAAGACTACAAAAAGATTTTAGATGAAGTAACACCGCTAGATCATTTAATAGAGAAATATCAGCCAGAAACTTCAAATTCTGATAAGTATTTCTTAAAAGAATTTATACTTTGGGCTTTAGTAGAATACAATAAATTATCGAAAGAAAGAACGCAAGACGGATTTCAATTTAAAGATCCGTATGCTAAATTTATAAGTAGATTGTCCTAATCGTTTCAAAATAAAAAATCCGTCAAGAAATAAATCATGACGGATTTTTTTTATCAGTTTGAATTATTTTCTTTTGAAAGTGGTTCTGATGATATCTTTTGGAAATACTACCATACTTTCAAAGCCGTTTTTGTAAACTGTAGCTACGCCAAAGTAGTAATTGTCAATCACAAAGTTTTTCAGCATGTAATTGTCTACATTGCCTACAAATCTTGAATTGTTCCATTGGAAATCAGTTGTCAATCTCCAGTAAATCTTATAACCTAAAATCTGATCGTCGTTTTCAATTTTATCCCATTTTAGTTTGACACTTGCTTCAACCGCACCGCCAATTAAAACGTTTTTTGGTGCAGGTGGCGCACTCGCTAAAGTGGCTAAAGCGACTGAATTCACACCTGTAAGTTTTTTTACGTATTCAAAATTCACACCTTCTAACACATCACCATATTTAATACCGTTTTCGGTTCTTAAGTTTTGGTGTTGGCGGTTGTAGTTTTCGTGAGCTTCCATAATTCGAACTCCGGCAAAACCTAAATCGTTAAACGGTCTGTGATGACCACCACGACCAAATCGGTCCAAACGGTAAATCAACATCGGATTCATTTCTGGCATGTACGTTAGCGTTTGTTTGTGAATGTATCGAGCCAATTGACGAGAAATTCCATCTACTTCACCACCATAAAATCTGCGGTTATTGATTTCTTTTTCAGTATCTGTTGGAGCAGTTGGTTCTGAGAAAATTCGGAAAGTTCGGTTGTCAATTACACCATCAATTCCTTCGATATTACCAATCATGTCATTGTTCAAAACTCCAATAATTTCCCAATTGTTTTTCTTGGCATATTCCGCAAATCCTTTTCCGCCAAATAAGCCTTGTTCTTCACCTGAAAGGCCTAGATAAATGATACTATTTTCAAATTTATATTGCGACAAAACTCTTGCAGCTTCAATGGTTCCTGCCATTCCAGAAGCGTTATCATTTGCACCTGGCGCATCGGTAGTAAAATCCATGGTATCCGAATTTCTACTGTCGATATCACCTGTCATAATGATGAATCGGTTCGGATATTTTGTGCCTTTTTGAATGGCGGCAACGTTTACAATCCAAGTGTCTTTTGGAACACGTTCTCCGTCATTTGTAGTTACAAAATCTTTTTGATAAAATACATCTAAACAATTTTTACAATCTTTAGAAATTAAATCAAATTCCGATTTAATCCAACGTCTGGCAGCGCCAATACCACGAGTATTTGAAACCGTGTCGCTGAAGGTATTTCTGGTTCCAAAATCAGCTAATTTTATAATGTCTTTTTTGATTCGTTCTTCAGATATCTTTTCAACAATATCATAAATTTTTGCATCCGCATTTTGCGAAAGTCCAATAGAGGAAACGAATAGGGAAAGGTAAACTATTTTTTTCATGAATGGTAAGTAACTAGGTTTTGGTAAAATTATGAAAAATGTTATCAAACAGAAGTTAAATTAAAGATAAAATTGTTTTACTGTAGTTTGCTTCTTCATGAGAAATCTAAATATTACAATTGTAAAAATTAAAAGAAAATCCATCCAATTTTAGTAGGACGGATTTTGTATTAATAAATTATTTCATTGCCATATGGGCAAATTGAAAATTGTCTTACTTCTTCAAATGTACATCAAAATAATCTGCGATTTTAGCATACATGTGAATTCTGTCTCTTCCGCCCACATTATGTTCGTGGTTTGGATATAAGAAATAATCTACTTGTTTTCCAGCTTTAATTGAAGCTTCGATAAAATTCATACTGTGTTGTTGTACTACCACTGGATCTTGTGCACCATGAATGATTAATAATCTTCCTTTTAAGTTTTTGACTTTATCTAATAAAGAAGTTTTTGCATAACCTTCTGCATTATCTTGTGGTGTATCCATATAACGTTCACCGTACATAATTTCATAGTATTTCCAATCGATAACTGGTCCGCCCGCCACACCAACTTTAAACGTTTCAGGTTGAGATGTTAACAAAGAAGTCGTCATAAATCCACCAAAACTCCATCCGAAAACGCCTATTTTATCGGCATCAACAAAAGCTTTCGATTTTAAAAATGCTACACCTTTCATCTGATCGGCCATTTCGTTTACACCTAAAATTCTATGATTCACATCGCAGAACTTTTTCCCACGTGCATCGCTTCCTCTGTTGTCTAACGTAAATACAACATAACCTTGTTGTGCCATGTAAATATCGAAATAACCTGCGCCACTTAACCATTTGTTCGTAACCAATTGTGCATGTGAACCACCATAAACATATACCATTACTGGATATTTTTTTGTAGCATCAAAATTTGATGGATATATGATTCTTCCGTTAAGAGGCGTTTTTCCATCTGCAGCTGTTAGTGTTACTAACTCAATTTTTGGCATATCGATTTTACCTGTAAACGGATTTTCGGCTTTTACTAAACTGGTATTTGCCATTTTATTTTTAATGTTCAATATTGCAATTTCATTCGGAGTGGTTGCATTACTATATTGATCTAAAACCATTGTGCCATCTGACGAAACAGATGCATTATGTGTGCCTGAAATAGTTGTTAATTGCATGGTTTTACCAGATTTTAAATCGACTTGATACAATTGTCTGTCTAAACCATTATTAGCCGTTCCAATATAATTGATTTTAGAATACGAAGCGTCAAATCCTAATATGTTAGTCACCACAACATCATTAAAACCTAAGTTTTTTAATAATTTCCCATCAGTAGTATATAAATACATTTGATTAAATCCATAAAAATCAGTTTGGTAAATAAATTGGTTAGGATTGTTAGGTACGAATGTTAAAGCATGTTGAGGTTCTACCCAAGTGCTAGCTTTTTCTTCGAATAAGGTTTTTACGAAAGCTCCAGTAGCAGCATCGTATTTATTGAACTTTAAATGGTTTTGATCCCGATTTAAGATTCCCACAAAAATATATTTTCCAGTTGGTTCCCAAGAAACCATGGTTAAATATTGTTCTTTAGGTTCGCCAGTTTGCAGGGTAACTTTTTTACCAGTTGCTACATCAAAAACAACAACAGTTACGTTTTCACTTGTCATTCCTGCCATTGGATATTTGATGTCTTTATTAACGGCTTCACGTTCATTCCAGTTGATGATTGGATAATTTCCAACCATAGTTTCATCTTTTCTATAATACGCTAATTGCGTTCCAGAAGCATTCCACCACATACCTCTATCGATGCCAAATTCTTGACGATGAACATAATCTGAGCCATTAACAATAGCTGGATTTTCGTCATTTGTTACTTCAATAGTTTTAGTGTTTGTAGTAATTCTGATGTTGTTGTCTTTTAACCAAGCTACATTGTTATTTGAAGCAAATTTAGCTTGAGAACCTTCCTTTGAGTACCCAATTTCTGAAGTAATTTGTTTCGTCGCTACATTGTAAATTACTTTATAATTTTTTGTTTTTGATGCGATTTCTGTTTCAAAAGTATTTATGGATTGCCAAGTTATTGAAAAAGGAAAAGTTCTTAAAGCAAATTCTTCAGTTGGAAATTTAGTTTTTAATGCAGCTTCAAATTCTGCTTTTGTAGCTAAAGTGTTTTCTTTCCAACCGTTTGCAGCACTTTTCTCTAATAAGTTAGATAAATCCGCACTTAAATAAGTAATTGATTTTGAGTCTTTTCTCCATTGTTGCCCAACTAATGAAGTAGGAGCGTATTTTCTTGGTCCGGTTACCGTTTCTTCAATGGTTAATTTTTGTGCGAAAGAAATACTTCCAATCAGAAGAAAACTTAAAATGTATTTTTTCATTTGTTAAATAAGTTATTTGGTATTTAGTTAGCGAAGTTACTAAAATATTATAAAAAAATCCGACTCATTGCTAAATCGGATTAAAGTATTCTATGTTTTAATTTATTCGATATTCATATTGTCTCTAGTGTTCTTTTGAACGGCAATAGCACCAAACAATGCTAAAAGAAAAGCAAATGCATAAAATCCTTTTTCGCTAGGTAAGATAGTAGCATTCCATAAACCAACTGTTAATAAAACAATTGAAAGTAAGGTTGCGAACCAGCAAATCCCATAGTATAAATCGGTTACAGGGATTTTTTCTAATCGGTCTCTTACACTTTTTTGCAAAGAAACCACGGCAAACATACCGAACATTAATATGGTAAAATAATATCCTTTTTCGTTTAAAAGCATTTCGGCTCTTGCTAATCCTACTAAATAACCAACAGTGCCTGCGCCCATTGCCACCCATGATGCTGCTATAAAAGCTGCTGATGTTTTTTGTTGTGCCATAAATTAAGTTTTTTCAAATATACTTAAATATTATAAAATCTTACAATTTTATAAAATATTTAGATCTTTCATACAAGCATTCATACTTTGATAGGTTCTTTCAATATCGTTGTCTAAACCAATTGAAAAACGAATTAAACCATCTGTTAAGCCCATTTCTGCTTGCTCTTCTAATGGAATTTCGGAAGAAGTAGAAGTGCCAGGCGCACTAAATAAGGTTTTGTAGAATCCTAAACTTACCGCTAAATACCCTAGATTTCTTTCTTGCATCAATTCCATCAAGGCATTTGCTTTATCTAAACTACCAACATCTATAGTCATCATTCCACCAAAACCATATTCTGGATTGATCATGTTTTTATAAATTTCATGGCTAGGGTGACTTGCCAAACCAGGATAAACCGTTTTAATTCCGTCAGCTTCAAATTTAGTTGCTAAATACATCGCATTAAAACTGTGTTGTTTCATTCTGATGTGCAAGGTTCTTAAGTTTTTCATTACAGAAGCCGAACGTAAACTATCCATAGTTGGACCTAATAACATGCTAGCACCAGAATTTACATTTTTTAAACTATCTATAAAATCCTGACTCGCGCAAGTTACACCACCTACTGTATCGGAACTTCCATTGATGTATTTTGTTAGTGAATGAATTACGATATCAGCGCCTAATTTAGCTGGAGAAACCGATAAGGGTGAAAACGTATTGTCGACTACTAATTTGATGTTATGTTTTTTAGCAATCTTAGCTAAAGCAGCAATATCTGCAACTTCTAAAAGCGGATTGCTTACGGTTTCACAATATAAAACTTTTGTATTTGGAGTAATGGCAGCTTCAACAATGTCTAATTTTGTTATGTCAACAAATGTAGTGGCTACACCAAATCTCGGAGCGAAATTCTTTAAAAAAGCATAGGTTCCACCATAAATAGTTCTGCTTGAAACTACATGATCACCTTGTCCGCAAAGTTGTAAAATTGTTGGAGTAATAGCGCCCATTCCAGATGCAGAAACATTTGCAGTTTCCGTTCCTTCCATAGCTGCTAAAGCTTTGTCTAAGTATAAATTACTTGGTGAAGAATGTCGCGAATACAAATAACAACCTTCTGCATTTCCTTCAAATGTATCAAACATAGTTTTTGCAGAAAGAAAAGTGTAAGTTGAAGAATCAGAAATAGAAGGATTTACGCCGCCGAATTCTCCAAAATATTGTAAATCTTGAATTTTGTCTGCTGGATGAAAATGGTTCATTTTTATTTATTTTTATTCATCAAATTTGAAAAATAAAAATTAATATTTCAATTGAAAGTACAAAAAATAGTTTTTTAATCTATATATTAAATAAAAAATAGTTTTTTTGTCATAAATTAAATGTTTTAAACTACTTTTGCCAAATAAAACACAACTGCTATGGATGCAACAGATAAAAAACTATTAGAATTAATGCAAATTGATTCTAAGAAAACCACTAAAGAACTTTCTAGTAAATTAAATCTTTCCGTGACTGCGGTTTATGAAAGAATTAAAAAATTAGAACGTGAAGGAATAATAAGCAAATATGCTACAATTTTAGATAAATCCAAAATTAATAAAGGATTTGTAGTGTTTTGTCATATTAAGTTAATCAAACATTCTAAAGATTTAATTTCTGAATTTGAGAAAGAAGTAGTTACCTTAAATGAAGTATTAGAATGTTTTCACGTGAGTGGCGATTACGATTATATTCTGAAAATTTGTGTCAAAGACATGGAAGAATACAGAGAATTTATGGTTACGAAGTTAACTACATTGCAACATATTGGTAGTACGCACAGTACCTTTATGATTGGAGAAGTGAAAAATTCTACTTCATTTGTATTGAATTAAATTTATTGAAGTTTTTGCTGCCAGATGAAGGTTTTTTTATTTAAAAAACTTTACTTTTGTATTCGAAAATTACACAACAATCATTTTATAAAATAACTATTTATGAGTCAATTTGATGTAACCATTATTGGTTCTGGACCTGGAGGATATGTTGCAGCTATTCGTTGCGCACAATTAGGATTTAAAACAGCTATTATTGAAAAATACGCAACGCTTGGTGGAACTTGCCTTAACGTGGGTTGTATTCCATCAAAAGCATTATTAGCATCTTCACATCATTATGAAGAATTACAACATTTTGCAGATCACGGAATTGAAGTTTCTGGTGAAGTGAAAGTCAATCTTGAAAAAATGATTGCTCGCAAACAAGCTGTTGTAGATCAAACTTCTGGCGGTGTAAAATATTTAATGGATAAGAATAAAGTGACTGTTTTTGAAGGTGTAGGTTCGTTTGAAAGTGCTACTTCAGTTAAAGTTACTAAAAATGATGGTTCTTCAGAAATGATTGAATCGAAATATACGATTATCGCAACAGGTTCTAAGCCTTCTTCTTTACCTTTTATTCAATTAGATAAAGACAGAATTATCACTTCAACTGAGGCTTTAAAATTAAAAGAAGTTCCAAAACACCTAGTTATTATTGGTGGTGGAGTTATTGGAATTGAATTAGGACAAGTGTATTTACGTTTAGGTGCACAAGTTTCTGTTGTAGAATTTATGGACAGAATTATTCCAGGAATGGATGCTGCTTTATCTAAAGAATTGACTAAAGTACTTAAAAAACAAGGTATGAAGTTTTACACGTCTCACAAAGTGCAATCGGTAGATAGAGCAGGAGATGTGGTAACTGTGAAAGCAGAAAATGCAAAAGGAGAAATCATCACTTTAGAAGGTGATTATTCTTTGGTTTCTGTGGGTCGTCGTCCGTATACTGATGGATTAAATGCAGAAAAAGCAGGTGTTAAAGTTTCAGAAAGAGGACAAATTGAAGTAAACGATCATTTACAAACTTCAGCTTCAAATATTTATGCAATTGGTGATGTTGTTCGTGGTGCGATGTTAGCACATAAGGCGGAAGAAGAAGGAGTAATGGTTGCAGAAATTTTAGCCGGACAAAAACCTCATATCGATTATAATTTGATTCCAGGTGTAGTATATACCTGGCCAGAAGTTGCTGCAGTTGGTAAAACAGAAGAGCAATTAAAAGCAGAAGGAATCGAATTCAAATCAGGAAGTTTCCCATTCAAAGCATTAGGAAGAGCTCGTGCTGGAGGCGATACAGACGGATTTGTAAAAATATTAGCGGATGCTAAAACAGATGAGGTTTTAGGTGTTCATATGATTGGAGCGCGTTGTGCCGATTTAATTGCAGAAGCGGTTACCGCTATGGAATTTAGAGCATCTGCAGAAGATATTTCTCGCATGTCTCACGCACATCCAACTTTTGCAGAAGCTATTAAGGAAGCGGCATTAGCGGCAACTGGAAATAGAGCTTTACACGTGTAATTTTTATTTATTATATATATCCTTATGAGAAAAATCATTTTATTATCTGCCCTGTCATTATCAATCTTGTTAACAGGTTGTGCAACTATTGTTTCAGGTTCAACGCAAAAAGTAAGTTTTACGTCAACACCTGCAAAAGCAACCGTTTTTGTTAATAATGTAAATTTAGGTGTAACACCATTTGAGGTTAAATTAAAAAGATCGGTAAAAACACATAATGTGAAAATAGCTTTAGAAGGTTATAAACCTTACGAAACTAAACTAACAAGAAAATTTAATGGTTGGTATATTGGTAATATCGCTTTTGGTGGATTTATTGGATTAATTGTAGACGCCAGTACAGGCGCTATGTATAAAATTTCAGATTCTGAAGTGAATGTTACTTTAGAGAACCCCGTTTCAATGACTAAAACTAATGACGGACTTCATGTTGCTGTGGTTATGGAAGTTCATGAGAATTATGAAAAAATCGGTCAGTTAGAAAAAGCCAATTAAGCAAGTATTTTATAGTTTAAATCCCAAATCCTAATCAGGAGTTTGGGATTTTTTTTGCCCAAATTTTAACACCATTGTTAATAAATTTTTAAGTCGCATTTGAGGTCAAAATTGTAACTTTACAAAATGTTTGCATTGGTCGATTGTAATAATTTTTATGTGTCTTGCGAGCGTGTTTTTCAGCCTCAATTCAAGAATAAACCTGTCGTTGTTTTGTCTAATAACGATGGTTGTGTGATTTCTAGAAGTGATGAAGCAAAAGCACTTGGCATTGCTATGGGCGTGCCGGAATTTAAAATTAGAAATGAAATTATACAACAACAAATAGCTGTATTTTCTTCCAATTATGCCTTGTATGGCGATTTGAGTAAACGTGTTATGGAAACGCTTTCTCATTTTACACCAGATATTGAAAATTACAGTATTGATGAAGCTTTTCTGAATTTTAAAAATACCAATACAACCGATTTTGAAACTTGCGGCTTACAAATGAAAAAGCGCGTGCAAAAATGGATTGGAATTCCAGTTTGTGTGGGTTTTGGAGAAACAAAAGCATTGAGTAAAATAGCCAATCGAATCGCAAAAAAGTTTCAAGACAGAACTGGAGGTGTTTATGTTATTGATTCTGACGAAAAGCGTGTAAAAGCTTTAAAATGGACAAAAGTAGAAGACATTTGGGGAATTGGTTTTCGACTAGCTAAAAAAATGAAAGCATTCGGAATGGTGTCCGCTTACGATTTTATAGCGCCTCATAATGAAGATTTTGTAATTCGAACGATGGGAGTAGTAGGAAAGCGACTTCGTGCGGAGTTGTCCGGGTTTTCTGTGTTAGAATTAGAACAACAACCAGAAGCTAAAAAGAGTATTGCAGTTACCCGAACGTTCGAAAAAGCAATTACTAATTTTAGCGAACTAAAAGAACGTGTTTCAACTTTTGCAACAGTAGCTTCAGAAAAATTACGAATGCAAAAATCATGTTGCTACGGAATCATATTATACCTTCGAAAAGATAAATATAAAGTAGGAAATGAACGCTATAATTTTTCAGTTTATGAAACGTTACCTTTTGCTACACAATCGAGTTTAACGTTAAGTACGACAGCTATTAAAATGTTAGAAAAACTGTTTCAAACAGGTGAAATATATACAAAAGCTGGAATTATTATTACCGATATTATTCCGCAAGATCAAAAACAATTTAATTTGTTTGTAGAAGAAAATCCGAAACACGAAAAGTTAATGAAAGTTATGGATGACATTCGAAAAAAAACAGGAGAAAGAAAAATCCGACTCGGTAATCAAGATTTAAATCGGACTTGGAAAATGAAACAAAATTTTCTTTCTAAAAAGTTTACTACAGATATAACAGAATTATTACATATAAAATGTTAGCACAGAATAAATTATCGTTTTTTATTCCAAATACGGAAAGCAATTTAGAAATGCCCTATATTTCTAGCGGAATTAAAGCTGGATTTCCTTCGCCAGCAGCTGATTTTGATGGTACTAGAATTAGTATTGATCAAATTGTAGTTAAAAATTCGATTGCTACTTTCTATGCTAAAGCGAATGGCAATTCGATGATTGGCGCAGGAATTGATGATGGGGATATTTTAGTTATTGATAAAAGTATAGAGCCTCAAGACGGGAAAATTGCCGTTTGTTTTATTGATGGAGAATTTACTGTAAAACGAATAAAAGTACAAGAAAATAGCTTGCTTTTATTGCCAGAAAATAAATTGTTCGAACCCATTGAAGTAACACAAGAAAACGATTTCATCATTTGGGGAATTGTTACATATGTGGTGAAAAAGTTATAAAAAAAAGTCCTGAATTTCTCAGGACTTTTTCGTTTATTTTACTAATTCTTGTTCTTTTAGATATCCGAATAATCGGTCTTTTTTAATGATTTCCGCAGTTCCATCAGGAAGCATTTCTTCCCAGCCCGATTCGCCTTTAGCAATCATTTTTAAAATTCGTCTAGAGAATATATCTAATGTTTTTTCATCGTAACTTTCAATATCTGTAACTTTTCCGTTGTATTTGAAAAATTTATACAATTCTTTCATTCTTGGGTGTACTTTTAAGTTCTCAGAAGTAATAATTTCACCAGTTTCTGGATCTTTCATTGGATACAAATACACTTTTAAATCTCTATAGAAAAGTTTACCAAAAGCTTCTAAAATTCCACCCGACATATGACGGTAGTATTTTTCATCGAAAATTTCTACTAAATTGCTAACGCCCATTGCTAGAGCAGTTCTCGATTTAGTGAAAGAAGAAAAATATTCTAATACTTTATAGTATTCTTGGAAGTTTGAAATCATTACCGTTTGTCCTAAAGCACATAATAATTCGGCTCTATCTAAGAAATCTCTTTCGTCAATTTCACCTTCTGCTTTTAGGTTAGAAAGTGTAATTTCAAAAACCACAAACGTATTGTTTTTGTCTACTTTATTTTCCTGAATAAACATTTCGTACGATTGTTTGTACATGTCCATGTTTACTTTAGTTACTGGTCGGAAACTTCCACGTAACGCTAAAATATTCTTTTTATATAAAACAGCAGCTGGTAAAATATTTTTTCCATCCGGATTAAACATTACAGCATCTGTCATACCATATTTTACCAATTGTAAACTCATTAATCGGTTGTCAACATCAGCAAAACGTGGTCCAGAAAAATTTACTGTATCAATTTCAATTTGATCTTTTTCTAAATGATCGTATAAATAACGTAATAATTTTTTAGCATCATTATGTTTGTAAAATGCGCCATAAATTAAATTTACACCTAAAATACCTAAAGTTTCTTGTTGTAAACGTGCGTCATTTTCTTTAAAACGAATGTGTATTAAAATTTCGTTATACGCTTCATCAGGTTCTACTTGAAATTTAATTCCAACCCAACCATGCCCTTTAAATTGCTTTGCAAAATCGATAGTAGCCACCGTATTTGCATAACTAAAAAACATTTTATTTGGATGTTTATCACGACCTAATCTGTCTTCAATTAGTTTTGTTTCGTGAGTTAACATTTTTCTTAAGCGACTTTCGGTAACATATCTGCCATCTTCTTCAATTCCATAAATGGCATCACTAAAATCTTTGTCATAAGCAGACATCGCTTTAGCAATCGTACCAGAAGAAGCTCCAGCTCTGAAAAAATGTCTTACTGTTTCTTGTCCAGCACCAATTTCAGCAAAGGTTCCGTAAATGTTATCATTTAAATTGATACGAAGCGCTTTATCTTTGATTGAAGGAATTTGTTCAATTACTTTATCTCCTCTTAATGTTATTTCAGTCGTCATTTTAACAATTATGTTTTGGGCAAATTAAAATATACTGCAAAGTTAACAATTTATAGGTTTTAACAAGAGGAAATTGTTATTTTTGTAAAAAAATTAACGGAGTGAAAGTTTACTTTTTAGGAACCGGTACATCTCAGGGAATTCCAGTTATTGGAAGCGATCATTTCGTATGTTTAAGTGAAGACCTAAAAGATAAAAGGTTACGTGTTTCGGTTTGGATTTATGATGAAGATTTTTCAATAGTTATCGATTGCGGACCCGATTTTCGTCAGCAAATGCTAGTAAGTAAATGCCGATACATTGATGGGTTGCTTTTTACACACGAACATGCCGATCATACCGCAGGTTTAGACGACATTCGACCGTTTTATTTCAAACAAGGTGATATTCCAGTTTATGCACATCAACGTGTTTTAGATAATTTATCAAAGCGATTTGATTACATTTTTGAAAAGGAAAATAAATATCCAGGAGCACCTTCAGTAGTGCCTTTTGAGGTGAGAAATAACCAGAATTTTCAAATAAAAAAGCAAGAAATTATTCCGATTAATGCTTTACATGGAAATTTACAAGTTTTTGGTTACCGAATTAAAGATTTCGTATATTTAACAGATGTAAAAACGATAGCAACTTCGGAACTCGAAAAATTAAAAAACATAGATGTATTGGTTGTCAACGCTTTACGATTTGAGCCACATCATACACATTTTAACATAGAAGAAGCTATAAATTTTATAAATTTGGTGCAACCTAAAAAGACCTATTTAACACATATTAGTCATATATTAGGTTTACACGAAGAAGTACAAAAACAATTGCCAGAAAACGTATTTTTGGCTTATGATAATTTAGAAATTGAAATAAAATAAAATAAATTTTAACATAATGAAGAACAGTTTATTGCTTTACGGATTAGTATTTTCAATATTAATTAATATTTTTCAATTTGTGAACTCAAACAACATTATCAATCGTTATGATGATTTGGTTACAATAAATAAAAAAGAGATTAAAAAAGTCAAAGATTCTATTGTGAAATTAGTGGAAAACGATAAATTTTCTCTAGACAATAATGAATACGCTCAAGAATATTATTTTGAACACGATTTGAAAAAATTGAAGGCAAAAGTAAAGGAAGATTTAATGGCTTTTAACTCAGATAAAAGAGGAAACAAATACGTGTCTTATGATCAAATTGGTGACAATCCTTTTTTAATAAATAGCGTTAAAATTTTAAATCACCGTTGGATTATTGCTAATTTTTCTGATGGAAAAGTTTGGGGTGAAGTTTTAATTAAATATTTTCATAACACAGATAAACCAACTGATTTTGAAACTGTTGAAACTTTAATTTATCAAGAAACACTGAATTAAATATGAAGAAAATTTTATATGTATTACTGTTAGTTTTCTTTATTTCATGCGATTATATTCTTAAAAATCCATCAAATTCTGAAGAAGAAAATTTGGAATTTATCGTAAAAAGTGAAGTAAATGATGATACCAATGAAAATGATTGCGATTTAAAAGCTGGTTACAAATGGTCTAACATGACCAAAAAATGTGTGCGTGTTTTTGAATTAGGCTATCGTTTAACTTCTATCGAAAAAGATTCTTTAGGAAAAGGTAAAAACGCTTATTTTTTCGTAGATGAAGACAGTTTAGTAGCTGAAGTTTTCTTGCCAGATTCAAAAGAGTCTATCATTTTTACTAGAGAAAATGAAGATCAAAATTTCAAGTTTAAAGATTTCGAATTTCGAACCAAAAATGGGTATAATTTATACTATGACGAAACATTGTTGTTTCAGCCAGCAATTCCTGTTGATACAAAAATTTTAGGAAAAGACGAGGAGCATTAATCTTTAAACTTTTTTAGCTCTCCTACAAAAAAGCATCTCAATTATTGAGATGCTTTTTTTGTTTTGGTTTTATTGTTCTGAAAATGTAAAATTATTTAGCTAGTTAAACTTCTTTTCGTTCACATCTTTCAAAAACTGAATCAAACCTGAAAAATAGGTTTGCTGGTCGTCATATTGAGATAAATGACTTCCGTTTTTGCAAAATAAGAATCTTCCATTTTGCACTTGTGTAGCCATCCATTTCATGTGTTCTGGATCCATGGTGTCATATTTTGCTCCAATAGTAAGTGTTGGAACAGTCAATTCTTTTAAACGTTTTGAAACATCCCAATTTTTGATATAAGCATCGCCAGTAATACCAAATTCACTGTATCCTTGCATCGATATGTAAACTTCAGAATTAATGTGTTTAAAACATCTGGTAATCGATTCTGGCCAGTCTTTTTGTGGCTTTCTTAAAATATGTTCTGTATAATAATGTTCGAAAAGCAATTCGGTATATCTAGGATTCGCAAAATCGTTGTTTTTCTCCAATTGCATAATTTCATCATATACCTCTTTTTTCATTTGCGGACCTAATACTTCTTGTGCATATTTGTTGTATTGAGGAATACTCGAAACCATATTGGAAATAATCAAACCTTTAATATTTTTCTGATATTTTAACGCATAATCCATAGCTAAAATGCCGCCCCAAGATTGTCCTAAAACATAAAAATTGTCTTTGTTTAAACCTAATGCTATTCGAACCTGTTCGACTTCTTCTACAAAACGTTCATTCGTCCAAAGTGATTTGTCTTTCGGTTGGTCTGAATAATACGAACCTAACTGATCGTAATAAATAAACTCGATACCTTCTTTGGGTAAATAACCCTCAAAAGATTCGTACAGTTCATGTGTTAAACCTGGCCCACCGTGTAAAAGCAAAACTTTTATCTTAGGATTATTGCCAATTCTTTTCGTCCAAACCTTAAATGTTCCTTTTGGTGTTTTTACAGGAATCATTTTGATGCCACCTGTATATTGGTCTTCTTTACTTTCAAAAGTGTGATAATTTTGTAACGAAAAATCTTCGCTCTTTTTACAAGAAAAACAAGCGAAGATTAACGAAATGATAAGTGTTTTTTTCATTTTAATTTTTTAGTCTCTGTAAATTTTATCGTAAAGTGTTTGATATTTTTCTTTGATAATTTTACGTTTTAATTTCATGGTTGGCGTTAAATGACCAGCATCTATTGACCAAATATCTGGTGTTAATTCAAAACGTTTGACTTGTTCCCAATTTCCGAATTTTTTATTAGCTTCTTCAATGTCTTCTTGAATTCTAGCTTTTACTTTTTCGTTGGAACAAATTTCTTCCTGAGTGTTTCCAATATCAATTTTATGACGATTTGCCCATTCTTTTACAAAGTCAAATGCAGGTTGAATAAAAGCACCAGGCATTTTTTCTCCATCACCAATTACCATAATTTGTTCAATAAAACGAGATTGTTTGAAGGTGTTTTCTAAAACTTGAGGTGCTACATATTTACCACCAGAAGTTTTAAACATTTCTTTCTTACGATCGGTTATTTTTAAGAAACCATCTGCGTCAATTTCACCAATATCACCAGTGTGGAAATAGCCGTTTTTAATAACTTCAGCTGTTTGTGCTTCATCTTTATAATATCCCATCATTACATTCGGACCTTTACAAAGAATTTCACCATCTTCTGCAATTTTAACTTCTACATTATCTATAACTCTTCCAACGGTTCCAATTCTGAAACCACCATTTCTCATATCATTAACAGATATTACAGGAGAAGTTTCCGTTAATCCGTAACCTTCCATAACTGGAATTCCTGCTGCAGTAAATACTTTAGTTAAACGAGTTTGTAAGGCTGCACTTCCTGAAACTAATAATTCTAATTCCCCACCTAAACCTTCTTGCCATTTTGAAAAGATTAGTTTTCTTGCGATTCCTAATTTAAAGTTATAAAAAGCACCATTAGCATTATAAGGTTTAAATTCCATTCCTAAGTCTAGAGCCCAGAAGAACAATTTCTTTTTAATTCCGGTTAAATCGGCACCTTTTGCGTAAATTTTATCATAAACTTTTTCTAAAAGTCTTGGTACAACTGACATTACATGAGGATGTACTTCTTTTAAATTGTCAGATATTTTTTCAATACTTTCAGCGAAATAAATAGAAATTCCGCCATATTGATACAAATACGTTAACATTCTTTCAAAAATATGACAAATAGGTAAGAAACTTAAAGCACGTGTACTTCCTTTTCTTAAAGGCATTCTTTTATCTGAATTTAAAACATCTGAAACAATGTTATTATGAGAAAGCATTACACCTTTTGGCTTTCCTGTAGTTCCAGAAGTGTAAATTATAGTAGCTAAATCAGTTGGTAAAACATTATTTTTTCGCTCTTCAACCGAACTTTGATTTGAAGCATCTGAACCCGATTCTAATAAATCATTCCATTTTTTACAACCAGAAATTTCGTTAAAAGAATAAATATCCACTAGCAATGGAATTCTTGAATGTACAGCTTTCAATTTATCATAAACCTCTTGGTCTGAAACAAAACAATATTTAGCTTCAGAATGATTTAAAATATATTCATAATCTTCTGATGATATCGTAGGATAAATTGGCACAGTTTGCGCACCAGTTTGTAAAATTCCTATATCAGAAACATGCCATTCTGTTCTGTTGTTAGATGAGATAATAGCAATTTTATCATTTTTTTGTATTCCTAAATGTAATAGAGCTCTTGATAAAGCATTGGCTTTATTAACATATTCTTGTGTAGATGTTTTTACCCATTGATCACCGTATTTAGTAACTAATGCATCGGGTAAGTTATGATGCTCCAATTGATAATATGGGAAATCGAAAAGTCTAGTAACGTTTTGCATTTGATTAAGTTTTAAATTGCAATTTATAAAAAAAATAGATATTTTTAAATATTTTAACGCTAAAACTTCTATTATTGTTAGTTTTGTAGCAATTAAATTTTAAAAAATGAAATCTTTTTTCAGATTAGAAGAGTATAAAGTGCTGTTTTACAGAATTTTATTGGTGTATTTCTTTTACTTTATTGCCAGAGTTTTATTTTACATTTATAATAGTGATATTGTTGAAGTAAATTCTCTTACCGAGTTTTTATCTCTAGCTTATCATGGCTTGGCCTTTGATACAACTGCAATTTTATATATAAATGGACTTTTTATTTTATTGTCTATTTTGCCTTTATTTATAAATACCAAACCGAAATATCAAACGTTTTTGTTTTATTTATATTTCATTACAAATTTACTGTTTTTCTCTTTTAATTTTGTCGATTTTATTTATTACAAATATAATTTTTCAAGGTTAACCCTAGCTGCTTGGGATGTTTTGAAACATGAAGAATCTAAAGGCGGCATGTTATTGCGTTTTATGCTTACATATTGGCATGTTTTTTTAATATATATCGCTACAGCTGCTTTGTGGATATTTTTATATCAGAAAGTTAAGGTAAAACATAATTTAATCGAAGAGGCAAAATTGAAATTTATTGCTAAATCACTTTTCGGCGTTTTAGTGTTAGCTACTTTATGTATTGGCGGCATCAGAGGTGATTTCAAAAAAAGCACACGACCAATTAATTTAGTTGATGCAAACCGTCATGTTAAAAAAACACAACAAGCAGATTTGGTTTTAAATTCGCCGTTTACTTTTTTAAGAACTTTGGGTGTAAAATCATTCAAAAAAACAGATTTTAATATACCAGATTCAGTCATTCAACAAAATTTTAAACCCATAAAATTTTACAATTCTAATTCGCCATCTACACCTAATGTCGTATTAATTATTACTGAAAGTATGGGAAGAGAATATTTAGGGGCATTTAATAAAAATTCAAAGATTAAAAATTATAAAAGTTATACGCCATTTTTAGATTCGTTAGCCAATCATAGTATGATTTATACCAATGCTTACGCTAACGGTTACAAATCTATTCATGGAATGTCGGCTATTATTTCTGGAATTCCATCTTTCAAAGATGCTTTTACATCCTCGCCTTATGCCAAACAAAAAATAGAATCGTTAGTTTCTTGTTTAAAAAGTAAAGGATATGAGACTTCCTTTTTTCATGGTGCTCCAAATGGTTCAATGGGATTTTTAGGTTATGGAAATATTTTAGGTTTCGATAACTATTACGGAATGACAGAATATGGGAATGATAAAGATTTTGACGGTTCATGGGGAATTTGGGATGAACCTTTTATGCAGTTTATGAATGCTACCATATCTAAAAAGAAAGCGCCATTTTTTAGTACCATCTTCACTGTTTCTTCACATGAACCTTATGTAGTGCCCGAAAAATATAAAAATAAATTGCCAAAAGGTGATATTCCTATGCATCAACCCGTTGCGTATACTGATTTGGCTTTTAAAAAGTTTTTCCAATCGGCAAAAAAAGAACCTTGGTTTAAGAATACTATTTTTATAATTACGGCAGATCATTGTAATCAGGTGCATTACATGGAAGAGTATTATGATAAAATGGTAAATCGATTAGCTGTTCCGATATTAATTTACAAACCAAACAGTACTTTTAAAGGCGAAAGCAATCAGTTAGCACAACATATTGATATTTTTCCTACTGTAATGGATATGATAGGTTATGATCAACCTTTTAGAAGTTGGGGAAGAAGTTTGTTAAACCGACCAAATGATGTTGAACCTTTTGTAATTAATCATAACACAGGCTTATATTATTTTCAGAAAGGAAAGTATTTGTGTGTGTTTGATGGCAAAAATGCAATTGGATTTTATGATATAAATGATAAAAAATTAACAAAAAACCTAATTGCAAAGCGAACTGCAGAAATGAATGCTTTAGAAATAGCGTGTAAAGGCTTTATTCAAGATTATTTTGATAAAATTATTGATAAAAAGTTAACTTTTAAGTAATATCGCAATGGTTCGAAGTTTTTTTTCATATATTTACCTTTTTAAGTTAGACCCAACTGACTTATGAATGATTGAATTAAATTGAATATATGTTCTTTAAAAACAAAATAATAGTTAGAGTATTTCTTTTACTAGTAGCAATTGCCATTGGTTTATTCGGAAAACTTTATGTATACGATTATAAAATTAATCATAATTTTGATACAGTTACAGAAGGTAAAGTATACAAAAGTGGCGTTCTTCCACCAGATGAAATTGCAGATTATGTAGCAAAATATAAAATTAAAAGCATTTTAGATTTACGTTATCCAGGAACAGGTGATGATGTAAACAATCCAGAAATTCCTGCTGAGTTAAAAGCAGAAAAATTAGCAGCAGCAAAAATTAAGGGTTTAAATCATTTTAATATTGGTTCTGAGCAAGTTCCTAAAACTGAAAATTTAAAAGCTTTTTTTAAAGTTATGGATGATCCTGCCAATTATCCAGTTTTAATTCATTGTTTTCATGGTGTCGGTCGTGCCGAAATTTATTCCGCTATTTACAGAATTGAATATGAAAATTGGGATAGAGATCAAGCCAGAACCTCTACCAGATTAGTTACTAAATATTGTGCTTTCGATTTAGGAAAACCAAAAGGTGACTTTTTGCATACTTATGTGAAAAGAAATGAGAAAGCTGGAAAATAAATGATGAGAAAAAAGGCAATACTAGTTTTACTTATTTTATCTTTCGTAATATTTTTTTTTAAGTTACCAAATGGTACTTTTAGAATGCTGCACAAACAATACAAATTGTATAATAAAGAATGTTATCATATAAATGTTGGTGAAACTTTTGAAATTAATCTCAATGAAAATGGCTCTACAGGTTTCATTAATTGTTGGTTAAACCAAAATGCGATAGATATTGTGGAAGAAATAAATTCCGAATATGTGTCAGATAATAATGATAAACTTATTCCAGGTGCTGGAGGTGTTTTAACTATTAAGTTTAAAGGAATAAAAAGGGTTTTGATACAATAATGTTTTCAAATTGTCCTGTATTAAGAGAGAGAAAAAAATGTGAAGCGTATACTACTAAAAATACAGTAGTTGATGATATGTTTATAATTAATGTAGTTGATTAGTTTTATAACATAAAGACAATTTTTTATTTAAGTACTTTCAAAAAAAATAGATTTTAGGTTTTTTCATATCAACAAGTTTTCATGATACATCTAGGCAATCACTTTAATTCGTTTAATTTGTGTGGTTATATAATTCCCAATCCTAAGCCAATCGCAAATATAATAATTAGAAATGCCACAATTTTCTGAATCGTATTTATGGTTATCTTTTTAACCAATTTGTTTCCAAAATATACTCCAATAAACGCCGCAAATGTTGCAATACAAATCAAGTTCCAATTTAAAGTGTCTTTGACTTTTAAAAAATTGCTACAATAAACAGATATTCTACTCACATCAATCATAAAAGCGATGATTACACCAGTGGCAATAAAAGCTTCTTTAGATAAACCAACTTTCATTAAAAACGCACTTCTCAAGGCACCTTGATGGCCCGAAAGTCCACCAAAAAATCCACTTAAAATCCCACCAATCGGTAAATATTTCTTAGGAAACTGTAAGTTTTTTAGTTTCGGAATTAATTCAAATAAAGCGAAGAAAATCAGTAAAAAAGCAACAATACCTTTCAATACTGTAATTTCGAAAATTCTATTAGCTAAAGTATAAGTTGCAATAATATTGCGGCTTGTAATTTGATCTAAAAGAAAAGCTCCAAGAAAAGAAAAAAGTAAAGCAGGAAGTCCAAATTGTAAGGCAATTTTCCAGTTGATATGTTTTCTAACTAAAACAAGTTTAAACGTATTATTTAAAAAATGTACAATTGCAGTTAAAGCGATTGCGACGTCAACTGGGAAAAACAAGGCAAAAGCAGGTAATAACAAAGTTCCCAATCCGAAACCAGAGAAAAAGGTTAGGGCAGAAGCGAGAAGAGCTACAATTGGGATTAAAATATATTCCATTTTTTGAGAAGTCAGTTTCAGTCACAGAAATCAGTCACAGTTTTCAGTCACAGTTTTCAGTGGTTAAAAAAGCTGAAAACTGCGACAGAATTCTGAATACTAAATTCCAGAAATAATTCCGAAGAAATCGTTAGCATTTAAAGCAGCACCGCCAATTAATCCGCCATCAACGTCTGGTTTTGAGAAAATTTCTTTCGCATTGTCTGGTTTCACACTTCCACCATATAAAATAGAAACGTTTTCAGCGATTTCTCTTCCAAAAACTTTATCAACTAAATCTCTCACAAATAAATGCATTTCTTGTGCTTGTTCTGGAGAAGCAGTTTCACCTGTTCCAATAGCCCAAACAGGTTCATAGGCTAACACAATATTTTTCCAGTTTTCTTTTGAAATATGGAACAAACCGTCACGTAATTGGTATTCAACAATATTAAAATGATTGTCGTTTTGTCTGTCTTTTAATTCTTCACCAAAGCAAAAAATAACGGTCATATCATGAGTTAAAGCGGTATCTACTTTATTGGCTAATAAGGCATCGCTTTCATGAAAATAAGCTCTTCTTTCACTGTGACCTAAAATTACGGTATTTACACCAACACTTGTTAACATTGACGCTGCAACTTCTCCTGTAAACGCTCCATTTTCTGCTTGATGTATATTTTGTGCGGCAATTTTAATTTCTGTACCAGCCACTAATTCTACAGCTTTTGCCAAATAAGGAAAAGGAGTCGCTAAAATAACTTCTGCATTATTAGTTGGTTTGTTGTTTTTAATTTCGTTAATTAATTCTATGGCTTGTGGTAAGGTTTTGTTCATTTTCCAGTTACCCGCTACTATGTTTTTTCTCATAATTGAAGTTCAATTTCAATATTAAAAATTAATGTTAAAGATCAATTTAAAAAATTGACATTGTTATTTTGGTTGCTAGTGTTATTTTGTTTGTTCAATGGTTTTCTGAATCAACTCAAAGTCTTTTTCAATAGCTCTGAATAAGGCGATTTTCCCGTTTTTATCTACCACAATGAAACGCGGAATCCAATCTAATTTAATAGATTTTCCGAATGCTCCTTTCATACCGTCTTTAATTAAAAAGTTTGCTCCAGAAACTTCATATTTTTCCACTCCAGTTTTCCATGCATCGAACGTTTTATCACAAGATAAATTTACAAATGCGACATCTGGATTAGAAGCTTTTAATTCTTTAACTTGTGGCATGCTTTTTATACAGTCGGAACACCAAGAAGCCCAAACTTCAATAACAATAGTTTTACCTTCGTTTTGTTTTAATATTTCTTCAAAGGAAATGTCTTTGTTATCAATTGTGGTTAAGTTGGTTTTTAAACTTTCTTTAGAAAATTCAGTTTCTTGGGCTTGACATGCTGTTAAGCTAAGTCCTAATGCTAATGTAGCTAAGATTTTTTTCATGATTTTTTGTGATTTAAGATGTAATATAGTTGAAATTTGTTATTTGTAAATTACTTTTTCTAATGCTTTGCTATTAAATGCTTTTTCGGCAATTCCATCGAAAAACTTAATGACATTTCCGTTATGTATATACACTACGCCAGGAGTGTCTTTTCCAGATCCCAATTTAGTCCAAAATGGAATAACATCTATTATTTTGTATGGAAATTGTTTCCCTGCATATTTTAGGAAATCTGGAATTTTTTCTGCTTCTTCATCCATAAATACAATTTGTACTTGTGGAAAATCTTTGTGTTTCTTTTGTAGCGCGTTTAAGTCTTTAGCCGCTTCACGACAATGGTCGCATCCTGGAACGAAGAAACATAATATTTTTTGACCTTTATCAATATCGGCATAAAACTCTGCATAACCTGAAACCGCTTGTTTTGGACCAGCATCTTTTTTGACTTCCTCAACTTCTTTTTCAATTTTTGTTATTGATGAATCGATAGCTTTTGTTTTCTCAACTTTTATGGTGTCCTCAGCTTGTGAAATTGTATCATTTAATACAGTATTAGAGATGTCTGATGAACTTGAAGTAGTACTTGCTTTCATTGGCGCCAACATGAATAAACCTGAAATACAAGCTAAAGTCACGGTTGTTAAAATCCAAAAGTTTGATTTCGGATCATTATCTAAAATTTTCCAAAGCCAGATTAATAAACCAACTGCAATACTGTTTTTAACAATTGCTTCAATAGGTGTCATCGGAATTAATTCGCCAAAGCAACCGCAATTTCCTGAATTTCCTCCAGTCGAAAAGGTAACATAACTTAAATGTAAAATGAATACAACTAGTAAACCAATGGTAGCAGGAATAGTTATACGTTTTAAATAATTTGGGTTCAATAGTAAGAAACCAAGTGCGAATTCAATTCCAATTAAAATTCTTGAAAAATAGGGAGCAACCGATTCTGAAAATCCTAGAGTTAAAAGTTGTTTCACTTCAAAAGTAGATATAGCAAAATAAGGTGAAAAATCGATAAAAGGAAAATCGGAAATCCAACCTTTTGATATTTTTGCTAAAGCAGAAACTATAAAAAGTAGAGCAACTACAATTCTAATGGTCCAAGATATATTTTTTTTGTTCATGAGTTTTTTTATTGTTTTTCTTTCAGGTTTCAGATTGTACTCAAAGTAAATTATTATTTGAGCTAACAAATTTAGTTATGCTTTTACATTGATTTTGTTAACAATATGTTATTTAACTTGAAACTAAATAAAACGATTCATCAGTATTAAAGCGAAAACTGAATAATTTATCATGTCTTGATAATTGGCATCAATTCCTTCTGAAACTAGTGTTTTTCCTTTGTTGTCTTCAATTTGTTTCACACGCAATAACTTCTGAATGATTAAATCTGTTAAAGAACTAACTCGCATGTCGCGCCATGCTTCTCCATAATCATGATTTTTATCTTCCATCAATTGTTTGGTTACCGCAATTTTTTCATTGTATAATTGGATGGCCTCTTCTGCTGCTAAATCAGGTTGAGTCGCAATGCCTTTATCCATTTGAATCAAAGCCATCACACAATAATTGATAATTCCTATAAATTCAGAGGTTTCGTCTTCGTCTACTTTTCTTACCTCATTTTCTTGTAAGCTTCTGATGCGTTGTGCTTTAATAAATATTTGATCCGTTAACGATGGCAAACGTAAAACGCGCCAAGCGGTTCCGTAATCGTGCGCTTTTTTAGTAAATAAATCCCTGCAAACTGTAATTACTTTGTCGTATTCTTGTGAGGTATTGCTCATTATTATATTATATTTGTATATTCATTTATGTTTTGCCACGAATGCACTAATTTTTAAGTTTTTGATTAATTAATTCGAATTATTATCGACAAAGTTGATTTTTAATTTTTTTGAAAGAATAGTAATTCGAGAATTCGTGGCTAAATTATCAAACTTCAAATATAAGTAAAAAATACTATGTCAACAATAAACTGTAAGGGAACACTTGTCGATTTATCAACACCTAAAGTAATGGGAATTGTTAATGTTACTCCAGATTCTTTTTTTGATGGTGGCAAACTGACCAATTCTGATGAAATTGTGAGTCAAGTTGCGAAAATGCTTCACGACGGTGCTACGTTTATTGATTTGGGTGGTTATTCGAGTAAACCTGGAGCTGAATTTGTTTCGGAAATTGAAGAATTGAATCGAGTGATACCAATTGTGAGGTTGTTGTTAGAGAAGTTTCCAGATATTTTACTTTCGATTGATACGTTTAGAAGTGAAGTTGCCAAACAAGCCGTAGAAAATGGTGCAGCAATTGTTAATGATATTTCGGCAGGTTTGTTAGATGATAAAATGTTGGAAACGGTCGCGAAATTGCAAGTTCCATACATAATGATGCACATGAAAGGCACGCCACAAACGATGCAAAGCTTAGCAAATTATGACGATTTATTAAAAGAAATGAATTTTTATTTTTCGGAACGAATTGCCAAAGCCAGAAGTTTTGGATTAAACGATATTATCATCGATCCTGGATTTGGATTTGCGAAAACCATCGCACACAATTACGAATTATTACAAAATTTAGAGTTACTACATTTTCACGAATTACCGATTTTAGCAGGAATTTCAAGAAAATCGATGATTTATAAAACCTTGGAAATTTCACCTAAAGAAGCTTTAAATGGAACCACTTTTTTACACGCCTTTTGTTTGCAAAAAGGTTCAAATATTTTACGCGTTCATGATGTGAAAGAAGCTGTAGAGTGTGTGAAATTAATTTGTCAGTTTAAAAACTAACTTCTTAGCGCGTCACTTTTACCTTTTTACTTTTTACTTGTTTCTTTTAATTATGGTGATATGGTTCATTATTCAAAATTGTAAAACCTCTATAAATTTGTTCAATCACAAATAATCTAACCATTTGATGTGAAAAAGTCATTTGAGATAACGCCACTTTTCCTTGTGCTTTTTGATACACTTCTTCTGAAAAACCATAAGGGCCGCCAATTACAAAAACTAAAGTCTTAATTCCAGAATTCATTTTCTTTTGTAAAAAATCAGAAAAACCAACGCTGTTAAATTCTTTTCCGTTTTCGTCCAATAAAATCAATTGGTCGGTGGGTGCTAATTTGGATAGAATAAGCTGACCTTCTTTTACTTTTTGTTCACTTTCCGATAAGTTTTTAACGTTTTTGATATCAGGAATAACATCCAATTCGAACTTAATATAAAATCCCAGTCGTTTCGTGTATTCGTCAATTAACGCTTGTAGGTTTTTATTGTCGGTTTTGCCAATGGCTAATAGTTTGATGTTCATTTCTTTAAGTTTTCAGTCAGAGTTTTCAGTCGCAGTCGCAGTCACAGTCACAGTCACAGTCACAGTTTTCAGTTTTTAGTCACAGTTGCGGGATACGGTTTTAGTTTAACAAAAATGCAGAATTTAAAATAATAAATTCTGCATAAACTGTATACCGAAAACTGCGACTGAAAACTAAATATTAATTCTCAACCATGGTGTGGAAAACGTTCATTACGTCGTCGTCTTCTTCAATTTTTTCTAATAATTTCTCCACATCTGCTACTTGTTCTGGTGTTAATTCTTTTGTAACTTGTGGAATTCTATCAAAACCAGAAGATAAAATTTCTAAACCTCTAGCTTCTAATTCTTTTTGAATGGCTCCGAAACTTTCGAAAGGAGCGTACATTAAAATGCCGTCTTCCTCATCAGCGAAAATTTCTTCTACACCAAAATCAATCATTTCTAATTCTAATTCGTCAATATCTTGTCCAGCAGCAGGAATACGGAAATTACATGTATGATCAAACATAAATTCCACTGAACCTTGCGTTCCTAATGTTCCGTTACATTTGTTGAAATAACTTCTAATATTGGCAACCGTTCTGTTATTATTATCTGACGCGGTTTCAATTAAGATGGCAATTCCGTGTGGTGCGTAACCTTCAAATAAAATTTCTTTATAATTGGCAGTGTCTTTATCTGTTGCTTTTTTGATGGCGCGTTCCACGTTCTCTTTTGGCATATTTACGGCCTTTGAGTTTTGTATGATTGCTCTTAAACGTGAGTTTGCATCAGGGTTTGGACCTCCTTCTTTAACTGCCATTACAATATCTTTACCAATTCTGGTAAACGCTTTGGCCATTGCCGACCAACGCTTCATTTTTCTTCCTTTTCTGAATTCAAACGCTCTTCCCATTTCTCGTTTTGGATTTTAAAATATTCTTGCAAAAATAAAATAAGCAAATAGTAAAAAAAAATGTTTGAGTGTTTTTTTTATGGTTTGAGAATTTAATTCTCAGAACCTTGCACATTTTGCCACGCATACACTAATTTTTCTTTATAAACATTAGATTTAATTCGAATTTCATCAAAGATGAACAAATTTTTTAGTCAAAATTTAATTCGAGAATTCGTGGCAAATATTTATAAATTAATTTGGGATATATAGTCTAATTGGTAATACAATTCTATTGCTTTATCTTTGCCCAATGCAAAATCATTTTTTTCAACCTTTTCAAACCGACATTTCAGGAATTTCTTTGCCTGAAAAATTTACCTTTCCGTTTTATTATCAACCACATCCATTAAGTAAAATTGCAGCTTCGGCTTTGCAGAATTACTTAGAAACCCAATCTGATTTTGAGCATAATTTTGGTTTAGATGAAAGTCAATCAGGATTGGTTATAGGTAAAATGTTTGGCGTTTTGGTTTGTCAAAATGAAAAAGACGAATTAGGTTATTTGTGGGCGTTTTCAGGGAAATTAGCCAATGAAAATCAGCATAATTATTTTGTTCCAACTGTTTTTGATATGTTAACCGAAAATAGTTTTTTTCGTAAAGAAGAAGAACTGTTAAATGCTTATAATCGAGAAATTGAAGCGTTAGAAGTTTCTGAAGATTATTTGAAAGAAATAGAAAATTATAATGCAAAAAAACTTCAAGCTGAAACAGAATTGCAAAATCAGAAAAATAGAATAAAAGAACAGAAAACACTACGTGATGCCAGAAGAGTTCAAATCGAATCGACTTTAAATCAGGAAGAATTAGAAGCTTTTAATTTTGAATTGTCTGAAGAAAGTAAAAAGGAAAGCATTTTGTTAAAGAAAATGACAAAATATTGGAAATTAACTTTACAAGCTTTAGAAGAAAAAGGTTTGGTGTTTTCAAATGAATTGATGCAATTAAAAGAAGAAAGAAAGGCGAAATCTGCAGCTTTACAACAAAAATTATTTGCTGAATATTCGTTTTACAATCAATATAAAGAAAAGAAAAGTTTAGGTGAAATATTTAATAATAATCCACCAGCAGGAGCAGGAGAATGTGCCGCTCCAAAGTTATTGCATTACGCTTTTCAACATAATTTGAACCCTATTTGTATGGCAGAATTTTGGTGGGGACAATCGCCAAATTTAGAAATACGACAACACAAGCAATTTTATCCATCATGCAAGAGTAAATGCGAACCTATTTTAATGGGACATATGTTGCAAGGTATAGAAATGGAAGACAATCCGTTTATAATGAATCATGCGGAAGGAAAAGATATTGAAATTGTGTACGAAGATGAAGTAATGCTTGTAGTAAATAAACCCACTGAATTTTTATCGGTTCCAGGAAAAACCATTTCCGATTCTGTTTATGCTCGAATGAAGGAGAAATATCCTGATGCTTCTGGTCCGCTAATTGTACATCGTTTAGACATGTCCACTTCCGGAATTATGTTAATCGCTAAAAATGAAGTTACAGCGGTGCAATTACAAAGTCAGTTCATCAATAGAACTATTAAGAAACGATACGTAGCTTTATTAGATGGTTTATTAGAAAAATCTTATGGTTATATCGATTTGCCTTTACGAGTAGATTTAGAGGATAGACCTAGACAATTAGTTTGTTACGAACACGGAAAACCCGCGCAAACCAAATGGAAAACTATTGAAGTCAAAAACGGAAAAACGAAAGTTCATTTTTACCCAATAACTGGAAGAACGCACCAATTACGAGTTCATGCTTCACATAATTTAGGATTAAAAACTCCAATTTTTGGCGACGATTTATACGGTACGAAAGCCGATAGATTGCATTTACATGCCGAATGGATTCAGTTTGAACATCCGGTTACTAAAGAAGTAATGGAGATTTTGGTGGAAGCGGAGTTTTAGTTTCATTAACCCTTCGAGGGTTTTAAACCCTCGAAGGGTTAATGAAATTCTTGATAAAATTCAATTGAAGATAAATTTGAATTATGAAATTCAATAAAATTTGAAATATTTCCAAACATATCAACAACTTCATTTCTTTTTAAATTTGTATTTTTTGTTGAAATAATTGTTTCGTATGAACTCCAAGGATACAAATTCATGCTTTTACAAAAACCGTGTTGTACAGGATTGTTGTGTATGTAATAAATTAGTTTTTTTAAATATTCTTCTGAATCAATTCGTTTTCTTTTAAACTTCGATTGAAAAATTTTTCCAGATCTTTTGTGTTTTTTATTTATAGCTTGTGTGTAAGCATTAAAGAAATGAGAAAATTGTTTCGAAGCATCAATAACTTTTGGTTTTTCAACAGTTGTATATGATAATTCATCTTCAAAAATTTCTTCACTAGTTTTTATTCTTACAGCAATATGAAAATGGTTTTTCAACAAACACCAAGCATAAGTATCTGCAATTGGATTAATGTATTTTGCGTAAAGTTTTAAAAAGTGATAGTAATTTTCAGTATCAAAGAAGATGTTTTCTCCATTATTTCCATTGTTGTAGATATGATAATAATTTCCGGCAATTATTGGTGTAACTATTTGCATTTGTATTAATTTTTTATGGCGTGTATAATACAAATATAACAAAATAATTTAAACCCTAGAAGGGTTCAAAACCCTTCGAGGGTTTAAATTAAATGTGTACTTTCTCCCCATCCAACCAAACACTATCAATTAAATTCGAAGCAAAACAATACGGAATTTCGTAAAAACTATGTAAGGGTTTAGTGATAATCAAATTCGCTTTTTTACCTTTTGTGATACTTCCATGAGAATCGCTTAAATCCATCGCGTAAGCTCCATTAATAGTTGCTGCGTTTATCGCTTCTTCAGGTGTCATTTTCATTTTGATACAAGCTGTTGCCACTACAAAATGCATGTTTCCAGAAGGCGTGGTTCCTGGATTAAAATCGGAAGCTAAAGCTAAAGGCAAACCGGCGTTTAACATTTGTCGTGCTGGTGTATACGGAATCGAAATAAAATACGAACAACTTGGTAATGCGACTGGCATACAAGCAGAATCTTTTAAAACTTCTATATCTTCTTCTGTTACAATTTCTAGATGATCGACACTTAAAGCGCCGTTTTCTACACAAGCTTTTATTCCGTCAATGGCTGTAAACTGATTCACGTGAATTTTTGGCGTTAAGCCATATTTTTTTCCAGCTTCCATAATTTGAATGGTTTCTGAAACACTGAAATAACCCGTTTCTAAAAACGCATCATTATAATCCGCTAAATTTTCAGAAGCGATTTTCGGCAGCATTTCATTAATTATCAAATCGATATACGCTTGATGATTTTCTTTGTATTCTGTTGGAAAAGCGTGTGCACCAAGGAAAGTTGACTTTATGGCAATGGGATAATTTTCTTTTAGTTTCTTGATAACACGAAGCATTTTCAATTCGCCTTCAACGGTCAATCCGTAACCTGATTTGATTTCAACCGCTCCTGTGCCTTGAGCAATGACTTCTTCCAAACGCTTTTTCGATTGGTTATAAATTTCTTCTTCTGAAGTTTCGTTTAATTTCTTAGCGGAATTTAAAATCCCACCGCCACGATTCGCAATTTCTTCATAAGACAAACCATTAATTCTATCTACAAATTCACCACTTCTGTTTCCTGCATATACAATGTGAGTGTGACTGTCGCAAAAACTTGGTAGCACAATTTTTCCAGTTGCATCAACAAGAGTTGCATTTTCTAATTTCGGACAATTTGCCATCAAACCAAAATCGGTTATCAAATCGTTTTCTATCAGTAAAAAAGCGTTTTCTAAAAGAGGTAAATCTGCCATTTCTGAACCAGAAACCTTTTCAATAGAAGTGGCTCTAACTTGTAGTAATTGTTTGATATTTATAATTAGGGTTTGCATAAGAATGTTATATTTGTAAAAGGTAAAAATACTTATTTAATATAAAGTGCGAAAACTATTATACAAAAAAGGTCGAAAAGTTGTGCCAACACTAATTGAGTACACGGGTGAACATGCAAATACAACACCAGAAATGCAATTGTTTGTGTATGATTCTGATGAATTAGCGGAATATGAAGACATCAAACTGTTTCAGTTGGATAAGCATATGGAATCTGATAAAAACAATTGGATCAATTTGCACGGATTATCAGATGTTGCTTTGATTAAAGAAATTGGCGCAAAATTTAAAATTGACGATTTCATTTTAGGTGATATATTAAACATTCTAAAACGTTCTAAAGTTGACGAGTACAATCATACTTTATTTTTTAATATTAAATCGTTATTGCCTGAATCTACTGGAATCGATATCGAACAGATTAGTTTTATTTTACGTGATGGTTTGTTGTTTTCATTCCAAGAAAAAAAGAGCGATTTCTTTTTGCATATTCGAGAAAGAATGCGTCAACATGCAGGCATTGTAAGAGATAGAAAAGTCGATTATTTACTGTATTTATTGTTAGATGCTGTTATGGAAAATTTCTACATTACCATTGAAAGTGAAGAAAATAAAATTGATGCGGTTATCGATTTAATCAAAACCAAACCTAACCCAAATATTTTAGAAGATATTGAATTGCATAGAGATAATTTGAATTTTTTACGCCGTTCAATCGTGCCTCTTCGCGATTCGTTATATTCCATAAAAAGTATGAAAGATGATGATGTTTTTAATGTCATTCAACCAGAAAACTATACTTTTTTCTCTCGATTGCATCAAAAATGTTTAGAACTTTTAGATCAAGTAGATGCTGATTTGAGTTCCTTAGAAAGTGCCTCAGCCTTTTATTTTTCAATGCAAAGTCATAAAATGAATGAAGTCATGAAAACGTTAACCGTAGTTTCTGTGTTTTTTATGCCCTTAACTTTTATTGTTGGCGTATATGGGATGAATTTCGATAATATGCCAGAATTGCATTGGAAATACGGATATTTTATCATTTTAGCTGCGATGTTTTTGTTGCTTTTAGGCATGATTATTTATTTTAAGAAAAGAAAATGGTATTAAAACTTTTTTAAAATCTTCTTGTTTTTTCTTGAAGATTTTTTTTATTCATTTTATTATCGTAATATTGCAATATATAAATATGTTTTTAAAATGGGAATTACAAAATCAGAATCTTTCACCGACGAACAAAATGAAATAGCTAATTTGTTGAAAGCATTAGCTAATCCGGCTCGTGTGGCTATTATTCAGTATTTATTAAAAGTAGATTCTTGTATTTGTGGCGATATTGTCAACGAATTGCCTTTGGCACAACCTACAATTTCTCAACATTTAAAAGAATTGAAAAACGCAAATATCATTCAAGGAACCATTGAAGGAAAATCAATTTGTTATTGCATCAATTCGGAAACTATGACGAAAATAGAACGTTATTTTGAAGGAATTTCACTAAAATTAAAAAATAAATGTTGTTAAATTAAATACATTATTATGAAATTATCAGAAGTTAAAAATCAGCTTAAAAAGCTTTCCACAATTGCTTTTCAATTGCCTAATGGCGAGTTAGTTCCGAATCATTTTCATGTAACAGAAGTGGGCAAAATCACTAAAAACTTCATCGATTGTGGTGGAGTAGTTCGTACAGAAGAAGTGGCAAATTTTCAACTTTGGGAAGCGAATGATTACGATCACCGTTTGCATCCAGAAAAATTGATTCATATTATTGAACTTTCGGAACAAAAACTACAAATTCCCGATTTAGAAATTGAAGTGGAATACCAAATGAAGGAAACTATTGGAAAATTTAGTTTAGAATTTGAGGGTACGAATTTTCAATTGAAATCGAAGTTAACGGATTGTTTAGCCAAAGACAATTGTGGCATTCCAACAGAAAAAAAGAAAGTCAAAATAGGGGAGTGGATTCCAAAAGAAACATCAGGTTGTACTCCAAATTCAGGTTGTTGTTAATTAAATATTTTAAAATTTAGATGATGTTTCAAAATTTATCCAAAACAATAGAAATCATTTCACAAATTTCTGTTTCTGAAGAGCGAAAAGTAGGTATACAACCTTTGGTAGAGTATATTCAAAAAAAAGTAAATTCTAATGAAGTGATTCGCCTGAATTTCATTTGTACTCATAATTCGAGAAGAAGTCATTTGAGTCAAATTTGGGCACAAACTATGGCGTTTCATTTCGGAATAAAATCTATATTTTGTTATTCTGGCGGAACTGAAGTAACTGCAATGTTTCCGAAAGTTGGAGAAACTTTACTTAATCAAGGTTTTGAGATTCAACAATTGAGTGAAGCTGAAAATCCAGTTTATGCTATAAAATATTCAGAAAATGAAGCTCCAATTATAGCTTTTTCAAAAACTTATTTTGATGTTTTTAATCCGAAAACCAATTTCGGAGCCATTATGACTTGCAATTCTGCGGATGAAGGTTGCCCGATTGTGTTTGGCGCAGAAGCCCGATTTCCAATCAAATATGAAGATCCTAAGGCTTTTGATGGTACAGCAGAAATGAATGAAAAATATACTGAACGTAGTTTGCAAATTGCAAGTGAAATGTATTACGTTTTCAATCAAATTAAATAAATTAAAACTTCGTGAACCTTGCGCTTTCTTTGCGTCTTTGCGGTAAAAAGAAAACAATAATACCTTTTCAATCAAATTAAATAAATTAAAACTTCGCGAGCCAAGCACTGTCTTTGCGCCTTTGCGGTAAAATAAAACATATGAAAAAAAGATTAGGATTTTTAGATCGTTTTTTAACACTTTGGATTTTTTTAGCGATGCTAATTGGAGTAGGAATTGGCTATTTTATTCCGAATTCAGCTGTTTTTATTAATTCATTTTCTTCGGGTACAACAAATATTCCATTAGCAATTGGATTGATTTTGATGATGTATCCGCCTTTAACAAAAATTGATTTTTCTAAAGTGCCACAAATGTTTCAACAACCTAAATTGTTAACCGCATCCTTTTTTATTACGTGGATTTTCGGTCCTTTTTTAATGTTTGTTTTAGCAACATTTTTCTTAAAAGACTATCCAGAATATATGACGGGTTTAATTATTATTGGAATTGCGCCTTGCATTGCCATGGTAATTGTTTGGAACGAATTGGCCGAAGGAAATCGCGAATTAACTGCTGGTTTAATTGGAATTAACAGTTTGTTGCAAGTTTTCTTTTTTAGTTTGTATGCCTATTTTTATTTGAAAATTATGTTGCCTTTATTCGGAATTAAAGGTTTAGAATTGAATGTAACGATTGCTGAAATAGCTCAAACCGTTGGAATTTATTTAGGTATTCCTTTTGCATTGGCTGTTGTGAGTCGATATGCCATTAAAAAGTATTTGGGCGAGAAATTTTTCAATCAGAAATTTATTCCATTTGTATCGCCAATCACATTAATCGCCTTACTTTTTACGATTGTAATCATGTTCAGTTTGAAAGGCGAAATGATAGTAGATTTACCTTTAGATGTGGTTCGAATTGCTATTCCGTTAGTAATTTTCTTTGGCATTATGTTTTTCTTGATGTTTTTCGTATCGAAGAAAATTGGTGCCAATTACAGAGATGCAGTAGCCTTATCGTTCACAGCTGCAGGAAATAATTTTGAATTAGCAATAGCGGTTTCAATAGGCGTTTTCGGAATCAATAGCGGACAAGCTTTTGCCGGAGTTATCGGACCTTTAGTAGAAGTTCCAGCTTTGATAATTTTAGTAAATGTGGCGTTTTGGTTGAAGAAAAAGTATTTTAAACAATAACTATTTTATTAAAAAACCATTAAGGAATTAAAATTTATTTAGTTGGATTTCTAAATCACTTTAATTGCTTAATGGTCGATACTATTAAGTAGGCTTGAATTATTTATCAATAGCACCTAAAACGCGTTTCATAAAATCGTTTAGTGCTGTTTTTTTGTCTTTGCCTTCTTTAACCATTTTATTCACTTCAATGGCGCCATACATGTTAGAAATCAATTCGCCAATAACATCTAATTCTTCGTCTTTTAAAGATTCTAATTCTGTTAAATGTTCTAATACCGCGATGGTTTCAATAAGGTAATCCGCATCGTTTTCTTCTACAAATTGGGTCAAATGTTTTATTACAGGTAATTTCATGTTTTGTGAGTATTGTTTGGGTTAGTGGTATTTAATTCTTGTCAAAGCAACAAAAGGATAGGAATAAAAATAACTTCGAACTTTGTACTTTGAAATTTGTACTTCGTACTTCGTAAATCCTACTTTTTAATTTGTACTTCGTAAATCGTACTTCGTAAATCGTACTTCGTAAATCGTACTTCGTAAATCGTACTTCTTAAATCGTACTTCTTAAATCGTACTTCCTAAATTCCCTTTATATTACTTCAGCCACTAATTCTGCTAAAACTTCTGCCTTATTAGTTTGTGTTTGGTTGACTAACACACCATTTTTAAAAGCTGCGAATGTTGGTAAATTGTCTACGTTCGCTAATTTTCTAGATTCTGTAAATTGTTCAGCATCTACTACTAAAAAAGGAACGTTTTCGTTTTCTGAAGCCATTTTTTTAAATTTTGGTTTCATGATTCTGCAATTTCCACACCAAGATGCTGAAAATTGTACTAAAACCACTTCGTTTGAAGCTACTACTTCAGCTAAATTATCTTTTTCTAATTCTAAGAACATGTTTTCTAATTATCAATTTGTCAATAAGTTAATCCCGAAATATGGGATAAGTTGTACCAGTTTTTTGGTGTAAAAAAACAATGTGTCAATAATTGGCTTATCGACACATTGCTACTTGTCTTATTTTTTAGTTTTGACTCAAATAAGCTGCCGTACTTAATCTGTCTGCGCTCATTGCTTCTTTACCAGCTTCCCAGTTAGCAGGGCAAACTTCACCTTTAGTTTGAATGTGCGTGTACGCATCAATCATACGTAAATATTCGTTTACATTTCTACCTAATGGCATATCGTTTACACTTTCGTGGAAAATTTTACCTGTTTCGTCAATTAAATAAGTAGCACGGAAAGTTACATTTGAACCTGTTAATAAATAATCTCCAGTTTCTTCATTGAATTCATCTGCTACATCTAAGATATCTAATGCGTTAGCTAAATTACGAGTTGTATCTGCTAACAAAGGATAAGTAACACCTTCAATTCCACCATTGTTTTTAGCTGTGTTTAACCAAGCAAAGTGTACTTCGTTTGTATCGCAAGAAGCACCAATTACAATTGTGTTTCTTTGTTCAAATTCTGGTAAAGCAGCTTGAAAAGCGTGTAATTCAGTCGGACAAACGAATGTAAAGTCTTTTGGATACCAAAATAAAACAACTTTTTTATTGTTTTTAGTTGCTTCTTCTAAAACGTTAATTCTTAAGTTGTCTCCCATTTCTGAGATTGCGTCAACGGTAATGTTTGGGAATTGTTTTCCTACTAATGCCATAATTTTTTTGTTAATTTTAATGATTTTAATTCGAGTGCAAAATTAAGCATTATTCTAACTATTTCAAAAGGTAGGTATTGTAATTTCTTATGTCCAAATAAGAGATACTTATGATGAAAATTGTATTTGGTTTTATAGAAAAAAAGGCAATTTGTTTCCAAATCGCCTTTTAGATAATTTATTGATTTAATATGATTTAAGCTAAGAATTCACATTTTTCTATTTACTTAGAATTATTATCGCCTTAAACGATAAATTAAGATAATTAGAAAACTTTAATTCGTGAATTCGTGGCAAACAATTTAATTATTATTTGATATCAAATCGGTCTGCATTCATTACTTTATTCCATACAGAAATAAAATCAGTTACAAATTTTTCTTTGTTATCATCCTGAGCATAAACTTCTGCATAAGCTCTTAAAACAGAATTCGAACCAAATACTAAATCAACACGTGTTGCAGTCCATTTAGTAGCGCCTGTTTTCTTATCTACGATATGGTATAAATTATCGCCCGCTGGTTTCCAACTGTAATTCATGTCAGTAAGATTTACAAAGAAATCGTTGCTTAACACACCTTCGTTATTTGTGAAAACACCATGTTTCGTTCCGTTATAATTTGTGCCAAGCACACGCATTCCACCAATTAAAACAGTCATTTCTGCTGCTGTTAATCCTAAAAGTTGTGCTTTATCTAACATTAATTCTTCTGGTTGTACAACATATTTGGTTTTTACAAAGTTTCTAAATGCATCATTAGTTGGTTCTAATACTTCAAACGATTCGCTATCTGTCATTTCTTGTGTAGCATCACCACGTCCAGCATGGAAAGGCACTTTTACATTGAAACCACCTTCTTGAGCTGCTTTTTCAAGAGCTGCATTTCCACCTAGAACGATTAAATCTGCAATACTTACTTTTTTAGTTAGTCCAGCCTGAATTTCAGTTAATTTAGCTAAAACTTTTTCTAATCTTTCAGGTTCGTTTGCTACCCAACTTCTTTGTGGTTCTAAACGAATTCTTCCTCCATTAGCACCACCTCTGAAGTCAGAACCTCTGAAAGTTCTGGCACTATCCCAAGCGGTATTTAGTAATTCAGCTCTAGATAAACCGCTATTTAGTAGTTTTTCTTTTAATTCTTCAATTTCAGAATCTGATAATGTATAATCTACTTTCGGAATTGGGTCTTGCCAAATTAAATCTTCTGCTGGAACATCTGCACCTAAATATCTGTCTTTCGGACCTAAATCTCTGTGCGTTAATTTGAACCAAGCTCTTGCAAATACTTCTGTGAAATAGTCCTGATCTTTGTGAAAACGCTCAGAAATTACTCGGTACGCAGGATCCATTTTTAGTGCCATATCGGCATCTGTCATGATTGGATTTCTTCTTACTGAAGGATTGTGTGCATCTACAGGTTTGTCTTCTTCTTTCATGTTGATTGGTTCCCATTGTGAAGCTCCTGCTGGACTTTTCTTTAATTCCCAATCATAATTTAATAATAAATTGAAGTATTCATTATCCCATCTAGTAGGGTGTGTAGTCCAAGCGCCTTCTAAACCACTTGTTACCGTATCTGGACCATTTCCATTTCCTTTAGGATTTAACCAACCAAAACCTTGATTTTCAATAGCTCCGCCTTCTGGTTCTGGACCTAAAGCAGCTGCATCTCCATTTCCATGTGCTTTTCCAACTGTATGTCCACCAGCTGTCAAAGCTACAGTTTCTTCATCGTTCATAGCCATTCTTGCAAATGTAATTCGAACATCGTGTGCTGTTTTTAAGGGATCAGATTGTCCGTCTACTCCTTCAGGATTTACATAAATTAATCCCATCATAACTGCAGCTAACGGATTTTCTAAATCTCTTTCACCAGAATATCTACTTCCTTCACTTCCTGATTTGGCTAACCATTCTTTTTCTGCACCCCAGTAAATATCTTTTTCTGGATGCCAAATATCTTCACGACCACCTGCAAAACCAAATGTTTTTAGTCCCATAGATTCATAAGCCATATTTCCAGCTAAAATCATTAAGTCTGCCCAAGAAATTTTATTTCCATATTTCTTTTTAATTGGCCACAATAATCTTCTTGCTTTATCTAAGTTTCCGTTATCTGGCCAACTGTTTAAAGGGGCAAATCTTAAATTTCCTGTTCCAGAACCTCCACGACCATCTGCAATTCTGTAGGTTCCAGCTGCGTGCCATGCCATACGAATCATTAATCCGCCATAATGTCCCCAATCAGCTGGCCACCATTCTTGACTTTCCGTCATAAATGCTTTTAAATCATTTTTTAAAGCTTCTAAATCTAATTTTTTAAATTCTTCAGCATAATTGAAGTTTTCTCCTAACGGGTTTGTTTTAGAATCGTGTTGGTGCAGAATGTCTAAGTTAAGTGCATTTGGCCACCAATCATGAACTTTAGTACCGTGTCCCACAGTTTGCTTTGTTGCACCACCAGAGAAAGGACATTTTCCTCCTCCAGTACCGTTAGCATTTTCGTAGTTTTCCATAATTATATTTTGTTTTAGATGTTTCTTAGTTACAAAATTATAATATTAACCTTTATATTTAATAAGTTTTTATTATATAAATTTATAAAACAATAGTTTTGTATTATAGTAATTTAGTTTTAAATAGCTAAAGCAATTTCAATTTTAATTATATATTTGCCTTGCTAATCAAATATACTAAAAATGAAACTATTTAGAAGAAAACCTATTGCAACAATTTTAAAAGAAGGTGGAGACGGTGAGCATTCAGGTTTAAATAAAGTATTGACAGTAAAAGATTTAACTTTTTTTGGAATTGCGGCTATTTTAGGAGCTGGTAGTTTCAGTAGTTTAGGAAGTGCCGTTTTTAATGGTGGCCCTGGTGTAGTGTTTTTATTTGTAATTGTAGCTGTTGCTTGTGCTTTTACTGCTTTTTGTTATTCAGAGTTTGCAAGTAGAATTCCAGTTGCTGGAAGTGCATACACTTATGCATATTCGAGTTTTGGAGAATTGTTTGCTTGGATTATAGGTTGGGCTTTGATAATGGAGTACTCTATTGGAAATATTTATGTAGCATACAGCTGGAGTGATTATTTTACCTCATTACTAAGTCAATGTGGCATAAATGTACCCGCTTATTTGTCTACAAGTTATATGGAGGCTTCTAAAGCTTTTCAAGGAAATGTTGAAGGTGAGGCTTTAACAGCATGGACCACGGCATCTGAAATTGGCGGTTTAAAGATAATTTTAGATTTACCTGCTTTACTTATTAATTTAGTTATTACTTATTTAGTTTACAAAGGAGTTAAAGAAAGCAAGAATTTTAGTAATCTGATGGTATGGATTAAGATGTTCGTAGTGGGACTTATCATTATTGTTGGTGGATTTTTAATTTTTAAAAATGATTTATTTGCGAATTGGACACCAGATAATTCTGTAGGCATTCCGAGTTTTATGCCTAATGGTTTTGGTGGTGTTATGATGGCTGTTAGTGGTGTTTTCTTTGCTTACATTGGTTTTGATGCGGTAAGTGTAATGGCAGAGGAAAGTAAAAATCCACAACGCGATTTACCAAGAGGGATGATTTATTCTTTAGTCATATGTACGATTGTTTATATTTTATTAACCTTGGTTTTAACGGGTGCAGCTAATTACAAAGCTTTTGAAGGAATTGGAGATCCGTTAGCTTTTATCTTTGAAAAAGAAAATTTAGATTTACCTTGGATGCATTTTTTAGTGGCCATTTGTGCAGTGGTAGCCATGACAAGTGTAATGTTAGTTTTTCAAATGGGGCAACCAAGAATCTGGATGACTATGAGCCGAGATGGACTAATGCCTAAACGTTTTTCAACCATTCATCCCAAATATAAAACGCCTTCTTATGCTACCCTTATTACTGGTTTAGTAGTTGGAATCCCGATTATTTTTACAGATAAAACTTTTGTTTTAGATTTTACATCTATCGGGACTTTGTTCGCTTTTGTACTGGTTTGTGGTGGTGTTTTGTTAATTCCTAGAAGAGAAAAAGAAGCTGGTAAATTTCACTTGCCTTACATCAATTCTAAGTTTATTTTTCCAGTATTAATTGCCATTTCAATTTTCTTGATTTATACATTTGTTCCTGGATTTTTTTCAGATACCTTTGATTTTTCTTCTTCAGAAACAAGAGCTAAAAATATCCCAATGGTAGTATTTTTTGTATTAGTTTTGGTAATGATGGTGTTGTCTTTAGTTAAAAATTTATCGTTAATTCCGTTGTTAGGTTTAATTTCTTGTTGTTATTTGTTAACAGGAATGGCAGTTTCTAACTGGATGTGGTTTGGCGTTTGGTTAGTAATCGGATTGGTTATTTACTTTGCTTTTAGTTACAAAAACAGTAAACTGAATACTGAAAATTAATATCCTAATTGTTTCATAAAAAAACCTGTCTTTCTTTTTTAGATAGACAGGTTTTTTATTTTATACTGAAGATATCAGTTTACTCTGCAAACTTATAATATCTAGCTCCTTTAAGATGAGGATTTTCGGTTTCAATAAAATCTAAAACAAATTCCGATTTTGCTTTTAAAATAGGCTCCTTGATTTCTTTTTTATGTAATTTTTCATACGTTTCAAAATCGATTGCTGTTCTATTTTGTAGGGTTTCAAACAAATTGGTTTTTAGAATTTGTTGTTGCCAATTTTCAGTTAAATTTCCTTCAAAAACTTTCGATTTTGATCCCGAACCATAGGCTATAAATCCGATTGTATTATTTTTAAATACTTTATTTTCTTTTGCTGAAAAATACAAAGCAGATAAAAAGCCTAAAAATAACGAACCTGTATAAATATTTCCTATTTCACTTGAACTAATTTCAGCAGGTTGAAGTTTTTGCTGCACTATATTTTTATACGCTTCTGATTTGGATAACGCTTTTATTTTTTCTCCTTTATTTTCTCCCTTTTCCTTTTCTAAAAGTTCAGGATATTCAGTAGCGAAAATTTCTACAAAGGTTCTTCTGCCTTGAAAACTGTAGGGCAGATGCATACAGATTAAATCCCAATTTTCTATCACATCAAATTGATAGTTGTTTTCTTGTTTAAAATGTTCAAATGCTTCTGTAATTCTATTAATGTAACAAGAATTAGAATAGTAACCATCAAAAACCGGTTGCTCTTTTATAATGGTGATTTCTTTTTCTAAAATATCAAACCAATTGTCATTCGCTTCACTTGAAGTGATTTTTTGTTTGTCGATATATTGTTTAGGTTTAAAAAAATCAAAAACACCTGAAGTCGCTATTCCGAATTCCGAATCAAATGCAATTATTTTAGGATTAGAAGTAATTAACAAAGCAATCGCTCCCGCACCTTGAGTGTATTCACCTGTAGAATTTAAATCGTACTTGGCATTATCTGTAGTTATTACAATCGCTTTTTTATTTGGGTTTAACCGAACAAAATCTAAACAATTTTGTAAAGCATCTACACCGCCAATACAAGCAAATGTTATGTCTAACACATCACAATTGGTAGTTTTTTGTTGTAATTTTTCTTCAACTATTTGTAAAATATAGCTCGCCATGGGTTTAGAATTATCTAAACTACTTTCGGTTCCTACATAAATCCTTGAAATTTCAGGCAAAGTAATGTTTTCCTGAACTAAAAGTTTGTAAAGCGCATTAGCACCAAGTGTAATAATATCTTGATTGCTATCCAACAAACTCATTTTATATAATCCTAAGCCTTTCTGAAGCTTTTCAGGTTCAATTTGTCTCTGAATAGCAAGCTCTTCAATATCTAAATAGATTTTAGGAAAATCGTATTGTACGGCGTTAATTCCAACTTTCATTTTTATTTCAAAGCTAATAAATTAAATTTTTCTTGCGCTAATTACTTGTTAACGATAACGTTTGAAGTCGATTTAAATTTTTTCCAACCCATCCATGACAAAAATCCAAGTAGAAAAAAAGGCCACAATTGAACCAAAAAGGCAAGAATAGTTTCTAAAGCAAACCAGCCAGTTTTGAGGCTTTCCCATATCTGAATCCCTAAATTTGGTCGGTAGGCGTTTACATTTTTTTCATTGGCCACCAATTCGTATTTTAATTGTTCGTTTTGATACAATTCTAACGTAACCGTTGAAAAGTTCACCTGATCTTTTAAGGATAAATTAGTAATAAGTGAAGCATCAGACTTTTCTCTTTTTGATGCCAAATTTTCTTCCGACTCATTAATTTCTTTCAGTTTATTTCCTTTTTTATCGATCGCAGTTTCTAATCTTTTAGAAGTGGTTGCATTTCTTTTTTGAGACAATTCGTTGGCCAAGAGTTGTAAATTTACATCATCTGCTTTTATAACGCGATAATCTAAAAACTGAACTTCTTTAGCTAAACTTCGTAAAAGGGTATCTAATTTTACATTGGGTACGCGTAAAGACATGGTGTTGTTCACTTCGTAACGTGTGGTTTTCAATAAACTATCTTGGCTTATTTGCGTTTCATCGTTTTCGGTAACTGAACTTCGCAACTCGGAAAGGGTTACAAATCCGCCACAACTTTTGGTTACATTTTCAATTTTGTAAGTCGATTGCGCGACATCTTTGACTTTAAAACGCGCATCGGCAGTTCTAATAAATTTTCTTTTGGAATTTTGGTCTTCTACTGCTGCGGAAGAACTCATGTCGTTAGCTACAGCGCTGCTATCTACAACAGCTAAATCCATTGCACTTGTATTAGATTCAGATTTTTTGTTACAAGCGATAGCTAGGGTTAGAAGCAAAATTGCGCTTCCAGTTTTGAAATTTTTGTTCATAATAATTTGTATTTAATGGTTGGTTAATAAGTAAAAAGTAATTGTGCGCCATTAACAAATTTTTATGATTAGGTGATACGAAATAACCTACTAAAAACTGTGCCAAAATTTTGTAAATACTTCATGACTTTTAATTTTTTATTGATAAGTTTGAATTGAGATATAATTAAGAACTGATGAGACGTCCAAAAGATGAAAATTTACCGATTTATAAGAAAGCCAAATACATTTTTCAGCTGGTTGAAAGTTTGGTGTCTATTTTGCCTGAAGATGATGAATATTTAAATGAAACCAAGCACTTTATGACTAGTGATGCCATGCAAATTTGCGCAAAAATAATGGGAGCAGAAGGTGGAGATTTATACAGTATTCGAATGCAAAATGCAGCTTTAATAAGAAAGGCAGCTATGGATTTGTACGTGCAAGTAGGCGCTTTGAGGATGTTTGACAACTTTAAAGACAAAAACTACATTCCATTAATTAGACAAGAAATTGAAGAGTTCCGATTGCAATTTATCGATTGGGTAGCTAGTTTTGATGCATCTAATTATATTTGGGATGAATGGGAGTTGTTTAATCCAAAAGGTGCGGTTCCACCCAATCCGAACGATTACCAAGACCCTATTAACTTTGATGATTTTGATTTTGATGCATTCGACTCAGATGATGAAGAAGAGTAACATTTAAAAGAATGAGCCGATTAAGAATTTTAATCGGCTTAATCTTATTTATTTGAGTGGAATAGTGGTATATGCGACTTAAAGTCAGAAGAAATGGAATACATACGCTAAATGCTTTTGAAATATAGTATCCAAATGAAAACACGCTGAGTAAAGTCTTATGAATTTAAACTAATATAAATCAATATTTTTATGGAACACCGTTTCGTTTCACTTCTAATTTTGTACTTCTAATTTTGTACTTTATACTTTACTATTTTCCGATACAGAAATATTAAACTATTGATTTTAATGGTTGTTTTTGTAATAGGGTACAAATGAGGTACACAGGAATGAAAATTTAATTTTATAATTCCTTTTTCAATACATCATTTAATACGATTGCAAAGTTACATAATTCCTTAAAATAAAAATATCTAAACAACCATTGCTATTTTTTTTCATTTCATTGCAATGGTTGTTTATATGCTAAATAAGAAGCATATACAGTTCTTAATAATTCAAATTCAATCCTAAACCGAACCCCATATCGCTATCATAATGTGTTGTTAAACTTAAGTTTCTTTTCATAATATATCGTAATCCTGCCATATATTCTTTATCAGTATTCCATGACAAATCCATTCGAAGTCTTTTTGAAACAGGAATGTCCATTCGTTCAAATTGTAATCTGAAATTCCCATCGTTAAATACTTCAGCTTGTGCTTTAATAAGCATTGGCATAGTATATTCAAGACCAGCACTGAAAACACTGCGTTTGTCTTTAGTATTGTTTTGATTGAAAAGATTTGTTTCATGTTCATCAATTCCCATTTTTCTATAGCGCCAATCGAAACCAATAAATGGCATTATCCATTGCATTTTTCCTATATATCTTCCAATATGAGTTTCAACTTCATAACCATGATGCTCTTTGTAACCTAAACGCCATTCTGTTCCAATATTCCAACGTGTGTTTCCTAACATTGCTTCACCATCATTTCCATTTGTAGCAAAATCATTTTCTGCCATAAAATGAAATCTTCTATCATCGGCAAATAATTTTCTTTGCGCTAATTTAGGATTTGAAATTAAAGGGTTTGGAGCTTGGTTTTCATAAGTAAAAACTCTTCCCATTCCTGCCATCATATGATACAAAATGTGACAATGAAAAAACCAATCACCTTCTACATTGGCATTGAACTCAATTATATTAGTTTCCATTGGCATTAAATCCATTATGTTTTTTAATGGCGCATATTCTTCTTGACCGTTGATAATTCTGAAATCGTGACCATGTAAATGCATTGGGTGTCGCATCATTGAACCGTTATAAAGCGTAATTCTAACATTTTCGCCTTTTCTAATTAAGATTCTATCTATTTCAGAAACAACCTTATTATCTAAACTCCAAACATAGCGATTCATATTTCCAGTTAGTTCAAAACGAAGTTCTTTTACTGGTGCATCTTTTGGTAAAGTTGTTTTTTCTGTAGATTTTAGCATTGCATAGTTAAGCGTCGTAATATTTGATAACGCATTAGCATTGTACTGATTTTGATTATGGCTGGAATGTTCATTATTCATTTCCATATTGCCCATACTTTTTGTTTTTGCAAAACCAGTTATCTCTGGATACATAACTACATTCATATCCATTTGGTTCAATGACATTTGCATTCCCATATCGTCCAAATCTCCGTTCATTTTCATCATACCATTCATCATTTTCATACCTTCAAAATATTTCAATTTTGGTAAGGGAGAAATTAATTGCTTGATACCATTACCAATATATAATGATGCAGATTTTGTTCTATCTTCAGGAGTTGCTAAAAACTCATAGGAAGTATTATCAGCAGGAATTGTAACTATAATATCATAAGTTTCAGATACGGCAATTAATAATCTGTCAACTTCAACTGGTTCAACATCGTTTCCATCACTTGCAACAACAGTAATTTTACCACCTGCATAAGTTAACCAAAAATAGGATGATGCACCACCATTTGCAATGCGAAGTCGAACTTTATCGCCACCTTTGAATTGTGATAATTGACTTTCATTTTTACCATTAATAAGAAACTTTTCATAATACACATCACTTACATCCATAGCATTCATTCGTTTCCATTCATTCGCAACCTTTGTTTTGAAATGACCTTGCTTTATGGCTTCTGTATAGCTTTGTGTAGTCCCTTTTTTAATAGCAAACCAATCTGTTCCATTGTGCAACATTCTATGGACATTTTCGGGCTTTAAATCAGTCCATTCGCTTAAAATTATTGGAACAGTTGGTAAATCATCTATTCCTTTTCGAAATGTTTTATCATTTTGCTTTTTGCTCATAATAAACATTCCATACATTCCGATTTGCTCCTGTAAACCTGAATGACTGTGATACCAATGTGTTCCATTTTGTATGATTGGAAAAGTGTATTTGTGAGTAGTACCAGGTTTGATTGGCATTTGTGTTAAATTAGGTACACCATCTTCTTTATTAGGCAAAAATAGTCCGTGCCAGTGCAAAGAAGTTTCTTCTTTTAATTCGTTATGTACATAAATTTCAGCAATGTCGCCTTCGGTAAATGTCAACGTAGGCATAGGAATTTGACCATTAACCGCAATCGCTCTTTTTTCTTTTCCAGAATAATTTACAATTGTATCACGTACGTATAAATCATATCGTACGATATTTTGAGCAGAAATACTTAATGTAGTAAATGCTATTAGAATTGATAATTTAATTTTCATAAATAGTACTTTATATTTTAACAACATGCTGTTCCAACTTGAATTGGCGGGCATTTCACACTTCCGTAACTACAATATACGCAACAATCTCCTTCTAATGGTCGCAATCTTGTTTTGCAATTTTCGCATTCGTAGAAAAATTCACATGCATTTGTCGGCATCATTTTGGATTTTTTGTGTCCACATTTTGGACAAGTTATTGTCGATTTCAATTCAACAGTTTTTCCGTCATATATTCCACACGTTTTACAATTTCCATGTAATTTATTTTGGTAATAATTTACGATTGTTGCAATAAGAAGCCCAAACATACCTGTATATAAAAAATAAACTTGATACTCATTATTACAAAAATAATAACTGTAAAAAATGATAACCATACTTGGAATTGAAATTAATAAAGGATAAAGACACTTATGTTTGCGATAAGAAAGAAAAAAACCAATAATAGAAATTAGAACCATCCCTTGAAAAATCCACATTGTCCAGCCTCCAAAAAGTTCAAAACTACCCAAACCTAAAGCAGATGCTGCAAATGCAAAAAGAGGAAAGCAACAAGGAGAAAATATTGCGGTGAAGAACATACCAATTGTTCCTAATTTATCTATATTATTTATTATTTTCATAGAATTCATTTATATTTAATTTTGATTGTAATTTTAAATTAGGTGGATTATCATTAATCCGCTCATTATAATCATTAAAGCATCTTCAATAATTGTTACGGTACTCATTGGTAAATTGAATATTGCTCCTAAACAAGCACATTGAATTTTCTTTTTATTTAGAACCGATTGCAATACTCCAATTATACTAATACTCATTACTAAAAAAGTAACACTATTTGTAGTCAACGGATTAAAACCAGTCAGGAAAGCTATACCCAGCATTAACTCTGTAAAAGCGTATAAGTACGCCCAAATTGGAATTTTTCTTGCTACTACATCGTACATAACATAACTCTCTGCAAATCCTTTTAAATTAAGCAATTTGAAAAAAGAAAACACTAAAAAGAAACCTGCCATAAAATGTTGCATTGCTTCCATTAAGTTAAAACTTTGATTTTTAATCTGTATTAAAATCGTTACTAAGCTAATGTAGAAAAAAATCAATAAAATTGGTTTATAGGTTTCTAACCACGATTTAGCTTGTTCTTCAATTTCACTATGATTTACAGCAGAAATTTGATATTTATTATCTAATGCTTTTTGAAAATTGGATAATGCAATATGCTTATTCATTGTAATTGTTGCTGAATTAGTATCTTTTGAAACTTCAACACTTGTTACATTTTCAATTGTAAGCAAAGCTGATTTTACTTTAGCTTCACAACTGCTACAAGTCATTCCTGTTATTTGATATTGGTGTGTCATAATCTTGAATTTTAATTGTTAAAAATTATAATACAAAGTTCTACAATTACGAGTTCATCAATGTTGTGGAATTTTGGGTAAGAATTGTAATATTTATAAATCTTCTATTTGTTTTCTCTTTTTGTCTTTTAATTGTTTGTAATGTGATGGTGAAAAACCAGTAATTTTTTTAAACTGATTACTCAAATATGCCACGCTACTATAATTAAGTTGAAAAGCAATTTCACTCAATGTTAATTCATCATACACTAATAATTCTTTTACTTTTTCAATTTTTTGACTAATAAAGTATTTTTCAATAGTAACATCTTCTACTTCTGAAAACAAATTACTAAGTGAAGAATAATCTTGTGATAACTGATTTGATAAATATTCCGAAAGATTAATCGCAAGTTCATTGTTTTTCTGATGTACTAAATCAATAATCAAAGTTTTAATTTTTTCGATTATTCTACTTTTTTTATCATCAATCAATTCAAATCCAAAATTTTCTAAAGCTTCCTTAATTTGTTGTTTCTCTTGGTTGTCGATGCTGTTTTCTAATTCAACTTCACCTAAATCAATAACATTGGCTTTGAAGCCTAATTTTTCAATTTCTGTTTTAACTACCCATCTACATCGGTCACAGACCATGTTTTTAATGTATAGTTTCATTTTTAATAAGATTTTTTAATAGTTCCACAGCTTAACATTTCAGAACCATAATATGGGTTTTTTATTTCTTTTGTTTCACTAATCCAAACACCACCTTTTCCGTCGTTATACATTGGACAATAATCTTGATATAATTTTTGTTTAGTTCCAAACATTTTAATCAAATCATTTATGTTTTTACTAAGCAACTCAAAACGCTCTCTTTGATGTTCAATTTTACCTGAATTATTTTTTATGTGTTCTGTATTTTGTTTGGCTTCAGTAACAATTTTAAGATAGTCCTTTTTTTGATTTGAAGTTAAATCATTAGTACTTGTTACATTTAAAGTTTTAAATAAAACTTTTCCAGCATTTGAAGCACCGTTGGAATCATCCTTTGTTAGAGCATTTTTAATTTTCAAGTAGTTTGTAACGATTTCATTTATTGAAAATGAAGTTGTAGCAGTTTTAGTTTCAACAACTTTTTCTACAGTTTCATTACTTGTTTGTTTTACAGTGTCTTTGTCTACTTGAGTTCCGTCATTTTGGTTCTCAGATTGAGTAACAGGTACAGTTAATTCCATTCCACATTTTGAACAATCTTCCCCTTTTTTTCCAGTAATTTCTGAATGCATTGGACAAGCAAATATCTCATTTGAATTTACTGAAGTATTGTTTTCCGTTTCTTTAGTTTTATGATTGCAAGAAACTAAAGTGATTGCTAAAATAGCAGTTAAAAAAAGTGATTTCATATTTATATTTTTAAAATTATTTTTTACTTTTTAAATCAAAAAAAGTATAGTAAAGGTTGAAATAAAAGCCATTTGGAGCTGAACGAATCATTGAACTTACTAACTCTTGACGGTATGCGAAATCCAAACGTGCTTGACTATTGAAAATGAATTGTACTGCTGGCATCACATCCAAATACGATTTACCATTTTCATTAATAGTTTGCCCAACAAATTCAACCATTAGGTTAATATTTGTTTGTTTGTAATTGGTGTACTTTTTAGGATACATTAATTTACCTAAAGATAGTGTATAATTAGTAGCATTATCACCAATATTATCAGGAAATGGATAACTTGGTTTATTGTCAAATGCCTTTTCAAAACTAACTGAAGAACTTATTGCTACTTTTTTAATCAATTTTGTAGCAATAATTCCTGTTTCAAATCCAGAATTATGTCCCAAGATTTCAATTTGTTCTTGATGGATGTCGGCATTGTTGAAACTATATCTTCCATAAGCTGCTAATCTAAAATGGCTATTTAAATCATCGGCAGAATAAAAACGATATTTTGTATAAAAACTACCACCTTCAGTAACCAAATCATTATTTCTATTACTTACAAAAGCAGAAGCACGAAACATTATGTTTTTATTTAATCCATAAGATACTTCAGGCATAAAATGGTAATTGTAACCCGATTTCATTTCCTCTTTAAAAAGCGATTGCATTACATTAACTCCAAGTGAATTTGCAGGAACATTGCTTGCAGGGTCGGTAATTACAAATAATTCCTGACTAAAAATATTTTGACAATATATTACAACAAAAAACAAAAGAATTCTCCTCATTAGTTTAAAATTTTAATATGAAAATCATCTTCATTATTCACAACATAAGTTGCAATATCCTTGTATGATTTAGATAATTTTTTAAACTCCTTTTCTGTAACATATCCTTTGTCAACTACTTGAAATTGAACTTCGTTAGCGTCGTTTTTTTTGTCATTAACTAAAATGTAAGGACTTTTACTAACAGTTTCAGATTTTGCAGTTATTATTAATGAGCCAATGAAAAAACCTGCTTTTTCTACTTTTTCTTTAAATGTTTTTGGACTTAATTCATTTCCTTCTTTAAGTGTTACCGTGAATGTATTTGTATTTAAATCTGTTTCAACATTAGTAACTTCAGGTAATGTCTTTAGTTGTTTGTTAATCGCATTTGAACACATTGAACAGGTTAAACCAGTAGCTCTAATTTCAGCTTTTACAATTTGTGCATTACTATTTATTGAAAACATCAAAACTACTGATGCAACTAAAACATAAATTTTATTTATTTTTTTCATTTTACTTTTCTGTTAATTTAATTATTTCCTCTTCTGTTGGATTTTTTGCAATTAGAATACCTTCTTGATTAAACAAGTATTTTGAAGGCAATTCATCAACACCAAATAGTACTGCTGTTTCAGCATCAAAACCATTGGAATCTATCAATTGAGTAAATTTAATTTTATCTTTTTCAATAGCTTTTAGCCATTTATTTACATCTGTATCAATTGAAATTCCTATGATTTCAATTTTATCTTGACTAACTTCATTATATAACTTGACTAATTTTTTATTACCTAAACGGCAGGGTGCACACCAAGATGCCCAAAAATCAATAAGTACATATTTTCCTTTAAAAGATGTAATATTTATATCTTTATTACTGCTGCTTTTTAGTGTAATTGACGGTATTGTATCGCCTACATTAATTTGTGCAGTAGCTATATTAGCAATTAAAAAAAACGCAAAAACTATTCTTCTCATTTTAGATTATTTAATAGTTTCAACTGTTTTTCCACAGCTTAACATCATTGAGCCATAATAAGGATTTTTTACTGTATTTTCTTTACTTAACCAATTTGCACCTTTACCATCGTTATACATCGGACAGAATTGGAAGTAAACAGTTACATTGTATTTTGCCACTTTTAGTAATGAATAAATGTCTTTTGATAATGTTGTAAAATGCTCACGTTGATGTTTAATATCTTTTGTATCTGCAATGTGTTCAGCATCTTCTTTAATTTGATTTAAAACTTTCATCCAAACCATATGAACATCCATTTCTAATTTGTCCATCTTAACATTGTTAATTGATACTAACAATTCCTTTGAGGCAATTGAAGTAGCATTACCATCTGAGAAAATCATAGCATCTTTTACCACAAAATAATTATCAAAAATAGCTTTAAGTTGATTAACTTCTTGAACTTCTACTTTTGGTGTTTCTGTATGGTTTCCATGGTTATTATGATTTTCAGTAGTTGCTTCTGTTTTAGTTTCTTCTTTAACAGGAACTTTTGCTACTCTGTCATACTGACAACATCCGTGAAGATTATTATAAACATCATCAGGCGCAAGAAACTTATCACTATCATAACCAGCTAATGCAATTCTCTTTAATATTTCGTCCTGATTAGTTTTAGTGGCATCATAAGTTAGAGTTGCCATTTGAGTTTCTTGATTCCAATCAACTACAACTATCTTTTTGATAGTTCCAGCTTTTTCGATTTTGGTTTCGCACATTCCACAGTTACCATAGATTTTAACTGTTTCCGTTTTTGAATTTTTTATTTGTGCATTGATTGTAAATGATAGCAATGCAAAAGTTGCTACCATTATATTTTTAAATGAATTTTTCATTTTAATAATGTATTAGTAATCAAAGTGAAATACTCTGACTGATTGATAAAAATAAATTTGAATAAATAACAGTTTGGAAATAATAGTTAATGCAACACAATAATTGTAAAGCAAAAATTATTCATTAAACTGTTTGAAAATTATAGCTTATAGCTATGGATTTGACACAATAATGGCTGTCAAAAAATGAATTTAGCTTATTTTAGGTATTAGCCAAATTGAATGAAAACCATCTGAAATTGATGGAGTTGTGTATGAAAATTTAACTTTCTCTATTGAAGAATAGCGAATAAAGTTAATTTTAAAAATAATTTCTGGTATAAAGCTTATTGAAGAAGGAGGGCAAGTTGAAGAACAACCACATTTTGAATGACCACAATCACCATTACATCCCTTATCATCTTTGTCTGTTGAACTGTCATTACTACAACAACTCTTTTTCTCTGTCTTTGTAGATGAAACCTCTTTTTCACAAGTATGTTTTGAATTAGAGTCACCACAAGCCATAGCAGTATCAGGCATAAAAAATATGCTTAAAAGTACTACTAATATGATGTGGTATTTTTTCATTAAAAAAATTATAACATGACAAAACTAATAAAAACTTATTATTTTATATTTAAAATGATGTTAAAATGTTAAAACTTCATTCTTTGTATTCTAACCGAATTCAAAATAGCTAATAACGCAACACCAACATCTGCAAAAACTGCTTCCCACATTGTAGCTAAACCACCTGCGCCGAGAACTAAAACTATTGCTTTAACACTAAATGCTAAAATAATATTTTGCCAAACTATTTTTTTAGTTTGTTTACCTATGTTTATAGCTATTGGAATTTTGCTTGGTTTGTCATCTTGAATAACAACATCAGCAGTTTCTATTGTGGCATCACTTCCTAAACCACCCATTGCAATGCCTACATTGCTTAAAGCAACTACAGGTGCATCGTTTACACCATCGCCAACAAAAGCTACGGTTTCTTTTTTAGTAATAATTTCTTTTACCTTATTTACTTTATCTTCTGGAAGTAAATCACCAAAAGCGTTTGTAATTCCGAGTTTTTGAGCTACAAATTGAACAACAGTATTTTTGTCGCCACTTAACATTGTGGTTTTAATTCCTAATGCTTTTAGTTTGTCAATTGTGATTTGTGCATCTTCTTTGATACTATCAGCAATGGTTAGATAACCTACAAATTTTTTATCATAGGCTACAGCAATTAATGTGTACACTATACTTGATGGGTCAATATCATACGAAATAGAAAATTTATCCATTAATTTAAAATTTCCAACTAACAATTCTTTTCCATTCACATTTGCTTTTAATCCGTGTCCTGATATTTCTTCCACATTTTGCAAAACAATTGTAGGGTCAACATTACCAACAAATTGATGAATGGCTGTTGCGACTGGATGCGTACTTTGACTTTCTAAAGCGTTAACCATTTGTAGTATTTCATCTTCATTAAAATCAGAATCAAAAACGACTTCTTGTACTTTAAAAACACCTTCAGTCATAGTACCTGTTTTGTCCATTACTACGTTTTGAACAGTAGCCATTACATCAAGAAAATTACTTCCTTTAAACAGGATTCCATTTTTAGAAGCTGCTCCAATTCCACCAAAATATCCTAACGGAATACTAATTACTAAAGCACAAGGACACGAAATAACCAAGAAAATTAAAGCACGATATAACCAATCATTAAATTGGTAATTTGCTACAAAAAACATTGGAACTACACAAATTAAGATGGCGAAAAGCACTACAATTGGTGTGTAAATCTTAGCAAATTTTCGTATGAATAATTCGGTTGGTGCTTTTTTTGCAGTAGCATCTTGCACCATTTCAAGAATTTTTGATAATTTACTATCACTATATGCTGTAGTTACTTTTACTTGACAAACAGAATTTAAGTTAATCATTCCTGCTAAAACGGCTTCCCCTTTTGTTTTTGTATCAGGTTTACTTTCGCCTGTTAAAGCTGCTGTGTTGAATGAAGCACTATCAGAAAGTAATTCTCCATCTAAACCTAATTTTTCTCCTGCTTTGAGTTGGATAATATCTCCAATTTTTGCCAATGATGCTTTTATAGTTTTAGCTACATTGTTTTCTAAAATAGTAACTTCGTCAGGGCGTTGGTCGAGTAATGTTTTGATGTTTGCTTTTGCTCGCTGTACTGCTAATGTTTGGAATATTTCACCAATAGCATAAAACAACATAACAGCAACACCTTCAGGAAATTCAGCAATTGCAAATGCTCCAATTGTTGCAATTGACATTAATAGAAACTCTGAAAACACATCGCCTTTTCTAATGCTTTCAAACGCTTCTTTAACTACAGGAATTCCAACAGGAATATAAGCCAAAATATACCAAGCTATTCTTAGCCAACCTGTAAACCAAGATTGTGTAAAATAATTATCTAAACCAATGGCTACCATCAATAAAACAAAACTTATAATTGCTGGTAAAAACATTTGAAAGGTTGATTTTTCCTTACTTGAATGGTCGTGATCGTGTCCATCATCATCCGAATGATGTTCCATACTTTGATTTATCTTTTCTTCTAATGAACAACAAATTTGTTTTCCTTGTTTGTCATAAATGTGCTGATGTTCCATACTATAATCGTTATGAATTCATATTTAAAATTTCTTTAATATCTTCAGGTATTTCCATCTTTTTTACAGGTGGTACTTTTGCACCACCTGTATTACCTATTGGAATATAATCAACAAATGATTTTACACCACCTACCAATAATCTTGGTATTTGACCAACAACTTCTTTTGAACTTTTTATTTTAATACCAAATTGCAACATTTTCCAATGTACAAATGTGTGCTTATAAGGATATTTTTGTGCAATAATATGTGCTCGCTCTAAATGATGCCAAGCACTTTGTAAATTATCTTGCTGTAAATTATCTTTAACGATTTCTAACTCTTTTTGATAAAAAGGAATTAGCTTATTCGGCATTTTGATATTAAACTTCATACTTATGCTTTACAACAACCGTCTAAACTTTCATAAGCTTCTGGGTCGGCTTTTACTTCATCAGCATCATAACCAAGTTTAGAAATACCTTCTTTAATTACTTGTAAAGTAGTTTTCTTTGAATTATAATAAATTGTAAAAGTCATTGCTTTATCGTCTAATTCATACATCTTAACACCTTTTATTTTAAGCATTTCTGTTTTGAATTTTTCTCCACAGGTTTCACATTCTTTACAATGGTCGCAATGTAAAAATGTTTTTATAACTGCTTTTTGAGTTGTTTTTTGAGCTGTAACAAAATTTGAAAAGAAAAATAATGATACAGCTAATACTAATGTTTTTAAAATTGAATTTTTCATAATTAACTTATTAGATTAATGATTATGTCCTTTGTGACTCTCTTTTGAATGATTGTGTCCTTCGTGACTATCAGCTTTGGCTTCAATTAATTCCATTTTGCAAACGGGACAGTTTCCTTTTTTATCGTACGTTTTACCTTTTTCACAATCCATTGGACATTCGTAAGCTAATTTGTGAGCTTCACCTTCTTTGTGATTGTGTCCTTCGTGTCCAGTTGTTGTTTCAGTATTCTCTTTTTTATTACAAGAAACTGTACTAAATGTTGCAATAGCAAATGCCAAAATTAAAATTGATTTTTTCATTTTATTTCTATTTTTTAAGTTATTATTTTTATTTGATTTTAATGTTCGTGACCGCCACCACCTTCACTTTTTAGTAAATGACTTTGAACATAGTAAGCTCCTTTTAATACAATTTTTGCGTTTGCTTCGATTTTTTGAAGTAATGTTACTTGTGTATAGCCTAATTGTGAAGTTCCTGTTTTTACTTCAATACGTTGAAAATGGAAGGTTTTTCCTTCTGCTTCTTCATGTTTGTCACCATCTTCGTGATTATGTCCTTCTTTTTCATCGTGGGCTACTTCTTCTTTGTGACCTTCTTCTGAAACAAAAATAAACTCTCTACCATCTGCTTTTATTATTGCTTCTGTAGGTAAAGCTTTAACTGTATTTGCTCCTGCATCGATAAGTGCATTTACATACATTCCTGGAATTAATTTTTGTTGAAAGTTTGAAATATCAGCGTGTACTGCTACCGATTTTGTTTCATTTTCAAATGATTTACCAACACTAAAGATTTTTCCATTGATTTCTGTGTTATTTTGATTAGTTAGAATAAAACGCACATTTTGACCTTGTTTTACTTTGAATAAATCTTTTTCGTACACCAATAAATCTACATGTAATTTAGAATTATCAACTATATTCATTAACGGTTTACCTGCTTCAACATTACTACCAATTTTAATATAAATTTCTGTAATATTTCCTGAAATTGGAGCAATTACAGGAACTGTAGCCGTTGTATTTCCGTTACCACTAATGTGTAAAGTGTTTAATTGCTTTTGCAAAGAATTAAATCTTGCTCTTTCAATTTCATAATCTGATTTGGTTTTTTGAAAAACTTTTTTAGAATTTACTTCTTCATCACTTAATGTTTTTTGTCTTTCAAATTCTAATTTTAAATACTCTAAATTACTTTTTGAGGTTAAATAAGCTTCTTGAATTTTAGTAAATTCAGGACTTTCAATTGTAGCAATAGTTTGTCCTTTACTTACTCTTTGCCCTTCGATTACATTTATTGTTTTTACAATTCCTGTAGTAAAAACAGATACATCAGCTTGATTTTGTGGCGGTAACTTTGTATAACCGTTAGCCTTAATTACTTCGCTTAAATTTTTATCAGAGAAAGTACCTAATTCTATACTTGATGCTTTAAACTGAGCTTCATTTAATTCAACTTCTTTTATTGCTGTAGGTTCTTTTTCTTCAGAATGGCTTTCTTCAGTAAGGGCTTCTCCATCTGTATGAACGTGTCCATCACCTTCAGTATGACGCAAAGAAAAATATAAAATAACAGCAAGAATTATCGCTCCTACTATTGATGCATATATTATATTCGATTTTTTCATTTTACTTTTTATTATTGATTGATACTGTATTGAATTGTAATTATAGTTTGATTGTAATTATAAATCGCTTCGCTATAATTTAATTGAATTTGACTTGCTGTTTCTAAACTTTGAACATATTCCACATAAGAAATATCACCATTTTGATACCCTTTTGTTGCGTTTTTGATTATTAAATTAGCATTTGGCATCGCTGTATTTTTATAATAATCAATTAATGAACTATATGTAACTAATTGTTCAGATTGTTGCTCCAAATGGCTTTTAAATTGCTGATTTATATAATCGGCATTTTTCTGTTCTCGTTCAATATTAGTTTTTGCAGATTTGGCTCTTGCAATACTACTTCCTGCAAATATTGGCACAGATAAACCAACCACAACACCTTGAAATTGAGGTGTGTTATTGTAATATGTTGGTGTTCCGTTTACATCTTGATTACCTGTTATAGATTGCAAAAAATAACCCACTGAAAAATCTGGAGACAATGCCGATTTTTCAACTTTATGATTGGCTTGTGCAATTTTAACTTGCTGATTTGCTAATTGAACAATTGGGTTTTGTTTTACCATTGAACTATCAACTTTTGCCATAGCAGGATATGGTACAAATGAAGTATCAGCTGCTATAAAATCAGTTTTTAGATCTAAAATTACTTTTAGCCTTGATTTTTCAATTGCAATTTGTGTTTTATTTTGCTTAATTTTTTGTTCCAACTCTTGTTGTTTTGCCAATGCAATTGTTTTCTCTAAAGCATTTGTTTCACCTGTTTGAAATTTCAGATTGGCAGACTTTACAAATTTTTGCATTACTGCATTTTGTTTTTCTAAAACTGTATTTTGTTTTTCATAATACAATAAAGTATTCCAAGATTGTCTAATTGAATAAGTTACTTCTTGTTTTGAAACTCCTAATTTAGTCGCACTTGCATTGCTATATGCTTTAAGCAAACTTCTTTTTGCACTTATCTGAAAAGGATTAAAACTTTGACTGATACCAAAATTTTTATCTTGAGCTTGAGAGTTTATTTGTCCAAAAGTACCTGATAGTTCCGTTTTAGGAAGTTCAAATGCCGTTTTTTGTAACTGTGTTTGCATTTTTACTTCTAATTCTGAAACTTGAATATTTTGATTGTTTTTCAAACCTATTTCAAGCGCTTGTTTTAAATCAAGTTTTTGAGTTTCTTGAGCATTTGCTCCAAATATTCCAAATAAAAAGGTAATTACTAAAGCCGAATTATTCATAGTTTTTCTTTTAATCTTTATGCCTTTCTCAAAATATAAATACAGAATTGGAAGAACAATTAACGTAAGTAAAGTAGCTGTTATTAATCCTCCAATAACAACTGTTGCTAATGGTTTTTGAACTTCAGCACCAGCACTACTACTAATTGCCATTGGTAAAAACCCAAGTGAAGCAACAGCAGCAGTTAATATTACAGGTCTTAATCTTACTTTTGTACCTTCTTTTATTCGATCATATACATTGTCCATACCTTGTTTTTTAAGTTCATTAAAATATCCTATTAAAACAATTCCGTTTAATACAGCTACACCAAAAAGAGCAATAAAACCTACACCCGCAGAAATACTAAATGGCATATCTCGTAACCATAGGGCAACAATACCACCAATGGCAGATAATGGAATAGCAGTGAAAATTAATAATGATTGTTTAATAGATTTGAATGTGAAGTAAAGCAATACTAAAATTAAACCTAATGCTACAGGTACAGCAACAGAAAGTCGTTTATTTGCCTCAATAAGATTTTCAAATTGACCGCCATAAGTAGTATAATATCCTTCTGGCAATTTTAGTTTTTCATCTAATTTAGCTTGAATAGTTTCTACAACCGTTTTTACATCAGCACCACGAACATTGAAGCCTACAACAATTCTACGTTTCCCATTTTCACGAGAAATTTGCATTGGTCCATCTTCATATTTTACATCAGCAATTTGTTCTAACGGAATTTGGCTACCTGATGGTAAGGTTACAAATAAAGCTTTTAGATTTTCAATGTCTTTTCTACTATCATTGTCTAATCGTACCACTAAATCGAAGCGTTTTTCTCCTTCATAAACAACTCCTGCTGTTTCTCCCGCAAACCCCATACGAACGACTTTGTTTAAGTCGCCAATTTTTAATCCATAAAGTGCTAATTTGTCTTTATTGTAACGAATTGTTATTTGTGGTAATCCTGCCACTCGTTCTGCTTTAGTATCTGAAACACCTTCAATACCATTAATTAACTGAACTACTTCTTCACCTTTACTTACTAACATATCAATATCGTCACCAAAAATTTTAACGGCTACATCACTTCTTACACCTGTCATAAGCTCATTAAAACGCATTTGAATAGGTTGAGAAAACTCAGTAAATGCACCTGGAATATCTGACAAAGCGTGTTCCATTTTTTCCATTAATTCTTCTTTGGTTTCTGCTGATGTCCATTCGCTTTTATCTTTCAAAAGAATAATCATATCTCCAGCTTCAATAGGCATAGGATCTGTAGGGATTTCAGCCGAACCAATTTTGGTTACAATCATTTTGATTTCAGGAAACTTTGCTTTCAAAATTTGTTCTGCTTTTGTAGTTGCTTCCACTTCTTGAGATAATGAACTACCAGAAGCTATGATTAAATGCGTTGCAATATCACCTTCATCTAATGTTGGAATGAACTCACCACCTAATGTGTTAAACAGAAATAATGAGCCAATAAATAAAGCGACTGCTACACCAATAATTGCTGCTTTAATTCGTAAAGCTTTTTCTAAAATAGGTGTATAGAAATTGTAAATTGAGTCAATAATTTTATCGCTAAAATTCTTTTTATGTCCAGTTTGTTTTTTTAATGCCAAAGCTGACATCATTGGCACATAAGTTAATGACAATATAAATGCTCCTAATATGGCAAAAGATACTGTTTGTGCCATTGGTCCAAACATTTTTCCTTCGATACCTACTAATGCTAAGATTGGCAGATATACGATTAAGATTATTATTTCTCCAAAAGCGGCACTACTTCTAATTTTTGAAGATGCTTGATATACTTCATCATTCATCTGTTTAGTAGTTAATTTACCTTTGTTGCTGACTTGGAGTCGATGTATTATGGCTTCTACGATAATAACAGCACCGTCAACAATTAATCCAAAGTCGATTGCTCCTAAACTCATTAAATTACCACTAACTCCAAAAAGTTTCATCATTGAAATGGCAAATAACAAGGCTAATGGAATAACAGAAGCTACCACTAAACCAGCTCTCCAATTACCTAACAATAATACTAAAATGAAAATTACGATTAATGCACCTTCAATAAGATTGGTTTGAACTGTACTAATAGCTTTGTTTACTAAAACTGTTCTATCCATGAACGCCTCAACTTCTACACCTTCTGGAAGTGATTTTTTGATTTGTTCCATTTTCTCTTTCACAGTTTTAACAACTTCTCCTGAGTTTTCACCTTTAAGCATCATTACCATTCCCGATACTTCTTCGCCATTTCCGTCTTTTGTAACTGCACCATATCTGATACTACTACCTATTTGAACATTGGCAACATCACGAATAAGAATAGGAATACCATTTTGATTTTTTACAACAATTTTATTGATGTCTTCAATGCCATTAACCATACCCACACCACGAATGAAATAAGCATATGGTTTTTTATCAATGTATGCTCCACCTGTATTTTCGTTGTTATTTTCTAACGCATCAAAAATTTCGGTGATGGTAGTATTCATACTTTTCAGCTTATCTGGCTGAACAGCTATTTCATATTGCTTTAGATTTCCACCAAGCGTATTCACTTCGGCAACACCTTTTGTTCCAATTAATTGGGGTTTTATAATCCAATCTTGAATAGTTCTTAAATCTGTTGCAGTGTATTTTTCTTCAAATCCTTTTTTTGGAAATACAACATATTGGTATATTTCACCCAGTCCTGTACTAACTGGTGCCATTTCTGGTGTACCAACTCCTTTAGGTATGGTGTTTTCGGCTTCTTTTATTCGCTCAGTAATTTGTGCTCTTGCCCAATAAATATCTACTTCTTCTTTAAATACTACTGTTACAACACTTAATCCAAAACGACTTATTGAACGAAGTTCTACAATATCAGGAATTGATTTTACTGATTGCTCTATTGGATAGGTAATAAATTGTTCTACTTCTTGTGTAGCTAAAGTAGGTGAGCTTGTAATTATTTGTACTTGATTGTTTGTAATGTCTGGTAATGCATCAATTGGTAAAGTATAAAGTGAATAACTACCAACGATAACTAATACGAGTGTGAAAAGCCCAATAATAAATTTATTATTGATACTAAAATGAATGATTTTATCTAACATTTTTATTGTATAATGAATTAATAAACAGCTAACTGTTATCTTTTTTTAAGTTGTTCAAAAGACACAACTCGTTAACCCGAAATTACTCGGGCTTCATTATACCAACTGCGGTGGTTGCCAAATACTTCCGTAGAAATTTGAAAAAGAAGTTGACTTATAAAAAGAAATAGAAGTTTTTATTTCTTGGAATTGTACTAAAAATTGAAAAGATTGAATTTCTAAAAACGTTAATGTTTGTTGACCACAACAATTGCAAACACAAAAAGGAGAACATAAATCTGTTTCTTCTTCATGAGAATGATTATGTTGTGAACTAGTTTGTGTGTTTGAAGATTTCACTAAAACATCATTATGCTTATCTGCACAAGGATAGGCAGTAAGCATAAATATATACATTGATAATATGATGTTTAGTATTTTCATTGTTGTAAAAGTAATATTTTTTTACAATAAATAAAAATAATTACAAATTGTGTTTTTTTTATAAATCTGAATATAAATTTTGCAAGTATATCATATAGTATTGATTTCTCTAAAAATATCTTCTAAATCATTATTATAAATACCTTCAAATTTTAATTGTTCATCAGTTTTACCATCAGTCATATCCCATATTTTTGCATTTATTCCTAAAGAAATAAGAAAAGGTATTTTATTTAATATTATACCTACTGCGTTTTCGCTCATATCAGGAATAATCAATACATTATGACCAATTAAAGGTTTTACTTTATTTTCAGTTAAGCCATTAATTCCACCATACGCTAACCAAAGATATTGTGGAAATAAAATAAAACCAATAATAGCTGTTTTTTCACTTTCAGTTAATACAATTGTTTTCTTTTCTTTGATTTCATCATAAATCAAATGCTCACCAAATAGACAGTTGAAATATCCATCTTCATTTTTAAAAGGAACTTTGAATTTATTGGTTCTTTTTCCGTTCGTGTCATAATAAGCTATTTTTGCTTTTTGAACTTTTGAATTAGAATTTATACTCCAAAATATTATTCCGCCGTCATTACTTGTTCCTAATGCGTAAATTTCTTTTGCAAATTCCGCTTTTGAATCTCCATATGTTTTTCTTAAATATTGTATTAGATTGTTTTCGGGAATTATACTATAATGTTTCCATACAATCGATTCATTTATGAATTGTTGTATGGTTATTTTTGGTGTATTTATTATGGTTTTTTTAGGTAGTGATAAATCCGTTTGAAATTTACCTTCTAACTCATTCCAAATATATTCTTCTCCTTTTTCATCAACATATATAGTTGGTGGTAAAGATGCTTTTCCACAAGAATGGCAATATCCAAATTCTTGACTTTGATTTTTATAGTTGATAAATTTTCCGTCTGTATTTTTTCTACCACAACAAGGTGTGACTAACTTGTAATCTCTTTTTGGATTAAATTTAAGTTCTAATTTCGTTTTTTGTAGCATATTATAAATTTTGTTGTGCAACTTGCAACTCGCAACTTTTGACAAAAACCTTGTTAAGTATTTATTTTATTGTATGTCAGAATGTTTTTGTTCGCAGTTGCGAGTTGCGAGTTGCAGGAGTTCATTATTCCATTTTCTCGATATTGAAGATTTATTCATTCCAGTAATGGCAACGACCTCTTTTTGAGTAGCATTGTTTTTTATAGCTAATCGAATAACATCTTCTGTCGTTGGTAGCTTTTCTTTGTGATTGATATTTTCTTCTAAAACAATTTTAAAATTTATGAAATAGAATTCAAGAATTAGAATTGCAATTTCAATGGTTTCAAGATTAATTTCACTTTGATAAGTTTGTTCTCTTGAATTTAAAATTAAATGTGTCAAAAGAGTTATTTTATGGATGTTAATCATCATTTTAGAAATATATTCTTTGCTTAAATCAATTGCTTTATTTTGACGATTTATTAATTCTTGTGAATAATCAAAAAGTCGTTTTTTAGCATCTAAATTGAGTTCTATTTGTAAATCATCCATTTCAAAAGTATTCTCTATTTCAGTACGATAATTTAGAAGATTGATTAAGGATTTTGAATAATTTTCAGATACTACTATAGAAATATCATCAATTGATAATTGATTATTCATTGTTAATTTGTTTGTAAAAAGGATTCTGTCAATTAATCCACTTTCTAAATTTCCATCTGCAAATAATTTTGGAACAAATTGATTTTGAATTGAACCTAATAAGGTTGGGTATGATTTTTCAATTCTAAAACTTTCGGTTGTTTTGCGTGATATATCAATATATTTATTGGTATTTCCTTGTAAAAAGAATGTTCTCCAAGCTGTGCCTTCGGTACTACTTTTATTTGCCATTTTTTCAATAATAAAATAAAGTTCATCAATGAAAATTCCAATTGAATATTTGTTTTTATAATGTGTAAAAATTGCTGATTCAATTGTAGCATCTTGAAGAAATAATTGCTTTCTACTAATTTTTTCAATTTCATCTAATTCAATATTTTCTGTTTTAAATTCTTTATACTTTTCGTTATCATATTTTACCAAAGGAAAAGTAGCTAAATCCATTGCTGGTGATTTAATATCTCCACGACTTCCAATTATTGAAAAATATAAATTAGCATAATTTGTATATCCCATCGCTTTTATTGAAAAAGCAAGACCACAGGCATTACTGAATGAAAACAGTATTGAACTTAATAAATATTCTTTAGGAATTCTTTTTAAAGTAAACGCATCGTTAATTATTTCTTCAATTTCAATTGGCATCTTAGAAATTATTTTTTCTAATTGATTAATTGCAATTTCTTTGTTGCTTTTAAATGTGTTTCCAATTTTATCATCAATATCATTAAGGTTTTTTACCTCCATAGCTAATAATTTTTAAGGTAGATAAAATTTTTAGTTTCCATATCATAATGAGCTTTTGCTCCGTCTCTTCTTATAGGAATATTCAGAATAGGGTAGTATCGTTGTTTTAATGACGACATTAGATTTTTTAAATCTTTTTTTGTTGCAGGTTTGTTTTCTTCTTTTGTAAGTAAATTGGTTGCTAAATTTACTGCTAATGCTCCAACGGCTGCATTTCCAACACCTGCAAAACTCATTTTCTCAATTTTAAGTTTTTTGCTTTTTTCATCTTCCTTTATAGGTAAATTTCTGTTTTCAGTATTTCGGATTTTAAATGCTCTTACTCTGCAACTATTGCTACAATACTTTTGTTTTTTGCGTCTGTTTGGTTTGTAATCTTTAGAGCAATATTGACATGTATATAAATAACTTTCCATATATATATTCGTAAATGTTACGTTAGATTAACGATTAAACAATTGATTTTTCATTAAATACTCATTGGCTTTAGTTTCTGTATCATCTTTAGATTCTTTTTTGCCAGATTTTAACCAATCAATGATTTGTGATTTCAAAAAATATAAACGCTTTCCTTTTTTATGATATGGAATTCTGTTTTGATGAACTAAACCATAAATACTTGGTTTGGCTAAATTGATAAGTTTTGCTGTTTCATCAATGTTCATAAAGACGTCCTCTGCTGAAGAATTTAAGGGATTAATTGCCTTTTTAATGTTCTCTGTAATTTGCTCTGCAAGTACTTTTATTCCTTCTTCTGAGAGCATGTAAATTTGTTGATTTTTCATACTTCAAAATTGATGAAGAAAGGGTGTGTTCGTTTTTGTGTTTATTAGTGTGTTTAGTAAAATATTCGTAGAATATTATTTTTACTCACTTTTCGTATATCTCAAAAACAATAATTTCTATAAAATTTGAACTTTAAAATTCAAATTTTATAGAAATTGATAAATTTGCGTGTGGGAATTTTTCGTGAAATTTAGTGTTATTTTGCTTTTTTATTGTTTCTTGCTATTTCGGCTTTTAAAAAAGTGCTTTTTTTTGATAGATACTTTGTTATGTTTTTAAGTTTTAACTGTCTTGTTTTAGAAATTAAAATATCAATGAAACTATCTTGAATTTTAATTTCTGAACTTACTTTTTCTATACCGCCACTTAATATTCTATAATAATCAGAGTTTTTATAATTATCACTTGCGAAACACGAATCATCATGTAAGTTTACAATAGATAATACTTTGTAAAATTCAGTATTATTTAGTTTTGCACTTGTTTCGGATTCAGCTATAATTTTATAGATTGAATGTAGTAAAAAAGCCTTCTCTTTTTCATTAAAATTAGGGATGTTATTTTCTAAATCATCAATACTATCATCAGAATAAATCACTGAAAAATTTTCTAAATAGTTTTCTGTTGATTCTTCTAATGGAAAAAATTTATTTAATAAATCTGTATAGATTTTCGAGTCTCTAAAGTCAATCGGATGATAGTCTTTTATTTCAAATGATTCAAAAAAATTATTATTATACATCATCTTATACATATCGGAATAGTTCCTAAATATCCTTGATAATTCATGTATTGCATTACTTATAGCTAATTCTTTTATAAAAGAATCAAAGGTATAGTTAGTGTTTATATTGTCTAAAGATAATTTTGAAAAGCTTTTTTTAACTTCATTTTTTAATGCTAATTCAATACTGTTTTTCGAATAATTGCTAAGTGAACTTTTATAAATGTTTTTTAGCTCTACAAGGTTAGGTTCTTTTTTAATTAAATATTTTTTTTCAAGGTTTTCAAATAATTCTAAAGTAAGATTGAAAGCTCTGTTATAGGATAATGATTCTTTAATGAATTGTATCAATTTATGTTTTATAAGACTTTCTCCTATTCTGTATGTTTTATTATAATTTGAATTGTATATTTTAAGATAATCCATCTAATTTAATATTTATACGGTTAGCGGCTTCAATTTTGCTTTTGTCCATTACTTTGGTGTAAATCTGTGTAGTGGAAACGTTTTTGTGACCTAATAATTTTGATACAGTATATATGTCTGTTCCGTTTGCAAGTTGTAAAGTTGCATAGCTATGTCTGAAATTATGAAAGGATATTTTCTTTTTTATTTCTGATTTTTTAATCCAGTCCTTTATTGGTCTGGTTATTTGAGAATATTTAATCCCTCCAAAAACAAGTCCAACATCAGTTTTTTGTGTTTTCAAAATATTGTAAGCAGTATTAGAAATAGGATGATTTTTTATTGATTTTGTTTTTTCTTCTCTTAATGATATGTAATATCCTTGATGTTTGTCTTGGAAAATATTTTCCCAGTAAAGGTTATTTATATCAACAAAACGCAGTCCACTTAAAGCTGAAAATATTGCCATATATTTCACTTTCTCAATTTTAATTTCTGTTTTCCATAATAAAGAAATTTCTTCTTCGGTTAAGTATTCCCGATGAGTCTCTTCTTCTTTTATGTATTCCGCATCTTCTGCTAAATTTTTTTCAATCAAATTTTGTTTATATGCAACTTTTAAAACAGCAATAAAGTTTTTAAAATATGATGAAGCGGTATTTTTTGCAAGTTTTTTGTCAACTTTTGAATTTCTTGTGCTTTTTGCATTTAAAAGATAGGTTCTGTATTTTTTTATATAATCAAGGGTTAAATTGTTTGATAATATAGTTCCTCCACTAAAATTTTCTAAATGATTTAAAGAAGCTTTCCAAGAGTTATAATTGGATTCACTACCTGTGTTGTAGTATTCATCAACAACGCTTTTATATAGAGTTATAAAGTTTACATTTAACACTACGTTATCTTTAAAACCAAATTCTTTGTTTTTAAGCTGAACATTTCTTTTAGATTTAATTATTTCAGCAAGGTCTAACGTTTCTTTATTGTGCTTTTTTTCTTCAATTAATTTTGGATTTTCTATTAGATATAATTTTAAAAATTCTCTACGGGTCTCAGTTCCATTTTTAGGATTAATAATAGGAGGGTAGTAGTCTAAATAAAGACTTATTTTGCCAGTCTTTAGTGTTTTTTCTCTTAATGTTACTTTACTCATAATTGATTATTCAAAAATTTTGTTTAAATCCTCCTTTTTTACTAACGTAAATTTACCGTATTTCTTTTTTTGTATATTATGTTTTTTGATAATATTATATAATGCGCCACTTGAAATATTGAATTTTTCAATAGCTTCATTTATAGTATAAGAATTATCAATATTAATTTCATTTTCTCGATTTGGATTCACATAATCACTATTTATTAAATTTCTTTCAAAATAACTATCAATATCTTTTCTTCTAACTAAAGTTTTTCTAATTGAAAAATTAAAAGCATTTAATTCATTTTGTTCAATTAATCTATAAACAGTTTTTGAAGACATATTAAGTAATGTTGAGGTTTCATTAACTGTTAAAAAATCTTTTGAGTTTATATCAATAACGTAATTAGTAACTTTTAATTTTGTTTCAGTATCACTTACTTCAATTTTTTTAGTTTTTTGCTTTAATTTATAATCTCTGCTATTGCAAATGTGTGAACAGTACTTTGTCTTTGTCGTTTTTGCATCAAAGACATTTTTGCAATAATCACAGATTCTTTTTACTGTAAAATTTGAACTCATATTGTTGTAATTTTAGACGACATAAGACTAAATAAATAGAAATAAGGGTAAATAAGAGACATAATTTGTCTTTAAATTTCAAAAATAGTAAAAATATTTATACGAGGTACAAAAATGGTACAAAAAATAACAAAAAAACACAAAACATGATAAATTTTAATTTTGTGTAAAACAAACAAAACCCTTTAATTTAAAGGGTTTTGTTTGTTTTATTGTGTTATGGTTTTTGTTGTTTTTGTACTGTTATTTTCCGATACAAAAGTTCGCGAAAATATTGCCAAGTAGTTCATCGTTAGAGACTTGACCCGTAATTTCTCCGAAGTGGAAGAGTGCTTGTCGAATATCAATCGCCATAAAATCGGAAGAAATGTTATTGTCTAAACCAAAACGCACTTTCTGAATTTCTTCTAAAGCTTTCAATAACGAATCGTAGTGGCGGGTGTTGGTTACTATTGTTTCATTATTGCGCAATGCACCAGTATTTACAAAAGATAACAACTGATTTTTTAATTCGTTAATTCCTGTTTTGTTTTTCGCAGAAATTAATAAAGCATTAGTAATTTCTGACTGAATACTTTCGACTAATGCAGCCGACATCAAGTCCATTTTATTAAAAAGAACTAATAAAGTTTTTAAAGGATATTTATTTTTTATTTGTTCAATTTCCGATTTAAGGTTTTCTAAACTATTATCAGATAATTGAGAACTATCCACAAGAAAAAGAACCACCTGTGCTTGTTCAATTTTCTCAAAGGTTTTCTGAATTCCGATGCTTTCTACCACATCTTTTGTTTCTCTAATTCCAGCTGTGTCGATAAAGCGGAAACCAATGCCATCAATAACTAATTCATCTTCAATGGTATCACGAGTCGTTCCTGCAATGTCCGAAACAATCGCGCGTTCTTCATTCAATAAGGCATTTAAAAGCGTAGATTTCCCTACATTAGGTTCCCCTACAATGGCGACCGGAATTCCGTTTTTAATCACATTTCCGACGGCAAAACTGTCGATTAATCGTTTTAGAACGAATTCAATTCGGGTTAGCAATTCGTAAAATGCGGTTCGGTCTGCAAATTCTACATCTTCTTCGGCAAAATCTAATTCTAATTCAATCAAAGAAGCAAAGTTTAGTAATTCTTCACGCAACTTAGCAATTTCATTACTGAATCCGCCACGCATTTGTTGCATCGCTATTTGATGACTGGCTTCGTTATCTGAAGAGATTAAGTCGGCCACGGCTTCCGCTTGGGATAAATCTAATTTAGCGTTTAAAAAGGCTCTTAAAGTAAATTCACCCGCTTGTGCCATCTTAGCACCTTTGCGAAGTAATAATTGGATAATTTGTTGCTGAATAAAAACCGAACCATGGCAAGATATTTCCACCACATTTTCACCTGTATACGAATTCGGACCTTTAAAAATTGAAAGTAAAACTTGGTCGTAAACCTTTGTCCCGTCTACAATATGTCCTAAATGTATGGTGTGTGTTTTTTGTTTCGTAATGTCTTTTCCTGAAACCGATTCAAATACTTCAGCAGCAATAGAAATCGCATTAGCACCAGATAATCTTATAACAGCAATTGCTCCCGCACCAGATGGTGTAGCTAAGGCAACTATAGTTTCGTGTGGAATCATATTTTTGGTTTTGATTACAAAGATAATTTAAAGTCAGAAGTTAGAAGTTAGAAGTTAGAAGTTTTTTTAAAAGAACAAAAATCGTTTTTAAATCACGTGTAGTCCCGCTATCCACTATATTCCCGATGAAAAATCGGGAGATGCCGTTCCTATCGGGTCTATTATAGCACTTTTTGTTTTTCAGTTCATCAATTACTACACCCCTAAAGTCCCCTCAAGGATTTGATATTAAGAGGAGAAACGTAAGTTTCGGAATATATAATTTGCTTTTGAAGGTATAATCTTGACACCCCTAAAGTCCCCTCAAGGGGACCATACTTCTAAGATAATTTTGTTTAGGTCAGAAAAATCTATTTTAAAAGTAGTAGTTGTGAGTTCGAATTGTCGCCTTGAGTTGACTTTAGAGGTATTTTTACAAATGTCGTATAAGTTGTAACATTACAAAATCAAAATCCGTTCAATCGATTTCAATTCGCGTCATTTGCATAATCATCAAAAAAAAACCACAAAAGCAAAAGCCAATGTGGTTTCAAGTAGTAGTTAAGGTTAGTTATATATAATTTTGAAATCAGAAACGTATTTCTTCATTCAATTATGTATACTCAAATTTAGTTATTCAACATTACAGGCATTACTAACATTGTAACCGTTTCTCCTTCATCTAATCCGTCAATAGGAGTAAGGATTCCAGCTCTGTTAGGTAATGACATTTCTAATTGAATTTCGTCACTGGTTAAATTATTCAACATTTCTGTTAAGAAACGTGAATTGAAACCAATTTGTAAATCGTCACCGTGGTAATCACAAGTTAAACGCTCATCTGCTTTGTTAGAATAATCAATATCTTCAGCAGAAATGTTCAACTCTGTACCCGCAATTTTTAAACGAATTTGGTGCGTTGTTTTGTTAGCGAAAATAGCCACACGACGTACCGAGTTTAAAAAAGTAACACGACTTAAGATTAATTTATTTGGATTTTCTTTTGGTATAACCGCTTCATAATTTGGATATTTCCCATCAATTAAACGACACGTTAACACATAGTTTTCAAAAGAATACGTTGCATTCGAATCATTATATTCTACTTTTACTTCTGCATCTGAAGTCGCTAAAATTCCTTTTAAAATGTTTAAAGGTTTCTTAGGCATAATGAATTCTGCACTTTGAGAAGCTTTTACATCGGTACGTGCGTATTTTACTAGTTTGTGCGCATCAGTCGCCACGAAAATTAAACCTTCTGTAGAAAATTGGAAAAATACTCCACTCATTACTGGGCGTAAATCGTCGTTTCCTGTTGCGAAAATCGTTTTTCCAATAGCAGTAGCTAAAACTTCAGCAGGAATAACAGTAGTTGATGGATCTTCTAAAGCTACAGCTTTCGGGAATTCTTCACCAGCAGCATAAGCAATAGCATATTTTCCAGAATTAGAACTAATTTCTACGGTGTTGTTTTCTTCAACTGTAAAAGTAAGCGGTTGTTCTGGAAATGTTTTTAAAATATCTAACAAAAGTTTTGCTGGTATCGCAACACTTCCTGTACTATTTGATTCAATTTCTAAGCTAGCCGACATAGTAGTTTCTAAGTCAGAAGCCGAAACGTGTAATTGATTGTTATCTAATTCAAATAAAAAATTATCAAGAATAGGTAAAGTGTTGTTACTATTAATAACGCTTCCTAAAACTTGTAATTGTTTTAATAAATACGAACTGGATACTATAAAATTCATCATCATCTAATTTTTTTGCTTTACAAATATAATGGGTTACTGCTTAATCTAAAAATATACTTATTAACAACTAGCAGTTGTATTTCTTCTTTCTTAAATAGGTGAATAAAAATCCGAAGATGCCTAATAATACGACAGGTAACGCTACCGTTAACATTTGTGTTTGACTGTAATTGTCTTCCACACTTACTTTATCTAGCATGGGTAAACTGACATCTTTACTTCTAATGTTAATAAGTCCGTTATCGTCTAACAAATAATTTACACTATTTAAGATAAATTCTTTGTTTCCGAAATATTGTCCAGTGTATTTGTCGTAACCCAATTCGATTGGCGCACCTTTATCTAATTGATTTTTAATTACGTCTCCATCCGAAATCACAATCATTTTAGTTGGTACACTTTTATTGATGAATTTTTCATCTTTAAACGGCAACACACGATTGTTGTACATTGAAGTAAAAGAACCTTCAAGTAAAGCCGCAACTGGAATCAAACCACCACCTGCGTAATCTTTTGGAGTCGTTTCTTCTGTTATCATTTCTAAAGAAACCACACTTGGTGTTCCAATGACTTTAGAGTAGGGAGAACTTTCTAATAAAATAGTTTTTTTAAGATTGGAGTTTAACAATTCAATTGGCGAACAAAAATCGAATTTCACTCCATCTGTGTTTTTTACTATTGGGTGTTTTTTTGATGCTGGATAAATAAAAGGTGCCATTTTCCAGTTATAGGTTTCCATTTGTGTTTCGCTACCTTGATTTCCAGAGGCTAATTTAATAGGCGTGCCATATTCGTCTTTAATCAATTGTGGATTAATTCTGAATCCGTATTTGAAAAACATGTCTGTTAAATTCAAATCGTTACTCGCTACTAAAGTGGTACCAGTTTCATTATAAAGTTGTTCCATTTCAGCAGTAGTACCGTCAATTAACCAAAGTGTTTTTCCACCTTTCATAATAAATTGATCCAGTACTTGTTTTTCTAGCTCAGTAAATTTTTCTCTAGGTTTTGCAATGATAGCTAAATCGTATACATTTAGAGCTTTTAGGGTTTCTTTAGGTTGAGAAGCTACAGAATCTAAAGTAATTGGTCCGATATAGTAATTTTCACGAATGGTTTTTAAGAAATCGGCAATGTAAATATCGTCCAATTCACTATTTCCTTTAATCACCGCAATTTTACGTTGTTTTTCTTTTGAAATTTTGTTGATTGCTTCTGCAAACGCATATTCTAAGTGTTGCACAGAGCTTTCAACCTGATTTTCAATTTGTGCACCCATCATATTTTTTAACAACTGTACTTTCGCACCTTTGTCGCCATAATTGGCTAATGCCCAAGGAAACACTACTTCTTGCGATTGTTTGCCTTTTTCGGTTACTGAAACATTCATAGGTGTCAATCCTTTTTCGAAGAATTTCTTCATGATTTCCACACGTTCTTCTTCTTTCTCAATCGGATTTACAAATTGAAAAGTTATGTTCGAATTGTAAGCCGAAAATTCTTCTAACAACTGACGGGTTTCTGTTTGCAGCTTTTTGAAATCAGCAGGGAAATTTCCTTCTAAAAATACATCAATAATTAAAGGTGAATCTACACCATCGATAATTTTTTTAGTGGTTTCAGAAAGTGTATATCGTTTGTCTTGTGTAACATCAAAACGTTTGTAGATATAATAACTGGCAAAGTTGATAAGGAATAAACCTATGGCTAAGAATCCTAATTTTTTTAAACTATTTTTTTGAACTTCTTTCATCTTCATTACCATTTAAGTGATTTAAGTTGATAAACCGTTCCCGCTAAAAATAAAATAGTGATACTTATGAAATAAATGATATCTCTGGTATCTAATACACCACGACTCATACTTTTAAAGTGAAAGTCCATTCCTAAAGTTTTTATGATGGTTCCAAAACTTCCGAATAAATTAGCTAAACCATCAAATCCAAAATAAAAGAAAAAGCACAAGAAAACCGCAACAATGAAAGCTACAATCTGATTGTCTGAAAGGGTAGAAGTGAACACACCAATTGCAGTGTAAGCACCAATTAAGAAAAGCAATCCGAAATACGACCCAATAGTACTTCCGTAGTCGAATGTACTTTGTGCAGCTGTAAAACTTGATACTATAAATACATAAAAAAGAGTAGGAATTATCGCAATTAAAATTAAGATAAAAGCGCCTAGAAACTTACCATTAACAATTTCCCATAGACTTAAAGGTTTGGTGAATAAGATTTCTAAAGTACCTTGTTTTTTTTCGTCTGAAAAGCTTTTCATGGTAACGGCTGGAATTAAAAAAATTAAAATCCAAGGCGCTAGTTTAAAAAACGGACTCATGTCCGCGTAACCCGAATTCAAAATATTAAAATCGCCATCAAAAACCCAAAGAAATAGTCCATTTAAGAGTAAAAAAATGGCTATTACTAAATACCCAATTGGCGAACCAAAAAAGGATTTTATTTCACGTAATAAAAGTGCTTTCATATAGTTGTTTAACGTTTAAAACGTTTGAAAATAGTTTTGTTTTTCGCAAAAGTAAAGGATTAACTTGAAACTTAAAACTTTAATTTGTTTTTTGATACCAATTGCACAGTTTTTAAAAATTTTAATAGTTTCTTTAATCAGTGTTTCGAAAGATCTGATAATTCGTGGCTTTAATTTTACTCCAAAGTAGCCAACTTATTTACACTCCACGCTTCAGGTTTATCGGCGAAAAGCGTTTTGGTGTACGTCCAAACTTCATTAAATAGTGTCGATTTTCTGTAGTTTTCTAAAGCGTCTTCATTTTTCCAGTAACTGTAAGTAAAAAAAATTCTAGAATCGTGTTTGTCTTGATACAATTCTAGAAATTCATTGCCTTCAAAATTTCTAATTTGCTGTTTAATTTCTTCAAAATTAGCTAAAAAGGCTTCGATTTTATCTTCTTGAAACGTTAATTTCACTATTCGTACAAACATATATTTTAATTTTAAATCGTAAATCGTAAATCGTAAATCGTAAATCCCAAATCTTAATTCGTAAATTCCACAAGCACCACATCTTGTATTTTTAATCCTAACAAGGTTTGAGCAGAGCCAGAACGTTTCGGATTACTCCTATAAATAGCAATTTCTAAAAAATGGTCTTGATTAAATATAGCAATTTCGTTACCTGCTAGGGCATTCAAATCTGCTGTTGTATTATTTTTGAAATCGGAATAGTTGTTTTTAACTTTTTTTATACTGTGCGAAGAAAAACGAATGATATACTCTCGACCTTTAGCAATTTCATCTATCAAACTCTTTGAAATGTTTGTGACACAGTTTCCAAAATCATCAATATAAACAACATGACCCCGAATGATTTTTTCATTTTGCTCCACAATCGGAACCAAAACATTCATTTTTTTAATTTCTGAAATGGGTGTGCCAATAACATTCATTTCGCCGCCTTTAGCTAAATGAGTCGCTACCATTGCAAAAACATCTAAATCACTTGAACCGTTAATTAATCGGTCATGAATGCTAATTCTAACTATTTTTTCAGCATTACGTTTATTGGTTAAACTGCCAAAAATTCCATTATCTGCACCAATAAAATAATGTCCGTCATACAACATTACAATGTGTTCTGTATCGGCATTTCTGGATGCATCGACACACACAAGATGAACCGTACCTTTAGGAAAGTGAGCATAGGAAACGGAAAGTAAATAACTAGCTTCTAAACAATTGAATTTATCAATAGTGTGCGTAATATCAACAATGTTAATTTCTGGTAACAATGAAAAAAGTTTACCCTTTAAAATTCCCGCAAAATGATCTTTCAGACCATAATCTGTAGTAAGAGTAATTATTGACATTTTATTGTTTATAACTTATTTGAAATGGAATTATAGTTTTTGCTATATTTGAGTGATACAAAACTACTCTTTTTTTTACAGAATAAAAACATTTTAAAAATATAGCCTTTGAACGAGAGAATTATTGAATTGGAAAACATTGCGCCTAAAGATTTTTGGGGCGCACATGATAGTCATTTAGAAACAATTAAAAAGTACTATCCGAAATTAAAAATTGTGGCAAGAGGTACCGTTTTGAAGGCTTTTGGTGAAGCTGAGGTTTTAGATGAATTTGAAAAACGTTTCAGAAGGTTAATGACACATTTTACTCGTTTTAACACTATCGACGACAATGTAATTATGCGTGTAATTGAAGGTGATGCCCAACAGACAGGTGAAATGCATAAAAGCGATCAAATTTTGGTGCACGGTTTAGGTGGTAAGTTAATTAAGGCGATGACGCCTAACCAGCAAAAATTAGTAGAATCTGTTAATAAAAACGATATGGTTTTTGCTGTTGGTCCAGCTGGAACGGGTAAAACCTACACAGCAGTGGCTTTAGCAGTAAGAGCGCTAAAAGAAAAACAAGTAAAACGCATCATTTTAACCAGACCAGCAGTTGAAGCAGGAGAAAATTTAGGTTTTTTACCAGGTGACATGAAGGAAAAGTTAGATCCTTACATGCAGCCTTTGTATGATGCTTTACGCGATATGATTCCGCCACAAACATTAGAAGATTATATTTTAAAAGGAATTGTTCAAATTGCACCCTTAGCTTTCATGCGTGGACGAACTTTGGATAATGCTTTTGTAATTTTAGATGAAGCGCAAAATACCACTCATTCACAAATGAAAATGTTTCTAACGCGTATGGGAAAAAACGCCAAATTTATAATTAATGGCGATCCTGGGCAAGTTGATTTACCAAGAAGAACAATCTCTGGTTTAAAAGAAGCTTTATTGGTGTTAAAGGATATTGATGGCATCGGAATTTTATATTTAGATGATAAAGATATTGTACGTCACAGATTAGTGAAAGCAGTAATTAATGCATATAAAAGTATTGAGAATACGGATTAAAATTAAAAGAGATGTTAAAATAAACATCTCTTTTTTTGTTCAAAAATGATTTAAAAACTACTTTTGCACCACAACAACAGATTCTGAAATTAATTCAGAATAAACAACACAACAAAATGAACACTATTACTACTACAAATTTTAATTTTACAGGTCAAAAATCCGTTTACAGAGGAAAAGTTAGAGAAGTTTATAACATCAATGATGATTTATTAGTGATGATTGCCACAGATCGACTTTCAGCTTTCGATGTGGTTTTACCTGAAGGAATTCCGTATAAAGGACAAATTTTGAATCAAATTGCAACTAAATTCATGCAATTGACTGAAGATATTGTACCAAATTGGTTGATTGCTACTCCAGATCCAAATGTAGCTGTTGGGCATTTATGTGAACCTTTTAAAGTTGAAATGGTAATTCGTGGTTATTTATCTGGACATGCAGCTCGTGAATATGCTTTAGGAAAAAGAATCATTTGTGGAGTTACGATGCCAGAAGGTTTAAAAGAAAATGATAAGTTTCCAACCCCAATTATTACACCAACCACTAAAGCGGATAATGGTTCTCATGATGAAGATATTTCTCGTGAAGCCATTTTAGCAAACGGAATCGTTTCAGAAGAAGATTATTTGATTTTAGAAAAATATACAAGAGCTTTATATCAAAGAGGAACGGAAATTGCCACTTCAAGAGGTTTGATTTTGGTAGATACGAAATACGAATTCGGAAAAACTAAAGATGGTAAAATTGTTTTAATTGATGAAATTCATACGCCAGATTCTTCTCGTTATTTTTATGCTGAAGGTTATCAGGATAGACAAGATAAAGGCGAAGAGCAGAAACAATTATCAAAAGAATTTGTACGCAGATGGCTAATTGAAAATGGTTTTCAAGGAAAAGAAGGACAACAAATTCCAGAAATGACTCAAGAGTATGTGGAATCAGTTTCAGAAAGATATATCGAATTGTTTGAAAATATTATTGGAGAAAAATTCGTAAAAAGTGACATTTCAAATATTGAAGCACGAATACAAGCGAATGTTGAAGCTTATTTAGCAAAATAATATTCAAGTTTAAAAAAAAGGCGGATAATTTTAAACTTATCCGCCTTTTTTAGTTTTCACTCTTTGCAAATTACTTTCCAATAAGGTGTTTTACAACAGTTTCTGCGGCGTGTAAGCCAAAAAGTGCAGGCATCCAGCTGTTGGTGCCATAAAAAGATTTTTTGAAGTTAGAGCCGTCTGTAGTCTTTAAACTCGTTTCATCTGGATGTTCTAATGAATAAACCGCTTTCACACCACTTGAAATACCTTCTTTTTTCAATCTTTTTCTAATGTTTTTAGCAAGCGGACACACATCGGTTTTACTAATGTCTTTGACTACAATCTTACTTGAAAGTAATTTTCCTCCAGCACCCATATTGCTTATTACTTTAACTTTCTTGCGTTTTGCGGCTACAATTAAATTTAACTTAGGTGTTACGCTGTCAATACAGTCTAAAACGTAATCAAAGTCAGGAGTTACAATTTCAATAGCGCGCTCAGGAGATAAAAATTCTTCCACGCGTGTAAGGTTTAATTCTGGATTAATGTCCATTAACCTGTCGCCCACAATTTTTACTTTTGGTTGTCCAACCGTACTGTGTAAAGCAGGTAATTGACGGTTAATATTGGTAATGTCTACCGTATCGCCATCAACAATTGTCATGTTTCCTACGCCAGCTCGTGCTAAAAATTCGGCAGCAAACGAACCTACGCCGCCTAAACCTACCACAAGTACATTGGAGTTTTTTAGTTTATTTAAACCTTCTTCTTTGAATAATAACGCTGCTCTTTCTTGCCACTTTGCCATAACTTATTTCTTTATATTAAAAACGGTTTGGTAATTGTTCCAAACTATTTCTTTCATTTCCTCGATTGAAATGTTTTTACAATTTGCTGCAAAAGTATAAACTTCTTCTAAACTTTCCGCTATAGTATCTGTTTCTAAGAAAATTTTTTCATTCGGTATTTTTCTGAATACATCACTTAATTCCGGATTACGAAGTAAATACTTTCCAAACGATAAATAAAAATCTTGCTGTAATAATTGTTTTGCAACTTGACTATTTTTTGAAAATCCGTGAATGATAAAAGGCGAGGAGAGACCGCTGTTTTTTTTACACGAAATCACTTCATCATATGAAGCTACACAATGTAAGATGACAGGCTTTGAAATTTCATGTAAAAGGTTCAATTGTGACTCGAAAACGTCAATTTGAGTGCTATAGATTTTATCTATACGTTTATCTAAACCACATTCTCCCAATGCAATACATTCTTTTGTTGAAAGTTTTTCTTTAATTATTTTTAGATCATCGTTCAGACACTGTTCGTCAATATGCCAAGGGTGAATTCCAATAGAATAATGCGGAATTTCAGATGAAAATTCGTTCGGATATTGATTTACAATTTCTAAAATTGAATCGGAATTGGTGTAAAAATGGGTATGTAAATTAACAAATTTCATAAAATTGTTTTCACAAAAATACTATATTTTAATAAGTTATTTGTCTAAATTTGTATCAGATATTTTATTATGATTCAAAAAGCTTTTCGCCAATACATTTCTAATTTTCAGGGTTTTTCCCGTGAAATCTGGATTCTTACCTTAGTTACTTTTATCAATCGAGCTGGCACAATGGTTTTGCCGTTTTTGTCAAAATACTTAAATGAAGATTTACATTTTCCATTATCTCAAGTAGGAACCATTATGGTGTTTTTTGGTTGTGGTTCGATGTTAGGATCTTGGTTAGGTGGCAAGTTGTCTGATACCATTGGTTTTTATAAAATAATGATATTTAGCTTACTTGTTAGTGGATTGATGTTCTTTGGTTTACAATTCATTACTTCATTTTACGGTTTATGTATTGGTGTGTTCTTAATTATGACAGTTTCCGACATGTTTCGACCTGCAATGTTCGTATCTTTAGGAGCTTATGCTAAGCCAGAAAACAGAACTCGAGCTCTAACTTTAGTTCGTCTGGCTATCAATTTAGGTTTTGCAGCCGGACCAGCTTTAGGGGGATTGATTATTATGGGAATTGGTTATAAAGGGTTGTTTTGGGTAGATGGATTAACTTGTATTATTGCCATTTTAATTTTTTGGGTAAAGGTTAAAGAAAAGAAAAAATCAACCTATTTAGATAAAAATCAACCTGGCGATGTTTTAGTGCAATCGGTTTTTAAAGATAAAATTTATTGGTTGTTTCTAGCCACTTCATTAATTGTAGGGATCATGTTTTTTCAATTGTTTACCACAATTCCATTATACCATAGTAAACAATTTGGCTTATCGGAATTTCAAACTGGTTTGTTGTTAACTTTAAACGGTGTATTGGTTTTCTTTTTAGAAATGCCAATTGTAAATTACATTGAGAAAAATAAAAAAGACAAACTAAAAGTCGTAATCACAGGAACTTTATTAATGGCTATAAGTTTGCTTTTAATGTTAGTAAATACTTGGGCTGGGATTTTAATCATCATGATGTTTTTCATGTCTTTTGCAGAAATGTTTAATTTTCCTTTTTCAAATGCTTTTGCTATGAGTCGTGCTCCCAAACACCAACAAGGTCGTTACATGGCAATTTTCACTATGAGTTATAGTTTAGCTCATATTTTAAGTGCTAAAATCGGAATGACAATCGTTGAAGCCTATGGTTATCAGGCCAATTGGTTGTTTATGGGTTTACTTGGGATTACTGCGACTTTTATAGGTTTTTATGTTTTGAAATTAGTCGCAAAAGAAAAACTTAACGTTAAAAATAGTTAAATAACTATAAAAATAGTTGTGTAACTATAAATATAGTTATATATTTGTATAACAAAATTATCGTTATGCAAAAATTAACCAACAAAGAAGAAGAAGTAATGCACATTTTATGGAAGCTAAAAAAAGCTTTTGTAAAAGATGTTTTGGCGGAGTTTACAGACGAGAAGCCACACTACAACACACTTTCTACAATTATTAGAAATTTAGAAGAAAAAGGATATGTTTCTTACAATGTGTATGGGAATACGCATCAGTATCATCCAATTATAGATATTGAGGAATACAGAAAAACCTTTATGAAAACGGCTATTCAGAATTATTTTGGTAATTCATACAAAAATTTGGTTTCGTATTTTGCTGAAGAAGAAAAAATTTCAGCAGACGAACTTCGTGAGATTTTAGATATCATCGAGAAAAAGAAATAGGTATGGATACCATTTTCACTTACATATTAAAAGTAAATGTTTTAATTGCGTTGTTTTACTTGGTATACCAATTAGCGCTTTCTAAAGAAACCTTTTACAAACATTCGAGATGGTTTTTGCTTTCAGGTTTATTTATTTCTTTATTGTTGCCATTCGTAACTTTTACAAAAATTGAATATTATGAAGCAAAAGAAGTGCTAAGTAATTCCATCGAAAGTAATGTATCACATATGGTTCAAATTTCAAATGAAGTCGCCCAAGAACCGATACTGACTAATTTAGAAATTTTGTTTTTAATATACGGAATCATTTGTTTTGGGTTCTTATTAAAAACAATATTCGATTTTGTCAAGTTGTTTAAAATCATCAAAGTTTCTAATTCGGAAAAGAGGGAAAAATTGGTTTACATTAATACGAATTTAGTTCAAACGCCTTTTTCATTCTTTAATTATATAGTTTTCAACAAGGAACTCATCAATCCAATTGAATTACAAAATATAATCAAACACGAAGAAGCACATTCTATGCAAAAACACAGTTTCGACACCTTGTTAGCGCAGTTTTTTATTATTCTTTTCTGGTTCAATCCAATCGTTTGGTTGTATCGAAAAAGTATCGTTCAAAATTTAGAATTTTTAGCAGATAGCTTTGCTATTCATCAAGTTTCAGATAGAAGAATGTATCAAAAAACCATGTTGAAAATCACCACACAAGCTTCAAATATTACAATCATCAATACATTTAATCAATCATCAATCAAAAAACGAATCATTATGTTAAACACCAATCAATCGAACAGAAAAAACATTTGGAAATTTGGAATTATTCTTCCATTTGTAACCGCATTTATGTTATTGTTTCAAGTAGAAACTATAGCTCAAAAGAAAATTGTAAAAGAAACTAAATCTGCATTTGTATCAACGTCTAGTTATTCTTCTATTGTAACTAAAAACACAACTGATAGAGAGTTAAAAGAATTAGAAAAAACCTTTTCAATAGACAGTTTTAAGTTAAGAATTTCAAATGTAGAACGAAATAGAAACAATGAAATCATAGCTTTAAAATTAGAATTTGATTCTGGTAAAACTTATAATGAAATTTTGGAAAGAAAATCCACTTCACCCATAGATGACATCAAAATTTTTGTTAATACGGATAAAAATAATGTAAAAACTTGTGGTTTTTTAGAAATAAGTGGAACGTTTAAAAAAGAAATTAGTGATGAAGTCATTGAAGTTGATGGGTTCGAAAACAGTGAAAATCCAAAGTATTTTAGTATCGATAATATGTCTAAAAACGGGAAAGAAGTTGTTTTAATTGTAAATGGTAAAATAAAAGGCGCCACTGAGAAAATGAAAATTCCTTTTGATGAAGAATTGGGTGAAATGAAAGAAATTACACCATCTGAATTTGAAAAGAAATATAATAAAAGTGCCAACAACGATAGATATTATTATGAAGTGAAAACTGTGAAGTCGAAATCTAATGAAGAGAATGTAAAAGTGGAGATAGAAAAAAAAGAATTAAATCCGTTGAAAGTTGAATTCTCATTTTCAGAATCAGATCAGGTGGACCAAATTGATAAAGTAAAGAAAGATAAAAATGTAGATGCTAAAAAAGCTTTAATTATATTAAATGATAAAGAGATAAATTTTGAAGAATTAGAAAAAATAGATTCTAATTTAATTACCACTGTTAGCGTTATGTCGGCTTCTACATTTGCCATGAAAAAATTTGGAGAGAAAGCTAAAAATGGAGTTATTATCATTCAAACAAAAGAGTTTGTTGAAAAAAAATAAAAACAGAATTAAGTACTTAATAACTTTTGAATTAGGCATTTCTGTTAAAACCCGTTAATTAACAAAATTTTAAAAAATCGTTTTTGTAAAAATTATATTTTTGGACAATAATTTTAAAAATTAATAAGTATTATGAACGCTAAAACGTTATTTCAAGGAATCGTATTGGCAAGTGCTATAACTTTTTTGCCGAATCCAACTTTTGCTCAAAACAACAGATTAAATCAGGCTGTACAGCCCGTATACAAAAGTTTCGAGTTGCGAATAGATAAAGCCATGACTGATGCGCAATTGAAACAAGATGAAACGGATGCTAAGAAGTTCGATTTTGAAGTTGCTTTTACTGGAGTGAAGCGTAACGATAAAAAAGAAATTACAGCTATTAAAATTGCTTATAAAGACAAAGAAGGCAATTCGGGTAATTATAATGTAAGTTCAGAAACACCAATTGCAACCATTTCTATTACGAAACAATTTGATGAAAAAGGAAAAGGATTAATCAATATTCAATCTGGCGATAAAAGAAATGATATTTTTGGTAATGGTTTTGCAGGTTTAGGAAATGGCTTCGAAATGAATAATTTCGATGATATCTTCAACAACAACATGTTCAAAGGATTAATGGATAACAATACCATCGATTTAGATAAATTCAAAGAATTACAAAAAGGATTTTCAATGGATTCATTAGGTGGAAAATTTAAATCTTTTACATTTAAAGATGGTGAAATGTTAGGAGATAACCCAGACATGAAGTTAGAAGAAGAATCCACAGATGAAAACGGTGTAACCACAAAAAAATATTCAGATGGAAAAGGAAATACTATGATTTTTTCTGAAAAAAGTTTTTCATCTGACGGCAATTCTGACGATTTAGAAAAATTTAAAAAAGAACAAAAAATTCAAATTCAAAAAGGATTTAAATCCGATTCGTCTTCAAAATCCGATTTAGAACAATTGAAAGAAGAATTAGAAAAAACAAAATCAGACTTAGAAAAACTAAAAACCGACTTGCGAAAAGGCAGTAAAGGAGTAAAAGGAGGGAAGTAGTAGTTTTTAGTCACTGTTTTCAGTCTCAGTCTCAGTCTCAGTTTTCAGTCACAGTTTTTAGTTAATTGTATTGTGATATTGACACTGTCGAAATATTTTAAATATCAAAAAAAGCCAGAATTTCGAACGAAATTCTGGCTTTTTTATTCGTAAATCGTAAATCGTAAATCCCAAATTACCTAAACTCTTTTTTAATTCGGGCGATATCACGTTTAGTATCGTTTTCTTTTAGGGTTTCCCTTTTGTCGTAATTTTTCTTCCCTCTGCATAAAGCAATTTCTACTTTTGCGAAACCTTTTTCATTGGTATAAAGTTTCAAAGGAACAATGGTCAAACCTTTATTATCTGAATCTTTATCTAATTTTTTTAATTCTTTTTTATTTAAAAGTAATTTGCGTTCGCTCTTGGCTTTGTGGTTATAATGTGTACCAAAAGCATATTCTTCAATGGTAGCATTTATCAAAAATAATTCAGTTCGGTCATTAAATTCGCAAAAACTTTCTGCGATAGAAGCTTTTCCTAAACGTATCGATTTAATTTCAGTACCAGTTAATACAATACCAGCGTTATATTTGTCTATAATTTCATAGTCAAAACGCGCACGTTTGTTTAAAATGTTTATAATCTTTTGCATAGTAAGGCAAAATTAAGGTTTATTTTTGAAATAGCCACAAAAAATAAGTTGGCTTGCAAACATCAATATAGATAAACTATACCGTATGGCTGATATAAAACAAAAATCAGCTACATGTGAAAGAAAAAAATTATTTTTACGATTTACATTTGTTCATAATTATAAAATAATGTATTTTTATAATACTTAACCGTACTAACTTAAAAATTTAAATTATGAGCGATTTTCAACTGACTGAAAAAGAAGATGTTGTTTCTTTAAAGTTTCCTAACAAAGAAGTAATGTCCGATAAAGAAGATATATTACAACGTAAATCTGATTTAGAGCGCGCTTTAACATTAGGAAATCTTGAGCATTTAAAAATTAAGATTTTTTATGAAGATGATTCTTCGAAAAGAGTAACAGAGACAACCGTATGGGGAATTACTGCAGATGAAGTTATTCTTAAAAAAGGAGTGGTTATTCCTATAAATAGAATTCATAAAATTATATAAAACTAAACTAAAACTATTTAAGATGAAGAAAATCCTATTATTGTGCATGTCTGTTCTATTGACGTTTGGAGTAACGGCTCAAGAAACAGAAGCTGGCGAAAAGAGAGCTAAAACTGAAAAAGCTAAGAAAGCGTTGTTAGCTAAAGAGAAAAAAGAAAAAGCTAAAAAAGTTGCCGAAGTCGCTAAAGCTAAAAAAGAAGCAACGGAAAAGAAAGAAGCCGCTAAAGCTAAAGTTGCTAAAGAAAAAATAGCTGCAAAAGCAAAAGTAGCAGAAAAAAAAGCTAAAGAAACGAAAGAAGAAGCAGATAAAATTAAAGCTAGTAAAGAAAAGGCTAGTAAAGCAAAAGCCACCGCAAAAGCAAAAGCCGAAAAAGCTAAGGAAAGTAAAGCGTCCGCTACCGGAACGGCAAAAGCTACTGCCACTAAAACAGAAGCTAAAGCAAAAACAGCGGCTACTAAAGCAGAAACAAAAGTAAAGAAAAAAACACCTGCTGAAATTCAAGAAGACATAAAAGAAACTCCTGCTTCTAAAGCAGCTGAGAAAAAAGTTGCCGACAAAGTTACTGGTACTTATAAAGGTAGAAAAGTATTTACGGGTCCCAGAGGTGGAAGATATTACATTAATAAAAATGGTAACAAAACCTACATTGGCGACGATAAATAAAGGTTAATATTATATTAAATTTCAAAATCCCATATTGTTTTAAACATGATATGGGTTTTTTTTATGTAGTTTTGCGCCAAATTAAAAAATAATGTTTAAAATTTTAGCTAAAATTAATAAAGCCATTTTGCCAAGTTATTCTAAGCAACGTCTTGATTTAGCGAAAGCTACAAAATTACAGAAAGCAATTATTGCTTGGCGTTATTATGTTACAATAAATGCTTTAGAAAAAAAGTAAAAATATATTTTTAAATTTAGAATTTAGTTCTATATTTGCACTCACAAAAATAAGGCCTCGTGGCGCAACTGAATAGCGCATCTGATTACGGCTCAGAAGGTTTCTGGTTTGAATCCAGACGAGGTCACAAAAAAAGCATCAAGAAATTGATGCTTTTTTTATTTAACTCTTTTTCTGCAAAAAGATATCTTAGTGTATTTGAATTTCGTAAAATTGCACTATCTTTCTTTATTTTTAGAAAATAGTTCGGCCTTCCGAAGCTTCATTTCTTCTGCAATTAGCAAATTATTTCCACCTAATTCCTCTAATTTTGAAACAATAGAAGTATAACTTTCTTCGTCTTTATTTTGACTTAATTTAAACGTATTGTCAATGGTTTCAACCTTAATTTCAAAACCTACAATAGCTGGCATGTACTTGTTTAAATATTCTTTTGGTAAGTTGTCGAAAATAGTTGGTGACTCCATATCATTGTTTTCAAATTTTAAAGTGAATTTTTTCATTAATGTAGCCAAACCTTCATTTGTCATAAAATTCATCTTACCTTTTACATGAACACTCATGTAATTCCAAGTCGAACCACTTTGAGGCGAATTATACCAAGTAGCACTAACATAAGCACTTGGTCCACTAAAAACTACTAAACAATTAGGATTTTCAATAAAAGCTTTATGATGATCGGTATTTCGCATGATGTGACCTTGCAAATAAAGTTCTTCATTTCTTACTTCTAATACTAAAGGTATTTGAGTAGCAACTTGTTCACCAGAAATAAAACTTCCAGTTAAAAAAGCAAATGGATATTTTTCAATGAAATCTAAAATTATTTCTTTATCATTTTCTTTGAAATAGGAATATTGATACATATGAATAGTTTTGTATTTTTTTGTAATTAATTAAACAGTATTTGATTACTTTTTTATTGATGTTTTCTGGGCTCATTGCTTTCATGAAGTACCATTTCGGAATGTAAAAATTCTGCAGCTGCCTTAGAGTCTTTCACTTTTACGGCACTTCTCGCTAACATTTCATTTTCAAAATCCGTTAAAATAGATTTTCTAATACCAGTATTTTTCCAATACGATTCAGCTTTTTTAATAAATCTTGCTAAAGATAGGGCATCTAAGAGCGCTTGGTTAGCACCTTGGCCTTTAAAAGGACTCATAGGATGAGCGGCATCTCCAAGTAATGTGACGGAATTACTTTTTTCTAATGATTCAGTCGTTAGTAAAGTTCTATCATAAACTGGATATCCCGAAATTTCTGTTTCTTGTGTAGCTTGCATTATTTCTGGAATCGGACTGTGCCATTGTGTTCTTCTGCAAGCTTCTTCCTTTAAAGCTTTTGCTCCTTTTTTACTTAGTTTTATGGCTTCAGCTTCCGACATAGGAAAACTAAATTGCCACATTATTTTTGTTGAAGAATAAGGCATCATGTAAATTCTTTCAAAACCATTGGCCGTTTGAAAAACAGTTTCTGAATCTAATAAAGAATTGGATCTGTTTTTTAAAGCATCAAGGGAACAAATCCCCAAGATTACAATACAGTTCAAATAACGTAAAGGAGCAATAGAATCGCCTAGTAATAATTTTCTCACAGTACTTCTTATTCCATCAGCTCCAACGATTAAATCGGCAGTATAGTTTTTAATTTTCCCGTTTACATCAAAACTAATTGTATTATTTTCTGAGGTATCAAGGTGAATCAATTGATGTCCCCATTTTACATTTTCAATTCCACCAAGTTGTTCTAAAAGTACCAATCGTAATGCTTGTCGTGCTATATGAACATTTGAATGTTTTGAATTTTCTTTTTTTTCTGAAGGTAACCATTTTCTCAAACCCCATTCACCAATAATTTTTCCATCAGTTGTATGAACAACATGTTTTGTAGATGTAATTCCATCTTTTAAAGTAGTTATTCCGAAACTTTTTAAAGCTTTACTAGCTTGTTGTAGTGTTAATCCATATCCTTGAGAACGTGCTTCGAAATTAGCATCTCGTTCAAAAAGTATAAACGGAATGCCTCTGTGTAAACAAGCTACGGCTAAAGCCACTCCGCCAATGCCAGCTCCAATAATAGCAACAATAGGTAGGTTTGTAGTATCAGCTTTAGTAGGAATTTCAGAACGTTGCAGCCCAGAACCTGAACAACTCACGCAAGTATGAAGTGTTCCTTTTGGATGTTCTGGTGCAATTCCTAAATGATTATTTTCTTCAAATTGTCGCAGTGCTGTTTGATATTGTTGTTGGGCCTTTTTGCTCACGCCACGATTTTTTTTCCCACGACCTTTACACGCAGAACAAATGGTCCAATTTGTATGGATTTTATCTTGTAGTTTCACTGGTATAATTTAATCGTCTATATCTTCACTTAATAAAGTTGTATTTTTACTTTTAGCCCACAATGCCCATAAAAAGCTAATAAACCATCCAATTACTGTCCAACCTAACAAAGCATTGAAAAGAAAGATAAATCTAAAATGTATTTTATCTCGAGAAATTAAAGTTGGAATAAAATATACTGCTAAAGCTACCATTCCAGCCATAATTTTTTCAACAGAAATTTTATTATTCTCAAAAGGTAAACCAGTTTGTTGTGCGAAATTATTGTTGAAAAAAAACAACATTATTAAAATTAATCTTATTGTTTGACTTTTAGAAGTAAGTATCATTTTATGTTTTTTTCTTAAAGGCCTCTAACAATAACTGTGCACCACTAAAAGGAGATATCTCATGATTCAAAACCTGTTGTTTCACCAATTCTAATTGCTTTATAATTTCAGGATGATTGTAAAAACTATTTTTCAATTGTTCATTAATAGTTTCTAACATCCAATATTGGTTTTGTTCTTCCCGTTTTGCATCAAAATAGCCAGAAGTTGTGGTGTGTGAAATATACTCCAAAATTAAATCGTAAACAGCAGCTATTCCGTCAGTAGTTACAGCACTACATGTAGTAACTTTAGGTTGCCAACCTGAACTTTTTGGAGGAAAAAAATGTAAAGCTCGGTTAAATTCTACTTTTGCCATTTTGGCTTTTTGTATGTTATCACCATCGGCTTTATTAATTACAACTGCATCTGCCATTTCCATAATGCCACGTTTAATGCCTTGTAATTCATCGCCTGCACCAGCAATTTTCAATAGTAAAAAGAAATCCACCATACTATGTACGGCAGTTTCACTTTGTCCAACACCAACAGTTTCAATAATAATCGTATCGAAACCGCAAGCTTCACATAAAATAATAGCTTCACGAGTTTTTCTCGCCACACCACCTAAACTTTCTCCAGAAGCACTTGGTCTAATGAATGCATTTTCATCTTTTACCAATTCTTCCATTCGGGTTTTGTCGCCTAAAATACTTCCGTGACTCAACGTACTACTCGGATCGATAGCCAAAACTGCGACTTTTTTTCCTAAGCCTGTCAAATGTTTTCCAAAAGCTTCAATAAAAGTACTTTTTCCCACACCAGGCACACCAGTAATTCCTATTCGTACCGATTTATTCGCAAAAGGTAAACAACCATTGATTACTGCATTAGCCTTTTCTAAATGATTGTTATTCGTACTTTCAATTAAGGTTATAGCCCGACTTAACGCTACTTTATCGCCAGCAATAATTTTTTCAATCAATTCAGTAGCCAAAATTTCTTTTTTTCTAAAAGCTTGAATATGCTTCGCCACCTGAGAACTTAGTATTTCAGGTTTATTAACGCCGTCTTTTTCGGAAAGTGCAGATATTTTATTATTTTTACTCAATGATTATTGCTTTGTGTAAAAGTAAGAATTTTTTTTCAGAAGCCAAATCCTGCTATCCGCTATATTCCCGATTGCCATCGGGAGATGCCGCTACTATCAGGGCTAGGGCAATCGTTTTCTAAATATAATAAATATAAGCCACGAATTCACAATAATTAAATTAAAACAATTCGACAATTCGTGGTATAAAAAAAACATAACAATGAATTTCAATCAAGAAGCCTTTCAAAAACTAACTGCTATAGTTGGCGAAAATTACATTTTTACCGATGCAGAAACGCTGTTACATTTCGGACACGATGAAACAGAAGATTTGTCTTTTCCTCCGCAAGTTGTAATCAAACCAGCAAATACAGAGGAAATTTCCGAAATTTTAAAAGTTGCCAATCAATATAAAATTCCAACGACTCCAATTGGTGCTAGAACAGGTTTAAGCGGTGGCGCTTTGTCGATTTTTGGTGGTATTGGGTTGTCGTTAGAACGCTTAAACAAAATTTTAGAAATAGACGAAAATAATTTACAAGTTATTGTAGAACCCGCAGTTATTACTCAAGTTTTACGTGAAACAGTAGCCGAAAAAGGCTTATTTTATCCTGTCGATCCAAGTAGTATGGGAAGTTGTTGGATTGGCGGAAACATTGCCGAAAATTCTGGTGGCGCCCGAGCCGTAAAATATGGAGTAACAAAAGATTATGTATTAAACTTAGAAGTGGTTTTACCAACTGGTGATGTCATTTGGACAGGAGCGAACACGTTAAAAAATTCAACGGGCTATAACTTAACCCAATTAATGGTGGGAAGTGAAGGTACTTTGGGTGTAATTACTAAAATTGTTTTAAAATTAATACCACAAAACAAGCATAATGTGTTGTTGTTAGTGCCGTTTTATAAAGCGGAGCAAGCTTGCGAAGCCGTTTCAGCAATTTTTAGAGCCGGAATTGTACCAAGTGCTTTAGAGTTTATGGAACGTGATGCTATTGATTGGACCGTAAAGTTTTTAGATGGAATTTCAGTTGATATTAAACCCGAACATCAGGCACATTTGTTAATTGAAGTCGATGGGAATTATCCTGAAATTTTGATGTTAGAAGCAGAAAAAATTTTGGAAGTGGTAGAACAGTTTGAAATCGATGAGGTATTATTTGCGGATACTGAAGAACAAAAAAATGCACTTTGGAGAATGCGTAGAGGAGTAGGAGAAGCCGTAAAATCGAATTCAATTTATAAAGAAGAAGATACAGTAGTGCCGCGTTACGAACTGCCAACTTTGTTAAAAGGAATTAAGGAAATTGGAGCAAAATACGGTTTTCAATCAGTTTGCTACGGTCATGCTGGTGATGGAAATTTGCACGTGAATATTATTAAAGGAAATATGACAGATGACAACTGGAAAATTGAAGTTCCAAAAGGAATTAGAGAAATTTTCGCATTAACCGTTTCTTTAAATGGAACGCTTTCTGGAGAACATGGCATTGGTTTGGTACAAAAAAACTATATGGATATTGCTTTTAGTAAAGTGCATTTGGAATTATTAGAACGTATTAAAGCCATTTTCGATCCAAATAATATATTAAATCCTGGGAAAATTTTTCCGGATGAGTTGTAAAAAAATATAGCCGTAAATTATCGAATTAAATCGAATACTTACTTCGATAAATTCGATAATTCGCGGCTAATAAATAAATATATTTTGCGTTTGAGATTCTGAAACAAGTTCAAAATGACAAGTATGTTATTTCTTCAAATATTCTAACAAAACAGGATCTGCGTTTTTAAAGGTATTATCCATTTCCGTAATAGTTGCCATACGTTTTTTGTTGAGTTTGATTAAGATGTCTTTTTCTGTTGTGAATAAAATTACAGTTAAAAACGGATTATTGATGTATTGACTTAAAAGCATTACCACATCTTCAATAGGTTTTATTTCTACAATTTCTTCAGACAAATATCTGAAAGTAACATTGAATTTCAATTGGTCATTATCAACAATGGTTCGGAAATAAATATTCGTTAACTCTGTTTTTCCAATGGTTTTACCTAGCGTTAATTTAGCAAAGGTTCCATGCTCTAAACTTGATTTTAACTGTTCGAAAAGGATATGAATGGGTTCTAAATAAATCATATTATAAGCCTAATTTTTCTAATACATCTTTTCCTAAAACCTGTTGCATCATTGGACTTTCACCATTATAATTAATGTATTTCCAAGTTCCGTTAGTTAATTTGTCTGAAATGGCAATCATTTTGGCTTTTCCATCTACAGTAAAAACTTCTGTCTTCTCATCTAAAGTTACAGTGTAGTCAGTCATGTTTTCTTTTAAATTAGTTAGAATGAATTCTTTATTTTCACCCAATGCCTCTTTAAATTTCATGGTCATTCTGTTCTTGTGCTCAACAATACAATATTTGGCACCTTTTATACTTAAAATTTCTGAAAATGTAAATTCTGGATTAACTTTTTCAATAGTAATTTTCATTTGCTCGTTATCGAACATCTGATTCATAACAGCAATCATATCGCTTTTAGAAGCTATTTCAAAAACTTTTGGATAGGTTGATTCAAGTACAATGTCATATTTTTTTTCAATAGTCAAATTGTATATTTTTTGAACTTCAATTTTCATGCTTTCTAAAGTTTGAGAAAACCCAAAAACAGAAGCAAGTACAAACAAAATGGTAACTTTAATTTTCATCTTTTACTTTTTTTGTAAAAGTAGTAAAAGTTAAGCATAAAAAAGTCCTGAATTTTTGCTAATTCAGGACAAGGTGATTTTAATCTCTTTTTGGATTGTTTTTTTTATCTCGTTTTTCTTCTTTTTTCTCTTTCGGAGTCTTTAAGGGTTATTTTTTTGCTCCTTTTTTTGCGTCTTGACTTTTAGCCATGATAGTTTGTTTTATAATTACTTCGCATTATTTGTTTAGTAAAGATAGGTTTTAAAAAGGCAAAATCCCTAATTATTTCTAATTAAGGACTTTGCAATTTTAAACATTTAATAAGTTTTATTCATTAACGATTACATATTCACCAGAAGCAATCATACTTTCTGCTTTTTTGTATTTCATCGTTTCACTTTTACCTGTAATAACGTGTTTGATAGTCACATTATCGTTTCTGTTAATTTTTGGTTGATCACGAACTATAGTTTCAGTAACAGCTGGGCGTTGTTGCGCATTATTACCGGCTTCTCTGTTCGCTTCAGCTAATTCATCAGAATTTAATACTTCATCTTTAGATTCTGTATAATTGGTTTTCTTAGTTTCCTGACGTGCTTCCTGAATGTTATTGGTATTTTGCGTTGGCAATTCTCCTTTAAATAAGAAAGAAATAACATCTTTATTTACTTGTTCTATCATCGCTTTAAATAATTTAAACGCTTCGAATTTGTAAATTAATAAAGGATCTTTTTGTTCGTGAACCGCTAATTGTACCGATTGTTTCATTTCATCCATTTTACGTAAATGTTTCTTCCAAGATTCATCTACAATGGCTAATGTGATGTTTTTTTCAAAATCAGTAATTAATGATTTTCCTTCTGTTTCGTAGGCTTTCGTTAAATTAGTAACTACGTTTAGTGTTTTAATTCCGTCTGAAAAAGGAACAATAATTCTTTCAAATTGACCGTTATTGTTTTCATAAACGTCTTTAATAATCGGGTAAGCTTCTTTTGCATCACGAACTACTTTCTCTTCGTAATAAGCATAAGCAGCTTTGTATGTTTTAGCAACAATTTGTTGTTGGTTTAATTTTGAAAACTCTGCTTCTGTAACAGGTGAACTAATTGAAAATGTTCTAATTAATTGGAATTCGAAATTTTTAAAATCGTTTACAATTTTGTTGTTTTCAACAATAACTTCGCAAGTATCATAAATCATGTTTACAATATCTACTTTCAATCTTTCTCCTTGTAAAGCATGACGACGACGTTTGTAAACTACTTCACGTTGTGAATTCATAACATCATCATACTCTAATAAACGTTTACGAGTTCCAAAGTTATTTTCTTCTACTTTTTTCTGTGCACGTTCGATAGATTTGGTCATCATAGAATGTTGAATTACTTCACCTTCTTTTAGACCCATTCTGTCCATAACTTTTGCGACTCTTTCAGAACCGAACAAACGCATTAAGTTGTCTTCTAATGAAACATAGAATTGTGAACTTCCCACATCACCTTGACGACCTGCACGACCACGTAACTGACGGTCAACACGACGAGAATCATGACGTTCTGTACCGATAATAGCTAAACCACCTGCTGCTTTTACTTCTGGAGATAATTTAATATCCGTTCCACGACCAGCCATGTTTGTGGCGATAGTTACCACACCAGGATTACCAGCTTCCGCTACAATTTCTGCTTCACTTTTATGCATTTTAGCATTCAATACATTGTGATTGATACCACGCATTTTAAGCATTCTACTCAATAATTCTGAGATTTCTACAGAAGTTGTTCCAATAAGTACGGGTCTACCTGAATTTGAAAGCTCTACAACATCTTCAATCACAGCATTGAATTTTTCACGTACCGAACGGTAAATTAAATCTTCTTTGTCAATACGCGCCATTTTTCTGTTCGTTGGAATTTCTACAACATCCAATTTATAGATTTCGAAAAATTCTCCAGCTTCTGTAATTGCAGTTCCCGTCATACCTGCTAATTTGCTGTACATACGGAAATAATTTTGTAATGTCACTGTAGCGAATGTTTGCGTTGCAGCTTCAATTTTTACATTTTCTTTTGCTTCAATCGCTTGGTGTAATCCATCAGAATAACGACGTCCGTCCATAATACGACCTGTAGATTCATCAACAATTAATACTTTATTGTCCATGATTACATATTCTGTATCTTTTTCGAATACCGCGTAAGCTTTTAAAAGTTGGGTAAGTGTATGAATTCTTTCCGATTTAACAGAAAATTCTCTGTATAAATCTTCTTTTAATTCTGCTTCCGCATCTTTGTCTAAGTTTTGTTTTTCAATAGCTGAAATTCCAGTTGAAATATCTGGTAGAACGAAGAAGTTTTCGTCAGTATCTTGTGATAAGAATTTAATTCCGTTATCGGTTAATTCTACTTGATTGTTTTTTTCTTCGATAACAAAGTATAACGCCTCATCTACTTTAGGCATTTCTCTGTTATTATCTGCCATATGTGCATTTTCTGTTTTTTGAAGAATTTGTTTTACACCTTCTTCAGATAAAAACTTTATTAAAGCTTTGTTTTTTGGATGCGCACGATAGGTTCTTAATAATTGGAAACCACCTTCTTTAGTATTTCCTTCTTTTATTAAACGTTTAGCTTCAGTTAAACAATCTGTTGCGATTCTTTTTTGTAAGTTGAATAAATTTTCAACTTTTGGTTTTAATTCTAAAAACTCGTGTCTGTCTCCATCTTCAACAGGTCCAGAAATAATTAATGGTGTTCTAGCATCATCAATTAAAACAGAATCGACTTCATCGACTATAGCAAAGTTGTGTTTTCTTTGTACTAAATCCTCAGGTGAATTTGCCATATTATCACGTAAATAATCGAAACCAAATTCGTTATTTGTACCATAAGTAATATCGGCGTTATAGGCTTTTCTTCTAGCTTCTGTGTTAGGTTGGTGGTTGTCTATACAATCCACAGTTAAACCATGGAATTCAAAAATTGGTGCTTTCCAAGTACTATCACGTTTGGCTAAGTAGTCATTCACAGTAACTAAATGTACTCCGTTTCCAGTAAGTGCATTTAAATAAAGTGCTAAAGTGGCTACTAAAGTTTTTCCTTCACCCGTTTGCATTTCGGCAATTTTACCTTGATGTAACACAATACCACCCATTAACTGAACGTCATAGTGAATCATATCCCAAGTGATGGCTTTACCAGCTGCATCCCAAGAATTAGCCCAATTTACTTCGTCACCAACAAGGGTTATGTATGGTTTTGTGGCAGAAAGTTCTCTGTCTTTTGCAGTTGCAGTTACAGTTATTGTAGCGTTTTCTTTGAAGCGACGAGCAGTTTCTCTTAATACTGCAAACGCTTCTGGTAAAATTTCGTTTAATGTTTTTTCAGAAATTTCATAAGCTTCTTTTTCTAACTTATCAATTTCTGTGTAGATGTTTTCTTTGGCATCAACATCAATTGTTTGTTCAGCTTCTGTTTTTAAAGCTGCAATTTTGTTATCTTTTTCGGCACGAGCTTGCTTGATTTTATCTTTAAAGAAAGTTGTTTTAGCTCTCAATTCATCGTGTGAAATAGTTTTTAATCCTTCTTGAAAAGAATTGATTTTATTCACTATTGGTTGAATGGCTTTGATATCATTTGCAGTTTTATCTCCTACAAATACTTTTAATATCGAATTTATAATACTCATAATCTGTGTTTTATATGTGTTTTTAAACTGAATTTGAATCAGTTTTTCCAGAACTTACTCTGGATTTGTTTTCAGTTTGCTAAGATAACCAAAAAAAAAGCCTCATCGAAGAGACTTTTATTGGGTTATTTATTTTTTAATATTCATCCTCATTCCAAAGATAATCTTCATCTGTAGGATAATCAGGCCAAATTTCTTCCATCGACTCATAAATTTCACCTTCATCCTCAATAGACTGTAAGTTTTCCACTACTTCTAATGGTGCTCCAGCTCTTATCGCGTAGTCAATTAATTCGTCTTTTGTAGCAGGCCATGGCGCATCACTTAAATATGATGCCAATTCTAACGTCCAATACATCTTATTTAGATTTTTTAGTTTAATGCAAAAATAAATTTATTACTTAAAAAGACAAGTTTTTTTTGAATTATTTTTTAATAAATTTTAAGAACTTAATTTCAGTCGTCAATTTTCAGTTTTTAGTAGTCAGTTTGTATTGTAAACTGTACACCTTTTACTGTAAACGGAATACTATTTTCGTGGAATCCACTTCACTTCATCAGCGTTTAAATCTTGAGACAACTTTCGTGCCAATACAAATAAGTAGTCAGAAAGTCGGTTTAAATACTTAATAGCAGTGTCAGCTACAGGCTCATTATGACTCAAATGTACCGCTAAACGCTCGGCTCTTCTGCATACACATCGTGCAATATGACAATATGACACAGTTGTATGTCCGCCAGGCAAAACAAAATGTGTCATTGGCGGCAAAGCTTCTTCCATGGTGTCAATTTCTTTTTCTAATAATTCAATATCACTTTCCAAAATCCCTAGATTTTGTAGTCGTTTTTCACCATTTTTTAAAACTTCTTTTTCTGGTGGTGTGGCTAAAATAGCTCCGACAGTAAATAATCTGTCCTGAATTTCTATTAATATATCCTTGTAGTGCGAATTGAAATCTTGGTCACGAATAAGTCCGATATGCGAGTTTAACTCATCAACTGTTCCGTAGCTTTCAATTCTGATATGATCTTTTGGGACACGCGTACCACCAAATAGAGCAGTGGTGCCTTTGTCTCCAGTTTTTGTATACACTTTCATTATTTATTTTTATTTTTTTGTAATGAAACCAAAACTCCTGTTGTAATAGATACAGCTATAAAACCTAAGGATAACCATTCTGGGAAAAATTCTGGGAAGTGATGAATCAATAACATTTTTATTCCTACGAAAGTTAAAATAGCAATTAAACTGTATTCGATGTAGCTGAATTTTTCAATCATATTGGCTAGAAAGAAATACATAGAGCGTAATCCTAAAATAGCAAAAATGTTAGAGCTAAACACTAAAAATGGATCAGATGTGATGGCTAAAATTGCAGGCACGCTGTCTAATGCGAAAATCACATCCATGACTTCTATTACGATTAATGCTATAAATAAAGGTGTTACGTAATTGATATTGTTTTTTCTAATGAAAAATTTTTGCCCTTCAATTTCAGTGTGTACTGGGAATATTTTGCCAATGAATTTGTAAATTTTCGAATCTTTTGGATCGAATTCTTCTTCTTCCTTACTGAAAAGCATTTTCATTGCGGTGAAAATTAAAAAGGCACCAAAAACATAAATGATCCATTCAAATCTGTTGATTAAAGCTACACCTAAGAAAATCATTAAGCCTCTAAAAACTATGGCTCCGATAATTCCCCAGAATAAAACTCGGTGTTGGTATTTTTGTGGAATTTTAAAAGAAGCAAAAATTATGGCGATTACAAATATGTTGTCTGCACTTAATGAAAGTTCGATTAAATACCCTGTAATAAATTTTATTGAAGCATCGGCAGCTTTTAAATTGGTTGGATTGGCAATATGTTCTCCACTATATAATAAGTAAACTACACCGGAAAACATAAAAGAAAGGGTTACCCATAAGATGGTCCATTTTGATGCTTCTTTACTGCTAATGATGTGTGGGTTTTTATTAAAAACACCTAAATCTAAGGCTAAAAAAATTGAAATAGCGATTAAAAAAATAATCCAAACTGTCATAATAATTGATTTTGCACAAATATAAATTAAAAATCAGACTTTTTTAGTTTCGGTAAGCTTAAATATGCTACGTTAATTTTGTCTTCATAATAAGTGTCTGTTTTGGTGATTTTTAAACTGTATTTTTCTTTAAATTCCGGTAATAAAATATCTTCAATTTTATAGATTTCATCAATGTCAACACCGTATTTTTCATCGATATGTGAAGGTGCTTCTTTGAAACTAAATTTTTTATAAAAAGTAGATTTTTTAGCTTTTCGAATGGCTTCAGCTTTTGATTTAGCTACAATAAGGATTTTATGATGGTATTCTTCCATGTCGTTAGGTAGATAGCCGCCAAGATTTATGAAAAAAATATTTTCTTCTTTAGAAGCAGTGTTTTTTTCAACAACATCAATTTTGTAATTATCAATAAATTCAACCTTTCGCCACGAATCTATATGAAATTTTCCCTGACATTCTTGCCAAGAGTTAGAGATGTGTGGTATCAATTCTTTTAGATGATTGGCAATTCCGAAAAAAACATCATGTTGTTCTGTTAGCCTGTTTTTTGGAGTACACCCTATAATTGCGAAGTAAAAATTCATAAAAAAAATTAATTATTTTAATACTACCCCTAAATTTTTGGGGGTATATTTTTTTATTTGTGATTTATTTGTATTTTTGTTCCATAAAATTAAGGATATAATTTTTAAAACACAACTTTATGGCTACACTTCGTTTTCAAGCTTTAGACAAAGCTACAAGTAGAAAACCTGTTTCTTTTGAAGAGACAGCAAGAAAATCAGAAATTTTTGGTTCAAATGTTTTTAATGACAAAGCAATGCGTCAATATTTAACACCTGATGCGTACAAAGCAGTTAAAAGTGCTATTGAATTAGGAACGAAAATTGATCGTAAAATTGCAGACTATGTAGCAATGGGAATGAAAGAATGGGCATTGTCTAAGAATGTAACACATTATACACACTGGTTTCAGCCCTTAACAGGAACAACTGCAGAAAAGCACGATGCTTTTTTCGAAACCTCAATGGACGGTTCTGATCCTGTTGAAAAATTTGGTGGCAGTCAGTTAGTACAACAAGAACCTGATGCGTCTTCTTTTCCAAATGGTGGAATTAGAAATACTTTTGAAGCAAGAGGTTATACTGCATGGGATCCAACATCTCCAGCATTTATTTTCGGAAGTACCTTATGTATTCCTACAGTATTTGTGTCTTACACTGGAGAAGCATTAGATAACAAAACTCCTTTATTGAGAGCTTTAAGTGCTATTGATAGTGCAGCTACCGAAGTAGCTAAGTATTTTGACAAAAATGTAAAGAAAATTACACCAACTTTAGGTTGGGAACAGGAATATTTTTTAATTGATTCGGCTTTAGCAGCAACAAGACCTGATATTATCGCTACAGGAAGAACTTTATTAGGACATACTTCTTCTAAAGGGCAACAATTAGATGATCATTATTTTGGGTCAATTCCAACTCGTGTGTTACAATACATGAGAGAATTAGAGTACGAATGTATGTTATTGGGTATTCCAGTAAAAACTCGTCATAATGAAGTAGCGCCTGGTCAATTTGAATTAGCCCCGATTTTTGAGGAAACAAATTTAGCTGTAGATCACAACTCATTATTGATGGATGTGATGGAAAAAGTAGCAGAAAGACATGATTTCAAAGTGCTATTTCACGAAAAACCTTTTAAAGGAGTAAATGGTTCTGGTAAACACAACAACTGGTCATTAGCTACAGATACTGGAATTAATTTATTATCGCCAGGAAAAACACCAATGAGTAATTTAATGTTCTTAACATTCTTTATCAATACCATTAAAGCGGTTCATGATTATGAAGAATTACTTAGAGCTTCTATCGCTTCGGCAAGTAACGATCACCGTTTAGGAGCTAACGAAGCGCCTCCAGCAATTATTTCGGTTTTTATCGGACAACAATTGACTAAAGTTTTAGCTGAATTAGAAGGTGTTACTCAAGGGAAATTATCTCCAGAAGAAAAAACAGATTTAAAATTAAATGTTGTTGGTAAATTACCAGACGTTTTATTAGATAATACAGATAGAAACAGAACGTCTCCTTTTGCTTTTACTGGAAATAAATTCGAATTCAGAGCAGTTGGTTCAACAGCAAACTGTGCCGTTTCTATGACTACTTTAAATTCAATTGTAGCCAAACAATTAATCGACTTTAAAAAAGAAGTAGATTTGTTAATTGAAACTAAAGATTTAAAGAAAGACGAAGCAATTTTCAATACTTTAAGAGAATACATTAAAGGAACTAAAGCTATTTTATTTGAAGGTGACGGATACAGTGACGCTTGGGAAAAAGAAGCTAAAAAACGCGGATTAAGTAATCATAAAACTACTCCTGAAGCTTTAAAAGCTAAGGTTTCTAAGAAAGCATTTGACTTATTTGCCGAATTAGGAGTAATGAATCACGTAGAAGTAGAATCACGTTATGAAATTGAATTAGAAGAATACGTGAAGAAAATTCAAATTGAAGGAAGAGTTTTAGGAGATATCGCTCGTAATCATGTAATTCCAACAGCAATTAAATATCAAAACACTTTAATTGAAAATGTGAAAGGGTTGAAAGATATTTTTGAAAAAGATTTTACAAAAATTGCGAAAGAGCAAATTGAGCTAATCAAAGAAATTTCAGATCATATTGCAGGAATCAATCACAATATTGATGAAATGATAGAACAACGTAAAATTGCCAATAATTTAGACAATACCGAAAAAATGGCTGAAGTTTATTGCAACAAAGTAAAACCTTATTTTGAAGTTATTCGCGATCATTGCGACAAATTAGAACTTTTAGTAGACAACGGAATTTGGCCATTAACCAAATACAGAGAATTGTTCTTTATAAAATAATTGTTCATAAATAATTGAAAAGCTTATCAGAAATGGTAAGCTTTTTTTGGTTTATACAATTAAATATCCTACTTTTCGAAAGTCCTAAATTAATAAGTATGCGTTTTGTATTCCTTATGTTATTCGTAACAGCATCACTATATTCACAAGAAAAATTCACAGTGTATTTTGATACAGATAAGTATGTTTTAAATGAAAAACAGGACAGTATTTTAAAAGGTTTTGCACAAAAAAACAATATTAAAGTACATAAAGTTTCAGGTTTTTGCGATTACAGAGCCAGCAATGCTTATAATTATCAATTGGGATTAAACCGAGCAAATTATGTGGTAAATGCGCTGCCCGAAATAGATAAGACTTCCATTTTAATCAGTTCGAAAGGGGAAGTGTTTAAACAACATAAAGATTTGTCCTTAAATCGAAAAGTAGAAATTGAATACGAAATTAATCTGCCAATTTTAGAGTCTATTCCATCCAATGAGATAGAAATTATAGAAAAATCAAACGATAAAGGTATTGTTTTTCAAGAGTATCCAACAGAATTACAAAAGAAAATCATCAATAGTAAAGTAGGTGATAAAATCTTACTGAATAACTTGAATTTTTATGTTAGAACGGCTGAATTTTATCCTGAATCTATTCCTCTTTTAGAAGATTTGTACGAAGTTTTAGAAAAAAATCCGACCATTAAAATTGAAATTCAAGGTCATATTTGTTGTACGCCAGGAAGAGATATTGAGGAGTTTTCTCTGAGAAGATGTATTGCGGTTTACGATTTTTTAATTGACTATGGAATTGCTTCTGACAGAATGACGTATGTAGGATTCGATGCTACACAACCGCTTTTTCCAATCCCAGAAAAAAATGAAGCACAAAGAAAAGCCAATCGCAGAGTAGAAATTTTAATTTTAGAGAAATAAATTTTAATCGTATTCACTTTAATCATTTAATTATGAAGGCACTTTTTTGCATACTATTTTCCTTAATTACCATGAGCTTTTATGCTCAAAAAACATTTACAGTTTATTTTGAAACAGATTCTTATCAGTTAAGTACCTCAGAATTAAATCGATTAGATAAACATTTTATCAATAAAGAAGTTACTGTCAAATCAGTTACTGGTTTTTGTGATGCTAGAGCAACTTCGGAACATAATGATAGTTTAGCTAAAAATAGAGCACAATTCGTGGCGAATCTTTTGAAAAAAATGATGAGTGCTTCAGGATTTGAACAAATTAGTAAGGGTGAAAATTTTGTTCAAAATGAAAACATGTCCAAGAACAGAAAAGTTGAAATTGTTTATTTTGAAACAACGACAAAGCCACTGCAAGAAGAAAAAATACAAGTAACTGAACTAAAGAAGAAGATAAATACTTCTAAGATTGGCGATAAGCTAATTCTAAAAAACATGAATTTTTATGACAGAATGGATGTGTTGTATCCAGAATCTAAACCTATTAGAGAAGAATTATTACAAGCTTTAAAAGAAAATCCGAAATTGAAAATAGAAATTCAAGGTCATATTTGTTGTACTTTAGGAAAAGATAATGAAGAAATTGCTTTAAAACGATGTAAGGCAATTAGTAATTATTTAATTTCGAGTGGCATAGAAAGTAATAGAGTGTCTTATAAAAGCTTCGATGCTACAAAACCAATTTTTTCAATCCCAGAAAAAAATGAAGAAGAACGAAAAGCCAATCGTCGTGTGGAAATTTTAATTGTAGATAAATAAATTGGCACAGTTTTATCTTATATTTGTAAAAACTCATATCAAAAAAATAATGAAATTTCTATTTGCTTTAGCTTTTCTTCTTTTACCTTTTACTTTTTTTGGACAAGAAAGTGTGTCATTTTACTTTGAAAATAATAAATCTACCTTAAATCAAGTAGAATTGACTAAATTAAACAAATGGATTGCTCTAAATAAAAAGTCTAAAATTCTATCTATTACTGGTTCAACAGATGAAGTGGGTTCATCAGGTTATAACGATACGTTGTCACAAAAACGCGTAGACTATATTTTTAGTAAGGTTAAAACAGCTGTAAAAATTAGAGAAGATTTTAAATCGATTTCTTTAGGAGAAAAAGGAGCAAAATCTTCTACCAAAGCCGAAAATAGAAAAGCTATTATTGTTTTTTTACAAGAGAAAGATTTAGCAAAAGAAGCTGAATTAATTCAACCTAAAGTGGTTGTAGAAGCACCAAAAGATTTACCAACCAACGGATTAACACCCATCGAAGAAGTAGACATGAATTTTCCTAAAAATGCTACGTTAGAAGAGAAAATTCAATTGTCTAAACCTGGAACCTTAATCGTTCTGCCAGAAATTCAATTCTACAAAAATTCATTCGGAATTATGCCTTCATCACAAAGAGAAATGTTCGAATTAGTAAGAATTATGACAGAAAACCCAAGATTACACATCGAAATTCAAGGTCATATTTGTTGTACAGATAATGATGTTAGAAATTTGTCCTTAGAACGTGCCAAACAAGTGCGACGCGTATTACAATCGCAATATATCTTAGAACGCCGTATAAAAGTTAAAGGTTTTGGAGTAACTAAACCCAAATTCCCAATACCAGAAGCCACCGAAGAACAAGCCGCTGCTAACCGAAGAGTAGAAATTATGATTTTAGAAAAATAAAATTAATTAGTCATTTAAATAATTAAAGTTTCTTATTTATCAACACATTGATGAATTGTTAAATTGTCTTATTAATCTTATTGGCACATTCCCGAATTATTTATATCTTTGCCGCACACAACAATTCCTGAACTTGTTTCAGGACAAGCAACACAACAAACATGAGTTCTGAAACGAGCCAACGCTACAATCTTAGAGGTGTTTCCGCTTCTAAAGAAGACGTGCATAATGCTATTAAAAACATTGATAAAGGATTATTTCCTCAAGCATTTTGTAAAATTATTCCTGATTATTTGACCAACGATGAAAACTATTGCATCATCATGCATGCAGATGGTGCTGGAACAAAGTCAGCTTTAGCCTACATGTATTGGAAAGAAACTGGCGATATTTCTGTTTGGAAAGGTATTGCACAGGATGCATTAATTATGAATATAGACGATTTGTTATGTGTGGGTGCCACAGATAATATTTTACTTTCTTCTACTATTGGTCGTAATAAAAATTTAATCCCTGCAGAAGTTATTTCGGCCATTATCAATGGAACAGAAGAATTAATTACTGAATTAAAAAAACACGGCGTAACCATTCATTCAACTGGTGGTGAAACAGCAGATGTGGGTGATTTAGTTCGAACCATTATTGTAGATTCTACTGTAACCGCTCGTATGGAAAGAAATAAAGTCATCAATAACGCCAACATTCAAGCTGGAGATGTTATTGTGGGTTTGGCTTCATTCGGACAAGCTACATATGAAACAGAGTATAACGGTGGAATGGGAAGTAACGGATTGACTTCTGCTCGTCATGATGTTTTTGCGAAATATTTAGCAGAAAAATATCCTGAAAGTTTTGATGCTGCAGTTCCAAACGAGTTAGTATATTCTGGACAAACAAAATTGACAGATTCAGTAGAAAATAGTCCAATTGATGCAGGTAAATTAGTACTTTCTCCTACAAGAACATACGCTCCAGTTATAAAAAAAATATTAGATACTTTCACACCTAATCAAATTCACGGAATGGTGCATTGTAGTGGTGGTGCGCAAACTAAAGTGTTGCATTTTGTAAATGAGGTTCACGTAATTAAAGATAATTTATTTCCAGTGCCACCTCTTTTCAAATTAATTCAAGAAAATTCTAAAACGGATTGGAAAGAAATGTATCAAGTGTTCAATTGTGGTCACCGTATGGAAATTTATGTTCCAGCTGAATTCGCAAATGATATCATAGAAATTTCGAAGTCATTCAATATAGATGCACAGGTTGTGGGTCGAGTAGAAGCTTCTGAAAATACAAAACTAACCATACATTCGGAATACGGAACTTTTGAATATTAATTTCAAGTAAATAGTAAATAGTAAAAAGTAAATAGTAAAAAGTTTTGCTGTAGAAATTACATTACATTTCATTTAATTTTATAAAAATATATTTTAAAATAATCAAAAATAAAAGGTGAAGTTAATAAAGAAATACTTTTTTCTTTTTTCTTTTTCCTTTGCTCTTTAAAAATATGAACAACGTATTAATTTTAGATTTCGGTTCGCAATACACTCAATTAATTGCCCGTAGAGTAAGAGAATTAAATATTTTCTGCGAAATTTTTCCTTTCGACAAAATCCCAACTGATTTGTCATCTTATAAAGCTGTAATTTTAGGTGGTAGTCCTGCTTCTGTTCGTTCAGAGGAAGTATTACATCCGGATTTATCAGAAATTAGAGGAAAAAAGCCATTATTAGCAGTTTGTTACGGCGCACAATATCTAGCCCATTTTTCAGGTGGAGAAGTGGCGGCTTCTAACACAAGAGAGTATGGTAGAGCTAATCTGTCATTTATCAAAGATAACGAAATATTTCTAGAAGGTGTTTCTGAAAATAGTCAAGTTTGGATGTCGCATTCCGATTCTATTAAACAATTACCAACTAACGGAGTTAGAATCGCTAGTACAAAAGATGTAGAAAATGCAGCTTATAAAATAGATGGCGAAACTACTTATGCCATACAATTTCATCCAGAAGTTTACCATTCTACAGATGGAAAACAAATGTTAGAAAACTTTTTGGTCAAAATTGCTAAAGTTGAGCAAACGTTCACGCCAAATGCTTTCGTAGAAGAAGTTATAGCCGAAATGAAAGCGAAAATTGGAAACGATAAAGTAGTCTTAGGTTTATCTGGTGGAGTAGATTCAACTGTTGCAGCAGTAATCTTAAACAAAGCCATCGGAAGTAATCTATACTGTATTTTCGTAAATAATGGCTTGTTACGTAAAAACGAATTCCAAAGCGTATTAGATCAATACAAAGGAATGGGTTTAAACGTAAAGGGAGTTGATGCCTCACAAAGATTTTATGATGCTTTAGCTGGTTTAGATGATCCAGAAGCGAAACGTAAAGCTATTGGAAACGCATTTATTGAAGTTTTCGATGCAGAAGCGAATTTGTTAACGGATGTAAAATTCTTAGGTCAAGGTACCATTTATCCTGATGTTATTGAATCGGTTTCAGCAACTGGTGGTCCATCTGCGACAATAAAATCACACCATAATGTAGGTGGTTTACCTGATTTTATGAAATTGCAAATTGTTGAACCTTTACGAATGTTGTTCAAAGATGAAGTGCGTAGAGTAGGAGCAACTTTAGGAATTGACCCAGAATTATTAGGTCGTCACCCTTTCCCAGGTCCAGGTTTAGCCATTCGTATTTTAGGAGATATTACACCAGAAAAAGTAGCCATTTTACAAGAAGTAGATGCTGTTTTCATAAACGGATTAAAAGCACACGGTTTGTACGATAAAGTTTGGCAAGCAGGTGCGATTTTGTTACCTGTAAACAGTGTTGGAGTTATGGGCGATGAACGAACTTATGAAAAAGTAGTGGCGCTAAGAGCCGTTGAGTCGACAGATGGTATGACAGCAGATTGGGTGCATTTGCCGTATGAATTTTTGCAAAAAGTTTCTAACGATATTATCAATCATGTTCGTGGTGTAAATCGTGTGGTTTATGATATTAGTTCCAAACCACCAGCAACAATTGAATGGGAATAAAAAAGAAGTAAGAATAGAATAAAACAATAGCAATGTCAATATTTAATATAAAATTTGACATTGCTATTTTATTTTGAAATGTTGGAATTGAAATTATAATGCTTATTTTTGAAGATTGATTTAGAAATTGATTTTTGCCTTTGTACATCTTGGCATTAAAATTGTTTCTTGTTAGAAAATCAATTTAAAAGAATAAAAAGTCACGTATGAAAAAAGTACATTTATATATTTTGCTATTTCTAGTAAGTTTTACAGGTTACTCGCAAAGCAAACATACTGTTGTGAAAGGAGAAACTTTATATAGTATTTCCAAAAAATACAATGTAAAACCTGATGAAATTATAAAGTTGAATCCAGATGCAAAAGACGGTGTTAAGGAAAATACGGTTTTAACGTTACCATCAGGTACAAAAAAAGCGGTTTCTAAAACTACTGCATTAAATAAGTTTGAATACGAGGTACAACAAGGAGAAACGTTATACGCTATTTCTAAGAAATTAGGAATTACCGTTGACGAAATGATTAAAAACAATCCTGCTTCAAAAGAAGGTGTAACAACAGGGCAATTGTTAGCTTATTATGCACCTAAAAAATACACTTCAACTACAAAGCCTGTTGTGAAAAATGAAGTTTTGGCAAAAAAAGAAGTACCCAATTTACATACAATACAAGCAGAAGAAACAAAATATAGTGTTTCTAAAAAATATGGAATGTCTATTCCTGAATTAGAGGAATTAAATCCGCATATCAAAAATGAATTCGAAATCGGTATGCAAATCCGATTAAATAAAAATACAGTTTTACCAAAAAATGCTGTTGCAGAAGCCTTACCGGTAACTACAAAAACTATGTTTTATGCGGTGCAACAAGGTGAAACGCTATTCTCTATTTCAAGAAAATTTGGTATTTCAGTAGAAGAAATCACTAAAAAGAATCCTAGTGTTGTTTCTGGTTTAACAGTTGGAATGGAATTATTATTACCTGAAAAAAAAGAAATTAATTCAACCATTCAGAGTACTGCTGGGGATGGATTTAAAAAAAAAGGGAGCTTATTGGAGACGGTGAATAAAAGTAAGCCAAGAAACTTGGTTTTACTAATGCCTTTTAATATCAACAGAATTGAAAAAGATTCTGCAAAAACAAAAACAGAATATTTAAAATCAGATAAATTTCTGAACATTACTTTAGATTTTTATGCAGGAGCCTTAAAAGCAATTGATTCTGCAAAAGTACTAGGTTTGCCAATAAATGCTAAGGTTTACGATGCAGAAACGTCAAAATATTCTTCTAATGTTGCAACAATAATCAAAAATAACAATTTTTCCAATGTAGATGTCATAATCGGACCATTTACGAATTCTTTTGTTGAAACTGCCGGACAATTAGTAGATAAAAATACGGCAGTAATTTCTCCATTAACTAATGAATCTGGAAAAGGAGGAAGCAATGTGTTTTATGCCATGCCAAATGAAAACATTCAAAAACAACAATTGCTATCGTATTTGAAATCGAAATCTGATGCTATCTTCGCCATTCACTCTACTGCAAAAACAAGTTTGAGTTCCTATTTTGCTTCGAATTATCCAGAAGTGAAATCGGCATCATTTAATGAAAAAGGTCTATTTGATTACACTATTTTTAAAACCCAATTACAAAAAGGCAAAAAGAATTTTGTGATATTAGATTCAGATAAAATTATGCAAGTGATTTCTGTAGTGAATAATTTATTAAAACTGAAAAAAGAATTTGATATTCAATTGGTTGTAGTAGAACGAAATGAAGCGTTGGATTTTGTTGAAATTCCTTCAAAAAATTTAGCAGCGTTACAAATGTTATATCCTTCTGCAATTAGAGAAAATGAATCAAATGAAGCTATGAATTTCGCCAAAGCATTCAGAAAAGAAAATAAAATTCAACCTAATCAATATGCCACTCGTGGTTTCGATGTAACTTTTGATGCTATTTTAAGAATGTGTCAAGATGAAGGTTTTATAAAATCTACAGAAAGTCAGATTTCAGAACAAATAGAAAGTCAATTTAACTATTCAAATAATAATAATATCGGAGTTTATATGATGTATTACAATTCCGACTTAACTATCAAACAAGCACAATAATGGCAACATCTAAAGTAACTTATTTAGGCGATTTACGCACTTCATCCATACATTTAGCTTCAGGTTCAGAAATTATTTCTGATGCTCCAACTGACAATAACGGAAAAGGAGAAGCATTTTCTCCAACTGATACTGTAGCAAATGCTTTAGCAAGTTGTATGTTTACAGTTATGGGAATAAAAGCGCGCGATTTAGAAGTGGATTTTTCAAATTCTACAGCAGAAGTAACTAAAGTTATGGGAACTGAACCTCGCAGAATTACTGAAATTCATGTGATTTTTACTATGAATGTTGCTGTTTCAGATAAAGAAAAAACTATTTTAGAAAAAACGGCAATGACTTGTCCAGTTTTCAATAGTTTACATCCAGATATAAAAAAAGAAGTGGTTTTTAATTGGCAATAAATGTAATTTGTTAATAAGTTCAAACCAATGAGTTAAATTCTTGTACTCTTTTATTTATTTTTGGCTTAAACTAAAATTAAGAAAACATGAAAAAAGCAGAAAGTGAATACACTATTTTTGATTGGTGGAAAAAAGTAGTATTTGAAAACTTCGCAAACTTCAGTGGCAGAGCAAGAAGAAAAGAATATTGGTCATTTCAACTAGTCAATATACTGTTAATAATCATTCCTTACATATTTCTAATAATAAGTGTGTTTTCTAATAGAGGTGAACTTGGTGCGATAGGTATTTTATCTGCTTTTCTATTGGTTTTTATTGTACTAGGAACTTTTGTACCTTCATTGGCTGTAGTTGTCAGAAGATTGCATGACACTAACAGAAGTGGTTGGAATTTTTTACTAGGTTTAGTGCCATTTTTCGGTGGTTTAATCTTGTTGTATTTTTATTTTTCTGATGGCTCCGTAGGAAGAAACAGTTACGGCAATGATCCCAAAAGACCACACAATGAAATTTCAGAAATAGGAGTTGTTCAAGAGTAATGCTATCACAAGAAGATCAACTCATCAAATTAGCACATACCATAATGCCATTTGGAAAGTTCAAAGGACGTTATCTTATTAATCTACCTGAACATTATATTGTTTGGTATAAAAATAAAGGATTTCCAGCAGGAACTTTAGGTGAACAACTTAAATTGGTATACGAATTAAAATTAAATGGTTTAGAAGAGTTAATTCATAACATTCAAAAAAAATATCCCAAACCATCATGATGCAAGAAATCATAAATAGCCAAAAGGAGTTTTTTATCACGAATGCCACTCGCTCTATTTCCTTTAGAATTTCTATTTTAAAAGATTTAAAACGTGTTTTGCAACAAAATGAAAAAGTCTTGTCTGATGCTATTTATTTAGATTTCAATAAATCGGAATTTGAAACATTTCTAACTGAATTTGGTTTTTTGTACATTGAAATTGATGAAGCCATCAAAAAAATAAAAAAATGGTCTGCAAAAAAAAGTGTAAGTTCAAGTTTAATAAACTTTCCTTCTAAAAATTATATTGTACCAGAACCTTTAGGTGTAACTTTAGTAATTAGTGCCTGGAATTATCCTTATCAATTGGCTTTAGCTCCAGCTATTGCCAGTATAGCTGCAGGAAATACTGTTGTAATTAAACCTAGTGAAGTAGCGATTCATTCCAGTAAAGCTTTGAGAAAAGTTATTTCTGAAAATTTCAATTCAGATCATTTGGCTGTTGTTGAAGGTGGAATCGAAGAAACATCGGAATTAATTCATTCCAAATTTGACAAAATATTTTTTACGGGTTCCACTCAAGTTGGCAAAATTGTTTATCAAGCTGCTGCTGAAAATTTAATTCCTGTGACTTTAGAGTTAGGTGGGAAATCACCAGCTATTTTAACAGAAGATTGTCATTTAAAAAGAAGTATTCAACGTTTAGTTTGGGGAAAATTTTTAAATGCTGGACAAACTTGTGTAGCACCAGATTATGTTTTAGTGCATCAATCACTCAAAAATGAATTTTTAAAAGGGATAAAAGAGGAAATTATATTTAGAAAGTATGCAGTCGAAAATCAGAATTTTACTAAAATAGTTTCTGTGAAACATACACAGCGATTAGCGAGTTTACTAGAAAATCAAGAAATAGTTTTTGGAGGAAATTATCATATCGAAAACAGAGATTTTGAGCCAACTTTAATCGTAAATCCAACTTGGGATAGCGCCATCATGCAAGAAGAAATTTTTGGACCTATTTTACCAGTTTTATTTTATGATGATTTTAATGCAGCACTTCAACTAATAAAAACTAAAGAAAAACCATTAGCAGCATATTTGTTTACAGAAAATTCAAAGTATAAATCTCAATTTTTATCTGAATTATCCTTTGGTGGTGGTTGCATCAATGAAGTTATCATGCATTTAGTAAATGGAAATTTTGGATTTGGTGGTGTAGGTGCCAGCGGAATTGGAGCATATCATGGTTATGAAGGATTTAAAACGTTTTCTCATTTCAAAAGTATCTTAGAAAAACCTACTTTTTTTGAAATACACCTCAGATATTCTCAATATTCTAACAGAAAACTAAAATGGATCAAAAAAATTTTAAATTGGTCGAAGTATTTTTAGAACTCGAAATTCTTATCTTTTTTACTACTCATCAGATTAATTGAAAATTGATAAATTAGAATTGGCACATTTACTAATTAATAGTATCTTTGCACGTTTTTAAACGCAACAACAACACAACAACAAACAACAACATGAATCAAACAAAATACATTTTCGTTACTGGTGGTGTGACTTCCTCTTTAGGTAAAGGAATCATTGCAGCATCTTTAGCAAAATTATTACAGGCAAGAGGTTACAGAACAACAATTCAAAAATTTGATCCGTATATTAATGTCGATCCAGGAACTTTAAATCCATATGAACACGGTGAATGTTACGTAACAGATGATGGAGCAGAAACGGATTTAGATTTAGGTCATTACGAACGTTTTTTAAATGTTCCAACTTCTCAAGCTAATAATGTGACTACAGGTAGAATTTATCTGTCAGTTATTGAAAAAGAACGTAGAGGTGAGTTTTTAGGTAAAACGGTTCAAGTTGTGCCGCACATTACCAACGAAATTAAAGATAGAATGCAATTGCTAGGAAATTCTGGCGATTATGATATCGTAATTACTGAAATTGGTGGAACTGTTGGTGATATTGAATCGTTACCTTACATCGAATCAGTTCGTCAATTGGTTTGGGAATTAGGGGACAATAATGGAATTGTAATTCATTTAACTTTAGTGCCTTATTTAGCTGCTGCAGGTGAATTAAAAACAAAACCTACACAGCATTCGGTTAAAACGTTAATGGAGAGCGGAATCAAAGCAGATATTTTAGTGTGTAGAACAGAGCACGAATTGTCTCAAGATTTACGTCAGAAATTAGCCTTGTTTTGTAACGTGAAAAAAGAAGCAGTTATTCAATCCATAGATGCTTCAACAATTTACAAGGTACCAAATCTAATGCAAGAAGAAGGCTTAGATAAGGTGGCTTTAAAGAAATTAAATTTACCAGAAAAAGCTACTCCAGATTTAAAACAATGGAATGAGTTTTTATACAAATTAGAACATCCTAAACACGAGGTTAATATAGGTTTAGTTGGAAAATATGTAGAATTACAAGATTCGTACAAATCTATTTTAGAAGCTTTTATTCATGCAGGTGCCACGCAACAAACGAAAGTAAATGTGGTAAGTATTCATTCAGAATTTTTAGATAAATCGAATGTAGCTAGCAAATTAAAAGGTTTAGATGGAATTTTAGTAGCACCAGGTTTCGGTGAAAGAGGAATTGAAGGAAAAATTGAAGCAATAAAATATGTAAGAGAAAATAATATTCCGTTTTTAGGAATTTGTTTAGGAATGCAAATGGCTTCTATTGAATATGCTAGAAATATTTTAGGTAAGAAAGATGCCAATTCTACTGAAATGAATGCGAACACAAGCTATCCAATTATTAGTTTAATGGAAGAGCAAAAAACAGTGACAGAAAAAGGTGGAACCATGCGTTTAGGAGCATGGAAATGTGCCATCAAAGAAAATACATTGGCACACAAAATATATGGGAAGACCGCTATTTTAGAACGTCACCGTCATCGTTTTGAGTTCAATGGCGATTATTTAGCAGAAATGGAAGCAGCTGGTTTAGTTGCCTCTGGTTTGAATCCAGATACCGGATTGGTGGAAATTATAGAATTACCAAACCATCCATTCTTTATTGGGGTGCAATACCATCCAGAATATAAAAGTACAGTTCTAAATCCACATCCATTATTCATGGGATTGGTTGCAGCGGCTGTAAAAAATAAGTAAAATTGCAACGTTGTAACGTTTCAATATAAAAGCAGACTTATAATAATAAATTAATTTCAACTCCGAAAGAGTTGCACATTTAGACCATGGAAGAAAAAAAGTTCGACATTAAGTCGTTAATTGGTTTCACATTAATCTTCGGAATTTTAATGTGGATGATGTATTCAAATCAACCTACGAAAGAGGAATTAGCCGAAAAAGCCAAAAAAGAACAAGCTGAAAAAGAAGCAAAAACTCCAAAAATTCAAGCATCAAATGTTCCAATTGTTAAAAGTACCGATTCTACTGGGAAAATTTCTCCAGCTGCTTTAGCTAAATTAGGGGCTTTTGCTTATGCCGAAACTTTACCTTCTGCTAAAGATGCCACTACCTTGTTAAAAAATAACTTATTAAGTTTAAAAATTTCAAACAAAGGTGGTTACATCTCTGAAGCTACCGTATTAAATCAAGAACAATTTAAAAAAGGTTCAGGAAAAGCGGTGCAAATAATAAAAGATAATAATGCCAATTTGAATTTAACTTTAACTACGAAAGACGGTAAAGTTATCAATACTAAAGAGTTATACTTCGAGCCAAAATTCACTAAAGAAGGAAAGAATCAAGTTCTTACGATGCAATTGAAAACGGGTGAAAACCAGTTTTTAGAGTACCGTTATGTAATGAAAGAAAATGATCACATGTTAGAGTTTTCTATTCGTACTCAAGGTCTAGAAAATGTGTTAAATACTTCTAAGCCTTCAGATTTAGAATGGAATTTAAAATCGTACCGTAATGAAAAAAGTATTTCTTACGAAAACAGATACACAGAAGTGGTGTATGAATATGAAGATGGTAAAGATTCTTATTTAAGCGCTGCTAGTGACGATGAAGATAAAATTGATGAGGTTTCTTATGTAGCTTTCAAACAACATTTTTATACTTCGGTTTTATTAACGAATACACCATTTAAAACAGCAGATTTAAAGTCAGATAATTTAGTGGATGATGATAAAGTTGATACTGTTTTTACTAAAAACTTTTCAGCTAAAATGCCTTTAGAGTTTAAAAATGGAGCTTTAAATTACGATATGAACATGTATTATGGTCCAACTGATTATAAAACATTAAGTGATTACGATAAGAACTTAGATGAAATAGTTTCTTTAGGTTGGGGAATTTTCGGTTGGATAAATATGTTTGTATTTATTCCTTTATTCGGATTCCTATCAGGCTTTATGCCTTACGGAATTGCAATCATCATCTTCACAGTATTGATAAAAATTGCGATGTCGCCAATCACATACAAATCATTCTTGTCTCAAGCTAAAATGAAAGTCTTGAAACCAGAAATTGCTGAATTGGGTGAAAAATTCAAAGACAATCCCATGAAAAAACAACAGGAAACGATGGCTTTATATTCTAAAGCAGGCGTAAACCCAATGGCAGGTTGTATTCCAGCTTTAATTCAATTGCCATTTATGTATGCTTCGTTCCAGTTTTTCCCTTCTGCATTCGATTTAAGACAAAAAAGTTTCCTTTGGGCAGATGATTTGTCTTCATACGATTCAATTTATAAATTACCATTTAATATTCCATTTTATGGTGATCATGTAAGTTTATTCCCAATTTTAGCAGCTATTGCAATTTTCTTCTACATGAAAATGACAACTGGAGATCAAACCATGCAAGCGCCTCAACAAGAGGGAATGCCAGATATGGGTAAAATCATGAAAATAATGATTTACCTTTCTCCAATTATGATGTTAATTTTCTTCAACAATTACGGTTCGGGATTGAGTTTATATAACTTTATTTCTAACTTAATTACTATCGGAATCATGCTAGTGATTAAAAACTATGTAGTTGACGAGAAAAAAATCCATGCACAAATTCAAGTGAATAAAACGAAACCAAAAACGGAATCGAAATTTCAAAAGAAAATGCGTGAAATAATGGAACAGCAAGAAGCGCAAAAAGCACTGAATCAAAAGAAAAAATAAATTCTTTAAAAAGCCTGTTCTTATGGAGAACAGGTTTTTTTATACTATTTTTGTAAAAGAATCGTTTTATTACTAATTGGCAAAGTTTTTGACTAAACAAATCAAACATTTCACATGAAAAATATTGTATTTATTGCGTTTTTAGCAATTTCAAATTTTATTTCAGCTCAAGATAAATTGAATCAATTTGATGAAAAAGGGCTTCGTCACGGACTTTGGAAAGGTTATCACGAAGAAAGTAAACGTCCACGCTATGAAGGAATTTTCGAACATGGTAAAGAAACGGGAACATTCAAATATTTTGACGATACAAAAGCAGGAACTGTAATTGCAACTCGCGATTTTTCCAAAGGTGACGGTTCTTGTTACACCATTTTTTACGATCAAAAAAATAATAAAGTTAGCGAAGGTTTAGTAAAAAATAAACTTTTTGAAGGTCAATGGAAATACTATCATAAAGAATCTAAAGATATAATGACCATCGAAAATTATAAAAATGGAAAGTTAAATGGTTCTAGAAAAGTATTTTATAAAGAGAATGAATTAGCAGAAGAGGTGACTTATGTAGACGGTAAAAAAAACGGAATTGGTAAAACTTTCGGAGAAAACGGTAAGCAAATTGATCAGCATACTTATGTAAACGATGTATTTGAAGGAAAAGCCGTTTATTTTGATGTTAACGGTAAAAAAATGTATGAAGGTGAATATAAAAATAATGTCAAAATAGGCATTTGGAAATTTTATGAAGGCGATAAAGTTGTAAAACAAGTTAAAGCCGATAAGTTTTCAAAAGAATTAATCAAATTTGAAGAGAAATTATCCAAAAAAGCAGCCAAAAACAAACCAGTTGAACAAACTGTAGAAGAAAAAAAATAGAAGAGAAAAAATAATGAAAAGAGTAGTAGTAGGACTTTCCGGTGGTGTAGATTCAAGCGTTGCAGCCTATCTTTTAAAAGAGCAAGGTTATGAAGTGATTGGCCTTTTTATGAAAAATTGGCACGATGATTCGGTTACCATTTCTAACGAATGTCCGTGGTTGGAAGATAGTAATGACGCATTGTTAGTTGCAGAAAAGTTAGGAATTCCTTTTCAAACCATCGATTTATCGGAACAATATCAAGAAAAAATCGTCGATTATATGTTTAATGAATATGAAAACGGTCGAACACCAAATCCGGATGTACTATGCAACAGGGAAATTAAGTTTGATGTTTTTATGAAAATTGCTGTTTCATTAGGTGCCGATTATGTGGCAACCGGACATTATTGCCGTAAAAATACGATTCTAAAAGACGGAAAAGAAGTACACCAATTGTTAGCAGGAAAAGACGATAATAAAGATCAATCTTATTTTTTATGTCAATTGTCTCAAGAACAATTAAGTAAAGCGTTATTTCCAATCGGCGAATTAACCAAACCACAAGTTAGAGAAATTGCCACAAAAATGGAATTAGTAACTGCCGAAAAGAAAGATTCTCAAGGTTTATGTTTCATCGGTAAAGTGCGTTTGCCCGAATTTTTACAACAAAAATTACAACCTAAAGAAGGATTAATTGTTGAGATTCCTGCCAATAATCAAATATATCTTGATCCAAAACCTAGTTTTGAAAATTTAGAAGCTGAATTGACTTTCGAATCTAAAAATAAAGTTTATTCTAATGCGAACGGAATTATAAAAGGAAAACATCAAGGGGCACATTATTTTACAAACGGACAACGTCGCGGTTTAAATGTTGGTGGTACTAAAGAAGGCTTGTTTGTCATTCAAACAGATGTTAGCGACAATATTATTTATGTTGGAGAAGGTGCCAATCATCCTGGATTATTTAAAAAAGCCTTATTTATAAAATCTGATGAAGTACATTGGATACGTCAAGATTTAAAATTAGCTGTTGGTGAAACTACAGAAGTTATGGCGCGAATTAGATACCGTCAACCTTTACAAAAAGCAACTTTACACCAATTTGAAAGTGGTATGTTTGTACAATTCGAAAACCCACAATCAGCCATTACAGAAGGACAATTTGTAGCTTGGTATATTGACGACGAATTACAAGGAAGCGGCGTAATTTCTTAATTAGAAATTTGTTATATTTGGTAAAACTTTGCACTTATGAAAAAACAGTACTTTTTACTACTTTTAGTTGTTGTCAATTTTAGTTTTGCTCAAATTCAAGATGCTTGGGTATATTTTAATGATAAACCAAGTGCTGCAACTTTTTTAGCCAATCCACTAACAATGTTAACGCAACGTTCTTTGGACAGAAGAACCGCCCAAAATATAGCATTAGACATTACTGATGTACCTGTAGAACAAAGTTATATTACACAAATTTCAGCTGCAACCGGAATTACCGTTATGGCAAAATCCAAATGGTTAAACGCTTTACACATTCGTGGTACTCAAACCGATATTCAAGCTTTAACTGCATTTTCTTTTGTGAATGCTGTAAAATTCGCCAATCATTCTTTAAATCCCAACGGAAGAATTTCTACAGTTTCAACTATAAATAAACCAGTAAATAAGCAATACGAAGTTCAAACCACATACAATTATGGCGGTTCTCAAAATCAAATTGAAATGCTAAACGGACATTTGCTTCACCAACAAAATTTTACTGGACAAGGAAAAATTATTGCGGTTTTAGATTCAGGTTTTACTGGAGTTGATACAGCAGCACCTTTTCAAGATTTAATAACAAACAATCAAATATTAGGTGGTTATAATTTTCCTGATAGAAATGCCAATTATTTTTCACGACACAATCACGGAACAAATGTATTATCTACAATGGGGGCTTTTGTTGACGGTCAATTGGTTGGAACCGCTCCAAGCGCAAAATACTATTTATTCATTACAGAAGATGTTAATTCTGAAAATCCAGTTGAAGAATCCTATTGGGTGGAAGGTGCTGAATTGGCAGACTATTATGGTGCGGATATTATCAATTCCTCACTTGGTTATTTTGGTTACGATAATCCAGCTTATTCTCATGTATATGCTGATATGACAGGTAATAAAACATTTGCTTCTAGAGGCGCAAATATGGCTTTTAATAAAGGTATCGTAGTAGTGGTCAGTGCAGGAAATTCAGGAGCAACTGCAAACCCTCATATTGCCTCACCAGCTGACGCTTTTGGTGCCTTAACAATTGGTGCTGTAGACAACTTGGAGGCTTACGCGAGTTTTAGTTCTATCGGACCTTCATTTGACGGAAGAATAAAGCCAGATGTTTGTGCAAAAGGTGCTGCAACAACTGTAAGCACTACAACAGGCACAATTACTACTGCTAGTGGTACTTCATTTTCTAGTCCAGTTATGGCCGGAATGGTAGCTACTTTTTGGTCGGCAATGCCCAATTTAACTGCGCAACAAGTGGTAAGTTTTATCAGACAATCTGCCGATAATTTCAATGCACCTACTAGTCAAAAAGGATATGGAATTCCCGATTTCCAACAAGCATTAAACATTGCTCTCAATATAGAAACTATAACAACTACAGAAAACACAATAGTATATCCAAATCCAGCTGAAAATCAAATTACGTTTCAATTAGAAAAAAATCAAAAAGGTAAAGTTTGTTTGTACGATGTTTTAGGTCAAAAAATAATAGAAAAAGAAATTTCATCAACTAACAATACAATTGACATTCAAAATTTGTCAAACGGCGTTTATTATTATAATTTTGAATCGAATAAAGTATTCAAAGGAAAAATTATAAAAAAATAAGTTGGGCGTTCTCTCGTTGTACTTGTTTGTATTTTAAATCAAAATTCTAGAACAACGAGAGTCGGGCTTTTCGCTATATTTTTTATTTGGTTTACTTTTTTAGTAAAGTAAACCAAATAAAAAGATGCCGCTTCAATCCCTAACGCATGGAGAAAAGAGCCAAGTAGAAAGAGCCAAGTGAGAAGAGCCAAGTAAAAAGAGTCAAGTAAAAAGAGCCAAGTAAAAAGAGCCAAGTAAAAAGTAAAAAGAGCCAAGTAAAAAGAAAATAGTTACTCCACAGATTGTAGAAATTAGTAAAATTTTATTAATCTGCGTTAATTAAAACAAAATAATTACGTTTGCGTGCCTTTCGAAAATCTTTGCGGAATTTACGGTTAAAAAATGAGTCATAGCATTTGTACATTAAGTAAAAAGAACAAAAAATAGTTTTTTTTTAGAAAGAATAATATTTAAATAAAATCGGCGTTTATCTGTGAATTACGTTAAATCCGAATATCCATTAAAATGAATAGAATAAAAAAATTATTTAGCATAAAATACCCAATTATTCAAGGTGGAATGATTTGGAACAGTGGCTACAAATTAGCAAGTGCAGTGAGTAATGCTGGAGGTTTAGGACTTATAGGTGCAGGTTCAATGTATCCTGAAGTGTTACGAGAACACATTCAGAAATGTAAAAAAGCTACCAACAAACCTTTCGGAGTAAACGTTCCCATGTTGTATCCAAATGTGGAAGAAATCATGAAAATTATCGTTGAAGAAGGCGTTAAAATTGTATTTACTTCTGCAGGAAATCCAAAAACATGGACGCCTTTTTTAAAGGAAAACGGAATAACTGTCGTGCATGTAGTAAGTAGCTCTAAATTTGCACTAAAAGCTCAAGAAGCTGGTGTAGATGCAGTGGTTGCTGAAGGTTTTGAAGCAGGTGGACACAATGGACGAGAAGAAACTACAACACTGACATTAATTCCAATGGTTAAAGAAAATATTACTATTCCGTTAATTGCAGCGGGCGGAATTGCCACTGGAAAAGGTATGTTAGCCGCTATGGTTTTAGGTGCAGACGGTGTACAAATGGGAAGTCGTTTTGCAGCTTCAACAGAATCAAGTGCACATATCGATTTTAAGAAAACAATTCTTGAAACGCAAGAAGGTGAAACTTTGGTGACATTAAAAGAATTAGCACCAGTTCGTTTGATTAAAAATAAATTCTTTAACGATGTGCAAGAAGCTTATGCCAATTGCGCTTCAGTAGAAGATTTAAAAACGTTATTAGGAAGAGCCAGAGCGAAACGCGGTATGTTTGAAGGCGATTTAGTAGAAGGCGAACTAGAAATTGGACAAATCGCAGGATTAATTCACGATATTTTACCAGTAGAAACTATAATTGGCAATGTTATTGCTGAGTTCAATTTGGCAAAAATTGCTACTAACGATATTCAATTTTAATATGTTATTATAATGAAAAATTTAGTTGCCCTTTTATTTTTTGGTTTGTTTGCACATTTAGGATTTTCTCAAACCTATCAATTTAAAGCAGTTAACTTTTCCGTTTCTCAAAAAACAGATAAAGGAACATGGTCTAAATGGTCCAAAACGCAACCAACAGAATTGTTAATCAATTTAGACAGAGACAAACACCGATTTGTGGTGCATTCCCAAATCATACAATTGTATAACATTGTAAAATATGAAGATAAAGTTGTAAACGAAACAGGTACTTCTAACCGATATTTTTGTATAGATAATGTGGGACTAGAAACTGTTATTACTATCGTTTCTCCAAAAGATGCAGGAAGTAGTAAACAAATTTACATTGCAAATGAAGAAATGATTATCGAATACGATTTAATTTATTTAGGCGAAAAAAAATAATCCTTGCGTACCAATATTTCAAAATATATCCACAATGTTGCTCTTTTTAAAGAGCAACTTTTGTATTGGAGTAACCAGTTTAGAGAAGTTGCTTTTTTAGAAAGTAATAGCGAAAGTAATGAAAATCAATTATATAAATCCTACGATTTGATCGTTGCAGTGGAAGCTTTTACTTCCATACAAACTGATTCTGAAAAAGCTTTCGAGGATTTGTATCAATACCAGTCTAAAGCAAATGATTGGCTTTTTGGTTACTTGTCTTACGATTTAAAAAACGATATTGAACACTTAAAATCTGAAAATTTTGACGGTTTACATTTTCCGGATTTGTTCTTTTTTCAACCTAAAAAAATCTTTTTTTTAAAAGAAAATACTCTAGAGATTCAGTATTTAAACATGTGTGATGATGAAGTAGAAACTGATTTGGAAGAAATTACTCGAAGTCAAATGTCAGATGTCAAATGTCAGAAGTTACCATTAACTATTAAACAACGAATTTCAAAAGAAAATTACCTTCAAAAAACACAAAAAATGTTAGCCCACATTCATCGAGGCGATATCTATGAAGCTAATTTTTGTATGGAATTTTTTGCTGAAAATGCAATAATTGAACCTCTTGAAATTTATCAGAAATTAAATCAAATTTCTGCTTCTCCTTTTGCCACTTATTTCAAGAAAAACCAGCATTATTTACTTTCGGCATCACCAGAACGTTATCTTAAAAAGGAAGCGCAAAAGGTAATTTCACAGCCCATAAAAGGAACTGCCAAAAGAAGTTTAGATGCTGTAATAGACCATCAAAATATAAATGAGCTTCAAAACGATCCAAAAGAACGTTCTGAAAACATCATGATTGTCGATTTGGTTCGAAATGATTTATCTCAAACGGCTACAAAAGGTTCGGTTGAAGTAGAAGAATTATGTAAAATCTATTCGTTTAAACAAGTGCATCAAATGATTTCGACTATTGTTTCTAATGTTGAACATACTACTTCACCTATTGAAATTTTACGAACTACTTTTCCAATGGGAAGTATGACAGGTGCGCCAAAAATATCTGCCATGCAAATTATTGAAGAAGTAGAAGAAACCAAACGCGGATTGTACAGTGGTGCTGTAGGTTATTTTACACCCACAGGAAATTTCGATTTTAATGTCGTTATTCGAAGTATTTTATATAATTCTGAAAATCAATATTTGAGTTTTTCAGTTGGAAGTGCCATTACTTCAGAAGCTATTCCCGAAAAGGAATACGAAGAATGTTTATTGAAAGCAAATGCTATGTTTGAAGTGCTACAGGTAAAATAAGTATATTTGACAATGCTACAAAAATTTCAAAATCACATACAACAAAGTTTTTCTTTTCTTAAAGATAAGAAATTTTATATTGCTGTAAGTGGCGGAATAGACAGTATGGTGTTGGTGCATTTGTTTCAGCATTTTCAATTCGAATTTGGTTTGTTACACTGCAATTTCAAACTTCGTGGAGAAGAAAGTGATGCCGATATGCGTTTTATTCAGGATTATGCGGAAGCAAACAGCTTGCAATTGAAAATTGGTTTTTTTGAAACGGCTCAAATTGCTAAAGAAAGTAAAATTTCTATTCAAGTTGCAGCTCGAGAATTAAGATACCAATGGTTTTACCAACAAATGAAAGAAAATAATGTCGATTTTGTAGCAACAGCTCATCATTTAGACGACAAGTTAGAAACTTTTTTTATTAATTTATCACGAGGAACAGGTTTAGATGGCTTAACTGGAATTCCGACAATTAATGATAAAGTTTTTCGTCCTTTATTGCCTTTTTCTCGTGAAGAAATAGAAAATTATGCCAATGAAAATAATCTAAAATGGCGAGAAGACAGTAGTAATGCTTCAGACAAATACCTTCGAAATAAAATTCGTCATCACTTAGTTCCTGTTTTAAAAGATAATAATGAAGATTTTTTAAATTCGTTTCAAAAAACACAAACCTATTTAAAAGAAGCTCAAGCTTTAGTGAACGATGCAGCCAATTTAATATATCAGGAAGTTGCAGAAGAACTTGAAAATGGAACTGTTATTTTTGATATAAAAAAACTAATAAAAAGATCGAATTATGGTGCATACTTGTACCAATGGCTTCATAAATTTGGCTTTTCTGCTTGGAATGATGTGTATAATTTGGTAAATGCACAATCCGGAAAACAAGTTTTCTCCGAAAGTCACATTTTATTAAAAGATAGAAATTTTTTACTCTTATCTAAGCAAGTAGAACAGCAATCGGAAACTATTGAAATTCATTCTTTAAAGGATAAACTTAATTTTCCGTTAAAATTTGATTTATGTAACCTAAGTGACATTTCAAATCAATCTAAGAACGTTATATTTGTAGACGAAAATAAAATTCAGTTTCCCTTAACGGTAAGAAAGTGGAAAGAAGGCGATTATTTTTATCCTTCAGGAATGCAAGGAAAAAAGAAAGTGAGTAAGTATTTTAAAGATGAAAAATTTACGCTATTTCAAAAACAAGATACTTGGATTTTAGAAAGTAACAAACAAATTGTTTGGATTTTAGGTTACAGAGCCGACGAACGATTTGTATCAGACAACAATTCAAAAAAAATAATAAAAATTACATATCATAATGAAAAAAATATTTAGTCTATTAACCTTATTAATTGCCTTTTTTGGAACAGCACAAATTGTTGAACCGGTAAAATGGAGTTCAAGTGTCGTAAAAGTTTCTGATACAGAATTAGATTTAATTATTACAGCAAACATTGAAGACGAATGGCATTTGTATTCGCAATTTACGCCTGAAGGTGGTGCCACACCATTAGTTTTTACTTACAAAAATCAGAGAGGGAATTATCAATTGGTTGGAAAAACCAAAGAAGGTAAATATAAAAAGGCATACAGTGATATTTTTGAAATTGACGAATACTTTTTTTCAGGTGTGGCGAAATTTACCCAACGCGTAAAAATTACTAATCCAAAATTAAAAACGATAGACGTTTTTGCTGAAGGTCAGGCGTGTATTGATGGGAAATGTACGCAAACTGAAGCGAATTTAAAGTTTAAATTACCAGAAATTAAAGTAACTGAAACAGTTTCAGAAACTGCATCAGATTCAACCGATAAACCAACTGATTCTGTAGCTTCAACGGAAACAGATACTACAAAACAAGCTGCTTCAGCTGAAAAAGATTCAACTATTGAAAAACCTGTAGAAAAAGAAGAAAAAAGTTTATGGACCATATTCTTTTTAGCATTTCTTGGAGGTTTTGCAGCACTTTTAATGCCATGTATTTTTCCAATGATTCCAATGACGGTGAGTTTTTTTACCAAACAAAGTAAAACCAAAGCTGCTGGTATCAGAAACGCGATTATTTATGGTTTAGCAATTATAGCCATTTACGTTTTATTAGGTTCTTTAATTACAGGTATTTTCGGTGCAGAAGCTTTAAATGAATTGTCAACAAGTGTGACTTTTAACTTGATTTTCTTCGTATTATTAGTAGTTTTTGCATTGTCATTTTTAGGTGCTTTCGAAATTGTTTTACCAAGTTCTTGGGCTACTAAAATCGACTCGAAAGCGGATAAAGGTGGAGTAGTAGGTATCTTTTTTATGGCTTTAGCCTTGGCAGTAGTTTCCTTTTCTTGTACTGGACCAATTGTAGGAACTTTACTTGTAGAATCGGCTTCAAAAGGTGGCTTAGCGCCAATAGTAGGCATGTTTGGGTTCTCTTTAGCCATTGCGTTACCATTTATGTTATTTGCCATGTTCCCAGGTTGGTTAAATTCTATGCCAAAATCGGGTGGTTGGTTAAATACGGTTAAAGTTTCTTTAGGATTCTTAGAATTAGCGTTCGCCTTCAAGTTTTTATCTAATGCCGATTTAGTGTTACAAAAACATTGGCTAGAAAGAGAATTATTTATTGCCATTTGGATTGCCGTTTTTGCAGCTTGGGCTTTGTATTTATTCGGAAAATATATGTTGCCTCACGATTATGAAAAAGCAGATAAAATTGGTGTAGGTCGTTTAGTGATGGCGATTATCGTAACCACTTTCACTTTCTACATGATTCCTGGTTTATGGGGAGCGCCTTTAAAAATATTAAGCGGATTAACACCACCAGTAAATTATTCAGAAAGTACTTCTGGATTTGGAAACGGTGGAACTTCTAAGTCAGATTTGCCTGAGCATGCACATGCTGGACCACACGGAATTATTGCTTTTGAAGATTATGAACATGGATTAGCTTACGCTAAAAAAGTAGGTAAACCTGTATTGTTAGATTTCACTGGTGATGCTTGTGCGAATTGCCGAAAAATGGAAGACAATGTATGGTCTGACCAAAGAATATTACCCATTTTAAAAGAAAAAGTAGTGCTGATTTCATTGTACTGTGATAGAAAAATCGAGTTGCCAAAAGACCAACAATATGTTTCTAAAACAACTGGTAAAGAGGTGGTTACTATCGGAAATAAATGGACAGATTTTCAAATTTCTAGATATAAAAGTAATTCGCAACCTTTATATGTAATCATTTCTAATGATGGAGAAGATTTAGAAGGTTTTGATCCAATGGCTTTTAATACAGATATTCTGGAATACAAAAAATGGTTAGAAGACGGAATTGCTTTGGCTTCTAAAAAATAAGACGTATTCTTTATAGATTAAATCAAACCTGTAGGACAAATCTCTTACAGGTTTTTTTATTTCGAAAACTTTTCTACATTTGTATTTCTATAAGCCAAATTAAAAAGTACAAGCCATGTTAGTAAAAGTCTTCGGAAGCGCCGTTTTCGGTGTAGATGCCACAACCATTACTGTAGAAGTAAATATCGATAAAGGAATTGGATACCACTTGGTAGGATTACCAGATTCCGCTATTAAAGAAAGCAGTTTTCGTATTGCTGCCGCGCTTAAAAACAATAATTACAACCTTCCCGGAAAGAAAATTACCATAAATATGGCACCTGCCGATTTAAGGAAAGAAGGTTCTGCCTATGATTTAACTTTAGCTATCGGAATTTTAGCGGCTTCTGGTCAAATTAGTGCGGAGGAAGTGGGGAAGTATATCATTATGGGCGAAATGTCTTTGGATGGTGGCTTGCAACCCATTCGTGGTGCGTTATCTATCGCAATTAAAGCAAAAGAAGAAGGTTTTACTGGAATTATCTTGCCGATTCAGAATGTGAAAGAAGCGGCTATAGTCGATGGCCTTGACGTTTATGGAGTGGATAATGTGCTTCAAGTTATTAATTTTTTTGAAGGGAAAGAAACGTTACTTCCAACAGTGATTGATACAAAAGAAGAATTTTCTAAAAATTTAGAGTTTCCAGAATTCGATTTTGCTGATGTGAAAGGGCAGGAGTCTATTAAAAGATGTATGGAAATTGCTGCGGCTGGCGGACATAATATCATTTTAATCGGACCGCCTGGTGCTGGGAAAACTATGTTAGCTAAGCGTTTGCCGAGTATTTTGCCACCTATGAGCATGCAGGAAGCTTTGGAAACTACAAAAATTCATTCGGTTACGGGGAGAATTAAAGATACCGGTTTACTCACACAACGTCCTTTTCGTGCTCCGCATCATACGGCGAGTTCGGTTAGTTTGGTTGGTGGTGGAAGTTATCCGCAACCTGGAGAAATATCATTGGCACATAATGGTGTTTTATTTTTAGATGAATTACCCGAATTTAAGCGCGAAGTTTTAGAAGTGATGCGTCAGCCTTTGGAAGACAGAGAAGTAACGATAGCTCGAGCCAAATTTACGATTACTTATCCTTCTTCTTTTATGTTGGTGGCTAGTATGAATCCTAGTCCGAGTGGCTTTTTTATGGATGCGAAAAATTCTAATGGGGCTTCTCAGATGGAAATGCAGCGGTATTTAAGTAAAATTTCTGGACCACTGTTAGATAGAATCGACATACATATTGAAGTTACGCCGGTTCCTTTTGATAAATTATCTGAAACTAGAAAAGCAGAAAGTAGTGTGGCCATCAGAAAACGAGTTACTGAAGCCCGAATTATTCAGACCAAACGCTTTGAAAACTTTAATCACATTCATTATAATGCTCAGATGAGTAGCAAGTTGATTCGCGAGTATTGTGCTTTAGAGGAAGGTTCTTTACAGTTGTTAAAAACAGCTATGGAACGGTTGAATTTATCGGCGCGTGCTTATGATCGAATTTTAAAAGTCTCGCGAACGATAGCCGATTTGGAAAACTCGGAGGTGGTTCAATCGCATCATATTGCTGAAGCGATTCAGTATAGAAGTTTGGACCGAGAAGGTTGGTTGGGTTAAGTGCGATTTCAAAGAGTTACGATTTACGAGTTTTATTTCCAATAACAATTAAACCACCCATTATAAAGAGGAAAAATAGTGTGACTAATACCGCATTAATTAGAACTTGCTGATAACCAATTTCAGTAACATGAATGAACGGATAAGGATAAAAACCTGAAAAATGACCTCTAATAATGATGTATACAAAGTAAGTTATTGGATACCAAAGCCAAATTTTAATTTCTTTAATAATAAGATCGGTTTTGGTTGCGAATTTTAGCCAATATACCAACACATAAAGGGGAATTACAGAATGCAATAACTCGTCTATGATTTTTTGAATTCCTGTTGGTTGCCAGGTGCCTCTTAATAGGAATTGATAGACTAATCCGACTACCATAATGAAGGCTGTTACTGCTGTTATGGTGCCGTTTTTAGATAATTTTGATAAGTAAGTATTTTTGAAAATGGTAATTCGGGAAGTGAAATATAAAACCACTAAAATATTGGTTAATATGGTGAAATAACTAAAAAATCTAATAATGGTTTCCGTGATTTCTACTTGCCTGTTTTGAAGCATTACTACAAATTGTCCAATAACAGCGAACCCACCTAAAATGAAACCAATTGCATCTAAATATTTTCTCATATACTGTTAGATTTTAGTGGGTTATCTTATTGCTTCTATTTTCAAAAATACAAAACATTGTTTGATTCTTGAATTAAAACTACAAATTTATTAGGGTTTAGAGTCTTTACTTCTTTGTAATGGAGGTTAGCTGTTCACTATTACTAAACCTTCATGTTTGATTTCTAAAGTATCTACTAGTACTTCATTTGCATCAGTTTGTAAATTGGTATTAGTCATTTTTACTGGATATGCACTAGTTAGACGCCATTCTGTATTTATATTCTCTGCTTCAATTATTAGTTTTATGCTAATGGTTCGCCTTTCAATGGTATTCATCTTCAATTTTTTTACCCAGTTTTTGAAGTTTGTATCATTTTTAAACAGTCCTCTTTTTAGAGTTACATTCCCAGATTTAATTATTCCTGGCATATTTATAGTTGAAGAAAGGGGATGAAATTCATCACGGTACTCAGTTATTTGTTCTTCAAAATCAAGTCCTAATGACTCTTCAAAGCGGATGTCTTTTATTTGGTTTCCGAAGTCTACTTCAAAATAAAATTTTGGCAATTCCCATGTTGGGTCTTCTGTGTTTTGGTGGTTTGTTTCCATGTTTTTACATTTTGTTTTTTATGTTGGTTTGTTTTTTTCTATTGTTGCTATAAGTATAAACGCGCACGGCATAATTCTAATCGCGCATGACATAATTCTAATCGCGCATGGCATAATTCTAATCGCGCACGGTATATTTATAAACGCGCATGACATAATTCTAATCGCGCATGGTATATTTATAATTGCGCACGGTATATTTATAAACGCGCACGGTATATTTATAAACGCGCATGGCATAATTCTAATCGCGTATGACATATTTATAATCGCGCACGGTATATTTATAAACGCGCACGGTATATTTATAAACGCGCATGACATATTTATAATCGCGCATGGCATATTTATAATCGCGCACGGCATATTTATAAACGTGCAAGTTATAAATTAAACTGTATTCACTATAAAAATAAGAGCGTAAGTTGTACCTATACTTGCAATAGTACTCCTTTATGTTGTGGTTAGTTTACAAAAAACCGCAATTACAAGATATTAGTTTAAGGCGTTTACCTGTTGAAAGGCGAGGACCATTTTTGTAATTGCGGTTGGACTATTTACTTTTTAGTTTTGTTATATTCTTGGTTTTTTAAATTCTATACTTTTTACTTGTGCATATTGCGGACTTGTGGCTCCGTAAATAGATTTGACGTACTTTTTGATATCTGATGCTACGTCAAAAATACTGCCTTCTGCGCTGTATAAAGTGGTGTTTCTTGCAATTCTTGAGTTGCTTACATTGGTATATGCCGTTGCCACTGCGTTATTTTTTGCGGTAAGGTCGGCTTGTTTTGCGGTTAGGGTTGTAATTTTTAAATCGTTTTCGTTGGGTGTGTAACTGGTTTCTGATTGTAGCACCGCTATTAATCCTGCCAGATGTTGAATTTGTTGGTCGTAAGATTGCTGGCTTGTAGAAATTGTTTTGGGTGCGGGTTCATTTGGGTCTGTTGTTGTTGTTGTTGTTGTTGTGGCTTTGGCTCTTACACCCTGTAATTTTTTATTAAATGCTATTGCATCTGCTATTTTTTCTTTGGTAGCATCGGAAGATTGCAAGGCATTGATTACTCTTGTAGATAGTGTTTTTAGGTTGCTGAATGCTGCCACTCGTTCGTTTACTTTGTTGTTGTATGCGGTATTTTTAGTGATTACATCGGCTAAACTTGCTTGCGATGCTGTGGCTAATGCCGTAAGTTGTGGCAATTTTAGTGCGTTTTTTGATGGGTTGTAGGTGGCACCGTAACCTGTTACGAATGCGATTAAATCTTGAAAGTTTGCTACATTTTTAGCGTGTCCTGTTTCGGATGTAGATGGCATAGTTTTGTTTTTTAAAGGTTTATATTTGTAATAAGTAAATAGTTTAAAGTTTATTTTAATTTCATTTGATAATTTTCTGTTTTTAAGATTAGACAAGTTGCTTGAACTTTTAAATTGGAGATTGGTTTGTTATAACGGTTTGGGGCTTGGTGTAGTAGCTGCTACGTGAATAATTATTTCTTGCTACGTTAGATTTTCAAGCGGAAAATCGAACGTGTTTTTAATTATAAATTAGCTATTGCGTCAAACCGCTGTTATGAGCTGGCTATTTTTTGTCATCTTTACCAGTGATACTTTTAATAGCTGTACTTAAAGATTCTATTACATTTGACTCGCTCTTAAGTCTTTCCAAGTCTTCCGTTGTTTCATCTTTTTTTATAGTCACAACCGATAATCTTCTTCCGTCGCTAAATTTTTTAAGAATCTCATTTATTAATTCAGTATTTTCAAGAGTAATAGCAAGCTTGATTGATGAAACCTTGAATGTTGTATCAATAATCTCATTTTCAAAATATTTAATATCTTGAAGACATTCCTTATATAATTTTAAAAAGAAAAAAGAAAAAATTTGTACAAATAAAACAATAGTTATTCTAGGTGCAAAATAGCTTAAAACGTTTGTTACTGAACTCGAATCAAAATTATAAATTGAAAAAAAAAGTATTATAATTCCAACGGTATTGATGATAATTCCAATTGTAAGATTAAGATTTGAATTATACGTCAGTCTTTTAATTTGAGCTCTAATACTTTCCTCAATACTAAATAAATCCTCTAAAACAACTTGTGTGTAAAGTTCAGATGAAAAGCTATCTAAAAACTTTTCCTCTACTTTCGATAAAAGATTTTCCTTAAATATTTTTACTTTTTTATCATCGTCAATTATTTTGAACATTGTATCTAAATAATCTTCTTTACCGCCTTTCTCATCTTCATTGTTTTTCAAAAAACTTTTTAACTTCTTTGGGTCGCTCTCTGATAAATCCAAATAGGTTTGAAGTATAAGAAAAAGAGAAATAAAGAAAATCAATAAACTTAATATAATTGTTGACTTAACGGGTAAAATTAGCCATTCGGTATTAATAGTTGTATAACCTCCAACAATACTAATTAATAAAAAGATTGAAAAGAAATAAAGCTTGTAATAAATTTTACGTTTGTTCATAGTTCTCGGGTTTTAGCTTGATCATAACTTTATTATATACGCAATACACACTACATCTAAAAGTTTTCATTTCACAAACATAAATAAAAAATAAGTTACGATTTTACGGTTTTTGGCGCTAATGTTTACGGTTTGTATTTTTTTTGTATTTTTTTTGAAGTTTTTTTGTTAAAAATACTTTTTGGTTTTGGTAAAGTCTTGTTTATGAGAGTTTTTTTTCTTTTAACTATTTGCTTTTTGGGGAAATTTGAATGTGTATTTGTTGCAGATTTCGCAATTGCGTAAAACGTTTTTTAGCAGTAGTTATTCAAGAATATCTAAGCTAGATTTGGAAGCTTTTATATTTTCAAATTCTTTAATTTCTTTATGTAGATTAGCTAAAATTTCTCTAAATTTTTCTTTTTTGTCTAGATTAATTGTCAAATTTAAAGCAGAACCTTGTATATTGACATTTAATATTTTTTCATTCCCTTGAGAGAGATAAATTCCGCTTTCACCACTTGCAATAAAAAAACTGCCACCATTTTTACATATTGAACTAGTCATAAATAATCCAAAACCAGAATTTGCCCATTCACCAGTAGGTTTGTTAAGTTGACTTGGATAGGTTTTACCAGAAATACCTGGTTTTAAGCTTTCTTTTAGTGCCGTTAAATCGTCATTTAAGTTAAGTTCTGGATTTTCCGACAATGAGTTCTTAATTCCCATTCCTCTGTCTAATACGGAAAAAGATACTTTATTTAATGAAGGTAAATACTGTGCACAAAAACCAAATTTTGTTGTATTGCTATGTTCAACAATGTTTCTGAAAATTTCTCTTATACAATATCTTAAAATATCAGCTAAATTTTTGTCTGTATTTTGAGTTAATACTGTGCTTATTTCTCTTGCAAAATCCTCTAAAATTTCACCTGGATTAACTAATGCATCTCTTGCGGATTGCTTAATGTCTGATACAGTATATATTTTTAAAGGAATGTATCTATTATTATTTTTAGCTTCACCTGGGAATTTGCCGAAATCAAGGCCAAATGATTGAAAAAAACCCATATGAGCTGCATATGTACAATGTTCGAAATTTTTTGCGGAAAATTTACTTTCAGGATTGTTTTTTTTAAAAATCTCTAGTTCACTACTTAATAAAAGTATTGAAAAAGGGTCAATTCTTCTTAAATTTTTAAAATCAAAAACATATAATCTCTGTTCATTTAAAAGTTTAAATGAATTAATAAAATGTATTGTATTTTCAAATACTAAATATTCAGGAACAGAAATATAGTGTTTTTCCATAAGTTTCGATTATAATTACTGCTAACTGTAAAATATACGCCCTACACGTCTTATCTAAAAGTTTTCATTTCACAAACATAAATAAAAAACAAGTTACGATTTTACGGTTTTTCTCACTAATGTTTACGGTTTGTATTTTTTTGAAGTTTTTTTTGTTAAAAATACTTTTTGGTTTTGGTAAAGCACTGGTTATAAAAGCGTTTTTGTTCTTTTAGGTAGTTGCTTTTGGGGAAATGTGAAGGTGTAGGTGTTAAAAAAATTGCCATTTTGGCAAACGCTTGTTTGCAGTAGGCTTATATCAAACTTCCAAACATATCTGTATTTACACCAATAAATATATTGTCTTTCACATTAGCTTTCTCTTCATCATTTAAGTTGGTTTTGTTGAGAAAATAATCTCTCATCTCTCTTTCTGATTTAGCTTTTTTATAACTCCATCGTTTACTTATTTCTTCTCCTCGAGTAAAAATTATTAAATAAATCCCCTTTTTTAACTGTTCACCAATTGCCTGCCACCAAACATTATCAGTGTCTCCTATGGATGAACCAAATATGCAAATCAAACTTGCTTTTGAAATTTGTGAATTACAAAGGTTGTCAATTGTATGTTTGTTTGCTTTATTACAATTTGGTTTTACTAAAGCGTCTAGAATGTCTTGATTATTATGAAAGCTTTGATTTCTTATTTGAGAAACATCATTCACGCCCATAATCATCCTATCATCACAATAACCGTGAATATGTTCTAGTCCTCTTAGAATAATGTTTGAATTATGGTGAACACCAAGTGTTAGATTAGAAAATTGATTTTCAAAAATTTGCTCAAAGGAATTAGTATAATTTAAAGTTATTACATTAACATCCCAATTTTCAGAATTCCATTTATGCTTAAATTCTTGTATTCTATTTGTATCAGCTTTCAGTAAGGTTCTTTCAGGGTATCCTAAATACTCAAACATTTTTTCTTTATTAACTTTTGAAAAATCAAATTCATTTTCTTGCTTTTTCAAATAGTCTCCTAGATTATCTCCAATGTCTTCATAAGCTTCAATAAATTGATCTACAGTGTTAAAATTTTCTGTATACGTTCCAATTGCTTGTTCTAAGTCAGACCAGTTTTTAAAATTTTTATCAATATTGTTTTTTAATGTTTTAACAATTAAAGATTTTGATGGTAACTTTTGGTAATATTCATAAAAGTTTGAATAACGAGTTTTTAAACCAAGATTGATGTCAAATCCGTTTCCGATAATGTAAAGAATTTTCATATTTAAAAGATATTTTCTATGTGGTTGCTGAACCTTGCTGATAACTAAATCTATCTATATATAAGTAATAAGCGTCACATATAAAAGTTTTCATTTCACAAACATAAATAAAAAACAAGTTACGATTTTACGGTTTTCCGCACTTTTATTTACGGTTTGTATTTTTTTGAAGTTTTTTTTCTTAAAAATGCTTTTTGGTTTTGGTAAAGTACTGGTTATAAAAGCGTTTTTGTTCTTTTAGGTAGTTGCTTTTTGGGAAATGTGAAGGTGTAGTTGTTGCGAAATTCGTAATTGTGTTAAACGGTTCTTAGTGGCAGTTATATTTAACCCTGAAAATGTAATATTTTTTGTCTTTCTGGTTCTGATTTATTTTTTACATAAAAAGTTATCAAAATAAAAAGAATTGATATAAAATATATAATCAGTGAAAAATTTAGTGATGTAATTTTTTCTTTTCTAAATATAAAATTTATAAATAATAAAAGAAAAGTGTAAATAAATATGGTAATAATTAATGGATTAAATATAGGAACATAATTTGAGTGATGAAAACCTAAATTTCTTAAACATAATGGCGTTTTTATAAACATTCCAAGCATAAAAAATAGATTTACTATTACAAATGGAAAATATAAAAGCATTAATTTTTTAGAAATATTAGAATAAATCAAATGAGAAATAAGAAAAAAAAGAAGAATTAATTCAAATGTTACGATTATATTAACGTTAGAAATAGTTCGATCTATATTACTAACATTTCCAAATATTATTCTAATAAAAATCATATATGAGAATAACAAAAACAACAATATAATTTTTAAAATTTTAGTAGATTTATTCATTACAATTAAATTTCATCGTTTTAGTTTTTCTTAACCATTTTTTTGAATATTTAGATTTTTTCGTTTTTTGAGCAATTGCTACTTACGTTTCGAGGCTTCGCGACTGTTGCGATGCCAGCGAACTGGGTACTTTCTGTTAAAATGAAGTTTTTCGTGAAGAAAGAAGTGCAACTTAAGAAAAACCAGCCCAAGTGGCTAAACTGCTGTTAGCTGCTGTTTTTATTTATTTACAGTAAATCCTTTAGGCGCTTTGAGTGAACCATAATCATACATGTTAAAATATATTGATACAGTGTCTTTTGATCCTTTCCAAGTTACTCGATAATTATCTAGCATCACTTGTCCTAAGCCAAATGGGTCATTTTTGCTTTTAATTGGACAACAACTTCCGGATCTATAATATACAACTTCTTCACCGTTTGGACCCGCTAACGCATTTAAGAAACGACGTTCATTTAATGGACCTGTTTGTTTATCAACTCCACCAACTTGGATTGGATTTTTTTCCGAGTAACCATACGTTGGGTCATTTGATATTTCAAGCAACTCAAATGTCATATTATCTTTCAAATTAGTGTTTACAATTTGATTCGATGTTGCACAAGAAAACATCAGTACTAATGAGGTTAAGGAAATATATTTATTCATATTTTTTTGTTTTAAATTCTATTAGTGTATGTTGGTTTAAAATATCAGCTAACGTTTTGCAGCTTGGCGAGGTGGCGAAGTTTGGAACCGATTATTTTTTATCAAAGATAAAATTTCTTGCGAGAAATGAACTTGTTTTTACTACGAAATTCGTAATCATGTTATATGGCTGTTAGCAGATGTTTTAATCTTTTTGAAATCTCATTTTTAAAGGTAATAATTTTGCTGTTTTGTTAAGCATTAACTCTCTTGGTTTAATTTCCCAATGTAAATAATTATCATTAAGTTTTAAGTAAACTGCAGAATCATGACCGCATAGCAATACTTTTCCAGTTTGTATTTCTGAAAAGTAAACAATCACTGAATTTTTATCTTTTGAGTCTAAAAATGAAGCTCCGACAATAATATTAGGAAAAGTTCGATCCAAAGTATTTAATAAAATCTCACCGTTTTTATTAAGTTTTAGGTTTATGTATAATGCATCTTGTTGATTGCTTTCATCGAAATATTTGAAGACTTCAATTTCAACTTCATTATTCATGTCACAATAAGTCCAACGTCCTAAAAAAATATCGAGAACATTATTAATATCTTTAAAAATTTCATTTGAATAATTTGGATTGTTAATAAGATGTTGATGTTTTTCTTCAACAGGATAAACATCCTTTTGAGCGAAAGAAAAATTAAAAAGTAATAATAGTAAAAAATACTTCATTTTGATACGGATTTTATGAAATCTCTACTAACGTTTCGGCGCAAGGTGAGGTTACGAGCTTTGGAGTTATTATTTTCTGTTAAAGATAAAATTTCTAACTAAATATGAATATGTATTTGTTATGATTCGCCATCATGTTGACTTGTTGTTGGGTGTTTGTTTTTTTAGTATAATTCATTTTCAAAAGGTTCAACGTCTTGAAGTTTAGGCAAAGGACTAATTACTATTTTCTTTTTTGTGCTACTAATTACTTCGTCGTTATCATATCTTTCTGCTTTTTCAATTCTAATTCCGGTTGAGAGATTGAAATCTGTTGTTGTTATAACGCCTTGTCCATTAGAATAGACTTCATAAAAACCTATTAACTCAAAATTTCCATTTTGAAATCTAAATTTATGTTCAAAATATCCTCTTACTAACTCGAATCTAACAATGAGGACTCCTTTTTTTATAGTAATATCGGAAAATCCATTTCCAGTGTTATAATTGACTCTTCCCTCAGGATATTGCGCTTCAATAATTTTAGTTGAGGCAACAATAGATTTAAAATCCCCGTTTGGTTTAGCAAAAAATATTTCTAGTTTATAGGGCGACTTTTCATTTATTGTGTCTTGAGTTACAACAACTTTGTCTGTTAAATTATCTTTATTTAAATCGCCTTTAACTTCTTTAATTTTAACGTTAAAATTGGCTTTTACATTTTTATTTTGTGAAAACATACAGATTTCAAATAAAAAGAGACTAATTAAAAAAATGTTTTTCATGTTAAAGAAATAATTTATTGAGTAAAAGTTGAGTCAAAACGACCGTTTGTAATGTTGTAAACTGCACCTGTATTTGGGTCTGTAACTGTAAATTCAAAAGTTGCTGAAACAATGTTATTTTGGATGTCAAATTTTGATACATTTAATGACCCAGGTTGTACTGAATTTGTTTTTCCTGGAGGACAAATACAATCGAAACTTAAAAAAGCATAAAAATTTCCATTTTCACGTTCTTTAAGAAGAATTTCTCCTTCTATTAACTGTGATTTTAAAGATCCTATATCTATTTGCAAATTCTCTTGATTGTTTATTGAAGCTGTAATTCCAAAATAATACTCACCATTTACCAACTGATAAAAGCAATTAAAATCGCCGCTGTTGTCTACATAAGGCACACCGTTTACTAGGCAACCAAAAGTGCCTGCGCCTATTTGTGTAGCGGGTGGTAATTGGCTTAATGGGTCTGCAGGTGGGTTGTCGTCTTTGTTGCAGCAACTCAGTGTAAAGGATACGAATAACAATACAAGTAAATTTTTCATAGTTGGTTGTTTTAGATTGCCATCAAATATAGTATTCTAGTGTAACGACACTGTTATTTTTACGCAATTTTGATTGTGTTGCTAACAACATTTTAAGTTGCGATTATAAGCTTTGGAACTGATTTTTTTAAAACTATATTTTCTTGCGATGTGTAACTTAAATTTAATGTTTTTTGAGATATGGTTAACTGGCTGTTGACTAAAGTTTCTTAATTATTGGCGGTACTTTTCGTATGGGTATTTCTAGTATTTTATCAAATTTAATAGCTCTGTTTTTTATTGCTTTCAATTGTTTTGATGTCATCAAATTATCCATCCATTTTGCAAATTTCCAAAATTCTTTTGGACCTTCTCCACCGTGAAGCGATAGCCTTTTATTATCCATTGAAAAATTTAATGTGGTTCCGTCAGTTATATTATCATTTAAAAAAAGAGAATCATTAATTGGGAATTTTAGTTTACATATTAGATTATTAAGTTTTTCCTTCTCACTTTTTATTAAAAGAAAATAGTACAAGTCATTTAGTTCATATGAATATCTATTTAAATAATAAACTGTATCAGATGAGTTGATTTTTAATAAATATGAGGATTTTAGGTTGCTTTGCATATATGTGAAATTTTCAAAGCATTTTTTTTCTTTTTCACTACAACTATACGACAAAATAACTAATGTTATTATAAACAATTTTTTCATTGGAAGAAAATTTTTAATTACACCTAACTATCAGAAACGCCACATCTAAAAGTTTCATTTCACAAACATAAATAAAAAACCAGTTACGATTTTACGGTTTTCCGCACTACTATTTACGGTTTGGAATTTCTTATTTGCAATCGGTTAGGGTAAGCGGCATTTTTGTGACAAAGTTTAGTTGATCGATGTTTTTAAAAGCGGTTCCGGTTGCATTTAGTTCGCCCGAGCCTTCTAATAAAGTTGTTCCCTCAATTTTAAAGGCTACTTCTCTTTTACTCAGTTGTCCTTCCGACTGAAACGTGTAGTTAAGTACTAAAATACCGTTTTTGATTTTTCCTGTAACTGTACCCGTATTTTTATCTTTTTCGACAAATGCATATGTTAAGTTTCCTTTAATTTCCTCGTCGATTTCGGTAATTTCTAGTGTAATGTTGTTGGCACCATCATCAAATACGTAACAACTTTCTTCAATAGTTGGTGTAGCTTTTTGGGTTGTAGTTTGTGGTTGTGTAGGATTTTGTTCTGTATTTTCTTCCGATTCTTTTTTACAATTTGTTAGTACTATTGCGGCTAAAAATACTAAGGCTATTTTTTTCATGATGTAATTTATTTTTATTTTACTTTTTTTCATAAAGATAGTAATATAAAACTAAATGCATTTGCATTCCGTATATGTGAGTATGAAAAACTTAAAACTTTATGTTGTTATAATGCTACTTCCACTTGGGATGCTGGCTCAGAAAATTGATAATATGGCCTCTTTTCGAGACCTACATTCGAAGCGTTATTTTCGTATTAATTATGATAATGATTATTTTGCATCTAGAGATCAGGACTACACGCAAGGTTATAGTTTTGAATGGGTAGCGCCTAAATTAGTCCAAAACCCTGTGAATACTATATTGATTCAGCCTAAAAATACGGAGAAAAAATACGGAATTTCTTTAGAGCATATTGGTTTTACACCGAATAATATAAAAAGTCCGAACATACAATTTGGCGATCGGCCTTTTGCCGCAACGATTATGCTAAAAAGTTTTTCGATTGCTACTGATACGCTACATAAATCGCGATTCATAGCTTCTTTTAATATGGGATTAATTGGTCCGGGTGCTTTTGGAAAAGAAATGCAAGTAGCCATTCATGAAGCTACTGGAAATACCATTCCAGAAGGTTGGCAAAATCAAATTAAAAATGATGTGGTATTGAATTATGAAGTGAGTTATGAAAAACAGTTGTTTCAGTATCGTAATTTCTTTTCGTTACAATCTACAGCTAGGGCAAGAGTAGGAAGTTTATTTACTGCTGCCGGATTAGGTGTTACATCCACTTTAGGTATTGTAAATTCGCCCTTCTCCACCCATTTGCCTAAGAAACGATTTGCCTTGTATGGTTTTGCTCAAACCTTGGCTCAAGTTGTAGGTTACGATGCCACTTTACAAGGTGGATTATTCAATAGGAAAAGTCCATATACAATTCGTAACCATGAAATAGAACGCTTAACGGCACAAGTTAATTTTGGATTAATATTGCAAACTAAAACCCTATATTTTGAGTATTCTCGGGCTTTGATCACTAGAGAATTTGAAATGGGAAAAAGCAGTAAATGGGGTGGAATTAAAGTAGGTTTTCGAATGTAGAAACAGTATTGAAAAATAAAAAAAACCGCTACGAAACTATATTTGAAGCGGTTTTGTTCGTTTTAGTTTATGATTTAACTAAGATTTTTGTTCTTTATTGAAATATACTAAGTAATAATACATTTGTTTTTCTTCGTCCCAACCTTTTTCTACGAATTTCTCGGCACTTTCAGGGTTGATGAAATCTAATCTAATTTGAATGTTGGTGTCTAATTCAATAGTATTCTTTAATTTTCTACGTACATCTGTAACAGCTGCATTCGCGATAGGGAAATTAGAAACATCTTCAATGCTGTATTTCGCACCTTTATCTACTTTATAGTTTTTAAATTCTGGAATTAAATCGGGATTATTAATTACATCATTTAAGAAAGCCGTTTCTTCAAATTCATCATTTTTGGCAAAGTGATTTACAGCACGGTTCATAAACAACACTTCTTCTTTTTTGTCTTCAGCAGGTAAAACTACTTCTTTGGCGAAATCTTTACAAAATTGTAGGTATTTTTTAGTCATAAACGTTTCGTCTTGAAACACATCTACACTTAAAAAATGCTCTAACCAGTAACGGGCATCGTATCTGTTGCTGTCTACAGTTAAGATTTTATAACCTTCTTCTTTTTTGTAATTGAAAATCAAACAGCCTTTGTCTAACTTGTTTAAGTTGATTCCGTCTTGTAAAATCATTTCTAAGTTACTACCGTTTTCTTGAAATTGTAGGAAGTCGGTTTTGATTTCACTTTTGAATACACCAATCGCATCCACTACGTTATTGTCGATAGAAACGTTCGTTAAATAAGCAATATAAACTTCACCACTTTTGATGTGTGGATGATTTGACTGCTCAAATAAATGCTGAGTAATTTTTTTAGAAACGTTATGAATTTCGCTTGGTTTATTGAAAATTTCTGTAGCCAAATTGAACATTTCATTGTATTCTAAGTCAACATCGTGAGCAAATTGGTAATAGTTTTCTTCTTTTTCACGGAAAGCTTTAAAGAAATATTCCTTTAAAATAGGCATTATTTCATCATTCAAAGTATACGGATTTTCAGATAAAAACATTTGTTCTTCTTTGTTTTTATTTCCAACTCGGTGAATAGAAAGGTTTTCTACGTGTGTATTAAATAAGTTTATCATTATTAATGTGTCAATTAGTCAATTTGACAATTAGTCAATTAACTATAATTATTAATTTTCGTTTAGTATTTCAATTGGCACATTGCCACATTAGCACATTGGCTACTTGTATTAGTTCCAGTTTTCTTCAAATCCCATATCTTCGAAGCTGTCGTCGCCATCAAACATGTCTAAATCATCCTGATCTAAATCGTCTTCAAAATCGTTAAATAAATCTTGGTTTTCTAAATCGCCACCTCTAAAGCCACTTGTTGTAGCTTCATCTGGTAAAACACCGTGTGAGAATAATAATGCAGGATAAATAACTTCTTCTTTATTTTCTTCAATGGCAGCAAGTTCAACAAAAAACGTCCACATTGAAAATAAATCGTAAACGTAAACCAATTTAGTATTTTGTTCGTGAACTAAATCGTCTAATTTGTATTCGGCCATTGTTTTTATTTCACCTGGCACATCCCCGGTATCAAACATCGGAATTCCATCTTCTTCATGCCAAGCCCAATCGTCTCCACAAGTATAAAAAGCACCAACTTCAGTACCATCAAAGCCAAAAGCATTGACTAAGGCGTTATGTAAATCTTCTAAAGTATCTTTTGCTTCTATAGCAATATCTCTAAAAATATCTTCTTCGTTATCTAAAATGGCTCTAAACTTATAAATCATAATGTGAAATTTTAAAAGGCAAAAGTACGTAATATTTAAAATGTTTTAAAGTCAAAAATACGATTGTTAATAAAAACAGTAAGCAGTTGTGAAATAGAGATTTGGTGAATTTGATACTTGTTGGTTTTTTTTCATATAGATAAAATAAATTTTTAAAATCTTTTAAATCCGTGTTTTATATGTTCAACATCATTTTTGTAAACACAATTCAGAAGCATTATTCTACAATTCGGCACATTCCTTTTTCAAATGGATGTGGTTTGTTCCAACTTTGCTTCATCAAAAAAACAAAAACATGAAAAATTTTATTATTATTTTAATTACACTATTTAGTTTCGCTTCTTTTTCTCAAACCAAAATTTCTGGAAAAGTAGTAAATAAGAAAAACCAACCTATGCCAGGTGTAAACGTCTTTATTGATGGTACATATGACGGCGCTTTAACTAATGAAAAAGGCGAATTTAGTTTCGAAACTGATGCTGAAGGAAATCAAATTTTAAAATTTACTTTTAATGGTTTTTTAGATGTGACAGAAGATATTGTTGTAGCAGCATATGTTCATCGCGTTTTTACGCTTTTTCAGGATATGAATACTATTGATACAGTTGTAATTTCTGCTGGAACTATTAAAGCGGGTGATAATAGTAAAGTTACCGCTTTAAAACCTTTAGATATTGTAACAACAGCTGGTTCTTCTGGTGATATTGTAGCAGCTTTGGAAACCATGCCAGGTGTAAATGCAGTAGGAGAAAGTGGAAGATTATTTGTTCGCGGTGGAGAAGCAGGAGAAACGCAAACTTATGTAGATGGCATTCGTGTGGCTCAACCTTATGGCGCAACCCCTAACAATACCCCAACTCGTGGACGATTTTCGCCTTTTTTGTTTAAAGGAATAACCTTTTCAACTGGTGGTTATAGTGCGGAATATGGGGATGCATTATCAAGTGTTTTGTTATTAAATACAGTGGATGAACCTGTTCAAAATCAGACTGATATTTCTATAATGACAGTTGGAGCTGGTATTGGTAAATCGAAAAAATGGAAAAATAGTTCTATTACTTTTAATACAAGTTATACGAATTTGAAACCCTATTATTTGTTAGCACCACAAAGTTTAGATTGGAATAAAGCACCAGAATCTGTCGCAGGTGAAACCGTTTTCAGAACAAAAATTAAAGGAGGTTTACTAAAAATTTATGCGGCGTTTGATACTTCGAGTATGAATTTAAATCAGAAAGACATTAATTTTACAGATAAATTTAGATTCGGATTGACCAATAATAACTTGTATTTCAATTCGGTGTATAAGGGAAACCTCGCAACTGCTTTACAATTACAAACAGGTTTTAGTTTGGGTTACGGAAACAATAAAATTGGAATTAATGCTGATAAATTAAACAATTACGAACGCGCTTTGCATTATAAATTAAAATTGCGAAAAACGTTTTCCAATCAATTCAAATTAAATGTTGGTGGTGAATTTTTTCACACGAATTTCGATGAAAATTACCAAGCCGTTTCCCAAAATAGATTCGATTATGGCTATCAAAATCATACAATAGCTCTTTTCTCAGAAGCGGAAGTTTTTTTATCAAAAGATTTGGCTTTCAATGTAGGTTTACGTTCTTCAAATGCTACAATTGTAGATGAGTTTACGTTTGAACCAAGACTATCAGTGGCTTATAAAATTGCAAATAAGAGTCAAATTTCGTTGGCTTACGGAAGTTTTTATCAAACCGCCAATCCTGATTATTTAAAGTTTACTACAAAATTAGCGTATGAAAATACCAATCATTATATTTTCAATTATTTGTACAATAATGATGGGAAAATGTTTCGTGCGGAAGCCTATTTTAAAGATTATAACCATTTAGTGAAGTTCGATATGAATGTGTCAAGTTATAGTTCGAATTTTAATAATAATGGTTTGGGTTATGCTAAAGGAATCGATTTATTTTGGAGAGATAATAAAACCATCAGCGGTTTGGATTACTGGATTACGTATTCTTTTATCGATTCGGAGAGAGACTATCGAAACTATGAAAAACAAGTGACACCAAGTTTTATTGCCAATCATAATTTTTCGATTGTGACGAAATATTGGGTTGACAAATTGAAATCGCAAATCGGATTAACGTATAATTTTAATTCGGGTCGACCTTACGATAATCCAAACGAAACGGAATTTATGAATCAGAGAACCAAATCCTTTAATAATTTTAGTTTAGGATGGTCCTATTTACTCTCTCAACAGAAAATATTGTATTTATCAGTTTCTAATTTACTAGGTGCAAACAACGTATTTGGCTATCAGTATGCGAATTCACCGGATGCAACAGGAACTTTTCAAAGACAAGCTATCACACAACCTGCAAGCCGATTTTTCTTCATAGGATTCTTTTGGACGATTTCAGATAACAAAAAAACCAATCAATTGGAACAATTATAATTTTAAATTAACGGTTCAAGATTTAAGCTGTCAGATGTTCTAAAAGTTAAATTGTATTTTGTTTACTTCGTATTGGATTATAGCATTGATAACATTTATATCACAATAATAAAAAATGTAACTTATATTACATTAAAAAGCATTTGAATTTTATATTTTTGCTCCAAATTAAAATAATACGACCATGTCAAACGAAATAGAAAAAGTAAAATGCCTTATCATAGGTTCTGGTCCTGCAGGATATACTGCTGCGATTTATGCGGCTAGAGCAAATATGAATCCAGTTTTATACCAAGGAACACAACCAGGTGGACAATTAACAACCACAAACGAAGTTGAAAATTTTCCAGGTTATCCAGAAGGCATAACAGGTCCGGAAATGATGGTACAATTACAAAGTCAAGCACAACGTTTTGGTACGGATGTTCGTGATGGTTGGGCCACTAAAGTAGATTTTAGTTCTGAACCTCATAAAGTTTGGATTAACGATACAAAAGAAATTCATGCCGATACAGTAATTATTTCTACTGGAGCAACAGCAAAATATCTAGGTTTAGATTCTGAACAACATTATTTAAAAACTGGTGGTGGCGTTTCTGCTTGTGCGGTTTGTGACGGATTCTTCTACAGAAACCAAGAAGTAGTAATTGTTGGAGCAGGAGATAGTGCTTGTGAAGAAGCACATTATTTATCTAAATTATGTAAAAAAGTTACGATGTTAGTTCGAACTGATAAATTTAGAGCTTCTAAAATTATGGCTGAACGTGTTAAAAACACAGAAAATATTGAAATTTTAATGAATACTTCAACTGTTGAGGTTTTAGGAGACGGACAAGTGGTAACTTCTGTAAAAGTTAAAAATTCAATAACTAATGAAGAACACGAAATTCCTGCAACTGGATTTTTCGTTGCGATTGGACACAAACCTAATACAGATATTTTCGCAGATTATTTAACTTTAGACGAAACAGGTTATATTGTAAATGTACCAGGAACTTCTAAAACAAATGTACCAGGTGTTTTTGTGGGTGGCGATGCTGCTGATCATGTATACAGACAAGCGATTACTGCTGCCGGAACAGGTTGTATGGCTGCATTAGATGCTGAAAGATATTTAGCTAGTAAAGATTAATTATCATTACATCATAAACAAAAAAATCGGATATAAAATCCGATTTTTTTGTTTTAGTTAATTAACCAACCAATAAAGAATATTTTTCTTTGTTGTCATAAAGCGCCCAGATATTTACTAATAAAAACGCTAAAGCTATTGGAAATCCTGACATATCTGTTACGGTATTAGTCAGCATAATTCCAACTATTATAGGAAAAATTACAATAGCTCCTAAAGCTCTTGTTTTTGGAAAAATAAATAAAATTCCACCAATAATTTCTACAATTCCCACTAAAGGTAATAACCATCCAATTTGAGTAAATGCTGTAAAAGCGTTAACTAAACTTTCGGGCATTTTTTCTGGCATGGGCATGTAATGAAATAATTTATCCAATCCTGCATTAAGCATCATGAGTCCGAAAATCAGACTAAAACCAAATAGAATTTTGTTTTTCATAAGTTAAAGTTTTGTTTGTGATGTGATTATAAAAATAATTTTTGTTTAATCGATATAGTAAATGTAGTTTTTTTATCATTTAAATGATGAAAAACCATTATTTTTTTTCATTATTCACTTGCTTGGCTTGATTTTTGATAGGTTTTACAGAGCAAAATCTTGCAAAATTCAAAATGAAAAATTCAATCTTTTTACTTGTATTATTTGTACTTACTGGTTGCTCTCAACAATTAGTCTTTGAGCGCAAGCAATATAATTCTTCTTACAGTCCTAGTTATACGACCAGTTATAATTCGGCAACAATTAAAATGGAGGTTTTAGAAGCGAAAAATGACGAAAATATTAATAAAATTATTTTCGATAACATAAAGGAACTTTCCAGTTTTATTGATAGTCAAAACATAACAATTAATAACTACAATCAATTGACAAAAGGTTTTGTAGAAACCTATAAAAAAGCTAAAAACAACACACCGGAAAGTAAGATTAAGAATTGGGATTTCGAAATAGAATCTAACATAGAATATGAAACGGAAGAGTTTGTAAATATTGGAATTAATTATACTTCTTCTTACGGAGATGCTTCTGGATTTGGTGGTAAAAGATCCTTATTGTTTAACAAACTAACGGGCAATCAATTAAAAATGGATGATATTTTTACTAACACTAAAGCTGTTTCTAAATTGGTTGAAGCCAAGTTTAGAGCTAAGTACAAGGTAAATAATTCCATTCCTTTAAATCAACAAGGGTATTGTTTTGAAACGGGTTCATTTTACTTAACCCAAAATATATTTTTTAACATTGAAGGTGTGAAATTTTTATATAATATCAACGAAATTTCTTCCTATGAAAAAGGTGCTTATGAAGTTTTCTTAAGCTATCAAGAAATTGATAACTATCTCCTTATTAAATAAAGTTTTTAATTTTCATCATAAATCCTAAATGAATGGCTTCGTGGTAATTGTTAAATTGAAGAGCGTCATTTAAATTTTGTAAAGAAAATCCTGTTGATGTTTGATAAGGCGTATACGTTTTAAAAACATCATTTTCAAAATCTGAAATGGTTTGATTTACAGTGGAAGTTAATAAGTTTTTTATTTCATTTACTTCTTCCAAAGTAGTAGCTCCAGATGGAACAGAGCCATTTTTGTAAGTTTCCATCATTTCAGTAGAAATTTGCATAGGCAAGCCAGATAAACGATACACTAATCCTTGTTGAGAAACCACTGCATGTCCAATATTCCAAATTAAATTGTTTCGCATTCCATTTGGAATTTGATTCAATTGTTCTAAAGAATATTTCTCTAAAAAATTCAAATAAAGTGCTCTATTGGTTTTCCAAATTTTAAAAGTTGTTTCCATACAGTATAGTAGTTTCTGTAAATTTAATAAAATAACTGAGTCAAAGTATTTTATTTTGTCAAGAATTTTCGAATGATGTTATTCTTGATTTGATTAATTTCGGAAATTAGCGGTAAAAGAAGTTGAATTCTAATTTTGTTTATTATTTCTAAATCATAATAAAAAATAACTTTCTTACCTTTGCATTTTAAAATGATTATGCGAAAAATATATTATCTCGCTTCTTGCGATACTTGTCGAAAAATAATTAAATCGTTACCTACTACTGCAAATTTAGAGTTTCACGATATACGTCAAAATCCTATTACTGTTGCAGAATTAGAATTTATGCACCAACTTTCTGGAAGTTATGAAGCTCTTTTTAGTAAAAAAGCCCAATTATATAAAGAAAAGGGTCTAAAAAACGTCACGTTAACGGAAGACGATTATAAAAATTACATTCTAGAACATTATACTTTTTTAAGTCGCCCTGTTGTAGTTTTAGAAAATGAAATCTTCATTGGAAACAGTCAACCTAATATTTTAAAATTACAAAAGGCATTAAGTAATGAATAGTCGTTCTTGGGCCTTAGTTTGCGCTTGGATTGTGGCTATTATTTACGGAGTTACGTTTACCATTGCTAAAGATGTAATGCCAAAGTATATTGACGCTTTTGGTTTTATAGTTTTACGTGTTGGTGGGGCAACGCTATTATTTTGGTTGGTTTCTTTTCTCGGACCAAAAGAAAAAATTGCTAAAAATGATTTTCTTCGAATTGCTGCTTGTGCCTTTTTCGGAGTTGCTTTTAATATGCTAACTTTCTTTAAAGGTTTAAGTTATACGTCGCCAATTATGGGTGCGGTATTAATGGTTACGACGCCAATGATAGTTTTAATTCTTTCATCAATAATTATGAAAGAAAGCATGCAAACTAAAAAAGTACTAGGTATTTTGTTAGGCTTAGCTGGAACTATTACATTAATTTTATATGGAAAAGCACTAAACAATGCGCCAAATGCCACTTTAGGAAATTTATTGGTATTTGTAAATGCTATTTCTTACGGTTTCTATCTGATTTTTGTAAAGAAATTAATGGATAAATACAATGCGTTTACGTTTGTGAAGTACATTTATTTATTCGGATTTTTTATGGTTTTACCGTTTGGTTTTCATGAATTGCAAGTAGTCAATTGGAACAAAATTCCTTTATCTATAGGTTTGAAAATCGGATTTGTAGTTATTTTTTCTACGTTTTTCACGTATTTGTTGAATTTAATTTCTATGCGAAATTTAAAACCCACAACAGTTGCTGTTTTTATTTATTTACAACCTTTTTTCGCCACAATTTTTGCCATTGGTTTAGGAAAAGACGATTTAAATTTAGTTAAAGTTATCTCAGCTTTTTTAATTTTTGTAGGTGTTTATCTAGTAATAAAAAAGAAATAATAATTTTAGGGTTAAAATTTTTGACTTTACTAAAATTGTGCTATTTTGCAGAAAAAACTAAGACTCTACTTACATGAAAAAAACCATGCTAGTAATTATGACCTTTTGTGGTGTAATTGCTTATTCTCAAAAAGATTATTCTTTAATCTATCAATCTGATTCTATTATTAAAAGTGGTGTTATACTTCACGATAATGGCAAATATGAAGAAGCCATACAGAAGTATAAATTAGTAGATGATTTAGATCCCAATTTTTACAAAGCACAATCAGAAATTGCTGTCTCTCTTTTCGGATTGAAAGACAATACTAAATTAGAAAAACATTTAGGAGATTTATATGCTTCAGGCGAAATGGAAAAATTTCCAGATTTGTATATAAAATATGGAAGTTATCTTGATGATGTGAATCAATTAGAAAAAGCCAATGAAGTATTTAAAGCTGGTGAAAAACATTTGAGTAATCATGCTAATTTCATGTACAATTTTGCTATTCATCACATCAAAAACAAAAAGAAACAAGAAGCAGTTAATTGTCTTAAGAAAGCGATATTGCTAAATCCAAATTATGCTTCCTCACATTTTATGTTAGGTTTGATGGCATTTGAAAATGGTAACATTTCTGAAGGTTCACTTTGTTTAATTTCTTATTTAGTTATAGCGCCAGACGGCAGATTTGCTGCAGACGCTTTGAAAATGCTAAGTCTAAAATTTGGGGAGAATTATACTGAAAAAGGTAATTTAGTTTTTTCAACTCAAGATGATGATTTTACAGAATTAACCGAAATTTTGAGAAACCAATTTCCTTTCAATAAAAATTATAAAGTTAAGTCGAAAATTGATGATCCTGTAACCAGACAAATTCAAGCAGTGGTTGAATACGCTGCTAATCATAAAATAAAGGATGGTTTTTTTGAAAACTATTATTTGCCTTGGATGCAAGCTGTTGTTGAAAAAAACGAAGTAGAAGCCTTAACTTATTATACTTTAATTGGCTTTGAAAAAACACTAGGTAAACAATTAACCACTCACAAAAAGAAAATAGAATTTTTTTCCCAAAATTTTATTCCAACTTTCTGGAAACTTTTCACTACTCAGAAAATTAATTTTTTTGGTAAGGAAGATAAAGTAACGATCATTTATAACAACTATCGCCCTTATTTAATTGGGAAATTAATTGATGATAAAAAAGAAGGTAAGTTTTTATACGTTGATGAGTATGGAAATAAAAAAGGAGAATTACAGTTTAAAAACAATCTTTTAAATGGTGTGCAATTATATTTTAATCAAGAAGGTAAGTTGCAAGAAGAGAAAACTTTTTCTGATGATGAATTAAATGGTTTGCGAAAATATTATTATGAAACAGGTAATTTAAGTTATACTGAAAACTATACTAAAGGAAAACTTAATGGATTAGCTACAACTTATTATCCAAATGGAGGCAAACAATGTGAAGTTAATTTTAAAGAAGACGAAAGAGATGGTGTGTTGTCTTGTTTATATGAAAATGGTACTGCAAAATCAACGCTTACATATGTGAACGGTAAACTTGAGGGAAAATTTACTGAATTTAACGAAATTGGTGAATTAACTAAAAAAGGATCTTATAAAAACGAAGAGTTAGATGGAGAATTTATCGAATATTTTGATGGTAAAAAGTTAAAAAGTGAAGTGCTTTACAAAGACGGTAAAGTTGCAAGTAATGCCAAAGAATATTACAAAAATGGAGCTTTAAAGCTTGAAACATTTTACTCAAACGGTAAAAAAACAAAAAGTATTGAGTATTACAGAAATGGTTTATTAAGTGAAGAGTCTTTTTTCAGTGCGGAAGAAGATTTAGATCGTTTGGTTTTCTATAATTTATTAGGAGAAAAATTTTTCGAACAAAAACTTAAAAACGGAGAAATTAAATCAGGTTTACAATATACTTATGGTTCAGATAAACCCGTTGAAATTAATATTGCTAAAAAAGAATTTGAAATTTTTGGCTTAGAAAAAAATAAATATGTAACTGGTGAATTTTCTAAAGGCTTAAAAAAAGGACTTTGGATTTATTATCACCCAAATGGAAACATAAAGTCTAAAGAAACTTATGTGAATGGTAAAATTAACGGATTGCAATATAATTATGATGCATTTGGTAATTTGACGGATATCTATAACTATGTAGATGGAAATTTAAACGGTTTGTCAGAATCTTACGAGAATGATAAAGTTATTAATAGTAGTTATTTTGTAAATGATGAGCGTTCCGGACCAATGACTTTTTACAATTTAGATGGTGTTGTGCTTAGAAAAGATTTTATGGTAGAAGGCGATAATTTAGTGTCTTATCACTACAATAAAAATAAATCAATTCACTCTAAAACAAATTTTATTGAAAAACAAATTTCAAAATTTGAAAACTTTGATTCTAATGCTAAACAAGAATCTTCAGTAGATTTTACTAATAAAAACGGAAAAGTTAGTTTTACTAGCAACAATAAAGTACTTAACTATACCGTTGATTTAAAAAATGGTATCTACAATGGTATTTACGAAATTAAAGACAAGAATAATACTGTAGTCAGTACGACTAACTATACGAATGGTGTGAAATTTGGTATAACCAAAGCTTATAATCCAAATGGTAAAATTGCTTACGATTTAAATTATTATTCTGGAGATTTACACGGCGATGTTAAGTATTATGATTTGATGGGTAATTTAAGATTATCATTTACTTCTGTTTTTGGAGAAGTTACTGGAATTACGAAACGTTATAATGCAGATAAAACTGTATTAAATGAAGTTAATGAAATTGACGATTTAAAAGAAGGAGACTACAAATGGTTTAACAAAAAAGGAAAATTAGTTGCTGCTATTCATTATGTTAATAATGTACCTGTTTACTATTTATCAATGGACAAACAAGGTGAAGTAACGGTTAAAACAAAAATTATTAACCAAACAGCAGAAGTAGTTTCTACCTATCCAAACGGTAAAAAAGCTTTCGGATTTAGTCTTAAAAATGGTGGAGTTAACGGTAAAATTCAAATTTTTAACACTGAAGGTTTACCAGAATTTTATGCAGAATATAAAGACAATAACTTAAATGGTAAAAGATTAGAATACCACGCAAATGGTAAAGTGTATAAAAGCGAAGTTTTTATTAATAGCGATTATAATGGTGTAATTGAATATTTTTCAGAAGATGGTAAAAAAGTAATTTCTGCAGAATATAAAAATGACAATTTAGAAGGTTTATATCAAGAATTTGAAAATGGTGTTTTAAAAATCAGTAAAAAATATATTAATGACGAATTGGTTGAAATTATTAAATAAAGCAATCGTAATAAGTTGCGTTTTTTGGGCCCTACAAACAAAGGCCCAAAAAACATTTGAAGAATATAAAAGTTTATATCCGAATTCAAACGAATTGGTTATTAATGATTTGCAAACATATACTCTTTCTATTCAAGATAATAAAATTAAAGTATTGTCGGAAAATAAGTTCGAGTCTTTAATATTAACCGAAAATGGAATTAATAGCAATGAAGAAACTTTTTCTTATTCCGATTTAATAAAATTAATTGAATATGATGCTTTTACAGAAAATTTAATTAATGGAAAAGTAAAAAAAATTAAAGTCACACAATCAAATGAGAAACGAGATGCTGATAAAACCGTTTTTCATGACGATATTAAAATTAGACAATTAATTTTTCCAAATTTACAGGTTGGTTCTAAAAAAGTATACAGCTATACTACCGAATTTACCGATCCTTTTTTATTGCATCGATTTAATTTTGGGTCAAGTTTACCTCTAGAAAATGCAACTTTAGAAGTAGTTGTAGATAAAAATATTGAAATTGGTTATACGGTATTTAACGATCCTAAAAAATCCATTCAGTTTAAGGAATTTGAACGAAAAGGTAAAAAAGTGTACCAATGGACTGCATTAAATGTGAAACCATTAAAGTACGAATTTAATGCACCTGGATATTTACATATTGTTCCCAACGTAAATGTTTATATCAAAGAATATACTGTTGGAAAAACAGTAACGCCAGTTTTAGGAACTGTAGACAAACTGTATAATTATTATAAAAAATTTATTGAACAAATAGGTAAAGAAGAAAATCAGGCGCTTAAAGATATTTCAATAGAATTAACTAAAAATGAAAAATCGGACACTGAAAAAGTAAAAAAAATATACTATTGGGTTAAAGAAAATATCAATTATTTAGCTTTTGAAGATGGATATGAAGGCTTTATTCCTAGATCGTCGTCTTTAGTATTCGAAAGAAAATTTGGAGATTGTAAAGATATGGGGAATTTAATCTATACCATGGCCAAATACAGCAACATCAAAAACGTTTTTATCTGTTGGATTGGCACACGTTCAATACCGTATTCGTACGAACAATTGCCAACACCAGGAGTAGATAATCATATGATAGCTGTTTATCAAGATGAAAATAAAAAATATTTCTTTTTAGATGCAACCGATAAGCATACCAAATTTGGCTTACCATCTGATTTTATTCAAGACAAAGAAGGTTTGGTAGGAAAAGGTGATGCTTATGAAATTATTAAAGTTCCCATTGTACAAGCTTCAGACAATGCTGTCAATGAAGTGATAAATATGACTATTGACGGCGATAAATTAGTAGGTGATGGTTTTATTTCATTTGATGGCTTTAACCGAACTAATATTGTATATGCTTTAGGTGATACTACCGATAAAGAGCGTTTTGAAGCAATCAAAAGTATTGTTTTAAAAGGAAATAATAAGTTTAATCTTAAAGAGTTCAAAGAAGCTAATTTTGAAGACAAAGACCAATCGTATACTATCGATTTTAAGTTTGAAATTCCAAATTTTGTCATAACTATAGATAATGAAATTTATGTGAATCTTTTTTTAGATCAAATGATTACTAAAATGATTTTAGAGAAAGATAGAAAATTTAGTTACGATTTAGATCAACTAACTAAAACTCAAGCAAAGTACATTTTAAAACTTCCTAAGAATTACAAAATAAGTTATACACCAAAAAACGAAACCATTACAAATGATCTTTTCGATGCTCAATTTAGTTTTGAGAGCAAAGCAGATGAAATTATTTTAAATGCAAGTTTTGTAAACAAAAAGCTATTAGTAGAACCAAAAGATTTTGAACTTTGGAATGCTAGCTTAAATAAAATTAAAGAAATTTATTCAGAAACTATAAAACTTGAAAAACAATGATTTTAAATAAAGTAAGAAACGTTATAATTGTATTGTTATTTTGCAATGTACTTTTTTCACAAGAATCCATTTTAAAAATTTACGATTGGGAAAAAAAAATGCCCAAGTTTGAAAATTTAAGTAAATTCGATAAAGAAAATGAGGCCTTTTTAAAGAAAACAATATCCATAGAATATGTTCCGGTAAAAGAAGGGATTTCACAATACTATTTATTACATCAAGTCATTTTAATTAATTCCGATGAAGCAGTTAATAGTTATAATAAAATTTATATTCCTTCAAGTAAGAATGAAAGAATTGAAAAATGTAAAGTTCGTGTTCGTTTAAAAAACGGAAAAGAATTTGATATTGATGCTAAAGATATCAAAGAAGAAGTAGATGAAGAAAAAGATGTGAAATACAATTATTTTGCAGTGAAAGGTTTAGAAAAAGGTGCAATTATCGAACAGTTATTTCTTTTTGAACAGGCGCCAGATTTCAACGGGAAAACCATTTTTATGCAATCAGAATTGCCTATAGAAACTTTTTCTTTCAATATCATCTATCCAAAACATTTGGTTTTAAAAACAAAATCATATAATGGTGTTGCAGAGCCAGTTATTGATTCTGAAACCTACGAAAACAAAACACTTTTATCTATAACTGATAAAGATGTTACTGCTCTAAAAGACGATGATAAATTTTCAAATTGGAAAAATCATGTAAAATCTTTTCGTTTTAAATTAGATGAAAATACAGCTCGTGGAACTAAAAACCTATATAATTTTAAAAGTTTTTCGACCAATGTTTATGAAAATTTGAATGAAGAAATTGATAAAAAGAGTTTAAAGGCTATTGATGATTTTTTCAAATCTATCAAAGTAACTTCAGATGAACAAGCTACAATTTGGTCTTTAGAAGATAAAATTAAGAAAAACATCAATTATAGTAATTACTTCGATCCAAAAGAAAATTTATCAAAAGTTATCGAATCCAAACAAGCCAATCAATCGGAAATTGTAAAACTATTTATCAACGGATTTAAAAAGTTTAACATTCCTTTTCAAATTGTGTTTGCTTCAGATCGTTTTTCTGTGCCTTTTGATAAAGATTTTGAAAGTTATGAGAATTTAGATGAAGTACTGTTTTATTTCCCAAAAATCGATAAATATTTGTATCCAACAGGTGTAAGTTATAGAATTCCATTAATTCCATCTGAACTTGCAGATAATAATGGTCTTTTTATCAAAACTAAAGAATATTCTGGAGTTACTATGCCTTTTGGTCAAGTTGAGAAAATTTCAATTTTAGATGCAGAATACACAAAAGACATCATGAATATTGAAGTTGATTTTACAAAAGACATTCAAAATCCAACTGTAACAACAAAAATTGAATTTGGTGGATATTCTAACGTTAATTTACAACCTATAAAAGATTTAGTTGAAAAAGATCAATATCAATTGATTCTTAAAGATATTGCAGAAAATTATACGGGTTCAACGGAGTTTATTAAACTAGAAACTAAAAATGATGGTTTAGATTTTGTTGGAAAAATGCCCTTTACTTTAAACGTATCTTTTGAAGGTAAAAACTTAATCAAAAAAGCTGCAGATAATTACTTGTTTTCAATTGGAGAAACTATTGGAAAACAAACAGAATTGTATCAAGTAAGTACAAGAAAACTGCCAGTTGAAATTAATTTCCCACATGCTTATGTTAGAAAAATTAAACTTATTTTGCCTGATAATGTAACGGTTAAAAATTTAGAAAAATTAATTATGGATTATAATTTGGTGATGAATAACAAAACAGAAGCTAAATTTAATAGTAGTTATACTAAAGAAGGCAATACAATTATTGTGCAAAATACTGAATTTTATAACGTTGTAAAATATCCACTAGAACTTTTCGATGCGTATAAAAATGTAATTAATGCTGCAGCCGATTTTAATAAAATGGTTATCGTATTAACTAAGAACTAATATTTCCTAAATATAAACCTTTAAAGTCGATTGGAAACAATCGGCTTTTTTATTACAAATACGAATTATTTTTTTTTCATACAAAAAACTTATCTTTACAGCTTTTTATAAAAATATATGATATTATCAATGACCGGTTTTGGTAAAGCAAGTTTGCAATTATCAACCAAAAAAATTACAGTAGAAGTGAAGTCTTTAAACAGCAAGGGACTCGATTTAAACACGAGAATGCCATCTGTTTATAGAGAAAATGAGTTGGCTTTAAGAAATCTTTTGGCACAAAAGCTAGAAAGAGGAAAAATCGATTTTTCATTATTTGTTGAAGTAACTGGAGAAGAAACGTCATCTAAAATTAATGCACCAATTGTAAAAGCCTACATTGCTCAAATGAAAGCTATTTTGCCAGATGCCGATGAAACGGAATTGATGAAGATGGCGGTAAGAATGCCTGACACGATGAAAACCGAGCGTGAAGAAATTGATGAAAATGAATGGAAACAAATTCAAACTGTAATTGATGAAGCCATTGAAAACATGTTGTCTTTCAGAACTTCTGAAGGGGCATCTTTAGAAAAGGAATTCACATTACGTATTGAAAATATTAGAAGTTACATGAATCAAGCTCTAGCTTTAGATCCAGAACGAGTAACAGCAATTAAAGAACGTTTGCAAACCGCAATTGACGAATTAAAAGTGAATGTGGATACGAATCGTTTCGAACAAGAATTGATTTATTATTTAGAAAAATTAGACATCACGGAAGAAAAAGTGCGTTTAACGAACCATTTAGATTATTTCCTTCAAACGTTAAAAGGAAATGAAGCTAACGGAAGAAAGTTAGGATTCATCACCCAAGAAATGGGAAGAGAAATCAACACCATGGGTTCTAAATCCAATCACGCTGAAATGCAAAAATTGGTGGTGATGATGAAAGACGAATTGGAAAAAATTAAAGAACAAGTACTGAACGTTTTATAGATTAATAACTATAAACCAAAACAACATAACACGCAATGAATCAAGGTAAATTATTAGTATTTTCTGCGCCATCAGGTTCTGGAAAAACAACTATAGTAAGGCATTTATTAAAACAAGAAGATTTAAATTTAGAATTCTCTATTTCTTGTACGACTCGTGAGCCAAGAGGTGAAGAAGTACATGGAAAAGATTATTATTTTATTTCTTTAGAAGAGTTTAAAAAACACATCAAAGCAGAAGATTTCGTTGAATGGGAAGAAGTTTACAGAGATAATTTTTACGGAACATTAAAAAGTGAAGTAGAACGCATTTGGGCAAAAGGGAAAAACGTAATTTTCGATATTGATGTAGCAGGCGGATTACGAATTAAATCGAAATTCAAATCAGAAACATTGGCAGTGTTCGTAAAACCACCAAGTATCGACGAATTGAAAATCCGATTGAAAAAACGTTCTACAGAAAGCGATGATAAAATCAACATGCGAATTGCTAAAGCCTCTGTAGAATTAGCTACAGCACCACAATTTGACACGATTATCAAAAATTACGATTTAGATGTAGCCAAAGTAGATGCGTATAATCTGGTAAAAGAATTCGTAAACAAATAACGTAGAGACGCGATTTATAGCGTCTTCATAAGAAACAATTGATGCGATTTATTGCATGTTATAATTAATTTTATTAATTATTAAAAAACAGACGTGATGAATCGCGTCTCTACTGGAAAAATGAAAATAGGTTTATATTTCGGAACGTTTAATCCCATACATATTGGGCATTTAATTATTGCCAATCATATGGCAGAACATTCAGATTTAGATCAAATTTGGATGGTGGTTACGCCACATAATCCGCACAAACAAAAGAATACGTTGTTAGACGATTACCATCGGTTACACATGGTACATTTGGCTACAGAAGATTTTCCGAAAATTAAACCTTCGGATATTGAGTTTAAATTGCCACAACCTAATTATACGATAAATACGTTAGTGCATTTGCAAGAGAAGTATCCGAATTATGAATTCTCTTTAATTATGGGTGAAGACAATTTGAATTCGCTTCACAAATGGAAAAACTACGAAGCTATTTTGCAACATCATCATATTTACATTTATCCTAGGTTACATTCTGGTGAAATGGACGAACAATTTGTCAATCATCCAAAAATTCACAGAGTGGCTGCTCCTGTTGTCGAATTATCTTCCACATTAATTCGAGATAGCATTAAAAATAATAAAAATGTAATTCCGTTGTTACCACACAAAGTTTGGGAATATGTAGAACATAATTTGTTTTATAAGAAGTAATATGATTCAAAATCCTGAATTAGAAAATCTCATAAATAAACAATCTAAACAAAGTAGTAAGGTAATTGATTTTATTTTTAGTTCACCTTATTTTGTAAGATCTACTGAGTACGATGCAATCATAAAGAAATATGAAGAAGAAATCATCTTTACAAACAAAGATTCGAACAAATTTATTTATTTTGTATTAACTTTTATTACATTAATTATAGGATTTAAAGCCATAGACGATGAATCAAATCGTTATTTGTTTTTTATTTTTTTGGGTATTATTGTAGTTGTTTTTTGGTATAATTCAACTAGAAAGTTAAATGAGATTAAAATTTCAGAAAAAGGAATTGAAATTGAAGAAACCAATTATTTATGGGATCAAATTTATGATTATGGTTTCACAATAGTTCCTAAACACAATACATCGGATTATTATCTTGAAATTTTCATGCAAACAGGTGTGAAATTAAGCTTTGGATTGTATCATTTTACAGAGCCCGATGCCATAATAGAAACTATGAACTTTTTTAGAAATAGGTATTCATCTAAATTTGTTTCAACAAATAGTTAGTCAAATGGAGTTTAAGGCTAAAATTTATGTTAAAGATGAGAGTTTGTCATTTTATAAAAGATGGAGCAATTCAGAATTATTATGCTGGAGTTCACTTTTTATGATAATTATTTCTTCGCAAATATTAATTTACAATCAACAGCATTCGAATAATGAAATTTTTGAAAATATTTTCAAAACTATTCCAATAATTTCTTGTTTCATTTATATTTATTCTTCAATAATCAGATTTTGGGAATTTGAAAGAATCAATGGCAAATTGGAAGGCGAAATTTCTTTTGAAGAAAAAGGAATTGAAATAAATGAAACACTATATTTATTTTCAGAAATTAATAATTTGGATATTAGTTATGGAAATAAATATGGAGATTTAACTAATAATTCAAAAATTGGACCAAGATATTCACAAGGTTTAGATAATCATATTTCCTTCTATCATGATAGTAAATTTTTTAAAACGTATTTTCAATTGTATTCCACATCACAATATGATGCGATTCAAAAAGATTTATTTTATTATGTAATTCACGAAATTTTCCCTTTCGAAAAGAAAAATTTAGATTTTATAGATAAACAATTCCATCATTATACTTTGTACAAAGAGTTTATTGAAAAAATGAAGCGGGAAGGTAAACTAACTTAAATAAATTTGCATTTCCATTTGAATATCGTCTAATAAAGCATTTAAAGTGCTATTTTTTCTCGACAAAATATAAACTTCTGTACTTGGCATTTTTAAACTGTTCCAAACTAATTGTAATTTATTTTGTTCAATAAATGGTTTTGCATTGATATCCCAAACTACAGAAACTCCTGAGTTTTCAGATAAAGCAGTTAATAATTGTGATTCAGACGGAATAATATAGTTGGAAATAATCGAAGGGCGTTTTTTATCAAAAACATACAACCAAAATAATTTCACATGTGGAATCTGTGCATCATAATTGTACCATTTTTGTTGGTTCAGCCAATTTTCAATCGCAGTATTGTTTTCATTTTCAATCTCTTTTTTAACGATATTTAGTTCTAAATCTGTACTGGCAACAAGTATTTGTTTTATGGTTCCAATTACTCTTTGAGTAGTATCAAATGTGTCATATTTTTTTGAAACTATAGCGAAATCTATTTTTTTGTTATCTACCAAATGGAATAATTCATCATTCGTTCCAAAAGAAAAATCTATGAAATCAAATTTCGAAAGCAACTTCGCACCTATACTTGTAAATAAATGTTGTGAAATTCCAACAGAAACTACTTTATTCGAATTAAAAGCTTTTTCTCGAAATCCATTTTCTACACTTTCTAATCGATCTAATGCTTCAATAATTAGGTTATTTAACAACTTGGCATAATCGGTTGGTTCAACTCCTTTCGATTTTCGATTGAATAATTTATAACCCACATGAGCCTCAAGCATAGCCATTTGTTGACTAACCGCAGGCTGACTAATAAATAATTCTTTAGCAGCAAGAGAAAAATTTCCGTTTTTATATACTGATTTAAAGGTACGATACCATTCTAAATTTACCATGATATAATTTTACTTATCACAAATATAATTTAAATTATTTTTACTAATATCTTATAAGTCGTAATTTTGAAAAAAATTTAAAAATCATGAAACAGATCGCAGCTAGTTTACTAGTACTTTTAACCATCAGTTGTCAACAAAAAGAGCAAACAACAGATACCAATGAATCAAAAAATCAAATCATAAAAACAGAAAAAATGAAAAAAGTAGTATTCGTTTTAACTAGTCATGATGCACTAGGAAATACAGGAGAGAAAACAGGATTTTGGATCGAAGAATTTGTAGCACCTTATTACGAATTAGCTGATCAGGGATTTGAAATTACAATTGCTTCACCAAACGGCGGACAACCACCTATTGATCCCAAAAGTTCAGATCCAAGTGCGGCTACTGAAGATACCAAACGTTTTGATGGTGATAAAGTTTTACAAGAAAAATTAAAAAATTCAGTTAAATTAGCAGACATTAAGGCTGAAGATTATGATGCTATTTTTTATCCTGGCGGACACGGACCATTATGGGATTTGGTTTCTGATAAAAATTCTATATCTTTAATCGAAACTTTTTATACTTCCAATAAACCTGTTGCTTTTGTTTGTCATGCTCCAGCAGTTTTGAAAAATGTTAAAGCAAACGGTGAGTTTTTAGTAAAAGGAAAAAAAGTAACTGGTTTTACAAATGAAGAAGAGGATGCTGTAGGGTTAACTAAAATTGTTCCCTTTTTATTAGAAGATGCTTTAAAAGCCAATGGTGCTTTATTTAGCAATGGAGAAAATTGGGCGCCTTATGCCGTAGAAGATGGCTTGTTAATTACTGGTCAAAATCCAGCTTCATCAAAATTAGTAGCACAAAAATTAATATCACAATTAAACAAATAAACTATGTTAAATTTCGAATTATACAATCCAGTTAATTATGTCTTTGGAAAAGGACAGACTGAAAAATTAGCTTCTTTAATTCCTGCAAATGCAAAGGTGCTTTTAGCTTATGGTGGTGGAAGTATTTTTAAAAATGGTGTGCATGCACAAGTTACAGAAAACTTAAAAGGTTTTGAAGTTGTTGAATTTGGCGGAATTGAACCAAATCCACGTTTTGAAACTCTAATGAAAGCAGTTGAAATTATTCGTAATGAAAAAATCACATTTATTTTAGCTGTTGGTGGTGGTAGTGTAATTGATGGCGTGAAATTTATTTCTGCAGCGGTAAATTACCAAGGTGATGCAGCAGAAATTTTAAGAAAAAGAATTCTATTTACAGATGTTTCGCAAGTCATTCCTTTTGGAACGGTATTAACTTTGCCTGCTACAGGTTCTGAAATGAATTCTGGAGCTGTTGTAACAATAAATGCGACTCAAGAAAAATTAACTTTAGGTGGAAGTGCTTTGTTTCCAAAATTTTCAATCGTTGATCCAACTGTTATTACATCATTACCTAAAAAGCAATTGCAAAATGGAGTAGTAGATGCTTTCACTCACGTAATGGAGCAATATTTGACTTATACACATGACGCACTTTTACAAGACCGAATTGCTGAAAGTATTTTACAAACTTTAATTGAAATTGGTCCTGATGTAGTAGAAAATCCAAGCGATTATAAATTGGCTTCTAATTTTGTTTGGAGTGCAACCATGGCCTTAAACGGATTGATTCAAAAAGGGGTTCCTTCCGATTGGGCAACGCACATGATTGGACACGAATTAACAGCTTTATACGAAATAGATCACGCCAGAACATTGGCAATTATTGGTCCGAATTTATACCGTGTGATGTTTGAAACTAAGAAAGATAAATTGGCACAATATGGCAAAAGAGTTTGGCACATCGAAGGAAATTCAACCGAAGAAATTGCAGAGCAAGCGATCGAAAAAACAGTTGCTTTTTTCCATACTATGGGAATGAAAACCAAACTTTCAGAAAATACAGAAGATTATGCTAAAACAGCCGACTTTATCGTAAATCGTTTTGAAGAAAGAGGTTGGAAAGCAATGGGTGAAAAACAAAACATTACTTTAGAAAAAGTAAGAGAAATTGTTGAATTGAGCTATTAAGAAAAAGTAAAAGGTAAAAAGGCAAAGGAAAAAAGTTGTCCAGTTCAATTTTACAAAAAATTAAAGGCACAATAGCAAAATAAAAAAAGCGTCATCGAATTACTTCTTTGACGCTTTTTACAAACTAAACTAAACTACTAACTATTTTTTAACCATTGTTACTGGTGTTAAATTTGTTTTGGTTCTTGAAGCTGCATTTCTCATAATCGGAATAAAGCCTCTTCCTACAAATTCATATGTTGTGCCACTTGCAATGTGGTATAATCTTATTCTTCCATCATTAATTACAGTGATGTTAAATCCTTCGTAATCATTTGTATTATAATACAGATTCAATTTTTTGGTGTAATTATTTCCAGCAACATTTTGAATGTTATAACTTCCCGTGTAATCCCAATAAATGTTATTCACATTTCCTATCATATAATCTTGTGAAGAACGGAACGTATCGTTACTACCAATCACAAATTTCAGATAATTTTCAGCATCAAATGCATTCGGATTTCCAGTTGCACTAGTGTACACTTTTTCCCATGCTACATATTCTTGTAAGAAATAATGCATGTTGTCGTAAAACACTCTATCATAATCAAAAGAACTTCTCTGATAACCTATCAAATAGTATGCCGTATTTGTATAAGGATCAATTAATTTAATTTCATTTCTAGAAATCTGATAAACATCTAACTCATAAAAACCATAAATATTGTGATAAACTCTAATAGAATTTGAAGTATAATCACAGTATCCAATATTTATTCCAAAACCATTTCCTGTACTTCCAATTCCAACTAAATTATTATTGGCTAATACATCGCCACCTAAAAAAGAAATTGTAAATGCTTTTGATAAAAAGGGAACTTCTCCGTTTCCAGTCGTCATATTATAATCTACATACCATAAATCATAACTTTCCATTAATTCAGGTAAACTTATGTTATCCTGATAATCATTTATCACCACATCTGTAGTACAAGATTGTAAAGAAAAGAGTGAAATAAATGTCACTAAAAGTAATTTTGCTTTCATAATTTATAATTTTAATTGTTTGTGGTAAATTATGTTATCGCTTTTTTTATTTGTGCAAACTTTTTATGGTAGCGATTTCATAATAAATAATTTTAAGGTTATGAAGTGTAATTCAATTGCCGTGCCAAAAAAGTTGTATTCACAACTCATTAACAAGTTTTTTAAAAAACAATAGCAATAACTACAGGAATTTCAATGATAATTTCAATTTTTATTATAATTTCAGATTTAAACTTTATTTTGTTTAAACACAGATTACATAAATTATTAAAATCGGTTTAATCTTTCATACTGGTTCCTATAAATTGCTTTTTGACATTGTTTTTGCTATTGAATTTTTTCTTTCTATTCCTAAAGAATTTTGATATTGTTTTTTGCTGTTGTTATTGATAATAAATTTTGTCATTGTTATTGAATTTTTATCATTGCTATTGATTTTTGCTATTGATTTTGCATATTGCCATTGAAAAGTGTATTTTTGAGGTTCATTATTTTTGAATATGGAAAACAATAAAAAATTCGCAGTTATAGGTGGTGGAAGTTGGGCAACAGCTATTGCAAAAATGCTATGTGAAAACCAAGAAAAAATTGCTTGGTATATGCGAAGTACTTACGCTTTAGAACATTTAAAACACCAAAAACACAATCCGAATTATTTGAGTTCGGTAGCTTTTGACACCAATAAATTGCAATTGACCAACGATATTAACGAAGCTATAAAATTTGCGGATGTTATTATTTTTGCTATTCCATCTGCGTTTTTAAGTGGTGAATTAGAAAAAATGACGGAATCTTTGGAAGGAAAAACTATTTTTTCAGCCATAAAAGGTATAGTTCCAGAAACTAGTTTAATTGTAGGAGAACATTTTCATCACAAATTTAATATTCCATATGAAAATATTGGAGTCATCACCGGACCTTGTCATGCTGAAGAAGTAGCGCTAGAACGTTTATCCTATTTAACAATTGCTTGTTCCGATAAAGAAAAAGCAAAATATTTAGCTAAAAATGTTTCTTCTTATTACATCAAAGCCAAAACCTCAGATGACATTGTTGGAACGGAATATGCAGCAGTTTTAAAAAATATCTATTCCATTGCGGCTGGAATTGCACATGGTTTAGGTTATGGAGATAACTTCCAAGCGGTTTTAATGAGTAATGCCATTCGCGAAATGAAAAAATTCATTAAAAAAGTACATAAAATGAAACGCAATATTAACGATTCTGCTTATTTGGGCGATTTGTTAGTCACAGGATATTCTGTATTTTCAAGAAACAGAATGTTTGGTAATATGATAGGGAAGGGCTATACCGTTAAATCTGCTCAAATGGAAATGAGTATGGTAGCTGAAGGCTATTACGCGGTAAAAAGTGCTTACAATTTAAACTTGGAATACAAAGCTAAAACACCAATCATTGACGCTGTTTACCAAATTTTATATGAAGGAAAAGATGCGAAAGCAGTATTTAATAAATTAACGGAGAAGTTGGATTAGTTAAAGAGCCAAGTGAAAAGAGCCAAGTAAAAAGACCCAAGTAAAAAGAGCTAAGTGAAAAGAGCCAAGTAAAAAGAGCCAAGTAAAAAGAGTCAAGTAAAAAGAGCCAAGTAAAAAGAGTCAAGTAAAAAGAGCCAAGTAAAAAGGCAAAAGTTAAAAGTTTAGCTTGTCATTTAGACTTTTGGAGAAATCTATTAATCTTGGGAGGTTTATTTAAATATGATAAATGGTATAATGAGTTTTAAAGATTTAAAAAAAAATAATAATCTTGCTATTTTAGTATTTTTACTTTTTAACATAACCCTAATTTACGATTTATTTTTTTCAAAAGAGTTTTTTTTAGAAGGTATATTTGTTATAGGAATAGTTGTATTATCATTGATAAAAATTGCTTCAAACTTTTTTTATTTAAAAATTCATAAGTATTTCTTGTATTTTCTTAATATTTTTATTATTTTATTACAAGTATTTTTTTTTATTTTTTTATCAATTCTTTTATTTGGTTATGGTTTTTCAGGTAAAACAATTCATTTAGTTTGGTATTCTGCAGTCATTCTGAATTCAATCATGTTAGTTTTAACAATTAAAGAAATACAAAGAATAAAATGATTATCAATCCTATAAAATTATTAGTGATTATGTGATTTCTCCTTTTGGTCAAAATGACAAGATTGTAAAAACCTTTAATCCATAGCTAAGAATCTACTAACCCATTTCAAATGCACTTCATCAACGTAATTCTTCCTTTAAATCTTGATAAAACGTTTACGTATTCCGTAAATGTGGAAGAATACAAGTTTTTGAAACCTGGTATGCGAGTTACCGTTCCGTTTGGAAAAACAAAAGTGTATACGGCTTTAGTTGTGGAAAAGCACACCAATCCACCAGAATTATATGAAGCGAAAGAAATCAGTCAAATTATTGATGAAGTTCCAATTGTAAACGACATTCAACTGAAACATTGGAGTTGGATTGCCTCATATTATATGTGTTCGATTGGAGAAGTTTTTAAATCCGCGTTGCCTTCTGGATTGATTTTAGAAAGTGAAACGATGATTTCTTCTTCGCATACGGATGCAGATAAAACATTAGCTACAGATGATGAATTTTTGGTGTTAGAAGCCTTAGAAAATAAATCTTCGATTACAATTTTAGAAATTTCTCAAATCTTAAATAAGAAAAATGTAATTCCAATTATTCAAAGTTTGCTAGCCAAAGGTTTGCTTACCATGCAAGATGAGGTTCAAGATACTTATAAACCTAAGTTGGTGAAATACATCAAGCTACAAGATGCATTTTTACAAGCAGAAAAATTACAAGAATTATTAGAGATTTTAGGAAAAGCCAAAAAACAAAAAGAGATTGTTTTGTCGTATTTTCAATTGCAAGCGACAGAAAAAAAGCCAATTCCTGCAAAATTATTAATCGAAACTTCTGGTGTGAGTGCTGCGGTGATTAAATCGTTAGTAGATAAACAAATTTTCGAAGAATATTATATCAATATAGATCGGGTTTCCTTTGAAAAAGAAGCCGATTATGAAATTCATTTAAGCGAATCTCAAGCCATAGTTTTAGATAGTATTAAAGAAAAATTCCAACAGTTTGATGTCAATTTATTGCATGGTGTAACTGCTTCAGGTAAAACAGAAGTTTATATTAAACTTATTGAAGAATTTTTACAAAAAGATAAACAAGTTTTGTTTCTGTTGCCAGAAATAGCTTTAACTACACAATTAGTGCAGCGTTTATCGGCCTATTTTGGAAATCAAATTGCGGTTTTTCATTCGAAATACAATTCTAATGAACGGGTTGAGGTGTATAATCATGTCTTGCAAAACTCTGAAAATGCCAAAGTTGTTTTAGGGGTTCGAAGTGCTTTGTTTTTACCTTTTTCCAACTTAGGTTTGATTGTGGTTGATGAAGAACATGAAGCCACATATAAACAGCAAGATCCAGCGCCACGTTATCATGCCAGAGATGCGGCAATAGTTTTAGCAAAATTTCACAATGCCAAAGTGTTATTAGGAAGTGCTACGCCAAGTTTAGAATCGTATCATAACGCGAAAACCAATAAATACGGTTTAATCGAATTGTTTACTCGATTTAATAACGTGGTTTTGCCAGAAATTCATTTAATAGATTTAAAAGACAAATATTTCCGCAAACGAATGGATGGTCATTTTTCCGATGAACTATTGGAAAGAATGCACGAAACTTTAGCGAATAATGAACAAATTATGTTGTTTCAAAATCGCCGAGGCTATTCACCGTATATTGAATGTACGACTTGCGGACATGTGCCTCAATGTCCAAGTTGCGATGTAAGTTTGACGTATTACAAATATAAAAATCATCTAAAATGCCATTATTGCGGTCACAGTATTGCAAAACCAACCCATTGTCACGCTTGTAATTCGTTAGATATTTCTGCAAAAGGTTTCGGTACAGAACAAGTCGAATTGGAATTGATAAAACTTTTTCCAAACAAGCGAATTGCTCGAATGGATCAAGATACTACACGAGGTAAATTTGCTTTTGAAAAAATGATTGATGCCTTTAAAAATCAGGAAATTGATATTTTAGTGGGTACGCAAATGTTGGCCAAAGGATTAGATTTTGAAAACGTGACATTAGTCGGCATTCTAAATGCGGATAATTTATTAAATCAACCTTACTATCGAGCTTATGAACGTGCCTATCAAATGATGGTGCAAGTGGCTGGTCGTTCAGGAAGAAAAGCAAAAAAAGGAAGTGTGGTTATTCAGACTTACAATCCGATGCACAATACCATTCAGCAAGTGGTGCATAACAATTATGTAGCGATGTTTAACGAACAATTATATGAAAGACGTAATTTTCAATATCCACCATATTTCCGTTTGTTGCAAATTCGATTAAAGCATAGAGATTATGAAAAGCTTCGTGAAGGTTCAACTTGGTTATATAATGTATTAAAGCAACAAATTGCGGTTCCTATTTTAGGTCCGGAAGAGCCAGCAATTAATAGAATTCGAAATGAGTACATTCGAACTATTCTTATCAAGATCCCGAATAATGCGAACCTGATACATACAAAAAAACTCATCAAAAGGGCATTGATGAGCTTTGAGGCGACTTCGCAATATCGTTCAATAAAAACTACAATTAATGTAGATTATTAAATTTTTATAGCTTTCAGTTTGTCAATCTGAATTGGTTTCAGATTTTTCTCCTTTAAATTCAATTCAAAAACAAATTCAAAATGAAAAAGCATTAAATTTAATAATTTTCTAAAATAGTTATTATTTCTTCTTTTTTATTTCTACTTAACGGAATTTTTTCTCCATCAATTTCAACTTGCTTACTGTTAAAGCGTTCTACTTTATCTAAATTGATAATATATGATTTATGAATTCTTAAAAAATTATCTTTAGGAAGTTCTGTTTCAAAGGCTTTCATTGTGGATAGTACTAAGTGTGTGTCTTCATAAGTCACCACTTTTATATAATCGCCAAAAGCTTCCACCCATTTAATATGAGAAGTATAAATTTTTATTTTTTTGAGATTACTTTTGATAATTAAATGTGGTCCATGATCATCATGAATTTGATCATGTTTTAATTGGTGCATTTCTAGTGCTTTTTTTACAGAAACTAAAAAACGTTCTTTTTTTATGGGTTTTTGTAAAAAATCTAAGGCAGAATATTCAAAAGCTTTTACAGCATAATCAGCTTTAGATGTGATAAAAACAATTAAAGGTTTTATTTTTAGTCCGTCTAATAAATCGAAGCCGGTAATATGTGGCATTTCAATATCTAAGAAAATTAAATCTACATTATTGTTGGTAATGTAACTTTTGGCTTCTAATGCATTCGAGAAATCACCTCCTAATCTTAAATTAGCATGTTCAGAAATTAGTTTTGCAATGGTAATTCGCTGAATTGAACTGTCATCTACAACAATGGTATTTAATTTCATAAGTAAAAATTGACTAGATAGTTTTTTTTTTAGTTTTGTTTAACACGTAAAAATATGTAAAAAAAATACAACTAACTAATATTGTGATAAAAAAAATACTTTTTATGAATTTGTTAGTTTCATTAAAATGTTTATCTTTGCACCCAATTTAAAAATAATTACAAATGAAAAATTACGAAACTGTTTTCATTTTGAATCCCGTTTTATCTGATGTTCAGGTAAAGGAAACAGTAAGCAAATTTGAAGATTTTCTTACTTCTAAGGGTGCTAAAATGGTATCAAAAGAGGATTGGGGCTTAAAAAAATTAGCCTATGAAATCCAACACAAAAAAAGTGGTTTTTACCATTTATTTGAATTCCAGGCTCCAGCTGAATTAATCATTTCGTTAGAAACTGAATTCAGAAGAGATGAAAGAATCATGAGATTCTTAACTGTTTCTTTAGACAAACATGCCATTTCTTGGGCGGAAAGAAGAAGAGAAAAATTAAAAACTAAAGGTAACTAATTATGTCTATAGCTAGTGGAAAAAAAGAAGGAGATATCAGATATCTTACTCCTTTAAATATTGATACAAACAAGCAAAAAAAATATTGTCGTTTTAAAAAATCAGGCATCAAGTATGTAGATTATAAAGATGGTGACTTTTTATTAAAGTTTGTGAATGAGCAAGGTAAAATTTTACCAAGACGTTTAACTGGAACTTCTTTGAAATTTCAAAGAAAAGTATCTGTTGCTGTTAAAAGAGCGCGTCATTTAGCTTTAATGCCTTACGTGGCGGATTTATTAAAATAATATTAATCATTTGTTGTTCCGATGGTATCGGGACTAACTTATAAAATAAAAAGGACAACAAAATGGAACTAATTTTAAAACAAGACGTTCAAAATTTAGGTTTTAAAGATGATATCGTAACTGTAAAAAACGGATACGGGCGTAACTTTCTAATCCCACAAGGTGCAGCTATTTTAGCTACTTCTTCTGCAAAAAAAGTTTTAGCTGAAAACTTAAAACAAAAAGCTCACAAAGAAGCTAAAGTTGTGGCAGATGCAAAAGCAACTGCTGAAGCAATTAAAGCTTTAGAGATAAAAATTACTGCAAAAGCTGGTGGTGAAAAATTATTCGGTTCAATTTCTAATGCAGATATCGCGCAAGCTCTAGAAGCTAACGGACAAACAATTGATAGAAAATTCATTACTTCTGGTATTGTTAAAAGAACAGGAAAATACAATGCAACTATTCGTTTACACAGAGAAGTTATCATTGAATTACCTTATGAAATTGTAGCTGAAAAAGCATAATTTTATTTAAAATATTTCTTTAAAAAGCGTTGCAATTGCAACGCTTTTTTTATTTTTACGAAACCTTATACTTTGAAATTAATATCTGTAAATGAAATATACACGCTTGACCAAAGAACAACTTGAAGAACTTCATCCTGAGTTTAGTAATTTTTTAGCTGCCCAAACTATAGACAAAAAAGAATGGGACGATTTAAAAATCAATAAACCAGAAATTGCTTTACAAGAAATTGATGTTTTTTCCGATTTAATTTGGGAAAAAGCCATTACGAACGTGCGTTTTATTGATCATTTTTCTAAAAATCATATTTTTCTGTTTAAATGTCATGACGAACTTTTAGAATCATTGATTATTCAAACGTCTAATGAAGCAATTGATTTTTTCACTACTGAAGGTTTAGAATGGTTAGGAAATAATTTATTCAGCAATTTTGTGGTCATTCAAACCGGAAAAAAAGTAGTTTCAGAAAATCGAAATGAAGAAGTTTTTAAAATTATTCAAAATGGTGGAATTATTAGTAAAGGTGAATTATATAGCAAACTTATGGCATTAATAAAAGTATCGTAATATGACTGTTTTAGAAACCATTCAAGCATTAAGAGCAGAGTTAAATGTACATAATCATAATTATTATGTATTGGATAATCCTACAATTTCCGATTTCGATTTCGATACTAAACTAAAACAATTACAAGATTTAGAAGCAGACAATCCACAGTTTTTTGATGAGAATTCTCCATCGCAACGTGTTGGTGGATCGATCACAAAAAATTTCAATACGGTTGAACACGAATTCAGAATGTATTCTTTAGACAATTCGTATTCTAAAGAAGATTTATTAGATTGGCAATCTCGTTGTCAGAAAATTTTAGGTGATGTTTCTTTAGAATTTACTTGTGAATTGAAATACGATGGCGCTTCAATAAGTATCACCTATGAAAATGGAAAATTAGTTAAAGCTGTAACTCGTGGAGATGGTTTTAAAGGTGATGACGTTACGAATAACATCAAAACGATAAAGTCTGTTCCGTTACAATTAAATGCAGGTTTTCCTGATAAATTTGAAATTCGTGGTGAAATAATTTTACCTTTTTCAGGTTTCGAAAAAATGAATCAAGAATTATTAGAAATTGGTGAAACACCATATGCTAATCCAAGAAATACGGCTTCTGGAAGCTTAAAATTGCAAGATAGCGCTGAAGTTGCTAAACGCCCTTTAGAATGCTTATTATATAGTATGATTGGAAATAATTTACCAATAAATTCTCAATATGAAGGTTTAGAATTATCTCGAAAATTAGGATTTAAAGTTCCGAATGAAAGTAAATTAGCCAAAAGCATCGATGAAGTTTTTGAATTTATTGCTTATTGGGACAAACATCGTCATAATTTACCATATGAGACCGATGGTGTTGTGGTAAAAATAAACAACATTCATTTCCAAGAAGAACTTGGTTATACAGCAAAATCGCCTCGTTGGGCCATGGCTTATAAGTTTAAAGCAGAACAGGTGAGTACCATTTTACAATCTATTTCTTATCAAGTTGGACGAACTGGTGCTATCACTCCTGTTGCAAATCTGGAACCAGTACAATTAGCAGGAACAGTAGTAAAACGAGCTTCTTTGCATAACGCAGATCAAATTGCAAAATTAGATATTCGTATTGGCGATGAAGTTTTTGTAGAAAAAGGTGGAGAAATTATTCCAAAAATTATCGGAGTAGCTAATCGAGGAAATCAAGAAAATCCTACCGTTTATATTACTACTTGTCCAGAATGTAACACAGAATTGATTAGAAGTGAAGGTGAAGCGAATCATTATTGTCCAAACTTTTATGGTTGTCCACCTCAAATTATTGGTAGAATACAGCATTTTATTTCTCGAAAAGCAATGGATATAGATGGTTTAGGTGGCGAAACTGTAGCTTTACTCTATCATGCAGGTTTAGTGAAAAATTATGCCGATTTATACGATTTGAAAAAAGAACAAGTGGTTGTATTGGATAGAATGGCCGATAAATCTGCAGATAATCTGATTTCAGGTATAGAAAAATCTAAACAAATTAGTTTTGAAAGCGTTTTATATGCTTTAGGAATTCGCTATGTTGGCGAAACCGTAGCGAAAAAATTAGCCAAACATTATAAAAATATAGACAACTTAGCAAAAGCCGATTTATTAGATTTAGTAACAGTTGATGAAATAGGTGAACGAATTGCACAAAGTGTGATGGATTTCTTTCAGAACTCAGAAAATCAGATAATCATAAATAGATTAAAAGAAGTTGGAGTTCAGTTCGAGCATAATGAGGTTTCTACTTCAGTTTCTAATGCTTTGCAGGGAAAAATATTTGTGGTTTCAGGTGTCTTTGAAGTTTTTTCTCGAGATGACTTAAAAAAAGCAATTGAAGATAATGGTGGAAAAGTTGGAAGTTCTATTTCTGCTAAAACCAATTATGTAATTGCAGGAGCTAATATGGGACCCGCCAAATTGGAAAAAGCGAAACAATTAAAAATTGAAATAATTGATGAATATCAATTTCAAAAAATGATTAATGGGTAAGAAAAGTGTTTTATATGCTTTTATAGTTGTTTGTATTTTATATTTTTTCTCCTCACTTTTGGAGTTAGATGGTTTAGAACTGCTTACAAGGCCTTTAATTTTACCTCTTCTCTTGTTTTTTTATTTGAAGAGTGCTAAAAAAAAGTATCAAAAGCGAGTAGTATTTAGTTTTGTTTTTTACTTTTTAGCAGAAATATTAACAACAATTGATTCAAAAAAGTACTATTTGATTTCTATTTTCTGCTTTTTAATTCCATACACGACATTATTGTTTTATGTTACAAAAGACTTAATGCTGCTTATAAAAATAAAAGGGTTTAGTAAATTTAATTTTGCTATTTTTTTTATTATTGGTTTCTTTATTTATTTGTATGTAAGTATCAATTTGATTTTAGATATAAAAACGTCATTTGAAAAATTGCTTTTGTATTTTTATGGATTGGTTTTGTTGTTTTTAGGTGTTTTTGCAACGGCAATGTATCTTATTAAAAATTCATTATTAAGTGTTTTTTTAATATTAACTGTGTTAACTTATATAGTTTCGGATATTTTTTATATTTTCATTATAAAAATCGAATCTAATTTTGCGTTTAGAGCTATAGTTTTAATATCACAATTGTTGTCTTATTATTTTTTTGTAACTTACTCATTAATAAAGATAAAAGGTAAATAATGAAAAAGAATATTCAGAGTTTATTAAAACGAGATTTAGAAGTTATCCCTTTAATAGCCTATTTTGTATTTTATATTCTATATCTTTTTTTCGAAAGAATTTTAGAATTACAAGATTATGCCGTAATTATAAAGCCAATAATTATACCTATTATTGTTTTTTTATATGTGATTAATCCAAACAGTAAAAAATCTATATTAAGTATTTTTTTGTTAGTGCTTTTGTTTATTACCGATAATTCATCGCTTTTGGAAATTCGATCTATTTATGTTTATTCGATGGTAACTTACATGATTACAGTTTTTATTCTTCTGTATTATGCTGTTTTAGATATGAAACTTTTACAAAGAATGAAATTTGAACGTTCTCATATCGATAAAATTTTTAGCTTAATTCTCTTTTCAACTTTAGTATTTTGGCTATTTTTTTATTCTCCAAAACAAAAATCTGGAGAAAAATTTATAGTATACGAATACTTAATTATCTTTTCGCTACTGTTTATATGTAGTTTGTTAAATTTTATTCAGTTGAAAACCAAAAAAACAAAGTATTTACTTTTATCTATTTTATGTTGGTTATTTTCAGATTTATTTTTTTCTATTCATCACTATTATAACGGACACGATATTTATAAATATTTAATTTGTCTCGTAGAAATTCCTATTTATTATTACCTATTAAAATATTTATTAAAAAGGGATGAAGAAGAAAAAATTACTGAACAATAATATTTTTCTCTTGACTAATATATTTAGAATCGTCGCTAAGATAAAAGTCAATTCGCCCTAAATTTATTCCATAAGCTCCAACTTGATTGACAACTACTTGTTTTCCAGCTTTGTTAGTTTTTATTATTGGTTTGTCTAAAAACGTGTGTGTATGACCTCCAATTATTAAATCGATATCTTGTGTTAAAGCGGCTAATTTGATATCAGAAGGTTTATCTGCTTCGTTTTTATAATCGAAACCTAAATGCGATAAACATATAATTAAGTCACATTTCTCCGTTTCTTTTAATTGTTTGGTAATGTCTGTGGCAATTTCAATAGGATTATTGTAAATCGTTTCTTTATAGAGATTTTTATCCACTAATCCTTCTAGTTGAACACCTAAGCCAAAAACACCAATTTTAATTCCTTCTTTGATGAAAACTTTATATGGCTTAACAATTCCATCTAATTTAGTGTTTTTAAAATCATAATTGGCAGAAACAAATTCAAAGTTCGCATGTGGTAACTGTGCGTAAAATCCATCAATACCATTATCAAAATCATGATTTCCCATAGTGGCTAAATCGTATTTCATCATACTCATTAGCTTGAATTCTAGTTCTCCACCATAATAATTAAAATAGGGAGTACCTTGAAAAATATCTCCAGCATCTAAAAGTAAAACGTTGGTTTCTTCTTTTCTAATTTTTTCAATTAAGTTGGCGCGTCTTGCCACACCACCCATAGCGGGATTTCTTGGATGATTGTCTGGAAATGGATCGATATGACTGTGAACGTCATTCGTATGTAGAATGGTTATTTTTCGTTCTTTAGTTGTAGTAAAACTGGTTAAAGAAACACCACTAAGACTTATTAAAGCTGAAGTTGCAGCTGTTTTTTTTATAAAAGTTCTTCTTTGCATAATTTCAATTTTATTCTTTAATAATTCTTTGTAAGTTAGAGGGTTCAATGGTTTTGTATTTATAAAAATAATCAATCAACACATTTCTAATTTTATAGTTTAAGTCGAAAACACCTTCATTCTTTAAGAAAAAGGTCATGTTGTCACCACCATTTGCCAAATAATCTGAAGTAGCAACGTAATAGGTCTTTGAAGGATTAATAACTTCTTCCTTAAAAAGAATTTTAATAATTTGATTGTCTTTGTTTATAACGATTTTTAAACCATTTAACGGATGTGGTTTTTTTTCTGTAATGATATGTTGAGCCATTGCTTTTATTTGTTCACCTTTTAATGCTACGACAATAAGGCTGTTTTCAAATGGCATCACTTCAAAAGCGTTGCGTTTAGTAATGTTACCTTTCGGTATTATAGAACGAATACCGCCACTATTTAGAAGTACAATATCGATGGACTTGTTTTGTTGTTTTAAAAAAACCGGATTTGCCAATTCCATACAAGCATCTGCCATAAAATTACCAATATTAGATTGCCATTCGCCTTTACTTTTATCTAATGTTTCTGGAGAAAATGAAAGTACACTATCTAAATCGTTATTAATATGTTCTCTATATGGAAGAATAAATGATTCTATTGCTTGATTTTTTTCATATGAGGCATTTACTTCTATTTTTTTTCCTTCAATTAAATAGGTTCGTGTCGCATTCGTTTTACAAGAAAGTACACTCAATAATGTTAAAGTTGTAACAAAAATTGTGTAAAGCGAATTAGTATTTTTACTTTTGAATGTCATATATTTAGTTTGATTACATTAAATTTGTGAACGAAGTAAAGTTACAATGATTTCTAAAATAATAAAGGATTTTTTTCTTAAAAGAAAAGTAAATAGAAAGTTAGCTAATTATCAATTGCAAATGTCTGAAGACAAGATTGTTAGTATTGGTGTGCTAATTGATGCAAATTATTTTTCAAATCAAGAAGCATTAATTTCCGAAATTGAAGCACAAGGAATCAAAAGAGAAAACATTGAAATTTTATCTTTTGTTAATAAAAACAAGAAAACTTTATTAGAAAAGTTTGATTATTTTTTTAGAAAAGATATTACTTTGGGTGGTTTATTTAAAAGTGAAAGAGTAACTAATTTTATCAATAAAAATTTCGATTTATTAATAAGTTATTATGATGTTCAAAATCCAACTTTGCTCTTGGTTACAAAAGGATCTAAAGCAAAATTTAAAGTTGGTTTTCATACCATAGATAAAAGGATACATCATTTATCTATAAATACAATTGTTGAAAATTATTCGGAATTTATTTCGGAATTATTCAAATATTTAAAAATATTAAAAAAAATATAAAATGCAAGCATTAATAGGAACGGGAGTGGCTTTGGTTACGCCTTTTAAAAAAGATTTTTCAGTTGATACGGAAGCACTAACTAAAATTACTAATTATGTTATAGAAGGCGGAGTAGAGTATCTGGTTATTTTAGGAACTACTGCAGAAAGTGCAACACTTTCAACAGATGAAAAAGCACTAGTTATCGCTACAATTGTAGAAGCAAATAACGGTAGAGTACCAATGGTGTTAGGTGTTGGTGGGAATAATACTGCAGAAGTAGTACACGAGTTGAAAACTAAAGATTTGTCTAAGTTTACCGCTATCTTATCGGTTTCTCCATATTATAATAAGCCAACCCAAGAAGGTATTTATCAACACTTTAAAGCTGTTGCTGAAGCATCGCCAATTCCAATCATTCTTTATAATGTTCCTGGAAGAACTGCTAGTAATATGTTGCCAAGTACCGTAATCAGATTGGCTAACGATTTTAAAAATATTGTTGGTATAAAAGAAGCGGCTGGTGATATTGTACAAGCTATGAAGTTAATTCAGGCCAAACCTGATGGTTTTTTAGTGATTTCTGGAGACGATATGATTACATTACCGATGGTTTTAGCTGGTGGTGCTGGAGTTATTTCTGTTATTGGTGAAGGTTTTCCTAAAGAATTTTCCGAAATGGTACGTTTAGGATTAAATAAAAAAGTAGCAGATGCTTATAAAATCCATTACAAATTAGCAGAATCTATCGACATGATTTTTGAGCAAGGAAATCCTGCTGGAATTAAAGAAGTCTTTAAACATATAGGTTTATCCGAAAATACAGTACGATTACCACTAGTTCAAGTTGATGAAAATCTATCGCAAAGACTGTCGGATTTTATTAAAAAATTAGTTTAAAAAATCTTTTTTGTAAAACATAAAAATATACCTACCTTTGCAGTTGCTTTTTAATTGCGATAAAGGCACAAAGTGATATCAACTATGAACAAATTTATATATTTACTTTTAGTACTTTTTACATTATCATCATGTAGTAACTATCAAAAAGCTATGAAATCTGATGATGTGGAATTTAAAACAAAAGTTTTTACAACTCAAATTGAGAAAAAGAAATACAATAAAGCCATTAGACTTTTCGAACAATATGCAGGTTCATACAGAGGAAAACCTCAAGCCGAAGCTGCCTTTTTAAATTACGCTAAAGCTTTATATGCAACAAGACAGTATATTACTGCTGCTTATCAGTTTGAAAGTTTTGCCAGTAGTTATCCAAAAAGTGCCGATGCAGAAGAAGCTGCTTTTTTAGCTGCAGAATGTTATAGTAAAGTTTCTCCTGTTTTTAGTTTGGATCAGGTAGATACAGACAAAGCATTAACTAAAATTCAAGCATTTGCAAATAAGTATCCTAATTCTCAATATTTACCAAAAGCAAATGAAATTGTAAAGGTATTAACAGATAAACTTGAACTTAAAGCCTTTGAAATCGCCAAACAATATAATACAATAGGCGAATTTACTAGAGATTATAATGCAGCAATCAAAGCACTAGATAATTTTGTATATAATTATCCAGGTTCAAAATATAAAGAAGATGCACTCTTTTATAAGTATGATGCTATGTACAAATTAGCGATGAACAGTGTACCTTCAAAAAAACAAGAAAGATTAATTTCTACTAAATCGTTTTATCAAAGTTTAGTGAAATTTAAAGCAGATACCAAGTATTTAGAGCAATCTAATAAAATGCTTGAAGCCGTAGAAAAAGAATTGAAACAATATACAAATTAATCATTATTATGGATTTAAAGAAAACAAATGCTCCAGTTAACACTATAACTTATAACAAAAGTGTAATAGAAGAACCAACTGGTAATGTATATGAAGCAATTACTATAATAGCACGTAGAGCAAATCAAATTAATTCTGAAATTAAAAAAGAATTATTAGATAAGTTAGACGAATTTGCTACTTATAATGATAGTTTAGAGGAAGTTTTCGAAAATAAAGAACAAATTGAAGTTTCTAAATATTACGAAAAGTTACCTAAGCCACATGCTTTAGCTGTTCAAGAATGGTTAGAGGATAAAATTTATCATAGAGATACTAAATAATTTAAACTTATATTAATGTCTGTTTTAAACGGTAAAAATGTTTTGCTAGGCGTTTCTGGCGGAATTGCAGCTTATAAAACAGCCTCATTAGTAAGACTTCTTATAAAAGCAGGTGCACATGTACAAGTTGTCATGACACCTGCTTCTCTTGATTTTGTTACTCCGTTAACATTATCAACCCTTTCTAAAAATCCAGTTTATAGTACTTTTTATAATGAAGAAGAGGCAAATGCTACTTGGAACAATCATGTAGAATTAGCACTTTGGGCAGATTATATGCTAATTGCTCCTGCAACAGCAAACACATTATCTAAAATGGCCTCTGGAACTTGTGATAATTTACTAATGGCAACTTATTTATCTGCAAAATGCCCCGTATATTTTGCTCCAGCAATGGATTTAGATATGTACATTCATCCTACAACTAAAATCAATTTCGATAAATTACAAAGTTTTGGAAATACTATAATTCCCGCTGAAAGTGGTGAATTAGCTAGTGGTTTAAGTGGTGAGGGAAGAATGGCAGAACCAGAAAATATCATTCAATTTATTGAAAAAGATTTAGAAAGTAAATTACCTTTAAAAGGAATAAAAGTCTTAATAACTGCTGGGCCAACTTATGAAGCTATTGATCCTGTTCGTTTTATAGGAAATCATTCATCAGGAAAAATGGGATTTGATATAGCTACAGCTGCTGCCAATTTAGGTGCTGAAGTAGTTTTAGTATCTGGTCCAACTCATTTGCAAATGAAACATAATTTGGTTCATTTAATCCGAGTAACATCTGCAGATGAAATGTACGAAGTATGTCATCAACACTATGAAAGTTCAGATGTAGCTATTGCAGCTGCTGCGGTTGCAGATTATAAGCCAAAAAATATAGCTACACAGAAAATAAAAAAGACAGAAACTACGTTTACTATAGAGTTAGAAAAAAATAAAGATATTTTATTATCTTTAGGTCAGTTAAAAAAACATCAGTTTTTAATTGGCTTTGCTTTGGAAACTGAGAATGAGATTGATAATGCTAAAATTAAAATTGAAAAAAAGAATTTAGACTTAATTGTTTTGAATTCATTAAATGATAAAGGTGCTGGTTTCGGAAAACCAACTAATAAGGTAACTTTTATCGATAAAGATTTTAATATATTTGAAAATCCATTAAAATCTAAAGAGTTAGTAGCAGAAGATATTGTTAACCTAATTGTAAAAAAATATGCGAATTAAATTTTTAATAATATGCATTTTATGTGTTTTTACTGCAACTTCGCAAGAATTAAATGCCATTGTTTCGATGAATACAGATCAGGTAACCAACGTAAATACGCAGATTTTTAAAAATTTAGAAAAACAAATTTTCGATTTCCTAAATAATACAAAGTTTTCAAATAAAGAAGTAGTAAAGAATAATGAAAAAGTAAATTGTTCTTTTTTCTTTATTGTAAATAAGTTTGAATCTAATAATTTTGAAGTAACTCTTCAAGTTAATTCCACCCGTCCAGTTTTTAATTCGACTTACACAACTCCAATTATTAATATTAATGATAAAGAAGTTAGTTTTAAATATATCGAATTTGAGAATTTAATTTATGATCAAAATTCTTTTACTTCTAATTTAGTGTCAGTTTTATCTTTTTATGCGAATATAGTTTTAGCATCCGATGCTGATACTTTTTCAGATAAAGGCGGTACGGAGTTTCTTGAAACTGCTTTTAATATTGCTAGTGTAGCACAATCAAGTGGATTTTCTGGTTGGGTACAAACTGGAAAAAAAACAAATCGATATAATCTAATTTCAGATTTAATGTCTGCTACTTTTGATTCATACAGAGAAGCCTTATATATTTATCATATTAGAGGTTTAGATGTAATGGCCGATGATTTGAAGACAGGAAAAATTCAAATAGGAAGTGCCATTCAAACTTTATTAGATTTACATAAAGTAAGACCAAATTCACTTTTAGCAAGAACATTTTTTGATGCTAAAACAGATGAAATTGTTTCCGTTTTTAGTGCCGGACCAGTTATTGATGTTTCAAAAATAAAAGATAATTTGGCTACAATTTCTCCGTTAAATTCTTCTAAATGGAATAAAATAAGGTAATATGCTTTTATCTTTAACAGTTCAAAATTACGCTTTAATAGAACAGCTTAATATTAATTTCACCGATCAGTTTGCTACCATTACTGGAGAAACTGGTGCGGGAAAATCTATTTTGTTAGGCGCTTTAGGTTTGATAATGGGTAATCGAGCCGATTTATCTTCTCTAAAAGATAAAGAAAAAAAATGTGTGGTAGAAGCTAATTTTGATATTTCAAAATACAATTTAAAAACTCTTTTCGAAGCCAATGATCTAGATTATGAAGATACTACGATAATTCGAAGAGAAATTTTACCTTCTGGTAAGTCTCGCGCTTTCATTAATGATACGCCTGTTAATTTATCAGAACTTCAAATTTTAGCTGAAAATCTAATTGACATACATTCTCAGCATCAAACTCGTGAATTAGAACAACAAAATTATCAGATTTCCATCTTAGATGCCATTGGATCCAATTCAGAAAATTTAAAAGAATATGCTGTTTTATTGTCTGATTTCAAACAAAAATCTAAAGAACTAGAACAAGCAATAAATGAAAAAAATGCTTTGTTTACAGCTCAAGAATACAATTCTTATTTATTAAATGAGTTGATTCAAGTAGGATTACAACCGAATGAACAATCGGAATTAGAAGAAGAATTGTTAAGTTTGAATAATTCGGAACTAATCAGCGAAACTTTAAGTAAATTGGTTTCATGTGCTAATGAAGAGCAATTCGGCTTTATAAATGCCTTGAAAGATTGTAAAAGTGCTTTGCATAAAATCGCAACTTTTTCAACGTCTTATTCAGAATTATACGAAAGATTAAATTCGAGTTTAATTGAATTAGAAGACATTGCCGATACAAGTTTTAATTTAGCTGAGAAAAATATTTACAATCCAGAACGTTTAGATTTTATTTCAAACAGGTTGCAAACCATTTACGATTTACAAAAAAAACATCAAGTGGCTTCGATTGAAGCATTAATTGAAATCAGAAACCAACTGGATGAAAAAGTTCTATTAGTTGATAATTTAGAAGAAAAAATCAATAGCTTAAACGCCTATTTAAGTTCTAAAACTGTTGAATTAAACACAACCGCAAAAAAAATAACTGAGAATAGAAGCAAAGCGATTCCAGTATTTATAAATAAAATTTCTTCTATTTTGTTCGAATTAGGTATGCCTGATTCGCAATTTAAAATCGAATTAATGTCCTCTAATCAGTTCTTATCTAACGGAAAAGACGAATTAGAATTATTGTTTTCTGCTAATAAAGGAACAAGTTTAGGTTCATTTAAAAAAGTGGCTTCAGGCGGAGAAATGTCGAGAATTATGTTAGCTATAAAATCTGTTTTAGCGGATTTTTCTCAATTACCAACCATTTTATTTGATGAAATCGACACTGGAGTTTCAGGAGAAATTGCATTAAAAATGGGAGAAATTATGAGTAAAATGAGTATAAAGCGTCAAGTTTTTGCGATTACACATTTACCACAAATTGCCTCAAAAGGGACTACTCAGTATAAGGTTTCTAAAGCTACAATTGCTGATAATACTGTTTCTAAAATTGTGAAATTAACAAACGAAGAAAGAATTATAGAAATTGCCGAAATGTTGTCAGGTAAACAAATTACCGATTCTGCATTAACGCATGCAAAAACATTATTAAATTAAAATTTATACTTTTGTACTAGATTTAAAAAATACAACAACAATAAAAAATAAAATTATGATTATAGAACCAAGAATGCGCGGATTTATATGTTTAACAGCTCATCCACAAGGTTGTGCGCAAAATGTAAAAAATCAAATTGAATATGTAAAATCAAAAGGAAAAATTGAAGGTGCAAAAAAAGTCTTAGTGATTGGTGCTTCAACAGGTTTTGGTTTAGCTTCAAGAATTACTAGTGCATTTGGTTGTGATGCTGCTACAATTGGTGTTTTCTTTGAAAAAGAACCATCTGAAGGAAAAACAGCAACTCCAGGTTATTACAATTCTGCAGCATTTGAAATTGAAGCGGAAAAAGCAGGTTTATATGCTAAAAGTATCAATGGAGATGCCTTTTCAAATGAAATAAAGCAACAAACAATCGATTTAATCAAAAAAGATTTAGGTCAAGTTGACTTAGTTATTTACAGTTTAGCTTCTCCAGTTCGTATGCATCCAACAACAGGAGTTTTACACCGTTCCACATTAAAACCAATTGGAGGAAAATTTACAAATAAAACTGTTGATTTTCATACAGGAAATGTTACTGAAGTTTCTATTGAGCCTGCAAATCAAGAAGACATAGACAACACTGTAGTTGTAATGGGTGGTGAAGATTGGTCTATGTGGATGAATGCTTTAAAAGACGCTGGAGTATTAGCAAATGATGCAATGACTTTAGCTTATTCATATATTGGACCTGAAGTTACAGAGCCAGTTTATAGAAAAGGAACAATCGGTCGTGCAAAAGATCATTTGGAAGCAACAGCTTTCGAAATTACAAAGCAATTAGAAGATGTAAATTGTAAAGCATACGTTTCTGTTAATAAAGCATTAGTTACTCAAGCAAGTTCAGCTATTCCAGTAATTCCATTATACATTTCGCTATTGTACAAAACAATGAAAGCAGACGGAATTCACGAAGGTTGTATTGAACAAATGCAACGTTTATACTCAGATAAATTATTCCATGGAAATGAAATTCCAACTGATGATAAAGGAAGAATAAGAATTGACGATTGGGAAATGCGCGATGATGTTCAAGCACAAGTTTCTAAATTATGGGAAGTTGCAACAACTGAAAATTTGTTAGAAATAGGTGATTTAGCTGGATACAAACAAGATTTTCTAAATTTATTTGGATTCGGCTTTGAAGGAGTTGATTATCAAGCAGATACAAATGAATTGGTATTTGTGCCTAGTATCAAATAACAAATTGTTATCTTAATGTTATAAAATCCCGCTTAGCGGGATTTTTTTTGCCTTTTATCGATATTTTTTACATTTTATCGATGAAATATGTTAATTATATTTATGGTGTATTTTTTTTTTGTTCATTTACAATTACTAAACAAATTTAAAACAAAAAATAATGAAAAAAATTACTTTATGGTTATTTGCCATTTTTGCAAGTTGGCAAATGTCAGGTCAAGTAGGTATTTTCCAGAATTTCGATGCTGGAACTGCCTTACCCACAGGATGGACCACTACTGGTGGAGGTTTTGTTAATGCTACAGAATCCTGTTCTGGTAACTCATTAGTTGATAACTTATATAGTTTTAGTACTACTGGAACTTTAGTTACTCCTAACCAAGTTGCAGGTTCTAATGGAACAGATTTAACAGTTTCATTCGACTATAAAATTGAAGATTGGAGCTCAACTACAGCAACCGGGCCAGGTTGGGGTAATATTCAAGTGCAATATTCTGTAAACAACGGCGGAGTTTGGACTACTTTTATGACAATTGATGATTCAAATCACGTAGTTGCAAATACTTGCGCTACGATGTCTACTATTATTCCTGCTGCAAGTGTGCCAAATGCTTCAGATGTTAGAATAAGATTTTTATTTACATGGGTGTCTGGTGATTATGATATCTATATAGATAATTTTTCAGCTACTCAAGTTACAACTTTACCTCCTTCTTGTACTGTTTTGTCTTCACCAGCAAATGGTGCTACAAACATTGCAAGTTCTACAATTTCTTGGAATGTTGCACCTGGAATTCCAACAGGTTACAGATTAAACGTAGGAACAACACCTGGTGGAACTAATATATTAAATTTATTTAATGCGGGTAACGTTACTACATATGATTTAGGGGCGTTAAATTCTGGTACAACTTATTATGTTACTGTAATACCTTATAATGCCAACGGAAATGCTACGGGATGTACAGAAAGTTCATTTACAACTTGTGGTGCTACTACAACCTATCCAAGTTTAGAAACTTTTACAACTTTCTTACCGAATGCATGTTGGTTAAGAGGAGATAATGGTGACTTAACTTCAGGTCCTGCAACTTTCGGATCTAATGGTTTTTATGCCGATGGTTTTGCTAATAATGGATTTACAGGTGCTTTCACTTACAATATTTTTGTAGCTTCAGCTAATGATTGGATAATCACACCTGAATATACAATTCCTGCTACAGGTTACGAATTAAAATTTGATGCAGCAGCTGTTAATTATAATGCAACAACAGAAGTAATAAACTGGGAATCAGATGATTTTGTTGAAGTTTTAGTGAGTACAACAGGTACTTCAAACTGGACAGTTTTATACACTTATAATGATACAAATGTTCCTTCTAATTTAGGTGAAGCTAACATCATCGATTTAGATGCTTATAGTGGACAAACGGTAAGATTCGCTTACAGAGTTGTTGAAGGTACTGCAGACGGTGCATCTGATATTGAATTTTCTATAGATAATTTCCAAGTTCGTTTGTCTCCAACTTGTCCAGACCAAACTGGATTAACTGTTGGAACCGTAACTGCAACTACAGCTGACTTTTCTTGGTCAGATTTAAGTGGCGATGGTGCTACAGGTTATGAATATGCTATTACAACTTCTGCTACACCACCAACTTCAGGAACAGCAACTACTGCACAAATATATGCAGCTACAGGTTTGTCTCCTCAAACAGTTTATTATATCCATGTTAGATCTTCATGTGCTGCTGGAAATTTTGGAAACTGGGCTACAGCGACATTTACTACAGCATGTGCTCCTATTACTACTTATCCTAGTTTAGAGCCATTTGCAACATTTTTGCCTAATCAATGTTGGTTAAGAGGTGATAATGGTGATTTAACAGCAGGTCCAGCTACTTTTGGAACAAATAATTTCTATGCTGATGGATTTAGAAATGTTGGTACAACAGGTTCTTTTGCATATAACATTTGGGTTGCAGCTGCAAACGATTGGATTATTTCTCCAGAATTTGCAATTCCAGCTACAGGTTATGAATTAAAGTTTGATGCAGCAGCTACTAATTTTAATGCAGGAACTGCAGTTACAAACTGGGAAGCTGACGATTTTGTTGAAGTTTTAGTTAGTACATCAGGTACAACTAACTGGATTGTATTAGACACTTATGATAGTTCAAATGTCCCTTCAAATTTAGGAGAATTAAATGTTCTTGATTTAGATGCTTACAGCGGTCAAACAGTAAGATTTGCATTTAGAGTAGTCGAAGGAACGGCAAATGGAACAGCAGATTTAGAGTTTTTTGTTGATAATTTTGAAGTTAGAATGACACCATCTTGTCCTGATCAAACAGGATTAACTGTTGGGACAGTAACTGCAACAACTGCAGACATTTCATGGGCAGATTTATCTGGTTCAGGTGCTCTTGGGTATGAATATGCTATTACAACATCTGCAACACCTCCAGCTTCAGGTACAGCTACTACAGCTCAAATTTTTGCAGCTACAGGTTTATCTCCTCAAACAGTATACTATATTCATGTTAGAGCTACATGTACTGCAGGTACTTTTGGTAACTGGGCAACTGCAACTTTTACAACGGCTTGTGCTCCAATTACATCTTTTCCTTGGACTGAAAATTTTGATAGTGTTACTATTCCTGGTTTTCCACCATGTTGGTCAGAACAAAATGGAGATTATCAAACTTCAAGTGATACTTTTAGTAATACACCGCGTTCAGGTGCAAACTATTTAAGAGATGCATTTTTTGCTTCAAATGAATTTATGTGGACTCCAGGTTTCGATTTAGTTGCTGGTACTTCATATGACTTCTCATCTTGGGTTCAAGGCGATGGTGGATCAGGTTGGATTGTAGACTATTTTGTGAATACTGCTCAAAATTCAACTGGTGCAACTCAATTAGGAGCTACATATAATGTTCCAGGTACAGGTACTTTAGCAATACAACCGTATGCACAAGTTACAAGATCTTTCGTGCCAGCTACAACTGGAACTTATTATTTTGCAGTTAGAGTGAATCAGCCAAGTTTTAGTCCTAATTATGTGGCTTTTGATGATTTCGAATTAAAATTATCTCCAGCTTGTCCAACTCCAAGTGCTTCCGCATCTGGTGTAACAGATGTTGCAGCAAATTTAACATGGACGGCTGTTCCAAGTGCAACTTTAGGATATGAGTATGTATTAGATAACGTTGCTACAGATCCTACGGGAGCTGGAACTTCTACAACTGCAACTACATTTGCAGCTAGTGGATTAACGCCTTTAACCACATATTATTTTCATATTCGTTCAGTTTGTGCTGCAGGTACATTCAGTTCATGGACAACTGTAAGTTTTACTACTTTAAATTCACCACCTGTAAATGATAATTTGTGTAATGCTACATTACTAACATTAGGTACTCCTACTGGAATCACAAATACATTAGTAGGAGCAACTGCTCAGACTTCTGAGCCAGTACCTTCTTGTTTCAATGGTGGAATTAATGGATCAGTTTGGTTTAGTTTTGTTGCTCCTTCTTCTGGATCTGTAGAAGTAAGTACAGATTTTGCTGGTGGAACTTTATTTGATGGTGATACTGAAATAGCAGTTTATGCTTCAAATGGAGTAAATTGTTCAGATTTGACAACGCTTGGAACTGCTTTAGGATGTGATCAAGATAGCGGAACTACTGTTAATTACAGTTCATTCTTATCTTTAACAGGATTAACATCTGGCGATACATATTATATTCAAGTTGATAGATGGGGAACTGCTACAGCAGGTACATTTGGAATTCAAGTTTCAACGGTACTTAACGCTGCTTCTTTTGACACAAACTCATTTGTGGCCTATCCAAACCCAGTAAAAGATATCTTAAACTTATCTTACAAAACAACAATTAGCAATGTTAGAGTTGTTAACTTGTTAGGGCAAGAAGTTTTAAATACTAAAGTAAATGCAAATGAAGTACAAGTAAATATGTCTTCATTAACAGCAGGTGCTTACGTTGTTAACATTACTGTTGAAGATACAGTACATACTATTAAAGTTATTAAAGAATAAATAATAATTTATGATAAATACAAAAGCCTCGTTAAAATCGAGGCTTTTTTTATAACATTTTCTCTATTTTTTTTGATTTTTATTTAAATTATTATAAAATATGGCAAAAAAACACTAAATTTAGCATTCACTAATCACTTAATAATTTATTTATGAAAAAAATTACTTTTTTTCTGTTTTTTGTTCTGTATGGAATTTCCACCCTAGGACAAACAACTGTAACGATAGGAACCGGTGTTCTATCCGCTACAAGTGCTAATGGATCACCTGTATATAGGTCTAGTGCTACTAGTACTTTTAATTTTTCACAAAGTGTAGAACTTCTTACTCCTGCAGATTTATCGGCTGTAGGTATTACTGCAGGTTCTACAATTACAAAAATTGCATATAAAAAACTTAATGCTTCCACCTTGTCTCCTGGTAGAACAGCAACTATGCGAATTTTTATGAAAAATACAGCAACAACTGCATTAGGTACAACAACAAATTTTGCAACTTACACAACCGGCTCTACTTTATGTTACGATAATGCTGTTTATTCTAATACAGATTTACCAGCAGTAGCAGGTTGGGTTGAATTTAATTTTTCAACTCCATTTAATTATACAGGAGGTTCTATAGAAGTTGGAATTGATTGGGCAATTAATGCAGGTACAGGTAATCCTACAGACGGAGCTTTTGCTTGGGAGTATACTACAGTTTCAGCAAATCAAGCTGCGGGCACTTCTGCTGGTGCAGCTATTACAGGGAATTTAGCAACCGCTAACACAAGAATTTATAACACTCAATTAACATTTACAAACAATCCTTGTTCAGGTGTTCCTGCACCAGGAAATACAGTTGTTTCAACATCTGGTTGTTTTGGAAGTAGTGCAACGTTATCATTACAAAATCCAACCATTGGATCTGGAGTTACTTATCAATGGTATATGAATACTGTCGCAATTTCAGGAGCTACAAATCCAAATTATGTGATACCAAGTCTTACAACAAGTGATACTTATTTTTGTGAAGTTACATGTGCTGGAAATACTTCTGCATCTAGTTCATTATTAGTTGGACCTTCTATTTTAACTACACCAGTTTTAGAACCGTTTGCGGTATTTTTACCTACATGTTGGATGAATATGTTTGGTGGTGATTTAACTACAGGTCCTACTGCTTCAACAGGTTCAGGTTGGGTTGCAGATGGATTTGCAAATTCAGGTACGACTGGTGCTATTAGAAATGAAATTTGGACTGTAGGGGCTAATGATTGGGTAATTTCTCCAGTTGTTAACATACCAGCTGTAGGTTACGAGTTAAAATTTGATGCTGCAGCTACTCAATTTGCTTCAGTAAACTCTCCAACAACACCATGGGAAGCTGATGATTTTATTGAAGTATTAATTGCAACAGGTGGTTCAACAACTAACTGGATAGTTTTAAATACATTCAACGATACTAATGTTCCTTCTAATATAGGTTCTTCTTATATTTATGATTTATCGGCATATGCTGGTCAAAATGTTAGAATTGCATTTAGAGCTGTAGAAGGCACGGCCAATGGATTAGCTGATATCGATTTTTCAATCGATAATTTTCAGATAAGACAAACACCAGCATGTTCTGAACCTACTGGTATTACTATTGGAAACATCACTTCATCATCAGTAGAGTTCTCCTGGACAGAACCTACAGTTGCTCCTTCTGTAGGATATGAGTATATCGTTTCTACATCTAATACTATTCCTACAACAGCAGGAACTCCAACTACAAACACATTTGGCATTCCTACTGGATTATTATCTAATACAACTTATTATGTTTTTGTGAGATCTGATTGTGGGGCCAGTGGTTTCAGTACTTGGGTTGGTCCTGTTAGTTTTACTACATTATGTGCACCAGTAACAGCACCTGTTTCAGAAAATTTCACAACATTTTTACCTAGTGTATGTTGGTTTAACAGAACAGGTGGTGATTTAACAACTGGACCAACAAGTTTAACAGGTTCAGGTTGGGTTGCAGATGGATTTGCTAATGCAGGTACTACTGGAGCTATAAAAAATGAGATTTGGACAACAGGTGCAAATGATTGGTTTATTTCACCTGAGATAACAATTCCATCAACAGGATATGAATTAAAATTTGATGCTGCTGCCACTCAATTTGCTACTACAAATTTACCAACTACACCTTGGGAATCTGATGATTTTATTGAAGTTTTAGTTTCTACAACAGGTTTAACAAACTGGACTCCAATTTTCACATATAATGATTCAAATCAACCATCAAATACTGCAACTCCAAATGTTTTAGATTTGGATGCCTATGCTGGTCAAAATATTAGAATAGCTTTTAGAGCTGTGGAAGGCGCTACTAATGGTTCGGCTGATATTGATTTTTCAATTGATAATTTTCAAGTTAGATTAACGCCTACTTGTATTGAGCCTTCAAATTTAGTTTTTTCAAGTGTAACAGCTACAACAGCTAATATTTCATGGGAGGGTACAACTCCAGTTCCTACAATAGGTTACGAATATTTTGTTTCAACTACAAATGCAGTTCCTGTAACTGCTGGTACTGCAACTACTAATACTTTTGCGGCATTATCAACTTTATTACCTCAAACAACTTATTATATTTTTGTACGTTCTGATTGTGGTGGAGGTGATTTTAGTCCATGGATAGGGCCGATCTCATTTACAACGGCTTGTTCTCCAGTTGCAACTTTACCTTGGATTCAAAATTTTGATTCGGTAACTGTTCCTGCAATTCCTACTTGTTGGTCTGAAGAAAATGGGGATTATGTAACTGCAATTGCTGGTACATATAATACGCCTCGTTCAGGTGCTAATTATTTAAGAGATTCATGGTCTGCTTCTAATGAATATATGTGGACGCCAGGTTTCGATTTAATTGCTGGTACTTCTTATGATTTTTCTTCTTGGATTCAAGGTGATGGTGGTACAGGTTGGACAGTTGATTATTTTGTTAATTCATCTCAAAATTCAACTGGTGCAACTCAGCTAGGTGGTCAATATGCAGTTCCTGGAACTGGAACGATTGCTATACAGACATATGCTCAAGTAACTAGATCATTCGTTCCTTCAACTTCTGGCACTTATTATTTTGCATTTAGAGTTAATCAGCCAAGTATTACTCCTTGGTATGTAGCGTTTGATGATGTAGAAGTAAAATTATCTCCTGCTTGTCCAACTCCTAGTGCTTCTGTATCTGGTATAACTGATGTTGCTGCTAACTTAACTTGGTCTGCTGTTCCTAGTGCAACTTTAGGTTATGAGTATGTATTAGATAACGTTGCTACAGATCCTACGGGAGCTGGAACTTCTACAACTGCAACTACATTTCCAGCTAGTGGATTAACACCTTTAACCACATATTATTTCCATATTCGTTCAGTTTGTGCTGCAGGTACATTCAGTACATGGTCTACAGTAAGTTTTACTACTTTAGCTACACCTCCAGCGAATGATAATTGTGCTACTGCTAGTGTATTAGTACCTGGTGGAGTATTTGCTACGAATTTTCAAGTTGCTTCTAATGTAGGTGCAACTGGTTCTACGGCTCCAGCACCTGGTTGTGCATCTTATTTAGGTGGTGATGTTTGGTATTCAATTACAATTCCTGCTTCAGGAAACTTAACTATCGAAACTAGACCAAATGCAACTTCACCAATTACTGATACTGGTATTGCAGTATACTCTGGTTCATGTGGAGCTTTAGTTTTAGTAGAATGTGATGACGATGATAGTGCAAGCGGTAATTTCTCATTAATTTCATTAACAGGAAGAACTGCAGGTGAAGTATTATATGTGAGAGCATGGGAATTTGGTAATGATACTTTCAATACTTTCCAAATTTCTGCTTATGATGCGTCATTAAGTTCAGATTCATTTGATTCTAAGTCTTTTGTGGCCTATCCAAACCCAGTAAAAGATATCTTAAACTTATCTTACAAAACAACTATCAGCAATGTAAGAGTTGTTAACTTGTTAGGTCAGGAAGTGTTAAATACAAATGTAAATGCTACTGATGTACAAGTAAATATGGTTTCATTAACAGCAGGTACTTATATAGTAAACGTTACAGTTGATGATACTATTCACACATTAAAAGTTGTAAAACAATAAGTTATTTAATTTTTTATTTAAAAGTCCCGAGAAATCGGGACTTTTTTGTTTTTATATTTATCTTTGTTTTTATAAAATTATATCATGTATTTTTCTTTAATTATACCGATTTTTAATCGTCCGGATGAAATTGATGAACTTCTACAAAGTTTAACCAAGCAAACTTATACTGCTAAATACGAAATTGTAATTATTGAAGATGGTTCTTCAATTCCTTGTAAATTTATTATTGAAAAATATAGTTCATTAAATATAAGTTATTATTTTAAATCAAATTCTGGTCCTGGAGATTCTAGAAATTATGGAATGAAAATGGCGAAAGGCGATTATTTTATAATTTTAGATTCGGATTGTATAATTCCTGCTACTTATTTGCAAACTATTGAAGAAGAGTTAACGGTAAATTATGTAGATTGTTTTGGTGGTCCTGATGCTGCTTTAGATTCTTTTTCTAACGTACAAAAGGCAATTAATTTTACAATGACCTCTTTTTTAACTACAGGTGGAATTAGAGGTGGAAGTGAAAAACTAGATAAATTTCAACCCAGAAGTTTTAATATGGGATTGTCTAAAAAAGCTTTTGAGGCTTCAAACGGTTTCGGAAATATTCACCCTGGTGAAGATCCAGATTTATCAATACGATTATGGAAAATGGATTTTAAAACCAAGTTAATTTCTAATGCTTTCGTATACCATAAACGTAGAATCGATTGGAACAAGTTTTACATCCAAGTTAATAAATTTGGTTTAGCTAGACCTATTTTAAATTCGTGGTATCCGGAATATGCTAAAATTACTTTTTGGTTTCCAACATTGTTTTTGTTAGGTTTTTTACTTTCAATTTTCTGTTTGTTATTTAATTTTCCTTACTTTCTTTACTGCTATATTTTCTATTTTTTTATGTTGTTTACAGCTTCTTTGTTACAAAACAATTCTCTTACAATTGCTTCATATAGTGTAATCGCTGCTGTAATTCAGTTTTATGGTTATGGAAAAGGTTTTTTACAATCTTATTTTAAAGTTCATATTTTAAAACAACAACCTGAAATTGCATTTCCAAAACTATTTTTTAAACGATAAATGACTAAAATTATTGGACTTACAGGCGGAATTGGTAGTGGAAAAACAACGGTAGCCAATTATTTTGCTTCAAAAGGTATTCCTGTATATATTGCAGATGAAGCCGCTAAAGCGATTATGAATGATAAAATCGTAATTGAGGAAGTAAAAGCAATTTTTCCGGATGAAAATGTAGTTCAAAATAACGGGTTTTTAAATAGAAAATTAATCAGAGAATTAGTTTTTAACAATAAAAGCAAATTAAATCTGCTTAATAGGATTATTCATCCGAGAGTAAAATCAGATTTTGAAAATTGGTTAAATAAAAATAAAAAATCTAAATTTATCATTAAAGAAGTTGCTATTTTATTTGAAACAAATGGGCAACAATATTGTGATGCTACTATATTAGTAACTGCTCCTATAGAAACAAGAATTAAACGAGTCCTAGAAAGAGACAAAACTTCTAGAGAAAATATTCTTCAAATCATTAATAATCAACTTCCTGAAGAAGAAAAAATCAAATTAGCAACTTATGTTATAACAAATGAAAATTTAAATATAACGTATAAAACAGTCGATAATTTGATTGAAATTTTAAAGAAAATTTAAATTTTAACATATTTGTTAAATATTGGTTAATTGTTTTAACAGTAGCTATTTACATCTTAACTTTGCTATAATGAATAAAACAAGGTTTAGAATATTAGTTTTTTTGATGAGTATTTCCTTAATTGGAATTATTTTAGTTCAATTGTATTGGATTAACAGTTCTTTTCAAAAAAATGATGAACAGTTCAGACATCATGCACTTGTAGTTCTTGAAAATGTATCTGAAAAATTAGATGATAAGGAAATTTCTGATTTTATTGCATCCGTAAAAAAGTTTAAAGATAGTACAGGAAAAGAACCAAAAAAAGAGCAATTAATAAAGCTTTTTTATTACGAAAAAGATTCTAATTCTAAAGAAGTTTTAATTTATACCAACACAATTATCCCTGAAGATTTCGGTGTTAATGGTTCGATCTTTGATAAAAATTCAAATTCATTAGGAATTAAAGATTATACAGCTAAAAGAAAATCTCAAATATATAAAGACAATTCTCTTGATGGTTCTGGAATGGCTTTTGGTTCGAAACCAAATGTAAATATAGAAAAGACTACACGACTTGATATTTTAGATAGAGTTCAGTTTGAATTGCTTTTTAGAGATATAGTTTCACAACGACAAATTCAAAAGAGAATTTCGTCAAAGTTAGTGAACGATGTATTAAATTTTGAGTTATATAAATCGGAATTAAATACACCTTATGAATTTGCCGTATATAAAAATGGCTTGGCAACTAAAGTGAAGTCGGAAGAATTTAGATATGATAAATGCACAACTTACAGCATCCCAATATTGTTAGATGCAGATGGTAAAACGGATTATAAATTATTATTAAGGTTTCCTAATAAAACGAATTTTGTATTTTATTCTTTGTTGCCAATGACAATTTTAACACTATTATTTGTGGTAATTATTTTGGTAACCTATACAAGTGCCTTAAAACAATTGATCATGCAAAAACAGATTTCTGAAATAAAAACAGATTTCATCAATAACATGACTCACGAATTTAAAACACCTATTGCGACTATTAACCTAGCTTTAGATGCTATAAAGAATCCAAAAATCATTGATGATAAAGACAAGGTTCAAAAATATCTTCAAATGATAAAAGATGAAAACAAAAGAATGCATGCTCAAGTTGAAAATGTTCTTAGGATTTCGAAATTAGAAAGAAATGAATTAAACATAGATAAAGAGCCACAAGAATTAACCGAGTTTATTGAAGATGCTATTGATCATATCAGTTTAATTTTAGAAGATAAGGAAGGTGAAGTTCATACACATTTTAATGCCACAAGAACCACTGTACTTTTAAATGATGTGCATTTTACTAATGTTTTGGTTAACATTTTAGATAACGCAATGAAGTATTCATCCGATAGGCCGATAATTAACGTATATACAGAAAATATAAAAGATTATGTTCTTATAAAAATTGAAGATAATGGAATTGGAATGTCAAAAGCAGTACAAAAGAAGGTTTTTGAAAAATTCTTTAGAGAACATACAGGTGACTTACACAATGTTAAAGGTCACGGATTAGGATTAGCATATGTAAAACAAATAATCGACGACCATAATGGCGAGGTTTTTGTGGAAAGTGAAAAAGGAAAAGGGAGCACATTTATAATTAAATTGCCATTAATAAATTAAGATATGGAAACAAAAAAAATATTATTAGTAGAAGATGATCCAAATTTCGGATCTGTTTTAAGAGATTATTTATCATTAAATGATTTTGAAGTAACATTAGCTAAAAACGGAATGGAAGGTTTTGAAAAATTCAAAAAAGATACTTACGATTTATGTATTTTGGATGTCATGATGCCTTATAAAGATGGTTATACTTTAGCTAGAGAAATCAGAGAAAAAAATGCAGAAGTGCCAATCATTTTCTTAACTGCAAAGACATTAAAAGAAGATGTTTTGAAAGGTTATAAAGTAGGAGCAGACGATTATTTAAACAAACCTTTCGATTCGGAAGTGCTATTAATGAAAATTAAAGCAATTATTCAAAGAAAAGCAACCGAAACTAAGCCTGATTCAACTGTTTTTGAATTTACAATTGGTAAATTTCATCTGAATTCCAAATTGAGATTCTTAACTTTTGGTAATGAAGAACCGATTAAATTATCACCGAAAGAATCAGAATTATTAAAAATGTTAGCGTTACACGAAAATGATTTGATGCCGCGTGAACTGGCTTTAACAAAAATTTGGAGAGACGATAATTACTTTACTTCAAGAAGTATGGACGTATATATCGCTAAATTGAGAAAATATTTAAAACCAGATGAACGTGTAGAAATTTTAAACATTCACGGTGAAGGTTTCCGTTTGGTAATCAATTCATAATATATAAAGGCTGCAAGAAATTGTAGCCTTTTTTATTTATATTTGCTCTTAAAGTAAGCCCAATGAACTACCAGCACATACTAGATGATATCTATAAAGCTTCCATTTTACAACCTAAAATTGGTAAAGTTGCTTCTTATATTCCTGAATTATCAGAGATTAATCCAAATAAATTGGGAATAAGTTTAACCACAATTAATGGAGAAAATTTTAGTATTGGCGATTCGGAGGAACGTTTTTCCATTCAATCGATTTCCAAAGTTCTATCATTAACTTTAGCCATCTCGCTTTTGGGTGAAAAAATTTGGGAAAGAGTTGGCGTGGAACCTTCGGGTACAGCTTTTAATTCTTTAGTGCAATTAGAATACGAAAAAGGAATTCCTCGAAATCCATTCATAAACGCTGGTGCGATCGTAATTGCAGATATTTTAGTATCACATTTGAAAAATCCAAAAGAAGATTTCTTAAGTTTTATTAGAGTATCTTCTGGAATACGAACCATTAATTTTGATGAAAGTGTGGCAATTTCTGAAAAAAATTCAGGTTTTAGAAACGCAGCTTTGGCTAATTTTTTAAAATCTTTTGGTAATTTACAAAATGATGTAGATGAAGTTTTGGATTTTTATTTCCATCAATGTGCTATATCGATGTCTTGTAGAGAATTAACTCAAGCATTTTATTTTTTTGCAAATGAAGGTATTTCACAATCCGGTAAACAGATTATAAATAAAAGTCAAGTTAAAAGAATGAATGCTTTAATGCAAACATGTGGATTTTATGATGAATCAGGAGAATTTACTTTTCGTGTTGGTTTACCTGGAAAAAGTGGAGTAGGTGGTGGTATCGTTGCTTTATTACCTAAGCAGTTTATTGTTTCTACTTGGAGTCCACGTTTAAATTCGAACGGGAATTCCGAATTAGGTATGTATGTTTTAGAGGAACTTACAACAAAAACAGGCATGTCAATTTTCTAGTATGCACAATAAAGAAAACCTGACAGGTTTAAAAAACCTATCAGGTCTAATAATCTATACTTTACTTTCTTCGTTTTCTTTATCTAAATATTCTTGAACAGTTTCAATAGCATTTGTAATAACATCACTCAATGCTGTGATGAAGCTTCCATCTTCTGCGTTTTCCATGGCATGTTTTAAGGCTTCTACTTCCATTGTAATAATTTCAGTAGTTACATTTCTTCCACTTTCTGCAATTCCAGCTAAAATTAAACTGTTAATTTCTTTTTCCGTTCTACCTCTTAAATGTTTCTCTTGACGAATGATAATATGATCGAACATTCTTCCTGCAATTTTAGCGCATTCTTTTATGTCTTCATCGCGTCTGTCGCCCACACCAGCAATAATTCCGATTTTTTTGGTTGCTGCTACACTTTCTAAATATTCTTCAATTCCTCGATATCCAGCTGGATTGTGAGCAAAATCAATTAAAACTTTGAATTTTTTAAAATCGAAAATATTCATTCTACCTGGAGTTTGTGCAGCACTTGGTACAAATGTTTGTAAGGATAAGCTAATGTCTTCCGTTTTAAAGCCTTGTAAATAAGCAGCTAATGTTGCTGCAAGTACATTGGCAATCATAAATTTCGCTTTTCCACCTAAAGTTAAAGGAACATGTGTGGCTTTTTCTACACGAATTTTCCATTCTCCTTTTTTAATGGTGATGAAACCGTTTTCATAAACGGCTACAATTTTGCCTTCTTTAGCTAATTTTAATGCAGTTGGATTATTTTCGTCTAAACTGAAATAAGCAATATTGCAACTTAAGTCTTTAGCGATTTTTAAACAGTATTCGTCTTCGGCATTTAAAATCGCCCAACCGTCTTTTTTAATACTTCTAACAACAGTAGCTTTTACACGGGCTAAATCATCTAAAGTATGAATATCGGCTAAACCTAAATGATCTTCTTGAATATTTGTTATAATTCCAATATCGCATCTAGAAAATCCTAAACCAGCTCTCAAAATTCCACCACGTGCGGTTTCTAGAACTGCAAATTCAACGGTTGGATCTTTTAAAATATATTCTGCAGAAATAGGTCCAGTCGTATCACCTTTTTCCATCAAATGATTTTGAACATAAATTCCATCCGAAGTTGTAAATCCAACTCGATAGCCATTATTTTTAACAATATGAGCTATTAATCGGGTAGTAGTAGTTTTTCCATTTGTACCTGTAACAGCAATAATTGGAATTCTACTCGGTTTTCCTTGCGGATACAACATGTCAATTACAGGAGCCGCAACGTTTCTAGGTAAGCCCTCTGAAGGCGCTAAGTGCATACGGAAACCAGGTGCGGCATTCACTTCTAAAATACAACCACCATTTTCTTTTAGCGGTTGTGTTAAATTTTCAGCCATAATATCTACACCACAAATATCTAATCCAATCACACGAGAAATTCGTTCACAAAGGAAAATATTTTCAGGATGCATCATGTCAGTTACATCCACAGAAGTTCCACCAGTACTTAAATTAGCAGTCGATTTTAAATACACAATTTCATCTTTTTTAGGAACCGTTTCTAAAGTATATCCTAATTTTTCTAATAAATCTGTGGTATCTCTATCCACATCAATTTGAGTTAGTACATTTTCGTGTCCGTAACCTCTTCTTGGGTCTTTATTGGTTTCATCAATTAATTGCTGAATGTTGTCTTTTCCGTTTCCTTTTACGTGAGCAGGTTCGCGTTTTGCGGCTGCAACTAATTTATTATCGATAATTAAAACCCTAAAGTCAAAACCAGTAATAAATTTTTCTACAATTACTCTACGACTATAATTTTTGGCATGAGCTAAACCAGCAATAGCATCTTCTCTATTTTTTACGTTTATCGATGCGCCTTTTCCGTGATTTCCATCTAAGGGTTTGATAACGATAGGGAATCCGATTTTCTTAATTACAGCATCTAAATCTTCTTCATCTACACAAATTCCGCCACTTGCAACTGGAATTGAAGCATTGGCTAACATGCGTTTGGTTTCTTCTTTATTACAGGCAATGTCTACGGCAATATTACTGGTTTTACAAGTAATTGTAGCTTGAAAACGCATTTGATTGACACCGTAACCTAATTGTACTAGTGAATTGGTTCCTAAACGAATCCATGGAATATCACGTGCTACGGCTTCTTCTACGATACTTCCTGTTGAAGGTCCTAAACGAACACGTTCACGGATTTCACGCATTTTTTGAATATCCGCTTCTACATCATAAGGTGTTCCAGCAATTAAAGCTTCGGCGATGGCTACTGCACTTTCTGCTGCAAATAAACCTACATTTTCTTCAGTGTAACTAAACACTACATTATAGACACCAGGAGTTTTGGTTTCGCGAGTTCTTCCGAATCCGGTTTCCATTCCTGCAAGAGTTTGAATTTCTAGAGCAATATGTTCGATAACATGACCCATCCAAGTACCACGATCTACTCGAGAGAAAAAGCCACCACGACAACCTTCCGAACAACGGTGTTCAATCATTGTTGGAAACATGGCTTCAATACGTTCGCGAAAACCTTCTATTTTATTGGTAGGAAATTGTTCCATTTCTTCCAAATCCAAGCGCATTTGGATTAATTTTTTGCGTTGTACACTCCAGATGTTTGGTCCACGTAGGGCTTGAATTTTGTCTATTTTCATTTTGGTATGGTATTTTGTAATGAATTTTGTTAAAAATAGGAATTTTTTATTATTTCGAAATGTTTTTATTGAGATTATTTTATGGAAATGTCTTAAGAATTTGATTTTATGTATTTTAGCCCCGCTCTCGTTTTATTAACGAGACAAGTTTCACGTTATCCTCTAATTTTTCATTGGAGATATAGTGGATAGCGGTATAATTGTTGAAAAGTATGCAATAAGTTTTGCTTCAAAAAAAGAAAATAGATTTGGATTATTTAACTTTTTGGCTATTTTTACCAAATGAATATACAAGGAAAATTAGTCATAATTGGCGGTGCGGTTGATAAAGGGAGTTTTACAGAAACCGATTTAGATAAGAATGCAAGTAATAATTTAAACTTTTTTGAAAAAGGAATTTTAAAGAGAATTATTGACGAATCTAAGCATAAAAAAGAGTCTAGAATTGAAGTAATTACTACAGCTTCTAAAATACCAAGAGAAATTGGTCCAGAATATGTAAAAGCTTTAAACTTTTTAGGCGCTTCAAATGTAGATGTACTTTATATTGAAAAAAGAGAACAAGCAACAGATCCTGAAGTTTTAGCTCGATTAAAAGCTGCCGATGTGGTAATGTTTACAGGTGGTGATCAATTGCGATTGACTTCCATTTTAGGTGGAACAGCATTTGACGACATGTTAATTGACAAATATAAAAACGAAGAGTTTATATATGCAGGAACTTCGGCTGGTGCAGCTGCGGCATCGAATAACATGATTTACCAAGGAAGTAGTAGTGAAGCTTTATTGAAAGGTGAAGTGAAAATTACTTCTGGTTTAGGTTTAATTGATGGTGTAATTATCGATACGCATTTTGTACAACGCGGAAGAATTGGACGTTTGTTTCAGGCGGTTGTAGGTAATCCGAAAGTATTAGGAATAGGTTTGGGAGAAGATACAGGTTTGTTAATCACAAATGGTCGTCAAATGGAAGCCATTGGTTCAGGTTTAGTGATTTTAGTTGACGGAAGAGAGATTAAAGACACGAACTTAACTCAAATTGAATTAGGAGAACCGATTTCTATCAATCATTTGGTAACTCACGTGATGAGTAAAAACGACACGTTCGATTTAGATACGTTTAAAATGACGATTAAGAGTTCGCAATATATTTAATTTACAATTATTCATTTTAGAACACAGATTCAGGAAATTTTTAAAGTTTATATAATTTCTTTAATCTGTGTTTTTAAATTTTCAACAAGTATGAAAATAATAATTCACGGTGGTTTCTTTTCGGAATCGTCTACAAATAACGAAACTAAAGTAGCTAAGCAAGAAGCTTTACTTCGAATTGTAAAAGCATCTTACGAATATTTAAAAACGCATTCAGCATTGGAAACTGTGGTTTATGCTGTTTCTATGTTAGAAGATGATGCGTTATTTAATGCAGGAATTGGTTCTCAAATACAAAGCGACGGGAAAATACGTATGAGTGCCGCTTTAATGAATGGAGCAACTCAGAGAATGAGCGGTGTAATTAACATTGAAAACGTTAAAAATCCTATTCAAGTTGCAGAAGTACTAATGAAAGAAGACGATAGAATTTTAGGTGGAAGTGGGGCAACAAACTACGCAAGACAACATGGATTTGAAGTGTTTTCTACTGAAATTCCACAGCGAAGAGCAGAATACGAAGCCAAAGTACAATCGTTAGGATTAGGAACTGTGGGTTGTGTAGCTTTAGATAAAGAAGGAAAAATTGCTGTAGCCACTTCAACTGGAGGAAAAGGTTTTGAATTGGTAGGAAGAATTTCTGATTCGGCTACTGTTGCTGGAAATTATGCCAATTCGTTTTGTGGAGTGAGTTTAACAGGAGTAGGAGAAGACATCGTTAGTAACGCTACAGCAGCAAAGATTGTAACTCGAGTTACTGATGGTTTTACTTTACAAGAGGCTTTTGCTAAAACCTTTGACGAATTATTACCATATGATGGTTTTGCGGGAGCAATTGCAATCGATTCGAAAGGAAACGTTTTTCATCAAGATTCACATCCAAGTATGGTTTTTGCGAGCTATGATGGCGAAAAGGAAGAGGTTTTTAATTAAGATATAATTTGTTTCTGATTTTTGATATTTACATTACCAAATAGGTACTGAAAAAATATTTTGAAAAAATAAAAAACCTGATACATAATGATGTGTCAGGTTTTTTTATGGCAATTTTATTTATAAATAAATTATAGTGTTTCATGTATTAAAATAAGCACTTCATGACATTTTTTTTCACTCAAGTCTCTTATATATCTAAATTTATGGTATTAAATTATGAAGTATGAAAAGTGAGGTGCAAATCAATGAAAACAAAATATTATTAGTTTTTAAAAATGTAAATTTTGGTTATGTTTTGTTAGTATTTTTTATTTTTTTATGTTTTTTACTAAATATATTTTTTTTACTAACACATTAAAAGAATCCAAATTTAGTTTATCATCTAATAATAAAATGTTTATTAAAACTGCCAGCAAATAATTTGTGTAGTTTTGTTGCCGTTTGTCAAATGAAGTGTAGTACTATTTTTAACACCAACTTTCTTTATTTGTTTATATAATGGTTTTAGATTCGTTTTTTTGGAAACAATAGTACTAAACCATTTACATTGATTTTTAAAATGAACACTTTCGTAAATTAAATTTGTCACGAAACCTAATTCACCGCCTTCACACCATAATTCATTATTTTGTCCACTAAAGTTTAAAACAGGTTTGTTGCTTACTTTCTGTCCTAAATTTTTATTTTTTCGTAAAGAGCCTTTTGCAGCTTCCTCAGCTGAAGAGTGAAAAGGAGGATTACAAATTACAAAATCGAAAACTTCTTCCGATTCTATCATATATTTTAAAACATTTCGTTTGTTGTCGTTGAAACGGATGGTGACATTTTCTTTCAGTTTTGGATTTTTGCTTAAAATCGTTTCTGCAGACAAAAGAGATTGTTTGTCGACTTCTGTTCCTACGAATGTCCAACCATATTCATGATTTCCAATAATTGGATAAATGCAATTTGCACCCACGCCAATATCTAATATTCTTACTCGGTTTCCTATTGGAATTTCACCATTATTTGAAGTAGCTAATAAATCGGCAATATGATGAATGTATTCTGCTCTTCCTGGAATAGGAGGACAAAGGTTTGTTTTTGGAATGTTCCAATATTCTAAATTGTAAAAATGCATTAATAAGGCTTTGTTTAAAGCTTTTACTGCAATTGGATTTGAAAAATCAATAGACTTTTCTCCAGCTTTATTTAAGAATAAATGTAAGTTTAAATCGGGATGCGTTTTAATTAATTGTACAAAATCATATCTTCCAATATGTTTGTTTCTTAAGTGTAAACCTTCAAAATACAGGTTTGTTTCATTGTTTTCCATATACTATTGTAAGTGGCAAATTTACGATTAATAAAATAGGTTTAGTAATTTTTAGAAACAAAAAATCCCAACTTTTCAATTGGGATTTTGTATAAGTAAGAATAAATATGATTAAACGTTGATTATTTCACTTTATTTACGATAGCTGCAAATGCTTCTGAGTGGTTCATAGCTAAATCTGCAAGAACTTTACGGTTCAATTCGATATTGTTAGCTTTAACTTTACCCATAAACTGAGAATAGCTCATCCCATGTAATCTTGCACCAGCGTTGATACGCATGATCCATAATGCACGGAAATTTCTTTTCTTTTGCTTTCTATCACGGTATGCATAAGCCATAGCTTTTTCTACCGCATTTTTAGCTACTGTCCAAACGTTTTTACGTCTTCCGAAGAATCCTTTTGCTTGTTTTAATACTCTTTTTCTTTTAGCTCTTGTAGCTACTGAATTTACTGCTCTTGGCATAATTTTAAATGTTTTTTGTAGTGAGGCGGTTTGTTAATCACTTTTAATTTTGTACTTCTAACTTTGTACTTCAATTGCCTACTCCAGGGTTATTAAATTGTTTTAACCAAACAAACGAATTAAATAATATTTAATTGTTGTTTAATGCTTCTCTCATCTGTTTTATGAACTAAACCAGAGTGAGTTAAAGCTAATTTACGCTTTTTAGATTTTTTCGTTAAGATGTGACTCTTAAAAGCGTGTTTTCTTTTGATTTTTCCAGAACCAGTAACTTTAAATCGTTTCTTAGCACTAGATTTTGTTTTCATTTTAGGCATTTTTTCCTAGGTATTTAATTTATTCTTACTTACTATCTTAATAGCTTTTGGCATTTAGCATTAAGTTTAAAGCTTTTATAGCAATTTACTTATGCACATTTCTAAAAGCCTTATTTCACTTTCTTTTTAGAAGCAATGTATATAATCATACGTTTTCCTTCTAAAACAGGCATACTTTCAACCTTACCGTATTCCTCTAAATCTTGGGCTAGACGTAACAATAAAATTTGTCCTTGCTCTTTATAGATGATAGAACGTCCTTTAAAGAATACAAATGCTTTTAACTTAGAACCTTCTTGTAAAAACTTTAAAGCATTCTTTTTCTTAAATTCATAATCATGTTCATCCGTTTGAGGTCCGAAACGAATTTCCTTTATTACAACCTGACTGGATTTGGCTTTTAATTCTTTTTCCCTTTTCTTTTGTTGGTATAAGAATTTTCCATAATCCATCAATTTACAAACAGGTGGCTCTGCATTTGGAGAAATTTCAACTAAGTCTACTTCTTGTTCTTCTGCAAAACGTAATGCATCAGCCAATTTGTAAACTCCAGGTTCTATATTTTCACCTACTAATCGTACTTCAGCTACACCTCTAATTAAATTATTAATACGATGTGCTGCTACTTTTTCTACTCTAGGAGTGTAACTCCCTCTACCTTTTCTAATTGCTATGACTCTGTAATTTTAGTTAAACTTTAAAATTGTTTCAATGTTTTGTTTATTTCTTCAGTTACAATTTTGGCAAATTCCTCAATTGTAACTGTAATATTTCCTTTTCCTTCTTGTCCATTTCTACGGACAGAAATGGTTCCGTTTTTCTCTTCTTCTTCACCAACAATCAGCATAAACGGCATTTTCTGCATTTCTGCTTCTCTAATTTTCTTCCCGATTGTTTCATTTCGGTTGTCAATTAGGGCGCGAATTTCGTGAATTTCCAGCAAATCTAAAACTTTTTTTGCATATTTTTCATATTTCTCACTTAAACTTAATATAATAGCTTGTTCTGGCATTAACCAAAGTGGGAAATTTCCTGCAGTATGTTCTAGTAAAATGGCAATGAATCTCTCCATCGAACCAAATGGCGCTCTGTGAATCATTACTGGTCTGTGTAATTTATCATCTGCTCCTTTGTAAGATAATTCAAAACGTTCTGGTAGGTTGTAATCTACTTGTATGGTTCCTAATTGCCAACTTCTTCCTAAAGCATCTTTTACCATAAAGTCCAACTTCGGACCATAAAAGGCAGCTTCACCAGCTTCGATAACATAATTTAAACCTTTGTCTTTAGCAGCACTAATAATGGCATTTTCTGCTTTTTCCCAGTTTTCAACGCTTCCAATATATTTATCAGGATTACTTAAATCTCTAACAGAAACTTGTGCTGTAAAGTTTTCAAATCCTAATGAACCAAATACATATAGTACTAAATCTATAACGTTTTTAAATTCCGCATCTAATTGATCTGGCGTACAGAAAATATGTGCATCATCTTGTGTAAATCCTCTAACACGAGTTAAACCATGTAATTCACCAGATTGTTCATATCTATAAACTGTACCAAATTCTGCATAACGCTTTGGTAAATCTTTATACGACCATGGTCTAGAATTATATATTTCACAGTGATGCGGGCAGTTCATCGGTTTTAATAAAAACTCTTCGCCTTCAGCTGGAGTAGTTATCGGTTGGAAACTATCTGCACCATATTTTGCATAATGTCCAGAAGTAACATATAATTCTTTCTGTCCAATATGTGGAGTAACCACTTGTTCGTAACCTGCTTTCTTTTGCGCTTTCTTTAAAAATTGCTCTAATCTATCACGTAACGCTGCACCTTTAGGTAACCATAAAGGTAAACCTTGTCCTACACGTTGTGAAAAATGGAATAGATCTAATTCTTTTCCTAATTTTCTATGATCACGTCTTTTCGCTTCTTCTAAAAGTTCTAAATAATCCGTTAAATCTTTCTGTTTTGGAAAAGATGTTCCATAAACTCGAGTCAATTGTTTGTTTTTTTCATCCCCGCGCCAATAGGCACCAGCAATACTCATGATTTTTACAGCTTTGATAATTCCAGTGTTAGGAATATGTCCACCACGACACAAGTCAAAAAAGTTAGCATGATCACAGAAAGTAATCGTTCCATCTTCTAAGTTAGATATCAATTCTGTTTTGTATTCGTTATCTTTATAAACCTCCAATGCTTCTGCTTTGGTAACAGCACGCATTTTAAATTCATGTTTCTCTCTTGAAATTTCTAAAACTCGGTCTTCTATCTTTTTGAAATCTGCATCCGTAATTTTATTATCTCCGAAATCTACATCATAATAAAACCCATTATCAATCGCCGGACCAAGTGTTAATTTTATTCCAGCATACATTTCTTCAAGCGCTTGTGCCATTACATGCGAAGTCGAATGCCAAAAAGCTTTTTTACCTTCTTTGTCATTCCATGTATATAAGGTAAGATTACCATCGGTAGTTAACGGGGTAGATGTTTCAATCGTTGTGTCATTATAATTAGCCGAAATAACATTTCTAGCAAATCCTTCGCTAATGTTCTTAGCAACATCCATAGGAGTCACGCCTTGCGCAAACTCTCTCACCGAACCATCGGGTAAAGTAACTTTAATCATTGTTTAATTTTTATTGAAATGCAAATATAGTATAAACCAATATTTCTTACAATATATATAGGTATAGTTTTCTATATTATAATAGGTATGGTTTACTGCTACATTATATAGGTATAATTTTTTTTAGTAGCTTTAACCTGCTTTCCGCTATATTTTTTACAATCCCACCCGAAAGTTTAATAACCTTTCGGGTGTTTTTGTAAAAAGATGCCGCTACTATCAGGGCTATGGGTTTTGTTTTTAGAATAAAA
>NZ_JAAJBT010000007.1 GCF_011392115.1 Flavobacterium difficile
ATAATTTTTTTAATTTCTTAAATCTGTATTGTTACTTATTTTCTTTTGAAACACAGACTGGAGAAATCATATTAATTTTAATAATTTTTTTAATTTCTTAAATCTGTATTGTTACTTATTTTCTTTTGAAACACAGACTGGAGAAATCATATTAATTTTAATAATTTTTTTAATTTCTTAAATCTGTATTGTTACTTATTTTCTTTTTAAACACGGATTGGAGAAATCATTTTAATTTTAATATTTTTTTTAATTTCTTAAATCTGTATTGTTACTTATTTTCTTTTGAAACACAGATTGGAGAAATTTTAATAATTTATATAATTTCTTCAATAAATGTTATTCTTTTTTTCAACACAAACTGAAGTGATTTTTTAGAATTCTTTAATTTCTTAAATCTGTGTTGTTAGAAAGTTTCTATCTAATTACTTCGTTAAAAACTGTAAATACTGTTTGGTGAAATTATATTCGAAAACCGCTTGTAATTGTTCTAATTCTTTTTGAATCATTTGGGTTTCGGATTGCAATAAATCGGTTGTTTTTTCTAAACCTTGTGCGAATCTGTTTTGACGAATTCGGTAAGCTTCTTGCGATTGTTCGAAAGCTAATTGTGATACATTCACTTTGTTCTCTGCATCTTTTAATTGGCGATTGGTTTTGTTTACTTCCAGCAGACTTTGTTTGGTGTATTGCTCTTTTTCTGCATCGGCTTTTTGAGATTCTGCTTTAGCTTTTTCAAATTTACCGATAGATTTATACCCATCGAAAACATTCCAAGACAATTGCGCACCAACAACATAGCCTTTTGCAGAAGTTCCTAATATATCTTTATCGTACATTTCATAGCTTCCGAAAGCGTTTAATCTTGGTAAGAATGTCATTTTTGATGCTTGTAGCATTTTCGCATACGCTTCCGAAGATTTTGTCATGGCCTGTATGTCTTTTCTATTTTCAGATAAATTCGCGTTTATGGCTTCTATGGAAATTGTGTTTTCTAAAGCTTCCGAAGGTTTGTAAATTTTGCCTTGTGTGTCTTCGTTTAATAAAAATCCTAAATAATCTGAAGCGTTTTGTATGTTACTTTTTGCATATTGTAATTGATTGGCGATTTCGTTTACTCGAACTTGCACGTTAAGTAAATCTGTTTTTTGCAACAAGCCTTGTTTGAAATAATTTTCGACTAATTTCAAATTGGCTTTTCCGGTAGTGTGGGCTTTTTCTAAAACAGTTACAGCTTTGTAGGCCAATTGCAATTGCATGTAGGCTTTCGAAACTTCTAACTCTAAATATTCTTTGGTGCGTTCGGTTTGTAGTTGAAACGCTTCCATTTTAGCTTTAGCGGCTTGTCTTCCGTAAATACCATCAACATTAATTAAAGGTTGTTGGATTTCGAATTTCGTAGCAAAATTTTGAGTTCTTGCGGGATCATTTAATAACGCGGGATTGAAATCAGAAGCGGTTAATATTTCCTGATTTAATTTCGAACCGAAAGCCATTAGCGGATTAGTAGTTGAAATTCCGGTGTGCGACACATTTATATTCGGCAAGAAAACTGCTTTCGATTGGTTGTAGTCTGCTTTCGCTGATTGAACATTTTTTTCAGCAATTTTCATTTGTAAATTATTCTCAGCAACTTTCTTTGAAATGTCATTTTTAGATATAGAAAGCGTGTCTTGCGTCCATCCAAAAACGGAGAATAATAAAGTGGTTATAAAAATCGGTTGTTTCATTTTTTTCATAATCTGATGAATTATGAAGCAAATTTAAACGCAACCGAAATGGTATACAGTTACAAATGTTACAGAGGTTGGATTTTTGTTAAAAGGAATTTACTCCCACCAACTTTTAATTGTCTCTTTGGTTTTACTTTTAGATTCAGTAATATCTAAACTATATGCTTTGCCTTTCAATGCTAAATCTATCCATCCTTTTTTATGATATTTTTCAGCAACTACAAATTCACCTGCTCCGATATCAAAACTACAATCAACACTTGGAACTCTATAATCGCCCCAATGGCATTTTTTTTCGATTTTATAATGGTACATTTTCCAACTTCCCACAAATGCATTGTTGAAATAACCATCAGAATGGATATTTATATTGTCGTATTGCATTTTATCATCTTTATCTAAAAACCATTTCGTTTCTAAAATTCCAGTAAAATAACCAGAATGTGATTGTAATTTATTTTCGAAAAATTCATATTTAGCGGTTAACAAACCTTGTGTTTTTATACCTGAATTTTTAAATTCGTCATCTACTCCAAAATGTTCCCTTTTCGATTCTTGAATTTTAAGAATTGTAATTTTACCAACAAATTCGCAAATATTTTCTTTGACACTTGATTTACCATAGACAAAATATTCATTTGGATTGTTGATATTTTTTTCGATTGTAAGCAACTTTATTAAAATTCTTTGATACTCATCACCGAGAATTCCGTATACCAAACTGTTCTCCGTTTCTAGCCATAATTTGGAAAAATCATATTTTAAAAATTCATCAATTTTATTGTTTGGAAGTAAATTTTCTTGATTCATTATATCTGTTTTACACAAATCTTGTGAAAAAGAACTTATTGATAAAAAGATGTATAAGAATAAAATTTTATATTTCATTTTTGCGAGATTCATTTACAACAACTCTATATACGCTCTATTCAATTTAATTTTTCCTTTGTTTTCTAGGGCTTTTAGAATTCTAGAAATTACTACTCTGGAAGTATGTAAATCGTAAGCAATTTCTTGATGTGTATTATGAATTTTATTGGATTTATTAATTTTAGCTTTTTCAAATAAGTAGTTTAACAAGCGTTCGTCCATGTTCATAAACGCCAAATGATCTATGGTAGTTAGCATTTCTTTCAAACGATTGTTGTAGCTGTTAAATACGAAATTTCGCCAAGTAGCATATTTGCTCAACCATTCGTTCATTTTAGCTACTGGAATTAAAATAACTTGTCCGTCGGTTTCGGCAATTGCACGAATTTCACTTTTAGCATTTCCTAAACAACATTGCATAGACATTGCACAAGTATCTCCTTTTTCTATAAAATATAAAAGCAATTCACCTTCATCAAAATCTTCTCGTAAAATTTTAATAGCGCCAGTTAAAATTAGCGGCATACTTTTTATATTTTCATTAAAGTCGATTATGATGTCGCCTTCTTTGAAATTATGAATCTTAGAAACTTCAGAAATTTCATTCAGTAAAGCTTCTTCGAAAATAAAATTATAGGTGTTTTGAAGTGTATTTTCCATGTTAGGAAATTTAGGTTTATTTCTTAGGCTAATTTAGTAAATTCAATAAGAAATAGGTGTTAAATAATAATTTTTAATTTCTTTTGATGCAGCCGAATGTTTGCTATTTAGAAAAAAAAGTCTTGGTAAACTGATGAAATACCTGGCTCAGAAACCAGAAAAACCAAATTTCATGAAGTACTAAAAATAAAAAAGGCGAAACTTTCGTTTCACCCTTTTTGCCCCAAATCTACCATAAAACTTAACCTACTAATTTTCTGGTGATGTAAAATTGAATAAATTAATTTCATCGGCAATAAAAACTTGTTAAAAAGTAAGAATACTCGTTAAAATACACTTTTTTAATAAGCGCGTTGTCCATTACCTTCGAAAAAATTAATAAAAGCAGTGTTAACTACTCTGTTTCCACCTGGAGTTGGATAGTCTCCCGTGAAATACCAATCTCCTAAGTTTTTCGGACAAGCTTTATGTAAATCTTCTACTTTTTGGAAAATAATTTTCACTTCAGCTTTTACTTCTTTTGAAGTTAACATTTCTGCCATTTTATCTGAAATTTGTTCATCTGAAAAAGGTGCATATATGGCTTTTACATGATTTACCACTTCTGTATCTTTTAACCCTTGTTGTGCTTTACATTTTTTATAAACTTCCTCAACAATATGATATTGATTGGTTTCTTTTAATAATTCTAACGTAGCTCTGAAAGCAATGAAACCTTCCATAGTACTCATATCGATACCGTAACAATCTGGATATCTAATTTGTGGTGCAGAAGAAACCACTACAATTTTTTTAGGATGTAATCGGTCTAAAATTTTTATAATACTTTTCTTCAATGTTGTTCCACGAACAATACTATCATCAATAATAACTAAATTATCAGTAGGTTTTACTACTCCGTAAGTGATATCATATACATGCGCCACCATTTCATCTCGACTACTATCTTCAGTAATAAAAGTACGAAGTTTAACATCTTTAATGGCGATTTTTTCGGTACGTACTTTTTCTTCTAAAATGGCATTTAATCCTTTTTCATCTAAAGTATTTCGTTGTGCAATAATATCTTTTACCTTTTGCTCGTCTAAATGTTTTTGAGCGGCTTCTGCCATTCCGTAAAAAGAAGTTTCAGCAGTATTCGGAATAAAAGAAAAAACAGAATTATGAATGTCATTATCAATTTCTTTTAATACACTTGGGAAAACATATTTACCTAATAATTTTCTTTCTTGATAAATTTCGGCATCGCTTCCGCGAGAAAAATAAATTCTTTCAAAAGAACAGGCTTTTTTTACACCAGCTTCTCTGATAGTTTCTAAAATTACATTTCCGTTTTTCTTAACGATGATGGCATCACCAGCTTCTAATTCTTTTACCGCATCAAACGCTACATTAAAAACGGTTTGAATGACTGGTCGTTCTGAAGCCACCACTACAATTTCATCGTCTTGATAATAATAAGCAGGACGAATTCCGTTCGGATCTCTCACTACAAAGGCATCCCCATGACCTAAAAGTCCGGCCATTGCATATCCGCCGTCAAAATTTTTAGATGCTCTTCTTAGAATTCTGGCAATATTTAGGCGTTCTGCAATTACTGGAGAAGCTTCTAATTTGGTTAAACCTTCATTTTTACAATCTAAGTATAAATCGGTAATTTCATCGTCTAAGAAATGACCAATTTTTTCCATAACCGTAACGGTATCAGCCATTAGTTTCGGATGTTGTCCTACATCTACTAAATCTTGAAACAACTCTTTTACATTGGTCATGTTGAAATTTCCTGCGACTAATAAATTTCGGTGCATCCAGTTGTTCTGACGTAAAAAGGGATGTACACTTTCTATACTGTTTTTTCCGAACGTACCATAGCGAACGTGTCCTAAAAACAATTCTCCTACATAAGGAATGTTTTCTTTTTGTAAAGCTACATTATCTTGGTATGATGGATTTTTGGCTAACTCATCTGAAATTCTTGTATTGATTTGCGTAAAAATATCCTGAATAGGTTGTGCTTGATTAGAGCGTATTCTACTGATATATCGCTGTCCAGGTTTCACATCTAATTTTATGCTGGCAAAACCAGCACCATCTTGTCCGCGATTGTGTTGTTTCTCCATTAAGAGATACATTTTTTCTACACCGTAAAAAGCGGTACCATATTTTTCTTTATAGTATTCTAATGGTTTTAATAATCTAAGTAAGGCAATTCCACATTCGTGTTTAATAGCGTCGCTCATAGTTGTTGTGTTGTTTATGCTGCATTTATTTCAGCATTTGTTTAGTGTGTATGTGTTTTTAATATTAAAAATGCCCCGAAAATTCGAGGCATAGTAGGTGCTTATAATTTGATGTCAAATTGTGTTAATGACTTAAATTGTTGTAAACGAGCGTAAACGTCTTCTTTGTTTAAATCCACCATTCTTTCTGTTCCGAATTTTTCCACACAGAAAGAAGCTAAGTTAGAACCGTGAATGATGGCATTTTTCATGCTTTCGAAAGAAGTATCTTCCGTTTGAGCAATGTAACCTGAGAAACCACCTGCGAAAGTATCTCCTGCTCCTGTTGGATCAAATACTTCTTCTAATGGTAACGCTGGTGCGAAGAAAACATCTTTATTATGGAAAATTAAAGCTCCATGTTCTCCTTTTTTAATAACTACATATTTTGGACCCATAGTATGGATTTTTGCAGCCGCTTTTACTAAAGAATACTCTCCAGATAATTGACGCGCTTCTTCATCATTAATAGTAATTACATCTACACGTTTAATTACCTCTAATAATTCTGGTAAAGCGCAATCCATCCAAAAATTCATAGTATCTAAAACTACCAATTTGGGTTGCGTAGTCATTTGATTTAAAACAGAAGCTTGAACCATTGGGTGTAAGTTTCCTAACATTACCACTGCTGCATCTTTATATGCTTGTGGAACAACTGGATTAAAATCTGCTAATACATTTAACTCAGTGGCTAAGGTATCACGAGAATTCATATCGTTATGGTATTTTCCACTCCAAAAGAATGTTTTTCCACCTTTTACGATTTCAATACCTTCGATATTTATATTTCTTTCTGTTAATAAATCTAAATGTTCTTGTGGGAAATCTTCACCTACAACAGATACAATTGCTGAATCTACATTAAAAAAAGACGCAGATAAACCGATATAGGTTGCTGCTCCGCCTAAAATTTTATCTGTTTTTCCAAAAGGGGTTTCAATGGCATCAAAAGCTACTGTTCCTACAATTAATAATTTGCTCATTTTCTTTGTTTTAAATAAGCCGCAAAGATAGCTATTCCGTTTGAAGTTTAAAAATTGTTACAATAATTTTAAGCATAAAAAAAATCTCGATTCCGAAAACTATCAGAATCGAGATTTAATCTTTATTGTACTTATCTTATTTAATTACTTTTCTTGTTACAGTATTTCCTGAAATAAAAGTAATTTTTACAAATAAAGCCTGATTTCTATTTGCAATTGAAGAAATCGTTAGTCCTTTATTTTTAACATTTGAATTGTTGTATACGTTTCTTCCTAATACATCAAACACATCAACAGTTGCGATTTCTTGAGAAGCAGAAATTTTCAATTCTTCATTTTGAGTAATTACGATCACATTTTCATCTAAAACAGCTGTGTCATTAGATAAAGTATTTCGGAAAACTACTTTAAATCTGTTATTATCCACACCTTCTTGAGTAGTAAACACGTAAGGTGCTTGTTTGATATCGTGAATCGTATTCGTTGTGTTATCTTTAATATAAACATTTTGAGAACCGAACAATCCATCTACATTTTCTAATGAAATCGAATAAGTACCTGATGAAGTTGCTTTTAATCCTAAAGCAATTTCGTCTGAATCATCGAAAGGCAATCCTTTACCTTGAATTACATATTCTTTATCATCAATTACGCTGTATAACATCGTTTTTGAATCATCTGGAACGCTTCCATCAATTCCAAAATCGAAACCAGAAGTTGCACCTTCCATATAACCAAATAAAACCTGATTGTGTTTTTCATTTTCTTTATTTAAACTTAACCAGATACGGTGTTTTTCTGTTTCAATGTTATTTGTTGTTTCTTCAGATGTTCTAAAAAATTGAGTCGATGCAGAGGCATTTTCTCTATGTGCATTGGTAAATCTCATTGTACCAAATTCTAAACCTCTTACAAAGAATCCTTGTCCAACCTGAATGATTCCATTTGGAACTTGACCGCCAGAAACTGAAGCTGTACCACCCATTAAAGTATAAGCTGAATAGTTATTTTGTGGATATGTTCCGCCTGAAGCTGCAACAGTATTATTCCAGAAATATAAGGCACCTATCATCGTTGGATTGTCGTTCATTATTTTAGTGGCATTAATAGGAGAAGCATAAGGATTACCTAGTAAATTAAATCCTCTAGCTATACTTACTGAAACATCACCATTATATGGCACACCTGTAAACTGGCCGTTGTAAACTGTTGAAGTGGTTGGCCAGTTATTTGCAGTTCTAATCATATAACCTTTACCTCTAGCGAAATTTGAAGTAGCCGTAACTGACTGATAAGCTGTTGGTGTAGTATTCCCTCCATAAAAATACTCATAAAAACGTGTTGGAAGAGTATTTGGAGAGAACGCTTGCAATTGCTGATTTGCAACTGGAGAAGACCAAGCTGTATAATCTAAGCGAACCATTCCTGTAGAATTTCTTCTTACAATAATATTTCCTGTATTAACCGCATTACCATCTATTTGACGTAAGGCTGCATTATTATTTAATATTAAACTTCCTGTTCCGTTAGCTGTTACACTTCCGCCTACAATTAACGTATGACCCGCATTGAAAGTAACTGTTGCTCCTGTATTTATAGTAACTGAACAAGCTTCTAAATTGGCTGTAGAATTAAAATTACCAGCAAAAACTGCAGCTACGTTTCTATTGGGTACACCATTAGACCAAGTTGTACCGTTCCAAGTTGAAGTTGTTGTACCACACACTCCTGCTGTAGGTGTAATTTGAGTATAACAAATTGTAAACGTAAAACTGTTTAATGTACCATTTCTAGTAGCAACTACGTCTGCAACTCTAAAAAGCCATGTTCCATTAGCATTTTCACCATTTAATACTCCTAGATCTCCAACCGGACGCATCGTACCAAAATTATCAGTTGCACCACAAGCTGCTGGATTAGCAGAATTGGAATCAAACGTTCCATTTAAATTAGCGATTGCATTACCACAACCCCCTTGATTAAACAGAGAAACAAAAGTATTTGCAGGACTATTAACAGCTACTACTAACTCATTACGTCTAGCATGAGTAATATTAGAAGTAACATTAACATCCGTAATAATAGCGTCTAACGGAATATTAATAGCAAAATTTTGGTAAGCTAAAGGTGTTTGAGTCGTAATTGCATTGCCTGCAGTTAAGGTTCTTGTAAAATCTTGACAAACCTGTGTTACTGTAAATCCAATGGCAAAATTTTGAGTATTTATAGCGTAAAAATTATTCGCGGTAGGCTCAATTAAAATTCTACAAAATGGAGCATCAACATCTGGTATAGTTACAACTTGCGTTCCATCATTAGGAGTATTAGATAAAATTGTAATAGGATACGTTAATCCACCATCTGTAGACAATTTAATGTTTACGTTGGCTGCACCAGCCATTAAATTAGTATTATTTACTGACCAAGTTATAGTTTGAGTAGAAAGAGGAGCGTAACTAATACCTGTAGTATTTTGAGAAGTTATTAAAAACGGACCTCTAGTTGCATCAAAAGTAACAGCTGTATTTACACTTTCATTATTTCCTCCGCCTAATTTATTATCTCTAACTGTCAGTCTAAAGTTCATGGTTCTTCCCACATTTGGTACTACTTCCCATTTATTACCTGTTAAACCATTTCTAACGTGGTCTACCAATCTAGGAAAAAATCTAGTTCCTGAGTTAGAAGGCAAAAACGATCTGAAATTGGGACCTGCTGTATCAGAACCAACTGGAATACAATCCGCATCACCAGCTGGATTTGTACCCGATTGACTACAAAGATTACCAGCTCCAGAAGCATCATCAACTTGCTCCCAACTATAAGATAAAATATCACTTGAATTGGCATCTGTAGCAGTACCTACTAATTTAAAAGCTGTACCTATAGGCAAAGTTAAGGTTGCAGGTGCAGAAGGAACTGGAACTGCATTTGCAATAACAAATTCTGTATCACAAGTTTTAGTTTTTACATTATTTGTAATTTGCTGAATTGTTCCTGCATGAAATACTCCAATAGAATTATTGGCTACATCGGTATTTGCACCAGTAATCCCAGCATAAGCCATAATAGTAACGCCAGAACCTGGTTCCATATTTACAGGGTTATCTTCAACAGATGTAGTAAATGTATGATTACCACCAAACTGATGTCCATATTCATGTGCCACATAGTCTATATCAAAAGTATCGCCTTGAGGTAAACCAGCAGACGGAGAAGTATATCCACTTCCTTTTTGTCTTTGGTTATTTGCAGTAGGATTCACACAAACACAACCAATACAACCAGCATTTCCTCCACCGCCAGAAGCACCAAATAAGTGACCAATATCATAAACGGCATTATTTGCTGCTAAAGTCGTACCAACTCCTGTTAAATTGGCATTTAAATTATTTTGCAATTCTAAATTCCAAGCCCCACCAGCACCTGTAGCTCCATCAGAATATGGATCTGTTGCTGGATTATAATAAATCACATTGGTACTTTGATTAATGATTTGCATGGTAACATTGAAATCTTGCTCATAAATAGCATTTACCCTAGTTAAAGTGGCGTTATATTGTGCTAAAACTAAATTAACCTGAGCAGCTGAAGTAGCTCCAAAAGCATTAGAATATTCTGCTGTACAAGATTGCGCTAAATCAAAACGTCTAAGTACAGAATCGTCTGCATTGTTTAAAATAACATTATCAGTCTTTTCAATATCTGGACCAAACTGCTTTACATCGTCTTTAGTAAAACAATTAAATTTACCTTTTGAACCTGAAGTAAAAGCTCTATCATAAACGATAAATTTCTTATAATCCATAGAAAAAGGATCAATGATATAAGTGGTTTCATCAGTTGCAGAACGAATAGTAGCGCTAATTCCACTTTCTTCAGATAAACTAAAACGGATAACATTTGAAGGATTTCTTATATCATTTCCAGCAAAAGAACGAATGTTTGGGAAACGAGCTTGTAAGACCTCATCAAAAGAGGAAGCCTCAACAATACGATAATCTACAAGTTCACCGTTTGGTAAAGGCAAAGATACAACTACATTAGAAACACCATTAAAAGTGTATCTATTAGGAACATTTCTTAATTGATTTTGGAATGCTTGATAGTTGAATTCGAATATAGAAAATTGAAGCGGTAAATTAGGTTTTCTGGAGACTTCATTGAAATTAATATCAGAATTATCTACCAATGTCCAACTCTCATTTTTTTGAGCAAAAGTTATTGCACAGAAAAAAACAAAAAAAAGTAATTTTTTTTTCATTAGTTTTTAATTTGGGGGTTAAGTTCTCAAAATTATAATATTATTTGATAATAACAAAAAAAGAGTGATAAAAATCACTCTTTTTAACTATTTTAATTAAATATAAATAATTAATAGATGGTTTTAATAATTTGTTTGATCCCGTTATCAAGTGTTATTTCAATCAACAATGTGGTATTTCGTTTGCTAACTGGCACAATAAAATTACTTGAATTAACTTTGTCTTTTTCATATAATTTTCTTCCTAAAACATCATAAATAGTCACTTTTGCAACCTTACTGCTTTGACTTTTTATGCTTAAATCTTCATTTGAAACGACTACTATATTATTATTTGAGTTAAATGTAGCATTTGATAAAACAGCTTCATTTGTATATCTAATTACAAATCTGTCTATTATAGCGCCTTTAGTTGCCATAAATGAATAAGGTGCGGTTCTTAAATCATAAATCACATTTAACAACTTATCTTCTAAATAAATATTTTGATTTGTATTTGTAAACAAACCATCAACCGCCGCTATACCTATTTTGTATAAGCCATCTTGAGGTATATTCACACCAATTTTTACTTTGTCGTTTTCATTAAATGGAAGTGATTTCCCTTGAATAAGCATTTTTTCATCTTCTATTAAAGAGAAAATATTGAACGCTAGTTTTTCATTAGAAAAAGCATCAAATAACCTGTCTTTATCATTTGTTGCGTTTTCTATATATCCTATCATTGCTCTAGTACTTGAACCAGAAGAAGCAATTAAATCAATCCAAATTCTATTTCTTTCTAAGCTAATAGTTTGATTTTCTACTGAATTTGAATTTCTAAAAAACTGGCTGTTATTATAAACTCTATTTCTAAGTGAATTATTAAAAATTAAGTTTTCAGTTGTAGCTGCTGTACCATGTAACATCGAAACAAAAAATCCTTGACCACCGGCAATAGAACCATTAAACATACCTGGACCACTTGATGCTCCCGATGCATTATAAGTGATGTAATCGCCAGGTGTATAATTATAATCATAATTATTATAAAATGGATCTGCAATTGCGGTAGAAGGTAATGTCCCGTGTGTCCAAATATTAACAAAACCTGCGATGTTGGTATTTAAAGTTAAAAAGTCTATGGCGTTAATAGCTGATGGATACGGATTACCTACTAAATTCCAGTTATCATCTTCGTCTGTTCCTAATGTTGTAGAAACTCCAGTAGAATAAGTACCACCATTCCAAGTTCCTCTGCTAATTGGTATAGATATTAATCCATTGTTAGGAATACCTGTAAAAGTAGCTGTATAATTCGCTAAAGTAGATATAGAATAATTATTAGGACCTCTTATTGCATACCCTTTTCCTAGAACCATTGTTTCGTTGGCAAAAGACCAGTTTCCAAACCCATTGGTGTTTGAACTTATTGTTGGGGTCCAAAACAACTGCAAATTTAAAGAGGTTGCTGGAGATATCGCAGCACTAGAAAAACCTGCAACAGGAGAAGACCAATACACATAATCATATCTTCTAATATTAGTAGTTCTGTTGTAATTTATATTTCCAGAATTTACAGCTGCATCATTAATTTGTACTAATGAACCATCACTTAATACATCTAAATTTCCGTTATTAGTTATACCGTTTTGAACTTCCACATAACCTCCTGATGAAATAGTTAAAGATCTTGCGGCATTTACCGTTAGACTACAACAACTAAAATTTCCATTCGTTCCAGTAACATATGTACCATCAATTATTACTGGTCTGGTAATTGTTGGAGCGCCACCTATCCAAGCAGTTCCATTCCAAATTGACGGGTTGTTATCTGTGATTTTTACAGCATTTGTAGCCGAATAACAAGTAGCTGTATTTTCTCTTATTTGACAGTAATACTGATAATTTAAAACTCCAGAAATAGAAGAAATACTTAAAGAAGCAGTTGTTGCACCGCTGTAAATTCCACCATCTGAAACAGCTGTCCATGAAGCATTTCCAGGTGCTGCAAAAAACCATTGATAAGCTAAAGGATTTCCACCTGCAAAACCTTCTGTACCTGCTGTACTTAAAACTACTGAAGTAGCTCCACATGATGATGAATAATTTGGCTGAGTAGTTACAGTTGGAGGTGTACTTCCTGTAGGTAAAATTAAACCAGCACTTGGGTAACAAACGCCTGGGCCAAGAGGAATAGTATTCCAATCTGCTGCTACGAAAGTAGTTCTAGCATTCAACGCACCTGAATTTCTTACCATGTAATAACCTGGACCTGTAACATATGTTTGCACATCATCGATAACAACTGAGCCAGTTGCATTTCTTAATTGTATACCATCATTCTGATTAAAACCACCATCAATTGTTCCGTTTGTTGATGCTGGTCCGCAACTAGCTACAGATACCTTTAATATACCTAATGCACCAGGAGCAATTGTGCCTGTTAAATTCGCATAATCAGTATAAGTAACACCATAATCTCCCGCTCTCCAAATACTATAATTGGTTAAATCTACTGTACTAGCTGTTCCATTGTATAATGTAATAAAACCGCCAGAACCTGTTTGCTCGTCGTGAATATCGTAAATAATTAAATCTGTAGTTACTGCAGAGACCCCTTCACAAGAAGAAGTATCATTAGTAATTATTGTAAAACTATTGTTAACAGCACATGGTTGACTATCTGAAACTGTTAACAATCCTGTAATTGCACCAGATGGGATAACTGCCACAATGGTTGATCCGTCATTAGAAAGAATTGTAGCATTAATACCTGAAAAGGTTACAGTTGCACCAGTTAAATTTGTTCCATTAATTGTAACTTCAGTTCCTACAGGTCCTGAAGTTGGAGTAAATGAAGAAACAGTATGTGAAGGAACACATGCATTAATTACTTGAACCGTATAATCTTCAGTAGAACCATATGTAAATGTCCCACAAGGTGAAACGGCTGCAGAAGTAGCTGCCTCCGTTTGAACAATTCGCATTCTATAATTGCCAATAGGCTGTCCTGCAGGAACATTGATAATAAAATTTTGTATTACATTAGTATCTGTAGCTGTCATTGCTATGTCTGCAGTACCAATTGTTTCATTGGCGTCTAAAAAATCTCCATCATTATTCCAATCGATCCAAACTCCTCCGGCGCCATCAAATTGAGCACCATCACTACAATCTCCAAACTCAACTGCTACAGTGTAAGTTCCGCCTACTTGCAAATCAGCACTTAAGGCTGTAAAATTATTTACACCTGTTGTACAAACATTTGTTGTATTATTTGAAATCGTAGAAGAAAATCCTACTAAAGTTACATTTTCAATTTCAGAATCTAAACTTGAAGTTGCGCCTGAAGCACAGTATGCCAAAGTAGGAGTACAAGAAACTTCTGTACCATTACTCCAATTTAAATCGTTTCTAGTAAAAATTTTGAAAACATATGTCGTCCCATTCGTTAGACCTGTAACAGTTACTGAAGTTCCAGTTCCTTTAAAAACTGTAAATCCTCCATCAAATGCGGTTCCAGAACCGAAAATTGAATTGTCTGTATAAGCACCACCGTTTCCTACTGGGGTAGCTGTTGAAAAGGCACTGTTTGTTGCAAACACTAAAACATTATCGCTACAGCCTAATGGAGCAGTCCAACTAATTGTAGCTGTTCCGTTTTCACAAACTGAAGTCACCGCGCCAGTCACATTATTTGGAATCGCACTTTGTATTGTGTGTGTCCCACTTGCAAATGCTGTACCTGATTTATTTCCTAATACAAATGTTAAATCGGCAGTAGTAATGGCATCAACAACAATGGTATTGCCTGCTGTTGAAGAACAAGGAATATCGGTAGTAATAAAGAAATATCCTGTACTACCATTAGTAATTAATCTTGTAAAACCTGTAAAGGTATGTGCGCCAATCCCTAGAGCCGCTGTTTCATTATCTAAAGTAATGTCTAATGTGCTGTTAAAAGTAGCATCAGTAGAATACCACAATTTAAAATTGGTGATATTTGAAGCTGCATAAATGCCAGAAGTATTAAATACCACTGAATTTAAAGTAGCATCTGCATTTGTTACGGCTAAGTTAAAAGCATAAATAACGTTATTTATTGTTCCTTGTGTGATGTTAGACGCCGCAGTAGCCGGATTCGAAGAACTTAATACTATATTTGGAGTAGCAAATCCAGTTCCGATTAAAGCAAAATTGTATGGGTTTTCATTGGAGTCATTATTCATAATTACTATCTCTGCATTGTGAGTTCCTACAATTGTCGGATCAAATGTTACTTGGAATGTAGTAGAACCACCAGCAGCAACAGTTCCTGAAGGCGGAGTTGTTAGCGTGAAATTTGCAGCGTGAGTTCCAGTAAATGAAATAGCACCAATTGTTAAATCTGCTGTTCCTATGTTTTGAATCGTGAAGGTTTTTACGATCGTTCCGCCTGCAATATCTGCAGAACCGAAATTAGTATCGTCACCAACAATTGGTGTAACATCTCCATCAAGAATAGTAACCGAATTTCCTTGAACATTTATTTCTGGCATTGGTGGTGCACATGAGTTAGAATGTGTTCCTAAATCTGCAATGTAATCTGTAGCAAAACCTGTCCATTCTGTTACTGGATTAAATGCATCGGCACCATTAATATCTCCTGCTTGAACTGCAAAATTTCTGATTATGGTATTATCTGCTGTGGATTGATTTCCCGCACCCCATTCAGTACCCGGATCATTTCCAATTTGACCAATAACATCAATGTTTACCCCTGATTTTCTTAACGCAATAGCATCATCACCATTAAAAGTTAAGACTAAACTAGCTGTTGTTTGGTTTGCTACTGCTAAAATTGCAGCAGAAGCACTTGAATTACTAACAACATGTGTTCCATAAGCAGGAATGGTTCCTGTTAACGCAAATGTTCCAGTTACAGTTGCACTTCCATTACTATAATAAACTAAATCGTAAGTAGCTAAATTAATTGGAGCTGCGGTTGGATTATAAATTTCAATCGCTTTATTATTACTACTTCCTTCTATATATTCCGATATAAATAAATCTCCACAATTCACTACCAATGCTGTGGCTTCTGCTCTAATGGCAAAATCATAGCTAGATTCGTTGCTATCATTATTTGTAATAGTGACTACATCATTAAAAACACCAACTAAAGCACTATTAAAAGTGATCGTAAAAGTTGTAGAACTTCCTGCTGTAATTGTCGCAGGTAACGTAATTCCACTAACCGCAAAAACCGACCCTGTTGTTAAAGCAACATTTGAAACAGTTAAATTAGCTGTTCCTATATTTTGAATCGTAAAAGTTTTAGTAATATTTGTTGAAACAGTTGTACTACCAAAGTTGGTATCGTCTGCTAATATTGGTGTAACATCGCCATCTACAATTGAAGTACCATTTCCTTGTACATTAATTTCTGGAGCTGTAACAGTTAAAACTCCATTTACATTAGTTGTACCATTCCAAAAACCGCCGTTATAACCACCATATCTAAAAGCTCCTATTCCTAACTGAAATCTTGAGGCATAATAATAGGTTCCTGCTGGTAAAGTGGAACCAATTTCTGCTTGATATTCATCATTATTTCCTGATTGTACATTAAATGTAGCCGGTACCCAAGTCCAGCCTCCACCACTTGGGTCTGTATTTGCTGTGCTATATCCTATCTCAGCCAAAATCCCTGCGCCTTGTCCGGCAGCTTCTGTAACTCCGGGTTCGTAAACTTGTGCAAATACGGTAAAATTACCACCTGAAACAATAGTTCCATTGGCTGGAAATTGAACATTTGCATAATCTACCACAGACGGATTAACCGTTAACACACCACTTGTTTGTGTAGTTCCATTCCAAAAACCATTTGGAAAACCACCATAACGGAAAGGCCCACCATTTAATTGAAAACGTGAGGCATAATAATAAGTACCTGGCGCTAAACCAGCACCTAAAGCAGTAGTAAATTCATCATTATTTCCAACCTGCGTGTTGAATGTAGCTGGTAACCATGTCCAACCAGCACCACTTGGGTCTGTATTTGTTGTGCTATATCCTATCTCAGCCAGAATCCCTGCGCCTTGTCCCGTAGCTTCTGTAACTCCGGGTTCGTAAACTTGTGCAAAAACTGAAACCGTTCCGCCTTCAATAATAGTTGCAGCTGAAGGAAATTGTAAATTACAGTAGTCTACGGCGTCATTAGAAACTGTCCATGACACATTCACATCATCTATTGCTAAACCGTGATCATTACCCGTATGGTCAGGATCTAGCCATCTTAACATTATGTAATCTCCTGATGCAAGATTTAATGATGGAATAGCAGTTGAAGGAATAACAACTCTATTTACAGCTAAATTTCCGTTTAATGAACTAGCAGCTGCAGAGTTTTGTGGACTAATAAAATTTAAAACTGTTACTGCTGTCCATCCTGTATTATTGTTTGGAGTTAGAGCCGTAATCGGACTTGATGAAATTCTATACCAAAATGTAATAGATTGAGATGTTACATTTTCCCTTCTCCATTGTTCTCCCGTGTATGCAACAGATAAGTTCGTAACAGTTGTACCAGATGTATTTCTAAGTAATAAACCATGAGCAAAACTACCAGCAGCGGCGTTTCCAGAACCAATTGAGCCTAAAGCTCTTTCCAAAGACACTACCCCTTCACCAAAACTATATAAATTTCCAGTAGCTGTAGTCCCTGTATTTGCTGCATAGGTAGTCCCTGTTCCTGTTCTTTGCGAATACCAACTTGCAATGGTACTATCGTCAACCCATGGGACAGCGGTTCCTGCATTTGTTAAAGTATTAAAATCTTGAGTGTAATTACCAGTAGCGGTAATATTAACCTGCCCCCAACTCAAAAAAGAGCATAAAAAGGCAGCTAAAAATAAGGTAAATTTTGTAATGTAGTTGTTTTTCATTTCAAAGGGGGTTTTATTATGCTTGCATAGTATTTTTCATAAAAACACTAAGAAAATTAATAATCTTTCTTTATTTTTACTATTCCTTTGTGTTTTTTAAACAAAGGGCATCAAATTTACGCAAAAATATAATTTTAACCTTATTTTTGTAAAATATTTACATGAATAAATTGTTAACAAATTGGAAACGCCCAAAAACACTGAACATACTACAAATGAGGTAATTAGTAAATTGGAATATTTTTGTTCTTATCAAGACCGTTGTCATAAAGAAGTGGAACAAAAACTCAAAAATTTCATGTTAATTCCAGAAGTAAAAGAGAAAATTATTGTACATCTTATCGAAAACAAATATATCGATGAAGAACGGTTTGCTAAAAGTTTTACACGTGGTAAACACAATTATAAAGGTTGGGGAAAAGTTAGAATTATTCAAGAATTAAAATTCAGAGAAATCTCTAAAAGAAATATAGATTTGGCCTTGTTAGAATTGCCTTTTGAACTATATCTTCAAAATTTTCATGCGCTTGCCGAAAAAAACTGGGAAAGCAGCAAAGAACGAAAAGGACAAAAAAAGAATAAAAAATTCGTTGATTTCTTACTCAGAAAAGGCTATGAAACTAATTTAATCTTCGAAAAACTAAGAGAATTAGACAAGTAAAAAATTAGACATTTGCTCCATTTTCAATATGCCAAAGATAAAAACCAATTGGCGAATTGACACATTAAAATATTGGCACATTAATTTCCTATCTTTGCAAAAATTAAAATTCGATGTTAGAAAATAAAGATCAAAAAAGAACCAGTTTGGCCAGTTTAGGTGAATTCGGATTAATTGAACATTTAACCAAACATTTTCAAATTAATCAAGAAAGCACACTTAAAAGTATTGGTGACGATGCGGCTGTTTTAGATTTTAAAGATAAGAAAGTAGTAGTTTCCACAGATTTATTGGTAGAAGGCGTGCATTTTGATTTAAGCTACATGCCTTTAAAACATTTAGGTTACAAAGCGATCGTAACTAATGTTTCTGATATTTGTGCGATGAATGCAGTGCCAACTCAGGTTACCGTTTCTGTTGCCGTTTCGAATCGTTTTCCTTTAGAAGCTTTGGAAGAACTTTTTGCAGGAATTACTTTAGCAGCTAACACCTATAACGTAGATGTAATTGGTGGCGATACGACTTCTTCTCAGAAAGGATTAATCATAAGTATTACAGCAATTGGTGAAGCAAATTTGGATGAAATCGCATACAGAAGTGGCGCACAACAAACGGATTTATTAGTAGTTTCGGGCGATTTGGGTGCTGCTTACATGGGCTTACAAGTTTTAGAAAGAGAAAAACAAGTCTTTCAAGTGAACCCGAACAACCAACCTGTTTTAGACGATTACACCTATTTAATTGAACGTCAATTGAAGCCTGAAGCCAGAAATGACGTAAAAGAATTACTAGAAAAATTAGAAATTAAACCGACTGCTATGATTGATATTTCGGATGGTTTGTCCTCTGAAATCATGCACATCTGCAAACAAAGTAAATTAGGTTGTAATTTATATGAAGAAAAAATTCCGGTGGATCCACAATTGATAAATGTTTGTGAAGAATTTAATGTAGACATCACTACAATTGCTTTAAACGGTGGTGAAGATTACGAATTGCTTTTCACGATAAAAATGGACGATTTCGAAAAAATAAAACACAATCCTAACTTCACTATTATCGGTCACATGGTCGCAGAAAGTGAAGGCATGCATTTAGTGACTCGTGCCAACACTAAAATAGAATTAAAAGCTAGAGGTTGGAACAGTTTATTGGAAGAACAAGAATAAATCAATTTTGTCATACTGAAAGTGTTTCAGTATCTAAAAAAAGACCTGAATGATTTCTAAAATCCGTCAGGTCTTTTTTAATTGGTTACAATCTAAAATTCACTGCTAAAATAATTCTGTTTTCATTTTTTACCAAATCGGCTTTCCATGTTGGGTCTACTATATCATTTGAAAATCCGGTTTGTGATGTTGTTCCACCGCTTCCAGTGAAATACGGAATACTTGCATTTCTGTAAGCATATTCAATTCGGAACGTTACGAAATCGCTTGGCATAAAATCTAAAGTCGCGCTTAACTGTTTCATGTTTAATTTTTCTCCATTTGAAATTGCCACTTCATAATCGTTTGGAACATTTCCAGATTGCGCTGGATTGAAAGATAAATAACCTCCAGGATTGGTTACATAATCGAAACGAGTGGTCAATCCAATTTTGTTATTGTTAAACCATAAGCGGTTCACAAAAGAAGTTCCAGCCATAAAATTATCTTTAGCTTTTACACCATCGCCTTGCTGAAAACCATAGTGGTTGTTTAGACTAAAAGCGGCTTGAGACAACCCTCTTTTTTTGTTTTCAGGTTTAAAATATCGGTACACGATACTATTATCATGATGAAAACGAGTAATGTTAGATAATTCTGGCGTACCACTTTTACTGTCTTTTCCGTAGTAAAAATTCGCTACTAATTGAAGGTTTTCATTTGGTCGGTAATAATTAGAATTTCCAACTCCAGGATGTTTGCTCCAACTGTTGTACGATTGCCATCCGTTTAAAATCCATAGCTCTGTTTTGTAGTTTTTAGTTGGATAATATTGTACCCTTGCTCCTTGAAAATAAAATGGGGTAAAATCACAAACCATACTTCGTTGGTAACTCCAATTTTCTTGCGTTAAATAACTTTCCAAGCCAATATAACTCATGAAAATTCCCATTTCTACATTCAAACCATAATTTACATCAAAATGATAACCTGCTGCGGCTTCTCTTATGAATTTTAAGTTTCCGGTACTTGTATTTCTTCCTCTAGTTACAGAGCCGTCGGTTTCTTGAATGATGTTTATCATACTTCCAGTTTGCAACCACAAACGACCAATCGTATTTTTATAATTCGATTCAATTCCGATACTTGCTAAAGCCAAACTGAACTCGTTACTTCTTGCGGTAACCGCTGAAATAGTTTGTGTATTGTCTTTGGGTTGCGCAAAATTGTAATTGAAATGTCCGTCTAAATACACTACTCCAGTTAAAATGGTTTCGCCCGATTTATCTTTTAAAACTAATGGGAAATCTTTTTGACGATTTTGTCCGTTGATCCAAGTCGTATTGTAGTTTTCAAACGGAATCTTCTTTTGTATAGAATCCGTATTGGTTTGAGCATTTGAAAAGATTGACACGAAAAGCATCAAAGTAAAAATTATATTTTGTTTCATGTTAAAAAAGTATTTGTAAGTTATCATCAAAGAAGAATACTTCTAAGATGTCTTTATGTTTAATGATTTCGCCTTCTTCTGGATTAAAAACCGCTTCTTCTTCCGCTTCCTGAAAAATCCAGCGTTCTACAAAAAAGGAATCACTGTGAAAAAAACCAACTAAAAAACCGATTTTGATTTCTTGATTCGAAAGATGCAGCTTCACTTTTTTATTTGAAACCGCATCTAATTTGTCATATAAAATTTTCGATTTATCTAGCAGCATCTTCTTCTCTGGTTAAATCAATATTTGAGATGGGTTGATACAACAATGGAACTTGTTCAATAATTACGTCACTTTTATCTAAACCGAAGGCTTTTTCATCGCTAATTCCGAAATGTTTTAAATAATTGTAGGTATTTAAGAGTAAACTGTCTTTAATACTGAACTCATTTTCAACGGAAAGGTATTTTTCAATCACCACGAATTTGAAATCGGGTTCGTTGTTATATTTCGAAGAACCATCTGGTCGGATGTGTAAGTTTAATTCTTTATTCGCTACCAATTCTTGTACGATTTTTTTGAAATACAATTCGGTTTTAGGTTGAATTCTGAAGCCTACATTGATGTTAACTTTTATTACTTTATCATCAACTAACTCAGAAACGTTATAAGTTAACGTATACGGTTCATTGGTTCGATTTAGATGCAAAAACCAATACACATCGGCACGTTTCGGCTTTTTTGCTAAAATGGATTTGATAATTTTTTCTTCCACCTGATGTCTTCTATCCGCTTTAGAAAGATAAATCAAATGGGTTGCGAATTTTGGAATACTATCGTCTTCACTTAATGCGGCTAGTTGCGTGCTGTATTTTCCTAATTCGGTAAACTTAGTGTATCGGTTATGAATTTTTCTGGCTTCGTACCAAATGTACATCACCATAAATATGCCTAATTCGAAAAATAAGAACATCCATCTTTCTTTAATTTTTGCCACATTCGCAATAAAAAAAGACGTTTCTACAATCGCAAATAATCCAACCACTAAAAAAACGGCATATTTATTCCATTTTAATCTGTATCTTAAAAAATAACCCAATAATAAGGTAGTCATCATCATGGTAATGGTAATTGAAAAACCATAAGCGGCTTCCATATGTTCCGAAGAACGGAAATATAAAATCATCAGAACACAACCAAACCAAAGGACATTATTCACACTTGGAATATAAATTTGTCCTTTCAATTCTGAAGGTTGACGCACCGCAACTCGAGGCCAGAAATTTAAGTTGATGGCTTCATTAATTAAGGTATAACTTCCACTTATTAAAGCTTGAGAAGCGATAACGGTAGCTAATGTCGCAATGATGATACTTGGCAATAAAAACCAAGTTGGCATGATTTCGAAAAACGGATTTCTCCCATTTAAAAAGGCTTCATTTTGATGCATTAACCAAGCTGCTTGCCCTAAATAAGCTGTAACCAAACTGGTTTTTACAAAAATCCAACTGATGCGAATGTTTTTGATACCACAATGGCCTAAATCGGAATACAAGGCTTCCGCTCCTGTTGTACATAAGAATACTGAACCTAACAACCAAAAACCTTGCGGATATTGTGTTAACATTTCATAGGCATAAACAGGACTTAAAGCTTTTAAAATATCAGGATGAATTAATATCTGATTTAAACCTGCAAAGAAAAGCATGCTAAACCAAACCAGCATAATAGGTCCGAAAAACCTTCCAATGACTTGAGTTCCGAAGCGTTGAAAAAAGAAAAGCAACGATAAAATTACCACTACTAAACCCACCACTACATTATTTCCTGCCACAATAACATCTTGTAAGCCGTTCACCATTCCTAAACCTTCAACGGCTGATGCCACAGAAATGGGCGGTGTGATAATTCCATCCGCTAAAAGAGTGGTGGCTCCTAAAACAGCTGGAATGACTAATTTTTTTCCATATCTTTTTACTAAAGCATACAAAGAGAAAATTCCACCTTCTCCATTGTTATCGGCTTTTAACGTGAGCCAAATATACTTAATTGAAGTTTGTAAAATTAATGTCCAAAAGATGGCTGAAAGTCCGCCATACACTAAAATTTCATCGATTTTTCTTGTTCCAATTACTGCTTTTAAGGCGTAAAGCGGACTGGTTCCGATATCGCCATAAATAATTCCTAACGCTACCAGTAAAGAAGCTGCTGTAACTTTACTTGGTATGCCGAGTTTTGTTTCCATAATAATATTAAAAATTTATGGTACAAAGTTCGGGCGAAAGCTATTGGTAAAATATAAAGAAACGAAGGGTTGGTATAAAGAAAATATAAAGATTAAACTCGTTTGGTATCGTAAAATTTTGAATGTTTTTATCATTCTGAACTTAACTCAAAATCGATTCTCTTCTAAACTAGTTAATAAAGAAGCTGAAACGAGTTCAGCTTGACAAGTTTAGTTTTATTGAAAACGGTATCCCACACCACTTTCGGTAATAATATGAATCGGATGATTGGGATTTTCTTCGATTTTTTTACGAAGTGTTCCCACGAAAACCCGTAAATATTGCGTTTCAGTTTGCGAACCTACACCCCAAATTTCTTTTAAAATGTATTGATGTGTAAGTACGCGACCTTCGTTTTTAATGAAAAGTGCTAGTAAATTAAATTCTGTAGAAGTCAGTTTTAAGAATTCGTTGTTTTTCTTTACGGTTCTCGCCACGACATCAATTTCTAAATCGTTAAACTGAGAAATAACTGCATTATTTTCAGAAGTATTTCTTCGGATAGCTGCACGAATTCTGGCCATTAATTCGGCATTTCTGAACGGTTTCGTTAAATAATCGGTAGCTCCGTTATCTAAGGCCTTTACGATATCTTCTTCTTGGTCAATTACAGAAAGAATGATAATGGATTTCGTATACCAAGTTCGTAATTCCTTTAAAATTTCGTGACCACTTTTATCGGGCAAACCTAAATCTAACAAAATTAAATCGGGTGAATGATTGGCGGCTAACAAAATACCTTGTTTACCTGTTTCGGCTTGGATGACTTTAAAATCGTTACTCTCCAAAGTAATTTCGAGTAATTTTCTAATTTGAGCTTCGTCATCAATGACAAGTATTTCGGCCTTATTCATTTTTTAATTGGTTTACATAAGTAATTTCAACAGGTACAAAAATATCAAATTTTAGTCCGTTCGGAATGGTGTTTTTAACTGCAATTGTTCCGTTTTGAGCTTCCACAAAACCTTTCACAATAGACAAGCCTAAACCTGTTCCGCCAGTAATTGTATTGGGCACTCTGTAAAATTTATCGAAAATTTCTGGTAAATGTTCTGAAGGAATTCCTTTCCCGTTATCGGCAACAGATAAAAGTAAAACTTCCTCTTTTACTTGTATTGAAATCGTAACCGTACAATTATCGGCAGTATACAAAAGTGCATTTCGAATTAAATTGATTAAAATTTGTTCTAAAATTCCGATATCTAATTTACAGATTGGGAAATTTTCTTCTTCTTCAAAAAGGATTCTGGGATTCGATAAAAAATGATTTTGAATGACCAATCGGATTTGTTCGTTCACATCGCACCAATCCAATTTAAGTTGTAAAATTCCGGATTCGAGTCGACTCATGTTTAAAAGGTTTTCAACCTGATCATTTAATTTCAAGCCTGCAATTTCAATTTCGCTGAGTAACGATTTTCTATTTTCAGAAGTTAATTTTGCATCATATTCTAGAAGCATATCTGCCGAACCAATAATAGTAGAAATGGGCGTTCTTAACTCGTGTGAAAGCGAATTTAATAACGTATTGTAAAGCTTTATCGTTTTTTCTTTTTCTTCTTTGTCACGAGCTTTTTTCTCCATTTTCTTAATTTTAACTGTTAAAACGGTATTCACAAAAGCTACCAAAAAATACATTAAAAACATGAGCATATCTTCCGAATTGCTAATATGAAAGGTATAAATCGGTTGAATAAAAAAGAAATTCCAAATTAAAGCACTAAGTGTTGCGGCTAGTAAAACGGGGACAATTTCAAACAACATCGCTAAAATAGAAACTGTCATTAGTAAGATAAAAGCAACGACTTTATAACCTATAAATGCACTGAAAAAATAGCAAGAAACCGACACAAGAATTACCATAATCAAAGCAATTACACTCTGATTTATGATGTTATGTTTTTGATTATGAATTGCTTTTGATATCATCAATTACATTAATTTTTGCTCTTCAGTTTCGTAAAAAGTATCAATATTTAATTTTTTTTGTTGTGATGCCATAACCGCTAATTCGTCGCAACGTTCGTTTTGAGGGTGACTATTATGGCCTTTTACCCACATGAATTTCACATTATGTTGGCGGTAAATTTTGAGAAATCGCATCCACAGATCTGGATTTTTTTTGTCTTTGAAGTGTTTTTTTTCCCAACCAAAAACCCAACCTTTTTCTACGGAATCTACCACATATTTAGAATCGGAAACTACTAAAACATTCGTTTTTAAATTTTTCAATTTCTCCAAACCAACTATAACCGCTAATAATTCCATTCTATTATTAGTAGTATGGCGGAATCCTTCATAAAACTCTTTTTTATAAGGTGTGCCTACCATTTCCATCACCACACCATAACCGCCTGGACCGGGATTTCCTTTGGCAGCGCCATCTGTGTATATGTGAACTTGGTAAGACATGTTGAAGTTGGAAGTTAAAAGTTAGAAGTTAGAAGTGTAGCTATCACTTTCGGAAAATGTTCCCTTTCCAATTCGTGAATTTTTTGTGCGATTTCTTCTGCTGACGAACAATTTTCAATATTTATGTTGGCTTGAAAAATAAATTCGCCTTCATCAAAATGTTCGTTTACATAATGTACGGTGATTCCGGTTTCTTTCTCTTTATTTTCTAAAACGGCTTGGTGTACATGTATGCCATACATTCCTTTTCCACCATAATTAGGTAACAAAGCCGGATGAATATTAATCACTTTATTGGGAAAAGCATTAATAATATGAATAGGAAATTTCAACAAGAAACCAGCAAGTACAATTAAATCGGGTTGTAGTTCTTGCAACTGATTAAGAACCGTGTCGTCTGAAAGTTCGGTTTTGTTGAATATATAAGTAGGTATCTGAAATTTTTTAGCTCTTTCGATAACTTTGGCATTTGAATTGTTTGTGAACACACCGACTACAGTTCCTTGACCCGATTTCTCGAAATGTGCCATAATGTTTTCGGCATTTGAACCATTGCCCGAAGCAAAAAGTACCATCTTTTTCATTTAAATCTCATTTTTTTCAACTTATATCAGTAATAAATCGTCTAAATTTCACACAAAAGTATAAATTCCTTTAGGTTTAGACACAAAAAACGGAAGAAATAAAAAAATAATTTAACGGAAAAGAATAGAGAATTAGGCTATTGAAAGATTTTTTTATAAATTCGTAGTTATATTTACTAACAAAAATGTTGTTTTAAAATAAAGTTTTTTATTTTTGCCAACAAATAAATTAAAAATTAAAAATTATGTCAGACATTGCATCAAGAGTAAAAGCGATTATCGTGGACAAATTAGGTGTTGACGAAAACGAAGTAGTAACAGAAGCAAGCTTCACTAACGATTTAGGTGCTGATTCATTAGACACTGTAGAGCTTATTATGGAATTCGAAAAAGAATTTGACATCCAAATTCCAGACGACCAAGCTGAAAACATTGCTACTGTAGGTCAAGCAATTTCTTACATCGAAGAAGCTAAGAAATAATAACCATTCATCCGTGTAATTTTATTTTTATACGGATGTTGTTATTTTTGTTTCTGTTTTTAAAAATCTTTGTTTAGATTTGTAAAAACATTGATTGTATTACAATCATTCAACATAAGACATTTATGTAATACCCAATGTTTCTATTTATAATATGATACATTGGGTTTTTCTATATAACTAAAAAAAAATTTATGCAATTAAAACGTGTAGTAGTTACAGGACTTGGAGCTTTAACTCCAATTGGAAACAACATTCAAGAATATTGGGACGCCTTAATTAGCGGGAAAAGCGGCGCGGCTCCAATTACGTATTATGACACTGAAAAACATAAAACAAAATTTGCTTGTGAAGTAAAAAACTTCAATATCGAAGAATTTATCGATAGAAAAGAAGCAAGACGTATGGATAAATTTGCGCAATATGCCATCGTTGCTGGTGAACAAGCTATTGCAGATGCAGGAATTTCTGATTCTAATGTAAACAAACAACGTGTAGGTGTAATTTGGGGTGCAGGAATTGGTGGTTTAGAGACTTTCCAAGAAGAAGTACTAAGTTATGCTAGCGGTGATGGAACTCCACGTTTCAATCCGTTTTTTATTCCTAAAATGATTGCTGATATCGCTCCAGCTCATATTTCTATGAGAAATGGTTTTATGGGACCAAATTATACCACAGTCTCTGCTTGTGCTTCTTCAGCAAATGCTATGATTGACGCTTTCAACTACATCCGTTTAGGAATGTGTGATGTAATTGTGTCTGGTGGGTCTGAAGCTGCTGTTACCATCGCAGGAATGGGAGGATTTAACTCTATGCAAGCTTTATCAACCAGAAATGATTCTCCTGAAACCGCTTCAAGACCTTTTGATGCGAACAGAGACGGATTTGTATTAGGAGAAGGTGCTGGTGCTTTAGTTTTTGAAGAATACGAACACGCAAAAGCGCGTGGTGCAAAAATATATTGTGAAGTTGGTGGTGGTGGAATGTCATCAGACGCGTATCATTTAACAGCTCCACATCCAGAAGGTATTGGAGTGATTGCAGTAATGGAAAATACGCTACGTGATGCAGGTATGAAACCAGAAGATGTAGATCACATCAACACACACGGAACTTCAACTCCATTAGGTGATGTTGCTGAATTAAAGGCAATTAGTCATGTTTTTGGTGATCACGCGAAAACAATTAATATCAATTCTACAAAATCTATGACAGGACATTTGTTAGGAGCTGCTGGTGCTATCGAAGCTATTGCTTCAATTTTAGCTATGAAACACGGCATTGTTCCCCCAACAATTAACCACTCAACTGTAGACGAAAATATCGATCCATCATTAAATTTAACTTTAAATGTTCCTCAAAAAAGAGAAATTAAAGTAGCCATGAGTAATACTTTTGGATTTGGTGGACACAATGCATGTGTACTTTTCAAAAAAATTGAAGAATAATTCATGCGCAGAATTTTTAAAAAAATATTGAAAAAATCCCCATCTTCTAACCAAGACGGGGTTTTTTTTGAACAAATTACCAAAATTTTAGGTTTCAAACCGAATGCTGAAGAATTTTACAAACATGCTTTTACACATCGTTCTTCAAACAAGGTTGATGATAATGGTTATCCCATTAGTTATGAACGCTTAGAGTTTTTAGGTGATGCTATGCTAGGCAGTGTAATTGCGGCACATTTATACAAAAAAGTACCAACTGGTGATGAAGGATATTTAACCAAAATGCGATCTAAAATTGTAAGTAGAGAACACTTGAATGAATTAGGTCGCGATTTCAATTTAGTCCAATTTATCGAAAGTAAAGTTAGTCCTTCGCACTTTGGCGATAACATTCACGGAAATTTATGCGAAGCCTTCATAGGTGCCATTTACTTAGACAAAGGGTATCCTTACTGTGAAAAATTTATTCACGAAAAAATCATCAAACCCTATGTTGATATTGCACGTTTAGAAGGCAAAGTAATCAGCTATAAAAGTTTAATTATCGAATGGTGTCAGAAAGAAAAAATCAATTTTAAATTTGAGGTTTTTGAAGACGACGGAAAAGAAGGCGTAAAACATTTTGGAGTTAAACTACTAATGGACAATGAAGTAATTAGTAAAGCTAGAGCAACTTCCAAGAAAAAAGCAGAAGAAACTGCTTCCAAAAGAGCGTTTTTTGCCTTACAAGATAGAATTGAAAATAAATTGTAAAAATTTTTATTAACTACAACGTTTGAAATGAAAATTTAACGGTTTTACAACCTTTTTTACAATAATTTAATATTTTTAAAGCCTATCTTTACAATTATTAAAAATTTTAATGGCCAATCTGAAACTTACATTAGACGATTTTGAATCAAATGATTTTGAGTTATTTGCGATTCATACCAATCTGAAAGATTTTAAATTAAGCTTTTTAATCAATTTAAAACTGAATGTATTGTTGGCAAAAAATGAAAACGAAATAACTATTAAATCAAAAAATGGAATTGGAAAATTTTCAAGATTTAGTTATGATGATTTCAACCAAGACATCACATGGGAACTTATTAAAAATCAAACCCATTTTAATTCGAACAAACAAAATGTAGGTTTTTTTGAACAAGACCCAATTACAATAAATTTAATCCCAGAACTAAAATTAGCAGATTATTTATTAAAACTTGATAATACAGATATGGGGTTTAATGCTGAAAATATAATTGAAAACATAAGTACAATACCAAATATTTCTACAATATATAGAGTAGAAACAGAACATTTAAAATCGATAAACAATTTAATTTTTTAAAAATGCATACAACAAAAAAAACAAAAATTGTTGCCACTTTAGGTCCAGCTTGTAGTAGTAAAGAAATCATTAAAAAAATGATAGACGCTGGAGTTAATGTATTCAGAATTAACTTTTCTCATGCCGATTACACCGATGTGAGCGAAAGAATTAACATCATTAGAGAACTGAACAAAGAATTTGGTTACACTACTTCCATTTTAGCCGATTTACAAGGTCCGAAATTACGAGTTGGTGTCATGAAAGAAGATGTGATTGTAAATCCGGGTGATATCATTACCTTCCAAACTTCAGATGATGTTCCGGGTACGGCTGATAGAGTGTACATGAATTACAAAGAATTTCCAAAAGATGTAAATCCGGGTGAAAGAATTTTATTAGACGATGGTAAACTGATGTTTGAAGCCATCGAAACCAATAGAGTGGATGAAGTAATTTGTAAAGTAATTCAGGGTGGACCTTTAAAATCAAAAAAAGGGGTAAATCTTCCTAATACAAAAGTTTCTTTACCTGCTTTAACCGTAAAAGACATTAAAGATGCGATTTTCGCTTGTGAAAACAAAGTAGATTGGATGGCTTTATCGTTTGTGAGAACAAAAGAAGATATTAAAGATTTACAAGATTTAATTGAAAAACATTCTGATCATAAAATTCCAATTGTTGCTAAAATTGAAAAACCAGAAGCTGTTGAAAACATTGACGAAATTGTAATAGCTTGTGATGGTTTAATGGTAGCTCGTGGCGATTTAGGTGTAGAAGTTCCAGCGCAAGAAGTTCCATTAATTCAGAAAAAACTAATTTTAAAAGCCAAATTAGCACGTATTCCTGTAATTGTTGCCACTCAAATGATGGAAACTATGATTACGAGTTTAACTCCAACAAGAGCAGAAGTAAATGACGTTGCCAATTCGGTTATGGATGGTGCAGATGCTGTAATGTTATCGGGAGAAACTTCTGTAGGAAACTATCCTGTTCAAGTAATTGAAACGATGACAAACATTATTGAAAGTGTGGAAGATTCTCCATTAATTAATGTTCCGCATATTCCACCAACAAAAAGAAACGACAGGTATATTACGAAATCAATTTGTTTTAATGCCGCATCAATTGCAGACAGTATTAATGCAAAAGCAGTTACAACCTTAACTAATAGTGGATATACAGCCTTTCAAATTTCTGCTTGGCGACCTCATGCACATATTTTAGTTTTTACTTCTAACGAAAGAATTTTAACACAACTAAATTTACTTTGGGGTGTAAGAGCTTTCTATTATGATAAATTTACTAGTACTGATGACACTATTGATGACATCAATAAAATTTGTAAAGAAAAGAAATATGTAAAAAAAGGAGATATGGTAGTTAACCTTGCTTCAATGCCAATCGCAAATAAAGGAATGGTAAATACTTTAAGAATTTCTGATATTGAATAAATATAAGTAACGAGTTCAAACAAAAATCCCAAATTCAATAGTAAGAATTTGGGATTTTTATTTGTTATCTTTTTAAAGTAAAATGGGATTTAAAAACGGCTCTATTATTCGTTTGTGTTGTATATTCAACAGTAAACCAATAATCGGTTGAAGGTAAATCTTGCCCGTTATATTTTCCATCCCAACCTATTCCTGAAGGTGAAATCTGTTTTAAAAGTTTCCCATATCTATCAAAAATTGAAATGACACTATCAGTTTGTTGGGCCAAATCGAAGATATTCCATGTCTCATTTACTCCATCGCCATTAGGAGTAAAAAAATTAGGATAATTAACGATATAAATCGGTCCGATCCGTGTTGGAGAACAATTCCCTAAAGTATCAAAAATAGTTACGAAATACTCACCAGTTTCTAAATTTGTAAACACATTACTCGATTGAAAAGCACTCGTTGAACCATCTGGATTTTCTAACTGATAAAGATAATTTCCTAAACCACCAGTTATAGTAATGGTAATAAATGTATTGTTTGTATCAAACTCCGCACTTACATCGAAACTTGCTAACGCAGGACTAGAGGCAATGACTTCAAAGGTGGTTGAGTTATAATTACAATTTGCACCTACATCTGGTGTTAATTTAATAAAATCAACCGTATAAATACCCGCTTGGGAAGCCGAATAACTCGAACCTGTACCCATTAAATTTCCTCCTAAATACCAATTAACTGTAAATTGAGTAGGATCCAATCCTGTTTGAACGGTATAAGTGTCAAGTGCAACATTAGTTGTAGGATCTACACAGATAATTCCGTCGGGAAGATTTATATTCAATAAAGGATGAACCGTAAAAGTAAATGCTTGTTCGTCGTTACAATTAGCGTTATTGGTAGCGGTTGCATAAACATAGTAAGTATACGTTTGAGAAACAGCAGGTGGATTACCAGGTGTTCCAGTAGTATTAGAAATAACTAAATTTGTAATCGGTCCTACTCCATTTGGCTGAGAAAAATAACCAATATTGTACGGAACTGATGGTAATGGAGGTAACACATACGTACCACATTCTTCAGGATCAAAAACGATAGGTGCAATTACTGGTGTTTCAGAAACTGTAATGATAATTTCATCGACTTCAACACAACTTACACCAAATCTACCATTGTTCACAGCATATACATAAACAGAAATAGGATTGGCAGTAGTTGGAGTAAAAACAGTACCATTCGGAACCGGATTTGTACCATCATTATTATAAAAATATCCAATTGAATAATTTGTAGTTGGCTCAGGTGGCACATGCGTTAACATAGGCAAGGTATAAGAATCACATACACTCACATTGGAATAATTAGGTAAATTTATACCGTTATAGTACATTTCGAAAGGCTTATCTACTACACAACCTGTTACAGGATCTTGGTAATATAAATAAAACCTTCTGTCTTCGTTAAATATATCTGTTGGAGCCACAACAACTCCTGTTCCTGTTGGTCCGCCTGGTGCAGTATAAATCTGACCAGTTACTGGTGCTGGTATGGAATACGGATTACAAACAACCTGATTTATATATTCATCAACAATAGGTAAAGGTGTAATTCCAATGGTAAAACTACTTTCAGAAGCACACAAAGTTGTGGTTGAATTCGGATTTAAATTAGTTTCATCATTGTAAATATAATATGTTCCTGGAGGCAAATCATCAGAGGTTAAACCAATAACTTGTCCTGCAGTCAATGCCGTTTGACCAATGGCGCTTGGTCCACCAGGTAAAGTAAAGTAATTTCCATTTGTTAGGGTTGGTAAAATAAATGATCCACAAAAAGTTCCACTAACTAAAGTATCAACTGAAGGTTCAGGGTAAATAGTAATATCATAATTTAAATTATCTGTACAATTTGGTAAAAGTGTTGTGTTTGCATAGTAGTATATTACTTGAGAAGTCGTAATTGGAAGTGCTGGATTAACAGGAGAACCACCGCCGTTTGGAGCCGTAAAGTATCCGCCAAAAGCAATTGGAGGTAATGTATAATTTGAATTGGAACAAACATATATGTTAGTAAATTGAGAGGTATCTACCAGATTTACAACAAAAGGTTCAGAGATAAAACAAGAACCTGCACTTCCGTCAGAATTGGTATGTGCCAGTTGATTGACTACATAATAAGTACCTGGAAAATTTGGTCCTGCAACATTTATAACATCATTTGCACTTAAAGTTAACCCAGTTCCATCTGATGAAGTATTATAAGTTCCATTAGTTAAGGCTGGTAAAGTATACGTATCACAATAAGTTACATCTGGAAGAGAATCAACTAAAGGATTTCCATGAATATAAATATCAAACTGTTGGTCTCTACAAAAAACGCCATTGACTTCCGCATAATAAAATATGGTTTGAATAATAGTTGCTTGTGTTGTGTTTGTAAAAACTGTTCCTTGTGGAATTAAAGTTCCTGGCCCAGTTGGTCCGCCAGCAGCTGTATAAAAAGCACCAATATTATAAGGAGCAGCAGGCACACTAAAAGCACCACAATTGTCTAAAACCGGCACATATTCATCAATAAAATAAGCTGTAAATGTAGACTGATTAAAGCATCCATTTGCGTCAGGTCCGTTGTATATATAATAAGTAGCACTTGCATCAATTGTATCTCCAGCGTTTAAAGGCGTTCCTGTTCCGTTTGGACCTGTAAAATAATTTCCATTAGTTAATGCTGGTAAAATGTAACTACTACATTCAACAACATCTGCTATTTCATCAACTGGTGGTAACGGGTTAACTATAATGTCTACACTTGTTATATCAAAACAAGACGGGTTAGAACTATCTTGCATTCTAATCCAAACGGTTGCAGTTGTAGTTCCGTTAGGAATTGTAATGGAAGAAATTACTGCTCCATTTCCAGCAACAGCATCAGCCTGAGAAGTATAATATAATATATTGTATCCTGATTGTCCGTTTAAAACTTCAGAATCTAAGGCTGCTAATAAATATGTTGTGCCGCCATTTGATTCGCAAACCTCAACATCATTAGGCTGTGTTGCAACAACACTTGCATTAATTAATAAATTAAACGCATAAATCGCATCACAAAACTGATTCGTTACTGTATTGAAAATTTTGATGTATAAAGTTTGATTCGAAGAAGTTGTATAATTATTTGGTGAGCTAATCGGAATATTAGCCGTAGCATTTGCTGGAGAAGTATAATAGAAAAGATCATAAATAGCATTGTCAATTCCTAATTGAACTTCACTATTTGTTGTTAAATCAAAAATATAACTTGCCGCGCCTGTATTACAAGTTTGCAAATCTATCGGATTCGTAACAGCTAAAGTATTAAACACAACCGTATCTGTTAAAAAACAAGAACCTTTAGTAATTTCAACCCTGTAAGTTCCTGGAGAAGTTACCGTATATGTTGAGGTGTTTCCACCAGTTGGATTTCCATCTAAAAACCATTGATAGGTGTAGGTGTTATCTAACTGAGTATCCAATATAGCGGTATTTCCTGTACAAATAGTTTGATCTGAACCTAAATCTAATGTATTCGTAAAGCTTCCACCTGAAATAAAAACAGACGAATCGAAATCAGAATCACCGTAATCGGCAATAACTAACTTTAATCGGTATGAAGTATTTGGAATTACAGAAGATGACGCATTTAAAACAACAGTATGGCCTCTCATATTTAATGTTGATGAAGAAAAATCTATAACATTATACACGCCAAAAAGAGAAGGATTAGTAGAACTACAAGTAGAATTATAAATTGAATTTTTAATTGTTCTTACAGAAACTGGACTTGAAGTAGAAGGTATAACTCCTAAATTCGTTGTTACGTTAGTTGTTAAATTAGTTAATTCAAATGCAAAAATATCATTAGACAAACATTGAAATTGTCCGTATTCATTTGAAGCAAATAAAAAATCAAAACTAAATGAAGAAGAAACAGGTATAAAATCGAACTGAATAAAAGCTAAATCTGTTAATGCAGTAGTGGTTCCACTACTAGTGTTGCTTAAGTTTTGTAAAAAAGGATCCGTTCCTCCGCCCGATGCTGGTGTACTCAAATTTGAACCATTATATTGCCCTTGCGTATTTAAAATCGCGCCACTTCTTAAAATAATTCCTTCATTGATTGGAAAAGTAGAACCATTTCTGTTAAAATAACCTACAGAATTTGGAGAAGAAATAGAGATATTAGAAATTTCAACACAAGAATTTCCAGATAATAAATTTACCAAATCTGCTGGAGAATATGTGGTATTATCTACAGTTATTGTTTGTGAAAAGGAAACTGTTGAAAAAAGCAAAAATAGGCGTAAAATTTTTTTCATAATGATATCATTAGGGCAATTGAAAATCAGTAGATAAATATACTAAAAAAAGAAAGTTTAAAAAAGAAAAACTTATCAAAAAAATTAATATTTTGATAAGTTTTTAAATATATTGTTAAAAGAATAATTAATCGTTAAGTTTTAATACAGCCATAAAAGCTTCTTGCGGAATTTCTACATTTCCAACTTGACGCATACGTTTTTTACCTTTTTTCTGTTTTTCTAAAAGTTTACGCTTACGCGAAATATCTCCACCATAACATTTTGCGGTTACGTCTTTACGAAGTGCTTTAATCGTTTCGCGGGCAATAATTTTTGCACCAATAGAAGCCTGAATCGGAATTTCAAATTGTTGACGTGGAATCAATTCACGTAACTTTTCACACATTTTCTTCCCGATATTGTAAGCGTTATCGACATGAATTAATGCAGAAAGCGCATCTAATTGATTCGCGTTTAATAAAATATCCATTTTTACTAACTTCGATTCTCTCATTCCAATTGGATGGTAATCAAAAGAAGCATAACCTTTAGAAACCGTTTTTAATCGGTCATAAAAATCAAATACAATTTCCGCTAAAGGCATATCGAAATTTAATTCTACTCGCTCTGTAGTCAGATAAGTTTGGTTGGTAATTAAACCACGTTTTTCAATACACAAACTCATTACGTTTCCTACGAAATCCGCTTTGGTAATAATAGTTGCTTTGATAAACGGTTCTTCTACTCGATCTAATTTGGTAGCATCTGGTAAATCACTTGGATTGTTTACGATGATAGGTGTATCGGGTTCTTTTTTGGTATAAGCTAAATACGAAACGTTAGGAACCGTAGTAATTACGGTCATGTCAAATTCACGCTCTAAACGTTCTTGGATAATTTCCATGTGTAGCATACCTAAGAAACCACAACGGAAACCAAAACCTAAAGCTGCTGAACTTTCTGGAGCAAAAACTAATGACGCATCGTTCAGTTGTAATTTTTCCATAGAAGCACGTAAATCTTCGTAATCTTCCGTATCAACCGGATAAATTCCTGCAAATACCATTGGTTTTACATCTTCAAAACCTGTAATCATATTGGTAGTTGGTTGTAACGCATCGGTTACTGTATCTCCAACTTTTACTTCTTTTGCTTCTTTAATTCCAGAAATTAAATAGCCAACATCACCAGTAGAAACCACATTTTTAGGCACTTGATTTAATTTCAAAGTACCTATTTCATCTGCATAATATTCTTTTCCTGTAGCCATGAATTTTACTTTCTGACCTTTTTTGATTTCTCCATTTACTACACGGAAAATTACTTCAATTCCACGAAAAGGATTGTAATGCGAATCGAAAATTAAGGCTTGTAATGGTTCTTCTTTATTTCCTTTTGGTGGTGGAATTTTTTCAATAATGGCTGCTAAAATATTTTCCACACCAAAACCTGTTTTACCAGAAGCGTGAATAATATCTTCTAATTTACAACCTAATAAATCTATAATATCATCTGAAACTTCCTCTGGATTGGCTGAAGGTAAATCGACTTTATTTAAAACTGGAATAATTTCCAAGTCGTTATCTAAAGCTAAATATAAATTGGAAATCGTTTGTGCCTGAATACTTTGTGCCGCATCAACAATAAGTAAAGCGCCTTCACAAGCTGCGATACTTCGAGACACTTCATAAGAAAAATCTACGTGCCCTGGAGTATCAATTAAATTTAAGATATAATCTTCTCCTTTGTATTTGTATTCCATTTGGATCGCGTGACTTTTTATGGTAATACCACGTTCGCGCTCCAAATCCATATTGTCCAGTAATTGAGCTTTTTCTTCTCTAGCTGTAACAGTTTGAGTTGCGCCTAAAAGTCTATCCGCTAATGTACTTTTTCCGTGATCAATATGTGCAATTATGCAAAAATTTCTAATGTGTTTCATAGTCAATTTCAAAAATCAATGTCAATTTCAAAATCAATAAAAAAATATTGAATTTCAAAATAGCTTTTCTTATATTATAATCTACAAAGATAAGGTAATTATACGATTTTGAAAAAGAATAATTTGGGAATAACCAACTAAAATTCAAACTTTAACTGATACACTACAAATTTTTTCTGATGGGTGTTCAAATTGTTTAAGGAAATACCTAATAGTCGCACTGAATTTTTTAATTTTTCTTGATATAATAATTCTTTTGCGGTTTCAAAAATCAAACCTTTATCTGAGATAAAATATTGTAAAGTTTTGCTTCGCGTTTGTTGTGTAAAATCGGAATATTTAATTTTTAACGTAATGGTTTTACCTGCAATTTTGTGCTTTTTTATCCGACGTTCAATTTCTTCAGCGATATTTTTTAACCGTTCTTCCATATAAATTTCGGAAGATAAATTGGTATTAAAGGTTCGTTCAGCTCCAATAGATTTCATTTCTCTATTAGGTTTAACTTGACTAAAACTGATGCCTCGAGATAAATTATAGTACGATTTTCCACTGTTGCCAAAATGCTTTTCAAGATAGTCTAACGATTTACTTTTTAAATCGGTTCCAGTATAAATGCCTAGTTGATACATTTTTTCTGCGGTGACTTTTCCAATTCCGTAGAATTTTTTCACATCTAACACTTCAATAAAAGCTTCCACCTCATCTGGATTGACTGTTTTTTGTCCGTTAGGTTTATTAAAATCACTGGCGATTTTCGCTACAAATTTATTAATAGAAATTCCAGCAGAAGCGGTTAAACCCGTTCTTTCAAATATTTTTTGTCTGATTTCTTGAGCGATTAAAGTAGCACTTGGATTGCCTTTTTTATTTTCCGTTACATCCAAATAGGCTTCATCTAATGAAAGTGGTTCTACCAAATCGGTGTATTCATGAAAAATAGCTCTGATCTGTTTCGAAACTTCTTTGTACCGGTCAAAATTAGTTTTCACAAAAATTAAATCTGGACATAAACGAGCAGCCTGAGCGCCACTCATCGCACTACGAACACCAAATTTTCTGGCTTCATAACTAGCCGCACTCACCACACCACGAACTTCATTTCCACCCACTGCAATGGGTTTCCCTTTTAAATCAGGATTATCCAACTGCTCTACAGAAGCATAAAATGCGTCCATATCAATGTGAATTATTTTTCGGTATAACGTTTCCATATGAATTACAAAGTACTGAAAAAAATCCATTTTACAGAATACAAATTTCACAAAAAAACACCAACAAGGCATAAAGAAAAACTTAATTTTCTTGAATTTTCATATGGTAAATCTTTAGAAGATATATAACTTTATATTTAAATATAGTACATTTGATTCTTAATATTTTGAAAATTATGGAAGAAATAGAACGTAAATTTTTAGTTCACTCGTTAGATTTTATCGTGGAAGCAAGTCAGGCTCAAAAAATTGCGCAAGGTTATTTGAACTCAGCTCCAGAACGAACGGTAAGAATTAGAATTAAAGATAATAAAGGATTTATTACCATAAAAGGAAAAGGAGACGAAACGGGAACTACGCGTTTTGAATGGGAAAAAGAAATTGATTTACAAGAAGCAGAAGCTTTACTTCAATTATGTGAAGCAGGTGTAATTGATAAAACTCGCTATTTAATTAAAAAAGGCAATCACACCTTTGAAGTTGATGTTTTTGATGGGGAAAACAAAGGATTAGTTGTAGCTGAAATTGAACTTTCTGATGCCAACGAAACCTTTGAAAAACCAATTTGGCTCGCAAAAGAAGTGACTAGTGATGAAAAATATTATAACGCATATTTAAGTAAAAAGCCTTTTAAGAGTTGGTAAAAATGTTATCATTTCACCTTAACTTATCACTAGTGTTTTGTAAAAACTGATTTTTAAAAAATAGTTGCAAATTACTTTTTCACTACTTCTATGTCAACATCAATATGTCCACCATAAGACAGTGGTTTAACTTTATCAAAAGCAGCTTTTGTTAAATCAATATGTCTGTTTTTATGAAAAGGGCCGCGATCAGTAACTGTAACATACACCACTCTTTTTGTTTTTACACCTGTAATTTTTAACTTGGTTCCAAAAGGTAATTTTCGGTGTGCACAAGTCATGTCATTATTGTTGAATTTTGCACCACTTGCGGTTCTTCTTCCGTTAAATTTATTGGCATAATAGGATGCATGTGCCGATTTATGGTACATCTCCAATTTCTCAACTGGTTTAATCGTGTCCTTTTTAATCGTATCTCCAGCTTTAACTAATTTGGGCTTTTCTTGTGAGGGTATTATTTTTAAATTTTCCTTCTGAAAAAAAAGCACAACAAAAAGTGGTAATATGTATATAAACTTCTTCATTTTCATGTACTATTAAGATTAAAAAAAACAAAAAATGCCATTCTGAAATTAATTCAGAATCTAAAAAATTTACTTTAATAAATTAAAAAGAGTCTGAATCAAGTTCAGATAGACAAAAATTCATTTTTTATGTTTTTACTGCTAAGACAAAAATTATGCCATCCAATTCGACCAAGGAATTCTTGATAAAATAAATAGTAAACCTGCGAAATATAAGAATCCGATTTTTTTAAATTTTCCGTTGCTGCTTTCTTCTTTTTTGTGTTTGCTCCAACCTATTGTAATTAAAGCAATAGCTAAAATATTTACTAAAGGATGTTCTACTGCAGTTAATCGTAAAGCGGCGTTACTCATTTGACTCATAGCTTCTTTTCCTAATGGAGAAGTTACCCATACAGCCAAACCAACTACTAATTGTATGTGAGTTAAAATTAGTGCTACTAAAGACAAACTTCTGTCTTTTTTTGTGAAATTTCTTTTCGCTGAAAGTCCTAAAAAAGCATTTATTACAGCAATTAATAATACCGCCAAAACAGCATAAGCTAATGTAGAATGAATAGATTGTAACATAGATTAGATTTTAAGTTATTATTTCAAATGTAAGAAAATATCTGTAATCCTTACTTAATTTATCGTTAAAAATTGTAAATTCTTGTTGGAGTTACGCATAAATCTAATTGAATATCAGTAGGTAACACGTTTAAAATTAATGTTTCAGACTCGAAAAAAGACAGACCAATTTTTAATACATCAGGTTTACATTTGGCTAAAAAGTTATCGTAAAAACCTTTTCCATATCCTACACGATTTCCTTTTTCGTCAAAAGCTAAAAGCGGCACAAAAACTACATCAATTTTAGAAACTGGTACTTCTAAACCATCAACGGGTTCCGGAATATCGTATCTATTTTTTTTAATAGTGGTGTTATCAGTTAATAAAAAATGTGTCATTTCTCTGGTTTCAAAATCGGATTTAGAAAGCACAATGTTTTTATCTTTTCCTGCCAAAACTTGAAGAATATATTCAGTATTGATTTCCTTCTGCTTTTCAATAGGTAAAAAAAGATGGTAAAAACTATGTTGCCAAATATCTAGACGAATGAGTTGATTGGCAATTTGCAACGACCAATCTTCAATATTATCTTCTGATAAATTCAGTCTTAAATCTTTATATTTTTGTCTTAATTCGGGTTTATTCATCTTCTAATTTTGTTGAAATATGAAAAACTGCATCGCCTTGATACACTACAGGCGCATCATTAACATTAATTAAATAACCAGTATGTGGTGCTTTCAATTTGTGACTCACTTTTCCGAATGGATCTGAAATTGTGGCCACTAACTCGCCTTTTTCTACAAAACTTCCAATGGTTTTTAAGCCGTGGAACATGCCTGAAAAATTAGCTCTAATCCAATCTGATTTTTCAATGTAAATGGTGTTATGTGGTTCGGAAACTTGATGTTTGGGTTGCAGCATTTTTAAATGTGATAAGAATCGCTTGGTGCCTTCCACGCCTTCTTTCGTTACCTCATTATTTATATCTACAGATTTTCCACCTTCAAACAATAACATTTTTACTCCCATTCTGTCACAAGAACTTCTAAACGAACCTGCAATATTATTAGAATATAAGGTAAAAGGCGCTCCAAAAACGTCCGATAGGGTTTTTAATTCCGAATTATTAGGGACAATTCGAATTTGTGGCGCATTAAATCTTCTGGCTCCACCCGCATGAAAATCTACAGCATAATCTATGTGTGGGACAATTTCTTTTAATATATAATACGCAAACTGACTTGCTAAAGAACCGGTTTTACTTCCTGGAAAAATTCGATTTAAATCGCGTCCATCAGGAAATTCTCTGGTTTGATTCACAAATCCGAAAATGTTAATTACTGGGATACAAATTATAGTTCCGCATTTTGGCTTGTTGATTTTTTGAACTATAAGCTCTCGTACAATTTCGGTTCCATTAATCTCATCACCATGTAAACCTGCACTTAACAAAACAACTGGGCCTTCTTTTTTACTTCTTTCTACAATAATAGGAATGTGTAAATCGGTCATTGTATGCAATTTTCCTATTTGCATGTTGATGGTTTTACTTTCGCCTGGTAAAATAGTTTCGTTAAAAATGGTAATGGACTTATGCATAACGTGTTCGACTTTTTGGCTAATGTAATAAAAAAAGCGCACCACAGATTCACAGATTTTAAAATTTTAAATCCGACATCATAATAGCATATGAAGATTCAACAAATATGTACACTTTGGTTCTTAGTTTTTACGAACTAAAACCTGTGAATCTGAGTTAAATAAAAAGACTCACTCAAAGTGTTAAGTAGAAATCAATTGTTTTTTGTTATTTTTGTATGACTTTCTTAAGTCAAACTACTGATTACTAAAAACCGAACACTGCTTATTTAAAATGACGCCACTCGAACTACAAATCCAAACCTTACCTGACAATCCTGGAGTTTACCAGTATTATGACAAAGACAACAAGATTTTGTATGTTGGAAAAGCGAAGAATTTAAAAAAACGCGTACAATCGTATTTTACTAAAAATCACGATAATTATAAAACTTCAGTACTTGTAAAAAAGATTGTGACAATTAAACACATTGTCGTTCCAACAGAAACCGATGCGTTATTATTGGAAAACAATCTGATTAAAACGTTACAACCGAGATATAATGTTTTGCTTCGTGATGATAAAACCTATCCTTGGATTTGCATTAAAAAAGAAGCTTTCCCACGCGTATTTCCCACGCGTAAAATGGTAAAAGACGGCTCCGAATATTTTGGTCCGTATACCAGTTTTAAAACAGTAAATACGTTATTAGAATTAATTAAAGAATTGTATCCTTTACGTACTTGTAACTTCGATTTGTCGTTATCTAATATTCGTGCAGAAAAATACAAAGTGTGTTTAGAATATCATATTGGAAACTGTAAAGGTGGTTGTGAAGGGCATGAAACGCAGGAACAGTATCAAAATCAAATTACAGCAATTCGCGAAATATTGAAAGGTAATTTCAAAGAAAGTTTGAAAGAATTCAAAAATCACATGCAAGTTTTAGCAGCAGATATGCGATTTGAAGAGGCTCAAAAAATCAAAGAAAAAATAGAAGTTTTAGAAAATTATCAGGCAAAATCGACCATCTTAAATCCGAAAATCACCAACATTGATGTGTTTTCAATTATTTCTGATGAAACTATGGCGTATGTTAATTTTTTACAGATTTCGCATGGTGCCATTATTCGATCGCATACTTTAGAACTTAAAAAGAAACTAGATGAAACGGATGAAGAATTACTAGAGTTAGCTGTGGTTGAAATTAGAGAACGTTTTTCCTTAACTTCTAGAGAAATTATTGTACCGTTTGAAATAGATTTAGGAGAAAACATTAAAGTCACCGTACCGAAATTAGGCGATAAAAAAGAAATTTTAAATTTATCGGAACGCAATGCGAAATATTACCGATTGGATCAATTGAAACAAATTAAAATTGTAGATCCAGATCGACACACCAATCGAATTATGGCGCAAATGCAAAAAGATTTACGTCTTTCTGTAGAACCACGACACATCGAATGTTTTGATAATTCGAACATTCAAGGAACCAATCCGGTTTCGGCTTGTGTGGTTTTTAAAGATGGAAAAGCGAGTAAAAAAGATTATCGTCATTTTAATATCAAAACCGTTGAAGGTCCGAATGATTTTGCTTCCATGGAAGAAGTCGTTTATAGAAGGTACAAAAGATTGCTTGATGAAAAAGAACCGCTTCCGCAATTAATAATTATTGATGGTGGAAAAGGCCAATTGTCTTCCGCTTTAAAAAGTTTAGAAGATTTAGGTTTGCGAGGAAAAATTGCCATCATCGGAATTGCCAAACGCTTGGAAGAATTATTTTATCCAGACGATCCGATTCCTTTATATTTAGATAAAAAAAGTGAAACACTTAAAATCATTCAACAATTACGAAATGAAGCACACCGATTCGGAATCACACATCATAGAGATAAAAGAAGTAAAGCGGCTTTAAATTCTTCTGTAGAAAGCATTCCTGGAATTGGAGAAAAAACAATGATTACGCTAATTTCTCACTTCAAAAGTGTAAAAAGACTCAAAGAAGCAACAGAAAAAGAAATTTCTGACGTAATTGGACTTTCAAAAGCGAAAAAAATTACCGACTTTTACAAAAAAGAATAATACATGAGTAAGAACCAAGTAAAAAGTAAAAAGAAACAAGTGTATCGCTTTAGCGGTAAGTTCTCTTATTTACTACTTTTTACTTGGCTCATTTTACTTGGCTCATTTCACGCAAATGCTCAAGACACCATCAAAAAACCAAAAATCGGATTGGTGCTTTCTGGTGGTGGCGCCAAAGGATTAGCACATATAGGTGTGTTAAAAGTTATCGATTCTTTAGGGATAAAAATAGATTATATTGGCGGAACCAGTATGGGCGCAATTATTGGCGGATTGTATGCTTCAGGATATACAGGAAAACAACTCGATTCTATATTCAAAACCATAAATATTGACGATTTAGTTCAAGATAATATCCCACGGAAAACGAAACTATTACTCAATAAAAAAAACGATGATGTTTACGCATTGGTTCTCCCGTTTAGAAATTTTAAATTAGAAACACCCAACGGATTATCTAGAGGCTCCTATAATTTTAATTTTTTGTCTCAACTGAGTTATCATGTGAGGAACATTCGCGATTTTAAAAAATTGCCCATTCCTTTTTTTTGTATTGCTACCGATATTGAAACTGGTGAAGAAGTAGTTTTAGACAAAGGCATTTTTCCGCAAGCTTTAGTAGCAAGTAGTTCTATTCCTAGTATTTTTTATCCGATTGAAATTGAAGGAAGACTACTTATTGATGGTGGAGTAATCAATAATTATCCAGTAGAAAAATTAAGAGCATTAGGCGCAGAATTTATTATTGGTGTGGATGTACAAGAAGGTTTAAAAACACGAAAAGATTTACAAGGAATTACCACTATTTTCGGACAAATTTCCAACTTTAACACACAAGGTCAAATGGAAAACAAACGAAAATTAACCGACATTTATATCAAACCAGACATTAATGGTTTTTCTGTTTTATCCTTTGAAAATGGTAAAAAAATTATTAAAAATGGTGAAAATGCCGCGAACTCGAAACTAGAAGAACTTTCCGTATATAAAAATATCGATTTCATTAAACCACCAATACAAACTGTAAAAGATTCTATTTTTATTGGAAATATTGGATTTACAGAATTAAAAAAATATACAAGATCGTATGTATTGGGTAAGTTACGATTTAAACCAAACACCAAAATAAGTTTTAAAGATTTTCAAAACGGAATTCAAAATTTAGTCAATACACAAAACTTTAGTGGCGTGAAATATCAATTTAACGATAAAGATATTTTCATAAACTTAAGAGAAAACAAAATCAATACATTTATAAAATTTGCCCTGCATTATGATGAACTTTATAATAGTGGTGCGTTAATTAATCTAACCCATAAAAAATTATTATCAAAGAACGATATGGTATCGCTCGACGTAGTTTTAGGAGATAATTTTAGATATGATTTTAATTACCTTATTGACAATGGCTTTTATTTTAGTTTTGGACTTTCATCTAGTTTAAATAATTTCAATAAAAACATAAATAACGCTTTCGGAATTGAAAAATATTTAAACAATACTTTTGAAAAAATTAACTTAGATTATACCAGTTTAAGTAATAAGGTTTTTGTACAAACTGTATTTTTAAGAAAGTATACGATTGGTGGTGGTATCGAATTTCAAAACTTAAAACTAACTTCCGATAATTTACCACAAGCCAACAAAACAATCGAAAACAGCAATTACTTATCGTTTTTTACCTTTTTAAATCACGATACTTTCGACAACAAATATTTTCCAAAAAAAGGATGGTACTTTAAAGGAAACTTTAATTATTACTTTCATTCTTCAGATTATACCAATCAATTTAAAAAATTTTCCATCGCAAAAGCAGATATGGCAATTGCCTTTGAACCTATTAAAAATGTTTCTTTGGTAATTCAAAATGAAGGTGGATTTAAAGTTGGCTATTCATCTTTACCTTATTTCGACTTTGTTTTAGGTGGTTTCGGATTTAAGGAAACCAATAATATTCGTCCGTTTTATGGATACGATTTTTTAAATATTAGCGGAAACTCTTACGTTAAAGGTAGTGCAACTTTAGACTTTGAATTTTACAAAAAAAATCATGTTAACATGACGTACAACGCTTCTATTGTTGACAATTTTATTTTTAATGCCACAAAAACTTGGTTAAATAAACCCACATTTTCAGGATTCGGAATTGGGTATGGATTAGAAACACTTATTGGCCCAATTGAAATTAAATATACTTGGTCTCCGGAAACACATTACAGCGCTTTTTGGTTCAATTTAGGCTTCGTTTTTTAATTAAATATTTTGATTTGGTTAATTCATTGAAAATATCCTATATTTGACACAACTAAAAAATTATTACTTTATGTCTATTTGGAGAGTTAAACCCGTTTCTGCATTTGAAGCGGATATGAAAAAAAATGATTTAAAAAGAGTACTTACGAAATGGGGATTAACATCTCTAGGGATAGGTGCAATTATTGGTGGAGGAATTTTCACTTTAACTGGTATTGCAGCGCATGATTATGCCGGACCTGCATTAGCACTATCTTTTGTAATTGCTGGTATTGGTTGTTTATTTGCATCTTTGTGTTATGCAGAATTTGCATCAGTACTTCCGGTTGAAGGTTCTGCATATGCGTATGCGTATGGAACTGTTGGTGAACTTTTCGCATGGTTTATCGGTTGGAATTTAATTTTAGAATACATGATGGGAGCGACTACTGTCGCAGTTGCTTGGAGTGGTTATTTTGTGAAACTCTTACACTTGTTCCACATAGATTTTCCAATTTGGCTATGTAATGATCTCACCACAGCTACGGAAAAGGCTAGAGAAGCTGGTATTGAAGCCCCTGCTTTTGCTATCAACTTGCCTGCTTTTATTATTACTCTAATTGTAACTTCTATATTAGTTAAAGGAATTAAAGAAGCGGCTAAAACCAATAATATCATTGTAATTATTAAAATTGCAGTAGTTTTGTTTGTAATTATTGCTGGTGCTTTTTATATTGACACAGCTAACTGGCAACCGTTTGTTCCAGAAGAAACTACAACAATTGTTGATGGGGTAGAAAAAGTAAATTTTGGTTTTGGTGGAGTAATGACAGCTGCAACCATTGTATTTTTTGCATACATCGGATTTGATGCCGTATCGACACAAGCTGGTGAGGCGATCAATCCTAAAAAAGATGTCCCTTTTGCAATTGTAGCCTCTTTAATTATATGTACTGTACTTTATATTTTAGTCTCTTTAGTTTTAACAGGAATGGTAAAATATGATGTATTAGATAAATCTGCACCTGTTGCCTCGGCCTTTGCTGAAAACGGTTTAGGTTGGGCTGTATTTATCATTACTATTGCTGCTACAGCTGGTTTAACTTCTGTGATGTTAGTTATGATGCTTGGTCAAACAAGAATATTTTTAGGAATGGCAAAAGATGGTTTATTACCTCCATTCTTTAAAGATTTACATTCTACTTTTAAAACACCTTATAAAAGTACTTACTTAGTTGGAGCTATTATTGCACTAGTTGCTGCATTCACTCCTATTGATAAAGTATCTGAAATGTGTTCAATGGGAACTCTTCTAGCGTTTGCCATGGTGTGTATAGCTGTTATGATTTTAAGATACAAAAAACCAGAATTAGAAAGACCTTACAAAACTCCAGCCTTGTATTTAGTTGGTACACTTGGTGTTTCTTTTAACTTGTTTTTAATGTATTATGTAAGAGCAGAAACTTGGTATGCTTTTATCATTTGGGGAGTAATCGGAATTGCTGTTTATTTCTTTTACAGTAAAAAACACGCAAAACTTAATAACCCAGAGGAATTTGACAGATTAGATGAAAATCGCAATTAATTATATAAAAACGACTTCAAATTGAAGTCGTTTTTTTTTACAATATATTTTTCCGATATTTGTGTATTGAATTTGCTAAAACTTAAAACTTTACGAATCTTTAAAATTAGCGATTCTTTAAAAACAGCTAAAAAACAAGTTTTATTGCTATGAAAAATTGGGACGGATTATTAGCGTACTTGAAATTCCTCATCAAGAGAAATCCGGAGTGAATAATTTAATGTGTCAATTAGATAAAGGTTCGATCCACAAATTATCTAATTCTTTTATTGTCTAATTATCTAATTAATAAAAAAATGCCAATATATCATAAATTAGGAGATTTCCCTCAAAAACGCCATGTTCAGTTTGAAAAACCTGATGGTGGATTATATTACGAACAGCTTTTTGGTACAGAAGGATTCCACGGACATTCTTCTTTATTATACCATGTTCACCGACCAACACAAGTAAAAGAAATTACGAAGTCTTATTCTGTAGAACCAAAAATTGCCATTGGCAAAAACATCAAATCTTTATTATTTAAAGGTTTTGAATTACAACCCGCCGACGATTTTTTAGAAAGTAGAAAAGACATGTTAGTTAACCGTGATTGTACCATCGGATTAGCCGCACCAAAAAAATCATTACGAAGTTATTTTTATAAAAACGCCGATGCAGACGAAATGATATTTATCCATAAAGGTTCTGGAAAATTACGAACCATGATGGGAAATATTGATTTTGAATACGGTGATTATTTAATTATTCCTCGTGGAATGATTTATCAGATTGATTTCAATACAGAAGATAATCGCTTATTTTATGTAGAATCTTATGCTCCATTTTATACACCTAAAAGATATAAAAACGAATCGGGTCAACATCTGGAACATTCGCCTTTTTGCGAAAGAGATTTTAAATTACCTACTGAAATAGAAACGTACGATGAAAAAGGTGACTTCTTAATCAAAATTAAAAAAGAAGGCATGATGCACGAAGTGGTATATGCAACACATCCTTTTGATGTTATCGGTTGGGATGGATACAATTTTCCATATGGATTTTCCATTCATAATTTCGAACCGATTACAGGTCGTGTACATCAACCACCACCAGTTCATCAAACTTTTGAAACTGCTACCTTTGTGGTTTGTTCATTCGTACCAAGATTATACGATTATCATCCAAAATCAATTCCAGCACCTTACAATCACAGTAATATAGATTCTGATGAAGTATTGTATTATGTAGATGGCGATTTTATGAGTCGAAACAATATCGAACAAGGTCATATTACTTTACATCCAAAAGGGATTCCTCACGGACCAGCACCTGGAGCTATGGAAAGAAGTATTGGTCATACCGAAACAAAAGAATTAGCTGTTATGGTAGATACCTTCCGTCCGTTAATGGTTACAGAAGCTGCTATGGGATTAGATGATGGACAGTATTACAAATCTTGGGTAGAATAACAAACAAAACACAACTTTAGGTAATGTGAAAATTACCATTAATATCAAAAAAATTATGAATAACGATTTAAAATCAGTCGAATACGGCTTAGAAAAAATATTTGAAGGCGCACAAGATTTCTTGCCATTACTAGGAACAGATTATGTAGAATTTTACGTTGGAAATGCAAAACAAGCCGCTCATTTTTACAAAACAGCTTTTGGTTTCCAATCTTTAGCATATGCCGGATTAGAAACAGGTGTAAAAGACAGAGCTTCTTACGTTTTAAAACAAGATAAAATTCGCTTGGTCTTAACAACGGCTTTAAAAAGTGATTCGCCAATTGGAGAACATGTAAAAAAACATGGCGATGGAGTTAAAGTAATTGCACTTTGGGTTGAAGATGCTCGCAAATCATATGAAGAAACAACAAAACGTGGTGCAAAACCTTATTTTGAACCAGTAGTTGAAAAAGACGAAGACGGAGAAGTGGTTCGTGCTGGAATTTACGGTGCTTACGGAGAAACTGTTTTTGTATTTGTAGAACGTAAAAACTATAATGGAATTTTTATGCCAGGCTACAAAGAATGGAAATCGGATTACAATCCTGCTCCAGTCGGATTAAAATTTATTGACCATATGGTGGGCAACACAGGTTGGAACAGAATGGATGAAGCCGTTAAATGGTTTGAAGACGTGATGGGATTTGTAAATTTCCTTTCTTTTGACGACAAACAAATTACTACTGAATACTCGGCATTGATGTCTAAAGTAATGAGTAATGGTAATGGAAGAATTAAATTCCCAATCAATGAACCGGCTAACGGAAAAAAACGTTCTCAAATTGAAGAATATTTAGATTTCTATGAAGGAGAAGGTGTACAACATATTGCTGTTGCAACAGACGATATTATTTCTACTGTTGCCGATATGCGATCTCGTGGAATCGAATTTTTAAGTACGCCACCACAAGCTTATTACGATGCCATTCCTGAAAGACTAAAAGATCATATGTCGAAATTTAAAGAAGACATAAATGAACTTCAAAAATTAGGAATCATGATTGATGCCGATGAAGAAGGTTATTTGTTACAAATTTTCACGAAACCTATAGAAGACCGACCAACACTTTTCTTCGAAGTCATTCAAAGAATGGGTGCAAAAGGATTTGGAGCAGGAAACTTTAAAGCACTTTTCGAATCAATTGAAAGAGAACAAGAAAAAAGAGGGACATTATAAAAAATAAAAAGCAGCTGTAATAGGCTGCTTTTTTATAAAATAATTTAATATCAAGCAGTTACAAGAAGAATTGATTAAAAAAAAATAAAAATCTTGTTGTTTTTATCCCTCAAAAACCCATAAACTAAAAACACAAATTATTAAATACTTAAAAATAACACAATATTTTTTTGTTTTGTTAAATTTTACCCACTTTTCTTACGTATTATTCTGTTAAAAGTGTTAAAGTTGATTTTTCTTTAAATAAAACACAAAATCTTAACATATCTTTGCAGGGCAATTGAGAGGTAGTAGACTCATATTGTATATAAGTTTTCATAATTTATAGTTTTTTGGTTGGTTAAAACATAAAAACTCAGTCATATCATTTGACTGGGTTTTTTGTTTTTTGTAACTTTGGAACAATAATTGTATTCTTCCAAGAAAACTAAAAAAATGAAAAAGATAATTTTACTTTTTACAGTGTTTGTAATCTCTAACTCTTTTGTTACAGAACAAACAGATTCTTATGGCGTTGGAGAGTTTTTTAAACTAAGAATACATTACGGAGTTATAAATGCTGGCTATGCTACTTTAGAAGTTAAAGATGCCGAACTGAACGGCAAAAAAATGCATCATGTAGTTGGCAAAGGCTATACTACTGGTATGACAAAAATGATGTTTAAAGTAGTAGACAACTACGAAAGTTACTTCAATAAAGACACCAACAAACCTTATGTTTTTATAAGAAATATCAACGAAGGCGGTTATACTAAAAACCAACAAGGTTATTTCAATCAAAACAACAATACAGTTCTAGTAAAAGACTATAAAAACAAAACAGAAAAAACCTTTAATGTTCCAGAAAATGTTCAAGATATTGTGTCTTCATTTTACTACTTAAGAAACCATCCAAAAATTAACAAACTTAGTGTTGGAGAAGCCATAACAATTGATATGTTTTTTGACGATGAAACCACAAAATTTAAACTTAAATTTGTAGGCAGAGAAAATATAAATTCTAAATTTGGAAAAATAAACTGCATGATCTTTAAACCTTTAGTACAAGCTGGTCGAGTTTTTAAAGAGGAAGAAAGCTTAACGGTTTGGATTTCAGACGATAACAATAAAATTCCAATACGAATAAAAGCCAGCTTAGCTGTTGGTTCTATAAAAGCCGACATTGATCAATATAAAGGACTAAAACATCCTATAAATTTTAAAAATTAAGTGTTTTGCAAAACAATATTCAAGAAAAAATCGAACAATTAAATGAAAAGTTTGATAAAATAAATCAGAAAACGGATACACATTTAGAAGGTTTACTTTGGTCGAAACCCATAACTTATTGGGATTATATTCAAACTGATGCCTTGCTTAATTTACAAATCCAACGTTCTACTTTACCTGACGAAATGGTTTTTATCATGTACCATCAAGTAAATGAATTATTGTTTAAAATGATTCTGTGGGAAATGAATCAAGTTTGTCATAGCACTAAAATATGTACTGATTTTTTTACAGAACGACTGAATAGAATTAGTAGGTATTTTGACATGTTAACCACTTCTTTTGATATTATGAAAGAAGGTATGGAACCCGAACAATATTTAAAATTTCGAAACACCTTAACACCAGCAAGTGGCTTTCAAAGTGCCCAATATAGAATGATTGAGTTTGCTTCAACAGATTTAATAAATCTTATCGATATCAGATATCGGGCCACAATAGATGTGAACACACCTTACGAAAATGCCTTAAATCATTTATATTGGCAAGCTGCTGGAAAAGATTATCACACCGGTGAAAAATCCTATTTATTAAGCGAATTTGAAAAAAAATACAAAAGAGAATTTTTGTGTTTTATGGAAGATTATAACGACAAAAATCTTTGGCAAAAATTTAAACAATTACCTATAAACGATCAAAAGAACCCAGATTTAGTAGCTGCGATGCGCCATTATGATAAAACCGTTAACATTACCTGGGTAATGGGTCATTTTAATGCCGCTAAAAAATACATAGAAAGTGTACCTGGATCTCAGGAAGCAACTGGCGGTAGTGATTGGAAAAAATACATGCTTCCAAAATACCAAAGGAGAATTTTTTTTCCTGAACTTTGGAGCGAAGAAGAATTAAAAAATTGGGGAGAATAATACAAAAAACAACAGTTTGAAATATTTACTATACGTACTTCTGCTATTGGTTTCGTTTTCATGTCAGAATAATGAAAAGGATAAAAACGCAGTAGAAAAAAAAATTAAAAAAGAACCGATTATAAAAAAATATGGTTTTACATTTAACGACTTTACCGTTGTAGAAGATACGCTACAATCTGGTGACACGTTTAGTACCATTTTAGAAACTTATACATTACCAGATAGTTTAAAAACCTTTGATGTAACTGAAAAAATTAAAGATTCTTTCAATATTAAAAACATACGAGCTGGAAAACCTTTCATTACTTTATCTGATAAAAAAAACAAAAAAAACATAAAAGCACTGGTTTATGTTCAAGACAAAACAAGTTATTTAGTAGTCGATTTAAGAGATTCGATAAAAGTTGAAGTTAAAAAAAGACCTACCGTAATTAAAAGAAGAACTGTTGCGGCAGAATTAGATGGCTCTTTGTCTGAAACGCTTTCAAGAAAAGGTGTTAGTGCTTCTTTAGCCAACGAATTAGCACAAATTTATAAATACTCTATCGACTTTTTCAAACTAAAAAAAGGCGATAAATTTGCAGTCACCATTAAAGAAAAATATTTTGAAAATGGCGAATATTTGGGTGTAGATGAAGTTGAAGCTTCATATTTTGAATACAAAGGAAAAAAGATTTATGCCTTTCCTTATAAAATAAATCCAAATCAAAAAAAAGTAGAATATTTTGATGAAAAAGCATCTGGAGCCAAAAGTATGTTTTTAAAAGCACCGCTTTCTTTCTTTAAATTAACCTCTAAATTTACAACTCGCCGATTTCATCCTGTACAATTTACTTGGAAAGCCCACAACGGAACAGATTATGCTGCACCACACGGAACACCTATAAAAACAACTGCTTCTGGTGTTGTTGAAGCAACAGGTTATACTTCAGGAAACGGAAATTTTGTAAAAGTAAAACACAATTCAAAATACGCTACACAATACCTTCACATGTCGAAAATTTTAGTTCGAAGAGGACAATCTGTAACTCAAGGACAAATAATTGGAAAAGTGGGAAGTACCGGTTTAGCTACTGGTCCGCACGTATGTTATCGTTTTTGGAAAAATGGCGTTCAAGTAGATCCATTACGATTGAAATTACCCACTTCTGAACCGATGACCAAGAAACAAAAAGAAAAATATTTAGCACATATTGCCCCTTTAAAAAAAGAATTAGAAGACGTAACTGCAAAAACGTTTAAAGAATAAAAAACACTAAAATGAAACTACAAAATAGCAATCCAACCGAAACAAATGCTTGGCAAAAATTAAGAACGCATTTTTCTGAAATAGAAGCACAATCTATTCAAGATTTATTTCATAATGACCCCAAAAGAGCTGAAAATTTTAATATTGATTGGAATGATTTTTATGTAGATTTCTCCAAAAATAATTGGACAAAAGAAACCATAAACTTGTTAATTGAATTAGCCAATGAAGTAGGTTTACAAAGCGCTATTACCAACTACTTTTCTGGTGAAAAAATAAACGAAACCGAAAACAGAGCAGTGCTTCATACCGCTTTACGTGCCAATGAAAATGACACCGTACTTTTTGAAGGGAAAAACGTAATCCCAGAAATTTTTGCAACCAAAAACAAAATAAAAGATTTTACCAACTCTATCACTTCTGGTGAAGCTAAAGGATATTCTGGTAAACCTTTCACAGATGTAGTAAATATTGGAATTGGTGGATCTGATTTAGGTCCGGCCATGGTAGTAGAAGCGCTACAATTTTACAAAAACAATTTAACGACTCATTTTATTTCAAATGTAGACGGTGATCACGTTCAAGAAATATTAAAAAAAATAAATCCTGAAACCACTTTATTTGTGATCGTTTCTAAAACATTTACTACTCAAGAAACCTTAACCAATTCGGAAACTGTAAAAAAATGGTTTTTATCTGAAAAGTTTGGAACAACCGAAAAAGATATTGCCAAACATTTTGTGGCGGTTTCTACCAATTTACAAAATGTAACGAATTTCGGAATTGCATCTGAAAACATTTTTCCAATGTGGGATTGGGTTGGCGGACGCTTCTCTTTATGGAGTGCAGTAGGTTTAACCATAAGTTTAGCTGTTGGTTATGACAATTTCAATGAATTATTAAAAGGAGCAAACAAAATGGACGAACATTTTAAAACGACACCTTTTGAAAAAAACATTCCTGTAGTTTTGGCTTTATTGAGTATTTGGCATAACAATTTCTTTGGAGCAGAAACAGAAGCCTTAATTCCATACACGCAATATCTACAAAAATTAGCACCTTATTTACAACAAGGAATTATGGAAAGTAACGGAAAATCTATTGGTAGAAATGGCTTTCCCGTAAATTATCAAACCGGAACAATTGTATGGGGCGAACCAGGAACCAATTCACAACATGCTTTTTTCCAACTAATTCATCAAGGTACAAAACTAATTCCTACTGATTTTATCGGTTTCATTCAACCGCTTTACGGAGAAAAAGACCATCATAATAAATTAATGTCGAACTTTTTCGCACAAACGGAAGCTCTTTTAATGGGAAAAACCAAAGAACAAGTAACTTCAGAATTTATTAAACAAGGAAAAACAGAAGCAGAAGTTTCACATTTAATTCCTTTTAAAGTGTTTGATGGAAACAAACCAACTAACACCATATTAATTGAAAAACTAACGCCAGAAAGTTTAGGCGCTTTAGTTGCCATGTACGAACACAAAATTTTTGTACAAGGAATTATCTGGAACATATACAGTTACGACCAATGGGGCGTTGAGTTAGGGAAGCAATTAGCCAATACTATTTTAAGCGAAATAGAGAATAAAGTTGTGAAAAACCACGATAGTTCTACTGCTGCTTTACTTGCAAAATTTATTAACAAAAATAAAAGTTAATAAATTCTAAATTATGTTAATGTTTACTTAACATTAGCCGTTGTTTTTTTTATAATTTTGTGGAAAATTTATAATTAAATACAACATGAAAAAGTACATTTATTGGTTTTTTCTATTCGTTTCCGCTGTCGGATTTTCACAGGTAACTAAATCGGCTATAGCCGGTACTGTAAAATCTACAACAGGAGAAGTACTTCCGGGTGCAGTAGTAGAAATAAAACACGTTCCAACAGGAACAAAATATTTTTCGACAACCGACGAAAAAGGAAATTACTCTTCAAATTCAGTAAGACCAGGTGGACCTTACACCATTAAAGTAAACTACACAGGTTACAACGAATCTGTAATTGAAGAAGTGTCTGCTCCGCTTGGAAGTTCAATTATTGTTAATATTGAATTACAGAGCACTTTAAATGCTATTGAAGAAGTAAAAATTGTTGCAGTTAACGCTAAAGATGCCTATAACAAAGGTAAAACGGGTGCAGGACAACAATTTTCTACAAGAGAAATTAACTCCGTGCCAATTATCGGATCAAGAAGCATTAACAGTATTACTAAGTACAATGCAAATGCTGGAAGTAATGGAACTTTTGGAGGTCAAGATTCTCGTTTAAATAACTTTACTATTGATGGTTCTGTATTTAATAACGGATTTGGTTTAGGTTCAGACACTCAAGCTGGAGGAAGAACTGGTTCTACAGCAATTTCTTTAGACGCAATTGAACAACTTCAGGTAAATATTGCACCATTCGATGTAAGACAATCTGGTTTTACAGGTTCTGGAATTAACGCAGTTACAAGAAGTGGTACGAACGAAGTTGAAAGTTCTGTATACCATTCTTTCAGAAATGATAAAAAAGAATACTTAGGAAACAGAGCAGGTAATATTAAAATTACTCCATCAAAATTTCAAGAAAAAATTTGGGGTGCTAGAATTGGAGCTCCAATTATTAAAGATAAATTATTCTTCTTTGGAAATTTTGAAACTATAGATAATACTAGTCCAGCTACAACTTGGACAGCTTCAGGCTCACCAACACCTGGTGCGCAAGTGTCTGAAACTTCTTATACAGATTTGGTTAATGTTTCCAACTTACTAAAAAATTCTTTTGGCTACGAAACTGGACCTTTTGAAAATTTTGATGCTGTAAGAGAATCAAAAAAATTCTTAGCACGTATCGACTGGAACATCAACGATAATCATAAATTAACAGTTCGTTATGTACACCATGATTCTGGATCAGATGAATTAATTTCTAACTCTAACTCAGCTGGTTTTGGTAACAGAAGAACTAATGTTTTCTCTATGTCTTACAAAAATAGTGGATATGTTATTGAAGACAATACTAGATCATCTGTATTAGAATGGGACTGGAAAATCTCAGAAAAATGGTCGAATAACTTTATTGCTGGTTACGACAAACAATTAGAAAATAGAGGTTTACAAGGTGGTGGGATTTTCCCAACTATCGATATTAAAAGAGGAGCAAATAACTATATCTCTGCTGGTTTAGATCCATTTACTCCAGGAAACTTACTAGATTATTCAACACTACACTTTACCAACAACATTACTGGAAACTTTGGTAAACACACGTTATTATTTGGTGCTAACTTTGAAAGATTTGTTTCGAATAACAACTTCTATCCAGCATCAAACGGAGTTTATATTTTTGATACTTTAGCGGCATTTGAAGGAGCGGTTGCTGAAACTGTTGCAAATGGCGGTGCCCCAGCAACTACAGCAGCTAACTTACCGTCTCGTTTCCAGTACAGATATTCTGCTTTACCTGGCGGTGCTGAACCTTTACAAGTATTAAAATCAAATAAGATTGATATATATGCTCAAGATGAATATAATGTATCTGACTTTTTAAAGTTAACACTTGGTGTTAGAGCTACAGCTGTAAGTTTTAGAGATACTGCATTAGAAAATCCTGCAGTTACAGCAATGACTTTTGCGAATGGTGAAAAATTCAACACTGGTGAAATGCCAGATACGCAATACTTATTTGAACCTAGATTTGGATTCAACTTAGATGTAAACAAAAACAAAAAGACAATTCTTCGTGGTGGAACTGGAGTTTTCACAGGAAGACCGCCTTTAGTTTTCTTATCTAACGCTATTGGAAATAACGGAGTATTGACAGGTTTTATTGATGTAAGTGGTGCAGATTTAATTAATGGTGGTTACGGATTTACAGCTAATCCAGGTCAGTATTTCACACCAAGTACGCCACAGTTACCATCAACTTTTGATTTAGCTTTTACTGATAAAGATTTCAAATTCCCTCAATCTTGGAAAACTAACATTGCTTTAGACCAAAAATTACCATTCGGATTTATTGGATCTTTAGAAGGAATTTACAGTAAAAACATTAACGAAGTTTTCTATTATAACGCGAACTTATCAGATCCAGTTGGAACTATCAGTAATGGTGGAGACAACAGACCTTTTTACTCGGGAACTGATGCAGGCGCAAGAGTAAACAACAATGTTTCTAATGCTATCGTTTTATCTAATTCTAATCAAGGTTACTTTTATTCAACAACAGTAAAATTAGAGTACCCTTACAAAAAAGGATTTTGGGGATCTATTGCCTATACTTACTCTAACGCACAAGATTTATTATCTGCTGGTTCTATTGCCGCAGGATCTTGGACAGGTGCTAGATCAGTTTTAGGAAATAACAACTTAGATTTATCTAATTCTAATAATAATACACCACACAGAATTGTTGGTTTATTAGGATACAAATTAAATTACGGTAAAAACTATGGTGGTTCAACTTCAGTAAATATTGGATATATTGGAGAACAAGCTGGTGCATTTACTTATACTTACGGAAGTGATATTAACGGAGACCGTGTAAATGGAAACGACTTATTATACATTCCAAACAATGTTTCAGAATTACGATTTGTAGACATCACTCAAAATGTTGGAGGTGTAAACCAAGTATTATATACTGCTGCAGAACAAGCCGCTGCATTTGACAGATACATCGAACAAGATTCTTATTTAAGAGGAAAAAGAGGTCAATATGTAGATAGAAATGCTAACGAGTTACCAATGTTACACCGTTTAGATTTATCTGTTACACAAGATTTCTTCTTAAAAATTAGCGGAAAAAAACAAGCTTTCCAATTTAGAGCAGATATCTTAAACTTTACTAACTTATTAAACAACGATTGGGGAGTTTCTAAAAGAGTAACCAATTCACAAATTTTATCAGTTAGAGAAGCGCCAAGTGCTGCAAATAATTACACACCTGGTTTACAAATGGCAATTCAAACAGATGACAATGGTCAGAGATATTTAACTAGAAATACATTCTCTAATAATTCATCAGTATTTGATGTTTGGCAAGCACAATTCACATTAAGATATACTTTCGGAAAATAATCACATAAATAAAATATTATGAAACTAATAAATAAAATATCAAAAGCATTAGCAGTAATTACTGTGGCTTTATTATCATTCTCTTGCGAAAATGATTCAGAAAATGTTATTGAAAAATACCCAACAATTGTAGAAATTTTAGAAAAAGACCCTGCTAACTTTAGCATATTAAAAGCCGCTTTAATCAAAACGGATTTATTTAATACTTTTAGAAATCCAGGATCTTACACAGTATTAGCTCCAAGAAACAGTTCTTTTGAGGCAATTGGTGTAACAGAAGCTTCTATTGCTACAATGTCTACTGCTGATGTTGCTCTTTTAAGAAGAAGATTACAATACCATGTGTTATCTATAGGAACTATTTCAGCAGATTTCCCAACAAACGGGTATGTAAATTCATTTTCTCCTTTCGGAACTTCTACATCAATTTCTTTAAGTTTACATACTAACAAAGCTTCAGGTATAGTTTTGAATGGTGGCCTTTCAAATGGTGGTGCAACTGTTTTACAAAAAGACATCAACGCAAGTAATGGAGTAATTCATGTTATTGATGCAGTACTTTCATTACCTAAAGTTCACAACTTAATTATTGCAAATCCTGATTTATCTAGCTTAGTGGGAGTATTAAGCTCTACACCTCAAACTTCTGTATTTATGGATTTAACCAGTACAGCAACTGGTGCTACAAATGCATTGTCTCGTACTGTTTTTGCTCCAACTAATGCCGCTTTTACTAATGCCGCTTTTTTAACTGGACAATCAGATGCTAATATTACAAAAGTTTTAAGATACCATATTGAAAACAATAACCGTAGAGCTTCATCTAGCACTTCTTTTGCTTCAACAGCTACTACGATTAACACTCAATTAACTGGTCCACAACAAACTATTACCATTCCAGCTGCTACTGTAAAAGTAGTAGATATTACAACAGTAAATGCTACTATTAGAACTGTAAATATTCAGGGTACAAATGGTGTGGCTCATATTATTGATAAAGTTTTACAACCAACTTTATAATACGCACCTCTAAATATCTAAACCGTCTTGATTCCTTTCAAGGCGGTTTTTTTTTATCTTATAAAATCTTACATTTACAAAAAAAACAAATATGGTATTAAGTAGATTTTGGCTCGTTATTTTTATTTCTTCAATAGTATTTATAATTATAAGTTTATTTGCAGGAAACACGTATTCTGTTGATTTCGTTTTAAATGGAAAAAAAGACGATCCAATATTAATCTCAGAAAAATTTTTAACTGAAATTCCTGTTTTTATAAAAGATAGTATTCAGAAATCGGAAGAAAAAACATTTACTATAAACCGTGATACTTTAAATGCCGATACCACTTATGTTTATAAAAACCAAACTGTAAAAATTTACAGCGGGAAACAAAAATCGGATGGTTTATTACCTACTTGTAAAACCAGTTTATTTGATATTATCTTACCACTTATGGCTTATTTAGCCTTCTTTTGTGGTTTAATGGAATTACTTATTATTTCTGGTGCATCAGAAAAATTAGCTAAAAAACTAAGTCCGTTTTTCTCAAAAATATTCCCTTCTGTACCTAAAAACCACGAATCCGTTTCGTACATGACTTTAAATTTTGCTGCGAATTTCCTTGGATTAGATTCTGCTGCCACGCCATTCGGATTAAAAGCCATGCAAAGTTTACAAGAATTAAATTCTGAAAAAGACAAAGCCAGCGACGCCCAAATTATGTTTATGTGTTTACATGCGGCAGGTTTAACGTTAATTCCCACTTCAATTATCGGATATCGAGCAGCAGCCAATGCCGCCAATCCAGCTGATGTGATGTTACCGTGTATAATTACCTCATTTATTGGAACTATAGCCGCTTTATTAATTGTAGGAATTAGACAAAAGATTAATTTTAAAAGCGCTACTTTGATAGTTGGATTAATGACAGTAATCGCGGCAATTGCTGGTTTATTATTTTATGTCAACCGATTAAATTTAGTGGAAAAAAACTTTTTCACTTCTAACCTATCTGGGCTAATGTTAATTGCTATCATCGGAATTACTTTAGTTTATGCTTTTACTAAAGAAAGTAAATTCGTAGCACAAAAAACCACCATTTTTGATGCATTCGTGTCGGGTGCTAAAAACGGATTAACTACAGGAGTTACCATTTTTCCATATGTAATGGGAATGTTAGTAGCCATTTCTTTTTTTAGAAATAGCGGTTTATTTGAAATTATGAGCGACGGAATTTCATTTGCCTTTTCAAACATAGGTGTAAGTAAACAAATTACAGATTCTTTACCTGTTGCGATGCTACGCCCTTTTAGTTCAAGTGGTTCACGTGGATTTATGTTGGATGCAATGAGTACTTTTGGTGTCGATTCGTTAACCGGAAGATTAAGTGCTATTTTTCAATGTAGCGCCGAAACCACTTTTTATGTAATTGCCGTTTACTTCGGAAGTATTAATGTGAAAAACACCAGATACACTTTAGGAATTATGCTTTTAGTAGATTTAATCTGCGTGATTACGGCTATTGCAGTGGCGAGTTGGTTTTTTGTGAAGTAAATTTCTTACCTGCAAGGTTTTCAAAACCTTGTAGGTTTTTCACAAACTCATACTATATATCCATCGACAAAACACTTTCAAGTTCTCTAGAACCGTTAAAGTTAAAAATACACGCCAAATGAAACTTGAAATTCTAGAAAAAGACAAAATTTACCATATTTATAATAGAGGAAATAATGGAGAAAATATTTTTACTTCTGATGAAAATAAAAAATATTTTTTGAAACTCTATTTGATACATCTAGAAGATAACGTTGAGACGTTTGCTTACTGTTTAATGGACAATCATTTTCATTTTGTAATTAAAGTAAATAACGAAAAAAAAGTAACTCAAGCATTCTCGAATTTTTTCAACGCTTATGCGAAAGCATTCAACAAACAAAATGATAGAACTGGAAGTTTGTTCGAAAAACATTTCAAAAGAATACAAGTTGAAAATGAAGAATATTTAAAAAATGTCATTCAGTACATTCATCTAAATCCAAAAAACCACTTAGATATGGATTATAAAAGTTTTACTTTTTCTTCCTATCAAACAATTCTTTCTGATAAAACAACAAATTTATTGAGAAATGAAATAATCAAATTATTTGAAAATATTGAAAACTTTATTTATTGTCACGATTTTAAAAATGAATTTTTATTTGATAAACATCTATTAGAATAAAAAAAACCTACAAGGTTTTGAAAACCTTGCAGATTAAAAAAATAATATTCCTTAACTTTACACTTCAAAACTCATACAAATGGACTTTATATATCAAGAACCGTATCCAATTTTAAAAGACGATACAACCTACAAAAAATTAACTTCAGATTTTGTTAAAGTAGAACAATTAGGCGATAGAGAAATTTTAGTTGTCGATCCGAAAGGATTAGAATTATTAGCTCAGGAAGCGATGGACGATGTTTCTTTTATGTTGCGATCGGCACATTTACAAAAATTAAGAAACATTATCGAAGACCCAGAAGCAACAGACAACGACCGTTTTGTAGCTTATAATTTATTGCAAAACGCAGCAGTAGCTGTAGACGGACAATTACCTTCTTGCCAAGATACTGGTACTGCTATTGTAGTGGCTAAAAAAGGCGAAAATGTATATACAGGTGTAGATGATGGAGAATGGTTATCAAAAGGGATTTACAATACGTACCAAAATAAAAACCTAAGATATTCGCAAATTGTACCGATTTCGATGTTCGAAGAGAAAAATTCAGGTTCTAACTTACCCGCTCAAATTGATATTTATGCTAAAAAAGGAAATTCGTATGAATTCTTATTTTTAACAAAAGGTGGTGGTTCAGCCAACAAAACCTTCTTATATCAAAAAACAAAATCACTATTAAACGACAAATCTCTTGAAGAATTTGTACGTGAACGTATTATGGATTTAGGAACCGCTGCTTGTCCGCCTTACCATTTAGCATTAGTAATTGGTGGCACTTCTGCGGAAGCAAATTTAGCCACAGTAAAAAAAGCATCTGCAGGTTATTATGACAATTTACCAACTTCTGGAAACATGTCAGGTCAAGCTTTCCGTGATTTAGAGTGGGAAAAAAGAGTACAACAAATTTGTCAAGAAAGTCAAATTGGCGCTCAATTTGGTGGAAAATATTTAACGCACGATGTTCGTGTCATTCGTTTACCTCGTCATGCGGCTTCTTGTCCGGTTGGAATGGGAGTTTCTTGTTCAGCTGACAGAAACATCAAAGGGAAAATTAATAAAGATGGAATTTTCTTAGAGCAACTGGAGGTAAATCCTGGTCAGTTTTTACCTGCAACTGCACCTCATTTAGAACCAGCTGTTGATGTAGATTTAAATCAACCTATGTCGGAAATTTTAGCAGAATTATCAAAATATCCAATCAAAACTCGTTTAAAATTAAACGGTACTTTAATTGTGGCTCGTGATATTGCACATGCAAAAATTAAAGAATTATTAGATGCAGGAAAACCAATGCCAGACTATTTTAAAAACCATCCCGTGTATTATGCTGGTCCAGCAAAAACTCCAGATGGCATGCCTTCAGGAAGTTTCGGACCAACAACAGCAGGAAGAATGGACGTTTATGTAGATGAATTTCAAGCTGCTGGTGGGAGCATGATTATGTTAGCAAAAGGAAACAGAAGTAAAGATGTAATGAATGCTTGTAAAAAATATGGAGGATTTTATTTAGGCTCAATTGGTGGACCAGCTGCTATTTTAGCTAAAGAAAATATCTTATCTGTAGAAGTTGTAGATTTTGAAGAATTAGGAATGGAAGCAGTTCGTAAAATTACAGTTAAAGATTTTCCGGCTTTTATCATTACAGATGATAAAGGAAATGATTTCTTTGCAAATTTGTAGTAAAAAAATGAAAAAACACCTTGTTTTTTTGATAATTACTTAACAAACAATTGTTAATATTGATAGATATGTATGTTAATTTATTGTAATCCATCAAAAAAAGAATATATTTGCCATTCTAACTACCCATACGAACCAAAAAATGAAAAAAATGAAAAAAAAATTATTAAATCTTTTTGTATTTAGCTTCAGTATTATTGGGTTTTCTCAATCTGATACAGATGTAAAGGAAATTACTAGAAGTTACGATATTGAATTAATCAAAAATAAAATATCAGAACACAAAACAATAGAAAAGAATGAAAAAGCTAAAGCTTACGATTTCGCATTAAAAAATAACATTCCACTAAGTTATACAGACGAAAAAGGAAATTTTTATCAATTGATGAAAATCACCCTTGATGGTCATCCCTTGTATTACTCTACTGAAAACCTTGCTGCTGCTCGATCTACAAGAGCCGTTCACTTAAATAGTGGTGGTTCTTTGGGCTTAAATCTAAATGGTCAAGGTATGGTAGCTCGTGTTTGGGATGGTGGTACAGTAAGACTTTCACACAATCACTTTGGTGGAAGAGTAGTTAGTATAGATGATCCAACTGGTAGTAATGTTATACTACATGCAACACATGTTACAGGTACAGTTTTGGCAAACGGAGCATCAACAATCAGAGGTATGGCTTATGAAGCAACAGGAAGAACTTTTGATTGGAATGAGGACGAAGCAGAAGTACTGTCTGAAGTTTTAGAAGGAATGCTTATTTCCAATCATTCGTATGGCGTTCCGATTACAAATGGTACTAACATCCTGCCTGCTTGGTACATAGGAACTTATGATCAAGACGCCAGAAACTGGGATGAAATTGCATACCTTTCGCCATATTATTTAATGGTTGCATCAGCTGGTAATTCTGGAAATGATCAAAACAATGCTGATCCGATTGCTTTTAACTACGATAAATTAACCGGAAATAAAACAGCAAAAAATAATTTAGTTGTTGCAAACGCAGAAGATGCTGTTGTAAATACCGCAGGAAATTTAACAAGTCCATTAGATATTAATACTTCTAGTAGTCAAGGACCTACAGATGACAGAAGAATTAAACCTGATATTACTGGAAACGGAACAGGCTTGACTTCAACTGGTAGCTCTTCTAATACTGCAACCAGCACTTTAACTGGAACTTCTATGGCTTCTCCAAATGTTGCTGGTACTTTATTATTATTACAACAACATAATAAAAATCTAACAACCCGATTTATGAAAGCTGCAACCTTAAAAGGCTTAGCTTGTCATACTGCAGATGATGCGGGAAATATTGGTCCTGACGCAATTTTTGGATGGGGATTATTAAACGCAAAAACAGCTGCTCAAGCACTTTCTTCAAATGGATTAAATGCTTGGATTTCAGAAGAAAAGTTAAATCAAGAACAAACTTACACAATGACTGTAAAATCTTTAGGTACGGCACCTTTGATTGCTACAGTTTGTTGGACAGATGTGCCAGGTAATGCTAACAATGGACAAAGAGGTGCAAATGATTTAACACGTGCCCTTGTAAACGATTTAGATGTACGTATTACAAGAAACAGTACTATTTATTACCCTTGGAAACTAGCTGCAGATCCATCTTTAGATGCGATTCGTAACGGGGATAATAACATAGACAATGTGGAGCAAATCAAAATAGATACACCAGCAGCAGGAGATTATACTATTACAGTTACACATAAAGGTACATTAGTAGACAACAAACAAGAATTTTCATTAATAGTTACAGGTATTAGCTCTGGGTTTGCTCTGGTTCCAACATCAGATAATTTAGAAGTATGTGCAAATCAAAATGCAGTTTACACCTACAACTACACACAATCTGCAGCAACTACCACCACATTTAGTGCTGTAGGTTTACCAAGTGGTGCTATCGCTACTTTTTCTCCTACTTCAAGAAATTCAAATGGTCCAGTTACTATGACAATTTCAAATTTATCTAATGCTACACCTGGATTTTATAATGTAGGAATAGTAGGTAATAATGGTACAGAAACAGAAACAAGATATAGAGAATTGAAATTTTACAGTACTACTTTTAGTCCTGTAACTTTAAGTTCTCCTGCTAACAATCAAAATACAGTTGCTACAACAGTTAACTTAACATGGAATGCTAATAGTAATGCAGAATCTTATAGTGTACAAGTTTCAACTTCACCATCATTTGGTACATTAGCATTTAATGCAACTGTTTCTGAAACTTCTTATTTGATTTCAAATTTAAGTCAGCAAACTACATACTATTGGAGAGTGATTCCTCAAAATAGATGTGGGTCAGCGTCTGCTGCATCTGCAACTGTAAACTCTTTCCAAACAGGAGTATTAGTTTGTGGAAATGAATTTACAGCTACAGATTTTTCAAATAATGTAATATCTACAACAAATACAGCAATGGCAGTTGTTCCTATTCAGGTAACTGGTGGATTAACTATAGGTGACATAAACGTTCAATTAAACATATCACATACTTATATCGAAGAAGCTAATGTTCAACTTCAAGGCCCAGCTAGCATTGGAAGTCCAATCATTACATTATTCAATGGTGCGTGTGGTGGAAATGACGATATTATTTGTACGGTAGATGATAGTGGTTCTCCGTTATCATGTGAAACTAATCCGGCCATTTCTGGAACAGTGCAACCAATTGAACCACTTGCTGAACTAAACGGACAAATAGCAGATGGTACTTGGAATTTAATTGTAACAGATCAAGTTTCTGGTGATGGTGGAACAATTAATGCAGTTAAAATTATTATTTGTAACATTCAACCACCACTTTCTCTTGAAGAGAATGTTTTATCAGGATTAAAAATATATCCAAATCCAACTACTGGAATTGTAAATATTGATTTAGGTACGAGTTTAAGCGATACTTCAATTGTTAATTTATTCGATATTCAGGGAAGAATAATTTCTACTAAAGAAATGAATAGTTCTGTTGATTCTATCAATATCTCTAACTTATCTGATGGTGTTTACCTATTAACTATCGAAAATGGTACTTCTAAAACAACGAAGAAAATTGTTTTAAACAGATAAAATATTAAACTAATAAAAAAGCCGTTCCGATAAAATCAGAACGGCTTTTTTTATGAAATGAACTAACTTATCTTAAGAAAATTTATTCTACAAATAAAACCAATCCTTTTAAATAATGTCCTTCAGGATGATAGATATTTGTAGGATGATCTGGACCTTGTCCTAATTTATGTAATACTCTTATGTTTCTTCCAGATTCAATAGCAGCGGCGGCAACAGTGTTATAAAATAAAACATCATCGATAACTTGTGAACAAGAAAATGTAAATAAAATTCCGTTTGGTGCTAAGGCTTTTAAACCTGCAATATTTAAACGCTTATAAGCTTGAGTGGCTGTATGTTTACTTTTGATACTTTTCGCGAAAGCTGGCGGATCTAATACAATAACATCATACTGTTGCGTGTGTTCTCTCATGAAATTAAACACATCATCTGCTACTGCAGTATGATTGGCATTTGGAAAATTGATTTCCATATTACTTGCGGCTAAATCTACTGCTTTTTGAGAAATATCCACCGAAGTTACCAATTCTGCTCCAGCGTTCATCGCATAAATGGAAAAACCACCTGTATAACAAAACGTATTTAATACTTTTTTACCTTTTGAAAATTCTCCTAATAATTTTCTGTTTTCACGTTGGTCTAAGAAAAAACCTGTTTTTTGTCCTTCAACCCAATTAACAGAGAATAAGATGTTGTTTTCTTTTGCAACAGTTTCTGTTTTAGTTCCAAATAAAAAATAATCGGTTCCTGTGTTTGGTAATGTTCCTGAACTTTTACAATAAATCGTATCACAATTATCGGGAAAATTAGACTGAATTGCAGCTGCAATTTCATTCATTTGCATAAAAACTCCTGTAGAATGAGCTTGAATCACCCAATTTTTATCGTAATAATCGATAATTAATCCAGAAATTCCATCACCTTCTCCGTGAATTACTCGGAACGCATTGGTAGCTTCAAAATCCAATATTTGGGTACGTAAATACCAAGCCGATTGTAGTTTGGTTGACCAAAAATTATCAGAAAAAGTTTCTTCGCCGAAAGTCAAAATACGAACCACGATACTTCCTTTGTCACTGAAATATCCAGTTCCTAAATGATTGTTTTTCGAATCGACTACATCTACCATTTCACCATCGTTGATTTCACGACTCACGCCGTAAACGGCACCACTAAAAATCCAAGGGTGACGACGTTGAATAGATTTTTCTTTACCTGATTTTAGAATTACTTTTGGGAACATATTAATGTGTCAATTAGTCGATTAGTCAATGTGCCAATTCAATTAGTCAATTTGAAAATGAGCCAATTCCTTTATTGACTAATTGACATATTGGCTAATTGAGTCATTAGCCTTTTTTTGTGGTTGAAATGATTTTGTTTGTGATTTTCAATATATCAAAAACTTCGGATAATAATTCTTCTGTATTTGGATAATTTTCCAACTCATTACAAAGGAATAACCAAAATTCGGTTTCATCAGCTTCTTTCATTGCAATTTTCATTTTATGAATAAAATCTGATTTGCTTTCAGAATTTTGAGCTTCTTTGATATTGGCTCCTATTGAAGTTCCTGATTTTAATAGTTGATTGGCGATTACGTACTTTCTGTCTTCTTCTAATTTTTCTGTGTATTGAACCACTTTTTTAGCAAATTCAAATGATTTTAAAAGAATTAAATTGTTTTTGTACTTTTCTTGAAATGTTATCATGGCTTATATATTTAATGTGTCTATTTTAAAATGTGTCAATCTAATTAGTCAATTTGAAAATGTGTCAATTCTTATCATTGATTCATCGACTAATTGACACATTCTCTCATTGTCACATTGGCTTATTGCCTCATTGGCTAATTAATACTCATTTCAGGAATTTCTCCTTCAATAATTAAATCGGCTTCAGTGGCTTTGATGATATCTTCCACTGAAACACCTGGTGCTCTTTCTAACAATTTAAAACCATTTGGTGTGATTTCTAAAACGGCTAATTCGGTAACAACTTTTTTCACACATCTCACACCTGTTAATGGAAGCGTACATTTTTTAAGAATTTTAGATTCTCCAGCTTTATTTACGTGCATCATGGCTACGATAATATTTTCTGCAGAAGCTACCAAATCCATTGCTCCGCCCATTCCTTTTACCATTTTTCCTGGAATTTTCCAATTGGCAATGTCTCCATTTTCAGAAACTTCCATCGCTCCTAAAATAGTTAAATCTACTTTTTGAGCACGAATCATTCCGAAACTAAAAGCTGAATCAAAGAAACTTGCGCCAGGTAAAGTGGTAATCGTTTGTTTTCCTGCGTTGATGATGTCTGCATCTTCTTCACCTTCAAAAGGGAAAGGTCCCATTCCTAAAACTCCATTTTCAGACTGAAATTCTACTGAAATATCGGTACGAACATAATTGGCTACTAAAGTTGGGATTCCGATTCCTAGATTTACATAGTAACCGTCTTTCACTTCTTGTGCGATTCTTTTTGCTATATCTTCTTTTGATAACATAATTTTTCTTTTTTACTGAACACTAAAAACTGAACACTGATTACTTTTGACGAACTGTTCTTTGCTCAATTCTTTTTTCAAACTTTTCTCCTTGAAAAATACGATTTACCATAATTCCAGGAATGTGAATTTCGTTCGGATTTAAAGTTCCAGCCGGGACTAATTCTTCTACCTCAGCGATGGTGATTTTTGCAGCACCTGCCATACAAGCATTAAAATTACGAGCCGTTCCTTTAAAAATAAGGTTTCCGGCTTCATCACCTTTCCATGCTTTTACGATTGAAAAATCTGCTTTATAAGCCAATTCCATGACATGCATTTTTCCGTTAAATTCTCGCGTTTCTTTACCTTCAGCTACTTCGGTTCCGAAACCTGCTGGTGTAAAAAATGCTGGAATTCCGGCTTGAGCAGCACGACATTTCTCTGCTAAAGTTCCTTGTGGTGTTAATTCAACTTCTAATTCGCCAGAAAGCATTTGACGTTCGAATTCGGCATTTTCTCCCACATAAGAAGAAATCATTTTTTTAATTTGGCGTTTTTGCAATAGTAAGCCTAAACCAAAATCATCAACTCCTGCATTATTAGAAATACAGGTTAAATTAGTTACATTTTTAGCTACTAATTCAGCAATACTATTTTCAGGAATTCCGCATAATCCGAAACCGCCTAACATAATCGTTTGTCCGTCTTGAATTCCTTCAAGTGCTTCTTGTACGTTGTTTACTTTTCTTGAAATCATAATATAAATTATAGTCCGTCTAAATCTTCAGTACCAGGTTGTTCATCTGGTTTAACCGCTAATGAATCTACTGCAGTTGAATCTGCAACAGCTCTATTTGGTTCTGGTGCACAATCTACATCAATAGACATATTCGAAGGTTTTTTGAAAGGTTGTTGTGAAATATTTAAAGTTGGATCTGCTAAACATTTTCGCATAAAAATTCCGTAAATTGGTAAGGCAGTTGTAGCACCTTGTCCCATATTCGTACTTTCGAAATGTGCGGAACGATCTTCATTTCCAACCCAAACTCCGGCGGCTAAATTAGGTACCATTCCAATGAACCAACCGTCTGAATTGTTTTGAGACGTTCCTGTTTTTCCAGCAACTGGACCTCTAATATTATAAGGCACACCTGTTAAGAAATTAGATGGTGCCGAAGCTGCCCAACGCAAACGCGAACCTGTTCCTGATTCTGTTACACCTTCCATTAATTTAATAATAGAATACGCTACATCTTTATTTACTACATCGTGAGATTCTTCTACACCTTGGTAAATTACTACTCCGTTTTTATCTTCTATTTTAATAATCATTTGAGGCTTGATATACACGCCTTCATTAGCAAAAGTACTAAAAGCAGCAACCATTTCTTCCACAGTAATTTCTACCGCTCCTAATGCAATAGCTGGTCGATTTGGAATGTCTGAAGTAACTCCTAAATTTTTAGTCATTTCTACAACTGCTGGTGCTCCTACTTCATCAATTAAACGAGCTGAAACGGTATTTATAGAATTCGCTAATGCTTTTTTCATAGAAACCAATCCTCGGAATTTTCCATCCGAATTATTTGGTGTCCAATCTTTATCGTTATTGTCTCCTTTTAAAATGGTAAATGGCGAATCCATTATCATCGAACAAGGTGATTTTCCTAATCTATCAATAGCTGTAGCATAAACAAACGGTTTAAAAGTAGAACCTACTTGACGTGCCCCTTGACCTACGTGATCATATTGGAAATATTTATAATTGATTCCACCCACCCAAGCTTTTACGTGTCCGGTTTGAGGCTCCATAGCCATCATACCAGTTTGTAAGAAATGCTTATAATACAAAATTGAATCTTTAGGTTTCATGATGGTATCTCTTTCCCCTTTCCAAGTGAAAATTTTCATTTTAGCAGGCACTTCAAAAGATTGTTTGATTTCCGCTTCCGATTTTCCATTGATACTCATAATACGCCATCTCTCTGAATTTTTCATGGCTTGATTCATAATTTTCTGAGTTTCTTCAGGAGTGATATCTAAAAACGGTGCTGTTGGATTGTCTTTTTGTCTGCGATTAAATTCTGGTTGTAAATTCGACAAATGTTCTTCTACTGCTTCTTCAGCATATTGTTGCATACGAGAATCGACAGTGGTATAAATTTTTAAACCCGCAGTGTATAAATCAATTTCTTCGCCTTTTTCTTCTTCAATTTTCTTGATAATCGGTTTTAATTGTTCACGCAAGTATTCTCTAAAATATGTAGCTGTTCCTTCTGCGTGACTTTCAGGTTTGAAGTTGATTTTTACAGGAAGTTTTTTTAATTGTGCCGCTTTTGTTTCAGACAAATACTTGTTTTTAACCATTTGATCTAAAACTGTGTTTCTTCTGTTAAAAACTTTTTCTTTCCTTTTTTCTTTTGTTGGATTAAATAAAGCTGGGTTTTTTAGCATTCCTACAAATAAAGCACTTTCTTCGATAGTTAAATCTTTTGGTTCTTTACCCATATAAATTTTAGAAGCTGAACGAATTCCGACCGCACTATTTACAAAATCTACTTTGTTTAAGTATAAAGCTATGATTTCTTGTTTGGTATATTGTCTTTCAAGTTTGGTTGCAATAATCCATTCTTTACATTTTTGGATGATACGAAAGGGTAAAAAACGGGAACCTTCACCGTGAAATAAATTTTTAGCTAATTGTTGCGTAATAGTACTTGCTCCACCGCTTCTTCCTAAACTTGAAATCGCTCTTAAGGTTCCTCTTGCATCTACTCCTGAATGTTCGTAAAAACGTTCATCTTCTGTAGCAACTAAAGCATCTACTAAATGTTTAGGTAATTCTTGATATTTTACAGGAGTTCTGTTTTCTTTATAAAATTTACCTAAGGTTACACCGTCTGAAGAAATAATTTCTGTGGCGATATTGGTATCTGGATTTTCTAATTCGTCAAACGAAGGCATTTTTCCAAAAAATCCCCATGATGCTAGAAGAAAAAACAATAAAACACCACCAAAACTGTAGCCAAACAATTTCCAAAATTTTCTTACGTAATCTGAATAAGTGAGTTGATTATTAGTTGTTGCCATATGCTCTATTATTTTCTTTTTTCGATTCTTAATCCTAATTCTGTAATTCCTGTTAAATCTTGAACGCCTTGCACTTTACCAGTTTGTCTGACTGCGTGTTCTACATCCAATGTGTATTTTCCAGCTTTTTCAAAACTGTAATTTTCTTTATACCACAGTTTACTTTCCTTAATATCTGAAAAACCAGTTCCTAATAAAGTACCATCTGGATTTGCCATTTGGTATTCTAAAGTATCTACTAAAACTTTTCCATCGGGTTGATTTAACGATACGATTAAAAATAAATTATTATATGGGTATTCATTATTATTTCTCACATTTAAAAACATATTGTACACCGTAGTTGTGTCTTTTTGTTCAAAAGTGAATGTAGCTTTATTGTTTTTTTTCCATGTGCCATCAAATTCTTTGTATTCATCGAAAACTTGATTTTTATCACAAGAAACTAGGCTAAAAAGCAAAGCAAAAGGTAGTATTTTAAAAAAATTATTGTTCATTTTTCTTAAACGGTTTCTTTTTCCTTTTATTATTATTGTTGGATTTTTTCTTAGGTTGATCAAAACGAGTTAAGCTGTCTTGACCTACCACATTTTCGAATTTTTTCTCAATATTTACGGCAGAAACTTCTTCTACATAATCTTCCAGTTGTGCGATTTTTTTTCCTTGTTTGTTTAACGCTACAATTTCTTTAACTCTATCTGCTTTAATAGTGTGCCAATGAGCTGGTGCATTTGCGTAAGAAAACCACATAAGATTTTTAAAGATGTCTATCTTTTGGCAATACGCATCTCCTTTATCTGTAAGCAATTTTGTATCCATATCTGGCAAACCTTTTAGCGCGTCTAAATACGTATCTAATTCGTAATTTAAACAACACTTTAGTTTACCACATTGTCCGGCTAATTTTTGAGGATTTAAAGATAGTTGTTGGTAACGTGCTGCAGAAGTATTCACACTTCTGAAATCAGTTAGCCATGAAGAACAACATAATTCGCGTCCGCAAGAACCAATTCCGCCTAAACGAGCCGCTTCCTGACGGAAACCCACTTGTTTCATTTCTACACGGATTTTAAACTCACTCGCATATTCTTTAATCAATTGACGAAAATCGACACGATCATTTGCCGTGTAATAGAAAGTCGCTTTAGAACCATCGCCTTGAAATTCGATATCCGAAATTTTCATTTCTAATTTAATCGCAATGGCAATTTCACGTGCTCTAACCTGTATGGCGTCTTCTTTATTTCTTACACCATGCCAAATATCGATATCTTTTTGAGTTGCCTTTCTATAAACTTTAGGAATTTCCGCGTTGTCTTTTACATTTTTCTTGTTCATTTGAACACGAACTAATTCACCTGTTAAAGACACTAACCCTACATCATGACCAGATTGCGCTTCAGTAGCAACCACATCACCAATACTTAAAGTCAGTTTTTCAGTATTTCTAAAAAATTCTTTTCTTCCGTTTTTAAATCGAACTTCTACACAATCAAAAGGCGCTTGTCCGCCAGGTAAAGTCATATTAGACAACCAATCGAAAACCGTTAATTTGTTGCAGCTATCGGTGCCGCAAGTCCCATTATTTTTACACCCCTTTGGTGCACCACCATCGGAAGTTGAACAACTTGTACATGCCATAAATCTATATATATTGATCTTCCGATTTATCGGAATACTTTTCAAATGTTGATTATATTTTTTTTCATAAGTCATCCCGAATTATCGGAACAAGTTATAATATCGCTTTCTTTTTATTTGAACTTGTTTACAACAAGACTTTTGAATTTGCGATTTCAAATGTTATTTTGAGCGTAAAGATAGCATTTTTTACCTTAATTTATAATTTTGCTTTTTGAAGTTTTTGCAAACTAAAAAACCTGCTACATAATACAAACGTAACAGGTTTCTTTTTCTTATAAATTTATAATTATATTTTGTAAATTTTATCCGATTCTCTGATTTTAAATGGCACGACAAATGTCACTTTATCGCCAGATTTTGCAACTGTACTTTCCACTCCATTTACGAACATTGTTCCCACTTCTAACTTTTGATTTCCTGTTGTTGGTCCGATGACATAAATGGTGTCGCCCGTTTTTAATTCTTCTTTTTCAATTAAAAATTGTCCAACTTGTGCTTTGGAGAAATAATGTTGCCCTTTTCCGATATATAACTTTCTCTCGGTGGCAATTTTTCTTTTTCTAATTTGTGTAACCGCTGAAACTTTTACAGGTTTTTGAGCAATTTCTTCAAAAATATTTCTTTCCGTGTTTTGTTTGAATTTTAAATCTGGAGATTTTCCCTTTTGAAAAATTTTATTGCCGTTTTTTACTCCTTTTCTTAGCTTTTCTTGTTCTTCTAATGGCAAATAAATCGTTTCTACACATGTAGTCGAGCAGCAATTTTCCATTTTTTCCGCACAAGAATCGCATTGAATAAACAACAAATGACAACCTTCATTCGCACAATTTACGTGAGTATCACAAGGTGCACCACATTGGTGACATTGCGCAATAATATCATCCGTAATTCGTTCTCCTAAACGGTGGTCGAAAACGAAATTTTTTCCAATAAATTTACTTTCTAAACCTTCTTCTTTTATTTGTTTGGCGTAATTAATAATACCACCTTCTAATTGAAAAACATTTTTAAAACCTTGGTGTTTGTAGTAAGCAGAAGCTTTTTCACAACGAATTCCACCTGTACAATACATCACTAAGTTTTTATCTTCTTTGAAGTCTTTTAATTGTTCGTTAATGATCGGTAAACTTTCACGAAACGTTTCTACATCTGGTGTAATTGCGCCTTTAAAATGCCCTACTTCACTCTCATAATGATTTCTAAAATCGACTACAATGGTATTCGGATCGTCTAAAATCGCATTGAATTCTCTAGCATTTAAATGCACTCCTTTGTTCGTTACGTCGAAAGTTTCATCATTTAAACCATCGGCTACAATTTTATTTCTAACTTTAATGGTTAATTTTAAGAAAGAATGATCATCATGTTCCACTGCAATATTCAAACGAATGCCTTTCAGGAAATCGTACTTTTCTAACGTTTCTCTGAACGCCTCAATATTTTCAGCTGGCACCGACATTTGTGCATTAATTCCTTCAGTAGCGACATAGATTCGGCCTAAAGCATCTAATTTATTCCACTTCAGAAATAAGTCGTTTCTAAATTGTGTTGGGTTTTCAATTTTGGCGTACGCATAAAAAGAAAGCGTTAATCGCTGACCGGCTTGATCAATTAACTTGGCTCTTTCTTCTGCGCTTAAGGTGTTATACAGTTGCATGCTATAAACAATTAAGGGTTAGAGATGCGATTTGTCGCATCTTCACAGAAATAATAAACAAACGAACTCTAAATGGAAGAATTCAGGTGCAAAGTTATATTTTTTTAGAAAATCACAAAACATATTAACAATCTTTGTTCCGATTAAAAAATTCTGTATTTTTACAAAAATTTATTATTATGAGCACGGAAAAAGAAGCAAAATTAAAAGCCTTACAACTAACATTAGACAAATTAGACAAAACTTACGGTAAAGGAACTGTGATGAAAATGGGGGATTCTGCTGTAGAAGAAGTAGAAACCATTTCGTCAGGATCTTTAGGTGTAGACATTGCATTAGGAGTAAATGGATATCCGAAAGGAAGAATTATTGAAATTTACGGGCCAGAATCTTCTGGTAAAACCACCTTAACCTTACACGCCATAGCAGAAGCTCAAAAAGCAGGAGGAATTGCTGCTTTTATTGATGCAGAACACGCTTTTGACCGTTTTTATGCTGAAAAATTAGGAGTAGATATTGATAATTTAATTATTTCTCAACCAGATAATGGAGAGCAAGCTTTGGAAATTGCAGAAAGTTTAATACGTTCAGGTGCAGTTGATATTGTGGTTATTGACTCGGTTGCGGCTTTAACACCAAAAAGTGAAATCGAAGGCGATATGGGTGATAGTAAAATGGGATTACACGCCCGTTTAATGTCTCAAGCTTTAAGAAAATTGACTGGAACCATTCACAAAACAAAATGTACAGTGTTTTTTATCAACCAGTTGAGAGATAAAATTGGAGTAATGTTTGGTAGTCCTGAAACTACAACTGGTGGAAATGCTTTAAAGTTTTATGCTTCTGTTAGAATTGACATCAGACGTTCATCACAAATTAAAGATGGCGAAAATGTTATCGGAAACAGAACCAAAGTAAAAATTGTAAAAAACAAAGTAGCCCCACCATTTAGAACTTGTGAATTCGACATCATGTATGGTGAAGGAGTTTCTAAAGTTGGAGAAGTGTTAGACTTAGCAGTTGACTTTGAAGTGATAAAGAAAAGCGGTTCTTGGTTCAGTTACGGGGAAACCAAACTAGGACAAGGAAGAGATTCTGTAAAACAACTCATCAAAGATAATCCAGAATTAATGGATGAACTAGAAGTTAAAATTAAAGCTTTATTAAAAGAGCAAGCGGAATAAAAAATTAAAATCATCCAACAGGATGATTTTTTTTGATTATAACGCAACCTTTTTGTAAATTTTGTATCTATTTAAATAAACCTTTTAACAATGAAAAAAATTATAGCATTTTTTAGTATTTTATTCGTATTGATTTCGTGTACTCCTGAATCAAGCAACCCAAAGGTTCGGTTTGAATTATTACCTATAGAATCTGTAGTCTTACCTACAAGTTTTAATGTTAATGAAGTAAATGAAATTGAAGTTAATTTTTTAAGACCAACGACATGTCATGGCTTTGATGGGTTTTTATACGAAAAAGATGGTTTAACTAGAACAATTGCAGTGCAAAGTTTTGTGTCAGAACAAAACAATTGTGAAGCTTTAACCAATCAAATTGTGACACAAAAATTAAACTTTAAACCCATTCAAACTGGCACATATTTGTTAAAGTTTTTTAAAGGAACAAATGCAAATGGAAGTTTAATTTTTGAAGAAGTATCGGTAGATGTGCAATAAAAAACACGAATGATTGAAAAAATTTTATACGATTGTAAACAAAATAACACTAAAGCTAAAGAACAATTGTATAAGCTTTTAGCGCCAAAATTGTTCGCTGTAAGTTTAAAGTATTCTAGAAACTATGAAGAAGCACAAGATAATTTACAAGAAAGTTTTTTAATTATTTTTGAAAAGTTAACACAATTTAATAACAAAGGATCTTTTGAAGGTTGGGCAAAAAGATTAGTTATTAATTATGTTTTGCAACAATATAGAAAACAAGGTACATTTTTAGAATTAGTTTCGGATAACATTCCCAATGAAGAAGAAGTTGAAATTGACGAAGAATCTGTTACTCTAAATTTTTTGTTGAAAATTATTCAAGAATTACCAGATCGGTATCGATTGGTGTTTAATTTATATGTTGTTGACGGGTATTCGCATAAAGAAATTGCAGAAATGCTAGACATATCAGATGGTACATCGAAATCTAATTTGGCCAGAGCTAAAATAATTTTAAAAGAAAAAATACAAAATTATACTACCGCATTTTCCAAAACAAAATGAATCGCAAACAAGCATAAGTTTGTAGAAGCAAACGACAAAAAATTTAAAGCGATACATTTAAAAAAATTAAGTTCAAACAAATGAAAAAAAGTAAAAATATAGAACGCCTTTTTCAAGAGAAATTTAAAGATTTTGAAGTTGCTCCACCAGAGTTGGTATGGGAAAACATTCAAGAGAAATTAAATTCGAAAGAACAAAAAAGAAGAATACTTCCATTTTGGTTTAAAACTGCTGGAATTGCTGCTTCTTTTGTGGCAATTGGTTCGCTACTTTTTTTTAACTCCAACAACAATTTTAAAAACACTTCTACTGAAAATAACACCGTTGTTACTTCTGAAGAAAATCAAATACATAAAAATTTAAACCGAAACAATATCGATTCGAAAACCGCTAAATCGAATGAAAATAAGTTAAATTCTTCCATCACTAATGAAGCAATAAATCATCCGAAATCTAATGCTGTTGTAACAAATACTTCCACTAACTCGGATTCAAATATAAATTTAGAACCTGCTAAAAAATCAAACCTAAATTACAATAAAGTTTCGAATCCAAAATTAACCAACAACAAATCGAATACAGGTTTTGCCTCAAATACGGTGTCTAAAAATAAATTTGAAAAGAAAAAAACTCTTATTTCTTCAAGTTCAGAAATTGTAGCAAATAATACTACTTCTAACCAATATGAAAAGAACTATTTCAAAACAGTTGTACCGTTAAGTGACATTCAAATTAAAAATCAAAGTTCAAATTCTGGTGTAACGGATTTTAATGTAAATAAAAATCTCAACATTTCTCAACAGAAAAATTCTGGAAAAACAGAAAGTAATAAATTTAGTTTTTCCGATTTGCCGTTCAATACCATTGTTTCAAAACCTACAGATGCTGTCAACAATCTTGAAAAAACAATAAATACCAATTCTAGCGCTGTTGTAGCAATAGATCCAATAAAAACAGACACTACAAAATTAGCAATAGCAACAATTGAAGAAAACCCAATGGAAAAATTGCTTCGTGAAAAAGAGACAAAACAAGTTGTTGCCGAAAAAGAGAAATGGAGTAAATGGGCTGTAAACAGTTTTGTTTCGCCTATTTTCTTCAATTCTTTTGCTAATGGTTCTCCGATTTCTGATGAATTTAGTTCTAACGAGAAATCGTTTAATAACTCTACCAGTTACGGAATTGGCGTGTCGTATGCTATAAACAAGCGATTGGCTATCAAAACAGGTGTTAGTAATTTGAATTTAGATTACGATACAGAAAACATTGCTTTTTATTCCTCTTTTGAAGACCAATCGAAAATTGCCAATACAAACATCGAGAGAAATTCAAACAGTAAATATTTAGTGTTAAAAAGTGAAAATAATTTATCTAAAAACACATCGGAAATACAAAACATACAAAGCAATCAAAACTTAGGAAATTTAAACCAAAGAGCGCAATATATTGAAGTTCCTTTAGAAATGTCTTACGCCCTTTTAAACAAAAAAGTGGGAGTCTCACTTCGTGGTGGTATGAGTACTTTGTTTTTAACTGCCAATGAAGTTTCAATTAAAGCCACAGATGGAACCATGCAAATTGGTAAAGCTTCCAACTTAAATACAGTACATTTTAGTAGTAACGTTGGACTAGGTTTTAGCTATAATTTCATGAAAAGTTTTCAATTGAATTTAGAACCTACATTACGTTACCAAATTAATACATTTAATAAAAATGCTGAAAATTTTTCACCTTATGTAATTGGTGTAAATACTGGAATTAGTTATAAATTTTAAAGTTAGTTATCTATAATTTAGTTAAGTTGTTTCATTGCTTCTAATAAGTTTGAAACTGAAAAAGCGTCTATCCCAAAGGCGCTTTTTTATTGCAGATCTTTCTCTAAATGTGTTAAAATAACTTGTCTAACTTCCTGTTTTATAGCATGTCTGTCTTCTAAAACTTTTCCTGCTGTTTCAATTGGTTGGTGAATTTTAGCGCGCATTTTACCTGGAGTTCCACTAAAAAAAGTATACGAAAATCGTTTTTTATTATCGAAAAAAGTCATCGGCACGATGGTAAGTTGGTGTTCAATAGCAATTCTAAAAGCACCATCTTTAAATTCATCTAAAATAACACTTTCATCAGGCACGCCACCTTCTGGAAAAATACAAATGCTCAATCCTTGTTGAATTCTTTTTTGCGCCCTTTCAAAAACCTCATACCTGCTTTTGCTATTACTTCTGTCTACTAAAATACATACACGCTTATAAATAAATCCGAAAATAGGAATCTTAACCAATTCTTTTTTTCCCACAAACACAAACGGATGATTTTTCACCGCAAGCAACATCAACATAATATCCGTCATCGAAGTATGATTGGCCACTAACATGTAACTTTTTCCGTCTTCAAAAACTTCATCGCCTTCAATAGAATATCTAAAACCCATCCCAATTAAAATAATTTTAGACCAAAGTCTGGCAATTTTAAAAAACAGCGGATAGGTTTTTTCGCTTAAAATCGTAATAAAAATAAATGGGAATAAAACCAATATGGGCACCAACATTAAAAGGTAAAACCAAATTCTATAAAGCAACCAAAGCGGATAAAGTATAATTTTCATTTTATTTTTTTTATGAAACACAAATATAGCATTTCAAAACAAAATCGCACCCGCTTTCCGTTATATCTGTTACAATTTGCTTTTAAGTAGCAATTTGTAACAGGATGCCACTGCAATCGGGGTTAGAAATCGCGCATAACTTTAAACTGAAAACTGCTATAGATTCCTTTTTACTTTGTACTTGACTCTTTTCACTTGACTCTTTTCACTTGACTCTTTTCACTTGGCTCTTTTCACTTGGCTCTTTTTACTTGACTCTTTTCACTTGACTCTTTTTACTTGACTCTTTTCACTTGACTCTTTTCACTTGACTCTTTTTACTTGACTCTTTTTACTTGACTCTTTTCACTTGGCTCTTTTCACTTGACTCTTTTCACTTGGCTCTTTTCACTTGGCTCTTTTTACATAAAAACTTACATTTGCAAAAACAAAAAATAAAATGGCAAAAATATTAACAGGCGTTCAAAGTACAGGAACGCCACATTTAGGAAATTTATTAGGAGCAATTATTCCAGCTATACAAATGGCAAATAACCCAGCCAATGAATCGTTTTTATTTATTGCCGATTTGCATTCGATTACCCAAATTAAAAATGGAGCCGAATTAAAAGCAAATACGTATAGCACAGCAGCTGCTTGGTTAGCTTGCGGATTAGATACTAATAAAGTTACGTTTTACAGACAATCAGATGTGCCACAAACTGCAGAATTGTCTTGGTATTTAAGTTGTTTTTTTCCCTTTCAACGATTAACGTTAGCCCATTCTTTTAAAGATAAAGCCGACAGATTAGAAGATGTAAATGCAGGTTTGTTCACCTATCCCATGTTAATGGCAGCCGACATTTTATTATACGATGCAGAAATTGTTCCTGTTGGAAAAGACCAAATGCAACATTTAGAAATTACACGCGATGTAGCTTCACGTTTCAACCACCAAATGGGAGAAACTTTCGTATTGCCAGAAGGAAAAACTTCTGAAGATACCATGTTGATTCCGGGAACAGACGGACAAAAAATGAGTAAATCTCGTAATAATTTCATCAATATTTTCCTAGATGATAAAGCTTTATTAAAACAAATAAAAGGTATTGAAACCGATAGCACACCATTAGAAGACCCAAAAAATCCAGAGACTTGTAATGTTTTTGCACTTTATAAATTATTAGGTTCTGAAGAACAAACCGCACAATTAAAAACCAAATATTTAGCCGGAAATTATGGTTTCGGTCACGCCAAACAAGAATTATTCGAGTTAATCACTGAAAAATTTAAAACGGAAAGAGAAAAATATACGTATTATATCAACAACTTAGAAGAAGTTGACAAACTGCTTTTCGAAGGTGCAGCAAAAGCAAGTAAAGTTGCAGATGGTGTATTAAATAGAGTTAGAGAAAAGTTAGGGTTTTTATAAAAAATTAGCATGAAAAAAATATATTATTTTGTGTTGTTTTTATTAAGCAATATAGCTATTGGTCAAACTGTTGTAAAAGAATTCAGTGCATATGGCAACTTAAATGGTTCTAATTTAGTTTGTTTAATGAGCGATAATACGCTTTGGATTGGAAACGGCATTGACAGTTGGACAAAACTAGATACTAGCCAATTACCCAAAGATGTGGCCATAAAAATAATTGGTTCAAAATCAAACTTAAATTTTGATTACTCTAAAACCGACTTAATAGTTATCTTAGAAGACAATACCATATGGAACTTAGAAGATGGGTATTCTAAATGGGTAAAACTTCAAACTAACAATTTACCAACAAACTCCAAAATAAAATGTTTTAGAACTTACACCAAAGAAACCGGCTTAAGCTTCGTTTTAGATACCGTTTTAGTTTTAATTTTAGAAGACAATTCGGTTTGGTGGTCGGATGGTGAATTAAACTGGGAAAAAATTACTGATGTTGGTTTGCCAAATGGTTACAATATAGAGGCTTTTAATTCCTATCAAAAACCAAGAATGTATGATACTGAAACAAGAATTTTTGTAACATTATCCGATAGTTCTTTTTGGTGGATAACCGCCGGAGAAAAAAATTGGAAAAAATTAGAAACCAAAAATTATCCAACAGATAAAAGTATTGTGCAAACAGAAGCGTACATGAAGGTTGGCTTAGGTGGTGGTGAAGGACGTATAGTATCATTATTTAACGACAATACTTTAATGTGGATGTCGGCACGTGATTGTAAATGGATTCCTTTTGAAACTAAAGAACTTCCGATAGGTGTAAAAATTAAAAAAATGAATGTTTTTACAAAATATGTTTTTTCTGGAACAGGAACCAGATTAGTTGTTTTATTAGAAAATAATGAATTTTGGACTTGGACACAAGAATCTAAAAAATGGAGTAAAATAGCTAACGAGGGTTTACCAATAACAAACTAAAGCTCACTAAACCAAAAAAAATCACAAATTAGCAAAAGACTAATTTGTGATTTTTTTTTTACCTAAATGGCTTCAAACAGCTTACCTGGCAAAGGTCGAATTACACCTTTTAGTTCCATATTTAATAACAAAGAAGAAATTTTAAAAATTGGCAAATCACAATCTAGAGCTATAATATCCATTAGTTCAGGTTGTTTATTTTGAAGATAATCGTAAATTTTTTGTTCATCATCTGTTAAAGAAACAAATAATTGCTTTTGAATGGGTGTTACTTTTTTCTCTTGTAAGTCCCAATTCAAAATATAAATTAAATCTGCCGCACTATTTAACAAATGCGCGCGTTGTGTTTTAATCAGATTGTTGCAACCTTGACTAAATTTATCTGAAACACGACCTGGAACGGCAAAAACATCTCGATTGTAATCGTTAGCTAAATTAGCTGTAATTAACGAACCGCCTTTTTCTGCACTTTCTATCACTACAGTAGCTTCACACATTCCTGCTACAATTCGATTGCGTTTGATAAAATTTTCTCTATCCGGATTGGAAGTACTCCAAAATTCTGTCATAAACCCGCCATTTTGCTCCATTTTAGCCATATATTTTTGATGCATTTTCGGATAAATCTGATTCAATCCATGTGCTAAAACACCTATGGTTTGCAAGTTGTTTTCCATAGCGGCTTGATGAGCAACAATATCGATACCATAAGCAAAACCACTAACTATAATCGGGTTTAATGGGGCCAAATCAGCTATTAATTTTTTTGTAAATTCTGTTCCGTAAGGTGTTACTTGGCGTGTTCCTACAATATTTATGAGTTTTCTGTTTTGAAAATCAATATTTCCTGATTGAAACAACACTAGCGGGCCGTCGATACAATGCTTCAATCGTTCAGGATAACTAGCTTCCTGATAGTACAAACAAGAAATATTTTGTTGTTCAACAAATTGAAGTTCTTTTTCGACTAACTGAAAAACGGAATGATCTTGTAATTTTTTAAAAAGGACTTCGCCCACACCATCAATGGCTAATAGCGCTTTTTTCTTAGCTTCAAAAACGGCTTGGGCAGAACCGCAATGGGTTATTAATTTTTTGGCAACAATGTCACCAATTCCATCGACTTTTAAAAGTGCGAGTGCGTGTAATAATTCAGTATGTAACATGGCGTATAAAATAGATTACAAATATATTTATTTTTTATAATTTTGAAATAGTCATTAAAAACAAATTTGTACAATCAAATACCATTGAAAATAAAGACCATACCTTTCGACCAATAAAAAACAATAAATGATTACGATTGAAAATCAAACCTAAATAAACTCAAAGCTTAGATTGTTAATAAAAATTGTTGATAAAATTTTGTTTTTGTCTTTGAATACTTAATTTTGCTACTATGAAAATAGAGAAATACATTTCTGGATTATTGTATCGTTACCAATGCGTTAGCATTCCTGGTTTCGGTGCGTTTTTAAGCGAATGGCAATCGGCTCAAATAGCAGAAGGTCAAAATTCGTTTGTACCTCCAAGAAAAGTAATTTCTTTCAACGCCAACATCAAAACTAATGACGGTTTATTGGCGAACCATATTGCCTTACAAGAAAAAATTAGCTACGAAAATGCGCTTGCAAAAATTGAAACTCAAGTAATTTTTTGGTTAGAAAAACTTCAAAATAAAGAGGTATTAAACTTAGAAAATATAGGTGAAATATTTTCAAATTCTGAAAACAATTTGGTTTTTAAACCTAATACTTCCGTTAATTACTTAATGGATTCTTTTGGTTTGGCAGGTTTTAATTCTCCTGAAATTATCCGAGAAAATCAAACCCAAAATGTAGTTGAAACCATTTCTATCGCTCAAGAGGTTGTAGAAAATGAAATTTTGAAAAAAGTAGTTATTGAAGTTGAAACTCCAGTAATTCCATTAGTTCAAAACAAAACCAATACGAATTGGTTGAAATATGCTGCTGCAATTGCGATTTTTTCTTCAGTAGGAATTTATGGTTACAAAATGTATTATGATTTTACTATAGATCAAAAAACTGTTTTAGTTGAAAAAGCAGTGCAAGAAAAAGTAAATCAGAAATTACAAGAAGCTACATTTGTTTTACCTAATCCAATGCAAGCTGTTGATTTAACGTTGGAAGAAAAAATAAATGCGAAATACCATGTTATAGCAGGTGCTTATAGAAATGAACATAATGCTGATAAGGTACTTAAAGAATTAATAGCTCAAGGTTTTGAAGCTCATTTATTGAAAAAAAATAAGTCGGGTCTAATTCCTGTTGCTTTTGGAAGTTATACAAAATTAAAAGAAGCGCAAAGTTTGAAGCTTAAAATAAAAGCAAAAGACAGCATTGATGCTTGGTTGCTTATAGATTAATCCCAATTTTGGGATTTTTTTATGCCTTGTTTTTAAATCAGAGTTAGTATCTTTGTAAAAAAACAATGCAAAATAAATATCCTTCAGACTCCGTAACTGTTCTTACAGATTTAGTTTTACCAGGTGAAACCAATCCTTTAAACAATCTTTTTGGTGGTGAATTATTAGCGCGTATGGACAGAGCTGCAAGTATTACTGCACGTCGTCACTCTCGTAGAATTTGTGTAACCGCATCTGTAAATCACGTAGCCTTTAACAAAGCAATTCCACTAGGAAGTGTGGTTACTGTAGAAGCAAAAGTGTCTAGAACTTTTTCAACATCTATGGAAATTTTTATTGATGTTTGGACAGAAGACAGAGAATCTGGAATAAAAAATAAAGCTAACGAAGCAATTTATACTTTTGTTGCGGTAGACGAAATGGGAAGTCCCGTTCCAGTTCCACCAATTGAACCACAAACAGAGTTAGAAATTCAACGCTTTGAAGCGGCTTTAAGAAGAAAACAATTGAGTTTAGTTTTAGCAGGAAAAATGAAACCAGCTGAAGCTACTGAATTAAGAGCCTTATTTACAACATAAAAAATTACAATATGGATTTTTATAAATTAGCCATAAAAGAAATTAAAAGAGAAACTAAAAGTGCCGTTTCTATTGTTTTTAATATTCCTGAAGAACTAAAAGCAGTTTATCAATTTATTGCTGGACAATATGTTACGTTAAAATTAACTTTAGATGGAAAAGAAATTCGTAGAGCGTATTCTATATGTTCTTCTCCAAAAAGTGGCGAAATGCGAATTGCTGTAAAAGAAGTTTCAAACGGAACCTTTTCAAAATTTGCTAATCGTAATTTAGCAGTAGGCGATTTATTAGAAGTAAGCATTCCTGAAGGGAAATTTACTTTTGAAGCCAAACACGAACAACAAAAAAGTTATGCGGCGTTTGCTGCTGGAAGTGGAATTACTCCCGTTTTATCGATTGCAAAAAGTGTTTTAGAAGACGAACCAAATAGTACATTTGTTTTGGTTTACGGAAACAAAGACGTAGCAGAAACTATTTTCCATGACGAATTACACGCGCTTCAACTTAAAAATTTAGGTCGATTTTTTGTACATTTCGTATACAGTCAAGTAAATGTGGCTGGCGAATTGTTTGGAAGAATTGACAAATCTGTGGTAAACACTGTTCTTAAAAACAAACATGCAGATAAAACCTTTTCTAAGTTTTATTTATGTGGACCAGAAGAAATGATTAAAGTAGTTTCTGCTACTTTAACTGAAAATAATGTTGCAGAGAAAGACATCAAATTTGAATTATTTGGAACGTCTGCAACAACAGAAAGTAAAACTTCTACTGGTTCAAACGGACATACTCAAATTTCAATCTTAGTAGATTCTGATGAAGTGACTTTTGAAATGAGTCAGAAACAAACCATTTTAGAAGCGGCTTTAAAGCAAGGTTTAGATGTACCTTATTCGTGTCAAGGTGGAATTTGTAGCAGTTGTATTTGCCGAGTGACAGAAGGAAGTGCCACTATGAATAAAAACCAAATTTTAACTGACAATGAAGTCGCGGAAGGCTTAGTTTTAGCTTGTCAAGCCGTGCCAACTACTTCAGAAATTAAAGTAGATTTTGACGATATTTAAACCTATCAACTCATAATAAAAAACCCTAAATCGCTTTTTTTGATTTAGGGTTTTTTTATTTATAAAACAGAATTGATTTTATTCACAACCGTTTCCGGCAATATACTTCGCATCGCATTTTCATAACCTTCCACTTTTTTATTTCCATAAACCGAAGTGGGTAAAAAAGGATATTGCTCTCTATCGGAAGTAATACAAAAATCATCAGGTTGATGAAATGGTTTAAATCCAGCAAAAGGATGTGTGGCGCCCCAAAGTGTAATCACTTTTACACCCAACATAGCCGCTATATGTGCATTTCCAGAATCCATAGAAAGCATCAGGTTTAAGTTAGCAATTAAGTCCAATTCTTGTTGAAACTTAATTTTCCCGGCCACAACCATCACGTTTTCATGGTTGTTTTTCAGTTGATTTAATTTTTTAATTTCTTCGTTTCCACCACCAAATAAAAAGACTTTTACAGAAGTGTTTTTTGCTAATTCATCAATCACCTCTTGCATTAAATCTATCGGATACACTTTAGTTTCGTATTGTGCGAAAGGTGCGATGCCTATCCAATTTTTATCTTTATTGCCAGTAATCGCGATAATTTCTTCTGATAAAAGGGCTTTTTTTGGAAAAATCGGATGGTCTAAATTTAATGGAAAACCTAATTTTTCAAACGTTTTTCCATGTCTATCAAACATCGATTGGGTTGGCGAAATAGTTTTATTAGCTAGTTTTGTTAGTGCTTTCTTCTCTTTTCGGCCTTTGTCTGTAGCAGCCACTTTTTTTCCTGTTAAGGCAAATAATGTTCTGACCACTTTCGAACGCAACACATTATGTAAATCGGCAACCGCATCAATATGCAACTTTCGTAAATCGGAAAACAAACGTATTAATCCTAAAAAGCCCTTATGTCGTTCCTTTAAATCGATAGCAAAAAAAGTTACGTTTTCAATATCTTCGAAAAAAGGTTGGAAAAAAGGTCGAGAAACCACTGTGATTTTCACCTCAGGATATTGTAAAGAAAAAGCTTTCAACACAGGAACAGTCATTGCGACATCACCCATAGCTGAAAGCCTGATAACTAAAATGTGTGGCGACATTTATTTTTTATTTTGATACAAAACTGGGTTCAATTCCTCATCGTTGTACATTTTCATTTGTTTGTACACCTTCATGAATTTATCACCGTTTTCGATATCTTCAATTAATTGACTGATAGAAATAAACATGTCGTTTTTCTGATCTAACAATACGTTTAATTTTTCTTGACATTTTGCTCTGTGTTCTGCGGTTGCTTCTTCACGTGTAGCTTCTTCATTCATGTGGTAAATTTTCAAAGCTAAAATAGATAACCTGTCAATGGCCCAAGCTGGACTTTCCGTATTGATTCTAGCTTCTGGTTTTACTTGAACGTGCGCATATTTCTGTAAAAAATAACTATCAATATATTCTACCATATCGGTTCTAACTTGATTAGAAGCATCGATTTTACGTTTCAAATCTAAAGCGGCAACTGGGTCAATGTTTGGATCACGAACAATATCTTCATAATGCCATTGTACCGTGTCTACCCAATTTTTTGCATACAATAAATGTTCTACTGAACCTTTTTCAAAGGGGTTTAATACCGGCTGATATACATCATCTATAACATGATATTCTTTTATCGATTGTTCAAAAATCGGAAAGGCAAATTCTGCAAACATAGTTTCTAATTTAATTTACAAAAATAAGGATTTTTTGTACTTTTAACCACAAATTTCAAATTATCTCACATGACCGTACATTATATCTCCGAACAAAACAGTATTTTAAATCATTTTCTTACGCAACTTAGAGATGTAAACATTCAGAAAGACAGCATGCGTTTTAGAAAAAACATTGAACGTATCGGTGAAATTATGGCGTATGAGTTAAGTAAAAAATTAGAATACAAAGACATTGCTGTTCAAACACCTTTAGGTATAAAACATACTACAACTATTGCGGAAAACCTAGTTTTGTGTTCTATTTTACGAGCTGGATTAGCACTTCATCAAGGGTTTATGAATTTTTTTGACGATGCGGAAAACGGATTTGTTTCGGCTTACCGTCATCATTATAATAACGATGACGAATTTGAAATTTTGGTGGAATACAAAGCAACTCCAACTTTCAATAATAAAAGCTTAATTTTAATTGATCCGATGTTGGCTACTGGACAATCTTTAGTAGCTGTTTTGAAAAAACTTTTAGTGGATCACAATCCAAAACAAATACATATTGCAGTGGTAATTGCCGTTCCAGAAGGTATTAAATATTTAGAAGAAAACTTACCTGATACTTGTCATTTATGGGTCGCTGCTTTAGATGAAAAACTAAACGAAAAAAATTATATTGTTCCTGGTTTAGGTGATGCTGGCGATTTAGCGTATGGAAATAAATTATAATTGAGCAAAAAAGAAAAACATACCTACGGCAAAAAGTAAATACAACGAAACTTCTTTGTAAACCGAATCTTCAAATTTTTCAAACATATTTGCGCCTAAAATAGATAGTGGTGCAAAAGAATAAATAAGTAAATCGTTAGATTTATTTGGTGAAAAAATATAAATACCTACGGCCAAAATAAACGAAAAATAAATTTGTTTGTAAGACGATTGCATGTTCAAAGGTTTGTTCTGATAATCAAAAGTTTGAGAAGCAAAAAACAAAACAGATATCGAAACGAATAAGGCCAAAGCCATATTTTGATACACATTATCAAACGCAAAAAAGTTAAAACCTACGTCAAAAATATTTTCTTTGATAGCATAATTATCGAAAAGCACTAAGCTAGAAAATATATACAGAATCCAAACGCATAAAAAAGAAACAAAAGGTAAAACCCAATTTTTATAATCTTTTCCAGAGTGAAAAACGATAGAAATAAACACCAAAACGATATACAGAATACTCCAAAAATGAAATATTGCGGAAAGAAAAATCCAAAAAGAGGCATCGAATATTTTCTCTTTTGGTGAGTTTAGTGTTTTTAAAGAAATCAATCGTCGTAAGGCCAACAATAAAAACACATTAGACAATACAATTTTCGTATCATCTAAAATGGTTGGAAATAAAAGTATAAAAATCAAAAAAATTAAAATGGCATAATTATCATTTTTCGTAAGCGAATTTTTTAGTGAAATAAAATTGACAAGAAAAAAAGAAAAAATAATTAATACTAAAACGGCACCTTTTTCTAAAAGCGTATTTGTGGTAAAATCGGTAGCCGAAACTTGAAATTGATATAAAAAATAACAAGAAAGCAGCATTATGAAAATTAATGCATAATTTATTGGTCGAGTTTTACTAAAAAGGCTTGCAATCATAAAGATATTTTATATTTTTGTAGTGTAAATATAATAATAAAAAAATGAAAGCATTTTTCGAAGCAATACAATTTTTATTTGTTGAAGTACTTTTTGTACCGATGGACTTGTTAAGAAGTTGGGAATTAACCAATTGGTGGGGTGCAAATATTATCAATTGGGTATTTATTTGTATTTGTTGTTATTGGACGTATTACTGGACCAAACAATTACAGATTTTCAAAAAATCTGGAGAAGATGAGCAAGATACCACTGCGCATTCTTTCTTAACGAAATAATTCTTTTTAAAAATAAAAAAAACACTGTGCCAAAATTAGTACAGTGTTTTTTCGTATCTTAAAGTCAAAGATTCAATTACAAGTCGAATCCTATGTCTTTTCTATAATTCATCTTATCAAATTTTAGGTTTTCTATGGTTTGATAAGATTTTTTTGTGGCTTCTACGAAGGTATTTCCAAAAGAAGTTACTGCTAAAACACGACCTCCATTAGAAAGTATTTTCCCGTTTTCTTCTTTTGTTCCTGCATGAAAAACTAGCGATTCTGTTTCATGGTTTAATCCAGAAATTTCTTTGCCTTTTTCAAATGCTTCAGGATAACCACCAGAAACTACAACAATTGTCGCAGCCGTTCTTTCGTCTAAATCTAATTTAAAATCCGATAACTTTTCGTTAGCAACCGCCTGAAACAAAGCCACTAAATCGCTGTTAATTCTTGGTAAAACTACTTCCGTTTCTGGATCACCCATTCTTACGTTGTATTCAATTACGAATGGATTATCGCCCACTTTAATCAGACCAATAAATACAAAACCTTTGTATTCAATGTTGTCGTTTTTTAAACCATTGATAGTTGGAATTACAATTTGAGTTTCAATTTTTTCCATCAATGCCGCATCTGCAAATGGCACTGGAGAAATGGCGCCCATTCCACCTGTATTTAAACCTGTGTCGCCTTCGCCAATTCTTTTGTAATCTTTGGCTGTTGGCAATATCTTGTAACTTTTTCCGTCTGTTACAACAAAACAACTTAATTCAATTCCGTCTAAAAATTCTTCTATTACGACTTTCGCACTCGCTGAACCAAATTTCGCTTCGACTAACATCGCTTTCAGTTCGTCTTTTGCTTCTTGTAAATCGTTTAAAATTACTACACCTTTTCCGGCTGCTAAACCATCCGCTTTTAAAACATAAGGTGGAGAAAGGGTCTCTAAAAACTCATATCCTTTTTCCACGGTTTCTGGAGTAAAACTTTCATATTTAGCCGTTGGAATGTTGTTTTTTACCAAAAACTCTTTGGCAAATTCTTTACTTCCTTCTAATTGGGCGCCTAATTTTGAAGGTCCAATTACTGGAATAGCAGAAATTTGAGTATCATTTTTAAAGAAATCGTAAATTCCGTTTACTAAAGGATCTTCCGGACCGACTACTACCATTTCAACTGCGTTAGCCAAAACAAATTGTTTAACCGATTCAAAATCATTTGGATTGATAGCTACATTGGTAGCAATTTGTGCTGTTCCTGCATTTCCTGGTGCCACAAAAAGTTGCGAGCAAAGTGCACTTTGAGTCATTTTCCAAGCAAAAGCATGTTCTCTTCCGCCAGAACCTAAAAGTAAAATATTCATATCGTGTGTGTTGTTTGTTTCTGCAAAAATAGTTGTTTTACTTGGAAAAAAAAGTAAGTCTTTGTTAGATTATAAAATTAGGTTTGTTATTTTTGAATAAATTCAGAAATCGTGATTCACTTATTCGACTTAACATTAAAAATAAATGGTTTCCCTATGAAGGAAGCTCAACTTGAATTTGAAAAAAATCTACAAATTTCTGAATCTGAGTATCAAAATTTTATTGAAGAAAAAAGAAAAGCGATTGTTCAATTTCATATAGAAAACAATCCGTTTTATAAGAAATTAGCAGGAAATATAGAGGTTTCAAATTGGAATAATTTACCTATTCTGACTAAGAAAAACTTGCAAGTTCCTTTAGCAGAAAGACTTTCTAAAGGATTTGAAAAAAACATTTACATCAATAAAACGTCAGGTTCAAGTGGCGATCCGTTTATTTTTGCGAAAGATAAATTTTCTCACGCGCTAACTTGGTATTCTAATATTTACCGATTTGGTTGGTTTGGAATCGATTTTAACACGTCGTTGCAAGCGCGATTTTATGGCATTCCGTTAGATAAATTTGGCTATTACAAGGAACGGTTTAAAGATTTATTAGCCAAAAGGTATCGCTTTCCTATTTTCGATTTATCGGATGTGGTTTTGGAAGAAATTCTGAAAAAATTCCAACAGAAAAAATTCGATTATATTAATGGATACACGAGTTCCGTTGTGCTTTTTGCGAAATTCTTGCAATCGAAAAACATTATATTAAAAGACATTTGTCCGACTTTAAAAGTCTGTATGGTTACTTCAGAAATGCTTTTTGATGCTGATAAAATCTTGCTAGAAAAATATTTAGGCATTCCTATAGTGAACGAATATGGTGCTTCGGAATTAGACTTATTAGCTTTTCAAAATCCGAAAGGTGAATGGCAAGTCAATGCCGAAACCTTATTTGTTGAGATTTTAGACGATAACAATCAGCCCGTTCCAAATGGTACTTCTGGAAAAGTTGTAGTGACTTCTTTGTACAACCAAGCACATCCGTTTATTCGCTATGAAATTGGTGACATTGGCATTTTGGATGAAAAAAGCACTTGGAAAAAACCGATTTTGAAGCAATTAATTGGTCGAACTAATGATGTTGCCATTTTGCCTAGCGGAAAAAAATCGCCAGGATTGACATTCTATTATGTGACGAAAAGTATTATTGAAGACGATGGAAATGTGAAAGAATTCGTTATCAAACAAACCAAATTAGATAGTTTTGAAATCGATTATGTGAGTGAAAAAGCACTTTCTACAACACAGATTGACGAAATTCAGAAAGCCATTGATTTGTACTTAGAACCGAATTTGAATTTTACCTATACGCGAAAAGACTTTTTAACGAGAAGCAATCGTGGAAAATTGAAGCAATTTACTTCGTTGTTGTAATAGCCTCACCCCAGCTCTCTCCAAAGGAAAGGGAGCGAAAACGTAATTTAGTTTGTGTTTAAAATTTCAACTTATACTTGGGTTTGATAACCAATTGAACATACAAAAATTGCATTGTATCGAAACAAGCCATTAGAAAATTTCGTTTGTGGAAATCTTTATATACTTTGAAATTATATTTAATTAATTTCCATTTGGATGCGGAAATAGAATCTTGACGAACTCTGTAGTATGCTAAGCTTTCGGGAACTGGAGTCGCGAATTTAGTTTGCTTTACAATTTGTAACCACAACATCCAATCTTGTCTTTTTTTGATAGAAGAAATCGGAATTTTTCCAAAGAAATCTACCGAATAAATTCCTGTTAAATTGCCAATCCAATTGCAAAAATATAACTGTTTGTATGTAATTTTTGTGGGAGTTGTAATCGTTTCATTTCTCAAATTCCCAGCTTCATCTATGATTTCATAAAACGAAAAAGTAAAAGGGATTTTATGAGATTGCATAAAATAAAGTTGTTTTTCCAATTTTTCCGGTTTCCACAAATCATCTGCATCTAAAAAAGCGATATAATTACCGGAAGCTTTTTGAATACCTAAATTTCTTGCTTTGCCTGCACCTGAGTTGGTATCTAATTTAAAGGCTTTTACACGCGCATCTTGAGAAGCAAAATCTGTAATTATGGTGTAAGTAGTATCAGAAGAACAATCGTCTATAAGAAGTAATTCCCAATTTTGAAATGTTTGATTTAAAACAGATTGTATTGCTTGTGAAAGATATTTTTCAGAATTGTAACAAGGTGTAATTATGGAAACCAACAGACTCATTAGTAAGCTTTTTCTTCTCCTCTTATGGCGTTAAGAACTGTTTTGTAAATAATTTTGACATCTAATAAAACAGACCAATTTTCTAGATAAAAAATATCAAATTTAACTCTATTTATAATGTCTTTTTCTGTTTCAACTTCACCTCTACAACCATTAATTTGTGCTAAACCTGTAATTCCAGGTTTGATAAAATGTCTTACCATAAATTTATCAATGCTCTTTGCATACATTTCGGTGTGACTTACCATATGTGGTCTTGGTCCTACAACCGACATATCTCCAAGTATAACATTAAAAAATTGAGGCAATTCATCAATACTGAACTTTCTAATTATCTTTCCAAGTTTAGTAACTCTAGGATCGTTTTTTTGGACTTGTTCTAAATCGGCAATAGGATTCAATTGCATGGATCTGAACTTATAACAATAAAATTCTTTGTAATTTAATCCGTTTCTTTTTTGTTTGAAAAAAACAGGCCCTTTGGATTCTAACTTAATTAATATGGCGATTAAAAGTGTTAACCACGACAATAAAAAAACAATAATTAATAGTGAAAAAACAACATCAAAAAAACGTTTAAACCTTTTGTTAACTTCTTTGTCTAAAGGTATCGTTCTTAATGAAATTACTGGAATATATCCATAATACTCCACAGCTAAATTCCTTAAAAGTCTATTTTTACTATCTGGCAATAATTTTATAGTCTTCAGATTATTATCCGCAAAATTTATTAAACTATCTAAATCAGAATTGCTTAATGTGTTTAAAGAACCGTAAATTTCGTCAACTTTGTGTTCTGATACAAATTCGTAACATTCTTTAATTTCATCTTTTTTATTCTTTTTTAAATCGAAAATCTTTAAAAGATTGTAGCCGTAATCTAAATTGGTATTAAAAAAAGTTTTGAGTTCGTCAACATCTTTTCCGTGCCCTAAAATGATTACATTTCTAAGGTTTCCTCCATAAAACAATCGATATTTTCGAAGTAGAAAAAATATAGAAAATTTAATAAAACCTACCACAACAAATGAAGTGATAATATAATGCCAAATTTCGTCTGGAGTTACATATTTGTATTTATACCCAACGTAAGCAAACGTAATTAAACTTATAAAAACAAATTGTTTGAACAATTTTCCAAAAATTGCAATCTCTTTTGTAAAACGGTAAACCTCGTAATAGCCTGAATAATAGGATACAATTATCCAAAACAATGATAAAATAGTATGATAACCAAAATTACTCATTGCCGAACGCAGACACACTAATATTAATAGATTGATAACTAATAAATCTAAAAAAGTAATTAATGGCCTTATAAGACTCGAATATCTACCTGTTTTTGGCTTCAATTTAATAAATATATTTAGAGAAGTCTTTGTGTTCTTCCTTCGCTAATTCTTCAGCAGAAAGAGATTTAAAATAGTCATACGTAAGTTTCATACCTTCTTCGCGGTTAACCTTCGCACTCCAACCTAAAATTTCTTTAGCTTTTGTAGTGTCGGGTTGACGTTGCATTGGATCATTAACTGGTAAATCTTTATAAATAATTTTTTGAGTAGTTCCTGTTAATTTAATGATTTCTTCAGCGAAATCAGAAATTGTTATTTCGTCTGGGTTTCCAATATTAACGGGTAGGTGATAGTCTGAAAGTAACAATCTGTAAATTCCTTCCACTTGATCAGTTACATAACAAAAGGAACGGGTTTGACTTCCGTCTCCAAAAACAGTTAAATCTTCACCGCGTAAAGCTTGACCGATAAATGCTGGAATAACACGACCATCATTTAATCGCATTCTTGGTCCGTAAGTGTTAAAAATACGTACAATTCTAGTTTCTACACCATGAAACGTATGGTAAGCCATGGTGATTGATTCTTGAAAACGTTTTGCTTCATCATATACACCTCTAGGTCCGATGGTGTTTACGTTACCATAGTATTCTTCTGTTTGAGGATGTACTAAAGGATCGCCATATATTTCAGAAGTTGAAGCTATCAGTATTCTTGCTTTTTTAACTCGTGCCAAACCTAATAAATTATGTGTTCCTAGTGAACCCACTTTTAAAGTTTGAATTGGTATTTTTAAATAATCGATTGGACTTGCTGGTGAGGCAAAATGTAAAATATAATCTAATTCACCTGGAACGTGAACAAATTTTGTAATATCATGATGATAAAATTCAAAGTTTTTCTCTTTGAATAAATGTTCAATATTTTTTAAATCTCCAGTGATTAAGTTATCCATTCCGATTACAAAATAACCTTCTGCTAAAAATCTGTCACACAAATGTGAACCTAAAAATCCTGCCGCTCCTGTTATTAATATTCTTTTCATTTGGTTTTAAGTCTTTTATATTCATTATTACAATTAAGTAGACAATAAAATATTATAAAATATAATACTCCTGTTTGTCTCCATAAGAATGATTCGGTCAAAAATAAGCTTATCATTAGAATTGCAAAAGAAATATGTATAAAATGTTTATTATTAATTGCGTTTTTTAAGTTTAGGAATAAAATTATACACAATAATAAAAATCCAATAAAACCTAATTCTGCAAAGTTTTGAACATATTGATTGTGAAAATTAAATTTTCCATAGCCTGGATGCAAATTATATTTTTTTTCTTTTTCTAGTAATTTATTCAAAGAGGCATTTAATCCTAAACCTGTCCAGAAAACGGGTTCCTCTTCGAAAATTTCAACAAACATTCTGAATTGATAGACTCTGAAAGCAGTACCAGGAAAATAATCTGCAATATTAAATTTTTCATTATTCCAAGCTTCATAAATACTTATATAATTTACCCCTTCATCGGCTTCATTATACACACTATGACTTACACTTGTATTTGTATTGGACTGAAATTCTACTAAAAATCTGTTTTTAATTTTACTAAAACTTAAAATACTTCCTACTACTAAAATAAAAATAATTAAATTTCTCAATCGCATTTTATTAGATGATTTTGAAAAATAAAAGAAATGAATTCCAATTAAAAACAGGAACACAATAATTATGTTTTTAGAGGATAATAAAAAAATAAAAATAAAAAGTAGGGAAGCGCAAACACTATCTGTATTACTTTTTATTTCTTTACTTAAAAAGTAGAAAAAAGCTACCGCCATATATACAGAAACATGAATGGCGTTTAACAATTTTGGAACCAGTCCGAAATCATCATCATATTCACCATGGTAAAAAAACGCTCTTTGATCGCCTGATATTGTGTATCTAATTACTGCTCTTAGAAGAAAAAAAACAGCATAAAAAACCATCGAAAAACTATAGTATTTTAATAAGTTTTGAATTTGACTTTTAGAAAAAGGTTTCATTAGAATAAAAGAAACTGGAATTAAAAAAAGTGTAACTTCTTTTAAAATAGCAACACCTGTTCTAGAAGTATCTACTGACCAAAAATATGAGGCCGCCATCCAAACAAATAATACTATTGGAAAAAATAAGATTACCTGAGTTTCAATTTTATTTTTTCTATTTAAAACCAAAACCGACAATATGAAAATTGCTGTACTAACGTTATTTATTGCCATTATTGTTGGCAAAGTAATTAATATCAGTAAAAAAGGTAAAAATGATTTATTTAGCTTTTGCTCTTCTAGAATTTCTTGCCAAGCATTTGCTAAAAAACTGTAAATATTCTTCATTTATTTTATTCCAATTAAACTTAGTAGCAATGGCTTCAAAGTTGTTTTTTACAAATTGCAAGTTATCATTTTTTTTGGTTGCATCTATAATTTTTTTCACATCGATTGAAGAGTTAAAATAGAATGCATTTTCTTGTAAAACGCCTTTATTAAACAAATTATTGTGTGCAACAATTAAAGCCTGCGATGCCATAGCTTCTAATAAAGAAGGATTGGTTCCACCAACCGTATGCCCATGAAAATATAAATTGGAGAAATACCTTAAATTGTCTAAATGATTTAGATTATAGATTGCTCCTAAAAACTTTATTTTTTTACAATTTTTGAATTTGTTTTTTAAGTATTCACCATATTTTGTGTTATGGTTTCCTATTACTAAAATTGGTTTTTCGTCAGCGCTTAATTGTACACCTTCTAAAACCATATCTAAATTGTTTTCCGGTTCAAAACGAGCCATGATCATGTTGAAGTGATGCTTTTCGACATGATATAGGCTTAATATTGCTTCATTTGGAGTGTCGAAATTATGAGCTCCATATGCGATATATTCACTATCTTTATTGTGTGTATTTAATAAATACTGTTGAATTCCTAGAGAATCAGAAATTAAATAATCGCTTTTATTGGCGGCTAATTTTTCTGCGATTTTTAAAACTTTTTGAACGGGTTTACTGTACTTAGTTCGTTTCCATTCTAAACCGTCCATATTAGTAATTACTAAGCTATTTTTTGGATGTAAATCATACCAAAATGCACTACTGGTATAACCCAATTGAAGGATAATATCAAAATTTCTTTTACGAGAATCTATTATACAATTTAAATCATAAATAAATTGTCCTATTGTACCTATTTTATGTTCTGGATCGTAGCATTTAATTAGATTTACCTTTTCAAATACAGTTTCATTATAGGGATGGTTATGTGGAGAATACACAAAAACATCGTGTCCAGCTTGTGCGGCATACGTTGAGAAAAATTCAGCAAATTGTTCAAAACCGCCGTAATTATTGGGTATCCCTCGAGTTCCTAAAATTCCTATTTTCATTTGATTGGGTAATTGAGACAAAAATAGTGTTTTGAAAAAAATATTTTAATTGTTTTCTAAAATATCTTCAATTTTTGTCACATAATTTTGAATACTAAAGCTTTCAACAGCTCTTTGATAGCCCTGTTCTCCGAAAGTTTTTCTTAATTCTGGATTATAGATTAATTTTTCTAAAGCTTCTTTTAAAGCAGTTTTATTATTGGGTTCAACCAAAAAGCCTGTTTGATTGTTTACAACAATCTCCGTTAATCCACCATGATTTGCTGCAACTACTGGTTTTTGCGCCATCATAGCTTCAATAGCAACCATACCAAAAGGTTCAGGTTCAGTAGAAGGAACAATTGCCACGTCTATACTTTGCCAAAGTTGGTTAATGTTTTCTTGAAAAGGAATAATTTCGACTTTTTTAATCAAATTATATTCACCAATTTTATCGTTTAAAGAACTCAAAAAATGTTCTTGATTAGGTGGTGTGGAACCAATATAAACTAATTTTATGTTTTGGTGTGTTTGAATTAATTCGTTGAAAACCTCTAATAACAACATTTGTCCTTTCCAACGGCTAATTCTTCCAACAAGTGCTAAAACAAGTTCAGAATCGGTATTTAAAATTATTCTCCTAATCGTATCTTTTTCTTCATTTTTAAGTTCTGGAAATGTGTCAATTCCGTTCCAAATCACCACGTTTTTTCCTTTACAATTCCAAAAGTTGGATGTAGCAATAGAATTGTGTATTACAAACGTATTGGTGGAGTTATTAAGCAATAAACGAAATAATTTTGCGAAAATTTTTGGAGATTCTATGATTTCATGAACATGCCAAATGTGTTTCGTTTTATGAAAGAAACAATAAAAAAAACCCAATAAAACAGCTAAGGTATTTGAATATATGAAATCTATTTTATGCTGCTTTTTTATAGATTTTATGGTTTTTATACCTTTAAAAAAATCATTAATAAATTGAAGTAGATTGCTTGGAGTAAACATCTTTCTGTGTAATTTCAATACAGGAGTAATGATTACTTTTATATTTTCTTTTTCAAGTTCTTTTTTAAGCGGGCCGTCATTTGGTAAAATAACGATAGGATAGAATTTGTTTTTATCTAGATTAACAACTAAATAAAGTAAGGTTTTATCTGATCCATATAATTCGGCAGATTGATGAATGAAAAGAATGTTTTTCATTTAAATTTGATTATAACTTAATGCGCCACCTAAAACAAAAACCACAATGTCTTTCGGAATATAAATTCCTGTAATTATAAGAAACGTAAAAATATAAAATATACCAACAAAAGATAGGAATTTATTATTATAAAATTGTTTTGATTTTAATTGTTCGGACCTGTATGTTTTGGAGTATAATTTTGATAAAAAATAAAATAAAAATAGTAAACCAAAAATTCCCGTTTTATAAAAGACAAAAATATATCCATTATGAAGTCGGGAAATGTATTTCATATCCTCTTCACCTACTGGAGCTTTAAACTTTAAATTTACCAATGATCCAAAGCCATTACCCATGACATAACTTTCTTTATTTTCATTCATTAATGCTAGTGCTCTTTTCGCTTCATATGCTCTCCAGTGATCCCAAAGATTTTTGTGGTTTTCTCTATCTATTTTAGATTTAAAAATTTCTTCCGGTGCAATTTTAATTTTATATAAAAAGGCTTCAATTCCGGTAGAATTTCTTTGTATTTTTATAGAAAACAAATAGGAATAAAACAACACGACACATATTACCAAAAGCCCAATATATTTTAATGAACTCTTGGTAATTTTTGTATAACCTTGCAGTGTGAAATATCCTAAGAAAAAGACAATTAACATCGTTCTAGAAAAATAAAAGAAAATCGAAACCAGAAAAATGACAATACAAATCCAATATTTGGTTTTATTTTCAATTAATCTTTGGCCTAACCATTTTTTAGAATAGAATAAAAAATAAAAGGCAAAAATTTCAATAAAACTATCTAATCCATAATCGCCTCTGATATCGCTAATGGAACTTTTTAGAAAATTAGAGAAGAAGAGCACGCCTGATAAATGTATTATTACAGAAATTAATCCAATAAAAAATATATTTTTAACGAAAACCTCAATGTCTTCATTTTTATAGAAAATAATATATCCTATAGCAACACCTATTATGGGTTTTAAAAAATAAGTAATGTCTTTAAACACGAATGTTAAAGGATAGGAATTTACAAAAAAACCTAAAAATCCAAGACTAAAAATCAAGAATAATGGCAGTATTTGTTTAAAAAAAGAAGTAGAAATGGCTACCTTTTTCGTAGTCAGTAAAAAAACTAAAAACAAAAGTTGTAAAAAAAAATTTACTTTATACGATGGTAAATACATCTCGCATAAAACAAGAAGAGTAAAAAACAGTAGTGAGGGTTTCTTAAAAATAAACAAAATCAAAATTTTAAAAATCAAAAGTAAGGCTTTTTACTAAATTAAAGTATATTTGCGATTTAGTTTTTATTCATAAAATATATCTTTGTAAATAGTTTTTTTTTGAAAAATGAAGCAAAAAATCAAATAATTAGTAATTATTTTTTTAAATAAAATGTCATTAGAAATTTTGATGTTTAATTTATTCAATTCCAAGAATTAATTCTATACACAATATTTTACTTCAATGATTTTAAAAAAAATAAAAGATAAACTATCAAGTCAAGCAATACAAAGTACTATATATAAAGGTTTGACTGGAGCTTTTATGTTTTTATCAATTTCTTTATTAGTCAGATATCTAGGAGAAAAGGGATATGGTATTTGGGTTTTGATTTTCAGCTTCTTTCAATGGGGATTATATTTTGATTTTGGAATTTCAAATGTACTTAAATCTAAAATCCCCGAATTAATTTCAAAGAAACAAGAATTCTTAATAGGTAATTATATTTCTGAATCTATAAAAATTACCTTTTTAATTGCATTGATACTTTTTAGTATTTGTTGTATTGTTATTTTTACGTTTGATATCAATTCTACATTTAATATTTTTTTAGAGAATTCATTTATAAAAAAGGTGTTTCTTTTAAACGGTTTGTTTTTTAGTGTTAATTTCGTTCTATCAATTAATAAATCACTATACATTGGTGTGTTAAATCCAAAGATTTCTGAATTATCTGCAACCATATCTCAAATTTTATTCTTTATATTAATCCTTGTACTTTTCCTTTTTTTTAAAAAAATACCAATTCAAGAAAAATTGTGGGCAGTTACAATCATAAATGGTATAAGTACCATTTTAATAAATGGAATTTATTTGGTTATATTTTTTCATAGGCAAAACTATCAATTAAATCTCATTAGCAGGTTAAACTTAAGTATTTCTTCTCAAATTTTGAATAATGGTTTGAAGTTTATGCTGATTCAAATTTTTATGGTTGTGATTTTTTTTTCTGACCCCTATTTTATTGCCTCTTATTGCAGTCCGAAACAAATTTCGGTTTTTGATATTTTAACTAAACTATATCAATTGCCTTTATTAGTTATTATTTCCGGATTGGCTTCATTTTGGCCTTTTTTTTCACAAAAGTATCATGAAAAAGATTTTGAATGGTTTAAAAAAATATTCCAAACCTTTCAAAAAGCATTCTATTTGATTTTTATTTTACTAATTTTTTTCACTTTATTTTCAAACTATTTAATTCCATTTTGGGTTGGTAAACAAATAGATAATTTAATCAGGAACGAGTACTTAATCTTTATGATGCTAATTGTTTTGTTTCGAGTTTATTTTACTTTTTATGCTAACTTTTTTAATGGAATAAATCGTCTAAACAGTCAAATTTTAGTTATGGGTATTACTACATTAATAAAAATACCACTAACTATCTATATATTAAAAAATGGTTTTGGCTTAAATGGAATTTTTTTACAATTATTATTTTTCATGTTGCTTTGGGCCATAATTTTTAAAATAGAATCTAAATTTGTAATTAAAAAAATAATAAATGAATAATTCTCCATGTTTTACAATTATTACTGCAAGTTATAACAGTGAAAAGACCATTGCAAAAACAATAAAATCTGTGTTAAATCAGGATTTTACTGATTTTGAATATTTGATAATAGATGGAAATTCAAATGATTCTACTTTAAAAATCATTAAATCTTTTGAATTAAAATTTAAAGAAAAAAACATTAATTATAATTATATCTCTGAACCAGATAATGGAATTTATGATGCTTGGAATAAAGGGATAAAAATGAGTTCTGGAGAATGGATTAGCTTTTTAGGGTCTGATGATACGTATTTTTCAGATGCTTTAACAGTCTATTTTAAAGAAATAAAAAAACATCCCGAAAGTAATTATATTTCTTCTCAAGTTAATTTGGTAAATTCTGATGGAAAAATTTTACAAGTTTTTGGTGAAAAATACAACTGGAAAAATGTGATAAGTGATATTAATGTAGCACAAGTTGGTTCTTTTCATAAAAAACAGCTTTTCAACCAAGTTGGTTTATACAGTTTAGACTATAAGATAGTTGGCGATTTAGATTTTTATATTCGTTGTAAAGACTTTATTCGACCTACTTATTTTACAAAAGTGACAGCCAATATGGAAAATGGAGGGGTAAGTAATCAAATATATTTAGCGTTAAAAGAAGCTTTTAATGTGAAACAAAAGTATGGCTACAAAAGTAAAATATTTAATTATTACAAATTTTATACTTCTTTGTTGAAATGCTATATCAAAATGGTTATAAATAAAAAATAGGAACCAAATGGTTCCTATTTTTTATTTAAATAATTTTTCTAATTCCGTTGGTAATTTTTCAAGTGGGAATAACGAAATATTATCACCTTTTTTAAGTGGTTTATACTTATTTGTAATACTATCATAAGAAGTACAGAATTCGTTTGGTCTGAAATAATTTGAAATTTCTTTTCCTTTTAACTCAAATTTTTTGCCTAAATAACTAATATCTATTTTATCAATTACAACTCCATCAGGATTGTTAATTCCAAAATCTAATCTCAATTGATTAGGTAAAACATCTTTAGGTAACTTATATTGAACTTCTAAATTATTTCCAGATACATTAGAAAATTCTGCCCAAACTGTTTTCTTTTCGTCAAAATTTAATGATTTATCCTCAGTGTAATATACATGGAAGGTATCATCTTTTTTTCCCTGAACATTTAATTTTACAACAAATAAATCACTAACAACTTTTTTTGTTGTATTATTAGTTTCTTTCTCTTCTTTACAAGAAATTAATGACAAAAAAGCAAAAAATGCTATTATTCCAATTTTTTTCATAACTTAAATATTAATTAATTTTGCAAATATATATATAATTATTTTAAACATTTATTTTTTAATCTCTAAATTGGTTAACTTTATTTCCTCAAAATTATTTTCTTTGTTTGAAATGTAAATTGCCAGTTTATAATTCGCATCAGTTATCTTATTCAAATCAATTTTTGTAGTAAAACCTGCAAAATCATAATTTACATTGTCTTTACTAAAAAACGAAGTAATGTCTTTTCTGATTACTTGTTCTGGTGTAATATTTATTTTAGAATTCTTATCTATCAAAAATAATTCAATTTTATTTTTTCTTGAATCTATATTTTTAACAAGAGCCCAACCACTCACTGTAAAAAAATTATCTTTTTTTAATGATACTTCAATATTTGATTCTATTCTACTAGGTTTATTTGCTGGAATAATTTTCAATTTTGATAAATCTATCATTGGTTTATTCCCAATTAAATTAAACTCTTTTACCCAAACATCATGACCGTTGAAATTATTTTGTATGTAAAAATGTTTTTCAATAAAATCTAATGTTTTTTGTTGTGGCTCATACTTTCTACCGTGAGAATCTATATACCAAAAAGGTTTAATTTTAGTAGTATCTTTTATCATTTCATCAATATGTGTTTCCAAGGAATGCTCGACAATTTTGTTTTTAATAAAAAAAGGGAAATACCATGCAAGACTTGACACAACTTCATTATTGCTTTTATTATTATCATTTATAAACTGACTTCCTTCACGAAACTGCGATTTTGTAGTTACAAAATGATATTTTTTGATAATAAAAATATCTGTAATTGAAAAAACAATAAAAAGTCCTAATAAAGAAAATTGAATTATTTTATTTTTAAAATGTGATATTCCTATTGAAACTATGATCAATATTGCTGGTAATACTACAATAAAATATCTAGAAATTATCATTGGAACTGTTAGATAAGATCTTATCAAAGGGACTAATAAAACAATCGATATCCATGGTAATAATATAACAAAGCTTAGTACAATTTTATTATTTACAATGGTGTATGTATTAACTAAAACTTGTTTTTCGTTTGCTAATTTAACGAAATAAAAGAATATAAATATTCCCAATAAACATAAAACCATTTCGGAATTTCCAAAAAATTCCTTAAAAATTAATGTGTAAGCATCTAGTGTTGGAGCCGGTATCCAAAACTCTTTTATTTCAGAAATTTTTAATAATACTTTTATTGCTGGTAAAAATAATATTGAAATAATCAATCCTGAAACAAGTGATAAAATTAAGAATTTGTTTCTTTTTTGTTTTTCATTAATTATCAAAAAAAACATAAAAACAAAAAGTTGTGAAAACAAAACAAACATTCCAAAAAAATGTGATAATAACATTAAACCGGTAAATACACCATAGTATATTGAATATTTGTAATTTGTTTGTTTTAAAAATTTTACAAAGTAATAGAATGAAAATATTGTGAACAAAAACAAAAGAATGTAAGGTCTTGCTTCTTGGGAATAATAAAGATGGAATGGATTTATAACTAATAATAATGCTGAAATTAATCCAATTTTTTTGTTAATTAATTCTTTTCCAAACAAGTACATCCCATAAACACTAAAAACACCTATTAAGGCAGAAAAAAATCTAGCAACAAATGTAGTATATCCAAAAACTTTGAAGATATAATATAAAGAATAAAAATATAATGGAGGCATTTGTTCACTATTTAACAAAGAGTTATAAACCTCTGAAAAAGATAAACTAGGATTCGCTTCGTTTAAAGTATGTAATTCATCCAACCAAACACTTTGAAAATCTAAATGAAAAAATCTTAGAAAAACTCCAAATGTTAAGAGGCTTAATAATAAATAATTGTCTTTTAATTTTTGAATAAATTCCATTTAATCTTGGTTTATGTTAATTATAAATTCTTTATATATTTTTGAATTAGGTGCAATTATATTTTTTCTTGAACTCAATTGCATTAATAAAACTATTAAGGTTACAGAAAAAAGTTGTAAAATAATACTAGAAATGATTAATATTAAACTAGAAGCCCAACCAGGAATTGCGGTATCTGTAATGTATTTTTTAAATAAGACTATTCCAACAGAAAAAGAACAAAGTACTATTCCATAAATTGAAAATCTTAAAATTTTTAATGATAAATAATCAAAGTAAACAGCTATAGAACTTAATCCGTGCAGTATTAAATTATTAAAATTCATTTTGGAAACACCCGCATATCGTTTTCCTCTATCTAATAAAACTTTGTCAAAAGGAATTTTTGATTGAATAATTCCGCCAGAGTAATGATTCCAAATGTTACTTTGATGTACCACTTTCCCTAATAAAGCATCTGGAATTATACTAAAATTACCAAAGTTTATTTTTTGTCCCGTTAAAAAATGAAAAATATGCTTATAAAAATAATAACCCACTTTAAAAAAAATAGATTCTTGTCTTTTTTTTCTTTGAGCAAAAATAATTTTTTTTGAATTCTCAGCTTCAGCTTTCTCAACTAACATGGTTACATGCGATGGTAAATCTTCTCCATCAGAATCCATTACTACTACAAAATCAGAATTTTCTACTTCGTTATAAATATACTGTAAGCCTACAGCAATAGCTCTTTGATGACCAATATTTAATTTTAAATTTAGAATAGTTATTGGTAAAGCAACCGTTGTATTTTTATTGAAACTATCCGAAGAGCCATCGTTCACCGCAATTATACGAAAATTATAATCTTTTAATTCAAACGACACTTTTTCAATTTCAGCAACTAAAATTGAAAAACTATCCCAATCATTATAAACCGGTGTGAGACAAACTATATTTTTTTCTTTAATCATTTTTCAAACTCTCTTTCCAATCCATAATCTCAATACCAAAAACCTTTTTGATTTTGCTTTTGTCCAAAACACTATACGCTGGTCTTTTAGCTGGTGTAGGATAAGCAGAAGTTGGTATGGGTTGTAAATTTATGGAAATATTATTCACTTTGAATATTTCTGCGGCAAAATCGTACCATGAACATTGTCCTTCGTTACTGAAGTTGTAAATGCCATAGTCTTCAGTGTTCAGTTTTGAGTGTTCAGTTATAATTGTTACTAAACATTCTGCTAAATCAACTGCGTTTGTTGGTGTGCCAATTTGGTCTGAAACTACAGATACACTATCTCTTTCAGTAGCCAATCGCAACATGGTTTTCATGAAATTATTGGCAAATTGCGAATACACCCATGAAGTTCGCACAATAAAATGCTTTTCCCAAGTGCTTTCAATAGCTTGTTCACCTTGTAATTTAGTTAATCCATAAATTCCAGCTGGAAAAGGTACATCCGTTTCTGTTAATCCTTTTTCGCTTTTAAGTGGCAGTCTTAATTCTCGGTCGTAATACGCAATTCCGTCTACAAATTTGGCATCGAAAACGAAATCGGTAGAAACGTGTAATAAAATCGTGTCATGTGTTTTACAAACCTCAGCTATGTTTTGAGCTCCTGAGACATTGATGGCAAACGCTTGTTCAGGTTCTGATTCTGCTTTGTCAACTGCTGTATAAGCCGCTGCATTGATACAAAAATTGGGTTTATATTTTTCAAAAACAGTTTCACAATTGTTTTTATCTGTAATGTTTAATTCTGATGAGGAACAAAATACAAAATCGATTGAAGGATACTTTCCCACAATCGACTGAATCGCCTGACCTAATTGTCCGTTTGCTCCCGTTACTAAAACTACCATACTTTTTTTGCGTTTTCTAAAGTGGGTAAAATGGTGTCTTTTTCTGAAATAATTAGTTGTTCTGTTGGGAAATTCCAAACAATATTTACGGTTGCATCGTTATAAATTAATCCGCCTTCCGATTCTTTGTTGTAGAAATTATCGCACTTGTAAAAGAAAGTCGCGGTTTCACTCAACACTAAAAAACCATGTGCAAAACCTCTTGGTATAAAAAATTGCGTTTGATTTTCTGCTGTTAAAAGTACACTTTCGTGTTGACCATATGTTGGAGAATTCGGTCTTAAATCGACCGCCACATCTAACACTTCACCATGTAAAACTCTTACTAATTTGGCTTGTGCGTGTTCACCTGTTTGATAATGTAAACCACGCAACACACCTTTTGTTGAAAACGACTGATTGTCTTGAACAAAAGTTACTTTCTGACCTACGCCTTCACTAAAAGTTTTCTCATTAAAACTTTCCATGAAATACCCACGTTCGTCTTTTATTATTTTGGGTTCAAGGATAAAACATCCTTTTAATTTGGTTTCTATGAATTTCATGAACTCAATCCGTCAATTTGACAATAAGGCTATGTGCCAATTAATTTTAAATAATACTTAATAAATGGGTTCCGTATCCACTTTTTAATAAAGGTTCGGCTAATTTTTTCAATTGTTCGGCATCGATGAATCCCATTTTGTAAGCGGCTTCTTCAATAGCTCCGATTTTTAAACCTTGACGTTCTTCAATCACTTGCACAAATTGACCGGCTTGCATTAACGATTGAAACGTTCCGGTATCTAACCAAGCAGTTCCTCTATCTAAAATACTAACTTTTAGTTTTCCTTGTTCTAAATACGCCTTGTTAATATCGGTAATTTCTAATTCGCCACGGTGACTTGGTTGAATATTCGCAGCAATTTCTAACACCGAATTATCGTAGAAATAAATACCCGGAACTGCGTAATTTGACTTAGGTTCCGTCGGTTTTTCTTCGATAGAAAGTACTTTTCCGTTTGTGTCAAATTCTACAACTCCGTATCTTTCTGGATCGTGAACATGATAGGCATAAACAATTCCTCCATCAGGATTATTATTTGCTTGTAGTAATTCTGCTAAACCTGTTCCGTAGAAAATATTATCTCCTAAGACTAAAGCTACTTTGTCGTTTCCAACGAAATCTGCTCCAATAATAAAGGCTTCTGCCAATCCGTTTGGATGTTCTTGAACGGCATATTCAAAACGACAGCCTAATTTACTTCCATCACCTAAAAGATTTTGAAACAAAGGTAAATCGTGAGGTGTTGAAATGATCAATATTTCATTGATTCCTGCCCACATTAAAGTCGATAACGGATAGTAAATCATCGGTTTATCGTAAATAGGCATCAATTGTTTACTTACTGCTAAAGTTAACGGATGCAAACGGGTTCCTGAGCCACCGGCTAGTATAATTCCTTTCATTGGTTCAATTTGTCAATTAGGCAATTTTCAATATGCCAATTATTGGTTTACTTCTTGTTTTTAGAAGTTGCAATTATTTTATTTGTAATTTTTAATATGTCAAAAATTTCATTTAATAAATCATCCGAATTGGGATAATTTTCTAATTCATTACATAAAAATAACTAAAATTCAGTTTCATCGGCCTCTTTCATTGCGATTTTAATTTTATGAATAAAATCTGCTCTACTTTCTGCGCTTTAAGCTTCTTTAATATTTGCTCCAATTGAAGTTCCTGATTTTAGTAATTGATTGGCGATTACAAATTTTTTTTGATCTTCTAATTTTTCTGTATACTGAACAACTTTCTTAGCAAAACAAAAGTTGTCAATAAAATTAAATTGTTGTGGTACTTTTCTCTAAATGTTATCATGGCTTGTATATTTAATTTTCAATGTTCAATACAACAATATGCCAATTTTAATTATCAATTTGTCAATTAACAAACTGCTTTAAAATTGGCACATTGATAAATCGGCTAATTGGCTAATTTACCTAGGTACCACTCGATGGTTTTTACAATACCAGTGTCGAAATTTTCATCGGCTTTCCAGCCTAATTCTGTTTCAATTTTTGTGGCATCGATGGCGTAACGTAAATCGTGTCCAGGACGATCTTTTACAAAGGTTATTTGATCTTTATAACTTCCTGAATCTTTTGGTTTTAATTCGTCTAATATGGTACAAACTCTATCAACAATTTGTAAATTATTACGTTCGTTTCTTCCGCCAATATTATAGGTTTCGCCAGATTTTCCTGTTTGGAATGCCAGTTCAATTCCTTTGCAATGGTCTAATACATATAACCAATCACGTACATTTTTTCCATCACCATAAATTGGAATATTTTCACCAGAAATAGCTTTACGAATTATAGTTGGAATTAACTTTTCATTATGTTGTTTGGGTCCATAATTGTTTGAACAATTGGTAGTTACTACATTCATTCCGTAGGTGTGAAAATAGCTTCTCACAATCATATCTGAACCCGCTTTAGAAGCCGAATACGGACTATTGGGCGCATAAGGAGTTACTTCTTCAAACAAGCCTGTTTCACCTAAAGTGCCGTAAACCTCATCTGTAGAAACATGATGGAAACGCGCTTTTTCAAAACCCGGTTTGTATTCATTTGGAGCCGACATCCATAATTTTCTAGCCGTATCTAATAAATTAAAAGTACCTAAAACATTCGTTTTAATAAAGGCTTCCGGACCAGAAATAGAATTGTCAACATGACTTTCCGCAGCGAAATGAATCACATCGTGAAACTGATACGTATCAAATAAATTTCTAATAAAGTCACCATCCACAATATCACCTTTTACAAAAGTGTATCGTTCATGGTTTTCCACTTCAGATACATTCTCTAAATTTCCTGCATATGTTAAAGCATCTAGGTTTACTAAATGATATTCCGGATTATTTTCTATGAAATAAGGTACGAAATTAGCCCCAATAAAACCTGCTCCGCCTGTTACTAAAATGTTTTTCATTATGATTTAATGCGTTGTTTTTGTTGTTTGTAAACTTGATAAAACCAATAACCTGATAAATAAAAAATTACAAATAAAAAGGGTAAAATTAATTTCATTTTATTATTCGTTCCTTTTGTATTGATTTGGTTTAAAGAAATATTTTGGTCTTTTATCACTTTATCATATTCTAATTTGTGTATCGCTAACATTTGATTTTCATTAATTAACGCATCTTTTTTATTAATCAATTCTGTTAAGCCACTATTTTGAGAGATTGTTACACCGCCAACAGATTTACTTTGAGATAAAGTAACAATTAACTGATCTATTTGGGTAATTAATAATTTATTAGCTTCAACTTTTTCAACTAAATTATCTTGATATACTTTTTGAAGTTTCGTAAAATAGTCTGTTTGTTGTAAATATTTTAAAATTGGATCAATTAAATCTTTCTTTTCAAAAGCATTATTAGTGCTAATGTTGATTGCATGTAAATAAAAGTTTCTACTGGTTAAATCATCTTTAATAATTTTATCAATCTCTCCATCTTCTGCCATCAATTTAATGAATTCAAAATTAGATTTTTGACTTTCAGAATTAATAAAATTATAAATTCCGCTTATGGGTTTAATTTCAATACTTGAAAAATTATCAACATCAGAAATTCCGATTGTTTTAAAAAAAGCTTCGTCTTTTTCTTTCAGTTTTGCAGAAATTAAATTCACTTTTTCATATAAATAATCATTACTTCCAAAATTAGGAATTACAATAATTTCATGATTATAATGAGGTTTTTTGTCAAACAGAAAACCTAAAACAACACCTAAAACAAATAAAACACCTACAATTATTATTTTCTTTTGTATGAAAAAAATGACATCGAAACATTTATTAATTAGGTTTTGAAATATCTTAGAGATACTTTTTCCAATTTGACTTAAATCAATTTCTTGCTCTTGAGAAGTAGTGCTCATATTTTAGTTGACGTTAAAAATTTGTTCTAATATTTTGATGGTAATCAAATAGGTTGGTTTTACACCTGTTGTTCCTAAACCTCCAGAAGCTAAAGTACTTCCTGTTTCTAAAGGATTATCTGATGCATAATAGGCATAACGTACTTTTACATTCGGATTGATGCTTTTTCTAATTCTTGAAGCCGACTGAATGGCTTTTTGATAATACGAACCTTCCATTTCTAAACCAATAGCTTCCCAAGTAGATTCGTGGAAAAATTTCAATAAATCTCTGTTTTGTAAAGAGGTTCCTAAAACCGTAATCATTGGTCCAGCAAAAACAGGAATTCCGTTTCCTTCAAACATTTCTTTAGTTAGTTCGTTTTCGAAAGGATAATTATCTGCTGTTCCTTCATTCACGTGCGCGTTAGGAATCATGATATCTCCTTTTCCACCTTCTAAAATTCCAGCTTTACCCATAATTGAAACGGATTCTACATTCAATAAGGTTTTTGTTTTACCTACTTTATAAGGTTTTAACAACTCATCAATGGTTTCATAAGCTTGTTCGCCAAAAGCATAATCCATTACAATAAGAACCGGTTTATCTTTCACTTTTGCAGTAGTAAAGGCCGTTTTTTTCCAATCGAATTTTGCGGTATCGAAAATTTGTACATCAATGTTTGTTCCTGAAGTATCTGGTAAAGATATCATCCCGTGTTGTAAGGCAACATCTTCAACTTTTTTACGTAAATCTTTGTGCGAAGAAGAACTTAAATCTTCATAAATTTGATATTCTTCTTTGCCTTTATATTTCGTCGCTAAAACAGCTGGTGCAAAAACCGAATTCATCACACTGTGCATGTTGGCACTAATAATATGAATAGGTCTTTCTAGTAAATTGTTAGCTCTAAGTGTTTCTTTGATGTTGTTTGCCCAAATTTCACCGTAAATATGATGACCTAATCGTTCTCTTAAAATCGGACTGAAAGTAATCGTACGTTTGTTGTTGTCTACAATTTCTTCAATGGCAATTTTTCCTAACCAATATACAATTTGTAAAAAACGTTCTGGTGCTTCTGTAGTAGCAAAACCGTCATAAATATCTTGTACTTCTGCAAAGGTTCTTCCTAACACGTTAGAGGCATGCGACATGGCAATTTCTCTTTCAACTTGAGTTAGTTTTTTAGTTTGTAAGACGAATTGTTCTAGTTTTTGCCAATCGCGGGAAACCGAACCTTCGTCGTCAATTAAAACTCTGTCTTTTATTTTATGCGATTCAATAAAAATGAACGTTAAGTGTGTTAAAATGTCGTAAATATCAGAACGACCACGTGTAATTTCGATGTTCATTTGTTCGTCGTCAATACGGTAACAGTTTCTTCTTCTTTTTGGTGGTACAATTGCTTTGAAGTGGGAATTCGCATAACCTTCATCCGAGGTTAAATTGATATAACGACATTGTTCGATACCTACTGGCAAACGCTCAATCACGTATAATAATCCATTTAATTCTACTTTTTCTTCTGCAATAGAACCATAAATTTCTGGTCGAAGTGATAATAAAGCTTCACGTAAGGTTTCTCCTGAAACTCCCATAGGTTTATAAAAACCACGGTTAAATAAGTGACGCATGGTAATGTACAATCGTTCGATAGCTGCCGACGATTCTTGCGCTCGCGAGCGCGAAATGTTTTTAATGTCTTTCATTTATCTCCTTTATATTTTCTCTTTGGTATAAATGAATTCGCCTTTTTCTACCTCATCATTCATCAGAATCTGTTGTGGGCTCATTTCATTAATATTTTGTTTATCTAACCAACAAAGGTAATAAATTTATTTTTTAGTTGGTGAGTGTAAGTTTTATTGATGGTGTTAAGTATTTGTTATGATATTTACGCATCAGTAAATTCTCATAACTTTTTGGATTGTCTAACATAATTTTTTGAGCTTTTTCCCAACTTTCAAGTCTTTTATTAAAAACTATAAATTTATCAGAAGGCACTACAGAAATTTCTGTTTCATATTTCATTTGTTTTATCGTTCTTTTTTCTCCAGTAGACATTCTTCCGGTTGTTTGATAATAATATTTATTTTCATCTATTAATAGGTTTTCAAAACATAAAAAGATGCCTTCCTGAGGTATTTGAATGTTAAATTTAGAAACGTCTATTTCATTTCCATTATGGCCTTTTTTTACGGTAATTATGGAATCGCCAAAGATTTTTATTTCACCAATAGTACTAGTTGGTAATGCATTTAAAACATACATCTTAAGTTTTGAGTTGTTAATATTAGAATACGTATGAAATTTTATTTTACTTAAGAAAGTGCAAGGTTTTGTTGAAGAATCATTTTTAATCAATATTGCATAACCCTGATGGTAATTATGATACCTGAAACCACTCGATTCATAAATATCAATTTCTTTTTGTATGCTGTTTTTTTTTCCAATTACCTGTATTTCCTCAATTTCTGTTTCTTTTGGTTTTAGAAAAACTTCCAGATTATTTGAGGCATGTACAGTTATGGATTCATAACCAAATACATGAAATGTTAATTTAGAATTTTGTTTTACATCAATAGTAAACGAACCATTTTGCTCTGTTTGAAATGCATGCTTTTCATCCGTAAAAATACTTACATAAGCAATTGGTTCTTTTGTAATGCTGTCTTTAACCACGCCTTTTATTTGAGCTGTGGCAGAAATAGTAAAAAGAAATATTAAAAATAGTTTGTTCATAATTTAATTAGATAGCGTAATATTTATAGCTGGTATTGGATGATTATTTTTCTTATTGTATTCTTTACTAAAAGAAACCCATTTACCTGATCTTTTGTGATAAGTTTCTATGTTATCATTATGAAAATAACCAATATGTGGAGAATAATTAATGTACTCATATTTCTTTTTAGGTTGAATACTATGGGCTACTTGAACATATTTATTTTGTTCTAAAATTAAACTTTCAAAACAAACAACAATGCCTTTTTCAGGAATTTGAATGTTATATTTTGAAATGTTGACAATTGTTTTATGTTTCCCTTTTTTTACATTTACAATAACTTCTTCGGAAATTAAATCATCGCCTGGTAATCCATTTTCATTTACTTCAAAAACTCTTACTCTAAAAATTCCATTTTCAACTTCACTTTTTGTAAAATAAATAAGTTCATTTATATATTTTACATCAAGATTATTTGCATCTAAATTAAATTTTCTAGCAAATAACCAAGGCATAGTTTGTGTTTCTGGTAAGTAAAATTCTTTTTTAACATCTCCAATTTCTATTTGTTTTGACTTTAAAGGTGCTGATATTACAACTTCAGGAATTTCAATTGTTTTTTGAGTTAATAAAACTTCAGAAATTTTTGAAGCTAAAACTGTTTTTGTTTCATAACCTAAAACTGAAAAAATTACAGTTTCATTTTCGGAAACATGTAGTTCAAAAGAGCCATTTTCTTCAGAAGTAATGCCTATGATTTTATTCTCAACCCAAATTGAAACATAAGCAATCGGTTCGTTAGTAATACTGTCTCTAACCACACCTTTTATTTGGGCTTTGGCAGAAAGGGTAAAAAGAAATAATAAAATAAACTTCTTCATTAAAATTAATTATTAGAAAAAATTGTCAAGCTGAACTCGTTTCAGCTTCTCCTTTAAATTAGATCCTGAAATAATCACGAAGCTTCGGGACAGGATGACAGATTGATGGTTTTACACTTCAAAAAAATCCACAATTTTTCTATCGTTACTCAATCTTGGCAATTTGTTTTGTCCACCTAATTTTCCGATGGATTTCATATAGTTTTGAAATCCGTTTTTACTAACTTTTGTTATAACAATTGTTCGTAATACGTTTCCTTTAATTAAATCGTCGTAATACACATTTTGTTGGCGCATTTCGTGATCTATTTTTAAAGCAAAAGCTTCCAAATTTTCTGGTTCCGAATCGAATTCTATGAACCATTCGTGATACGGCAATCCGTTTTTTGGATTAATTTGTGGTGCAACAGTAAATTCGTTAACGCTTATATTTGTTCCTGAAATCGCTTTTTGCAACGCTTCTTCCACTTCTTTTCCTATAACATGTTCGCCAAAAGCGGAAATATAATGTTTGATTCTTCCAGTAACGACAACTCGAAATGGTTTTATAGAAGTAAACGCAATTGTATCCCCAATATTGTAAGCCCAAAGTCCGGCATTGGTAGAAATAATCAAAACATAATTTACACCAACTTCTACTTCCTTGATTGTCAGTCTTTTTGGGTTATCTGTAAAAAATTCATCGGCTTTTATAAATTCATAGAAAATTCCAGAATTTAACAATAATAACATGCCTTTTTCTTTTTGAGAATCTTGATAAGCAAAGAAGCCTTCAGAAGCTGGAAATAGTTCAATAGAATCGACTTTTCTTCCTATTAATTGTTCAAATTTAGCGCGATACGGTTCGAAATTTACACCGCCATAAATGAACAAATTGAAATTTTTAAACAAGTCGCCAACCGGTTTATTAGCTTTAACTTTTAACTTTTCAAAATACATTTGCACCCAACTCGGAATACCAGAAATCACTGTCATGTTTTGAGTAAAAGTTTCTTCTACGATTGCGTCTACTTTCGTTTCCCAATCGGCAATGCAATTGGTTTTCCAACTTGGTAAGCGGTTTGTTTGTAAATATTTTGGAACATAATGCGCTACAATTCCAGAAAGTCGCCCTAATTTGATTCCGTTTTTTTCCTCCATTTCAGGACTACCTTGTAGGAAAATCATTTTTCCATCAACAAAATCGGCTTTTCCTGTTTCGTGAATGTAGCTTAAAATGGCGTTTTTTGCAGCTGTGATATGAAATGGCATTGATTCTTTTGTAAGTGGAATGTATTTCGCTCCTGAAGTGGTTCCAGAGGTTTTAGCAAAATATAAGGGTTTACCTTTCCACAAAATATCAGATTCACCTGCTACGACTTTATCCACATAAGGTTTCAATTGTTCATAATCTCGAACTGGAACTTGTTGAGCAAAATCTTCAAATGATTTGATAGTTGAGAAGTTATGGTCTTTTCCAAACTGTGTTTTTTCCGCTTGACGGATTAAATTTGCAAATACTTTTTGCTGCGTTTCAACAGGATTGTTAACCCATTTTTGAGTTTGATTATACACTTTTTTGGCTAGTATTCTGGCAGCTATAGCTTTTATTGACATGTTATTCGAAATTGATAAATTGAATTGGATTTATTGGAATTCCGTTTTTCCATAATTGAAAATGGATTTGATTTTGAGAAGCATTATCACCCGAAATAGCAATTACTTCACTAGACTTAACAGTATTTCCAACCGATTTAGTTGTAGAAGAAAGATTTTTATATACTGATAAAATCTCATCTTGATGGCGAATAATTACCACAAAACCACTTGATGGTGTCCATTCTGAAAAAATAATGGTTCCAGACGCAATTGCCTTGACTGGTGTCCCTTTTGCTACAGCAATATTAACTCCAAAATTTTTAGAAGCTACAGTATAACCTTTTGTGATTTTTCCAGAAACAGGTGCAAACAACACATAAGAAACTTTCGATTCTGCTTTTTCGAAAACATTGTATTTGTCATCGTTAGCCACTTCATTTCTTAGTTCTTTTTCTTTTTCAGAAATGGAAATATTTATTTGTTCATTAATTTGTTCGGCAACTTGAATGGAATCTTTGTTTAACTTCGCGTATTCTAAATCGCCATTTAAAACTGCCTTTACTGAGTTGATATAAGCATTGTTTTCTTTGGTAACTTTTAATAACGAATCGGATTTTATAGTTAATAAAGTTGCTTGTTCTTTCAATTGTGTAGAAGCATAACCCGGAATGTATTCTCGTAATGGTGTAAAAGCGATAATGAAAGTAGTTACAAAAATGATTAAAATGGCACCTAAAGAGGCCACAACAAATACATTCATTAAGGTTAATTTTAGCGAAAATGATTCTGCCAAAGTATCTTCATTATAAATAATGAAACGTCTTTTACTCAGTAATTTTTGCTTTAGTGCTTGAAATTTTAGTCTTTTTTGAGACATACCACCTGATTTTATACAAATATAATACAATTCGCCAATGTGCCAATTAGTTAATACACCAATAAAAATATTCTTTTTTATTGGTGTTTTGATTTTTTATGTACCTTTGTAGTATATTTTTACATTAAAAAATAATTCAATCATGGGAAAATTAGGAACATTTGAAATTATATTAATTATAGCGGCTGTTTTATTACTTTTTGGAGGTAAAAAAATTCCAGAATTAATGAAAGGACTTGGTGGAGGAATCAAGGAATTTAAAAAAGCAGCTAAAGGAGAAGATGAAGCTCCAACTGCAAAAAAAGAAGAAGAAACCACAAATTAATACTTTATATATGGACGTTTTATTTTTATTAAAACGCCTAGTAATTTTTCTGAATTATTGTTTGCCCGCTCTAACAATTCTACTTCTATTTTCTTTCGACATTGTTCGATGGATTAAGAAAAAATTAAATACAAAAAAACCATTAGTGTACAAATACTAATGGTTTTTGTTTTTTACAAAATCATCGTCAACTGAATACGCTTTCTAGCTTCGTCTACCTCAACAACTTTCACTTGCACGTGTTGGTGGAGTTTTACGACTTCATTCACATCAGAAACGAAACCTGCTTTTAATTGGGAAATGTGTACCAAACCACTTTCTTTGGTTCCGATATCCACAAAACAGCCAAAAGCGGTAATATTATTCACAATTCCAGGTAAAATCATGCCCGTTTTTAAATCTTTTATCGTGCGAACATTTGGGTCGAATTCGAAAACTTTTGCTGCTTTTCTTGGATCTAATCCTGGTTTTTCAAGTTCTTTGAGAATATCTTTTAAAGTTAGAATTCCGATTTCTGAAGTAATATATTTTTCTGGAGAAATTTGTGTGATTTTTTCTTTATTTGCGATTAACTCATGGGTTTTGATGCCTAAATCTTTGGCCATTTTTTCAACAATTGTATAAGCTTCTGGATGAACTGCCGAATTGTCTAACGGGTTTTTTCCGTCTTTAATTCGAATAAAAGCTGCTGCTTGTTGGTACGCTTTTTCACCTAAACGTGGTACTTTTTTCAGTTGTTTTCTGTCTTCAAACGGGCCATTTTCGGAACGATAAGCGACAATGTTTTCGGCCATTTTTTCACCAATTCCGGATACATAACTCAATAATGATTTACTAGCTGTGTTGACGTTAATTCCGACTGAATTTACACAACTCATCACTACATTATCTAATTCTTCTTTTAATTTATTTTGATCGACATCGTGTTGGTATTGTCCAACTCCGATGGATTTCGGATCGATTTTTACCAATTCTGCTAACGGATCAGACAATCTTCTTCCAATAGAAACGGAACCACGAACGGTAACATCATAATTTGGAAATTCATCTCGCGCAATTTTACTAGCAGAATACACAGAAGCTCCAGCTTCAGAAACCACAAATACTTGAACGGGTTTATCGAAAGCAATTTTCTTAATAAAAAATTCGGTTTCACGAGACGCTGTTCCGTTTCCAATAGAAATCGCTTCAATATTATACGCGTTAACCATCGAACGAATTTTTTTCATGGCCATGGCGCTGTCATTTTGTGGCGCGTGTGGATACACCGTTTCGTTGTTTAGTAAATCGCCTTTTTCATCTAAACAGACCAATTTACAACCACTTCTGTAACCTGGATCAATCGCTAAAATTCGTTTTTCACCCAAAGGTGGCGCTAACAATAACTGACGTAAGTTTTCCGCAAAAACATCAATCGCTTTGATATCCGCTTTGATTTTCGCTTCTTGTAAGGTTTCATTTGAAATGGCTGGTTCTAACAATCTTTTATAACTGTCTTTTATCGCTTTTTCAATTTGTTCAGCACAATCGTTATTCGTTTTAATTAAATTGTCTTCCATAAAACGAATGGCTTCGTCTTTGTCATCGTCATTCAAACCTACATTTAACTTAATAAAACCTTCAGCTTCAGCTCGTAACATCGCTAATAATCGGTGCGATGGCGCTTTGGCTACGTTTTCAGACCAATCGAAATATTGTGAAAATTTTTGTGCTGCTTCGTCGTCTTTTTTAGTTTTTACGACTTTCGTAGTGATTTCCGCTTTACGCTGAAACGTTCTTCGTAACGACTTTCGAATGAAAATATTTTCGTTAATCCATTCGGCAATGATGTCGCGAGCGCCTTGTAACGCTTCGTCTTCATTTGTTACTTTATCATTTAGATATTTCGAAGCTAAAAATTCCACATCATCACTTTTCTGACTCATGATGATTTTCGCCAAAGGTTCCAATCCGTTTTCACGAGCGGTGTCGGCTTTAGTTTTTTTCTTCTTTTTATAAGGTAAATAAAAATCTTCCAATTCTTGTAAATCAAAAGAAGCTTCAATTTTTTGTTTCAATTCTGGTGAAAGGGCATTTTGTTCTTCTATCGATTTTAAAATGCTTTCTTTTCGTTTTATGATTTCGATAAATTGCTTGTTCAATTTGGCAATTTGCTCAATTTGAACCTCATCTAAATTTCCAGTTTGGTCTTTTCGATATCGAGAAATAAACGGAATCGTACAATCTTCATTTAATAATTGAAGTGTGTTTTCAATGCTTTTTACAGCAATATTGGTTTGATTTTGAATGAATTGAATGGTAGTCATTTATGCTATATTTTAACGCAAAGATGCAAAGGATTTCGCAAAGTTCGCAAGGATTTTTATTTTTTCTATCAAATGATTCTAGTGCTAAAATACTATCTTTGTTGGAATATAGGAACATTAAAATGAAACTCTTTTTACTTTATCTTTTATCAATAAATACTATTAGTTTTTTACTTTTTGGTTTTGATAAATTTTTAGCCTTAAAAAATAAAAGAAGAATTCCTGAAAAAGAACTATTTACAGTAACTACTATTGGCGGTGCTTTTGGTGGCTTGTTTGCGATTTTAGTTTTTAACCATAAACTATCCAAAACTTCATTCATGTGGCGTTTTATGTTTTTGTTTTTACTGAATACAGTTGGTGTTTATTTTTTGTTGCGTTAATAGTAAAACTACTATTTTTGTATACTTATTAATCCTTTTCATTTACTACTGTGGATATTTTACAACTGTTAAGTTATTTAGGCATTTTTGTTTTTGCGGTTACTGGTGTTTTAAAAGCAAGAACGAAACGTTTTGATTTACTTGGTGCTGTAATTTTATCTTTTGTTATGGCTTATGGTGGTGGAACTACGCGCGATTTATTAATCGGAATTCGCCCGGTAAGTTGGATCAATGATAATTTTGCTATTGTAATTGTATTGGTTGCAACGATTATTACGTTTTTCTTTAAATTGAATTTTAAAGTAATTAAAAAATTACTTTTTTGGACCGATGCTTTTGGAATAGGATTTTTTACAATTGTAGGTTTACAAATCGCGCTTCAAGCTGGAATTAGTGAAGGATATGCTTTAATAATGGGTGTAATTACTGCCACTTTTGGCGGTTTAATTGCCGATGTGTTATGTAATTCTGTACCGAATTTATTAAAGCCTGGAGAACTTTATGCTACTGCGTGTTTATTTGGTGGTGCTTTATACTTAGCTATGAAGTATTTCAAAATTAATACCGAAACCAGTATGATTATTTGTGTTTTGGTTACCGCTACTATTCGAATTTATTCCATTCGAAAAAAATTGCAATTGCCTGTTATTTAAATTTCGCCCAAGAATTAAATAATTGAGCGAAATTATATCAAAGTTTATTTACAAGCAATTTTATTCACTCTGTTGGCGTGTCTTCCACCTTCAAATTTAGTATGTAAAAAAGTAGCAACCATTTCAACCGCTTGTTCAATTGAAGTATATCGCGCAGGAATTGAAATAACATTTGCATCGTTATGTTGTCTTGCTAATTGGGCAATTTCTTTGGTCCAACATAATGCGGCACGAATGTCTTGGTGTTTGTTGGCCGACATGGCGATTCCGTTTCCAGAACCACAAATTACAATTCCGAAATGTGCTTTTTTACTTTCCACATCGTACGCAACCGCATGTCCGAAATCTGGATAATCTACACTTTCAAACGTGTTGGTTCCGTGGTTAATAACTTCGTGTCCGTTGCTTTCTAAATAGTTAATAATGGCTTTTTTGTAATCTGGACCAGCGTGGTCGTTACCAATTGAGATAATCATAAGTGTGTGTTGTGTTGTTAATATTGTTTGACAAAAATAATCAATATCCTCTGTATCAAGAAGTAAATTTGTAATTATTATTTCATTTTGCTTTTAGTGAGAATTATTAAAAATTTTAACAAAAAAAGTGCATTGTTAATAGAAAATCGTAATTGCTTGATAATCAGTTAAACTTAATTTAACATAACTTGTTAATAACTAAAGATAGAAAATAAGAACTTTTTTTTGGAGGTATAAATAAAAATTGTAATCAAAAATCGGAATGGAAAATCCTAATAAAGTTTTAAAAGGTTATTGTTTTTTTATGAATAGTTATTGTGTAGTTATTAACAAAAATTTAAAAGTTAGTTTTTTACAAAGCATAACTGTTTTTAGATTTTAACAGTTGTTAATAAGATTTTAATTTAAAATTCAATCCATTTGAAAACAAATGCTTTACCTAAAATTAACATTGTTTATTACTTTGTATAACTTATTATAAATGTAAAAAACAAGTTTCTAAAATTATTTTATCGTACATATTAACACACTATAATAACCATCAATAATTTAAATTTAATTAAAATCTTTTTTTGTTGTTTTTAATATATGTTGAAAACTTTCAGATTTTAAAAATTAATATTTTATTAAATCTATTCGCTATTTTCTATATTCTAATTAGTTCTTCGTACTTTTATCGATATTAAGTAAGGCAACTGTAATTACAGAAAGAAAAATGTAATGCTAAGAAATAATACAGTGCCAAAAAATGAAAAGAAAAAATGAAAAAGAATTTTAGAAAAATGACAAAAAAAGCCAAAGATTTTTCGGCTCACGTTTATAAAATACTCTCTAAAGAACCTACCAAAGCTTTTAATTACAAACAAATTGCTGCTATTATTGAGGTTAACGACACGCAAAGTAGAAATGAAATTATTAAAGAATTAGGCATTTTAAAGAAAGCAGGAAAAATTGAAGAAACCGAACGCGGAAAATTTAAAATAGTTTCTAAAGCGGAATATTACGAAGGTATAGTAGACATGACTTCCCGAAAATCGGGTTATTTTGTTTGTCCGGAATTAGAAGACGATGTATACATTCCGTTTATCAACTTGAATCATGCTCTAGATGGTGACAAAGTCAAATGTTATATTTATAACCGTAGAAGTTCTCGTAAACCAGAAGCTGAAGTTTTAGAAATTTTAGAAAGAGCGAAAACCGAATTTGTAGGAGTAATAGACATTCAAAAGAATTTTGGATTTGTAACTACTACCAATGCTAAAATGTACACTGATATTTTTATTCCAAAAAATGAAATAGGTGCAGCGGAACATGGTGACGTAGTTTTAGTTTCGATGGTCGATTGGCCGAAAAAAGCTGATTCTCCTTTCGGAAAAGTGATAAAAGTTTTAGGAAAACCTGGTGAACACAATACAGAAATTCATGCCATTTTAGCTGAATATGGTTTACCATACGATTTTCCAATTGAAGTGGAAGCGTATGCCAATCAGATTGATACGTCTATTACTGAAGAAGAAATTGCCAAACGAAGAGATATGCGAAATATCCTAACGTTTACAATTGATCCAAAAGATGCTAAAGATTTTGATGATGCATTATCTTTTCAAGTGTTGCCGAATGGAAATTATGAAATTGGAGTACATATTGCAGACGTTTCTCATTATTTACAAGAAGGTACTATTTTAGATGAAGAAGCATACGAAAGAGCTACTTCTGTGTATTTAGTTGACCGTGTGGTTCCTATGTTACCAGAAGTGTTGTCTAATTTCGCTTGTTCACTTCGACCTCATGAAGAAAAATATACGTTTTCTGCAATTTTTCAATTGAATAACAAAGCAGAAGTGGTTGATTCTTGGTTTGGAAGAACCGTGATATATTCGGATCAACGTTTCGCTTATGAAGAAGCTCAGGAAATTATCGAAAGTAAATCTGATATTATTCCAGCTCATATTTCGTTAACTGGAAAGGAATATCATGTACCCAAACCAATTGTGGAAGCGACTTTAAAAATGGATGAATTGGCTAAAATTCTTCGTCGCAAAAGAATGAATGCCGGTGCGATTTCTTTCGATAAAGTAGAAGTAAAATTCAACTTAAATGAAAATGCTGAACCGGTTGGTGTATATTTCAAACAAAGTAAAGATGCCAATCATTTGATTGAAGAATTCATGTTATTAGCGAACAGAAAAGTAGCCGAATTTATTGGAAAACAAAAGAAAACGTTTGTATACCGAATTCACGATGAACCTAATGAAGATAAATTATTTGGTTTACAAAATGTGATTTCAAAATTTGGTTATAATTTAAATTTGAGGTCGAAACAAGATATTTCAACTTCTTTAAATAAATTATTAACAGAGGTTCAAGGTAAGAAAGAACAAAATATGGTAGATACGCTTACAATTCGTTGTATGAGTAAGGCAGCCTATTCAACGAATAATATTGGGCATTACGGATTAGCGTTCGATTATTATTCGCATTTTACTTCGCCAATTCGTCGTTATCCCGATGTTATGGCACACCGTTTGTTACAGTTTTATTTAGATGGTGGCAAAAGTGTGAGTGAAGAATTGTTCGAAGAAAAATGTATGCATTCTTCTGATAGAGAAAATTTAGCAGCAAAAGCAGAAAGAGATTCTATCAAATACATGCAAGTGAAATACATGCAAGACCATAAAGATCAAGAGTTTTTAGGTGTAGTTTCTGGAGTGACCGAATGGGGAATTTATGTAGAAATTATCGAAAACAAATGTGAAGGAATGGTGCGTATCAGAGAAATTAAAGACGATTATTACACCTTTGACGACAAACAATATGCCTTAGTAGGTGAAGTTTCTAAAAATTTAATACAATTAGGAGACGAAGTGTACGTTAAAGTTAAGAATGCCGATTTAGTGAAAAAACAATTGGATTTTCATTTTGTTAGAGAGAATAAATAGTTTTTAGTCGAAGTATTCAGTCACAGTTACAGTGTTCAGTCGCAGTTTTTAGTGTTCAGTTTAAATAGAATATTAATACACAATTGTCATTCTGTCCCGAAATTTCGGGATTATTTCAGCATCTTTAAATATATAATTTATGAAAACCAATTTTTTAACTTTTTTAGCTTTTTCTATTTTTTCAATTTCTTTCGCTCAAACCGAGAAATCTGTGGGTGATTTTAATAAAGTCACTTCATTTGATCAAATTGATGTGTTATTGCTTCCAGGTACTGAAAATAAAGTTATTTTACAAGGCACTAATTCAGAAGAAGTTGAATTGGTAAATAATAACGGCGAATTAAAAATTCGTTTACCTTTAGGAAAAATTTTAAAAGGTGACGACATTTCTGCAACAGTATATTATAAAAAATTAGATGCAGTTGAAGCCAACGAAGGCAGTAGAATATCGTCTTCAAATGAAATTAAAGCTATTGGTTTCGATATTATTTCAAAAGAAGGCTCAGAGGTAGTTTTAAAAAATTTAGTCGCGGATAAGTTAACCGTTCGTTGCGGCGCTGGTAGTATTGTTACTGTAAAAGGCAATGTAAAAAACCAGGATATTTTATCTAATTCGGGTGCTAAATATGATGGACAAGATTGTATTACACAACAAACTGTAGTTACAGTAAATGCTGGTGGTTTAGCTAATGTTTATGCTTCTGATTTAGTAGATGCTAAAACAAGAGCTGGTGGAACGATTACCATTTTTGGAAAACCCAAACAAATTAATCAGAAAACGGTTGCTGGAGGAAAAATTATTCAAGCGAAATAAAATATAAATTTTGTACATAAAAACCCATAAGTTGAATCTTGTGGGTTTTTTTATTTAATTTTTATTAACTTCGTATTTCAAACTTCAAACTTCGAACTTTTAAATGATTCACGATATATTACTAGCCATTCCTTGGGCATTTTTGTTAGCCATTTCAATTGGACCGGGTTTTTTTATGTTATTAGAAACCAGTATCACTAAAGGTTTTAAAGCGGCTTTTACATTCGATTTGGGAATTGTTTTTAGTGATTTTATTTTTATATTAATTGCTTATTTTGCTACCAATCAAATACTTGCTCAATTAAAAGATAATCCTGTTATTTATATTATTGGTGGCTTAATTATGTCTAGTTATGGAATCGTTTCTTATGTGGCTCTAAAGAAAAAATTCAACGAAAAATTAGAGGATGAAGATGAAGATATTTCTAAAAATAATTATTTAGGTTTATTTTTTAAAGGTTTTTTTCTTAACATAATTAATATTGGAATTCTTGGTTTTTGGATGATGGTTATCATTACACAAGGTCCACAATTAGAAATGAAACCGTTTAGAATATTTACTTTCTTTACTTTTACTTTATTGTTTTATTTAGGTATTGATGTGTTTAAAATATTGTTAGCGAAGCAGTTAAAACACAAACTAACTCCCACTAATATTTATAAAATTAAACGAATTATAAGTATTGTCATTTTAATTTTCGGTGTGTTTTTGATATTGCAAGGCATTTTCCCGAAAGGAAAAGATATTGTAGAAGATAGATTAGGAATTGAACATGTTGGGGAATAATATTTACCATAAAAAAAGAGCTACTATTTCTAGTAACTCTTTCTGAGGCATCGTCCGGATTCGAACCGGAGTAGACGGTTTTGCAGACCGGTGCCTAGCCGCTCGGCCACGACGCCATAATTGGATTGCAAATATACTAAAAAAGTTAAAAGTTAAAAGTTAAAAGTCAAAAGTTTTTAAATTTATTTTAATTTCTAAGTTACCTTTTTGTAACTATTCATTAATTACTTTTCACTTTATTCTAAAAAAACTATCTTTTTTTCTTCATTATAATCGTAACTCCTTCAACATCACCACCAATTGGCGGATTTAGTTTTGTAACTTCAACTTCAATTTTTGTTACCATATGAAGTTCTTTCAACACTCTATCTATAATTCTTTTGGCTACATGTTCTAAAAGTTTGGCTCTTATTGCCATTTCTTCTACCACAATTCGGTTCAAATCAACATAATCTACTGTGTCAGTTAGTGCATCTGTTTGTGCCGAAGGTTCTAAATTGGTTTTTATCGTTAAATCTACTCGGTAATCACTGCCAATTTTTGCTTCCTCTTCTAAACAACCATGGTAAGAAAAAGTACGAATATTTGTTAATTTTATGGTTCCCATTTTTTTACTTTGTAGTTACATTTTACAGTTACAGTTTACAGTCTTTTAAACTCATAAACATTTTAAACTTATAAACTTATTGTTATCTTTGTCAAAATTACAAATTCTTATGTCTACAGAAGAAAAATCTTTAAATTTTATAGAACAAATTATTGAAGACGATTTAAAAAACGGTTTGTCTGCTGACAAATTACGTTTCCGTTTTCCACCAGAACCAAATGGGTATTTACACGTAGGTCATGCCAGTGCGATTTGCCTTAATTTTGGCTTAGGTATAGATTATAAAGCACCAGTTAATTTACGTTTTGACGATACAAATCCTTCAAAAGAAGAACAAGAATTTGTAGATGCGATTAAAAAAGACGTAGAATGGCTAGGTTTTAAATGGGATAAAGAATGTTATGCTTCTGATTATTTCCAACAGTTGTATGATTGGGCTGTAGAATTAATCAAAAAAGATAAAGCGTATGTGGACAGTCAATCTTCTGAAGATATGGCTATTCAAAAAGGAACACCTACTACACCGGGTACAGATTCTCCTTTCAGAAATCGTTCTATTGAAGAAAATCTTGACCTTTTTACCCGTATGAAAAACGGTGAATTCGAAAAAGGAACGCATGTGTTACGTGCTAAAATTTCTATGGGCGCGAACAACATGTTAATGCGTGATCCAATTATTTACCGCATCATGCACGCCCATCATCACAGAACGGGTAACGATTGGTGTATATATCCAATGTACGATTGGGCACACGGTGAAAGTGATTATTTAGAACAAATTTCACACTCATTTTGTACCTTAGAATTTTTACCACATAGAGAATTATACGATTGGTTTTTAAATCAAATTTATGACGAATCGAAAGTTAGACCAAAGCAAAGAGAATTTGCACGTAGAAATTTATCACATACGGTAGTTTCTAAACGTAAATTAGCCCAATTAGTTGATGAAAAGCATGTTACAGGTTGGGATGATCCTCGAATGAGTACCATTTCTGGTATGAGAAGACGTGGAATTACTGCTGCTGCAATTCGAAATTTTGCCAAAACTATTGGTATTGCAAAACGTACGAATTTAATTGATGTTTCTTTATTAGATTTCTGTATTCGTGAAGATTTAAACAAAGTAGCGCCTCGTGTAATGGCTGTTTTAAACCCTGTAAAGTTAGTAATTACTAACTATCCTGACGGTCAAGAAGAATGGCTACAAGCTGAAAATAATCCGGAGGAAGAAGTTATGACGTACAGACAAGTACCTTTTTCTAAAGAAATTTATATCGAAAGAGAAGATTTTCAAGAAGAAGCACATAAGAAATTTTTCCGTTTGACTTTAGGAACAGAAGTTCGTTTAAAAAACGCATACATCATTAAAGGTGAATCTGTTGTAAAAGATGCAGATGGAAATATTACAGAAATTCATTGTACATATGATGTTGATTCTAAGTCGGGAAGTGGAACAGAAGCTAGTAATAGAAAAGTTAAAGGTGTGATTCACTGGGTTTCTATTGCACATGCAAAAGAAGCAGAAGTTAGAGTTTACGACCGATTATTCACTCATGAAAATCCAGATGGAAACAAAGAGGTTGATTTTAAAGAATTTATCAATCCAAATTCTTTAGAAATCATTACGGGTTATGTAGAACCAAGTTTACAAACTGCTAAAGAATTAGATCATTTTCAATTTCAACGATTAGGTTATTTTTGTGTGGATAGAGATTCTACTGCTGAAAAATTAGTATTTAACAAAACAGTTGGTTTAAGAGATACTTGGGCCAAAGTTTCAGAACAGTAAAAAATACGTTTGTCATGCTGAACTCGTTTCAGCATCTTTATATTTAAACCTACAAGAAAAAATCTTGTAGGTTTTTTTTATTCTAAATTTTTTTTGGAATCATAATTATAAATATACATTATTTAAATCTTTTGTATTATATATATAACCTATTATTTATAAAAACTATAATAAAGTTAAAAATTATAATTAAAAACTTAATAAAACGACTTTCATAAATTAATTATAAAGGAATATTATTTTTACTTAAAGTATTTTTACATCTATAAATAAAAAACTTTCTTAAATCGCTTTATTTTAGTTTTAGATTAAAAATAGCTCAAAAAAATACGTTTTCAGGTTTAACTACGATTTAACACAACTTCATAATGAATTTTGTAATTTTATTAATATTAAAAAAAAAGTTATGGCAAACAACAATGGAAATAATGCAATCGCACTTTTACTTGGTGCAGCAATCGGAGTTGGAGTAGGAATTTTATTTGCTCCAGATAAAGGTTCAAAAACCAGAGCCAAATTGAAAAATAATTTTGACGATTGGAAAATTGATGTTAATAATAAATTAGCCGATTATGAAGAAGACATCAGAGCTAAACTTTCGGGTTCAAAAGAAGACTTAAAAGAAACTGTTGAAAATTTTCTTTCCAACTCAAGTTATAAAGCGGAAGAAGCCATTTCATTTCTAGAAGAAAAATTAGCTGAATTAAAGATACAAAACGCTAAACTTCAAAAATAATGGCTTTTGAAGAATTAAAAGAAAATACTGAAGCTATTCAAGAAAATGCAAAAGCATATCTTGAAAGTAGTATTGCGTACTATAAACTTTGGGGTTTTAAAGTCGCCATGAAGTCTACTACTTTGATGCTAAAGTTTTTTCTTATTGCTATTTGTTTATCTATAGTATTACTTTTTGTTTCAGTTGCTGGCGCCTTTGCTTTAGCTAATGTTTTAGGAAGTTATCCTTTAGGTTTTTTATGTGTTGCTGGAATTTATTTAATTTTAGCTTTACTTTTATTTTTAGTAAAAGACAAAATTGTAGAAGGAACTATTTTAGAAAAATTCTCAGAAATATTTTTTAACGATTAAATATGGAACCTAAAAAATATTCCTCATATGCTGAGATCGAACGCGATTTAGAAATTCTTAAATTAGAAAAAGAGATTTCTTATCAGAAAATGTTATTAAGTATTGATAAAACCAAGGAAAGTATTATGCCTTCCAAATCGGCAAGTTTAATTGGAAATATTTATCAGAAAGTATTTACGGGTACTTACGGCACCCTTTTAAAAATGATAATTCCTTATGTTTTCAACTGGTATCTAAATAAAAAAAGAGGCAATTAAGCCTCTTTTCTGTTATTTAAACGTAACGTTTATGCTTCTGGACCACTAGTGTCACTAGGATTATAATCTGTTGAAGTATGGTTGTCAGATTTTTTTGCACGTTTTGGTTGGTTTTTCATCGTTTCTCCAATTTGGTTACTGGCTGTAAAACTTGCCACCATATTGTTTAACATGTCACTTCCCGCTTGTGGCGAATTTGGTAATAAAATCAAATTACTATTAGTATCTGCACCAATTGCTTGTAAGGTATCATAATGTTGCGTAACCACAATTAATGCTGAAGCTTCTTGAGAATTAATTCCCACATTGTTTAAAACTTCTACACTTTCTACCAATCCACGAGCAATTTCACGTCTTTGATCCGCAATACCTTGACCTTGTAATTTTTTACTTTCTGCTTCCGCTTTAGCTTTAGCTACAATTCTAATACGTTGTGCTTCTGATTCAAATTCAGCAGCTGTTTTTTCACGGTCTGCCGCATTAATTCGGTTCATCGCATTTTTTACTTGAATATCTGGATCAATATCTGTTACTAAAGTATTGATAATATCGTAACCATAAGTAGTCATCGATTCATTTAATTCGCGTTTTACTGCAATGGCAATATCGTCTTTTCTTAAAAATACATCATCTAAAATTAATTTAGGAACTTCTGCTCGAACTACATCAAATACATAAGCTGTAATTTGATCATGCGGATATTCTAATTTATAAAAAGCTTCATACACTTTAGTTTGAATCACATTAAATTGTACAGATACTTTCATTTTAATGAAAACGTTGTCTTTAGTTTTCGTTTCGATAATTACATCTAATTGTTGAATTCTTAAGTTTACTCTACCTGCAATTCTGTCAATTACCGGAATTTTCAGTTGTAAACCCGAACTTCTAATACTTGTAAATTTTCCGAAACGCTCAATTACTACAGCGGTTTGTTGTTTTACAGTGAAAAAAGAACTTAATAAAATAAATAATCCCAAGACTAGGATTATGATTAATAATGGCGTCATAGTGAATAATTTTTTAGTTATACTTGTTATACGTTTGTTTTTAGTAAAAGTTACAATAATTAAATTATTATGTTACTTTTACGCCCTAATTTATATTTATGAAAAAACTTTTAATTGCAACTTGTACCTTATTTTCAATTATTGGAATGGCACAAAGAGGCTACAAAGACAGTAATCGTATTGGTATTAGTGGCGGTTTGACCCAAATGAGTATTTTTACCAATAACTTTTCCGTAACACCACAACAAGGTTGGACAGGTGGTTTTCACGTTCGTGGTAATTTTTATAACAACTGGCAAATGAGTTTTGGTATGTTTTTTACCGACAGTAATTTTTCAGTTCAAACCAGAAAAGTAGTTTCAATTGTAGAAACCAATTATAAATTATCAGCGGTTCAAATTTATTTAATGCCTGGTTTTGTGGTGAGTCAGAATCATTTCAACATAGAGTTTGGTCCGGTTTTACAAATTAATGACAAGTTAGTTATCGATAAAGCGGATGAAAATAATTTATTGGTTGATCAGCCTTTGTTAACTGCAAAAGATATTACCGATGTAACTAAAATTAATGCGAACATTTATGCAGGTGTAAATTTAGGAGTTAAAAATTTAAGATTGCGTTTAGGCTACCAATATGGCTTGAATAACTTTTTTGGCAATTTAAATAACAATTCAAAAGTTCCTGTTATTGATGAAAAGTTCAAAGGAAATCTTGGAATCGCAAGTGGACAATTGACTATCTATTTATAAACTATTATAGTACTAAAAAAGCCCCAATAATCTCAGGGCTTTTCTTTTATAAACTAGCTATCGCTTTTTCTATTCTACTAATCGTCTCTGCTTTACCAATCATTTCAATAATATCAAACAAATGTGGTCCTTTTAAAGCGCCTACTAAACTCAATCGTAACGGTTGCATCACTTTTCCCATTCCAATTTCGTTGGTTGTCATCCAGCCTTTTAAAAGCGTTTCAATGTTTAACGATGTGAAATCTTCTATATTTTGTAATTGTACCATCACTTGTTTCATTAATTCTGGCGTTTCTTCTTTCCAGTTTTTAGCTGCTTTTTCATCGTAAGATGTCGGTGCTTCAAAAAAGTAATCGGATAAGTCCCAAAATTCAGTTACAAAATTAGCACGTTCTTTTATCGAACCCACTACTCTTTCAATATCTAATGAAGTAGTTATTCCTTTTTCATTTAAGGTAATTTGAAACGCTTTCGCTAAACTTTCATTTGTTTGTTTTTGTAAATATTGGTGATTGAACCATTTGTTTTTTTCCGGATCAAACTTCGCACCCGATTTATGAATACGTTTTAAATCGAATTTATTTACCAATTCTTCTAAAGAAAATATTTCTTGTTCTGTTCCGTCATTCCAACCTAATAAAGCTAAAAAGTTTATCACTGCTTCAGGGAAAAATCCAGCTTCTTTATACCCTTTTGAAGTGCCTTCTGCCGTTGTCCATTGTAGAGGAAATACTGGAAATCCTAATTTATCTCCATCACGTTTGCTTAATTTTCCGTTTCCAACAGGTTTTAAAATCAAAGGCAAATGTGCAAATTCTGGTGCTTCCCAACCAAACGCTCTGTACAACATTACGTGTAAAGGCATTGATGGCAACCATTCTTCACCACGAATAACGTGTGATGTTTCCATTAAATGATCATCTACAATATTTGCCAAATGATACGTAGGCATACCATCCGATTTGAATAAAACTTTATCGTCTAATAAATTCGTTTCAAAATTTACTTCACCACGAATGATATCTTGTAAATGTAAGGTTTCATTAACTGGAGTTTTAAAACGAATCACATAATGTTCTCCATTCGTAATTCTTGCTTCCACAATTTCACGTGAAACATTTAAAGAAGTATCTAAAGTTTCCCTTACCGTATGATTGTAGATAAAAGTTTTACCATCTGTTTCTGCTTGTTTACGCAATTCATCTAATTTTTCAGAGGAATCAAAAGCATAATACGCCCAACCGGATTCAATTAATTCATCAGCATATTGTTTGTATATGTGTTTTCTATCCGATTGACGGTATGGTCCGAATTTCTCATTTTTTCCAATGGTTTCATCAGGCGAAATTCCTAACCAATCTAAAGCTTCAAAAATGTAGTCTTCTGCTTTTGCAACAAAACGAGTTTGGTCTGTGTCTTCAATTCTAATATAGAAAGTTCCACCATGTTTTTTAGCAAAAAGATAATTAAAAAGTGCGGTTCTCACCCCACCAATATGTAACGGTCCTGTTGGACTAGGAGCAAATCGTACTCTAACTGGTTTTGACATTGTTATAATTTTTTGGCAAAGATAAAAGTTAGAAGTCAGAAGTTAGAAGTTTTTTTCAGTTTAATCACATTATTAACAATATTATGAAGCTATTAACTTTTTACTCTTGACTAATTACTAAAAACATTGTACTTTTATCAGTTATAAACAATTGATTAACAATTTTGGAAAAGAAAGCGCTTATTTACGATAAACTGGAAGGTTTTATTAAGAAGTTTTACACTAATGAGTTGATAAAAGGAGTTATTTTTTTTATTGCTATTGGTTTGTTATATTTTATTTTCACTTTCTTAATTGAATATTTTCTTTGGTTTTCCACTCAAGGTCGTACTATTTTGTTTTGGTTGTTTATTGCTGTAGAAGTTTTTTTACTATCTAAATTCATTTTGCTTCCACTTTTCAAATTATTCAAAATTCAAAAGGGTTTAGATTATACCGAAGCTTCAAAAATTATCGGAACACATTTCGATGAAGTCAAAGACAAATTATTAAATTTTTTACAATTAGCCAACACAGCTACTCCTACAGAATTGGTTTTGGCATCTATAGAACAAAAAGCAAACAATTTACAACCGATACCCTTTTCTAATGCAATTAATTTTAATAAAAATAAAAAGTATTTACCTTTTGCTCTGATACCTTTATTGTTTTTATTATTCTTTTATATTTCTGGAAATTCTGATGTGATTTCGAATAGTTTTGCTCGTGTGGTACAGTACGATAAAAATTTCGAAAAACCAGCTGCATTCAAATTTGAGATTGTTTCTTCTAATTTAAACGTGGAACAAAACAAGTCTTTCAAACTAGAAGTTAAAACTATTGGATCTGTAATCCCTGAAAATGCCTCGATAATTATAAATAACGAAGAATATTTCCTAGAAAGTACTTCACCGGGAAAATTTTCATATCAATTTGATAATGTTCAAAAAGATATCTCCTTTCATTTTAAATCTAATGAAATTACATCTGCTGATTATGTGTTAAATGTGGTAAACGTACCAACCATTTCTTCTTTTTCTATGCAATTGAATTTTCCAAGTTATTTAGGAAAAAAACCTGAAATCATTCAGGGAACTGGAAACGCTGTTATCCCAGAAGGTACTTCAGTTACATGGAAATTAAACACGTTAGCAACAACAGAAGTTAAGTTCAAAAAAGATTCATTGTTATCCATGTTTTCCAAAAATAATAATCAGTTTTCGCTTACAAATAGAATTGTGAATAATACCGATTATCAGATTTCAATTTCTAATACACAATTAAAAAACTACGAAAACTTACAATACAAATTAACCATTCTTAAAGATCAATTTCCTAGTATTTCTGCTACTGCTACGCCAGACAGTTTAAAGTTAAAGCAAAAAGTGATTATTGGTCAAGTTTCAGATGATTATGGTTTGTCTAAATTACAAATTGTTTATTATGATAAAAATAAACCTACTATTGTTTATAGAAAAGGTTTGGTTTTAAAAAGTAAAGTGATGGATCAGTTTGTGTATTCATTTCCTGATGGAATTGCCTTACAACAAGGTATAAATTACGATTATTATTTCGAAGTGTTTGATAATGATGTAGTTAATGGTTTAAAATCATCCAAATCAGCTGTTTTCTCTCATTCTGAATTAACTCAAGAGCAAAAAGAACAAAAATCGTTACAAGAACAGCAATCTAATATCAATAGTTTACAAAAAGCATTAGATAATCAAGACAAACAATTTGATGAATTAGAAAAATTAAAAAAACTAGACAAGCAAAAAGACAATCTTGATTACAAAGACCAAAAGAAGATTCAAGATTTTATTAATCGTCAGATACAACAAGACGAAATGATGAAAGAATTTTCTGAAAAGATGAAAGAAAATTTAGAACAATTCAAGCCTGAACAAAAAGACGAATTGAAACAAGAGCTTCTTAATCGTTTAGAAAAAAATGAAAAAGAGGCTGCGAAAAACGAAAAGCTTTTAAAAGAATTAGAAGAACTTACGAAGAAATTAGAAAAAGAAGAACTTTTTGACAAAGCAGATAAACTTAAACAGCAAGCTAAGACGCAACAAAAATCATTAGAGCAATTGGTAGAATTAACCAAGAGGTATTATGTAGAACAAAAAGCAGAACAACTAGCTGATAAGTTAGATAAGCTTTCAGAGAAACAAGATAAACTTTCAGAGAAAGAGAATCCTTCCAAAGAAGAGCAACAAAAACTTTCTAATGAATTTGATGATTTAAAAAAGGAGTTAGATGCCTTAGATAAAGAAAATAAGGAATTAAAATCTCCTTTAGATATTCCAAATGATAAAGGTGACCAAAAAGATGTTGATCAAGAACAACAAAAAGCTGAAGATAATTTAGATAAAAAGGATACTAAATCAGCAAAAAAAAATCAAAAAGCGGCCGCTCAAAAAATGAAGCAAATGAGTAAATCAATGTCGTCTTCAATGGCTTCTGGTGAAATGGAAGACAATCAAGAAGACGCTAAAGTCCTACGTCAAATTTTAGATAATTTATTATCTTTTTCTTTTGATCAAGAAAAGTTAATGAAACAATTTAAATCAGTAGCTTCTTCCAAATCTAATGTTAGTGCATTATTAAAAAACCAACAAGAATTAAAATCGCAATTCAAACATATTGATGATAGTTTGTTTTCATTATCTCTACGTCAACCTAAATTGTCAGAATTAGTGTTAAAAGAAGTTGAAGAAATTCATTACAATTTAGACAAATCAATTGAAAATTTAGTTGCTACTAATCGTGCGAAAGGTATATCACACCAACAATTTACTTTATCTTCCGCTAACAAATTAGCTGATTTTTTAAGTAATGTTCAAAGCAATATGAGTATGAGTATGTCTTCTTCTGGAGGTGCGGGAAAACCTAAACCTGGCAAAGGTCAAGGTAAACAATTATCTGATATTATTTCCAAGCAAAAAGGTTTGGGTGAAAAAATGAAAGACGGTATGCCTAAACCCGGACAAGGTGATAAACCTGGTGAAAGTGAAAAACCAGGACAAGGAAAAAAACCGGGTAAGCAAGGAGAAGGTGGTTCTCAAGGAAATGAGGGTAAAGATGGAGAAGGTGATGCAGGTAAACTATTAGACATAATTAAGGAACAACAAGAATTGCGTGAATCGCTTCAAAATGAATTAGAAAAAAATGGAATGGGTGGAAACGGTCAAAATGCCTTGAAACAAATGAAGGAATTAGAAAAGCAATTAATCAATAAAGGTTTAACACAAGAGAATGTCAATCGTGCGTTACAAATTAATTATGAGTTGTTAAAATTAGAATCAGCATTAAAGCAACAAGGTCAAGACACCAAAAGAGAATCTTATACAAATAAAAAAGATTTTCTTGGTACAAACAAGCCCTTACCTCCTGCTCTTTTAAATTATTTAAAAAGTGTTGAAATATTAAACAGACAAAGCCTACCTTTGCAGCCCAATTTTAATAATAAAGTACAACAATATTTTAAGAGCAATGATTAGTTTTAATTACGAATCTGAATTTAGTTTAGAACAGGAAGATTTATATGCATCTTGGATTGAAAATATTGTTTTATCTGAGAATAAAATTTTAGGTGAAATTTCTTATATTTTTTGTGATGATGATTATTTGCATACTATTAATATGCAGTATTTAAATCATGATACACTTACTGATATTATTAGTTTTGACTATACTGAAGGTGACGTTATTAGTGGAGATATTTTCATATCAGTTGAAAGAGTTCACGACAATGCTTTAGATTTTAATGTATCATTTGATGAAGAACTTAAACGCGTTTTAGCACATGGTGTGTTACATTATTGTGGCTATAAAGACAAGACTGATTCAGACGCTATATTAATGCGCTCTAAAGAAGAAGAAAAAATAAAATTGTTCCACATGGAACTTTAATATAATAACTCAATTTTTTTGTTCCACGTGGAACAAAAAAAATTAAAAATTATCCATGTGTTTCACGTGGAACAATAGATATGTTTCAAGAAAAATATGATGTAATTGTTGTTGGTGCAGGTCACGCTGGATGTGAAGCTGCTGCTGCTGCCGCAAACATGGGATGTTCAACTTTGTTGGTCACGATGAATCTTCAAAACATTGCACAAATGTCTTGTAATCCTGCTATGGGTGGAATTGCAAAAGGACAGATTGTTCGTGAAATTGATGCATTGGGTGGTTATTCGGGAATCGTTTCTGATTTGACTGCAATTCAGTTTAAGATGTTGAATCTTTCAAAAGGTCCCGCGATGTGGTCGCCAAGATGTCAATCTGATCGAATGCGTTTTGCTGAAGAATGGAGAATGATGTTAGAAGGAACTCCGAATTTGGATTTTTATCAAGAAATGGTTTCTGGAATTTTATCAGAAGGCAACGAAATTATTGGTATCAAAACATCTCTTGGTTTAGAAATTAAAGCAAAAACTGTTGTTTTAACCAATGGTACTTTTTTAAACGGATTAATTCATATTGGTGATAAACAATTTGGAGGTGGTCGTGCTGGAGAAAGTGCTTCTTTCGGAATAACAGAAGATTTGATAAAAATGGGATTTGAATCAGGAAGAATGAAAACAGGAACTCCTCCTCGTGTTGATGGACGTTCTTTAGATTATTCTAAAATGATCGAACAACCAGGTGATGTTAATCCGTCTAAATTTTCATATTCGGATATTACTAAACCTTTAACTGAACAGCGTTCTTGTTATATGACTTACACTTCTGAAACGGTTCATGATTTATTACGTCAAGGTTTTGATAGAAGTCCGATGTTTAACGGTAGAATTAAATCAATCGGCCCAAGATATTGTCCCTCTATAGAAGATAAAATTAATCGTTTTGCTGATAAAGATCGTCACCAGTTATTTGTCGAGCCAGAAGGATGGCATACTTGTGAAGTGTATGTTAATGGATTTTCAACTTCGCTTCCAGAAGAAGTACAGTTCAAAGCATTACGTTCTGTAGAAGGTTTTGAAAAAGTTAAATTTTTCCGTCCGGGTTATGCAATTGAATACGACTACTTTCCTCCTACCCAATTGAAACATACTTTAGAAACAAAATTAATCAACGGTTTGTATTTTGCAGGACAAATTAATGGAACTACTGGTTATGAAGAAGCAGCTTCTCAAGGTTTGATGGCTGGAATTAATGCCGCTTTAAAAGTTCAAGAAAAAGAGCCTTTAATTTTAAAACGTGATGAAGCTTACATTGGTGTTTTGATTGACGATTTAATTACTAAAGGAACAGAAGAACCTTATCGCATGTTTACTTCTCGTGCAGAATACAGAACTTTATTGAGACAAGATAATGCGGATTTACGTTTAACTCCTAAAGGTTTTGAAATTGGTTTAGCTAAAGTTGATCGTTTAAAACGTATGGAATATAAATTAGACGCTTCAGAAAAGTTTGTAACATTCTTTAAAGAAACAAGTGTGAAAGCTGCAATTGCTAATCCTATTTTAGAAGCAAAAGGTTCCAGTTTGATGACGCAAGGTGATAAAATGTTTAAAGTGTTCTCTCGTCCGCAAATAGATTTAGAAGATATTTTAAAATTTGAAGCGGTTACCGATTATATTTCTGAACACAATTTAGATCAAGAAGTTATTGAACAAGCAGAAATTCAAGTAAAATATGCTGGTTATATTGAAAAAGAAAAAGTGCATGCAGATAAAGTGAATCGCTTAGAAGATGTTCGTATTCCAGATAATTATGATTTTGAAAAGATTAAAGCCATTTCTATTGAAGCACGTCAGAAACTTTCAAAAATTAGACCAACCTCTATAGCACAAGCTTCAAGAATTAGTGGTGTTTCTCCAAGTGATATTTCTGTATTGTTAATTCATATGGGACGTTAATAGTTTACAGTCTCAGTCTGAGTTTACAGTTTCAGTTTTTGTTTATGCATTATTCTTGATAAATAAATACTGAAACTGAAAACTGCGACTGAAAACTGCGACTAAAATCTGCAACTGAAAACCGCGACTGAAAACTGTGACTGAATACTAAAAGAAAAGTTCCACGTGAAACAACGTTGTGAAAGCCTATAAATAAAGACCAAAACATAAAATGAATTTTTTAGAAGAAAACCAATTTATAATAGTTAAAGATCATTCGGTTTCAAAAGAAACCTTTTCTTTGTTACATAACAAAGAATATGATTTACTAAAAACAACACCTACTCCATCTTTAGCTGTTTTACCAAAGTATTACGAAAGTGAAGATTATATTTCTCATACAGATGGAAAACGCACACTATTTGAAAAAATTTATCATTTAGTAAAAAGAAATGCGATTAAAGGAAAAGTCGCTTTAATTACATCAGAACAAAATCAAAAAGGAAAACTTTTAGATATCGGTTCCGGAACTGGAGATTTTTTAGTTGAAGCCAAAAATCAAGGTTGGGATATATTAGGTTTCGAACCAGATGCTGGAGCTAAAAAACTAGCAGTAAATAAAGGCGTGATTTTTACCGAAGATATTTTTAATTTACCAGACAACTCCTTTGATGTTGTTACGATGTGGCATGTTTTAGAACATGTTCCTAATTTACAAGAATACATTAGCAATTTAAAAAGAATTGTAAAACCTAGCGGAACTTTAATAATTGCGGTTCCCAATTACAAATCGTACGATGCTAAATATTATAAACGTTATTGGGCCGCTTATGATGTACCTCGACATTTATGGCATTTTTCTAAAACAAGTATCAAAAGATTATTTTCTGATGTAGATATGGAATTGAAAAAAGTAAAACCCATGTGGTTCGATAGTTTTTATGTGTCACTTTTATCTGAAAAATATAAAAATGGTAAAATGAGTTTTGTAAAAGGTTTTAGTATCGGATTACTTTCAAATGTGTCAGGTATCTTCAAAAAAGAGTTTTCTTCACACATTTATATCATAAAAAACAGCTAAAAAGCAAAATAAAGCGATTTTAAAGCTGATTTTACATAAAAACATCAAAATATATTACCAAAAAAAGATGTTTTATAATAGTGTTGTTTAAATAAGTGACTTTTAATAGTAAATATTTATCGTTATTTTAAATAAACATAAAGTTTTGTTATAGTTGGTTTTTTGAGTATTTCTACATTTTAAACGCACAGAAATGCTATAAAATAAAAAATCGATTCTCTTATAAGTTAAATGATGCCAATAAGTATAAAAGCTATTTTTACTACAAGCATTTTTTAATTAGTTTTAGGTTGAGAACATGAGTTTCAGTTTTAATTAAATTATTTTCAAAAAAGAATTAAAATTAAAAAGAAACCTATTATTTTTACCAAAATTAAAAAATTGATTTCCTGTAAGGATTTCATACCAATAAATGTTAATTAAATAAAAATGAAAAAAGTATTAGTATTAGTTGCCTTAAGTGTAGCTATGATTTCTTGCCAAGAAACGGCAACTGCAAAAAAAGAAGACTTTAAAACAGGTTATATTGACTCTGGTGTTTTGTTAAAAGACTATGAAAAATTTAAAGACGAAAACGAAAAATTTAAAGTAAAAGCTGAAGAAATTGGTCGCCCAATTGAAGCTAAAATGAGACAATTGCAAGCAGAAAAAGACGCTTTCCAAAGAAACGCACAAGCTAACGGACAGGCTTGGGCACAACAAAAATATGCCGAGTTACAACAAAGATCTCAAATACTAGCTCAAGAAAAAAATGAAGCTTATGGTAAAATCGATCAAGAAGCTGCAAAATTACAAGATACATTAGTTAAACAAGTTAAACAGTACATTAAAAATTATGGTAAAAAAGAGAAATTTGACTATATTTTTACTACTTCTGATGATATGCCGACTGTAATTTATGCTAAAGATTCTTATGATTTAACTAAAGCGGTTTTAACTCAGTTAAATGATGAATATAAAAAGACTAAAGAAAAGAAATAACATCTAAGTCCTGAGTAATCAGGGCTTTTTTTATATTTTATTATTTTGAATTTGTTTCAGAATCTATTTTAAATTAATTTTGTTTGACAACGAAGCAAACAAGATTTTTTAACTAAAAATCTTTTACTAAAATTATACGCCACGTGGAACACTTATCTAAAGCCGCTCAATACACCCTTCAATTTATCAACCAAACGAACAAATCTGTTTTTTTAACAGGTAAAGCTGGTACAGGAAAAACCACGCTTCTTAAAGAAATCATAGCTACATCACACAAAAACACGGTTGTTGTTGCTCCTACTGGAATAGCTGCATTGAATGCTGGCGGAGTAACCATTCATTCCATGTTTCAACTGCCTTTTTCTGCTTTTATTCCTGATTATAAAGTAGTTACTTCGAGTCAACATAAATTCGAAACCAAAAGTACGATCTCTAAACATTTCCGAATGAATGGCACTAAAAAACAAGTGCTTTTAAATTTAGAATTGCTTATTATCGATGAAGTCTCCATGCTTCGTCCAGATGTTTTGGATGCCATTGATTTTATGCTTCAAAAAGTAAGAAGAGTGGATGCGCCTTTTGGTGGTATTCAAGTGCTTTTTATAGGAGATTTACTACAATTACCACCCGTTATCAAACAAGAAGATTGGTTCGAATTGAAGAAGTATTACCAAGGAATGTTCTTTTTTCATTCGCAAGTAATCCAGCAAAATCCGCCGATGTATATCGAATTAGATAAAATTTATCGTCAAGATGATGAAACGTTTATCTCAATTTTAAATAATCTTCGAAACAATAAAATTACAACAGAAAATATAGCCGTCTTAAATCAGTACGTAAAACCCGATTTTAATATCAAAAACCATAACGGTTGTATTATTGTGACTACTCATAACGCTAAGGCCGATGAAATTAACAAAGAAGCTTTAGCCGAATTGAAAACAAAAACTTTTTCTTATTTTCCAGAATTGGTTGAAGATTTTCCAGAAAAAATATATCCGATTGAACCTAAAATGGATTTAAAAGTCGGCGCGCAAGTGATGTTTATTAAAAACGACACGTCTTTTGAAAAAAATTATTTCAATGGAAAAATCGGAACCATTACTTCTTTGGCTGAGAAAGAAATTTTAGTTCATTTTCCTGACGAAAACAAAACGGTTGAAGTAGATTTATACACTTGGGAAAACATAAAATATACGGTAAATCCTGATACCAAAGAGATTGAAGAAACCGTTGTGGGAACTTTTAGCCATTATCCGTTGAAATTAGCTTGGGCCATTACGGTGCATAAAAGTCAAGGTTTAACTTTCGACAACGCTGCGTTAGATGTTTCGCGTGTTTTTGCGCCCGGACAAGCTTATGTAGCTTTATCCCGACTTCGTTCGTTAAAAGGCTTAATTTTGCTTTCTCCGATACAATTAAACGGTATTTCTTCAGATTCGGAAGTGCTGAATTATGCGAATAACAAAGCTGATGAAACGATTTTAGAACAATCCTTAGCGCTTGAAACCAAACATTTTTTACGTTTAGAATTGTGTAAAAGTTTCGATTTCAGACAATTGGCTCAAGAATGGCGCAATCATTTGTTTTCGTATAACGATGAAGTTTCGAATTCTACAAAATCTAAATACCGAACTTGGGCACAACAAAATGAAAGTATTGTTGCTGCTTTATTCGAAACGTCTCAGAAATTTATCAATCAAATTCAGAAAATTTGTTACCAAGAAACGATTGATATTCCTTTTTTAGCAGAACGATGTGAAGCCGCATATCACTACTATTTCAAAACGTTAGATTATCAGGTTACGGATTTACTTTTAAAAATCGCAGAAGTGAGTAACTTGAAGAAAGTCAAAACCTTCCACGACGAACTTTTAGAGTTAGAAGAAATTCAAGTCAAAACCGTTTTGCAATTGAAAAAATCAATGTTGTTGATTAAGAATTTAGTCAACGGAATTGAATTCAATAAAAAAACCATGTCTTCCGATGATATGAAGTTTTATAAAATCAATAAAATTGGCTCATTATCCGAAAAATTCAAGCAAATAGATGGTTTCATAGAAAAAGATCATTCGGAAACCTTCAGTAAGAAAACCAAATCGAAAAAATCCAAATCGACAGAACCAAAAAAATCCACAATCGAAATCACATTAGAGCTTTGGAAAGAAAACTTATCAATAGAAGAAATCGCAGCCAAACGAAAATTAACGGTAGCCTCTATTTACAACCATTTTACTAAACTCATACAAATGGAAGTGTTAACCATTTCTGATATTATGTCGGATGAAAAAATTGCCGCGTTACATGAAGTTTTTAAGGATTATAACGGTGAAGGTTTAGGTCTTTTGAAAGAAAAACACGGCGATACTTTCTCTTGGGAAGAATTGCGATTGTTTAAAGTGGGATTGGAGAATTAAGCGAAATCATTTTACGTCAAGTATGTCACACTGAAAGGTCATGATTAATTTTGTGTCAGATGCTTTCAGCAAGACAAACGGTGCGTGTAAATTTCATTCAAAACCTATAGTGTTGATCTACTTCGTAAATCCCAAATAATCTACAACCAATACACACCAATAAGAGCTGGAATTAGATAAATCACAATTGTTCTTGCGCCATCATAATCTTTGGCTACGCGTTGTCCGAATAGTAATAATAACAAAGTTACACATGAAACCATACATGCATAATCGCCCATAATAGTGGCGCCACTCATAATGTTTTCTACCATTCCAACTATTGCTAATACACCGGCTACGATTTCTAAAGCCAAAACAGTTAATAAAGCGGCTGGAACTTGGTTTTTTAAGAAAGTTTGAGCAAAATGTTCTTTTAACCAACTCACATTTCCGTTCCAATCTGCTATTTTATCGTATCCCGATTGTAAAAATGTAATGGCTAAAAAAGCTAGTAAAATTAGAGCAAATGCATTCATGTTTTTTATTTTTAAGTTAGTGTTTTTTAATATTTACCGCAGATTCGCAGATTTTTTTAAATTTTATTTTTAATAATCTGCGAATCTGTGGTTATTTTTTTAGAATAAGCTTCGAAATTAAATTTCTTTTTTATGCAACAATCGCGTCAACTTAATCGATAAATCGGTTAAAATCACGTTGCTGTTTCCGTTTCTTTCTATATGATAAATGGCGTCTTCTAATTCTTTGAAAATATCCATTATATTATTTCCGTGAATAAAAGGCGCAAACTTTTCCAACTTAAAATTTTCGAAATTCGGTTCTAAATATACCAGATCTTTCGTTTGATAATTCAACAACAAAGCTTGACGAAAAAACTGTATACAAAATTGTAAAAAGTTCTTTTGTGTTTCTCTTCCTTCTTTCGCAATGGTGGTGCTCCAAGCAATTAAATCGGAAATCACACTTGCATTTCCTTTGGCTTTAAATGCCGCTCGAACCCAATTGATAAACCACTCTTCAAAAATGCTATCATCGTCATCTTTGTGTAATAAATGCAACGCTTTATTATAATTACCTTCACTTTGATGTGCAATTTTTTTAGCTACATTCGCCTCTACTTGATGGGCAGAAATTAATTTTTCTGTAATCACTTGTTCGGGCAACGCTAAGAAATCAACTACTTGACAACGGGAAATAATCGTTTGTAATAAATCGTCAATACTTTCAGAAATTAAAATGAAAACGGTTTTTTCTGGCGGTTCTTCCAATAATTTCAGTAATTTGTTGGCTGCGTCAGTTCTCATTTTATCGGCCATCCAAATGATCATCACTTTGTAACCGCCTTCGTAGGCTTTTAAAGATAAATTTTTATTAATCGCCGCCGATTCTTTAACGCTTATAATCCCTTGTTTTTTCGGAATTTCTAGTTTTTTGTACCAATCAAATAAACTGGCATATGGATTTTCCTTTAAAAAACTTCTCCATTGATCTAAGAAATTTGAACTCACCACACTGTCGCCTTTTACATCATCCGTTGAAGTAACAGGATACACAAAATGCATATCGGGATGCGAATAATTTTCAAATTTTAAATTACAAGCCGCATTTCCAGTATTGTTTTCCCCATTTGTATTGCTACATAAAATATATTGCGCATAAGCAATAGCCATGGGCAACGTTCCAGAACCTTCCGGACCAATAAACAATTGGGCATGTGGAATTCTTCCTGCGTTGGCAGTAGTAATTAAGTAATTTTTAATGTGGTCTTGACCAAGTATGTCTTGAAATAGCATTGAGCAAATATAAGAGATTTTTGTCTTGGTTTAAAATCAAACTTTTATATTTGCAATTCTCTTAATGTAAAAATAACAAACAACATAATCCTATGAAAACTATTTTCGACATCAATTTTAACAACAAAAAAGCTTTAATCCGTGTAGATTTTAATGTGCCTTTAGATGAAAATTTTAAAGTTACAGATGCGAACCGTATTGAAGCCGCAAAACCAACAATTGATAAAATTTTAAATGATGGTGGTTCAGTAATTTTAATGTCGCATTTAGGAAGACCAAAAGGAAAAGAAGACAAATATTCGTTAAGTCATGTCGTTTACAAAATTGAAGAAGTTTTAGGAAAAAAAGTAACATTTGCTTCAGATTGTAGAGGAGAAATTGCCAAAGAAGCAGCTGCCAATTTACAAAATGGTGAAGTTTTATTGTTAGAAAATTTACGTTTTTATGCGGAAGAAGAAGCTGGAGATGTTGGTTTTTCTAAAGAATTAGCAAGTTTGGGTGATGTGTACGTAAATGATGCTTTCGGAACAGCGCATAGAGCTCACGCTTCTACAACAATTATTGCGAACGAATTCCCAAATGACAAATGTTTTGGAGCTTTATTAGCAAAAGAAATTGAAAGTATAAACAAAGTATTGAAAAACTCTGAAAAACCAGTTACAGCCATACTTGGAGGAAGTAAAGTTTCTTCTAAAATTACGATTATCGAAAACATTTTAGATAAAGTAGACCACATGATTATTGGTGGTGGAATGACGTTTACCTTCATCAAAGCGATGGGCGGAAATATCGGAGATTCAATTTGTGAAGACGATAAAATGGAATTGGCTTTAGACATCATGAAACAAGCCACAGCAAAAGGCGTAAAAATTCATTTACCTGTTGATGTACTTGCTGCCGATGCGTTTTCAAATGAGGCGAATACACAAATTGTAAATGTAGCAGAAATTCCGGCTGGATGGCAAGGTTTAGATGCTGGTCCGAAAACTTTAGAAATGCTAAAAGACGTGGTTTTAAACTCAAAAACTATCCTTTGGAATGGTCCGATTGGTGTGTTTGAATTACCAGCTTTTGCTAACGGAACGATTACTTTAGGAGATTTCATTGCAGAATCTACCAAAAACGGATGTTTCTCTTTAGTAGGCGGCGGTGATAGTGTGGCGGCCGTAAAACAATTTGGCTTAGAAGACAAAATGAGCTACGTATCTACAGGCGGTGGCGCGATGTTAGAAATGTTAGAAGGAAAAACATTACCTGGAATTGCGGCAATTTTGAAGTAGAAAATAATTCTATTAATAACATTACCCTCCAAGTGTTCAAAACTCTCTGAGGGTTTTTTAAATATTTCCCAAACCTCTAAATAAACGTTAAATTCCAAATTTAAACGTTAAAAATTGGGTGCTTAACAATAAATAAAATATATTTGCGTTTCTACAAGTAATTGTATATTAATGATTTAGATAAAATGCTCCGGTAGTTGTGGAGAAAAAACATAGAAATAAATGAAGAATTTAATTGTACTTGCTGCGGGTTTTCTGTTTTCGAACGGATTGTTGGCACAAGAAAATATAGAAACAAAACCTGCTTTTTTTGAACCTAAAATTTCTTATTTAGATTCGCTTAAAAAAACATTTAAAAATCACGAAACTAGTGCTTGTATCGACCAAAGATGGATGAAAGAGCTATCTGATGCGAGTTTATCAAACGAAATGTTTTTCGATATTGAAAACCTAAACATTGATGAAAAAGTATCCTACGATTTAGACACCGAATTACTAAAAAAACGTTTACACAATTTAGATGTGCAGTCGCCTTTTGATATCAATTATAATCCAGCGTTAGAAAATGTTATCAAATCGTTCTTAAAAAACAGAGCTAAAAGTTTTGAAAGACAAATGGCTATTGCTGAATATTATTTTCCACTTTTCGAAGAAAAATTATCAAAATACAATTTGCCATTAGAAATTAAATATTTAGCGATTGTAGAATCGGCTTTACAACCAAAAGCAAAATCTAAAGTCGGTGCCGGTGGTTTATGGCAATTTATGCCAGCTACTGGAAAACAATATAAATTAGACATCACAACGTATGTAGATGAACGTCATGATCCAATAAAATCAACCGAAGCAGCTTGTCATTATATGATGAACATGTATGAAATTTTTGGCGATTGGAGTTTGGTTTTAGCATCATACAATTGCGGACCAGGAAATGTTTCGAAAGCGATTAGACGATCTGGCGGAAAAACCGATTATTGGGAAATTAGAAAATATTTACCACAAGAAACAGCCAATTATTTACCAGCATTTTTAGCTACAATGTACATATACGAGTTCAAAAAAGAACACGGTTTAGTGCCTCACAAAGCAGAAATGAAGTATGCGGAAACGGATACTGTAATGGTAAAACATGCTATGACTTTCAAACAGTTATCAGATTTATTAGACATTTCTGAAGAACAATTAGAATATTTGAATCCAATTTACAAATCGAAATACATTCCTTCCATTGGTAACGAACATTTCTACTTGCGTTTACCTAAAAGTAAAATTGGGATTTTTGTTTCCAATGAAGAAAAAATTTATGGCTATTTAGCGTATCTAGAACAAGAGAAAATTAGAAATATGGAATTGGCTCAACTAAGAAAGCGAGACAGTATTGCTAAAAAAGATTCTATTGCTTTAGCCTCTGCTTCTACTGTAAATTTCAAAAATAATGACACTATAGAATTCGAAGAAGTGATAAAAAAACGCACCAAAGAAGTAGTGTCCAAAAATTATCATAAAGTCAAATCTGGTGAATCGTTAGGTGTAATTGCAGAAAAACACAATGTTTCTATTACAGACTTAAGAAAATGGAACAACATCAAAGGAAGTACTATCAATGCGGGACAAAGTTTGGTGATACAGACCACTAAAAAAGTCACGGTTAATGAAGTGGTTAAAAAACCGAAAAAGAAAACGGAACTTATAGCTCCAGAAGTAGAAAATGCGGTTGCTGAAAACACAGAACTTTCCAACACAGAACCAGTTAAAGCTAAAACAGAAAACAAATATGCTTCTGCGAAAAGCAAAATTGACATAAAAGAAGATTATTACATTGTTCAAAAAGGCGATTCTATTTTTTCTATCACTAAAAAGTTTCCCAATTTGACGGCTGACGATTTAAAAAAGAAAAACGATTTAAAATCAGATAACATTCAACCAGGAATGAAATTGAAAATTCAGGGTTAACCTTAAAATAAAAGTTCTTAAAAACCGCAATATTCTCATCGATATTGTGGTTTTTTATTTTAATTTAGCCACATTAAAATCTCCCAATTGAAAAAAATAATTCTTTTCCTTTTCACTTTCAGCTTAGTTTCTTGTTTTAATAACGAACAAGAGAAAAAAGAGGTTATAGCTAAAAACCCCTATTTGAATCAGAATTCCGTAACGGTTTTCATTCCGATTTCCCTTTGGAACGGAAAAGTGGGTGATAAAATTAGAGAAAAATTCGCGGCTCCAGTTGTTGGTTTACACGATTCGGAAGCCGTTTTTACTTTACAACCCATTCATACGAATTATTTTCCTGCAAAGGCAAAAGTTTCAAGAAATATTTTAATTGTTTCTCCGAGTTTTAAATCGCAAACTTCGCATGTAAAAAACAAATATGCGCCCAATCAGCACATTTATTCGCTTCAAGGAAAAAACGAAGCAATTTTATTGGAACAACTGCAATTAGCTTCTAAAGAAATTATGAATACGTTTTATAATTCGGAACTTAATTTCCTTTTAGCCAAGCATAAAGTTAACAAAAAGTTACACCAAAAAATTAAGAAAAAGTTTTTAGTTGATGTTCAAATTCCAGCCGAGTATCATAAAGGCTTAGAAGGAGATAATTTTTTGTGGTTACGAAAAGATGTTGGTTCAGGTAATAATAATTTACTGATTTACACGGCAAGTTTTTCGGCAATATATAACAAGAATGTAGTAGTTACTAATAGTTTGTTTATCAGAAATCAGGTTTCTAAAAAGTATGTTTTAGGGAAAACAAAAGGAAGTTATATGATTACAGAGCAAGCCTATTATCCTAGCTTTCATACTACAGAAATTCAAAATAATTTAGCTTATGAAATGCGAGGAAGTTGGGAATTTCACAAAGATTTTATGACCGGACCCTATATAAATTTTGCCATTAGAGACAACAAACGAAAAAGATTTATTATTATTGATGGTTTTGCATTCAACCCAATTCACAATAAAAAAGACTTATTATTTGAAATGGAAGCGATAATTAAATCTACTAAAATTTTATAAATGATACAATTTAAAATAAAGCCGTTTAACGAGCTTTCTACAACAGAACTATACGAAATACTACAACTGCGTTCAGAAGTCTTTGTAGTGGAGCAAAATTGCGTGTATCAAGACATTGATGGTAAAGATGAAAAAGCTTTTCATGTTTTAGGATATCACGATGGGGTTTTAGCTGCTTATTCTCGACTTTTTAAACCAAAAGAATATTTTAACGACAGTTCTATAGGTCGTGTAATTGTTAAGGCAATACATCGAGATAAAAAATTTGGACACGATTTGATGCATGCTTCTATTCAAGCCATAAAAGACTTGTATGCTGCAACTAACATTACCATTTCTGCACAATTGTATTTGCAAAAATTTTATGAAAGTCATGGTTTTGTTACTGTTGGCGAAAGTTATTTAGAAGACGACATTCCGCATATTGAAATGAGGAAAGTGTAGTTTTGGTTCACAAAAAACCCTATCAAGTTTTGTTTTGATAGGGTTTTTTGTTTTTGAATTATTCTAACATCAAATCTTCGTAACTACTAATTCGACTCTTCGGTCGTATTCTGAGCCTTTACCTAAAGGTTGTGTGTTGCCATAACCTTTGAAGGTTAATCGAGCTTTACTAATGCCGCGTGTTTGTAAATATTTGTACACTCTTTCCGCTCGGTTTTTAGATAGTTCTCTTTTTTTGGTATCTTTATCAATAGCTTCTTTATGAAACGTTGGCGTACAACACACATGGCCTTGAATTTCAACGTTTAGTGTTGGATATCTTTTTAAAAGAATGGTTATTTTTTCTAATTCTTTTTTGGCACTTTCTTTCAGTTTGCTACTTCCGGCATCAAAAAGTAATTTATCTAAGTACACGCGGTCGCCAACTTGAGCGTTTTTTCGAATAGTAGAATAGAGCCCTGGAATATTTAATTCTTCGACAACAAAAGGTTTAAAATTTAAAACGACATCTACTCGACGGTTTTTAGAACGTGCTTCTGGAACATTTTCTTCCAAATCTTCATCGATCATTACTTTTCCTTTTCCTTCAATTTTTACAATAATTTTGTATTTCACGCCTTTTTTCACCAACATATTCTTCACACTATTGGCTCTGTCTTGCGATAATTTATAGTTATAATCGACTTTTCCAACATCATCACAATATCCAAAAATGGAAACACTTTCTAAACGGGTGGTGTCAATTAAACTTAAAAAATGTACAACTGCATCCGATTGTAATTGTTTAATTTCTCTTACATCTGTTTCAAAATAAATAGAATGTACCGTTTGTTCTTGAGAAAAACCAATTCCAGTAGCAAATAAAAGCAAGGCTAATACAAATTTTTTCATAGATGTAGAAATTATTTTTTAGTGGTCAGATATGCAATCGCTTTTTTATTTAGTTGCGTTTGCAAAAGCAAAGTTTTTATGGTTAGCGATGTCATCTTATTTCTTTAAAATTTTGTTGTATTCTGTTGTATTATTTAAAATTTGTTGTGCTTTAATAACATCAGAATATTTGGAAGATACATAGTCGTAAAAAGCAGTTTTATATCCGTATCTTAAAAGTAATTCTTGTAAAAGTAGGCGTTTAATTTCTTCTTTATTCTTATCCAGTTCTTTGTCTTTTGTTTTTTCAATAGCGGCTTCTAATTGCTTTATTTCTACACTTAAGTCGGCATCAATTTTATCTTTTTTCGCGGCTTCTAAAAGGTTTTTTAAAGACTTGTCGATATTAGTGTTGATTTCAACCTTTTCTTTCTTTAAATACGCTTTAAATTCGTTGTATTCGGCATCTGATATGTTAGTGACACTTTTTGCATTCGGATTTCTGTAAAATAGAATAGTAGCAAATTCGAAAACAGCATCAGAATTGGCAATACTTAAACTGATGGCACTTTTTTTCATGTCGGCAATTTCCACATCTGGTAAAACGCCACCACCATCATAAACCGTTCTTCCACCTTTTGTTTTAAAAGCGTTAAATTCTTTTTCCGATGTTTTTATGGCCTTACCATTAGCATCTTTCTTGCTGTAATCTGTAGCTTGAATACATCTTCCTGAAGGCGTGTAATATTTCGAGATTGTGACTTTTACTTGGGTTCCGTAAGTTAAATTAAACGGACGTTGCACCAAACCTTTTCCAAAACTTCTGTTACCCACAATTACCGCTCTATCTAAATCTTGCAATGCACCAGAAACAATTTCAGATGCAGAAGCACTTCTGTCATTTACAATAATGGCTAAAGGAATTTCTGTGTCAACTGGTTCGTTTTTAGTTTTGTAAATATGATTGTGTATTTTGTTTTGCGATTTTGTAGTAGTGATAATTTCATCTTTAGGCACAAATAAATTACAAATATTTACTGCTTCATGTAATAAACCACCTGGGTTGTCTCTTAAATCTAAAATAATTTTTGTAGCGCCTTGTTCTTTAAGCGTTAATAAAGCAGCTTTAGTTTCTGCTGAGGCTTTCTCGTTAAATTTTTGAAGTACGATATAACCCGTTTTATCATTTAATAATTTAAAATAAGGAACGGCTTTTATTTCAACTTCATCTAAAATAATTTGTCCTTTTTTTTCAATTCCTTGACGGAAATAAACAATATCAATTTTAGTGTTTTTTGTACCTTTTAATAATTGCGAAGCGTCATCTTTGAAGTCTTTTAAAACTACATCTCCAATTTGAGTGATGATGTCACCAGCTTTAAAACCAGCCTTATCAGCGGGCATGTTTTGATAGACTTCTTTGATAATGATTTTATCGTCTTTTCTGGTAATCATGGCGCCAATTCCGGTATATTCTCCAGTATTGTTAATTTTAAATTTTAATACATCTTGTTCGTCAAAATATACCGTATACGGATCTAATTCGGTAAGCATGCTTTTTATCGCCACATCCATTAAATTACCCGGATTGGTTTCATCTACGTAATTTTGATTGACAGTTTTGTACACATTGGTAAAGATTTCAATTTGTTTGGCTAATGCGAAAAAATCATTTTGAAAACTTACTGCGAGAAACAAAAATCCACCTAAAAGTGTTGGAATAAGTACCTTTTTTTTATTTAGAAAACCCATGAGTTGTATTTTTTTTACGAATTTAATTAAAATCTTCAAAAACTAATCCAAAGTTGTGATTTACTTCACAGTTTCTACAAATTTTTGGAATAATTGTTTGGTTTTTTCTTCAATTTCTTGATAGGAAAGTTTTTCTTTGGTTTGATAAAAAAACATGATGGCATAATTTTTTTGAAGGTTATCTTTAAGAAGATGCTGATTCAAACGGTAGCATTCTCTTAAAACTCTTTTAAAATAATTTCTGTCAACTGCTTTTTTAAAATATTTTTTCGAAACAGAAACCCCCATTTTTAGTTTTTCAGAATTATTTTCATCTGTATTTTCAACATAAACCAATCGCAGCGGATATTTCGACACAGATTTCCCTTCAGAAAACAAACGGTCAATTGTTTTGTGGCTTTTTAGTTTTTCGTTTTTTGAGTAAGAAAATTGCATGAGGCAAATGTATAAAAAATGAAACGGTATAAAAAAAGAAAACCTGTCATTCTAAATTTAGTTCAGAATTTCAGGTTTTCCGTTATTTTAAGAATTTGAATCGATATCGAAACGTCGAAACAATGTAACAAATTGGTGTTTTGTTTACCAAATTTTCACCCTTTTTTCAGGAGCGATATACATTTTATCACCTACTTTAATACCAAATGCTTTGTAAAAATACTCGATGTTTTGAAGCGGTACATAAGCTCTGTATTGACCTGGAGAGTGTGTATCGGTTTTTACTTGATTTTTAATAGCCTCGTCACGCATTTTACTTCTCCAAATTGTAGCCCAAGAAAGGAAGAAACGTTGTTCTGGCGTGAAACCATCAATTAAACCAGGACTACCTTTTTCTTTTAGGTAAATTTGTAATCCGTCATACGCAGCATTTACTCCACCTAAATCGCCAATATTTTCTCCTAATGTAAATTTTCCATCTACATAAATTCCAGGTAAAGGTTGTAAAGCTGAATATTGATCTGCTAAAGCGGTTCCTAACGAAGTAAATTGTTTTAAATCTTCATCACTCCACCAGTTGATCAAGTTTCCTTCTGCATTATATCTAGATCCAGAGTCGTCGAAACCATGAGAAATTTCATGACCAATTACGCCGCCAATTCCACCATAATTAACGGCTTCATCTGCTCTATAATCATAAAATGGCGGTTGTAAAATCGCAGCAGGAAATACAATTTCATTGTTTGTTGGACTGTAGTACGCATTTACAGTTTGTGGCGACATTCCCCATTCTTCTTTATTTACTGGTTTTCCTAGTTTTGCCACATTTTCTTGGTTGCTCCATTTGCTAATGGCTAAAGCGTTTTCAAATAAAGTTCCGCCTTGTTCAGGACTCTTAATTTGTAAGCCACTGTAATCTTTCCAAGTATCTGGATAACCAATTTTTACGCGGAATTTTTTAAGTTTTACTATGGCATTTGCTCTAGTAGCTGGCGTCATCCAAGGTAAATTATTAATTCTGTTTTCGTAGGCTTTAAAAACATTGGCAATCATAGCTTCTGCTTTTGCTTTTGCTTCTGCAGGAAATTTTTTCTCAACATATAATTTACCTAAAGCTTCTCCTAATACGCCATTAACAGTTGCTAAAGCTCTTTCTGTTGCCGGTCTTTGTTTTAAGGCACCCGATAGTGTTTTGCTGTAAAAATCCCAATCTGTTTTTTCAATTTCAGTTGTTAATTCATCTGCGTAAGAGCGTAAGAGCGTCCAGCTCATATAAGCTTTCCAATCTTCTACTTTATTTTCTTTAAGAATGGCATCTAATTTTGCAATGTATTTTGGTTGAGAAACAATTACGGAATCTAAACTCGTAAAACCTGATTTTTCAAAATAGGTTTTCCAATTGTTTGAAGGCGCCATTTTTTGTAAATCAGCTACCGACATTGGATTATACGTTTTTCTTCTGTCACGTCTTTCTACTCGGTCTAAAGTCGGTTCAGATAAAGAAGTTTCAAATGCTAGAACTCTAGCCGCTTTTTCGGCAGCCGTTTTGGTATCCATTCCTAAATAACCAAACATTTTAGCTATGTGAAGCACATATTTTTCTCTTTTCTCTTTAGTATCTGGTTTATCAGACATGTAGTAATCTTTATCTGGTAAACCTAAACTTCCAGTTCCTACATATACCACATTTTTATTACTATTTTTTGCATCAGCACCCACATAAGCCCCTACAAAACCTAAATTGGCTTCAGCTTTCACTTCTACAAGTAAATTCATTAAATCGGCACTGTTTTTTACGCCGTCAATTTTACTTAATAACGGCATGATAGGTTTTACACCTAATTTATTTCTGGTAACCGTATCTAAGATGCTTTTGTATAAATTTACAGCTTTGGCTTGGTCTGATTTTGGGTCGAGGTTTTTGTTGGCAACTGCTTCGTTTAAAATAGCCATTACGTCGTCGTCAGTGTTTTTTCTTAGTTCGTCAAAACTTCCCCATCGTGATCTATCAGCTGGAATTTCTGTATTGTCTAGCCAAGTTCCGTTAACATATCTAAAGAAATCATCGTTTGGTTTTACAGAAGTATCCATAAATCCGGTATTTATACCATATTTTTTTGTCGTTTCTGTTTGATTTCCTGATAATCCGTCTTTTCCTGGTTGTCCGTCTTTTCCAATTGTAGAAGAGCAACTTTGAAAAATAATGACTAAGGCTAGGCCACTAAGTATTAAATTTTTTTTCATAGTTAGTTTGTGTCTTTTTTTGTTTTTAATGTTGATTAATTTTTGATGATTCTTTTTGTAATGGTATTATTTTCTGTAGAAATTTTTACAAAATAAATACCTGTTGCACCAGCAGACAAATCAATTTTGGTTTGATTACTTGCCTCAAATTGGTTTTTGATTTGAATTAATTTACCACTAATATCATAAATTTCAATTTTTTCTGGACTTAAGTCACCGAAATCTATGGTAAAGATTCCATTCGATGGATTAGGAAATACAGCAACTTGATTCGTTTCGAAACTTTCAGCAGATAAAACACCACTTATTACAAAGTCATCAACTTTAACCCCTAATTGAGTTACACTTTGATCAGAATGAAACACAATTCTAAAAATAATATTCGTTTCCGAATTTAAAGCTGTCAATGGATAAGAATAAGTTGAAAAAGTCGTATTTGTACCTGTCCATTGCGCACCAACACAGTTATTACAATCTGAACCTGATGTTAAAGGAGTTCTGTCACTGTTGTACCAGTTTGGAGCCATTTCACCAAGTACAGTCCAATTAGTGCCTAAATTTGTAGAATATTCAACATATACAATATCCCAGTTTTGTTCTAAACTGTATGCTAGTTTAAAACTAATTTCTGGGTTAGTAATATTAGATAAATTGTAACATTGTGAAACTAAAAAAGTTTTAGTAGCGTCTGCATAGTTTCCTGATAAGTTAGATAAATAGGCTGTGTTTCCTGAAGTTTGTAAGGCATCACTTGTTCTATTGCCTCTTACCCAACCATTGCTTCCTTCTGAAACTACAATAAGTTCATCTGAAGCATTTGAGAAAGTATTTACTACGCTTGATGTACCAGAATCATTCGCATAAAATGAGGTTTCGCCAGTGTTATTGTCTATGTAAGCATCTCCAGTGGTTGTCACATTGAAAGTTAAACTATGTGCACCACGAGTAACAGTTAAATTGGGTAAACTTACGGTCTGATTTTGCCCAGAAGGGATGTTACCTGTCCAGTTAAATACATACGGAGTTGTATCTACTGTGTAATTTATGTTTAAACTAGTAATGGCATTTAATCCACCGTTTTTAACAACAATTTGAGGATTAAAAACAGCTTGACAATTGATATTTAAAGTTGGGTTATTAATCGCCACAAATTTTACATCACTTGGTGGCACTTGTACCGGAATATCTGATTGCCAAATACCACGACCATAAGTAGCCGCAATTATTTTAGAGTCTTCTAAATTGATTTCTAAGTCTCTAACAGGAACATTTGGTAGATTGGTGTCAAAAGGTTGCCATGTTGTCATGGTATCATCTGTGTAATAAACTCCTAAAGTTGTTCCAACATATAAAGGATTTTCTGTATTTCTACCTTGGTGCACGATACAGTTTTTTCCAATAGAAGGAAGGCCAGGTGCGATACTTGAAAAACTAAATCCACCATCAGTAGATTTAAAAGCATCACCACTTGCACCACCAGTAGTTATGTAAACAATATTGCTATTGGTACTATGTACTTGAATTCCAGTAATTGTAACTCCTGCATTATAAGCATAATCAAAAGTGATTCCTGCATCTGAACTTTTGTAAAGATCTGCTCCGTTTGTTACATAAATAATATTGTCATTTGAAGGATCTATAGCAATGTTTTCAAGATTTCCACTTCCTACAGAGTTAATGTTTTGTAACACCCAAGCATTATTTACCAGCTTGTATAATCCAGCAAAACCTGCATACATATTTCCTAAACGATCCCCTTTTAAAGGTGTAATCCAATTTCCACTTGCTCCTCCAGGAGATCCTACACTTCCAGTAATACTGTTACCACCATTGTTAGAAATGTACATCGAACTTCCGTTTTGAATAAAGCCATAGTATAAATTACTATTATTCTGACTTACAGCAGCATCCATTCCATCAGCACCATAATAGTTTTTCCATGCGGCATCACTAAAAGCATATCCACCATTGTCTTGTAAACCACCTACCATTTTACTTGCTGTTGTTTTTGATACAGAAAGTCTGTAAAATTGACCAATTTGTAAACCAGCAGTTAAATCAGTAAAAGAAGTTCCGTTATCTTCACTTTTGTAAATTCCACCATCACTTAAACAAAACAATTTACCGTTAATATACTGTAAACCATGTATATCAGCATGAGTATAAGTTGGTGAAAACGGACTACTCCAATTGTTTATTTTAGTAACTGCGGCGCCACCATTAGATGAACTCCATACATTTAAACAACCTGTAAAAAGTAAATTTTTATTGGTATCTGAAACAGCCAATGCTAAATCATACCAAGCTTGAGTAGATTCTAAAATATTTGTAGTTCCTGATGTTTTTGTAAAAGTAACACCACTATCTATAGAACGATAAATTCCGTTTAATGCATAATTTGGCGAAACACCCACACTTAAAACATATACATAGTTGTTGTTTGCGGGAGTAACATCTAAAATCATTCTACCTGTTGAGGTCACAGCTGATAAACCTGATGTAATGCTTGTAAAAGTATCACCTGTGTTAGTAGATTTGTAAAAACGATTGTTAGTTGTAGCATAAACTACTGTTGGGTCATTAGGTTTGAATCGGACTGAACCTTGAGAAAAATCTCCAGTTTGTTCAACGGTCCATGTGGTTCCTCCATTAGTAGTTCTGAATAAACCAGCACTTGTAGCACACAATAAAATTTGTTTATTCGTTGGATGAATAATTAAATCTCCAGCGAGTGTACCAGTTCCAGTGAATGATAAACCTGCACTAATCCAAGGTCCACCATTAACAGATTTTAAAACTCCAACCGAATAGGTATCTGAGGCGTCTTTGTCTCCTGTTGCTATATAAACAGTTAAATTACTTGGTGTTGGATGATCTATAGCAATTCCAGAGACTCCGATTTGCGGTAAATCGTCTGCTAATGGCACCCAAGTAGCGCCACCATTTGTAGATTTCCAAATTCCACCTGCAGGAGCTCCAACATAAATAACGTTGGCATCAAGTGGATCAATCGCTACTGCACTTGTTCTTCCCTGACCAGATGACCATGAGCCAGTGTTGGTGTGTGTGAACGGTCCAACTGGTTGCCAATTACTAGGTGGAAGCGCTTGAATTGCGTTATTTTTAGTGTTTTTAGCATTGTTTTTAGCTTGCCAAACCGCCCAAATTTGTTGTGGTGTAAGAATCGTTCCGTCTGGATTTAATTGGTTTTCATGGAAACTTTCCCATCTTTTAAAAGGTTTATATCCACTACCTTTTTGGTTTTTGTCGTGGATTTCCCAATATTCATTAAAAGCCTTAACTTCTTCTTGAAACGTAATAGTTTTAGTAGTTCCACTTGTATTTTTCCATGGTGAATTCGTGTTAAATTGCGAATATCCAACGAATGAAAAAATCAAAAATAACGACAAGTAATTGTTTTTCATGGTATTAGTTATTTGTTTGGATAACAAATCTATTAAAAAATCTAATAAAAAACAGAAATACAATTGTTAAATACGCATATTTATACCTGAAAGATTATTATTTTTGTGGTAAAATCTCATAAAATGCTTAAAAATAAAAAAATATCGTTTTTTTTCATTATAATTCTAGTGGTAATATTTGTATCAATTTATAGCTTAATGAATCGAAAAAATTTACCCGTAATTACGCCTCGGGATGTTAATCCAGAATTAGTAGACTCTTTAGTACAACATATAGGTTATAATCATAAAATAGCTCCTTTTTCTTTTACGAATCAAAACGGTCAAACCGTTACCAATAAAGACTATGAAGGGAAAATTTATGTAGCCGATTTTTTCTTCACAACGTGTCAAACCATTTGTCCGAAAATGACGGATAATATGGCTTGGTTGCAAGATAAAATTAAAGATAATCCGAAAGTAAAATTATTATCACATTCCGTTTTTCCGGATGAAGATACGGTTGAGGTATTGAAAAAATACGCTAAAGAAAAAGGCGTAATCGATTCCAAATGGAATTTAGTAACTGGTGATCAAAAAGAAATCTATAAAATAGCACGTCAATCGTATTTAGTTGTAAAAACAGGTAAACCTGAAGAAATGTTCGACATGGTGCATACCGAAAATTTTGTTTTAGTTGACCAAAAAGGAAGAATTAGAGGATTTTACAACGGTTTAAATATCGATAAAAAGGTAAAAGGCGAACAAAACTTAACGCAGTTATTGGAAGATATTGAGTTTTTGAGTGAGAAGGATTAATTATATTTCATCTTTCTCAAAATTCGCAAGCTTTCTTTAAAAGAGCTAAATACCAAAGGATTTTTATAGGCTTTTAAAACACTTTTGGCTTCAATCAATTTGTGTTTGGCTTCTCTAAAATCGTTTAAATAACAAATCATTAGTGTATGAGGAATACGTAGTACTTCTAATTCTGAAACTTCTTTGTTTTTATGTAAATTTTGTATCGTAATTAAAACCGAATTGTAAATATGATGGAGTAGTTTCTTGTTGTATTGTGGCGGTTCAAATAGCATTTGAGTTTCCATTTTATAATAGCCATTATCATAAAAAGAGAAGGTTAGTTTTTCTAATGGATAATAGCTGGTTTTGTCATTCAAACCTAGTTTTACATATTCGGTAATGGTAAAACTTTCTTCATTATAACTAATAATTACTTCATCTTGATTCGAATAAAATAGCTTAATTTGTTCATTAATTAATTCAATATCTACTCGAGAATAATAGGTTTCGTTTCGAACTGTGTTTTTTTTCCCAGCCCAACACACCACAAAATTTTCTTTAAAAACTTGATACTGATTGTCTAAGTCTTTATGTCGAACCGAAATAAAATCTAACACACCCGCTAAAGTATGTTTGATGTTATTTCTGGAATTATTTTCGATGCTAATTACCGTTTCTACATTTGATTTCGAAGCAGAAATTTTTTCTTCAGTAGGCTGCGTATTGCTTCCAATTCTTATGAATGTACTTCCTGCATAAATGGTATAAATGTTTTTTTTAAAAAATGAAACCTTATTTTTAGGTTTTATCGTGACTAAACCCACCACTTTTTCCTTGGGTAAATTCGGAAATGGAATATTATCATAGGTTATTTTAGGTGGATTTTCTAAATAAGCATTCACTAAATTTTGAATGCGACTGTCATCAAAAAAATCGTCACCTACAATTTCATTATCATCGTCTTCCACACCAACCACAATGTACGAATTGTTATACGGATTCGAATTCGAAAGGGCACAAATGTGTTTTAAAAATTTCCCTTTTCCTTCTTTCGTATGCAAATTCAATTGGCGCTTTTTGTCATAAAAACTGTTTTCGTTATTATGAGCCAATAAATTCTTTACTAGAAGCCGTTTGTTTATCATTTTTTATTTGATGTAATTATTATGATTGTCAGCTTGAGCGTCCCTAAGTTTCGGAAGTAGATCTTTGTAATTAAATTTCGAAAATAACTTTGCCACGAATTCACTAATTTTTATGGTTAACTATTCGATTTAATTCGAATTTTCATCAACGATGAACTAATTATTACGTTTTCATTTTAAAAAACTCGAAAATTTGTGGCTAATAATCCAAAAACACAATCAACGGAAATTTTATATAAAAACCAACACGTCAACTTTTTTACCTTTAATTAAGTAATATCTAACCTAAATGAAACTTAATTTTTTTAAATATTTATTTAAGGAATTTTAGTTCCAATGCTTTCGGTCCAAATCGCAAACCAATCTTCTAGTTCTAATTCGAAGCCATTTAGTTTGTGAAAGGTTTTAATACGTTCCACACTCGTTGTTCCCACAACCGGTTTAATTTGTGCCGGATGTTTTAAAACCCAAGCTAACAGTAAAAGATCTTCGGGTAAATTGTATTTTAAAGCGAGTTTTTTCAACAATTCTTTTAACCGAATGGTTTGTGGAATTGCTTCTTTATAAAAAGCACCTAACGGATTCCAAGCCATAGGTTTAATACCGTGAAGTTGCATATAATCCAATTCGCCATTTAACATAGGATCTAAATGCGTGGCCGAAAATTGTATTTGATTGTAAGTAACAGCCGTGTATTTTCGAATCAAATCGGTTTGTGAAGGCGTAAAATTCGACAAGCCAAAATGTACAATTTTACCAGAAATTTTTAGTTCTGAAATGGCTTCTGCTACTACTTCGGTTTGCAATAACGGACTTGGTCGATGCAATAGTAATACATCAATATAATCGGTTTGTAAGTTTCGTAAAGAATTTTCTACGCTCGAAATAATATGTTCTTTGCTGTAATCGTAATGTTTTATCGAATAATTTCTATTGTCAGAAATCATTTTTATGCCACATTTGGTTATAAAACCCACTTGTTCTCTGTCAAGTTTCATTTCGGCCCAAGCCTTTCCAAAATCGGCTTCTGTTGTATAACCGCCATAAATATCGGCATGATCGAAAGCATAAATCTTTTCAGACAAACAGGTTTCAATGAGGTTCTGAATGGCAGCAGTATTGTACTTTTTTCCCCAATCGCCCCAATTCATAGTTCCGGCAATAATTGTTGAGGTTGGTATCGGCATAAGTGTAAATTTTTATTAAAATTAGTGAGTATTTTTTAATTATGCATGAAAAAAAGCTAATTAGGTATAATTTAACCGTCTATTAACATTTAGAAAGTTTGTTTTGATGTGAAGTCACCCTATTTTATATTTTTCTTCTTTGCGACTTTGCGAAATTTTGTAGAAACAACCATTCTAAAAAATTAATTTCAAAAGTATTAATTCATGTTAATTTGAAAAATCCCTGGCAAACCAAACTAAACTCTTAATTATTCAATAAAATTTCACCTTTTCCTTATAATTTAACGGACAATTAACAACAAAAAATAATTTTATATAGCAACTTGCATTGTTAAAGTATTTTTTTAAAATTTACACCCAAATTACACATATAAAAATGCAAGAAAATAATACAAGTATCGACATAAGCGCCATCAATGAAAAGATTGAAAGAGAAAGCGCTTTTATAGATTTATTAACTTCCGAATTAAGTAAAGTTATTGTAGGTCAAAAACCTATGATTGAACGTTTACTGATTGGGTTGTTAGGTCAAGGTCACGTTTTGTTAGAAGGAATGCCTGGTTTAGCCAAAACACTTGTAATAAATACACTTTCTAAAGCGGTTCACGGAAGTTTCCACAGAATTCAATTTACACCCGATTTACTTCCTGCAGATGTAGTAGGAACGATGGTGTATAATTTTAAAGAAAACGAATTCACCGTTAAAAAAGGTCCAATTTTCGCCAATTTTGTGCTAGCTGATGAGATTAACCGAGCACCAGCAAAAGTGCAATCTGCCTTGTTAGAAGCGATGCAAGAAAAACAAGTTACGATTGGAGAAACGACATACAAATTAGACAATCCGTTTTTGGTTTTAGCCACACAAAATCCTGTAGAGCAGGAGGGAACCTATCCGTTGCCAGAAGCGCAAGTCGACCGATTCATGCTAAAAACCATTGTCGATTATCCGAAAATGGAAGAAGAGCAATTAATTATTCGCAACAGTTTAAAAGAAAGTGCGGCTACAATCAATCCAGTTGTAAGTATTGCTCAAATTATCAAAGCACAACAAACGGTGAAAGAAGTGTACATGGATGAAAAAATTGAAAAGTATATTTTAGACATTGTTTTCGCCACTCGTTATCCAGAAAAATACCGTTTAGATAGTTTAAAACCTTTAATTAGTTTCGGAGCATCACCTCGAGGAAGTATCAATTTAGCGTTAGCCGCGAAATGTTACGCCTTCATCAAACGAAGAGGTTATGTGATTCCAGAAGATGTTCGCGCCGTGGTTCACGATGTGTTGCGTCACAGAATCGGAATTACATATGAAGCAGAAGCCGAAAATATTACTTCAGAAGATATTATCAATAAAGTTTTAAATCAGGTTCAAGTACCTTAATTTAGTAAAGAGTTTTTTGCTGAACACTAAAAACTGAACACTGAACACTGACATGGAGACCAAAGAGTTACTTAAGAAAGTCAAGAAAATTGAAATCAAAACCCGAAGATTGAGTAATCATATTTTCTCGGGCCAATATCACACGTCGTTTAAAGGACGCGGTATGACATTTTCTGAAGTACGACAATATCAATACGGTGACGATTTTAGAGCCATTGATTGGAATGTTTCCGCCAGAAACAACGATGCTTTTGTGAAGGTTTTTGAAGAAGAACGCGAATTGACCATGATGTTGATGGTCGATTGTTCGGGTTCACAAAACTTCGGAACTTCCGCTCAAAATAAAAAAGATATTGTGACTGAAATTGCTGCAACTTTAGCCTTTTCAGCCACACAAAATAACGATAAAATAGGTTTGATTTTATTTACCGATGAAATTGAATTGTTTATTCCACCCAAAAAAGGAAAATCACACGTGTTACGCATCATTCGTGAACTAATTGAATTTCAGCCTAAAAGTCAAAAAACTAATGTTTCTAACGCTTTAGAATTCTTGTCAAGTGTAATTAAAAAACGCGCGATTGTATTTGTAATTTCCGATTTTATGACTTCCGATTTTCAGAAAACATTACAAATTGCTTCTAAAAAACACGATGTTACAGGAATTAGAATTTACGATTCACGTGAGAAAAGTTTACCAAATGTGGGAATGATTCAAATGCAAGATGCCGAAACTGGCGAATTGGTTTGGATCGACACACAATCCTCAGCATCACGTTTGGCATATGAGAGAAATTACCAATCAAAAGTAGCCACTTGTCAAAATATGTTTAGTAAATGCGCTGCTGGATTGGTGGAAACCGAAACAACTGAAAGTTACGTAACTAAGTTATTAACCTATTTTAAAAGTAGAACGTAATGCTATTTCGCTGCTTATTTTTACTGCTTTGTTCTGTAACTGTTGGGTTTTCTCAAACTGTTGGCACTTCTGTATCTAAAAAAGAAATTAAAATCGGCCAACAAATTCAGTTGACTTTACAAACAAAAGTAAACGAAAAAGATTTGGTAGTTTTTCCCGATTTAGATTCGATAGGTAAATTAGAAGTTGTGGAAGCGTTTCCTGTAGAAAAAATAAAAAAAGGGCAACAAGTTGAATGGAGAAAAAAATATAACTTAACCCAATTCAATCCCGGAAAATATAAAATTCCGTCGTTGGAAGTTGTAGTGAATAAAAAGAAAATTAATTCGGAAAGTATTGAAATTTCTGTAGTTGATGTGATTGTCGATACAACGAAACAAAAAATGTACGACATCAAAGAAGATGAAGTAATCAATTTGGAAAAAACCGAGCAAAAACCGGAATTGTCAGATAAAGAAGTTATTTTGGGTTTGCTATTTGCTTTAGTTTTTGCCTCGATATTTTATTTGATTCTAAAACTAAAACATCGAAATAAAAAGAAATCGGAAACTTACATTACACCATATAATAAAGCGTTTTTAACTTTTTCAGACATCAAATCTACATCAAACGCTAAAGAATATTATTCGAGTTTAACGCAAATTATCAAATCGTATTTCGAGAAAACTTTAGAATTTTCAGCCTTAGAAAGCACAACTGAACAATTTATTTTCAAGTTGAAAACTGCCGTTGCAGAAAAACAATTCGAAATTTCAGAAACCACGATTTCTCAAATAGAAAAGTTATTTACGAAAGCCGATTTGGTTAAATTCGCAAAAATTTCAGTGGCTGAAGAAGAACAAAATGCAGACAAATTAGTTTCTGAAAACATCATTAATGTATTTCATAAAACATTACCAACATCTGCTGAAGAGCAACGTTTTGCTTTTGCAAAATTGATGGAAGCAGAGAAGCAGCAAAAACAAAAAAACACAAGACAGTCAGTTTTTATAATCACTTTTTTAGTCTTCATCGTTTCCATTGTTTTCTTTTTCGGTTGGGAAAATGTAACAAATTATATCAATGCGAAAATCAACGGAAAAGATGCCGAATATTACTTGAGAAAAGAATGGCTTGTTTCTGAATACGGTTTACCAATTTTACAGTTAGAATCGCCTGAAATTTTAGTTCGAGATTCTATCGAAAGTAAAAACCCGAATGTGAAGAATATTTCGCAGTTTTCATGGCAAAACGTTTCAGATAAATTGTCCATTTCTATACAAACCGTTGCGTATAAAGATTCTTTACAACCCGATTTAAAAGTGTTTTTTGATGCCGAGCTCGATAATTTAATGCAATTACAAGCCAAAAACATCAAAACCACCGCTAGAAAATTCAAAAATGTAAAAAATCTTTCAGGAGATATTTTAGAAGGCAGTTACGATATTAATGAAGGTTCTGAAATCAAATCTATGCGTTTTTTAACTGTTTTTCTTTCGGATAGTTACGGTTTACAAAAGATACGAATAACACACGATGCCAAAGACAAAAACGCGAAAAGTTTCATAGAACGTGTTACGAATAGCCTCGAACAACTAAATCAGGAAGAAGATGAGTAGTAGTTTCATGCATCCCCACTTTTTATGGTTGTTGTTGGTGCTTCCTGCAGCAGTATATTGGCATTATTTTGTAAAAAAACAACAAGATGTAGTGATAAAAATGAGTTCAACAGAAGGTTTTTCGATGGAGAAAACACTTTTGATGAAACTGAGACCGTTTTTGTATGTGTTGAAAGTGTTGGTATTGGGTTGTATCATTATCGCTTTGGCACGACCAAGAAATACGCAAAAATCGAGTTATACCGATCATACTAACGGAATTGATATTGTTATTGCTACTGATGTTTCAGGAAGTATGTTAGCTACAGATTTTAAACCGAATAGGTTAGAAGCCATTAAAGAAGTAGCTTTCAATTTTGTGCAAAAAAGAACCAACGACAGAATCGGATTAGTGGTGTATGCCGGAGAAAGTTACACCAGAACACCAGTTACATCAGACAAAACGATGTTGTTAAACTCATTAAAAGAAGTACAATATAACGGAATGGTGTTGCAAGATGGAACTGCAATTGGTATCGGTTTAGCTACAGCAATTAATCGAATTAAAGACAGTAAAACCAAATCGAAAATTATTATTTTGTTAACCGATGGTGTAAACAACCTAGGAAGTTTAGATCCAATTTCTGCAGCCGAAATTGCAAAATCGTACGGAATTAAAGTGTATACCGTTGGAGTAGGAACTAACGGAATGGCAAATTTTCCGGTAGCCAAAGACGCGAACGGGAATATTGTTTTTCAACCTCAAAAAGTAGAAATCGATGAAAAACTGATGCAAGAAATTGCAACAATTACCAATGGTAAATATTTTAGAGCCACAGATAATAAAAAGTTAGAAGCGATTTATGATGAAATTGACCGTTTGGAAAAATCGAAAATTACCGAAAACCGATTCATGATGTTCGACGAACAATTTCGACCTTGGTTGTTATTCGGGTTGTTTTTATTGGTATTAGAAATGGTGGTTAGTCGCACGTTATTTAAAAGCTTTATTTGATGTTTGAATTTGAAAATCCATATTATTTTATCTTGCTGTTGCTGATTCCACTCGGATTAGTAGCACAAAATAAGTATGTGCAATGGCAAACCAATAAACAAGCAGAATTTGGGAACGAAAAAGCGATACAAAAACTCCTTATCAACACATCAAACCAAAAGCAACGGCTACGATTCACATTACAGTTGATGGCGATTTTCTTTATTGTTTTGGCATTAGTAAACCCGAAATTAGGTTCAAAAGTCGAAACGGTTAAAGCCAAAGGTGTGGAAATTGTATTTGCCATTGATGTTTCCAAAAGTATGTTATGTAAAGATGTTGCGCCGAATCGATTAGAAAAAACAAAGCAAATTATCACACAAATAATCAACTCTATTGGAAGCGACCGAATCGGAATTGTGGCGTATGCAGGAAGCGCTTATCCTGTTTTACCAATGACTACCGATTACGAATTGGCTAAAATGTTTACGCAAAGTGTCACTACCGATTTAATTTCATCGCAAGGAACCGCTATTGAAAGCGCTGTTCAAACTAGTGTCGATTTTTTTGATAATCCAACTTCCGGAAAAGCTATAATTTTGTTTTCTGACGGAGAAGATCATGAGAATGCCGACTTTAATGTATCGAAATTAACCAAAGAAAAAAACATAAAAATTATTACGGTTGGAATCGGAACTAAAAACGGCGGTAACATTGAATATGTAGATGAATTCGGTTTTCAACAAGTTAAAAAAGACCAAAACGGACAAGTAGTTATTACCAAATTAAACGATGCTGTATTACAGAAAATAGCTTCAGATTCTAATGGAACTTATGTGTATGAAAACCAGATTTCTACTGCTGTTTCAAGTATTAAAAAAGCCTTGTCTAATGTACAACAACAAGAGTTTAAAGCGCAACAATCGGCACAAAAACAATCTCAGTTTCAGTGGTTTTTAGGTATTGCTTTTTTACTTCTTTTGGTTGATTTCTTTATGTTGAATGAGAATTTTAAAGGATTTCATCTAATTAACAACTTGTTTTCAAAAAAAGTTCATTTGGTGGTATTCGTATTTCTTACATCAACAGTTACTTTTGCACAAGAAAAAAATACGGTAACATCACAAAAAGAAAAACAATTACGAATTGTAAAAGCAAAGGAAAAAGCGCAAAAAACAAAGGCAGAATACAATTTAGGAAACACGATTTATAAAAACAAAAAATATTGTGAAGCCATAACCAATTATAAAAAAGCAACAGAATTAGCTAAAACAAATACAGAAAAACACAAAGCGTTTCATAATTTAGGCAATGCGTACATGCAAGATAAAAATTATCAATCGGCAGTAGAAGCTTATAAGATGGCACTAAAGTCGAATCCAAACGATGAAAAAACGAGATATAATTTAGCTTTAGCCAAAGAAATGTTGAAGAAAAATCCGCCCAAGCCAAAACCTAAAAACAAGAATAAAGACAAGAAGAAAAAGGAAGACAAAGAGAAAAAAGGAGAAGGGGAAAATAAAAAAGACCAGGATAAAAAAGGGGACAAGGAGAAAAAAGATGGAAAGAATAAAAACCAGCCAAATGCAAACAAGCAACGCATGGATAATGTTTTAAAAGCGATTGGTCAAGAAGAAAAAAAAGTACAAGAAAAAGTCAACGCTAATAAATCAAAAACCACCACAAAAATTACAGAAAAAGATTGGTAACATGAATGCACTAATGAAAATAATATTAACTTTTATTTTGCTTCCTATTTTAGCTTTAAGTCAAGTTAAATTGGATGTAAAAATGGAGAAAACGAACCTGAAATTAGGCGAAGTGACTCAGGTTAGTTATGTTTTTAATGCAGAAGGAAGAAACTTTATTCCGCCGAGTTTTGCAGGTTTTAATAAAGGTGGTTCTTATGTTTCCTCGAATGAAATTGACAATTATGGCGAGGTTTATGTTCAACAAATTTACACTTTTGTAATTCAGGCTGCAAAGGCAGGAAAAATTACAATTTCTCCCGCAAATATTAGGTATGAAGGAAAAATTTATACTTCTAAACCTGTTGTGGTTTCTGTATCTAAAGAAAAAGCTTCTGATGCGATTCAGAGAAATCAGAATCCGGTTGTTACTACTTCAAAGCCAAACACTACCTCAAAATCGGTGGTTGGAGCCAATAATTTACTGTTTGTAGATGTTGAAATGAATAAAACTTCCGCTTATGTAAATGAACCAGTTGAAGTGTATTATCGCATATATTTAGCGCCCAATTTAGAAGCAGAATTAAACAAAAAAATTGCTACTAAATTTAATAATTTTTGGAGTCAAACTGAAGACATTCAAGGTGGTTGGGAACGTTCTGTGGTCAATAATCGAGTATTTAAATCGAAAATCTTTAAAAAGGCCATATTGTATCCTCAAAAAACTGGAAAGTTAGAAATTACGCCTATTACCTTAGATTTAAACATTCAGTATCCAACTGGCAATTTTGATTTTTTTGGTGAACCAGAATATAGTGTAGCGAGAAGAGAAATTGTTTCTAATACTAAATATATTCAAGTAAATCCGTTACCTGAAAAAGGGAAACCCGAAAATTTTACAGGCGCGGTAGGAAAATTTGAATTTGATGTAACCGTTCAAAATAACGAATTAAAATCAGGTGAATCTTTACAGTTAGATGTAATTGTTTCAGGAACAGGAAATTTAAAATTATTCGAAATTCCGAAACCAAACTTACCAGCCAATTTTGAAATTTTTGAACCAAAACACCAAGAATTTATCAATGAAAACATGAATGGAATTTCCGGAAAAATTATGGATAGTTATACGGTTATTCCTCAAGAAAAAGGAAATTTTAAATTAAAACCTCAGCAGTTTTCTTTTTTTGATGTGCAGTCTAAAACCTATAAAACGATTTCTTCCGATGCGATTGATTTGACCGTTTTGCAAGGTGAAAACCAAGCGAATGTGACTTCAGTTCCAAAGGAAAAATCTTCAGTTACAGTAAAGAAAGATGAGGCTAAATCTGGTTTCGAATTTACCTTTACACATTTTATTGGAACCGTTGCATTAGCAGGAATGATGTTATTGTTTTTTACTTTAAAAAGACACAAAAAACCAATTGAAGAAGAAGATGTAATTACAGAAAAACCTGTAAAAAAAGAGTTTTCAGTAACAGATATTCAAGATTTTATTTCCAATAAAGAATTATTTTATCAGAAAATGGAATTGAAAATTGCCGAATTTTTACAGTACAAATTTTCATTAGAAAAAGCGGAATTAAATAAAGAAAACATCATTCAAAAATTCCAAGAAAAAGGCATTTCGGATGCGGATACAAACGCTTTCATCGCTTTGTTGCAAAACTGCGAAAAAGCAAGATATATGCCAACTTCTGAAGGAAATATGCAAGTAGATTTTGAAAAATTACAACAATTAGTTCGAGTTATTGGTACATAAACTCAATAAAATTCAGATATTTACGTTTATTGTATATTTGTAATTCGGTAATTTCATAAAAAAGAAAATAGTAACCAAAATCTGTTAAAAGGATTACAGTTGTTTGCCAATCAAATTAGATCATAAAAACAATAAACACTTACAAATGAAAAAGTTATTGCTTTATATTTTTTTAAGTTTTACATTAATTTCTTTCTCACAACAGAAATTATGGAAAGGCTATTTTTCATTTAATGAAATTACAGATGTTTGTGTTTCAGAAAACAAAGTGCATTCAAGTACTAAATATTCTGTTTTTAATAAGGATATGTCTTCCAATGTTTTAGCTACTTTTACATCGGTGAATGATGTGAAATCTGATGAAATTTCTGCCGTTTTCCAAACGTCTAACAACCATACTTTAATTGGGAATAAAAACGGGTTAATTATTATTATAAAACCAGACGGAACCACTTTAGATAAAGTAGATATTATTACAGATGTTCCTGTTCCTGCAAACACTAAAAAAGTAAACGATTTTTATGAACATAACGGAAAAGTTTATGTGTCTACACAATACGGAATTAGTGTTATAAAACTATCTAATTTTGAAATAGAAAGTAATTTTTATATTGGGAATTCAGGTGAGTTTTTAGACGTGCTGCAAACAACGGTTTTTAATGGTGAAATTTATGCAGTAACCCGAACCCAAGGGATAAAAAAAGCACTTTTAAGCAATCCTTTTTTATATGATTTTTCTCAATGGTCTGTTTTTAATACTTCAGCTTGGTTGAGTATAGTAACATTTAACAACCAAATTGTGGCCTTAGGAAATGATGGTTTTACCTACAGATTTACTGGAAATGTAGCACAACAGTTTTCGGTTCAATCTGCTTCGGGTTTAAAATTACGAACCGATAACACGTATTTAACAATAACTAACTTGTTTCAAATTGTAGTTTATAATCAAAGTTTTTCTTTGGTTAATATTGTTAATCAGATTCCTAATTTTTCAGATTCTTTTACTTGTGCTATTACCAAAAACGAAAAATTATATATTGGTACTACTCGAAACGGACTGTTTGAAACTAATGTAGCCAATCCCACAGTTTTTAACTCTATTTCTCCAAACGGCCCTATTGAAGACTACGCTTTTAAAGTAACTAAAACCACTACAGATTTGTGGTTAACACACGGAAATTATGACAGAACTTACACGCCAAATTATAAGCTTCAAGGAATAAGTGTTTATGATACAAATTTAGGTTGGGAAAAAATTCCAATTGCTGAGGTTCAGAACGCTCTTTCTTTGGCTGCAATTGTTCAAAATCCAAGAAATTTAACGGAAGTTTTTGTTGCCTCAGGACATAGTGGTTTGTTAAAATACACCAATCAAGCCAATCCCATATTGTTTAATGAAACCAATTTTTTAGAATCCCAGCAATTGGTTCCAAATTTTATTTCTGTTAGAATTAATGGAATGAAATATGATAAAGATGGAAATTTATGGCTTACGAATGCTTTAGTAGACAACGCAATCAAAGTTTTGAGAAACAACAATACTTGGCAATCTTATAATTTAAACAACATAATTCAGAATCCAAGAGGTGTTCATTATGGGAATATTGATATTGATAAGAACAATACAAAATGGATAGCTTCTTACGCTAGAGGTGTTATTGCTTTTAATGAAAAATTTAACAACAAGTATATTATTATTAACGAGGAAAATGGGAATTTGCCTAGTAACGATGTTCGATGTGTGGCTATTGATAACAGAAATCAACTTTGGATTGGAACATTTAAAGGCTTAAGAATTCTAAATAATATTGACAGTTTTATTACAGAAAACGAACTTTCTACTACAAATATTGTCATTCAAGAAGGCGATTTAGCACAAGAATTATTTAATCAACAAGTTATTCAGGATATCAAAGTAGATGGTTCAAATAATAAATGGGTTTCTATTGCAGACGCGGGTGTTTTTTTAGTAAGTCCGAACGGACAAACCACTCTAAGACGATTCACGAAAGAAAATTCGCCTTTACCAAGTAATAATGTTTTTGATATTGAAATAGATGAGGTTTCTGGTGAAGTTTTTTTTGCTACAGATAAAGGTTTGGTTTCTTATTTAGGTTCTTCAACCAAAGGAAGTGAGAACTTAGAAGCGGTTTATGCTTATCCCAATCCGGTTCGTCCTGGATACTCTGGCACGGTAAAAATCTCTGGATTAATGGATAAAGTTAACCTTAAAATAACAGATATAGAAGGGAATTTAGTTTTCGAAACTACTTCATCTGGCGGAACAGTTGAGTGGGACACTACCGCTTTCGGAAAGTATAAAGTTGCTTCAGGTGTGTATATGGTTTTTGTAACTTCAAGCGATGCTTCAGAAACTACTGTTAAAAAAATTATGGTGGTTAGATAATGCAAATTAAAACGCAAGCTATTGTTTTAAGCGCTATTAAGTTTCAAGAAAAAAGTTTAATTGTAAAGTGCTTTACTAAATCAGATGGATTAAAATCGTATTTTATACAAAGTGCTTTTTCTTCTAAAAAATCCAATCAAAAAATAGCTTATTTTCAGCCTTTAACTATTCTAGAAATTGAAGCCAATCATAAAAACAAAGGTACTTTAGAGCATTTTAAAGAGGTAAAACTCGCGTATAATTATCAAAACATAAACACAAATATCGTTAAGAGTTCCATCGTTCTTTTCTTGTCAGAAGTATTACACAATAGTATTTTTGAAGAAGAAAAGAATGAAAATCTTTTTTCGTATCTAGAAACTTCTCTTTTGTGGTTGGATACGCACGACACCATTTCTAATTTTCATCTAATTTTTCTAATCCAACTCACTAAGTTTTTAGGTTTTTATCCAGAATTACAAGAGACCGATGCAGTTTATTTTGATATGATTGAAGGTGTTTTTTCTCCCTTTCAAGGAACAAATTGTATAAACGAACAGGAAACGAATTTGTTAAAAAAATTGTTGTTTTTAAGGTTTGAAGACACTCAGAAAAATTTTCATAAAGAAGAAAGACAAGTGCTTTTAAAAATAATTTTAAATTATTATTCTATTCATTTACAAGGATTTAAAAAACCAAATTCTTTGATGGTTTTGAAAGAAATTTTCGAGTAAAACTCGTTTTTTGTTAATAAATAATTGAAAATTAATACCAAATAACGATTTTAATCTTCTCTTTAACGATTTTAATTTTTTATTAGTAGTCCTCATTCTACTTTTATACCGTTTTAATAACCACACCATTAGAATTCCTTTTTTAACCACATACTTCAAAGGTTAAAATTACATCACAAGACAACTAAACTAAAACTTATAGCAAATGTTACATACATACGCAAAAACTAAAATCTCTATTGTATTCTTTTTATTTTCATATTTTCTTTTTGCACAACAAGAAATTGTAATTACAGGTGGTGCGAGTCAAAATATTGTCGATGGAGCAGTTACTTCTAGCTTTAATAACAACACAAATTTTGGATTATTCGATATCAGTTCTGGAATAAAAACTAGAACGTATATGATTCGAAATATTGGCAATCAAAATTTAATTTTAGGGCCAGTTCCTGTAAGTTTTGTGGTAGGTTCTAGTCCAACTTTTAGTATTGTCTCACAACCTGCACCAAATTTCATTATCATTCCTGGTGCATCTGTTACTTTTACCATAGGTTTTGATCCTGTTGCAGTTGCTTCAACTAATGCAACTGTATCTGTAGCTTCGAATGATACTTCTGAAAATCCATTTACTTTTTTAGTAGAAGGTGAAGGAGCGCAAATTTATCCAGACACTGATGGTGATGGTTTATCAGACAATTTAGACATCGACGATGATAATGACGGTTTAAGAGATTCAAATGAACAGTTAAATTGTTTAACTTCCTCATCTGCTACTTCTATAGAAACTGTTTTTTTAAATGAAGATTTTAACGCGGGCATTACCAGAGCTAAAATTAATGGCGCAACACCTGGTGTAACCACCTCTTATTGTTATGAAGATGGTACAACAGCAATGGGCGCTGATGAATGTGACACGAATCCAGATTTAGGTGATGGAAAGTATACGGTTCATTATTCAGTTGGAAACGGAATTGCCCCATTAGACAGGTCGAATACTGGAACAGATGTTGCCAGTTGGGAAGCCGTTTGGTATACCGGTTTAGATCATACACCAGGCGATACAAATGGTAGAATGGCTATTTTTAACGCTTCTTATTCACCAGGTGTTTTTTATGAAACTTTAATTTCCGGAACATTACCAAATGTACCAACAAATTATAGTTTTTGGGCTTTAAATATTGATGCCAATGACGCAGCTTTTGGTTGTTCGAATTGTAGAATTTTACCTAATGTAACAGTACGTTTTTTAACAGCAGATTATGCAACTGTATTAGCTACTTTCAATACTGGCGACATTACAAGATGTAATGCTCCTGGAAATGCATGTGTAACTTCAGATTGGAAAAATTATTTCACTACAGTAAATTTAGCTGTTTCAGAGTTTGTTATTCAATTTATTAATAACGCTCCAGGTGGTTTAGGAAATGATATAGCTTTAGACGACATAAAAATTACACAAACTTTATGTGATATTGATAGCGACGGAATTGCAGATGTTTTAGACTTAGATAATGACAATGATGGAATTCCGAATATTATGGAATTTACACATTTGGTAAATAACGATTTAGATGGTGATGCTACAACAGCAGGTCCAACTTGGGTGGATGCTAACACAAACGGAATGCACGATGCTTTTGAAAGCTTAACAGCTGCTGATTTCGATGGTGATGGAACGCCAAATTACATCGATTTAGATTCTGATAATGACGGTGCTTTTGATGCTTATGAATACGATCAAAAAGGAGATATTGATAGTAATGGCGACGGAGTAGGAGATGGAAACGACATCAAAACAGCAGCAAATAACGATGAATTTGATGGTGATGGAATTTTAGGAATTATGGACACAAACGATTCTGATGCAAATGCTACAGACCATGGAAATAATAGTTATCCACTTCCTTTAGATTCAGATTCAGATGGTTTGCCTAATTATTTAGATGTTTACAACAATACTACTTCATCCAATTATATAGCTGCTACGATTTATGCTTCTTATGATGCAAATAATAATGGGATTATTGACGGATCAGGTGATTCAGATAAAGATGGAATTTTAAATGTTTTTGATACAAATGATCTTTTTTACGGCTCTCCAAGAGATATTAATTTAAAAACAAGTTTGTCTTTTGACGGTAGAAACGACTACATTGAAGATGCTGGAGATATTGTTTTAGGATTACCACAAGCAACTTTAATGTCATGGGTAAAACTAGATACAGGGTACAGTTCGAATGGAGCAATTGTTGGTCAGGATAATTTTCATCTAAAGGTTTCAAATACAGCTCAATTCGGGGTAAGCATCAATGGAACAAATGTGAATTTATCGGGAGCAGCCAATAAGTTAACTGAAAACAAATGGATCCATTTAGCAGCAACTTATAATGGCGGATTACTAAGTTTATATGTTAATGGTGAGTTAAAAACAACTCAAACCGTTGGAACCATAGTTAATAATTCTTCAAATAAATTATTCAGAATTGGTAGCGCACCACTGGTTACAAATTCAGACTTTTTTAAAGGTGAAATTGAAGAAGTACGTGTTTTTAATACCGCTTTGACCGCAGACCAACTTCAAAAAATGATTTACCAAGAATTAACAAACACCAATTTTGCCAGAGGTGCTGTTATTCCTGATGATATTCCGCTTCTTGCAGCATCAAGTTTAATAAGATATTACCGAATGGATACTTTTAAGAACGATATTGTAGATAATTTGGTTTCTCCAACTGTCGATTTAGTATCAGGAGCTAAATTGTATAACATTCACGATATTTATTTTCAAACAGCTCCATTACCTTACGAAACCATATCAAATGGAAATTGGTCTGCTACTGCAACATGGAAAAACGGAATTGTTTGGGACGCAATTGATAAGCCTTGGAGAATTGTTCACATCAAAAATAACGTAACTAAAACAACTAGTGAAGAAAATTTAGGATTGATAGTGGATTCAGGCGCACAACTTACTATTTCTGGAGGCGATTTAGAACTAAAAAATAATTGGTACATAAAACTAGACGGTACAATTGATTTGCAAAACAAATCTCAATTACTTCAAACAGCAAATAGTTTTTTAGATGCTACAAGTTCAGGAAGAATTGAAAGAGAACAACAAGGAATTGCGAATTTATACAATTACAATTATTGGTCTTCTCCAGTTAGTACGATTAACAATACCACAATTAATAACGGATTTTCTCTAGCGAATGTGTTTAAAGATGCCAGTAATCCATCTACATTACAAAATATCAATTGGATTGCAGGCTATAATGGTGCACCAACTTCACCGTTATCTATTGCAAGTTTTTGGTTGTATAAATTTCAAAATTTAACAGATTTATATGCCAATTGGACAGCAATTACACCTAGTTCTACTCTTCAAGCAGGTCAGGGTTTTACCATGAAAGGAGTTACAAATAACTTTACAGGAGCTTTACAAAATTATGCTTTTGTGGGAAAACCAAATAACGGATTAATAACAATTCCAATTGCTGCAAGTAATATTAATTTAGCTGGTAATCCTTATCCATCAGCTATAGATTCTAGAGAATTCATTAGAGACAATATAGACGGCGGAAACCCAGGATCAACTAATGCTCTTACAGGAACGCTTTATTTTTGGCAACATGCTCAAGAAAATAATTCGCACAATTTAGCTGCTTATCGCGGCGGTTATGCCACACTAAATTTAGTTGGTGGGGTGCCGCCAATGGTAGCTTCTGTAGGAACGTTCGGAGTAGGTTCAAGTTCAAAAATACCGAACAGACACATTCCAGTTGGACAAGGGTTTTTCGTGAAAGCCGACGCTTCAGGAGGAAATATTCAGTTTAAAAACAGCCAAAGAGCATTTAAATTAGAAACAGATAATAGCACCACAGGTTCGAATCAATTAATTAGAAGTTCACAAATTACAGAAAACACAGAAGAGAATACATATAAAAAATTACGTTTAAATTATCAGTCTTCTAACGGGTTTGAAAAACAAATTTTATTAGGTTTTATGAACAATGATGCTACAGATGGTATTGATATTGGTTACGATTCTGAAGGTTTAGACGAAACACCTAGCGATTTTAGTTTTAAAGTATCAGATAAAAAATTAGTGATTCAAGGTGTGGGAAGTTTTACTCCAGAGAAAATTTTACCCTTATTTGTAAAAAATGAAATCGCTGGAAATGTTAAGTTTAAAGTTCAAGCTACAGAAAATTTCGATCCCAATCAGGTTGTTTACATTTATGATAGTTTGAACGAAAATTATTATGAAATTCAAAATAATGAAGCGGTGGTGAATTTAGAAGCAGGAGTTTTTGATAACAGGTTTTCATTACGCTTTTTAAACACTACTTTAGATCTATCCGAAAACACATTAGAAAATAATTTTTCTATATATGTTGATGGAAATAATCAGATAGTAATAAACAATAAGCTAAAACAAAATATTGATCAAGTTGAATTGTATACAATTTTGGGTCAGAAAGTACTTCATTCTAACGCCAAAACCAATGAAATTACAATTAATGCTTCTGGATTTGCTTCAGGTACATATATTTTAAAAATGTATAGTAATGATGAGTTTGTGAGTAGAAAAATTATTCTTAATTAATTAATTTTTTATTAAAAAATCATTATTTTAAGTTAATTTGTGATATATTTTTAAAAAAGTATATTTTTTATTGAGAAATTAAAAAAACGCAGTAACTTTATTTTGTTGTACAACCTTTTCCATTTAGGTTGAAACAAAAATTGTTATTCATCACCTAATTTCTCTCTTTATGAATAAGTTTTACGTATGTTTTTTTACATTAGTTTCTGGTTTTTTTTATGCACAAACTCCTGTAACTAGTGGGCCTAATTGGTCGGTTTCTAACTTAACACCTAATAATGCTTTAAATTTTCCTTCTGAAATTGTATATGGGCCAGATGGTTTCTTATGGATATCAGAAAGAGTAGGAAAAAAGATAGTTCGTGTAAATAAAACTTCTGGAGCTATTACAACGATGATAGATTTGTCTGCACAAGTGTATCAAACAGCTGGGCAAGATGGTTTATTAGGAATGGCAATTCATCCCGCACTTTATACCAATGTAGCAACTACAACCAACAATTATGTGTTTGTTGCTTATACTTATAATAACAGCGGAAGAAAATTGAGAATTTCCAGATTAACCTTCAATAATGCTACTAAAACTTTAGGTAGTGAAGTAACTTTATTACAAGAAATGCCTGCTAGTAATGATCATAATTCAGGAAGATTAATTTTTGGACCCGATTTAAAATTGTATTATTCTTTTGGCGATCAAGGAAATAATCAATTTGCTAATGCATGCTTGCCTATTTTAGCTCAAAATTTACCAACTTCATCAGCAGATTATGCCAATTATCCTGGTAAAATTTTAAGATTAAATTCAGATGGAACCATTCCTACAGATAATCCAATTTTGGCAGGAGTAAAAAGTCACGTTTATTCTTATGGACATAGAAACCCTCAAGGATTAGTTTTTGCTCAAGATGGCACTCTGTTTTCTTCAGAACATGGCGCAAAAGTTGATGATGAATTAAATAAAATTATTCCGGCTAAAAATTATGGTTGGCCGCAGATTGCCGGTTATTATGATAATATGGCTTACACGTATTGCAATTGGTCTACAGCATCTCCATGTAATGCAGGAAGTTTTTCAGATCATAATTGCGCAGCAGGCGTTACACCAATTGATGAATTTACATCTTTTCCTAATGGACCTTCATCTAATTTTATGCCACCGATAGGAACTTACAACAGTACAGTTTCTTCAGATCCATCGGGAGGTTTTTTAAGTTGGCCAACTGTTGCGCCATCAAGTATTGATATATATGAATTAAATAAAATTCCAAACTGGGGAAGATCTCTTTTAATTCCAACATTAAAAAAAGGCACAATTTATAGAGCTAAGTTAGCCGCAGATGGAAATTCTATTGTGGGAGACAACTATGAATTATTCCATTCTTCAAACGACAGATATAGAGATGTTGCATTAGATCCTGATGGCGTTACTTTTTATGCAGTTACAGATAATTCAGGTAGCACTTCTGGTCCTTCTGGAACTACTTCTGTAACCATTGCAAATCCGGGTGTTATTGTTAAAATACGATATATTGGTCCAACAGTAACTAGTCCGCCATTAGCCAATTGTCAAGATGTAAATGCTGTTTTAGATGTAAATGGTTCTGTAACAATACTAGCGGCTCAAGTGAATAATAATTCTACCGATGATGGTACAATAGTTTCCTATACTTTAGACAAAAATACTTTTAATTGTTCGCATGTAGGCCAACCACAAACCGTTTTTTTAACGGTAGTTGATAATCAAGGTGGTGAAAGTCGTTGTGCAGCAACAGTTAATGTACTAAACAATCCAGCGTTTATTGTTCCAACTGGATTAACAGTGCCAAGTGTTTCTAATACAACAGCCAATTTACAATGGAACAATCCAACTTTAGCTACAGTAGAAATTAGATACAGAATAATTGGATCAACAAATTGGTTACACGTAACTAGTTTTTCAAACACTATACAACTATCAGATTTAAGTGCAGGTTCGAATTATGAAGTGCAAATAAGAAGAGTTTGTTTGGAAAACGTTTCTGCTTATTCTTCGCTTGTAAATTTCACCACAACTTCAAGTTCTTATTGCGCAGTAAGTGGAATCATAACAACTGGACATAATTATATTTCCAATGTTTCTTTAAATACGATTAATAATCCTTCTGGAAACAATTCGTATTCTAATTTTACTGCCATTTCTACATCGCTTTCAGCAGGAACAAATTATACAATAACACTAACAAAACCTTCAATAGGAACAGTAGCCAGAACTTGTGGTTTTTCCGTTTGGATCGATTACAACCGAGATGGCGATTTTGCCGATTCTGGCGAAAGAGTGGCCTTTACTACTACACTAATTGCTGCAAGTGCTACAACTTGTGTGTTAAATTTTACAGTTCCAAATACAGTTACTGTTGGCGCTACAAGAATGCGGGTTGAATGTCAACAAACAGCAACACCAACTGTATTTTGTGGCGCAATACATGGTTCAAATCCCTCAGAAGCTGAAGATTACACGATTAATTTAGTTTTGCCTTGTGGAAATTTATCCACAACATGGAATGGAAATTCATGGAGTAACGGACAACCTTCAAGTAGTAAAGAAGTTAATTTTACAGGTAATTATGCTTCAACCGGAATTGTAGAAGCTTGTCGGGTTAATGTTTTAGGAACTGCCAATGTAGTTTTTAAAACCAATCATACTTTAGAAGTTACAAACGGTGTAAATGTAGCTGCTGGCGCGAGTTTAACTTTTGAAAACAATGCGAGTTTATTGCAAATTAATCCTTCTGCAAACACAGGAAGTATCAAAATTAAGAGAAATTCTATGCCTATGATTCGTCAAGATTATACGGCTTGGGCTTCTCCGGTAATCAATCAACAATTACAAGCTTTTTCACCAAATACTTTACCTAATCGCTTTTACGAATACCTTTCAACAGGTTCTACTACTGCAACTGCTTATCAATCTATCGTTCCAACAAATAATTTTGTAGCTGGAAAAGGGTATATGATTCGAGTCGATAATACTTGGTCGCCAACAATCCCGGCTAGTTTTAATAGTGAATTTAATGGTGTGCCTTTCAATGGAAATGCGTCACAAACACTAGGAATAGGTTATAATTTATTAGGAAATCCATATCCTTCACCATTAAACGCTAGAGCTTTTTTAGCAGATAATCCGAATATTACCACGTTGTATTATTGGACACATACTGCGGCGGCTGTCGGCGGGTTTTATCCTGTTAATAACTATGCTGCATATACTACTTTAGGCGGAGTTGCAGCTGCAGCTGGTGGCGCTACACCTTTAGATTTTATTCAGGTCGGACAAGGTTTTTTTGTAAATACTGCTTCTGGAGGAACCGCGAGTTTTACTAATAACCAAAGAAGTTTTGGTTCGGCAAGTTCACAGTTTTTTAAATCTACTCAAACAGAAGAAAAACACCGAATTTGGCTTAATCTGAGTGACGAAACTAAAAATTACAACCAAATTTTAATAGGATATTCCAATGAAGCTACCAACGAAATCGACATTTCAGATGGTTTGGTTTTAAACGATTCTCCATCGTTACTTTACAATCAAATTAATAATCAAAAATATGTGATTCAAGGTCGAGAATTACCGTTTCAAGATACAGATGTGGTGCCTTTGGGTCTCAAAATTAACGAATCAGGAACTTATTCAATTTCGTTAGATCATTTAGATGGCTTATTTGTAAATCAAATCGTTTATTTGAAAGATAATTACACGTTTACCATTCATAATATCAAACAAAATCCGTATAATTTTTCTTCTACAATTGGAAATTTTACAGACAGATTTCAAATCGTATTTCATAACAATTTATTGCAACTCGAAGATGATTTAAATGTAGTAGTATATTCTGAGGAAAACGAGTTCTTTGTAAAATCTTCAAAAGATTCAATTCGAGAAATTATTGTGTTCGATGTTTTAGGAAGAAAATTGTTCGATTTTAAAAATATTAATCATACCACTTTCCATACCAATCAGTTAAATGCTTTTAAAGAAACCCTGTTGATAAAGGTATTTTTAAGTTCCGGAAAAATTTCAACCCAGAAATACATGAAATAAAATAAAAAAAAGACTCAATTTTTATTGGGTCTTTTTTTTGTAAAAAGCGATACAATTATTCGAAATTTAGTACTTTCGCAACTTGATTTAAGAAAACGACAAAATGAGTACAAAATTTAGGGATTATAAAGGACTTGACTTACCAACTGTAGCGTCAGAAGTTCTTGATTTTTGGAAAAAAAATAACATCTTCGAAAAAAGTGTCACCACTCGTGAAGGAAACCCACCATATGTGTTTTTTGAAGGTCCACCTTCAGCAAACGGTTTACCTGGAATTCATCACGTAATGGCACGTGCGATTAAAGATATTTTTTGTCGTTATAAAACTCAAAAAGGATTTCAAGTAAAGCGTAAAGCAGGTTGGGACACACACGGTTTACCTGTAGAATTAGGTACCGAAAAAGAATTAGGTATTACCAAAGAAGATATCGGAAAAACCATTTCTGTAACAGAATACAACGAAGCGTGTAAAAAAACCGTTATGCGTTATACCGACGTTTGGAACGATCTAACCGAAAAAATGGGTTATTGGGTAGATATGGAAAATCCGTATGTAACTTATAAATCGAAATACATGGAATCGGTTTGGTGGTTGCTAAAACAAATTTATAATAAAGATTTATTATATAAAGGCTACACGATTCAACCGTATTCGCCAAAAGCGGGAACAGGTTTATCTTCTCACGAAGTAAATCAACCAGGAAGTTATCGTGATGTTACAGACACTACAGTTGTGGCACAATTCAAAGCACTAAATGAAACTTTACCAAATTTTTTACAAGGTTTTGGAGAGGTTCATATCTTAGCTTGGACGACCACACCATGGACGTTACCTTCAAATACCGCTTTAACAGTTGGTCCAAAAATTGATTACGTTTTAGTGGAAACATTCAATCAATATACTTTCCGACCTGTAAAAGTAATTTTAGCTAAAAATTTAGTTGGAAAACAATTCGGAAAAGGATTTTTTGCTTCAACTGAACCGTCAGATTTTGAAAATTTCAAAGAAGGCGATAAAAATATTCCATACCAAGTATTAACTGAATGTAAAGGAACAGATTTAGTCGGAATTCGTTATGAACAATTAATGAAGTTAGCTTTACCGGTTGAACATTCAGAAAATGCTTTTAGAGTGATTTCAGGTGATTTCGTAACTACTGAAGATGGAACAGGAATTGTACATACTGCTCCAACTTTCGGAGCTGATGATGCGAAAGTAGCCAAAGAAGCTACACCAGAAATTCCACCAATGTTGGTTTTAGATGACAATGGTAATGCAGTTCCTCTAGTAGATTTACAAGGAAAATTCATCGAAAACTTAGGTTTTTTATCTGGGAAATATGTTAAAAATGAATATTATAACGAGGGCGAAGCACCAGAACGCTCCGCAGATGTAGAAATCGCAATCCAATTAAAAGAAGAAAACAAAGCTTTCAAAGTTGAAAAATATGTGCACAGTTATCCACATTGTTGGAGAACCGATAAACCTATCTTATATTATCCGCTAGATTCTTGGTTCATCAAAGTAACTGAAATCAAAGACAGAATGTTCGATTTAAACGAAACCATCAACTGGAAACCAAAAGCAACAGGTGAAGGTCGTTTTGGAAATTGGCTAAAAAATGCCAACGATTGGAACTTATCCCGTTCAAGATATTGGGGAATCCCATTGCCAATTTGGAGAAATGAAGAAGGAACGGAAGAAATCTTAGCAGGTTCTGTCGAAGAATTATACAACGAAATTGAAAAATCAATTGCTGCTGGTTTCATGACTGAAAATCCATTTAAAGGATTCGAAATCGGAAACATGTCGGAAAGCAATTATGATTTAGTCGATTTACATAAAAATGTGGTAGATGATATCGTGTTAGTATCAGAATCTGGCAAGCCAATGAAACGTGAAAGCGATTTAATTGACGTTTGGTTCGATTCGGGTTCGATGCCTTATGCGCAATGGCATTATCCTTTCGAGAATAAAGATAAAATTGATGAAAACAAAGATTTTCCAGCTGATTTTATTGCAGAAGGAGTAGACCAAACACGTGGTTGGTTTTACACGTTACACGCGATTTCGACTTTAGTTTTTGATAAAGTAGCTTATAAAAACGTAGTATCTAATGGTTTAGTGTTAGATAAAAACGGACAAAAGATGTCGAAACGTTTAGGAAATGCCGTAGATCCGTTTGAAACGTTAACAGAATATGGTCCGGATGCGACACGTTGGTACATGATTTCAAATGCCAATCCGTGGGACAACTTAAAATTCGATTTAGAAGGAATTGCTGAGGTGCGTAGAAAATTCTTCGGCACTTTATATAACACGTATTCTTTCTTTGGTTTATATGCAAATATTGATGGTTTTACTTACAGCGAAGCTGAGGTGCCATTAGCAGAAAGACCAGAAATTGACCGTTGGATTTTATCTGAACTACATACTTTAATTCAGTTAGTGGATGAGGCTTATGCAGAGTACGAACCTACTCGTGCCACAAGAGCTATTTCAGATTTCGTACAAGAGAATTTAAGTAACTGGTATGTGCGTTTGTGTCGTCGTAGATTCTGGAAAGGAGAGTATGCACAAGACAAAATTGCGGCCTATCAGACCCTTTATACGTGTTTAGAAACGGTAGCTAAATTAGCTGCACCAGTAGCGCCATTCTTTATGGATCAATTATATAAAGACTTGAATGCCACTACTAATAAGGAAAGTTTCGAAAGTATTCACTTAGCGAACTTCCCGGTTTCGGTTGAAAACTTTGTTGATAAATCACTAGAAAGTAGAATGCAGAAAGCACAAACCATTTCTTCTTTGGTTTTGTCGCTACGTAAGAAAGAAATGATTAAAGTGCGTCAACCTTTACAAAGGGTAATGATTCCAGTACTTGACGACGTTTTTAAAGCTGAAATTTTAGCCATTGAAGACTTAATTAAAGCAGAAGTTAACGTTAAAGAAATTGAATTATTAGAAGATGCTTCAGGCGTTTTAATAAAGCAAATTAAACCTAATTTTAAAGCTTTAGGTCCGCGTTTTGGAAAAGATATGGGTCTGATTGCCAAAGAGATACAGCAATTTTCACAAGATCAAATTAATGAGCTAGATAAAGCTGGTGAAATAACAATTGTTAGTTCAGAAAAAAGTATTACTTTAACCATCGAAGATGTTGAGATTTCTTCTCAAGATATCCCAGGTTGGTTGGTAGCCAATTCGAACGGAATTACAGTTGCTTTAGATATAACCATATCTGATGAATTACGTAAAGAAGGGATAGCTAGAGAGTTAGTCAACAGAATTCAAAATATCCGTAAAGATTCTGGTTTTGAAGTTACAGATAAAATTAAAGTTCAAATTCAAAATAATGAAACGATTGAACAAGCCGTAATCGCAAATTTATCGTATATCAAATCAGAAACACTTACCAACGAACTAATTTTTGTCCCAGAAATCAATAATGGTACGGAAATTGAGTTTGATGAGTTACAAACAATAATATTAATTTCTAAATAATTGGAAAGATGGTAGATGAAAAAATAAGATTCTCAGATGCAGAATTAGCAGAGTTTAAAGAATTAATTCAATCGAAATTAGAAAAAGCAAAATACGATTTAGATTTAATAAAAAGTGCGTATTTAAATGATTCTAATAACGGAACGGATGACACTTCTCCAACATTCAAAGCATTCGAAGAAGGTAGTGAAACTATGAGTAAAGAAGCCAATTCGCAATTAGCCATTCGTCAGGAAAAATTTATTCGTGATTTAAAAAATGCTTTAATTCGTATTGAAAATAAAACGTACGGATTGTGTAAAGTAACAGGAAAACTAATCAATAAAGAAAGATTAAAAATTGTTCCTCACGCAACTATGAGCATAGAAGCTAAAAATTTACAGCGTTAAAAAACGTTAATAATATTTAAACGCTCCATTTGGAGCGTTTTTTATTAGTTAAAATTGCTACTTTTGCATAAATCATAAAATTATTAAAATGTCAATTAAAAAAGCCTATATTTTTATTTTTCTAATTATACTTATAGATCAAATTACTAAAGTATATGTAAAAACAAATTTCTACCTTGGTGAAGAAGTACAAGTTTTTGAATGGTTCAAAATATATTTTGTCGAAAATCAGGGTATGGCTTGGGGTTTAGAACTTCCGGGTGATTACGGTAAGTTAATTTTAACTTTATTTAGAATGATTGTTTCACCAATTATCATGTGGTGGTTATGGGATTCTATCCAGAAAAAACAATCTAAATATTTAATTGTCGCGATTTGTTTAATTATTGCTGGAGCTGTCGGAAACTTAATTGATTCTATTTTTTATGGGGTAATTTTTAATGAAAGTGGCGCTCAAGTAGCTACTATTTTTTCTAACGAACCTTATGGAAAACTATTGTATGGTGATGTGGTAGATATGTTTTATTTTCCAATTTATAAATTTGAAGATTTACCTAATTGGTTTCCTTTTAAAGACAGAAATAACAGTTTTACTTTTTTTAATGCTGTATTTAACATTGCAGATGTAGCCATTTCAACTGGATTTGGAATCTTAATCGTTTTTAATAAAAGATGTTTTAAAGACGCATAAGTGAGAAATAAATTTCAAAAGCCAGTTAAATTTCAGGTTTAACTGGCTTTTTGTTTTTCATCATATAGGAAAGCACTTTTTCTTACTTTTTTATAAATTTTTCAGAAACATAAAAACAACTGATCGCTTGGTTTGATTAGCCGGAATTAAAATTGTTATTTTAAGTAGATTTTAATTCTTGTTTATAACAATTTTAAATAATCATGTCGTAAATTTGCTTAAAATAGATATATTATGTTCGATGTTCAGAAAATAAGAGCACAATTTCCAATATTGTCACAAACCGTAAACGGAAAACCTTTGGTGTATTTCGATAACGGTGCCACTTCGCAAAAACCTCAAGCAGTTATCGATAGTATTGTGGAGTATTATTCCAAATACAACGCGAATATTCATCGTGGTGTACATACTTTGAGTCAATTAGCTACGGATGCTTATGAACAAGCGCGATTTAAAATTCAACAGCATTTTAACGCGAAACATGCTTACGAAATTATTTTTACTTCAGGAACTACTGAAAGTATCAATTTAGTAGCTAACGGATTTGCATCGCTTTTACAACCCGGTGATGAGATTGTTATTTCAGCTTTAGAACATCATAGCAACATTGTGCCTTGGCAAATGTTGTGTGAACATACAGGTGCGATTTTAAAAGTCATTCCAATGAATCTTCATGGCGAATTGATCATGGATGAATACGATAACTTATTATCAGAAAAAACCAAGTTAGTTTGTTGCAATCACATTTCAAATGCTTTAGGTGTTTTAAATCCAATTGAAGAAATAATTAAAAAAGCACATGCTGTTGGTGCTGCTGTTTTAATTGATGGTGCACAATCTTGTCCGCATATTAAACCAGACGTACAAGCTTTAAATGTTGATTTTTATGTAACTTCAGCTCACAAAATGTGTGGACCAACGGGTGTAGGAATGTTATATGGAAAAGAAGAATGGTTACGAAAACTTCCACCTTACAAAGGCGGTGGAGAAATGATTGCCACCGTAACTTTCGAAAAAACAACTTATGCCGATTTACCTCATAAATTTGAAGCAGGAACTCCAAATATTTGTGGAGGAATTGCTTTCGGAGCAGCGATCGACTTTATGAACGAAGTAGGTTTTGATAACATCGCTAAACACGAACACGAATTATTAGTTTATGGAACACAAAGATTACAAGAAATTGAAGGTGTAACTATTTATGGACCAACGGATTTAAATAAAAAGGCTTCGGTGATTTCTTTTAACATCGAAAATATTCACCCGTATGACATTGGCACGATTGTAGATAAACTTGGTATAGCGGTGCGTACCGGACATCATTGTGCGCAACCCATAATGGACTTTTTCAAAATTCCAGGTACGATAAGAGCTAGTTTTGCTTTTTATAATACTAAAGAAGAAATTGATATCTTTGTAGAAGCCATTAAAAAAGCAAAAATGATGTTATCATAAAAAATTAATAACTATGAAAGTTATCACACTATTAGCAACCCTCGCCATTACATTTACAAGTTGTAACTGTCAAAGAAAAACAACAGAACCTATTTTATTGGCAGATAGTGCTGATAAAACAGAAATCGCAACTAACAACATGACACAAAGTGAGGTTCCAGTCATTTATTACGAAGCCACAACAAGAGGCTTTTTTATGGCGCTAAAAGTAGAAAATCAAGTAGTATCTGTTTCTAAAGAGCGAGATTTTAAAGAATATTCTGAGGAAATAGCCATTTCAAATGCCGATTGGAAAGAAATTTCAACTTTAGCAAAAGCAGTTGATTTAGAAAAAGTAAAAGATTTAAAATGGCCTACTGAAAAAAGGTATTATGATGGTGCCGCTCATGCGAATATTGTTTTCGAATCCAAAGGTGTGAAGTATCCAGCCAATGGTTTTGATCATGGTTTTCCACCATTAGAAATTGAAAAATTGGTTAATTTAATTGTAAAAATTGCCGAAGTTAAATAATACTGCAATACAATTCAAAAAACACTTCTAACAAGTAAAATTTAAAAAAGTAAATGAATTCAGCACAAATGAATATCAAAGAAATACAAAAAGAAATTGTAGATGAGTTCGCGATGTTCGACGATTGGATGGAACGTTACGAGTACATTATCGAACTTGGAAAAGGATTACCACTTATTGAAGAGCAGTACAAAACCGAAGAAAATATCATAAAAGGTTGTCAGTCCAAAGTGTGGGTACATGCAGAAGAAAAAGATGGAAAGGTTTTATTTTCCGCAGACAGTGATGCTATTTTAACCAAAGGAATTATTGCTATTTTAATTCGTTCTTTTTCGAATCAAACACCAGCAGAAATTTTAGAAGCAAACACCGATTTTGTGGACGAAATTGGATTAAAAGAACACCTTTCTGCTACTCGTGCCAATGGTTTGGTTTCAATGATAAAAAAAATAAAAATGTACGCTTTAGCATTCGAAGCTAGAAATTAAAAGTGATATAATAACTAACCCTTAGTGCCTTTGAGGCTTTGTGGCAAAATAAAATAAAATGGAAGAATTTAAAGACGAAATCAATTTAGGAGAAAGCGTTGTAAAAGTATTAAAAGGAATTTACGACCCAGAAATACCAGTAGATATTTACGAATTAGGCTTGATTTATGATGTGATGATTAACGAAGATAATGAAGTTAAAATTTTAATGACACTAACTTCGCCAAATTGTCCTGTTGCCGAATCTTTACCAAAAGAAGTAGAAGATAAGGTGCAAAAAATTGAAACCATAACATCTTGTGAAGTAGAAATTACTTTCGACCCGCCTTGGAGCAAAGATTTAATGAGTGAAGAAGCTAAGTTAGAATTAGGAATGCTTTAAAAATAGTAAGCAGTTTTCAGTAACAGTTAGCAGTAATTTATTGTAAACTGAGACTGAAACTGAAACTGAGACTGTAAACTGAGACTAAAATGAGTGAGATTGTAAATAAAGTAGCCAATAGCAAGTTAATGGTGTTCGATTTAGAAGACTATTATCCAGATCATCATGTTGTTGCAATAGATATTTCGCAATGGTTATTTGGTGGTTTTGTTTTAAGAGAATCAGAATTTAGAGAACAATTAAAGAACACAGATTGGTCTGTATATGAAGACAAATATGTAGCTTTATTTTGTTCGGAAGACGCTATTTTACCCGCTTGGACGTATGCTTTAGTTGCGGCTCATTTAGCACCTTTTGCTTTAAAAATTATTCATGGTGATAAGAAAGTAGCGGTTATCGATTGGTATCAAGATATTCTAAATAAATTAGACTACACAGATTTTTTCGATAAACCCTTAATTTTAAAAGGTTGTTCTAAAAAAGAAGTGCCTAATGAAGTGTACACTTTAGCCATTCAGAAACTTATTAAAGTGTCAAAAAGTATCATGTTTGGCGAAGCGTGTTCAGCCGTTCCATTGTTTAAAAAGAAGTAATACAGCGATAAAAAAACCAGTCAAATTACAAACTTGACTGGTTTTTTTCTGTTTTTACGGTTTTCCGTAAAATAAGTTTAAAACTAGTATTTAAGTTTGCCAAACAAAATTACTCGAGAAAATTTTGAATTAACAATTTATTTACTAATTTTATAAACAATTAAAAATGAAAAAATTATTATTCGGCTTAGTAGCCACAACCATTTTTGGTTTTACCGGGAATGCGTAAGATTTATCTAAATTAAGTCAAGATGCAGATCTTAAATTGTATTTAAAAAACCAACTTGAATTTTCTAAAGGGGCTACCGACACCAAAAAAGTAAAAGAATTATTATCAGATGGTAAACTTGATGAAAGCGAGATAGATACTTACTTTAAAGTTTTTTCAACAGATGAAACTAAATTTACGAATTATATTAAATTACAAAACAGTCTTTACACTTCCTTAAATGATGAATATAATTTAGGAGAGATTTCACAAGAAACTTTGATTCCAATAATTGAGGAAATTTATATTAAAGATTTACTTCCTTTTGAAGAAAGAAGTACATGTAAACAGAAATACATTCGTGACATAACAAGTGCAGCTGCTCTTGCATTAATTGAGCATGGAGGTTGTATTGCATTAGATCTTACAGTAGTAGCTGGTATAATTTGTCATAGCGCTGTATCGCTAATACAGTGGAATTCTGGCCAAGACGCTCTAGATGCTTACCATGCATGTTTTAAAAAATAAAAATATAGTTATAAGTTATGAAAGATATTAAGAAATTACCAATTATACTAGCTGTTCTATTAATCTGTCTTTTCGCTTCGTTTCCGAATATGCAGATGGAAATAAAATTTTTTTTGATTGCCGTAGTTTTATGTTTCAATACTTTCATTGTTTATAAACTTTATAAACAAGGTTTAATTACTAAAGAAAGAGTTTATCTTTTATCGTTTTTTGTTTTATTGACAATTTTAATGACTATTTATTTTCTATCACGTATTGAAGGCTAAACTATTATTTTTAATCTTATTCTCCAGTTTCATAAAAGCTCAAACGCTTGAAACGATTATAAAAGGTGGAGAACTATTGGTTACAGGAATATCAATTTTTAAAACTTCAAGGTTAACCGACGCCAAAACAAAAGCGGTTGATAGTAAATTTGTAGCTACAGTTTGTGTAAAAAACAAATTGGCTGAAAAAATTATTGTTAAATTAGACGGAAAAGACGCGGAAGGTACAAAGGTTACAAAAGAATTGTTGGTTCAAAACGACGGAAAAGAATGTGTTTTCGAAATCCCGAAAGGCATTTATACTTATGAAATTATACTTACAAATAAAGAAATTTTCAAAAAAGGCGAGTATAAATTTGAAGAAGAAATAACCATAACGGTTAATAATGATTAAATTAAAAAAACCAGTCAAATTACAAACTTGACTGGTTTTTTTCTTTATTGTCATACTGAATTTGTTTCAGCATCTTTGATTACAAATGTAACTGAACACTAAAAACTGATTACTGAACACTATTGTCATTGTCTTCTTCTTCAATCACATCTTTATAATCAGGGTATAAAAATTTATTGTAAGGAAATCGGCTGATGTGAATTTTTCTAACAGCTTCATAAACAATTTCTCTAAATGCCTCAAAGTTTTCTTTTTCTGTTGCCGAAATAAATAAGGTGTTGTTTTCCCCTAAATTATTCATCCATGTTCTTTCCCAATCTTGAAGTGAGAAGTTTTTGGTTGTTTTTTCTATGGTTTCGTCGGTTTCATCAATCTTAATGTATTGATACGCATCAATTTTATTGAAAACCATAATTGTTGGCTTATCAGCACTTTTTATGTCTAATAAAATTTTGTTTACTGCGGCAATATGGTCTTCAAAATCCGGATGCGAAATGTCTACTACATGCAATAATAAATCGGCTTCTCTAACTTCATCTAACGTACTTTTAAATGAGTCTACCAATTGAGTGGGTAATTTTCTAATAAATCCAACTGTATCTGAAAGCAAGAAAGGTAAGTTTTTAATTACTGTTTTTCTAACAGTAGTATCCAAAGTAGCGAACAATTTATTTTCTACAAACACTTCACTTTTTCCAACCGCATTCATTAAAGTAGATTTTCCAACATTTGTATAACCTACTAGTGCTACACGTACCATCGCACCACGATTGCCTCGTTGAGTAGACATTTGTTTGTCGATAATTTTAATTTTTTCTTTAAGTAAAGCAATTCTATCGCGAACAATTCGTCTATCCGTTTCAATTTCAGTTTCTCCTGGGCCACGCATTCCAATTCCACCTCGTTGACGTTCCAAGTGCGTCCACATTCCGGTTAATCTTGGTAAAAGGTACTGACATTGAGCCAATTCAACTTGTGTTCTGGCATAGGAAGTTTCGGCACGTTGCGCAAAAATGTCTAAAATTAAATTGGTTCGATCTAAAACTTTACAATCTAATTCTCTCGTAATGTTTTTTTGTTGAGAAGGCGTTAATTCATCATCAAAAATTACTGAGTTAATATCGTGTTCTTTAATATAAGTTTTAATTTCTTCTAATTTACCCGTTCCAACAAAAGTTTTTGGATGTGGTTTATCTGTTTTCTGAGAAAATCGTTTTACAACTTCTCCACCAGCAGTAAATGTTAAAAAATCTAGCTCATCTAAGTATTCATTTAGTTTTTCTTCATTTTGGTTTTGTGTAACAATTCCAACAATTGCTGTCCTTTCAAAGGTGTGTTTCTCAATTTCTAACATAAAAATGTAAAATATTAACAAAAATAGCCAATAATTTTTAATAAATAACAATTCTGTTTTTTATCGACTTTTAATGCATTATATCGATTAATTTAGCTTTAGCACATATACTCATTACATTTGTTAATGATTATGTAAACTTAATAACACACAAATATAATGAAAAAACTACTTTTATTATTATTTATGTTCGCAGGTTTAAGTGTTTTCGGACAATTAACTGAAAACTTTGAAGGCGCAACATTTCCTCCCACCGGTTGGACAACTTTTGAAACGGGAACTGGTACAGCTCAAAGTTGGGGAGAAACCAATTTAACGGCATTTACTTAC
>NZ_JAAJBT010000008.1 GCF_011392115.1 Flavobacterium difficile
AACAAATAGATCCATTAGGAGAAGGTTGGGACGGAAAATACAACGGACAAGACATTCCATCTACGGATTATTGGTTTAGTGTAGACTACACAGAAAACGACCAACAAAAACAATTTAAAGCACATTTCTCATTAAAACGTTAAGTGAAATTTTATATAAAAAAAAGGCTCCAAATTTTGGAGCCTTTTTTTTATAATCAAATAAAAATTATACTTTTTCTAACCAATTTTTAAAGTCCCAAAAGTTCTGAGGCGCTACTCCATGACCTACAGGATATTCTTTATAAACGACATGTAAACCTAACTTTTCTAAATAAGGTTGAGTTTTTCTTGCCCATTCCACTGGAATTACTTGATCTTGTGAACCATGAGAAGCGAAAAAATCAATATGTTTGATAGAGTTTACATCAAAACTTTCTGGTAAAATTTGTTCATTTAAATAGCCACTTAAGGCTACAACTTTGTTAATTTTTTCAGGAAATGTAAAGGCCATTCCGTAACTTAAAATCGCACCTTGACTAAACCCAATCAATGAAATATTCGATTTGTCTAAAGGTAATTTTTCTGAAATTTCATCAATAAAATTCGCAATTACTTGTAAAGACTCTTTAGCTTGTTCGTTGTTTGAAAATTTATTTTCATCGGCATCAAAGGTAATTTCGTACCATGCAAATCCATAAGGTTGCAAATTGTAAGGTGCTCTAACCGAGATCACATAAACATCTTCTGGTAATTGTGGTGCAAAAGAAAATAAATCTTCTTCATTACTTCCATAACCATGAAGCAAAATTAAAGCGCCATTTTTATCTTTTATTGTTGTGGGTGCTTTTACTATATATTCTAAGCTCATAATATTTATAAATTTTTAAACCATTTCTGTGCATATTCTCCAATTACAGGAATGTTTTTTTGTTGATTATTGTACGCATAAAAAATCCCGATACATTTTAAAGTAATAGAGATAGTCCAAATAATAGTTCTAAAAAAACCATTGTCTAAACCATAATTAAAAAAGTTTAAACATAAAATAATGATTGTTATCAATAAGGCTTGACGAAAATGAAAATTAATAAATTCATTTTGTTCCTCACTATTTATAGCTTTACTAAATATAATTCCGATAACTCCAAAATAGGAAATTATAGCGCCAAATTTAATTTTATTCATTTACTATTATTTTGTTGTTACATAAAATTCCGTATACTTTTCCTTTCATGTTTTTACCTAACATAATTGAATTTTTTGAAAACGAAAGTATGTTTTCTTTCTCAAATATCCATTCTCCATTTGGATTAAATAGTGTTAAATCTGCTTTATTTCCTTCTGAAATTGTCGCACTTTCTAGATTGAAATAGGCCTTCATTTTTGTGAATTTCTCGACAATTACTTCAGTTGGCAATACCGTTTGTAAAGCTCCAAAGGCACTTTCTAAACCAATCGAACCAAAATCAGCTAAATCATATTCTAATTGTTTTTGTTCTATGTTTACTGGGCAATGATCAGAAGTAATGACAGTAATTACATTGTTTAAAACACCCTCAATTAAGGCTTTTCTGTCTGTTTCAGTACGAAGTGGTGGATAAATTTTCGTATTTGAATTGAAATCTACTAATTCTTCATCTGTTAAAACCAAATTATTTACCGAAACACCACAAGTTATTTCTAAACCTTTTGCTTGTGCTTTTTGTATTAAATCAACTGATTTTTTTGTGGTAATTGTCGGAATGTGTAATTTCCCTTTGGTGTATTCTAATAAAGCGATATTTCTCTCAATTTCAATTTCTTCGGCCATAGCTGGGATTCCCTTCAAGCCTAGTTTAGTTGAAACTTCTCCTTCATTAACAAATCCTTTTCCTCTAATCTCTTTATTCATTGGTTGTACGAACAAAATTCCATCGAAATTAGCTACATATTGAAAAGCAATTTTCAGCAAATTGGCATTTGTCATCGAGTTTTTATAATCTCCAAAAGCTACCACACCTGCATTTTTCATGTCGAAAAGTTCCGCTAAATCTGTTCCTTCACTATTCTTAGTCAAGCATCCCACAACATGTAAGTTGGAAACGCTATTTTGTGCTTTACTTTTTACAAACTGAATTACGGCCTGATTGTCAATGGCTGGATTTGTGTTAGAATGTAAGAAAACAGAAGTAAATCCACTTTTTCCAGCAACTTTTAGTCCGTTTGCTATAGTTTCTGTAGTTTCAAATCCTGGTTCTCCAAAAACGACTGAAGTATCTAACCAACCTTGAGAAACGTGTAAATTCTCTTTTTCAATAACTTCAAAACCTTCTTTTACGGTAAGATTTTTTCCAATTTTAGAAATAATTCCACTCGTAATTTCAATGTCAACTTGTTGGTTATGAAAAGGGTTTTGATTTTCTAGTATCGTTGCGTTTTTTAGTAAAAGGTTCATTTTACAAATTTTTGGATTAGTAGTTCAAGAAGTAAGAATAGTAGTGTTGCTATGATAAAATATTTCCAAATTTCATTGCTTGTTCTTGAAGAATGAATATCGGAATAAAAGGTGGAAACCGAATTGACTTGGGTACAAGAATCAAAATAATCGTTATTAATTTGCGATAAATCACTTTCGTTTCTTGGATAATTAAAACTGATGTTTTTTAGTGATTCTTTATCTTTTAAAACTTCGTAATTTCCTGATTTTTCTGGATAATTTCCGAAAGTCAACTTGATTTTATTATTCAAAATTTGTTGCATCGGAATGAAACTGTTTTCGGCATTTGTCACACTCAACACATTATCTTTTGCAATCGTTTCATTGATAATTGTGTAATTATTATTGCCAATTGTAAAGGCATTCAAACCTGTTTTGTTGTTGTTTTGTCCCATATTGTAAAACGTTGGAACAATTAAAGGTGAGTTTTGAAAGTTGGAATTGTCTTTATTAATTGATGTCGAAAAGAAGAATAAATTTCCTAATTTATTGGTGATATTTCCTAAGAAAATACTTTTGTCTTCATATTGTAAAACCGGTAAATTACTTCCATTTATGGTGAAAGTTGCATTGGTTTTTGGATATTGAAAATTGCTGACTTTCTTCTCAAAAACGTTAGTATATATCGGATGATTGAAACTAATTTGCGTGATTTGTTTCTCTTTTATAGCTTTTTCAGATAAAGAATTGTTGCTGAAATTTCTCAAAAATGAATTATAACTTTCCACCGAACTATTTACATCTGGAATAAAAATAATGTTTCCGCCTTTGTTGTAATAATTTTTCAAAGTTACCGACAAGGCATTTGGAATGTTTGGCAATTCATTTAAAATTATCGCATCGGCATTTTCAATAGAATTGTAATTTAAAGTATTCAATTCGGTAGAAGTGTAATTGAATTCTTCTGCATTATAAATTCGAGATAAAAATTTGTTTTTATCTGCATTTCCAACTGCAATTACATTCGATTTTTGTGGTTTTGAAATACTGAAATAAAACGTATTGTCGTAACTCAAACTATTATCCTGTATTTCAACATAACCGTGAAAATCGGTTTTCGGAATGGTGAATACTATTTCTTTTTTAGGTTTTTCTTTAGAAATTAAGGCTTTACCCACTAATTTTTTACCATTATACATAGAAATTGGCACATCGTTTTCAAAATCTCCGTACGATTTAATACTGATTTTCAATTCGTAAAACTGATCTAAAACCTGACTAATTTGTACGTTTTCAATCGCAATATTGTTGGTTTCGTTGGCTTCAACAGTTTGATAATATAAAGAAGACGTTTCGCTTAAATTCGTTTTCAATTCTTCTTTTAAACCAACGGCATCTGAAATAAATAAAATATCTTTTGGTACTCCAGGTTTTTTGGCTTCAATTCGAGTAATAATTGCCGCTGGATTGAATGGAGTAGAAGAATATTTTAAATTTTGTAACTCTTTTTGAATGTTTCTGATATTCGTATCGTAAAAATTTTCGTCGTTGGTAAGAACCGATAATTGTTGATTTTCAGGAGTGTTTTCTAGTAAATCTTGAATGCTTCTTTTTAATAATTCGCCGCTATTTCCTTTGGCTTGCATGGAAAAGGAATTATCAACCACTAAAATCAATTCGTTGTTTTTTTTATCGAAATCTTTGGCTTTGAAAAAAGGTTGTGCGAAAGCTAAAATTAAGGCTGTTAATAACAATAAACGAGTTGCTAATAATAGCCATTTCTTAATTGTAGAGCTTTTTCGGGTTTGAATTTCGAGTTCTTTTAGCAATTTAACATTGGTAAATTCTTGTTTTTTAAAGCGTCTCAATTGAAAAAGGTGTACCAATATTGGTAGAATCAATAGAAATAAAAAGTATAGAATTTCTGGGTTTTTAAATTGCATTTTGTTAGAAGTTTGTCAAAAATACTAAAAATATCAACTTGGTGCAATTAGTTTTTGCTTTAATATTTTTTACCACAAATTCACAGATTTTTATTAAAGTGTATAAATCTGTGAATCTGCGGTTAATCTATTATTTCTTCTTTTTCTTTTCGTCACGTTTTCTTTCAATTCCTCTATTTCTAGAAGCCGTTTTCCTTGGTTTTCTTTTTCCTGGACCACCTAGATTTACTTTGCTGTTTTTCTCTGATTTTTTCTCAAAAGCATCGCCACCTGTTTTTTTAACACGTTTCAAAAGTGTTTTTACTTTCTTCTGATCTTTTTCGAATTCTAAACGTTGTTGTTCAATTTTTACGCCAGCTGGAATGTCGTGAAGTGTAATTTCAGTTTGCATCAGCATTTCTACTTCCAATTGAAACTCGTCTTCTTTCGGACCAATAAAACTGATTGCAATACCGTCTTTATCAGCACGACCGGTACGACCAATTCGGTGCATGTATTGTTCTGGAATTTCAGGAAACTGCATGTTAATTACGTGTGTAACATCGGTAATATCCAATCCACGGGCCATAATATCGGTAGTTACTAAACCTCTAATTTCACCATTTTGGAAACTTTCCATCATGTTCAAACGGTAATTCTGCGTTTTGTTCGAGTGCACTGTTCCAAACTGACCAGGGAAATCTTCTTCTAAATGTTCCAGTAAAAAATCGGCCATTCTTTTACTGTTCACAAACAATAAAATTCGACTATACGATGCGTCTGCTAATAAATGTTTCAGTAAATTGACTTTCGTTAAAAAGTTTGGTACGATGTAAGCACGTTGTTCAATTTGCTCCAACGGCGTTCCACTTGGTGCTAAAGAAACTTCTTCAGGAAATTCGAAAAATTCATCTAATAAATCGTCCACTTCTTCTGTCATGGTCGCAGAAAATAAAATATTTTGTCTTTTCGAACGCATCATAGATAAGATGGAAGTCAATTGCACTCTAAATCCAAGATTTAAAATCTCATCAAATTCATCGATCACTAATTTCTGTAAATCATCGAAACGTAATACATTATCTAAAGCCAAATCCATGATTCTACCTGGTGTTCCCACCACAATATCAATTCCTGAATAAATGTCTTTTTTTTGTGTATTGATATTTACACCACCATATACCGCAAGTGAACGAACACTCATGTATTTGGTCAATTTTTCTATTTCTTCGTGTACCTGAACTACTAATTCACGAGTTGGAACTAAAATTAGCACTCTTGGAATATCTGTTTTTACAAACTTCCATTGTTTTAAAATCGGTAACAAATAGGCGAACGTTTTACCCGTACCTGTTTGTGCAATTCCCATGACATCTCTACCAGACATAACGATTGGAAAAGCTTTTGCTTGAATTGGAGTTGGAGTAGTAAAACCTAAATCGTCTATAGCTTTTTGTAGCGAAATTGGAAGATTAAGTTGTTCGAATGTAACCATTAGTGTAAAAATTTATGCAAAGATAACATTAAGTTGGAAGTTAGGAGTCAGAAGTTAGAAGTTTTTTGCCATTTTCCTTTTACCTTTGTCATTCATTTTTGCCTTTAAACTTTTTCTTTGACTCTTAATTTTGCATATGAAACACGAAATTATCATTACACAAGACGGTTCAACATCAATATATGTTCCAGAATTAGATGAAACGTATCATTCTAAATTTGGTGCGATTCAGGAAGCAAAACACGTTTTTATTAAAAATGGATTGGATTTATTTGAAGATGGTTCTGAAATTTCTATATTAGAAATTGGTTTTGGAACAGGATTGAATGCTTTAATTACGATGTTAGAAGCAGAAAAACGTAATTTAAAAATCAATTATGTTGGAGTAGAAGCGTACCCAATTGCTTTTGAAGAAATTTCACAATTGAATTATGTAACACAATTAAATTCGCCTGAAAAAAAAGACGATTTCGAAAAAATGCATCAAACCAATTGGGAAGAAGAAATTGTCATTAACTCGAATTTTAGAATTACGAAAAGAAAACAATATTTTACAGATATTTCAGATGAAAATACTTTCGATTTAATTTATTTCGATGCATTCGGATTTACTGTTCAACCTGAATTATGGAATGAAGCGATTTTCGAAATTATGTATAAGGCACTCAAAAGCAAAGGGATTTTAACCACTTATGCTTGTAGGACTTCTATAAAAAAAGCGATGCAATTTGCTGGTTTTCAAACTTTAAAATTACCAGGTGCGCCGGGGAAAAGAGAAATGTTAAGAGCTTTAAAAAATTGGTAAAAACTTTAACTTAAAATTAATTATTAAAATATTTTTTGTGTTGTTTTAATTAGTAAATTTACAATAAGAGTTAACATTAGTTCAACTTAAAAACAATAACAATGGGAAGACAAATTTTAGTATATACCAAATCTATTTTAGAACGTGTGAGTTTTGATGTAGTATTATTTTGTAAAGAGCTTGAAAAAGCAACAAGGGTTTTGTTACCTTTTGAATTAGACGAACTTAGAGAATGGCTGCTCAGTTTTACAGAGGAAAAACCTGAATTAAGGCAGTGCATTATTTATATTGAAAACTAAAAAGTAACATCCCGTTCCGATTTAAATTGAAACGGGATTTTATTTTTCTCTAAATTGAGCAAATAAGTTTTTCAGATTTGTATATTAATAAAAAGCATCAAACTATTTAGAAATCTTAGTTTTCATAATCTTTTTATTGTTTTCTGCTGTTACTTTTCCCCATTTTGCCATTTCATTGAGTAATGGTATTGCTGTTTTTCCGAAATCGGTAAGTTCATATTCTACTTTTAATGGAGGTTTTGTCGTAAATACAGTGCGTTTAATTAATCCGTCTGCTTCTAGTTCTTTCAGTTGTAAACTTATGGTACGTTCTGTAACCATTGCGAGTTCTTTTCTAAGTTCGCTATACCTTTTTTTTTCGGTTAAATGAATTAAAATCACAGCTTTCCATTTTCCACCAATATATTTCATGGTAAGACTAGTGCTGCAAGGAAATTCTTTGTTATCTATACAATACATTTTGTACTATCTATTTTATCCGTTATTGCAAAGATAAAATACTATACTTACTTTTGCAACTATAAATTTTATAGTAATAAAAAAATAAAAATATGGATTTTATAAATTTATCAAAAAACAGGTATACTACCAAAAAATACGACCCGCTGCAGGTTATTGCTCAAGAGGAAATAGAGCAGTTGAAGGAAATCTTACGTTTAAGTCCTTCTTCGATTAATAGTCAGCCATGGAAATTTATTTTTGTTTCAGATGAAGAAATTAAAAATAAGTTAGCACAAGTTTCTTATTTTAATGAGCAAAAAATTAAAGAAGCAAGTCACTTAGTTGTATTTTGTGCTTTTGATGACATACCAAGTTTTGAACATCAAATTAACAAGAATCTTTCAGAAGGTGCGGTTGGTTATTACAATCAATTTATAAAACCGTTGCCTGAATCGGAAATTAAAGCTTGGTTTAAGCATCAAGTGTATCTTTCTTTAGGTTGTTTTTTGAGTGCATGTGCTAGTATGTCGATTGATTCTACACCAATGGAAGGCATAAAATCTGAGGAATACAATTCGATTCTTAGTCTTAAAAATTATTCGGCCTTATTTGCTGTTGCGATAGGTTATAGAGATCCAAATGATTCCAATCAGCCAAGTATTAAAAGTAAGTCAAGATTACAGATAGAAGAAATAATAGAGGAACTGTAATTAGTAGAAAAAAATCCTTATTCAAAACATTTCGTAAGTAGTTATGAATTGAAAAGCTTTTTTTGGCAATTCACTCCTTGCGAAATGTTATGGTGTATTAATTAAAAATTGGCAATTTTGTCAAACGCCTTTTACCATTAGTTTTTTTCGAAAAGTGTAATCAGAATTTCTTAATTTAGATTTCTTTTTTTTCAGTGTTATTGTATCCAACTTTACTGAATTGAAAAAAGAAGCATTTTTAATGCTATCATTTATTAATACCATTGAATATTTATTTTCAGAAACTTTTCCAAAGTTATAATACACTCCTTGCATTCCATCATAGGAAATATATTCGAATGTTGAATCCTTGATGATCAAGGTATGTCCAAATTGATTCACATAAGTTCCTTCATAACTTTTCTTTCCGCAACTAATAAACACCAAACAAATTATAAGATTAAAAAGTTTAATTATACTCTTAAGTTTCATGTTTTTGAATATTGCTGGGAATGTTTACGCACTTAGTTATGTTGTGAACTTTGGAACCGATTATTTTCTATCAAAGATAAAATTTCTTGCGAGAAATAAACGTGAATTTACTACAAAATTCGCAATCTTCCCTAATGGCTGTTATGTGACGCCTTTATTCGTTTTTCTTATCTTTCCAATATATTTTTTCTATTTCAAATTTCTTAGTTTCTGGGTCGAAATTGTAAATTATTGCGTTTCCAATTAAACAACTTTCATAATTTTCCTTTGTTAAATACCAAGAACTCTCAATTTCAATTTTTTTCTTATTACTGAAGTCAAACTCGAATATCGGGTCATTCATTTCTTCAAATTTTTCAACGCAATTTTCAGTATTTTCTTTTTTCTTTAATTGCTCTATGAAATCTGAAAACATTGTTTTCTCATCTAAATATTTTTTTATCTTATTGGATTTAACTTCGAAAAAGTTTAAAGAATTTCCGTCTCCTACAACATCATCTGTAATAACTATGTATGAATTTTCAGCTGTTTTATAAATGTTTATTGACCAAAATCCATCGACAATTGTAAACCCTGCTTTGTTGGGTTCAAAATATTTTTGATTAAAATAATCAGGATTGTCGTCAATATAAAAATTATTCTCTTTAATTTCCTTATACCATTTAATTCTGTCATTTAATTTCCATTCCCAACTTGGAAAAGCACTATCAGGCAAGAGTAAAATAATGTCAAGTAAGTCTTTATTTATTTTATAGTCAATTGCAACTTTATTAATTGAATTTGAATTTTGGATGTTTTCATTTTCTTCGACTTTTAGCGTGTCGTTAAGTTTTGAAGTTGTTGAAATTGTATTTTGAGTTTTGTTTTCACAAGACAAAAATGTCAAAGTCAAAATTATGAAAATAAGTTGCTTCATTTTATAGGTTTTGTTTTCATAGGGCGTCACATAACGTTCCCCGGCTTGCTGAAGTGGCGACTTCGTAACCGCCAATTTTCTTTCAAATATAATATTTCTTGTGAAAAGTGAACGTGAGTTTACTACAAAATTCGCAATCTTACCAAACGCCTGTTAGCTGTAGGCTTTTTTTAATCAGATTGATGAATCCAAATATATCTATTATTCTTGTAAGTAATCACACCACCACCAACTTCATCTTTTCTTAAAAAAATAGATTTATTGTCTAGTTTTGTTATGGTATCTCCAGCAATTTCTGAATCAATTATTAAAATTTCAAATGTTTTCTTGTCTTCAGTAGTTCCCCAATAATCAACCCAGCTAAAATCATCCTCCATTTCCCCAGATGATGTATACTTTTCAAATTTAATTTTTCTTTTGGATTTACCATCTAAAATAAATATCAGGCTTTTATCATTGTTGTTTGTGAAAAAAGCTAAATCTGAAATTTTATCACCGTTTAGATCTGCTTTTATTGTATCTTTTGTGTTTTTGATTTCAAAACTTTTGAATTCATTTTTTAAAGAAGAAGTTAAATTTGTTAGAGTATCAAATTCATTTCTATCATCTTCTTTTTGAGAAACAATTTCTGATTTGTTTTTTTTTGCAAAAGTATCTTTTTGGCTTTGTTCGTTTTCGTTTTTAGTATTACAACTTATAAAGGTGGATATGTAGAAAAGGGCAAAAATTCGATTCATAATTTTTTGTTTTTTTAAGCTTATTGCTATCGTTCTGCGGCTTGCTGAGTTGGCGACTTCGGAACCAATTATTTTCTATCAAAGATAAAATTTCTTGCGAGAATTAAACATTAATTTACTACAAAATTTGCAATTGCGAGAAACCGCTGTTAGAGACAGTTTTTTTTGTATTCTTCAACAGTAGTAAATATTAATTTTTCAGGCAACTCCAACCATTTGTCAATTTCAACTATATTATTCATGTATAAATTGTAAGTTGTTGTCTTTTTCAATTTATTTAATTCTGTTTCATTATTTCCAATGGATTTGATTTTTTCTTTGAATTCAATAATTTTTTCGCGAGTATATTTTAGCCAATCCATGTTTGCAAAACGCAAGTTTGAGTTTTTTATAATATACAATCTTAAAATATCTTCTTGCCATGAATAGCTTAACTGATTATCACAATCAATAATTACACACTTGTCTTTTGGTAAACTTTCTAGAAAAGGTATTAAATCATTTTTCCAAGAAGCATTTCCACTAATGTTACCCCATATTTTATACTCTAATGGATTTTCAGAAATTTTTCTAATTGGTAATCCAGTAAAATATGGATCATAAGTTTCATCTAAGGTCTTAATTCCAGTGGAGTCTTTAACAATAGAATAAGCAAAATCGAAAAAGTTATCAATTATTTTGAATTCATGAATGTATTTTTCTGATTTTCGGGACGGATTATTGATAATTAATTCTGATTTTTTTCTGTTTTTTCTGAAATAATTGATAACAAAACCACCACCATCCAATGTAGGTTCCGATTTTAGTAAGACCGAATCAGGTATATTTTGATTTAATTCGTGTTTGATAATTTCAAAATCTTTATTGGTAAACTTATAAGTTTTGTTGAATACAATAGTATCATTATAATCATAAGTTTTATATTTCTTAATACAAGTTAATTCGTTCTTTTTGTAATCAATCCTATATTCAGTAGTAGGATATTTGAAATATCTAAATTCTAAGATAACTTTTTCTACTTTACTGTCTTGTGCAATTAAATAATATGGAAGAATAGCAAAGAATAAGAATAGTAATTTTTTCATAGAAGAGTTTTGTAGTTGTGTGGTGAAAATTGTTGCTAACGTTCCGGCGCTTGTCGAGGTTGCGAACTACGGAACCGCAAATTTTCTTTAAAATATAATGTTTCTTGCGTAAAGTGAACGTAATTTTAAAGAAAAAGTCGCCATTTTAGCAAACCGCTGTTAACTGTAGTTTTATTCTTGAATTCTGTTTTTCAAATCCATTCTAGAATGTAGAAATCTAGTAATCTCAATTTCGTTTTCTTTTATTATTCTAAAGAAAATAATATGTTGTCCAGATTTATATCCATAAATATCATCGCTAATTTCTATATAATTTTTCGCTAAGTTTTGATTTTCAGCCAATACTTGGCAATCTCCAATAAGTTCAAAATAGTATTTGTCAGCTTGATTTTCAGACCAAACTTCGTATGTATAATCCCAAATCTTCGATAGATCTTCTATTGCTTTATTTGTTAATTTGTATTTAGCCATTTCTTTTTTTGGCTTTTAACGATTCAAGATGTTTTTTTGGATCAAAGTCATTTGCGATTCCGCTTTCAATTCCTTCATTGATGGCTTTTTTAAGAGCAACAATTTTGCTTTCCTCTTCTTCTAGCAATCTCAATCCAGCTCGAATAACTTCGCTCGCGTTTTTAAATCTACCTTCTGAAACTCTACTATCGACAAAGTTTTCAAAATAGTTTCCAAGCGATACTGATGTATTTCGTCCCATAATTTTTTCATTTTTAACAAAGTTACCAAAATTTGGTAATAATCAAAGAAAAAGTTGTTTTTTTCTCGGACAAAAAATTACAGTTAACGTTTCGCGGCTTCGTGTTAGTAGCGGCAAGTTAAAGAAAAATGTAATAAGAAATGCTGATGTTCAGAGTATTTCCCAAGAAAGACAAAACGAGCTATTGCGCGAAACCACTGTTACTGGCTGGCTTTACTTTCAAAGTCACTTAAGAACTTAACTTTTTTAATTTGATATGTATAATCATTATCATAACCTTTTATTTGATTATTAGTAACCATAATTCTTCGCGTTCCATTTTCTGTTGAAAAAACTATGTAATAATCTATTTTGAACTTTTTTAAACCTAAAGGTTTTGCATTTTTCAAAATGTCTAAAAGCTGAGCAATTTCATCACTATTAAGTTTTCTTACTTCGGCAAATTTTCCGTGAGATTTCTGGTCAGGCCTTTCTAAAACAACTTCTTTAATTCTACTAATTTCTGTTGGATAATCAAGGTTTTCTCTTTGAAAGCAGGAAATGAACAATAGTAATAATAAAATTATTTGAGTCTTCATCTTTTTAACGTGTTCGAGTTGAAAGCTTGCCAGTAAAGTTCCTGCGCTTGGCGAGGTTGCGAACTTCGGAACCGATTATTTTCTATCAAAGATAAAATTTCTTGCGAGAAATAGACGTGTATTTACTACAAAATTCGCAATCTTGCCAAACGCCTGTTAGCTGTAGTTTTTTTATTTACAAAAGTTAATAATGTAATTTCGGACTTTAAAATTTTTTATGTCGCCAACTTTTAAAAATGAATTATAAGCTTCTTCATTTTTATTCACAGCTAAATATGAAATCCCTAAATTAATAAATGTTTCACTGTATAAAAAACCCAATCTTTCTCTTATAGAATTTAAATCCATAAGATTAAGTTTTTCATATTCGATTATTGCTTTATCAAATTCGTTATTTTCAAAGTGTAAATTCCCTTTTTTGTGAATCGCATAAAACTCTTTCTCTATTTTTTCAGTTAACCCTTTAAACATTTGAAAGAAATTAAAGTTATGTTTTATTAAAAAGTCTTTACCAGTTTCATTTTTAAAATACGCTTCAGCTTTATTTAATGCAACAATAAACTCGTTATCAAATGATTTTGAAATACCGCTTAAAATTTTAATGTCTTTAATTTTTCCATCTTTAGACAAAACAAATTCTGATTTAAATAAATTATTTTTTGTAGATTCAGATGTGTATTTCGAGATGTTTTTTCTTAAAAAGTCTTCAAAAGTTAATTCGTTATTAAATTGTGGTTTATAAATTTCATTTGAAATGTAAAGAGTATCTTGATTTCTTATTTCAATATCTGATTTGAATTCAATGTTTTTACTTAAAAAATCTTCTTTTTTTGATAGAATTTGAATCTTGTCATCACCTTTTTCCTGAATTAATAAATTGTTGTTTTCGAATGAAAAAAGCAATTCTCTGAAATCTAGTTTTATTGAATTATTTGCATATTTAGCATTGAATTTTTGGTCATTTATTTTAATGGAGTTTGTTAAAAAATCATATTTGGTAAAAGTTGAATATGAAATATGATTTATTTCCAAAGGATTTCCATTTTCATAAATTGTTTTTTCTAAAATCCAAGTTCCAGTTAACTTTTGGGAATGAACATTTATAAAATTTATAAAAGTCAATAGTAAAAATATTTTCTTTCTCATTTTTTTTTAAAATTACACACAACGGTTTCGGGCTTTGCGTTCGGGCGGGTTTCGGAGCACAAAGTTTCAGTTTATTACTAAAGTTTATTAGAAGCACACAACTTCAAGTTTACACGTCAGCCCGCCTGACGCAAAACCCGTGTTAGCACCAGTTATTCTATTCATCTGTTCGTTCATTCTCTATAATTTCTGCTACAAATGTTCCAATTTTGTCTTTGTAAATTTCAACTAAAAGGTTCGCTCCACCTTCTTGATATGTCCGCTTTATTTTGAGCAAATATTTTTCGCCTTGCTTGTCAATGCTTAAAATCTCGTCATTCGCTCCATCGTCATCTTTAAGTTCAAAGTAAGGATAGTCACTTTCATAATTTTTATTCTTAACTATTTTTACAAGTCCTTCATATTTTGCGTTTTTGTCAGAGAAGACTACAGGCGTGTTAATTGAACAACCAGTCAAACCATCATCGTCTGAAACGCCAATACCAAAATAGGTTGTCGCAATGAACGAAACTTCATTATTGTCAAGGTTTACAATTTTGTTTTGAGTGTGTTTAATTGTCTCATAAATTTTTCTTCCGTCAACATAGCCTTCAAAATCTTTCGTCTTTATTTTGACATATTTGAATTCTTGGCAATAGTCGTCTGTTGGTTTGATTTTATGGTATTTATCACTTACTTCTGTTACATCTACAAAATGTTCGTTTAAGTATGAAATGTCCTTGATTACTTTAAAATTTTCGTCTAATAGTTTTATGTCGTCACCAAGTAAAATTCCTTTTCCGTTGACTTTGTAAAAAGTGATTTTAGTTTGGTTTGTGTCAGTCGTAAAGTTTTCAACTTTTTCAGTTGTTTCTTGTTTTGTTTTATTTTCTTGTTGTCCGCAAGAAATTAGTAAAATCAAACTCAATATTGTTGTCAGTCTTTTTATTGTCTGTGTGTCGTCTGCTAGGCGGTTTCAAGTTTTAATTGCAATTTTTATATTTTGCATTACCGTTTTATTTCCCGAATTTTTTTGGCAAAATTTTGATTTTTTGCCTTTTTAATTCGAGAATAAAACTACGTTATTTTTTAGAATATTTGTCATTTTTTAAATAAAATTTTGGTTTATATACAATCTACTGATTGTGTTAAGAGGGGAGTCATATTCTAAAGTTTTTCTGTGTCTCTCGTTTAGTTGATTTTGCACATCAACAAGTTGTTTTTTTGATACCAAACTGAAGTCAGTTCCTTTAGGGAAATAATCTCTAATTAGGCCGTTTGTGTTTTCATTAGTTGGTCTTTCCCAAGGCGAAAAGGGATGGGCAAAATAGACTTTAACTTTGCTGTTTTTAGTAAATAATTTGTGCTGTGCCATTTCAGTTCCGTTGTCGTAAGTTAATGATAATTTTAAGTGTTTAGGAATGTTTTTAAATGCCTTTTCAAACGCTTTTCTGACCGTTGTTGCATCTTTCTTTTTTAGATATACAATAATAAGAAAACGCGTTGTTCTTTCAACCAGAGTTCCAATCGCACTTTCATGGTTTTTCCCTATGATTAGGTCGCCTTCCCAGTGTCCTGGTATTTCACGAGATGTTACTTCGGCAGGTCTTTCATCAATACGAATTGGATCTTTAATGGTTGTTCTTTTATCAGCTCCACGACGCACATTACCTCTGTTTTTCCTTTTCTGTCGTAATTGTGAAATAAGGAGTTTTTCTACTTCACCTTTTGGCTGAATATAAACGTGATAATAGATGCTTTCGTGAGATATTTGCATGGTTAAATCGAATGGATAAAATTGTTTTAATGCGTTTGAAATTTGTTGTGGCGACCAACGTAATTTTAAGTGTGAATATACAAAATTTTTCAGTTTAGGATTGTTATCAATTTTACGTTTATTGAAACGTTTTCCCATAGACTTGTTTACAGAATCAGACAAGGCTTTTAATGCATTATATGGTTCATTTTTGAGTCTTTTTCTTTCACGAGAAATAGTACTTGGATGAACAGATAATTCATTGGCAATTTGAATATTTTTTTTGCCTAAAGCAATAAATTTTTCGATACTAAATCTGTCAATTTGATTAAGGTGTTTGAAAGCTTTTTTCATGTTACAATTTTAAAGAAATTATCTTAAAAAATTGCATTAGATTCTTGATTCTGCGTAAAACTTACCGCTAACGTTCCGGCGCTTGGCGAGGTTGCGAACTTCGGAACCGATTATTTTCTATCAAAGATAAAATTTCTTGCGAGAAATAGACGTGAATTTACTACAAAATTCGCAATCTTGCCAAACGCCTGTTGTAGGTAGTTTTTATTCAAATATTTTCCACCATTTTTTAGTTTCTTTTCGAATAATATTCAGATTTTCTTCAAGTAATTCTCCATTGAAACTTAGAATATATTCATTTGACTCAAAATCAAATAATCTTATTTTATCATTTTCTATACTCAATTCGGTTTTGCCTTTTGTGTTTACCCAAATATCTCTTCCTCCAAAACTCCATACGATTTCTCCGTTTTTTGTGAATCTTGTAATTTCCATTTCGCCGCGAGTAATAAAATCATTTTCAATTTTATGAAACTCAAATACAGTTGCGTAATCTAATTCTTTGCTCCATCGTAACTCTAAATTTGGTAATTCTAAACAGTAGATTTTATTGCAAACTCGAATCCATATTTTGTCATCCTCGATTATAAAGGAATTTTCAAATATGCCAGTTCCACCACCAATTTCACAAATTATTGCACTTGAAATTTCTGTACTTAATTCTTTAATAATAATTCCATGTTTGCTTGTCGGCTGAAATCTATCTTCGTAATCTTTTCCTGTAAAATATACTTTATTGTAAGTTCTTAAATTATCAACTGAATTTAGCGTGTAATTCGGCTCATCAAAAACCTCTATTTCGTAATTTTTATAATTCAGTTTCATAGTTTCTGCGGGTTCAAAATTACCTACAACGGGTCGCGGCTTGCTGAAGTGGCGACTTCGTAACCGCTAATTTTCTTTCAAATATAATGTTTCTTGCGAAAAGTAAACGTGATTTTAAAGAAAAAGTCGCCATTTTAGCAAACCGCTGTTGTGTTTTGGTTGTTTTACTTTTTATAATCAATTTTCGTAATTCAATTCAGTATTTCCGATTCAACTCGTTTTCACAATGATTTTACAATCCAATTCAATTTCGTTTTCGATTCAACTCGTTTTCAAAATCCTTTCGCAATCCAATTCAATTTCGTTTTGCGATTCAACTCGTTTTCAAAATCTTTTTACAATCCAATTCAATTTCGTTTTGCGATTCAACTCTTTTTCTAAATCCTTTCGCAATCCAATTCAAGTTTGTTTTTCCGATTCAACACGTTTTCACAATCTTTTTCACAATCCAATTAAATTTTGTATTTCCAGTTCTACAATTTAATATCAAATTAATATTCTGAAATTTAAAAATCTTTCACGATTTTTTGAGAAAATCAAATCAAATTTTGCATAGAAAAAAGATGTTGAAATTAAGGAAATTGTTCTTTCGTTATCGTTTCGAAACAACTTGAACACAACGTTCCGCGGCTTGCTGAAGTGGCGACTTCGTAACCGCTAATTTTCTTTCAAATATAATGTTTCTTGCGAAAAATGAACGTGATTTTAAAGAAAAAGTCGCCATTTTAGCAAACCGCTGTTAAATACAGGTTTTTATTTTTTTTCTCATTTTAGGTTTTCAGTTTTCGTTCGTTTTATCGATTCCAACATTTTCGCAATACATTTTGCAAACCAATTGAAGTAATCAAACTCGTTTCTACAAGTTATTCGCAATCCAATTCAAGCTTCCTTTTCAGATTCAACAAGTTTGCGCAATCCTTTTCTCAATCCAATTCAAGTTACGTTTTTCAGCTCAACATTTTTCGCAATCTAATCCAAGTAAATTTTTCCGATTCAACTTGTTTTCGCAATCAAAATCAACACATTTTTTCCAATTCAAGTATTTTATAAAGATTTCGAAAAAAAGAAAATAGGCGAGAAGTATTCAAGCAAAATAGATGAGAAAATATTCAGATTTAATTCAGCATTCTCGATTCAACAAAACTTGTATTTAACGTTCCGCGGCTTGCTGAAGTGGCGACTTCGTAACCGCTTATTTTCTTTCAAATATAATATTTCTTGCGAAAAGTGAACGTGATTTTAAAGAAAAAGTCGCCATTTTAGCAAACCGCTGTTGTAAACAGGTTGATTTTTCACAATTCATTTTCTATTCACTGATTTTACGCAATCCAATTCAACTCGTTTTTTACGAATCAACAAGTTTTCGCAAAATTCTTCGCAATCCAATTCAATTCGTTTTTTACGAATCAATTAGTTTTCGCAAAATTCCTCGCAATCCAATTCAACTCGTTTTTTACGAATCAATAAGTTTTCGCAAAATTCTTCACGATCCAATTCAACTCTTTTTTTGCGATTCAACCTGTTTTCTCAATCAAAATCAACACATTTTTTACAATTCAAGTTTTTTATAAAAATTTAAAAAATAGGTGTGAAGCGATTCAATTAATAGATGTAAAAATATTTGGATTTAATCGAGTATTCTCAATTCAACACAACTTGTTTACAACGTTCCGCGGCTTGCTGAAGTGGCGACTTCGTAACCGCTTATTTTCTTTCAAATATAACATTTCTTGCGAAAAGTAAACGTGATTTTAAAGAAAAAGTCGCCATTTTAGCAAACCGCTGTTAACCGCTGGCAAAACTTTTCGCAATTCAGTTTTTCTTTCTGTATTTCTCGCTAAACTTTTCACGATTCAGATTTCACCGTTCTGTATTTATCGTAAAACTTTTTTCGATTCAGTTTTCATCGTTCTGTATTTCTCGCTAAACTTTTCACGATTCAGATTTCACCGTTCTGTATTTATCGTAAAACTTTTTTCGATTCAGTTTTCATCGTTCTGTATTTCTCGTAAAACTTTTCACAATTCAGATTTAAACGTTCTGTATTTCTCGCAAAACTTTTCTCGATTCAGTTTTCAACGTTCTGTATTTCTCGCAAAACTTTTCACGATTCGGTTTTTAACTTTCTGTAATTTTCGCAATACTTTTCACGATTCAGTTTTCATCGTTCTGTATTTTCCATAAGATTTTCAAGTTTTCGTAAATCAAGATTTCATGTTTTTTATTCAAAAAAATAATTAAATTCAATCATTCACGAATCGTTCAAAATTGCTTGCGGTTAACGTTCCGCGGCTTGCTGAAGTGGCGACTTCGTAACCGCTAATTTTCTTTCAAATATAATATTTCTTGCGAAAAATGAACGTGATTTTAAAGAAAAAGTCGCCATTTTAGCAAACCGCTGTTAAATACAGGTTTTTTATTTATTTCTCATTTTAGGTTTTCAGTTTTCGTTCGTTTTATCTATTCCAACATTTTCGCAATACATTTCGCAAACCAATTGAAGTAATCAAACTCGTTTCTACAAGTTATTCGCAATCCAATTCAAGCTTCCTTTTCCGATTCAACAAGTTTGCGCAATCTTTTTCTCAATCCAATTCAAGTTACGTTTTTCAGCTCAACATTTTTCGTAATCTAATTCAAGTAAATTTTTCCGATTCAAGTTGTTTTCGCAATCAAAATCAACACATTTTTTGCAATTCAAGTATTTTATAAAGATTTCGAAAAAAAGAAAATAGACGAGAAGTATTCAAGCAAAATAGATGTGAAAATATTCAGATTTTATTCAGCATTCTCGATTCAACAAAACTTGTATTTAACGTTCCGCGGCTTGCTGAAGTGGCGACTTCGTAACCGCTTATTTTCTTTCAAATATAATATTTCTTGCGAAAAGTAAACGTGATTTTAAAGAAAAAGTCGCCATTTTAGCAAACCGCTGTTGTAAACAGGTTGATTTTTCATAATTCATTTTCTATTCACTGATTTTACGCATTCCAATTCAACTCGTTTTTTACGAAACAATAAGTTTTCACAAAATTCTTCGCAATCCAATTCTATTCGTTTTTCCGAATCAATAAGTTTTCACAAAATTCTTCGCAATTCAAAACGTTTTTTACGAATCAATAAGTTTTCGCAAAATTCTTCACGATCCAATTCAACTCTTTTTTTGCGATTCAACTTGTTTTCTCAATCAAAATCAACACATTTTTTACAATTCAAGTTTTTTATAAAGATTTAAAAAATAGGAGTGAAGTTATTCAATTAATAGATGTAAAAATATTTGGATTTAATCGAGTATTCTCAATTCAACACAACTTGTTTACAACGTTCCGCCGCTTGGCGTCAGTGGCGATTTTTTAATAATTTGTTTTAAAGATAAGCAAAATTTCAACTTAGCAATTTCCGCCTAAGAAAAACTAAACCAGCCATTGCGCCAAACGGCTGTTACCGGCTGGCTTTTCTTCCATTACAATTTTCTGGGTATTTTCTTGTAACCAAAAACTATAGTGTCTTTTCTCAATACTAACGAATCCCTGACTAAGTTTAGAATTATACCAGGAGTCATTTTTCTTCTCAGTTTATACTCATTAGAGTTAACAATTACTTTAGGAAGACATAGATTTTCATATTCCGCTATGTATGTAAATCTTGGCAGTTTTTTTGCATTCAGATCTGAATTTTCAATAATTAAACAATTAACATTCAAATGTTTATTTCCTGAATGTTTTATTTTTAGTTTTTTAACACGATACTTTGCTTCCATTGTCAAATTGCTAAAAGTATCAGGTAATTTTTCACACAAATAGCTTTGTTCAATTCGGCAATCATTATCTGTTAAAAAATTCAGTTGTATTTTCTGTTCACTATCTGTTAGTTCATAAACTTGACCTTTCAAATTTCTATTTGAGCTACAACTCGAAATTAATAAAGACGATATTATTATTGTAATAAATATTCTCATAATTTTTAGCGCGGTGTTTTGAGCTTGCCGGTAACGTTTCGCGGCTTGCTGAAGTGGCGACTTCGTAACCGCTTATTTTCTTTCAAATATAATGTTTCTTGCGAAAAGTGAACGTGATTTTAAAGAAAAAGTCGCCATTTTAGCAAACCGCTGTTGTAAACAGGTTGATTTTTCACAATTCATTTTCGTTTCAACTAGTTTTCTTAACATTTCCACAATCCAATTCAACTCGTTTTTTACGAATCAATAAGTCTTCGCAAAATTCTTCGCAATCCAATTCAACTCGTTTTTTACGAATCAATAAGTTTTCGCAAAATTCTTTACGATCCAATTCAACTCTTTTTTTGCGATTCAATTTGTTTTCTCAATCAAAATCAACACATTTTTTACAATTCAAGTTTTTTATAAAGATTTAAAATAGGAGTGAAGCGATTCAATTAATAGATGTAAAAATATTTGGATTTAATCGAGTATTCTCAATTCAACACAACTTGTTTACAACGTTCCGGCGCTTGGCGAGGTTGCGAACTTCGGAACCGATTATTTTCTATCAAAGATAAAATTTCTTGCGAGAAATAAACGTGAATTTACTACAAAATTCGCAATCTTGCCAAACGCCTGTTATAAGCTGTTTTTATTTTTTCTTCAGTGTGATTTTTAATTTTTCCAACGTCATTTCTTTTTGTTTTTCGGCAACAGAACCAATTGCTATTTGTTTTTTTATATCAACGTTCAACCAATAGTCACCACAAATTGAAATAGAGTAGTCAGTTGTTTTTTCGTTTTTGTGAGCAAATCCTTTTGATCCGTCAGAACCTCCGTTAAAAGCAATAACATAGTATTGTCCTTCTTTAAATTTAGATAGGTAAGGTCGGCATAAGTTGCCATCATCACCCCAAACAATCGCAGTTTTTCTAGTTTCTTTACCTTTATAGATTTCAATTATTTCAACTTCCATTGACATTGGTGTTTTCACATCGTAAATTTCTTTAAAAGTTAAATATTTTGTTACTTTCACTAATGCGACAAGTTCAGTATTTGGAGCAACTTTTAAAAACTTACCTTGTGAGTCACAATCGCAGGCTAAAATTATCTGTCCGATTGTCAAAAAAAGAATTGTCAGTATTGTTTTTAGTTTTTTCATCGTAATATTGGTCTAAAATAGCTTATAACGTTCCGCGGCTTGCTGAAGTGGCGACTTCGTAACCGCTTATTTTCTTTCAAATATAATATTTCTTGCGAAAAGTAAACATGATTTTAAAGAAAAAGTCGCCATTTTAGCAAACCGCTGTTAACCGCTGGCAAAACTTTTCGCAATTCAGTTTTTCTTTTTGTATTTCTCGCAAAACTTTTCACGATTCAGATTTCACCGTTCTGTATTTATCGTAAAACTTTTCTCGATTCAGTTTTCATCGTTCTGTATTTCTCGTAAAACTTATCACAATTCAGATTTCAACGTTCTGTATTTCTCGCAAAACTTTTCTCGATTCAGTTTTCAACGTTATGTATTTCTCGCAAAACTTTTCACGATTCGGTTTTTAACTTTCTGTAATTTTCGCAATACTTTTCACGATACAGTTTTCATCGTTCTGTATTTTCCATAAGATTTTCAAGTTTTCGTAAATCAATATTTCATGTTTTTTATTCAAAAAAATAATTAAATTCAATCATTCACGAATCGTTCAAAATTGCTTGCGGTTAACGTTCCGCGGCTTGCTGAAGTGGCGACTTCGTAACCGCTAATTTTCTTTCAAATATAATGTTTCTTGCGAAATGTAAACGTGAATTTAAAGAAAAAGTCGCCATTTTAGCAAACCGCTGTTGTAAACAGGTTGTTTTTTCACAATCCAATTCAACTCGTTTTATACGAATCAATAAGTTTTCAAAAAATTCCTCGCAATCCAATTCAACTCATTTTTTACAAATCAATAAGTTTTCGCAAAATTCTTCGCAATCCAATTCAATTCGTTTTTTACGAATCAATAAGTTTTTTGCTAAATTCTTCGCAATTCAATTCAACTCTTTTTTTAAGAATCAATAAGTTTTCGCAAAATTCTTCACGATCCAATTCAACTCTTTTTTTGCGATTCAACTTGTTTTCTGAATCAAAATCAACACATTTTTTACAATTCAAGTTTTTTATAAAGATTTAAAAATAGGAGTGAAGTTATTCAATTAATAGATGTAAAAATATTTGGATTTAATCGAGTATTCTCAATTCAACACAACTTGTTTACAACGTTCCGCGGCTTGCTGAAGTGGCGACTTCGTAACCGCAAATTTTCTTTCAAATATAATGTTTCTTGCGAAAAGTGAGCGTGATTTTAAAGAAAAAGTCGCCATTTTAGCAAACCGCTGTTGTGTTTAGGTTGTTTTACTATCTATAATCAATTTATAATTCAATTCAGTTTTTCCGATTCAACTCGTTTTCACAATCTTTTCGCAATCCAATTCAATTTCGTTTTCCGATTCAACTCGTTTTCAAAATCCTTTCGCAATCCAATTCAAGTTTGTTTTTCCGATTCAACTTGTTTTCAAAATCTTTTTACAATCTAATTGAAGTTCGTTTTTACGATTCAATACTTTTTCACAATCTTTTTCACAATCCAATTCAATTCTGTATTTCCAGTTTTACAATTTTATATCAAATTAATATTCTGAAATTTAAAAATCTTTCACGATTTTTTGAGAAAATCAAATAAAATTCTGCTTAGAAAAAAGATGTAGAAATTAAAGAAATTATTTACTCGTTATCGTTTCGAAACAACTTGAACACAACGTTCCGGCGCTTGGCGAGGTTGCGAAGTTCGGAACCGATTATTTTCTATCAAAGATAAAATTTCTTGCGAGAAATAAACGTGAATTTACTACAAAATTCGCAATCTTGCCAAACGCCTGTTAACTGCTGCCGCTATTTTTTTGTTAGATAGTATTTTTGATTTTCTCCGTCCAAACCTTTCGGCTGAATTTTATTTTCAATCAAATACCAGTTTTCATTGTCAAAAACTCGCATGTTTTCAAACTGTACTTCAAAAAAGTTTGTGTGTTTTCCTTCCAATATGTATTCAGGAGATTTTAAACCCATTGTATTGACAATGTGAAAACTTTTAATAGGTGCACTTTTGAATTTTACTTTTTCAAAAGAATCTTTAATTACAATTTTAGAATTGTCAATAAGCGTTAAATAGAGATGAAAAACTATAAGATTCCCTTTTTTGTCACTTACTTTAAAAGTTTTATTTTCAAATTTTCCAGTATTCTTTTCCCTAACTATAATTTTATCTTTTTGCGGACTACTGTTTAAAATCAAACTATCACCACTAACAAAATAACTACCTGTGATTTTGTAATTTGAAAATCCTTCTGAACGCTCATAATTGAACTTTTGATTTTTTAAAAGCTCAATACTTTCGATAAAATTATTTCTTCGGTATTCATATTTTCCAATATTATTTTCCAAAGTAAAGCTTGTCACAAAGAATGAAGTAAATATTATAAAAAGTATTTTCATGTTTTAAAGATTGGTCATTCTGCGGTTGCAGTTAACGTTCCCACGCTTGGCGTCAGTTGCGAACTTCGGAACTGATTATTTTCTGTTAAAGATAATATTTCTTGCGAAACGTAAACGTGAATTTACCACAAAATTCGCAATTGCGCCAAACGTGTGTTAGCAGATGTTTTAACTAATTAGTTTGTCTATTTCATCAATTATATGTTCTGCTCTTTTATCTAAAAAGTCATTAAAATTATTGTTTTCATATAAATCTCTTTTTATAGGAATTATGTTTGATTCAAGTATTGTTACAAAATGTTCACTCGGAATTAGGTTGAAGAAATATTCAGATGGACTTTTCATTGATATTTTTTTATTACTGTCTGCCGGTAAAAAACAGAAGTTTGTAATACTGAAAATTTTATAAATGGGAACGCCTTGATTTTTTAAGAAAGCATTAGGAAATATGTGATGAAATTGTTTTCTATTATATTTTGATAAAGAATTGACTATGTCAATCTTAGAATTTTTTATTAAGTCTAATGGTCTTTTTTGTGCCATTAATAATAAAAATGCTCTTGTTAATGAATTAGCTTTAGAAAATTTAGTTTCAATTAACTCATTTTTAGAAACTGTATAAGTTATTTTAGAAGAGTTTTCAAAGTTATTATTTCGTATCTCAATTATTCTTTCAATGTCTGTATTCATTTTTTCTGTAGTCATACCAGTTGAATATCTATTTGAGAAAGAAGTTTTCCAAAACCATTTTTTCAGTTCTGACAGCTGATTAGCAGTTGGCATTCCAGCGATACTATAAAATTTGCAGAATGCAATTAATTGTTGTTGATAAGGTAAAAAGTCTAAATGAGCACAATTTAATTCGGATGAAATAAAATCAATACTCTTCTTTAAAGATTCACAAAAGTTTGTCCAATTATCTCTCACTTGCTCTCCAGATAAGTCAACAACTGCTTTTGTTGTAGTATTGTTTTGAATAACTCCAGAAATTGCTTGTAATAATATGTTTTGAGAAATATCACCAAAATTCTTTTCGTCTAATTCTTCTTGTAAGTCATTAATTGCCTCCATTAAATGAAAATCTTCTGTCCAAGTCCACGCTGTCATCAAATCTAATGTTGTTAGCTTTGTTCCTGTGTTGTTTATTCTTTCGAAGATTATACCGACTTCACTTTTTTCTCTATTTTTAATTGTGACAACTGGCAATTCATAATTTATTAGTTTTGAATGTAATTCTTGCGCTTCTTGATGGTATTTTGAATCTAATGTTTTAAGTAATTCAAATACTTTTGATGTGTTTAGAAAGTTTCTTAAATACACAACATCGTTTGAAAATAAATTAATTTCACTTTTAGGTTGAAATTTTTTTGTTGAAAAATTATAATAGATTTCAAAAATATCAAGATTTGGATTATATCTCGCAGATTCACTTTCTTGAATAGTTTTATCACTAAAAGTTGCATAAATCGATGATATTCTTTGTTGACCATCAAGAATATAATTTACAGGATAATCAATGTCGTTTTCTGGAATTTTATAGCCAGCAATATTACGAGTATGTCGTAAGACTTCTTTCGTACTCCATAACAAAACGCTACCAATTGGATAATTTTTGATTACACTATCAAGTAAATCAATAATTTGATTTTGCTTCCAAACATAAGCTCGTTGAAACGCAGGAATTCTGATATCGCCCGAGTTAATACGATTAATAATTTTATCAATTTTTTCTGGTGATGTAGATAATTCTGGTGCTTTCATTTTTTAATTATTGTTGTTTTTATTTCGAGTCGTCAAAAAATATCTGCTAACGTTCCGGCGCTTGGCGAGGTTGCGAACTTCGGAACCGATTATTTTCTATCAAAGATAAAACTTCTTGCGAGAAATAAACGTGAATTTACCACAAAATTCGCAATCTTGCCAAACGCCTGTTAGCGGTTGTGTTTTTATTCGGTTGAGTATAAAATTCCCCACGCTCCATAATTCATTTCTTTCTCGAAAATTTCTCCAACATAATATTCTCGATAAACTTCTAAATGAATTATTTCTTGTGTTTTCGGATTTCTAAAATCAATGTAATGTCTTAATCTTCCATTTTTTGTTATATAAGGCTCGTATTTTTCAACACTTTCATTAATTTTTACACTTTCAGATTTTCCGAATAATTTATTTGTTGTAATTATTAGTGAGAATGCAATTCCAAACAAAATTCCTGTCGAAAAAATAATCATCATAAAAATTGAAAATATATCTCTCGCTTTTTCTTTAAATTTATTTTTCGGAATATCCTTATCTAAAGGTTTTACACTTTTATAATAAAATTTTGGTCCAAATATTAGCAAAAAAAGAACAATTGGTAACAGTAAAAATTTTGCAGTAATTTTTAATGCTGTTGAAGTTTCAAAATATTTTATTGCAAAAAATGGATAACCAATTATTATTGCACAAATAATTATAATTAACCAAACATTTGATTTCCATTTTTCCATTCTATTCGTCTCGTTTTTTTAACATAACCGCTAACGTTCCGGCGCTTGGCGAGGTTGCGAAGTTCGGAACCGATTATTTTCTGTTAAAGATAAAATTTCTTGCGAGAAATAAACGTGAATTTATTACAAAATTCGCAATCTTGCCAAACGCCTGTTGTATGCTGTTATTTTTTTCGTTTCAATCTTTTTTCAGCTCGTTCTGCTTCTTTTCGTTTTCGTTGCCATTCCCAAATTTTATGCTGAATAATTCCAAGACTAATTATTGAAAATCCTTTTGTAGGTTTTTTGAGCTCCTCAGAAATATTCCATTCTGTATTTTTTTTATTCCAATCTATTCTTTTTTCTCTGTCAGTTGGATTATATTTTAAGTTTGACTTTTTAAATTCATTGTTGTTAAACTTTTCTACAATTCTTTTAAGCAATAAAAAAGTATCTTTTTCGTAATCTGAAATTTCACTTTCCGATTTCTCAAAATAATAATCTGGTTCGGATGTCCAAAAAATAAGTGACGCAGTTCCTTTATCACATTTTTTGCTTTCAATTATCCATTTCAGTATTTCAACTCCATCATCCCAATTATAATTTTCAGCAAGATAATATTGGTCAGTTGTGTTTAGCTTTTCAAAAAGTTTGAAGTCAGGTAAATAATTTTCGTCATCGCTATCGAATGAAAATTCGATGAAATTTTCTCTAATAAATTTCTCTTTATAAGGCAATATTATCATTTCGTTCTTTTTTCTGCGGTTTTCAAATATAATAGCATACAACGTTCCGGCGCTTGGCGAGGTTGCGAGCTTCGGAACCGATTATTTTCTATCAAAGATAAAATTTCTTGCGAAAAATATACATGAATTTACTACAAAATTCGCAATCTTGCCAAACGCCTGTTAACAGTAGTTATTTTTTTGAAATATCTTTAATATATTTAATAATTTTCCCTCTTTTATGTTCTTTGGCAAAGTCTAATACTGAAAAACCATTGCACTTTATTTTAATATCAGCACCCATTTTTAGTAACAATTTAAAAATTTCTAAGTTGTTTTTTTCTATTGTTTTAAATATTGGGGAAAAGCCATGACAATCAACTATATTAACATCTGCATGATATTCTAGAAGTAATTTGACAATTTCAATATTTTCGTATTTTACAGCATAGTTTAATGGATAATTATTAATGTGATTTTTTATGTCTGGATTTGCTCCATTTTCTAATAAAAAATCAGTTATTTTATTTTCACCTTGAGCTACAGAATAATGCAGATATGTCCAGCCATTATTTCTTTGGAAGTTTATATCTAAATCGTTATTTTCTTCAAATATTTTTTTCAATAAATTTAAATTACCTGAATTTATTACATTTACAATTTTATCTTCAATTTCTGAATAACTATTTACTAAAGATTTTTCCTTTGCACGATTTTTAATTTCAGTTTGAATTTCTTTTGTAGATTTATCTTTTAAGTTATTTGCCAATAAAGGTGAATAAACTATTATATTATTTAAAGTTAAAATTTGCTCTTCATAAGTTATAAAATACTTTTTAGTATAAATATATTTTTTGAAAAAAAATGCTAAAATTATAACATAGCATAGTAAAAAACTATAATAAAAAGACGTTGGCTTTAGGCCATAAATAATCATTATTAATATTGCAAAACATAAAAAAAGATTTATTGAAAATAAGGATAAATTAAATTTCACAATTTTCCATCTTTCACCACTTGAATTTAATTCTAATCCTGTTTTTGCCCCAAGAAAACTAAAATATGAATCAAGTCTTTCGTGTTTCTCTTTCTCGTTTTTTGAAGTATTAATTATTTCCTCAATGTTATTTTTTTCATATTCTTCAAATTCTATTTTTGGTCTTAAAACTTTATAAGAAATTGAAAATCTCTTGTACAATAAAAAATTATTCCAAAAAAAAATCCCAAAAAGTAATGCGAAAAACGAAAAGATAGTAATATTAAATATTTTTTCTAAATAACTAAAATGATAGAGAATTGTTAAGATTATAATTGAGTAAAATATAGAACAAATTGAAAAATGAATTGAATATATTTTATTAAATGTTTTTTCTTTTTTCTCTATAACCAAATAGCTAGTAATAATTTCATAAAAGAAATAACTATTTGAAAACAAAATTACATATAATTCTAAATTCTTTGAAATTTTCAAATTGTCAAAAAAAGAAAATTGGCTTATTTTTAAATTAAAGAATAATATTAGAGTTGAAATTCCAAATACAACTATAAATTTATTTCTATTACTATCAAATTTTTCTATCAAAGTAGTTTTTTTATAATTACTGTTAACGTTCCGGCGCTTGGCGAGGTTGCGAACTTCGGAACTAATTATTTTCTATCAAAGATAAAATTTCTTGCGAGAAATAAACGTGAATTTACCACAAAATTCGCAATCTTGCCAAACGCCTGTTATAGGCAGTTATTATTCTAAACTAAATAATTTAAAAGGTTCGTAATTACAATCAAAATCTTCTTTCATATCATCCGGCCAATAATATTTTCCAATATAATTTGTGATTTCAAAATAATTATCCGCAATCCAATCCATATTCCAATCTCTAAAGTGTCTTGCAATTGCGACATAATTATTAAAATATACTTTTTCAAATGATTCGATTTGAATTTCTAAATCAAAACTTCTATGCGCAATTTCTGACATAATAAGAGTTTTCCATAACCAACCTTTCATTTCATTCGAATGAGATAAATCTTTTTCAATCTCAATGCGTAGTTTGTCTTTAAATCTTACCGTAGCATTAATAATTCTAGTATTATCCATAAAGTATTTTAAATTGCCTATAACGTTCCGGCGCTTGGCGAGGTTGCGAACTTCGGAACTGAATATTTTCTACCAAAGATAAAATTTCTTGCGAGAAATAAACGTGAATTTACTACAAAATTCGCAATCTTGCCAAACGCTTGTTAGCAGTAGCTTTTTTTTAGATTTTTAAACGTTTAGTAATTCTCTCAAGCAATTCTTCCAATTCAAGTTCTCTATCAACAATTTCATAGCGCTCGATTTTAAAGATATTCAATATTGAACTCAACGATTCCATTTTCCACGCATCTTTTTCCACTCTTTGAGTTTTCAGAAACCTCTCAATGTTTTTAAATGTAAGCTTTGTATTTATATGGAGTTTCAATTCTGTTACAAGTTCACTTGGCTCACTTATACTAGTAGGCCAATCGCTTATAGCTTCTAATAAACTTTCTGCAGCAGATTTTAAGTCAGCTTCTGTCGCATCATTGTCTAAAGTGTCAATTAATTCTTCTGTGGTTATCATCTTTAGTTTTATATTCACGCTGTTATCAGTAGCTTTTATTGTTAATCAAGCACATATCCAAAATACCAATTCATATAGCTAAAACAACAGAATTGGATATAAACGAATATATTTATAGTTATTAGTATTAAAGCTAATTTTTTATATGGATTAATATTATTGTTGAAAAAATTTAAAATGAAAAGTAATGGCACAAATCCTAGGGAAATAGCAATTGTAAGTAAATATGCTAACATAATAATTGTTCCAGCTTTTTCAGGAAAAATATTGAATTGCTTTCCAGAATCTACAAATTCTTGAGTAAAATCAATTGAAGAAGGAACTTCTCCATATCGCAAATAAACATTTAAATATGAAGCCACAGAAACTATTACGAAAACTAATATAATAGTGAAAATTGAGTAATAAATAATTTTGATAGATTTATTTATAAGTTTCATTACGAAAGTTTTTTAAAGTTACTGCTAACGTTCCGGCGCTTGGCGAGGTTGCGAACTTCGGAACTAATTATTTTCTATCAAAGATAAAATTTCTTGCGAGAAATAAACGTGAATTTACCACAAAATTCGCAATCTTGCCAAACGCCTGTTATAGGCAGTTATTATTCTAAACTAAATAATTTAAAAGGTTCGTAATTACAATCAAAATCTTCTTTCATATCATCCGGCCAATAATATTTTCCAATATAATTTGTGATTTCAAAATAATTATCCGCAATCCAATCCATATTCCAATCTCTAAAGTGTCTTGCAATTGCGACATAATTATTAAAATATACTTTTTCAAATGATTCGATTTGAATTTCTAAATCAAAACTTCTATGCGCAATTTCTGACATAATAAGAGTTTTCCATAACCAACCTTTCATTTCATTCGAATGAGATAAATCTTTTTCAATCTCAATGCGTAGTTTGTCTTTAAATCTTACCGTAGCATTAATAATTCTAGTATTATCCATAAAGTATTTTAAATTGCCTATAACGTTCCGGCGCTTGGCGAGGTTGCGAACTTCGGAACCGATTATTTTCTTTCAAAGATAAAATTTCTTGCGAGAAATAAACATGAATTTACTACAAAATTCGCAATCTTGCCAAACGCCTGTTAGTGGCTGTTTTTATTTTCTATTCAGTCTCTTTTCTTTTTTTCGACTTTTCGATGTAATCCAATTCAGGAGTTGAACTTACTCTTGACAGGAAATGAATTGTTCCAGTTGTTTTAAATTTTTTAGTGGCCCAAATTATTCCAATTAAAAATCCAACTATTGCAATAATTAACCCGAATATCATTCCGTTTTCGTTTGGAAAATAATGATAAATTCCAAAACCAAAACCAATTCCAAGTAGAGTAGGCGACAATACAATTTGAATCCAACCTACAATTTCAGTAATAATTTCAAAAGTTTTATGCATTTCAGTTTTAAATTAGATTTTTTGTTTTTTCTAATATGTTTATGTTTCTTTTCTTTTTAGCATTATTATTTTGGCAGTTTTTATAATTCCAATTATTAATAAGTGAGTTGAAAAAAATAATTCTCCATAAAACAATATTACTAAAGAATTTCCGTATTTGAAATTTTCTTTATCTGAAAATATGTAGGTCATAAAAGTTAAATATATTATGAAAATTACAAGATTTACTTTAAAAAAAATATTTTTATGAATTATAAATCCTTGAACAAGATAAATAAGTAACAAAACATAACAAATGTAAAGTACCATAAATTCGAAATCAGTAGGAATCATATTTTCTGTTTTTTTTCGTTGCTGCTCGGACAAAATAGCCACTAACGTTCCGCGGCTTGGCGCAGTAGCGGCTGCGTGGAACGATTATTTCTTGCTAAGATAAGATTTTCCAGCGGAAAATCGAACGTGATTTTAACTATAAAAGTAGCTATTGTGCCAAACCGTTGTTATAAGCCGTTTTTATTTTCTCTTCCGCCAGTCTTCTAATGTTATTGAAGTTTTAGTTTTCGGATTGAAGTATTTTATTTCAAAAGTTTTTTGGCCTACATGATAATTAAATTCTTTATTCCCGGCTTCTATTCTAATCCAATAATAACTTTTTCCAGTATCATATGGAGATTCTAAAATGGTAGTTGAAGACCAATTTTGATTTTCAGGCATTTTTATCAATAATTGCGTAATCTTTTCTCGTTTTTCATTATCAACATTACAAATCTCACAAATTTCAAAACTTGGATTTCCAGTAGGAAAAAAAACTTCATTGAGTAAAGGTTTGTTTTTTTCAAGCTCTTCAACTCTTTTTTGAGTCCATATATAATAAATAAAATGTTTTCGCGATTTATCATCTTCGAGATTATATTTATAAGTTTTAAGAGCAGAGATTTTGTCTCCTATACTTTCATAATAGTTTCCGAGCGCATAATAGCTTCCATTCCGATTACCAATGCTGTCAATAAAGGATTTTGCAGTTTTGTAATCTTTTAATTTGACGTAGTTTGCTGCATGAGCAATTGCAGCTTCGCCAGTTTTGTCGTCTTCGAAATTTAGTTCGTCAATTGATTCTCTATACTTGCCAATTTTATAAAATAGTTCTGCTTTTAAATAGTGCAATTTACTTTCAATATTAGACTTTATTTGAGATTTATATTTTTCAGTTTCTTTTTTATTTGCAATCAATAAGCTATCAGTTTTTTTAATTACTTTTTCTGAATTGCTTTCAGATTCTTTGTATAGAGTTACTAAATAGTCATCAAATTTTCTCATCTCCATAGAAACTTTATCAGCTTCCTCACATGCTTCATGTCCATGTTCATATACATGTTCATTCTCATTTTTGCATGATATAAAAAATATAGATAATATGATTGTAAATAATATCTTCATATGCGGATTTGTGTTTAAAATGGCTTATAACGTTCCGCGGCTTGCTGAAGTGGCGACTTCGTAACCGCTAATTTTCTTTCAAATATAATATTTCTTGCGAAAAATGAACGTGATTTTAAAGAAAAAGTCGCCATTTTAGCAAACCGCTGTTAAATACAGGTTTTTTATTTATTTCTCATTTTAGGTTTTCAGTTTTCGTTCGTTTTATCGATTCCAACATTTTCGCAATACATTTTGCAAACCAATTGAAGTAATCAAACTCGTTTCTACAAGTTATTCGCAATCCAATTCAAGCTTCCTTTTCCGATTCAACAAGTTTGCGCAATCTTTTTCTCAATCCAATTCAAGTTACGTTTTTCAGCTCAACATTTTTCGTAATCTAATTCAAGTAAATTTTTCCGATTCAACTTGTTTTCGCAATCAAAATCAACACATTTTTTCCAATTCAAGTATTTTATAAAGATTTCGAAAAAAAGAAAATAGACGAGAAGTATTCAAGCAAAATAGATGTGAAAATATTCAGATTTTATTCAGCATTCTCGATTCAACAAAACTTGTATTTAACGGGCCGCGGCTTGCTGAAGTGGCGACTTCGTAAATTGTTTATTTGTAGCTAAGATACAATTTCTTGCGAAAAATGAATGTAATTTTAAAGAAAAAGTCGCCATTTTAGCAAACCGCTGTTATGCGACGTATTATTTATTTAAAATTGAATCTAAATTTATAAATCTCCAAGTTTTCACGATTCTTTTTTGACGCAATCTTACACGTTTCAATATTCTCGCAAACCTTTCACGAATCATTTTTCGTTTCAATATTCGTTCAAACTTTAACGATTCCAATTTTCTGCAAAGTTACACGCTTCAATATTCACACAAACTTTTCACGAATCAACTTTTTTTCGTTTCACGATTCACTCAAACTTTTGCGAATCCAATTTTCCGCAATCTTAAAAGTTTCAATATTCTCGCAAACTATTTACGAATCAAAATCCTCAATTCATTTTCATAAATTATTCAACAAAACAATGTCAAATCAAGTTTTTAGTAGAAAAAAGAAAAAAATGAAAATATGATAAAATCACTCATTTTCTATTCAGCGGAAATATGTTGCATAACGTTCTGCGGCTTGGCGCAGTAGCGGCTGCGTGGAACGATTATTTTCTTGCTAAGATAAGATTTTCCAGCGGAAAATCGAACGTGTTATTAAAGCTAAAAGTAGCTATTGAGCCAAACCGCTGTTACCAGCAGTTTTATTCATATAAATATAGATGAGTAATTTCAAGTTCGTTTTCTGTATTATATCTTTCTTGTTTTATTAATTCGTTGTTTTGATTATAGTAGTTTTTGGTTTTTACATCACCTCTAATTCCAGTTTCGTCTGGTTCCGTCATTTCAATTAGACGGTTATTTTCATCATAAACAAATCTTATTTTACCAATACTACTACAAATATCACTAAAAGTATATTCGTTTTTCCATAGTCTTATATAATCATAATTCCCTTTTTCAAAACATTCTCTAAATTCTTCCCAGATTAATTCATCGTTTTGGAATAATTTAATTTTGGTTAGTAAACCATCATAATTATAAAAATACAAATATCTTTTTTGACGATTATATTCTTTTTCATCAACAATACTTTCTATTTTTTGACCTTTTGAATTATAGATTAATTTTTCTTCTAATATTGTTTCCCAAGAAGGATTTTTTTCAAAATCTTCATCATCTAATAAGCAATCTTCATGGTTTTTTTGTTTTTTTAATCTTTTTTCAAAGCTTTTAACTATTGTTTTTTCTAAGTAGTTTTTATTATTATAATCTAACTCTATTATTTGCTTTTTAACTGAATTTCTATGACTTGTTTCAGTTTTTATTAATAGACTATCTCTATAATAATTATTTTCAATATAATCTGTTATAGCACTTAAACGCGAAAATTTAAAATCAATTGTTTCTTCATAAATTATTAAATTTCTATCATTAAATTTTACAATTTTACTAATGTGACCATTTGTACTATCATTTTCAGCAAATTGATAAATTTTATAATTTCTTTTCTGTTGAGAAAATGAAACATAATTTATAAAGCATAGTAATAGAATTAATATTGTCTTTTTCATTTTGTTTTTTAAAAATTGCTGGTAACGTTCCGGCGCTTGGCGAGGTTGCGAGCTTCGGAACTGATTATTTTCTATCAAAGATAAAATTTCTTGCGATAAATAAACGTGAATTTACCACAAAATTCGCAATCTTGCCAAACGCTTGTTAGGCGTTCGTTTTTTTATCCAGCAATTCTAATTTGTTTAAATTTAATGTTTTCTCCATTTTCAATTTTGAAGTAATAAATTACATTATATTCTGATTTTTCTATAATCTCATTTTCTCCATCGTTAACTTTTATTGGACTTACTGTTGTCAAATTTAAGACTATCTCGTTGCTTTTTTTATAGTAATTTGCGTAAATTTTATATTTCGTATTTTTTTCTGTTAATTCGATAGTTTCATATTCGCCTTCATTGAATAGAATTTCACTTTTTATTTTCAATATTCCACTTATAAATAATTTTGTAAATATTTTGTCAAAATGCTTATCAAATTCAGATTCTGGAAATGGTGTAATTTTTTCTGTTAATTTTTTTAGAAACTCTTCATTTGCAATATTTTCCAAATACCAGATTTCGTTATTTTCATTATAAATTGGAAAGTCAATAAATCTTTTCACTTTCACTTTGTTTTTTTGATATACTGCATTTCTAAAATCTCTAAAATTTTCAATTAAAATATTTATATCAGTTTTCGGTTCAATATTAATATTTTCGGTTTTTGAAATTTTGAAATTATCTTTTTTTTCTGGCAGAGATTTTTTTTCTTCATTTTGTTTACAAGAAATAAACAGAAAAATCAATAATATTGACAAACTTTTATAAATTCTCATCTTTTATTTTTCTTAATTGTTCTTTTGTTTTCGGTCGTTCTACAAAATGACGCCTAACGTTCCGCGGCTTGCTGAAGTGGCGACTTCGTAACCGCTTATTTTCTTTCAAATATAATATTTCTTGCGGAAAGTAAACGTGATTTTAAAGAAAAAGTCGCCATTTTAGCAAACCGCTGTTAACCGCTGGCAAAACTTTCGCAATTCAGTTTTTCTTTCTGTATTTCTCGCAAAACTTTTCACGATTCAGATTTCACCGTTCTGTATTTAACGTAAAACTTTTCTCGATTCAGTTTTCATCGTTCTGTATTTCTCGTAAAACTTTTCACAATTCAGTTTTCAACGTTCTGTATTTCTTGCAAAACTTTTCACGATTCGGTTTTTAACTTTCTGAAATTTTCGCAATACTTTTCACGATTCAGTTTTCATCGTTCTATATTTTCCATAAGATTTTCAAGTTTTCGTAAATCAATATTTCATATTTTTACTCAAAAAAATAATTAAATTCAATCATTCACGAATCGTTCAAAATTGCTTGCGGTTAACGTTCCGGCGCTTGGCGAGGTTGCGAACTTCGGAACTGATTATTTTCTGTTAAAGATAAAATTTCTTGCGAAATGTAAACGTGTATTTACTACAAAATTCGCAATCTTGCCAAACGCCTGTTAGCGGCTGTGCGTGATTATTTGCAAAAGTTTGATTTAAATTTGCCTTGTTCGTATTCGTATAAAATTTCTCTTTGCTCAAATATATCCGAATCTAAATTCGCCTCAGATATGTTTTTATATTTTATTTTTAAATGGTTTTCATTTACGAAATTCTTCCATATTTTAAGTTCTTCACTTGTTGGAAAATAAACTATTCCAACATAAGTTCCATCGTACTTTTTTGGATAAATACCAGTTAGGCATGCGATTGAATTTGGCAGTTTAATATTGTATCCATATCCTTTCTCAATCTGTTCGATTTGCGATATAATTTCGTCTGCTGCGTTTTTATATTTTTGATTCTGTGAAAAACCAACTCCAAAAAAAATAAGAAATATATATGTGTAAATTCTATTCATTTTATATAATTTTATGCAGTTCTGCGGTCGCATTGCCGCTAACGTTTCGCGGCTTGCTGAAGTGGCGACTTCGTAACCGCTTATTTTCTTTCAAATATAATGTTTCTTGCGAAAAGTGAACGTGATTTTAAAGAAAAAGTCGCCATTTTAGCAAACCGCTGTTGGGCGTTCGGTTTTTTCAGTTGTTGTTTATCTAAATTAGTTAGTAATATTTATTTCTACTGTTGCTATAATTTTTTTCGCGCATTCAATATTTCTTTTCGCGCATTGAATATTTCTTTTCGCGCATCGAATATTTCTTTTCGCGCATTGAATATTTCTTTTCGCGCATTGAGTATTTCTTTTCGCGCATCAAATATTTCTTTTCGCGCATTGAATATTTCTTTTCGCGCATCGAATATTTCTTTTCGCGCATTGAGTATTTCTTTTTGCGCATTGAATATTTCTTTTCGCGCATCGAATATTTCTTTTCGCGCATTGAGTATTTCTTTTCGCGGTTCCTATAATACTTTCCGCGGTCGTTATATTTCTTTTTTTGGTTATTAATAAAATAATCGTGAATTGTTATTTTTCTATGCTAAACTTTAATCTTCTTTAAGGATTTCTCTCTTTTTACGTTCAGCGAAACTGACGCCCAACGTTCCGGCGCTTGGCGAGGTTGCGAACTTCGGAACCGATTATTTTCTATCAAAGATAAAATTTCTTGCGAGAAATAAACGTGAATTTACTACAAAATTCGCAATCTTGCCAAACGCTTGTTGTGCGTAGTGTTTTTATTTATCAGTTATAAGTTCAATTTCTTTTTCATTTTTCAGCAACCAATTTTTTGCGACTTCTATTATAATCTGATTAATATTATGCCTATTTGCATTTTCCCAATAATGACTATATTCTTCACCAAAATTAAAATCATCCCAAGCCCAATAGAGCAATGAAAAATCAAAAAGATTAGCATAGTCATCATTATCTTGGCAAAAAGTATGTATTAGTTTTAGGTTTTGCTCAATATTTTCGGATTCGGTTATTTTCTTTATGTAATAAGTACTATAACTCAAAATTGCATCATCATCATCTAAAGCCTTTATGTTTAATTCATTTAAAGCTTTTTTTAGATATTCTATGACCTCAAAGTATTGACTTGGTTTAGATATTCCAGCTAAAATCAATAAATTTTCAGAATAATGTTCTAATAATAACATTTCATAAGCCCAATCAATACAATCGTCAGAATTAAAATTTTCGATTTCTGAAAAAGCAACTATTTTATATGTTAAATCACTAAATTTCATTTATTTACGATTTTTTCAGCAACATTACGCACAACGTTCCGGCGCTTGGCGAGGTTGCGAACTTCGGAACCGATTTTTTTCTGTTAAAGATAAAATTTCTTGCGAAATATAAACGTGTATTTACTACAAAATTCGCAATCTTGCCAAACGCCTGTTGTATGCAGTATGTATTTTCAAAACCAATTCCAATTGTATTCTAAGTCTTTCTTTTGGTCTTCTGAAAATGTTACTATTTCATAATAATATTCTTTGCCTTTAGAATCTTTTTGAAGTTGAAACTTTCCATTGGAATTCAATGAATAAATTTTACTAATAATATGAACTGGAGTAGCTCCGTGATAATCTCCTTTGTAATTAGTTGAAATATAGCTTAATTTTTTATTGAATGGGAATTTATAGAAATCCAAATCTGCTCCCCTAAAATTTTCAAAAAGATTTAATTGATTTTTATTTTGATCATAAATCAAGTAATCTGTTACACCACTGCCAAGTCCAGTTCCTGGTCTTGAAATGAATTCTAAAAAAAACACATTATTAGAATTGAATTTATACATTTTCACTTTCTGAAGACTGTTGCAGAACATTTTATCGTTACCTCCGTCAGTAGGATTATTTATTATTTTAAGGTTTTCTGCTAAAATTTTGTTTGAATTTATTTTAATCCAATTAATATTTAAACTATCCTTTTTAAAAATCTGTATATTGTTATTTCCAATTTTATAATTTTCTAACTGACTTATTTTATATTCAGTAACCAATGAATCAACTGGTTGAATTTTATATGTTTTTATCGATTCTAATAACGCATTAAAATGCTTTTCTTTTAAAGAAATTTCTATATTCTTTTCAGCATTTATTTTATGATTTTCAACTTTTTGATTTTCTTTGGGTAAATTTAAAGAATCATGATTTCTTGTTTTTTCCGAACAAGCTAAAATCTGAATAATAATTATTATGTATAATGTCTTTTTCATATTGCATACAACGTTCCGGCGATTGGCGAGGTTGCGAACTTCGGAACTGATTATTTTCTATCAAAGATAAAATTTCTTGCGAGAAATAAACGTGAATTTACCACAAAATTCGCAATCTTGCCAAACGCCTGTTGTAGGCAGTATTATTTGCAATTCTTGAGTTTAACCTCTCTTATTGAATCAAATTTGGCAACATATTTCCAGCCATATTTTTCCTCCAAATCCTTGTAAGTGCTCACTTCAAATTCTTGATAGTTTACAGATTCATTTTTGTTGTTCACTATGGTTCCGCTTGTTCCCCAACCAAAAATTCCTATTTTATTGCGTGATGGCTCATGTGAATTTTTTTCTATTGTATATACTTCATTAAAATCTCGAACGTCCATTTTATCGATTAACTCTTTGTTTTTTTGTTTATCAACATAGTAGTAAGTGTGATCGATATAACCAGATTTGTATTCATTTGCTATGATTAGAATTCCATCTTTCGGAATATTATAAGTTATTGTGTCATTTTCCACTTTCAATTCTATACCACATTTCTGTCCATAAACAATATTTACAGTTCCTCTGTATTCTTCAGGTATCAAAAAAACTTCTTTAGGTAAAGTATCTATTTTTATACAGATATTTATAAATAATGGAATGAAAATTATTGGAAACAAAGTCCATAAAACTTTGAACTTTAATACATTTTTTGAAAACCATATAAAAATAATACCAATTCCAAGTAAAATTAAAGGAATGAAATAGTAATAAATTAAACCTGGTACGAATCCAATTCCAATTGTACATAAAATAATTATAAATACTCCTAATTTATACATTTCGTCTTTTAAATTCAGGGTTCAAATATTGCCTACAACGTTCCGGCGCTTGGCGAGGTTGCGAGCTACGGAACAGATTATTTTCTATCAAAGATAAAATTTCTTGCGAGAAATAAACGTGTATTTACTACAAAATTCGCAATCTTGCCAAACGCCTGTTATAAGCAGCCTACTAATTTAGTTTCATTTCTTCCTCAAATAGATAACTATTTTTATCAATTTTTATTTTTTCAACATAGCTATCAAATTTTGGGTTTGGATTTTTTATTATTGCAATGTAAAGATTCCTCGAAAGTGTTTCTTTTCTAAACTTATTTTTCACTTTAATTGTTTTGTCAAATAAATCAAAAGTTTCCTTTTCGTCAGGGAAAAAAGTCAAAGTTTTGAATATTATTCTCCATTTTGGATAATTATAAAATTTATCTTTCCATTCTTTTTTGAATACTTTAGTTACTGAATTATATAAACTCTTATCAGGAAAGTTTTGAATCGCTAACAAACCATAAGTTTCAGTATTTTTATTTTCAAAATAACTCAAGATTATACTTAAATCATTTTTATTTTGATATTTGGCAAGTTTTATTAATGATTCAGGAAATTTTTTTTCGGTCGCTATTTTTCTAATTAATTGATAATTATCGTTATTCTCTTCTAGATTTTTTATTAGACTATTTTTATAATTAGAGTTTGAATTAACATCATGTAAAATAAGGTTTTCAATATACTTAATATATTCGGTTAAATTTTCCGAATTACTTTTTCTTAATTTTTCTATTAATACTGAAATATATTCATCGCCTAAATTAGATTTGTAAAAATTATCAAAATTAAATTCTATTGGAGTTTTATTATTTATGTTATCCAGTAATATTTTTTTTCCATCTGATATATTTAGTTCACACAATAAATAGAAAGAAGTTAATGAAATTGAATTCGAATTATTATCAAGTTTATCAATTAATGTATTTTTATAAAGTGTCGAATCAATCTTTTTGAGATTTGTAATATTACTTAGATTTACAACACTATCTAAGATTTTTATATAATTGATTTCTATTTTCTTATTTATTTCAATTTGTTTTGAGATTTTCTCAATTTCAAAATCTAAATTTTGAGCAAAATTTAATTGAAAAAATAATAAAAGAAGTAGTTTATAATACGATTTTCTCATAGGTTGCTTATAACGTTCCGGCGCTTGGCGAGGTTGCGAGCTACGGAACTGATTATTTTCTGTTAAAGATAAAATTTCTTGCGAGAAATAAACGTGAATTTACTACAAAATTCGCAATCTTGCCAAACGCCTGTTAGTGGCAGTTTTTATCTTATTATTAATCCGTAATATCCTTTTATTAAACTTAATACCTCACCACTTATGGCGTCAATTTCGATAATTTCAGTTTCACCACAGTCTTGACCATAAGCATTTTTACTTTTAGTCACTTTATTTATAGAATAATAGATGTGTTTTCCTTTTTTTTCATCAAATTTAAGTTTAGGTTTAGAAATTTCGAATCCTTTTTCTTTGAATGATTTTATTGCAATATTTTCTGCGTTTTCAATTGTTATAAAGTTTGAAGGTGAATTATTTTTAAGAAAATCAGGAATAAAATCAATTTTTATCGGCTCAATAAGGTTAAGTTTTTCATTAAGTTTTATCCAAAATCCAGTTTCAACGATTTGTAGTTCTTCACTTTGGAAATGATATAAAACCCAAATTTCAGTTACTTTTTTTCGCAATACTCTTTTTGATAAAAATTTCCCTGTTGTATTATAATTATTATTTGTTTTGTATTTATAAAATGAGCCTTCAGAAATCGTGAAATATTTAAAAAGATTTTCTCCAATAGTAGCAGTTAAAATACTATCAGTAGTTTTGATAATATTTTCTGTTTTTATTTTTTGAGAAAATATTGATAAAGGGAAAATTAAATAGACAAATAAAAATTTAAGTTTCATAAGTTTTTGATTCAGTGTTTTCTAGATTTCGCGAGCGAATTGCCACTAACGTTCCGGCGCTTGGCGAGGTTGCGAACTTCGGAACCGATTATTTTCTATCAAAGATAAAATTTCTTGCGAGAAATAAACGTGAATTTACTACAAAATTCGCAATCTTGCCAAACGCCTGTTAGTGGTAGCTTTTTTTATAAGTAATCCATATGATTAGGTTTGTTTTGGTCAATTTTGTCTCCGTGAAAAGTAAATACATCATATTCATTTCCTTCATTTTGTACAAATATGTAGCCTTTGACTTGATAAAAGTTTAAAAATATTTTATCGTATTCTATTGGGACAATTAATTTATTATCAGAATTGTAAACACCCCATTTTCCACCTTTAATAGTCCACATATCAACTTGATATTCATCGTCAAAATACAATTCGCCTCCAATATTTACTGCATATAAATTATTGCTTATTTCTTCAACCCAATCATAATTACTTGGCAAAATAGTTTTTTCATTTTCATCTATAATTCCCCACTTCATATTTTTCAAAACTAAATTCTCGCCATTATTTTCGAATTCAGGATTGCCTATCGCTATTTTAAAATGATTTTGATTTCTTAAAAAATCAATGTAGTCATATTTGTTTGGAATAATTGTATTGAAAGAAGAATCTATAATTCCCCATTTTCCAATATATTCTGTTATATCGGTGTCATAAGAATCTATTTTGGTTTCAATTGAATTTATAATAGATTTATGGTAATGGCAATTTTTTCCAGTTGGTGCGCCATATGTATTACTTTGTGTAAATAATATTTGATCAAATGGCAATTTTTCGATTTTTCCAGAATTAAAGTCAAACGAAAAAAGTTCGTTTTTTGTATTTCTTATTTGTGTCTTTTGGTCTTTAGTAATGGCATAAATGCTAATATATTCAAAATCCAATATTATGTCATTTTCTATACTTAACAAACCACACATATTATCTTCTCTTCTTACGCTAAATACTTTTTCATCATTAATTCTCCAGCAATTTATGTCTATGTAAATTGGCTCTATTATAACTGAATATTTTTTGAAGCCAAAAAAATCATTTTCAACTTTTAAAACTCCTTTCTTTTTTTCGAAGTTTCTAAAAACAATTATGTCATCATAATTAATATGATTTTTTATGTTATATTTTTTTAGAATAGTTTTGGAAAGTTCTACTGACATATTGAATTTTTTAAAACATCTTTGATTCTTGATTCTGCGATAAAGTTACCACTAACGTTCCGGCGCTTGGCGAGGTTGCGAGTTTCGGAACCGATTATTTTCTGTTAAAGATAAAATTTCTTGCGAAATGTAAACGTGAATTTACCACAAAATTCGCAATCTTGCCAAACGCCTGTTAGGCGATGTTTTTCTTAATTGGATATTCAAAATCAGGATAAATTTTATCAAATAATTCTAATTCCTCTACGTCATATTTTTTTTCGCACCATCCTGTTGAAATATTGATTTCTCCAAAGCCAAAATAAAACAAATCATTTTCATAATATCTAATTTTATTTTCAGAAAAATAACTCAAAGTTGTTTCAAGTGAAGAACCTTTTTCATTCAAAAGTTTTTTACGATTTAACCAAAATAATGTATTATCACCATAAATACCACCAATTTTAATTTGTGCTGTTTCAAAATCTAAATTTTTTAAAATGTCCTCAAATTCAAAAATAAAATTATTTAATTCAATTGTGTCTCGTAAGAAATACTTTGCACTTCGTCCAAATGTAATAAAAACATTGTCGTAGCAATATGGTTTTTCCTCTGTTCCAATTGAAAAAATTGCAGGATGAAAATAAAAATAGTTTTTTGTTATTAAATCATTTTGAATAAACTTAATTGCGTCTTTATGATTTCGTGTCTCATTTTTTGCGTAGTCCATATCTAGCATTAAAACACCGTAAAAATAATTCCATTCAAACATATATTTTATTTTTAGTTGGTTATTCTATTAAACAATATTTGTTGTTATAAAGTAACATTGGATTCTTGAGTCTGTGTTAAAATATCGCCTAACGTTCCGGCGCTTGGCGAGGTTGCGAACTTCGGAACTGATTATTTTCTTTCAATGATAAAATTTCTTGCGAGAAATAAACGTGAATTTACTACAAAATTCGCAATCTTGCCAAACGCCTGTTAGCAACAGTTACTTTTTCTTAAATTTCTTTTCACGGATTAATTTTTTAAACTTTTCTGCTAAATCATATAATTTTTTCGGTCCTTTTCCTTCGTGAATTAAAATCGAATCTTTTTTTCTATTGAGATGTATGATATTAAACTTATAAGTTTGTCCATCTTCCATTGAACTATTCCAATATTCTTTTGAATAATCAAATTCGGATTCTTTTAAACTCTCAAGCAAATCTTCTTTTTCATTTTCATTGATAACGCTAAATAAATTTTCTTTTTCTGGGAAAATACTTTTCAAATAAATTGTATCTCCACCATTATATTTTAAAATAAAGTTTTCAGCAAGATTCCAAGATTCGAATTCAAACGTCACGAAAGATTTTTTAATCCGTTCTTTGTGTTGGCAGGAAAACAGAATATAAGCTATTAAAATAAAGATAAGTTGTCTCATGACGAGTTTGGTAATTGTTGCTAACTTGTTTATATACGCAATCGAAATTACGTGCTTTTTTGTTAAATTATTGGTTTGTTATGGGTTATGAAAAAATAATTTAAAATGCGCATTGCGTTTTTTAAATATATTTTTACATTACTTTCTTCAACATCAAATATAATAAAATTTTATAAAAGATCTAACGGACTAGTAATTTTTCTTAAACTATTGTCTGTGACTTGGGTGTAAACTAATGTGGTTTTGATATTACTATGACCCAATAAATCTTGAATAAAACGAACATCGGTGCCGTTTTCTAATAAATGTGTGGCAAAACTATGTCGCAAACTGTGTACACCAACTTTTTTGGTAATATTAGCTTTTTTTGTAGCATCTTTAAATATTTGTTGTATGGTTCTTATCGAATATTGGCCGCCATATTGCCCTTCAAACAAATATTCTTTGGGTTTGTAGGTCATATAATATTCTCGTAACTGTGGTAAAATACTCTCGGGTAAATTGGCATAGCGGTCTTTTTTTCCTTTTGCTCTTGCAATGTAAACGCGCATGTATTTGCTGTCGATGTGCTCAATTTTTAAATTGATAATCTCCGAAACGCGTAAGCCCATTCCATAAATTAACTTTAAAATGGTGTTGTGTTTTAGGTTTTCGGTTTGAGCTAAAATACTTTTTACTTCAGATAGGTGTAAGGCTTTGGGTAAAATTAATTGCTTTTTTGGTCGAGGTAAATCTAATAGTAGTTGCGGTTGATGTAATACTTTTTCATAATAAAATTTAATGCCATTAATTCTACTATGTAAGGTGTTTTCAGCATATTTTAGTGTGTTAATGCAATACAGTAAATAATTTTGAACTTCTGTAAGTGTACAATCTTGTGCCTGTTTTTCTTGTAAAAAGTATAAATATTGAGCAAAATCTTGAATGTAAGTGCGAATGGTATTAGAACTATAACCACAAAGTTGTAATTCATTTAATAGTTTTTGAATTTCATTTTTATTTTCTTCTGAAATTTTACTTAAAACACGCTTTCCAATTGCTGGCGGTTCTGAAATGTTAAAGCGTTTTCTGTATTCTGAATTGTCGGGTAAGTACCACATTTTTTGGGTTTGACTCCATTTTCGGCCTACACAATTTTTAATTTCCTCTATAAAAACGGGATCATCTGTAATTTTGAAAAAAAGTACTTTTTTTTCACGATGGCTTCCTAATATTACTTCAAATGGCATGTATGTTTTTCTTTGGCGGTTACTACACAAATCTAAACTAAAATTTTTAATTTTCAAAAATTCTGATTGAAAAGATATACGTGTATGATAGCCCCGATAGGAGCAAAGTACCGTGTACTGCGGATAGCGGGTGCGAGGTTGTTAGAAAGGTAAAATTTGTGCTCCTAAAAAAACTATTTGGCTTTTTCAATGGTATCCCAACTTTTCATGCCGTTGCCCGTAATTGGGATTTTTTCACCTAAATAGGTTGGATTGGAGCTTATTAGGATGTCTTTAAATGCTTTTACTCGAGTTAAAATTTCTCTGATTTTCCAATTGAAGCGAACGGATTCTTTATACATGTCTTCATTTACAGCGAATCCATAAGCGTTGATGCCTAAGTTTCTTGCAATGTAAACGGAACGATTGATGTGGAAATCTTGCGTTACTATAATAGCACTTTTGATATCAAAAATTTCTTTAGCTCTGAACATGCTGTCATAGGTGTCGAAACCGGCATGGTCCATAAAAATCTGTTCTTTTTTAACTTTGAAATTTCGTCTGAGTATGTATTTTCGCATGCTGTTTACTTCATCATATTCTTTCTGACCGTGATCGCCAGATAATAAAATGGCTTCTGCTTTATTCGCATAAATGATATTGATTCCAGCTACTAGTCGGTCTTCTAAAACATAGGAAAGTTTTTCTTGGTTGACTTTTGCACCTAAAACGATTATGGCATCGACTTTTGGAAGTTTTTCAATTTCTGTAAATACGTAATTTTCTGTTGTTTTTACGATGTAATAATTGATGCTGAAAATTATAAATACACCTAATGATGTGGTAATTAAAATTTTTCTGAAGTGTTTTTTAAAGAATGATTTCATGAAACGGTTTTACCTTTCAAATATATAAAATTTACATAAAAAAAAGCGACTAATTGATAGCCGCTTTCTGAAAATTATGTATTTTGAAATTACTTTGTAAGTGTTTTCATTTCTTTTTCTATCATGTCGTAAAACTGGTCTATTTTTGGCATAATAATAATGCGTGTTCTACGGTTTTTAGCTCTATTTTCAGCAGTGTCGTTATCTACTAATGGAATAAACGAACTTCTTCCGGCTGGAATTAATTGTTTAGGATTTACACCTAAATCGTTTTGTAACACACGTACAATTGATGTAGAGCGTTTTACAGATAAATCCCAGTTGTCTAATAATATAGCGTTTTTAATTGGCACATTATCGGTGTGACCTTCTACCATACATTCGAAATCGGGTTTGCTATTAATAACTTTGGCTACTTTAGCTAAAACAGATTTTGCTTTTAAATTTACATCGTAACTTCCTGATTTGAAAAGTAAATTATCTGCAATTGAAATCATCACGACTCCTTTTTCAACATTGATGTTAATATCTGGATCGTCAATACCTACTTCACGTTTTAAGCTCGTTACTAAAGCTAGTGTTACGCTATCTTTTTTAGTTAGTGCATCTTGTAAACGGGTGATTTTTAAATCTTTTTCGCGTAAACTTTCTAATGATTTTTCTAGGTTTTGAGCACCTTTTGTAGTTAAAACAGTCATTTCTTTTGAACTGTTTATTAAATCTGAATTCGTTTTCTTTAGATAATCTAACTGACTCATTAAGCTACTTTTTTCGGCATTTAATAAGTCTTTTTCAGATAAACAACTGTTTAATTTTACGGTTGCTGAGTTTAATAAATCTTGGGTTTCTTTTTGTTGTGCTTCTAAGGTTGCGAATTTCTTTTTAGAAACACACGAGGTAAACACAAACGGGAGGATTGCGGCTAAAACTACTACTTTTCTCATATTTATTTTGATTTTTTACAAAGTTATACAGAAAAAATCGTACCAAAGTGCTTAGAAAAGTGAAATTTTAGTTAAAAAAGTTTGAATTGGGAAGCTCGAAACTGCTAGTCAGAAGTTTTTGTTTTGGAATCTAAGCAACCCTGATACCTCAAATTCGCTTTACTTTTTAAAGTACATTAATCCGAAAAAATCTGAAGAAAAAAACATCGGTTAAACAACTCTATGTTTTTTTGTATAGAGCGAAATGCTTGTTTTCATAAAAAATCTGTAAGCTTGTAGGTTTAGAAAAAAAATTGTTTGTTACTTTAAACGGTTAAAAGTTTTCTTTTTCTGAACAAAATAACTCCAAACAATTGATTTTGTATGGAAATACTCTTTTTTCTGACACGATTGTCTCTTTTTTAAATTTCTAGATAGTAAATGATAGAAATAAAAATGAGCTTTTAGAATAGCAAAAGTATGTTTGAATTTTCCTTGAGATATAAATTGAATTCCCGCAATTCCATCCAAACACAAACGGATAAAAAGTATAGGAATTAATTTTTCTTTCGGAAGATTTTTGATTAACATTAACAACGAATTTCTAAAGTTTAGAAATGTTTTCTTTGGATTTCCTTCATTTAAAGTGGCGCCTCCAACGTGATATACTACTGATGTTGGACAATATTTAGCACTAAACCCTAAGTTATTAGCACGCCAACATAAATCGATTTCTTCCTGATGTGCGAAAAAATCAGCATCAAAACCGTTTAATGTGCTGAAAACTTCTTTTCTAATAAAAAAACAAGCGCCAGTTGCCCAAAAGACTTCTGTTTCTTGGTTATACTGACCTAAATCTTCTTCCAATGTATTAAAAATTCTGCCTTTACAGAAAGGGTAACCATATTTGTCAATAAATCCGCCAGCAGCTCCAGCATATTCAAAATGAGTTTTCTTTTTATAGTCTAATAATTTGGGTTGGATGATAGCTGTTTTGGGCTCCTTATCAAAAATAGCTTCTATCGGAAGCAACCAATTTTCAGTGACTTCAATATCAGAATTCACCAAGGCATAATAAGGTTCTTCTACAAATTTTAAAGCTTCATTATAGCCTTTTGCAAATCCGAAATTACCTGTATTTTCGATTATTTTAACGGATGGAAATTCTTTTTTCAACACTTCAATTGAAGTATCTGTAGAAGCATTGTCCGCTACATAAACAGTAGCATTTTCTGAAAACTGAATTATTGATGGTAGGAATTGCTTTAACAATTTAGCACCATTCCAATTTAAAATAACTACGGCTGTTTTCATTCTGATTTCTTAGATTATATTACAACAACACGGATTTAAAAAATTTTATTTAATAGTAAAATCTGTCAAATCTGTGTTCCTATTTATTTCATATATTTTGGCAATTCTTTCAAAAAAGTATATTGTTCTTTTTCAAAATCCATTTGGCAAAAATAATGATTTAATCCGTTAGTAACCATTAAATATTCGGCTTTTAAAATAAAATTATACCGTGCAATTTGGTCAAAAGTGTTTTGAGAAATCGGCACATTTGGTTGTTTGCATTCCACAATCAAGAAAATACTTCCGTCAGAATTAAAAACAACAATGTCATACCGTTTATTCATACCATTAATTTTGACTTGTTTTTCAACGTTTAATAGCGATTTCGGAAAGTTGCATGCTTCCATCAAATAGAAAACAGTATGTTGTCTTACCCATTCTTCTGGAGTTAACACCACAAATTTTTTTCTAATTTCATCAAAAATAGCAACTTTATTTTCACTATTTTTGAACCGAAAGGAATAAGATGGAAAATTCAGTTTTTGCATAGTGCAAAATTAACAATTTCTCCTTCATAGCCAACTAAAATCTGAACACTGATTGCTGTAAAAATGACCGAAGTAATAAAAATAGTTAACGACATTAAATCGAAAAATTTTAAACCCATTTATTTCTTATGTGGTGAAGAAACTTATTATATTGATAGAATTTCCGATTTAATAGAAAATTCGGTTTTATCTGAAGATGAAAAATCTTTTAATCAAGTCGTTTTATACGGAAGAGATACCACTGTTGAAGAAGTAGTTTCAACGGCAAAACGTTTTCCAATGATGTCAGATTATCAGGTAGTTGTAGTGAAAGAAGCCCAGAATTTAGTAAAAACGTTTGAAAATTTTAAATCTTATGTTTTAAATCCGCAACCCACAACTATTTTAGTTTTTGCTTATCGAGCCAAACCAGATGGAAGAAAAGGAATTTTTAAAAGTTTGAAAGATAAACATGTTTATTTTGAAAGTAAAAAGTTGTATGATAATCAAGTTCCTGATTGGATTGTTAAGGTTTTAAAAGGTCAGAATTATGGCATAGAACCTAAAGCAGCTGCTATGTTAGCGGAGTTTTTAGGAACTGATTTGGCTAAGATTAACAACGAGTTAGAGAAACTGAAAATTATTTTTCCAGTTGGACATGTTTTTACTCCCAAAAATATAGAAGAAAACATTGGTTTTAGTAAAGATTATAATGTATTTGAGTTAAAAGATGCACTTGGAGCCAGAAATCAGGAAAAGGCCTATAATATAATTCACCATTTTGCTTTAAATCCTAAAGATAATCCGATTGTTGTCATTACAGGCCAAATGTTTTCCTTTTTTTCACAATTGTTGCAATATCATGGCTTAAAAGACAAATCGAAATTTAATGTGGCTAAAGTATTGGGAATAAATCCATATTTTGTGGATGATTATGTAAAAGCTGCTCAAAATTTTCCCATGCGAAAAGTAAGTCAAATAATTGAAGTGATCAGAGACATCGACGTAAAATCGAAAGGCGTAGGAGCAGGTTCGATGAGAGAAGAAGATATGTTGAAAGAAATGGTATACAAAATTTTTAACTAATGAATTTTACCGCCATAAATTGGTTTTCAAGATTTTATTATCTGCTATGTCTTTTGGTGGTTTACTTTGTCAACTTACCGATTCTATATTTTTACATTTTATTTTTTATTTTAAGCATTGAAGTTTTACTATTAAACAAAAGTAAATCTGAAACAAAAGTTTTTAAAATTTCTCAATTAGTATTTGTATTATTTATTAGTTATGTAATGTTTGTAAGATCATTTAAAGGATTTTCTACTGAAATAAACTACAATTTAAATACTGTTGAGCATTTATTTTTTGCTATAGTAATTTGTTTACTAATTTATTTTTACATCATTTTTTATTATAAAAAAAGACTTAAATATCCCTTACTTTTAAGCGGTTTGGTTTTTAATTTCATTGGTTTAATAAACGAATCTTTTCAAAATTATTTTAATGGAAAACCTATTTTTATTTTAGATACTTTATCTGTTAAAGATATAGTTGCAAATGTTTTTGGGACATTAATTTTTATAACAGTTGTAAAGTTTTTAACTGTAAGAATGTTGTTTTTAAATAGTATAGAAAAATAAAATTTCCGATATTTGCATTCCTAAATTTATAAAAATTATAAAGATGAACAAAAATACAGTATTAGCTTGGGCTACAGGTATCATGGTGATTATGGGATTAATTATAATAGGTTTAGCCATTTACAGATATGATGATGTTGCTGGCTGGGGTTTTGCAGCCGTTGGTGTTGGTTTTTTTGCCAATGCATGGGTTTTTAATGCGCTGAAAGGAAGAATGTAATTTAAAGTACGAAGTAAGATTTACAAAGTTCGAATTACGAAAATTTAAAACAATAACACAAACATAATTAGCATGTCAGACGATAAGAAAGTCATTTTCTCGATGCAGAAATTGAGTAAAACATATACTGGAGCAGATAAGCCAGTCTTAAAAAATATTTATCTAAGTTTTTTTTACGGAGCAAAAATTGGAATTCTTGGATTGAACGGTTCTGGAAAATCTTCTTTATTAAAAATTATTGCAGGCGTTGATAAGAATTACCAAGGTGATGTGGTTTTTCAACCAGGTTATACAGTTGGTTATTTAGAGCAAGAGCCTTATTTAGACGAGACTAAAACGGTAATTGATATCGTTCGTGAAGGTGCTGCAGAAACATTTGCTTTATTGGAAGAATTTAATAAAATTAATGACGATTTTGGTTTGCCTGAAGTATATGAGAATCCAGAAAAAATGGAAAAACTTATGGATCGTCAGGCAGAATTACAAGATAAAATTGATGCTTGTGGCGCATGGGAAATTGATAATAAATTAGAAATTGCCATGGATGCACTTCGTACGCCAGATCCAGAAACCCCAATTTCTGTTTTATCTGGTGGAGAAAAACGTCGTGTAGCTTTATGTCGTTTGCTATTACAACAACCCGATGTGTTATTATTAGATGAGCCTACTAACCACTTAGATGCCGAATCGGTACTTTGGTTAGAACAACATTTAGCACAATACTCCGGAACTGTAATTGCTGTAACACACGATAGATATTTCTTAGATAACGTGGCAGGTTGGATTTTAGAGTTAGATAGAGGAGAAGGTATTCCATGGAAAGGAAATTATTCTTCTTGGTTAGAACAAAAATCTAACAGAATGGCGCAGGAAGAAAAAGTGGCTTCTAAACGTAGAAAAAATTTAGAGCGCGAGTTAGATTGGGTGCGTCAAGGTGCTAAAGGTCGTCAAACCAAACAAAAAGCACGTTTACAGAATTACGATAAATTATTAAACGAAGATCAAAAAGAACTAGACGAAAAATTAGAAATTTATATTCCTAATGGTCCACGTTTAGGAACTAATGTTATTGAGGCTAAAAATGTGTCAAAAGCATTTGGTGATAAATTATTGTATGACGATTTAAATTTTGTGTTGCCTCAAGCAGGAATAGTTGGAATCATAGGGCCGAATGGTGCAGGTAAATCTACTATTTTCAAAATGATTATGGGTGAACAACAAACGGATTCAGGTACTTTTGAAGTTGGTGAAACTGTAAAAATCGCCTATGTAGATCAATCGCACTCTAATATTGATGTAAATAAAACACTTTGGGAAAATTTTTGTGACGGTCAGGAATTGATTATGATGGGCGGGCGACAAGTAAATTCAAGAGCGTATTTATCTCGTTTTAATTTTGGTGGTGGCGAACAAAATAAAAAAGTATCTACTTTGTCTGGTGGCGAACGGAATCGTTTGCACCTAGCCATGACGTTAAAAGAAGAAGGAAACGTACTACTATTAGATGAGCCAACCAACGATTTAGATGTAAATACATTGCGTGCTTTGGAAGAAGGTTTAGAGAATTTTGCTGGTTGTGCTGTAATAATTTCTCACGACAGATGGTTTTTAGATAGAGTTTGTACTCATATCTTAGCTTTCGAAGGCGATTCTCAGGTTTATAGTTTTGAAGGTAGTTTTACAGAGTACGAAGAAAATAAGCGTAAGCGTTTAGGTAAAGACGTTACACCTACTCGCATCAAATACAAGAAGTTAATAAGATAATTTATTAAATATATTATTGTAAAAATCCTGATTTATTTCAGGATTTTTTTATTTTTACAATCTGTCAAAAATAAAATGAAAGCAAAAATATATTTATTTCTTCTTTTTTTTCTCCTTACACCAAAATGTATTTTTGCTCAAATTGTTGTACACGACAAAGCTGAGGCAAAAAAAACGCTAAAACAAGCTATATACGACTTAGGTAAGTTAAATTGTAAATCATCGTTAGAAAATTCTCAAGCTGTACTTCAATTCGGATTTTTAACGGAAGATTATAGTTTCGTAGCCAAAGCCTACAATATTATCGGACTAAATTTCGAGGAATTTTCTGATTTAAAAAAAGCAATTTATTATTACGAAAGAGGTATTGAAGCAGCTTTCAAAGTTAATGATATTGAATTATTAGATTACTTACATAACAATTTAGGAAACGTTTATTTTTATAGATTAGATGATCCTAAAAAAGGATTAAAATATTACTTAAAATGTTATGAATATTCTTTGATATTTGGCGATCCTATAGAAATTGCCTATTCTGAAGTGAATATAGCAGACGCAAATTTAGTGCTCGGAAATTATGCAACAGCCAAAAAATTTTTAGATAAAATTTACAAGGTTAGAAAAGAGAGTAAAGATTTCGAAATGATTGTGACTTATCATGCCTTACTTGCCAAATATTATAGTCAACTAAATGATAAAGATCACGCGGAAGAAAACTATGCAATAGTAATCGAAAAGTTAAAAAAAGGAAATGCTTCATTTCATAAATCGAATGAATTAGACTTATATGACGATATTTTTAAGTTTTATAAAAAATATAATGATATTCCTAAAGCCTTACGATTTCTAGAAATGCACGATAGTTTACAAGATTTAGTTTATCTTAAAGAAAGGAATCAAGAAATTAAATTTTCTGGACAATCTATCGATGTAATTGAAATGAATAATAAAATTCAACGAAGTGAATCAGAAAAGAAAGTACAAGAACAAAAGGCATTTGCTTCCAATAAAATCTTAAAAACAACTTTATTTTTCTCAGGTATTTTACTGATTTTTCTAATTTACATGTTCAAAACGTATTTGGATTACAGAAAGTTAAATAAAAAACTTTTTGATTCTAATGCGCAGTTAAAAATTGCCAATATTAAATCGGAAGAAGCTTCTAAACTTAAATCACAGTTTTTATCGAATGTGAGTCACGAATTAAGAACGCCTTTATATGGTGTTATTGGTATGGCCGATATCATTGAATCTGAATATGTTGAATTAAAGAAGAACAAATATTTCAACGCATTAAAATTTTCCTCCAACTACTTATTATCATTAATAAATGACGTTTTAAATGTGTATAAAATTGAAGATACTAAGTTTGAATTGATTTATGATAATATAGAAATTCGTAAAGAAATTACAGTTATTAGAGAATCTTTAGATATCATTGCGAAGTCAAATAATAATAAATTATTCATTAATATTTCCGATGAGGTACCTCAATTTATAAAAACAGATATCACCAGATTTTCTCAAATATTAATTAATTTAATTAGTAATTCACTAAAATTTACTAAAAATGGAGAAGTTTCCATAAAATTACAACTTATTGAAGCAAACCATCATCCGTTTATCCAAATTGAAATTATTGATAACGGGATTGGAATACCAAGTGAATATTTAGATAAAATATTTGAAAAATTTGTTCAAGTGGATGTTAACTTGAACGAACAATATAAAGGAACAGGATTAGGCTTATCTATTGTAAAACGTTTGGTAGATTTATTCAAAGGAGAAATTTCGGTTTCTAGTGAAATTCAAAAAGGAACTGTTTTTAAGGTTATTTTGCCTTACATCAAAGCAGATAAAAAAGTAATTTTAAAGCAATTTAATATTTCAGAACCAAAAAGTAATGCGACTCATTTAAAAATATTAATTGTAGAAGACAATAAAATCAATCAAATGGTTACTAAAAAATTATTAGCTAAGAGTGACCATATTTGTAAGATTGCAGAAAACGGGGCAGAAGCAATTAAAATGACAAAAAAACATCATTTTGATCTAATTTTAATGGACATTCATATGCCAGTTTTAAATGGTTTTGAAGCTTCAAAAAAAATTAGAGAATTAGGAATTACTACACCAATAATTGCTTTAACTGCATCAGATAAAAATGAAATAATTAATGAAATGGCTATTAATGGTATTAATGATGTGTTAGTTAAACCATTCGAAATAAGAGATTTACAAATAATAATTGAAAAACACATTCAGAATTAAAACGAAAGTTCAGCACTCAAAATGAAAATATATTCGTATTTATTATTTTTTTTATTACTAATTAATAACCTTTTTTCTCAAGATGTTTTAAAAAACAATCAGGAAGCGAATAAGTTGTTCGAACTGGCCAGTAATAACTTCTTTAATCTTAATAATAAAGAATCTATCAAACAAGCGGAGAAAATTTTAACTTTTGCATTAGAAAATAATGATAATAATTTAGCCGCAAAAACTTATAATTTATTAGGGCTAAATTTTGAACAGTTTACAGATCATAAAAAAGCCATTACATTATATAAAAAAGGTATTTTTTGTGCTACAAAAGTTAAAAATGATACCGTTTTAGGATGGTTGTATAATAACATTGGTGGAGTTTACTCATACAATTATATCGATTTAAACGTTGGTACCTCTTACTTTAAAAAAGCCTATCAGCACACTAAAAATATAGATAATAATGGCGATTTTTTAGTTGCAGGTTTAAATATTGGCGGTAATTTAATCGATTTAAAACAATACGAAGAAGGGAAAAAATATTTAGATGAAATTAAAGATAAAGTATTAAATTCTAAAGAGATAGATATCGTAGTTGCTATGTTTGCTTCCTATGCTACCTATTATGATGTTTATAAAAACGATTTTAGTTTAGCTGAAAAAGCTTTTTTAGATGCCATTTACTATGGTAAAAAAGACAAAACGCCAGCTATAAAAATGAACTTATTAGACATTTATAAATCTTTTGCAGCGTTTTATGAAAAACACAATAAATTAGCACTATCAGTAAAATATTTAAATTTATATATCGATTTAAATGCCGAAATTTATAATGAAGAACAAAAAAATATCTTAAACGGTAAGGATAAAAACTTTCGATTAGACCTAGTAAATTCTAGAATTGAAAAAGTAGAACAAGAAAATAAAGATTATATTAAAAAGTTAAACTATAACAAATACTTCATCATATTTTTAACCGTTCTAGTCTTTACTTTTTTAACCTTAATGTATTTTTTATACAAAAACTTTATTAAAAATAAGAAGATCAATAGAAAGTTAAAAAGAGCAAATATTGAACTCCATAAAGCCAAACAAAAAACAGAAGAAATTGCTAAACTCAAAACACAATTTATGTCTACTGTTAGTCACGAACTGAGAACGCCACTTTATGGAGTTATTGGAATGACTGAAATTATTGAAAATGAACATGCAGAATTAAAAGATAGCAAATACTTAAATTCACTTAAATTTTCTGCGAAATATTTGTTGTCTTTGATTAATGATGTACTAAGTCTCTCTAAAATTGAGTCCGAAAAAATTGAATTAAATTACGAAAGTATTGATTTTAGAAAAGAAATAGAAACTATTGTGAGTTCTATGGAAGTTATTGCAAATCAGTATCATAATAAAGTTAAGGTTGATGTTTCAGAACATGTTCCAACTTTTATTAAGACCGATAAAACCCGTTTGTCTCAAATAATTATCAATTTGTTAAGCAATGCTTTAAAGTTTACTAAAGACGGAACAGTTTCTATTTTTATCTTTGTTAACGAATCAAAAAAAACTTTAAAATTTGAAATTAAAGATACCGGAATTGGTATACCACAAAAGTACATTGATAAAATTTTCGATAAGTTTATTCAAGTTGAAAGAAATTCTGATGAACAATTTCAAGGAACAGGTTTAGGCTTAGCTATCGTAAAACGATTTATAGATATTTTTAATGGAGAAATTCATATTAATAGTGAAATTAATGTAGGAACGACAATTACATTTTCGATTCCTTTAATTTTAGGCGAAACGATTGAAACAGCACCAATTCATTCCTCAAAAGATATTAGTAATAACATTAGTATATTAGTTGTTGAAGATAACAAAGTCAATCAGATTGTAACTCAAAAACTATTGGAAAAGAACAACTTAAAATGTAAAATTGCGGTTGACGGTTACCAAGCTTTAGAAATTTTGAAATCGGAGACTTTTGATATTATTTTAATGGACATTCACATGCCCGGAATTAATGGCTTTGAAACGACTGAAAAAATTCACGAATTAGGCATAAAAACTCCAATTATAGCATTAACAGCATCAGATAAGTACGAAATTGAAGGCGATATATCCAAATATAAAATGAATGATTTGTTGGTTAAACCTTTTGAATTTATAGATTTGCAAAATTTAATAATCAAATACATAAATAAAACATAAATGCGTTCATTTAAATATATCCTAATCGTATTACTTAGTTTTCAGTTAGGATTTACTCAAAATAAAAAGTATACTTCTAAGCAAGTTGATAGTTTGTTTGAGTTAGGTAACAATTATTATAAAAAATCTGATTATTATAACTCATTAAAAGAATTACGATTTGCCTTGATTGAGGCTGAGAAAATTAAAAATGACACTTTAGTTTCAAATATTTACAACAGAATTGGAAGAAACTTTGCACAAATTAAGAATTTAGAGTTTGCCAATTATTTCTTTAATAAATCTTTAGTATTAGCAAAAAAAACGGACAACTTAAAACATCAAATTCTAGTCTTAAATAATTTAGGTAACCTTTTTACGGCATTTAGCGAAAAAAAATTCAATCAAAAACAAGCGATAGCTTATTATAAACAAGCATTGCAACTTGCAGAAAAAAATCATTTGAAGGAAGATATTTGTTTAATTACAATGAATTTGGCTTGGTCTTATTTAAAATTTAAAGAATATTCAAACGCGAAACCTTTCCTAGATAATTTTATGAAATTACATCCTAAATATGGGAATAAATTTTTTAATAATATCGTTTACATGTTGCAAGCTACTTATTTTGAAGGAATTGGTAACTATCCATTAGCGGAAAAAACCTATCAAGATGGGCTAGACACATTTAGTAAAAAATTAATCTTTAAAGAAAAGAAAAGCGAATATTTATACCGATACTCAAGATTATTATCAAAAATAAATAAACCTGAAAAAGCGGCTTTTTTCTTAAAACAGGCCGATAGTATTAATGAAATTTTTTATAACAAGGAAATATTAAAAAAGGCTAAAGAAACCTCTTCCGCTTTAATTATAGAAGCTTTTAAACTCGATAAAATGAAAGCAGATTTCGAATTAAAGAGTAAAGAACAAAATTTAAAACTTAACAAAAACATATCTTACATCACTTTAATTTTTCTTGCCATAATTAGTTGTTTTTCTATTTATATTTTTAGGTTGTATAAAAACAAGAATAAAATTAACGAACAACTTCAAAATTTAAATATCGAATTAGAAAAGGCGAAACTTGCAGCAGAAGTATCCAATGAAATGAAATCTAAATTTGTTTCAACAATTACACATGAACTTCGTACGCCACTTTTTGGAGTGATTAGCTTAACCGAAATTTTAGAAAAATCAGTGCTCGAAGAGGAAAATCAAAGCCATTTGAAATCTTTAAAATATTCAGCAAAATATTTGTTAAGTTTAGTAAACGATGTGTTACAAATTTCAAAACTTGAAAATAAAAATTCTAAATTAGAAAAAAATACAATTGAATTTAAAAGCTTAATTCATGCCGTTAAATCAAATTTAGATCAAATTGCTATTCAAAATAATAATAAATTAGTTATTGATATTGGCAATCATGTGAGTGAGTATTTTTGCTCAGATGAGGTTAAATTGACTCAGCTTTGTTTTAATTTAACTTCAAATGCATTAAAATTCACAAAAAATGGAATGGTTACCCTTAAAATTGAAAAAATAAGTGAAATCGATAATTTACAAGACATTAAATTTAGTTTTATAGATACTGGAGTTGGTATTTCAGAAGAAAATCAGAAAAAGATTTTTGATAAATTTTATCAAATTACACCTGAAGATAATTTTTTTCAGGGAAGTGGTTTGGGACTAACAATTGTAAATGATATTTTAATGCTTTTTGATTCGAAAATTGAATTGAAATCTGAAATTGGCAAAGGCACCGAATTTAGTTTTATTTTAAAATTAGAAAAAGCTACTAAAAATGCACAGCTTGAAACAAATATTGTAAATGAGAAATTCAATAATTTGAGGGTTTTAATTGTAGATGATAACAAAATTAATCAAATTGTAAGTTCAAAAACTATTGAAAATTTAAACGGCATTCCCACTATTGCAGAAAACGGATTTACAGCTATTGAAATGATTCGACAGCAAGAATTTGATCTCGTATTAATGGACATTAATATGCCAGAAATTGATGGGTTTGACACGACTATAGAGATTAGAAAATTTAATAAAAACATTCCAATTATTGCTTTTACTGCTTTTGATCAATCAGAAATTCAAGAAAAAGTACAATTGTCTGGAATTTCTGATGTTTTGAATAAACCCTTTACAAATGCGGAATTAGTTCAAATAATTAAAAAATTCACAACTTCTAATAACGTATAATTTTAATTCAAATTCACTTGCCAAAATTCACGGATTTGAATCATTAGAAAATAAATCACGAATTTAACCGCATAACATTAATTCTAACATTTATAGCTTCAGTTATATATAAAATTGTAGGTAATATATCAAAATGTAAGATGTGCGATTTTTTAGTTCAGCATTTAAATTAATAGATCTGCAAAAAAAATATATTAAAGACAATTGAAGTAACTGTTTTGACTAAAATTGAAAACTTCCAAACTTCCATTTAGAAATAAAACCTAAAAGCAATATAATTAAAAAGGAAATTTCTAAAAACAATAGAACTAAAAAGAAGAGGATTCTAATTGTAAAATTGATTTTGGTATAATTTGACTCAAAAGTTTTATAATAGCCTCTAACTGCATAAGTAAAAATTAAGATTAAGTACACTAAAAGCAAATAGTCTGTAATGTAATTTCCATATTTGATGAACTCCAAAAACGACAAAATTTCAACTATAAAAGTAAGAATTAAAATGCCTAAATAAATCATTCCCGCTAGAATGAAATGTTCACTAATGTTTAGTTTTTTTCTTCTAAATAAAATGAAACTATTTAGAGCAAATAGCGGAACAATTAAGAAAATAATTAACTTGGAATTAGTAGTTAAAAAATCATTAATTGCTTTTCCTTTTGCATTAGCAGAATCTACAACTGTTCCCAAATATTCACTGGCCATTTTATCATATTGATTAGATAAAAAGATATTCAAACCTATCAAAATCAATATCAAGTAAAATACATTATAATATCTAATTCTTTTACCTGCAATATAATCTAAAGCTGCTTGTCCTGGTCGAGTTAATGCTTCCTTTATCGTGAAAAGAATACCTTTATCAATATGCCAAACACCGTGTAAAATATCGTGAAATAAAAAATGTTTTAAAGTAATTCTATGTGTATCTGATTTTTGTCCGCAATTGAAACAAAATTTTCCGATAAGTTTTTCATTACAATTTAAACAAGTAGTAGGATGACTCATGTAGTTTTTTGTTTACAATAATACAAAAAAAATCAGCTTGTATAAAGCTGATTTTATTAATTTTTATATTTTATTTCTTGTTTTCTACCCATTTTCTGGCGTTAACAAAAGCTTCTAACCAAGGAGAAACTTCGTCTTTTTGTTCTCTTTCTGGATAGTTTGCCCAGTTCCATGGAAAAGTAGAACGCTCAATATGAGGCATCATCACTAAATGTCTTCCAGTAGTGTCACATAGCATAGCTGTATTATAGTCCGAACCATTTGGATTGGCAGGATAACCTTCATACCCATATTTAGCTACAATATTATAGTTTTCTTCCGCCATTGGTAAGTTGAATTTTCCTTCACCATGAGAAATCCAAACCCCTAAAGTTGCACCTTCTAAACTAGAAAGCATGACCGAATTGTTTTTTTGAATTTTCACAGAAGTAAAGCCACTCTCATGCTTGTGCGAATCGTTATGTTTCATTTTTCCATGCACTTCATGTTCCGGAGTAATCAATTCTAATTCCATCATTAGCTGACAACCGTTACAAATTCCGACAGAAAGCGTGTCTTCTCTTTTGAAGAAGTTTTTCAATGCTGTGTTTGCTTTTTCGTTATATAAAAAGGCTCCAGCCCAACCTTTTGCCGAACCTAAAACATCTGAATTGGAGAATCCACCAACGGCTCCAATAAACTGAATGTCTTCTAACGTTTCTCTTCCCGAAATTAAATCGGTCATGTGAACGTCTTTTACATCAAAACCAGCCAAATACATCGCATTTGCCATTTCACGTTCCGAATTACTTCCTTTTTCGCGAATAATTGCTGCTTTTGGTCTGTTCGTATGGGAAACTACTGGTAATTTTCCATCAAAATGCGATGGGAAAGTAAATTGTAAAGGTTGATTGGCGAAATTTTCAAAACGCTCTAATGACTTACCGTTTTTAGTTTGTTTCTGATCTAATAAGAAAGACGTTTCAAACCAAATTTCTCTGTATTTTTTTGAAGAAAATTCAAATGTATCTTCATGATTTACAATAGAAATAGTATCTGAATTTGTAACGGTTCCAATATTGAAAATTTCAATTCCGTTAGCTTCAAAAATCGCTTCCACTTCCGCATCAGCTTGGAAAACTACAGCAATATTTTCAGAGAATAACAATTTGGTAGAATCCTTTTCGTTAATAGAAGTTAAATCGAAATTCGCACCTAAATTCACATCCGCAAAACACATTTCTAATAGAGTTGTGATTAATCCACCACTTCCAATATCATGTCCGGCTTTGATTTTTCTATCTTTAATTAAATCTTGTAACGTATTAAATGCTTTTTTGAAGAAAGCTGCATTTTTAATTGTAGGTGTTTCATTACCCACTTTATTTTGCGTTTGATTGAATGAAGAACCACCTAATTTAAAAGTATCTTGAGATAAGTTTAAGTAGTAAATGTTTCCACCATTTTTTTGTAAAACAGGTTCAACAACCTTTGTGATATTTGAACAATTTCCAGCTGCAGAAATAATGACTGTTCCTGGTGCAATTACCTCATCATTCGGATATTTTTGCTTCATTGAAAGCGAATCTTTTCCGGTTGGAATGTTGATGCCTAGTTCGATAGCAAAATCAGAACAACCTTGAACAGCTTCGTACAAACGCGCATCTTCTCCTTCATTTTTACAAGCCCACATCCAGTTGGCCGATAAAGAAACAGAAGCTAAACCATCTTTCAATGGCGCCCAAACTAAGTTAGAAAGCGATTCTGCGATAGCATTTCTACTTCCAGCAACTGGGTCAATTAACGCAGAAATAGGAGCGTGGCCAATAGATGTCGCAATTCCTTCTTTTCCTTTGAAATCTAAAGCCATGACACCTACATTGTTTAATGGTAGTTGTAACGGTCCAACACATTGTTGCTTGGCTACTTTTCCACCTACACAACGGTCAACTTTGTTCGTTAACCAATCTTTACAAGCCACAGCTTCAAGTTGTAAAACTTGTTCTAAATAAGTTGGGATTTCGTTTGGGTTATATTCCGAATTACTATAATTTCTAGTAATAGTTTTATCTGTCATTATCGTTTTTGGCGAACTTCCGAAAAAGTCTTCCAAAGCGTAATCCATTGGTTTTAAACCAGTAGTTTTCGATTGAAATGTAAATCTGTGATCGTTGGTAACCTCACCTACTTGATACATTGGTGAACGTTCTCTATCGGCAATTCGTTGTAAAGTGTCGATGTCTTTCTCGCCAATTACCAATCCCATTCTTTCTTGCGATTCGTTTCCGATGATTTCTTTAGCAGAAAGTGTTGGATCGCCAACCGGTAATTTATCTAAATCGATTAATCCACCAGTTTCTTCAACTAATTCAGACAAACAATTTAAATGTCCACCCGCACCATGATCATGTATAGATACAATCGGATTGTGATCGCTTTCTACCAAGCCACGAATGGCATTAGCAGCACGTTTTTGCATTTCTGGATTAGAACGTTGAATGGCGTTTAATTCAATTCCTGAACCAAAAGCTCCTGTATCTGCTGAGGAAACCGCAGCGCCACCCATTCCAATTCTATAGTTTTCTCCACCAAGAATGACAATTTTATCGCCTTCTTGTGGTTTCTTTTTTATGGCTTGATCTAATTTTCCGTACCCAATTCCACCTGCTTGCATGATTACTTTATCATAACCAATTTTACGATTATCTTCTTCATGTTCGAAAGTTAAAACGGAACCTGTAATTAACGGTTGACCGAATTTATTTCCAAAATCCGAAGCTCCATTTGAGGCTTTTATCAGAATATCCATTGGCGTTTGATACAACCAAGGACGTTCCGCCATCGCTTCTTCGTGCTTACGATTGTTAGTCAATCTCGAATAAGAAGTCATATAAACTGCTGTTCCAGCTAATGGTAAGGAACCTTGTCCACCAGCCAAACGGTCACGAATTTCTCCACCAGAACCTGTCGCAGCTCCATTGAAAGGCTCTACAGTTGTTGGAAAATTGTGTGTTTCTGCTTTTAAAGAAAGAACCGATTCAAATTCTTTTTCTTCGTAAAAATCAGGTTTGTCAGCGCTTTTTGGTGCGAATTGAGTGACTTTCGGACCTTTAACAAAAGCCACATTATCTTTATATGCCGAAACGATATCGTTAGGGTTTTCTTGAGATGTTTTTTTGATTAATTTGAATAAAGAAGTGTTTTTTTCTACGCCATCCACTACAAAAGTTCCATTGAAAATTTTATGGCGACAGTGTTCTGAATTGGCTTGTGAGAAAGCAAAAATTTCAGAATCTGTTAATTTTCTTCCTAATTTAGTAGTTAAATTGTTTAAATATTCTACTTCTTCAATACTTAAAGCTAAACCTTCTTGTTTGTTATAGGCATCAATATCCTCAATTTTTAAAATAGCTTCTGGTTCAATATTGATAGTGAAAATATCTTGATGTAATTCCGTGTATTTTTGAAATAACATCGGATCAAAATCAGTAAAATCAGAAGTTACTTTTTCGAATTCTTCAATTCTAATAATTCCAGAAATTCCCATATTTTGAGTAATTTCAACGGCATTGGTACTCCAAGGTGTAACCATAGCCGCACGTGGTCCTACGAAATTTTGAGAAAGGGTTTTTCTGTCAATTTGTTGTGTTTCTCCAAATAGCCAGTTTAGTTTTTGGATGTTTTCGGTAGAAATTTCAGATTGTGCTTGAACTGCAAAAACAGTATTGCTTTGGTTTCCAAAGAAAAAAATCATTATGTTGTGTTGTTAGTTGTTTGTCGTGCAAAGTTAAACTTTCTTATTAAAGTATAAAAAAAAAGAGCGGTAAAAACCGCTCTAAATTTTAGTTTACAAGCACCTTTTTGTTGTTTGTAGTATTTTGGTTATTGACTTTAATGAAATAAACACCTTTTTCTAAATTTGAAATTTCAATTGTATTGGTTTTTATTCCAGATTTTTCAAATACTTTCTGACCTAAAATGGAGAAAATTTCAACAGTATTATTTTCTGAATTTACATCAAATTGAATGGTGAAATTTCCATTATTTGGATTGGGAAAAACACTTATTTCTGTGAAGTTTTTTAGTGTCTCTTTTTCGTTTCCTAAGCTAACTTTGTTTCCTAATCCAGAACAAGCATCTAAACCTAAAACATCCCAATCAGCAGCTGCATAAGTTGCTTTTGGAGTAGTAGCTGTTGCTTTTCTTCTTAAAGTTACATCGGCACCAAAATTGGCTGTTCCACCATTAAAAGTTCCAATAACATCTATTAAAACTCCGTTTTTGAATAAGCCTATTGCATCATTACCGTTAAATGTCATTTCGCCTGCTGCAGTTGATAAATTAGCAGTTGTTGTACTGTAACAAGTTGAAGCTGTTCCACTATTTACAATTACATATTTTCCATTTACTGCTAAAGTTCCCGTTAATGTTAAACCTGTACTCCAAGCTCCAGCGCCATTGGTTTGCTTTTTGATACTGTAATTGGCCAAAGAAATTGATGCGCTTGTTTCGTTTTTAATTTCTAGAGCCTTATTATTAGAAGATCCTTCTACATACTCAGATAAATAAAGTTCAGTTTTTGTTGGAGTAGTAGCTGCATTTGTTGTAACAGAAAGTGTTGCGCTACTAGCTGATTTATTTCCAGCAGCATCTTTTGCTTTAATTGAAAAGGTATAAGCTGTAGAAGCCGTTAAACCTGTTACGTTATATGTTGTAGAAGTTGTTGTAGTAACTAAAGTAGTTCCTCTATATACTTCGTATCCAGTTACAGCAACATTATCTGTTGAAGCTGACCATGTTAATGAAACGGAAGTACTAGTTTTAGCATTGGAAGTCAAATTTAATGGAATACTTGGCGCAGTGGTGTCCGTACTTCCGCCACCAGGTGCAGCACCCCAAATTGCAGTAACATAACTTGGATTATCAATAAAAGGATTTCTATTACCTTGTCTGGCATAAATGGCATTATTTCTTTCAATTTCTCTAGCACTTACTGGGTCATTGGCATGCCATGTTAAAAGCATATTTAAAAAGGAAGTTGTAAATACCTGATTACTTGTTCTGTTAAACATAGCATAAGTATAACTTGCAACAGTATTTTCATATCTAGTGGCGAAATAGAAATACATTCTAGCTATATCACCTTTAAAGGCGTTTGCAGGTTCAAAAACTGTTCCGCTGTAACCCGATACAGCGCTAGTACCTAATTTACCTCCATTTTGTGTGGTTGTTGAGGCAATGGCTACCATTCCGTGAGGGAAATCAGAACGTAAACCATTTACTTTTCCATCTGTTGGTGGAATAAAATGCGCATCGGAAACCATTGGAGCAGCAGAGTTAAAAACCGATTGCGGAATCATATGTTCTCTGTTATAACAATCCCCTTCAACGGAATAAGTTCCACATTGTTCGGTACTGTAAATAAAAGTATAAGGATCAGCTCCAGTTTGATTTTCAGAATATAAATCGAAAATCGTATTGTCATTTTCATTTTGATGATCTCTGTCGGATGTAGAATATGTAGTCCAAAGTCCGGCATAGCCTCTGTCTGTATGTCCTTTAATTTTGTTATAAAGTTGCGTTTTTAAAGTAAAACCTGTTCCAGTAGCTGTGGAATAATAGCCTGCTGGAGCTTGGGAAAAGCCTGTAAAAAAACAGCATAACCCCATTAAAAGTGTAATTTTTTTCATTGTTAGTTGTTTAGATTTGCCCAAAATTAGTAAAATTGTAAGAAATATAAATCAACTGAAAACCAAATTATTAACAGAGTTGTTTACAAAAAAAAATTAAGGTAAAAATTCAAAAGCACCTATATCTGAAGGATTTGTTCTTACGGTACCTGCCAAATCTGTAAATACATTAAAAGCAAAATTAGCATTGTTTCTACAGACAGAATTTTCTTTTAACTTAAAGTTGTTTTTATTTGTATTTTCGAATTCAGGTTTATTACTATTCGAATTTGTGGCTACAATACAAGAACTATATTTTGAAACATCATTAAAATTGTAAAGTGGATTATTTCCAAACTGATTATTAAAATCGATAAACTTAATCAAACAATTATCAAATTTATAATTAAAAATACTTCCTGCTTTCTCTATAGAAATACCAATATTACTTGAACCATAAAAAATGCAGTTTTTAAAATCAGCTTTTGTTAAAGCATATAAACTAGCGCCATCAAAGTCATCAAGTACTAAAGAAGTTTGATTAGGTGCATTCCAATAATTCGCAAAAGTACAATGCGTAAAATCGTAACTTCCACCAAAAGTACAAGCTAAACTTGCTTGCCCACAATTATTAACTACAACATTTTCACCAATTATGTTTCCAGTTCGGGCTAAAATTCCAACATTGGAACAGTTATAAATTTGAACGTTTTTCATAGCTATAGTTGGCGTACTAGTACCATCATTTCCAGAAACTAACATACCAACAGTTGCATTTTTTATAGTTAAATGGTTTAGGCTATTTGCATTACTTCCTTTTAAAAAGAAAATAGTTCCCCATTGTCCAACAACATCAGAATAAATAGGTTCTAATCTGTCGCCTTCAAAAATTACTTCATTTTCTAAAGCAGCTGTGGAAGATAGTGTTCCATTGACTTCTAAATGTGAATCATCGGCCACAATTAATCCAGAATCAGCATGAAAATGCACTCTTGCACCAGCATCTACAACTAAAGTTTCATTTTCTGGTATTTTTGCATAACCATAAATTACGTAGGGTTTTGCGTTGGTCCAATGTAATTCGTCGCCATTAATAGGGTCGGTGTGACTCAAATTAGTTCCTGTAATCGTAACAGGATCGGAAGTTGTTCCTAAATTAATTTGCTCATACGTGTAATTATTCGGACTCCCAGATCTTTCTGGATAAATAAAAACGGCATCTTGAATTAAAGTCACTAAATTAACTTTCTGAAAATCGACTCCGTTTCCAAACTGTATTTCATCGGTATATAAAAAATCGGTTGGATTCGCATCTGCCACATCAGAATTTACAGAAATGAAAACAAACATACTGTCTTTAGCCAAAAGTTCTACATTTTCAAATTCTTTTCCAGGTACACCATCTACCATTAATTGATAGTTTGAAGTCTGACCTTTTCCTAATCGAACTCTAGGAATTGAAATGTTTTTATTACTTGTGTTGTAAACCTTTAGTGTATAAGTACTAGAGCCAATATTTGTAAAAACAGTATCTAAATAAACCGTTTCTTTGGAAAAAGATAAAGTCCCAACACTTTGTTCAAAATCTAATTCGTTTCTACAAGATGTGAAACAAAAAGTAATAATTAATCCAAGTATTAGTATAAATTGACGCATTTTTATTTTTTATTTATGTTTTTTATTTGCCACGAACTGCCGATTTTTACAATCTTAAAACAGAAATTTAATTCGAATGACTGATCGAAATAGTCGATACAGCGTGTTTTTTCAGACATTTAATTCGAGAATTCTTAGCTATGTTTACTTATAATTATTTAAAAACGAAAAAATCTTCGTTTTGGTATATTTATATCTGAAATATAAATTTGTAACTTTGTAAAAATAAGTATTTATGTTTAATAAAGAAAAGTTTTTAGCACTTTGTAACGATTGGTCTAAAAACACCTTAATGGAAACTCTTGAAATCGAATATATCGATGCTGGAGAAGATTTTTTAAAAGCGAAGATGCCGGTGAATTCTAGAGTACATCAACCAATGGGTTTATTACATGGTGGTGCAACTGTTGCCCTTGCAGAAAGTGTTGGTAGCGCAGCTTCATTAATGTTGATTAATCCTGAAAAACAAGAAGTTCGTGGTATAGAAATTAGTGCCAATCATTTACGAAGTAAGAGAGAAGGAACTGTTTTTTGCACAGCTAAAATTGTTCATAAAGGGGCAAGTGTACACTTATGGGAAATTAGAATTGTAGATGAAAATGACAAATTAATTTCTTTGTGTAAATTGTCGAATATGGTTTTATCAAGAAGAGATAGATAATGAATTTGTTTGATAAAGCTGCTTTATTTTTTCAAAATCAATTGCCTTTTGTGCTGTATGCCAAACCAAATGAAACAATTTTGAATGCTGTTTTTCAAAAGGATGCGATTTTAAATGCATTTGAAAGTCAACCTGGATTCGTTTTTGCAAGTTTTTATAACGAATTAAATATAGTTTTTCCTTTATTTAGTTCTGAAGTTTTTCAAGAAGAAATTAATCTAAATCCTGATGAAAATTTCATTCATTTTGAAAATAGAAATGATGAAAATGCTCAAATATTATTTGAAAATTTAGTTCAAAACGCGGTTTTTGAAATCGAAAAGGGAACATTTGAAAAGGTAGTTTTATCCAGAAAAATAGAAGTTTCTGAATCGATTGATGTATTAAAATCGTATCAAAGTTTACTATTAAAATACCCAACAGCTTTTCGATATTTATGGTTTCACCCAAAAGTTGGTTTGTGGATGGGCGCTACACCTGAGCAATTAGCCAAAATTAGAAATACTACTTTTGAAACCGTTGCATTAGCAGGAACACAACTGTTTTCAGAAGCGATAATTTGGAATAAAAAAGAAATTATAGAACAACAATTGGTTACTGATTACATCAAAAGTAGCACAGAAAATTTAGTTGAGGTTTTAGAAATTTCAGCTTCATATACTCAAAAAGCAGGGAGTTTAGCGCATTTAAAATCGGATATTTCAGGTAAATTAAAGTCAGATACAACAGAATTAGATATAATTAACGCGCTACATCCAACATCTGCAGTATGTGGAATGCCTTTAAAAAAAGCTAGGAATTTTATTTTAGAAAGTGAAAATTATAATAGAAAATATTACGCTGGATTTTTAGGTGAATTTCAAATGCAAGAACAAACCAATTTATTCGTAAATTTGAGATGTTGTGAATTGGTCAACTGTAATGAAAATTTCAATCTTAAAAATCAATTTAACATCAATATTTATGTGGGTTGCGGAATTACAAAAGACAGTCAACCCCATAAAGAATTTATAGAAACAGAAAATAAAGCTAAAACAATTTTGAGTATTTTAAAGTATTCGAAAAACTTTTAAATTCATAAACAAATACTTTTTAAAACAAAAAAATGAAATTAGATATATTAGCATTCGGTGCACATCCAGATGATGTAGAGTTAGGTTGCGCAGGAACAATTGCCAAAGAAATTAATTTGGGTAAAAAAGTCGGTATTATCGATTTAACACGAGGCGAACTAGGAACTCGTGGAACCGCACAGACTAGAGATGAGGAAGCTGCTGATGCTGCAAAAATTTTAGGCGTTCATGTACGTGAAAATTTGAATTTTAGAGATGGTTTCTTCATAAATGATGAAGCTCATCAATTAGAAATCATTAAAATGATTCGTAAATACCAACCTGATATAGTTTTGTGTAATGCAGTTACTGATCGACATATCGATCATGGAAAAGGTAGTAAGTTGGTTAGCGATGCTTGTTTTTTATCAGGATTAGTTAAAATAGAAACAGCGTTAAATGGAGAAAAACAAATGCACTTTCGCCCAAAGTTAGTGTATCATTACATCCAATGGCAAAACATTGAACCTGATTTTGTAGTAAATATTTCTGGGTTTATGGATAAAAAAATGGAATCGGTTATGGCGTATAAAACCCAATTTTACGATCCAAATTCTACGGAACCTACTACACCAATCACTTCTAAAAACTTTTTAGACAGTGTAAAATATCGTGCGATGGACTTGGGAAGGCTAGTAGGAGTAGAGTATGCGGAAGGATTTACAGTTGAAAGATATTTGACTGTCAACAGTTTAAGTGATTTAATATAAAAAAGTAAAAAAATATTTTTGCAGTATGTAACAAAGTACTATATTTGCACTCGCTAAATGAAACATAATCTGTGTTGAAGTTAGTAAAAAATCAAATGGTGATTGTAGCTCAGTTGGTTAGAGCGTCGGATTGTGGTTCCGAAGGTCGCGGGTTCGAGACCCGTCTTTCACCCTTAAAAGCCTTACAGAAATGTAAGGCTTTTTTTATGTTTAATTGTTTTGTGCAATGTATCTCTAACTTATAAAATTCCTTAAGTCTTTATAGTTTAAAATTTTTATCTTAGCACAAATTAAACGGGAATGCCAAACTGGACAACTTATATTAAAGAGTATCAAAATTATCTAAGATTAGAACGAGGTTTATCTTCTAATACGATTGAAAATTATAGTTTCGATATTGAAAAATTAGTTGGTTTTTTATCTGAAAATAATATTGAAGTTTCGCCAATAAAAATTACTGATGAGCAAGTCCAACATTTTATATATTCTATTTCCAATAAAGTAAATGCGAGAAGCCAATCGAGAATAATTTCTGGATTAAAAAGTTTTTTCAATTATTTAATTTTTGAAGATTATCGAAAAGACACTCCATTAGAGTTAATTGAAGTGCCCAAAACAGGTAGAAAATTACCAGATACACTTTCAACTCAAGAAATTGATTTGCTAATAAATGCTATTAATTTAACTGCTGCTGAAGGCGAACGCAACAAAGCTTTATTAGAAACATTATATAGTTGCGGATTAAGGGTTTCCGAGTTAGTTACTTTAAAAATTTCCGATTTATTTTTCGAAGAAGGTTTTCTTAAAGTCACAGGAAAAGGGAATAAACAGCGTTTTGTTCCTATTGGTTTACCCACTCAAAAACTAATTCTTAATTATAAAAATTTCATTCGTTCGCATTTGCCTATTCAAAAAGGGCATGAAGATACCTTATTTCTAAATCGAAGAGGAAAACAGTTAACTAGAGCTATGGTTTTTACAATTATCAAAGATTTAGCTTTGAAAATTGATTTAAAAAAGAACATTTCACCACATACTTTCCGACATTCTTTTGCCACACATTTATTAGAAAATGGTGCTGATTTACGGTCTATTCAATTGATGTTGGGTCACGAATCTATAACTACTACTGAAGTTTACATGCATTTAGATAGAAAATTCTTGGCAGAAGTAATGCAAAGTTATCATCCAAGAGGAAAATAAGTTTAAAGTACTTTTTCAATAGAAAAACTTGTTGATAGTGATGTTCCAGTGGAACCACTATTCTGATATTTAACTTTAGCATTTCTTTGTCCTGCTACAATGGATGCATCGTAATCACTAAAAATTCTAAATCCGTAAGAATGTCCGTTCTCTAGTTGTAAATAATTAGAAATACCAAAACTTTCATTTCTACCAGGAGTCATTGTACTATTATTATTATCTCTGTGTTTGAACGTTCTTCTTAAAACCCAGTTATTTGTCGTAAAATCCCAAAGTCCTATTAAAATATCTAAATCATACTCGTCATTTGAATAATCTCCAATATCAAAATCCATAGAAATTTTATAATATCCAGTAAATAATGGCGAATACCTTCCTGTTGTACCATTATATTCACTGTTTACATCAATTAATTCATTTGATAATACAATTTCTTTAAAGTTAAAATCTTGATCTAATGAAATGTCTGAATTTAAAAAACCAACAAATTTAGTGCCAGGTGCAGATGGATCAGAATAACTATTAACCAATGTTCCATCTGGGCGAACATAAACCTGAGTGGTCATATTGTTTGGATTCATTAAACCTCTAATTCTTATATTTCCATTTACATCTAGTTCTTGAGTTGGGTTCGTAGTATTTATTCCTACCTGAGCACTACTAAATAAGAAACTAAGGACGAATAAAAAGGATAATTTTGCTTTTTTCATTGCTAATAATTATTTAAACTTAACTAATAAAGTTTAAGATGTAAATTTGGGTTTTAATGGTACAAAGATGTTTTTTATTTTCTGAAGTTTAAATTATATTCGATAAAGGTTGTATAAACTCGATACGAAACCGTTTTAATAGTTAAAATGTAATAATTATCGTTTAAAATCATTTTTTTTCTAATAAACTTGTAATTTATATCATTATTTTAAATTTTTCATAAAACAATGGAAATAAAATTTATTTATTAATTAACATTTTATTTCATGTGAACAAGGGTGTATTTAATACTTTTGCTACAAATTAAAAATCTATTATTTTGAAAAAAACAACCTCAACAATCGTTTTCTTTTTATTTGTATTGACCGCATTTTGTCAAAACAAAACACACAACATTGATTTTAAGAATGCTAAAGAATTTAAGTCATTTTTCAGTGGAAATGAAAATTTTTATCCACTAGTAAGTGCACACAGAGGTGGACCGACTACAAATTTTCCAGAGAATTGCACAGCAACTTTTGAAAACACAATAAAGAAGAACCCAGCTGTAATTGAAACGGATATTGCCTTAACGAAAGATTCTATTTTAGTGATGATGCACGATAATAATTTAGATCGTACGACAACGGGCACTGGTCCAATAAATTCCTACACATACAAAGAATTGCAAAGTTTATTTCTTAAAGATAATGAAGGGAATGTTACGCCTTATAAAATTGAAACTTTAGATGAGGTTTTAAAATGGGGTAAAGGAAAAGTAGTTTATACTTTAGATGTGAAAAGAGGTGTTCCCTTTAAAATGGTTATAGATGTAATTCGAAGAAATAAAGCTGAAAATTACTCAATTGTAATTACATATAACGCGAATCAAGCTGCAGAAGTAGCAACTTTAGCACCAGATTTATTACTTTCAGTTTCGGCAAGAGGAAAAGAAGATGTGGAACGTATGGAAGCCTTAGGTGTAAAAGCTGAAAACATGATTGCTTTTATCGGAACTTCTTTCCCAAAAGAGGAAACAATGACCTACATGAAGTCTAAAGGAATTTGTTGTATATCTGGAACAATGGGAAATATCGATAAAAGTGCCCTAGCCAATGGAGATGCAATTTATTACGATATAGTAAAGACAGGGGTGATGATTATTTCTAGCGACAGACCAGCAGAAGTTGCAAAACAGATGGAACTTTATTGTAAAAACGAAAAGTTAACGAAGAAGTTTTAATTTTATTTTTGAAGATAAATGGATTTATTCCACTTAAAAGAAACGTGATAAAACCAGCTAAATTGCTGGTTTTTTTTATGTTCTATCGTATAATTTTTATAATATGCTTTAATTATTTTTGATTCCGTTAGAAATTAAAAATTAGTAAGTTAGCTATACAGAATTCAATAAGTGTGAAACTATTCAATAAGTGGTTTTTTTATTTGATGGTAAGTAACTATCTTTAAACAAGAAATTTAAACTTAATAAAATGAATGTTTTTAGAATAATTTTTTTATTGATTATACTCAGTTTATCATCTTGTGCCACTAAAAAACAAAATGCAGATTTAATCGTCAAGAATGCCAAGATTTATACCGTAAATGATACTTTTGAAATTGTCGAGACGATGGTAGTTCACAAAGGGAAAATTGTTTATATAGGGAAAAATCAAGAAATTGAGAATCTATTTGAGGCAAAAGAAATAATAGATGCGAAAAATCAATTCGTTTATCCAGGTTTTTATGATGCTCATGCGCATTTATATCGATTTGGACTTGACAAACAAATTGTAGATTTAAAAAACACAAAAAGTTTTGAAGAAATTATTGAGCGTTTGAATTTTTTTCAAAAGGAAAAGAAACAAGATTTTTTACAAGGAAAAGGATGGGATCAGAATGATTGGATTTACAAAGAGTTTCCGACAAGAGAAAAATTGGATGAATTGTTTCCTAATATTCCAGTAGTTTTAACCAGAATTGATAATCATGCCATGTTAGTAAATGGAAAAGCACTTAAGCTAGCAGGTATTACGAAGGAAACAATAATTGAAGGCGGTGAAGTTGAAGTTATAGATGGTAAAATGACTGGCATTTTAATTGATAATGCCATGGCTTTAGTTCGCTCAATTATCCCTGAACCCAACCGACAAACTAAAATTCAAGCTCTAAAAGATGCTGAAAGAGAAGTGTTTAATTTTGGAATTACAACAATAGATGAAGCAGGTTTAGAACGAGATGTTATTGAGTTAATCGACAGTTTGCAAAAATCAGATGTTCTAAATTTAAATATTTATGCAATGGTTAAAGCAACAAAAGAAAATTTAGAATATTATACAAAAAAAGGAATCTATAAAACCGATAAATTGAATGTTCGTTCTTTTAAATTTATGGGTGATGGTGCTTTAGGGTCAAGAGGTGCCTGTCTACACGTTCCTTATTCTGATAAACCCAAACAATTCGGTGCTTTATTAAAACCAATTTTTGAAATTAAAGATATTGCAAAACAAATAGCAAATTCTGAATATCAAATGAATGCTCATGCTATTGGTGATTCTACAAATACTGTATTGATGAAAATTTATAGTGAAGTCTTGAAAAATAAACCCAACCGAAGATGGAGAATTGAACATGCACAAATAATGAAAGAAATTGATTTCGATTATTTTACTAAAGGAATTATACCTTCCATTCAACCGACACATGCCACTTCAGATATGTATTGGGCAGAAGAAAGGGTTGGAAAAGAACGTATTAAAAACTCATATGCTTACAAAAAAATTCTTGAAAAAGCTGGGTTAGTAGCTTTAGGAACTGATTTTCCTATTGAAGAAGTAAATCCAATGTTAACATTTTATGCCGCAGTAGCTCGTAAGGATTTAAATAATTATCCTGATGATGGTTTTCAAATCGAGAATGCATTAAGTCGAGAACAAACTTTGAAAGGAATGACAATTTGGGCTGCATTTGCTAATTTTGAAGAAAATGAAAAAGGTAGTTTAGAAGTTGATAAGTGGGCGGATTTTACAATTTTTTCAGATGATATTATGACTATGCCAATTGAAAAAGTACCATACACCTTACCTACACAAGTTTATATAAAAGGTAAGAGAGTAAAATAAATTGTTCAATTATAAAACACCAACATAAAATAATGTTGGTGTTTTATAATTTTTAGGAGATACTGAAACATCCCTAAGCTTAAGGGCAGCATGATAATTCTGTATTACTCTTCAATAAGCACTTCTAAAATACTAATTGCGGCTTCACTAATTTTAGTTCCAGGACCAAAAACAGCTACAGCACCTGCATCGAATAAATATTGGTAATCTTGTGCTGGGATCACTCCGCCTACAATTACCATTATGTCTTCGCGGCCATATTTTTTTAGTTCTTTAATGACTTGTGGCACTAAGGTTTTGTGTCCAGCCGCTAAGGAAGAAACACCTAAAATGTGTACGTCATTTTCCACGGCTTGTTTTGCCGCTTCGGCAGGCGTTTGAAATAACGGACCAATATCCACATCAAAACCTACATCGGCATAACCTGTGGCTACAACTTTTGCACCACGGTCGTGTCCGTCTTGACCCATTTTAGCAATCATAATCCTTGGTCTTCTACCTTCTTTTTTGGCGAAGTCGTTGGCTAATTGTTTGGCTTTTTCAAAACTTTCGTCGTTTTTTATTGCTTGACTATACACACCACTTATCGATTTAATTTGTGCTTTATGTCGTCCGAAAACTACTTCTAAAGCATCACTAATTTCTCCTAAAGTTACTCTATTTCTCGCAGCTTCTACGGCTAAAGCTAATAAATTTCCGTTTCCAGTTTTCGCACATTCTGTAAGTGCTTCTATGCTTTTCTTAGCTTTTTCAGTATCACGATTAGCTTTTATTTCTTCTAAACGTGCAACTTGTTGCTTGCGCACCATATCGTTATCTACATCTAAAATGTGTAACGGATCTTCTTTTTCTAAACGGTATTTGTTGACACCTACAATAATATCTTGTGTGCTGTCAATACGTGCTTGCTTACGTGCAGCAGCTTCTTCAATTCGTAATTTTGGAATTCCAGCTTCAATGGCTTTCGTCATTCCACCAAGCGCTTCTACTTCTTCAATTAAAGCCCAAGCTTTTTCTGTAATTTCAGCAGTTAAACTTTCTACATAATAACTTCCTGCCCAAGGATCTACTGTTTTGCAAATTTTAGTTTCCTCTTGTAAAAAGATTTGTGTATTACGCGCAATTCGAGCTGAGAAATCTGTTGGTAAAGCAATCGCCTCATCTAAGGCATTTGTATGTAAAGATTGGGTTCCTCCAAAGGCAGCCGCAGCCGCTTCAATTGCGGTACGAGCCACGTTATTAAACGGATCTTGTTCAGTTAAACTCCAACCAGAAGTTTGACAATGTGTTCTTAGAGCTAACGATTTTTCGTCTTTTGGGTTGAATTGTTTTAAAAGTTTCGCCCAAAGCATTCGACCGGCACGCATTTTGGCAATTTCCATGAAATGGTTCATACCAATTGCCCAAAAGAAAGAGAGGCGAGGAGCGAATTCATCAATTTTCATACCTGTTGCTAAACCAGTACGAATATACTCTAAACCATCGGCAAGTGTGTAGGCTAATTCGATATCTGCTGTGGCACCCGCTTCCTGCATGTGATAGCCTGAAATGGAAATCGAGTTGAATTTTGGCATTTTATTACTAGTATATTCGAAAATATCGGCAATAATTTTCATGGAAGGTGTTGGTGGATAAATATAAGTATTTCGCACCATGAATTCCTTCAAAATATCGTTTTGTATCGTTCCTGATAATTTCTCTGGAGCCACGCCTTGTTCTTCAGCAGCTACGATGTAGAAAGCCATAATGGGTAAAACCGCACCGTTCATCGTCATAGAAACTGACATTTCATCTAGTGGGATTTGATCGAAAAGAATTTTCATATCTTCCACAGAATCAATGGCAACTCCGGCTTTTCCAACATCACCTTGTACACGAATATGGTCAGAATCGTAACCACGATGTGTTGCTAAATCGAAAGCAACTGATAACCCTTTTTGTCCAGCTGCTAAATTTCTTCTATAGAAAGCATTACTTTCCTCTGCAGTAGAAAATCCGGCATATTGACGAACAGTCCAAGGTCGGCGCACGTACATAGTAGCATAAGGTCCGCGTAAGTTGGGTGCAAAACCTGCTCCAAAACCCAAATGTTCTAAATCGGCAATATCTTCTTTAGTGTACGTTGGTTTTACGTTAATTTTTTCGGCTGTTTCAAAAGAGCTAATAGCTGTTGCTTCCAGCATCTGGCTTCCAGCTTCTAACTTTATATGTTGTATGTTTTTTCTCATAGCTTATTCTTCTAGAGCTAAACGTTCTTGTTCTAATTTTTCTGATAATCTTTTTTCGATAATTGGTGCAATTAACGTTTTTCTATCTTTTGTTTTTACGAAAGGAAACAACTCTAAATCGTGTTTCATTTTGTCGTTTGGATTCGGATATTTGTTTGTTCCTAATAAAATTTCTTTACCAGAATCGAATAAATCTTGTTCTTTTTGAGCACTTTCCGAAATTTTTCTTTGAATGGTTCCTTCAATCAATTGCGTGATGAAACCACCATTTACTTCCAATTCTTTGAACAATTCTAACGCTTTTTCGGCTAATTGTTCGGTTAACATTTCAATATAATACGCGCCATCGGCTGGATTGTTGACTTTATCTAAATAACTTTCTTCTTTTAAAATTAACAATTGATTGCGCGAAATTCTGTCGCCAAACTCATTGTCTTTATGATAAATGGCGTCGTAAGCTAAGTTTGAAACTGCATTGGCACCTCCTAAAATGGCCGACATACATTCTGTTGTGGTTCGTAACATATTTACGTTGTAATCGTATAAAGTTTTGTTACGTTTTGTGGGTGTTGCCACGATATGACAATCGAAAGTATGATTATATTCTATAGCTAAGGTTTTGAATAACAAGCGTAAAGCACGAATTTTAGCAATCTCAAAAAAGTAATTCGTACCAACAGCAACTTCTATAGTTATAGGTTGTTTGATAGATGGAATACGGTTGAAATATTCGTTTACATGTGCTAATGTATACGCCAATTGTTGTACCATATTTGCTCCGGCATTTTGATAAATTCCAGATTGAATGGTTAAAAAGGCGTTGGTTGTATTTTTTGCGATTTCGTTTAGTTTTTCGAAATCTGGATTCAGGTTTTCGAACCAGTTTCCGTCTTTTGCTAATTGTCCGATTGGATCAATTTGAATGATGAAAGTAGCCTTATTTGTTGAAGCAAAATCGTTTAACAATTTTACATATTCAACAGAAAGAAAAGGTAAATTGAAATAATAAGTTACGTTTTCTAATGGTAAATTTTCCATTAGTTTGGCCACTTCAATTTTATCTGATTCGATAGTAAAACGTATACTTTCTGCACCACGACTTAAACTGTCTTTTGCTTTTCGGTTCGACATTTGAATATCGTGTACGAAAATGTTTTGCAAAATGGTGAATTCTGTTGCTTTAGTATTGGAAGTATAGGTTGTAATTTCTTCGTCGGAATGGTAAAAAGGCTTTACTTTGATGCCTTCTGGACTTTCCCAAACCAAGGTTTCGTTATAATCAGCTCCTTTGAGTTCAAATTGAATTTGTTGTTTCCATTGTTTAGAGGAAACGGTTTCGAAATCTGTGAATAAGTTTGTTTTCATGCTTTGGTTATTTGATTTGAAAACTAATTTTGTTATGTAGCCCTGATAGTAGTGGAAATCCTTTTTTTTGTAATTAAGCGCCATTCAATAAGACAAATGTTGTAAAAAAAAGATTGCAACGGATAGCAGGACTGTGGTGGATTGAAAAGCTATTGTTCTGCTTCCAATACACTATCTTTTATTTTATCTTCTTCGAATTCTATGATGTAAATATCCTCGCTATCTTTTTTCATAAAGTATTTTTCACGCGCATATTTTTCTATCATATTATCGTTTTTTAAATGTTTTATTTTGATGCTATCTTTGGAGATTTCCGATTGATAATATTTTTTGTTGTCGTTTAATTCGTCGATTTGCTTGTTTAGAAAACGATGCTCAAAATACGAATAAATATCGAAAAATAACATCCAAATGATAAACGCAATAAGAATCAAATAGTACTTGTTTCCTAAAAATCTCAGGAAAGGAATTTTTTGTACTACTATTTGAAACTTTTTAAACATTATTTTTCAATACGTTGGTTAATTACCGCACGAACTACATCAATAGCTACCGTGTTGTATTTGTCGTTTGGGATAATAATATCTGCGTAGGCTTTTGTTGGCTCGATAAACTGCTCATGCATAGGTTTAAGCGTAGTTTGATATCTGGTTAAAACTTCTTCCATATCCCTTCCACGTTCGGCAATATCACGTTTTAAACGGCGAATTAATCGTTCATCAGAATCGGCGTGAACAAAGACTTTAATGTCAAATAAATCGCGAATTTCAGGATTGGTAAAGATTAAGATTCCTTCCACAATCATAACTTTTCTTGGATGTGTAGAAATAGTATCGTCGGTTCTGTTATGTGTGATAAAAGAATATATCGGTTGGTCAATTACTTTTCCAGCTTTTAAATCTTTTAAATGTTGAATTAGTAATTCGAAATCGATGGCACGTGGATGATCGAAGTTAATTTTGGTGCGTTCGTCATAAGACAAATTAGTAGTTTCTTTATAATAAGAATCTTGAGAAATAATTCCTACTTCCGTAGAAGGCAATTCGTTCATAATTTGATGTACAACAGTAGTTTTTCCACTCCCTGTTCCTCCAGCAATACCAATGATAAGCATAAATGTGTGTTTAATTTAGGCAAAGATAGAAATATATACTGTAAAAAAAATTCTCACCTTGAGGAAAAGTGAGAATTTTAATAAATATCTGTAACCAGAAAATTAATTATTAATAAGCTGTAATAATTCATTTATTTTTTGAGGATTATTGAAAGCACCATCATAATATGTAGTAACAGTTGCAGAGCTTTCGTCTTTTATACCTCTTGAGGAAACACAAAGATGTTTAGCGTCGATGATAACTGCAACGTCTTCGGTTTGTAAAACTTGTTTTAATTCGTTAGCAATTTGAATGGTTAACCTTTCTTGCACCTGAGGTCTCTTAGCATAATATTGTACAATTCTGTTAATTTTGGATAATCCAATTACTTTTCCAGAAGAAATATAAGCCACATGAACCTTTCCAAATATTGGTACAAAATGATGCTCACAGTTAGAATAAAAAGTAATATTTTTTTCTAACAACATTTGATTGTATTGGTATTTGTTATCGAATAATGCGATTTTTGGTTTGTTTTGTGGATTTAATCCAGAAAAAATTTCTTCTACATACATTTTAGCAACTCTTTCAGGCGTACCTTTTAAAGAATCGTCTGATAAGTCAAGGCCTAGAGTATCCATAATTTCTTCAAAAAGAGAAGCTATTTTTACTTTCTTTTCTGAATCTGATAATTCGAAAGCATCTTTTTTAAGAGGAGTTTCTATTGAAGTGAATAAATGTTCGTCACCAATTTCTTCAACTGATAAAGTAGTTAAACCATTTAAATTTATAGGGTCTTTCATGTGATTTTATATTTTACTAAAGCAAAGATAGTAAAATGTTTAACATATTACATAAAAAGTTAAACAAAATTTTAAAAAACTTATTGTATTTAAAATTTAACTAATCAATTAGAAGTGTTTTAATAAAAAAAAAAGAGTCTTCAAATTATGAAATCTCCTTTGTCGGGGTGGCAAGATTCGAACCTGCGGCCTTCCCGCTGTGCGGGACGCGATAAGCATTAAAAGAGTTCAATTGAAATATTTATATTTAGATACACCTAATTAAGAGTTTGTGTAAGCGTGATAAAGGAAATAAAAAAGGAGACTTCAAATTATGAAATCTCCTTTGTCGGGGTGGCAGGATTCGAACCAGCGGCCTTCCCGCTGTGCGGGACGCGATAAGCATTAAAAGAGTTCAATTTAATATTTAGATTTTGATTTATTTACTAAAGAGTAAGTGTAAGTATATTGAAGTAATAAAAAAAGGAGACTTCAAAATATGAAATCTCCTTTGTCGGGGTGGCAGGATTCGAACCTGCGGCCTTCCCGCTGTGCGGGACGCGATAAGCATTAAAAAAGTTCAATTGAAGATACACCTAATTTAGAGTTTGTGTAAGTGTAATAG
>NZ_JAAJBT010000009.1 GCF_011392115.1 Flavobacterium difficile
AACAAATAGATCCATTAGGAGAAGGTTGGGACGGAAAATACAACGGACAAGACATTCCATCTACGGATTATTGGTTTAGTGTAGACTACACAGAAAACGACCAACAAAAACAATTTAAAGCACATTTTTCGTTAAAAAGATAATATTCGAATACTATGAAACTAAGAAATTTATTACTCCTTAACCTAATTATTTTTTTTCAATCGGCTTTTTCCCAAGAAGGAATTGCTGTTTATACAGATTATCTTACGGATAATTATTATTTAATTCATCCTTCTATGGCTGGTGCTGCTAATTGTGCTAAATTAAGAGTTACAGGTAGACAACAATGGTTTGGTCAGGAAAATGCTCCTTCTTTACAAACTATGAGTTTTAATACGGCTTTAGATGAGGATGGTAAATCAGGTATGGGAATAATTGCTTTTAATGATAAAAACGGATACCATTCACAAACTGGTGCCAAGTTAAGTTATGCACATCATATTTTATTTTCTCGTTCAAAGGCTGATTTGAACATGCTTTCTTTTGGTCTAAGTACCGCTTTTGTTCAGAGTAGGTTAGATGAAACTGCTTTTACCGTTTTTGACCCACAAGTTTATGGTGGTATTACTCAAAAAGACTCTTATTTTAACTTAGATTTAGGTGCTTCTTATCATTATATGGATTTCTTTACTCATGTTACAGTTAAAAATTTTATTGCCAATAGAAGGGAATTATATTTAGATGGAATCGAATCAGACAATTTAAGAAAATATTTATGGAGTGTTGGTGCTAATTTTGGTGATGAGGAGAACGTTTCAATAGAGCCTTCTTTTTTATTCCAAATTACAGAACAAACTGGAGAGAAAGCTATTGATTTAAATGCTAAAGTTTATAAAGCAATGGATTTTGGTAGACTTTGGGGTGGTCTTTCATACAGAAGAAGTTTTGACGGTGCCGAGTTTTTAAATGGTCAAGTTGTAGACAATCAAAAATTACAATATATAACACCTTTCGTAGGTTTAAATTTTAAACAGTTTATGATTGGTTATTCTTACAATCAGGTTTTAGGGGATGTTAAATTTGATAACGCAGGGTATCATCAATTAACTATCGGTTTGAATTTATTCTGCAAGCCTAAGGCTTACGATTGTAACTGTCCAGCTGTTGCAAACTAAAATAACTAATCCCGATTTATTCGGGATTTTTTTTTAAACAATTTATTATGATTATTAAAGAAGTTAGAGGAAAAAAGCCAGCTATTCCAGCTGATTGTTATGTAGCAGAAAATGCTACTATTGTAGGTGATGTTTCTTTTGGAGAACAGTGTAGTGTTTGGTTTAATGCTATAGTAAGAGGAGATGTTAATTTTATTTCTATTGGAAATAAAGTAAATATTCAGGATGGTGCGGTAATTCATTGCACGTATTTAAAGCATCCCACAATTATTGGAAATAATGTGTCAATCGGACACAATGCTATTGTGCATGGTTGTACGATTCATGATAATGTTTTGGTTGGTATGGGTGCCATAATTATGGATGGCTGTGTGGTAGAAAGTAATTCGATAATAGGAGCGGGAAGTGTGGTTACCCAAAACACACATGTTGAAAGCGGCTTCATTTACGCTGGAATTCCAGCAAAGAAAGTCAAAGCGTTAAATACAAGTGATTTTGCGGGCGAGATTGATCGTATTTCTACTAATTATGTGATGTATTCAAGTTGGTTTAAAGAAGACTAAAAAAGCACTTTTATGAATTATAGCCGTGGTTGTAACGGCATCCTTTTATTTTGTTGTTTTTGTACTTGAAAAAACAACAAAATAAAAGATATAGTGGAAGACACGAGGGGTTTTGTTTTGAAAGACCAATGTGGTGCTCCTAAAAATCTTTGTAAGCGACTCTAAATTTATCGCCAATTAATTCTTGCATTACTTGTGGTGCTTGATTAATATAAAATATTTGCTTTACATCTTTAGAAGTATTGAATAAGTTATTGATTTCTAAAATGTGTTTAGTTTGTTTCGCCACGGCTTCGCCTGAATCTATAATTTTAATGTGATGGGGTATGATTTTTTTTATTTGTGGTATTAAGTACGGATAATGCGTGCAACCCAAAACCAAATAATCGATGTCTTGCGCAACCATTGGGTGTAAATAATCTTCTAAGAGTTGGGTCATTTTTTTAGAGTACATTTCACCATTTTCGATGAGTTGTACTAATTCGTAGCCAATTTGTTCTACGACTTTAACATCGGAATATAAGGCAACAGTTTGATGAAAAAGCTCACTATTTAAAGTGCCTTGGGTAGCTAAAATTCCGATTTTTTGTGTTTTTGAATGTAAAGCAGCGGGTTTTATTGCGGGTTCAATGCCGATAAATGGTATGTCGTAAGAATTTCGTAACACTTTTATTGCATTTGTGGTTGCGGTGTTGCAAGCCACAATGATTAGTTTGCAATTTTGATTTAGTAAAAATTCTGTATTTTTTTTACTGAGTGCAATAATTTCTTCTTGTGTTTTTTGTCCGTATGGTGCGTTTTTACTATCCGCTAAATAAATGGTGCTTTCGTTAGGTAGCAATGCATGAACTTCTTTCCAGATGGAAGTGCCGCCAACGCCAGAATCGAATAGTCCTATTGGGTTTGTATTGCTCATAAAACAAATGTAAAAAAAAACTGCTCAATCTAAAAAAGATCGAGCAGTTTTGTATGATTTTAGTATTTTTTTAGAAACCTAATTCTTTTTTTACATCAGCCATAATGTCTATGTTTCCTGCACCAATATGTAAAACAGTTCCAGGAGAAGTTGAATCAAGTACGTAAGATAAACCTTTCATGTCAGATACTTTTTTGATAGCAGCTAACGCTTTTTCGAATAATGGTTTTTGTAATTCAACTTGTTTATCTTGTAATGATTTTGAGGCATCATCTTGATATTTTTGAATTCTTGCTCCCATGTCTTGCATTTCTTGAGAACGAGTTTGGTTTAAAACATCACCAGCAGTTTCAGCTTCTTGTTGATATTTAGCAGCTTTAGTTTGGTATTCCGATACTAATTTTTTGTATTCTACATCGTAACCTTCTCTCAATTTTGTCAATTGAGCTTCTGCTGCTTTCATTGCAGGCATAGTAGTCATTAAAGTACTTACATCAATATGTCCAACTTTAGTTTGAGCTGTTGCTACTTGTGCTCCAAAAAACATTACTATTGCAATAAATAGGGTCTTTAATTGTTTCATTTTAATTTAATTTAATAAGGGTTATTTACTTTTTTGGTTCTAGGTTTTAATTTTTAATTGGTTCTTGATTTTTATTGTCTTCTTTTTTTTCTTCTTTTTTCTTGTTTAAAGCTTCTCTTTTTGCTTTTTGCTCGTCTAATAATTTCTGACGAGCTTCTGCTCTTGTTTTTAAAAGTTCTGCTCTTTTATCGTCTGCCTCTTTTTTCTTAGCTGCAGCAGCATCTTTGCGTTCTTGTAATTTTTGTTCTCTTTCGTCTTTTGTGGCTTGTACTTTTTTCTCTTTCTCTAATATTTCTGGATTTTCAGTAGTGTCAAATTCTCTTTTTTCTTTTGCATCCTGAATTTTCTGTTGTTTTTTAGACAATTCTACTTTTTTTCCTGCTCTTTCTAATGCTTTTAAAACAAAATCACTTATGTCAAATCGTTCTGCTGTAAAAAGCATGGTTAAATCTGACGATTTGTCGAAAATGAAATCATAGTTTCTTTGTGCTGCAATATCTTGTACAATATTAAAAACCTGATCTTGTATGGGTTTTACTAGTGCCGATTTTTGTATGATTAAATCGCCCTGTGGACCAAATCTTTTTTGTTGGTACTCTAGCATTTCCTTTTCAAGCACATTTATTTCTTCTTCTTTGTCGTTAATCAATTCTTTTGTTAATAACACTTTTTCAGATGCTAAGGCATCCTTAAGTTTTTTGATTTCATTTTTCTTGGTTTCAATTTCTTGTTTCCAAGTGTTTGCTTTTTGTTCTAATTGGTTTTTTGCTTCTGCATACTCTGGAACTTTTTCCAAAATATACTCCATATCAATGTATCCAATTTTTGTTGTTTTTTGCGCTTGTGCTACAAATAAAACAAAACTAAAAAGTAAAACAAAATATTTTTTCATAAACTTAAAATGTTAAATTCAACTATCGTGCCAAAGTTTAAAATTGTTGTCCGATGATAAAGTGTGTTTGCCATCCACTTTTAATTGTATCTCCAGGAACAGGATCGAAACCATGAGCAAAATCAATACCTAATAAACCAAAGGCAGGCATAAATACTCTTAAACCAAATCCTGCAGAGCGTTGCATTTTGAAAGGATCGAATTTTTTGAAACTATCAAAAGCAGAACCTGCTTCTAAGAAAGTCATGGCATAAATTTTTGCCGTTTGCTTCATCGTGATTGGATACCTTAACTCCATAGAGTATTTATTGTAAATAGAACCACCGTCTTGCGAAGATAGTGAATTATTTGGATAACCTCTTAATTGAATTACTTCTCTACCATCTAAAGCAAAGTTTGCTAGTCCATCACCACCTACAAAAAATCTTTCAAAAGGAATGATTCCTCTGTCTGCATTGTAAGCGCCAAGGAATCCAAATTCTCCTCTAGCACGTAAAACGAATTTTTTGTACACTTTAGTATACCAATCCCCACTAAATTTAACTTTATAAAATTCTAACCACTTAAATCTTTCCTGGTCTATTAATGCATCATCTTTAACGGCTTTGTTAAAATCGGTTGTTGCATCTCCAAATTCATCAATATAAGCGCCTTGTGGAACAAAATTTCCGTTACTGTTAGTGTATGATGCCCCTTTGTTTTTTAACTTATATTGTTCTTGTTTTTCTAAGTTCCCGTAATCTACACCATTCCATAATGAGTAAGGTAAGGAGAATTTAGCTGAAATAGAAAAGTTTGAACCTCTATCAGGAAAAATTGGATCTAAACCTCTACTGTCTCTGGTTAAAGTTGTACTGAACGCTAAGTTTCTTGAGGCTCCATCTCCGAAAGTGAATAAACCAGTATTGTAATTGTTTAAGTCATAGTAAGAAAAAGAAACCGAGTTAGATAAACTAAAATAGTCATCTGGAACTTTTAATCTTTTTCCGTATCCTACAGTTAATGTAGTAATGTTGAAACTTTTATCTCTGGTAACGTCTCTGGTATTAAAATCGAATAAAAATTGTTTACTGTGTGATATGGAAGTAAAGAAACTAATTGGTTTTTTTCCGCCTAACCAAGGTTCTGTAAAGGATAAACTGTATACCTGAAACCCTTGACTTCCTTGTAATCTTAATGACATTTTCTGCCCGTCACCCATAGGTAAAGGTTGGTAGGCTTTTTTATTGAAAATATTTTTTAAAGAGAAGTTGTTAAAAGATAAACCTAGTGTTCCAATAAATCCACCGGCACCATATCCACCTTGTAATTCTACCTGACTTGATCCTTTTTCTACAACTGTCCAATCTAAATCTACCGTTCCAGCGGAAGGATCCATATTTACAGGCTCAGGGCGAATCGCTTCTGCATCAAAGAAACCTAATTGTCCTAATTCACGAATAGTACGTATTACTTGTTCTTTGTTCCATTTTTCTCCCGGACGCGTTCTTAATTCGCGATAAATAACTCTGTCGTTGGTTTTGTCGTTTCCTTTTACAGTTACGTTGTTCAAATAGGCTACTGGACCTTCTGAAATTCTAATTTCGAAATCGATCGTGTCGTTTTCTGTTTTTACTTCAACAGGGTTAATATTAGACCACAAATATCCGTTATTTTGATATAAATTTGAAATGTCCTCTGAGTCAGGTGAAGAATTATCTGCAATTCTTTTATCTAGTAAAACCCCGTTATAAATCTCACCTCTTTTAATTCCTAATATGGAATTTAATAATTGGTCAGAATAAACTGTATTTCCTAAGAATCTGATGTTACCGAAATAGTATTTTCTACCTTCTTCAAGATTTACATTAATGGTAATTTTGTTTTTATCTTTGTCGTAGTTTACATTTTCAGAGATAATTCTTGCGTCTCTAAACCCCTTTTCTTTATATTTTGAAACTAAAGTAGTTAAGTCTTCTTTGTACTTGTCTTTAACAAATTTAGAGGCTTTAAAAAGGCGATATATTTTTTTCTCTTTGGTGTTTTTGAAAGCTTTTTTTAGTTTTTTATCGGCTAATAATTCGTTACCGATAAAGTTGATTTTATCAATTTTTACTTTTTTACCTTTATCTATGAAAATAACCATATCTACTTTTGTATTTGTAGAATCAGCCAGAGTATTAATGGTTACTTTTGTGTTGAAAAAACCATCTTTTTTAAATTTATTTTCGATGTAATTTTTGGTATTGGTTACCAAGTTTTCGTTTACAATTTTTCCTTTTGTAAGTTCCGTTTCTTTAAGAACGTCTTCTTTTTTTCCCTTTTTAATACCTTTTATTTTAACTTCGTTAAGTTTAGGTAATTCATATAATTCTAATTCTAGAAAAATGTTTTCACCTTCAATTTTCTTTACATAAAAGTTTACGTCGTTAAACAAACCAAGTTTCCAAAGTTTGGTTACTGCACTACTAATTTCATCTCCAGGAACTCTAATTTTACTACCAATTTCTAAACCGGTAAAAGTTATAACTGTTTGTTCGTTAAAAGAAACTTTTCCAGTAATTTCTACACCAGAAAGCGTGTATTCTTTACCTTTTTCTAGAATTGTATCTTGTGCGTTTATTGTATTTCCTATAAATAATAAGGTAAATAAAAATAGTATTCTGTTTTTAAACATTGTCAATTTATCTAATTTGTTCGCTTGTTTTTCCAAATCTTCTTTCTCTTTTTTGATAACTTAATAGTGCTTTGTGCAATTCTTCTTCGTTAAAGTCTGGCCAAAGTACATCGGTAAAATAAAATTCAGCATAAGCAATTTGCCATAATAGAAAGTTGCTTATTCTGTGTTCGCCACTGGTTCTTATCATTAAGTCCACATCTGGCATGTTGTGCGTGTAAAGATGCTGATTAATAATTGATTCGTCAATAGCATCTAATGAAATTATATTATTTTTAACTTTTTCTGAAATTATTTTAACAGCATTTATGATTTCATCTCTAGCCCCGTAGCTTAAAGCTAAAGTTAAGGTCATATGTGAGTTTTGAGCTGTTTTAGAAATTACTTCAAGTAGTTCTTTTCTTACCCCGTTAGGTAAACTGTCTAAATTACCTATCGCGTTAAGTTTTATATTGTTATCTTGTAATGTTTTTACTTCTTTTTTTAAGGCACTTATTAAAAGTTTCATTAAGGTGTCGACTTCAATTTTTGGTCGGTTCCAGTTTTCAGTAGAAAAAGCGTAAAGTGTTAAATATTCAATTCCTAATTTAGCGCAATTTTCAACAGTTTGTTTTACAGATTTGGTGCCTTTTTCATGGCCAAAAACACGTAACATGCCTTGTTTTTTTGCCCACCTACCATTGCCATCCATTATTATGGCTAGATGTTTGGGTAAATTGTTTGGATCTATTTCTTTTTTCATTTTATTTTTCTGCACAAAAACATGGGTTTTTCCCAAAGGTATACGTTAAGGTAAATCCTGTAAAAATATACCAATCTTTATTATTTAAATTACCAAATTTTAAAGGCTCAAAATTTTTATTTTCAGGATTACTTCCGTCTAAATTATCGGTAAATGTATATCTAGCACCAGTTTCTAATCCTAAAACCAATTGGTTGGCTATCTTTGCTTTTACTCCAACAACCATCGGAATGGCAAAGGAAAAATCTCTGTAATCTTCTTTACTTTCTTTATTCAATACAAATGTTTCGTTGTATAAAAAGGTAGATATGCCAGAATATACATAAGGTGAAAATACAAAATCCGACTGATGCAAATCAAAATCTAAAAAATTAAATTCTAAACCAGCTGAAATTTCTTTTATGTTGTTTTTTATTTCAAAACCTCTTAAATTTCTGTTTGGCGCTTTACTATCTACATCTCTAGCTGAAATAGTTGCTTGTGTGTACGAAAATCTCCAAGAATGTCTGGTACTTTTATTCCATTTATAAAGCACGCCAAAAGCGGCATCATTTGGTGCCAAATAATCCATGCTTCCTACATCTCCAATGTAATTACTACCGCCAACAAAAACTCCTAATTCGTGAATTTGTCCGAAAGAAGTTAAGCAACAGAATAGCCCGATAATATTTAATAAAAATCTTTTCATTTTTTAAATAGTTTGCAAATATAATAATATTGAAGTACTAACCATCTTAAACCAAGTTTTTTTGATGATTAACTTCATTGAATAACGTAAAAAAATGAAAAATCGTGTGTTATTGGGATTGTCAATTCGGTTTTGTTCGATTTTTTATGAAATATTTTCATACAATATCAGAACTTTGTCTAATTTTTTTGGAATTTTAGTTTCTTTTGTCTTCTCCCCAAAGTAGTTTTTTTCTTATCGTTCTCAGGAAACCTTCTTCTGGGAATTCTACAATTGAAATGTGGAAATCGGTTTTTTTAATAGATAGTGTAGTTTCGTTAGAAACAGAAGTAATCCTAGAATCTAAAGAAACTAAATATTGTTCTTCTCTTCCTTTTATTTTTAAGGTTAGTTCCGAATCATCAGGAATTATTAATGGTCGGGCTGTTAAATTATGTGGCGCAATTGGTGTAATTACCAAGCAATTGGCAGTTGGCATAATTACGGGTCCGCCACAACTCAATGAATATCCAGTAGAGCCAGTTGGCGTAGATATTATTAGTCCATCAGCCCAATAAGAATTTAAGTATTCATTGTTTATATAGGTTTCAATCGTAATCATAGACGTCGTGTCTTTTCGGGAAACCGTTATTTCGTTTAAGGCAAAATTGATGTCTTCTAAATCTATGTTTTCAGGATTAGAATATAAACTTACTAAAGTTCTTTTAGATAAAGTAAAATCGTTAACAAGTACTCTTTGTAAAAGATTTTCAATATTTTCTTCTTGTACTGTAGCTAAAAATCCTAGTCGACCTGCATTAATTCCAATAATTGGTAAATTTGAATCTCTTACAAAAGTAGCAGCTCTTAATATGGTTCCATCGCCACCAATACTAATTAAATAATCGAAATTTTTTTTCAAACATTCATGTGAATCAAACGTTGGGAAAACAGTTGTAAGTACATTATTTTCCAGTAATTTTTCATAAAACACCTTATAAAAACAAACCTCAATATTTTTTTCTTCTAAAAACGCCACCACTTTTTCTACTATAGAATGCGTGTTGTTTTGATAGTACTGACCAAATACGGCTATTTTCATTTTAAGAAATTTTAAATATTTAAATATTTGTCTAAATAATCTGAACGCTCTTTTAAACCTGCTAAATAGGAATCTTCTTGATGTTCCGACAAAATCGTGTAGTTGTATCTTCTAAACGTTTGTATGATTTCATTAAAATTACTTTGCGAAATTTTTAATGTTATTTGTGTGCTGTTTTGTGAGATGTTCGATATGAAAACGCCTAACACTTTTGCATCATTACTTTCTACAATCTGACAAATTTGACTAAAGGTAAAATCGGTAGATTCTTTCTCAATCACTATAATGCCGCCGTCTTCTTTAACAAACGTAGTTTCGTTTAAAAAGTGAAGTACATCATCTAATTCGTAAAATCCAACGTACTGGTTTTTTTCATCTAAAACAGGTAATAAATTGGTGTTGTTTTTAGAAAATTCTTCAAAAACATCAAACCAATTCATGTTGTTGCGTACAAAAAAGCGATGTAAATTGTACTTGTGATCGTTAATAAGATGGGAAGTTGTTAGTATTTCCGTATCTTCTTTAGCAATTGATCCGATATAAATGTCTTGTTCTAAAACAGGAAAATGAGAATAATTAAAATCTAAAAACAAATTTTCTGCGTCAGCAATAGAATCGTTGACTTGTAAGGGTTTGAATTGATTATTTAAAAAATCTGTAATTTTATCCATAAATGATTGGTTCAAAACTATTGCAAATTAAGCAAAAAATACAAATTACTTAGTTTTTTGTTTGTATTTTTGTACAAATAAAACACATTTATGACAAAGTTATCTGTTAATATTAATAAAATTGCAACACTAAGAAATGCCCGTGGAGGTAATGTTCCTGATTTGTTGCAAGTTGCAAAAGATATTCAAAAATTTGGTGCGAACGGAATTACCATTCATCCCCGTCCTGATGAACGTCATATTACTTATCAAGACGCACGAGATTTAAAAAATGTAGTGCATACAGAATACAATATTGAAGGAAATCCACAACATAATTTTATTGATTTAGTTTTAGAATGTAAACCAGATCAAGTGACTTTAGTGCCAGATGCTATTGGAGCCATTACTTCAAACGCAGGTTGGGATACAGTAACACACCAATCGTATTTAAAAGAAGTGGTGCAAGAATTTCAAAGAAACAACATTAGAGTTTCTATTTTTGTTGACCCAATTGAAGCAATGGTTGATGGTGCAAAGGAAACAGGTTCAGACAGAATTGAATTGTATACCGAAGTTTTCGCTCATCAATACGGTTTAGGTAATTATGCTGCCATAGAACCTTTTGTAAAAGCAGCAATTAGAGCAAACGAATTGGGTTTAGGAATCAATGCCGGACACGATTTAAGTTTAGATAATATTAAATTTTTTAAAGATAATATTCCGAATTTATTAGAAGTTTCAATCGGACACGCTTTAGTTTCAGAATCGCTATATTTAGGTTTTGAAAATGTAGTGAACATGTATTTACAAAGGTTGAAGTAAAAAGTAAAAACTTAAAAGGTAAGTTTAGTCTTTGAAGTTCGACTTGGATTTCATTCTACTCTTTTGCGGTCTAAAATTTATAGAATTAATTATTTATTAAAATGCTATATTCAAAAATAGAAGGACAAGGAAAACCGTTTTTAATCATTCACGGATTTTTAGGAATGTCTGATAATTGGAAAACTTTAAGCACGCAATTTGAAAATTTAGGGTTTGAAATGCATCTGCTAGATATGAGAAACCATGGAAAAAGTTTTCATTCCGACGATTTTAGTTATGAAGTGATGGTAGAAGATGTGAAAGCGTATGTCGATTTTCATAAATTAGAAAACATCACTCTTTTAGGACATTCCATGGGTGGAAAAATTGCCATGTTGTTCGCCACGCGTTATCCAAATTTACTTGAAAAATTAATTGTAGCTGATATTGGCCCGAAATATTACGCGCCACATCATCAAAGTATATTAGCCGCATTAAATGCAGTGGATTTTTCCAAACAACCTAGTAGGGCGGAAGTAGATGAAATCATTTCTGCATACATTTCCGATTTTGGAACCAAACAGTTTTTGTTGAAAAATTTATATTGGGTAGAACCCGGACAATTAGGTTTCAGGTTTAATTTGAAAGTTTTTAACGAAAAAATTACCGAAATTGGTACGGCACTCCCGTTTGAAAGTCATTATGAGAAACCTGCTTTGTTTCTTCGCGGCGATAAGTCGGATTATATTTTAGATGCCGATTTTGAAACCATATATTATCATTTTCCAAAAGCTACAATTACTACTATTCCTAATGCCGGACATTGGCTACACGCCGAAAATCCAAAGGCCTTTTATTACGAAGTTGAAAAATTTCTATAAAATTTATTATGCATACATAATATTTTCCTTAAAAAAATTGTAAATTTCATAATTAATGTTAATTTTGAAATAAATATAACGTATAAACTAACTAAATTTAAATTATGAGAAAATTATTTTCTTTATCATTACTTACTTTGGCGTCAGCTACTATGTTCGCAGGTGGATATAGAGTTTCGATCCAAGGTCAGAAACAATTGGCGATGGGACATACCGGAGTTGCAGTTGTAAATAGTGCAGAGGTTGCTTTTTTTAACCCTGCCGGGATGTCTTTTTTAGATAAAAAATTCAATTTATCTGTAGGTGGTAACGCACTTTTTGCTAAAACAAGATTTCAAAGTTCACAGTTCAATCAAACGGCTGCTACAGATAACGTAGGTACGCCATTTAGTTTGTATGCTACTTATAAAATTAACGATTGGGTTTCTGCTGGTTTAGCAGTTTATACTCCTTACGGTTCGTCAGTAGAATGGAATCAAGATTGGGCTGGAGCGCATTTAGTAAACAACATTGATTTACAAGCGATTTTCATTCAACCTACTATCTCTTTCAAAATAGAAGATAAATTTAGTATTGGTGGTGGACCGATTTTTGTACAAGGTAGTGTAAATTTCAATAGAAACTTAACTCCAAATCCAGTTTTGTCTAACAACGGAAGTGGTACAGATGTTACTTTAGATGCATCAGGTATTTCTGCAACAGGTTATAACATTGGTATGATGTTTAAATTAACGAACCAAGTTATGTTAGGTTTAGATTATCGTTCAGAAATTATCATGGAAGCAAGAGGTGGAAGTGCAAATTTTGCAGATGTTCCAGCTATCGCATCAGCTAGTTTTACGAACACAACGTTTAGTGCAGATTTACCTTTACCAGCAGAAATTACAGCGGGTATTTCTTATAGACCAACAGATAAATGGTTATTTGCTTTCGATTATAACTACACAAAATGGGACGTGTATAAATCTTTAGATGTAGATTTTGATAATACTTTACCAACGTCTGTAAACCCAAGAAATTACAAAAATGCAAGTACGTACCGTTTAGGAGCTCAATACCAAGCTAATGATAAATTTACGTTCAGAGCAGGTTGGTATTTCGACGAAAGTCCAGTACAAGACGGATATTTTGCACCAGAAACTCCAAGAAATGATTCTAACGGATACACTGGAGGTTTAACTTATCAAGTAAATAGCAAATTAGGTATCGACTTATCGTTCTTATATTTACATTTTGATCAAGTAGATAATTCTTACGATTATTTTGATGATCCAACAACAACTACAGGATTGTCATCTTTCGGTGGAACATACAAATCTTCTGTATTCTCTCCAGGTATCGGAATTACTTACGGTTTCTAATTTAAAAAAATATACAAAATGAAAAATAAATTTATAGCATTAGCAGCTTTAGCAATTGGTTTTGCAAGTTGTGAACCAGAATTTGAAAAAGAAGTTACAGCAGATTATTCAGCTGGTGAAGCCGATTTTTCTTCTTATGTAGCCGTTGGTAACTCGCTTACCGCAGGTTTTATGGACAATACGGTTTCAAGAGTGGGACAAACTTATTCTTACCCAAATCTTTTAGCACAACAATTTGCTTTAGTAGGTGGTGGTGCTTTTACTCAGCCTTCTTTTGCAGAAGACGTTAATAACTTAGGAGGTTTTGCAGGTCAGCCTGGTTCAACCAGATTAGTAATTGATGCTACTCAATTAAATGCTGACGGAACTAGAGGTGCGGTAGAGCCAATCGCAGGTGCTTCTACTATTACTTTAACGCCTCAAGCTAAAGCGTATAACAATATGGGAGTTCCTGGCGCAAAATCATTTCATTTAGGCATTCAAGGGTATGGAGCATTAAATCCATATTTTGCTAGACATGCTACAACGCCAACGGCAACTGTTTTAGGTGATGCTATGTCAAAAGCTCCTACTTTCTTTACTAACTGGATTGGTTCAAATGATGTTTTAGCTTATGCTACTTCAGGTGGTGTTGGTGTAGATCAAAATGCTGCTGGTAATACAAACCCTACAACTTATGGTTTCAATGATATTACAAATGCAAATACGTTTAATAGTGTGTACAGTACTATTGTGAATACTTTAACTTCAAACGGTGCTAAAGGTGTGGTGTGTACGATTCCAAGTGTTACTTCAATTCCGTTTTTTACAACTGTTAAATATAATCCAATTCCAGATGCGGCACTTTCTGCAAATCCTAATATAGCATTAATTACTTCTTTACATCAATTTTTAGCATTAGCTACTAATGGTAGAATTTCTCCTCTTAATGTTGCAGATGGATTGCCAAATGCTGTGATAATTAACGATGAGACATTATCTGATTTAGGTACTCAAATTACTGCTTTTGCTAATGGGTCTGGGAATCCTATCCTTATTGCAAACGCATCTACTTTAGGAAATTTGTATGGTAGAGCGCGTAGTGCAACTTCTTCTGATTTAATAGTTTTGCGTGCAAGCTCAATTATTGGTCAAGTTAATACTTCAGCTCCAGCTCCATTTAACGTAAATGGGGTAACATTACCATTATCAGATCAGTTTGTTTTGATCCCTTCTGAATTAACAGCAATTTCTAATGCAACAGCGGCTTATAACAATTCGATTATCTCTATTGCCGATGCCAAAAACGCAGCGGCTGGAAAAACAGTTGTAGCTGTGGCAGATATGAATGCTATCTTAGCCAAATTAGTTTCAGGTTTAAAAATTGAAACAGGTTCTATTTATACAGCTAACTACTTCGGTGGTTCTGCTACAGAAGGACAAGTATTGTTTTCTTTAGATGGAGTACATCCAAATGCTCGTGGATATGCAGTAATTGCTAATGAAATCATTAAAGTAATTAATACTAAATTTAAAGCGAATTTACCATTACAAAATCCAACTTATTTCCCAGGAATTAACATTCTTCCTACCAACTAAGTTAGCGTTTTAAATAAAATTAAAAATAGGCATCATTTTTGGTGCCTATTTTTTTATATTTACACTCTAATTACAAGCAAAAAACCATGAAAAACTATCTTATCAAATTACTTATCTCAACGGTATTAATAGTTGTGATATCACATTTCTTAAAAATTGAAATTACAAATTATACTGCCGCGATACTTATGGCATTTGCCTTATCGGTATTAAATACTTTTTTAAAACCCATTTTAGTCTTTTTTACCATACCGGTTACCATAATGTCTTTAGGTTTGTTCCTGTTAATCATTAACGCAGTAATTGTTAAAATTGCCGATTATTTTATAGACGGAATTTCAGTGCCCACTTTTTTAACGGCTATTATTTTTAGTATAGTGTTGTCTGTTTCTCAGTATATTTTAAATAAAATTTTTATAGATAAAAAGTAAATCTTTAAATCTAAAATTCAATAAATCAAAAACTTGTATGGGTTGCAAAAATTATATAATTTTGCAACCCATATTTTATACTTCAAAAAATTAATAAAATGAACATTAGAAAAGAACACATTGACGCGTTAAATGCCGTTGTAAAAATTACAATTGGTAAATATGAATATACTGAAAAAATTCAAAATTTTTTAGAAGTAAAAAGAAAAACGGCTACGCTTCCTGGATTTAGAAAAGGGAAAACGCCAATGGAAGTTATTAAAAAACAATTTGAAAAACCTGCAATTATTGAAGAAGTAACGCAATTGGTGAACAAAGGTTTAAAAGACTATATCGCAAAAGAAAAATTAGACTTATTAGGTAGTGCATTGCCAAGAATTAACGAAAATTTTGATTGGACAGCAGATGAATTAACTTTTGAATACGAATTAGGAATTGCACCAGAATTTTCTGTAGATTTAGCAAGAGCAGCTGGAGTAACTCGTTATAAAATTATTGCTGACGATGCTTTATTAAACGAGCAAGTAGAAAGAATTCAAAAACAATACGGTAAAATCCTTACGGAAACCGAAGTAAAAGAAGGTTTCGAAATTAACGGAACGTTCTCTAACGAAGAAAAAAACATTAATAATCAAGCTTTAATTGGTTTAGATATTTTTGCAGATGCAAAAACGGGTAAGCAATTTATTGGAAAAAAAGTAGGTGATGTAGTAACTTTACAAACTAAAGGTTTATTTAACGACGACCACCAATTAATGGATTATTTAAAAGTGTCTCATGATGAGGTGCATGGATTAGATATTGAAGTTAACTTTACAATTGACGCTATTCAATCTATCGAAAAAGCAGAACTAAATGACGAGTTATTCTCGAAATTATTCCCTAATGGTGAAGTAACAACTGTTGAAGGTTTAAAAGAAAGAATCAAAGAAGATGCAGAACAACAATTCGTGCAACAAGCTGATCAAAAGTTTTTAAACGATGTTACTGAAGCTTTATTAGAAACTACAAAATTTGATTTACCAGAAACCTTCTTAAAAAAATGGATTCAAACTATTGGTGAAACGCCATTAACGGCTGAACAAGCTGAAGTGGAATTTGCTAAATCTGAAAAAGGATTACGCTACCAATTAATCGAATCTAAAATATTCACTCAAAATAACTTACAAGTTAGATTCGAAGAATTAAAAGACTTTACTTCGGGATTAATCAGACAGCAAATGGCACAATTTGGTCAAGCGAATGCTACTGATGCTGAGGTTGACGGAATCGTTTCTAGAGTGATGTCAAATCAAGAAGAAATTAAGCGTATTTCTGATCAAGTGTTAACCTTAAAAATGATCGACTTATACAAAACAAACGTTAAGGCAGTTGAAAAAGAAGTAAACTATCAAGATTTTGTTAAAGCTATGTATGGCGAAATGTAATATTGATAAAAATTAGTATATTTGAACGTCAATCCATTTTGGTTTGACGTTTTTTATATTAAAACGAAACTTAAAACCACAAACTTTTAAATACAATTTAAAATGAACTACGGAAAAGAATTTAAAAAATTTGCGACAAAAAAACACGGTGTAAATAGTTTATATTACGATAAATTAGTTGGAAGTTTAACGCCTTATATTATTGAAGAACGCCAATTAAATATTTCTCAATTAGACGTTTTTTCTCGTTTGATGATGGATAGAATTATCTTCATGGGAACTGGTGTTGACGATTATATGGCGAATATTATTCAAGCACAATTATTGTTTTTAGAAAGTGTAGACGCTTCTAAAGACATTCAAATTTACATCAACTCACCAGGTGGAAGTGTTTATGCAGGTTTAGGTATTTATGATACGATGCAATATATTAAACCTGATGTGGCAACAATTTGTACCGGAATGGCTGCCTCTATGGGTGCGGTTTTATTGTGTGCTGGAGCAGAAGGAAAACGTTCGGCGTTACCACATTCTCGCGTTATGATTCACCAACCTTCTGGTGGTGCTTCTGGTGTAGCTACAGATATGGAAATTAATTTAAGAGAAATGTTAAAGTTAAAAGATGAATTGTATCAAATCATCTCTACACACTCTAAACAACCGTTTGAAAAAGTATTCAAAGATAGCGAACGTGATTATTGGATGATTGCAGATGAAGCAAAAGAATACGGAATGATTGACGAAGTATTAAGAAGATAAATTCAGTTTGCAGTTTTCAGTCTCAGTTTACAGTTTTGTATCTGCGACAGAAAACTGCGACTGTGAACTAAAAAAAAATGGCAAAAGAAATATTAGAATGTTCGTTTTGTGGAAGGAAAAAGCCAGAAACTAATTTATTAATTGCAGGTATAGATTCGCACATATGCGACAAATGTATTGAGCAGGCGCATGGTATTGTTTTAGAAGAGCTTAAAGGAACAATGGATTCTGAAGCTTTTGGTGATTTAGTGTTGCGTAAACCTAAAGAAATAAATGAGTTTTTAAATGCGTATGTAATCGGACAAGAACAAACCAAAAAAGTATTAAGCGTGGCAGTGTATAATCACTACAAGCGTTTGATGCAACAAGTTACAAATGATGATGTTGAAATCGAAAAAAGTAATATTTTAGTTGTAGGTCAAACCGGAACTGGAAAAACACTAGTAGCAAAAACCATCGCTAAAATGCTAAATGTGCCATTAGCTATTGTTGATGCAACTATTTTAACAGAAGCAGGTTATGTTGGAGAAGATGTAGAAAGTATTTTAACACGTTTGCTTCAAGCTGCAGATTATGATGTAGCTAAAGCGGAAAGAGGCATCGTTTTTATCGATGAGATTGATAAAATTGCTCGTAAAAGTGATAATCCGTCTATTACAAGAGATGTTTCTGGAGAAGGTGTGCAACAAGCATTATTGAAATTATTAGAAGGTTCTGTTGTAAATGTACCACCAAAAGGCGGAAGAAAACATCCTGATCAAAAATTTGTTGAGGTGAACACTCAAAATATTTTATTTATTGCCGGTGGTGCTTTTGATGGTATTGAACGTATCATTTCCAAAAGATTAAACCGTCAGGCAATGGGTTTCAGTGCCTCTAAAGATTTAGATAAAGTAGATGAAAATAATTTGTTGCAGTATATTATTCCACGCGATGTGAAAGAGTTTGGTTTAATTCCAGAAATTATTGGTCGTATGCCTGTTTTATCACACATGGATCCGTTGGACGGTAAAACGTTACGTGCCATTTTAACAGAGCCTAAAAACGCTTTAATTAAACAATATCAAAAGTTATTTGAAATGGATGAAGTAACTTTTACCATTGAAGATGCTGCTTTAGATTTTATTGTAGAAAAAGCATTAGAATATAAATTAGGCGCGCGTGGTTTGCGTTCGTTATGTGAAGCGATCTTAACAGATGCCATGTTCGAATTGCCAAGTTCGGAAGAAAAAGAATTAAACGTAACTAGAGAGTTTGCTGAACAAACTCTAAGTAAAAATTTGCTTCAAAAGTTGCAAGTCGCATCTTAAAATCAAATGCATGCTTATCAAAAAAGGCAATCCTACGAATAGTGATTGCCTTTTTCTTTTTTTTATAGTTGTTGTTTTTGTGCTTAAGCCGTTTTATTTTCTGTTACTACAGGCTTTGCATTTACATATCTCGATTTGCAACTCCAACCTCTACTAGCACAAGAGGTTAAAATCAATCCGATTACCATAACTGCGATACATTTTTTAATAGACATTTTTTTGATTTTTTTATAGTTGTTGTTTCTTGTTTGTTATTTGTTGATTTTAAATTCTGTTCTTCTGTTTAATTGGTCTTCTTCTGATGTACAAGTAGTACATTTTACTTTCAATTCCATTTCACCCATTCCCATATATTTCAGTCTGTCTTTACTAATACCTTTAGATACTAAATAATCGAAAGTAGATTTAGCTCTTTTTTCTGATAAAACTTTGTTATATTCATCAGAACCTTTTGAGTCAGTATGAGCAAATATTGAGATCGACATGTTTGGGTTCTCATTTAACACCGTAATTACTTTATTTAATGAAAGTTTAGATTCTTGTTTGATTGTCGCTTTGTTAAAGTCGAAATAGATGTTTTCAATCTGAATCTCCGTTTCAGTAACAACAGGTTTTGATTGATTCAATTCAATTGATGAATCTCCATAAAAATCGCCAGAAGTTAATTGTTTAGTTAACGGTTCATAGCCATCTTTTTCTATAGAAACGTTGTAAATGGTTAGCGGATTATAAATAACAGAAATGTTTCCTTTATCATCTGTTTTTCCATTTGCTAAAATTCTACCAAATTCATTTTTTACAATAATCTTTGTGTTTGGTAACGGTGTTCCTGTTAGTTTTTCTTTAATCGTTAGCTTAGAAACCGTATTTGGCGCCATTTTTAAATTGTATCTAAAAATATCGTAATTTCCATCGGTAGCTGTATTGTCTGAAGAAACATAACCTCTTGTGTCGTTTACCATTACAAAGGCTAAATCATCTTTTCTTGAGTTTAATGTTGCTCCTAAATTAAATGCAGTATGGTAACCATCATCAGTTATTGAAGATCTAAAAACATCAAATCCACCCATGTTGGTATGTCCTTTAGAAGAGAAAAATAAATAGTTGTTATCATTAGATATGAATGGGAATTTTTCGTCTTCTTTGGTGTTTATTTTCGAACCTAAATTCATAGGAACACCTAAAGAACCATTTTCTAAAATGGCAACTTCATATAAGTCGAAACCACCAGCTCCACCAGGAATATTTGATGAGAAATATAACTTTTTACCATCATTTGAAACAAAAGGCGTTTCAATGGAATATTGGTCGTCCATTAGTTTTAATTCTGTAATATTTGTCCAATATTTATCAGATTTCATGTCTAAATCGGCCGTATACAATTTGTAAACGTTTGGATTTTCTTTTGTAGATTGAGTAAAAAACACTTTGTTTTCATCTGGAGTAAAAGCAATTGTACCTTCGTTATCTTTTGAATCAATTGCTGAGGCAAATAAAAGTGGAAAAGTTAAATTTCCAGTACTATCTACATTTACGCAGTATAAATTATTGTTTGGCGTTTTTGTGTCTTCGTTAACTGTAGTTTCATAATGTCTTCTTTTTTTGTTAGACAATATGATAAATTTGTTTTTAAAGAAAGAAGTTCCTATTTCTGATAACTCTGAGTTAACGCTAACTTCATTTAAAATAAACCTTAAACCTTTGGAGTTTTTGTTGATAATGTCGTTAATTGAGTCTAGCTTTTTATTTCTTATAGGCTCTTGTGCTTCTGCTGTTTTGAAAAGTAATAGTGAAAAGGCTAAAATTAAAAACTTTTTTTTCATATTTTTATTAGGTTAAATCTTTGGGGGCGCAAAAATATAAATTTTTATTAGATAAATACTTTATTTTCTGAATTATATGCAAAGATGGCTTCTAATAAATACCTAAAAAATTATAATCGATAATAAGTAGCTTTATTCGTTAAAATGCATAGAACATCATTTTAACGTTAAGAAATATAGTACTTTAAGAAAATAAATTAGTATTGAAGTAATTCTTCTAAATAGTCTCTGGAGTTAGAAAGGCGTGGAATTTTATGTTGTCCTCCTAATTTGTCGTTTTTTTTCAGCCAGTTGTAAAATAAGTTTTCTTTAGCAACATTTAAGACTAAAGGGTTCAGTGTCATGTTGTTAAATCTTTTGGCTTCATAATCTGAATTTACTTGTTGTAGGTTTTTATCAAGTAATTCTGAGAAATTTGAAATGTTTGTAGGATACTTTTTGAACTCGATAATCCATTCATGTGCCCCTTTTTCTTTTCCCTTCATAAAAATAGGAGCTACGGTATAATCTGAGATTTCGCAATTTAATTCGGAACACGTTTTAGCTAATGCGGCATCTGTATTTTCCACCATCAATTCTTCGCCAAAAACATTAATGTGGTGTTTAGTTCTTCCCGTAACTTTTATTCTAAACGGATTTAAAGATGTAAAACGAATGGTGTCGCCAATTAAATAGCGCCATAAACCAGAATTGGTTGTAATGACTAAGGCGTAATTTTTATCAAGTTCAACTTTGTTTAAAGGGATTACTTTTTGGTTTGGTTTTCCAAAAGTATCCATTGGGATAAATTCATAAAAAATACCATAATCTAACATCAAAAGTAATTCGTTAGAATCATTACGATCTTGTAAAGCGAAAAAGCCTTCTGAGGCATTATAAATTTCGTAATATTTGAAATTTTTAGACGGGAATAAGTTTTTATACTGCTCTTTATAAGGATCAAAACTTACCCCACCATGAAAATATACTTCTAAATTAGGCCAAATTTCTAAAATGTTGGTTTTTTTATTTTCTTCTAATGTTTTGTTTAATAAGACCATCATCCAACTCGGTACTCCTGCCAAACTGGTAACGTTTTCTAAGCTACTCTCTTTAATTATGGCGGGTAGTTTTATTTCCCAATCACTCATTAAGGAGGTTTTGTTGCTTGGAGTAGAACTAAACTCGGCCCACATGGGCATGTTGTCAATTAAAATAGCGGATAAATCTCCAAATATAGTATTGTTGTTTTCGTATAATTCTTTACTACCACCTAATCGTAAACTTTTCCCTGTAAACAATTGCGAATTTTCATTATTATTCAAATACATGCACAATAAATCCTTACTGGCTTTGTAATGGTTGTTGTCTAAAGCTTCAGAACTAACAGGAATAAATTTACTTTTTGCATTGGTTGTACCACTTGATTTGGCAAAGTACTTAATATTAGAATTCCAAAAAATATTTTGCGCACCTTGTCGTGTTTGTTCGATGTAAGGTTCTAGTTCTTCATAAGTAGAAACTGGAATTCTTTCATTAAAAGTGTCGTAATTTCTTATAGTACTGTAATCGTATTTTTTTCCTAGAACGGTATTTTCAGCAGCTCTTAAAAGTCCAAATAAAATTTCTTCTTGTACTTCAATAGGATATTTCATAAACAATTCAATTTGATGAATACGTTTTTTTAAAATCCAAGAAGCGATAGAATTAATTATAGGTAATGGCATTTGAATAGTTGTATTTTTATAACTTTACCAAAAATAATAATTTTTATTTCAATTACAATTTTTATGACAACTTTTGAAGGGACATTAACAAAAATGGAAACCGAAATGGGGGCTCCAATTCAGTATTATTTAATTTTCGATTCGAATTTTATTAATATGAATCAGTTACTCAATAAAGATATAGAAATTACCCACAAAGGTTATCAGTGTTTAAATTGTAAGAAAGCCAAAAAAGTATGGCGACAAGGTTTTTGTTACGATTGTTTTTCAACTATTCCAGCGGCTGCAGATTGGATTATGAAACCCGAATTAAGCACTGCGCATTTAGATATTGAAGACAGAGATTTAGAATATGAAAAGCGTGTACAGTTGCAGCCTCATACAGTTTATTTAGCTTTGTCTAGTGAAATAAAAGTAGGGGTTACAAGAAATACACAAGTGCCAACACGTTGGATCGATCAGGGTGCTGTTCAAGCTTTACCTATTTTAGAAACACCAAACAGATATTTAGCTGGTGTAGCCGAAGTGGCATTGAAAAATCATTTTGCAGATAAAACCAACTGGCAAAAAATGTTAAAAAATGAAGTGCCTGTGGTGAGTTTGTCACAAGAAAAAAGCAATTTGAAACAATGGTTGCCAGAAGAAACTAAACCTTATTTTATAGAAGAAGATACGTTGTACAATTTAGAATTCCCCGTACTTCAATATCCAACTAAAGTAACTAGTTTGAATTTAGAAAAAACACCAAATTTTTCAGGAAAAGTGGTTGGGATTAAAGGGCAATATTTAATTTTTGAAGATGGAACAGTCTTTAATGTAAGAACCTACGAAGGTTATGTGGTAAGTTTGAAGTTTTAAGAAATAATGGGCCACAAATTATTCATAATTAAATAATTTGTGGCAAATACTATATATGGTTTTAAAAAGTATATTCTAATCCAACTCCTACAATTTGTTTCCATTGTACTCTTGGACCTTCTGTGATTTGAATGCCATCAATTTCTCGTTTATTTTTAATGTCGTTATCGTATAATAAATGTGTGCCTAAATTCGCTCTTACATATTTATTCACGATCATTTCTACCCCCATTTGCCAATCGACATCAACATTTCCAAAGTCATTTAAATAGTCTGTGTATAATGTAGCTCTGGTGTCTAAATTAATATTGGTCATAATTTTTGTTTTGTACTGACTAGTAACTAAAGCCCCAAGTTCTGTACGATGTTTTTTTCCTTTTCTAATGATAACTGTTCCTGTTTCATCAAAAACGGCTTTTTGTACTCCAAATGCTCCTTCATTAGCCAAACGATTGTCTAAAACTAAAGTAGTTTTTTGAGTTAAAGGTGAAAGATAAACCGTGAAACCTAAATCTTTTCTGGAATATTCTGCTCCAATACCTAAGAAAATGTAAGCAGGAGCAAAAGGTTTTGAAATAGCTTTGTCTGTATTTGGATAGTTATATCCATTGGCAAATTGTGTTAAAAAACTAAATTTTCCTCCGAAGTACCAGTTCGAAATAGTGTCTTTTCTGTATCCTAAGGTTGAATTTAAATTAATCTGATCGTCTGTTTTTCTAACATCAGTATTTTCTTGTTTGTTAATACCGTATCTAATGATCAATTCGTTATTCCATTTCATGTTTTCTCGAGAATAGTTTCGAATAAAATTTCCTTTTGCTAATCCAGATATCGAATTGTTTCCACCAGCAGACCAATTAACAAAAGTAATTTGTGTAAAATCTAATCCTACTTTATTGATCTTTTTCCAATTTGATATTGAATCAGGCTTTTCGGTTCTAATAATTTGGGCGACAGCAAGTGTTGAAAAAAGGAATAATCCAAAAAATAAAATTCTTTTAAGCGTCATTGGTAGTACTCAATAATTGGGTTAAACTTAGGGTATCTAATTGGGTGATTTCAAATAATTGTTTTACGGTTCCATGTTCAATAAATTCATCTGAAACCGCACGATTTATAATTTTGTTTTTGTAATTGTTTTCTATGGCGAATAAGTTAATTACGCTTCCTAATCCACCATTTATCGTACCTTCTTCTACGGTAATAATCGTGGAATATTCGGCAAAAATAGTATTTAATTTTTCTGTATCCAAAGGTTTAATCCAGCCTACATGATACTGAGAAAAATTTTCTGGTTTTCCTGTATTTGATATGGCTTTCATAACATTATTCCCTATTGTTCCAGTGGATAAAACAGCAATTTTGTTTCCTTTTTTTAAGGTTTGTATTTTACCGATTTCAATTTTTTCAAAAGGTTGTTGCCAATTCACAATTTCACCTTTTCCTCTCGGATATCGTATCGCAATAGGATGCTGTAACCCTAACGAAGAAGTATATAAAATATTGCGCAAATCTATTTCGTTCAACGGTGCATAAATCATCATGTTTGGAATGCAATTCATGTATGCAATGTCAAATAATCCGTGATGTGTGGCGCCATCTTCTCCTACAAAACCAGCTCGGTCTAAACAAAAAATAACCGGTAAGTTTTGAATGGCAACATCGTGAATCACTTGATCATAAGCACGTTGTAAAAACGTCGAATAAATATTACAAAAAACAACAAGTCCTTGTGTGGCCATTCCTGCGGCTAAGGTAACAGCATGTTGTTCCGCAATTCCCACATCAAAAGCACGATCGGGAAAAGCTTCCATCATATATTTTAATGAACTTCCAGATGGCATCGCTGGTGTTATGCCAACAATTTTTTTGTTTTCTTTGGCCAATTCCACCAATGTGTGTCCGAAAACATCTTGAAATTTAGGTGCTAAATTTTCGTTCTCTGGTTTAAGAATCTTACCTGTTAATTTGTCGAATTTGCCAGGCGCATGAAATTGCAACTGATTTTCTTCTGCGTAGGATAAGCCTTTGCCTTTTGTAGTGATAATGTGCAAAAATTTCGGGCCTTTTATTTTTTGTAAACGTTGTAATTCTGAAAGTAATTTCGGTAAATCATGGCCGTCAATCGGACCCGAGTAATCAAAATTCAAGGATTTGATTATGTTGTTTTCTTTCGGATTTTTCCCTTCTTTTACAGCTGTTAAATAGTCTTTTAACGCACCCACACTTGGGTCAATTCCCATCGCATTGTCGTTTAAAATCACAAGTAAATTAGCATCGGTAACGCCAGCGTGATTTAAACCTTCAAAAGCCATCCCACTCGCAATAGACGCGTCGCCAATAATAGCAATGTGTTGTTTTTCTGTATCGCCATTAATATTGGAAGCAATCGCCATTCCTAAAGCGGCAGAAATAGATGTAGAAGAATGTCCTACACCAAAAGTATCATACGCACTTTCTGAACGTTTAGGAAATCCCGAAATGCCATCGATTTCTCTGTATTTGTGAAAAATTTCTCGTCTTTCAGTTAAAATTTTATGACCGTAAGCCTGATGTCCTACATCCCAAACTAATAAATCATTTGGAGTATCAAATACATAATGCAAAGCAACTGTAAGTTCTACCACACCTAAACTAGCACCTAAATGGCCTTCTTTTTGAGAAACGATATCGATGATAAATTCTCTAAGTTCTTGTGCAACTTGAGGTAACTGATTTTCAGAAAGTTTTCTTAAATCGGTTGGAGTGGTAATATGTGAAAGTAAATTTTCCATTTGTGCAGCAAAAATACAATAATGTTTGTAATTTTGATAACGAACAAGTAGCAGATGTATATTTAAATTAGCCACGAATTCACGAATTGATCTATTTACTGTGAAATTAGGATTGACAAAGTCGATAAATTATTCGAATTTTTTATTTTAAAATATTTCAATCTAATTAGTAATTCGAGAATTCGTGGCAAAATCAAAAACAAGATAAAATTTGGAAAATATATTTACCGACGAATATTTCATGAAAAAAGCACTTCAGGAAGCAGAAATCGCCTTTGAGAAAGATGAAATTCCTGTTGGAGCTGTAATTGTTGTAAATAATACAGTGATTGCTCGAACCCATAATTTAACTGAGTTACTTCATGATGTAACCGCTCATGCTGAAATGCAAGCCATAACCAGCGCTGCTAATTTTTTAGGTGGAAAATATTTAAAAGGCTGTACGTTATATGTTACGTTAGAACCTTGTCAAATGTGTGCAGGAGCTTTGTATTGGAGTCAGATTTCTAAAATTGTATTTGGTGCTTCAGACGAAAAACGCGGATATAAAACCTTAGGTACACAAATTCATCCTAAAACAGAAGTGATTTCTGGTGTTTTGGAAAAAGAGTGCTCAGCTTTAATGACCAGTTTTTTTCAAAAAAAGCGCTAAAAAACTGCTTTTTTTTACTTCATAATTGAACCAAAAAAGACACTTTTAATTTTATTTAACAGATGTGAATAAAATGTTAAAATTTGGCATGTGGTTTGATGCAGTTATTTTGAAATTAACCATGTTATATTAACTTAATTCCTATCTCAATTTATGAAAGCAAAACGTGTATTACAATTAATCGTATTATTGATTGTAGTGGTATCATGTAGAAAAAAAGCGGAAGACTTTAATTCTAAATTTGAATTGTTTAAAAACTACATTCTGAATTTTAGTTCCGGAATGGTTTCTTCCAAAAGTGATATCCGACTGGTTTTGGCTTTCGATAATAAAAATTGGAAAGCAAATGAAGAAATTGATGAAGATTTATTTTCTATAAGTCCAAGTGTTTCAGGTAAAGTAGTAGCGCTTTCTGCTAATACTCTAGCTTTTATCCCAAAAGAAAAATTAAAACAAGATACAGAATATCAAGTTACTTTTCATTTATCAAAACTTAAAGAAACTCCTGATAAATTAGAAGATTTTAACTTTACGATTAAAACCATCAAACAAGATTTTGCTATAAATACTTTCGATTTACAATCGTACAGTAAAGAATACCAATATCTTAACGGAACTATTACGTCAAGTGACGATTTAGAATTTGATGTCTTAAATAAATTAGTAAAAGCGGAACAAAAAGGAAAAGAGTTAAAAGTCAAATTTCTGAAAAATGGCGCGATAAAAAATGAATACCGTTTTACTATTGATAGTATCCAACGTTTTGCTTCAGATTCAGAAATTGACATTCAATGGAATGGAAGTTCAGAAGATATTGAACAAAAAGGAAATCAAATTGTTGAAATTCCCGGACAAAATAATTTTAAAGTGGTGAATTCTTGGGTAGATCAGAAAGAAATGCAAAGTCTATCCATCAATTTTTCTGACCCACTTTCCAGAGAACAAGATTTTAGTGGATTGGTTCAGGTGGAAACGGCTTCTAATTTACGATTTGCTACTGCCGGAAATGTCCTCAAAGTATTTTTCGAACGTCCGCTAAAAGGCGAATTACTTACAGAAGTTTTTGAAGGAATTAAAAATGACATCGATAAAGTCTTAAAAGAAGGGTTTTCTAAAAAAATCACTTTTGAAGATGCCAAACCAAGTGTGCGATTTATAAAAAGCGGTACGATATTACCAAGTTCTAATAATTTGAAAATTAATTTCGAAGCGGTCAACTTAAGTGCCATAGATGTAAAAGTGTATCAAATTTATAAAAATAATGTGTTGCAATTTTTACAAGACAATGAATTAAATGGTGGAAGAAATTTAAGAAATGTAGCACAACCTATTTCGAAAAGTAAAATTGTATTAAAATCAAACAGCTATACCAATTATAGTAAATGGAATGCCTATGCTATAGATTTATCGAAAATTGTAAAAACAGAACCAGGTGCAATTTACAGAGTAGAATTGTCTTTTAAGAAAAAATATTCCTTACTAAAATGTAGTTCTAATTTAATTGACGAAGAAGAAGAAAGCGAAGAAGAGGAGGAAGAAATTCGCTCTGTTGATGAATATTATGACGACTACTATTATGAAAATTATAGTTGGATGGAAAGTGCCGATCCGTGTACCGATTCTTACTATTACGATATTAAAATAGCCACGAATGTTATTGCGTCCGATTTAGGTGTGGTAGCTAAAAGAGGCGAAAATGGTGCTTATACTTTTGCGGTGAATAATATTATTACCACCGAACCAGAAGGAAATGCGAAAATTGAATTGTTTACTTTTCAACAACAAAAATTAGGGGAAGCTTCAACAAATAGTGATGGAATTGGAACAATCGATTTGAAAAAATACGCCTATTTCGCCATCATAACCAAAGGAAATCATACCACTTATGTAAAGTTAGATGAAGGGCACTCGCTATCGGTAAGTAATTTTAGCGTAGGTGGAGAAGCTCTTCAAAAAGGATTAAAAGGTTTCATTTACACAGAAAGAGGCGTTTGGCGTCCAGGTGATACTTTATTCGTTTCGTTCATGTTAAATGATAGGGAAAGTAAATTGGAAAAAACGCATCCAATCAAGCTAAGTGTAGCCGACCCGCAAGGAAAAACACGTTACCAAGCAATTAAAAAGTATAATGACATGAATCATTATCAGTTTAAAGTCGCGACTCGTGCTTCTGATCCAACCGGAAATTGGGAAGCAAAAGTGTCTATTGGAGGCGTGCATTTTTACAAAAGTCTAAAAATTGAAACCATAAAACCAAACCGCTTAAAAATTAAAAACGGATTTTCAAATGCAACGTTATATGCCAATTACAAAAATTCCGCAAATGTAAGTGTGGCTTGGTTACATGGTGCCGTGGGTAAAAATTTAAAACTTGATATGCAAGCGAAATACATACAAGATATTACCACTTTTAAAGGTTTTGAAAAATTCGATTTTGACGACGAAGTGCGTACTTTTGGTACAGAAGAAGTAAACGTTTTCTCAGGAAAAGTGGACGAAAATGGTGCAGCAAATGTGGCAATCGAACCAAGAATAACCAATCAAGCGCCAGGTAAATTAAAAATGGTTTTACAAACGAAAGCTTACGAACCAGGTGGCGATTTTAGTACGGATGTGGTTTCAGCAACGGTTTCACCTTATAGAACTTATGTAGGAATTAAAACACCAGAACTAAATAAATATGGCACCTTAGAAACGGATGTTGTAAATAAATTTGAAATTGCTACAGTTGGTGAAAAAGGTCAGCCTAAAGCGGTGTCTAATTTAGAAGTTCATGTGTTTAAAGTAGAGTGGAAATGGTGGTGGAATGCTTCGGATAATGATTTATCTAGTTACAATTCTTCTGAAGTTACCATGCCTTATAAACGTTATTTAGTGAGTACCAATAGCTCAGGAAAAGGAAGTGTAGCTTTTAGTGTGCCTGAGAACGATTGGGGTCGCTATTTGATTCGCGTTATCGATCATAATGACGGACATGCCACAAGTTTAACCACTATTATAGATTGGCCAGCTTGGTCTGGAAAAACTAAAAAAGGCGATGCGTCTGCAGCAAATATGTTAGTTTTTGCAACCGATAAAGATAAATATGAAGTGGGCGACGATATTGCGGTTTCTTTTCCATCTAGTGAAGGCGGAAGAGCATTAGTTTCTATCGAAAACGGAACGAAAGTAATTCAAACCAAATGGATCGAATCTAAAAAAGGAGAAACAAAATTTTCCATTGAAGCGACTAAAGAAATGGCGCCAAATGTGTATATCCATATTACATTGTTAAAACCACACGCATCAACTGTTACTGATGCGCCCATTCGTATGTATGGAATTATTCCAATAGAAGTCATTGATAAAAATACAGTATTGCAACCTGAAATCGTTTTACCGACGGTTTTAAAACCAGAACAAAAAACGACGTTGAAAGTAAGTGAGAAAAACGGTAAAGAAATGACCTATACAATTGCTATTGTTGATGATGGGTTGTTAGATTTAACCAATTTTAAAACACCAAATGCTTGGGATAAATTTTATGCACGTCAAGCACTAGGTGTAAAAACTTGGGACGTTTATGACGATGTAATTGGAGCGTATGGTGGAAAAATCAATCAAATTTTCAGTATTGGTGGTGATCAGGATTTAGGTGGCGGAAAGGCCAAAAAAGCGAACCGATTTAAACCTGTAATTATTCATTTAGGTCCCTTTAAATTAGAAAAAGGACAAACGAAAACGCACACTATTAAATTGCCTAATTATATTGGTTCCGTGCGCGCTATGGTGGTGGCTGGAAATGCAAAAGAAAGTGCATACGGAAGTGCAGAACAAACGTGTTTGGTGAAAAAACCATTAATGACGCTAGCTTCTTTTCCAAGAAAAATTTCTGCAAAAGAGAGAATCACTGTTCCTGTAACTGTCTTTGCAACAGAAAAATATATTAAAAATGTTGCGGTACAAGTTGTGGCTTCTAACGGAATTTCAGTAGTTGGCAAAAAAGTGCAACAAATTACTTTTGCAAATCCAGATGAAAAAGTAGTGTATTTTGATGTAGCTGTTGCCGATTTTTCAGGGATTGCTAAGTTGAGTTTTATATCGACTTCTGGAAAGGAAAAATCCGTTTACACGGTTGAGGTAGATGTGGTGAATCCGAATCCAGTTTCACAAGATTTTGTAGAAGTGGTGCTTCCTGCAAACAGTTCAAAAACGTTAAATTGGACCACATTTGGTGTGTATGGTTCCAACAAATCCAGATTGGAAATTTCGTCATTTCCATCCGTTGATTTTAATGGGCGTTTGAATTATTTGATACAATATCCGCATGGATGTGTAGAGCAAACTACTTCTTCGGTATTTCCACAATTGTATTTGTCGGATGTAGTTGATATCGATGCCAACCGTAAAGCACAAATTCAAAATAATATTAATGCTGCGATTCATAAATTAGGTAATTTTCAAATCGCTTCTGGCGGCTTGTCGTATTGGCAAGGTAATGGAAATACAGACGATTGGGGAACTTCTTATGCCGGACATTTTATGTTTGAAGCGGAGAAAAAAGGATATGTGTTACCTGTTGCATTCAAACAAAAATGGGTGAATTTCCAACAAACAGAAGCTAAAAGATGGCGTTATGATGCTTCTCAGAAAAATGATTTTGCACAAGCGTATCGTTTGTATACTTTGGCTTTATCAGGAAATGTAGATATGGCTTCTATGAACCGATTAAGAGAAACCGCTTCCATTTCTAATGAAACCAAATACCGTTTAGCGGCTACGTATGCTTTAGCAGGACAAAAAAATGCAGCGTTGAATTTAATCAAAGGACTTTCCGCACAATTAAATGCAGATATGTACGGTTATTATTATGGATCAGAACAAAGAAACAAAGCCATGTTGTTAGAAACGTATGTGTTGTTAGACAATAAAGCAGAAGCTTTCAAACAAGCTATTAAAGTAGCAAAAGATTTATCGTCAAGTAAATACATGAGCACACAATCTACAGCTTACTCATTATATGCGATTTCTAAATTCGCCATCAAAAATAAAGGAGCTGGAATCAACGCCACCTATTCGTATGCAGGAAAATCGAATGTAGTTACCAGTACTAAATCTTTTATCGATAGAAAACTAGAGGTGAAAACCGGGAAATATACAACGACTATCAAAAACAATAGTAAAGCACCAATATATGTGCGCGTTTTAAATAGCGGAATTTTACCTGTTGGAAAAGAAAAAGTCATGGAGAAAAATTTAAATGCGACGGTGAAATTCACCACAAAAGCAGGAGCGACACTCGATGTTTCTAAAATCAAACAGGGAACAGAAGTGGTGGCGGAAATTACCATTTCTAACAAAGGAACAGAAAAAATGGAGAATATCGCGTTGTCACAAATTGTGCCGTCTGGATTTGAAATCATGAATACTCGTTATACCGATTTTGGTTCATTTGGTAAAAATGTAGCAGATTATATCGACATTCGAGACGACAGAACCCAGTTTTATTTCTCGTTACGCGTAGGCGAATCCAGAACGTTTAGAGTTTTAATGAATACTAGTTATTTAGGGCAATACTATTTGCCAGGCATTCAATGTGAAGCTATGTATGATAATAATTACATAGTAAGAACAAAAGGACAATGGGTAACGATTATTAAATAAATTAAAAAGTACTTCATTAGGGTTTATAATCCTAATGAAGTTAAAATATAAGTTAGTGAAAACAATATTTCTAAAGCTGTATTCCAAAATCAAACAGAAAATTCTGAACCATAAAAAGAAATCAATTGTTAGTTTGGTTTTGTTGGTGTTGTATTATTTTTCCTTGCCTTTTCAATTGTTTGAAAATAGGTATTCTACGGTTATAGAAAGTGCCGAAGGACAATTATTGGGTGCGAAAATCGCTTCCGATGGCCAATGGCGTTTTCCTGAAAATGATACAATTTCTGAAAAATTTAAAAAATGTATTGTCGCTTTTGAAGACCAACATTTTTATCAGCATTTCGGATTTAATCCCGTTTCAATTGTACATGCCATTCAAGAAAATAGAAAAGCGGGTCGAGTAGTGCGCGGAGGAAGTACGCTCACGCAACAAGTCATTCGTTTACACCGAAATGGAAAAAAGCGTAGTTATTTCGAAAAAGCACTTGAGCTGATTTTAGCTACGCGTTTAGAATTTCGTCATTCTAAAGATAAAATTTTGCAACTCTACGCTTCACATGCACCTTATGGAAGCAATGTGGTTGGAATTGAAATGGCGTCTTGGAAGTATTTCGGGTTGCAACCGCATCAATTGTCTTGGGCTGAAACAGCAACTTTAGCAGTTTTACCCAATGCACCAAGTTTAATTTATCCTGGTAAAAATCAGGAAAAGTTACTTAAAAAAAGAAATAGGTTATTGAAAAAGTTGTTTGCTGAAAATGTAATAGACAAAGAAACATATGAGCTTTCTTTACAAGAAACGTTGCCTCAAAAACCTTTCGAATTGCCTAAAATTGCACCGCATTTAGTGGAAAAAGTCGCGAAAGAACATCGAGGGGAAAAAGTAAAAACAACCATTCAAGCCAGTTTACAGCAACGTACCAATGAAATTGTGAATCAATATTACCAAGTGTATAAGCAAAATCAGGTGTATAATATGGCGGTAATTGTAATAGATGTGAAAACAAATAATATTATCAGTTATGTGGGAAACACACCAACGGAAAAACAACACCAAAAAGATGTAGATATTATTGAAGCACCAAGAAGTACTGGAAGTATTTTGAAACCGTATTTATACGCGTCTATGTTAGATGATGGCGATTTGTTACCAGAAACGTTAGTCGCAGATGTACCTACTCAAATTTCTGGATATACGCCACAAAATTTCAACTTGACGTATGATGGAGCAGTTCCAGCTAGTAGAGCTTTAGCTCGTTCGCTAAACATTCCTTCTGTTTTAATGTTACAAGAGTATTCCGTAAATAAATTTTACGAGCAGTTGCAGAAATTGAAATTAAGAAACATTAACCGACCGCCTTCCAATTATGGGTTGTCTTTGATTTTAGGTGGCGCCGAATCAAATTTATGGGATATAACGAAAGCGTATGCTTACATGTCTCGAACCAATTCGTATTATGCTTTATCTCGAGGAAAATATCGCAAAGAAGAAATGGCACAATTGAATTACGAATTCGAAAATAAAATAGATTTTGGTTCAGAATCAGCACAAAAACCCATTTTTGGAGCGGCACCCATTTGGCAAACGTTTAATGCCATGAAAGAAGTCAACCGGCCACAAGGCGATGAGGCATGGCGTTTTTATGATTCGTCATTAGAAATTGCTTGGAAAACAGGAACCAGTTTCGGAAGTCGAGATGCTTGGGCTGTTGGCGTAACGAAAGACTATGTAGTTGGAGTTTGGGTAGGAAATGCAACTGGAGAAGGAAGGCCATTGTTGACTGGAGTAGATACAGCTGCGCCCGTTTTATTTGATGTGTTTCAATTCTTGCCTCGTTCAAAATGGTTTGAAGAGCCACATAAAGATTTAGAAGAAGTGATGGTTTGTGAAAAATCAGGGCATTTGGCTACAGAATTTTGTCCTTCAAAAAAACAATTTATTGCTAAAAGAGCGAAGAAAACTACCGCTTGTCCGTATCATAAAATGGTACATTTAGATCAAACTTTACGTTTTCGAGTAAATAGTAGTTGTGAATTGGTAGATAAAATCGTTTCTAAACCCTGGTTTGTGTTGCCACCTGTAATGGAATGGTATTATAAAAGTAAAAATGTTGATTATTTGAATTTGCCACCTTTTCGGGAAGATTGTGTCAATGCCCAACAAGATAAGTTTATGGATTTCATATATCCAAAAGCCAATACAAAAGTAATTTTAGCTAAAGATTTTAATGGAAAAGTACAACCTGCCATTTTTAAAGTAGCGTTGTCCAATTCTTCAGCGGAGTTGTTTTGGTATGTAGATCAAAAGTATTTAGGAACGACCAAAATGTTCCACGAAATGCCTGTTTTTGCCACCAACGGTTTTCATATCATTACGGTTGTAGATTCCAATGGAAATGAAATCAGACGTAAAGTCGAATTTGAAAGCGAGTAATTTAGTCAGCGGTATACAGTTTTCAGTATTCGGTTTGTTTCAGAGGTGAAATTTTTTCAATTTATTTTGAGGGAAAATATCAAATAAAAAAACCGCTATTCTTTCGAGTAGCGGTTTTGTTTTTTTATAAAATTTCTTTTCCTTGGTTATCAAAGAAATGATATTCTAAATACGTGTAAGCGTCACGAGGTATAATTTTCACCCATTTCTTATGTTCAAAAAACCATTTTGAACGTAAGGATGGAAAACCTTTTGTAAGGTATGCGGCCACAAAAGGGTGTACATTAAGTACAACTTTTTTATGGTCTTTAATAATGCTTTCTAGGTTAGCTTCTATTTTGTCAATAATTAAAATTGGCGCTTCAATTTGTCCGTTTTCGTTCGGATTTTCTTCGTTGGTTTCAATATTAACTTCAGGTCTAACTCTTTGTCTAGTAATTTGAACTAATCCAAATTTGCTAGGAGGCAAGATTTTATGCTTGGCCTTGTCGTCACTCATTTCTTCTCTTAAGAAATCAAACAATATTTTTCTATTGTCTGGGTTTTGCATATCAATAAAATCGACAACAATAATTCCTCCCATGTCTCTTAGTCGTAACTGACGTGCAATTTCTGCTGCAGCAATCATGTTCACTTCCATGGCAGTATCTTCTTGGTTTTGTGCTTTATTAGATCGGTTTCCAGAGTTTACATCGATAACGTGTAACGCTTCTGTGTGTTCGATAATTAAATAAGCACCTTTACTCATAGAAACTGATTTTCCAAAAGAGGTTTTTATTTGTCTTTCTATATGATATTTCTCAAAAAGAGGTAAATCTTTCGATTGATAGTGTTTTACGATAGACGCTTTATCCGGAGCTATTTCTTGCAAATAGTCCTTCGTTTGTAAATACAAATCTTCATCATCTACTTGAATACTCGTGAAAGTATCGTTAAAAATGTCTCTTAACATAGAAGAAGATTTAGTTAATTCTCCTAATACTTTTGATGGATGATGAGCGGTTTGTAGTTTTTTACACATTGTAGTCCAACGGTCTAACAATGTTTCTACATCTTTTTCAATCTCAGTTGTTTTTCTGCCTTCGGCTACTGTTCTCACAATAATACCAAATCCCTTTGGTTTGATAGATACTAATAGTTTTTTCAAACGTTCTTTTTCTTTTCTATCGCTAATTTTTTGCGACACAGAAACACGGTCTGAAAACGGAACTAATACTACATATCTTCCTGCTAAAGAAATCTCAGAACTAATTCTTGGTCCTTTGGTCGAGATAGGTTCTTTAACTATTTGAACTAAAATCGATTGATTGGCGCTTAATGTGTCCATTATAGTGCCATCTTTACTAATTTCGGGTTCAAAAGAGAAATTTTTGAGTGAATAATCTTTTATTTTACCTGCGCTTACAAGTTTAATAAATTTCATCAAAGAGCTTAAGTTTGGCCCTAAATCGTGATAATGCAAAAAAGCATCTTTTTCATGACCTAAATGCACGAAAGCAGCGTTTAATCCGGCAACAGGTTTTCTTATTTTTGCTATAAAAATATCGCCAACCTGAAACTGATTGCTATCGCTAGCTTCTTTTTCTTTGTGTAATTCAATTAGTTTTCCATCTTTTAATAAGGCAAAATCTACTGCGTCTGAACCAGATCGAATAATTAATTCTTTGTTCATGCTGTATCTTTTATATCCGAACATTTTTGTTTGATTGTCTAAAAAATCTTTTAATGAAATTTTAAATTCTCTACTTATTGCTAGGATGGATTAAACAATTTAGGTAAAATACCCAATAGAATTTTAATGCAAAATTGAACTTGTCAAAATCGTATGAAATTCATAATTCAATGAACGTTAATTCTTTTCTAAACAAAGAAAAGTAGTTTTTAGACTACTTTTTCTTTTTGTGACGGTTAGCTCTCGCTCTTTTTTTACGCTTGTGAGTAGCTACCTTATGTCTTTTTCTTTTTTTACCACTTGGCATAATGTGTAGTTTTTATGATTAATAAATAATATTATACAGTTACTTCTGTCTTTTCTTTAACGCTTTCTACAAATACTTTAGCAGGTTTAAATGCTGGAATGTTGTGTGCTGGAATTTTAATTGTTGTGTTTTTAGAAATGTTTCTTCCTGTTTTTTCAGCTCTTGTTTTAACAATAAAACTTCCAAATCCTCTTAAGTAAACGTTATCACCAGTTTCTAATGAATTTTTTACTTCTTCCATGAATGATTCTACAGTAGCTTGAACGTCACCTTTTTCAAGGCCTAATTTTTCTGAAATTTTTGCTACGATGTCTGCTTTCGTCATTTTCTTTCGTGTTAAATTTTATGTATTTTTTTGAGTGTGCAAATATATGAATTAAAAAAACACAAATTCAAACTTAATGAACTAAAATTTAACCATATAAATGATTTATTTTTACGGCTTTAAATTTTAACATGGATTTTTCAATCAAAATTATCAATTGGTACAACCAAAATTACAGAGACTTGCCTTGGCGAAACACCACTGATGCTTACAAAATTTGGCTTTCAGAAATTATTTTGCAACAAACAAGAGTGAGTCAAGGGTTGCCTTATTATACCGCTTTTATAAATGCTTTTCCAACCGTAAAAGATTTAGCAAATGCAGAAGAACAACAAATTTTGAAGCTTTGGCAGGGTTTGGGTTACTATTCTAGAGCCAGAAATCTGCATTTTACTGCGAAATATGTCATGGATACTCTCAATGGTGTTTTTCCAAATTCGTACGATGAATTACTAAAATTGAAAGGGATTGGTACTTACACAGCTGCAGCAATTGCTTCTTTTTCTTCTAATGAACCAGTAGCGGTTGTTGATGGTAATGTTTTTAGAGTATTATCGCGTGTTTTTAATGTAGCATATGATATTTCTCAAAATTCCTCAAAAAAGTATTTTATCGATTTAGCTACAAAAGTTCTTTCTAAATCGCAACCTAATATTCACAATCAAGCGATTATGGAATTTGGTGCTTTACAATGTGTGCCTAAAAGTCCTAATTGTATGGATTGTATTTTTAATGATAGTTGTGAAGCCTTAAAATTAAATAAAGTTTCGGAATTACCCTTGAAGTCGAAAAAGGTGAAGGTTACCAAGCGCTTTTTGAATTATATTGTAGTAAAAAATACTTCTGGTATTTATAAGATGCATAAAAGAACCGAAAACGGAATTTGGAAAAATTTATTTGAATTTCCATGCATTGAATCAGAAAGTGAAATAGCAGAAAATGTAATTTTAAATCAGATTAAAGATAAATATACGATAAATACGTTTCATTATTTCAATTCGTTTGACGTATTGCATAAGTTATCCCACCAACACTTAAATGTAAGATTTTATGCCATTGAAATTGATGATGAAATTCATGATGGCTATTCTTTTGAAGAAATAAGACAGTTGCCCGTACCAATTGTTTTACATAATTTTATAGAAAAAATTGCAATCTAAATAATATTTAGTATTTTTGATAAAAACATATAAGCCATGAACGGTACATTAAATAAGGTTATTCTAATTGGACATTTAGGAGACGAAATAAAAATGCATTATTTTGATGCACAAAGTTGTATTGGAAGATTTCCTTTAGCAACCAATGAAGTATATATTAATAAATCGACAGGAGAAAAAATAACTTCTACCGAATGGCACAATATTGTGGTGCGAAACAAAGCGGCTGAATTGTGTGAAAAATACCTTTCTAAAGGCGATAAAATTTATATTGAAGGACGAATTAAGTCACGTCAATGGACAGCTGAAGACGGAACAACAAAATATACTACAGAAATTCAAGTTACAGAATTTACTTTCTTAAACACTAAAAAAGAATCAGACTTATCAAAAGCCCCAACTAGTAATCCACCAAGTTCAAAAGATTTAGATTTTGACTCACTAGAATAATTGTGTCTTTTAGAGATTGTTTATAAAAATATTAAAGTAGAGAAGAGTTAAGCATATATAGATTTAGGTTTGAAAAATATTACAATCCACTTTCTATAAATTAGGCTCTTTTTTCTTTTAAAAAATAAATTAAAATGAAATGTTCCCTTTTTTTTACCCTGCTTTTTTTTGCTTTACTTTCTTGTGGCGATGAAAAAATGCCAAAGCCAACAGGACAATTACGTTTAGAATATCCTCCAGCGAAATACAAGAAGTTTTCTAATTCTTGTGGTTTTGATTTTGATAAAAACGAATTGGCAGAAGTAAAAGCGACATCAAATTGTGGTTTGGAAATTCATTATCCAAAAATGAAAGCTACAGTATATTTAACTTATAAACCCATTCAAGGTAATTTAGAAACATTGCTTGTTGATGCTCAAAAACTAACTTATGAGCATGCTATAAAAGCGAATGATATCGCAGAACAACCTTATGTAAACTTGAATAAAAAAGTATATGGAATGTTTTATCAAGTTGGAGGAAATGCGGCTACTAATGCACAGTTTTATGTTACAGATAGCACAAAAAACTTTGTAACTGCAAGTATGTATTTTTACTCTAAACCTAATTTTGATTCTATTTTGCCAGCCGCAGATTACATTAAAAACGATATGAAACAACTCATTGAATCGATCAACTGGAAGTAGTTTTAATACTCTAATTTTTGTAAAAAGTCTTTGGCGGAAATGGGTTTCGAAATAAAATTTTTAACAGATTTATATTTTTTAGATTTCTTTATTTCTGAATTATCAATAGAAGAAGAAACCATGTATATGTTTAAATGATCTTTAAATTGATGTTTTTCTACTAATTTTAAAAATTCCCATCCGTCTAAAATAGGCATATTAATATCTAGAAAAACAATATCTGGCAGAGTCTCCTTGTTTTTGTGTTTATTTGTTATTGCATCTAAAGCCAATTGACCATTTTCGAAATTTACAATAGCATCAAATTTCCCAAGTTTAGTTAATATTTTTTTAAATAAAAGTACAAAAACTGGGTCGTCGTCTATTATATAAGCAAGTTGGTAGTTTTTAAACATTGTTTCAGCGTTTAGTATGATCAAGAATTTAAAGAATAATTTTAAAAATTGTGCCTTTACCTAGTTTGCTTTCTAGACTTATTGTTCCGCCTAATACTTCAATTTTATTTTTTATCATAAAAAGACCCAAGCCAACAGCGTCAGAATTGTTGTGAAACGTTTTGTACATACCAAAAATTTTATCTTTATTTTTCATTAAGTCAATGCCAATTCCATTATCTTCTACAAAAATAACTGTTTTTCTTTTTTCTTTTAAAGCTTTTATTTTTATGAAAGGTTTTTTATGAAGCGATTTATACTTTATGGCATTTGATATTAAATTAGAAACAATACTTTCAAAATAGGTTGGAATAGTATTTAAAATTAAATCTGCTGCAACAGTAACTTCTACAGAAATATTATTTGTTTTAATATCGTTTTTATAAGTTTCTAAAATTGAAGCAATTTCTTTTTTTACATTAATTTCCGTTTTTCTTTTTTTGGAAGTAAATTGCAAATCTATTGTTTCGTTTAAATGAGATATAGTTTCAGAAAGCTTATTGTTGTTTTGTTTAAGCAATTGAAAATATTCTTTCTTTTCTGCATATTCATCAGTATCTTCAATTAAATCAATTAACATTGATATGTTACTGGTGTTAGAACGAATATTATGGGAAACAATATGTGTAAAATTGGCCAATTTAGCATTTAAGTTTTTAGACAGCGCAACTAATTTAGTAGCTTTTTCTTCTGCTAATTTTATTGCAGAAATATCTCTTGAAATAATTAAATATTTGGTGTAATTTCCATTATCGTCATATATAACACAGGCGGAATCTTCACGCCAAAAATACTTTTTTGATTTGCCTTTTAATCGAAACTGATATTTAAAATATTTGTTTTTAAGTCCTAAGTTTTCGTAAATGAAATCTTTAGTTTTATTAAGGTCATCTTTGTGAATGTTGTTGAAAACATCTTCTATAGTAAAGTTTAACACTTCGTTTTCGCTGTATCCTAAAAGTTTGTAGTAGGATGAAGAGGCGAAAGTTACTTTTTTGTTTTCTATAACTACAAATCCGTCTGAAGAATTTTCAGTTATTAAGCTAATTTTTCTTTCTGTTTCTAAAAGTTCTTTTTCTAGTTCTCGTCTTTTGCCTTGCTCAATCATTAAATTTAAAATATCGCATAAAACGCGAGCAAATGCTAGATCCGTCTCTGTCCAAACTCCGTTTTCTTTATTGTGTTCACAACAAAAAACACCAATTAGTTTACCGTCTTTTCTAATTGGTATGTCTAACATGTTTTTTATTCCTAACGGCGTAATATAGTTTTCTTTAAGCTCTCTGATATAAAAGTTAGAATTGACATCGTCTGCTACAATCGCAATTCCATCTTTAAGTGCTTGAAAATAAACAGGTAAATATTCGGCTATTAATTTTTTTTCGATAGTATGTGTTTTGGCTGTGGCATCATAAAGATCCTTACAAACTAAATCTTCACCTTCTATTTCCCAGTAACTAGCTCTAATTATTTTTAGCCCTTTGACAGCAGTTTCTGTTATGGTTTTGTATATGTCTTCAATCCCATTATAATCTAAAAAAGACGATTTGTATAATTTAATTAGTAAATTAAAATGATCCTGATTGAATAACAAGCCTTTGTTGATTTCACTTTTAGACATAAAAACAAGATTTTGATGTATTTTTTATAAAAATAGTGAAAATATATTAAAGATAATTTATTTTAAAGTGAATTTTCTAATAATGAAATTAAAAATTTTATAGCCTAGCGTTCTTCTTAACACACGCATCAAATTTGCATCAAAACCAATGGTGTACCTCCTGAAATTTTTATTTGGATTTTCTGCAATATCATATAATTTTTCAACTATTTGATTCGGTAAATTGCAATTTTTTCCTGATTTTTTTTCAAGTAAATAAGATATTTTTTCCATTAATTTGTTATACGAACAAATTTCTGTTTTGGCACATTTTGTAACATTCTTTTGAAATGAAGTGGGTGCGTTTCCAAACTGAACGGTAGATACACTGATGTTAAAATCCGCTAATTCGTAAGCCATACATTCTGAAAAACTTTCTACAGCTTGTTTTGTAGAATGATAAAAATTTCCAAGCGGTAAATTTACCAATCCAGCTACAGATGTAATGTTTATAAATTGTCCAAATTTTTGTGCTCTAAAAGTAGGGATAAAAGCACGGCAAATTTTCACAACGCCTAACCAATTGACATTTACAATGGTGTTAATTTTTTCGTCTTCTGAAAGTTCTACAAAACTTCTGTAGCCCATTCCAGCATTATTAATTATGGTGTCAATTTTTGGATGTTTTTCTAAAATAGTTTGAGTTGCTTTAGAGATACTTTCAGATGAAGTAACATCCATTTCATAACAATGAATATTTGGGATGTCGTTAAATTTATTTGCTTCAGTAAAATGAAGAAGAGTTGCTACTACAATCCAATTGTTTTTTGCAAAATACAAAGAAGTTTGTTCGCCAATTCCACCACCAGCTCCAGTTATTAATACAGTTTTCATTTTAGATTTGAATTAATATTTTAATTTAGTCATTAAAATATATCGGGCAACTTTACTTTGTTTTTTTCTTATGTAAGCTGAACCATTAGGTTTAAATTTTCTTGGATTCGGTAATATTGCCGCAATTCCAGCTGCTTGCATTCTGGTTAAGCTTTTGCAATCTTTATCATACCAATGTTGTGTGGCAGCTTGTGCACCGTAAATGCCATCGCCCATTTCAATACTGTTTAAATAAACTTCTAAAATGCGTTCTTTTCCCCAAATTAGTTCAATTAATATCGTGTAGTAAGCTTCTAATGCTTTTCTAAAATAACTTCGGCCTTGCCATAAAAATACATTTTTTGCCGTTTGTTGCGTTATGGTACTTCCGCCTTTAAGTTTTTTACCTTTAAAATTTTCAACTGCTGCTTTTTGCATAGCTGAAAAATCAAGGCCATTGTGATCAAAAAATCTAGCATCTTCGCTTGCAATTACTGCTTTTTGTAGATTTTTAGAAATGTCTTCAAGAGGAACCCAATCGTGTCGTGTTTCAATATTTTTTCCTTCTGCAGAATTTTCAAAATGACGGATAACCATTAATGGTGTAAAAGGAACAGGTACAAACTTGTACAGTATAACAAAAAATAAACTGATACTATTAAACCAAATAAATGCTTTCCAAAGCCAACGTGTTAAAGTGCTTACAAAGCCTTTTTTTTCATTAGTTTTAGGTTGTGTTTTAGGTTTTGGAGTTGTTTTTTTTACTGCCATTTTATACTAAATCTGCTAATTCTTGTCCGATTAAGCTGCCTATGGCAACACCCATTCCACCCATTCTAACACCACAAAATACATTATTGCTTATTTGTTGAACAATTGGTTTTTTAGAATTTCCAATGCCCATAATTCCGCTCCAACGGTGATCAATTTCGAAAGGAATGTTCGGCAAAATTACATCTTTTAGTAATTCTTGCAAGCGATTTTGAATAATTTCGGTTGTTTCTAACGAAGTTGTAGTTTCGCCTTTAAAGTCTAGGTTTCTACCACCACCAAAAAGTAAACGATTATTTATGTTTCGGAAGTAATAATACCCTTGATCTAAATGGAAAGTGCCTTTAACATGTAAATTTTTAATCGGTTTGGTTATTAAAACTTGAGCTCTAGCTGGTTTGACTTGATTTTGAGTTAATTCAGCGGCAAAACCATTAGTAGTAAATAATAGTTTTTTGGTTTTGAATGTCAATTCGTCTGTAGCAATTTCAACACCGTCATTTAATTCTTGATGGTTCGAAACAGTTTGGTTATTTAAAATAAGTATATCGTTTTGAATTGCTTTTTTTAATAAAGCTTGCATCATGTTTCCTGTGTCAATTTGACCTTCAAATGCATTGAAAATTATATGGTTGAATGTGTTTTTGAAGTTAAATTTGTCTGAAACTTTCGAATAGACTTCCGACTTAAATAAAGGATGAAGCATTTCATTTATAAGTGGAATTTTTTCAATACAATCATTAAAAAAGGCTTCGTCTTCTTTTAAAAAGAGTTCATAGCCTCCAAAAGGTTTGTAGTTGATGGCTGAATCGCCTAAATTTTTTCTGAGTAATTGTAAACCTGCATATCTTTTCTGAATCAATTGAATTACTTCTTCTTCAGAATGTGTTTTTAAATCGTCAATAATTTCAGAGACACTGCCGAAACAAGCAAATCCCGCGTTTTTAGTACTGGCGCCTTGTGGTAAAAAACCTTTTTCTAGAATTAAAATCTTAGCTTCAGGAAATCGTTCTCTTAGCCGAATTGCAGTGTGTAAGCCTACAATTCCACTTCCAACAATAGTATAATCTACGTTGGAGAACCAATTTTTTATTTCCCAGTAGCTTAGCTGCATCTTTAATCTCTAATACGTTTAAGGAAAATTATTCATCTCCACTTGTATCTGTTTGCTCTAATTTTTTATTCTTTATGGCTTTCATTACTAAAGGAAGTGTAGTAGCCACAACTAAAATAATGATGATTTTTTCGATATGATGTTTTAAATCGATATCAAATTTCTCTAAAAATAAGCCGTATAAATAATGTCCAGAATATACCAAAATAAAGGACCATAAAAGAGAACTCAATACATTATAAAACATGAACTTCTTTTTTTCCATGTGAACAATTCCTGCGATTATTGGAACAAAAGTTCTAACGATAGGTAAAAACCGAGCAAAAACTATAGCCACACCACCGTGTTTTTGAAAGAAACTTTCCGATTGAAATAAATATTTCTTTTTGAAGAAAAAACCGTCTTCTTTTTGGTATAAATTTTTTCCGTAAACCGATCCAAACCAGTAACCAAAAATATTTCCAAAAATTCCAGAAAGTGCAATTAATGTGGCTACAATAAAAACCGGAGAATATCCTTGTGGTAAAAATTTTAAAGGAGCTACTAACGCTTCACAATAAATACCTGATAAAAAAAGTAAACTGTCACCAGGTAAGAAAAAGCCAATAAATAAACCAGTCTCAGCAAAAATGATAAAAAGTACAACATAAATTCCAATAGGTACGCCACCTAATTCCAAGTTAATGTAAAATTCTGGATTAAAAAGTTGTGTCCAAGTAAATTCTTTATCAATTTGTTGTGTTTGTAAAAAAAAGTTTGATTTTAAAAAATTAAGTATTTCTAAATTGAATTTCATTTTTTTCTTTTTTTAGTACTAATCTAAGCAGCACTATTTGATTTTGTGTTGTTTGAATAAACTTATTCGTTTTCAGTTGCTGAAGCTACTTCGTTTTTCGATTCCCATTTGTCTATGGCAGCCGTTGATAGTGCGTTACCCAAAACGTTTGTCATGCTTCTTGCCATATCGCAAAAATGGTCAATTGGTAAAATTAATGCAATTCCTTCCGGTGGAATACCAAACATCGCACAGGTTGCAACCACTACAATTAATGAAGCTCTTGGCACACCGGCAACACCTTTGCTGGTTAGCATTAACACTAAAAGCATGGTTAGTTGTTGACCGATTTCCATTTCGATTCCATAAACTTGAGCAATAAAAATACTGGCAAAAGTCATGTACATCATACTACCATCTAAATTGAAAGAATACCCAAGTGGAAGTGTGAAGGAAACAATTTTTGGCTGGCAACCAAAACGTTCTAATTCTTCTACCATTTTTGGGAAAACGGCTTCTGAACTTGTAGTTGAAAACGCAATTAATAAAGGACTTTTAATACGTTGTAGCAATACGAAAAGGCGTTTGCCTAATATTAGATAACCTACTGTTAATAAAATCAACCACAAAACTAATATTCCAATTAAAAAAGCGCCTAAATATTTGGCGTATAATTCGAATACTTCAAATCCATGTTTCGCAATAGCACTTGCTACGGCTCCTAAAACCCCTAATGGTGCTGTCCACATGATGTATGACACCATTTTTAAAACCACATGAGCGGTAGTGTCTAATAATTTGATAATTGGTTTCGCTTCTTTTTTACTAAATGCGGCTAAAGCTACTCCGAATAAAATAGAAAAAATTACAATTTGTAAGATTTCATTTGTGGCAAAGGCTTCAAATAAACTTCTCGGTATTACGTGTTTTACAAACTCTTCTAGCGAAAATCCTTTTGAGTTTTCTAATAATTCCGAAGCAGCTGACGTGTCGTCTAATCGGATAGACGTCCCTTTTCCTGGTGCGAAAAAGTTCACTAAAACCAATCCTAATAATAAGGAAATTAAGGAAGCAGAAATGAACCAAGCCATTGCTTTTCCACCCACACGGCCGACCATTTTCATATCACCCATTTTTGCGATTCCAACCACTAAAGTAGAGAATACTAAAGGGGCAATAATCATTTGAACTAGTCGAATAAAAATAGTTCCAAGTAATTTGATGTTTTTTGAGAAAGATTCTATTGAGTCTGGAAACTGATAATGCACAATTCCACCTAAACCAACACCAATAATTAGTGAAATGATAATTAATATAAAAAGTTTATTATTTTTCATAAATGTGAATTTATTTTTAGAGGTCATTTCAGATTGAATCGCCTTTTCTTATTGATTTTAACAGAAAACTACTTTCATTTTTAACGATTGAACCACTTTATTATTTTAGACCGTGAAAATAGTTATATTTTTTCAAAAAAGTGCTACTTTTAACCTCGTTTTAAAATTTAACACTATGCAAAAATATATTTTTCTCATTTTCAGTCTAATAACTATGAGTGCAACCGCGCAACAAAACATTACGCCAGAAAAATTATGGCAATTGGGTAGAGTAACACCCATCGGGATTTCTAAAGATGGTAAGTCGTTGATTTATAAAGTAGGAACGCCAAATATTCAAGAAAATAAAATTGTTTCTAAATATTATTCTGTTCCAGTTGGTGGTGGAAGTGCTACTCTGTTAAATTCAATTGAAGGATTAGTTGCCGATAAAAATGTTTCACCAAATGGCCAAGAATACATTAGTGTCCAACAAGTAAAAGTAGAAAAAATATTGGGTGCTGACTTATATCCTAGTTTAACAAAAACGTCAGCGCAAGTATATGATGGTTTAGATTATCGTCATTGGGATACTTGGAATGACGGCACACACAATCATTTGTTTGTAGGTTTAGTGGGAAAACCAGATGAAAAAGTATTAGGTCCGATTGATATCATGCCAAATGAACCATACGATTCTCCACAAAAACCTCATGGTGGTGACGAAGATTATGTTTGGTCGCCAGATGGAACTAAAATTATATATGTATGTAAGAAGAAAGCAGGAACTGCTTATGCCACAAGTACAAATACCGATTTATTCGAGTACGATGTAGCTACTAAAACAACTAAAAACCTTACCGAGAAAAATTTAGGTTATGATACGCATCCTATTTTTTCACCTCAAGGCGATTTGACTTGGTTACAAATGAAACGCGACGGTTTTGAAGCCGATAAAAACGATATAATTGTCCGTCATAAAGGCATTGATATCAATTTAACTGCCGCTTGGGACGGAACCGTAGAAAGTTTTGTTTGGAGTCAAGATGGTAAAAAAGTCTATTTTATTGCACCAATTGCTGGAACTAAACAATTATTTGAAGTTAATTTTCCGGGTGTTACTCGAATAGCAATTACCGTAAAACAAATTACTGATGGCGATTTTGATTTGAACAGTATTATCGGATTTACAGGTTCTTCAGTTTTAGTAACTCAAACCACACACAACAGCGCAACAGAAGTGTTTTCGTATGATTTAAAAGCTAAAATTTGGAAACAAATCACTCATGTTAATGACGAAGCATATTCGAAAATTGCAAAGTGTACTTCGGAAAAACGTTGGGTAACAACAACCGACGGTAAAAAAATGTTGGTTTGGGTAATTTTGCCGCCAAATTTCGATAAAAACAAAAAATATCCAACGCTTTTATATTGTCAGGGTGGACCACAAAGTGCCTTAACGCAATATTATTCTTTCCGTTGGAATTTTCAATTGATGGCTTCGCAAGGTTACATTGTGGTAGCGCCAAATAGAAGAGGAATGCCAGGTCATGGTGTACAATGGAACGAACAAATTTCAGGAGATTGGGGCGGACAAGTTATGGACGATTATTTATCCGCCATTGATGATATTTCTAAAGAATCGTATGTAGATAAAGCCAGAATTGGTGCTGTTGGTGCGAGTTACGGTGGATATTCTGTATTTCAATTAGCGGGAATTCATAAAAACCGTTTCAAAACATTTATTTCTCATTGCGGAATTTTCAATACAGAAAGTATGTACGGCACAACAGAAGAAGTTTTCTTTACGAATTGGGATTCTGGCGGAGCGTATTGGGAAAAAGACAACAAAATCGCACAGAAAACATATAATGAATTCAATCCAATTAAATTGGTGAACAATTGGAATACACCGATTTTAATTATTCAAGGTGGAAAAGATTACCGTGTGCCAATCGGACAAGGTCAAGAAGCTTTTCAAGCCGCGCAATTAAAAGGCATCAAAAGTAAATTTTTACTATTTCCAGATGAAAACCATTGGGTGTTACAACCACAAAATGCTTTAGTTTGGCAAGGTGAATTTTTCAAATGGTTGAAAGAAACGCTTTAGTAATGTGCCGATTATTCAATTAGCCAATTAAAAAAAAACAAATAAATGCAACAATACAACATCATAATTATAGGCGGTGGCGCAGCCGGTTTCTTTGCAGCTATTAATATCGCAGAGAAAAATCCGCAGCTTAGTGTGGCAATTCTCGAAAGAGGAAAAGAATGCTTAACTAAGGTTAAAATTTCTGGTGGTGGCCGTTGCAATGTAACGCACGCGTGTTTTGTGCCAAACGATTTAGTAAAGTTTTATCCACGTGGTGAAAGAGAATTAAAAGGTCCGTTTTCGCAGTTTTGTTCTGGAGATACAATAGATTGGTTTGAAAAACGTGGTGTCGAGTTGAAAATCGAAGAAGATGGAAGAATGTTTCCAGTTACCGATTCCTCTCAAACTATAATTGATTGCTTTGAAAAAGAAGTCAAGAAATTAGGAATCAAAGTTTTTACTTCACAAAGTGTGCAGTCTTTGTATTTTAATAAAGAAGAAAAATGGAAAATCGATACGCAACATGATGTTTTTGTTGCGGATAAAATTGTTGTAGCTACTGGAAGTAATCCTAAAATTTGGGAAATGATGCATCAGATGGGTCACGAAATCGTAGCGCCTGTTCCTTCATTATTTACGTTTAATATTTCTGACAAAAGAATTAAAGATTTAATGGGACTTTCAGCGCAAGCTAGCATCAAAATTAAAAATTCGAAGTTAGCTTCTTCTGGACCTTTACTTATTACTCATTGGGGACTTTCAGGTCCAGGAATTTTGAGACTTTCAGCTTGGGGCGCGAGAGAATTATTTGATAAAAAGTACTGTTTTGCTTTATTAGTCAATTGGCTAGATGAGCTGTCTTTTGATGAAGCCATCGAACAATTAAAAACAATTAGAGAAGAAAATAATAAAAAATTAATCGGTAAATTTTGTCCTTTCAATTTTCCGAAAAGATTATGGGAAAATATAGTTGTTGCAGCCGGTATTGCATTGGATTTTAAATGGGCAGATGTGACGAATAAACAAATTAATAGTTTAGCCAATCAATTGACTCAAGCCGAATTTCAAGTCAACGGAAAAAGTACATTTAAAGAAGAATTTGTTACCGCTGGCGGCATTGATTTGAAAGAAATCCATTTTAAAACGATGCAAAGTAAAATCTTACCTAATGTTTATTTCGCTGGGGAAGTAGTTAATATTGATGCCATAACTGGCGGATTCAACTTTCAAAATGCTTGGACAAGTGGTTTTATAGTGGCAGAAAATATTTAAAAAGTTATAAGTAAAAAAAAGCCTCGATATTTTCGAGGTTTTTTTATTTAAATCAGACTTCTCTTCCGCCGTCTAAAGTGTTTTGCCAATCTTTTAATTCCTGCCATTTGCCTAAATATGCCATTTTTGATTGTCTTGGCCAAGTCGTTGGATCATGAATTTGGTAACGTTCACCAGCTTTGTTTAATATTTCTCTAAGTCTATCTACAGAAGTTTCTCCTAAAGCTTTCCAAGTTAAAATGCCTGAAGTTTTAAATAATTCTTCAATTTTCGGACCTATACCTTCCACAATTTTTAAATCGTCTTGTTGGTAGGATTTTCCGAAAATGGCTTTCACAGCTTTAATGTCATGAGTAATATTTGAATTGCCTTCATTCGCAGTTCCTACAAAATTACTTGCTTTTGCTGTTTGTTCCAGTTTTAATTTCTCAATTTCTGCTTGTAATTTGGTGTTTTTTTGGTGGCAATCTTCTGCCTCTGATTTCCATTTTTCATCATCATTTTCATTTGACTTACCAGTTGTCATTTTACCAATTATATAACCAATAATTCCGAAAATTAAACCTATTGCTGCTAATTGTAAATAATTATCCATACTTGAAAGTTTTTGTATTCGACTTTCAAAAATAATAATTTTTTTAATTAATTAGTTAAATTTCAATATATTATGTAATATTTTTAGAAATTATTTAAATAATAAATACTGAAAGTCAATAAAGTAGCGAAAGAAACCCAAGCGATGTAAGGAATAAATAATTTTGCAGCTGTAGTATTTAAAGGTTTAAATAGTTTATAACATTCCAACATAACAAGAAGCAATAGTATAATTTCAATTGAAGCTAATAATAAATTTTGTAATCCGAAAAATAAATACGACCACAAAGCATTCAATCCTAGTTGAAGAATAAAATATTGCAAAGCTACTTTTACTTCTTTTTGTTGGTTTTCAATTTCGTTCCATATTAAACCAGCTGCAATTCCCATAAAAGTATAAAGCATAGTCCAAACAGGTGCAAAAACCCAATTTGGTGGATTAAAAACTGGTTTTATAAGTGTAGGATACCAAGTAGTGATGGAAGATTGCGTGATTTTTCCTGAGAAAAAACCAACCGTTAAGCAAATAATAATGCAATACGAAATTCTTAGATATTTCTTCATTTTTAAAATTTTTTCAAAGATATTCAAAACTTCCGACTTCTTACTTCCGACTTCTAACTTCCTTTTCTATCTTTGTGAAAATTTTTTTTATGTATTCTGATTCTGATTTTATTTTATCCAATTATAATTCAATTGAAACCGCCTCTTTTTCTTGGAGTGCGCCAAGTAATATAGCTCTAGTAAAATATTGGGGAAAAAAGGAAAATGGCGATCAAATTCCAGCCAATCCTTCTATTAGTTTTACTTTAAAAAATTGCAAAACGATCACTACGGTTGTGGTTTCTTCAAAAGTTGAAAAAGATACTTTTTCTTTCGATTTGCTTTTTGAAGGACAACCAAAAGAAGATTTCAAACCCAAGATTCAAAAATTTTTCGAAAGAATTGAAACGTATTGCCCGTATTTAAAAGACTATCATTTTACTATTGATACACAAAATACTTTTCCACATAGTTCGGGAATTGCTTCATCGGCTTCAGGAATGGCAGCGCTTGCTATGAATATTATGAGTTTAGAAAAAGCCATTCAGCCTGAAATTTCAAGCGATTATTTTTATGCGAAAGCTTCTTTTTTAGCCCGTTTAGGTTCTGGAAGTGCTTGTAGAAGTATTATCGGTAATGTGGTGGCTTGGGGAAAAAATGAAACCATCAAAAACAGTTCTGATTTATTTGGCGTAGAATTTGTAAACATTCATTCCAATTTTCAGAATTTTCAAGATACGATTTTGTTAGTGGACAAAGGCGAAAAACAAGTTTCGAGTACAGTTGGACATAATTTAATGCACAATCATCCATTTGCATCTCAACGTTTTGATCAAGCGCATGATAATATTGCAAAAATTGTTTCGTTATTAGAAACAGGAAATGTAACGGAATTTATGAGTTTGGTAGAAAGTGAAGCCCTGACTTTACACGCCATGATGATGACTTCTATGCCCTATTTTATCTTGATGAAACCGAATACTTTGGAAATTATTAATAGAATTTGGAAGTTTAGAAACGAAACGCAAACGCCAATTTGCTTTACTTTAGATGCAGGAGCAAATGTACATGTTTTATATCCAGAAAATGTAAAAGAAAAAGTATTGCAATTTATTCAGGACGAATTAGTTGGCTATTGTCAAAATGGTCAGTATATTTGCGATGAAATTGGAAATGGTGCACAAAATTTAAAATAATTTTATATCTTTACTAAAATATCTGATTACTAAATACTGTAAACTGAACACTTAATTATGAAAGGACCACTTTTTTACTCAAAAATATTACTTTTCGGAGAATACGGAATCATTCAAGATTCTAAAGGACTTTCTATCCCTTATAATTTTTATAATGGCGCGCTAAAAACAGATGAAAATCCGTCTGAAGAAGCTAAAAAATCAAATCAAAGTTTGGTGAAATTTGTAGCGTATTTAAAGCAATTACAAACAGACCAACCAGATTTGGTTACATTTAATATTGAATTGTTACAAAACGATGTAAACAACGGAATGTATTTCGACTCAAGTATTCCACAAGGATACGGAGTAGGAAGTAGTGGCGCTTTAGTTGCGGCTGTTTACGATAAGTATGCTTTGAACAAAATTACCGTTTTAGAAAACTTAACAAGAGAAAAATTATTACAGTTAAAATCGATTTTTTCTAACATGGAATCGTTTTTCCACGGGAAAAGTTCTGGTTTAGATCCGTTAAATAGTTATTTGAGTTTACCTATTCTTATCAACTCTAAAGATAATATTGAAGCAGCTGGAATTCCAAGTCAATCGGCTACCGGAAAAGGAGCTGTGTTCTTGTTAGATTCTGGTATTGTAGGTGAAACGGCACCTATGGTAAATATTTTCATGGAAAATTTAAAGGACCAGGGTTTCAGAAAAATGCTTAAATCGCAGTTTATAAAATATACCGATTCTTGTGTGGAAAACTTCTTACAAGGCGATATGAAATCATTATTTAAAAACACTAAAGAATTATCTAAAGTGGTTTTAAGTAATTTCAAACCCATGATTCCTGAGCAATTTCACCAAATTTGGCAAAACGGAATTGAAACTAATGAATACTATTTAAAATTGTGTGGTTCTGGTGGCGGTGGCTATATCTTAGGTTTTACTCAAGATTTTGAAAAAGCAAAAGTATCTTTAAAAGATTATAAATTAGAAATGGTGTATCAATTCTAAAATTTAGTTTAAAGTTTCAGGTTAAACGTTTTTTTATTCCGTTAATTTTACTTGAAACTTGAGACTTGAAACTAAAGAAAAAATGCTAAGCCGCAACTCTAAATTATTTCTTACCAAAATCTTCAGTTTTTTTTCTGTAGTTCGTGGTTATAATGTGTTTGTAATTGCGCTTGCACAGTATTTATCAGCCATATATATATTGGCTCCAGAAAGAAGAGCCTTAGATGTTATTCTCGATTGGAGATTATTCCTTTTAGTAATCGCTTCTACTTTTGCCATAGCTGGTGGCTACATTATCAATAATTTTTACGATGCGAAAAAAGACATCATTAATCGTCCTAAAAAATCATATTTAGACAGGTTAGTGAGTCAAAAAACCCAACTTCAGGTTTATTTTACTTTAAATTTCTTTTCGGCTTTATTGGGTTTTATTATATCGTGGAGAGCTGCTTTATTTTATTCCGTGTATATTTTTATCATTTGGTTTTATTCGCACAAACTAAAAAAAATACTTTTTGTTGGAAATATTACGGCTTCCTTATTAGCTGTTTTGCCTTTTTTTGGAATTTTACTGTATTTCAAAAATTTCTATCAAGTAATTTTTGCTCATGCCATTTTCTTATTTCTAATTATTCTAATCCGTGAAATGATTAAAGATTTAGAAAATATTGAAGGAGATTTGTCTAACAATTATCAAACTATTCCAGTAAATTTTGGGGAAAATTTTACTAAGAAAATCATTTCGCTTTTGTTGTTAGGTACTATTGTTCCTGTCTATTTTTTAATCAATGTATACGATGTTGGTTATATGGATATTTACTTTTACATCAGTTATATTTTACTGTTGATATTTGTTTTGAAATTATGGAAGTCAGAAGGTAAAGTAGATTATATAAAACTGCATTTCTTGTTAAAAATTATACTTTTAGCAGGAGTTATTTGTATCGTTTTAATTAAGCCAACAGTAATTGAAAACGGACAAAAGCTACTGTTGGTTAATTAATTAATTTGTTTTAGAAGGACTTATAATTTCTAATTTCGTACATCTAACTTAATTTGACTACCTTTGCAAAAAAATAATAGCATGAGAAAATCGTCAGGAGCAAAAAGAAGCGGTAAAGTTTCGGAAAGTAAAAAACCAGATTTTAAGAAAAACGAATCAGGAAAATCTTTTTCTTCAGGAAACAAACCTGCAAATAAATTTGCGAGAACAGACAAACCAAAACCAGTTAAAATTAAATCTGATAAAGACGAAATCAGATTGAATAAATATGTTGCGAATTCAGGAGTTTGTAGTCGTAGAGATGCAGATATTTACATTCAAAGTGGTAATGTAAAAGTAAATGGAGTGGTAGTTACAGAAATGGGGCATAAAGTAAAGTTAACGGATGTAGTTAATTTTGATGGAGTTAATATTACTCCTGAGAAAAAAGAGTACATTCTTTTAAATAAACCTAAGAATTTTTCAACAGATAAAAACGATCAAGGAGCGAATAATGTTTTACAACTTATTAAGTCACCTTCAAATGTAAAATTAGAACCTGTGGGAAGAATGGACAAAACCACAACGGGATTGTTGCTGTTTACAAATGATCCTGATATGGTTAGAAAATTTACTACTCCAAATCAACGTTCGTCTAAAATTTATCAGGTTTCTTTAGATAAAAATTTGAAATATGAAGATTTAGAGAAAATTCAAAACGGATTAACTATTGAAGGGCACAGAGTTTATGTAGAAGAGGTAACTTATATTGAAGGTGAAGCGAAAAGTGAAATTGGCGTTAAAATGAAAACATCCAATGTAAAAGTGGTAAGAAACATTTTCGAACATCTAAAATATAATGTTATTAAATTAGACCGTGTTGTTTTTGCTGGCTTAACTAAAAAAAATCTACCAAGAGGAAATTGGAGAGTTTTAACCGAACAAGAAGTGGTAAATCTGAAAAATAACTAAGAAAATAAAAGCATAAAAAAAGTCCTGATATTAATTTATCAGGACTTTTTTTTAGTGAATGACTTTATTATGATGTTTACTTCCGTCTTTCAAAGTAATATCTAAAAGTAATACTTGATTGTTTTTGTTTAATGGAATTTCAAAATCTGTAGCTTTTCCATTTTGTTTCTTTATTTCTTTTCCAAGAATATCATAAACAATAATTTCTGCTATTTCTTTTTGTGTAGAAATTACTGTTATTGAGTTTTCATTGGATAGTGTAAATATATCGTTTGTAGAAACTGTAATGTTTTTCTCTTTTTTGTATATGATTTCAAATCGATTGTCGAAAATGCCTTCTTCAGACATAAAACTATAAGGCTCAGATAAATCAGAAGTACTTCCCGTGAAATTATCTTTTAAATATACTTTTTGAGAAGAAAAAACGCCATCTTTGTTTTCAAAAAAGATAGTATATAATCCTTTGTTTTTAATTTTTACACCTAAAGGCACAATGTCGTTTATTGTAAAATTGCCTTTTCCTTGAATTACGTATTTTTCTTTATCTATGATAGAATATAACATGGCTTCATCATATTCAAATATTTTTCCATCGATACCTAAATCAAATGCATCTGTAGCTTTATCTGTATATCCTACAAGAATTTGATTGTAGTTTTTATCAGCACTTGATAAGTTTAATCGAAAAACATCTTTACTGTTATTTTGTCTGAAAAACTGATTGTTTATAGTGTTGTATCTTAAAGCATTATGAAACCAAGCAGTCTCGTTTTCCGAAGTGTACAGATAAAAACCTTGTCCTGGTTTGATAGAACCATCAGGAATTGCGCCACCAGCGGCTGAAGCAACACCTCCTAAAGTTGTGTAAGAAGCAAAATTATTCACCGTATACATTCCGCCACTAGCTTGTGTGGTATGTGTCCAAAAATATAAGTTTTCAACGGTTCTATTTGTTGCAATAAAATGATTTGCTTCAATTGAGGCAGCATATGGATTTCCAACTAAATTATATCCTAACGGAATGGGGATGAAATATTCGCCATTATTTGGAACACCTATAAATTGTCCAATGTATGAACTTGCGGTTGAAGATGACCAGTTGTTAGGACTTCTAATTAAATATCCTTTACCAATTGCAAAACTATTTGTTCCTGGATTAATAGCAGTGTAAGCTGTAGGTGTAGTGGTTGCTCCTGGATTGTAGGTGTAAAATCTGTTTGTTAGAGTTTGTGGTGAAAAACTCAACAAATTTTGATTGCCTACCGGAGAAGACCAAGCGGTATAATCCAATCGCAATAAGTTGGCACTATTTTTTAATATTGTAATATTTCCAGTATTTGTAATGTTATTGATTTGAACTAAGTTGGCATTATTTTGTACTGTAAAATTGGCTGTTGAAGCCACATTAATCCCTCTAGCAATTGTAAAAATATGATTGCTTTGTAATAGGACTTGAGCCGTTCCTGTGATGTCTAAACTACAAGCATCTAAATTTCCAATAGAGGTGTAGTTTCCAGAAATTATAGCTCTTACGTTTTTGTTAGGTATACCATTATTCCAAGAACTGCCGTTCCATGTAGTTGTCGTAGGGCAAGTTAAGGTATTCCAAGCGTCTGGTGCTTGAGGTCCTCCCCAAATCATTGTAGCTAAATAAGGATTATCTATAAACGGATTTCTATTTCCTTGTATACTTTGTAAAACATTATTTCTAGTCTTTTCAAATTGACTAACCGGATCTTCTTCATTCCATTCTAAAAAAATGTCTGGCATATCAACATTATAAGTTGTAGCGCCACTTCCAACATTTGTGGCTAAACATTGCGTAGGATAACGTAAATACATGTACATCATCATACGGGCCACATCGCCCTTCCATTCATCTCCAGGGTACCAGTATATTCCAACATTTCCAGCATCACCTTCACCATCTGCAAATAATCTATTACCTCTGTCTGCATTGAAAGTAACGTCTGCTGCTCTAATATGGTGCGCATCTTCTCCGGCATCACTACTTGCTCCACTTCCTCCATCAACAAGAGCAGGAGTACCTAATGATTTTGCATAAACATGTTCTCTATTCCAAGATCCTGCCGGGCAACTTCCACTACATATGTTTCCTACTAAATCTAATCTGTCATTTTTGGAAATAGCATCTGTATCATTATATCCATACAAAAGCAACACTTCGCCAGAATTGTTAGGATTTAAATCGGCTGCTTGTAAAGCATTCCAAACTCCTGGAGAATAACTTATTTTATTGGTATGTGTAGAGGTAATTAAATTTCCTAATGCAGTTTTTAAAGTGTTTCCTGTTTGATTAAAATTTATTGAACTATAATAAGCAGGAATTTGTGCAAAACTGAAGCATGATATAAATAATAAAAGTATAAGTTTTTTCATAACGTTTTGATTTGGGGTATGCAAGATATAATTTTTTTTTAAATTTTACATTGCTGTAAAAAAATATAATATATATTTGTACATCTTTCAAAAAACTTTAAAAATGAAAAAAATATTTTCAATTGTTGTCCTTACATTTTTACTAATATCTTGTGAAAACGATGTTAGAACCAGTTCTCCTTCTTTTCAAGGTGAAAAAGACAATGTTTTTTGGCGTGCAGATGATTCAAAAGTAACGGTTAATCCCGGAGGTACAGTATCTATAAATGCGTATACAGATAAAGAATTAGTTTCTATAACTGTTCCAAATTCAGTTGGGATATTTAATTTAGGTACAATTGATCAGACTACCAATGCAACCTATTCTTATAATAATGAAGGAGCGGTTTTGTTTTATGAGACTTCTCTTATAGATGGGCCAGTATTCAAATTAGGCGGAATTGTTAACGCAGGATCAGGTTATGCAGCTTTAAATGATAATAATGTTAATACTTCTGGCGGATCTGGAAATGGTTTGACTTTAAGAATAACAACTAATGCATCTGGAGCTGTTACAGCAGCAACTATAGCTAGCAGAGGAACTGGTTATGAAGCAGGAGACATAGTTACTGTAAATGGTGGAAATGGAAATGCAACAGTTAGAATTTTAAACATCATGAAAAGTAATGGTGTAGTAGAAATTGAAAAAATTGAAGGAAACGCCTATACTGGAACTTTTTCTTTCAATGCAGTTGATGATAATGGGAATGTAGTTAATTTTAATAAAGGAACTTTTTATAAAGTACCAGCGTTTTAATTAAAGCTTTATTTATATACAATGAAACCACTTCCTTATGAAGTGGTTTTTGTTTTTGTTAATAACTATAATTGTCTCAAAAAAAGATAAATTGTACTTTTGAAATATAATATAAATTAGTAATCAGTTCGCTTTTTACTATTTACTATTCACTAATTCCTCAATACATGTATTTAATCTTTGATACCGAAACTACAGGTTTGCCCAAAAGTTGGTCTGCGCCAATTACAGACATAAACAACTGGCCCCGTTGCGTACAAATTGCATGGCAATTACACGACGAGATGGGAAATCTTATCGAGCATCAAGATTATTTAATTCAGCCAGAAGGTTATAATATTCCTTTTGACGCCGAAAGAATTCACGGTATTTCTACAGAATTAGCCAAACAAGAAGGGCACGATTTAGGTGAGATATTAGAAAAATTTAATATTGCTTTATCACAAGCAAAATACATTGTAGGTCAAAATGTTGGTTTTGATGTCAATATAATGGGTTGTGAATTCCATCGTTTCGGAATTGTAACAGATTTAACTCAAATGCCTGTTTTAGATACTTGTACTGAAACTACCGCATTATTGTTAAAATTACCTGGTGGTCGTGGTGGAAAGTTTAAATTACCTACTTTAACTGAATTACACGAATATTTGTTTCATGAAAAATTCGCAGAAGCTCATAACGCCACTGCAGACGTAGAAGCCACCACTCGTTGTTTTTTAGAATTAGTGAAACGCGGTAACTTCAATTCCAACGAATTACCAGTTTCGGAAGAATATTACACGGCTTTCAGAACTAATAATCCAGAGATTAAACCGATTGGGTTAAAGCACGTTAATTTAAAACAAGCTTCGGCAAGTTTACGCGAAAAATTACAACAACAACTTCCAAACGATATTCAAATTTTACCTGAAGATTTGGAAGATATTTCAGACGTAGCTTTTGCTCATTTGCATAATCATTCACAGTTTTCGGTCTTACAATCAACGATTTCTATTCCAAAGTTAATTGAAAATACGGCCAAGCAAAAAATGCCAGCTGTCGCTCTAACCGATATTGGTAATATGATGGGAGCATTTCAATTTGTAAGTGGAATTTTAAATCACAATAAAGCTGCAGAAGCTAAAAATAAAGAGTTAGTTGAAGCTGGTGAGCAACCAACAGAAACCATAATCAAACCAATTGTAGGTTGTGAGTTTTTTGTATGTAACAATCACAAAGACAAATCAAATAAAGACAATGGCTATCAAGTAGTTTTTTTAGCAAAGAATAAAAACGGCTACCATAATTTAGCCAAACTGTCTTCGAAAGCTTACACGGATGGTTTTTATTATGTGCCTCGTATCGATAAAGAATTAATCAAACAATATAAAGACGATATTATTGTTTTAACAGGAAGTTTGTATGGTGAAGTACCAAATAAAATTCTAAACATCGGAGAAAATCAAGCAGAAGAAGCATTGTTGTGGTGGAAAGAACAATTTGGTGCCGATTTATACATCGAATTAATGAATCACAACCAAGAAGATGAAAAAGCGGTTAATACTACGCTTATTCAATTTTCTAGGAAGCATGATGTAAAACTAATTGCTACGAATAATACATTTTACATCAATAAAGAAGATGCCAATGCTCACGATATTTTGTTATGTGTAAAAGATGGTGAAAAACAAGCTACGCCAATTGGTCGTGGACGTGGTTATCGCTACGGATTGCCAAATCAGGAATACTATTTCAAGTCAACAAATGAGATGAAACAATTGTTTCCGCAAACACCGGAAGCGATTAGTAATGTACAAGAAATTGTAGATAAAATTGAAATTTATTCGCTTTCGCGCGATGTATTACTTCCAAAATTTGACATTCCAGCTGAATTTCAAGTTCCAGAAGATCTAGACGATAATGGTGTTCGAGGAGAAAATGCGTATTTGCGACATTTAACCTACGAAGGTGCCAAAAAACGTTACGGGGAAATCACAGATGAAATCAGAGAACGTATTGATTTTGAGTTGTTAACAATCAGTAATTCAGGTTATCCGGGATATTTTTTAATTGTACAAGATTTCATTGCTGAAGCGAGAAAAATGGACGTTTCTGTCGGACCAGGTCGTGGTTCTGCAGCAGGTTCAGTAGTAGCGTATTGCTTATGGATTACCAATATTGATCCGATGTTGTACAATTTGCTTTTTGAGCGTTTCTTAAATCCAGACCGTGTATCGATGCCCGATATTGATATCGATTTTGATGATGAAGGTCGTGGTAGAGTAATGGATTATGTAATTAAAAAATACGGTTCCAATCAAGTAGCGCAAATTATTACGTATGGTAAAATGGCTACGAAATCGGCCATTCGTGATACGGCTCGTGTGTTAGATTTGCCTTTGTTTGAAGCAGACAGAATTGCAAAATTAATTCCAGCCATGATGCCAGGAAAATGGAATTTGGCACGTTTTCTTTCTGAAAAAGAAGAAGAAGTTAAAAAAGCAGTTCGTTCTGATGAATTTGACCGAGTTAAAGAATTAATAGAAATCGCAAATCAAGGGGAATTGTCTGGTGAAACCATTCAACAAGCCAAAATATTAGAAGGTTCTCTACGAAATACAGGAATTCACGCATGTGGTGTGATTATTACGCCTGATGATATTACCAATTTCGTACCCGTAACTACAGCAAAAGATTCAGATTTATACGTAACCCAATTTGATAATGCCGTTGCAGAAAGTGCGGGTTTATTAAAAATGGACTTCTTAGGATTAAAAACCTTAACGCTTATAAAAGATACGGTTAAGTTAGTTAAGTATAAACGAAATATAGATTTAGATCCAGATACGTTTCCGATCGATGATAAAAAAACGTATGAATTGTTCCAACGTGGCGAAACAGTTGGTATTTTTCAGTACGAATCGCCTGGAATGCAAAAGTATCTGAAAGATTTAAAGCCAACCGTTTTTGGAGATTTAATTGCGATGAACGCATTGTATCGACCAGGACCATTAGAGTACATTCCGTCTTTTGTTCGAAGAAAAAATGGTTTAGAAGAAATTACTTATGATTTAGATGCTTGTGAAGAATATTTAGCAGAAACTTACGGAATTACGGTATATCAAGAGCAAGTGATGCTTTTGTCGCAATCTTTAGCAGGATTTTCTAAAGGTGATGCGGATGTACTTCGTAAAGCTATGGGTAAAAAACAGAAAGACGTTCTAGATAAAATGAAGTCTAAGTTCATCGAACAAGCCAAAGAAAAAGGGCATGATGAAAAAAAATTAGATAAAATTTGGACCGACTGGGAAGCCTTTGCAAGTTACGCGTTCAACAAATCGCACTCCACTTGTTACGCTTGGATTGCTTATCAAACGGCTTATCTAAAAGCGCATTACCCTGCAGAATATATGGCGGCTGTTCTTTCTAATAATATGAACGACATCAAATCGGTTTCGTTTTTTATGGAAGAATGTAAACGTATGGGCTTAGAAGTTTTAGGTCCGGATGTGAACGAGTCGTTTTACAAATTTACAGTAAATGACAATAATGCCATTCGTTTCGGAATGGGAGCAATTAAAGGTGTTGGTGAAAATGCTGTAAAAACTATCGTGGAATGCAGAAAAGAAGCGCGTTATAAATCTATTTTCGATTTAGCCAAACGTATCGATTTACGTGCTGCCAATAAAAAAGCATTCGAAAACTTAGCTTTGGCTGGTGGTTTTGATGAATTTGGCGACACGCATCGCGCACAATATTTTCATTCGGATGGAGATAATATTACGTTTTTAGAAAAAGCCATGCGTTTTGGAGCTAAGTTTCAAGAAAACGAAAATTCTTCTCAAGTAAGTTTATTTGGTGACACTTCGGATGTTCAAATTGCGGAACCTATTGTGCCGCCTTGCGAAGAATGGAATACCTTAGAAAAATTATCGAGAGAGAAAGAAGTAGTTGGAATTTACATTTCAGGTCATCCTTTAGACGATTATAAATTTGAAATGAAATATTTCTGCAATACGAAGTTGCAAGCTCTGAATAATTTAGAGCCTTTGGTTGGTAAAAACTTGTCATTCGGCGGAATTGTTTCGAACGTGCAACATCGAACCACACAACAAAATAAAGGTTGGGCTACTTTTAACATTGAAGGCTACGAAGAAAGTTTCGAATTCAGAATATTTAATGAAGAATATTTAAAATTCCGTCATTATTTGGTTCAAAATCAGTTTGTATTCATCAAAATTTTCGTCAAAGAAGGTTGGGCGAATAAAGAAACAGGAAAAAAATCTGATCCAAGAATAAACTTTTTACACATGCAAAGTTTGCAAGATGTGTTGCCAGATTTTGCTAAAAAACTTACCATTCAATTGCCAATTGAAGAATTAAAAGAGCAATTAATTTCGAAGTTAAATGAACTTTTTTCTGATCACCAAGGCGATTTAAACGTAACTTTCGAATTGTTAGAATTAGAAAAAGTCAAACGATTTGTCAAAAGAGAAATAGAAATTGACGAAGAATTGCAAGATGAAACGGTAATCGATTCTGATGATGAGGTAGAAAACACGACTGAAGTAATCGTAGAAAATCAAATGGAAGAAATCGAAGAGACGATTATCAAAAACAAATTGGAAATGCCAAGTAGAAAATTAAAAATAAATATTTCGAAAGAGTTATTAGAAGGTTTAGAAAAAATGCAAATCAATTTTAAATTGAATTAAGTCAGTTAGCTAACATTTCATTCTCAAAATATAACGGAACTTTGCTATAAATAAAAAAACAAAAAACATGAAAAAGTTACTTTTTATCTTATTAGCCATTTCCGGAATAAGTTCTGCTCAAATTGCAGAAACTGCAGAAGCGATTTCGCCTTTATTAATTGGTGAAAAAATTCCAAATCAAAATTTAATTTCTGTCGATGATAAGGCTGTAGCCACAACAGAAATATTTAATAAAAAAACAGTTTTAATTGTCTATCGTGGCGGTTGGTGTCCGTATTGTAATGCACAATTAATGGATATGCAGGAAATTGAATCTCAAATCTTAGCATTAGGATATCAAATTGTGGCTGTTAGTCCAGATTCGCCTAAATTTTTAAAAGAAACTACTACAGAAGATAAATTAAATTATCAGTTATTTTCTGATAGTGATGGGAAATTTTCTCAGGCATTAGGCATAGCTTTTAAAAGAGATAAACCGAAATTAGACAAGTATTCTGAAGGTAAGAATCCGGGTTTTTTGCCAGTTCCTACGGTTTATGTTTTAGATGCAAATAGAGAAATTGAATTTATGTACATCAATCCGAATTATTCTAAAAGGTTAAAAGGCGATTTATTGCTAAGCGTGTTAAAAAACTTATAAATTGATTTTTCTAATCACTTAATAGCTAAAAGAAATCATAATTTTTTTCTCAGCTAAAATATATTTTTTACTTTCGCAGTAACAAATGATTTTATAAAGAAATTAAAAAAAAAAATATGGCATTAGCAATCACAGATGCTACTTTTGAGGAAGTAGTATTAAAATCAGATAAACCTGTAGTAGTAGATTTTTGGGCAGCTTGGTGTGGACCATGTAGAATGGTTGGACCAGTTATTGATGAAGTAGCTACAGAATACGAAGGAAAAGCAATCGTTGGGAAAGTAGATGTAGATGCGAATCAAGAATTTGCTGCTAAATACGGAGTAAGAAATATTCCAACAGTGTTAGTTTTCCAAAATGGAGAAGTAGTTGGTAGACAAGTAGGTGTAGCGCCTAAGAAAACCTATACAGACGCTATTGACGCTTTGTTATAATAGTTAAGTAAATAATTTAGTCTAAGGTTTAGTTTCGTTTTTAAAACGAGACTAAACCTTTTTTTATGTTTCTTTTTAACTTCGAAAATAAAACTTTATATTTACGATATGAATTTAGAATCGCAACTCGAAAAAATATCACAATTTAAAAATTTAGAACTTTTAGCGAATCAAATCGTTGAAGGTTTTATTTCTGGTATGCATAAAAGTCCGTTTCATGGATTTTCTGCCGAATTTGCCGAACATAAAATTTATAATCAAGGCGAAAGCACCAAACATATCGACTGGAAGTTATTTGCGAAAACCGATAGATTATACACCAAAAAATACGAAGAAGAAACGAATTTGCGTTGTCATTTAATTATTGATAATTCGTCATCGATGCATTATCCAAAGTTAAAAGATAATCAATTATTTTCTGAAAGTAAAATCGGATTTTCAATTTTAGCATCAGCAGTATTGATGAATTTACTTAAAAAACAACGCGATGCGGTTGGAGTTTCTGTATATTCAGATAGTTATGAGTATTATGCTTCAGAAAAAGGAAGTGAGCGCCACCACAGAATGATTTTAAATCAATTCGAAACAATTTTAAATCATCCAAAAGAGTCAAAAAAAACGGATACGGTTACTTTTTTACATCAAATTGCCGAAAAAGTACATCGACGTTCCATGATTGTTTTGTTTACAGATATGTTCATTGGAGAAGATAATGAGAAACTTTTTAAAGCCTTACAACATTTAAAACATAACAAACATAAAGTGGTTTTGTTTCATGTTTATGACGGGAAAACGGAGTTAAATTTCAATTTTGATAACACACCGAGAAAGTTTATTGACGTAGAAACAGGTGAAGAAGTCAATTTATTTGCCGAAAATATGAAAGAAAGTTACGAAAAAGTAGTCCAAAACTATTTCGAGAACATTTCTAATACTTGTGCAGCATACAAAATCAAGTATGTTCCGGTTTCAGTTGATGAAAAATTTGAAAAAATTATTACGACATATTTAGTTGAAAAACAGAAGTTTGGGTAAAATGGCAAAAAAAAGTTTAATTTTTTTTGCTAAAAGGTTTGCAAATAAAAAAAACTGTTCTATATTTGCACTCGCATTACAGCAACGGTTTGGTAGTTCAGTTGGTTAGAATACCTGCCTGTCACGCAGGGGGTCGCGGGTTCGAGTCCCGTCCAGACCGCAAAATTTGGGAAGCATTCTGAGAAATCGGAATGCTTTTTTGTCCAAATATCTTGAGGTCTTCAAGAGGAACGTAGTTGTGTTGTTTAGTCCGAGAAATCGGATAAAGGTTTAGTAGTTAGACCAATGAAAAGCTTTCCATTTTTGGAAGGCTTTTTTGATTTTATATTCAAATGATATTTACAGTTTATATTTTATTTTCTGCATCAAGTAATGTTTATTACAAAGGTTTTACAACTGATATAATTATTCG
>NZ_JAAJBT010000010.1 GCF_011392115.1 Flavobacterium difficile
ATGCAATTACTGGAACTACCACAGATACTTTTGCAGTTTTAAATAATTTATCACCAAATACTACTTATTACTTTTGGGTAAAATCGAATTGTGGACAAACACAATCCAACTGGATTGCTGGTCCTTCTTTTACTACATACTCAGCAACAGTTTGTAATGTTCCAACACAGTTATTTACAGATCCTGAATCTGCAACAGTGGTTAACATTGCATGGGTAGCACCTAATCCTGCACCAAGCAATGGTTATATTTATGCTTATAGTACTGTCAATGCTCCGTTTTCTGCAAACGCAATTACAGGAACTACCACAAATACTTTTGCAGTTTTAAATAATTTGTCACCAAATACTACTTACTATTTTTGGGTAAAATCAAATTGTGGACAAACACAAACCGATTGGGTAGCTGGACCTTCTTTTACCACTGCAACAGCAACAGTTTGCAATGCTCCAACACAATTATTTTATGATGGTTTAACATCGACATCTAATAACATTGCATGGGTAGAAGCAACACCTACACCAAGTAATGGTTATATTTATACGTACAGCACTGTTAATGATCCGTTTTCTGCAAATGCAATTACTGGAACTACCACAGATACTTTTGCAGTTTTAAATAATTTATCACCAAATACTACTTATTACTTTTGGGTAAAATCGAATTGTGGACAAACACAATCCAACTGGATTGCTGGTCCTTCATTTACTACATACTCAACAACAGTTTGCAATGTTCCAACACAGTTATTTACGGATCCTGAGTCTGCAACAGTCGTTAACATTGCATGGGTAGCACCAAATCCTGCACCAAGTAATGGTTATATTTATGCTTATAGTACTGTCAACGATCCTTTTTCTGCAAATGCAATTACTGGAACTACCACAAATACTTTTGCAGTTTTAAATAATTTGTCACCAAATACTACTTACTATTTTTGGGTAAAATCGAATTGTGGACAAACACAATCCGATTGGGTTTCTGGAGGCTTTTTTGTAACTGCAACTCAAACCTGTTTTGCTCAACTAAGTTCTGCTGCTTTGGGAGCTACAGCTATTAAATCGGATGGCACATTATGGGCTTGGGGTTCCAATGTAAACGGTTCTATAGGAGATGGTACCAACACAAGCCGAAATTATCCTGTACAAATTGGGAATGAAAATGTTTGGCAAAGTGTTTCTGAAACCGCTTTTACAGGTATGGCTATTAAAAATGATGGCTCTCTTTGGGCTTGGGGACAAAATATTGGAAATATTAATTCAACTTCAGGAAGTGCTGTTTTATCTCCTATCCGCATCGGAACAGAGAATAATTGGCAATCGGTCTCAGCGGGTACAGGTCATACCATGGCTATAAAAACCAATGGAACACTTTGGGCTTGGGGCTCGAATGGATATGGACAACTCGGGGTTTCGTCTGGAATTAATTACTTCGAACCAACACAAGCTGGGACTGACACTTGGATTTATATCTCTGCTGGTTATGACTATAGTTTAGGAATAAAATCAAACGGAACGCTTTGGGCTTGGGGATACAATAATAAAGGACAATTAGGGACTGGTAATTTAAATAATAGTAATGCGCCAGTTCAAATTGGTACTGCTACCAATTGGTCTAAAGTATGTGCTGGGAATGGGACTTCATATGCCATTAAAACGAACGGAACGCTTTGGGCTTGGGGTGACAACCAATACAGCCAGTTAGGAGACGGAACTATCACAAATAGAACAACACCTATACAAATTGGAACTGCTACGGATTGGCAACAAATCGGTGCAGGTGGTGCTCATGCAGTGGCCAAAAAAAATAACGGCAGTATTTGGGCTTGGGGTTTGAACGCTTATTCACAATTGGGTAATGGGAATACAGTTAGCGCCGCTACTCCTGTACAAATAGGATCAGCTACGGATTGGTTAACCATTGATGCGGGAGTTTCATCCACTTCAGCTATTAAAAACGATGGCACAATGTACGTTTGGGGACGTAATAATTCTGGTCAACTTGGTGACGGAACTTACACACAACGTAGTGTTCCGACACCAATTAACTGCCCAACAACTAATTTATCTAGTGAAGATTTTGAAGTAACCGAATTAAAAATATACCCAAATCCTGTTACAAATACATTAAACTTTTCATTTGATAAAGAAATTACTAGTATTACTATTTCTAATTTATTAGGGCAAGAATTAATTTCAATACCAGTAAACAAAAACGAAACATCTATTGATGTAACGAGTTTATCAAGTGGAACTTATGTAGTAAAAGTTACATCAGATAATAAAATAAAAACATTGAAAATTATAAAACAATAATTCAAAAATCCTTTTTTAGGAATAGTAAATTTAGTTGAACAAAAAATCCCAAATTCAAAAGAGTTTGGGATTTTTTTATTGTGTTAAGTTTTTATTCTTATTTCTTAAAACTAAAATTGAAAGAATTTTCTATCTTTAGCATAAATTCAATTTAATCAATTTCAAATATGCCTATAAATAAACAAATAGCAAACGTTATTAAAAAATCACTTGCTAAAATTGATTTTAGTAAACTTGAAGAAAAATGCACCAATGAAGCTCAAACGAGACAATATCTTATCGAACCAATAATTGAAGTTTTAGGTTACAGTCGAATGGACGATATGCTAACGGAAATTAATGCTGGTTGGGGACAAAAAAATGACAAAGCTGATATTGGTCTATTGGTAAAAAGTAAAAATCCAGAAATTATTGTTGAATGTAAAAAGTACGGTAAAACATTGACAGATAAAGAAGCCTGGCAGTTGAACGGCTATTTTATTAACACTCCAAGCTGTAAAATAGGAATATTAACAAACGGGTTAGAATGGAGAGTTTATAGTGCAAATGAAGCAAATAAAGAAACGAGTTTGAATGTAACTCCTTTTTTATTTTTCAATTTTAATGAAATAAATGACACTTTAATAGACAACTTATCCAAGTTACACAAAAACAATATTGATATAAAAGAATTGTTAGAAGAAGCTACTGATTTCTATTTCTTACAAGGTTTTTCAGCCGCTTTTGCCAATGAATTATACGATCCTTCTGATGATTTCATCAAATCCATTTTCAATAGAATGAACGGAAAAAGAATGACCGACCCAATAAAATTAAAAATTCGAGAACAAATTAATTCTTCATCCATACAAAAAGCACTAAAAAAAGTAATTGAAGAGGAATCTAAAAACGGGAGCTTAATTATAACCACAGCAGAAGAATTAAAAATATATCACACAATTAAAACCATTCTAATTCATAGAAAAGAAATTGATGCGGATAGAATTTCTTATAGAGATCAAAAAAATAGTTTCAATATTTTAGTCGATGACAATAACAAAAAGATCATCTGTAAAATTCTTAGTTCAAGAAATAATTATTGTCTTGAAATTAATGGAATAAAGTATGATGTTAAAGGAATAGAAAGTGTTGTTGCAATGAAAAAACAACTTTTAGATGCGGCTTTAGTTTATTTTCAAAAATAATTTCAAAAAAATCAAGATTTATGTAAATCCCAAATTCAATAGAGTTTGGGATTTTTTTTGTTACTTTGTTTTATGGAGAAAAAAGAGAAAAAAGCAGCGATCGGATTTATATTTTTAACCTTGGTAATAGACATTACAGGTTGGGGAATTATCATACCAGTAATTCCGAAATTGATTCAAGAATTAATTCAGGGTGATTTGAGTGACGCCTCAAAAATTGGAGGTTGGTTGTTATTTGCTTATGCTTTTACACAGTTTTTATTGTCGCCACTAATTGGAAATTTAAGTGATAAATATGGGCGTCGACCAATTATTTTATTTTCGCTTTTAGGATTTTCATTAGATTATTTGTTTTTAGCCTTCGCCCCTACAATTACTTTTTTGTTTATTGGAAGAATTATTGCTGGAATTACAGGCGCTAGTATCACCACAGCTACAGCCTATATTGCCGATATTAGCACACCCGAAAACCGAGCTAAAAACTTCGGAATGATTGGTGCCGCTTTCGGAATTGGCTTCATAATCGGGCCAGTAATTGGTGGTTTGTTAGGACAATTTGGTGCAAGAGTGCCTTTTTACGCAGCAGCAGCTTTGTGTTTCATTAACTTCTTATATGGGTATTTTGTATTGCCAGAATCACTTCCGAAAGAAAATAGAAGAGAATTAGATTGGAGCAAAACCAACCCAATCCGTGCAATTTTGAATTTGAAAAAATACCCAAAAATATTCGGTTTGTTCATTTCAATTATTTTAGTTTACATAGGCTCGCATGCCGTTCATAGCAATTGGAGTTATTTTACCATGTACCAATTCAAATGGGATGAAAAAATGGTAGGTATTTCGTTAGGAATTATTGGTTTATTAGTCGGAATTGTTCAAGGTGGTTTGATACGATATATCAATCCGAAAATTGGGAATGAAAAAAGTATTCTTTACGGTCTAGTTTTATATACTTTAGGGATGTTTTTATTTGCTATCGCTACAGAAAGTTGGATGATGTTTACCTTTCTAATTCCGTATTGTTTAGGAGGAATTTCGGGTCCGGCTTTACAATCAGTTATTACAGAAAATGTGCCTGCCAACGAACAAGGTGAAATACAAGGAACCTTAACCAGTTTGATGAGTGTGACATCCATTATCGGTCCGCCTTTAATGTCGAATGTGTTTTACAATTTTACCAACAAAAATGCAGCCGTTCATTTTCCTGGCGCGCCTTTTGTTTTAGGTGGAATTCTAATGCTATTCAGTGCGATTATTGCATACTATTCGTTTAAAAAACAAAGATTGCTTGCAGCTACTGCAAATACAAATACTGATTTGGATAATCAATAATAGCTTTTCCGCTCAGCAATACATCTGCACCAATAATTCCATCTACAGGTTTAATTTTCTGTTGCGATAACGCTTCATTAACATGAGATAAATCGAAGAGTATTAAAGTAGCTGATGGCTGCTTCCAAGAACCAATTTGGAGGCTATTGTCTTTAGCAATTTTAGTAAACATAGAAGTAGAACTTGCACTGGCAGCTGTGTGAGAATGATAAGTTGCTTCTAAATTGTATTTTTCTATACATTCTAAACCTACACAAGTATTTGATGCACCGGTATCTAAAATGAAGTTTCCAAGAACTCCATTTACTTTCGCTTTTATAAGTAAATGCTGCGTTTTTAAAAACTTAAATTTAATTTTTTTATATTTTTCCGATTTTAAAAACGCAGGTAAATCTTTCATTAGAATTAATTAGTTAAAATTAAATATTGCCAAGCTTTTAAACCAATTGGTGAATCTGTTCTAAATTGAATGTTGTAACCCGACATATAATCAGTAAAATCACCTTTCAAATCAATTTTTGTTTCAAGCGTTTGGTCGGATAAATTTGCAATATAAATTACTTTTTTACCATCTTTTTCACGTTCAAAAGCTAAAATTTTAGTATCATTATTGGTGGCAATTCTTTTATAAGAAGCCGGATTTTTACCTCCATTTAAAGCTAGGTTTCCGTTTTTTAATTGTCCTAATTTTGCTCTCAATTCCCATTCTTTTCCTTTTGTTTTCGGAATGGAATCTTTTTCAAAAAACTTTAAACTGTGTTTCAAACCGTATTCGTTTCCACTATAAATTAAAGGCATTCCTGGTGTAACATAACTTAAAGCAGTCATAGCTTCTTCCGCTTTTCCCAATCGACTTTGAATCGTTCCGTTCCAAGAATTTTCATCGTGATTGTCTACGAAATTCATCAATATATCGTTGGCTTCGTATTTCTTATTTTTTTCTACCATATATTTATCCCAAGCCGAAACATTTTCTTTGCCTTGTGCGATTTTATTACTAGTATGATGCCCGTCCCAAGCATAAGCCATATCAAATAAATTACTTTTCAATAATTCCGGTTCCCAAGCTTCTGCTAACATAAAAATATTTTTCACAGCACGCAACTCTGGAATTGCTTTTTGCCAAAAATCGGTGGGAACATTTCCGGCAACATCACAACGAAAACCATCAATACCTTCTTTCTGAATCCAATATTTCATATCGGCAGTCATTTCTTTTCTTAGATTTTGATTGTCGTAATTTAAATCGGCTACGTCTGTCCAACCCCAAGATTTTCCAGTTTCAGGATTGATAGGATCAATAATTTCCCCTTTTTCATTTTTAGTATAATATTCAGGATGTTCTTTAATCCAAACATGATCCCAACCGGTATGATTCGGCACCCAATCTAAAATCACATACATACCATTTTCGTGAGCGGTTTTCACTAATTGTCTGAAGTCTTCCATCGAACCAAATTCTGGATTAACTTTTTTGAAATCCGAAACCGCATAATAACTTCCTAAATATTTATGTTGTTCCGCTACTGGCATTTCTGAAGCAAATTTGCTATTATCGCCACCAGTTGCTTTTCTTTTGGTTTGTGAAATAGGAAAAATCGGCATCATCCAAATGATTTTAACACCCAATTGTTTCAAATTTGGAATGTCTTTAGTAAACGCATTAAATGAACCTTCTGGCGAATATTGACGAATGTTCACTTCGTAAATAACCGAATTTTCAAAACTACTTTCGTCTAAATAATGACCTTCTGGCGGTAGAAATACGGGTTGTGTTTGAGAAGTTTTACAGTTTATAAAAGTTAAGGCTACTAAAGCCAAAATTGCGAATTTTTTCATAAATTATTTAAATAAAAATTGTAAAGGTATTTCTAAACGTTTGTTCCAAGAATTTTCGGTATGATCTGCGTTCTCAAATTTCAAATTTTTCGAATTAGAAGCGTCAAAACCTTTTGCTTTTAAAATTACATTGACCTCATTTTCATATCGAACATAAGCTGCATCTAAAGTAGCCGTTCCGAAATCAAAATAAATTTTATGGGTTTTTGGACTGGGTAATTTTTGTTGCAAATAAGCGAAAAAAGCATTTGGAATAGGATTGTTTTCCATGTTTTTTAAGCCAATCCAATGCGTTGACAAACAGGCCGCTTTTCCAAAAACAGTTGGATATTCACAAAGTGCATACATAGAAATTAATCCGCCCATACTCGAACCCATAATAGCGGTATTTTTGTAATCTGTGTACACAGAAAAATGACTATCCACAAAAGGCTTTAACTCAGTTACTATAAATTTCAAATAGTTATCAGAAGAAATTTGTGTATAATCTATAGTGTTCTTTTTAGCTTCTTCGAGTACTGTTTTTTTATCTGAATCCGAAAGAAAATCTAAGGCTTTTTGTGGGAAATAATTCAAATGTCTTTGTGTTGGAATGTTCCAAATTGCGACCACAATTACTTCTTTCATTGCTTTCTTTTGAACTAAGGAATCGATTTTTTCATCGACACCCCATTCTTGTTTGTTCCATGTGGTTTTTGCATCAAAAAGCATTTGCCCATCGTGCATGTACAATACTTGATATTTTTTGGTTGTTGTATAATTTGTAGGTAACCAAACATCAACTGTTCTGGCCTCTATGTGTTGAGAAGGAAAGCTTTCAATACGTTTGATTTGTCCTATAAAATCATCAGAATTTTTCAAATCTATCATTTGTATATTTTCTTGAGAAAAACCCATACAACTCAACAATATGAAACACCAAAATTTCATGTACTTACTTTAATTCTAAAATTATACTTGATTTACCATCAATAGAAAGTTCCGATTTCAACTCGAAATTCTTTTCTGAAATCACATCTTTTCCGTTTGTATACGAACCTAAACGTTCTTGAAAACGGTCTAATTTTAAAGTTTGTTTGTCTTTACTGTTATTCACCACAACCATTACACTTTCGGTATCGTTATAACGAAAATATACATACACATTATTGTCTGGAAGATAATGCATTAATTTTCCATTGTGAATTACAGATTTCGATTTTCTCCAATTGAAAACTTTTGCCGTGAAATCGAAATATTTAGCTTGTTCTTCGGTTCTACCTGAAGCTGAAAAAGCGTTGTTTTTATCTGAATTCCATCCACCAGGAAAATCTTGTCTGATATCGGCATCACCTTTTCCTTTATCGCCTGCCATTCCAATTTCTGAACCGTAATACAATTGAGGAATGCCTCGCATCGTAGCTAAAATTGTCATGGCCATTTTATACTTACTAATGTCGTTTTTATAATTCTGATTGAATCGACCAGTATCGTGATTTTCAGCAAAAATTAAGAGATTGTTGGGATTATCGTATAAAAAATCGTTTACAAAATTCTCGTAAAACTTGATCATTCCGTCGTTCCAACTTGGATTGTCTTCATTAAAAACATTGCCATATACATCGTGTAAGGTAAAATCCATCACACTTGGTAAATACGAATTATAGCTCTGAATTTTTGCAATCGGACTGTCTTTTTGCCAATACGAAATTTGCGCTTGATCGTGCATCCAAACTTCTCCAACAATATTAAAATACGGATATTCGTCTGTAATTGCTTTTGTCCATTTTGAAATTCCTTCTTTGTCGTTGTACGAATAGGTATCTACACGGAAACCATCTAAATCGGCATATTCAATCCACCAAATGGCATTTTGAGTCAGATACTTCAACACCAAAGGATTCGACTGATTTAAATCGGGCATACTAGGCACAAACCAACCATCCATACAAAGTTTTGAATCGATTGCAGACGCGTTAGTATCGTATTGTGTAGTCATTCTGTAATTACTTTGTTTGTAACCTGGGAACTGATGGAACCAATCATAAGTTGGCATATCTTTGAACATCCAGTGTTCGGCGCCCCAATGATTGGTTACATAGTCCATAACTAACTTCAAATTTTTCTTTTTCATTTCGGCAGAAAGACGAACATAGTCTTCATTTGTTCCGTAACGGGCATCAATTTTATACACATCTGATTGTCCGTAACCATGATACGAATAGCCTTTGTCGTTGTCTTCACATAAAGGTGTACTCCAAAGTGCCGTAGCACCTAACGACTGCAAATACTCTAAATTATTGATGATTCCTTGAATGTCGCCACCATGACGACCACCAGGTAAATTTCTATTGCCTTTTTCTTGTAACTCTGGCGTAGAGTCGTTTTTTTCGTTTCCATTGGCAAAACGATCTGGCATGATTAAATACATCATGTCTGAACTGTCAAAACTTTTGCGATTACGAGAATTTTCTTTACGTTTTTTTATCGAATAGTTTTGAGTGAAGGCTTTTTTTCCGTTTTTGAAGGTAAAAATTAACTCCTGAGCAGCAACATTTTTTGTATCAATCGTTACGAAAACGTAATTGGGATTTTCTGTTTTTTGCACCTGAGTAATCACTACATTATTAGAAACAGAAACCGTATTTTGAGCGATATTTTTACCATAAAACAAAATCTGAACTTGATTGTGATTCATGCCTTCGTACCAAAAAGGTGGTTCTACTCTATCGATTTGGGCAAAAGAAAAATTGACAAGTAAAAGTAGAACTAAGTAAATTATTTTTTTCATTTTATGTTACATTAAAAAAACCCTATCCGTGTGTAAAACACTGACAGGGTTTAGCATTTATTATTTCACCTCAACAATACTAATTCCGTAACCACCACCAGCGGCAGTTGTTAATTGTAGTTTTGTTTTACTTGTTACTTTTTGCTTTGTGATTTTATACGCTTGCGGATTCGTTTTATAATGCGCATCGTTGGCATCGGCATAAATAGTTGCTTCGTATTTTTTCCCTTTTTCTAAAAAGTCTAGAGAAATAGTAGATGTTCTTTTGTTTAATCCGTTAACGTTTCCAACGAACCAATTGTTAGAATTTTTATCTTTTCTAGCCGTTGTGATGTAATATCCTGGTTCTGCTTCTAAATATTTTGAAGTACTCCAATCTACAGGAACATCTTTAATAAACTGAAACGCATCTAAAAAGCGGTTGTAATTTTCTGGTAAATCGGCAGCCATTTGAAGCGGACTATACATCACCACATACAATCCTAGTTGATTCGCAATGGTTGTATTACAGTGTGAATTATTTCCTGGATTTAATTTAGCAATATCCATTTCGAATATTCCTGGTGTGTAATCCATTGGTCCACCCATTAATCTGGTGAAAGGTAAAACGGTGGTATGATTCGCTTTTGAACCGCCGAACGCTTGAAATTCTGTACCACGAGCGGCTTCATTACCTATCATGTTTGGATACGTTCTGCAAATTCCTGTTGGTCGAACCGCTTCGTGCGCGTTTACCATAATTTTATATTCCGCTGCTTTTTCTGTTACATATTGATAATGATTTAAGATCGATTGGCTGTAATGGTGTTCACCTAAAGGCAAAATATTACCTACATAACCTGTTTTAACCGCATCATAACCATTGTCTTTCATGAACTGAAACGCCTTATCTAAATGACGCTCGTAATTTCTTGTTGCACCAGAAGTTTCGTGATGCATGATCATTTTAATACCTTTTGATTTCGCATATTCGTGAATCCCTTTCACATCAAAATCGGGATACGCAGAAATAAAATCGAATACATAATCTTTTTCATGTCCGAACCAGTCTTCCCAGCCTTCATTCCAACCTTCCACTAAAACCCCATCAAATCCGTGAAGAGCTGCAAAATCGATATATTCTTTAACGTGTTTGGTATTTGCCGCATGTTTGGCACTTTGTTTCGCTTTTGAATAATCGGTAACGCCTAATTGAATGGCTGGAAAATCTTCTGTGTAAGCCCAAGAGCTTTTGCCAGTAATCATTTCCCACCAAACTCCAACGTATTTTACGGGTTTAATCCAAGAGGTGTTTTCAATTTTACAAGGCTCGTTTAAGTTTAAGGTCATTCTTGAAGCTAAAACTTCTCTGGCATCTTTGCTAACAATAATCGTTCTCCAAGGCGAAACGCTTGGCGCTTGAATGTGACCTTTATTTCCTTTAGCATCTGGCGTTAAGTGCGATTGAAATACGAAATTTTTATCGTCTAAATTCAAATGCATACACGAATAATTAATCAGAGCCGCTTCGTGAATATTAATGTAGATTCCGTCTGCCGATTTCATCATTAAAGACGTTTGCACGCCAGTATCAGAAAATTGTTTTTGCGAAGCATTTTCCGAAACCGCACTTTTGAACAAGCTTCTAATTTCAGATAACTTACTTTCTGTGTAATCGTATTCTTGCGTATCGTAATCACCTGGAATCCAGAAAGCCGTGTGATTTCCAGTCATGGCAAATTCGGTTCTTTCTTCTTTAATTACGAAATAAATTAAGTTTTTTTGCTCTGGAAATTCGTATCGAAATCCTAAACCTTCATTAAACAAACGAAAACGAACGATGATTTCTCTATCCGTTTCATTTTGTTTTAGTTTTACCATCAATTCATTGTAGTGATTTTGAATTTTGGTTTCTTCACCCCAAACGGTTTGCCAAGTTTCGTTAAACGTACTTTGTTTGGTATCTACAACTTTAAAATCGTTAAGTAAGGATTTTTTATCTTTTTGTAATTCTAAACCCAGTTTACTTTTTTTAATGACTTCTTTATTATTTAGAAAAAGTTGATACATAGGTGTACCATCATTTCCTAAAGAAAACGACATTTTGAAAGCTCCGTTAGGCGATTGAAATTCTTGTGCTGAAACGCCTAATACAGACAGTAGAACAAGAAAAACTGAAAAAACATTTTTCATAATTGTGTTGTTTAGTGCTGAAACAAATTCAGCATGACTATAATTTATATTAATTTTTTACAAGCTGTGCCGCACCATTGATGATGATTTCTACATCCTGATTGCCTTCAACTTCTACTTTTGTTTCCGTGTGGTTGACCGCTACTTTAACAATCGCATTTCTGAAATTTACCTTAAACGAATAACCTTTCCATTGTTCTGGAATTCTTGGTTCAAAATGCAATTGGTTATTTTTTACGCGCATGCCTCCGAAACCTTCTACAATACTCATCCAAGTTCCGGCCATGGAAGTGATGTGTAAACCTTCGTGTACTTCTTTGTTGTAATCGTCTAAATCTAAACGAGATGTTCTTAAATAAAACGTGTAGGCTTGTTCCATTCTACCTAAAGCGGCAGCCTGAATGGAGTGCACACAAGGCGAAAGCGAACTTTCGTGAACGGTAAATGGTTCGTAAAAATCGAAATGTCTTTCAAGAGCTTCTTTGGTAAAATCCTCTTCAAAGAAATAAAAACCTTGTAAGGTATCGGCTTGTTTGATGTATGGCGAACGTAAAATTCGATCCCAACTCCATTTCTGATTGATTGGTCGTTGCGATGGATCTAAATCGGATACTTTTACTAATTCTTTGTCTAAGAAACCATCTTGTTGTAAAAACACACCGTATTCTTCCGAAAAAGGAAAATACATGTTATCGGCCGTATTCTTCCACGATTGTAATTCAGCATCATTTAAATTTACTTTGCTCATAATTCTTTCGTAATCAGCAGCATATTCCGATTTTACTTTTTCAATTTGAGCACATGCATAATTGATACACCATTTAGCGATATAATTGGTATACCAGTTGTTATTCACATTATTTTCATATTCATTCGGACCAGTTACGCCTAAAATTACAAACTGATTTTTGCTTGAAGAAAACGTTGCTCTTTGGTGCCAAAAACGAGCAATTCCGATTAAAACTTCTAAGCCTTTTTCTGGAATATAGCTGTAATCGCCAGTAAATCTGTGGTAATTATAAATGGCAAAAGCGATGGCTCCGTTTCGGTGAATTTCTTCAAATGTAATTTCCCATTCGTTGTGACATTCTTCGCCATTCATCGTTACCATTGGATACAAAGCTGCACCGTTTTTGAAACCTAAATTTCTTTCAGCATTTTCTATGGCTTTATCCAATTGGTTGTAGCGATATTCTAACAAACTTCTGGCTACATTTTGATCTTTGGTAGCCATGTAGAATGGAATACAATATGCTTCGGTATCCCAATAGGTAGAACCGCCGTATTTTTCTCCTGTAAATCCTTTTGGACCGATATTCAAACGAGAATCTTTCCCTAAATAGGTTTGATTCAATTGGAAAATATTGAAACGAATACCTTGTTGTGCTTTGGTATCGCCTTCTATGGTGATGTCACTCATTTCCCAAATTTTAGCCCAAGCTAATTTTTGATTGTCTAATAACGCATTGAAACCAAGAGTGGTTGCCTGAGCTAAAACTTGTTTGGCAGCGGAAATAAGGTATTCTTCTTTATGATTGGTTGAAATCGTGTAGCCTCCAAACTTCTGAATACTTACGGTTTGTCCTTGAGTAGCGGCAACTTCGTAAGAAAACGTAATTTTAGAAGGCTCCTTTGTAACCTCAACAGGTTTTACATCGGCAATTTCGTTGTTTACTATTATTTGATTTTGCATAAAAGTAGCAACGGTGAACTTTGTTTTTAAAGTACGTGCTACTACAAATGCACTATTTTCTTCATTTTTAATTTCAAGTGTTTCCCAGAATTTTTCTTCCCAATTGGTGTCTTCGTTTTCAATTCCGGCATCTACATACGGTTTGAATACTACTTTTGCATCGGAATTAATTGGAGTTACTTCATATTTAATTGCCCCTAATTCGTCTAAGTCTAAAGATAAAAAACGAGTAACATGCACAGCAATTTCTACTTCATTTTGTAAAGTCGCTTCAAAAGAACGTTGGTACCAACCTTCTTGCATGTTTAATTCACGACGAAAGTTGGTTATAGCTTTGCATTTTGCCAAATCTAAACTTTCACCATTTATCTCTACATGAATTCCAATCCAGTTTGGTGCATTAAGTACTTTTGCAAAATATTCTGGATATCCGTTTTTCCACCAGCCTACTTTGGTTTTATCTGGATAATACACGCCAGCAATGTAACTACCTTGAAAAGTAGCACCTGAGTACTGCTCTTCAAAATTGGCACGTTGCCCCATAGCGCCATTACCTATACTAAATAAACTTTCGGAAGACTTTACTCTGTCCGCTTCAAAACCTTCTTCTATGATTGACCAATTATTTGGTACGATATAATCCTGATTCATTTCGATTCAATTAGACAATTTTCAATTTTCAACAAGCCAATTGGCAAAGTGTATATTGATTAAATTGGCACATTATTATTTATTAATTAATTGCATTATAAAATCGTTATTCATTTCCGTAAAATCTCTGAAACAAAAATCCGATTCGTGTAATACTTCTTTCTCACCAATGCCAATACTTGTCATTCCAGCTGTATTTGCTGCTTGAATACCTGCAACAGAATCTTCAAAAACGATTGAATTTTCGTAAGCTACACTAACTTTATTGGCGCCTTGCAGAAAAACTTCTGGATCTGGTTTGGCATTGGTTACATCATTTCCATCTACAATTGCATCAAAATAATGCAAAATGTTTACTTTCTCTAAAATTGGACGGGCATTTTTACTTGCCGAACCCAATACTACAAATTGATTATTAATTTTTAAAAACTGAAGTACTTCTTCTACACGAGGTAAAATTTCTGAAGCATCCATTTGATGTACAAACGCCAAATAGTCTTCGTTTTTTTGGATTAACCACTTGTTTTTATCTTCTGGAGTTGCTTGCACATTTCCTTCTGCTAAAATAATTTCTAACGAACGAACTCGGCTTACGCCTTTAAGTTGTTCATTAATTTCGTGCGTAAAATTGATATTCAGACTATCGGCTAATTTTTTCCATGCCAAAAAATGAAATTTGGCTGTGTCGACAATTACGCCATCAAGGTCGAATATAAATGCTTTTTTATTCATTTTTTTATTTTTAACCTGAAATTGCATTTTTGTCTGTAATAAACAAATTACATAAACCTGCAATAATTAGTGAAATTCCAGCTAACAGCATGGCATTGATATGTGCTTCTCCAATAAGTTTATACAGAAAATTAATTCCTCCTAAAGCCGCAATAATTTGTGGAATTACAATAAACATATTGAACAATCCCATCATCATACCCATCTTATTCGGATTAACAGAACTAGATAACATGGCATATGGCATAGAGAGAATACTTCCCCAAGAAAAACCAATAAGTATGAAAGCATATAATAAAGTTTCAGGAGTGGCATAAAACATATAGATAAATCCTAAACCACCAAGAACTAAAGAAGCCATGTGGATGAATTTTCTATTGATTTTATTTTTCATGGTATAAAACGTTAATAATAAAGCAAAAGCCATAGAAGATAAACCATAAATTCCAGTTGCAGATCCGACTAAATCGGCCGCATTATTGTAAACTTTATCTTTTGCTTTGTATTCCTTTTCTTTTTCTGCATTCAGATATATTATTTCCTTTTTAGCGTTTACTAACGGTTCTTCTGCAGCATTGAGTTTAGCATACAACTTAACATCTGGTTTTGGAGAATGAAACACATGTTCTGTTAGAGCTGGCATCGATAAGCTCCACATTGTAAAAAAGGCAAACCAACTGAAAAACTGAATTAATCCTAGTTTTTTCATAGTAGAAGGCATTTCTTTCAGACTAAGTAGTAAATCTGGAATAAAACGAGAGGCTTTCTTTTCTTGAAGAAACTGTTCTAAATTTTCAGGAGGTGTTTCTTTAGTAGTAAAAATGGTAAAGAGAATACTAGTTAAGAACACGAAAGCTCCGATAGAAAAAGCTACAATAACAGAATCGGGAATAATTCCGGCGTTAGCTTCATTAGAAATCCCTAATTTATTTACCAACCAAGGTAAGTTACTTGCAATCCATGTTCCTATACCAATAATTAGTGTTTGGATGATAAAACCATTTGAGCGTTGTGTTTCTGGTAATTTATCTGCAACTAAAGCACGGAAAGGCTCCATACTTATATTGATTGATGAATCTAACACCCATAACAAACCTGCTGCAATCCAAAGCGCAGGAGAATGAGGCATAAAAAATAGGGTAATTGAAGCTATAATTGCTCCGATAAGAAAGAATGGTTTTCTCCTTCCGTATTTAGGACTCCATGTGTTGTCGGACAAATATCCTACAATAGGTTGCACCAATAAACCAGTTAAAGGTGCGGCAATCCATAATCCGGGAATGTCATCTACGGCTGCTCCAAGAGTTTGAAAAATTCTGGACATAAAGCCGCCTTGTAAGGCAAAACCAAACTGTATCCCTAAGAAACCGAAACTCATGTTCCAAATTTCCCAGAAACTTAACTTACGCTTTTCCATTTATCGTAATTAGTTGTTAATACTACGATAAGCGTTTTTTACATGCTTATCAAAACTATACTTAATTTTTGAAGTGAAATATAAGCTTTGATTGACACAAATTAAAGTAAATTATTTTGAATTATCTAAAAATAATTTTTAAAAAACACACCAAATAACCTTTTTTACTTAATTCAATGTGTTGATTTTTAGTGTTTTAAAAAAACTATTACGTTTTCGTAGATTGTCTAAAAATCAAGTCAGTTTCTATAATTTCTGTAGTGTATTGTTCGTCTTCTTCTTCTTTTTCTAATCTTTCGATAAGCATTTTGGCAGCTTTTTCACCCATTTTAATTCCATTCTGACTTACAGTAGTTATGGTTGGTGTAGAAAATTGTGATATGATACCATCTGTAAAACCGATAACAGCAATGTCATTTGGTACATTTTTCCCGACTTTATTAATTGCTTTTATAGCGGTAACGGCAAACAATTCATTCACAGCAAAAACAGCATCAATATCGTTATTAGAAATCAAATCGACAATTTGATCTTGACAATGGTCGATATCTTCAATCTTAATAATTAAATTTTCTTGTGGACTAACGTTGTAATTTGCTAAGGCTTTTAAGTATCCTTCTGTACGAAGTTTTCCCACACTTACATAATCAACTGTTGTAAGTAAGGCAATATTTTTATAATTATTTGTGATAAAAAATTCCGTAGCATTATAAGCTGCTAATTGATCGTCTATAATTACTTTATCACAAAATACATCATTAGTAATTCTATCAAACAAAACAATTGGCATGCCTTGATTGATGACTTCTTCTAAATGGTGAAAATCTTTTTTTAATTGGGTTTCTTTGGAGAGTGACATAATAAAACCATCTGTACTTCCGCTGGCAAGCATTTCTAAGTTAATTACCTCTTTATCAAAAGATTCATCTGAAAGCGTAACTATAACATTATAACCATATTCATTCGCTACATGTTCAATTCCACTAATAACCGTGGCGAAAAAATGATGTACAATTTCTGGAATTATGATACCAATAGTTTTGGTTTTTTTGTTTTTTAAACTTAAAGCAATATTATTTGGCTTATAGTTATATAATTTTGCAAATGCTTGAACTTTAGCTCTAGTTTCCTCACTAATTTCATGGCTATCACGTAATGATTTTGAAACCGTTGAAATAGAAATGTCTAGTTCTTTAGCAATTTGTTTTAGCGTAACTTTTCTTCTCATTTTATGGTTGTGATTTTTTTTAAATTTAATACAGGTTTACAAGGTACATTATTTTTTTAAAATGCATATAAATTCCTTTTAATGATTATCTCAAAAACTTAAAAAAATAATTACACAGTCACTAATTTTAACCACTTTATATTCAAAATAATACAAAGTTTTCAACACGAAAACGTTTTCGTTGCGATTTATAATTTGTTTAAGTTTGAATAATCATTTTTTTACATAAATTTAACTTTTGAAGTGAATATATAAGCAACTAAAACTATTATTAATTTAAATAATTTGTATGAAAACAATGCTAAAAAAATTACTCTTTTTTATGCTCGTATTACCTTTAAGTGTTTTAGCACAAAACACATTAACTGGTAAAGTAACAGATGCATTAAATAATCAAGTAATGCCTGGAGTTACGGTTTCAATCTCAGGAACTTCAACAGGCACTATTACAGATGAACAAGGTGCATTTACTTTAAAAAACGTAAAAAATGGTGATGTAGTATCATTTGCTTTTTTAGGTTATAAAACAAAACTTGTTACATATACTAACCAACAAAGCATTTCAATTGCTCTAGAACAAGAAGGACAAGGAATTGAAGAAGTTGTTGTAGTAGGATATGGTAAAGTTAAGAAAAAAGACGCTACAGGTGCTGTAACACAAATTGGTAGCAAAGATTTTAATAAAGGTGCTACACCAACGGTAGAAAATCTTTTAAACGGTAGAGTTGCCGGTGTTCAAATCACAACTGGTGGTGGTCCAGGTTCTGGTTCTGCAATTAGAATTAGAGGTGGAGCTTCTTTAACGGCTAACAATGAGCCATTAATTGTGGTAGACGGATTACCATTACAAAACTCTAACCAAGGAACGCCATCGGGTTCTAGAAACTTTTTAGCTTCTATTGACCCATCAACTATTGAATCTATAACCGTTTTAAAAGACGCTGCTTCTACAGCTATTTATGGTTCTCGTGCTTCTAATGGTGTTATTTTAATTACTACAAAAAAAGGAAGTAAAAAACTAAATGTAGAATACAACTTTCAATATGGTTCTGGACAAAACAGAAGAAAAATTGATGTTTTAGGAGCGTCTGAATTTGTATCGGCTGTTGAAAAATATTTCCCAAATTTAACGAATGCATTAGGGGTTGATGATCCGAATTCTACCGCAGTTGATAACCCTTCAACACCAGGTATTATTGAAGGAAGACTATTGTACAACACCGATTGGCAAGATGAGATTTACAAAAGAACTGATTATGTTGTAAATACATTAAATGTTGGTGGAAGTTTATTTGACGTGATACCAACAAGAGTAACTGCAAGTAACACGTATCAAGAAGGTTTAGTTTTAACTGATAAATTCAATAGATCTAATTTCAGTTTAGCCTTAAGCCCAAGTTTCTTCAAAAATCATTTAAAAGTTAACGTGAATGCTAACTACGCAAATGAAAGAAATAAATTCGCAGCTACACCAATTGGAGCCGCATTAAGAATGGATCCAACCAAACCAGTATACAGTGGAAATACAGCTTGGGGAGGATTTACTGAATTCTTATCAAATACTACAACTAATCAACTAGCTGCGGGAGGAACAAGAAACCCAGTTGGTAACATCTTACTTAACAACAGTATCTCAGATGTGAATAGAATTTATGGTAATGTTCAATTAGATTACAAATTTCATTTTTTACCTGAATTGAGAGCAGTTGTAAATGCTGGAATAGACAAATCTAGCGGTTCTGGTAGAAATACTACATCAAAAAACTCATCAGTTGCTTTCAGTATTTTAGACGGAACAATAGAAAACAACAAATTAGGATCTAGAGAAACGTATTCTTCAGAATTAAACAACAAATTATTTGATGGTTATTTAAATTATACGAAAAAGTTTGGAGGTTTAGAATTAGATGCAACAGCAGGTTATTCTTATCAAAAATTTGAACAAGTAAGATATTCTTCAGGTAACGTAGTTGATCCAAATAGAAACGAAGATACATTCACCGCACCAGATTTAGTACTGTTAGGATTCTTCGGAAGAACAAACTTTACATTAAACGACAAATATATACTATCTCTATCATACAGAAGAGACGGATCATCTAGATTCCCTTCTAATGAAAAATATGGTAACTTCCCTGGAGCATCCATTGCTTGGAAAGTAAACAAAGATTTATTTACTGAAAGCAAAGTAATTTCCGACTTAAAATTACGTGCAGGTTGGGGTATTACTGGGCAGCAAGATTTAGGGCAAAACGATTTCTTTATTCCAAGATACCAAACAGGTAACCCAGATTCTCAATATGTATTTGGAAATACACCAATCATTTTAGGTTTACCATTAGCATTTAACAGCCAATTAAAATGGGAAGAAACCACAAACTATAACGCAGGTTTAGACTATGGTTTATGGAATGATAGAATTACTGGTAGCGTAGATGTATTTTATAAATTATCTGAGGACTTATTATATAATGATGCTCCTTTTGCAGATGGTTCTAACTTTTCTAATAAAGGTGCACAAAATTCTGGAAGTTTTACAACAAAAGGAATCGAGTTTAATATTAATGCAGATATCTTAAGAGAAGGGAATTTCAAATGGAATGTAAACTTCAACGCGTCTACTTACGAAAGAAGAATTAAAGAACTTCCAGCTGGAAACAACTTATTAGTTGGAGGAATTGGTGGAGGAACTGGTGGAAATATTCAAATTTTCAGTGAAGGTTGGACTCCGTTTTCATATTATGTATATAAACAACTGTACAACCCAAATGGAACACCTATAGAAGGAGCTTTTGCTGATATCAATGGTGATAATCTTGTAAATGAAAACGACAGATACATATACAAAAACCCAGACCCAGCAGCTTTATTAGGTTTTCAATCAAGCATGAGTTACAAAAACTTAGACTTATCTTTCAACATGAGAGCAAGTATTGGGAATAAAGCATACAATAACGTTAACTCAGCCAACGCTTACACTAACTTTTTACAAGATGTTGGTAGTACTGTAGCAAACGTTCCTTCTGCTACTTTTGAGAGTAATTTTGCAAGTGCAGGAAACAATGTAATCTTCTCAGATTATTATATTGAAGACGCCTCTTTTTTAAGAGTGGATAATATTACTTTAGGATATACTTTCCAAAAAACAGAAACTAGAAAAGCAGTAGTGAGAATTACTGCAGGAATTCAAAATCCTGACTTTTTACTATTTACTAAATATTCTGGTTTAGACCCTGAAGTATTTGGTGGAATAGACAATACTATTTATCCAAGACAAGAACAAATCTTGTTAGGTGTAAATGTTAAATTTTAATAAAAATGATTATGAAAAAGTTTAAAACAAATTTAATTGCCTTATTTGGGATTACAATTTTATTTACATCTTGTACAGATGATTTAAATGTTGTTCCAGAAGATGATGACATATTCCTTTCCGAAGCCTTTTTTAGTAATCCAGCTTCATACAGACAAGGAATTGCAGGTGTGTATGCCAATTTATCTTTAACAGGATTAACTGGTGCTGGTTCTTCAAACATTTCTGGTTTAGATGCTGGAACTAGTCAGTATGGAAGATGTTTATGGTATTTACAAAATTTAAGTACTGATGAAGTAATTTGGTCTTATGAAAACGATCCAGGTGTAGCTGAAATCCAAAGAAACACTTGGACTTCAAACAACCCAATCGTTTTAGGAATGTTTGCGCGTTCAATGGCTCAAGTTGCATTTTGTAACGAGTATTTAAGACAAACAACTTCTGAAAAATTAAGTGGACGTGGCGTTAATGATGCTACATTACTTGCTAATATTTCTGATTACAGAAACGAAGCAAGAGCGTTAAGAGCCTTAGCTTACTATCACTTAATGGATATGTATGGAAAAGCAGCTTTTAACACTGAAAATGATATTGTAGGACAAGCAGGACCTGAATATAACAGACAACAATTGTTCACGTTTATCGAAAGTGAACTAACTGCTATTGCACCAAATTTAAAAGCACCAAGAACAAATGAATATGGTAGAGTTGATAGAGCTTTCGCTTGGATGATTTTAGCTAAAATGTACTTAAATGCAGAAGTGTATATTGGTCAAAATAAATATAATGAATGTGCAACTATGTGTGAAAATATTATTGGAGGCGGTTATGTTTTAGAAGACAACTACTTACATAACTTTACAGCAGATAATCACACATCAAGCGAAATGATTTTTTCATTACAATCAGATGGAAATGTTACGCAAAACTTCGGGCCAACAACAGTTATGATTAATGGACAAGTTGGTTCAGTTGAACAAAATGGAGTATCTATGGGTGTTGGTGCCGGTGGATGGGGTGGTGCCTTAAGACTTAGAAAACAATTTGTTGAAAAATTTAACGGTGGTGCATTTGCTACTGATGAAAGAAACACTATAATTTCTGGATCTCGACCAATTGACATTGCCAATATAGCAATACAAGCTCAAGGACATGTATTAGCAAAATATTCTAATAGAACGTCTACAGGAACACCTGGTGTTAACCAAACTTTTGTGGATACAGACTTTCCTTTATTCCGTTTAGCAGACGTATATTTGATGTATGCTGAATGCGCGGTAAGAGGAGCTAGCACAGCTACTACTAGTCAAGCTTTAACTTATGTAAATGCATTAAGAGAAAGAGCCAATAATAATTCTTCTAATAATATTTCTGCAGGAGATTTAACACTTGATTTCTTATTAGATGAAAGATCAAGAGAATTACACTGGGAAGGTCATAGAAGACAAGATTTAATTCGTTTCAACAAGTATACGAATAACTACAATTGGGCGTGGAAAGGAAACGGACAATCAGGAATATCTATTGCTCCACACTTTAAATTATTTCCAATACCTGCTACAAGTTTACAAGCAAACCCTAATTTAACTCAAAACACAGGTTATTAATCATCTTAAATTTCTAATTATTATGAAAAATATATTTAAAACTTTAGTATTAAGCATTTTCACAATGACAATTGTTTCTTGTGAAGACGAACAAAACTTAGCTTATTTAACTCAGAAAGATGCATCATTTACAATCATCACACCAACAAACGGTGAAGCGATTACCTTAAATGAATCCAGTCCAAACAATCCTGGAATTGCACTTACTTGGAACGAATACAACTATTCAACTCCAGCAAGTGTAACTTATACAGTTGAATTAGCACCAAATGGATCAGACTTTTCTAATGCTCAAACTTTAGGAAGTACAACTAACAGAAACATTACTATCACAGCTGATCAATTGAACCTTGCTGCTTTAACAGCAGGCGCAACACCTTTTGTACAAAGCCCTGTTGATATCAGAATTAAAGCAACAGTAGCCGGAACAAATCCAGTATATTCAAATGTTATTACATACATAGTAACTTGCTATGGTTGTTTAGGAAAATTTGCAATGGGAACAGCACTTTCAGCAAACTCAACATGGTCAAATCCTTTAACTTTAATTTGTAACGATGATGTATTATCTGCAAAAGCTAGCTTTGTTAATGGAAAATTTGGAATTTATGACACAAGTGGTAATACAGGATCGGTTAAAAACTTTTCATTTTACGCTGGACAAAATTACAAAATCGTGTCTGTCTTAACAGATTCAAACGATCCAACTTCAACTTTTAATTTCACTGGTACACCAGATACATATAGAATTAAAATTGATCAAACTAACAAAACTATTGGTATTGCAAAAAGCACTGTTAACTCTGGTATCGAACCAGTTTCTTACTGGATGGTTGGAGCTGCAACTCCAGGTGGATGGTCATGGACAGGAAGTAACGAAACAGAATTACCAGTTGTTTCAAATGGTATTTACGAGGTTCCTGTAAACTTAACAAATAATGAAACTTTCAGAATTTGGTCTGCAAATGATGGTGGTGACAGTTGGGGATCACCAAATAGAAACTACCCTTCATTCGCTAACGATGGATATACAATAGATTCAGAATTAATCAACGCAATGGATGGTGATAGCAATTTCAGATATGTTGGTCCTACTGGAATTAGATTATTCAAAGTGAATACAGTAACAAAAGTAATTTCTGTAGACTAATTGTAAAAAACTAAAATTAAAATTGAGCTATATTTAGGTATAGCTCAATTTTTAATTAATAAACACATGAATTTCCCTTCATAAAATCATAAAAATTAATAAATAAACCTATGAAAAAAATAACCCAAATTGGTATGCTTTTTCTAACAAGTTTCTTGTTTGCTCAACAACAAACAGTAACTTCAAGCATTGCACCAACGGTTTTTGAAGACAATCAGAGTATTACCATAACAATAAATGGATCTTCTGTTAATGAAGCAGCATGGGGTGTTACAGGTAATGCTTTATATATTTGGGCTTGGTCTTTTGATAATAATGATGCAAATATTGCAGATTGTCCAACCAATGGTACCTGGACTAATTCATCCGAAACGAACAGATTTACCTACAATTCCGGACCGGACACTTATACAATGACTTTAACACCAAACGCCTTTTATAACAGATTTACTGGTATAGGTAGAATTGGATTTTTAGTTAAAGCAAAAGACGGAACAGGAGATAAAAAATCTCAAGATATTTTATCAGAAGTTGGTGCTTTCAATTTTAATTTGGTATCACCAGCACAAAACTCTAATATTGTACAAAACTCTGGTGGAAACGTATCCATTTCTGCAAACAACACCAATGGAACTGCAAGTTACATCTTAAAAGCAAATGGTGTAACTCTACCCGCAGCGTCACAAACAACTACAACTTATGCTTTCACTGTAACAAATATTACTACAAATACACAGTTTGAATTATCTGCTACTCAAGGTGCAACTACACTAACTAAAAGATTTAATGTAATTGTTAATCCTACAACCGTACTACAAGCTTTACCTGCAGGATTAGAAATTGGAATTAATTACAATACATCAGATGCTACTAAAGCCACTTTAGTAATTGAAGCTCCTGGTAAAGATTTCATATACGTTGCAGGAAGTTTTAATAATTGGCAACCAAATAGCACTTATGCTATGAAGAAAAATACTACTGGCACAAAATTTTGGTATGAATTAACAGGATTAACACCTGGACAAATTTATACTTATCAATATTGGGTGGTAGACCAAACACCAACTACAAATTCACCGGCATTAGTTAAAACTGCTGACCCATGTTCTACTTTAGTGCTTTCACCATTTGACGATGGAGGAATTCCTGCTGCTTCTTATCCTGGAATGCCGGCATATCCAGTCGGACAAGAACGTGAAGTAACGGTTTTACAAACTGGCCAAACACCTTACAATTGGCAAGTAACTAACTTCACAAAACCTAATAAAGATAAATTGGTTGTATATGAAGTTTTGGTGAGAGATTTTGACGCGAATAGAAATTACCAAGATTTAATAAATAAAATTGATTACTTTAAAAACTTAGGAATTAATGCAATACAATTGATGCCTGTGATGGAATATGAAGGAAATGAAAGTTGGGGATATAATACCTCTTTTCATATGGCATTAGATAAATATTATGGTACTTCAAATAAATTAAAAGAGTTTGTGGATTTATGCCACCAAAACGGAATCGCTGTTATTTTAGACATCGCTTTTAATCATGCATTTGGTAGAAATCCTATGGTTAGAATGTGGATGAATGATACAAGCGGCGGAGTACAAGATGGTTGGGGACCACCAAATACCGACAATCCATATTTTAATACTACTGCACGCCACAGTTATAGTGTTGGGGAAGATTTTAATCATACCAGCGCTTTAACTCGCGAATATGTAAATAAAACAATAAAACATTGGATTACTGAATTTAAAATTGATGGTTTCCGATGGGATTTAACAAAAGGATTTACGCAAAATTGTACTGGAACAAATGAAACATGTACTAATGGGTACCAAGCTGACCGAGTAGATGTATTAAGATTATATGCTGATAACTCTTGGGCTGTAGATCCAAATCACTATGTAATTTTTGAGCATTTAGGATCTGACTTCGAAGAACAACAATGGGCAAATTACCGATTAGGTGAAGGAAAAGGAATTATGATGTGGGGAGAAATGTTCACACAATACAAAGAATTAGCCATGGGTTATTCTAATACTACAGGTAACATTTCTAGAATGAGCCACCTAAGTAGAGGTTTCTCAGGAAAAAGATTACTAGGATATGCTGAAAGTCATGATAAAGACCGCCTAATGTATGAAGCTAAAACGTTTGGAAACAACACTGGAACTAATCCTGTTTTAAACAACGAAGCAAATGCTTTAAAAAGAATGTCGGCTTTAGGTGCGGTTAGTATATTAATTCCTGGTCCAAAAATGATATGGCATTTCCAAGAATTGGCCATGGATGATTCAATTTATTCTTGCGAAAATGGAGTGGTAAATAGCGAAACTGATGCTACACCTGGTGATTGTAAATTAGCAACTAAATTGCAACCACAATGGGCGGAGAATTGGTTAACTACAACTCCAAGAAGTACTGTTTATGCAGATTATTCGAAATTTATTAAACTTAAAAAAGAAGAAACTGTTTTTAATGGTGAATTTGCGATTAGTCCAGAAAGTAACGATAATTTAAAACAACGTATTTATATTTTCGATAATTCTTTGTTACCTACTCAACTTAAAAATGTGGTAATATTAGCGAACTTATATACAAGTTCACAAAACATTACTGCAGATTTTCCTTATGCAGGAAATTGGTATAATTTAATGGATAATTCTATTACTACGGTAAGTGCTACAAACATGCAAATAACAATACCTGCTGGTGAATTTAGAATTTTTGGAAATCAACCTTCAGCTGTTTTATCAAACGAAAGTTTTAATAGCTTGTCTCAATTAGAATTGTATCCAAATCCAACTTCTAATGCTTTCATGCTTTCTGTAGATGCTAAAAAAGTGGAAATATATTCTATAACCGGACAATTAATTAAAACGGAAAACAACAGTGTTGCCAATAAAGAAATATCTATTTCTGACTTATCAAAAGGCATTTACATTGTAAAAATCACCAATGCAGATAATGTATCGGTAAGCAAAAAATTAATTAAAGAGTAATTAATCTAAAATTAGATTTACAAAAACAAAAACGCCAAACTTATGAAGTTTGGCGTTTTTTTATTACATGATTTATGATTACATTTTCATTAACCAGTTTCTTACTGAAACTTCTTGATCAATTATGTTTTTTAAATCGGCAATAGCTACACGTTCTTGTAACATGGTGTCTCTATAACGAATAGTTACTGTTTTGTCTTCTACAGTTTGGTGATCTACTGTGATACAAAATGGTGTTCCTAAGGCATCTTGTCTTCTGTAACGGCGACCTACTGCATCTTTTTCATCATAAGCTACGCTGAAATCCCATTTTAATTCTTCCATAATTTCTTTAGCAATTTCCGGTAAGCCATCTTTTTTCACTAATGGAAAGATTGCTGCTTTAGTTGGTGCTAAAACGGAAGGCAAACGTAAAACGGTTCTTGTTGAGCCATCTTCTAATGTTTCCTCTTGTAATGCTTTTGAAAAAACGGCTAAAAACATTCTGTCTAAACCAACAGAAGTTTCTACAACATAAGGTACATAATTTTTATTTTCTTCAGTATCAAAATATTGTAATTTCTTACCAGAAAATTGTTCGTGAGCTTTTAAATCGAAATCAGTACGCGAGTGAATTCCTTCTAATTCTTTAAATCCGAATGGAAAATTAAATTCGATATCTGCAGCTGCATTCGCATAATGTGCTAATTTTTCGTGGTCGTGGAAACGATAATTTTCTGCACCTAATCCTAAGGAAACATGCCATTTTAATCGGGTTTCTTTCCAGTAATGGTACCATTTCATTTCTTCACCTGGTTTCACGAAAAATTGCATTTCCATTTGTTCAAATTCACGCATACGGAAAATAAATTGTCTGGCTACAATCTCATTTCTGAAGGCTTTTCCGGTTTGAGCAATTCCAAAAGGAATTTTCATTCGACCCGTTTTCTGAACATTTAAAAAGTTAACGAAAATACCTTGAGCGGTTTCTGGACGTAAATACAAATCCATTGCTGTATCTGCAGAAGCGCCTAATTTCGTACCAAACATCAAGTTAAACTGACGAACTTCTGTCCAATTACGAGAACCAGAATCTGGACACGCGATTTCTAATTCTTCAATTAAAAGCTTCACATCGTCTAAATCACCTGTGTCTAAACTTTTAGCCATTCTAGCTAAAATTTCGTTCTTTTTGGAAAGGTATTCTACCACTCTAGGATTAGTGGTAATAAATTCTTGTTCATTAAAAGCCTCACCGAAACGTGCTTTTGCTTTTTCGATTTCTTTCTGAGCTTTGATGTTTAATTTTTCGGCATAATCCTCAATTAATACATCTGCACGATATCTTTTTTTAGAATCTTTATTATCGATTAATGGATCGTTAAACGCATCAACGTGTCCTGAAGCTTTCCAAGTGGTTGGATGCATTAATATTGCGGCATCTAAACCTACAATATTTTCATGCATTTGCACCATGGATTTCCACCAATAATCTCTGATGTTCTTTTTTAGTTCTACACCGTTTTGTGCGTAGTCGTATACTGCACTTAAACCATCGTAAATTTCGCTAGAAGGGAAAATAAATCCGTATTCTTTTGCATGCGAAACTACATTCTTAAATAAGTCTTCTTGTTTTGCCATACTGCAAAAGTAAAAATAGCAACGGAATTACAAAAGGAAATTCTAATTAATTATAATTGAAAATAGTAGAACTAATTTTAGTAGTACCAGAATACAAGTTAATTATATATCGTCCTTTATAAGTTTTATTTTTTTCTAAATCTACATAACTACAAACATCAGTAACTCTTTGTCTGTAATCAAATTTAGCTAATTTGCTATATCTTAAAATAGTGTTGTTTTTTTCATATTCTAAACCTTCTACAGATACAATATCGTTCTTTGGATTAATAACCTGAACAAACAGCTCTTTTTCACCGTTAGCAATTGACTCATTTTTATCAATAGTAAAACAAACTCTAATTTGTTCAATCGCTTTTGCTTTACTTGGTGAGGCGTTTTCATTTAAAAACTTAACACCTTTCACTTGTAAATTGGTTATTTCAAACTTTGAACTTGAGAAAGAAATGGCAGGCACGATTAAGTTTTTTTTCTCTGCAGGTTTTACTAATGATTTAATTTTCTCAATTTCTTGTAACCTTTCCTTTAATATATTGATAGAATCTTTAATATTTTCTATTTGTTGATTTAGGTCGGATAAGTTTTTGAAATCTAAATCTTTCTTAGTGTTTTTGTCAGAATTTACCTTGGTATTGATGGTAGCGAAATTATCCTCATAATTGTTATAAATCATAGATATAGAATCGTACTTTTCTATGATTTCAGACAACTGATTTTGTGTCAACAAACTTTCCTGCCTTAGGTTTTCTTGCAGTTCTTCTGAAGATTTAGTATCTTTATAACTTTTAAAAAGAATTATTAAAAGAAATATAGATAGGGCTAATATGGCTAGTTTATAGGTGTGATTTCTGTTTGAGGACATACTCTATTATTTTTCCTAAATATATGTTAATGTTTATGAGATGGTAAAAATATTCGATGAAATACAAAAAAATCTGTTAAATGTGCTTTTCCCGAATTTCTGTAACGGTTGTGATGCGTTATTACTAAAAAACGAATCTGTAATTTGCACGAAATGCTTACACCAATTACCATTTACACAACATCATCAAATTGAAAGCACTGAAATTGACAAAAAATTTTATGGTTTGCTACCTTATGAATCTGCAGCATCACTACTCTACTTTAACAAAAAAGGCATTACACAAAACTTAATTCACAATTTAAAATATAAAAACAGGCAAGAAGTAGGAACTTTTTTGGGTAATTTGTATTGTAATGAAAATGAAAAAAATACGATTTTAGATAAAATAGATTACATCATCCCTGTTCCCTTACATCAAAAAAGACTACAAGAACGCGGATATAATCAGGTACTAACTTTCTGCAAGGCAATTGAAGAAAACACAAAAATTGAAACTTTAGAAAAAGTATTAATCAAAACTAAAAATTTAAAATCGGTTACAGACAAAACAAAAGAAAATAGGTTGGCACAAAATAAAGATGTTTTTTCAATTCAACATCCTGAAAAAATTGAAGGCAAACATCTTTTACTTATCGATGATGTTTTTACTACTGGAGCAACTATAGAAGCCTGCGCAAGAGAAATTTTAAAGATTAAAGATACTAAAATCAGTATTTTAACTATTGCCTATTCACAATCATAAAATTTATTTAAATATTATGATGCAACTGAATATAATTGTTACTTTGCAATCCTAAAACAGATACCAATTCATGAAAAAATTCGGCTTAATTTTAATAATAATTTCTGTATTTTTTATCAGTTGCGCTAAAAGAGGAACCATCACTGGCGGACCAAAAGACAGTATTGCTCCAGTAATTGTAAAAAGCAATCCGAAAAATTATCAAACAAATTTTGCAGGCAATAAAATAAAAATCGACTTTAGTGAATATATTAAAGTAAAAGACATAAACAAACAGTTGATTATTTCTCCACCAATGGAAAAAAGTCCAACTATTGTTCCACAAGGAAGCGCTAGTAAATTTATTTCAATTACTTTAAATGAAGATTTAAAACCCAATACAACTTACAGTTTCAATTTCGGACAAAGTATTACAGATTATAATGAAGGCATTCCGTATTCGCAATTTAAATATGTGTTTTCTACAGGAACTTTTGTCGATTCATTACAAATTTCTGGAAACATAAAAGATGCTTTCGATGTAAAAACTGATGAATTTGTTACCGTGATGTTGTACGACGCTGCTACTTATAACGACTCTTTAGTATATAAAAAGAAACCCATTTATATTACCAATACTTTAGAAAAAAACACAGCTTTTAAGATTGAAAACATAAAAGAAGGCGAGTATTATTTAGTAGCACTAAAAGACAAAAACAACAATTACAATTATCAATCAAAATCGGAAAAGATTGCTTTCAAAAAAGAAAAAATTAAAATACCGACCGATAGCACGTTTACTTTAAAATTATTTTCTGAAAAAAACGATATTAAAACGTATTCTCCTACATTAGAAAGTAATAATAAATTATTTCTAGGTTATGAAGGAGATGTGAAAAACATTCAAATTTACACTAAGAAAAATAATATAGAAACACCGCTTAGATTTGCGAAATCTGAGAATAGAAAATCGGATACTTTACAAGTTTTTGTTCCAAATGATGCTAAAGATTCTTTGAATGTGATTGTGAAATCTGATAATTACGCAAAAGAATACACTGTTAAATTAAAAAAATTAAAAGTAGCCGACTCTTTAAATATTACTCTTTTTCCTAATAAGAAATTTAATTTTGATGAGAAATTATCACTAGTTGCTACCACACCCGTAAAAAAAATAAATTCAGAAAAAATATTTTTGAGAAAAAAAGACAGTTCTTCGGTTCCTTTTAAAATAACCACTGACGATTTTGAACAATTAATAACCTTCGACTTTAAACAAGAAGAAAACGAAAAATACATCGTTGAACTATTACCTGACGCCATTGAAGACATTTACGACACGCAAAACGATAGCTTAAAATTTGAATTTACTAAAGGGGAATTAAGTGATTTTGGTAACTTGAAATTACGACTAAAGAACATAAAAAAATTCCCATATGTATTACAAATTTTAAACAGTTCTGGCGATATAATTAATGAAAAATACGCTACAAAAGAAACTGAAATTTATTTCGAAGGCATTCAACCTAGCAATTATCAGGTGCGTTTGTTCTATGATGACAACAAAAATAAAATTTGGGATACTGGAAATTTCAAAACTAAAACACAACCCGAAACCATGATATATTTTCCTGCATTAATTGGAGTTCGTGCCAATTGGGATGTAGACCAAGAATTAGAGTTGGATTGATTTTGAAATTTAAACAAAATTAAAAGTATCTTTATCGTTTAGAAAGTTCAATTTATTTCTAGTTTCCAACATTTTGCTTTTGTCTAAATAAGCAATAAAAACACCTTCTTTTTCTGTGGGTTCAATCATATAATTCCCCAACTCGTCAATAAGTTGCGAATGTCCTATATATTCTAAATTGTTGTTATCTGTTCCAATTCGGTTCACACCTATGGCATAAGATAAATTTTCAACCGCTCTTGCTTTTAGTAAAATATCCCAGGCATTTGTTCTGACTTTTGGCCAACTGGCTACATAAATAAGTAGGTCGTAATTTTCTGTATTTCTGGAAAAAACTGGAAATCTTAAATCATAACAAACCTGTAAGCAAATTTTCCAACCCATATAATTTACGATTACTTTTTCCTTTCCAGAAGTGTAAACCTGATCTTCACCTGCTAAAGTAAACAAGTGCTTTTTATCATAATGTTGAGTTGCTCCATTTGGAAAAACAAAAACCATTCTGTTATAATAATTTTCATTTTCTGCAACTACTAAACTACCTGTAATGGCACAGTTTTTAGTTGCTGCTATTTCTTTAAGCCATAATAAAGTTTCACCTTCCATAGTTTCCGCCACTACTTCTGGATGCATGGTAAAGCCCGTAGTAAACATTTCTGGTAGAATAATTAAATCGACATTTTCTATTAGATCATCAATTTTTTCTTCTAAAATTTTTCTGTTTTCAGATGGATTTTCCCAAACAATATCGGTTTGAATAAGTGCTGTTTTCATAATTGTAAATATAAAAAAAACGCATTCAAAAATGAATGCGTTTTTTTAAATTTATGTGAAGTGGTTTTACAACACACTTGCTTTTAAATATTCTCTGTTCATACGAGCAATGTTTTCTAAAGAAATTCCTTTCGGACATTCTACTTCACAAGCACCAGTATTAGTACAGTTTCCGAAACCTTCTTCATCCATTTGGCGTACCATATTTAATACTCTTTCTGTAGCTTCTACTTTACCTTGTGGTAATAATGCATATTGAGATACTTTTGCTCCAACAAATAACATCGCTGAACCATTTTTACAAGTAGCCACACATGCACCACATCCAATACATGCAGCAGCCATAAAAGCTTTATCTGCATCTTCTTTTCTTATTGGTGTAGCATTAGCATCAATAGTACGACCTGAAGTATTTACTGAAACGAAACCACCAGCTTGTTGAATTCTATCGAAAGCACTTCTGTCAACCATTAAATCTTTTACAACAGGAAACGCTTTACTTCTCCATGGCTCAATAAAAATAGTTTCTCCATCTTTAAATTTACGCATGTGTAATTGACAAGTTGTAGTTCCTGTATCCGGACCATGTGCACGACCATTAATATATAATGAACACATTCCACAAATACCTTCACGACAGTCGTGATCAAAAGCAACTGGCTCTTGTTGGTTATTGATTAATTGCTCATTCAATTGGTCTAACATTTCTAAAAAAGAACTGTCTGTAGAAACATTATCTAATTTGTATGTTTCCATTTTACCTTTCGTACTAGCATTTTTTTGACGCCAGATTTTAAGGTTGATATTTATATTTTTTTTAGCACTCATAATTTTATTTTTAAAGTGATAAGTGACAAGTAAGAAGCGATTAGTGTAAATTCTAATTACTATTCACTATAACTAATTACTTATTTTATTTATAGTTTCTAGCTGCAATTTTGATGAACTCATATTTCAATTCTTCTTTATGAAGCACTGATTTACTTGCATCACTTCCATTGTATTCCCAAGCAGCTACATAAGCGAAGTTTTCGTCATCACGAAGTGTTTCTCCTTCAGCATCTTGATATTCTTCACGGAAGTGTCCACCACAAGATTCTTTACGTAATAAAGCATCTTTAGCCATTAATTGTCCCAATTCAATAAAATCAGCTACACGAAGTGCTTTTTCTAATTCTTGATTTAATTCATTAGCCGCACCAGGAACACGAACATCTGCATAGAAATCTTCTCTTAATTGTCCGATTTCTTCAATAGCTTCTGTTAATCCTTTCTCGTTTCTAGCCATTCCTACTTTATTCCACATAATTAAACCTAATTTCTTGTGGAAATAATCTACAGATTTGGTACCTTTATTATTAATCAATTGTTCAATCGATTGACGAACTGCATTTTCAGCTTCCACAAATTCTGGAGTATCTGTTGAAATTTTACCTGTTCTAATTTCGTCCGCTAAATAATTAGAAACCGTGTAAGGCAATACGAAATATCCATCTGCTAAACCTTGCATTAAAGCAGAAGCACCTAAACGGTTAGCTCCGTGATCTGAGAAGTTGGCCTCACCAGCTACGAAACATCCTGGAATAGATGACATTAAGTTGTAGTCTACCCAAACTCCACCCATAGTGTAGTGAACGGCTGGATAAATTTTCATAGGTGTTTCATATGGATTTTCATCTGTAATTTTTTCATACATCGTGAAAAGGTTTCCATATTTAGATTCTACCCATTTTTTACCTAATTCTTGAATTTTAGCATCAGATGGATTATGATCACCTTGTGTGAAGGCTGCTTGTTTTCCTTTTGTAATAATTTCAGAGGCAAAATCTAGATAAACTCCTTCATTAGTGTCATTTGCCTCAATACCATGACCTGCATCACATACATCTTTCGCTGCACGAGAAGCCACATCACGTGGTACTAAGTTTCCAAAAGCTGGGTATTTTCTTTCTAAGAAATAATCTCTATCTTCTTCTGCAATTTGAGTAGGTTTTAATTTTCCTGCTCTAATCGCTTCTGCATCTTCTTTTTTCGCTGGAACCCAAATACGACCTGAATTACGTAATGATTCTGACATTAATGTTAATTTCGCTTGGTTAGTTCCATGAACTGGAATACAAGTTGGGTGAATTTGTACAAAACATGGATTTGCAAAATGCGCTCCTTTTTTGTGTACTTTCCATGAAGCAGTTACGTTACTTCCCATCGCATTAGTAGATAAGAAATATACATTTCCATATCCTCCAGATGCTATAATAACGGCATGAGCTGAATGACGTTCTAACTCTCCTGTAATTAAATTACGAGCAATAATACCACGCGCTTTTCCATCAACTTTTACAATATCTAGCATTTCGTGACGGTTGTACATTTTTACATTTCCTAAACCAATTTGTCTAGATAAGGCAGAATAAGCACCTAATAATAATTGTTGACCAGTTTGTCCAGCAGCGTAAAAAGTACGTTGTACTTGCGTTCCACCAAACGAACGGTTATCTAATAATCCACCATAATCTCTAGCAAAAGGAACACCTTGAGCCACACATTGGTCGATAATATTAGAAGACACTTCAGCTAAACGGTGAACGTTAGCTTCACGTGCACGGTAATCTCCACCTTTTATGGTATCGTAAAATAATCTATACGTACTGTCACCATCATTCTGATAGTTTTTAGCCGCATTTATCCCACCTTGAGCTGCAATTGAGTGTGCTCTACGTGGTGAATCTTGAAAACAAAATGCTTTTACGTTGTAACCCATTTCTCCAAGAGAAGCAGCTGCCGAAGCACCAGCTAAACCTGTTCCTACAACGATTACATCGATTTTTGGTCTATTATTTGGAGCAACTAATTTAAGATTATTCTTATGGTTGGTCCATTTTTCTGAAATATGACCTTGAGGAATTTTAGAATCTAATGCCATATGTTTTTTATTTTGAAATAAAGTGAATGTAAATTGGAATAATAGCAAACAGTATAGGAACTATAACAGAAAATGCTTTTCCGAAAACTTTAATAGCTGGTGTAAACTTACCATTAATCCCTAAAGATTGAAAGGCACTTTGAAAACCATGCCATAAATGGAACCCTAAAAACGCCATAGACAATACATAAAACAAAGTAAATACTAACCCTTCATTTGGGATAACATTAAATAACTTTGCTTTACTTTTGAAAAACTCATAAGTTACCTTATGTAAATCTTTATACCCTTCTGCGAACTCAACTTTAATTGGTTTGGTGATATAAATTTTATTGCCTACTTGCACTAAATTTTTACCATCCAATTGTTCTTTTGGCATAAATTTACTCTGACCATAATCGGCTGTAATGATAAATTCTTGCTTACCACCCATACCGTTATCCACAGAAATAGTTTGTAATGGAATTTGATCTGTAAATTTCATTTTATACCAAAAATTTACCATGTGAGTAGCGATAAAAATTAAAACTACTGTTCCTAAAACCGCCATGTTTCTTGAAGAAAAACTACTGTTTTTTGATGGATTACTCATCGCATAAGCAACCGGACGAGCTTTTTTGTTTTGAATTGCTAAATAAATCCCATCAACAGCATGGAAAATAATTGAAATGTAAGTTAAGTAAGAAAGTAATTTTACTGCTGGATTAGTCGTCATAAACAAAGCATACTTGTTAAATTGTAAAGCGGCTTCTGTGTTGTTGCCCATTAACAATTGTAAGTTACCTAATAAATGCCCAACTAAAAACAAACATAAGAACAATCCAGTAAGTGCCATCCAATATTTTTTTGCAATTGATGACTTTAAAAATGCTGATTTTGCCATAATTATAGTTAAAGTTAATTAGAGTTTGAATAATGATAGCAAAAATAAAGGTTATAAGTAACACTTACAACCTTTGAAAGATAATTTATAATGATTTTAAATGAGTTTAACTTTTGTTGAATATCAGCGGTTTATGTATTAATTTATAACCCTAAAACTTGGAATCAAACCTCTTAAACCCATATCAACAACATTTTCACCTGCTGCTGGCTCGAATTTTCCGTCAACATTAACTTCATGCCACTCAAAACTGTTGTTAATTGACAAGGATAACTGCACTTCAACATTCTTTGTTTCATTTCCCGTAACAACAAAATTATTGGCGAATTTTCCAGTAACTAAACACGAACCAGAAGGAATTGGAGAGGTTGCAGCAATTGGGTTTGGAACGGTTGTTACACCTGTGGATTGACCTGATGTTGTATACCCAACAGAAGGAATCGCAAATGCCCAATATCCTTGTAATTTATCATCGTTTACTACAAACGGATTTCCACTTACAGTATGGGTAGTGATGTAATTGTTATATCCTACAAAACTAGCTATTGTTCCTACGTAATCTGTTCCACTTGCTCTAACATTGATGTTATAATTTTGGTAGGATAAAGAAACTCTTACATATTCATAACTTCCTTGAGGAAGATTTTTTAAAGGAATGGATAAAAACGCTTCACCTTCACCCACAACAATAGCCTGACTGAAATCAATCGCATTCGCACCACCTAAAGTTGTTGAGGGTCCAGAATATAAAACTGCACCTTGTCCAACTTGCGTTAAGGCATTTGGGGTGAACTCTAAATAATGAGCACTAATACTGTTAAACATTGGCGATTGAGCCGCATTTCCAGCTGAAACTGTAGAAGGTTGTCCTAAATTATTTAATCTGATTTGAGTAGGATCGAACTTGAATTTTATAATTAATTGTGGCTCTTCTACTACAATTTGAGTATCATCTTCATCAGTACATGAAAAATTTAAGATTGAAAACGCTACTAATGCAAAAAGTTTTATTCTCATTTTCTCTCTTTTATTAGTAAAGTTTGGGTTTCTTTTTTCCCATTAGCCTCTAGCTCAACGGTATATTTTCCTACAGGTAAATAATACATTGAATTGGCAGCAAGATTGATTTTTACTTTCGAATCTTTCTTTTCAATTGCTGTTTTTGTTTTTTCATCGATACTTAAATCGTAATCGATTTTTTGCATTCCTTTTTCTGCTTTAATTTGACGATTTAATACCACAACACCATCGCTATTTTTTATCGTAATCGCCACATTAGAAACCTCTTTTAAATAATACCAAAGTTCTATATTCGGCACACTTTCACTACCCCAATTGTAATTTTTACTTCCCCAATTTTTAGAATAAAAAAGCTCATCAATTTTGAATAATGCTATTCCTTTCGTATTTACCGTTTCATTGATTTGTTGAATATTCGCAACATTTACTTTATATAATGAACGACCGTGGGTTCCAACAATTAAATCTCTTTCTCTGTTTTGAATTACTAAATCATGAACCGCAACATTCGGAATTTCTGTTGAAAAATCTTGCCAAGTAGTACCTCTATCAATAGAAATAAACAAACCATTATCGGTTCCTAAATATAATATATTTTCGTTTTCAGTATCTTCTAAAATTACATTCGCAGCATTCTGATTGAAATTTTCTGTTAACGCTTTCCAAGTTGTACCTAAATCTTCAGACACATAAACATAAGTTGTGAAATTATCATTTCTATAACCGTTTAATGTGATATAAATTCTGTCTTTTTTAAAGTTCGAAAATCGCACACGGGACACCCATAATCCTTGTGGTAATGCAGCAGAAATTTTCGTCCAAGTTGTACCACTAGTATTCGTAACATGAATATTCCCATCATCCGTTCCAACTACCAATTGTCCGAATTTGAATTTACTTTCAGCTATAGAAGTTATGGTTCCGAAAGGCACATTACCTTCTACTTTTCCATTTGTTAAATCATCTGAAATTTTCTCCCAATCTTTTCCTTGATTCATAGAACGAAACACATATTGACCCCCAAAATAAATGATGTCTTGATTATGAGAAGATAATAAAATAGGTGTTTGCCAATTGAAACGATAAGGTGCTTCTTTTTTATCTGCTCTTGGTGTTATGTAAGTTCTTTTTCCCGATTTTCTATCAATTTTTGTGTAATTACCAAATTGAGAACCGGCATAAACTAAATCATTTGTTCTTGTATCTATTTGAACTTGCATCCCATCGCCACCGCTTAAAAATTCGTATGGATATTTTCCATCTTGTAACCAATCTACATTATGCACGTAATTATTTGGACCAGCCCAAACCCCATTATCTTGTAAGCCACCGTATACTTCATAATTTTCTTTATTATCTACATTAATGGCGTAAAATTGACCTACCGCTTGGTTGTTACATTTTATCCAGTGTTTGCCATTATCGAACGTAATGTTTACACCACCATCATTTCCATTAATAACGTGGTTTGGATTTTTAGGATTGACCCAACATACGTGATGATCAGCGTGAACGTTATCTTTACTGATAACATTAAATGATTTTCCTCCATCATTTGAAAAAAGCAAGGGAACTGCTGAAATATATAAGCTGTTTTCATTCGATTCGTCAACTGTGATATCAGCAAAATAATACCCATAAGAGTAAAAAGCGTCATCGATGAATTTAGTATGAGTTTTTTTCCATGTTTTTCCTGCATCAATCGTTTTATAGATTTCAGCGCCAATCACTTCAGTCTCAAATAAATTTGTATTCGCATCTGATGATTTGGCACTTTTTGCATTTGGTCGCATGTTCTGATTGTCTACAATCGCGTAAGCAATGTTTTCGTTAAACGAGGATAACCCAATTCTTCCAATTCCACTATTTACTGGAAATCCTGAATTGCTGTCAATTTTGGTCCAAGTTGTTCCTGCATCTTCACTTTTATAAATCCCCGAACCTATCCCATTGCCTTTAAAATCATAAGCTTTTCGTTCGCGTTCCCAAGCCGCAGCAAACATAATTTTCGGATTATTTGGCGCAAAACTCAAATCGATGATACCTGTTTCGTTATTAATGTATAAGGTTTTTGACCATGTTTTTCCACCATTTGTAGTTTTAAATACACCACGTTCTTCATTTTTCGAATACAAATGACCTAAAACGCCAACCACAATTTCATCATTATTATTTGGGTTAACCCATATTTTAGAGATATGATGACTATCTGGCAAGCCAATATTTGTCCAAGTTTTTCCTTTGTCTGTTGATTTTAAAACGCCAATTCCAGCATAAGAAGAACGAGAAGAATTCACTTCACCGGTTCCAACCAAAATTAAACCTGATTTCCAATCGACCGCAACGCAACCTATATTTTGAGTGGGAGCAGCATCCATAACCGACTCAAAACTTGTCCCGTTATTGTTAGTATACCATAAACCACCAGTTGCATAAGCTGTATAAAATTCTGTTGGATTATTTTCGTTTACAGCTAAATCAACCACCCGACCACTCATAATTGTGGGTCCGATATTTTGAAATGTTACAGCTTGAAATGTATTATCTTGTGAAAAAGAAATAACAGAACTCAAAAGAGAAACTAAATAGACGATTTTTTTCATTTTTATAAATTGGTTTGTTCAAAATTAAAAGAAAATTTTGATATGTATTCGTTTGAAAGTTATTATTTTTGAATTCTGTTATTTAAAAATCAATTCTAATGAAATACTTACCAATTAAGAGCGAACTTTTTATTAAAAATCGTAAAAACTTTATGGCGAAAATGAAGCCAAACGGAGTAGCGGTTTTTAATTCGAATGATATTTACCCCGTTTCAGCAGATAGTACTTTACCCTTTGCACAACACAGAGATATTTTCTATTTATCTGGTGTTGATCAAGAAGAAAGTATATTATTATTGTTTCCGGATGCACCTTACGAGCATTTGAAAGAAATTTTATTTTTAAAAGAAACGAATGAGCACATTGCCATTTGGGAAGGTGAAAAATTAACAAAAGAACGCGCTTTTGAAGTAGCTGGAATCAAATCCGTATATTGGTTACAAGATTTTCATAAAGTATTGAAAGAGGTTATGATGTACGCCGACACGATGTACATAAACACCAACGAACATTACAGAGCAGCAGTTGAAACAGAAACTCGTGAAGACCGTTTTATCAAATGGTGGAAAAACGAATATCCAGCACATAAAGTCGAAAAATCGAATCCAATTTTACAACGTTTACGCTCCGTGAAAGATCAAATTGAGTTAGATTTAATTCAAAATGCCTGTAATATAACAGAAAAAGGGGTTCGTAGGTTATTAAAGTTCGTGAAACCTGGCGTGACAGAATATGAAATAGAAGCCGAATTAGCACACGAATTTTTACGCAACCGTTCTAAAGGTTTTGCTTACACTCCTATTATTGCATCTGGAAATAATGCTAATGTTTTACATTATATAGAAAACAACCAAGCTTGTAATGCTGGTGATTTAATTTTGTTAGATGTTGGAGCAGAATATGCCAATTATTCATCAGATTTAACTCGTATGATTCCAGTATCAGGACGTTTCACTGACAGACAAAAAGCGGTTTATAATGCCGTTTTGAATGTGAAAAACGAAGCGACAAAAATGTTAGTTCCAGGAACCTTATGGAAACAATATCATGTAGAAGTTGGTAAAATTATGACTTCAGAATTATTAGGTTTAGGCTTAATCGACAAAGCAGATGTTCAGAATGAAAATCCGGAATGGCCAGCTTATAAAAAATATTTCATGCACGGAACGTCGCACCATTTAGGTTTAGATACGCACGATTACGGTTTATTACACGAACCAATGCAAGCCAACATGGTTTTCACTGTAGAACCAGGCATTTACATTCCAGCGGAAGGTTTTGGAATCCGTTTAGAAGACGATGTAGTGATTCAACCTACTGGAGCACCTTTCAACTTAATGAAAAACATTCCAATTGAAGCAGATGAAATTGAATCGATAATGAATTCTTAAATTTAGTTTAAGAGTTTAAAAGGTTATAAGTTTAAAAGGCGGTTTGCGAAAGTGAGCCGTTTTTTTTTTGAACGCAGATTGGAGAAATTTTATTAATTATTAAAATTTCTTAAATCAGTGTGTTTAAAAACTAAAGTGTTAGGATTTTTTTACAATTTTACTGGAAAATTTTTTTTGTTGAAAGCGGCTTTGTGATTACATTGGAATGAAAAAACGAATCGTAAAAACTTAGCGAACTTAGCGAAAATCTTTGTGTGCTTTGCGGTTAAATCATACTTTTGCAAATAAGTTTCAACAACGAACAACGAATTTTGAACAATTACAAACATACCCATTACAAAAACACTAAAATTGCTTATTCCGATGCTGGAAAAGGCAACACGGTAGTTTTGTTACATGGTTTTTTGGAAAACAGTACGATGTGGAACTATTTAGCACCCGTTTTGGCTCAAAAAAATCGTGTAATTTGTATAGATTTGTTGGGTCATGGACAAACCGATTGTTTGGGTTATGTGCACACGATGGACGATATGGCTGATGCGGTTCATCAAGTTTTATCGGAATTAAAAATCAGAAAAGCGGTTTTTGTTGGACATTCGATGGGTGGTTATGTCGCGTTGGCTTTTGCGGAATTGTATCCAGAATTCATGAAAGGTTTGGTGTTGTTAAATTCGACTTCTCGTGCCGATAGCGAGGAACGAATTGCAAATAGAACTCGTGCGATAAAAGCGGTAAAACAAAATTATGTGGCGGCTGTTCGAATGAGTATTGCTAATTTATTTTCAGAAGAAAACCGAGAAAAATTAACCCCACAAATTGAATGGGTTCGTGAAGAAGCATTAAAAACGCCTTTACAAGGAATTATTGCCGCACAAGAAGGCATGAAATTGCGAAAAGACCGTGAAGTGTTGTTGCATTTCGCACCGTATCCTATCCTGCTAATCTTAGGAAAAAAAGATCCCGTTTTAAATTATGACGAAAATGTAGCACAAATTGAAGGTACTAATGTTGAACTAGTGACTTTCAATGACGGACATATGAGTCACCTTGAAAATCAAGCCGAATTGGAGAAGGTTTTGGTTGGTTTTTTAAAAGGTTAACCGCAAGGAGCGCAAAAAAATTACACTTTAACTTTAAAAAAACTTTGCGAACTTCGCGATTCACTTTGCGTCTTTGCGGTAAAGTTAAATTACTTCTTTAAATGAAATCTCAGGGTTTAAAATTTCTTGCACTAAAACGACCAATTCTTCAGTAAAACTATTCAAAAATTCTGACGTAATAAGTGTTTCATTTATCGCGTTTTTGCCGTTCCCAATTTTAAACGTAAAAGGTAAAAATCCGCTTTTCATGTTTTTAAACGAAAAAATCCCCACTTCTACACTATAATTTCCTTTCGATTCCTCTTTGTCAAACATCAAAGCATAACACAACAATTGTATGATTTTATCGTGAGCCAAATCTAGCGTTAAGCCTTCAAAAGTGTTGATTTTTAATTTGTTCGCCTCTACTTTTCCCGTTTTATAATCGATGATTCGAATGATGTTATTTCTCAATTCAATTCGATCTACTTTTCCAGCAATTTTAATTGGAAATGGTAAATTTTGATGTGAAATTTCTGTAGAATGTTCTTTTTCTAGAGACAAAATAAAGAGCTCATCACCGTTTTCAATACTTAGTTTTTCTTGAACTAAGAAATTATAAATATTACGTTTTGCCACTTCGAAAGCGATAAGGTTTTTCCCTTTTTTAATTTCTCCTTCTTTGTAAACTTCTACAAATTTATGTAGTGTAAACGTTTCAATATTCTGAATCATCACCTCTATATCAGATGTTTTTACTTGAATATTTGTGGCTTCAAAAGGTTGATACATTTGTTCCAACACTTCGTGAATGATCGTACCTAAAGTATTTGCCGCTACGTTTTCCTCTACCTCTTCATTTTCACGAACTCCTAAAATACGTTGGTAATAAAACTGAATAGGATTTCGCAAATAATTCGTCAATGCGGAAGGTGAAAATCCTTTAATTGTAGCAATTTCTTTTAGTCTGTCTAAAATTGGTTGAGTTTTTACAATCTCAATCGGTTGATAAATGGTATCTGGTTTTATAGCGTTATAAAACGTTTTTTTAAAATGATGATTTGGTAAATGTTCAATTTCTAGTTGTGTAATGAAACGGCTTTTTTCACCAGCGTCAATTCCTTCCGAATGCGTGTTGTACAGCAAGTAAATATTTTTGGCTCGTTGTAACAAACGGTAAAAGTGATAGGTAAAAATGGCATCGCGCTCTTTATATGTAGGCAAACCTTTTTCTAATTTCACATCGTGAGGTATGAAAGAAGAATTTGATTTTCCGCCAGGTAATTTTCCTTCGTTTAGTGACGTAATGATTACATTTTCGAAATCTAAGACACGACTTTCCAAAATTCCCATTATTTGCAAACCTTGTAAGGGTTCGCCTTCAAAAGAAACTTGCGCTTGATCAATTACTTGTTTATAAATAGAAAATAGAACTTCTAAGTTTTCAATATTTTGATACGATTCGTAATAGTTAGTGATTTTTATAATTATGTTATAAATGGAAAAAACAAAGGCTTTCGTAACTTTATCCTGCTCGTTTTGATTACTTAAATGTTCTTTTATATAAATTAGAATTGCTTTTAATTTCTCTAAAACTTCTGCTACTGAAACGTTCCAATCAAAAAACAAAAGTGTAACTAATTTGTTTTCTTGTAAATTATATTTTGAAAATAAATCGGCTAATCGGTTACTTGTAATGAAAGTTAAATTAGAATTCTTTATGATTTTAACTACATCATTTGCATTGACACTTGAAACCACTAAAGGATTGTTTAAAATTTCAAGTACTTCTTTGTAATAGAAAACAATTTGCTTTTGATTTCTATTTTGTGCATTCAAGTGCAAATTAAAAAGTTTGTAAACCAATATTTGTGCAGGATTATTCTTGCTTGGATAACCCATTGTGATGTTTAAATTTTCTACCTCAACAGGTAAAGAATTCAGTAATGGAATTAAGATGTTTTCTTCACTTAACACTACAGCAGTGTTCTGCAAAGAAGGATTTTCTAATGCAATTTTTTCAATAATTTTACCCGCAATCTTAGCTTGTCCGATTGATTTTGGCGTTCCAATAACTTCAATGTTTTTTTCTTTGGAAAACTCGGTCATTACCCAATTAAAAGGGTGCGATTCAAAATGTTTCCACGAATTTTTTATTCTTCGTAAAAACAAACCCGCATCGTGAAATTCATCTCGTAAAAATACGGCATCAATATCCCAAAAAACAGACGCTTTTTTAGTTTCTAATAAATATTTAATGATGGTTTCTTCTGCATTATTTAACGCATTGAAACCCGCAAAAACGAAAGTTTTATTTTCAATTTTTTTTGTAAAATCAATGATATTTTCAGCTGATTTTCGATAAAGTAATCCTTGATAACCAACTTTTTTATTCAGAAGATGTTGCGTGAATTTTTCGTAATATTCGGGTAATAATTTCCAAAACTCTAAATGATTTTCTACTAGCTTAGTTTGATTATTTAAATTTGGAGTCCAATGTTTGATACGTTCAATATCTAACAAATAAGAGAACAGTTCATTTTGATTGACTAAATACCTATCAATTTCATTAAAATCTTGAATTAAAGTAACTGCCCAACTTGAAAATTTTTCAAAATCTTGTTGTTTATTTTTTTCAGTTAATTCTAAATAAACAATATAAAACTCAAATAAAAGTTCGATAGGATCTAGCGCTCTAAGTTGTGCAATATCTTCAATTAGAGTTTCAATGCTAATTATCTGAGGTGCTAAAAAGGTTGCTGATGCTTGTTTTTTTAATTCTTCAATTAAAAAGAGTTTAGCTCTTTTATTAGGCAAAACGATGTTTGTTCCAAATAAAGATGCCGAATTATTACTTAATAATTCTGTTGCCAGTTTAGATAAGAAAGATGTATCCATGGCAATAAAGATAAAAAAAAGGCCTCAATAAATTGAGACCTTTTTTTAAATATTATATAAGAGAAAAATTATTTTACTAATTTAACTTCTACTCTTCTGTTTTGTGCTTTTCCAGCTTTAGTTTTGTTAGAAGCAACTGGTTTAGTTTCTCCATAACCTTCAGAAGTTAATCTGTCAGCTCCAATACCATTATCAACTAAATAAGTTCTTACAGCAGCAGCTCTATCTTTAGATAATTGTAAGTTCATAGCATCTTTACCGTCAGAATCTGTATGACCTTCTAAAGCAAACTTAGCAGTTGGGTACTCTTTTAAGATAGCAACCATAGCTTGTAATACTGGGTAAGTTTGTTGTTGGAATGTAGATTTAGCAGAATCAAATAAAATTGTTTTTGCATAATCATTTAATTTTTTCATTGTTTCGTCAGAAACTTCAGGACATCCGTTGTTAGCAACAGTTCCAGCTACAGTAGGACATTTATCGTCTTTATCTAAAACTTTGTCACCGTCAGTATCTGGCCATGGACAACCTTTGTTAGCTTTTTCTCCTTTGATAGTAGGACAAGCATCGTCTTTATCAGCAACACCATCACCATCAGCATCAGGACATCCAGCTAAAACTGGTAAACCTGGGATGTCGATACAAGCGTCATCTTTATCAGCAACACCATCTCCATCTGTGTCAGGACAACCTTGGAAAGCTTCTAAACCTGCCTCATTTGGACAAGCATCAGCTGAATCTTGGATTCCGTCTCCATCTGAATCTGGACAACCTTGGAATTGAGCTAAACCTGCAACATCTGGACAAGAATCTTCTTTGTCGATAATTCCGTCTCCGTCTTTATCTTTAGCTCCAAATTGGAATTTTAAACCTGCGTGGTGATAAATATGTGTTGGAACATCAATGTTTGCTACTCTATTGTCGTCAAAACCATATTTTAAAGTAGACCCTAATGATAAGGCAACATTTTTAGCAAACCATAGGTTTAATCCCCATCCACCGTTAACAGTTCCAGCAGAAGCATCTCCGAAGAAAGTATAACCTCCACCTAAGTGTAAACTTGGGTCAAACCATTTTGATTTTAATAAACTTTTAAAACTATAGTTAATAGCTCCATCAATTCCATAATAGTTTAAATCACCAGGATTAACAACAACATCTGTGTTGTAAGTTCTGTTTCCAGAAGCGTCATTCGCTAAATTTACCCATTTAGAAATTTTGTTGAATGATCCAGTTAAACCAAAACTGAAGTTTCCTCCAACATTTCTTGTTACATTTACATACGATACTGAAGGCTCAATGTTGAAGTTACCTTTAACATCATAAAGTTGTTCGAATCTAAGGTGGTCATTTCCTTTCATGCTTATCTTTGTGTCAACTGCGTTAACTCCGAAAGATACTGCCCATGGGTTTGTGCTGTCTTGAGCATTAGCTGCGAAACCAGCTAACATTAACGCCCCAGCAAATAGTTTGTTAAGATGTTTCATACTTTTTATTTAATTTAATTACAATGCGTTATAATACGAACAAAAGTAATATGTTTTTTGTAATTCACAAAACTTTTGTGCTTTTTTTCCTAATTAAAAGTTAAATACTACTAATTTACTGAATAATATTTAGTTTTTTTCCGACTGTTGTAAAGGCTTCTATGGCTTTATCTAAATGTTCTTTTGTATGAGCAGCAGATAATTGCACTCTAATTCTTGCTTTTTCTTTAGGAACAACTGGGAAAAAGAAACCTATAACATATATGCCTAATTTTAACAATTCATCTGCCATTACTTGAGACAATTTTGCATCATATAACATTACAGGTACAATTGCTGAATCGCCATCAATAAAATCTAAACCGGCTTTTCTCAATCCTTCTTTAAAATAATTGGTATTCCATTCTAACTGATCTCTCAAAGAGTTGTCTTTTTTTAACAATTCAAATACTTTTAAAGAAGCACCAACTATGGCTGGCGATAAAGAATTAGAAAACAAGTACGGACGCGAACGCTGACGTAAAATTTCAATAATTTCTTTTTTAGCTGTAGTATAACCACCCATCGCACCACCCAAGGCTTTACCTAAAGTTCCTGTAATAATATCTACTCGACCCATAACGCCTTTTGCTTCCATCGTTCCTTTACCCGTTGCACCGATAAAACCAGCAGCGTGACATTCGTCTACCATAACTAAAGCATCGTACTTATCAGCTAAATCGCAAATCTTATCTAAAGGCGCTACTAATCCGTCCATTGAAAAAACACCATCGGTTACAATTAACTTAAAACGATGACCCGCTTCTGTAGCTTTAATTAATTGCTCTTCTAACTGCTCCATATTATTATTCTCATAACGATAACGCGCTGCTTTACACAAACGCACCCCATCAATAATGGAAGCATGATTTAAACTGTCTGAAATGATACAATCTTCTTCTCCTAATAAAGGTTCGAAAACCCCACCATTGGCATCAAAAGCTGTCGCATATAAAATAGTATCTTCTGTTCCGTAGAAATCTGCAATCTCTGCTTCTAATTGTTTGTGAATATCTTGCGTTCCACAAATGAAACGCACAGATGACATTCCGAAACCATGAGAATCTAAAGCGTCTTTTGCTGCTTGTACTACTTCTGGATGAGAAGACAATCCTAAATAATTGTTCGCACAGAAATTTAAAACTGTTTCTCCGTTTACAATTATCTCCGCACCTTGTGGTGAAGTAATAATTCTTTCTTTTTTATATAATCCGTTTTGTTGAATCGCATTTAACTCATTTTGCAAATGCTCTTGAATTTTTCCGTACATAATAAGGTATCGTTAGTTGTATTTTTTTACAAATGTATAATATTTAATTCTTCTCCTATATATAGGAGTACTTTTTTAACCACTTTTACCTCCATTTTTTCAATAACACGTGCATAATTTTCAACCTGAATTTTGTGTTTTTCTTCTGGAGCACCTGTTTTATAATCAATTAAAAAAGCTTCTTTATTATGAATTACTAATCTGTCGGGTTTTAAATTGATTTCATTTGGCGAAATGATATTGTGTTCTGTAAAAACAGAATACTTCGGATTAAAGAAATCTTCCAATTCAGGATGATGGATAATTTGCTTGATTTTTTCTTCGAAAATGGTTTTTTGCGAATGTTGAATTAAACCTTCATCTAAACTTTTTGTTAGCGCAAATTCCAAATCGGTTGCAGTAATAATGTAAGATAAAATCTGATGCAAAATAGTTCCGAATTCAATCGCATCTTGTTGTAATGTTCCCCACATTAAGGCTTCTTTTTTCGCAATTTTAATGGAAGAAAAATCCAAAGCATTGGCTACAGCTTGAATTTCAGCCTTATTTTGTGTAAATAATTTCGGTTGTGAAACTCTTTTCGGACTTCCAAACACATAGTCTTTTTGCTCTAGAGAGAAATTAGCATTTTGTTCTAAGAAATTAATAAAATAAGTTGCCAAAGTTTTTTTGGAAGACAAAACTCCTTTTCCTGTTATTCCATAACTACTTATTATATGTAATTGTTCTTCGGCACGGGTTAATGCCACATATAAAACATTTATCGTATCTAAAATTTCTTCTTGCGATTTGGTTTGATAAATTTCGTTGGTGGTGTCGTTGTATTTTTCCAGAACTTTCGTGTTTTTTACCAAAGCTTGCGGCATATCAACCGATTCATCATCCATTGGAATCCAAATATTGTTGCTTCTCGGAGTTAAACTGTCATCGGCAAACGGATAAATTACCACAGGAAATTCTAAACCTTTCGATTTATGAATGGTCATAATTCGGATCGCTTTTTCTCCTTCTGGCGAAGGAATACTTTGTTTGAATCCGATTTTCTTCCAATACTCTAAGAAATCGGCAATACTAGTTTGATATTTTACATTTCGTTCTAAAACCAAATCGAGGAAATATTGCACATAAGAAATCGTGGTTTTTTCTTTTAAAAAGACATGAACGATATTTTCAACCGCTTCGTACAATGATTTTTTTCTACAATTTTCGAAAGAAATTACACAACCAAAATCGGCTAAATATTTTTCTAAATCGGTTTCTGTTACATCTTTTGTTTCAGAAATAAACTGATGAATCGCTTCTTTTGAAACTTTTTCTTTCGCAACAAAATACAACCAATTTATTTTCGATTCTTGGTTGTTCGCGCTATCTAAATATTCCAAAAAATTAATAATGAATTTCACTTCCGAAGCATTCTGAATCAGCAAGGTTTCTGATGAAATAATAGGAATGTTATTTTCGGTTAAAAAATTCGCCAACAAAACACCATTTCTAGTTTTTCTCGTAAGCAAAACTATGTCAGAATATTCAAATCCATTCGCAATAGAATTTTGAATAATCTCTAAAGTTTTCGATAAATATTGCTTGTCTTTTTCCGTAATATTTTCATCATCGGCAATTTCATCGTTTATCTCAATATCGTCATTTAAAAAACTCACAGAAACCAATCCGCCTTTTTTCGAGTTGACTTCTTGATTGGCGGTTTCTTGATATAATTTTTGATAGGCTTCATTGGTAAATTCGCCTGAAAGAAATTGGAAAAATTGATTATTAAAGTCAATTACTTCCGAATAACTTCTGTAATTTTTTGGTAGATTTTTAACCCGTTTGTCTTTGTTTGAAAACGGATTTTCGTCGTTACTTAAATCGATAAATTGTTCGGCTTTTCCACCACGCCATCTGTAAATCGATTGCTTCGGATCACCCACAATCATTAGTGAACCTTTTGTACCGTCTAAATCTTCACTTGCCAAAGCATTATCAATTAAAGGAATAAAATTTTCCCATTGCAATTGCGACGTATCCTGAAATTCATCAATAAAATAATGACGGTATCTGTCGCCCAAACGCTCATATATAAATGGTGCGGGTTGGTCTTTAATTTCATTGTGAATGATCGTATTGAAATCGGAAATCGATAGCACATTCTGATCTGCTTGTAACTGCTTATATTCTTGATAAATTAGGTTAATTAACGATAACGGAATCATATTTTTAATGATCAAATCGAATAAAGCATTTTCGTTTTGAGCACTGTAAACACTACTTAATTTCTGTTTCCAAGAAGCCGTAAAACTTTCTACAACTTCTAAATTTTTCGACTTTTTCGGAACGGTGATTTCTCTGTCGTTTACAAAATCGTAATCCGTTGCTTTTTCATGAAACAAATTCACAATGTGATTGTAAAAAGTCCCACGATCAAAATCGTCTTTGGTTAAATTATTTGTGGTAAAATCGTCTAAGATTTTTTTAGCATTTTCTTTAACTTTTTGCTTATTATTTTCAATTTTCAACTTGATTTTTTCGGCAATTTTAGAAAAATCCTCCACCGATTTATCACTTAATTTTCCAAAATTGAAAAAATGTTCTTCGTTTAAAATCAGTTTTGAAACTTCGTATAAATCTAAAGTCACGTCCCAACTTTTGTCGTCGTCGGTTTTGTTTTTAGCAAAATTGATTAAAATATTGGTCAGTTGTTCGTCTTCACCAGCTTTCGCTACTACAACATCAATGGCGTTTTTTAGCAATTCATCCGTATCTAGTGTGACATCAAAATTCGTAGGCAAATTTAAATCGTGTGTAAACGTTCTGATGATTCTATGCGTGAATTTATCAATAGTAGAAATGTCAAAAGCCGCGTAATTATGAATTAAATTCTTTAAAATTTTTCTCGATTTGAGTTTTATTGAATGTACATCGAGCTTAATTTCCGAAGCAATTTCTTGCATAAAATCGGCGGTTTTTTCCGAAACTTCCTCTTCAGTAAAAGCAATTAAACTTTCTACAATTCGGCTTTTCATTTCTTCTACCGCTTTGTTGGTAAACGTAATCGCTAGAATTTTTTTATACGCATCGTTAGAAGGTGCGACTAACAAAATTTTTAAATATTCTTTTGTTAACGTATACGTTTTTCCTGAACCTGCTGAAGCGTTATAGAGTTGAAATGCCATATTTTAGTTTATTTTTTTAGCCGCGAATTTCACAGATTTACACGGATTTTTTAACTACAATTCTATTGTGAACTATTTAAAGTGAAACGTCTCCACTTCCATCAAAAAATTCTATGTGCCTATGTGTTTATTTTTTTTAGCCGCGAATTTCACAGATTTACACGGATTTTTTAACTACAATTCTATTGTGAACTATTTAAAGTGAAACGTCTCCACTTCCATCAAAAAATTCTATGTGCCTATGTGTTTGTTTTTTTTAGCCGCGAATTTCACAGATTTACACGGATTTTTTTAACTACAATTCTATTGCGAACTATTTAAAACGAAGCGTCTCCACTTCCATCAAAAAATTCTATGTGACTATGAGTTTATTTTTACCACAACTTTACAGTTTATTTTGCACTGCTCTATTGTGTTTTAATTAACGGTCTAAATTTTTATTTTCAAAGTTAAAGTTATAAATTTGAAAATTATAATTAATCATTTAAAAATATATATCATGGCTTTTGAATTACCACAATTACCTTATGCATATGATGCATTAGAACCACATATTGATGCGAGAACTATGGAAATTCACCATACGAAACATCATAATGCTTACACTACTAATTTAAATGCTGCCATTGCAGGAACAGATTTAGAAAACCAATCTATTGAAGCTATGATGGCTAATTTAGACATGAACAACATGCCAGTTAGAAATAATGGTGGTGGATTTTACAACCACAATTTATTTTGGACAGTGATGTCGCCAAACGGTGGTGGTTTACCAACTGGTGAATTAGCTGCTGCAATTGACGCTGCGTATGGTTCATTTGATGCTTTTAAAGCAGAATTTGCCAAAGCGGCTGCCACACGTTTCGGTTCTGGATGGGCTTGGCTTTGCGTGCAAAAAGGTGGAAAAGTGGAAGTTTGTTCTTCAGCTAACCAAGACAATCCATTAATGCCAGGAATTGGTTGTGGTGGTGCACCTATTTTAGGTTTAGACGTTTGGGAACACGCGTATTACTTAAACTACCAAAACAGAAGACCAGATTACGTAGAAGCTTTTTTCAACGTAATTAACTGGGATGAAGTAACAAGACGTTTCAACGAAGCGAAATAATTTTAAAAATAAAATTAAAGCGTTCAAGTAATTGGGCGCTTTTTTTTTATCTGTATATTTGCTACTAATTTACTAGTTTATGAGGATATTGTTTTGGATGTTGTTTTTTTGTTCTTTTGGTGCTTTGGCGCAAAGAAAAACTATAAAACAAGACGAAAACACACAAAAACTTGTTAATAATATTATCCGAATTCAAAATAACAACAAATTAAAAGCTATAGATTTTAGTTATTCTTTTTACGAAAAATCTATAATTTCTGCCTCACCTGATGCAATTTCTGCAAAAATCGATACCCTTTTTAAAAACAGAAAAAAAACAAGATTCACGCTTGATTCTTCTTCTTACAAATTCAAAAAATTAATCACAAAACAACACGTTTATCAAACCGAAAAAGTTTCCACCATTTCTTATACTAAAGGAAAGAAAAAAGAAAATATTATCGGACTAAAAATGGCTGGATTAAAACAACCCGTTTATGAGTTACTAGGACAAGAATTTCTGCCATTCGACTTAAGTAAAAACAATTTAAAAATTTTACAGTTTACTTTTCCAAACCCATTTACAACAGAAGGTTTTACTAAATATAATTTTAAAATTACAGATACACTTGCATCCGAAAAAGGAAAAGAAATTGTATTGCATTTCGAATCGAAAAAGAATGTTAGAAAAAACAAGTTAAAAGGTTTTGTAACGGTAAATATGCAAACCTTTTCTATTACCAAAAGTACTTTTTTGATAAACAGCATCATCAACATCAAAACAGAAACCGTGTTTAATTGGTTTAATAACGGAAAATCGTGGTTTCCTGTTTCACAAACTTTATTAGTTACAAAAGGAAAAGGCAAGCACAATATCGATTTTTTAGGAGAAACCATTCAGTTTGAAAACATGACGAATTCTTCTTCCAAAAAGTATGATTATTCGAATGATTTATACGTAAAAATTGATCGAGATTTTACCAATTACAACTTTACTGAAAAAGCAAACAAACAACTTTATCAAATTCATATTGATAAAAGTGCCACGAAAACAAACCCTGTTTTTTTTACTACCATTGCGAATGACACCTTAGACAATCGTTCGCAAAACACCTATCAAACGCTAGACAGTTTGGTTACAGCAACAAAAATTGAAAAGAAAATTTACTTTGGAAAAAAATTAATTAACGGCCAAATTCCTTTCGGATTTATAGATGTACGTGCCCGTGATCTTTTTAAATTTAATAATTATGAAGGCTTCCGATTGGGTGTTGGACTTCAAACTAATGACCGACTTTCACCCTATTTTAAATTGTTTGGTTATGGTGCGTATGGCACAAAAGACGGTGTGTTTAAAAGTCAATTTGGGAGTGCATTCCGACTTTCAAAAAACACCGACACTTGGGTTTCTGGTTCATTTACAGATGACTTAACCGAGTTTGCAGATATTGCCCTTTTGGCCGATAACAGACGCTATAAACTTATCGATCCACGACCGTTTAATGTGTCTACTTTTTACAACCATCAATCGTATGAAATAAATGTAGAATCGAAATTCATTTCTAAAATTGAAACTTTACTTAAAATTACACGTTCCAGAATTGATCCGTTATTTGAGTATACATTTATAAAACCAAATGAAAGCTATAAAGTATATAATTTAACCTTAGCTTCATTAAGTTTCGAATGGTCGCCGAATAGTACGTTTTTAAAAGCACCACAGGAAATTTTAGAAGTCGAAAAAGGGTTTCCAAAGTTCGTGTTGCAACTCTCACACGCTTTTCCGAATTTAGTTAGCGACAACATCGAATTCACCAAAATTGATGCCCGAATATATCAAGAGAAAAAACATTTATCGGGTCAAAAAACTACTTTTTTACTACAAGGTGGAATAAGCATTGGCAACACACCGCTTTCACATTTGTATAGTGTGGCACCTAATAATTTAGATAAAGAAGCTATTTTAAGTCGGGTTACATTTGCCAATAAAACCTCTTTTGAAACGATGTATTTTAACGAATTTTTCTCAGACAAGTATTCGTTTTTTCAATTGAAGCACTATTTTAATAAATTTCAAATTTCAAAAAGCATCAAACCTACTTTAGTCTTGGGAAGCAAAGTCGCTTTTGGTGATTTTTTACATCCTGAAAACCATCAAGGCATAGTTTTTAAAACCATGGAAAAAGGATTTTACGAGAGCGGTTTTGAATTGCAAAACATCTTCAAAGGTTTCGGGTTATCTACGTATTACCGCTATGGACCTTATCAATTACCTACATTCGATAGAAATATTGCGATTAAATTATCTTTTACCTTGAATTTGGGGATTTAATTTGATTTCTAATTCAATTTCATCTAATATACAGGCTAAAAAAAATTTACGTAATTCCCATCTTTTAACTCAAACTTCGCCTATATTTCACCATAATTCTTACCTTTGCATCCTAAATTTATAGTATGACGAAGTGGTTAAACACCAGTTTTTGGAATTTTGTATCGCGTACGCTTTTAAGAAACAGACATTGGGTGCTGTTGTTTATTTTGCTTTTCACCGTTTTTATGGGGACGCAATGGAAATACATCCGTTTTACACAAACTGAAGCCAATTTATTACCTAACGACCATAAAGACAATATTGCTTACACCGATTTTTTAAAGAAATTTGGAGAAGAAGGCAATGTAATCATTTTTGCGGTTAAAAGTTCCGATGTTTTTAAACCAGAAACATTTAAAGCTTGGAACAACATGATGGCTTCTATTGCCAAAAACAAAGAAGTAGATGGTGTTTTATCGTTTAATGAAATTCAGAATTTAGTCAAAAACGATTCCTTAAAAACCTTTCAAGTTCAACCATTTATCGATAAAAATAAAGTCGCAGATGCTGCTTATTTAACTTCAAAAAAACAAGATTTATTAAACAAAATGCCTTTTTACGAAAGCTTATTGTTTAACAAAAAAAGTGGTATCGTTAGAAGTGTAATTTATCTTAAAAAAGACATTGTAAACAAACCGGAAAGAAAAGAATTCGTTTTAAATAAACTAATTCCTGCTATTGACGAGTTTAAAAAAAGTGCCAAAACCGATCTTAAAGTTTCGGGAATGCCTTACATTAGAACCTTAAACGCCAAAGCCATTATTAGTGAAATCGGCTTATTTATTGGTGCTACATTATTGGTTACTTCTCTAATTTTTTACTTCTTTTTCCGTTCGTTCCGTACGACAATGATGGCGCTTTTCGTCGTGATGATTGGTGTGATGTGGTCTTTTGGATTTTTAGGAATGTTACGCTACGAAATTACGGTTTTAACCGCTTTAGTTCCTTCGCTGATTGTCATTATCGGAATTCCGAATTGTATTTTCTTAACCAATAAATACCACCAAGAAACACGCGCGCATGGTAACCGAGCGAAAGGTTTACAACGTGTTTTAACGAAAGTAGGAACGGCGACATTTATTACCAATGTAACCACAGCTGTTGGTTTTGCTACGTTTATCATTACCGATAACAAACTGCTTCAGGAATTTGGAATCGTCACTTCTATAAACATCATGGCGCTTTTTGTGTTGAGTTTATTTGTAATTCCGATTTTTTTCAGTTTTATGCCGCTTCCAAAAGAAAAACATTTGGAACACTTAGAACGAGGTTATTTAGTGAACTTCAAAAATTGGATCATCGACCAAGTAAAATTCCACAATGTTCGCGTATATTCGGTAGCAGTTGCTATTTTAATCATTGGAATTATTGGAGTTTATAAAATCAATATTTCGGGAAGTATTTTGGAAGACATGCCTAAAAACAATGCTTTTTTTGAAGACATTCGTTTTTTCGAAAAAGAATTTAAAGGCGTTTTACCTGTTGAGATTTTAATCGACACCAAACGTAAAAAAGGGGTGATGAAAATTTCCACATTAAAGAAAATGGAAGAATTACAATCGGAAATTGAAGCGATTCCAGAACTTTCAAAACCAGTTTCAATCGTCAATTTAGTTAAATTTTCGAAACAAGCGTATTATAACGGAAATCCATCTTTTTACGATTTACCCAATTCACAAGAACAAGCTTTCATTTTACCTTATTTGAAAAATTCGTCGAAAGACAGTAAAAACAATCCACTAAAAAGTTACGTTGATTCAACTGGGCAATATGCAAGAATCTCAACGTTTATGAGAGAAGTCAGCACAGATGAAATGGTAAAAGTGGAAGAAAAATTAAATGACCGAATCAATAAATTATTCCCGAAAGAACGTTTTACAGTAACCATTACAGGTAAAGCCTTGTTGTTTCAAAAAGGAACAAGTTATTTATTAGAAAACTTAATTGAATCGCTAATTTTTGCATTAGCACTAACAGGTGCTTTAATCTTTTTCTTATTCCGTTCGGTAAAAATGATTTTTGTAGCGTTGATTCCGAATTTATTACCACTTTTAGCTACGGCAGGATTAATGGGGTATTTAGGTATTCCAATTAAGCCTTCCACGATATTAGTTTTCGGAATTGCATTCGGACTTTCCGTAGATGATACGATTCGATTCTTAGCGCAATATCGACAAGAATTAGTTCGAAATAACTGGAAAATAAGAAAATCAATTTTCGCAACCTTAAACGAAGAAGGACCAAGTATGTTTTATACTTCTTTTGTATTATTGTTCGGCTTTTCGGTATTTACTTTATCGGATTTCGGTGGAACTGTTGCTTTAGGTGGCTTGGTTTCTATCACGTTATTATTCGGAATGTTAACCAATTTAATTTTATTACCAAGTTTGGTTTTATCATTAAACAGAAGTTTAGCTAACGAACAAGAATTGAAAGAACCAAGAATAGATATTTTAGAAAATGATGACGACCCAGACGCTGTGGTTGAAGAAATAAAGAAATAAAACATGAAGAATTTAATTGAAGAATTACAATGGAGAGGCTTAGTTCATGATGCTATGCCAGGAACTGAAGAACAACTTGTAAAAGAACCAACAGCCGTTTATATTGGATTTGACCCAACTTCAGATTCGTTACATATTGGAAGTTTAGTGCCGATCATTTTATTGATGCACTTACGTAAATTCGGACATAAGCCGTTTGCTTTAGTCGGCGGTGCAACAGGAATGATTGGTGATCCATCTGGAAAATCAAACGAAAGAAATTTATTAGACGAAGCGACTTTAAATCGTAATGTAGAAGGAATTAAACGTGTTTTATCTCGCTTTTTAGATTTCAATGCTACCGATGCACAAGCGCCTGTTTTAGTGAACAATTACGATTGGATGAAAGATTTTTCATTTATTGATTTCGTTCGTGAAGTAGGAAAACGCATCACCGTAAACTACATGATGAGTAAAGATTCTGTAAAAAAACGTTTGTCTGGTGAAGGAGAAGGAATGAGTTTTACAGAGTTCACGTACCAATTAATTCAAGGCTACGATTTTTATCATTTACACAAACACCATAATTGTAAATTGCAAATGGGTGGAAGTGACCAATGGGGAAATATCACTACCGGAACAGAATTAATCCGTAGAATGAACGTAGATTCTGAAACGGAAGGAAAAGCGTTTGCGATGACTTGCCCATTAATTACAAAAGCCGATGGTTCGAAATTCGGAAAATCGGAAAAAGGAAACATTTGGTTGGATGCGGATAAAACATCTCCCTACGAATTTTACCAATTTTGGTTCAATACTACAGATGTTGATGCTGAAAAATACATTAAAATATTCACATTCTTAGATAAAGCTACCATTGATGCTTTATTAGTAGAACATGCGGAAGCACCACATTTACGTGTGTTACAGAAAAAATTAGCGGAAGAATTAACCGTAATGATTCATGGTGCTGAAGAACATGAAAAAGCCGTTTTTGCTTCACAAGCATTCTTCAAACCAACCGTGGACGATTTAAAACAATTAGATTTAAAAACCTTAACGGATGTTTTCCAAAGTTTAGACCAAGCTGAAGTTACTCTTGCTGAAATTGAAGCCGGCTATCCAATTGTAGATGCTTTTGTGAAATCAGGATTTTTATCTTCAGGAAATGAAACCAGAAGAGCGTTAAAAGAAAATGCAGTATCTGTGAACAAAGTAAAAGTAACAGATGAATACGTAATTTCTACTAACGATTTAATTGCGAACACGTTTGTTTTACTTCAAAAAGGAAAGAAAAACTATTATATTTTAAAGGTAGTGTAAGCTGGTATATTAATATAAACCCAATCGCAGCTCGTAAAAAAAGCTGCGATTTTTTTTTCTAAAAATCAAATTTGAACACTATTTCTTTCATAACGATATAAATTCCAGTTAGCAAAACAAACCATCCAAAAATAGGTTTTAATTTTTCGTTACTTATAAATTTACTAATGTACATGCCAATAAAAACACCCACGATAGCAAATGCTGAAAAAAGCAATAAAAAATCCCAATGAATCGTAGTTTTTGTGAGACTTCCTAAAAAACCTAATAACGAATTAAAAACAATTATTACTAAAGAGGTTGCCACTGCATTTTTCATAGGTAATTTGGCTGAGAACAATAAGGTTGGAATAATTAAAAAACCACCACCAACACCTACAAAACCCGTTAATAATCCAATAAAAACGCCTTTTATTATTAGGCTTGAATACTTAATTTCTATTGTAATAGTACTAACGATTTCTCTTTTTTTAATCATAGAAAAAGAAGCCAAAATCATTAGTACAGAAAACAATGCCATAATTAATAGATCAGTGGTAAGCCTAAATTTTGAAAAAGTTAGCCAAACTTCAGGTAAGAACGGCACAATAAACTGGCGCATAAAAAAAATGGAAAACACACTAGGTAAACCAAAATACAATGCCGTTTTATAATCCAACAAGTGATGTTTAGCGCCATTAATTGTCCCCGCTAAAGAGGATGTTCCAACCACAAATAAAGAATAAACTGTGGCATCACTAGGAGACAAATGAAACACATACACTAAGATAGGAATAGTTAAAATTGAACCACCACTTCCTAAAAGTCCAAGAGAAATTCCAATTAAAACACTTAAAAAAAAACCAATGATTTCCATATTTAACTAATGGTTATACATCTTTAAAACCACTAACAAACTTAGGTGTAAATAAAACAAAACTCAGTAACATTTGTTACTGAGCTCCAGATTACTTCGTACGAAATATGACTAGTCTTTCACTCCTAACTTGGCTAAGATATCTTCCATTAAACACCATTTGGTGATAGAAGATTGTAATAAATTTGCGCCTACAAAAGCTGTAAACCACAACCAATTTGGATTGACATAAATGGAAAGTAAGATACTTATTAGTACAAAACTTCCTGCGATAGCTCTGATGATTCTATTTTTCATGATAATTGATTTTATTTTTCTGTTTACTAAAAACTGATTACTGAATACTTTTAGATTCCCATTTTTTTCTTTCTGTGATGTAATAAATAATTGGTACTACAATTAAGGTTAATATGGTAGAAACTATGGCTCCAAATACTAATGAAATGGCTAATCCTTGAAAAATTGGATCAAATAATATGATTAAAGCTCCAATTACAACGGCACCTGTTGTTAGTAAAATTGGCGTAGTTCTCACCGCTCCGGCTTCAATAATGGCTTGTTTTAACGGAACGCCTTCGTTTAGTCGAATCTCAATAAAATCGATAAGTAAGACGGAATTCCGCACCATCACTCCAGCTAAAGCAATCATTCCAATGAAAGAAGTTGCTGTGAAATAAGCACCTAATAACCAGTGTCCGAAAACAATTCCTACTAAAGAAAGTGGAATGGCCATCATCATGACTATTGGTGTTTTAAAATTTTGGAACCAACCTACTATCAACATATAAATGATTACGATTACTACCGCAAATGCAATTCCTAAATCGCGGAATACTTCTAACGTAATTTGCCATTCTCCATCCCATTTTACAGTGAAATCACTTTCATCCGAAGGTTGTTCCATGTACAATTCGTTGACTTTATAACCAGCTGGTAATTTCATTTTTTGTAATGCTTCGTTCATTCCCAAAATCGCATATACCGGACTTTCCAAATCTCCTGCCATATCTGCCGTTACATAAACCACTCGTTTTTGGTCTTTTCTGTAGATTGTTTTTTGTAAGATCGCTTCCTTCACTTTTACTAAATCAGAAACCGGAACAACGTTGCCTTGATTGCCTTTGATTTTCAAATTCTGAATGTCTTGCAACGACGTTTTATCTTTATCATCTAAAGAAAGTACGATGCCCACACTGTTATTTGAATCTTCATCGTACAAATTTGAAATGGGATATTCCTTCAATAAATAGGTTAAATTCCCCACAATTTGTTGCGGAGCAATTCCGTTCAACATCGCTTTTTCTTTGTCGACTTCCAATTTATATTCCGTTTGATGGTCTTCTACATACCAATCAATATCTACAATATCCGTAGTTTTTTCTAAAATTCCTTTTACTTGATTGGCGACTTCAATTTGTTGTTTGTAATCGGGTCCGTAAATTTCAGCTACTAAAGTTGACAGCACTGGTGGTCCTGGCGGCACTTCAATAATTTTGACGTTGGCACCATATTTTTTAGCAATTTTTTGCACTTCTGGACGAACGACTTTCGCAATATCGTGACTTTGTAACTCTCTATTTTCTTTGTGTTGTAAATTCACCTGAATATCCGCCATATTACTGCCACCACGTAAATCGTAATGACGAACCAATCCGTTAAACGTAATTGGCGCAGACGTTCCAATATAGTTTTGATAATTCACGACTTCTGGAACCGTTGTTAAATATTGTGCGATTTCTTGTGTAACTGCAGCAGTTCTCTCTAACGTTGTTCCTTCTGGCATGTCGATTACCACTTGGAATTCGTTTTTATTATCGAAAGGCAACATTTTTACTAAAACCGATTTCGTAAAAAACATCAAAACCGAACCCGCTAATAAAACCACCGTAATTCCTAACATGACTCTTCGTTTCGTAGAGTTTTCTAAAAACGGACGTTCCATTTTATTGTATAACTTGTAAATCCAAGACGTTTCTAAACCTTGTTCCGCTTTGTGTTCTTGTTCTTCTTTTGCGTGTAATAAATGGTATCCTAAATAAGGCGTTACAGTTAAGGCTACAAACAAAGACAATAACATTGCAATGGAAGCACCAATTGGCATCGGACTCATGTAAGGCCCCATCATTCCTGATACGAAAGCCATTGGTAAAATAGCAGCAATCACGGTGAATGTGGCTAAAATCGTTGGATTTCCTACTTCGTTAATCGCATAAATCGCAGCTTGTTTGAACGGCAAGCGTTTCATTTTGAAATGTCGGTGCATGTTTTCGGCGATGATAATACTGTCATCTACTACAATTCCCACCACAAAAACTAAGGCGAAAAGTGTAATTCTGTTTAAAGTATAACCCAACATATAATAAGCAAACAACGTTAGGGCAAATGTTAATGGTACTGAAAAGAAAACCACTAAACCACCGCGCCAACCCATTGCTAACATCACTAAAAGCGTTACCGCGATTATAGCCACACCTAAATGCATTAATAATTCGCCTACTTTATCAGAAGCCGTTTCTCCGTAATTTCTGGAGATTTCTACGTGAATATCATCTGTAATTAAGGTCTTTTTTAGCGTTTCTAATTTCTCGATGATTTTGTCTGAAATTTGCATCGCATCCGCACCTTTTACTTTTCCAACTGAAATAGTAACCGCTGGATATTCCGATTTGTTTTTTGCATACTTTTCATTGGCTTTTCCGTATCCAAAAGACACATAACTTCTTGGCGTTGAAGGTCCGTCTTGAACTGCAGCCACTTGTTTTAAATATACGGGTAAGTTCGCATTTACACCTACAACCAAATTTTCAACATCTTCAGAAGTGGCTAAAAATTCACCAGTGGTTAGTAAATATTCCTTATCGTTATTTACAAAACTTCCTGACTGAGAACTGCCGTTATTCGCTTGAATCATTTGCATAATTCCTAAAGCATCCACGCCATTTTCGGCCATTTTATCTTTATCTAAAATAACTTTTAATTCACGTGTTCTTCCACCGATTTCTTTGGTAATGGCTACATCTTTTACTTTTTCAATTTCAGAAGTGACTTCTTCCGCAATTTGGCGAATTTCGAAATCGTTTAATGTTTCGCTCCAAAGTGTGACACCCAACATCGGAACATCATCAATGGAACGCGTTTTTACCATAGGTTTATATACACCTTTCGGAAATATATTCTCACTTTTAGCTAACTCATCGTACAATTTTACATACGAACGTTCAATGTCTTCGCCCACATAAAACTGTACAATAATCATTGCTTGACCATTCATGGCCATACTGTGCAAATGTTCTACACCTTTTACGTTAGACAATACCTTTTCCAAGGGTTTAATGACACGACTTTCCACTTCAGCCGGACTAGCGCCTGGATAGCCGATCATAATATCCGCCATTGGAATAGCGATTTGTGGTTCTTCTTCACGAGGAATTAAGAACGAACTATATACTCCAATTATCATCAAACCCACCATTAACAAAATGGTTAATTTAGAGTGGATGAAAAAATGGGCAATTTTACCTGATATACCTTCTTGCATGATTTTGGCCCCCTAACCCCCAATGGGGGAAATTGTTGGGATGAATTTAAATTAGACTTTATTTATTGAGGAATTTTTCAATTCAAGATTTTTATTCTCATTTTCTCCTCCCTTTTGGGGAGGTTGAGAGGGGCTTACTGAATACTAATAGTAGCACCATTATACAATTTCCCTTCAGCCGAAACAATATATTGCTCGTTAGCGGTTAAACCTGATAAAACTTCTACTTCGTTGCCAAACGTTTTTCCAGTTCTAATCCATCTTAAAATGGCGGTTTTTCCGTTCGCTATCGTATAAATTCCTGTAAGTTGTCCTTTTTTGACTAAAGCACTTTCTGGCACCATTACTTTGTCAGATTTTACAGTAGTTTTTGATTTGGGTGGATTAGCGATTGGAAATTGAACATTAACGAACATTCCAGATAAAATCGTTTTGTCGTTAGAGTTTAAAGTTACTTTTACTAAATATTGTCCGCCAGTATTTTTAGCAGAACCACTTACTTCTGAAACTTTACCTGGCACTTCTTTGTTTAACGATTTCACCATTATCTTCACTGGCATTCCGTTTTTAATTTGAGAAATATCACCTTCTGAAACCATAGCTGTTACTTGCATTCTGGAAACACCTTCTATACTCACTAATGGCATTCCTGGGTTGGCCATATCACCATCTTTGATGAAAGTATTGGTTACTTCTCCAGAAAATGGAGCGGTAATATTAGAATATGAAAACTGTGCCATCACTTCATTTCGCATTTGTTTTGCACCCGCTAAACTAGCTTTTGCCATTTCGTAACGAGACGTCATATCGTCTAATTCTTTTTGAGATGCACTTTGTTGACTGAATAATGCTGAGAATCTGTCGTAATCTTTTTTTGCATTATTGTAAGCAGCAGTCGCTTGTAAAATGGAAGCGTCTACTTGTGCTTTTTTAGCTTGTAAATCGGAACTGTTGATGCTAACTAATAATTGTCCGGCCGCCACTTTCTGACCTGTTTTTACATGAACTTTTGTTACATAACCCATCATTCTGGTGCTTAAATTCGCACTACTTTCCGCTTCGGTTTTTCCACTTGCGGTGATGAATGCTGAGTTGTTTGTCGCTAAACCATTTACTACTACTTTAATAGCTGGTTCATTATTGGTTACTTCTTTTGTTTCTTTACCACAGGATAGAAAAGCTAAAGTGAAAAGGGTTAAGAGGGTTATTTTTTTCATAATTTAAAATTTATTTTTTGGAACTCAGATTGAATAAATTCGAAAAATCTTCACTGATGTTGTTTTTGTTATTTATTTTTTAAACACGGATTGGAGAAATCATTTTTATTTTAATAATTTTTTTAATTTCTTAAATCTGTATTGTTACTTATTTTCTTTTGAAACACAGACTGGAGAAATCATATTAATTTTAATAATTTTTTTAATTTCTTAAATCTGTATTGTTACTTATTT
>NZ_JAAJBT010000011.1 GCF_011392115.1 Flavobacterium difficile
GGAGTAATTTTCGGTATACATAAGTTTCCAGTCGTCTGTATTTCCAGTAAAACCTTTGCTTTTTTGGTTGTGACGTATGATTCGTTCTTCTAAGTCAGAAGTGTAACCAATATAAAATTTGTTCTTAGCAGAACTGTAGATGATGTAAACGATAAATGGCATATAAATATAATTTTGGCATAAAAAAACTCCTTAATTTCTTAAGGAGTTAAATTGGTGGGCGATTGCTTGTTCCGATATTTCGGAAAGGGGTTCGAACCCCCAACCCTCCCGATAAATCGGGATGCACTGAACCAGCAGAGCTATTTCGAATTAGAAATTAATTCTTGAATTTTAATTCGACTTTTCCAAGATTTGATTTGTTTTTCTCTCGCTATAGCTTCTGACTTGATGGAGTAATTTTCGGTATACATAAGTTTCCAGTCGTCTGTATTTCCAGTAAAACCTTTGCTTTTTTGGTTGTGACGTATGATTCGTTCTTCTAAGTCAGAAGTGTAACCAATATAAAATTTGTTCTTAACAGAACTGTAAATGATGTAAACGATAAATGGCATATAAATATAATTTTGGCATAAAAAAACTCCTTAATTTCTTAAGGAGTTAAATTGGTGGGCGATGAGGGGTTCGAACCCCCGACCCCCTCGGTGTAAACGAGGTGCTCTGAACCAGCTGAGCTAATCGCCCCAATAAATCGCGCTACTTCCGTATTGCGAGTGCAAATATACAGCAGTTTTTTGTAATTGCAAATAAAACTTCAAAAAAATTAAATTATTTCTGCAACTACAAATGTACTTCCGCCAATATAGATAAGGTCTTCTGAGTTAGAATTAGCTTTTGCTTTTTTATAAGCAATTGAAACAGAGTTGTATGTGTTTCCAATTAAATGATACACTTTCGCTTTTTCTTGTAAAATTTTTGCGTCTAAACCGCGCTGAACTTTTGGCTTACAGAAATAATAAATTGCATTTTTTGGGAATAATGGTAAAATAGAATCTAAATCTTTATCATTTACAACACCTAACACAATGTGTAAATGATTGAATTTTTCTTTTTTTAGTTGGTTCATTACAATTTGTAATCCATGCGCGTTGTGAGCTGTATCGCAAATTGCTTTCGGATTTTTTTGTAAAATTTGCCATCTTCCCTGTAAGTTGGTGTTTTTAACTACATTTAGAATTCCGTTTTTGATGTTTTCCTCAGTAATAATAAAATCCGAATTCAAATTTCTAAATGTTTCAATTACAGTTTTTTTATTCTTTTTTTGGTAATCGCCTAAAAGTCCACAAACATAATCTGGATGTATCTCGTCTTGGGCAAAATGAATATTCGAATGGTTTTGTTTTGCGATTTCTAAAAACACAGGTTTTGTTTCTGAAGTATATTCGCCTATAATTACTGGAATGTTAGATTTAATAATCCCAGCTTTTTCAAAGGCAATTTTTTCTAACGTATCACCTAAAAATTGTGTATGGTCTTTTCCAATATTCGTAATCACAGAAACTAAAGGTGTGATGATATTCGTAGAGTCTAATCTGCCACCCATGCCGACTTCAATAATTGCGATATCGACTTTCTTGTCAGAAAAATATTCGAATGCTAAGCCAACCGTCATCTCGAAAAAGCTTAATTGCGTGTTTTCGAAAAATGATTTATGATTCAATACAAATTGATGAACGTAGTTTTTCGATATCTTCTTTCCGTTTATCGTGATTCGTTCTCTGAAATCTTTTAGATGGGGTGAGGTGTATAATCCAACTTTATAGCCGGCTTCCATAAATACAGAAGCAATCATACTGCTAGTAGATCCTTTTCCGTTAGTTCCAGCAACATGTATGGTTTTGAAATTCTTTTCAGGATGTTTCAAGTGTTCTACTAGTAATAAAGTATTTGTTAAATCTTTCTTATAGGCAGAAGCACCTACATTTTGGAACATCGGTAACTGGTTAAATAGCCAATTTAAGGTTTCTTTATAGGTCATTTTGTACTTATTTTAAAGAATTTCGACTTCCCACAAAATAAAATCATCTTTTTTTAGTTTTATACTTTATAGAAAAATGTATCTTTAGTGCAAATTTCAAAAAATTAATTAAGAATAGTATTACTTATGATCGGATTTTTTTTACAAACTACTGTTGTTGATACGGTAGCACAAGCTGTAACTAATGCAAATGGTACCAATACACCAGCTCCTGCTGAAGGAATTTCAGTTTTGGAATTCATATTAAAAGGTGGTTTTTTTCTTATTCCAATTATTATATTGATGTTTTATACCATCTATTTAATAGTAGAACGTTACTTATATATTAGTAAAACTACCAAAAATGATGATTTTCTTTTGAAAGAAGTTCGTACACATTTAAATGGTGGAAATATGAATTTGGCTATCGGTGCTGCAGATAGAGTGAATAACGCTACAGCGAGAGTTGTGAAAGAAGGAATTTTAACTATAGGAAGACCTATTTCTGAAATTGAATCGAACATGGAACGTATGGCTCAAATTGAGTTAGGTGAAATGGAACGTAAAATGGGACAATTAGGTTTAATCGCAGGTATGGCACCAACGCTAGGTTTCGTTGGTACGATTGCTGGTGTAATTAAAATTTTCTATAGTATTTCTATTACCGAAAATATTAGTATTGGAAATATTTCTGGAGGTTTATACGAAAAAATGATTTCTTCTGGAGCTGGACTTATTGTAGGTTTAATAGCTTATGCAGGTTACCATTTATTGAATGGAAAAATTGACCATTTCATGTTGAATGTTCAAAAACAAGTGTTAGAATTTGTAAACATAATTCAGAGACCAAATGGCAATTAAAAGAAACAGACGATTTCATGCGGAAGTTCATGCGTCCTCTATGAGTGACATCATGTTCTTTTTACTGTTGTTTTTTCTGATCATCTCTACATTGGCAAACCCAAATGTAATTAAAATGACGTTGCCCAAATCGAAAACGAACGAAAAAACAAACAAACAATTTATAAGTATTTCCGTTACGGAAGACAAAGCGTTTTTCATTGACAAACAGCCTGTTAATTTTGACGAACTAGAAAAAGAACTGTTAGCTAAAATTGGTACGGATAAAGAACAAACGGTTGTAGTGCGAATTCCGTTTAATTTGCAAGTACAAGATTTAGTCGACGTGCTACAAATAGGAGTGAAGAATAACTTGAAATTTGTAATTGCGACTAATCCGAAGTAGTACATAAATTTATTGTCAATCTGAACTTGTTTAGCTTCGCTGAATCTTCGATTTCAGATTCTTTTTATCGTAAATGGAAACGTGTTATTTTTGAATTTTCAGAATAGCACGTTTTTTGTTTTACCCAATCTTCACTGAAGTCATACTCAACGAACCTGCCAATAATTTATCATTAAACAACTGAATATTTTCCGACTCGTTTTTCAAACCTAACGTATATAGTAAAGGTAAATAATGATCTGGCGTTGGTATAGCTAAATCAAACGCTTTTCCTTGTTTTTGATAGTTGATTAAATTCGCAAAATCGCCAGCAATAATATTTTTATTGATTTTTTCTCTGGCTTCAATCGCCCAATCAAAACCATAATTGTCTTTGTTAAAATTTGCCCAATCCACCATTCGTAAATTGTGCACAATATTTCCGCTACCAATAATTAAAATGCCTTTGTTTCGTAACGATTGTAATTTTTGAGCCAGTTCAAAATGCGCTTGACCAGTCAAACTATAATCAATACTCATTTGAATTACAGGAATATTTGCTTCTGGATACAAATGTTTAATCACACTCCAAGCACCGTGATCTAATCCCCAATCGTAGTCTAGTGAAGTTGCTGTTGGAAGGATTAATTCTTTTGTTAATTGTGCTAATTCTGGAGATCCTTTTGCTGGATATTGCACTTCAAATAACGCTTTCGGGAAACCGCCAAAATCATGTATGGTTTGCGGCATTTCCATAGCAGTAACTTTCGTGCCTTTTGTAAACCAATGTGCAGAAATACATAAAATTGCAGTTGGAGTAGGAATGGTTTTGGCAATAGTTCTAAAACCAGCCACGAATTCATTTTCTTCAATGGCGTTCATCGGACTTCCATGACCTAAAAACAAAACGGGCATTTTTGGTGTGTTAGGTAAAATGTCTTTATAACTAAATAATTCGTTTACTGTTCTCATCGCATATATTATTGGTGTCAAACTTAAAAGTCCTAAAAAATGTTTTCGGTTCATGACTTAATTAATATTTGTATATACAAATGTATGAAAATAAATTCAAATGATAGTTCAATTTCTAATTAAATCAATTTGGTAGCCTATACAATTTTAATTTCTGAAAATTTGTGTAATCTGTCTTTAAAAATTACTTTTGCATAACAACTCAACACACTATGTATAAATTACTTTTACGTCCCATTCTTTTCTGTTTCGATCCAGAAAAAGTGCATTATTTTACCTTTTCTTTAGTGAGATTTATTTCTAAAATCCCATTCGTAACTTCAATTATTAAAGCGATTTATGTAGTAGATGATAAGCGTTTAGAAAGGGAAGTTTTCGGATTGAAATTTAAAAATCCAGTAGGTTTAGCAGCAGGATTTGATAAAGATGCTAAATTGTTCAATGAATTATCTGATTTCGGATTTGGATTTATTGAAATCGGAACGCTAACACCAAAACCACAAGACGGAAATCCAAAGAAAAGATTGTTTCGATTGAAGTCTGATTCGGCAATTATTAACCGAATGGGATTTAATAATGGTGGAGTAGAAGCCGCAATTTTAAGATTAAAGAAAAATAATGGCGTTTTAATTGGTGGAAATATTGGTAAAAATAAAGTGACGCCAAATGAAAATGCTACCGATGACTATGTAATTTGTTTTGAAGCCTTGTATGATTATGTAGATTATTTTGTGGTAAATGTAAGTTCGCCAAACACTCCAAATTTGCGTGAACTTCAAGAAAAAGAACCGTTAACAAAATTATTGCAGACTTTACAAGATTTGAACAACACGAAAGTTAAAGTCAAACCAATTCTTTTAAAAATTGCACCCGATTTAACGAACGAACAATTAGAAGATATTATTGATATTGTAAACGAAACAAAAATCGCAGGTGTTATTGCTACAAATACTACTATTTCTCGTGAAGGGCTGACTTCTGAAAATAAAGTTGAGGTTGGCGGATTGTCTGGAAAACCATTAACCAAACGTGCTACGGAAGTTATTAGATTCTTATCAGAAAAAAGCAATAAATCCTTTCCAATTATTGGAGTAGGAGGAATTCACACCGCTGATGATGCTATCGAAAAGTTAAATGCTGGGGCGAGTTTAGTACAATTATATACAGGTTTTATTTATGAAGGTCCGCAGTTGATAAAAGATATTAATAAGAAGTTGTTGGTTTAATATGTCAATTCAACAATTAGTCAATATGACAATTTTGGTTTATCGGCACATTGAAAATTGACACATTGAAAATTAAATAATATGAAATTAGTCTTCGCATCTAACAACAAAAATAAAATAGCTGAAATTCAGCAGCAAGTCGGTTCGCAATTTGAAATTGTCTCTTTAGAAGATATTGGTTGTTTTGTGGATATTCCCGAAACGGCTGAAACTATTGAAGGAAATGCGATTTTGAAAGCCAATTACGTAACTGAGAATTACGGTTTGCCTTGTTTTGCTGATGATACAGGTTTGGAAATTGAAGCGTTGAATAATGAGCCAGGTGTATATTCGGCACGTTATGCTGGTGAACAAAAGAATTCAGAAGATAATATGAATTTGGTTTTACAGAAATTAGCAGATCAAACGAATAGAAAAGCACGGTTCAAAACGATAATCGCACTAAATATCAATGACCAACAATACTTGTTTGAAGGTGTTGTAAAAGGTGAAATTATTACAGAAAAGTCAGGAAATATGGGCTTTGGTTACGATCCGATTTTTCAACCAGAAGGTTATTCAACAACATTTGCCCAAATGACAATGGAACAAAAAGCTGTAATTAGTCACAGAGGAATTGCTGTTCAAAAATTGATAGATTTTCTTTCGCAAATTGGTTAAACTTCCAACTTCTGACTTCTATCTTCCAGATTGAAAATCCTAACTTTCTGAAAATCAATTACAAACAAATTAGTTTAATCCAAATTTTAATTCTACCTTTGCACCCAATTTAAAAATATATAATGAATAAATTTGAGCAATTAGGGTTAAACGAATCGTTGTTAAAAGCAATAAGTGATTTAGGATTCGAAACCCCGTCGGAAGTACAGGAGAAGGCAATCCCACTATTATTGGAAGATGACACAGATATCGTCGCTCTTGCCCAAACAGGAACAGGAAAAACCGCAGCTTTTGGTTTTCCGCTAATCCAAAAAATTGACCCATTCAACAAGCAAACACAGGTTTTAATACTTTCTCCAACAAGAGAATTGTGTTTGCAAATTACAAACGAGATTAAATTATACTCAAAATACATCGATGGTTTATATACTGTTGCAGTATACGGTGGCGCGAGTATTCATGATCAAGCGCGTGATATTAAGCGAGGCGCACAAGTAATTGTGGCGACACCGGGTAGAATGCAAGATATGATTAACAGAGGCATGGTGAATATTAAAAACATCAGCATCTGTGTTCTTGATGAGGCAGACGAAATGTTAAACATGGGTTTCTATGAAGATATTACAAGTATCTTATCAGACACGCCAAAAGACAAAAACACATGGTTATTCTCGGCTACTATGCCGCAAGAAGTAGCTAGAATCGCTAAAGAATTTATGAGAAGTCCGCAAGAAATTACGGTAGGTCATAAAAACTCTAGTTCAGTAAACATCTCTCACGAGTACTATTTAGTAAATGCACGTGATCGTTATGAGGCATTAAAAAGATTAGCAGATGCGAATCCAGATATCTTTTCGGTAATTTTTTGTAGAACTAAAAGAGATACACAAGCGGTTGCAGAAAAATTAATTGAAGACGGATATAATGCTGCTGCATTACATGGAGATTTATCGCAAGCACAGCGTGATGGCGTAATGAAATCGTTCCGTGGAAGACAAATTCAAATGCTAGTTGCAACGGACGTTGCAGCGCGTGGAATTGATGTAGATAACGTAACACACGTAATCAATTATCAATTACCAGACGAAATCGAAACCTATACGCACCGTTCAGGTCGTACAGGTCGTGCCGGAAAATCAGGTACTTCGTTTGTAATTATTACAAAAAGTGAAATTAGAAAAATTCACGCAATCGAGAGAATTATCAAAACTAAATTCGAAGAAAAACCAATTCCTTCTGGAATGGAAATCTGCGAAATTCAGTTATTACACTTAGCAAACAAAATTAAAGATCAAGAAACGGATCATGCAATCGATAATTATTTACCAGCTATTTTTGATATCTTAGGTGATTTAGATAAAGAAGAATTGATTAAGAAAGTAGTTTCTGTAGAATTTAATCGTTTCTTAAATTATTACAAAAAATCTAAAGATTTAGCTACTCAAAGTAGTTCAAGTGCTGCAATACCGTCTGATGGAACTGTGCGTTACTTTATTAACATTGGTGCAAGAGACGATTACGATTGGATGTCTTTAAAAGATTATTTACGTGATACGTTAGAAGTAGGACAAGATGATGTTTTCAAAGTAGATGTAAAAGAAGGTTTCTCTTTCTTTAATACGAATGCTGAGTTAGCAGAAAAAGTAATGGGTGTTTTAAATTCAGTTCATATTAACGGAAGAAAAATTAACGTTGAAATTTCTAAAAACGAAGGCGGAAGAAGTTCAGGAAGAAGAGATCACAACGGAAGAAGCGGCGGAGGAAGATCTGGCGGAAGCGGATTCTCTGGAAGACGTGAAGGTGGAAATTCTGCTAGTGGATACAGAGGAAATCGTGATGGTGGATTCAGAGGAAATCGTGAAGGAGGAAACCGAGAAGGTGGTAGCGGTTTCAGGTCAAGAACAGCGTCAACTGGTGGAAGCGACAGAAGAAGTTCAGATTCTCGCGATAGCGGAAGAAGAGGTGAAGGTCGTTCAACTGAAAGAAGAAGTTCTGGATTTGAAAGTGCTAGAAGAACGCCAAGAAGATCTAATGACTAATTTTTAGTTTAAGTATATTAATCCCGATTCGTTTTTTCGTTTCGGGATTTTTTTTGTTTTAAAATGAGCATCAAGATAAATACTAAGTTGTAGGTTAGCCAATTTTAGCACAAAAAAAAGTCCCGATTTCTCGAGACTTTCTTTACAAATAAATTAAATATTAAAAACAGTAATTATTTTCTGCGATTACTTTAGCGGCAATTTGCTCACGTAATTTCACTACGTTTGGCATGTTTACATATTTAGTATAACGGCGTAATCCCATTAACATCATACGTTGTTCGTCGCCTTCAGCAAAAGAAACAATACCTTCTTTTCCTTTTTGAGTTACCACGTCAACAGCATTGTATAAATATAACTGCGTCATAGCAATTTGATCTGCTACTTTATCTGCACCTAATTTCTTAGCCATTTTTTCCGTTCTTAATAAAGCACTTTCAGCCATGTAAATTTCGATTAGCATATCTGAAGCGGCCATTAGTAACTGTTGGTGACTTTCTAATTCTGGTCCGAATTTTTGAACTGCGGCACCTGCTACCATTAAAAAGGCTTTTTTCATTTTACCAACCATTTCTTTTTCTTCAGCTAATAATTCTGTATAATCCGGCACATCAAAAGATGGAATTCCCATTAATTCTTCAGCAACAGCCATAGCAGGACCTAATAAATCCACATGCCCTTTCATTGCTTTTTTTACTAACATACCTACAGAAAGCATACGGTTAATTTCGTTAGTTCCTTCGTAAATACGAGCAATACGAGCATCTCTCCAAGCCGCTTCCATTGGCGTATCTTCTGAGAATCCCATTCCACCGAAAATTTGAATACCTTCATCAGAACAATTTTGAACATCTTCTGAAACCGCAACTTTTAAGATAGAACATTCAATGGCGTATTCTTCCACTCCTTTTAATTCTGCTTCTTGATGCGTATTGCCTTCTGCTTCACGTGCTTCAATTCTGTTTTGAATGTCTCCAGCAGCGCGATAAGTAGCACTTTCATCTACATAACAATTCGTTACCATTTCAGCAATTTTTGCTTGAATCGCCCCGAATGAAGAAATTGGAGTATTAAACTGAACTCTTTCATTAGCATATTTTACGGCTGTAGAAATTACTCTACGTTGTGCATCTAAACAAGCAGCTGCTAGTTTAATACGACCCACATTCAAAGAGTTCATGGCAATTTTGAAACCTTCACCTCTACCAGCTAACATGTTTTCAACAGGAACTTTAGTTTCGTTAAAGAAAACTTGTCTTGTCGAACTAGCTCTAATTCCTAATTTATGTTCTTCTTCACCTAAAGTGATTCCGTTTAAGTTATCTCTGTCGTATTCTACGATAAATCCTGTAATGTTTTTATCATCTTCGATACGTGCAAAAACAATCATTACATTACAAAAACCAGCGTTAGAAATCCACATTTTTTGTCCTGAAATCAAATAATGCGTTCCATCAGCAGATAAAACCGCTTTAGTTTTTCCAGAATTCGCATCAGATCCCGCACCTGGTTCAGTTAAACAGTACGAACCAAACCATTCTCCTGAAGCTAATTTTGGTACATATTTTAATTTTTGTTCTTCAGTTCCGTACAAAGTAATTGGCATGGTACCAATTCCAGTATGCGCACCAAAAGCCGTAGAAAACGAACCTGTAGCTCCTGAGATGTAATCACAAACTAAAGCTGTGTTTACAAATCCCATTCCTAATCCGCCATAAGCTTCTGGAACAGCTACTCCTAAAAACCCTAAAGCACCTGCATTACGCATGGTTTGTTCCGTGTAAGCGTAATCTTTTTTCTCAAATTTTTCTTTATGTGCCCAAAGTTCTTTGTCTACGAATTCTTTTACAGAATCACGCATCATAATTTGCTCTTCGTTGAAATCTTCTGGTGTAAAAACGTTTTCACATTTTGTTTCTTTTACAAGGAATTGTCCTCCTCTAGTGATATCTTCCATTTTGTATATTATTTTAAAGTTTTTATTTTGAAACACAGATTCAAAAAATCAGAGAAATTTTTAAAATTTTATTAATTTCTCAAATCTGTGTCCCTTTAATTATTTTTACATCAATTCATAAATACCTGCAGTTCCTTGTCCTGTTCCGACACACATAGAAACAATTCCGTATTTTGATTTTCTTTGTTTCATTTCTTCAAATAATTGTACCGATAATTTCGCACCTGTACAACCTAGTGGGTGACCTAAAGCAATCGCTCCACCGTTTACGTTTATGATATCAGGATTTAATCCTAATTCGCGAGTAACTGCTAAAGCTTGAGAAGCAAAAGCTTCGTTCAATTCAATTAAATCGATATCTTTTAAAGTTAATCCAGCTTGAGATAAAGCTTTTGGAATTGCTTTTACTGGTCCGATTCCCATAATTCTCGGTTCCACACCTGCAGATGCGAAGTTGACTAAACGTGCAATTGGTTCTAAGTTTAATTCTTTCACCATTTCTTCACTCATTACTAAAACAAAAGCGGCACCATCACTCATCTGAGAAGAATTTCCTGCCGTAACTGAACCGTCAGCAGCAAAAACGGGTTTTAAATTCGCTAAAGCTTCAACTGAAGTTCCTAATCTTGGCCCTTCATCTTTAGAAACGACATACGATTTAGTCTCTTTTTTTCCGTTTTCGTTGATAAATGTTTGTTCGATATTTATAGGAACAATTTGGCTGTCGAATTTACCATCTGCTTGCGCTTTTAAAGCTTTCATGTGCGATTCGTAAGCAAATCTGTCTTGGTCTTCTCTTGAAATGTTGAATTGTTTGGCAACGGCTTCCGCAGTTAAACCCATTCCCCAATAGTAATCTTCATTACCAGCAGCTGCTACTTTATAATCTGGAGTAGGTTTGTAACCACCCATTGGAATATAACTCATGCTTTCTGCTCCACCCGCAATGATACAATGTGCCATTCCAGATTGAATTTTGGCTGTTGCCATTCCGATAGTTTCTAATCCAGAAGCGCAATATCTGTTAACTGTTACTCCAGGAACATCCGTCACTTTTAATCCCATTAATGAAATTAAACGCCCCACATTTAAACCTTGCTCTGCTTCTGGCATCGCGTTTCCAACCATAACGTCATCAATACGTGTTTTATCGAAATTTGGCAATTGCGCCATCATGTGTTCGATAGTTTCTGCCGCTAATTCATCAGGTCTTTTAAAACGAAATAAACCTTTTGGCGCTTTTCCTACTGCAGTTCTATATGCTGATACTATATATGCTGTTTTCATATTTTATATTTTTTATGGAACACGGATTGAAGAAATTCGAGAAATCAAAAAAAAATATTAAAATTGCTCTGATTTCTTTAATCTGTGTTTCGAAATTAATTTCTCAAAGGCTTCCCTTTAGTTAACATAAATTGAACACGTTCTAAAGTTTTTCTTTCTGTACATAACGATAAGAAAGCTTCACGTTCTAAATCCAATAAATATTGTTCAGAAACTAGAGTAGGTTCAGATAAATCGCCACCCGCCATAACGTAAGCTAATTTGTTGGCAATTTTTTGATCATGTTCTGAAATATATTGTCCGGCCACCATTTGGTCTGTTCCTACTAAGAACATTCCTAGTGCTTGTTTTCCTAATACTTTAATATCCGTTCTTCTTACTGGTTGCGTGTAGCCTTGATTGGCCATTTGAAGAGCGACTTGTTTTGCTGTAGCAATTTGTCTGTCTTTATTTACCACAACTATATCTCTTCCTTTTTGAAGTACACCGATATCGAAACCTTCATAAGCAGAAGTTGCGACTTTCGCCATACCAACGGTTAAGAAATATTCTTGTAAGACGTTTAATTCCACATCATTTTTTCTAAATAAATCGGATGCACGTAACGCCATTTCTTTAGAACCACCACCGCCAGGAATTACTCCAACTCCAAACTCTACTAAACCAATATAGGTTTCTGCTGCAGCAACCGCTCTATCTGAGTGCATCGTTAATTCGCAACCACCGCCAAGTGTCATCCCGTGAGGTGCAGCAATTACTGGGATTGAAGAATAACGGCAACGCATCATCGTGTCTTGGAACATTTTTATGGCCATGTTTAATTCGTCGTATTCTTGTTCAACGGCTAACATGAAAATCATAGCTAAATTTGCTCCAACAGAGAAATTTGTTCCTTGGTTACCGATTACTAAACCTTCGTATCCTTTTTCAGCCATATCGATAGCTTTATTGATACCTTGCAGTACACCAGCACCGATAGAATTCATTTTTGAAGTAAATTCTAAATTGATGATTCCATCACCTAAATCGGTAATAATACTTTCGCTATTATTCCACACTTTTTTGCTTTCGCGAATATTATTTAAAATGATAAAAGCATCCTGACCAGGAACTTTTTCAGATTCTTTTTTATCTATATTGTAGAAATAAGTTGCGCCTTCTTTTACAGAATAGAAAGATGTATTTCCAGAAGCTAGCATATCAGTAACCCAAGTTGCTGGTTGATAGCCTTCTGCTTGCATTAATTCAATTCCTTTTTGTACACCGATAGCATCCCAAATTTCAAACGGACCATTTTCCCATCCGAAACCAGCTTTCATCGCGTCATCAATTTTGTAAAAAGCATCTGTAATTTCAGGAATTCTGTTAGAACAGTAAGTAAACATTGAAGCGAAGTTTTTACGGTAAAACTCTCCTGCTTTGTCTTTTCCAGTGATTAACACTTTAAATCTATCAATTGGTTTTTCGATAGTTTTGGTTAATTCTAAAGTAGCGAAAGATGCTTTTTTAGCTGAGCGATATTCTAGTGTTTCTAAATCTAAAGACAAAATTTCTTTTCCTTCTTTTTTGTAGAAACCTTGATTGGTTTTGCTACCCAACCATTTATTTTCCATCATTTTGTTGATGAATTCTGGTAATTTGAATAATTCTAAAACTTCGTCTGTTTTACAATTCTCGTAAATTCCATTTGCTACGTGAACTAAAGTGTCTAATCCAACCACATCAACAGTACGGAAAGTGGCCGATTTTGGGCGACCGATAACTGGTCCTGTTAATTTATCTACTTCTTCAATAGTTAACCCCATTTCTTTTACTTGATGAAATAAGCTCATGATTCCGAAGATTCCGATTCTGTTACCAATAAAAGCAGGTGTGTCTTTAGCTACTACAGAAGTTTTTCCTAAAAACTTTTCTCCATAACCGTTAAGGAAATCAAGTACTTCTGTTGAGGTTTGTGGTCCTGGAATAATTTCGAATAATTTTAAGTAACGAGCTGGATTGAAGAAATGCGTTCCACAAAAGTGTTTTTGGAAATCTTCACTTCTACCTTCGCTCATAAAATGAATTGGAATTCCAGATGTGTTGGAAGTTACAAGAGTTCCTGGTTTACGGTATTTTTCAATTTGTTCAAATACTAATTTTTTAATATCTAAACGTTCTACAACCACTTCAATAATCCAATCGCAAGTAGCGATTTTTGCCATGTCATCAGTAGTATTTCCAGTAGAAATTCTACTTGCAAAACTTTGATGGTAAATAGGAGAGGGTTTAGATTTAAGTGCATTCGCTAGATGATCGTTTACCAATCGGTTTCGAACCGCTTTATTCTCTAAAGTCAATCCTTTTTTTGTTTCTGCTTCTGTTAATTCGTTTGGCGCAATATCTAAGAGTAAAACTTCTACTCCAATATTAGCAAAATGACAAGCAATTCCGCTTCCCATAATTCCTGAACCTATAACAGCAACTTTTTTGATATTACGTTTCATATATACTATATTGTGTTTATTTGTTTGATATGATATTTTTGTCGAAAATTTCTTTCTCCAAAATTTGTTCGTTTATGATTTCGGCAACTTCCATAAAGTTTTGAAGTTGAGCTTCTGTAATTTTAGATTTGATGACTTCATTAAACTGAAGTACAGTTTGCTTAGACAATTCGCGTTTTTGTTTTCCTTCTTCAGTTAAAAAGATTAAAACACCTCTTCCGTCTGCCGGATTTTTTTTACGAACTATTAGCCCGCGGTCTTCCATAGATTTTAAAGTTCTGGTTAAACTTGTAGCTTCCATTCCCATTCTCGGACCTAAAGCTGTTGAGGGAATGCCTTTATCTTTATCGATACTTAATAATGCAAATCCCGTAGCCATAGTTGCACCATATTTAGCCGCTTCTTCATTATACATTTTTGCAACAGTTTGCCATGTATATCTTAAAACGTAGTCAATTGTTTTATCTTGCATAGGATATTTTTTTCAAATATAGAAAAAAATACTATGCACGCATAGTATTTTTATAAAATTTTTCATTTATTTTAAAAAAAAATCATAATTGTAAATTTACATAAAAAACGAATGTAAAATGAAGTTGTCAAAATAATAAATTGTTAAATTATCGAAAACAATTTAAAATATGGGTTTTGGAAGTGGGTGAAAATAAAAAAAGGTAATCGAAAGATTACCTTTTTTTGAGCCAGTGGAGGGACTCGAACCCACGACCTGCTGATTACAAATCAGCTGCTCTAGCCAGCTGAGCTACACCGGCAAAAATTGCCTTATTGCAATATGATTATCCTTAAAAAAAAAGGAAAAAGGTAATCGAAAGACTACCTTTTTTTGAGCCAGTGGAGGGACTCGAACCCACGACCTGCTGATTACAAATCAGCTGCTCTAGCCAGCTGAGCTACACCGGCGACTCATATTGCGTTGCAAATATAGCCTTGAATTTTTAATTTGCAAAAAAAATTAAATGTTTTTTTTGGCTTTTTTTTAGTTTAATTCGTTCACTTTTGCAACAAATTGATTTGCAGCAACTTCGAATTCTTCTTTAACTAATTTGTAATGTGCTTTTTTATTTTCAACATTTTTTTGGTTTACTTTTACCATTAAAGCATCGAAAGTATCGTAAATATTTTCAACTAAAGCTTCAGATGATTCAGTTGGTTTTCCACCTGATGTCATTTCCCAAATGTATACTATGTTTAAGATATCTCCTAAAACGTAGTTTATTTCTTTTTTCAAGTTTTTAACGCTTGCCATTTTTGTTATTTTTAAAAATTATGGTGCAAAAGTAAACAATATATTGATACGCTGCTAATTAAATTGTAATTTCCAACAGAGAAGTTTCGCCTATAATTTCAAATTCTTTTAATACGGCTGGAATTAAAATAGTATCGCCTTTTTTAAAGTTTCCTTTAAAATTTTCGGAATTTAAAAGGAAACTTCCTTCTGTACACATAAATACAGTGAACGATTCCTTTTTCTTTTTCCATTGATACGTGCCTGAAATATCTAAAAGATTTGTTATAAAATATGGACAATCGACTAAATTCACGCTGTCGTTTGTTTTCTTGTTGTATTGAATTTTGGTATTTGTTTCTTCGTAATTGATAGCGTCAACCGCCAAATCGTTATGCAATTCTCTTCCAGCTCCATTTGAATCTATTCTGTCCCAATCGTATAATCGATAAGTGATGTCGCTAGTTTGTTGGATCTCAGCAATTAAAACTCCAGCGCCAATGGCATGAACTGTACCTGTTTCCAGAAAAAAAGTATCTCCTTTTTTTACAGTCGTTTCATTTAAAATAGTCAATAATGTTTTGTCTGCTAAATGGCTTAAGTAGTCTTGTTTGTTTGTTTTGCTTTTAAAACCAACTACTAATCTGGCATTAGTGTCAGCTTGCATTACATACCACATTTCTGTTTTGCCGAAAGAATTATGGCGTTGTTTAGCTAATTCGTCATTTGGATGTACTTGGATAGATAAATCTTCTTTAGCGTCTAAGAATTTGAACAAAAGGGGAAAATCTAAACCAAATTTTTCAATAGATTTTTCTCCTAAAATTTCATTTGGAAATTTTTCTATTAATTCGTTTAAATTTAAACCGGCAAATTCACCATTTGAAACTACACTAACATCGTTGGAAACTGTCGATAATTCCCAACTTTCTCCAATAGAATTTCCATCAAAAGATTTATTTAAATGTTCTTTCAATTTTGTTCCGCCCCAAATTCTTTCTTTAAAAATAGGTTCAAATGTTAGTGGATATAATTTCATTTATTCTCCTTTATAGCTTACGAAGTTTCTTGGTGTTTCATATAAAACTACTTCTAAATCTAGATTAGTTTCAATATAAACTCTTAATTTTTGCCAAATTACAACACAAATATTTTCTGCAGTTGGGTTTAAATTTTCAAAATCGGGAACATCTAAATTCAAATTCTTATGATCGAAAGCATTTTCAACATGTTCCTTTATCAAATCGGATAGAATTTTAACATCCATCACAAAACCTGTTTCTTGATCGATTTCACCAGTAACACTAACTATTAACTCGTAGTTATGCCCATGATAATTTGGATTGTTGCATTTTCCGAAAATGGCATTGTTTTTTTCCATAGACCAATCTTTACGGTATAATCTATGTGCGGAATTAAAATGTGCTTTTCTGCTTACTGTTACTCTCATATATCAATTTATAAATTTTCATCAAAATGATGATAAAATTCTTCAAAAATAATTTTAAACCATACGGTATACATGTCTGGATTTACAATCATGTCGTTTTTAACATCTTCAATTTTCATCCATTTCCAACTTTCTACTTCTTCTGGGTTAATTTTGGGAACATCATTGTAATAGCCTATCATTACATGGTCTAATTCGTGTTCGGTTAAACCATTGTCAAAAGGTGCTTTGTAAATAAAATGAAACATTTCTTTTAACTCTGTTTCAAAGCCCATTTCTTCTCGAAGGCGTCTTGTTCCAGCTTGAATATTGGTTTCGTTTTCTCGTTGGTGGCTACAGCAAGTATTGGTCCATAGTAAAGGAGAATGGTATTTATGATGTGCGCGTTGTTGCAACATCAGTTCTTTTTTATCATTCAAAATAAAAACAGAAAACGCTCTATGTAAAACCGCTTTTTCATGGGCTTCTAGTTTGTTCATTAACCCAATTGGATTGTCGTTTCTATCCACTAAAATAACTTTTTCTTCTACCACTCTGGAAAATTTAGATGTCAAATTTACAAAAAAAAATATTTTTATCGGCAAAGATATAACGAAATAAAGACTTTAACGCAATGTTAATAAAATTGGGTTGGTTATACCATAAATAATTGTATTTTTACGCTTCGAAAATTTTAAAAGAAAAAATGGGTAAAATCATTGCAATTGCCAATCAAAAGGGTGGTGTAGGAAAAACAACAACTTCTATAAATCTTGCCGCAGCATTGGGAGTTTTAGAGAAAAAAGTTTTATTAATTGATGCAGATCCACAAGCTAATGCTAGTTCAGGATTAGGAATTGATGTGGAAAGTGTAGAAATTGGTACGTATCAAATTTTAGAACATAGTAACAAACCTGAAGAATCTGTTGTTGTGACTTCAGCGCCAAACGTGTGGTTAATTCCAGCGCATATTGACTTAGTTGCCATCGAAATTGAATTGGTGGATAAGGAAAATAGAGAATATATGCTGAAACAAGCATTGTCTGAAATTAAAGAACAATACGATTATATAATTATAGATTGTGCACCGTCTTTAGGTTTATTAACTTTAAATGCATTAACGGCTGCCGACAGTGTAGTTATTCCGATTCAGTGTGAATATTTTGCGTTAGAAGGTTTAGGTAAATTGTTAAACACTATCAAAAGTGTGCAAAAAATACACAATCCAAGTTTAGATATTGAAGGGTTGCTTTTAACCATGTACGATTCTCGTTTACGTTTATCCAACCAAGTGGTAGAAGAAGTTCAAAAACATTTTAACAACATGGTGTTTTCAACTATTATTCAAAGAAATATCAAATTAAGTGAAGCGCCAAGTTTTGGAGAAAGCATCATTAATTATGATGCAACCAGTAAAGGAGCAACGAATTACATCAATTTAGCGGAAGAAATTATCAAGAAAAACACTATATAATGACAAAAGCAGTAAAAAAACCTGTATTAGGAAGAGGTTTATCAGCACTTTTAAGTGATCCATCAAATGATATTAAGTCGGTGGAAGATAAAGGTGCAGATAAAGTTGTAGGAAGTATCGTTGAACTTGATATTAATTTTATTGAAATTAATCCGTTTCAACCTAGAACAAATTTCAATGAAGAAACCTTACAAGAATTAGCCAAATCTATTCAAGAAGTTGGGGTTATTCAACCCATCACTGTCAGAAAATTAGAATTTAATAAATACCAATTAATTTCTGGTGAACGAAGATTGCGTGCTTCAAAATTATTGGGTCTTACAACTATACCCGCTTACATTAGACTAGCAAACGATAATGAATCGTTAATTATGGCTTTGGTTGAAAACATTCAACGCCACGATTTAGATCCTATTGAAGTAGCCCTTTCTTATCAACGTTTAATTGAAGAAGTTAATTTAACTCAAGAAGAAATGAGTGAGCGTGTAGGAAAAAAACGCTCAACGATTACCAATTACTTACGTTTGTTAAAATTAGATCCGATTATTCAAACAGGAATGCGAGATGGTTTCATTTCTATGGGACACGGAAGAGCTCTTATTAATATAGAAGATCAGGACGCGCAAAGTGATATTTACCATACTGTGGTTACTCAAAATTTATCTGTAAGAGATACGGAAGCTTTGGTAAAAAAATACCAAGAAGGCTTAAAACCAAAAACTGGAAAACCGGTTGCTACAAAATCATTTGAAATTGCGAGCGAGCAAAAGAAAACATTTGCTGACTTTTTTGGAGCAAAGGTTGATGTTAGTGTTGCGGCAAATGGTAAAGGAAAAATTTCTATTCCTTTTCATTCGGAAGAAGACTTTAATAGAATTATGAAACTAATTAATAACTAGTGAAGCAACTTCTGTACATATTTATTTTTCTTTTTTTAACTACTCAATTTTCGGTAGCTCAAAATAAAGAAATGAAAATTGAAACAAAAGAAACTGTTAAGGGCGACATCAATCCGTTATCGCCTGCTAAAGCCGCTTTCTATTCTGCTATTTTACCCGGTTTAGGACAAGCATACAATAAAAAATATTGGAAAATTCCTGTAGTATATGCTGCAATTGGTACTGGTGTTTATTTTACCATAGATAACAATAAAAAGTACAATCAATTTAGAAATGAATATAAAAAAAGGCTAAATAATGGTGGTTTGATTGATACATCTGACCCTACATATGGTAGATTAAGTACAGAAAGTGTTATTAGAGGTCAGCGTTTTTATCAAAAAAACAGAGATTTATCCGTACTTATTACCGCTGGTTTATACATACTAAACATTGTTGATGCTAACGTAGACGCACACTTACTACAATTTAATGTGAATGATGATTTGTCTTTGAAGCCAGATTTACAAACCAATCCTTATACTTTTAAACAAGATTTTGCATTTACCTTAACCTATCAATTTTAACATTGTTTTAGGTAACAATAACTTCAAAACAACAACTTATAGCATAATTATCTAGAAATGAAAATAGCATTATTAGGGTACGGAAAGATGGGAAAAGCAATTGAAAAGATTGCTTTAGAACGTGGTCATGAAATTGTTTTAAGAAAAAGAAGTGTTGACAATTTTGATGGCTTATTAGATGCCGATGTGGCTATCGAATTTAGCGTGCCAAGTAGTGCCATAAATCATATTTCAGAGTGCTTGAATCATACAATTCCTGTAATTTCAGGGACAACTGGTTGGTTGGAAAACTACGAGGACATGGTAAAGTTATGTCAAGATAAAAGCGGAAGTTTTATTTATGCTTCTAATTTTAGTTTAGGTGTCAATATTTTTTTCGAATTGAATGAATATTTAGCTAAAATGATGAAAAATCTTTCTGATTATAAAGTATCTATGGAAGAAATTCATCATACACAAAAATTAGATGCGCCTAGTGGTACAGCTATCAGTTTGGCAGAAGGCATTATTAAAAATACAGCATACACGAATTGGATTCTTGAAAATCCATCCGAAAAAGAAATTCATATTAACGCCAAAAGAATAGAAAATATTCCTGGTACACATTCAGTTTATTACGACAGTAAAGTAGATCAAATTGAGATTAAGCATACGGCTCATAGCAGAGAAGGTTTTGCCCTTGGTTCTGTGATAGCGGCAGAATGGATACAAGGAAAAAAAGGCATATTTACAATGAAAGACGTTTTAGGAATATAAAGAGCCAAGTAAAAAGTAAAAAGAAATAAGTAAAAAATAAGAGGATTTGAAAATTGACTCATTCCTCATAATAATAAAAATATGGAAATCACATCTTGGATTATAACAACATTAGCAATCAGTACATTACATGCTATTTGTACTTGGAAATTATATGTAAAAGCTGGTAGAAAAGCATGGGAGGCATTTATTCCAGTATACAATGGAATAGTATTGATGCAAATTATAAACCGCCCAAAATGGTGGATTTTTTTACTGTTTTTACCTGTAATTAACTTATTAATTTTACCAGTAATTTGGATTGAAACGTTACGTACTTTCGGGAAGAAAACTACAGCAGATATGTGGCTTGGTGTTATTTCTTTCGGAATATATATCGGATACGTAAATTACACGCAAGACGTTTCTTACGAAGCAAAACGTGATACCAAACCTGCTACTAAGGCTCTAGATACTTTAGGTTCACTAACTTTTGCATTAATTGTTGCAACCTTTGTGCATACTTACTTCATTCAACCTTTTGTAATTCCAACTTCTTCATTAGAAAAAACTCTTTTAGTGGGTGATTTCTTGTTTGTCAGTAAATTTCATTATGGCGCTAGAACTCCAATGACTCCAATTGCAGCGCCAATGGTTCACGATTCTATTCCTTTAGTCAAGAGTAAATCATATGTATCAAAGCCGCAGTTACCTTATTTTAGATTTCCTGCTTTACAGAATATTGAGAGAAACGATATTGTTGTTTTTAATTGGCCGATTGATACGGTTAGAATGTTTAGAGAAAATTCATTTGAAAAACAATATAAGCCTATTGATAAAAAATCAAATTACGTAAAACGTTGCGTTGGTATCCCAGGCGATAATATTGAAATTAAGAATAGCGATTTATATGTAAATGGTAAATTAGTTAGTTTACCAAGTAGATCTAAAGTTCAGTTTTCTTATAAAGTTAAATTTAAAAAAGATGCACAATTCGATATTAATCAATTGCTTCAAGATTTAAGTTCCACAGATAGTTATCTAATTGATGCCGATACTACTTATATCATTAATTCATTAACTAATGATAATGTTGCTAAATTGAAAAATTCTGGTTTAGTTGAAAAAATAGAAAAAAACCTTAGTGTTAATGATAAGGATAAAGATTATATTTTAACCATTGATACATCAAAAGATTGTTCAGATGTAGAAAATGCACTTAATAATTTATATCAAAATCGTGGCGGTGTAAAGTATAATAAAGATGAAGGTAGGGCAGTTGTATATCGAATTAATAATGAAATTTTAAATGCTTTTAAACAGTTTAAATCAGTAAAAAAAGCAGAGCCTATTTATGAGATTTTTCCAAATAGTAAAGAATATGCAAATTGGAACGTTGATAATATGGGTAGTGTAAAAATTCCTCAAGCTGGACAAACAGTTAGTTTAGATTTAAAAACACTTCCTTTTTATAAAATGGTAATTTCAGATTATGAAAATCATAAACTAGAAGTAATTGGGAATACTATTAAAATCGATGGTAAAGTAGCAACATCTTACACATTTGAAAAAGATTATTATTGGATGATGGGAGACAATCGTCATAACTCTGAAGATTCAAGATATTGGGGATTTGTACCAGCAGATCATATTGTTGGAAAACCAATTTTTATTTGGATGAGTTTTGACATAGATAATGTGTTCCATAAAAATTTCTTAGACCGTTTTAGAACAGAACGTTTTTTTACAACAGTAAGTGGAGAAGGAGAACCTCAATCGTATTTTAAATATTTTCTAATCCTTTTGGGTGCTTATTTCGTTTGGGATTGGTATAAAGGTAAGCAAAAGAAAAAAGAAGCAGATTTACTTTAAATATGTTAAGAGTTGTAATTAAGTTTGCAACTCTTTTTAATTACATCGATATTATGAATCAGAATGATATATTAATTTATCCCACTTATTTTCCGTCTATTAGTCATTATGTGGCTATGATACAGGCAAAATCGGTTACTTTTGAAATAGAAGATACTTTTCAAAAACAGACAAATAGAAATCGAATGTATATTTATAGTTCTAATGGAATTCAAATGTTGAACATTTCTGTTAAACATGAGGCTGGAAATTGTCGGTTTAAAGATGTTAAAATAGATAATCAATACAATTGGCAGAAAAACCATTTAAAGTCTTTAGAAGCCGCTTACAAAAATTCTCCTTTTTTTGATTATTTTGTAGATGATTTACAAACCTTGTTCGAAAAGAAACACGAATTTATGTTGGATTTAAATTTTGAGGTTTTTGAATTTGTAAATGAAGCTTTAGGCATTTCCATTCCATTTGAAAAAACAACAGAATATTTTCACCAAGTATCTGATAAAACGGATTTTCGCTATTTAGTTAATGGCAAAAAAGATACTACACAAATAGAGCCCTATACTCAAGTTTTCGATGATAAACACGGTTTCATTAATAATTTATCCATTTTAGATCTGTTGTTCAATGAAGGAAGATATGCTGTGGATTATCTGAAAAATCAACATTTGTAATTGATAGTCACTGACTCATTAAATTTTAAACAGTAATATTTGAATATTTATATCCTGAATATAATTCTAATAAAAAATGCCCTGAAGAATCAGGGCATTTTTATATAGTTATAACGAAACTTATACGTTGTGTTCTTCTTCAATTTTTTGTTTATCTGCTGCAGGCATAGTGTCTACTAATACTGGTGTTGCAATGAATAAAGAAGAATAAGTACCAATTATAATACCTATCAACATTGCGAAGATAAATCCACGAATTGAATCTCCACCAAAAACAAACATGATCGATAATACCATAATCATTGTTAATGATGTATTTAATGTTCGAGATAAAGTTGTGTTAACAGAATCGTTTACAATTTTATTGAAATTTCCGTGATGCGATTTACCACCTAAGAATTCACGAACTCTATCAAATACGATTACGGTGTCATTCATAGAATATCCAATAACTGTCAAGATTGCCGCAATAAAGTGTTGGTCAATTTCCATATGGAATGGCATGTATTTATATAATAAAGAATAAATTCCTAATACAAAAATAACGTCATGCGCTACCGCAGCAATTGCACCTAGAGAATATTGGTATTTTCTAAAAGAAACTACTAAATATAAACAAACTAATAACATAGCTCCTAAAACTGCCCAGTAGGCATTTGTTTTAATGTCATCAGCAATTGATGGACCAACTTTCATAGCTTGTAAAACACCGAATTTTTTACCTTCTTGTGTATTAGTAAACTCCTCATAAGAAATTTCTTTTGCGAAGAATTTTTTCAATCCACTATATAATTTTTTGTTTACTTCTTGGTCTACTTCTACACCTTGTCTTTCAATTTGGTATTTTGTAGTAATTTTTAACTGATTGTCGTTTCCGAAAGTTTTTGCTTCTGCTTTGTCAAAATATTCTGAAGTTGAAAGTATGTTTGATACTTCTTCTGGAGAAACCTTTTGGTCAAATTGAACTTGGAATGTTCTTCCTCCAACAAAATCAATACCTTGGTCGAAACCGTTAGTAAAGAAAGAAATGAAACTAACGATACAAACTACAAGAGAGAAAGCGTAAGTAAATTTCTTAATTTTTAAGAAATCGAAGTTAAATCCTGTAAACCAATTCTTAGTAATGTTTGTAGAGAATTGTAAACTTCTACCTTTTGCGATATCTGCATCGATAAAGAAACGCGCAATAAAGATTGAAGTGAATAAAGAAGTGAAGATACCAATTAATAAAGTGATGGCAAATCCTCTGATCATTCCTTCTCCAAAAATATATAAAATTGCACCTGTTAAGATGTGAGTTACGTTTGCGTCTATAATTGAACGCATTGCACCTTTCCATCCGAAGGCTGTAATTACTGCTTGTTCTAAAGATAAACCAGCTCTTAATTCCTCTTTGGCTCTTTCGTAAATAATGATGTTAGCATCTACGGCTGTACCCATTGTTAATACGATACCAGCGATACCAGGTAATGTTAGTACAAAACCAAAGTTAGCCATAGCTCCAAATAACAATACTAAGTTTAATAATAAAGCAACGTTAGCATACCATCCTGCTCTTCCATAATAGAAAACCATCCAGAATGATACTAATAATAAACCTATAATTGATGATAAAATACCATTATCAATTGCTTCTTGACCTAATGATGGTCCAACCACAGCTTTTTGAACAATATCTGCTTTCGCTGGTAATTTACCTGCTCTTAACACGTTTTCCAAATCGGCAGTTTCATCTAAAGTGAATGATCCTGAAATTTGAGTTTGACCACCAGAAATTGCTGCTTTAGCTGTTGCTGCAGAATAAACTACGTTATCTAAAACAATAGCTACTTGATTCCCATTCTTAGCAATATCTCCTGTCAACTGTTCCCATTTTCTTGCACCTGCTGGATTCATTTGCATACTTACAGCTGGTTTTCCAAATTGGTCAAAATCTGCACTAGCGTCAGTTAAAGCACCACCTAATAAAGGAGCAACACCATCGTTCGTTCCTTTAAGTACATATAATTCTGTGATGTCTGCAGATTTTGCAGTCGTTTTTCCCCATGCAAATTTAGAATTGGCTATCGAAGCTGGTAATAAAGCTCTAACGTCAGCTCTTTTTAAATAAGAATTTATTTTAGCTGTATCTTTTACGTTATAAGCAATTAATCCAGAAGGGCTAGGAATTGCGTTTTCAAATAATGGACCTAAATCTTTAGTCTTGTCTTTAGCAGCGTCTTTTTTGTCGCCTAATAAATCTTCTACTTTTGATTTAGCATCTTTTACTTTAGTTGTATCTACTTTTGCAACTGCAGGAGTAGATTTTTTTTCTGTAGTTTTTAATAAATCGTTTGCTGCAGTATAGAAATTACCTAATTCTTCTGGTTTTACAGTTTCCCAAAATTCTAATTGTGCAGTTTGAGAGATTAATTTTTCTACTCTATCTAAATCTTTAGCACCAGGTAATTCTACTAAAATTCTACCTGTTTCACCAATTTTTTGAATATTTGGTTGTGCAACTCCGAATTTATCGATACGCTTAGTTAATACTTTAAAAGCACTTTCGATAGATTCTGAAACTTTTTTCTTTAATATCACTTTAACCTGATCATCAGTCATGTTTAACTGAATTTCTTCAAAAGTTCTGTTGTAAAATGCTTCAGCAGAAGCCATTTTTATTGTACCATTTGATTCTGCAGCAAAAGCATCAAAAAAGGCATCTAAATAATCTTGATTACCTTGTCTTTCTCTTGTAGCTCTTTCTAAAGCTCTATTGAAAGTTGGATTTTTAGAGTTGTTTGATAATGTTTTTAAAACGTCTTTAACTGAAACTTCTAAAGTTACGTTAATTCCACCTTCTAAGTCTAAACCTTTATTAATTTGTTGTTTTTCAACATCTTCATAAGTAAAACCTAAAAAAACATCTTTTTTCTTTAGCGATTTTAAATAATCTAATTCTTTTTGAGAATCTCCTTTTGCAAATTCTTTTGCTTCTTTCGCAATGTTATTAGCAACAAACGTAAATGAAAGTTGATAAATACATGCCAGTGTAAAAATGATAGCGAAGAATTTAATTAGTCCTTTGTTCTGCATTATAATTAATTTAAGTTATTTTCTTTAAAAACGGACAAATATATCATTTCATAAAGGATAAAACAATTTTATTTTCGTCTAAAATTGATTTTTTATTAATATTTAATCAACATTCTTATGAATTAAAAGTTTTTTTGACTTTAAGTTGCTCTAAATAAGAAGTATAAAAAAAGCGCTGAAAAAATTCAACGCTTTTAAATTATTATTTATTTTGAAATTACATATGTGCAATTGTCGATTCGGCAATTTGTTTATACGTTCCGTTTTCTAATTTTTCACGAATCGCTTCAAATGCAGTTAATGTTTCTTCAATATCTTCTAAGGTATGAGTTGTAGTAGGAATCATTCTTAGTAAAATCATCCCTTTTGGAATTACAGGATATACAACGATAGATAAGAAAATACCATAATTTTCTCTTAAATCGTTTACCATAATCATTGCTTCAGGGATACTACCTTCTAAATATACTGGAGTAATACAAGTATTTGTATCTCCGATATTAAATCCTTTTTCTTTTAATCCATTTTGTAAAGCATTTACATTCTCCCAAAGTTTATCTTTAATTTCTGAAGAATTACGTAACAATTCTAAACGTTTTAACGAACCAATTGTTTGAATCATTGGTAACGCTTTGGCAAACATTTGAGATCGTAAATTGTATTTTAAGTAATCAATTACATCTTTATCCGCCGCCACGAAAGCACCAATATTAGCCATTGATTTAGCAAAAGTTGAAAAATACACATCAATTCCATCTTGACAACCTTGTTCTTCACCAGCACCAGCACCAGTTTTACCTAGAGTTCCAAAGCCATGAGCGTCATCAACTAATAAACGGAAATTGTATTTTTTCTTCATTTCTACAATTTCTTTCAATTTACCTTGTTGGCCTCTCATTCCAAAAACACCTTCTGTAATGAATAAAATTCCTCCGCCTGTTTCCGTAGCAATTTTTGTGGCACGTTGTAGGTTTTTTTCCATGCTTTCAATGTCGTTATGACGGTAAGTAAAACGTTTACCCATATGCAAACGAACTCCGTCAATAATACAAGCATGTGCGTCTACATCATAAACAATTACATCGTTTTTGGTTACTAAAGCGTCAATAGTCGACATGATACCTTGGTAGCCAAAATTTAATAAATAAGCCGCTTCTTTCATTACAAATGCCGCTAATTCTTCTTCTAATTGTTCGTGATATTTAGTGTGCCCACTCATCATTCGAGCTCCCATTGGATAAGCCGCACCATACATAGCCGCAGCTTCAGTATCTGCTTTACGAACTTCTGGATGATTTGCCAAACCTAAATAGTCATTCAAACTCCAGTTTAATATATTTTTACCTTGAAATTGCATTCTTGGACCTAATTCACCTTCCAATTTTGGAAATACGAAATATCCTTCTGCTTGTGAAGCCCATTTACCTAATGGTCCTTTATTTTGTTGTATTCTTTCAAATAAATCTTTAACCATAATACTATACTTAATTTGTGGTGCAAAAGTATAAATAAAAAAACGTTTTTAATAATTTTTTTTATGGAGTACCCTCATGTACATTTTATTAGATACTCTTTTCCTTTTTTAAAGCTTTAGAAAAAAAACATATTTGCAAAAAATAAAGTTTTACTTATCTTTGACATTCTTATGACAGCAATTAAAATTATCGAATGTCCGCGTGATGCTATGCAAGGCATCAAGACTTTTATTCCAACGGAAAAAAAAGTGCAATATATTCAATCGTTATTACGAGTTGGGTTTGACACAATTGATTTTGGAAGTTTTGTGTCTCCAAAAGCCATTCCACAAATGCAAGACACTGCTGAAGTTTTAGCACAATTAGATTTGTCTCAAACTACCAGTAAGTTACTTGCTATTATAGCTAATACTCAAGGTGCAGAAATTGCCGCTAAGCATAAAGAAATTCAATATTTGGGTTTTCCATTTTCTATTTCGGAGAATTTTCAAATGCGAAATACTCACAAAACAATTGCAGAAGCGCTTGTTAGTTTACAAGAAATTTTAGAAATCGCTGATCAATCTAATAAAGAGGTGGTTACCTATATTTCAATGGGATTTGGTAATCCGTACGGTGATCCTTATGATGTTGAAATCGTTGGAGAATGGACAGAAAAATTAGCCAATATGGGCGTGAAAATTTTATCGCTATCAGACACTATTGGTTCTTCTACACCGGAAGTTATTGATTATTTATTTAGAAATTTGATTCGAAAATATCCGAATATAGAATTTGGTGCGCATTTGCATACTACACCAGATACTTGGTTTGAAAAAGTCGATGCAGCCTATAAAGCTGGATGTGTTCGTTTTGATGGTGCCATAAAAGGCTATGGTGGTTGTCCAATGGCTAAAGATGATTTAACCGGAAACATGCCAACTGAAAAATTACTGTCTTATTTTACAGCTGAAAAAGCGAATACCAATTGTCATCCCATTAGTTTTGAAAGTGCCTATAATGAAGCATTAAAAATATTTAATGCCTTTCATTAATTTATTTAAAAATCTAATGTTTATTTCTACAAAAAAGAATAGTAAATTACTATTTTTTCACTAAATTTGCTCGCAATTTAACTACAATTGCAGCATGAAAGCACACAACTCTAAAATTATTGGTGAAGGACTAACTTATGATGATGTTCTTTTAATACCCAATTATTCCGAAATACTTCCTAGAGAAGTTTCTATTCAATCTAAATTTAGTAAAAACATTACCTTAAACACACCTATTGTTTCCGCAGCTATGGATACAGTTACGGAAAGCGCTATGGCTATCGCTATGGCACAAGAAGGTGGAATTGGTGTGTTACATAAAAACATGTCGATAAAAAAACAAGCCGCAGAGGTTCGTAAAGTAAAACGTGCAGAAAGTGGCATGATTATCGACCCAGTTACGTTACCCTTATCAGCTAATGTTGGTGATGCGAAAGAAGCGATGCGCAAATATGGAATCGGCGGAATTCCAGTTGTAGACGAAAATGAAATCTTAAAGGGAATTGTAACCAATAGAGATTTACGTTTCGAAAAAAATAGCGACAGAGCCATTACAGAAGTGATGACTTCAGAAAATTTAATTACTGCCCCAGAAGGAACAACGTTATTTCAAGCTGAAGTGATTTTACAAGGCAATAAAATTGAAAAATTACCAGTTGTTAATTCAGAGAATAAATTAGTTGGATTAATTACTTTCAGAGACATCACTAAACTTACTCAAAAACCTAACGCAAATAAAGATAAATTTGGTCGTTTGCGAGTTGCTGCTGCCTTAGGTGTAACTGCTGATGTTTTAGAACGTTGCGAAGCGCTTGTGCATGCAGGGGTAGATGCTGTTATTATTGATACTGCACACGGACATACAAAAGGAGTAGTGGATGTATTGAAACAAGTTAAAAATAAATTTCCAGAGATTGATGTAGTAGTTGGGAATATTGCTACACCAGAAGCGGCTATTTATTTAGCTGAAAATGGTGCAGATGCTGTAAAAGTTGGAATCGGACCCGGATCTATTTGTACTACTCGAGTTGTTGCAGGTGTGGGATTTCCTCAATTTTCAGCAGTGTTGGAAGTCGCAGCAGCTTTGCAAGGCACTGGAATTCCAGTAATCGCAGATGGTGGTGTGCGTTATACCGGTGACATCCCAAAAGCTTTAGCGGCTGGTGCATCAAGTGTAATGTTAGGTTCGATGTTAGCTGGAACGAAAGAATCACCAGGTGAAACTATTATTTTTGAAGGAAGAAAGTTCAAATCATATAGAGGAATGGGTTCTGTTGAAGCTATGAAAGAAGGTTCGAAAGACAGATATTTCCAAGATGTAGAAGATGATGTGAAAAAATTAGTGCCAGAAGGAATTGTGGGACGTGTACCATATAAAGGAGAATTAAACGAAAGCATGCAACAATTCATAGGTGGTCTTCGTGCTGGAATGGGTTATTGTGGTGCTAAAAACATAGAAACATTACAAGCTACTAGCCGATTTGTAAGATTAACTTCTAGTGGAATTAGCGAAAGTCACCCACACAATGTTACGATAACTAAAGAAGCTCCGAATTACTCGAGATAGTTTTGAGTAAGCAGTCTCAGTTTTGAGTGTTCAGTATAAAAAAAATCCATTTCGACCCATCGGAATGGATTTTTTTATTTTTTTCCAAAAACCTGAACTACGTAAATTTTAGTTTTAGACTTATTTAACGCAAATCCAAAACCAGTGTAATTATACTCAGTATTCTTAATGTTTTTAAAATGATTGGAAGATTTTACCCAAAGTAACTTCATCTTTTCAGCTAACAGATCAGAATCGATAGTTTGCATTGAAATTGTTGTAAACAGTAAATTTTCTGCAACTTTGCTATACTCACTTTTACAGAAAAAATTTACCCTATCTATAAGCTTTTTTGTTTTGGGATTTTCATTCTGAACATGATCTAAAACTTCTTTACTTGCGATATATTCCGCCTGATTACTTGCGGCTTGATTTAAATTCACATCAACTTTTAACTTAGAACATTTATTCTCAACACGAATACTATTAATTTTATCAAATAATTTCGAATCGATTTTTTCTAACTCAACATTTTGTTGAAAACTCCAAACAAATAACAATAAGACCCAAAAACTTTTCATTTATCACTTTTCATTAAAACGTGACATAGTGTAATTTATTTTAATTGAAAGTAATAAAAATAAAAATCCTACTAAAATAAATTAGCAGGATTTACTGTATACTTATAACTGAGACTGAGAACTGAATTATATTCCCAAATAATTACTTGGTGTAATGGCTTTTAATTCTGCTTTAATAGCATCAGAAACCTCTAACGTTTCAATAAACGCATGAATGGATTCTTTATTGATAACAGTATTAGTTCTAGTTAAATCTTTTAGTGCTTCGTATGGATTTGGATAACCTTCTCGACGTAAAATAGTTTGAATAGCTTCTGCTACAACCGCCCAGTTTTTCTCTAAATCTTCTGCAAATTTTTCTTCATTTAATAATAACTTATTTAAGCCTTTTAAGGTGGCTTCAAAAGCAATAAGTGTATGACCAATTGGCACACCAATATTACGTAAAACCGTACTATCCGTTAAATCACGCTGTAAACGTGAAATTGGTAATTTTGCTGATAAATGTTCGAAAATCGCATTCGCAATTCCTAAATTTCCTTCTGAATTTTCAAAATCAATCGGATTTACTTTATGTGGCATGGCTGAAGAACCAATTTCTCCTGCTTTGATTTTTTGTTTGAAATAATCCATAGAAACGTATGTCCAAATATCTCTATCTAAGTCGATTACTATGGTGTTGATACGTTTTAAAGCATCGAAATACGCTGCAAAATGATCATAATGTTCAATTTGAGTGGTTGGAAACGAATGGCGTAATCCTAAAGTTTCTTCAACAAATTTTGTTCCGAAAGCTTTCCAATCGTGGTTTGGATAGGCAACTTTGTGCGCGTTGTAATTTCCAGTTGCTCCACCAAATTTAGCTGCAAAAGGCACATTAAATAACAAACGCATTTGCTCTTCGATACGTTCTACGAAAACTAAAATTTCTTTTCCTAAACGAGTTGGAGAAGCTGGTTGTCCGTGCGTACGAGCTAATAACGGAATATCTTTCCATTCTGTCGACAATTCTTTTAATTTTTGAACAATCGCAATTAAGCTTGGTAAATACACATTTTCAAAGGCTTCTTTCGCAGAAAGCGGAATCGCTGTATTATTAATATCTTGAGACGTTAATCCGAAGTGAATGAATTCTTTAAAAGCTTCTAATCCGAATTCGTCAAATTTCTTTTTGATAAAATACTCTACCGCTTTTACGTCGTGGTTCGTAGTTTTCTCCGTTTCTTTGATCCAAAGTGCCTCTTCAGTTGAAAAATTTTCATAAATACCTCTCAATTTTCCGAAAAGGTTTTTATCTACACCTTTTAATTGTGGTAGGTTATTTTCACATAAAGCGATAAAATATTCTACTTCAACTAAAACTCTATATTTAATTAAAGCTTCTTCAGAAAAATAAGCGGATAACGATTTGGTTTTACCTCTATAACGACCGTCAATTGGCGATACGGCATTTAATTCAGTTAGTTGCATGATGTTGTGTTGTTTTTTAAAGGTGCAAATTTAGTGATTAGTGATTAGTTATGAGTAATTAGTTTGGAGTTTTTTTTATAACACAGATTGAAAAATTATATTAATTATTAAAACTTCTCTTATTTCTCTAATCTGTATTCTTTAACTTATAATTTCTCTTTTAAAATCTCCATTCCTTCACTGGCACTCATAGGTAAAACTTCTAATGGATTTTTTAAATCATAAATGGTTGCTGGATTTGGATCGATGTAATAAACCGGAACGTGCGATTTAGCATAATGCATCAAGCCAGCAGCAGGATAAACTTGCAAAGAAGTTCCAATGATTATAACAATATCAGCAGATTGCATGTGAGGAATCGCAAAATCAATCGCAGGAACTTGTTCACCAAACCAAACAATATCAGGTCGAAGTTGTTCTGCATTTTCGTTTACATCACCTAAATTTATGTCGTTTTCCCAGTAAATACTTTCCTCATCCGAAAACTCACCACGCACTTTTACCAATTCGCCATGCAAATGCAAAATATTTGAACTTCCTGCACGTTCATGTAAATTGTCTACATTTTGAGTAATAATTTGCACATTGAAACTTTGTTCTAATTCAGCTAAAATTTCATGGCCTCTATTGGGTTGTACTTCTTTCAATTGAGCTCTTCGTGCATTATAAAAATCTAAAACCAATTTAGGATTTTTCTTCCAACCTATTGGAGAAGCCACATCCATAATGTCATGATTTTCCCAAAGTCCATTCGAATCTCTAAAGGTAGAAATTCCGCTTTCTGCACTCATTCCAGCACCAGTTAAAACTACTATTTTCTTTTGCATAAATTTTGTTACTTTGCAGTAAAATTAAGAAAATGTCCAAAAACAAACTTGCTTTATTAGAATATTTAGAGAACTTCATGTCTGAAAATAGAAAAAACAGATTTATTGAAGTCTTAAAAAATAGAACCAATCATTTTACAATTGCTGTAGAAGATGTATTTCAATTACATAATACAAGTGCGGTAATGAGAAGTTGTGAAGTTTTTGGTATTCAGAATTTGCATGTTATAGAACAGCGTTATGGTAAATCCATTGACAAGCAAATTGCTATGGGTGCTGAAAAATGGGTAGACATCAATAGATATGATAATATAAAGAATTGTATCGCTACTTTAAGAGCACAAGGTTATCAAATAATTGCTACAACGCCACATAATGATTCGTGTATGTTAGATGAATTTGATGTGACTAAAAAATCGGCAATCTTTTTCGGAACTGAAATTGATGGCCTTTCGGAAGAAGTGATAAAAGAAGCGGATGGTTTTATTAAAATTCCAATGGTGGGTTTTACAGAGAGTTTAAACATTTCCGTTTCGGCAGCTTTAGTCATTCAGGATATTACGAACAGAATGCGTCATTCCGATATAAATTGGCAATTAACCGAAGACGAAGTTTTAGAAAAACGTTTAGATTGGACGCGAAAAACGATTAAAGATATAGACTATATTGAGAAGCAGTTTGTGAAAGAAGATCCAAGTAAAAAGTAAAAAGTAAAAAGAGCCAAGTAATAACTTACTGACTCTTTCTTTTTTTTTAAATATTACTTGTTTTTATTTTCTTTTCAATACTTTATAATCATTGTATGAAGTTGCTAAGGCATCTAAAACTTGTAAATCTGTTGCCGTTGTAATGAAAGCTCTAGAGTAATTGCATTTTTCTAGTATCTTTTCAATTTCATTCTTGTTCATTTGTAAAAGCATAACTAGCGATTCTCTGTCGGTATTTTTGCTTAATATGGCAGCGAAATTGGCATCATTTTTTAAATCTAACGTTTTTTTCAATTCTTTTTCTTTTCCATTAAATAAAGAATATACCAAATCAATTGGGTTTGATAAAGCCGTTAGTAAATTTTCAGTAGCATTTTTTGCTTTCATCCCAGGTTCGTAACCTAAATTTAAGCCAGCAATATTATATCTGTAATTTTCGTTAACAGGAATAAGTTTCGTGTCGATAACCAAATAACCAGTTAAAGTATAGCTGGTTACGACCACAGTTTCAATTTCGTTTATTTTTTCAATTAATTGAATGGTTTTATTTCCAGATAGCCATTTTTGGTTGACTTCTATTTCTACATAATTATAGCCTAAATGAGAGAATAATAATTTATCATTAATATTGGCATTTATTTCAAATTCACCATTTTCTGAAGCCAAAACTACAGCGGAGTTGTTTTTATTTAAAACAGTAACTCTTCCAATAGGTGTTTGGTTTTTTATATCTAAAATTTTACCTCTAACTTTTACTAATGTAGAGTCAGATTGAGAAAATCCTAAAATAGCAAACAGATATATTAATAAGTAGATTACTTTTTTCATTATGAAAAATATTTGTACAAAAATAAGATTTAATTTGTAATGTAGATTGGTGTTAACATAAGATTATAAAAAGTTTGTTTTTGTTTAGCTCCATTACTCTTGTTGTTTGTTACTCATTTTTAGGTTTTTAATGTCAATTTCTTTTTTGTCAGCGTAGCGATATAAACCTTAGTGCCATTATAAAAGATTTTTAGTTTTCAAATACATTTGTCCTATTAACATTGCTAAACCAAAACTAATTAATGTTCCTATTAATATGTATTCGGTTAGTTTAATTTCTTTATGTTCCTTTAAGTCTCCAAATCTGAAAATTGATTTTGCTGCTAACAGAAATCCAATTCCTTCCCAAAAATCTGCAATTATAAAAGTGAAGATAAATAAGCGTTCTAACATTCCAATGTATTTGCCTGCATCTTCAATTCCGTCATTTGGTAATGGATAATTAAATATCTCCATGATTTTTTTTATTACCACAGAAGAAAAAAATGTAATGCCAACTAAAGCAATTATTAATAAGTAGTTTTCAGGATTAAAAATGGACTTATATGCGATATTATATTCATGAAAATAGTTTATAAATACTGCAATTGTAGAGAAATGAAGTAACTGATCTAACAAGAAGTTAATTAGGTGATTAATTTTATTTTTGAGAATAATTTTTGTTAATATATCTATAACTAAGTGTGAAATTGATAGTAAGATTGCAGGAAAAATGTACTGTTTTTCAAATCCAGTTAGCGTTAGTAGTAGTGTGAGATGAATCAATACATGTAAGTACAAATATTTCGATTTAATTTTTTTGTTTTCAATGCCATCAACCATGGTTTGGGTTTGAAATACAAAATCACCCAAAAGATGTGCTAATATGACTTTTAATATTAGTTCTCCCATTGTTGCGTTTCTTTTGAATACAAGTTGATTATTTCTACAATTTCTTCATAACCACCTCTTTTTAGAGCTTTGTTTATTGTGGTTTTGTCTTTTGATAATTTTTCTGCTATTTCTTTTTGCATTAAGTTTCTGTTGTTTAAAGCAAACAAGATTGTTTCTGCTGTTACGGGCTTCCAATTATTTGCAATAAAACTTATGAGTTTTAACATCGGATTAAAATATTTGTCAAATTCCTCATTTGGACTTTTTAAAATTAAGCTGCTATTTTTAATTTTTTCAAAACTTTCTCCCGAGTTAACATAAGCCGTTCCGTTTGATTCGGTTACTTTTGCTCCGTTAAAATTTTTTTCACCTATACCAATCGACATTCTTACATCTGTTTTGCTGTTAGATTTTATTAATGCTTTTATACTTAAAACAATTTCTAAAGCCTTTTCTGTAGCTACTTCAATTTGAAAGCTGTCGCCTCTGTATATTTCCCATTTTTCTTGTTCTATTATATGTTCGGATAAATATTCTTTTAGTTTTGGTAACCAAGTTTCCGAATTTACTTTTCTTGAATTTATTATATCTCCTGTAATTATTGCTATCATTTTTTAAAGTCTTGTCTTACAAATGTATATAAAAATAGGCTAAAAAAAGCCTTTTTTTAAAAAATGCCTCTTTTTAGCCTATTCTGTATTTGTTTTTTTGATTAAATAGGTTTATTAAAGCCTATTTGTTATAGTTGACTTTAAAAAGCCAACTTGTAAAACTAAAGCGAATCGATTAAGTATTCATCTCTAAGTCTTTAATATATTCTTCATGTTCATAAAAGAAACGCTCAAAAGCATCCATTTTGTCATAAAAGAAATTGAAAATAGTTTCCCAATCGGATTTTCGGTTCAAACTTACTTCTGAGAGTTCTACCCAGATACGACTGATTATTTTTCCACTTTCTAAATAATGTTCTCTATCGAAAATGACATCAGGTAAAAATTCCTCTATCAAAATATCCTTTAACGATTCTACTTTTTCAAAATAAATTTTTCTTTTGTTTTCGTCTTTTGGTTCAATATCCAGCATCACATAGGCTTTTTTGTTGTCAACATTAAATTTAAAAGTAACGTCTTTAATTTTAGTATTATACAACAACCATTTTCGTGGATATTCGTTTCCAAAAGTAGACCAGAATTCTTTTTTTATTAATTGTGCCTCGGCTTTACTATACATTTTTGTAAATATTTTTTGTAACTTTATCAAATAGAAAACTCAAAATGGAATTCAGTCGTTTTATAAATAATATTGCAAATTTAAAGAAAGAAAAGTTGTTAGCCTCAGATGCACACATAAAAATGGCACCTTTGGAACGAATAACTTATCTTAAAGACAAATCGTATACCGAAAAGAAACCCAGAAATGCTGCGGTTTTAATGTTAGTTTATCCGAAAAATGATGTCGCACATTTGGCCTTGATTGTTCGAAATACCTATCCAGGTGTGCATTCTTCACAAATTAGTTTTCCAGGCGGAAAAGAAGAAATCGAAGATGCAACTCTAGAAAATACAGCACTTAGAGAAACAGAAGAAGAAGTTGGAGTAGCGATGCATAAAGTTGAGGTAATCCGACAATGTAGCGAAATTTATATTCCACCAAGTAATTTTTTGGTCACACCGTATTTGGGTTTTTCTACAGAGAATTTAGAGTTTACTCCTAATCCAGATGAAGTGAAAAGGGTTTTAGAATTACCTATCCATCAATTACTTAATGATGAAATAATCGTACAAACAAAAATGACTACTTCTTACGCTACAAATATTGATGTTCCTGCTTTTCAAGTGGAAAAATATGTGGTTTGGGGTGCTACCGCAATGATGCTCAGTGAGTTAAAAGAGTTGTTTAAAAATGCAATCAAATAGTATAAAATTGCTAAATTTGCAACCCTTTTTTAAATGTAAAACTTATGGGATTATTTAAAAGAAATCCATTCGGACATATATTGTTTATCAAAAAATGGTTGATTCGTATTTTTGGTGCAATTACACATTCTAGATATAGAAGTTTTAATAGCTTACAAATTGATGGTTCTGAAATTATCAGAAGTTTGCCAGATAGAAATGTGTTATTTATTTCGAATCATCAAACCTATTTTGCAGATGTAACAGCCATGTTTCATGTTTTTAATGCTGCTTTAAAAGGTAGAGAAGACAATATCAAAAATGTATTTTATTTGTGGCAGCCTAAGCTAAATATTTATTATGTAGCTGCTAAGGAAACTATGACAGAAGGTTTGTTGCCTAGAATTTTAGCTTATATTGGAGCAATTACTGTAGAAAGAACTTGGCGTGCAGAAGGTAAAGATGTGCAAAGAGAAGTGAATCCGAACGATACCGAGAATATTAAAATTGCTTTAGAAGACGGTTGGGTAATTACCTTTCCACAAGGAACAACTCGTTCATTCAAACCCGTTCGTAAAGGAACAGCACACATTATCAAACAACATAAACCTATTGTAGTTCCTATCGTAATCGATGGCTTTAGAAGATCGTTTGACAGAAAAGGTTTATTTGTAAAGAAAAAAGGTATTTTACAATCGATGGAAATTAAACCACCTTTAGAAATCGATTACGAAAATGATTCTGTTGAAAAAATTGTAGAACAAATCGAATACGCCATTGAACAACACCCTTCATTTTTAAAAGTAATTCCTCAAGAAATTTTAGAGGATTCTGTGAAATTAGACAAAGAGCGTCAATGGAAATATTAAAAAAAAGTCCTGATATATTTATCAGGACTTTTTTTTAATACTCTATTTTTTGTAGTTCGTTATAATTGCGTTTTAGTCTTCTAAGTAATATTCCGTATATTAATCGGTAAAATAACCAGACAAAAAACATGACTACAATTGTAATTACAAAATAAATACCAAAAACTATAATGTAACCCTTGTTAGAATCTCCTCCAATATCGTGAATTAGTTTTACAATCTTCGGTTCATAAATAGCTTGTGAACCAAAAACTATAAAGAACAAAACTACGCCCATTGATAAATTGTATGTGATGTAATGTTTCACTGTTTTGCGCGTGTCAATTATATTTTTTAATAAATGATTCACAGAATCTGTGGCATTAATTCTCTTATAATTCGTATAAAATTTATAAATGAAATACAAAATAACAGTATAATTAATAATGCTAAAAATTAAGATGACAGTTTTTAAATGATATCTTTCTAACATCAAGTTGTATTCTTTACTGCTTAATAAGATGCCTAATAAAGGTCCTAAAAGCAATTCAATAATACTAATAATAAATATCCATTTTACAATAGAAGACGAACTTTTGTGCAACATGCCATAAATTTCATTTTCTGAAACTTGTTTAAATTGCCCGTCGTTTTTCTTCCAATCTTTTTTTAATAATTCTAATTCATCCATAGTTACGGATTTAATATTTTTTTAAGTTTCCCTTTAATTCTGTTCATTTTCACTCGTGCATTCACTTCACTTATTCCCAGTGTTTCTGAAATCTCCGTGTAATCTTTATCTTCTAAGTATAAAAATATCAAAGCTTTGTCGATGTCATTCAACTCAGCTATGGCTTTATACATTAATTTTAATTGTTCTTCTTCCTCAAAATTGTATTCATCTGTTTTTATTCTGTGAAATTCTGTGTCAAAAGGTGTGGTTTCTATACTTCTTTTCTTCTTTCGATATAAGGTAATAGCGGTATTCAATCCAACGCGATACGCCCAAGTAGTAAATTTCGATTCGCCTCTAAACTTCGGGAAAGCCTTCCATAGCTGAATGGTAATTTCCTGAAACAAATCGTTATGTGAGTCTTGGTCAGAAGTATACAGTCTACAAATTTTGTGGACAATATTCTGATTAGCTTTTAATTGTTTAACGAAACTTTCTTCTGATTCAGATCTCATATTTAATAAGTAGCAGTGTTTTGATTTTTGTTACAAAGATTATTAAAAAAAGTAAAAAGCGGAAAGTAAAGAGCCAAGTAAAAAGAGCCAAGTAAAAAGAGCCAAGTACAAAGAGCCAAGTACAAAGAGCCAAGTACAAAGAGCCAAGTTAAAAGTTAAAAGTAAAAAGTATAAAGTGATTAGTGAAAACATTTGACTTTGCGAACCTTGCGAAAAATCTTTGCGAACTTTGCGGTTTCAAAAAATAAAAGCTTAATATATGTTTCAAAAGATTTCATTTTTCATAACTATAGGAACTATTTAAAGCGAAGCGCCTTTTACTTAGATCACCAAAATAAAATATGTGTTTCAAAAAAAACGTATATGACTTATATGTTTTAAATAATATAATGAGATTGATTTTTATGAACATAAAGATTTTTTAAATTTCTCTAATCTGTGTTCCAAAAAACTAAAATATAACTTAAATTTGTACATAAACACTTCAAAAATGAACATACCAGATTCTAGTTTAAAAAGAATTGTAATTATAGGTGGCGGTTTTGCCGGAATATCTTTAGCTAAGAAATTAAGAAATAAAAACTATCAAGTGGTAATGATGGACAAACATAATTATCACACCTTTCAGCCTTTATTATATCAAGTAGCAACTGGTGGTTTAGAACCAGATTCCATTGCCTATCCGATTCGTAAAGTGATTAAAGAATATAAAGATTTTTACTTCAGATTAGCAGATGTGAAAGAAATTGATGCAACAAATAATAGAATTATTGCAGATATTGGTCCTTTACATTATGATTATTTAGTAGTAGCCACAGGTACAAAAACCAACTATTTTGGAAATAAAGAAATTGAACGAAATAGTATGTCGATGAAAACTATTCCGCAATCATTAAATATTAGAAGTTTAATTTTAGAAAGTTTCGAAGCCGCTTTATTAACTGACGACGAATCTGAACGTGAAAGTTTAATGAATTTCGTTTTAGTTGGTGGCGGACCAACAGGAGTAGAGTTAGCAGGTGCTTTAGCTGAAATGAAAAAAGCCGTATTACCTAAAGATTATCCTGATTTAGATATCAATAAAATGCAAATTCATTTGGTTCAAAGTGGCGAAAGAATTTTAGACACAATGACAGAAAAATCTTCTGAAGCGGCAGAAAAATTCTTGGTTAAATTAGGTGTCAATGTTCATAAAAACGTTAGAGTTACAGGTTATGATAGCGTTGTGGTGACTACTAATGCAGATTTAGAATTTCATTCTTCAACCGTAATTTGGACGGCAGGAGTGTCAGGAAAATTAATTAGTGGTTTAAATAAAGATGCCATTTTTGAAAGAATTGATAGAATTAAAGTCGATGCCTATAATAGAGTAAAAGGATACGAAAATATTTTTGCCATCGGTGATATTTGTATCATGGAAACGGAAAAATATCCGAAAGGACATCCACAAATGGCACAACCGGCTATTCAACAAGGAAGTTTGTTAGCAGAAAATTTAGTGAACTTACAAAATAATACACCTTTAAAAGCGTTTGAATATAACGATAAAGGTTCAATGGCAACTATTGGTAGAAATAAAGCAGTGGTTGATTTACCAAAATTTCATTTTAGTGGCGTATTTGCTTGGTTTGTTTGGATGTTTATCCATCTGATTTCCTTAATTGGATTTAAAAACAAAGCGGTAGTTTTCTTAAATTGGGTTTACAATTACATTCGTTTTGATAGAGAAGCGCGTTTGATCATACGACCTTATAAAAAGAAAATGCTACAATCATTTACCACTGATGAGGTATAATTAGTCAATTATTTGGTATGTCAATGTGCCAATTAAAAATACAATAAATAAAATTTCTTAGTGATTTAGTGCCTTCGTGGCTAAAAATAAAAAATATGATTACAGAACAACAATTTCAAAACGAATTAAATTTAATTATTTCCAATGCCATTAGAGAAGATGTTGGCGATGGCGACCACAGTTCATTGGCATGTATTCCAGCATCAGCACAAGGAAGTGCCAAACTTTTAGTAAAAGATAGCGGAATTATCGCTGGTGTTGAATTCGCAAAAATGGTTTTTAATTATGTAGACTCCAATATGAAGGTAGAAACTTTTATTAAAGATGGTACGGAAGTAAAATATGGCGATGTGGTTTTTCATGTACATGGAAGTTCGCAATCGATATTAAAAGCCGAACGTTTGGTGTTAAATAGCATGCAAAGAATGAGCGCTATTGCTACAAAAACTAAAAATTATGTAAAATTAATTGAAGGAACAGGTGCTAAAATTTTAGATACTAGAAAAACTACTCCAAATTTCAGGGCTTGTGAAAAATGGGCTGTTAAAATTGGTGGTGGCGAAAATCACCGATTCGCGTTGTACGATATGATTATGTTAAAAGACAATCACAACGATTTTGCGGGAGGAATAACCGCTTCAATTGCTAAAACGAAACAGTATTTAAAAGATAACGCCAAAGATTTAAAAATAATTGTAGAAGCTAGAAACATTGAAGAAGTGGAAGAGATTTTAGCAGCTGGAGGTGTGTATCGTATCTTATTAGATAATTTCGATTTTGAAACCACTAAAAAAGCTGTTGAAATTATTGGTCAGCAATGTTTAACGGAATCTTCTGGAAACATTAATGAGAAAACAATAAGAGAATATGCATTATGCGGAGTGAATTACATTTCATCAGGCGCTTTAACACATTCGGTTTATAATATGGATTTAAGTTTAAAAGCGTTATAAAAACAACTTTGTGTCTTAATGCCTTTTTGGCTTAAAAAACTATGAAATTCAATAAAGAAACTATCAAAAATCTACCCGTAATTAAGCAATTGATTGTTTTGTTACAGCAAATTCAATTTCCAAGTTTGCAAGGCAGTTCCTTATATGATATCATTAAATTGTATCTATCAGGAATTATTTCTGGCGGAGTAACCCATCGTGCTAGTGCGATTGCGTTTAGTTTTTTTATGGCCTTGTTTCCTTTTGCGCTTTTTCTACTGAATTTAATTCCATTCATTCCATTAGAAAATTTTCAAGATGATTTTTTAACATTCGTATCGCAAAGTGTGCCGCCAAATACCTATGATGCTGTGGAAGCTATTTTAAAAGATATTTTAAATAATAGTTATAACGGCTTACTTTCATCAGGTTTTTTATTGTCAATTTTCTTAATGTCTAACGGTATCAATGCTTTATTAGACGGATTTGAAATGTCTAAAAATATTAGTGTAAAAAGAGGCTATTTTCGACAGTATGCCATTGCAATTGCTTTGTCGTTAATCATTGCGTTTTTATTATTACTTACTGTAGCAACTTTAATTTTTGTAGCAGTTTTAATTCATCAAATAGAAACCCAGAGTGGTTATGTGTCAAAAATTCCTTTGCTAGAAACCATAAGATATGCTTTTGTGTTTTTAATGATTTTATTAATTACCTCTACTTTGTATAAATTCGGAACCAGAGAAACTAGAAAAATTTCGTTTATAAGCTACGGTTCTGTAATGACTACAGTTTTGTTTGTTTTGACTTCTTTTTTGTTTGGTATTTATGTAGAAAAGTTTGCAAGGTACAATGAGTTGTATGGTTCTATTGGCACACTTCTTGTAATGATGTTTTATGTGTGGTTAAATTGCATTTTGGTCTTGCTTGGTTTTGAATTAAACGCTTTTATTTTTCAGTTGAAAACTATTGGTGAAAAAGTAAATCCAGATTCGAAACAAGATTAATTGTAAAAAACAATTATTTAATTGGACAAAACAAAAATATAACTTAACTTAGCAATAACTAAATTTTAATATACTATCATGAAAAAACAAATTCTTACATTATTTATTGCTTTAACAGCAATTTTCGCTTCAGCACAGAAAACAGTTGGAGATGTTAAAGTAGATGCTAAATTAGCAGTTGAAGGTCAAAATCTAACTTTGAATGGGGCAGGAGTTCGTGAAAAAATGTTCATGGACATGTATGTAGGTTCGCTATATGTATCAAAAAAATCTACTGACGGAAATGCTATTTCAGCGGCAAATGAAGCAATGGCTATTAAATTGAATATTGTTTCAGGTTTAATTTCTTCTGAAAAAATGACAACAGCAATCACGGAAGGTTTTGAGAATTCTACTGGTAAAAAAACAGCACCATTAAAAGCTAAAATCGATAAGTTTAAAGGTTTCTTTAAAGAAAAAATTAATAAAAAAGACATTTTTATTATAGTTTACGTGCCTGGTGAAGGTGTTTCTGTTTACAAAAATGGAACTAAAAAAGGAACTATTGATGGTTTAGATTTCAAAAAGGCATTATTCGGAATCTGGTTAGGGAACAAGCCTGCTGATGACGATTTAAAAGCAGGAATGTTAGGAAAATAAATTCTATTATAAAAATAAAGAAATCCCGATTCTCATCGGGATTTTTTATTGTATTTTTTTTGAATTATCTTCATTAGTTATTTAATTCTTCTTAGCCGTGGTATACTCTAGAAAAAATAATTTTGCCATCTCTAATATCTAAAACTTCAGCCACAAGCATTTCTTCTTCGTTTTCCACCTGACGAATATATTCCATAAACACTCTGTCACTATTTGCAGTTAACGAAGTTACTTTATAAAATAATGTTGGTAATCTATCAAATGCATCCTGCCACCAAACGCGTAACGCATTTTTTCCTTTAATTAAACCTTCTGTTTCTGGTTTTCTAATTTTTAGTTTTGGACTAAAATGAAGGGCTTGTTCATCATACAAACTTAATAACTGTTCCAAGTCATGTGCATTAAAAGCTTCAAACCATTTAAAGGCTATCGATTGATTTTGTTGTGCGATCATTTTTTTTATAAGAATAAAAAAACCAAGTCGAAACCTGGTTTTAATTTATTTTGAAATTTGTTATTATCTAAAATATGAGAAATCGTGATTGTTTTCTAACTTCAATAGTGTTTCGTATATTAATTTAATCACATTTTCTACATCTTCTCTGTGAACCATCTCTACAGTAGTATGCATATAACGCAAAGGTAACGAGATTAGAGCACTTGGTACGCCACCATTACTATAAGCAAAAGCATCGGTATCTGTTCCAGTAACTCTTGAAGTAGCATGGCGTTGAAATGGAATTTTCTTTTCTTCAGCGGTATCTGTAATTAAATCTCTTAATTTATTTTGAACTGCAGGGGCATAAGCAATAACTGGACCTTTCCCCATTTTCAAATCACCTTGAATTTTTTTATCTATCATTGGTGTAGAGGTGTCGTGGGTAACATCTGTAACAATAGCAATGTTAGGTTTAATGCTTTGTGTAATCATTTCTGCTCCACGTAAACCAATTTCTTCCTGAACTGCATTAACAACATACAAACCAAATGGTAATTTTTTCTTATTTTCTTTTAAAAGACGGGCTACTTCAGCAATCATAAAACCGCCCATTCTGTTATCTATGGCGCGACAAACAAATTTGTTTCCGTTTAAAATTTCAAAACCATCAGGATATGTAATAACACAACCAACATGAACGCCTAAATCTTCTACTTCTTGTTTCGTACTACAACCACAATCAATAAAAATATTTTCTACTTTGGCTGTTTCTTCTTTTCCAGCAATTCTAGTATGAATGGCTGGCCACCCAAAAACACCGCGAACAATTCCCTTTTTTGTATGGATGTTAACACGTTTTGAAGGCGCTATTTGATGATCACTTCCTCCATTTCTTATCACATATATTAAACCATCATCAGTAATGTAGTTTACATACCAAGAAATTTCATCACTATGTCCCTCAATGACTACCTTAAATGGTGCGTCTGGATTGATAACGCCAACAGCTGTTCCATAATTATCTGTGATGAATGTATCTACATAAGGTTTCAAATAATCCATCCACAATTTCTGACCTTCGCTTTCATATCCAGTTGGAGAGGCATTATTTAAATAGGTTTCTAAAAACGCAATCGAACTGTCTTTTAATATACTTTTCATTTATATGATATTTTTTTGCTAAAATAAAAAATTGGCATTGAACTTGCTAATAAAATTTATAATTTTACACTTTAATATATATAGGTATGAAACGCTTTTTTTTACAGTTAGTTTTTTTATTTAGTTTCACTTTGCTTTCCGCTCAAGAAGAAGAAGGTTCAGGGGTGTCAGATACAATTGTGTATATTCAAGATTCAGATACTATAAAAGAAATTATAATCGAAGAAGTTTCTATTACAGATGAAAGTAAAGTCAAACTTACCAAAGAAGAACGCGAACAAATTAAATTATTAGAGCGACGCGTTCGTGTTGTGTATCCTTATGCAAAATTAACTGCAGAAAAATTAACACAGATTAATGCCACAATGGCGAAGTTAAAAACTCAAAAAGAAAAGAAAAAATATTTCAAGTTAGTCGAAAAGTATTTAAATGAAGAGTTCGAACCCAAACTTAAAAAACTATCTCGTAAACAAGGACAAATTTTGGTAAAGCTCATCAACAGGCAAACCGGTAAAACAACTTTTGACTTAATTAAAGACTATAAGAGTGGTTGGAAAGCTTTCTGGTCAAACAATACCGCGAAATTGTTTAATATAAATTTGAAAGAAATTTACGATCCAATGGAAGTTCCAGAAGATTTCTACATAGAAACCTATTTACAACGTTGCTTTGATGAAGGTAAACTTGCCAAACAAGAAGCAAAAAAGCCTATTTCAGAAAACCAATTAATTTTAAATTGGTCCATAAAGAATAAAGAAAAAGTAAAAGCGAGTAATTAAATTCATACTTCATTATATAGGTATAATTTTTTTTAGTAGCTTTAACCTGCTCTCCGCTATATTTTTTACAATCCCACCCGAAAGTTTAATAACCTTTCGGGTGTTTTTGTAAAAAGATGCCGCTACTATCAGGGCTATGGGTTTTGTTTTTAGAATAAAATTTAGTTTTAAAAGGCTGT
>NZ_JAAJBT010000012.1 GCF_011392115.1 Flavobacterium difficile
GTAAGTAAATGCCGTTAAATTGGTTTCTCCCCAACTTTGAGCTGTACCAGTTCCCGTTTCAAAAGTTGTCCAACCGGTGGGAGGAAATGTTGCGCCTTCAAAGTTTTCAGTTAATTGTCCGAAAACATTTAAACCAGCGAACATAAATAATAATAAAAGTAGTTTTTTCATTATAGTTTGTAGTGATTAATTAATATCTTTAACTACACAAAAATATAAATAATAAGTAAGTACAGCATTTATATCGACAAAATGTAAGTTTTCATCGACAAAAAGCCTAATTTAACTAAATAATTTTCTTTAAATTTGTAAAAAAATCTGAGTTTTGAATACAAAAAAAATATACTTTGCTTCCGACCAACATTTAGGTGCGCCAACACAAGAATTAAGCTTTCCAAGAGAGCAAAAATTTGTACAATGGTTAGATGAAGTAAAACAAAATGCGGAAGCTATTTTTTTACTTGGCGATTTATTTGATTTTTGGTTCGAATATAAAACAGTTGTCCCTAAAGGTTTTGTTAGAGTTTTAGGCAAATTAGCTGAAATAAAAGACTCTGGAATTCCGATTTATTTTTTTGTTGGTAACCACGATTTATGGATGAGTGATTATTTTGAAAAAGAATTGAACATTCCAGTATATCACGATAATAAAGACTTTACTTTCAACGGAAAAACCTTTTTAATTGGTCATGGTGACGGAAAAGGACCTGGCGACATGGGTTACAAGCGCATGAAAAAAGTATTTACTAACCCGTTCTTCAAAGGATTATTTCGTTGGTTACACCCAGACATTGGTGTGCGTTTGGCGCAGTATTTATCTGTTAAAAACAAATTGATTTCTGGTGCAGATGATGTGCATTTTTTAGGTGAAGATAACGAATGGTTGGTGCAATATTGCAAACGCAAATTAGAAACCCAACACTATAATTTTTTTGTTTTCGGACACCGTCATTTGCCGATGGAAATTCAATTAACCGAAGAATCAAAATATATTAACTTAGGGGATTGGATTGGGTATTTCACCTATGGCGTTTTTGATGGTGAACAATTTGAATTAAAAAAATACGAATAACCAAATTTCTTCTGAAACGAAAATTTACGTTAGGGATGGAAGCGGCATCCTTTTTAATTTGACTGCCAAAAAGCAAGGCAAATTAAAAAGATATAGCGTACAGCCCGAACTTCGTTGCAAAAAAAAATGTGTTTTTAAACTAAATGCCTGCAACGAGGTAACGCCCAAAAATTTACTTTTCTATTTCTAAATCTCTGAATTTTGGAGACACTACAGCGGTGGTTCCTACTACTAGTAAAGTCATAATTCCACCAAAAACTACAGCGTTTACCACACCAAATAGTTTAGAAGTTAGACCACTTTCGAAAGCTCCCAATTCGTTAGATGAACCTACAAAAATAGAATTTACAGAGGAAACGCGACCACGCATGTCGTCTGGTGTATAAATTTGAAGAATGGTAGAACGAATCACTACAGAAAAACCATCGGTAACGCCACTTAAGAATAATGCTATTACGGAAATCCAAAAGTTTTGAGACAAACCAAATACAATTATACAAATTCCGAAACCGAAAACAGCTAATAATAATTTTTTTCCTGTGTTTTTTTCAATGGAAAACATAGTCGAAGCCAACATAGTAAGTAGGCCCCCAATAGCTGGTGCGGCACGTAAAATTCCGAAACCTTCTGAACCTACTTTTAAAATATCTTGTGCGAAAATGGGTAATAAAGCTACTGCTCCACCAAATAAAACCGCAAACATATCAATAGAAAGTGCGTTTAAAATGATTTTATTTTGAAACACGAATTGGATACCTGCTTTTAAACTTTCCATTACAGGCTCGCCAATTTTTTTATTTAAGATGGGTTTTTTGCTGATTTGTAGCAACATGAAAATCCCTGCAACTATAGAAAGGGTTACAAAAATCATAGCATTAAACACACCAATTCCACCAATTAAAAAACCCGCTAAAGCTGGACCAATTACCGCAGAAACTTGCCAAGAGGAACTACTCCAAGTAGCCGCATTTGTGAATTCTGATTTTGGCACTATTAAACCCAACAAACTAAAAACAGAAGGAATAATAAACGAACGAATGATTCCGCCTAAAAATACTAAAGCATAAATAGCATATAAAAAAGGTTGCGTTCCAATTTTGGAAGCGGTTTCTGGATGTACCAAATAACAAAACAAAATACTGATTACTGCCGTACCTAAAAAGCATTTTAATAACATATTCCTTTTCTCGGATTGATCTACAATATGACCTGCAAACAAAGCCATAACTATAGCTGGAATCACTTCCATTAAACCAATCAAACCAAGCGACCAAGGATTTTTAGTAATACGATATACTTCCCATTCAATCAATACAAACTGCATAGACCAAGCTAAAACTATAGCCAATCGCATCAGGATAAACCAACGAAATTCTGGGATTTTTAAGGAAGAGAAAGGGTCTTTTTTTGTCATAATTCTTAACCGCGAAGATTTTCGCAAAGATCGCAAAGTTTTTGTTATTTAACACTTATTTTACTTGGTTCTTTTTACTTGGCTCTTTTTACTTTTTACTTGGCTCTTTTTACTTGGCTCTTTATACTTTTTACTTGGCTCTTTATACTTTTTACTTGGCTCTTTATACTTTTTACTTGGCTCTTATATCTCGTAATTGCAATTGTAAACTTACGTTTCCGTTCCATTCGTTTTCTTCAACAACATACACAGCATCAAAAGGTTGTTTGTTTTTTACAAGGTTAATTTTCTTACCTAATCCGAAACCGATTGCATTAAAATTTGGCGAATGATTTTGTTTAACAAAAACCTTTAAATGTTCCGAATCGTTACCTAGAGTTTTGGCATAACCTGAATCGACGATATTTTTTGACATAAAAACAGGTGTCATATTTTCGGGTCCGAATGGTTCAAATTGTTTTAGAATACGCATAAATTTTTCATTTATATCTGAAAAATCAAGTTCTAAATCGACTGCAATTTCTGGAATTAATAAATCGGGATGAATCGTGTTTTTCACTACCTTTTCAAACGCCTCTTTAAAATTCTGATAATTTTCTTCTTTTAAAGTCATGCCAGCTGCGTACATATGTCCGCCAAACTGCACCAAATGTTCTGAACAGGCTTCTAAAGCATTATATACATCAAAATCTTTAACCGAACGTGCAGAAGCTGCCAATTTATCACCGCTTTTTGTAAAAACAATGGTTGGGCGATAATAATTTTCGACTAACCGAGACGCGACAATTCCGATGACACCTTTGTGCCAATTTTCTTGATAAACTACTGTTGAAAAGCGTTCTGTTTCGTTATTCTCTTCAATTTGGAGTAAAGCTTCTTTGGTAATTTGCTTGTCTAAATCTTTTCGATCCGAATTATAACCTTCGATTTCCGAGGCAAATTGTTCAGCTTGTTCTAAATTGTATTCCGTTAAAAGTGCTACGGCTTCGTTTCCGTGTTTGACTCTTCCTGCTGCGTTAATTCTGGGCGCAACGATAAAAACCACATCGGTAATGGTTAACACTTTCTTTTTTACATTTTGAATAAGCGCTTTAATTCCTGGTCGTGGATTTGTATTAATGACTTCCAAACCAAATTTGGCCAAAACACGATTTTCTCCAGTAATGGGAACAATATCTGCTGCTATGGCGGTAGCGACTAAATCTAAATACGGCACCAAATCTAAAATAGTTTGGTTTCTGTTTTCAGCTAGCGCTTGAATCAATTTAAATCCGACACCGCAACCACATAATTCGTCATAAGGATACGAACAATCAGAACGTTTTGGATCTAAAACTGCAATCGCTTCTGGTAACGAATCTCCTGGACGGTGGTGGTCGCAAATGATAAAATCGATATTTTTGGCTTTCGCATAATTGACGTGATCTAAAGATTTTATGCCGCAATCTAGTGCGATAATTAAAGAAACATCGTTGTCTTCTGCGTAATCAATCCCAATGTACGAAATTCCGTATCCTTCATTATATCGGTCGGGAATATACGTGGCGACATTTGGATAATAACTTCTTAAATAACTTGAAACTAAAGAAACAGCTGTGGTTCCATCGACATCGTAATCCCCAAAAACTAGAATGTTTTCGTTGTTGGCAATGGCTTTTTCGATACGAGAAACCGCTTTGTCCATATCTTTCATCAAATACGGATTGTGCAAATCTTCCAAAGTGGGACGGAAAAATGTTTTGGCTTGTTCGAAGGTTTCAATGCCTCTTTGAACTAATAAAGTAGCTATAGTTTCATCTACGGAAAGGACATTTTGTAAGGCTTGTACTTTTTCTTTTTCTGGCTTTGATTTGATGGTCCAACGCATAGTAATTTTGGATTTACGAGTTACGATTTATGAATTTTGGCGAATAGTTTAGATTTGTAAATATATTGAAATTTTTATTTAACCGCAAAGGTCGCAAAGATTGCACAAGTTTGACAAGGATTTTTAACTTATCCCTTTTGCCTTTTCACTTTTCACTTTTTACTTGGCTCTTTTTACTTGGTTCTTTTTACTTGACTCTTTTCACTTGGCTCTTTTTACTTTTTACTTGGCTCTTTTCACTTAGCTCTTAACGCCTCACCTTCAAATTGAATGCCTTCCCAACCAAAAATCATAAAATTTCTAATATTTTGATGATCTGTGGCGTCAGGAGTGTTTAATACATCTTGATAGAAATCGCCGAATAATGTTAAGGTTTCTTCTTTGGTTAACTGCTGTAATTGTGCGAAAGCAAAAATTTTACATGAACCGTTGTTTTCACCCGCGTTATTAATTTGATTCCCGTTTTTGAAAGTCGTTGGTGTGAACGAATAATTTTCATCGATATGAGCGATGGTTTCTGGGAACGATTTTTTGTTTAGTAAGTTTTGCATGACTTTAATACATATTTTTAATTATTTTTCTAACCTTAAATAAATTTCTCTAATTTGAAATTCTCATTTCCCTACTGTATACTAAAAACTGAACACTGAATACTATTTTACAGATTTCCCACCCACAACCACAACAATTTCACCTTTTGGTGGTTTGGCTTCAAAGTGTTTTAAGACTTCTTCTGCAGTTCCGCGAATGGTTTCTTCATGTAGTTTGGATATTTCTCTGGAAACAGAAACCGGTCTGTCCGCGCCAAAATACTGAATGAATTCAGTTAAGGTTTTGACTAATTTATGTGGCGAAACATATAAAATCATAGTACGTGTTTCTTCGGCTAAAGCCAAATAACGCGTTTGTCTACCTTTTTTATCAGGTAAAAAACCTTCGAAAATAAATTTATCGTTAGGCAAACCACTATTTACCAAAGCGGGTACAAAAGCTGTCGCACCAGGTAAACAATCGACTTCAATTCCGTTTTCAACGCAAGCGCGAGTTAACAAAAAACCTGGATCTGAAATCGCTGGCGTTCCTGCATCGGAAATTAAAGCAATCGTTTCGCCACCTTTTAAACGGGCAATTAAATTTTCTACCGTTTTATGCTCGTTATGCATGTGGTGACTGTGCATGTGCGTAGAAATTTCGAAATGCTTTAGTAATTTGCCGCTGGTTCGCGTGTCTTCTGCTAATATTAAATCGGCTTCTTTTAATACACGAATGGCACGAAACGTCATGTCATCTAAATTACCAATGGGTGTAGGAACTATATATAATTTGCTCATAAAAAACACAGATTACACAAATTTTCACAGATTATTTTTCGTGTTAATCTGTGAAATCAGTGTTCATTTATTTAAATTTATTTTCAACAATATCTAGAAACATTTTTTCAAACTGTTCTTTTCCTACCCAATTGTTATAATCTGGTTTTACAAAATCTAACACAAAAGATTTCGCTTCGTCCCAATTGGTAAAAGTGTTTAATTGAGAAATTACACGTTGTAAATCGTCGCCATTTCCTGCGAATAAGTTTTTCTCAAAAGCAATTTTATCATTCAATCCTAACGTTATAGCTTTTCCGGTTGGAATAGGTTCTGGTTTAGGTTCTTCTTTGATTTCAGCTACAACTTCTTCTTTTTTAACTGCCTCAACCTTTACAGGTTCTTCTTTCACCACTTCTGGCTGAACGGCTTCAAAAACAGGTTCTTTAATTAAGTCTTCAATAATCGGTTCGTCTTTTTTTACAAACATTGTGGCTTGATAATCGTGCACCAAAATATCATCCATAGAAATTTGTTTCGAAACTTTCGTTCCTATAATTTCTGAATTCGAAGTAATTTCTTTCTTTTCTTCTTTAACCTCTACTACTGTTTCTACAATCGCTTCTTCTTTCACTTCTTTTGCAGGAAACACTTCATGAGAAATCGAATTATTCTCGAAAAGTTCTTCTTTAATTTGTGCGATATATTCTTTAGATGCCATGCCTACTTCAACTTCTTCATTTCCTGGGAAAGCTTCATGTGAAATGTTGTTTTTCTCAAAAAGTTCTTCTTCAATATGGGCAATGTGTTCTTTAGAAGCCATTTCCATCATTACTTCATCTTCATCTTCTTCCACTTCAATAGTTCCAACCACAATTTTCGCTACTTTTTCTTCAAAAACAGCTTCAGAAAATTCTTCATTTACTAACGCTGTATGGGCTTCATAAAACTTCAACAACGTTAATTGTTCATACAGTTTTTTCACTTCTTCATGTAATTGAACCGTTTCTGTATGGCTTTTTAACTTTAATAAACGGTGCGCTATGCTAATTAATTCGCCTTCAATTTTTTTCTTCATAACTTTTTGTTTGTGTTGAACGTTTATAGCGGTGATTTTTATATTTTTGTTACCATTACAAAGGTAAAAGAAAAAACGTGTTTCTGTTGTTGAAACAATTATTTTTAATTGATTTTTTTCAACACAGATTTGCGAAATTTTCACAAATCAAACGTTTCATCTGAGTTAATCTGTGGAATCTGTGTTTGTATTACCCTTCACTGATAGTTAATTAATTTTGATTTAAAAAAGAAGATGTTTTTAGAAAATACGGTAAATCAGGAAGAACAATTTGGTTGGATAGAGGTTATTTGCGGTTCGATGTTTTCGGGTAAAACGGAAGAGTTGATTCGCCGACTTAAACGCGCTCAATTTGCTAAACAAAAAGTAGAAATTTTTAAGCCTGCGATAGATACCCGTTATGATGATGAAATGGTGGTTTCGCATAACAAAAACGAAATCCGCTCTACTCCTGTTCCAGCATCTGAAAACATTAGAATTTTAGCACAAGGTTGCGATGTAGTAGGTATTGATGAAGCGCAGTTTTTTGATGATGAAATTGTAAACGTTTGTAATGAACTCGCTAATAATGGCATTCGTGTTATTGTAGCCGGTTTAGACATGGATTTTAAAGGCAATCCATTCGGACCGATGCCTGCTTTAATGGCAACTGCCGAATATGTTACGAAAGTGCACGCCGTTTGTACCCGAACAGGAAATTTAGCCCATTATAGTTTTAGAAAATCAGCTGATGAAAAATTAGTCATGTTGGGTGAAACGGAAGAATACGAACCTTTGAGCAGAGCCGCCTATTACAAAGCGATGCGTGAAGAAAAAGAAGAGTAAATAATATATTGTAAAAATCAAAGTATTTTTATAAATTTGATTAAAAGTTGGTTATGAATATTGAAGCAAGAAAATTATCGCTAATTCAAGAATTACTGTCTATACAGAATGAAAGTTTTATTGTTAAATTGGAAAAACTAATTAACAAAGAAAAAAAGACAGTTGAAAACGATTTCAAACCTTTTACAATTGAGGAATTTAACAAACGTATTGATAAATCTCTTGACGATTTTAAAAATGGGAGAACAATAAACCATGACGATTTAATAAAAGAAATTGAAACATGGGAATAGTGATAATCTGGTCTGAATTTGCTAATTCTCAATTAAAATTCATTTTTAAATATTACAAAACCAAAGTGTCACTTCAAACTGCAAAAAAAATAACTTCAGAAATCTTAAAAGAAGTTACAAAATTAAAATTTCATACAGATTTAGGACAAAAAGAAGAATTACTAATTTCTAAACCTGAAAATTACAGATATTTGGTCAAAGGGAATTACAAAATAATTTACAGATTTGACGAAAAGAATAATACTATTCGGGTAATAGATATTTTTGATTGTAGACAAAACCCAGTAAAAATACAGCAATCAAAATAATTCAGATGAAAATAACCTCAACAATATTAACTTCAGCTTATTTAAACTTTTCAGATTCAACTGTTGAATTTGATCATATTTCTATAGACAGTAGAAGTTTACAAAACGGAAATTCTACTTTATTTTTCTGTTTAAAAGGACAAAATAACGACGCTCATAGTTACATTGAGAGTTTAATTGAAAAAGGAGTTCAGTATTTTATTGTGGAATATGTTCCAGAAAAAGTGGCTGGTAAAGCCCAATTTTGTATCGTAGAAAATACCACAAATGCTTTACAAAATTTAGCAAAATCGTATAAAAACCAATTCCAAATTGAAACCATTGGCATTACCGGAAGTAATGGAAAAACCATTGTAAAAGAATGGCTGAACTTTTTATTGAGTCCGGATTATTCTGTGGTTCGAAGTCCGAAAAGTTTCAATTCGCAAGTGGGAGTGCCATTATCGATTTTCGGGATTAATGAAAACCATACGTTAGGGATTTTTGAAGCGGGAATTTCATTAAAAGGCGAAATGCAAAAGTTGGCAGAAATGATTCAACCGAATATTGGAATTTTTACTCATTTAGGCGATGCCCATCAAGAAGGTTTTACTACCGTTGAAGAAAAAATTATTGAAAAATGCCAATTGTTTGATAATGCTGAAATTGTAATTTTAGAGAAAAACGATTGGATAGAAAAACATATCAAAGTTCCTACATTTACGTGGAGTTTTGAAGATACAAAAGCTGCTATTTTTATTTTATCGAAAGTCAAAAACAACTTAAAAACCACTTTAGAAATTCAGTTCGAAAACGATACTTTTAAAGTTACCCTTCCGTTTACAGATGACATTTCTATTGAAAATGCGATAACTTGTATAGCAACTTTATCTTATTTAAAAACAGATATTTCAGTAATAAAAGAACGAATTTCCAAACTATACAACATAGAAATTCGTTTACAAGCCAAAAAAGGAATTAACAATTGTTTATTAATAGATGATAGTTTCTCAAGCGATTACCAATCATTAAAAATTGCGTTAGACTTTTTAGAACAGCAAAAATTACATCAGAAAAAAACCATTATTTTATCGGATATTTTTCAGAGCGGATTAAATGTTAAAGAACTTTATAGTAACGTTATTAAACTGTTACAACAAAATAATATTACTCAAATTATTACTATAGGTGAAGTAATTGGAAACTATTTTCAAGACTTACCACAGGTTATATCATTTGCCAATACGAATGCGTTTTTACAACAATTCAATACCGATTCATTTAATAATGAAACCATTTTAATTAAAGGCGCTAGGAGTTTTAATTTTGACGAAATTGTCGTTTTATTAGAAGAAAAAGTACACGAAACGGTTTTAGAAATCAATTTAGACGCGCTAACTACCAATTATAATTTTTACAAGCAAAAGTTAAACAATGCTACTAAAATTATGGTGATGGTAAAAGCTTTTGGTTATGGAAATGGCGGTTATGAAATTGCGAAACAACTTGCCCATTTAAAAACGGATTATTTAGGTGTGGCTTTCGCCGATGAAGGAATTGCGTTACGAAAAGCTGGAATTACCACGCCAATTATGGTTTTGAATCCGGAAATTAGCAGTTATAAAGCGATGATAGCGTATCATTTAGAGCCTGAAATGTACTCTATTTCTGGTTTAGCCTCTTTTATCGATTTGGCGAAAGAAAAAAACCTCCATGCCTACCCAATTCATTTGAAAATAGATACTGGAATGCATCGTTTAGGCTTTGAAAAAGAACATGTTTCTGAACTAATTTCATTGTTACAACACAACAATTTTGTAAAAGTAACGAGTATCTTTTCGCACTTGGCTGCTACTGATAATTTAGATTTTAGAGATTTTACATTGCAACAAATTGAGCTGTTCGAATCGATTTCTATGCAAATTTCAACTGCTTTAAATATCCAACCTATCCGACATATTTTAAATACTTCTGGCATATTTAATTTTTCGGAATACCAATATGAAATGGTTCGCTTAGGTATTGGGATTTATGGAGTAGGCAATTCGGAAGAAGAACAAAATGCCTTAGAAAATGTGAGCACCTTAAAAAGCATCATTTCACAAATTAGAACCGTAAATCCGAATGACAGCATTGGCTACAGTCGAAAATTTATGGTAAAAAAACAAATGCGAATTGCCACAATCCCAATAGGATATGCAGACGGAATAAGACGCGCTTGGGGTAATGAAAAAGGATTTGTAACTATCCACAACCAAAAAGCAACTATTTTAGGTAATATTTGCATGGATATGTTAATGGTAGATGTTACAAACATTTCTTGTGAAGAAAGAGAAGAAGTAATCATTTTTGGCGAAAACCCACATGTTACAGATATTGCAGCCATTTGCAATACTATTCCTTATGAAATTTTAACTAGTATTTCCCAACGTGTTAAGAGAATTTTTTATAAAAACTAAAAATTATGTTAAAATTTTTTTAACTTCGTCATAAATAAACTAAAATTAACTTAAAAATTAAAACTATGGGAATGTTATCAGAATTTAAAGATTTTATTGCGAAAGGCAATGTAATGGACTTAGCAGTCGGAGTTATAATTGGTGGTGCTTTTAGTGGAATTGTAACTTCTTTAGTTGCAGATGTAATCACACCTGCATTGTTAAATCCTGCATTAAAAGCAGCACAAGTTGAAAACCTAAAAGACTTAAAAACAGATGGCGGAATTTTATATGGTAATTTTTTAGCATCTATCATTAGTTTCTTAGTTATTTCATTTGTTATCTTCTTATTAGTAAAAGGAATTAATGGAATGAAAAAGAAAGAAGAAGCTGCACCAGCTGCACCAGCAGGTCCATCTCAAGAAGAATTATTGACACAAATTAGAGATTTATTAAAAAAATAATCTTTAATTAAAATAATTTTAAGAAATCCGAGGGCAGTTTTGTTTTCGGATTTTTTTGTTTGATGGCTACACAAATTAGGCAGATTTATATCAGATTATTATTTTGTTATTTTTCACTCAGACTAAAAGGAATGTATTGGCACACTTTTCTGAACTGTGCCATTTTGTAATTGTTTTTTCACGAAGATTGAAAGGATTAAAAGAATTTTTACATGTTTTGCGAAATCTTTGTGTGCTTTGTAGTTGTTTTTTATACAGATTAAAAACAAAAAAGCAACCTCAACGAAGAGATTGCTTTTTTTGAAATTTATTTTTTATTAGTGTTTTGTAGTAAAATCATGTTCATTCACATCTTTATGATCATAATCTGCAATCATTAAAGCATCATAATCATTGGTTTGTTTTTTACCAAACTTCACTACTAATCTTTCCATGATATCGTACACTACTGGAACAATTACTAAGGTTAAGAACAACGAACTCACTAATCCACCAATAATAACCCATGCTAATCCGTTTTTCCATTCAGCACCTGCTCCAGATGCAATAGCAATTGGCAACATACCAAACACCATGGCAATGGTTGTCATTAAAATCGGACGAAGACGCGCATGATTGGCCTGTAATAGGGCATTTCTAACAGATTCACCCGCAGCTCTTCTCTGGTTGGTAAAGTCGACAATCATAATTGCATTTTTACAAACCAATCCAATCAGCATAATAATTCCTAAAATTGTAAATATATTTAAAGTGTTGTTTGTTAAAGCTAAAGCCAACATTGCACCAATAAACGATAACGGAATAGAAAATAGTACCACAAACGGATGTACAAAACTATCGTATAAAGATACCATTACCAGATAAACTAAAATAATAGCTGCTAATAAGGCAAATCCTAATGTTCCAAAACCTTCACTTTGATTTTCTTGATCGCCACCCCACAAATAATTTACACCTGTTGGTTTTTCCATTTTTTGTAATTCTGTTTCTAATTGTGCCACAACGGTACCAACTGGAACTCCAACAGTTTGACCTTTTACTGTAACCGAAGCAGTTTTATCTCTTCTCTCCAACTGACTTGGTCCGGAACCTTCTTTGATTGTTGCAAATTGAGACAATTTAATTTGTTGTCCCATATTGTTCACAAAAACTAAATTACTAACATCATCTACACTTTTTCTATCGAAACTATTGTATTTGATATTGATGTCATATTCGTATTCACCCGCTCTAAATTTACCGTCTGTATTTCCTGAATATGCAGTTTGCATGGTTAAACCAACCGTTTGTAAACTTAAACCTAAAGCCGCCATTTTATCTCTATCAACTTGTACGTTAATTTCAGGATTCCCGCTTTCTACCGATAATTTAATTTCAGTCGCACCAGGAATTTGAAGTAACTTGGCTTCCGCAGCTTTTGCAAATTGCATGGCGCTTTCTAACGAAGTTCCTGTAACTACTAATGCAATTGGTGATTCTTCTGCGGTTCCTAAAATACTTACAGGAACTGTTTTGACTTTAGCACCTAACAAAACTTTTTCCAATTGACGTTTCATTTTTGCTGCATACACATAAGAATCGTCTTCTCTTTGATTTTTAGGGACCATTTTCACATTTATCTCCGCTTTGTAAGCTGTAGCTTGTGTTCCTGAAAACCCTTCACTAGTTTGACCAACCGTTGTAATTAAACTTTTAACATCTTCTTGTGTATTTAAAAAAGCTTCTGCTTTTTGTGCCATAAAGTTACTTTGTTCTAAAGAAGCATCTTTTGGTAACTCAATTTGCACCAGAAATTCTCCTCGATCTGTTTTTGCGAAAAATTCTCCACCAATAAATCCTCCGCCCAATAAACCAATTGTAGAAGCGAAAAATAGCAACACAACTACTAACATCGATATTCTCTTGTGATCTAAACACCAAGTTAATAAATTAGTGATATAATTGGTAAACTTCGTTAATTGCGATTCAAATGCTAAAATGATTCTTCCAAAAACATTTTTCCCTTCAATATGTTCTAATTTTCCGTAACGTGAAAACAACCAAGGAACTATTGTAAAAGAAGCCAATAATGACAGTAAAGTAGAAATAATAACGGTAACACAAAACTGAGTAATAATGTTCGATACTAAACCTGTACTCATTGCAATTGGTAAAAATACTACTACAATTACTAAAGTAATAGAAGTTACTGTTCCACCAATTTCAGCTGTTCCATCATATGCGGCACGAACTTTATTTTTACCCATTTCCATATGCCTATAAATGTTTTCTAACACCACAATGGCATCATCAACAAGAATACCTACTACTAATGATAAACCTAATAAGCTCATTAAGTTTAACGTATATCCTAAATAGAATATTCCGATAAATGTTGCAATTAATGAAGCAGGAATAGATACCATAACAATTAATGAATTTCTAATACTATGTAAGAAAAACAACATCACTAAGGCTACTAAAATTACAGCAATTAATAAATCGTGAATAACAGAATCGGCTGCTTCTAAGGTGAAAACTGTACTATCATTTGCAATATTCAGTTGTAATCCGATTTTATCATATGCTTTTTCTAAAGCTGAAACATTTTTCAAAACCTCTTCACTTACAGCAACAGCATTAGCATCAGACTGTTTCACTATTTGTAAAATAATAGCACTCTTACTATTGATTCGTGCAGTTTTTTCAGCAGTTTTTTGTGTATCCTGAACATCTGCTATATCACCTAAACGCACTTGAATTCCATTAGAAGAAGATACAACAAGTTTTCTTAATTCGTCAACTGATTTATATTTACCCGCTAAACGAATTAATATTTTTTGTTCTCTAGTTTGAATATTTCCCGTTGGAAAATCAAGGTTAGAAGACAAAATCATCTGTTGCACTTGTGGTATAGAAATCCCATAACCTTGCATTTTAGCGGCATTTAACTGAACTTGAATTTCTCTTTCTTGTCCACCAATAATATTTACTTGAGCCACACCATTAACACGAGATAAAACGGGTGCGATTTTTTTATCGATCAAGTCGTAAAACTCCACTTCATCCATTTTACCATTAGCTCCAATAGTCATGATTGGTAAATCACTCAGGGAGAATTTACTTAATGAAGGAGTTTTGGCATCTTCAGGTAAGTCACTAATAATAGCATTTATTTTTCGTTGCGCATCATTTAAAGCTATATCAGAATTGGCTTTACTATTTAATGCAATTGAAACAGTTGATAAGCTTTCGTAAGATCTAGAATCAATTTTCTTGATATTTTCAAGAGATGCAACAGCGTCTTCTATTTTTTTAGTTACCGTATTTTCTACTTCACTTGGAGAAGCTCCTGGGTAAATGGTAGCAACTGTAATTACATTTTGATCAAATTTAGGAATCAGTTCATAGCCTAAATTAGAATAACTGAACAGTCCTCCTAAAATTAGAATCGTAAAGAGTACAATTACCAACGAAGGACGTTTTATAGATATTTCTGCTAATTTCATATGTTTTTATTTAAAGATTTTAAGAAATCTTATTTAATAATTTCTAATTTAGTTCCTTCCGCAATATTTAATTGTCCTGTTACAACAACCTGGTCGCCATTATTTAAACCTTTTATAATTTCAACCTGATCGCCTAAAATTCTTCCTGAAGTAACGTTTTTAAGAACAGCAACACCATTTTCGTTCACGAAAACTTGATTACTACTTACTCCGCCTACGAAAGCATTTCTTGGCACAATCATTAAATTTTGTTTTTGTTGATTTGATGCAAATTGAGCTGTTCCATACATTCCTGCTTTTAAGTCGTTCGAGGCATTATTTGAAATTTCAATTTCTACAGGAAAGTTTAAACTTGAATCTGCTTTTGGAGCGATAAACGTAATTTTTCCTGAAAATGTTTTATCTGGAAATATATTTGAAGTCACTTGAATTGTGTTACCCAATTTTAAACCTGCTATTTGAGATTCGTTAGCTGAAACTTTCAATTTTAATTTAGAAACATTCACAATTTCAAACATTTGTGTTGGAGGCATTCCGCTTAAAATAGAACCTGGTTCGATAAATCTTTTATTAATAATCCCGCTAATTGGCGCTTTCAAACGAGTATCTCCTACGTTAATTTTTGCCTGAGTTAAACGAGCTTTAGCATTAATCATATTTTGTTTGGCTAAATCTACCTGTTGTTTTGTTACACCACCAGTTTGATAAGCATTTTCAAATCTGTTAAAGTCAGCAAGTGCGGTTTGGTAAGCTGCATTTGCGGTTTGAGCTTCTACATTAATAACATCACTTCTAACAATGGCGATAGTTTGTCCTACACTTACACGGTCGCCTTCTTTTACTAAAACCTGAATTACTTTACCAGATTTTTCAGCACAAACTGTTAATTCTTGAATCGGTTCAAAATTTCCGTTTGAACTGAAATCTAGAGACATTTCTTGTGTTTTTACTTCTGCAACTTTAACTGATACTGTTGGATTTTTTTCTGCTACAACAGCTACTTTAGCTGCGTTTTCTTTTTTATTATTTAGTAATGTAAATGCAATTAAAGCTATCGCACCTAAAACAACTATTATCGTTATGATATTTTTTTTCATGATTTGTTTTATTTAATTAATGATTTTAATTCTCCTTTTGATTTGATAAATTGAATTTCCGCTAATTTATATTCTAAAATTGCTGCCGTATAGTTGTTCTGAGCTTCTACTAGAGCATTTTCAGCATCTAACAAATCGGTTAAAGAAGCTAAACCTTGAGCATAATTATTATTAGTATTATTTAAAACCTCTTGTGCTAACTGTGCATTTTCTTTTTGATTCGCAATTGTAATCAAACTATTTTCAATTTGTTTTTTAGCATTTTCTAAAGCTAAACTCAAGGCTAATTTGGTTTCATCCATATCAACTTGTAAGCTTTTTATTGAGTTTTCTGCTTGTTTTACCCTTGCTTTATTCCCAAATCCTGAGAAAATAGGAACTCTTAAATTTAATCCGATTGTAGCAAAATCCGACCAATATACGCCGTCAGCTGGTTTGGCAAAAAATGGCATTTGTGGTCCTTGTCCGATATAGTTATAACTTCCAATTAATGAAAGCGTAGGATAATAGCTCGCTTGAAATGACTTTTTTTGTAACATCAATAATTGTTCTTGTTTTTTTAACAATAAAAACTCAGTTCTGTTGGTAACATCTGTGTTTGCAATTAAATCTTGTGGAGTTACTTCAAAAGCAGTTTTTGGGATTACGATGGCGTTTTCCATTGGCATTCCGATATAAAATTTCAAGGCATTTTCTTGAAGTGCAATAGCATTTACAATTTGTTGACGCATCGAATTTATATTGTTTACACGAACCGTAATTCTATCCAAATCTATTTTTCTCGCTAAACCATTATCATACTGCCCTTTTATGATATTTTTAATTTTATTTGTCGTTTTCAAATTATTATCTACCACCACTAACTTTTGTTGTTGTACATATACTTGATAATATGCGTTAGCAACACGTTCAATAACTTGTTCCTCAGTTAATTGCTCGTTAATTTGATAGAACTCTCTAGTTGATTTAGCAGCTTTTAAACCTGTAAAAACTGATTGATCAAACAAGGCTTGATTTAAAGATACACCCGCTATAGAATTCCAAGTTTGACCGAAAGCTGCTTGAATTGTAGTTCCTGGAGCACCAAAATTTGTTCCATCAATTACCGTAGTTTGTAAAATCGGATTGTAATTTAAACTACCATTTGCGGCAATTTGTGGTAGCGCTCTAGAACGTACTTCTTGAATTTTATATTCACTGTTTTCCGTTTGTAATTTAGCTTTTTTAGCTTCTGCTTTATTTTCTAAAGCGTATTGCAGCGCCTCTTTTAAACTTAATGTCTTTATTTCTTGTGCAAAGACAAAAGAACATAAAAACAATAAGGAAATAATCATTTTATTTTTCATTCTATTTGATGTATTAATTAGTATTTAATTGTAATTGTTTTTCTAACTCTATAATTCCGGCTAAAGTTGCCATGGCTCGAATGTGGTATTCTAAGGCTTTTTGTTCTAATATATTTGCGTCTTTTTCTAAAGCTGTATTTTCACTGATACTGAAAATCAAGGTGTAATAAAATTTTACATAATTTTCTACATCGATATCACTTCTATATAATCCTTCAGAAATTCCTTTTAAAATATTATCTCTAAAACAACCTTCACAAATATCAATTTGATATCCTAAAACTTTTTGATAAACTTCCGGATAATGTCTTTTTAACTGATAAATAGGTGACGTTTCCGTGTACTTGAACATTTCCTTAAACATTCTTCTAATTTCGAAGTTCTCTTCAATGGCGTTGTAATTTTTTGCTACAATTTCATTTATGGTTTCATGTACCTCTTTATGAACCAATTGTGTACTTTCTTCAATTAACAACTCTTTATTTGAAAAGTATTTATAAATTGTTTTTTTAGAAATACACATTTCACAAGCAATATCATCCATAGTTATACTCTTGAAACCTAATTTCAAAAACATATCTTTAGCTTTACTGATGATTTTCTCTTTCATTTTTAATTGGGGTATTTTGTAAAAAATCTTTTTTGGAGTTTCATTTTCGAGTGCAAATGTAAGACGGAAACTTTTAATACTAAAATAGTTTCCTTAATCTTCACATAAATTTAACATACAATTTATATGGTTTTTAAATCGAAAATTCCCACCATTTTACAAAGATTTTTTTAGTATTTATATCGGTTTTTTCTCCTATTATCGGTGTGATTAACTGAATTTCAGACGACTGCGCTAATTCACTAATTTTAGAAAGTGGTTCCTCCCAATTATGATTTGCCAAAGTAAATTTTGAAGAATGCACAGGAAACAAAGCTTTTGTTTTTAAATCTGTAGCCGCTTGAAGCACTTCTTCAGGCATCATGTGAATGTATTTCCAACTTTTATCGTATTGTCCATTTTCTAGAAAAGCCAAATCAAAAGGTCCAAATTGTTTTCCAATCTCAGCAAAATGAGTATCGTAACCGCTATCACCACCAATGAAAATTTTAAAACTTGGCGTTTGCAAAACAAATGACAACCAAAGTGCTTTATTTCTTTTAAAACTTCTTCCTGAAAAATGTCTCGCTGGAACGGTATTTACAATAAAGCCATCCTCAAGTGTAACCGTTTCGTGCCAATCTTTTTCTAGTATTAACTGAGTGTCAAAACCCCAATGTTCAAAGTGCGCTCCCGTTCCTAATCCAGTAATTACTTTTTGAATTTTAGGTTTGAGTTTTTTTATGGTCTGATAATCCAAATGGTCCCAATGGTCGTGAGAAATAAATAAGTAATCAATTTCCGGGAAATCATCTGTTGTATAAATATTTGTACCTTCAAAAGCTTTTGTTGTAAAAGAAACTGGCGATGCTGTTGGACTTAAAACGGGATCAACTAAAATTTTCTTTCCATCAATTTGTATAAAATAAGACGAATGTCCGAACCAAACCACAATATTTTCTTCAGGATTTAATTCCTTTAAATTTGTTTTTGTAGAAGGAATAACTTGACTTGGTTTTTTGAATTCGTTTTTGTTAAATAAAAACTCTTTTAAAACGGAAAACATCGAAACACCTTCTGTTAAATCGGGCGTAAAACTTAAATTTTGAAAAGAATTGTTTTTAAAATTTGGAGAATTTTTGATGCGAGCTAATCTTGCTCCAGAAGGTCGTTTCCCAAATTGTTCTTGCTGTAAAAACACATATAAAGATGCCACAAGAAGTACTAAAATCACTATAAAAATTGTCATCTTTTAATTGATAGAATTAGAAGTAAATTCTAAATTAGCCGTAACGTTTAGATTATAACCCGCTAAAATACCGTTGTTTTCTTCATCGCAATTAGAAATCAAACCAAAATCCTGACGATTGATTTCGCCAAATATTTCAACAAGCACCTTTGATGAAGTATTGGTGAATTCTGAATTTGTAATTTTGGCATCTAGCTCTACCACTTTAGTTATGTTATTAATGGTTAAATAGCCTTTTACAAAATTGATGTTCTCGTTAATTTTTTCATAGGATATCGATTTGAAAACAACCAATGGAAATTGATTTAAATTCATAAAACCATTCGATTTTAATTGTTTCTCGATGTGTTCCATTTTACCTTCTTTTTTATTCACATCTAAAACAAACTCCAAATTCGCATGGGTCAATTGATTATTTACTATATCAATAGAACTCGTAAGTTGATGAAATGAACTATCCATGTAAGCAATAATTGATTTTTTAGCTCTAACCATAAAATCAGACTGATTTGGATTTAAGTTCCATGTTGTGGTTGTCATCTTGAATATTCTTAAAATTTATGCAGCAAATGTATAAAGGAAACTTTTAACACTAAAATAGTTTCCGTAATCTTCACACAAATTTAACATTTGCAGAAGTGAGTTATTTTGCAATTATTAGTTTAAATTTACCAAAAATTACAAGTATGTTATTATTATCCGATTACCAGAACATTATTACTGAGGAGTTTTCCAACCTACATATTGACAAACAACCCCAAAATTTATACGAACCCATAGATTATATATTATCGCTTGGTGGAAAAAGAATCCGTCCGGTTTTAACTTTAATGGCTGCTGATATATTTGATGGCGATCATAAAAAAGCTATTGCTGCGGCTAAAGCGGTAGAAATGTTTCATAACTTTTCGTTGGTACATGATGACATTATGGATGATGCACCTTTAAGAAGAGGAAACGAAACCGTTCATGAAAAGTGGGATTTAAATACTGGTATTTTATCTGGTGATGCCATGTTAATTTTAGCCTACCAATATTTTGAAAATTATGAGCCGAAAGTATTTCAAGCTTTAGCGAAACTATTTAGTAAAACGGCTTTAGAAGTTTGCGAAGGGCAACAATACGATGTGGATTTTGAAACCCGAGATGATGTAACCATTCCGGAGTATTTAAAAATGATTGAATACAAAACAGCAGTTTTATTAGGCGCTGCTATGAAAATGGGTGCAATTGTGGCAGAAACTACTGAAGAAAACACCAATTTAATATACAATTTCGGATTGAATTTAGGTATTGCCTTCCAATTACAAGACGATTATTTAGATGCGTTCGGAAACCCAGAAACCTTTGGCAAACAAGTTGGAGGAGACATTATAGAAAACAAAAAAACCTATTTGTATTTAAAAGCTATGGAATTTTCTAACACAGAAAACAAACAGCAATTATTACATTTATTTTCGATTCAACCTCAAGACAACACCGACAAAATTGAATCGGTAAAAGCTATTTTCAATAGTTCAGGTGCCAGTCAAGCGACACAAGAAGCCATTGCTAAATATACCGAAATGGCATATGAAACCTTAGAAAAAATGCATTTGTCTGATGATAAAAAAATGATTTTAAGATTGTTTGGCGATAAATTAATGAATAGAAAAGTGTAATTAATATGTCGATTTTCAATGTGCCAATTTTCAATTTAACAAAATGAGTTATTCTCCACCAGCAACAATTGATGCTTTAATAAACGAAGCCGAAGAACAACACTTGTATTTTAAATTGATTGAGCAAACCAATAAAGATTTTGCTTTAGCCAATGAAAATATAGCTATTCCTTTAGATATTTTTCCGTTTGAATTGCAACATATGGTTCAGGAGAAAATTCTAAAACTCATCAATCATAAGTTTGCAGAATACTTAAACTTACTTTATATCATAGATGTATCCGAAGATCAAATTAAAAAACTAGACGGCTCAGATATTTTTAAACTTTCTGAAGAAGTTACTTTTTTAATTTTAAAGCGCGAATGGCAAAAAGTTTGGTTTAGAAACAAATATTAATTACTCCAAATCTTTCTTCAAAATCACTTTATTCCACAATTCTTTTCCTTCATTATCAAACAAAGTCAATTTCATTTGGCGGTTCTCTTTATCACCCGAAAAAGAAACAGTTCCAAAAACATGTTGCGCAAATAAACTACCTGCTACTCTATTTTGATTGTCTTCTTTAGCTACTTTTTCTAAATTTCCATGTCCAGAAGTTAAAGGAGAAACCGTCCAATCGAACAAAGAATAGGTATTAGCTCTTTTCAGTTCAGATAATTCAGAAAAATGTCTGTCTCCAGAGATAAATAGCACACCTTTAATTTTATTGGCAGCAATTTCGTTTAATAAAAGTTCTTTTTCTGCCTTGTAGTTTTCGTAATTTTCAAAAACAGCTGCCGAATTTAGTACTTGTCCACCAACTACTATCAATTTAAAACTAGCTTTTGAAGCTACTAACGCGTCAATTAACCATTGCATTTGTGTGGCTCCAAGAAGTTCTTTATTGCCAGTAACTCTTTCATTAGGCGATTTAAAAAAACGATTGTCTAATAAAAATACTTCTGCATCACCCCAATTGAAAGAAGAATAAACACCTTCTTTTTGATTCGGATTGGTTCCATAAAATTTGTTGGCCCAAAAATCTTTAAAAGCTTGTTGTGTTACATATTTATTATAAAAACCTCTATCGCTGTCATTCGGACCAAAATCATGATCGTCCCAAATGGCAAAATTTTGTGTTTTAGCTAATAAAGGTTGCATTTCTTTTATTTTTCTAGAATGCGAATACCTGTGGTAAATTCCGGTTTGACTGTCCCAATCTGCTTCGCGCAAATAAATATTATCGCCACCCCAAAGCATAATATCTGGATTTTTTTTAGCGATACTTTCAAAAATAAAGTAATTAGAACCATAAGGTTTTCCGGGTCTGTCTAAACTTTCTTCACTTACATAAGAACAACTTCCTAAAGCAATTGTAAAATCAGGCGCATTTTCTCGCCATTGCCATAACTTCTTAGAAGAAAAAGAAGTTTCATAAGGCAATTCTATCTTCTTTTTATCAATAAAAACGGAATAATTGTATTTTTTCCCAGGTTGTAATTTGTCTAAAAGTAAGTGACAAGTAAAACCGTTTTCTTTATTTGTAGTAGCAACACTGGTTTGAAATACTTGTTTGGCATTTTCAGTAGCATAATATTCAATAAAAACAGAAGCAGGTTTCTCTGTTTGAAGCCAAATCATTGCTTCTTTCATTTCACAATAGCCAACCATTGGACCCGATTGTAAATTGTTTTGTGAAAAAATTGAAACTGAAAAAAGTAGGAAAGCTAATATAAATCGCATAATTTTTTGTTGCAAAATTAAGGATTAATGTAGAGATACATGTTAAGAAATAATTACTTTTCTAAAACATTACCCTTACAAATGGCAACCAAGCTTGCGAATATACCTGATTAGAATCGTTGTGTAAAATGTTAAATCGAACGCCTAATGTTACATTTTGTGTGCGATATCCTGCACCAACAAATAATGCCGTATTCCAAAAATTTTCATCGTTTAAAAAACTATCAAATTTTCTGTTTATGTTTAATTGTTCTACTTCTGCAGACAATTGAATTTCCTCTATTGGATGTACTAAACCAATAATACTTCCACCCAATATGGTCGATTTGTAACCTATAGAATTAAAATTAGAAGGATTCTGTTCTTGCGCTACATAACTTCCTGTTAAACCCACTCCAACAGAAAAAGTTTGGTTAATATTATAATAACCCGTAGGAGAAAGAGAAACATTGGTAAAACCATTACCAAATCCTAATCCTAATCCACCACCAAACTGCACCTTTTGCCAAAATAAACTTTTTGTTTTTGGAATACTATCTTGTTGAGAAAATACCGCTACAGAATTCAAAAAAATAAGCACATAAAAAAACGTTTTTAGTAACTTTGCATTTAATTTCATTATATTTATTACTTATTTGTTAATACGAACATAAAAGTATAAATTTCTTTGAACTTTTAGCAGAAAAGTTTATACTTTTGCATAAATTTTTTTAACCAAATCGTCATTAGGACAGAATTATGGATAGGTTTTCCTTTTTAAACGCAGCACATACTGCATTTTTTGCAGATTTATACGACCAATATTTACAAAATCCGGATAGTGTAGAACCAAGTTGGAGAAGTTTCTTTCAAGGTTTCGATTTTGCTAATGAATTTTCCACTCCAGGTGAGCAAATTGCTCAGGCTGCTAACAGTTTAGTTAGTGGTGGAAATTCGGAGCAACTTCAAAAAGAATTTAACGTTCTTAAACTGATTGATGGCTACAGAACACGCGGTCATTTATTTACCAAAACAAATCCGGTTAGAGACAGAAGAACCTATTCTCCTACTTTAGCTATTGAAAATTTTGGATTAACTCAAGCCGATTTAACTACTGTTTTTGATGCCGCTAAAATAGTAAACATGGCGCCAAGTACTTTGGCAGATATCATCAAACATTTAGAAAGTGTATATTGTTCTTCAATTGGTGTAGAATTCATGTACATCAGAGAACCAAAAGTACAAGATTGGATTAAAAACAGATTAGACATCAACGACAATCAGCCGAATTTTTCAGCTGATGAAAAGAAAAATATCTTAAAAAAATTAAACGAAGCTGTTTCTTTTGAAACGTTCTTACATACGAAATATGTAGGTCAAAAACGTTTCTCATTAGAAGGTTGTGAAGCCGCAATTCCTGCTTTAGATGCTTTAATTGAAGCAGCTGCAGAAAAAGGTGTAGAACAGTTTGTAATGGGAATGGCGCACCGTGGTCGTTTGAATGTTTTAGCTAATATTTTTGGTAAAAACACACAAAATATTTTCTCAGAATTTGACGGAAAAGATTACGATGACGACATGTATTTCGACGGTGATGTGAAATACCATTTAGGATTAACTTCAGATAGAGTTACTGATTCTGGTAAAAAAATCAATTTAAATTTAGCGCCTAACCCTTCTCACTTAGAAACAGTTGGTGCTGTTATTGAAGGAATTACAAGAGCCAAACAAGACAGATATTTCGCAGACGATTTTTCAAAAGTATTGCCAATCGCCGTCCACGGAGATGCGGCTGTAGCTGGTCAAGGTATCGTGTACGAAATTATCCAAATGGCAAAATTAGATGGGTATAAAACGGGTGGAACCATTCACTTAGTGATTAATAACCAAGTTGGTTTTACCACAAATTACTTAGACGCTCGTTCCTCAACATACTGTACAGATATTGCAAAAGTAACCTTATCACCAGTTTTACACGTCAATGCAGATGATGCAGAAGCGGTAGTACATGCGATGAAATTTGCTTTAGATTACCGTATGGAATTTGGTGGCGATGTATTTATCGATTTATTAGGGTACAGAAAATATGGTCATAACGAAGGGGATGAACCTCGTTTTACTCAACCAAAATTATACAAAGCGATTTCTAAACATAAAAATTCAAGAGACCTTTACGCAGAGAAATTGAAAAATGAAGGTGTGATTGATGGCACATATGTTAAAACATTAGAAGAAGCTTATAAAGCGAAATTAGATGAAAATTTAGAAGAATCTCGTAAGAAAAGCTTAACCGTTATTACTCCTTTTATGCAAAATGAATGGACTGGTTTCGAACAAGTTTCAGACGATGTGATGTTATCTAAATTTGATACGAAATTCGATAAAAATCAATTAACTGAAATTGCTGGAACTATAACTGAATTGCCTTCAGATAAAAAATTCATCAGTAAAATCACAAAATTAATTGGTGATAGAAAAAGCATGTTCTTCGAAAAAGACCAATTAGATTGGGCAATGGGAGAAATATTAGCTTATGGTTCTTTACTTACTGAAGGATACGATGTACGTATTTCTGGACAAGACGTGGAAAGAGGAACATTCTCACACCGTCACGCTGTAATTAAAGTTGAAGAATCAGAAGAAGAAGTAGTTTTATTAAACGACATTAAAAATAAAAAAGGAAACTTTTACATCTACAATTCGCACCTTTCAGAATATGGTGTAGTTGGTTTTGAATATGGTTACGCTTTAGCATCACCAAATACGTTAACGATTTGGGAAGCACAGTTTGGAGATTTCTCTAACGGAGCACAAATTATGATTGACCAATACATTTCTGCAGGGGAAGACAAGTGGAACAACCAAAACGGATTGGTTTTCTTATTGCCTCACGGTTATGAAAATCAGGGTGCAGAACACTCTTCTGCTCGTATGGAACGTTATTTACAAATGTGTGCGAAACATAACATGTATGTGGCAGACGTTACGACTCCAGCCAACTTTTTCCACTTGATGAGAAGACAAATGAAAACCAAATTCCGTAAACCGTTAATTGTGTTTTCACCAAAAAGTTTGTTACGTCATCCACAAGCGGTTTCCACTGCAGAGGAATTAGCCAACGGACAATTTCAAGAGATATTAGACGATCCTAATGTTACAGATAAAAAAGCGATTAAGTCTTTAGTTTTCTGTACAGGAAAAGTATATTACGATATTATTGCTAAACGTGAAGAATTAGGAAGAAATGACGTAGCTGTTGTTCGTTTCGAGCAATTATTCCCATTAGCCACAGATCAAATTAAAGCGATTATCGATTCGTATCCAAATGTAGACGATTACGTTTGGGCACAAGAAGAACCTAAAAACATGGGAGCTTACGGATTTATGTTAATGAATTTCGATTTAGTAAAATTACGTTTAGCATCGCCAAAAGCATACAGTGCACCAGCAGCAGGAAGTTACGAACGTTCGAAAAAACGTCAGGCGAATGCCATTGCAATGGTTTTTGATAAAAATTTATTTCAATAATAGTTATACAACACATTAATATATTTTAGGTAGCCTTTTCGCCTAAAACTAAAAACGAAAGAATATGATTTTAGAAATGAAAGTCCCATCACCGGGAGAATCTATCACCGAAGTTGAAATTGCAACTTGGTTAGTAAAAGACGGAGATTACGTTGAAAAAGATCAAGCTATTGCTGAAGTAGATTCAGACAAAGCTACTTTAGAATTACCAGCAGAAGCAAGCGGAATTATCACGCTTAAAGCAGAAGAAGGTGATGCTGTGGCAGTAGGACAAGTAGTTTGTCATATTGATACAGCTGCTGCTAAACCAGACGGAGCAACTGCTGCACCTGCTGTTGAAAAAGCACCTGAAGTTAAAAAAGAAGAAGCTCCCAAAGCAGCTCCTACACAAGAAACCACATATGCAACTGGAGCGCCTTCTCCAGCAGCAAGAAAAATATTAGACGAGAAAAACATCAGTCCTTCTGACATCGTTGGAACTGGAAAAGGTGGAAGAATTACTACTGAAGATGCTGTAAATGCAGTGCCTTCAATGGGAACACCAACTAACGGTTCTCGTGCTACAGAAAGAACTAAACTTTCGATGTTACGCAGAAAAGTTGCGGAGCGTTTAGTAGCCGCTAAAAACGAAACAGCTATGTTAACGACTTTTAACGAAGTTAACATGACGCCAATTAACATCATCAGAAACCAATATAAAGATGAATTTAAAGCGAAACACAATGGTGTAAGTTTAGGATACATGTCTTTCTTTACCAAAGCGGTTACTAGAGCTTTACAACTGTATCCAGATGTAAATTCTATGATGGATGGTGACCATAAAGTTGCTTTTGATTTTGCAGATATTTCAATCGCCGTTTCTGGACCAAAAGGATTAATGGTTCCTGTAGTTAGAAATGCAGAATTATTAACGTTCCGTGGTGTAGAAGCAGAAATTAAGCGTTTAGCTTTACGTGCAAGAGACGGACAAATTACGGTTGACGACATGACTGGTGGGACATTCACTATTACAAACGGTGGAGTTTTCGGAAGTATGTTATCTACGCCAATTATCAATCCGCCTCAATCTGGAATTTTAGGTATGCACAATATTATTGAACGTCCAATTGCTGTAAACGGAAAAGTGGAAATTCACCCGATGATGTATGTAGCTTTATCTTATGACCACAGAATTATTGATGGTAGAGAATCTGTTGGTTTCTTAGTGGCTGTAAAAGAAGCTTTAGAAAACCCAATGGAATTATTAATGGACAATAATCCTAAAAAAGCTTTAGAGTTATAAAACCAGCTTTGTCTTCTTGAACTTGTTTCAAGATCTAAATATTTCTAATCCCAAATTCGAAAGAGTTTGGGATTTTTTTTGAAGTTAAAAAATATTCTATCAATTGGATAAAAAGAAGAACAAAAAACAAAAACTAGTTCCAAAATTAAATTAAAATACTATTTTTATACCTGCTTTTCTCTTGTTTATAATATCGAATTTTTCAGTCTTTCAAAATGCATAAATTAATCTGGTTATTTATCTTAGTACTTACTACATCACTTGTTAATGCTCAAGAATTAAACGAATCTGAGATAAAAAAAACAAGAAACATACAAGAACTACTTATTTCAAATCCTGAAAAAGCACACTCAGAAGCACTTAAAATTAGCCAATCAAAAAGTAAATTATTTAGCTTTTTTGGATATTACTACATAGCGAACTACCATTACAACAAGTCAGATTTTGCATATTCCAAACAACTTTTAGTGGCCTTGATTAAAAAAATTGAGAAAAGCGACCTTCCAAAATCGAGCAAAATGTATAAGAATTTAATTGGAATGTGTGTGAACAAAATCTTTTACATTCATAAAAATCTGGGTGAATATGATGCTGCACTTATGTATCTTGAGCATTACAAAAACAGTGTAGCCGACAATCATTTTAATGAACAATATGGATTGGTAAAAATTGCCTTGGGTGATTATGTGGACGGAATTAGTATCCTAAAAAAAGAATTAAAAAATTCACAACATCATAAACTTGGTGTAGGCGAAAAAAAAGTAATGAACAAAAAACTATTTGCTGATAAATATAATATTATTGGTGAAGCCTATCAAAAGTATTATATCCAGTCGAAAAAAATAGTTTATTTAGATTCTGCAAATCTTTATTTTAATGTGGCTGCCAAAATGATGTTAGAGGATAATTTTCAGCCCGAATACACCAAAGCATTGTTGTGTATGCGAGAAGCAAAAAGTGCGGCATTAGCAGGAAATTATTTTAAATCATTATCCTTATATAGAGAGAGAAAAAAGTATCCTACTATTAAGGAAAACATAAGAACAGAACAGCTATTTGATTTAGGAATGGCCGATTGTTTTCATCATTTAAATCAAGTAGATTCAGCACTTTACTATTGTAAAAAATACATAAAAAACTATCAAACAACTAAGGTTTCAAAAGAAAATTTATTAATGGCGTATAACATTATGACGCAGTGTTATAATGAAAAAAATGACAATAAGAATGCTTATCTTCATGCTCAGAAAAGTTTAGAATTAATTCAATCCATAGGCGGAATAAAAAATAACTCCCTGAATTTTCTTCACAATTATGATTTAAGTAAAATTAAAGAAGCATCTAATAAAGTTATAACTTCTAAAAACTATTTTAAAATTTCACTTTTTGGAATACTAATTATTTTAGCACTTGTTATATACAGTTTTTATTATTATCATAAGGTTCAAAAAGAAAAACATATTCGTTTTTTGAAAATCATTCAACATCTAAGAGAGGCAAAAGTTATAAAAGCTGATACAAGTCAAATCACTAAAATTGAACCTCAACCCAAGCAAATAATTGATGATGAAATTATTGAAAAAATTGCAATAGGCTTAAAAAAAATAGAGCAGAAAGAAACTTTTTTAGATCCAAATTTCAAGTTGGCTTTTGTAGCTAAAAAATTAAATACAAACACTGCTTATTTGTCACAATACTTCAATCAAGTCATGCAAAAATCCTTTTCAGAATACACACAAGAATTACGAATTCAATATGTGCTCCAAAAACTTATTGACACACCTTATTTTCGAAAATATACTTTGCAAGCCATTGCTGAAGAAGTCGGTTATAAAGACGCAACTACTTTTGTTCGCGTGTTTAAAAGACAAACAGGCCTTACTCCTAATTACTATATTGAAAAACTAAAAGACACGGAGTAAGTTTTTGAAAAACAATATATTACGACTGAATTAACAACTGATTATTTATAAATAGTCGAATGAATAAGTTGCTGTAGTAATTGTTATCTCCTATTTTTGATAAAAACCTTCAATTAATTTCATTAAATTAAAAACATGAAAAAAAGAATTACTTTATTCTACCTATTGGCATTTTTGTGCTTCATTACTAATCTCGATGCACAATGTATCACTGCACCAAATGGATTATTTCCAAGTAATACTATTACTCCAAATTGTAATGGAAACTATGAAACAATTACAAGCCAAAGCTATACAGGTGAATACAGCAATGTAAATGTAATTGCAAACAAGCAATATTCGTTTTCAAGTTCTGTATCAACTGATTATATTACCATTACAAATGGAACAGGAACTATTGTTTATGCAAGTGGAATTCAACCCGTTATATGGGATTCTGGAAGTACCTCAGGCGTAATTCGTTATTATATGCATTCAAATGCAAATTGTGCCAATGAACAAGTAAATAGAACTCGTTATATTCGATGTGCGGATGCATCAAACTGCGCAGCGCCTTCAAATTTAAATGTCTCAAATATTACATCTAATTCATGTAAAATAACTTGGACAGCAGCATCACCAGTGCCTTCTTCTAATTATGATATTTATATTGTTACCACAAATAGCGCTCCTAACGCTAATACTACTCCTACTTTATTTAGTACAACTAACCTATCAACCTCTATATCTTTAAATGTTGCGGCTGGTACTACTTATTACTACTGGATACGTTCTAACTGTGGATCTACAACTGGCGTATGGGTTTCAGGTGGTAATTTTACTACACCACCAGCATTAATTTGTAACGGTGCAATTTATGGATTATATCCTGATGCAACTTTTACACCTTCTTGTACAGGAAATAATGAACAAATTGCTACAAATGCTTATGCAGGAGAATATTCAAATGTAAATGTATTGTCAAATAAACAATATACTTTTACAAGTTCAATTTCCTCGGATTATATTACCATAACTAATGCTACAGGAACTTCAGTTTTAGCAAGTGGTTTATCCCCTTTAACTTGGTTATCTGGAACAACCTCTGGAGTAATTAGATACCATTTGAATACCAATTCTAGTTGCGGAACGCAAAACACAAACAGAGTAAAATCTATTAGATGTACTACACCTGTAGTTTGTGGAACACCATCAGGATTATTCTTCGATCCTGAATCGGCAACTACAGTAAATATTGCATGGTCAGCTCCAAATCCTGCACCAAGTAATGGTTATATTTATGCTTATAGTACTGTCAATGATCCTTTTTCTGCAAATGCAACTACAGGAACTACTACAAATACTTTTGCAGTTTTAAATAATTTTTCACCAAATACTACTTACTATTTTTGGGTAAAATCGAATTGCGGACAAACACAATCTAACTGGATTGCTGGACCTTCTTTTACCACTGCAACAGCAACAGTTTGCAATGCTCCAACACAATTATTTTATGATGGTTTAACATCGACATCTAATAACATTGCATGGGTAGAAGCAACACCTACACCAAATAATGGTTATATTTATACGTACAGCACTGTTAATGATCCGTTTTCTGCAAATGCAATTACTGGAACTACCACAGATACTTTTGCAGTTTTAAATAATTTATCACCAAATACTACTTATTACTTTTGG
>NZ_JAAJBT010000013.1 GCF_011392115.1 Flavobacterium difficile
CTGGACATTCTCCTCTTACTATACTTCGTCAGTTCGCTGTCGCTCGGGTCAAATGCTGCCTTCTTTGATTAAGAGATTACCTGAAAAGATAGCCTCTTATTTTTACTATATTTAGTCCCAACGGGACTTTTTTTTTAATCTGAACTTGAATCAGATTCTTTATGAGTTTATTGCAGTAAACTCCTTCTGAAATCCTTTGCGTTAGTGGGTGAAGTGGCATCCTTTTTTTTGTTGTTGTCCTAATTTACCTATCTAAACACCAAACGCCTTCAACAAAATAAAAGATAGAACGTAACACACGACCTCGTTGTAAAATTAACGTGTGGTATAATGAATACTTCTCTAACGAGGGAACGCTCAATTAAGAAAACTTTGTATATTTGAGTATGAATAAAATTTTAATTATTAGTTCTGTTTGGGTGGAGCCCAATTCATCTGCAGCAGGGAGTAGAATGTTGCAGTTGATTCGGTTTTTTCAATCGGAAAAATATGATTTAGAATATGCTTCAATTGCTTCTGAAAGCGAATACTCTATCGATTTATCAAGTTTAGGAATTTTACAACACGCTGTTCAGATCAATGATTCAGCTTTTGATGAATTATTACTTCAGATAAATCCAGATATAGTTTTGTTTGATCGATTTATGGTGGAAGAACAATTTGGTTGGCGCGTTTCAAATGTATTGCCAAATGCGATTAAAATCTTAGATACAGAAGATTTACATTGCTTACGTCAAGCCAGACACGAAGCTGTAAAGAAAAATAGTAAGATTTTAAATTATAATTCTGATGTGGCCAAACGAGAAATTGCTGCCATATTTAGATGTGATTTGTCGCTAATGGTTTCAAATTATGAAATGAATTTATTGCAAACTATTTTCCAAGTACCAAAATCGATTTTATTTTATTTGCCCATTTGGATTGAAAATTTCACTCCAGAAAAACCAGATTTTCATTCTAAACAAGACTTTGTTTTTATTGGAAATTTTTATCATGAACCTAATTGGGATTCGGTTTTAGTTTTAAAAAATGAAATTTGGCTAAAATTAAAAGACTTACTTCCATACGCGAAACTGAATATTTACGGAGCCTATCCGACTCAGAAAGTGCATCAATTGCATAATCCGAAAGAGCGTTTTTTTATCCATGGTAGAGCGGAAAGTGCGGAAGAAGTCATTTGTTCGGCTAGAGTTTTATTAGCACCCATTCGTTTTGGAGCAGGGATTAAAGGGAAACTATTAGAATGTATGCAATATGGAACGCCATCTGTAACTACAACTATTGGAGCAGAAGCGATGCGCGATGATTTACCTTGGAATGGGTTTATTGCAAATGAGTATTCAGATTTTATAATTAAAGCAGTTGAATTGTATTCGAATCAAGAAGTTTGGGAACAAGCTGTTGAAAATGGATACGAAATCATCAAACAGAAATTTATGTTTTTAATTTATAAGTCTAATTTTTTAAATGTTTTAAATGAACTTCAAACTAATTTAGAATTGCATAGAAATGCTAATTTCATTGGGCAAATGTTGCAATTTCATTCGATGAGAAGCACAGAATTTATGAGTCGTTGGATAGAAGAAAAAAATAAATAGTTTTTTAGCCGCGGATTTCACAAATTTTCACAGATTTCAAAAATCCTTTTAAATTCTTTGATGTGTTGCAATAAATAATAAAATTATGGTAGATAAAATACATCCCGATCAATTACAAATAAAAACTTTAGTATATGATACCTGCGATTTTGAATTCAAAAACTTTGTTGTAGATGCAGAAAGTACCGAATATCATGCATGTTCATTTCAATTAAATTCTTTTCAAATTATACATTGATAGTCAAAAATTACGCCTACTAAAATTGGTCAGTTAGTAACCATTTGGAAAAGAAATAACAAAGGAATAACAGCACCGTTTGATGTTTCATATAATTTCGACTTCATCGTAATCACTTCAAAAAAAGACACTAATATTGGTCAATTTGTGTTTCCAAAAGCTGTTCTTTTAGAAAAAGGAATTATTGGGAATAAAGATTCTTCTGGAAAGAGAGGAATTAGAGTCTATCCGCTATGGGATATTGCCACTAGTAAACAAGTAGTAAAAAACAACTTTGGCAAACAAAATATTTCTACTCAATAACTGAAAAATCTTTTGATATTGAATTGGTGAAGAAATTATTTGCTAATACAAGCTTTTAAAAAACTTAGTGACTTATTGTCTTCGTGGCAATTCTACATAAAACTCGCCAACAAAATTCCTAAAGCAATTACGACTAATTTAGCTAAATTGAATTTATGTCCTTCACTACTTTCAAAAATAATGGTTGATGAAATGTGAAATAATATCCCAATAACAATTCCAGATAATTGCGAATAGTAATTCGTGATGAAAGATAAGTTATCTGCTAAGAACGTTCCAATTGGTGTCATAAATGCGAAAGTTATCATGAAAAATAAAATCGCTTTAGAGTTCAATTGTGCATTTTTGAAAAACGTAGTTAAAATAATGGCAATGGGAAAGTGGTGAATTGCAATTCCGTAGGCTAAAGCAGGATTTTTACTGATAGGTAATCCTTCTAAAAGTGCATGTAAACATAAACTAAAAAACAACAACCAAGGAATGTGTGAAATTTTGTTATGTCCATGAACATGACCGTGTTCTGCGCCTTTCGAAAAATATTCTAAAATGATTTGAAACACTATTCCAACCATTATAAAGATACCAATTTTAGAATGGAAATGCCCTTCATGACCTGGTTCGGAAATAATTTCTTCACTATGATATACCTCTGGAAGCAAATGCATTACCGTTAATGATAATAAAAACGCGCCACTAAATGCAAGTAATAGTTTTAAGTTTTTCTTGCTCTTGGGTGCAAAAAATACAGCAAAGACATATCCCAAAAGAACGGATAATAAAGGAAAAATATAAATAGTGTAGTTCATTATTTAAAGATCATAATTAAACGTTCAGATTGTGATTTGTAAAATTTTCTCAACTTATAATCTCCAAAAATTTCTAATAAATAAATGCCTGCTTCTTCCATCATTTCTTCAAAATCTGCTAAAGTGAAGGCTGAAACTTTTTCCGTAAAGAAAAATGATTCACCTTTGTCTTCAAATCGAATCTCTTTGATAATTTTCTTATTTTCAACATAACGTTTAATGTTAAAAGTTATATCTTCAATTTCTTTAGTTTCTTCCGCTACTAAATTCTCAATAATAAAATCGGCATTGAAAAAATCAATTACACCAAAACCATATTCGTTGATACTTTCTTTTATGGCTTTTAAGGTTTTGATATTGTCTTCATGCGTATCAAAGTAGCCAAAACTCGTAAATAAATTAAATACGGCGTCATACGTTTCGTTCATCGGCTCACGCATGTCGTGCGTTTTAAATCGCAAAGTTTCATTTGAAGATGCTGCTGCAATCGCAATACTATTTTCGGATAAATCGACACCAGTTACGTTGTAGCCTAATTTGTTTAAGTAGATGGAATGTCTTCCTTTACCGCAAGCTAAATCTAAAATAGTTCCGTTTTCAGGCATATTTAGATAATGTGTGATATTATCCATAAAAGTTTGCGCTTCTTCATCGTTTCTGTTTTTGTACAAAATGTGATAATATGGTGTGTCGAACCAAGTACTGAACCAATTTTCTGAATTTTTTGTTGTAGAATCTGACATTTATCTGTTTGGAAATTATGAATCGACAAATTTAATGTATTTTTGCAAATAATAATAAGCGAAGTGAAACTAATACTGTTTTACTTTTGCCACCAATTATCGAATTAAATTTTGTTACAATGTTTTATTAGATGAATTGTCGACAATGTCGATTCGAATTGAAATCATTTAATATTAAATTCGTGCATTTGTGGCTAACATAAATATAATTAATACTTAAATTCTCTCTGAGGGAAAGAGGTCTATGGAAAATTTTAAAATGGTTGCCAAAACTTTTTTTGGTTTTGAAGAAATTCTAGAAAAAGAATTGTTCCAATTGGGAGCACAAAATGTGGTAAAAGGAACTAGAAGTGTTAGTTTTCAAGGTGATAAAGGTTTTATGTATAAGGCCAACTTGGCTTTACGTACAGCTTTAAAAATTCTAAAGCCCATTCATACGTTTAAGGCGTATAACGAACAAACGTTATATGATGGAATTCAAAAAGTAGATTGGTCAGATTATTTAAAAGTGCAACAATCGTTTGTAGTAGAAACGACGTTGTATTCTGAGCAATTCACACACAGTCAGTTTGTAGCTCAAAAAGTAAAAGATGCGATTGTAGATCAGTTTAAAACGAATACAGGTGAACGTCCGAGTATTGATAAAGATTTTCCAGATTTACGTATTCATATTCATATTGATAGAGATTTTTGTACGCTTTCTCTAGATACATCAGGAGTTTCATTACACCAACGTGGATACAAAACAGCAACGAATATTGCACCAATTAATGAAGTTTTAGCGGCCGGAATGTTAATCATGTCGGGTTGGGACGGAAATGCACATTTTTTAGATCCAATGTGTGGAAGTGGAACGATTGTGGCAGAAGCAGCTATGATAGCTTGTAATATTCCAGCAAATATCAATAGAAAAGAATTTGCTTTTGAAAGATGGCCCGATTGGGATTCGGAATTATTTGATAAGATTTTAGAATCGTTATTGAAGAAAACCAAAGAGTTTCATTATACAATTGTGGGTTGTGATAAAGCGCCAAGTGCGGTGGAAAAAGCAAAAGATAACATAAAAAATGCCAACTTAGACGATTATGTTTCCATCAAACAAGCCGATTTTTTTCAATCCGAAAAAGAAGTTGAAGGTCCGCTGCATATCGTTTTTAATCCGCCTTATGGTGAACGTTTAAATATTGAGATGGAACGTTTTTACAGAGAAATTGGTGATACGATGAAGCAAAATTACCCAGGAACAAATGCTTGGTTTATTACTGCGAATTTAGAAGCGTTAAAGTTCGTAGGATTACGTCCAAGTAGAAAAATAAAATTATTTAATGGTAAGTTAGAAGCGCGTTTGGTAAAATACGAAATGTATGCCGGAAGTAAGCGAACTAAGTTTCAGAACAGAGAAGAATAAAAAGAGCCAAGTAAAAAGTTAAAAGAGCCAGGTAAAAGTTAAAAGAGCCAAGTAAAAGTTAAAAGAGCCAAGTAAAAAGTTAAAAGAGCCAAGTAAAAGTAAAAAGAGCCAGGTAAAAAGTAAAAAGAGCCAAGTAAAAGTAAAAAGAGCCAAGTAAAAGTAAAAGAGCCAAGTTAAAAGTAAAAAGAGCCAAGTAAAAGTTAAAAGAGCCAAGTAAAAAGTAAAAAGAGCCAAATAAAAAGAACCAAGAAAAAAGTAACAAGAATCAAGTTTTAAAAAAATATTACTATGTCTAAACAAACAAAAGCTTTAGTTTTTAATATGTTAGGGTTTTTAATCCTTTTCATTACATTTCGTTTCATTGTAGCTACCTACTCCTCTTTTACAAGTTGGCAAATTCCTGTGGCTGCTTTTTTAGTCGCAACTATATTAGCACCTAAATTTCAAGTAGTAAAAACTAATGATGGTGAAAAGTTATTTATGAAATGGCTTTTTATGAAAGGAGTGAAGGAGATAAAATAATCAAATTCCAAAAAGAAAAAATCCCAAATTCCAATTGTAAGTATCAGAATTTGGGATTTTTTTTATCAAATAGTAATTATTGTTTTATTTCTTTTGCTTTCGTTTTGCTTTTATACAACGGAATAAAATAACTTACCGTGTAATTAAAACCTGCTCCAAATTTACTATTTTCATAAGTTTTATTAAAGCCAGGAATGTATAAGTTAGCAAATCCTTCCGGTTCTTTATTTGAAACTAAATAGTTCAATCGAAAAGAAAATCCAACATATATATTATTGAAAACTTCTGCTTTTAAACCACTTACGACTTCAATCCAACTTGCCGAAAGGCCATTAAATTCTTGTCCAGAAACAATAGTGTTGGTTCCATAAAAATTTCCAGTTTGATAAACATTATAAGAATTTAATTTCTGATCAAAACTTCCAATTCCAGCTCGCATTCCAACATAAATCATGTTTTCCATATCAAGCCAATTTTGATAAACATTATAATCAAAACCCACTTTAAAATAGGTTCCTTTTGTAGTAAAGTTGATGTTGTCGTCTAGTGTGGTTTTCTCTTCGTTTCCTAATTCTCCAGCGATATACAATTTCTTAGTAATTCTATAATCGCCAACCAATTCTAAACCTTTGTAATTTTTGTCATAAATCGATTTTGATAAGCGATGTAAATCAACACCTAATCTAAATCCATAACGTTGCGGGATTTTTACGGTATCTTTTGCTTTGTCTTGCGCGTAACTTTCCATTGAAAAACACACAAGAAAAACGAGACTAAAAATATATTTTAACATGTGTTTCATTTTCGTTTTCAATATTAGGTTGCGTTACAATTACGTTTTGAATCCAATTATTTGAATCTGGAGTTACTGTAACAGGATTACTAGTGTTCAAAACATATAAAGTTTTATATCCACAAGCACGAGAAACATATTCCGTTCTTCTTGTATAATTGAAGGTAACTTCGTCTTGGTTATCATCTGTTGAAGGTTCAGCACTTCCATTTTGAATAAAGTAAAATACTGAAGAATCTTGAAACGTTTTTAAAGGAATTTTAATGTTACTTGTACCTGAAAATCCAAAACCACTTGTAAAACCTGGCGCTATAATACCTAAATTAGTAACATTTTTAAGAACTGTCGGGTTTGCAATATCGTAAAATTCAAGCACTATTTTTGGTGTAGTTGGAGTTCCAGCATCGCAAATGTCATCCTTTTCGCATCCTGAAAAAAAGCAGCTGATTAGTACTAATAATAGAAATAGTTTTTTCATAGTTTATCTTTTTTCTAAAAGCACCACATTTTCAACGTGATGTGTCTGTGGAAACATATCTACAGGGCGAACTCGAGTGACTTTGTACATTTCATCCAACAAAGCCAAATCACGTGCTTGTGTTGCCGAATTACAACTAACATAAACAATTTTTTTAGCTCCAATTTTTAATAACTGAGCCACAACATCTTTGTGCATACCATCGCGAGGTGGATCAGTAATTACTACATCTGGATGTCCGTGTGTGTTGATGAAATCGTCGTTGAAAACATTTTTCATATCACCAACAAAAAACTCACAATTCGTAATGTTATTTCGAGTGGCGTTTTCTTTCGCATCAGCAATTGCCTCAGGAACGGCTTCTACACCAATGACTTTTTTCGCTTTTTTCGATACGAATTGCGCAATTGTTCCTGTTCCTGTATATAAATCGTAAACTAGTTCTTCACCCGTTAATCCAGCGAAATCTCTAGTAATAGCATATAATTGATACGCTTGTTCTGAATTGGTTTGGTAAAATGACTTTGCATTAATGCTAAAATGTAAGCCTTCCATTTCTTCTAAAATATAATTTCTTCCTTTGAAAGTAATAATATCTTGATCGTAAATAGTATCATTTAGTTTTTGATTGATCACATATTGTAGCGAAGTTACATTTGGAAAACGTTCGGCTAAAAAGTTCATAATCAATTCGATTTCTTTTTTGTTGTTGTCGTAAAATTGAATTAAAATCATCAATTCGCCTGTTGAAGCCGTGCGAATCATTAAGGTTCTCAATAAACCAGTAACTTCTCTTGGATTGAAGAAAGAAAGGTTGTTTTCGTTCGCAAATCGACGAATTTCGTTTCTAATATCGTTTGACGGATCTTGTTGTAAATGACATTTAGTAATGTCTAAAATTTTATCCCACATTCTAGGAATATGAAATCCTACAGCATTTTTATTATCTAATTCAGCTCCGGAAGCCACTTCTTCTGGCGTCATCCATCGCGTAGATGAAAAACCAAACTCCATTTTATTTCTATAGAAAAATTGCTTTTCCGAACCTAAAATCGGTTCAAATTCTGGCATATCAATTTTTCCAATTCGTTTTAAATTGTTGTATACTTCATTGTGTTTGTAATGTAATTGTTGGCTATATTTCATATTTTGCCATTTACAACCACCGCAAACACCAAAATGTTCACAAACAGGTTCCGTTCTGTGTTCCGAAAACTCATGAATTTTGATGGCTTTACCTTCGTAAAAGGCTTTTCTTTTTTTCATGGTTTGAATGTCGGCCACATCACCTGGAACCACATTCGGAATAAAAATTACTTTACCATCTGGGGCTTTAGCCACCGATACACCTTTTGCACCTGCATCAAGGATTTGTACGTTTTCGAATACGATTTTTTCTGTTCTCTTTTTTCCCATGTTGCAAAAATAAGAATTGTTATGCGGATTAGATAAATTATTTTACATTTATAACAAATTTTTAGAACATGACAAAACACTTAGCACTCTTACGTGGCATCAACGTTTCAGGACATAACATGATTAAAATGGATGCGTTAAAAAAAATGCTAGAAAATATGGGGTTTCTAAATGTGGAAACGTATATTCAATCGGGTAATGTTTTCGTGGATTCGGAAGAAGAACATGCAGCAACTGTAGGTTTTAAAATCAAACAAGAGATTGCTAAAGTGTTCGGACATGATGTGCCTATAGTTATGGTAACCAAATCAGAATTAGAATTGTGTTTTAAAAATAATCCGTATTGGAAAGAAAAGGAATGTAATACTAAAAAATTATACGTAGCCTTTATTTCAAAAGATTTATCACCATTAGCCATAAACGATTTAAAAATAAGTAATTTCAAACCCGATGAAGTGGCAATTGATTCTAGTAGAATTTACGTTAAATATGCTGTTGGAGCTGGAAAAACTAAATTAGATCAAAAGTACATTGAGAAAAAACTAAATGTGGTAGCTACCATGAGAAATTGGAATACAGTTACTAAGTTGTTAGAAATGTATGATAATTAGACTGGGAATATTGATATTGATTTTTGATATTGAAATTTGAATTTGTATTTTTACCAAGAATATGGATGATTTCTCTCCACAAGTAGGAATTGCGATTTGACAATCAATAAAAAATAAATTATGTCAGTTTTAGAAAAAATTAGCCCTGCTGATCTTATTGCCTTAGAAGACAAACATGGTGCACACAATTATCATCCACTTCCTGTAGTTCTGAATAGAGGAGAAGGTGTGTATGTATGGGATGTGGACGGGAAAAAGTATTATGATTTTTTATCAGCTTATTCTGCTGTAAATCAAGGTCATTGTCATCCAAAAATAGTTGGTGCCATGATAGAGCAAGCGCAAACATTAACCTTAACTTCTCGTGCTTTTTATAATGATAAGTTAGGTGTGTATGAAAAATACGTTACAAATTACTTTGGGTTTGATAAAGTATTACCAATGAATACAGGTGCAGAAGCAGTTGAAACGGCTTTGAAAATTTGTAGAAAATGGGCTTATGAGAAAAAAGGTGTAGCTGAAAAACAAGCACAAATTATTGTGTGTGAAAATAACTTTCACGGAAGAACGACTACCATAATTTCGTTTTCAAATGATGAGAACGCACGTAAAAACTTCGGACCATTTACAGATGGATTTATTAAAATTCCGTATGATGATATTGATGCTTTAGAAAAAGCAATTACTTCATCTCCAAATATTGCTGGGTTTTTAGTCGAACCAATTCAGGGTGAAGCTGGTGTTTATGTGCCTTCTGAAGATTATTTAGCCAAAGCCAAAGCATTATGTGCTACTAATAATGTGTTATTTATTGCAGACGAAGTACAAACAGGAATTGCTAGAACGGGTTCGTTATTAGCTGTTTGTGGTAATTGTACTTGTGAAAAATCTTGCGAAAAGCAAAGTAGTTATGTGCAACCTGATATTTTAATTTTAGGTAAAGCTATTTCTGGAGGCGCTTATCCGGTTTCTGCCGTTTTAGCCAATGATGCAATTATGAATGTGATTAAGCCTGGTCAACACGGTTCAACTTTTGGAGGAAATCCTGTTGCGGCAGCTGTTGCTATGGCGGCTTTAGATGTAGTTTCAGATGAAAACTTATCACAGAATGCTCGTAAATTAGGAAAAGTATTCAGAGAAGAATTAAATGCATATATTCAAACTTCAAGTATTGCAACTTTAGTTCGAGGAAAAGGTTTGTTGAATGCGATTGTAATTAATGATACCGAAGAAAGTGATACAGCCTGGAATATCTGTATGAGATTAGCCGAAAATGGTTTGTTAGCCAAGCCTACTCATGGAAACATCATCCGTTTTGCTCCACCTTTAGTAATGACAGAAGAACAATTGAGAGATTGTGTTTCGATCATTATATCTACTTTAAAAGAATTTGAAAAGTAAAATATTCTTTATCGATATTCATAAAAAAACCCGCCATTGGCGGGTTTTTGTTTTTGAACAACTCTATTAATTAGAATTTGTATAATAATCCAAAAGATGGAGTATCAAAAAAGTTGTTAAAAGAGTTTAAGTTTCCAGAAAGACCACTTACTTGAGTTTCATCACCAGCAGGAGTTTCTAATGTAGCAGTTCCGTAAGATAATACGTTATTTAATCCAAAAGAAATCGCCATGTTTTTAGTAACAAAATAATTGATACCTAAGTCAACACCAATTCCAAATCCATTCGCAGATTCAGTTTCTGTTCCGTTTACTTCAGCTTTTCCAGATTCAAATGCTAAACCTACTTCTGTAAATGTTTTGAATCTTTTACCTAAGTCTAAGAAATAGTAACGAGCAAAAACTCCAGCACCAAAAGTGTTAAATTTTAATTCATCAGTAGTGTTGTTGATTAAATCTTTTTCTTCTTCATTTTGACTTCCAACAGATAATTGCGCTCCTAAAGCTAATTTGTTAGAAATAAAGTAACCAAATTTTGGTGTAAAATTGAAGTTTGATTCTTTAAGTTCTGAAAGATCTGTACCTTGGAAAGATTCAGTTGTTTTTGTATTACCGAAAGATAAGTTTCCTTCTAAAAACATGTTTCCTTTAGTAAACCCAAATTCAGAATTTTCTTCTTGTGCATTAACAAATGTTAATGAAAATACTGCTAGAGCAGTTAATAATACTTTTTTCATATTTGTTTATTTTTAAAGTTATGGGTCAAATATAAAATGTTTTTTTCAATTATAGACTCGTTTTTTGGAGGTTATTAACATTTTTTTTAACACTTTTTTCAAACTGCCTTGATAGTCAAATACTTGTTAAAGATACATAGGAAAAGAGTTTTATTAGTTTTTTGTGATTCATGAGGCTAAAGTTATTAACAATTTTAAAGAACAATGAATTTGTTTTTATTATTTATTGTTAACAAATCAGGTATGATTTGTTATTTTTTTGGCTGTTTTTCTGTTTAATTAGGAAAAAAATCAGAATTAAAGTGTAAGAACAGTAATAGTGATTCCAGTAAAACCTTTGCTTTTTTGGTTGTGACGTATGATTCGTTCTTCTAAGTCAGAAGTGTAACCAATATAAAATTTGTTCTTAACAGAACTGTAAATGATGTAAACGATAAATGGCATATAAAAATAATTTCGGCATAAAAAAACTCCTTAATTTCTTAAGGAGTTAAATTGGTGGGCGATTGCTTGTTCCGATATTTCGGAAAGGGGTTCGAACCCCCAACCCTCCCGATAAATCGGGATGCACTGAACCAGCAGAGC
>NZ_JAAJBT010000014.1 GCF_011392115.1 Flavobacterium difficile
AGGAGTTAGACAAATTGGTTCAAGTAATGAACGAATATCCAAACATGGTAATCGATGCGAAATCGCACACGGATAGTCGAGGCGCAGATAATTACAACTTAAAATTATCAGACAGAAGAGCAAAATCTACGGTGCAATATATTGTATCGAAAGGTATTGCTAAAAACAGAATCACAGGAAGTGGAATGGGAGAAACCCAACCAAAAGTCCCATGTACAGCATGTACAGAAGAAGAACACGCTCAAAACAGAAGAAGTGAGTTCTTGATTATTAAAAAGTAAGTTAAGATTTCATGTATATTTAATTTAGTTATAATGCAAAAGAGTCCCGATTTATTGGGACTCTTTTTTTATAAACTTAATTTTCGTTTTTATGATAATCAGAAGTGAAATATAATTTTACACTTGGGTATTTTTGTTGGGTCATTTGAATAGAAAATTCACTATCTGCCAAAAAGACTAATTGATTGTGTTTGTCGTGTGCCATAAACTTCTGTTTCACACGTTTGAATTCTTTAAACTCTTCATTTTTTGGATCATCAGGAAGCACCCAACACGCTTTATAAGCGGGAAAGTTCTCATATGTACATTTCGCACCGTATTCGTGTTCTAAACGATACTGAATTACTTCATATTGCAGTGCGCCAACCGTTCCAATTACTTTTCTTCCATTCATTTCAATGGTAAACAACTGTGCTACACCTTCATCCATTAATTGGTCGACACCTTTTTCTAATTGTTTCGCTTTTAATGGATCGGCATTATTGATATAACGGAAATGTTCTGGAGAGAAACTCGGAATTCCTTTGAAGTTCATAGCTTCACCTTCTGTAAGAGTATCACCAATTTTGAAATTTCCAGTATCGTGTAAACCTACAATATCACCAGGATACGAAATGTCTACAATTTCTTTTTTCTCAGCGAAGAAAGCATTCGGACTACTAAATTTCATGTTTTTTCCTTGACGAACGTGTAAATACGGTTTATTTCTTTCAAATGTTCCCGAAACAATTTTCACGAAAGCCAAACGGTCACGGTGTTTTGGATCCATATTCGCGTGGATTTTAAACACAAAACCACTGAATTTTTTCTCATTAGAATCTACTAAACGGGTATCCGAAGCTTTGGCTTGAGGCGTTGGAGCAATTTCGATAAAACAATCTAATAACTCACGAACTCCAAAGTTATTTAAAGCTGAGCCAAAGAATACGGGTTGTAATTTTCCTGATAAATATTGTTCTCTATCAAATTCTGGATAGACTTCAGAGATTAGTTCAATTTCTTCACGAAGTTTATTGGCTGGTTTTTCACCGATAATTTTCTCTAATTCTGGATTAGATAAATCATCAAAAGCAATTGTTTCTTCAATGTTTTTTCGACTATCACCTTCAAATAAGTTGATATTTTTTTCCCAAATATTATAAATTCCTTTAAAATCGTAACCCATACCAATTGGGAAACTTAAAGGAGTAACTTGTAAACCTAGTTTTTTCTCCACTTCGTCCATTAAGTCGAACGCATCCTTACCTTCACGGTCTAATTTGTTGATGAAAACAATCATTGGAATGTTTCGCATTCTACAAACTGCTACCAATTTTTCGGTTTGTTCTTCCACACCTTTTGCTACGTCAACTACAACAATAACACTATCAACAGCTGTTAAAGTACGGAACGTATCTTCGGCAAAATCCTTGTGACCAGGTGTATCTAGAATGTTTATTTTTTTCTCTTTATAATTGAATGCTAAAACGGATGTAGAAACCGAAATTCCACGCTGACGTTCAATTTCCATGAAATCGGAAGTCGCTCCTTTTTTTATTTTATTGCTTTTTACGGCACCCGCTTCATTAATCGCACCACCAAATAATAACAATTTTTCTGTTAAAGTGGTTTTTCCAGCATCGGGATGCGAAATAATTCCAAAAGTTCTTCTACGAGTAATTTCTTTTTCGAAACTCATTTGTGTAATTTTTTTGCAAAAATAGTATTTATTACTAACATTCTATTCCTTGATTTGTTATTTTAGCATTTGTGTTTTTAAATATTTCCTTATTATTGAAATAGAAATAACTGAAAACTAACCGTTTTTTTAATATTAATGAATTTTTTCGATGGAATATAGCATACTAATTGTAGATGATCATTTGGTGGTTAGAACAGGTGTGACCATTATATTGCAAAATGAAATTGACAATTTAAGCATTTCTTATGCTAGTAATTTTCCGGAAACCATGCAACTATTAACGGATACCATTTTTGATTTAATCATATTAGATATCAATATTCCTGGAGGAAAACAAACGGAAATGATTTCAGATATAAGGAAAGTCCAATCAGAGGTTAAAATTCTTATGTTTTCAGCTCATGAAGAAGATGCATATGCGTTACGATATTTTCATGCTGGAGCTAATGGATATTTGAATAAATTAAGTGCAGAAGATAAAATTGTGGAAGCTGTAAAAAACATCATGGAAAAAGGAAAGTATATTTCTCCTGAAATTGCTGAAAAACTAGTTACAAATCAGATAAATAATGAACCATTAAACCCATTTGATAAACTTTCAAATAGAGAAAATGAAATTGTAAAATTACTAATTAAAGGCGAAGGTAATTTAGAAATTTCAAATGGTTTAGGCATTCAAATGTCTACCGTTAGCACATATAAAAACCGAGTTTTCGAAAAATTAAGAATTAATAATTTAGTCGAACTAATTGAGAAGTACAATTTACATCATTCTTAATCATTGTCAATAATAACAGTTACTTTAGTCCCTTTATTTTCTGTAGCATCAATTTTTAAATCTCCTTTTAAGAGTCTTAATAGTTCTAAAACCATATGCAAACCTAAGCCATAATTCTGAATGGCCAGTTTATCTGTTTCATAATTTTTTAAAAGATTTAAATAATAATTTTTTATTTCATTTGATATGCCATTTCCGGTATCTTCCACACTTAAATATAATATGTTTTTAACTATTCTGGTTTCAACTTTTACATAACCTTCAAAGGTGTTTTTTATCGCATTATCTAATAAATTATGAATAATAATTCCAATAACTTTTTTATTCAATTTTATGGTTGATTGGGAAAGATTGGAATAAGTTAACTGTAAACCTTTAGCTTCCGCAATGTTTTTGAAAAACCCAATTTTTTCATTAATTATCAAACTTATTTCTTCTAAGTCTTTTTCGTCTAAAGTGTTATGTTCTAAAAATATTTTGGAATAATCTACTAAGTTTTCTACAAAAGTGTAAAGTTGCAAAGAAGATTCATGCATTATTTTCGCATTATTTTTAATGCTTTCATTTTCCGACAAAAGTGATTTTTCATGTAAATGTTTTGCTGTGATAGACAGAAATTTGAGTGGACTTTTAATATCGTGACTGATAGTGCCAATAAGTTTTCTTTGTTGAATAATTTCTTGTCTTAGATTACTTTTTGTGTTTTTTAGCCTTTTTACAGTGTTTTTTAAATCTTTAGTTCTTTCTTGAATTATTTTTTCTAAGATGTAGTTTCTTTTTTTTAAGTAATTATATCTTAATTTTATTCCCAAAACAAGCAATCCTGAAAATAAAGTTGCCAATAGAATTTTAAACCATAGCATTTCATAGTACAAAAATGGAATACAAATAGTAATCGTTTTGGTCTGATAAGTAGAAGAAAAATCATTTAATTTTCTTACTAATAATGTGTGTTTTCCTGGCGGAAGGTTTGTAAAACTTATACTTCTTTCATTATTAAGAAGAATCCATTTTTCATTTCCATTGATTAGAAGTTTAGCCTCAAAGCAAACATTGTCTTTGCTACCAAAATAAGGAAAATCAATTTTAAATTTTAGTCTTTGATATGCTCTACTAATAGTTACCGAATCATTAAAAAAAATAGTTTTGTTATCCGCTTCTACTTCATTAATATAAAATTCGTTTTTTGGTGTAATTTTGGTTATTTTATTAGGATGAAATGCCACTAAACCATTTAAACTTGGAAACACAAAATAACCATTTTTAAGTTTGGTATTAGAAGGTTGACAACCACCATTAAATTCGTTAGTAATAAACCCGTTTTTTGCATCATAATGCTGATAATAAACTGGAGTCTTCATTTTATGATAAGCTAAAAGACTTTTTTTAGACACTTCAATTAAACCTTTATTTGTGCTTATCCAAAAATGACCTGTTTCATCTTCAAGTATGCCATGAGCTGAAGCTAAAAATAAATTAGTATCAACAGGCATTTTATAAAAGTTGCCGTTTTCATATAAACTAAAACCATTGCTATATGTACAAACCCAGATTTTATCGTTTTTGCAAATAAAGATACTTCTTATATCGTTTTTTCCAGCAAGTATTTTCTTTACTTTATTTTTGTAAACTTCATATTCAATAATTTTTTCTGATGTAGCCATTAATATAGTAGCATTGCTTTTTTCTGCGAAGAAATTTACAGGTTCAACAATGTTTTTTAAAGGAACAGCATTTATTTTTTTACTATTGGCATCAATTATTTTAATTGGTGATATTCTTTTTAAATTGGTTTTAAATCCAATCCAAATTTTGTTTTTTGAATCACAAAAAATGGCATTTACTTGAAAATCAAATGTTATAAAGTCAGAAGTGCTATAATTTGTTTTTTTAAAATATCGCGTTAGTTTATTTCCATCTGGAATCCATATGTTTTTATTTTTGTCAATGGCAATTCCATATTGACTTCCTGTTTGATTAAGTTTTAAATCTTTAATTAACTGTTTGGTGTTGAAAATTTCACCTTTTGCAGTTATTAGAGTATTTGGTGAAATAGGAAAAGTAGCGTAATAATTGTTATCAATACTTTTTGTATTAGTTAATACAGTAAACTTATTGTTTGTAATTACTACCAATCCCTTATTATTCGTTCCAATAAACAGTTTATTTGTCAGTAGGTTATAGTAGATGCATTTAATATCGTATTTTCTATTACTACTAAGTTTATGTAATGAAGATAAGTATAATTTATTAGTAGCTTTTTTTAATAGAAAGATTTCAGTTTCAGAACAAATGAAATATTGTTGTGTCAAAAAGTTATAAATAAATTTTGAGTTTTTTGGAATGTTAAGTTTATTCGTAATTAAAGAATTATAAAAAGTATAAGTTCCATTGGAGTTTAAAATAATCAATTCATCGTTCAATAAAAAATAATCGCTTTTTGAATTATAGCTGATGTTTTTCTCGCTTTTTCTTTTAAGGATTTTATTGTAATAAATAATTTTACTAGCTTCAATTTTATAATAATCTCCGTTTTTGTTTTTAATGATTGAAGTAAGAAAATTCGGTTTTTGAATGATATTGTTGTTAAGAAAAAATCTAGTGTTTTCATAATTATTAAACAAATAACCTTCTTTAACTTTTTTTGCTGTTCTTTTATTTATGATAATTTTGTTGGTATAATATTCTGTAAAGGTTTGTAAAGAATCTTTTTCTATGCTACCAAACAAATACAGAAACCTATTTGATAAGGTATAGATGTTACTAGAATTAAAAGTTTTAAAATTTTTTCCGTCAAAACGTACCAATCCATTTTCTGTTGTCATCCAAATAAAACCATATTTATCTGGCGCAATACTTTTAACAGAATTTTGAGGCAAATGGTCTGTATCCGCCGAATACCATTCTTCAAAATAATTGTTTTGAGAATAAATCACATTCGAAACAAGTAAAAAAACCGTTAAGAAAAACTTAGAAAATTGATTTATGATTAATTTCATCGACAAAGTGTTAAAAAAATCCGACAAAAAGCAGTTGTAGAATTAATTCTACAAGCATTGTAGCGGTAAGTACAAATATCTTAAAAAAAAGTTAATACTTTTGTTAAATGTTTACTTGCTGTAAAGTATACAAGAGCAAAAGGTTTTAGAATTAACTTTTTTGATTAAAAACCTTCTGCAATTATTTTACGTATATGTTCGAATGCTTGTTTTGAAATTTCATTTTTCATTACATTTTTATATAATATTACTATTAAAAATAGCTTATGAATAATTTTTTACTTATTGGTTTATTAAAACTTAACGGAAGTTTAAAAAAACAAATCTTGTCCTTTTTGGCTCTCGTATTGCTTTTATCGAGTCAAACTATTCAGGCTCAAGCAATATCTCCAACAAATAGTGTTCCAAGATGTTTTAATTGTGCTCCAACAGGTTGGGTAGATTTAACTGGAACTCCGGATGTTTCTGATAGAAATTTTGCCGCAAATACTGGTATTGGTGGAGGAAATGCAACATGGATTTTAGCTCCTTTGCCTCTACCACCAAATGCTCATAACTCATGGATATCAATTCGTGATTTGGGTGTAGTTGCTGCAGAAGAAGCTGTTAGTACAACTATTACCGGTTTAACCGCTGGGCGAAATTATGAGTTAGTAGTTTACACGATGAGTGTGTTGTCAAACCAAGATGGAGGTGGAGCTCCAGCAGTGGGAAATCCTGCATGGAGATATTCTGGAACACACATTGACTTGTTTCGCTATAGAATAAACAATGCAAGTATTTTTACTATAAGTCCTGTATCACAAAATGTATGGGGTACATCAAGATTGCCATTTACTGCAACAGGACCTACTTTAACATTAGACTTATTACCTGGTACTAATTCAGCGGCAACAAACTCACCTGCTGGTTCAGCTGGTATAGAAACCGTACAAGTAGCTATAACTTTAAATGCCATTAATACAGTTCCCGTTGCAAATAATGATAGTGGTACATCAACTGTTTTAAATGGACCAGTTACTTTTAATGCAGTGGCTAACGATATTGACTTTGATATACCAGGTGGAACAAATCCTGTATTTAGTGGGATAAATTCTACTACAGTAGATTTGAATCCAGCAGTAGCAGGAATTCAAAATACTTTTACTTCGACTAACGGTGTGTGGACTGTTTCTGCAGCAGGTGTAGTAACTTTTACACCAAATCCAGGTTTTATTGGAACGGAAACAATTCCTTATAATGTAAGGGATGGATTTAGAATAGATGGAACTAGTACTCCAGCTACATCTAATAATGCTACTTTATCAGCTACAATAGCTCCAGAATCAAATTTGAGTATTACGAAATCAATAAGTGATGCTAGTCCTCAATTTAATACAAATGTCGTTTTTACGTTAGCAGTAAATAATGCAGGACCAAGTAGTGCAACAAACGTTTTAGTAAATGATCTATTGCCAAATGGATACACATTTATAAGCGCTACACCTTCAGTTGGAGGTTATAATTCTGGAACAGGAGATTGGACTATTGGAACTTTAGCCAATGGTGCCTCAGCGACTTTAACAATAACTGCTGAAGTAAGACCTACAGGTAACTACCTTAACTCAGCAACTGTAACTAGTGATATTACAGATCCTGTACCAGGAAACAATTCATCTAGTGCAGGAGCAACTCCAGTATGTAATTTTACGAATGCTCCTAAATTAAATAAAAATTAATACTTAATAATATGAAAAATATAAGCTCAACTTCAAATAAAAGCAAAGTATTATTTTTTGTTTTATTAAATAAATTAGTTAATCACAATCCTATGGATAATAAAATTACAAATTTCTTTTTTATCAGTAAATTGAAAGTTTTCAAGAAGTTTGCACTGATTGCACTACTTTTTGTAAGTTCTAATTTATTTGCTCAATCGTTTGTATTTAATATGAGCGGTCAGAGCTTTTCTTTTTTGAATGCAAACAGAACACTGCTTAGTGGTACAGGTAATACAGCAGGATCAATTCATAGATACGATAACGTTGCTACTGTTTCTGGTCGTGTAATATATGCCAGAGTAACTATTGTTTCCACAACTAATGCAACAATAGGAACATTTGATCAGGATGCCGCACCAGGAACGGCTGCAGCATTTCAACCAATTATTAATACAACGGCTGCGGCAGGAGTTGCAGGTTTTGCTTCTTATAGATTTGAGTTTTTTGATACTTTGACCAACATACCAGCCTACTTGTATAATTTTAATTTAAGTGGTTTAGATATTGACGGAGTTAGTGCAAATCAACGAGAGTTGTACCAAATTAGAGATTATTCAAATTATCAAGTTGATAATACTACTGGTTTAACGGTAACTCCTGCAGGTACTTTTACACAGTTTTTAGGATTAACTACCAGTTTACCTGGAATTACATTTGAAAATACAGCTTCATTTATTTCCTTTTATGGTAATTCTAAAACATCTATAGATGTTAATTTAGGTTCTACTGGAACAAATGCAAACAGACAAATGTCTATGGTCCTAGGTGTAGCGCCAGGGACTTTTACTACTCCACAAACAACTAGTAATGCTGCAGCTTTAACTCAAACAGATTTACAAGTAACTAAAACAGCTAGTTCTTTTAGTCCGATTAAAGGTGGTACAATTACTTTTACATTAACAGCTAGAAATAACGGAACCAGCAACGCAACAGGAGTGCAAGTTTCCGATATATTGCCTAATGGATATACATTTACAAGTGCTACACCATCTGTTGGAACCTATAATAATGCCACTGGTTTTTGGACTATTGGAACAATGAATAATGGCGCAACAGAAACACTTACTATTAATGCTACCGTTAATGAAACAGGAAATTATAGTAATTCAGCTGGTATTACAGGAAATGAAATTGATCCAAATACAAATAATAATGGAAGTACAGTAACACCTGTTCCAGTAAGCCAAACTAATCTTGGAGTTATAAAAACGATAAACAATCCAAATCCACCAGTTGGTAGTTCGGTTCAGTTTACCATAACAGCTTCTAATTCAGGGCTTAGTAATGCGACAGGAGTAATTGTAAATGATTTATTACCATCAGGATATACTTTCACGAGTGCGGTACCTTCTGTAGGTTCTTATAATACAGGAACAGGTGTTTGGAATATTGGTAATTTTTTAAATGGTGCAAATGCTACTTTAACTATTAATGCAACAGTTAATGCAACAGGAAATTTTACAAACACGGCCTCAATTTCTGGGAATGAAACAGATCCTAATACAGCAAATAATTCATCTTCTGTTTCTATTCCAATTAATTTGATGAATACTTGTCCTTCTAATACAGTTAATTTAAACACGGCGCTTATGTCAAACGCGGCGCCAAGTGGTTCTGTATTAACATGGCATACAGGAACTCCAGCAACTAATGCAAATCTAGTTTCTGATCCTACAACAGTAGTTGGAGGTACTTATTATGCCTCATTTTATGATACTGCAAATATGTGTTATGGACCAGTTAGCGGAATTGTTAATGTTTCTGTTACACCTTGTAGTAATCCACCAGTTGCTAATGATGACGACCAAAGTGCTACACCATTAACAGAAGATGGTGCAGATGGTACCGTTAGTGTTTTAGCAAACGATACCGATGTGGATGGTAACCCAAGCGCACCGGTAAACGGAGT
>NZ_JAAJBT010000015.1:0-2500 GCF_011392115.1 Flavobacterium difficile
TCCGCTATATTTTTTACAATCCCACCCGAAAGTTTAATAACCTTTCGGGTGTTTTTGTAAAAAGATGCCGCTACTATCAGGGCTATGGGTTTTGTTTTTAGAATAAAATTTAGTTTTAAAAGGCTGTTTCGGGATGGTTTTGAGAGTTGAGTTTATATAAATGCTTAGAAAAAGGAGTTGTTTTGCTGGAAATTTTAGATTTATAAAATTAATTTCCGACATGAGATGCTGTATGAGGTCTAATAAATGGGTAAAAATTTCGCATTTGTTTAAAAGGGATTAAAAAACTTTAGTTTGTAACTTATTGCAAACCAATTGACAACAAAATACTTTAAAAAAAGATTAAATAATTGTTAGGAATTACGAATTAAAGTACTAGTTTTGCACCCGCAATGAGAGAGACGTTCTAGTGTATAATGATAAACAAATCGGAAAAACATTTTTAAAAAAAGATGAAAAAAGATTTGGAAATTAAAATATAAAGATGTTATCTTTGCACCCCGCAAGAGAGGGAGTTCTTACAAATAATGATTGATTAAAACGGGATGAAAATTTTCTCAAAAAAAAGTTTCAAAAAGTTTTGGTAATTAAAAAAAAGGTTCTACTTTTGCACCCGCTAACACAGAGAGCATCGCTCGAAGTTGAGGTGATAAATAAGAGAAGACAAGTTCATAGACATATTGGATTGACAGCATATAAGAATAAGAGTAATATCTTTTTCGAGTATTATAAAGAATTGAATACCTAGCAAAATGATTATCGTCGATAAAATAATTAGATAGTGATATCTTAAAAAATCTACGATGAAGAGTTTGATCCTGGCTCAGGATGAACGCTAGCGGCAGGCTTAACACATGCAAGTCGAGGGGTAGAGGAAGCTTGCTTCCTTGAGACCGGCGCACGGGTGCGTAACGCGTATACAATCTACCTTTTACAGAGGGATAGCCCAGAGAAATTTGGATTAATACCTCATAGTATTTTCGGATCGCATGATTTGATTATTAAAGTTCCAACGGTAAAAGATGAGTATGCGTCCCATTAGCTAGATGGTAAGGTAACGGCTTACCATGGCGATGATGGGTAGGGGTCCTGAGAGGGAGATCCCCCACACTGGTACTGAGACACGGACCAGACTCCTACGGGAGGCAGCAGTGAGGAATATTGGACAATGGGCGCAAGCCTGATCCAGCCATGCCGCGTGCAGGAAGACGGTCCTATGGATTGTAAACTGCTTTTATACAGGAAGAAACACTCGGACGTGTCCGAACTTGACGGTACTGTATGAATAAGCATCGGCTAACTCCGTGCCAGCAGCCGCGGTAATACGGAGGATGCAAGCGTTATCCGGAATCATTGGGTTTAAAGGGTCCGTAGGCGGTTTAATAAGTCAGTGGTGAAAGCCCATCGCTCAACGATGGAACGGCCATTGATACTGTTAAACTTGAATTATTAGGAAGTAACTAGAATATGTAGTGTAGCGGTGAAATGCTTAGAGATTACATGGAATACCAATTGCGAAGGCAGGTTACTACTAATATATTGACGCTGATGGACGAAAGCGTGGGGAGCGAACAGGATTAGATACCCTGGTAGTCCACGCCGTAAACGATGGATACTAGCTGTTCGGAGCAATCTGAGTGGCTAAGCGAAAGTGATAAGTATCCCACCTGGGGAGTACGTTCGCAAGAATGAAACTCAAAGGAATTGACGGGGGCCCGCACAAGCGGTGGAGCATGTGGTTTAATTCGATGATACGCGAGGAACCTTACCAAGGCTTAAATGGGGATTGACCGGTTTGGAAACAGACCTTTCGCAAGACAATCTTCAAGGTGCTGCATGGTTGTCGTCAGCTCGTGCCGTGAGGTGTCAGGTTAAGTCCTATAACGAGCGCAACCCCTGTCGTTAGTTGCCAGCGAGTCATGTCGGGAACTCTAACGAGACTGCCAGTGTAAACTGTGAGGAAGGTGGGGATGACGTCAAATCATCACGGCCCTTACGCCTTGGGCCACACACGTGCTACAATGGCCAGTACAGAGAGCAGCCACTTAGTGATAAGGAGCGAATCTTCAAAACTGGTCTCAGTTCGGATCGGAGTCTGCAACTCGACTCCGTGAAGCTGGAATCGCTAGTAATCGGATATCAGCCATGATCCGGTGAATACGTTCCCGGGCCTTGTACACACCGCCCGTCAAGCCATGGAAGCTGGGGGTACCTGAAGTCGGTCGCCGCAAGGAGCTGCCTAGGGTAAAACTGGTAACTAGGGCTAAGTCGTAACAAGGTAGCCGTACCGGAAGGTGCGGCTGGAACACCTCCTTTCTAGAGACATAAGATAGTCATTTAGGTTTCAATTATAATATGAATAAGAGATTTACTCTTGCTGTTAGTTCAAATAATACAATAAAACAAAACAGAGTCTCGTAGCTCAGCTGGTTAGAGTACTACACTGATAATGTAGGGGTCCCCAGTTCGAGTCTGGGCGGGACTACAAATTTTGTTTTAA
>NZ_JAAJBT010000016.1 GCF_011392115.1 Flavobacterium difficile
GAAACGATTTTAATTCGAATTCAAATTTTACAACACAAAATTACACACTAAATGCGGTGCCGTATGCCGGTGGAAACATGAGAGTAGTTTTTGAATGGAGAAATAACAATACAGCAGGAAATCAACCACCAGCTGCCATAGATAACATTAAGTTAGATTTAGTAACTTGTCCGAAACCAGGAAACTTGGTTATCTCAAATATTGGATATAACACGGCTCAAGTAGCTTGGGCTAATGGAGCAACAGAAACACAGTGGGAAGTTTTGGTTTTACCAGCAGGTTCTGCCGCACCTACCGCAACTTCTGTAGGAACTATAACTAATACTGGAAGTCCATTTGTAATTACAGGTTTAACTTCAGTCACATGTTATGATGTATATGTAAGAGCAAGATGTTCTGCAACTGAGTTCAGTTTTTGGTCAGTACCAGTAAATTTCTGTACTACTCCAAATTATTGTGCGGGAGATCATTTTTATGATACAGGTGGAATTTCAGGAAACTATTCAAATAACCAAAATATCACATCAATTATTTGTCCAGATAACCCTGGAGATGTGATTACAGTTGTTTTTAATGATTTCAATCTTGCAACTGGAGATAATTTAGTTATCAGAGATGGAAACTTAGCAACTTCTCCAATCGTAGGAACCTATACGGGTACAAACTTACCACCTTCATTTACTTCAACTTCTACTACTGGATGTTTAACGTTTGTATTTACTTCAAATGGAACAGGAGTTAGTGCAGGTTGGGATGCAACAATTTATTGTACTCCACCAATTACATGTTTTAAACCAGTAGCTTTAACAGCTACAAACATTGGTGCAACTACTGCAAGTTTAAGTTGGACAGAATCTGGTTCAGCAACGCAATGGGAAATTTTAGTATTACCTTTTGGAGCAAATGCACCAATTTTAGGTCAATCAGGTATTCCAGTAAATGCAGCTCCGCCATATATTGTTAATGGATTATCACCGTCAACAACTTATACATTTTATGTAAGAGCTATCTGTTCTTCTTCAAATGCAAGTTTTTGGTCTGATGGGTTTACTTTTTCTACAACTCCAATAAATGATTTATGTATTAACGCTACAACTGCGATTGTAAATGATGATTTAAATTGTACACAAGTAAATCCTGGTACACTTTTCGGTGCATCAAATAGCACAGGTGTTCCTACAGGATGTTCTATTACTGCTAATGATGTTTGGTACAGATTTGTAGCTACAAGAAGTACACACACTATGAGCTTAACTAATATTATTCCTGCTGCAGCAGATGTAGATTTTGCTTTATACTCAGGAACTAACTGTAGTGCATTAACTCAAGTGCAATGTTTTACAAATGTTCAAAATGTAGTTAATAATTTAACTATAGGTCAAACTTATTATATTAGAGTATTTTCTGCAACTAATCAATCTTTAGATTTCGATTTATGTATTGGAGGCGTACCATGTCCTGAATCAGTATCATTATGTAATGCTCCAATTACTTATCCAAATGCTACAGGAGTAATTAATTTAGGAGCATATGGATGTTTAGGTTCTTCACCAAATGCAAGTTTCTTCTTTTTAGAGGCTGCTCAAAATGGTGTTTTAGCTTACACAATTTCACAAACATCTGGGGATGTTGATTATGCACTTTGGGGGCCATTCCCAAGTAGAAATAATGGATGTAATTTAATTCCAAATGGAACACCAGTTCAGTGTAGTTATTCTACAGCTGCAATTGAAAATTTCTCAGTAAACGTAATTCAGGGGCAAGTATATATTTTAATGGTTACAAACTTCGTTAATCAACCTGGGACAATTACGATTACACCTAATCCAACAAATACTGCTCAATCATTCTGTTATCCTTATAATACATTTAATTATCCAGCGATAACATATTGTAATTCATCAGCAAATCAAACTCCAACTTTATTAGCAGGAGCAGTTGCTGGAACTTATTCAGCTGTAAGAATAGAAGATGGTTCAACAACCGCTATGAGTATTAATCCAACAACTGGAGAGATTAATTTTCCAGCAAGTCAACCAGGTACTTATACAGTAACTAGTACTTTAATTCCAACGTTAGCAGCGCCAGCTTCTAATGCTCCGATTATTGCTACAAGAACTGTGATTATTACTCCAACTCCAAATGCAACTATAGCTTACAGTAGTGCTACATTTTGTAAATCAAATTCAGCTTCACAGCCAATCAATATCACAGGTAATACCGGAGATGGAACATACTTTTCTTCTTCACCAGTTGGTTTAGAAAATGCATTAGATCCTGTTACAGGAAGTATCATTCCTGTTTTAGCCAATGTAGGTTTATATACCGTAACTCTTACGGTTCCAGCTCAAGGTGGTTGTCCACAATATACAACTACAACTCAAGTTGAAATTATTGCTTCACCAGTTATCCCTGCTCAAGTGGATGTGAATGCTTGTAATAGTTATATACTTCCTGCTTTAACAGTGGGTAATTATTACACTGCTACTGGTGGTACAGGTACTCAATTAAATGCGGGAACTGTTATTACAACAAATTCAACAATTTATGTTTATGCTACAAATGGTCAGTGTTCATCTGAAGACCCTTTTAACGTAAATATTATTTCAATACCAACTCCAACATTTGATTACTTAACACAACCAACTTGTGCAGTTCAAACTGGTTCAATTAATATTACTGCACCAGTTGCTACAGGCGGTACAGTGCCTTCGAATTTATTTATTTCTGAAGTTACTGATGCTAATGCAGGACAATTATCTTATGTAGAATTGTATAATGGAACTCCAGCCGCTATAAATTTATCAGGCTATAAGTTGAGAGTATTTACTACAGGTGGAGGTTTACCATACACAACTTCTTGTGATAATGTGTTATCTGGTACAATAGCGCCAAATGCTACTTTTATTATTAAATTGAGTAGTGCAGCAAATATTCCTGGAGTTACTCCTAATTTAACTTTAGCAGCTTGTACAGGTGTAAATAATAATGATAATATCAAATTAACAACTTCAGCGAATGTAGTTATTGATAATTGGGGTACGACTGATGGAACTACATTTACTCCATCAGGACAAACAGGATATACTTACAGAAGATTAGCTAGTGCCAATCCACTTCCAAATACAGCTTGGGATCCAACTCATTGGAATGCAATTGATCCTGAAAACTATTCAGATTTAGGACAGTACACACTTAACACTTCGAGTTATGAGTATAGTGTAGACAATGGAATATATCAAACAAATACAACATTTACGGGTATTGCTCCAGGGAACCATTCTTTTGTAGTACATGATTTAATTAACAATTGTTATTCAGCACCAATTCCATTTACTATAAATCCTGTACCATATACAAATGCTACAACTGGTTTTACTTATACTACTCCGGTTTGTGTTACTTCATCTACAAATCCGACACCAAGTTTAAGTCCTGGATTTACTTCAGGTGGTACTTTTAGTTATATTGGAACGGGCTTAGATTTAAACAGTTCAAATGGAACAATTAATTTAGCTGCAACTACACCAGGTACTTATGTGGTTACTTACACATACCCAGTCGATTTAGCCAACTGTATCAATTCAGGATCTAGTAACTTTACAATAACCATTGATCCTTTTGTAACAGCAACTTTTACACAGATTCCAAACATTTGTCAGAATACTACAGCACCAATATTGCCAACAGTTTCTAACAATAACATCAGTGGTACTTGGAATTCAGCTATTAGTACAACTAATCCTGGATCTACAACTTATACATTTACTCCAAATCCAGGTCAATGTGGAGTTGGTACTACCATGACTATTGTTGTTGATCCAATTATTGTTCCAAGTTTTACTACTATAGCTAGTATTTGTCAAAATGATACAGCTCCAGCTTTATCTACTATGTCAAATAATTCTATTTCAGGTACTTGGAGTCCATCTACAATCAGCACTGCTAATCCAGGAACATTCAATTATACTTTTACACCATCTGCAGGCCAATGTTCTCAACCGGTAACTATTTCTGTAACAATCAATCCATTGGTTACACCTACATTTACTCAAATTGAGCCATTGTGTATTGGAGATACAAGTGTTATTCTTCCTTCGACTTCAAATAATGGAATTATTGGAGTATGGTCGCCATCTACAATTAATACATCTGTTGAAGGTTCAAGTATTTATACATTTACGCCTAATTCACCGCAATGTGCTTCCCCAACAACAATGTCTATTCAAGTTGAATTTTGCCAAATCCAAAAAGGTATTTCGCCAAATGGAGATGGGTTGAATGATTACTTAGAGTTGGTTGCCAATAAGGTTGAGATTTTCAATCGATATGGTAAGGAGGTTTACACTAAGACGAACTATAATAATGA
>NZ_JAAJBT010000017.1 GCF_011392115.1 Flavobacterium difficile
TCATTATTATAGTTCGTCTTAGTGTAAACCTCCTTACCATATCGATTGAAAATCTCAACCTTATTGGCAACCAACTCTAAGTAATCATTCAACCCATCTCCATTTGGCGAAATACCTTTTTGGATTTCACATAAAGTACTTTCAAAAGTTGCTGAAACATCAGTAGTACAATTTAGTCCAACTAAATTAGTTACAGAACATGTATAAGCTCCTGGAACTGTTATAGTAAGAGTTGGACTAGTACCTACAACCGCGTTAGAACTATTCGTCCATTCAAAACTATAATCTTGCGTATTAATAATATTCGTTTTTAATACAAATTGACTGCCTTGGCATTCACCTGAGATAGTAAAATCGAAAGTATTTACAGTAATTACTACAGAACCCGTTAATGTTTGCGTACAAGAACCTAAAGTAACATTTACCAAATTGAATGTTGTAGTTCCACCAGTATGAGTAATAGTTCCATTTCCGGAAGCGTCCAAAACTACAGTTTGATTTGTAACTCCATTCGAATAGGTTACAGTGGCTCCTGAAGTACCCGTAAGTGTAATTGGAGTACTATCTCCTTCACAAACCGTTGCATTACCAGTAGAAAATGATGCGGTTATTGGCGGAGCTATCGAGAATGTAAATGATGTGTTTGAAGAACAAGCTCCTGAACCAACATCATATCTAATAGTATAACTTCCTGGGATAATTTGGTTTGTCCAAGTTACCGTTCCACTAGAATTCACAGAAATATTTGCAGGACTACCTACTACAGAATAACTTCCTCCAGAAGTTCCTGTTAGTGTAACATTTGCTAAATTATCATTAAAACAATAAGATGAATTGTAAGATATGGTTGCAGAAGGTGGTGAAACCACTTCAATATCAAAACTCTTAATACCAGAACAGAAAGTTGTAGTACTATAAATTCTCATCCAAATCGTTTGAGGATTCGTAACGTTTGTGTAGGCATTTGGATTAGCAATAGAGTTTGTAGCTGCAATTGCATCTGCTTGGGTTAAGTAATAAGTTACTAAATAATCCGATGGTGTTGCAAAATTTGCTGTTACAACTGAAGTATTTTGTGTTAAATCAAAAACCGCAGGATTTGAAGCACAAATACTTAAATCGTTTGGTTCAGGTGTAACTAGGATTAAATCAGGATAAAACTCTACTACTATTGTATCTTCTCCAACACAAGCAGAACCTACATACTGAGCAACTAATTTGTATTCTCCTGGTTGAGTAACGTTTAATGTTGGACCAGTTTGACCTGTAATTACCTCAAATGTTGAAGCCGTTGGTGCTTTATAAGACCAAGTGAATCCGTATGGAGGTGCAGTTAAACCACTGTTGATAGTATAAGACTGACCTGCACATAATGCACTATTTCCAGAGACTGTTAAGTCGTTTCCTAAATCAACATTACCGATATCAAATTTACTTAAGAAAACTGCACTATCAAAAGAAGAATCATTTCTATCCCCTACAACAAACTTCATGTGATAAGTTTGTCCAGGAATAACTGTTCCTGTAGCAGACATTGGCACAGTATAGCCTTTAAAGTTAATTGGCGCAACAACATCTGGTAGTCCGTCTTGTGGATTACCGTCTCCGTAAAATTTATCAAAGTATGTTGGATTAGCAGAAGCACAACCATTATTAAATTCCGCTTTTCTTATTGTGGTTACTGCAATTGGAACTGGTGGTGTAGTACCAGGAACAACAGCTAAGTTTGTTGTAGTACCTGTTGCTATGTTTGTCAAAAAGAATGCAAAAGCATCTGAAAATTGACATTGAAAAGTTCCATATTCATCGGAAGCAAAAATGAAATCAAATTTCACTTGATCTGCAATAGGCACAAAATCAAACTCTAATACAGATGAATTATTATAACTCGTTACAGATTCACCAACTGATTGCATGTAAGCTAATAGTTGTGCATCACCTGGCCAAGCACCAGTTCCTTCTGAACCATCTGTATTTGGACCGTCACAGGTATTTGCAGAACGTGTTGCTAATATAATTCCTTCTTCTAAACCGAATGATGAACCATTTTTATTGAAATATCCAATACCGTTTTGTTGTCCGAAATTTGAACCTGTTGAAAAAGTAATGTTTGATACAATTCCACATGGTGAAGTTACTAATACATCTGTAACAAGCTGAGGAACTGTATAAGTTGCAGGAGCTGTTGCTGTAGAAGAATTTTCTGCAAATAATGGTGGTAAAACGTTATTAATACACACATTAAATGAAGCTACTTGATTTACAGTTGTTGAAGCCGACCACACTCTTATGTAATATGTTTGACCAATTACATACGTGTTATTATAACTAAAATTATTAACATCACAATACAATAAAGTTAATGCTCCACATGAACCTGAATAAACAGCATGGCTTAAATCTGTAGTGGTTCCTACAATATCATTAAAATTTATAATATGAGCAGCTGAAGTTGCAGTGAATGAAAACCAAGTATCATCATCGGCAGCGCCGCCACATGTAGAAGCTGGAATACCTGAATTTGATGCACCTGTAATTGTTCCTGGTGTAACTAATGCACAAGCCAAATCAGTATTTACTAAAACATTTAAAGCTGTTGCACATTCGTCATTATTTGGACGTGTGTAGAAATTTGCTCCGTTTGAATACAAACTAGCGTCAGTGGTAGAACAAATTGCTCTTACAAAAAAAGTGTAAGCTGTACCAGGCGTTAAACCTGTATTATATGTAAATGGATTTGAATTCGCTACTACCCCAACAGTTCCTGGTGGTGGAACCGGAGAACCTAAAGGTAAAACAATAATTTCCCATTGTGTAGCTGTTCCGTTTTCTGTCCACGCTAATTGAACTGAGTTCGTTGTTACTGCGCTTGATGTTAATACTGTTGGCTTCGGACAAGTAATTGGTGGTGTACAATATATAGAAGCTTCCCATCCATCACTTACTCCTGTTCCATTTGAAGTAAATACAAAAGTTAAACATCCTGTTGGCGAAGTTGATGTAAACGATGGAGGTAAATTAGCACCAGTAAAAGTTCCAAGTAAAGGAGAAGTGGCTAAATTTCCATTTCTTATTGTTAAATTATCGCCAGCAGCCAAATTAAATTCGTTAAAAATTACAGTTACAACATCTCCTGTGTTATCTGGACAAATAGTAGTTGTAATGTTCTGATTATTTCCGTAAGCACCAGTAGCTCCACCTGTATCATAAAATTCATCACCTGCACAAAAATGAGGAGTTGTACAAAAAGAAGCAACTGTCGACCAAAAACTTACTTCTGTAGCAGAACATCTTGCTCTTACATATACATCATAACATGTGACTGATGTTAAACCAGTAATTACGTAAGGATTAGAAGAAACATTTATTCCCACTGAAGTTGCTGTTGGCGCTGCAGAACCTGCTGGTAAAACCAAAACTTCCCACTGTGTTTCTGTTGCTCCATTAGCCCAGTTAACTTGAGCATTATTGTAATTTATATTCGTTATCGTTGGATTTAATGGTTTCGGACAAGTTACTAAATCTAATTTAATGTTATCTATGGCAGCTGGAGGTTGATTTCCTGCTGTATTGTTATTTCTCCATTCAAAAACTACTCTCATGTTTCCACCGGCATACGGCACCGCATTTAGTGTGTAATTTTGTGTTGTAAAATTTGAATTCGAATTAAAATCGTTTC
>NZ_JAAJBT010000018.1 GCF_011392115.1 Flavobacterium difficile
TACCATCACAGTTAACCCGAACAATACGGTTTCACCGGCTTCATCGTCACCGGTTTTATGTGTGAATACCAACTTACCGATAATAACTCATACAACAACGGGTGCAACTGGGATTGGAACACCAACAGGTTTACCATCGGGAGTTTCAGCTTCATGGTCTGGCAATAGTATTTCGATTTCAGGTATTCCTTCCAATACAGGTATTTTTACTTATACCATTCCCTTAACAGGAGGTTGTGGAAGTTTTTCAGCAACTGGTACTATTGAAGTTATTCCTAGTAATACAGTTTCAGCTGCTTCATCAACACCTACGTTATGTGTAAATACGGTTTTAACCCCAATTACACATACTACCACAGGTGCTACAGGAATTGGTTCTGCATCAAATTTACCAGCCGGAGTGTCAGCTTCATGGTCTGGAAATGTCATTACAATTTCTGGAATGCCATCAGTTACAGGAACTTTTACGTATAGTATTCCCTTAACAGGAGGTTGTGGTTCAGTTGCTGCAACAGGTACGATTACAGTTAATCCAATTCCTACAGGTATTTCGATTACAGGAACTACTACAACTTGTGCAGGTATACCTGTTAACTTAACTGTAACAGCTACACCAGGTACAATTATAACATGGACCGGAACGCCAAGTTCATTTACAATTGGAGCTTCGGGAAGTAATGTTATTTCTGTTTCTCCAGCAGCTACGACTACTTATGCTTTAACAAGCGCAAGTTTAAACGGATGTACCATTCCAGTTTTAGGTCAGAGTGCTACAGTAACAGTTTCAGCTACGCCACAGTTTATTACACAAATTCCAGATATTACAATTTGTACTGGAGGAACTTTAAATTTAGCTTCTCAATTGACAAGTACGGTAGTTGGTACTACCTTTGTATGGAGTGCTACTAACAGTAATGTGAATACAGCGGTTGTAAGCGGTAATGAAACAAATATAGATCAAATAGTTACTTTAATAAATGCTTTTCAAGGAGGAACGATTAATTTAGAAGTTCGACCGCAAGTTGGAAGTTGTTTTGGAACATCACAACAAATATTAATTACCGTACAACCTATACCAGTTATTGTTTCAACAGTTTCAAATAAAACAGTAATTTGTAATAATGAAAGTGTAACTATCACTTCAAATAGTAATCCTGTAGCCACTATGTACAATTGGCAAATAAATACAGCAACAGGAGTTCAAATAGTTGGAGGCGCTACAAGTGGTACTACAACAACAGGAATTGTGAATTTACAATTAGCTTTAACGAATCCTTTAGTGGCAGGAACGATTAGTTTTGATTTTACGCCAGTAAATGGAATTTGTACAGGTGCAACAAGTGTCAATGCCGTTACAATTACAGTCAATCCAATACCAGGAACACCTATTGGTTTACCAGTTGGTGAGATTTGTAGTGGAGAATCTACTAATTTAACTATTTCATCATTTCCAAACATAGCTGGAACAACATTGGTATGGACGGTTATCGATTCTCAAAATGTAACAGGTTTTACAAACGGATCGGGTACTGCGCCATTTACGATAAATGATGTATTGTTAAATACGTCAAACGTTCAAGGTTATGTAAGATATAGTGTGACATCAAAACTAGGGAATTGTGATGGAGGAACTACAGAATATTTAGTTAGAGTAAACCCATTACCAAAACCAGTTTTAACCGATGGTCATATTTGTGTAAATCAGACAACAGGCGTTACGTATCAGAATTATGTATTAGATACGCAATTGACTGATCCAGATTTTACTTATGATTGGTTTATTTTGAATACGGCAACAGGCTTATTTGAAGCTTTACCAAGTAGCAATGGTCCAACATTTGAAGCATCAATAGAAGGAACATATCAAGTGATAGTAACCAATACGGTAACGAATTGCCCGGCACCGCCTGTGCAAGCCGTGGTAAGTACGGTTTATCCAGCGACAGCATTTACTTCAGTGGTAACAGATGCGTTTACAAATAATGCAACAATTACAGTTACCGTAAATCCGATAGGAACAGGTAATTTAATTTATTCATTAGATGGAGGGGCGTGGCAGAGTTCGAATGTGTTTACAGGTGTTGAAGCAGGTACTCATGAAATTTTGGTTGAAGATGTTGAAGGTTGTACGAATTTAACCGAAAGCATTGAAGTAATAGATTATCCTAAATATTTTACACCAAATGGTGATGGATTTAACGATAAGTGGAAAATTGTTGGATTAGAAGCGAAACATAACGCAAAAATTTATATATTTGACCGCTATGGAAAGTTGATCAAACAAATAGATCCATTAGGAGAAGGTTGGGACGGAAAATACAACGGACAAGACATTCCATCTACGGATTATTGGTTTAGTGTAGACTACACAGAAAACGACCAACAAAAACAATTTAAAGCACATTT
>NZ_JAAJBT010000019.1 GCF_011392115.1 Flavobacterium difficile
AAATCCAAAAAGGTATTTCGCCAAATGGAGATGGGTTGAATGATTACTTAGAGTTGGTTGCCAATAAGGTTGAGATTTTCAATCGATATGGTAAGGAGGTTTACACTAAGACGAACTATAATAATGATTGGCGCGGACAGTTTAATGGAGGTGGAGAGATGCCAGACGGTACTTATTATTATGTAATAGAGTTGGTATCTGGTGAGAAGAAAACAGGATGGATTTATATAAATAGAGAACAATAAGAAGATAGATAATTCTACTCTTTTATAAACTAGTAAAAGAGTAGATTTTATTAAACAACATCAATATGAGAAAAATATATTTAGGTTTATTGTTAGCGGTTGGTTACTTTTCAGAGGTTTCAGCCCAACAAGATCCACATTATACACAGTACATGTATAATATGAGTGTTATGAATCCTGCATATGCTGGAAGTAAGGAGAGTTTGTCTATGGGCTTGTTGCACAGACAGCAGTGGATAGAGTTGGAGGATGCACCGGTAACGAGTACTTTTTTTGGGCATAGTCCAGTTGGAAAGAATGTAGGTTTGGGTTTATCTGTTGTGTCTGATAGATTAGGTCCTGTAGAGGAGAACAATGTTTATGGGGATTTTTCGTACACTATAAAATTAGGAGGTGAGCACAAATTAGCTTTAGGATTAAAAGCGGGTTTAACGCTACACAATGTGGATTATGCTACAAAAATAGCACCGACCTTACCGCAGCAAGGAGATGGTGCATTTGGTCAGAATGTTAACAATAGTTATTTTAATTTTGGTACAGGAGCTTTTTATTATACGCAAAAGTATTATTTAGGATTATCGGTTCCAAATATGTTAAAAGGCACACATTTAGATTTTGATGGTAGAAGTTATGGGAACGAATCGAGCCATTATTTTTTAACAGGAGGTTATGTTTTTGATATTAATAAGAATGTAAAATTCAAGCCTTTTTTCATGGCAAAATCTTCATTTGAGGCACCAGCTTCATTGGATGTTTCTACGAATTTTATGTTTTATGACAAGTTTGAAATCGGAGGGACTTATAGAGTAGATGACAGTTTTGGTGCGATGGTAAATTATGCCATTACCCCTTCTTTACGTATTGGTTATGCTTACGATCATATCGTTTCAGATTTAAATGTAACCACGCCATCCTCGCATGAGGTGATCTTGTTGTTTGATGTTAACTTTAGTAAGAAAGTATCACGTTCACCACGTTATTTTTAATCTATCCCACAAAGAATTATACTTATGAGAAATATATATATAGTAGCAGGTACCTTACTGTTTTCAACAGGATTAATGGCACAAAACAAAGATACTAAAGAGGCGGACAAATTGTTTGACAGATTGGAGTATGTTGATGCGGCCCAAGCGTATTCGAAATTGGTAGAAAAAAACAAAGCGGATGGTTATGTTTACAAGCAATTAGCCGATAGTTATTTTAATGTTTTCAATACGAAAGAAGCGGTTACTTGGTATGCCAAAGCGGTAGAAACTCCGCAAGATGCAGAGACATATTTTAGATATGCTCAAATGCTAAAGGCAGAAGGCAACGCCAAAGCGGCAGAAGCACAAATGGAACAATTTGCCAAAATGCAACCTAATGATGCTAGAGCCAAAGCGTTTAAAAACAACCCGAACTATTTAACACAATTAAAAAGTCAAAGCAAACAATACGACGCGAAAAAGTCGGATGTTAGTAGCGATAAAGCAGACTTTGGAGCCGTGTTAAGTAATTCCAATGAGGTTTATTTTGCGAGTGCTAGAAACACAGCAAGAAAGACAAGTGGTATGGACGAAGAGCCGTATTTAGATTTATACAAAGCCACAAGAAATGCAGACGGGACATTAAGTCAAGCTACAGAAGTTGCAGAATTAAATACCAAATGGCATGACGGACCAGCAGCAATCTCAGCAGACGGAAATACCATGTACTACGGAAGTGAGAGTTTCAACGAGAGTGAATTCCAGAAAGACAAAGCCAAGCGTTTAAAGTTCGGTCAGATTTATTTGTATAAAGCCACAAAAGATGGAGAAAAATGGACGAATTCAAAACCCTTACCATTCAATAGTAAATCATACTCGGTAAGAAACCCAAGTATTAGTAAGGATGGAAAAACCTTATATTTTTCATCAGATATGCCAGGCGGATTAGGAGGCGAAGACATTTGGAAAGTAAGCATTGATGGAGATGTTTACGGTACACCAGAAAACTTAGGGGCAAATGTAAACACAGAAGCTAACGAGAGTTTTCCATCGATTCAGGATGATAACATCTTATTCTTTTCATCTAATGGAAGACAAGGATTTGG
>NZ_JAAJBT010000020.1 GCF_011392115.1 Flavobacterium difficile
GGTTGATTTCCTGCTGTATTGTTATTTCTCCATTCAAAAACTACTCTCATGTTTCCACCGGCATACGGCACCGCATTTAGTGTGTAATTTTGTGTTGTAAAATTTGAATTCGAATTAAAATCGTTTCCAACTTTAATTCTACTGTTTGGTACCGCTGTAATTAATGTTCCAGCAGCTGGAGTAAATGTTGTTGGAACTGTCCAAACTCTAATGTAATCCTGTACTTCTCCAACTGATCGCCAATCGAATGTAAAATCTAATTGCGTTGCTCCTGCTGGTATTACAAAATCTTTGTAAGCATGAACGATAGAAGTCGCTGTATTGTTGTACGTATTGGTTTGACCGTTCGTATCTGTAATGTATAAGGCATGAGTTCCACCATTATTAACGCTAGTACCAACAGCCCATTTATTGGCTTGAGTTGAGTTGTTTACTGTCCAACCTGTAAGCGTTTCAAAACCGTCTGTAAAGTTTAATGGAGTAGCAACTTGTGGTAAAGTATAAGTAAAAGGACCTGACCAAATACTTGTATTACCATCACTACAAACTGCTCTTACATAATATTGATAAGAAACTCCTGGAATTCCTGTTACTGTAACTCCTGTGTTTGTTGTAGCTGTTGGGAAAGTAGTTCCTGTTGGCAAACCATATGGTGCTGGTGCAAAAGAATATTGCCATGAAGTAATACCTGCATCCGAAGTCCATGATAAATCTGCAGATGTAGTAGTAATATTAGTAGCAGTTAAGGCTGTAGGTTGGTTACAAAACACTTGTTGAATTGTTAATGTATAACCAACTGTTTGTTGTGCAGCACTTGAAGAAATTATGATATAATAAGTTGTCCCTGCAACTACTCCAAAAGGAATAATATTTCTTGGATTGGCATTGGTATTCGCCACACCTCCTAAACAAGTAGCACCTGCAGTACCAGGACAAGCATTGTACACGTGAATACTTGAACTAGCATTTGTAGGTGATAAAGTAATAGCAATATTACCTGTAAAAGTTGGAGTAAATGTATAAAACACATCATTTCCTGCCATATAATTTGTAGCTTGTGA
>NZ_JAAJBT010000021.1 GCF_011392115.1 Flavobacterium difficile
TGTTTTCGGACAATTAACTGAAAACTTTGAAGGCGCAACATTTCCTCCCACCGGTTGGACAACTTTTGAAACGGGAACTGGTACAGCTCAAAGTTGGGGAGAAACCAATTTAACGGCATTTACTTACCAAGGTGTTGGAAAGTCAGCTTTGATTAACAGAGAAAATGTTGCTACCGGTTTAGCTATCGACTGGTTAGTAACTTCTCAGGTTACAGTACCAGCTAATGGTCAGTTGAGGTTTTTTACAAAAACCGTTCAAACTGGAAATCAAGGAAGTTTATTTGACGTTAAAATTTCAACTACTTCTCAAACCAATCCAGCTACATTTACTAACCTTATTTCTTGGGATGAGTCTTCATTAACAAGTGTTGCTAACGTTTACGAGGAAAAAGTAATCGATTTAACTGCTTATCCAGCAGGATCTCAAATTTACATTGCTTTTGTAATGACAAATGACAACGGAGATCGTTGGTTAATAGATAATATAAATTTAGTACAAAAATGTGATGCGCCAATTGGGCCACTAACTACTGCTAACGAATCTACTTCTACAGCACAGTTAAGTTGGGGTTCTCCAGCAGGAATTACACAATGGGAAGTTGAAATTGTGCCATTTGCTGATGCATTTAATAATGTACCAACACAACCAATTGCAAACACCAATGTTAACTTTTTAGCTACTGGTTTAGCACCTAATACACTTTATAAATTTCAGGTACGTTCTATTTGCCCAAATGGCTTTACTAGTGATTGGTTTGGTCCAAGAAGTTTTCAAACGGCTTCTTTTGGAGATACTTGTGCCGGTCCGATTGTAATACCGCCAACCTTACCATACATTACATCAGATAATACCTCAAATTATTTAGACACTAATGATATTGCTCAGCCCTTAATTTGTAGCTCACAAGCTACAAATTATATGGCAGGAAATGATGTGTTTTATACATTTACTCCAACTTTTACAGGTAATATTGCTATTACTTTATCACCTACAAATGCTAGTTCAAGTATTCACGTGTACAATGCTT
>NZ_JAAJBT010000022.1 GCF_011392115.1 Flavobacterium difficile
ACTGTGTTGTCTTGTGTGTCTACAATACCATCTCCATCTGTATCTGGGCCATCTGCTACACCATCACTGTTGGCATCTCCTGCTGGTGAACCTCCGTTTTCTGTGTAGTCATTAACTCCATCATTATCACTGTCTAAATCTTGGTTGTCTGGTGTACCATCGCCATCTGTGTCTGCTGGTGTAGCAATACCTGTTCCTCCAAATACTGGATTCGTATCGATAGCATCATTGATACCATCACCGTCTGTATCTGCTCCATCAACCACTCCGTCATTGTTAACGTCTGTTGCTAATGGGTTACCTGCTTCTGTTAAGTCGTTGATTCCATCGTTATCAGAATCTAAGTCCTGAGCGTCTGGTGTACCATCACCGTCAGTATCTGCTAATGGTAACGTTGTTCCTCCTTGACTTGGGTCTACAACATCTACCAATCCATCATTGTCTGCATCAGCACCATCGATAATTCCATCGCCATTGGCATCAACTCCTCCATTCTCCGTTACATCTGTAATCCCATCATTATCTGAATCTAAATCTAAGAAGTCTGGTGTACCATCATTGTCAGCATCTGGGAAGCCCGTAAAGTCTGGATCAACTAAGTTAGGGAATCCATCTCCATCTGCATCTGCGTATGGATCTACTCCGCCTAATTCTGCTGTATCTAATACACCATCGTTATCATCATCTGGATCTACATTATCCGCAACTCCGTCATTATCACTATCTAAAATGTCTCTGTAATCTACCTCGCCATCGCCATCTTCATCGCCTAATGAAGCTGCATTTGG
>NZ_JAAJBT010000023.1 GCF_011392115.1 Flavobacterium difficile
AAGCATTGTACACGTGAATACTTGAACTAGCATTTGTAGGTGATAAAGTAATAGCAATATTACCTGTAAAAGTTGGAGTAAATGTATAAAACACATCATTTCCTGCCATATAATTTGTAGCTTGTGAACTACACGCCAAAGGCTGAGCAATATCGTTAGTGTCTAAATAATTTGAAGTATTATCTGAAGTTTGATATGGTAAAGTTGGCGGTATTACAATCGGACCGGCACAAGTATCTCCAAAAGAAGCCGTTTGAAAACTTCTTGGACCAAACCAATCACTAGTAAATGTATTCGGACAAACAGCTTGTACCTGAAATTTGTAAAGCGTATTTGGCGCTAAACCTGTGGCTGTAAAAGGGTTAGTAACCCCATTATAATTTATAGTTGTTGGACCACCAAAAGTATCAGCAAATGGACAAACTTGAACATTAAAAAGAGTTACACCCGCAGGAGAACCCCAACTTAATTGTGCACTAGAGGTAGATTCGTTAGCTGTTGCTAATGGTCCTGTAGGTGCATTACATTTTTGTACTAAATTTATATTATCTATTAACCAACGATCTCCGTTGTCATTTGTCATTACAAAAGCAATGTAAATTTGAGATCCTGCTGGATAAGCAGTTAAATCGATTACTTTTTCCTCGTAA
>NZ_JAAJBT010000024.1 GCF_011392115.1 Flavobacterium difficile
CAGATGGTACCGTTAGTGTTTTAGCAAACGATACCGATGTGGATGGTAACCCAAGCGCACCGGTAAACGGAGTTGGACAGTTCACAGTTGATTTAGATCCAGCAACAGCAGGTATCCAAGATACAATCACTACAGCAGAAGGAGTTTGGACATTAAATCCAGCTACAGGAGTTGTAACGTTCAACCCAGCCAATAACTTCAATGGCACGGCTACATTAACGTATCAGTTATGTGATCCATCAGGTGCATGTGATACAGCATTAATTACGTTTGTAGTAACGGCCGTAAATGATACACCAGTTGCTAATGATGACGACCAAAGTGCTACACCATTAACAGAAGATGGTGCAGATGGTACCGTTAGTGTTTTAGCAAACGATACCGATGTGGATGGTAACCCAAGCGCACCGGTAAACGGAGTTGGACAGTTCACAGTTGATTTAGATCCAGCAACAGCAGGTATCCAAGATACAATTACTACAGCAGAAGGAGTTTGGACATTAAATCCAGCTACAGGAGTTGTAACGTTCAACCCAGCCAATAACTTCAATGGCACGGCTACATTAACGTATCAGTTATGTGATCCATCAGG
>NZ_JAAJBT010000025.1 GCF_011392115.1 Flavobacterium difficile
CCATCGTTGTGGTTGCGTTTTCATAACCCGATCTTGTCGCATTAAAATTTGCTACTTCTTCACATGGTAAACCAAACTTTACTTCTCCCATTTCATTTGAAACCTGATTGCCTTTCTCTACGCCTTTACTATTCATCTGTGCTACGCTTGCGCCTGAAAGTAATTTTCCTGTTTCAGCATCTTTTACAACCACAGTAGCATCCACTCCACAAACTGCATTGGCCTGATAAATGTCATCGTTGCCTTCTCTATTACTTGAGAAGTACCCTACATTTTTTTGTAAGTTGTAACTAAATGCAAAATCGTCTTTTTGTGAGTTTACCGGCTCGCCTAAGTTTGTGGCTTTTTCATTAGTTGTTGTAGTGTTGTATTTGAACACATCATAACCTCCAAATCCTTGTCTTCCATTAGATGAAAAGAATAAGATGTTATCATCCTGAATCGATGGAAAACTCTCGTTAGCTTCTGTGTTTACATTTGCCCCTAAGTTTTCTGGTGTACCGTAAACATCTCCAT
>NZ_JAAJBT010000026.1 GCF_011392115.1 Flavobacterium difficile
AAGATACAATTACTACAGCAGAAGGAGTTTGGACATTAAATCCAGCTACAGGAGTTGTAACGTTCAACCCAGCCAATAACTTCAATGGCACGGCTACATTAACGTATCAGTTATGTGATCCATCAGGCGCATGTGATACAGCATTAATTACTTTTGTAGTGTTATCTGATTTTGATGGAGATTTAGTTCCTGATGTAACAGATCCAGATGATGATAATGACGGAGTATTAGATGTTACAGAAGGAATTGCAGATACGGACAATGATGGTACACCAGACTTCTTAGATTTAGATTCAGATAATGATGGAATTACAGATGTAACGGAGAATGGAGGAGTTGATGCCAATGGCGATGGAATTATCGATGGTGCTGATGCAGACAATGATGGATTGGTAGATGTTGTAGACCCAAGTCAAGGAGGAACAACGTTACCAT
>NZ_JAAJBT010000027.1 GCF_011392115.1 Flavobacterium difficile
CTAATACACCATCGTTATCATCATCTGGATCTACATTATCCGCAACTCCGTCATTATCACTATCTAAAATGTCTCTGTAATCTACCTCGCCATCGCCATCTTCATCGCCTAATGAAGCTGCATTTGGCGTGTTGATGTTGTCATTTACATCATTGCCTACTACATCATCCCATGCATCATCTAATCCATCTCCATCTGTATCAACTCCTGTTGCAATAGCAACACCTTCGTTGTTCTCAACGATGTCTGTTAATCCATCATTATCAGAATCATTGTCTAAATAATCAGGAGCATCTGTAGTATCTGTGTTTGTTGGTACTGAAATGTATCCAGCGCCTTCGTAAACATCATCAATACCATTGTTATTCGCATCTACTCCACTTGGTGCAACAT
>NZ_JAAJBT010000028.1 GCF_011392115.1 Flavobacterium difficile
CTAATACACCATCGTTATCATCATCTGGATCTACATTATCCGCAACTCCGTCATTATCACTATCTAAAATGTCTCTGTAATCTACCTCGCCATCGCCATCTTCATCGCCTAATGAAGCTGCATTTGGTGTGTTGATGTTGTCATTTACATCATTACCTACTACATCATCCCATGCATCATCTAATCCATCTCCATCTGTATCAACTCCTGTTGCAATAGCAACACCTTCGTTGTTCTCAACGATGTCTGTTAATCCATCATTATCTGAATCATTGTCTAAATAATCAGGAGCATCTGTAGTATCTGTGTTTGTTGGTACTGAAATGTATCCAGCGCCTTCGTAAACATCATCAATACCATTGTTATTCGCATCTACTCCAC
>NZ_JAAJBT010000029.1 GCF_011392115.1 Flavobacterium difficile
ACAAGACAACACAGTTGGTTTTGGAGATGTAAACGCTAACCCAACAGCAGACTTTGATGGAGATGGACTACCAAATTATTTAGACTTAGATTCAGATAATGATGGATTGTCAGATGTTGTTGAAACAGGCAACGGAGCATTAGATGCCAACAACGATGGAGAAATAGACGGTGCTGATACAGATGGCGATGGTATTTCAAATGCAGTGGATGCTACAAATGGCTTTGGAGATGTTGATGCAGCAGATACACCAGT
>NZ_JAAJBT010000030.1 GCF_011392115.1 Flavobacterium difficile
AGTTCACAGTTGATTTAGATCCAGCAACAGCAGGTATCCAAGATACAATCACTACAGCAGAAGGAGTTTGGACATTAAATCCAGCTACAGGAGTTGTAACGTTCAACCCAGCCAATAACTTCAATGGAACGGCTACATTAACGTATCAGTTATGTGATCCATCAGGTGCATGTGATACAGCATTAATTACGTTTGTAGTAACGGCCGTAAATGATACACCAGTTGCTAATGATGACGACCAAAGTGCTACACCAT
>NZ_JAAJBT010000031.1 GCF_011392115.1 Flavobacterium difficile
ACAAGACAACACAGTTGGTTTTGGAGATGTAAACGCTAACCCAACAGCAGACTTTGATGGAGATGGACTACCAAATTATTTAGACTTAGATTCAGATAATGATGGATTGTCAGATGTTGTTGAAACAAGCAACGGAGCATTAGATGCAAACAACGATGGAGAAATAGACGGTGCTGATACAGATGGTGATGGTATTTCAAATGCAGTGGATGCTACAAATGGCTTTGGAGATGTTGATGCAGCAGATACACCAGT
>NZ_JAAJBT010000032.1 GCF_011392115.1 Flavobacterium difficile
TAGGACAACAACAAAAAAAAGGATGCCACTTCACCCACTAACGCGAAGGATTTCAGAAGGAGTTTACTGCAATAAACTCATAAAGAATCTGATTCAAGTTCAGATTAAAAAAAATGTCCCGTTGGGACTAAATATAGTAAAAATAAGAGGCTATCTTTTCAGGTAATCTCTTAATCAAAGAAGGCAGCATTTGACCCGAGCGACAGCGAACTGACGAAGTATAGTAAGAGGAGAATGTCCAG
>NZ_JAAJBT010000033.1 GCF_011392115.1 Flavobacterium difficile
ATAATGATGGAGTTAATGACTACACAGAAAACGGAGGTTCACCAGCAGGAGATGCCAACAGTGATGGTGTAGCAGATGGCCCAGATACAGATGGAGATGGTATTGTAGACACACAAGACAACACAGTTGGTTTTGGAGATGTAAACGCTAACCCAACAGCAGACTTTGATGGAGATGGACTACCAAATTATTTAGACTTAGATTCAGATAATGATGGATTGTCAGATGTTGTTGAAACA